>NZ_JABFCX010000002.1:0-667500 GCF_013085255.1 Parvularcula mediterranea
GCAGGGAGACCTTCCCGGCGCGCTGTCATCCTATGAGGCGGGCCTTGCGATCGCAGAAGAGCTTGCCGGGCGTGACGCCGGGAACACGGAATGGCAGCGTGACCTGTCGGTCAGCCATAACAAGATCGGCGATGTCCGGAGAGCGCAGGGAGACCTTCCCGGCGCGCTGTCATCCTATGAGGCGGGCCTTGCGATCGCAGAAGAGCTTGCCGGGCGTGACGCCGGGAACACGGAATGGCAGCGTGACCTGTCGGTCAGCCATAACAAGATCGGCGATGTCCGGAGAACGCAGGGAGACCTTCCCGGCGCGCTGTCATCCTATGAGGCGGGCCTTGCGATCGCAGAAGAGCTTGCCGGGCGTGACGCCGGGAACACGGGATGGCAGCGTGACCTGTCGATTAGCCATGACAGGATCGGCGATGTCCGCGTGGCGCAGGGAGACCTTCCCGGCGCGCTGTCATCCTATGAGGCGGGCCTTGCGATCCGGGAAGAGCTTGCCGGGCGTGACGCCGGGAACACGGAATGGCAGCGTGACCTGTCGGTCAGCCATAACAAGATCGGCGATGTCCGCGTGGCGCAGGGAGACCTTCCCGGCGCGCTGTCATCCTATGAGGCGGGCCTTGCGATCCGGGAAGAGCTTGCCGGGCGTGACGCCGGGAAAACGGAATGGCAACAGGACATTTGGTTTGGTCTTATGAAACTGGCACTGCTGCCCCGAACGATAATACTTCGAGAGAAAGCCTTGGACTATGCCGAACGCGGGCTCGCCATTGGGAGAGTACTGGTTGATAGGGACCCTACGAACGTCGTTTGGGCGCGAGCGCTCGATTCCACAGTTCAGGTCCTCGAGGGTCTCAGGGCTGAATAGCCACCAACTTATCCCCGCTCCACCCCCATCCTCTAAAACACCATCCGTTGGCTGAAGGACGCGGGCTGAGCCGGTCGTTCCGTTTCTTGCTTCGGCTGCGGCGCCGGTGGGTGAGGGGGTGTCACGAGCCCTCGTGCCTGCTTGAGAGTTTGAAGTGCTTAGCCGCCGGGTCTCAAAGCCCCGCGGACATGGCCTCTCGCATAAAGCGCTGCCGGGCGCGGCTTTGGCCGTGTACCTACTAAACTTGCTGAGCACGGCCCAAACCGCGCCCGGACACCCGCATCCCCGCCGAGGCCCTGGCCCCGGGCGGCGATTATTCGTGCCTCAAACCAATCAGAAAACCCGCGTGCCTGCATCCACCGCAATGAAGGCCGCGACCAGCAGGATCATCCCTGCGAACAGCCGGCGCCCCAGCTGCTGCCGCCCTTCGAGCGCCGCTGAGAGCTTCATGCCGAGGAGGCCGCCCATCGCGCCGCCTGCCAGCATCAGCACGACGAGCCGAGCATCGACCAGCCCCGACACAGCATAGCTCGCCGACGTCGTCGCGCCGAACGCTGCCACCGAGACCAGCGACGCCGCCGCAGCATGGGTCAGCGTCATCCCTGCAGCAGCCATCAGCCCAGGTACGATCAGGAACCCCCCGCCAATCCCAAAGAACCCCGACGCTCCACCAACCACCCCGCCCACGGGAAGAAGCCGCGCAAGCCGGCCCTTGGTCATGGAAACCGAAGGATCACCAAGGCTCTTCGGCTTACGGAACATCGCGAGGGCCACCGCTGCCATCGCCCCTGAGAAAGCGAGCAGCAAAACATCATCCGCCGTCGCCTTGGCCAGCGAAGCTCCGATCAGTGCACCGCCCATCCCGGCAAGCGCAAAGGTCAAGGCACAGGCCCATTTTACCCTCCCCGCTCGCCAATGCCCTAAAAGACCAAAGAGAGCGATGGCAGCCACACCTGCTGCAGAAGTGCCAAGGGCGAGGTGCGTATCACCCACGCCCACCACATAGAGAAGGAGAGGAGCCGCCAGCACCGATCCTCCGCCCCCGAACGTTCCGAGCAGCACGCCAACCAGCGCGCCGCTCATCAGCGTCAGGAGCATCGCGGTGAGATCGAGGCTCAGCTCCATCAGGTCAGGCAGCCGCCGTCCGGTTCCAGGGCATCGCGCCCAAAAGCTTGGCCATGCCGCACCAGCCGCTGACGCCAGCAAAGGTCAGGCCAGCTCCGATGAAGGCCGACAGGCCAAAGAAGGCCGGGTTGACGAGGAAGCCGAGGATGACACCGAGAAGGGTGAGGCTGCCCGCTGTGATCTGCACCTGGCGCATGATCTCAAGGGGCGCACTCTCGTTCTTCTTTGTGGGAAGACCAGCGGCCTGCCAGCCCATGAGGCCGCCTTCGAGGATCATGGCATCGTCGCCGACCGCCGCTTCGAGCGCTGCGCAGTGCACGTCGGTGCGGTTGCCAGAGCGGCACATGAAGGCCACGCGTTCGCCATGCGGAAGGTCCGCCTCTCCCGACTGGATCTTAGTCAGCGGCACAGAGCGGGCACCCGCCACATGTTCTCGCGCGAACTCGTCAGGGTCGCGAATGTCGATCAGGGTGAGGCTGCCATCCGCCATGCGCGTCCTGGCTTCTTCGGCCTTGATTTTCGTGAGCGTCGTCATTTGAGCATCTCCGGACAATAGATCGAGGCAAGGGTCTCGATGATGGAAACAACCCCCGGGTTGGCAATCCTGTAGTACACTGATTGCCCCTGTTTGCGGGTGGCAACGAGGCCCTCCGCTCTCAAAACGGCCAAGTGCTGGGAAAGGGCAGATTGACTGAGGGGGAAACCCTCTCCCAGCGCCCCAACCGAGAGTTCCCCACCGCCGAGGCGGCAAAGGATCATCAGGCGGTTGGGGTTACCCATGGTTCGTAGGAGGCCAGCGGCGTCTGAAGCCTTGGCCGCGAAATCCTCCGGTAGTCGTTCGAGTACTGCGTTCATGAGATCAATATATAAGCCCTTGCTAATTTAGCAACCCCTAATATATAAGAGCTGCACACGGAGGCTCAGACCATGGCAAATCCTGACGTTCAGGCGTTCTTTGACGAGGTCACGAACACGATCAGCTACATCGTCTCAGACCCCGCCACGAAGAAAGCGGCGATCATCGACCCGGTGCTGGACTTTGATCTGGCGGCCGCCCGGACGTCGACGGAGAGTGCTTCCGAGATGCTGGGTGTGGTCGCAGAGCAGGGGCTGACCGTCGATTGGATCCTCGAGACCCACGCGCACGCTGACCATTTGACCTCTGCCAAGGTTCTTGCAGAGAAGACCGGCGCGAAGATCGGTATCGGCACGGATATCACCGAGGTCCAGACCAAGTTCGCGCCGCTCTTTGGTGTCGAAAGCGAGGAGGCAGCTGCGGATGTTTTCGACAAGCTGTTCGTGGACGGAGAGACTTTCCAGATCGGCTCATTGGACGTCCGCGTACTTCATACGCCGGGACATACACCCGCCTGCATCAGCTATCAGATCGGCGATGCGATCTTCGTGGGCGACACGCTCTTCATGCCGGACTTCGGGACGGCGCGATCGGACTTTCCGGGCGGCGATGCCCGGACGCTCTACCGCTCGATCCAAAAGATCCTCTCTCTCGCTGAGGAGACGCGGGTCTTCGTCGGACACGACTACCTGCCAAAGGGTCGTGAGACCTACCAGTGGGAGACGACTGTCGGAGAACAGAAACGCTCCAACATCCATGTTGGCGCGGGCAAGACGGAGGAGCAATTCGTCAGCATGCGTGAGACACGGGACAAGACCCTCGGCGCACCCAAGCTCATCCTGCCTTCGCTGCAGGTGAACATCCGCGGCGGTTCGATGCCCGAAGCCGATGATGACGGGACGGTCTACCTGCGCCTGCCCATCAACAAGATGGGCTGAGGTCAGATGATCTTGGTGGGGATCGAAAACCAGAACTCGTTCAGGCTGTCGCCGATCCGGTTGTAGCCAAGCTCTCCGCCCATCGACTCAGTCGTGGCGCGGGAGAGCGCGAGGCCGATGCCTGCGCCGTCTCTTTCTCTCGTGGAGGACATGTCGGCTTGGGTGAACGCTTCGAAGATGCTGGCCCGAAGCTCGCGAGGGATCTCAGCGCCGGGGCTCCTTACGGAGAAGAGGTACTCGTCGCGACCGGTCCAGTAGCGGCGCTCAACGCTCAGCGTGACTTGCGGCCTCGATCCGAACTTGAAGCCGTTTCCGATGAGATGGCGAAGGACCCGGCGAAGCTTCGTCATGTCTGCCTTAATGGTCTCAGGAACATCAGCCTCCGGAAGGAAGCGGACCTGCCCTGTCACTTCGCCAGCATGATCGATGCTCTCGACAACGTCATCCACGAGCTTGCTGAGCTCTACCGGTTCGAACGCGGAGCATTCATTGCCAGCTTCGAGGGCGGAATAATCCAGCACATCTTCAAGCAGGAACTGCAGACGCTGGGCGCATTTCAGCGCGATGGAGAGGCTGGCCTTGGCGGTTTCATCTTTGACCTGCTCAACGGCAAGGTCGACCGATCCGATGATGCCCGTCATTGGTGTACGGATCTCATGGGAGATCGCAGACAGGAAGCTCGACCGGGCGCGGTGCGCCATTTCGGCCTGCCGCGCT
The DNA here is from genome assembly GCF_013085255.1 of Parvularcula mediterranea. Classification (GTDB taxonomy): domain Bacteria; phylum Pseudomonadota; class Alphaproteobacteria; order Caulobacterales; family Parvularculaceae; genus Parvularcula; species Parvularcula mediterranea. The sequence goes on from NZ_JABFCX010000002.1 coordinate 4,505, forward strand.
CTCTCGGTCAGCTCGCGGCGCAGGCGGATCTGGTCGGTGATGTCCTGAAACGATCCGTAGGCGGCCACGACCTGTCCATCGACAATCGAAGGCCTGCCAATGGCGCGCACCTGCTTCGGCCGACCGGTAGCATCGACCAGCGGCAGTTCGACTTCGTAGGGGACGCCTTCGTTGAGGCACCGCCCAACGGCCCGCGTGATCGTCTCGCGCGCCTCGGGAGCGTAGAAATCGATGGCACCGGAGAGATCGACATCGCCATTCGGATCGAGGCCGTGGATCACATAGGTCTCGCGCGTCCAGGTCAGGTCACCCGACGCCTTCTCGAGCCACCAGCCCCCGACATGCGCTGCCCGCGAGAGCGCATCGAGAAGTGCCTCCCGCTTGTCGCCCTCGGACGCGCCCGTTGCTTCGCTAGCAGTCTCGGCGGCAATCGACACACTTCCCCCGGCAATGATCCTCGCCGGGAGTTTTGCGCAGTAGGTTTGCTAAACGATGGACAGGCCGCACCGCTTTCTAGCGATGCTTTCACGATCCCGCGTGGCGGGAGCCTAGATCTTTTCGCTGACCTTGATGGCGACCTTGCAGCCAGCCGTGATCAGGCCGCGCAGGAGCGAATAGCCGGGTGCTTCCTCGGCGCCCTCGGCGATCGCAGTGTCATGGTGCCCGAGCTCGTCTTCGCGGAACTCGGCAAAGGTATCGCGGAGCTCGTCCTCGCCCTTGTTCTCGAGCTCGTCGACCTGCTCCTGGTAGTGTTTTTCGATGACGCTCTCGACCGCCGATGTGCAGGCCATGGCAGCCTTCTCGCCCATCAGTGCCGTGCCAGCTCCCAGAGCAAAGCCTGCGGCGTTCCAGAGAGGAGCGAAGAGCGTTGGCCTGACGCCTCGCTCGGTCAGCATTCGGTCGAAGGTTTCGAGGTGCTTCTCCTCGCCTTCTTCCATCTCGCGGAGGAGGTCGGTCATCCGCGCCTTGTGCTTGAGCTTCTCGAAGACCGCGCGCTGGCCCTTGTAGATCTGCACCGCGCCATACTCACCGGCATGATCGACACGCAGCATCTCCTCGGTCCTACGGCCGAGATGGGTCGGTTTCTTCGGCAGGGTTGCTGCTTCAGCCATGGCTACCTTCGGTGACGGCGGGGCCAGTCAGCCGATCTTGGCGGAGACCCTTCGCGATACGCATGCAGGAGAACCCTGTGATCATCGCGAGCGCAAGGGAAATCAGCGCGTTGTATCCGGCCATGGAAATGCCGAGCATCCGCCACGCCGCTTCGGAGCAGCTGGGACCTTCAGCGGGCCGTTCGAGTTCGGAGAGGAAATCCCCGGAGCTGATGGCTGTGGTATCAATGTTCCCGACGGCCGAGCATTGCTTGGGGCCTTCCCAGAAGCCCCATTCGACACCGGCATGATAGCCCGCGAGCCCGGTCGAGAAGACATAGAGGAGGCAGATCGCGCCGAGGGCGGCGGCAAGGATGCGGTCCACCTTCCCAAACGCAGCGACGAGGCCGAGAGTCATCACCGCGCCGGCAATCGCCGCCCAATGGGCTTCACGCTGGTCTAGGCAAAGGAGGCAAGGCGGCATACCGCCAACCCGCTCAAACAGATGCGCACCAACGATGAGCAGGCCGCTCGCGGCGAGGGCCGCGATGACTGCGTTGCGAGGCTCGATAAGGCGCGCAATCCGTTGATCCATGACTCAGACCTAGAAGCGTTCACGAGGCGAAGAAAGCGCTGCAAGCGCCACAGTGCGGGTAAGTCGCAGGCCCCTAGAGCCTTGAAACGATGAGGTCCTTCAACGCCGAAATCCCTTCGGCTCCCACGAAGATCAGAAGGAACACCCAGCAGACACTTGCCGTCAGCCCGAGGAGGATCAGGAACCCGTCGCGCTGGAGAAGGCCAACCGACGCAATTGCCACACCAATACCCGGAGGTGTGTTGGTCATGGGCAGAGGCACGAGAATTGACGCCGCAGGGATCAGCATCAGCGCCCCGATGATGCGCGCACCGACACCGTCTGAAAGAAAGGTCAGCCGAGGCGCTGAGAGGTTCTCAACGAACCCGATCGTCTTGCGCGCCCGGTCCACGACGTTCTTCAGCCCCTTCACGGAGATCTGCCGTTCGCCCAGTGCCTTGGGCAGCCAGGGATGCTCACGTCCCGCCGCCAGCTGCGCCGCAAGGGCGAGCATGGGCAGCGCCACGATCTGCGGAATGCCGTAGAGGAAAGGGATCGCACAGGGCAGGGCAAGGATCAGGATACCAAGACCAAACGCCCGCTCATCCAGCGCATCAATCAGCTCCGCCAGCGTGATCTTCTTCTCCTCACCCTCAGGCAGGGCCTCCTTCGGCTCGAAGCGCTCGAGCACGTTGGAGAGGAGAACAGTGACCCGCGGCGCGGCGCTGTCTGATGAGCTCATGGAAGGTCCCTTCGTCGAGACCCTTCGGTTAGCCCGCGTCCGTTAAGAAACCAAGCGGCTCTGACGGCTCTGGACATGCGCCGCAACGCGACTAAACCAAGGCTTCCGTGCGGGTATGGCGGAATTGGTAGACGCAGGGGATTCAAAATCCCCCGGTGGCAACACCTTGTCGGTTCGAGTCCGACTACCCGTACCATTTCTTTTATCTCACGGCGCGTGGCGCCTCCGATGGGGCGGGCCTGACCGGCCCGGACGCACGCTTGTGCGCCTTCCAGCGGAACCGTTGAGATGAAGGCACAGCGGCGCAACTTGCCCCTCCCTCTCCCTAGGGGAGAGGGACCGAGGGAGAGGGGCTTCTGTGCCACGCATTGGGCTCCTTCCCCTATCGCAGCATCGAAGATGCTAGTCTCTCCCAACGCAGAGACAGGCCCAGCGAACCATAGCTTGGATTTCCGCGTTCGCTCTCCACATCAGAACCAAGACTACTGGGAGCCAAGCCATGACCGAACAAGCCAAGGGCCTCGACAAGGCCGCTCTGCGCCGGATCATCGAATCGACCGTCGTTGCGGCTGGCGAGCCTGACCCCTCGACCCTCCCGCACCTCATTCGCCAGCGCCTCGAAGGCCAGGCGACGGGAGAGCTGGATCTCGACCAGTACATCCAGCAGGTGCTGCGCGAGATGAAGAAGGCCTGACGCTTCGGAACCCTCTCCTAACCGTATTCTCGGCCGCCTTGAGGTTGCCACACTCAAGGGGCAAAGAAGCGGCCATGCTGCGGACAGGGCTGATCATCGCATGGCTCTTCGGCGCGCTGCTTCCCGCAGCCGCGCAGGACGACGCGCCGCGTCCGCTCTGGTCGGGCAGCCAGACTCTCTCCGACGACAGCCTGTTTGAAGCCTTCCGCAGCTACCGCGACAAGACCCGCTTCATCAGTGAGCCGATCATCGAAGGCGAAGCGCTTCCAGACTTCCTCAAGCGCATGGGCGTGATGGACAGCGACGCTGAAGCTGCCAGCAAGGTTTTCTTTGAAGCGGCTGAGCTCGAGAGGCTTCCTGAAGGTACGACCGTCAGGGTCAAGTTCATGAACGGCCCCGCCACGGTCTATCAGGTGGCAGGCGGCCGCTACCCCCGTGCGCTCCTCGCCATGGAAGTCTTCCTCGGCACCGACCGCCAGATCGTCGTGGGACGGACGGCCGATGGCTTCGAAGCCCAGAGCCGCCCGGTTGAGCTTGAGACCCGCTACGCAGCTGCTGCTGGCGAGATCAACCGCTCGCTCTTCTCCGCTGCCTTCGGCGCCGACGTTCCAAGGGAAGTCATGCTGCGCTTCGCCGACGTCTTTGCCTTCGACGTCGACTTCGCGCGAGAGATCTTCCGCGGCGACCGCTTCGAAGTCGTCTACGAAATACTCCTCGACAGCGCAGGCAACGAGGTCGGCTATGGCGACATCGTCTTCGCAGCGCTGACCTGGCGCGGCGGGATCGAGGCGAAGGGCTATTACCGTTACAAGCCTGAGGGCGCAGAGGAAGCTTCTTACTACGACGCCACGGGCAGGGACCCGCGCACGCTTCTCATGAAGACCCCGATCAACGGCGCCCGCGTGACCTCGCGCTTCGGGCGCAGGCGGCACCCGGTCCTTGGCTTCGTGAAGGGCCATGCAGGCATCGACTTCGGCGCGCCCCGCGGCACGCCTGTGCTCGCCGCTGGCGACGGGGTCGTAAAGCTCGCAGGCCCACGGGGCACGTTCGGCAATTACGTCCGGCTTGAGCATTCAGGCGGCATCGAGACGGCCTATGCCCACCTCGACCGCTTTGCCCCGGGCCTCAAGGAAGGCGACAAGGTCAGGCAGGGCGAGGTCATCGCCTATGTCGGCTCCACGGGCCGCTCCACGGGGCCCCACCTCCATTACGAGGTCCTCCGCGACGGAGAGCAGCAGAACCCCGAAACCGTGAAGGTTGCCGTCGGTGAGACCTTGACCGGAGAGGGGAAGGCACGCTTCGAGGGCAGGAGAGAAGGGGCGGACAGCCTTCGCATCACGCCCTTCGCAGTTGCAGAGGCAAGACTTCCGTAACCATTTGCGGGCTGCTTCGGAGTTCAAAGTTTCAGGCAGGAGAACCAGCCATGTCGCAGCCCGTCGACGTCACCTTCGCATCGCTTCTCGCATCGCGGCTCTGCCACGACCTCATTAATCCAGCAGGCGCGCTCAATACCGGTCTCGACGTCCTGGCGACCGAGAGCGACCCTGAGATGCGTCAGCATGCGGAGAGCCTGGTCGCTGAATCGACCTCGCGGCTTCTTGCTACGATCGACTTCGCACGGACGGCTTACGGCGCATCGGGTGGAGCCGAGGGTTCTCTCGGTACGGACGACCTCAAGCGCCTGACGGAGAAGCTCTACGAGCACCTGAAGCCGACGCTGGTCTGGGCGCTCGATACGGGTGCAGTCTCCAAGCTCGAGGGCAGGGCGCTCCTCAACATGCTGCTGCTGGGTGAGCGGCTGGTCCCCCGCAATGGCTCTGAAGTCAGGGTCGAGCGTGAGGGTGATGCCATCCTGCTCGTCGCCACCGGACCTCGCGCGCGCCTGCCCGAAGACATCGACGCTGCCCTCAAAGGCGAGACCGTCGAGGAAGAGCCGAAGATCATGCCGGCGCGCCTGGCGCACAGCCTTGCAACGTCAGCTGGCAAGACGATCACCACTTCCGTTGGCGAAGAAGTCATAACCCTCAGACTTTCCTAAACTTTGTCCCTTATCCTTAAACGCGGGTTGAGCCTGTTTGGCTGACAACCGGCGAGAACAGGGAGAGGGCAAAATGAGCAAGTGTCTGGTCATCGAGGATTCCGAACGCGTCCGTGAGGTGCTGTCGGATATCGTCGGCAAGCTCGGCCTCGACGTGGAGACCGCGTCGAGCGCTGCCGAGGGGCTCGAGACGATTGCGGTGGATGAGCCGGACGTGATCCTCCTCGACTGGGACCTGCCAAAGCTTGGTGCGCTGGACCTGCTCGCAGGGCTCGCGGACCGCGGCGCTTCGCGGAGGCCTGCGGTCATCCTTCTGGCGACAGAGAATGAGCCCAAGCAATTCGCGCTCGCGCGGGCGGCAGGGGCCAGCCACTATGTCCTCAAGCCTTATGACCTCGACACCATTGCAGGCGCGCTGCAGGGCTGCGGCTTCGAGGTGAAGCGCGCCGCTTAGACCGAAAGCTCAATGCCGCGGAGGATCAGCCTCAGCGCTGTCCTCGCGGCCTGCATACGGATGAAATCGCGCGAGCCTGCGGGGAAGACCCGACGCTCGGTGATCGTGCCGAAGCTTCCCGACAGGCCAAACCAGACGAGGCCCACGGGCTTCTCATCCGTTCCGCCGCCGGGGCCAGCGACGCCTGTGACCGAGACTGCGATGTCAGCCGAGGCCCGCTGCCGTGCGCCGAAGGCCATGTCGAAGGCCACCTCGCGGCTGACCGCTCCGTGCTCATCCAGAATGTCCTCCGAAACGCCGAGCAGGCTCGTCTTGGCTCCATTTGCGTAGGTGACGAAGCCGAAGGTGAAGGCTGCTGACGATCCGGGTACGGAGGTGAGGGCGGAGGAAATCATCCCGCCCGTGCAGCTTTCGGCTGTCGCGATCGTCAGTCCCTCCGTACTGGCGCGGGCGATGATCTCGTCGACGAGGGCGATGCTCTGGCGGTCGGTCATGCGGGGAGTGCCACGCTCGCCACGGCCTGCGCCGCGATGCCTTCGCCCCGGCCGGTGAAGCCCAGCTTCTCCGTGGTCGTTGCTTTCACCGCGACCCGGCTAAGGTCGATGCCCATGATCTCAGCCAGCGCGGCGCGCATGGCTTCACGGTGCGGGCCGACCTTGGGCGCCTCGCACATGATAGTTATGTCGCAATGGATGATCTTCCCGCCGCGCTTCTTCACGAGCTCTGCCGCGTGGTTGAGGAAGACGTGGCTCTTCGCGCCCCGCCACTGCTCGTCCGAAGGCGGAAAATGTTGGCCTATATCGCCGTCAGCCAACGCGCCGTAGATGGCGTCGGTCAGGGCGTGCATTCCGACATCAGCGTCGGAATGGCCTTTCAGCTTGTGCGTATGCGGAATGCGTACACCGCAGAGGGTCACATGATCGCCTTCCTCAAAGGCATGCACGTCAAAGCCAGAGCCGGTGCGGGTCTCCATGGCGCTCTCCAGTAGCCGGGCCGCCAGGACGAAGTCCTTGGGCCGGGTGATCTTGATGTTGCTGGGGTCGTCCTCGACCAGAGCGACGTCTCGGCCTGCCGCCTCGAAGAGGGAGGCGTCGTCGGTCATGTCCTCACGCTCGGCATACTGACGATGGACGTCGTGTATGTCGGAATAGCGGAAGCCTTGGGGCGTCTGCGCTCGCCAGAGGCCAGCGCGGGGGACGGTCTCCTCGATCGTGCCCCCATCCTTCTCGCGCTTCAGCGTGTCGGCGAGGGGAAGGGCAGCGATGGCCCCGCCTTTCTCGCTCGCGGCTGAGATGACGTCGTCGATGACCCGCGCGCTGACGAGCGGTCTCGCGCCGTCATGGATCAGGACGATGTCTGCGCCTTCGCCTTCGAGAGCCTTCAGCCCACGGAGGACGGAAGACTGCCGCTCAGCGCCGCCCCGAACCGGCGGCAGGACGCCTTCGAGACCCTCAGCAGCAGCGGCGAACAGCTCCTCATGCCCTTCTCCAATCACACAGAGGACGGCGCTCACGGCAGGGTGCTGAGCAAACGCACGGAGCGTCCGGCGAAGCACGGGCTCTCCGCCCAGTTCCTGGTACTGTTTGGGAATCTCGCCCCCTGCACGGAGGCCTTTCCCGGCGGCGACGATGAGCGCGACTGACTTCATGGCCCGCCCTTCGCAGAAACCGCGGGGAGGGGGTAGTCTTTGTTGTTTCGGAAATGGCATCACCTCTCCCTGCGGGAGAGGTCGAAATCTCCGATTTCGGGTGAGGGCGGGCAGCGCCTGGCGACAAAACACCCTCACTCGGCATCACAGATGCCGATCTCTCCCACAGGGAGAGATGAAGCCTGGCTCAGCGCTCCTTCCTCCCGACTCGCTTCGGAACCCTGCAAATGTTAAACTGCTCGTCGGTGTCGAAACGATGCCGATGGAAGGGGAGCCTGATGGGGCTGATTGGCAACATTCTGCGCGGGATCGTCTTGGCGGTCATTATCGCTGTGATCGCTGGACTTGGCGGCGCTATGGCAGCGAAGTTTCTCTGCGCCAATGGCTGCGCCTGGGCCGTCCCGCCTGCCGATCTCGTAGCCCAGCCTGCGCCGGGTGCCGGCGGCGGGCTGACCATGGCCATGCTGTTCGGCGGCCTGTCGGCTCTTGGCCTTGCCATTGCGCTGATCCCTCAGGAGTCGGTCAAATCGCTCGCCACGGTCTTCACAGCGGCCATCGCCTTTCTCGCCTTCCTTGTCTGGCTGCCCCGTGCCGAAGCGGAAGCTGAGCCCGAGCCAGAACCCATTCTTGAAGAGCCTGAGGTCGAGCCTGACCCCGTGGCGCAAGTCGCATCCTGCTCTACCGGAGAATTCCAGCGCGCTGGCAACTGCGTGCCCTGCTATGTCACCGACACGGTCGAGGAACCTGCCAAGCTTGCCTTCGAGTCGATCGATACCGGCGCCTACTGGCAGTACGCCAAGGACGACCGCGTGATGATGAGCGGCAGTGGCCGCACAGTCGGCAGCGCCGCCTCGTACCTTGCCAGTGATACGGCCCTCTGCAGCGCCGAAGCGCTTCTCGTCTACGGTTCGGCATCCGCCGATGGCTCCCGTGAGCGGAACGTCCGCCGGGCCCGCGACCGGGCCGAGAACCTCGCGGAAGCCATCCGCCGGGCCTGTACGGGCAGGGCAAGTGGCCTCCGCATCTACGCCCTCAGCCTCGGCCAGTCCGAGGCTCCTGAGGACGTCCCGGAGGACAGGGCGCTGGCCGTCTCCCTGATCCAGAAGCTCGACACTGACGCAGAGCTCTCGGGCAGCCTGATCCTCGACGAGCTTGGCTACGCCGTGGCGAGCGGTGGCCTGAACGCCCCGCTCATCGAGCGACGCGAGCGCTTCCCGCGCCCTTGGGCCGGTCCCAATGGTAACTCGTCGGCGCTCGATGTCAGGGCGCGCCCGATGACCTCGGTCAGGCGACTTGCCGACGGCGCGCCTGCTTCCTGCACGGCCGATCGGCAGCAGGGGCTTGACCCGCGGACATCTCTGCGGCAGTAGCCCGGGCTCGCGCAGGTGAGCTGCGCCACGTCGAAGACCGCAGGCACACCATAAGCCCTGCCGAGACGGCTGATAGCCTTCCCGGGCGCGTCCCCTCTGCCAAGCAGAGACTCGCGCCGATCTCCGCCGCGGTGTTTCTTCATCTGCCCAATGCGGAGACCTCTATGCCCCTTACAAGGGATCAGAAATCGGATCAGGTCGGTTGGTTCGAAAATGTCCTCAACGACAACGAAGTCGTTGTGGTCATGAAGAACGCCGGCATGACCGTCGCCCAGGTCACCGACCTGCGGAACAAGATGCGTGAAGCGGGTGGCGGCGTGAAAGTCGTCAAGAACCGCCTTGCGAAAATCGCCATCGGCGATCGTCCGGGTTCGGACGTCAAACAGTACTTCTCCGGTCCGACCTTCGTTGCCTATTCGGAAGATCCCGTCACGGCTCCGAAAGTCATCGTCAAATGGGCCAAGGACAATGAGAAGCTCGAAGTTCTCGAGATCCTCGGCGGCCTGATGGGTGAGACCGCTCTTGATGCCGCTGGCATCGACAGCCTTTCGAAAATGCCCTCGCGCGAAGAAGTCCTCTCTCAAATCTCCGGCAGCCTCACCGCTCCGTGGACGAACATTTCCGGTGCCATCGGCGCTCCGGCTGCCAACATTGCTGGCTGCCTGAAGACGATGACCGAAAAAGAAGACGCCTAACCCAATCCTCTTTCTACTGACTACCTAAGGAAACAAAACCATGGCAGACATCAAAGCTCTCGCTGACCAGCTCGTTGGCCTCACCCTCCTCGAAGCCAAAGAACTCCAGGACTACCTCAAAGACGAACACGGCATCGAGCCGGCCGCTGGCGGCGGCGTCGTGATGGCTGGCCCGGCTGGCGGCGACGGTGGCGGCGCAGCTGAAGAGAAGACCGAGTTCGACGTCATTCTCACTTCGGCTGGCGACAAGAAAATCAACGTCATCAAAGAAGTTCGCGGCATCACCGGCCTGGGCCTCAAAGAAGCCAAGGAGCTCGTCGAAGGCGCTCCGAAGCCGGTCAAAGAAGCCGTTTCGAAAGAAGAAGCCGAAGAGCTCAAAGGCAAGCTCGAAGCTGCTGGCGCTGGCGTCGAGGTCAAGTAACCTCGCTGCGCATAAGCGTTTTATTGAGAGCCCCGCGGCAGCGATGCCGCGGGGTTTTCTTTTGTCCTGAGGGTTCCTCTCAGGCTGGTCACTTGCGCCGGGGCCCGGCGCGGGGTTCCCTTCCGTAAGAACTGTCCGGGGAGGGATGGGATGAAGCGTTTTCTGATCGCCGCTGCTGTGCTTGGTATCGCCGCTTGCCAAGAGCAGGGGGTCCAAGAGGTCATCGAGGCCGAGCCGATGATGGTGGCCGACGAGGCTATCCCTGTGAGCGGAGCCCGCAAGCGCAGTGCCGCAGCTGCGCCGCCGCCTTCCTCCGGTGAGGCGGAAGCTCCCGTCGGGCAATATCTCGCCTACAGCTATCGCGCGGAACTGCGCCTCCCGGTGGAAGTCGTGAAGCCCATGGTGAGCGTCCACGAGCAGGCGTGCCGCGAAGCGGGGCCATCCGTCTGTCAGGTGCTCAACAGCTCCGTGGGCGGAAGGGTCGAGGACAGCGTCTACGGCCAGCTCTCCTTCCGGGCGAGCAAGCCCTTCATGGAAGCCTTCCGGAGCGGTCTCGCTGCGGAAGTGAATGCCGCCGAAGGGGAGGTGATCTCTGAATCCTCCTCCGTCGAGGACCTGACGCGACAGATCACTGACACCTCCGCGCGTCTCGATGCCCAGAAGAAGTTGCGCGACCGGCTGCTGCTCCTCCTTGAGAAGGACACGGACGATATCGGCGACCTCCTGCAGGTCGAGCGCGAGCTAGCGCGGGTGCAGGGCGAGATTGAGAGCACTGAGAGCTATCTGAAGGCTCTTGAGGCGCGGGTCTCGATGGACCGGATGGACCTGCGCTACCAGTCGATCCGCAAGGCGGTTGCGCCAAGCACCGGTGAGCCGCTCACCCGCGCTTTCCGGGACTTCTTTGGCATCGTCGCCGAGAGCCTCGCATCGGTGATCACGTTCGTCGCCGCCGCGCTGCCTTGGCTGATCGTCGCGATCCCGGGCTTCTTCATCGCCCGGCGATTCCTCCGCGCTGTGTTCCGGCGGGGGTAGGATGCCGACAAAACAAGCGTCTATCGACCTGTAGATCTTCGGCGAAATGCGCCTTTCCGCCGGATGTTCCTGTGCTAAGCTTTGAAGCCGGGTAAGGGTAGGGCGCTATGTTATTGGTATTTGGGGACGGCACGCAGCAGGCTGACGTGTCGGAAGAGGGCATTCGTCAGGCCGTGGCGAAGCTCCATCACTACCGGCTTCGGATGCTGACGCTCGTGAAGACGCAGACCGAATGGCTAATCGTGATCGCGTTCGAGGACTCGTTCGATCTCTACTATCTCGACGAGCCGAGCGTGGATTACCGGCGTCTCGATAATCTCACGGCCGTCGATGACGTGGTGCGGGTCCTTCGAGACTTTGCCGAGGGAGGTGACGCTTGGTCGACCGGCTTCAAGTCGATCACGCCGATGGAGTTCGACGAGGCGCTCGAGGATGAGCCCAATGAAGCCCTGACGGGGATCGCGAATGTTCCGTTCATGGCGACGATCGTCGCTGCCTTCGCTGTGAGGACCGACCTCGGATTCAACGGTTTCGTTGACGGCGCTATCGAGGGCGGTGTGGCAGGCCTGATCGGGGCGCTCTGCTCTGCGGTGGCAGGAGCGATGTTCAACGCGCGGCTACCGATCGTTCTCGGATTGCTGGTCACCGGCTTTGCGACCGTCGCGAGTATAGCGATCTTCCTTGGCGTCCGCTGGCTGGCGCTCGGCCTTCTCGGTTAGTCGCTCTTGCTAGCCTGCATCTCGGCGATGAGTGCTGCGTCCCGTGCTTTGGCTTTCTTGAAGGCGTCTCGGTTGGCGAGGCGTTCGATGTAGGCCGTAAAGACATCCTCCTTCGGGAGGGTGCCGAACTGCGTGCCGAAACCGATCTGGCTGCCGAGATAGACGTCAGCCATCGCGAAGCGTTCGCCGCAGGCATAGCTGTCCCGCGAGAGCTTCTCCTTCACCACGTCGAGGATCATCTCGTAGCTGCCAAAGCCAAAGGTCGCGGTTTGCTCCTTGGTGGGCTTGAAGCCCGCGGAGTGAAACGAGATCGCGCTCTCCATCGGCCCAGCGGCAAAGAACATCCACCGGTGATAGTCAGCGCTTTCCTCTGCCGACGGCGCGAGACCTGACTGAGGAAAGGCACTGGCGAGGTAGGCGCATATCGCGGCAGCCTCTGTCACCACCGCGCCATTGTGTTTGAGGGCAGGCACTTTCCCCATCGGGTTGATGGCGAGGTAGGCCTCGCCTTTCATCTCCGGGCCGTAGCTGATGATATGCTCGTTGTAGGGAGCGCCGGTCTCTTCCAGAGCCCAACGCGCGATCTGCCCGCGGGACATTGGGTTCGTGTAGAAATCGAGGGTCATGGCGCTCTCCTGTTCGCACGGGAACCCTCTAGAACATAGAAAGAACGAAGCAAGCGGCGCCTGCAGTTGCGGTGACCCTGCGCCGGTCCTTTCTGGGAGGAACCGGCGCGTGCCGCCTGTCCACGGGGGGCCAGGCGGCGGGGCTGGCGGGGCTGGGCCCGGTCTCTATGCGGCAGGGCCGCCCGGACTCAGCTTACCGCCACGCCTGATGGTCGGGCCTGACAGGGGGCCGGCCCGGAGGACACCCTCAGGCGTTTTGCTCTTCCCGAACGAGGGCAGCGAAGGCCGGGCTGTCGAAGCTCTCAGCCGCCGAGGTCATGATCTCCACTTCGCAGGCCCTCTTCCGGGGCGCGAAGGTCTGGGTCGGAGCGGTGCTGCGGCAGTAGTGGTGGGCCGCGACGCGCAGGCGCTCATAAAGAGCCGTCCGGCCATCGGCGGTGAGAAGCTCTTCCTTCTCGTAGGAGAAGGAGAAATCACCTGCGTGGGCACCTGCGGTCAGACCCGCGGTAGCGACGGCGATGGCGGCTGCGATGGTTTTGAAGTTGGTCATGTGTCAGTCCTCTGTTGCGACAGGGAATGACCTGGGAAACGGCGGCGCTGGTGACCCGATGGAAAGAAGATGGATAGGCGAGGTCGCACTGATCATCGCCTGAGGTGGCGTAAAAACAGGGGCTTAGAGGGTGTCTTCAGCCCCATCCTCAGGTAATCATCAGGTCGCTATCACACCTTTTCTGCGTTGGGCGGCTGGCATTAGGGTGTCTGCATCCACAGTTTTGCCCTGAGGGCAGGAGGAATGAAGCGTTGGATCAAGTCGGCGGGCAAACAGACGAAGCGACAGGCACTTTCCAGATCGGTGCCTTCACCTTTGAACGTGACCGGAACCTTCTCATCGGGGAAGGCGGGGAAACCACGCTTGAGCCCAAGGTGGCGGACCTTCTCGCGCGCTTCGTCAGGAGCCCGGGAGAAGTTCTGTCGCGCGGCGCGCTGCTCGATGATGTCTGGGGCACTCGGATCGGCTCGGACGAAAGCCTGACGCGGGCGGTCTCGCTCCTCAGGAAGGCGTTCAAGTCGGACAGCGACACTCTCTATATCGAGACGGTCCCGAAGCGTGGCTATTGCCTGAGCGCACCCGTCAGCCTGGCGGAGAGCGCCGAGCCTGAAGCTGAGGCGGAAGAGATTGCAGAGGCGCCTCTCGATACCCCTCCGGCGGAAAGCTCCACGTCGGCCGATCTTCCATCGCCGGTTTCTTCGGACGACCTCACCGAAGCGGGCCATCAAGAAGCGATCGTTCTCGACCAAGCTCCGCAAGAACGGACAACGGCGCAGGAATGGCCCCTTGGCCGGGTCATCGCCTACGCGAGCAGCAGCCTTTTCAAGATGGTCGGCGTCATCTCCGTTGCCACACTGATCATCGGATCGATCTTCGTGGTCATGCTCGTCCGGCAGGAGGGCACCGGGATCGGCGGCGCGTCTGGTATCGCCATCGGTGAGATCGCTTTCGGCGAAGGAGAGGGCGATCAACAGGTCATCGCTGATCTCACCCGCGGGCTCCCGGCGATCCTGATGGCCAACAATATCGACTACCGAAGCGATGCGCAGCGCGCGGCACTCATCCTCGACGTGGAGATGACCGAGGCCAGCGACGGCGCGCTGTCAGCTGCGATTGAGCTAAGGCACAATGGCTCGGACGGGCTCGTCTGGTACGACACGATCGTCCATCAAGGGGGTGATGTGGACGCTTTCGAGGCCGATGTACTCGGCGATGTCGGCCACACGATCGGATGCGCGATCAGGGGCTTCGATGTCTGGGACATGGGCTCACGCTTCCTACCCGTAGCCATGAAGTACTGCGCCAAGGCGCGGAACTTCCCGACGGGGATCGAGCAGGTCGAGGCGGCGGAGCTCTTGCTCGACGTGGCTTCCGACAATGCCTCGGTCTGGGCTGTCCATGCCGTGGCTCATGCCCGCTGGGCTTTCTCGCAAGGCGCGACGGAGCCGCCAGCTGTAGCGCTCGCTTCGCTCGAACAGGCTCTCAGTATGGAGAATGACAAGGACGAGGCGACCGTGGACCTGGCGGAGATGCTGTTGGGAGAGATGCAGCTGTCCGAGAAGGGGCGAGAGAATGCGCTTCGCAAGATCACCCATAAGAACGGACCGCTCAGGAACCTCGCTCGGCAGATGCTGGCAGAAGAACTGACTGAGCAGGGGAGACTCGCCGAGGCAGCAACGGTGCGGCAACGGCTGGGTCTTTCGGATCCCGGTCACCCTGCCTATCTGGAGCAGAGGTCTGATGCTCCGGGACCACCGCCGCCGCCTGGTGAGGTGAGGGCGGTTCCATCCAACCGGTAGCTGTAAGCCCCTGACGGGATTCACAGATGCGGGAAAAAAGCGCTTGTCAACAGGTTAGGTTTGGCTTAACGGGCGCGTTCCCGGGGTCGGCGGCCTTCCCGGGATTGGCTGTGCACGTGCGAACGGATTTCGTTTTAAACATTTGATTTTGTGAGCGCTTTTCACCCCGCTCGCCCGATGGGCGCGGGGCTTTGGCGCTTTTCCAGCCGCTGCGCTCCGCCGGGCGCAGCTCGTGACGCCGCGAGGCGTTGAGAATTCTGCCAGTGGCCCGCCGGCCCTGGCACCAGACAACAGGCCCCAACGGGGGCCAGGGTAAGGGCGATTTATGGCTCAGAGTTTTGTCGAGAAAAAACGTATCCGCAAGGGTTTCGGTCGCATCGGCGACGCGGTGACCATGCCGAACCTGATCCAGGTTCAGAGGGAATCCTACGAGGCATTCCTGCAGCGTTATGTGAAGGCGGACGAACGTAAGCGCGACGGGCTCGAAGCCGTTTTCAAGTCGGTCTTCCCGATCTCTGACTTCACCGAGACCGCGTACCTCCAGTACGTCTCCTACGAGTTCGAAGACCCCAAGTTCGATACCGAAGAGTGCATGCAGCGCGACATGACCTATTCGGCGCCGCTGAAGGTCAAGCTCCAGCTCGCCGTATTCGAGGTCGATGAGGACACCGGCTCCAAGTCCGTCAAGGACATCAAGGAGCAGGAAGTCTACATGGGCGAACTGCCGCTCATGACCGACAATGGTACCTTCATCATCAACGGCACCGAGCGGGTGATCGTCTCCCAGATGCACCGTTCGCCGGGCGTCTTCTTCGACCACGACAAGGGCAAGACCCACTCCTCGGGCAAGCTGCTCTTCGCTGCACGGATCATTCCGTACCGCGGCTCTTGGCTCGACTTCGAGTTCGACCCCAAGGACATCGTCAACGTCCGCATCGACCGTCGCCGGAAGCTGCCCGCGACGACGCTTCTCTATGCCCTCGGCATGGATCAGGAAGACATTCTCGAGATCTTCTACGGTCGCGTGGAGCACAAGGCCCAGGGCCACGGCTTCACCATGCCGCTCGACAAGGAGAAGCTGCAGGGCTCCAAGCCTGACCGCGATCTCGTCGACGCCGAGACCGGCGAAGTCGCCATCGAAGGCGGCAAGAAGATCACCGCACGGACCATCAAGAAGCTCGAAGAGGACGGCGTCAAAGCCTTCTTCCTGACCCGCGAGCAGATGCTGGGCCGCTACTTCGCCCGCGACCTCGTCAACCGCGAGACGGGTGAGCTCTACGCAGAAGCTGGTGACGAGGTGGACGAGGATGCGCTCGAGCGCCTCGAAGAGGCTGGCATCTCGGAGTTCGAGACGCTGGACATCGACCACGTCAACATCGGCGCCTACATGCGCAACACGCTGGCAGCCGATAAGAACAATGGCCGCGAGACTGCGCTGATCGACGTTTACCGCGTCATGCGTCCGGGCGAACCGCCGACACTCGACACCGCAGAAGCTCTCTTCTCGGGCCTCTTCTTCGATGAAGAGCGCTATGACCTCTCCGCCGTTGGCCGCGTGAAGATGAACATGCGCCTCGGGTTCTCCAACGATGACGTCACCGACGAGCAGCGTACGCTGCGCAAGGAAGACATCATCTCGGTCCTGAAGACCCTCAACGACCTCCGCGATGGCCGCGGCGAGATCGACGACATCGACAATCTCGGCAACCGCCGGGTGCGCTCGGTCGGCGAGCTCATGGAGAACCAGTACCGTATCGGCCTTCTCCGCATGGAGCGGGCGATCAAGGAGCGCATGTCGTCGGTCGAGATCGACAACATCATGCCGAACGACCTGATCAACGCGAAACCGGCCGCCGCCGCAGTTCGCGAGTTCTTCGGCTCGTCGCAGCTCAGCCAGTTCATGGACCAGACGAACCCGCTCAGCGAGATCACCCACAAGCGCCGCATGTCCGCGCTTGGGCCGGGTGGTCTGACGCGTGAACGTGCAGGCTTCGAGGTCCGCGACGTTCACCCGACCCACTATGGCCGGATCTGCCCGATTGAGACGCCGGAAGGCCCGAACATCGGTCTCATCAACTCGCTCGCAACTCACGCCCAAGTGAACAAGTACGGGTTCATCGAAAGCCCGTACCGCCGCGTCGTGGACGGTAAGGTGACCGGCGAGGTCGTCTACCTCTCCGCCATGGAAGAGCAGCGCCACGCCATCGCTCAGGCCAACGCCGACCTCAACGAAGACGGCTCCTTCGCCAACGAGTTCGTCAACGCCCGTTGGCGCGGTGAAGCGATGCTCGTCCCGCGCGAAGAGATCCAGTTCATCGATGTCTCGCCGAAGCAGCTCGTCTCGGTCGCCGCAGCGCTCATCCCGTTCCTCGAGAACGATGACGCCAACCGCGCACTCATGGGTTCGAACATGCAGAGGCAGGCTGTGCCGCTCCTGCAGGCTGAAGCGCCCTACGTCGGTACCGGCATGGAAAGCGTCGTGGCCCGGGACTCTGGTGCTGCCATGGCTGCCCGCCGTGCAGGCTTCGTGGAGCAGGTCGATGCCCAGCGCATCGTGATCCGCGCCACCAAGGAGCAGGACAGCTCCAAGCCTGGCGTCGACATCTACAACCTGCGCAAGTTCCAGCGCTCGAACCAGAACACCTGTATCAACCAGCGCCCGCTGGTGAAGATCGGTGACGAGGTCGAGGCAGGGGACATCATTGCTGACGGTCCGTCCACGGACCTTGGTGAACTCGCCCTCGGCAAGAACGTGCTCGTCGCGTTCATGCCCTGGAACGGCTACAACTTCGAAGACTCGATCCTCATCAGTGAGCGGATCGTGCGCGACGACGTCTTCACCTCGATCCACCTTGAGGAATTCGAAGTCGCCGCCCGTGACACGAAGCTTGGCCCGGAAGAGATCACCCGCGACATCCCGAACGTCTCCGAGGAAGCCCTGCGCAACCTAGACGAGGCGGGCATCGTGGCGATCGGTGCGGAAGTGCACCCTGGCGACATCCTCGTCGGCAAGATCACGCCGAAGGGCGAAAGCCCGATGACGCCGGAGGAGAAACTCCTGCGCGCCATCTTCGGTGAGAAGGCTGCTGACGTGCGCGACACCTCGCTCAAGCTGCCGCCGGGCGTTGCCGGTACGGTGGTCGAGGTCCGAGTCTTCAACCGCCACGGTGTCGAGAAAGACGAGCGTGCTCAGCAGATCGAACGTGACGAGATCGAACGTCTCGCCATTGACCGTGACGCAGAGCAGGCGATCCTTGACCGGAACATCTTCGGCCGCCTCGAAGACCTGCTGTTCGGCGAGGAGGCTGTTTCGGGTCCGAAGGGCTTCGGCAAGGGTGAGATCACCCGCGACAAGCTCAAAGAGACCCAGCGTGGCCTGTGGTGGAAGATCGCCATCGCCGACGACGCCAAGATGGGCGAGATCGAGGGCCTGAAGAAGCAGTATGACGAGAGCCGTGAGCGCCTCGAAGACCGCTTCAAGGACAAGGTCGAGAAGCTCCAGCGCGGCGACGAGCTGCCTCCGGGCGTGATGAAGATGGTCAAGGTCTTCGTGGCCGTGAAGCGCAAGCTTCAGCCCGGCGACAAGATGGCCGGCCGTCACGGCAACAAGGGTGTCATCTCGAAGATCGCGCCGATGGAAGACATGCCGTTCCTCGAAGACGGCACGCCTGTCGACATCGTCCTGAACCCGCTCGGCGTTCCCTCGCGGATGAACGTCGGCCAGATCCTCGAAACGCACCTCGGCTTTGCCTGCCGTGGCCTCGGCCGCGACATTCAGGAAGCCTGGGAAGCGTGGCAGCAGGGTCGTTCGGGTAAGGACGATTACATCGCCAAGCTGCGTGACGTGTACGGCGAGGACCAGGAGCTTCCGACCGACGAGGAAGACCTCAAGGAGCTCGGCAAGAACCTCTTCAAGGGCGTGCCGATCGGCACCCCGGTCTTCGACGGTGCCCGCGAAAGCGAGATCGTCGAGCACCTGAAGAAAGCAGGCATCTCCGAAACGGGTCAGGTGACGCTTTACGATGGCCGTACCGGCGACAGCTTCGCGCGTCCGGTGACGGTGGGGTACAAGTACCTCCTGAAGCTGCACCACCTTGTCGACGACAAGATCCACGCCCGCTCGATCGGCCCATACTCGCTCGTCACCCAGCAGCCGCTGGGCGGTAAGGCGCAGTTCGGCGGTCAGCGCTTCGGCGAGATGGAAGTCTGGGCTCTTGAGGCTTACGGTGCCGCCTACACCCTCCAGGAAATGCTCACCGTGAAGTCGGACGACGTCGCGGGCCGGACCAAGGTCTATGAAGCGATCGTCCGCGGCGACGACAGCTTCGAAGCCGGTATCCCGGAGAGCTTCAACGTCCTCGTCAAAGAGATGCGTTCGCTCGGTCTGAACGTCGAGCTTCAGAACCGATAAGCCTTCGGCCGGAGGAGAGATCCTCCGGCCACGTCAGTTTTTTCGGGGCCTGCCCCCGACCCGAATTGAGAGGAGAGACTCCATGTCTCAGGAACTAGCAAACGTCTTCAATCCGCTGGCTCAGCCGCAGACGTTCAACCAGATCCGCATCTCGCTGGCTTCGCCCGAGAAGATCCTGTCGTGGTCCTACGGCGAGATCAAAAAGCCGGAGACCATCAACTACCGGACCTTCAAGCCGGAGCGTGACGGCCTGTTCTGTGCACGGATCTTCGGTCCGGTGAAGGACTATGAGTGCCTGTGCGGCAAGTACAAGCGCATGAAGTACAAAGGCGTCGTCTGCGAAAAGTGCGGCGTTGAAGTTACCCTTTCCAAGGTGCGTCGTGAGCGCATGGGCCACATCGAGCTCGCAGCTCCGGTCGCCCACATCTGGTTCCTGAAGTCGCTCCCGTCCCGGATTTCGATGTTCCTCGACATGACCCTCAAGGATGTCGAGCGGGTCCTCTACTTCGAGCAGTACATCGTCATCGAGCCCGGCATCACGCCGCTCGAGCCGATGCAGATGCTCACAGAGGAAGAGTTTATCGAAGCCCAGGAGCAGTACGGCGAAGATCAGTTCACGGCCGGTATCGGCGCGGAAGCCATCCGCGAGATCCTCGCCAACATGGACCTTGAGGCTGTCACCGAACAGCTCCGTATCGAGATCGCCGAGTCGACCTCCGAGCTGAAGCCGAAGAAGCTCGCTAAGCGCCTCAAGCTGATCGAGAACTTCATGGCGTCGGGCAACAAGCCTGAGTGGATGATCATGACGGTCATTCCGGTCATTCCGCCGGAACTGCGTCCGCTCGTGCCGCTGGACGGTGGCCGCTTCGCGACCTCGGACCTCAACGATCTCTACCGCCGGGTCATCAACCGCAACAACCGCCTCAAGCGCCTCATCGAGCTGCGCGCGCCGGATATCATTGTCCGCAACGAGAAGCGGATGCTGCAGGAGTCGGTTGACGCACTCTTCGACAATGGCCGCCGCGGCCGCGTCATCACGGGTACGAACAAACGCCCGCTGAAGTCGCTGTCGGACATGCTCAAAGGTAAGCAGGGCCGCTTCCGTCAGAACCTGCTCGGTAAGCGCGTCGACTATTCGGGCCGTTCGGTCATCGTGGTCGGCCCGGACCTCAAGCTGCACGAGTGCGGGTTGCCGAAGAAAATGGCGCTCGAGCTCTTCAAGCCGTTCATCTATTCGCGCCTCGACGCGATGGGTCTCTCCGCCACGGTCAAGCAGGCGAAGAAGCTCGTCGAGAAAGAGCGTCCGGAAGTCTGGGACATCCTCGATGAGGTGATCCGGGAGCATCCGGTCATGCTCAACCGGGCGCCGACGCTTCACCGTCTCGGCATCCAGGCGTTTGAGCCGAAGCTGATCGAGGGCAAGGCCATCCAGCTTCACCCGCTGGTCTGTACCGCCTTCAACGCCGACTTTGACGGCGACCAGATGGCCGTGCACGTGCCGCTGTCGCTCGAAGCACAGCTTGAAGCCCGTGTGCTGATGATGTCGACCAACAACATCCTCAGCCCTGCGAACGGTAAGCCGATCATCGTTCCGTCCCAGGACATTGTTCTTGGCCTCTACTACATCACCCTCGAGAAGGATGGTGAGCCAGGCGAAGGCATGGTCTTCTCGGACATTAACGAGATCGAGCACGCGCTGAACGCTGGCGTCGTGTCGATGCACTCGAAGATCAAGGCCATCTGGCGCTCGGTCGATGCCGAAGGCAATGAGACGTCTGAAGTCGTGGATACCACGCCGGGCCGGATGAAGGTCGCTGCCGTTCTTCCGAAGGACCAGAACGTCCCCTTCGAGGTCGTCAACACGCTCCTCCGTAAGAAGACGATTCAGGGTCTCATCGACACCGTCTATCGTCACTGCGGCCAGAAGAAGACCGTCATCTTCGCTGACCAGGTCATGGACCTCGGCTTCAAGGAAGCCTGTAAGGCGGGCATCTCGTTCGGTAAGGACGACATGGTCATCCCCGACACGAAAGCCGGCATCGTCGAAGAGACGCGCCAGCTCGCTTCGGAGTACGAACAGCAGTATGCTGACGGTCTCATCACCCGTGGTGAGAAGTACAACAAGGTCGTCGACGCCTGGGCGAAGTGTACGGACCGTGTCGCCGACGAGATGATGAAAGAGATCTCGACGACGAAGTTCGACCCTGAGACCAAGAAACAGCTCGAGCCGAACTCGGTCTTCATGATGAGCCACTCGGGTGCGCGTGGTTCGCCCACCCAGATGCGCCAGCTCGCCGCCATGCGCGGCCTGATGGCGAAGCCGTCGGGTGAGATTATCGAGACGCCGATTGTCTCGAACTTCAAAGAGGGCCTGACGGTGCTCGAGTACTTTAACTCGACCCACGGCGCCCGTAAGGGTCTTGCGGACACCGCGCTCAAGACGGCGAACTCGGGTTACCTGACCCGCCGTCTCGTCGACGTGGCGCAGGACTGCATCGTCAAGGATGTCGATTGCGGCACCGAGACCGGCATAACGCTGGAGGCCATCGTGGACTCCGGTGAGATCGTCCTCAGCCTCTCCGAGCGTCTCCTCGGCCGGACACTCCTCAACGACGTCAACGATCCGGATTCCGGTGAGCTGATGTTCGCTGCGGGCACCCAGCTCGATGAGAACCAGGCGGAAGCTGTCGAGAAAGCCGGCATCCAGAAGGTGAAAGTCCGCTCGCCGCTGACCTGTGAGACCCCGATCGGCGTCTGCGCCACCTGCTACGGCCGTGACCTTGCGCGCGGTGAGCCGGTGAACGTCGGCGAAGCCATCGGCGTCATCGCGGCTCAGTCGATTGGTGAGCCGGGTACCCAGCTGACCATGCGGACGTTCCACGTCGGCGGTACGGCACAGGTTGGCGACACCTCGCTGATCGAAGCCAGCCACGAGGGCACCGTGACCCTCGAGAACCGCAACGTGGCGAAGGACTCCGCTGGCGACCTCGTCGTGATGGGCCGGAACACGCTCATCAAGATCGTTGGCAAGGAAGGCGAGGACCTCGCTTCCTTCAAGGTCAGCTACGGCACCAAGCTCCGCGTTGACGAAGGCGACAAGGTCGAGCGCGGCCAGCGCCTCGCTGACTGGGACCCCTACACCCTGCCGATCATGACCGAAGGCAAGGGCAAGGTCCGCTACGAAGACCTGGTCGAGAGCGTCTCGGTCCAGCTCGTGGCCGACGAGGACACGGGTCTCGCAAGCCGCGTCGTCACCGACTGGCGTTCGAACCCGCGTGGCGGCGACCTCCGTCCGGCGATCGCGATCGTCGACGAAGAGGGCGAAGTCATGAAGCTCGCCGACGGCAAAGAAGCCCGTACGCTTCTGCCCGTCGAGGCCATTCTCTCCGTCAATGACGGCGACACGGTCGGGCCGGGGGACGTGCTCGCACGTATCCCTACCGAAGGCGCGAAGACGAAGGACATTACCGGTGGTCTGCCGCGTGTGGCCGAGCTCTTCGAGGCTCGCCGTCCGAAAGATCACGCCATCATCGCTGAGATCGATGGCCGTGTGGAATTCGGTCGCGACTACAAAAACAAGCGCCGGATCTCGATCGTCCCGACGGACGAAGAGGCAGAAACGCGGGAATATCTCGTCCCGAAAGGCAAGCACCTTGCCGTTCAGGAAGGCGACTTCATCGCCAAGGGCGAGTACCTGCTCGACGGCAACCCGGCGCCGCACGACATTCTCGACGTCATGGGTATCGAGGCACTCGCCGACTACCTCATCAACGAGATCCAAGAAGTCTACCGACTTCAGGGCGTGCCGATCAACGACAAGCACATCGAGGTGATCGTTCGCCAGATGCTGCAAAAGGTCGAGGTCAAGAACCCTGGCGACAGCCCGTTCCTCAAGGACGAGCAGGTCGACAAGGTCGAGTTCGACGAGGTCAACGCACAGCTCGAAGAGAACGGCTCCACGCCTGCGACCGGCGATCCGGTTCTCCTCGGCATCACCAAGGCGTCGCTCCAGACCCGGAGCTTCATCTCGGCGGCTTCGTTCCAGGAGACGACCCGCGTCCTCACCGAGGCGGCGACCCAGGGCAAAGTCGACACGCTCGAAGGCCTGAAAGAAAATGTCATTGTCGGCCGCCTCATCCCGGCTGGTACTGGCGGTCAGATGGCCAAGCACCAGATCGAGGCCGACAAGCGCGACCAGAAGCTCATCGAAGAGCGCGAGGTCCGTCAGGCAGCAGCGCTTCCGGCGCCCGACCAGTCGGGTGGCGAGGGCGAGCCCGCCGCGGCCGAGTAAAACGACTTCCGGAAAGGCGGGCCTCGGCCCGCCTTTTCTTTAGGATAAGAACTGCCTGCTAGCGTTCCGCCATCGCGAGGGGCCTATCCGTGCTTGAAGACCTTGGCATTGTCGTCATTGGCAGGAACGAAGGCGAGCGCCTGAAGCGCTCGATTGCCTCGTTCCCCGAAGGCGTGCCTGTCGTTTACGTCGACTCTGGCTCCACCGACGGCTCGCCTGAGTGGGTGCGAGAGCAGGGTGGATCAGTTGTCGAACTGGACACCAGCAAACCCTTCTCCGCTGCACGCGCCCGAAACGAGGGAACCGATCGTCTGCTCGCAGAGCATCCCGGCACCCATTTCATCCAGTTTGTCGACGGCGATTGCGAGCTGATGGATGGCTGGATCGAGGCTGGCCTTGTTCGCTTGAAAGAGGACGAAACACTCGCAGTGGTCGCTGGCCAACGGCTTGAGCGCTTCCCTGATGCCAGCTGGTACAACGCCCTCTGCCACATCGAATGGAATACACCCGTCGGAGAAGCGGCCGCTGTCGGTGGTGACGCGATCTACCGCTTAGAGGCCTTCCGCAAGGTGGGCGGCTTCGACCCGATGATGATGGCCGGCGAGGAGCCCGAGCTCTGCCTCCGCCTCCGCCGCGAAGGCTACCGGGTCGAGCGGCTCGATCATCCCATGACGCTCCACGACGCCGCGATTCATACCTTCGACGCCTGGTGGAAGAGGGCGGTCCGTTCTGGCTACGCCTATACACTCGGCGCCCTGAAGCATGGCCGACAGGGCTATAATGTCCGCGAAGTGATCCGCTCGCTCCTCTGGGGAGCAGGGCTTCCGGTCCTTGCAGTGGTGCTCCTGATCGGCGGCCTGTGGTGGCTCGGCCTCGCAGTCCTCGCGCTTTACCCGCTCAAGTGGATCCGCATGCGCCGCGCCGTCGCCTACCGGACGGACAAGCCTGGAAAGTACGCCTACTACCTCATGCTCACCAACGTCGCCGAGGTCCGCGGCATCATCCGCGCGCTGATCGAAACGGTGAAGCAGGAGCGCAGCATCCTCGAATACAAGTCCGCCTCATGAGTGACCTTATGGACAAGCTGCAGAAGCTCTACACGGTGGACAGGCACGCTCCGCACGTCGTCATCTGCGGCAGCCTGCGTGCAGGTACGACGTTGCTTCGTCTCCTCCTATCAGGTCACAGCGAGCTATTCGAGCTGGGCGAAGCGGATTTCCTTTTCGACAAGCGACCCGCTGATGATGCCGGGCCTGAAGAGGTTGAGGCATGGCGCAAGCGGGTTGCCGCTGAGCGCTCGGCGAAGCTTCAGAAGTTCGAGGCTCCCAAGGGCGACAGCTATGCCGAGATGCTCGACGATCTCCTCGGCCAGTATCCAATGGACAAGCCGAGGCTGATCCTCACCCTTCACCGTCACTATGATGACGCCGCGAAGATGCTGCCCAATGCCATCTTCATCAGGCTTCAGCGCGATCCGCGCGATGTCGCGCTCAGCTCAGTGGCGATGGGGTGGGGCGGCGTTCCCTACTTCGGCGTCTGGCCTTGGATTGAGGCGGAACGGGACTGGCTTGCAGCGAGGGATCATATCGCGCCGGAGCGTCAGCACTTTGTCCGCTATGAAGACTTCGTGGCGAACCCACGCGAGGAGCTTGGCCGGATCCTCGAGGTTTCTGGCCTTCCTTTCGAGGAGAGCGTTCTCGATCCGGGTGAGGGGAGCTCCTACTCTCCGCCCAAGGCCCGTGAGAAGGAAGCCTTCCGCAAGCGGCTTTCCCTGCGCGAGATCGCTGAGATCAACAGCCGCGTGAATTTCTCGCCAGAGGACTACGGCTACAACCTGACCCCGGCGGTTCCGCCGAGGGGTTTTCGCAAGCTCCAGCTGACAGTCGCGGGCAAGCTGAAGCGGCAGCAGTTCCGAATCAATCGCCACGGCCTTCCGCTTGTTCTCAAGGCATTCGCTGGCAAATGGCTCGGAATGCGCAAAATGGGGGCGGATGCAGCCGTTCGCATTGAGGAAAACAACCTCAAGCACCTCAAATGATCCTGCGCTAAGACCCCGGCAGGCCCCAAAACAAAAGGGCGCTTGACGTTCCCGTGTAGCTTCGCTAGCCGCACCGAACGCCAGATAGGGCGCTGTCGGGCGACCGAAACAACCCTAGGCACACCGTCATTGTGGTTCCCAGAGGGCCGCGCAGGCTTATTGCTTGGCGCGGCAGGTCCTTTGTGTTTCGCGCGGCGGTCCTGGTCCAAGTTTTACGAACGAAAAAGGGCTTCGATGCCGACGATTCAACAGCTGATCCGCAAGCCGCGGAACCCGAAGCGGAAGATCAACAAGGTTCCGCACCTGCAGGGCAACCCGCAGAAGAGGGGTGTCTGCACCCGGGTTTACACCACCACGCCGAAGAAGCCGAACTCGGCGCTTCGTAAGGTCGCCAAGGTGCGCCTGACGAACGGCTACGAGGTCATCAGCTACATTCCTGGTGAGGGCCACAACCTTCAGGAGCACTCCGTGGTTCTTATCCGCGGTGGCCGCGTGAAGGACCTTCCGGGTGTCCGCTATCACATCCTTCGCGGTGTCCTCGACACGCAAGGCGTCAAAGACCGCAAGCAGCGCCGTTCGAAGTACGGCGCCAAGCGTCCCAAGTAAGAGGTTAGGCGAGCATGTCGCGCAGAAGACGCGCCGAAAAACGGCACATCGATCCGGATCCGAAGTTTCACGACGTCCAGATCTCCAAATTCATGAACTACGTGATGCTCGACGGCAAAAAGTCCGCCGCCGAGAAGATCGTGTACGGCGCTCTCGACCGTATGGAAGAGAAGCTCCGCCGTCCGCCGCTCGAGACCTTCCGCGATGCCATGGAAAACGTGGTGCCTGCGGTTGAAGTGCGCTCGCGCCGGGTTGGTGGTGCGACCTACCAGGTCCCCGTTGAGGTCCGTCCGGACCGCAAGAACGCCCTTGCCATGCGCTGGCTCATCGGTGCTGCTCGCAAGCGGAACGAAACGACCATGATCGACCGTCTCTCGGGCGAGCTCATGGACGCTGCCCAGAACCGCGGTGCTGCCGTCAAGAAGCGTGAAGACACGCACAAGATGGCCGAAGCCAACCGCGCGTTCTCGCATTACCGCTGGTAGTTACGTCATGAAGCTGTTCCGCCTCGCTCCCATCGCCGCGCTCGTTCTTGCAGCCTGCTCGACGTCCGTTCCGGAGGAGCCGGCGGTCCAGCGCGCAGCGGCCGCACCTCGTGCGACCCTCAACACTGTCAGTGTCGGCGGCATGTCCGTCCGTACACTGGCCGACCCTTCCTCGGCTCGTGAAATCGAGCGTCGTGCACGGCTTTCCGCCGCCGCAGCCTTCGAGGGCGACAACAAGGGCAACGCCTGCTTCCAGGACCCGCAGTTCCGCGGTGTCGTCGGCGGCGAACTCAATTCGGCACAAACGCGCCGTCGCGAATTCTGGACCTACTCGGTCTGCGGCGAAGCATATGAAGTGCCGGTCACTGTGAACAAACGATCAGGCTCGACCACGGTTGATTTTTCCGTCGGTTCCGGGCGAGAGGCGCGCTGAGCCACTGGCTTCGGCAAGGATAACGAGATGACACGCGAATACGCTATCGAGGATTATCGCAACTTCGGGATCATGGCCCACATTGATGCGGGCAAGACGACGACGACCGAGCGGATTCTCTACTACACCGGTAAGTCCTACAAGATCGGCGAAGTCCACGACGGCGCCGCAACGATGGATTGGATGGAGCAAGAGCAGGAGCGGGGTATCACCATTACCTCGGCTGCGACGACGACCTTCTGGGAAGGACGTGACGGCAAGAAGCGCCGCTTCAACATCATCGACACCCCGGGCCACGTTGACTTCACCATTGAAGTCGAGCGTTCGCTCCGCGTTCTCGACGGCGCTATCGCGCTGCTCGACGGCAACGCAGGTGTTGAGCCGCAGACCGAAACTGTCTGGCGCCAGGGCGACAAGTACCAGGTCCCCCGGATGTTCTTCATCAACAAGATGGATAAGCTGGGCGCGAACTTCTACACCTCGGTCGACTCGATCCACGAGCGCCTCGGTTGTAAGACTGTCGTCCTTCAGCTGCCGATCGGTGAAGAAAGCGATTTCTCCGGTGTGGTCGATCTCATCGAGATGGACGCCATCATCTGGAAGGAAGAGAGCCTCGGTGCTGCGTTCGACCGCGTCGAGATCCCTGACGACCTGAAAGACAAAGCTGCTGAGTATCGCGAGAAGCTCATCGAAACCGTCGTCGAACTCGACGAAGAGGCGATGGAAGCTTACCTCGAGGGCAACGAGCCGGACAATGACAAGATCCGTGCACTGATCCGTCAGGGCACCATCAATGTCGACTTCCACCCGGTCATGCTCGGCACCGCGTTCAAGAACAAGGGCGTCCAGCCGCTTCTCGACGCCGTCATCGACTTCCTGCCGTCGCCGGTCGACGTCCCTTCGATCAAGGGCGTCCATCCTGACACGGAAGAAGAGCTGACCCGTCCGTCTTCGGACGACGAGCCGCTCTCGATGCTCGCGTTCAAGATCATGAACGACCCTTTCGTCGGTACGCTTACTTTCTGCCGCATCTACTCGGGCCACCTCGAGCAGGGCACCTCGGTCCTGAACACCGTGAAGGGCAAGAAAGAGCGCGTCGGCCGTATGCTGCTGATGCACTCGAACCAGCAGGAAGAGATCAAGAACGCTTACGCTGGCGACATCGTCGCGATCGCGGGCCTCAAGGACACGACCACCGGTGACACGCTCTGCGTGACCACCAAGCCGGTCATCCTTGAGCGCATGGAGTTCCCTGAGCCGGTCATCTCGCTCGCAGTCGAGCCGAAGACGAAGGCTGACCAGGAGAAGATGGGCATAGCCCTCAACCGTCTCGCCGCTGAGGACCCGTCCTTCCGCGTGCACACGGACGAAGAGAGCGGCCAGACCATTATCGCTGGTATGGGCGAGCTTCACCTCGACATCCTCGTCGACCGCATGAAGCGTGAGTTCAAAGTCGAAGCTAACGTTGGTGCTCCGCAGGTTGCCTACCGCGAGACCATCACCAAGGCTGCCGACATCGACTACACGCACAAGAAG
Organism: Parvularcula mediterranea; assembly: GCF_013085255.1. Classification (GTDB taxonomy): domain Bacteria; phylum Pseudomonadota; class Alphaproteobacteria; order Caulobacterales; family Parvularculaceae; genus Parvularcula; species Parvularcula mediterranea. The sequence goes on from NZ_JABFCX010000002.1 coordinate 32,758, forward strand.
CAGTCGGGCGGTACCGGTCAGTTCGCACGCATCAAGTTCAAAATCGGCCCGGGCGAGCCTGGCACTGGTTTTGTCTTCGGCAACTCGATCGTCGGTGGTGCTATTCCGAAGGAGTACATCCCGGGCGTGGAGAAGGGCCTCAAGTCGGTCCAGGAAGCTGGCCTCCTGGTTGGCTTCCCGATCCTCGACTTCGAAGTCGACCTCTATGACGGCGGCTTCCACGACGTTGACTCGTCGGTTCTTGCCTTCGAAATCGCCGCTCGCGGCGCGATGAAGGAGCACAAGAGCGACCTCGGCCTCGCACTGCTCGAGCCGGTTATGAAAGTCGAAGTCGTGACCCCGGACGAGTACACGGGCACCGTCATTGGTGACCTCAACTCCCGCCGTGGTCAGATCTCCGGTCAGGAGATCCGCGGCAACGCAACGGTCGTCAATGCGATGGTCCCGCTTGCTAATATGTTCGGCTACGTGAACAACCTGCGCTCGGCGACTCAGGGTCGTGCTCAGTACACCATGCAATTCGATCACTACGAGCGCGTTCCCAACGCGGTCGCAGATGAAGTCAAGGCGAAGATCGCCGGTTAAATCGGTCAGAATACGGAGATAGGATTATGGCCAAGGAAAAGTTCGAGCGGACAAAACCGCACGCCAACATCGGTACCATCGGTCACGTCGACCATGGTAAAACCACGCTGACCGCAGCAATCACCAAGTACTTCGGTGATTTCCGTGCATACGACGAGATCGACGGTGCACCGGAAGAGCGTGAGCGCGGCATCACCATTTCGACCGCACACGTCGAATATGAGACCGACAACCGCCACTACGCGCACGTCGACTGCCCGGGTCACGCTGACTACGTCAAAAACATGATCACCGGTGCTGCTCAGATGGACGGCGCAATCCTCGTGGTGAACGCTGCTGACGGCCCGATGCCCCAGACCCGTGAGCACATCCTGCTCGCTCGTCAGGTTGGCGTTCCGGCTCTCGTCGTGTTCCTCAACAAGGTTGACCAGGTCGACGACGAAGAGCTCCTCGAGCTCGTCGAAATGGAAGTCCGTGAGCTTCTCTCGTCCTACGAGTTCCCGGGCGACGACATTCCGATCATCGCTGGTTCGGCTCTCGCCGCTATGGAAGGCAACAACCCTGAGATCGGCGAAGAGAAGATCAAAGAGCTGATGGCTCAGGTTGACGAGTACATTCCGACCCCGGAACGTCCTGTCGACCAGACCTTCCTCATGCCGATCGAAGACGTCTTCTCGATCTCGGGTCGTGGTACGGTTGTCACCGGTCGCGTCGAGCGCGGTGTTGTCAACGTCGGCGACGAACTCGAAATCGTCGGCATCCGCGACACAGCCAAGACGACCTGTACGGGCGTCGAGATGTTCCGCAAGCTGCTTGACCGCGGTGAAGCAGGCGACAACGTCGGTGTTCTCCTCCGCGGTATCGACCGTGAAGGCGTTGAGCGCGGCCAGGTTCTCTGCAAGCCGGGTTCGGTTACGCCGCACACGAAGTTTGTTGCTGAAGCCTACATCCTGACCAAGGAAGAGGGTGGCCGTCACACGCCGTTCTTCAACAACTACCGCCCGCAGTTCTACTTCCGCACCACGGACGTGACCGGCATCTGCACCCTTCCTGAGGGTACCGAGATGGTCATGCCGGGCGACAACGTGAACATTAACGTCGAGCTGATCGTCCCGATCGCCATGGAAGAGAAGCTCCGCTTCGCTATCCGTGAAGGTGGCCGTACCGTCGGCGCCGGCATCGTTTCCTCGATCATCGAGTAAATTAGGCCTTTTCATCGGCGGGCTGCTGCTTCATAGCGGCCCGCCGTTTTCTATTTTTTTGCTCCTCTGAGGTCACCGAAGGCCGACCTTACGAGCCCAGTTGGAAGGACTGGTAGTGCAACAGAATATCAGGATTAGGCTCAAAGCCTTCGATCACCGCGTGCTCGATACGAGCGCGAAGGAGATCGTCAACACGGCGAAGCGCACCGGTGCGCAGGTTCGTGGACCGATTCCCCTCCCGACGCACATTGACCGCTACACCGTGCTGCGCTCGCCCCACGTGAACAAGAAGTCGCGTGAGCAATTCGAGATGCGCACCCACAAGCGGATGCTCGATATCGTCGAACCGACCCCGCAGACCATCGACGCACTGATGAAGCTCGACCTCTCGGCCGGCGTCGACGTCGAGATCAAGCTCGGAGCGTAAGATGTCCGCCACGGAACGTCAGATCGATCCGCAGCTCCAGCAGATGCGGAAGACCCAACACCGCCCGCAGCCGCTTCCCGCCCAGCACCAGGCCCGTACTGGTCTGATTGGCAAGAAGCTCGGCATGACCCGTCTCTACACGGCTGAAGGCACCCACGTGCCCGTTACGGTCGTGAGCCTTGAGAACTGCCAGGTCGTGAGCCATCGCACGGTCGAGAGAGACGGTTACACCGCTCTCCAGCTCGGCGCAGGCACTGCGAAGCTTAAGCGCGTCACCAATCCGATGCGCGGTCACTTCGCGAAGGCCAAGGTTGAGCCCAAGCGCAAGCTTGTCGAATTCCGCGTGCCGGAAGACGCCATGATTGAAGTCGGCTCGACCATGACGGCCGATCACTTCATCGCAGGTCAGCGTGTCGACGTCGTCGGCACCTCGATCGGTAAGGGCTTCGCCGGCGGCATGAAGCGCCACAACTTCGGCGGCCTTCGCGCCTCGCACGGTGTCTCGATTTCGCACCGCTCGCACGGTTCGACCGGTCAGTGCCAGGACCCCGGGAAGGTGTTCAAGGGCAAGAAGATGGCCGGCCACATGGGCGACGTCCGCGTCACGACCCAGAACCTCGAGATCGTCAAGACTGACGTTGCTCGCGGTCTGGTCATGATCAAGGGCGCTGTCCCGGGTTCCGCGGGTTCGTGGATCCTGATCAAGGACGCTATCAAGAAGCCGCTTCCTGAAGACGCTCCTAAGCCGGGCGCCTTCGCTGCTCCGAACGCAGAAGTCGAAGCCCCCGAAGAGGAGTCCATGCTCGCCGAAGCCGGTGAAAAGACCCCCGTCGGTGCATTCGACGCTCCGGTCCCGGAAGATAGCGACGAAGCAAAAGAAGCCAAGGCGGCTGAAGAGGGCGGCGACGCTCCGGCTGCTGACGAAGGAGAGAAGAGCTGATGGAAGTCGACGTCCTCAAGCTCGGCGCGGACAAATCCGGCGCGGCCTCGCTGAACGAAGAAGTCTTCGGTCTCGAGCCCCGCAAGGATCTCCTGCACCGTTATGTCGTCTGGCAGCTCGCAAGGCGTCAGGCTGGCACGCACAAAACCAAAGAGCGCGGTGAAGTCGCTGGCTCGACGAAGAAGATCGTCCGCCAGAAAGGCTCCGGCGGCGCTCGTCACGGCAACAAGAAAGCTCCGCAGTTCCGCGGCGGCGGCAAGGCCCATGGCCCCCGCGTCCGCAGCCACGCCTTCGACCTGCCGAAGAAGGTCCGCCGTCTCGCTCTGCGTCACGCCCTCTCGGCGAAGCAGGGTGCCGGCGAACTGATTGTCATCGACGAAGCGAAGCTCGATGCACCGAAGACTTCAGAGCTCGCGAGCAAGCTGAAGGCCCACGACCTGAAGAGCGCGCTCATCATGGACGTGTCCTTCGACGAGAACTTCTCGAAAGCCGCCAAGAACCTGGACGGGATCGACATCCTCCCGGTTGCAGGTACCAACGTTTACGACATCCTCAAGCACGACAAGCTCGTGCTGACGAAGGCTGCCGTGGAAGGTCTCGAAGCGCGTCTTCTCGGGACTGCTAAAGAGGGAGCCGCGGCATGACCGAAGCGACCGCAAAGCACTACGACACGATCACCCAGCCGATCATCACCGAAAAGGCGACGATCGCAGCTGAGCATAACCAGTACGTGTTCAAGGTGCCGCTGAAAGCTACCAAGCCTGAGATCGCTGAAGCGGTCGAGGCCCTGTTCGACGTCAAGGTGAAAGCGGTGAACACGCTGATCACCAAGGGCAAGAGCAAGCGTTTCCGCGGCCGTCCGTATACGCGTTCTGATGTCAAAAAAGCGATGGTGACCCTTGAAGAGGGCCACTCCATCGACGTGACGACGGGGCTCTAAGACCATGGCATTGAAGACTTACAATCCGACGTCGCCGGGTCGCCGGACGCTCGTCACGGTGGACCGCAAGGGCCTCCACAAGGGCAAGCCTGAGAAGACGCTCACCGAGGGTCTGACCAACAAGGGTGGCCGCAACAACAACGGCCGGATCACTGCTCGTCGTCAGGGCGGCGGTGCCAAGCGTCTCTACCGCGTCATCGACTTCAAGCGTCAGCGTTACGACGCGATCGCCGAAGTCCTTCGCCTCGAGTACGACCCGAACCGGTCGGCGTTCATCGCACTCATTCAGTACGGTGACGGCGTGAAGGCCTATATCCTCGCGCCCCAGCGTCTGCAGGCTGGCGACAAGGTCGTCTCCGGCGACCGCGTCGACGTGAAGCCGGGCAACGCGATGCCGCTCAAGAACGTGCCGGTCGGTACGATCGTGCACAATGTCGAGCTCAAGCCCAAGAAGGGCGGTCAGCTGGCTCGTTCGGCCGGTGCTTATGTCCAGCTCGTCGGTCGCGATGGCGACTACGCGCAGGTCCGTCTCAAGTCGGGCGAAGTTCGCCTGGTCCACGGTGAATGCCGCGCCACCATCGGTGCGGTGTCGAACCCAGACCACTCGAACCGCGTCCTCGGCAAAGCAGGCATCAAGCGTCACCTGGGCAAGCGCCCGGCTGTTCGCGGTGTCGCCATGAACCCGATCGATCACCCGCACGGCGGCGGCGAAGGCCGTACCTCCGGTGGTCGTCACCCAGTCACCCCGTGGGGCAAACCCACCAAAGGCAAACGCACGCGCAGCAACAAAGAGACCGACCGTCTCATCATTCGCTCGCGCCACGCGAAACGGAAAGGACGCTAATCGATGCCGCGTTCCGTATGGAAAGGACCTTTCGTCGATCGGTACCTCCTCAAGAAGGCGGCTGAGGCCGGCGAGGGGCAACATAAGGGTGGGATCAAGACCTGGTCCCGCCGTTCGACGATCCTGCCGAACTTCGTTGGTCTGACGTTCAATGTCTACAACGGCCAGAAGTTCATCCCGGTGCACGTCACTGAGGACATGGTTGGCCACAAGCTCGGCGAGTTCAGCCCGACCCGTACCTACTACGGTCACGGTGCTGACAAGAAAGCGAAGCGGAAATAATCATGGGTCAGATGAAAAATCCGTCCCGGCGTGAAGAGGATCAGGCGGTCGCCAAAGGCCGCATGATCAAGACGTCGCCGCAGAAGCTCAACCTCGTTGCCCAGATGATCCGGGGCAAGTCGGTCGAGCGCGCCAAGAACGAGCTCGAGTTCAGCCGCAAGCGCGTCGCGCGCGAAGTGCTGACCGTCCTCGAGAGCGCGATCGCCAACGCTGAGAACAACCACGACCTCGACATCGACAGCCTCGTCGTCGAGGAGGCGTTCGTCGGCAAGAACCTCGTCATGAAGCGTTTCCGTCCGCGTGCCCGTGGCCGCGTCGGTCGCATCAAGAAGCCGTTTGCCGAGATCACCATCAAACTCCGCGAGAAGGAGACTGCATAATGGGTCAGAAAGTAAACCCGATCGGTCTCCGTCTGGGGATCAACCGTACTTGGGACAGCCGCTGGTATGCTCCGAAGGCCGCTTACGGCGATCTTCTGCATGAAGACCTTCAGATCAGGAACTACCTGCTCAAAAAGCTCGCCAACGCCGGTGTCTCGAAGATCGTCATCGAGCGTCCGCACAAGAAGTGCCGCGTCACCATCTACTCGGCGCGTCCGGGTGTCGTGATCGGTAAGAAGGGTGCTGACATCGAGAAGCTCCGTCAGGAACTCTCGCGCATGTCGAGCTCGGAAACGGTCCTCAACATCGTTGAGATCCGCAAGCCGGAAACCGACGCAACGCTCGTTGCCGAGAACATCGCTCAGCAGCTCGAGCGCCGGGCTTCGTTCCGCCGCGCGATGAAGCGTGCGATGCAGACCGCCATGCGCATGGGTGCCCTCGGTATCCGCGTGAACTGTGCTGGTCGTCTCGGCGGTGCGGAAATCGCACGTACGGAATGGTATCGCGAAGGCCGCGTTCCGCTTCACACGCTGCGCGCCGACATCGACTACGGTACCGCGACTGCCCGCACCACCTACGGTGCAATCGGCATCAAGGTTTGGATCTTCAAAGGCGAGATCCTCGAGCACGATCCGATGGCGCACGAGCGTCGCGTGATCGAGGCTCAGACCGGCGGTCCGCAAATGAACCGTGAGCGTCGTCCGCGTCGCCGCGAAAACGCATAAGAGGTCACCATGCTTCAGCCGAAACGGACCAAGTTCCGTAAACAGCATAAAGGCCGGATCAAGGGCACCGCGAAGGGCGGCACTTCGCTCAACTTCGGCTCGTTCGGTCTCAAGGCCGTCGAGCCTGAGCGTGTCACGTCGCGCCAGATCGAAGCCACCCGTCGTGCCATCACCCGCCACATGAAGCGGGCAGGGCGCGTCTGGATCCGCATCTTCCCGGACGTCCCGGTCACGGCAAAGCCGACCGAAGTCCGGATGGGTAAAGGTAAGGGCTCTGTCGACCGTTGGGTCGCCAAGGTGAAGCCCGGCCGTGTCATGTTCGAGATCGATGGTGTTCCCGAGAACGTCGCGCGTGAAGCGCTTCAGCTCGGCGCCGCCAAGCTCCCGATCAAGACGCGCATCGTCAAACGGATTGGGGAATAAGCATGAACGCCCAGGAAGTTCGCGATCTCTCGGACGATGAGCTCAACACGAAGCTCATCGACCTGAAGAAAGAGCAGTTCAATCTGCGTTTCCAACGCGCATCGGGACAGCTCGAGAAAACCGATCGTGTGCAGGAAGTCCGCCGCACGATCGCCCGCATCAAGACGCTCCAGTCCGAGCGTCGCAAGAACGCTGACGCCCCGGCTCGCTCGAAGCCGGAAGAAGTGAAAGAGGACGGCAATGCCTAAGCGCATCCTGCAAGGACCTGTCGTTTCCGATAAGGGCGACAAAACTGTTGTGGTTCGTATTGACCGCAGCTATCCGCACCCGCTCCTGAAGAAGATCGTGCGGCGCTCGAAGCGCTACCACGCTCATGACGAGACCAACTCCGCAAAGGTTGGCGACGTCGTTCAGATCATCGAATGTGCGCCGAAGTCGAAACTGAAGCGCTGGGAACTCTTCACCGGATCCGCTGACGCGGCTTCTGCTGAAGGCTAATTTTTTGAGGTTGCACCCGGTTTCCCCGGGGCAAATTGGAGGATCCCCAAATGATCCAGATGCAGACGAACCTCGACGTCGCCGATAACTCCGGCGCCAAGAGGGTGCAGTGCATCAAGGTCCTGGGCGGATCGAAGCGGAAATACGCTTCCGTGGGCGACATCATCGTGGTGTCGGTCAAGGAAGCCATGCCGCGCGGTCGCGTCAAAAAGGGCCAGGTGATGAAGGCGGTTGTCGTCCGCACGGCGAAGGACATCAAGCGCCGTGACGGTTCGGTCATCCGCTTCGATGGCAATGCTGCTGTCATCGTCAACAACAACAAAGAGCCGATCGGTACGCGTATCTTTGGCCCGGTGACGCGCGAGCTGCGCCGTTCTGGCCACATGAAGATCGTGTCCCTGGCACCGGAGGTGCTGTAATGGCCGCACGCATCAAGAAGGGTGACAAGGTCGTTGTCCTGACGGGCAAGGACAAAGGCGCCGAGGGAGAAGTCCTCAAGGTCTTTCCGAAGGACGACAAGGTTCTCGTCCAGGGCTGCCAGATGATCACCAAGCACGTGAAACCAAGCCAGCAGAGCCAAGGCGGCCTGCAGCGCACCGAGGCACCTATCCATGTCTCGAACGTCGCGCTGAAGGACCCCAAGGACGGCAAGCCGACCCGCGTTGGCTTCAAGATCGTGGGCGAGGGCGACGACGCCAAGAAAGTGCGTTTCGCCAAACGCTCGGGAGAGGTCATCGATGTCTGAGACCAAAGACTACACGCCTCGCCTGAAGGCGAAGTACAATGATGAAATCCGGGCTAAGCTCAAGGAAGAGCTCGGCCTGTCTAACGTCATGATGATCCCTAAGCTCGAGAAGGTCGTCCTGAATATGGGCGTCGGCGACGCGGTCAACGACCGTAAGTCGATCGAGAACGCTCTGAACGAAATGGAAGCGATCGCCGGTCAGAAGCCGGTCGTGACCAAGGCCAAGAAGTCGATTGCAGGCTTCAAGGTCCGTGAAGAGATGGCCCTCGGTGTGAAGGTCACGCTCCGTAAGGATCGTATGTACGAGTTCGTCGATCGCCTGACGACCATCGCGATGCCCCGCATCCGGGACTTCCGTGGTCTGAACGCCAAGAGCTTCGACGGCCGTGGCAATTTCGCCATGGGCCTGAAGGAGCACATCGTGTTCCCCGAGATCGACTACGACAAGGTTGAGACGCAACGCGGCATGGACATCATCGTCTGTACGACGACCGATAATGATGACCACGCAAGGGCGCTGCTCAAAGAGTTTAACTTCCCCTTCCGCAAGTAGGGGACCGTCTTCGGTACTTCCGCCCCTGATCCTCAGTGGGCGGAAAAGGCCGGAAAAGGAGAAAGACATGGCCAAGAAAGCTATGGTCGAGCGGGACCTCAAGCGTCGCCGCATGGCCAAGAAGTGGGACGCTCGCCGCGAGCGCCTCAAGGCGATCATGAAGGACGAGGCTGCTAGCCCGGAAGACAAGTTCAAGGCTGCGATGCAGCTTGCCGAGATTCCGCGCAACGCTTCGAAGACCCGCATTCGCAACCGCTGCCTCGTGACCGGCCGTCCGCGCGGTTACTACCGCAAGCTGAAGATGTCCCGTATCGCGCTGCGTGAGCTTGGCTCGCTCGGCAAGATCCCGGGCCTCGTCAAATCGAGCTGGTAAGGATCAGGTAGAATGACGATCAGTGATCCTCTCGGTGATATGCTCACCCGCATCCGCAACGCTCAAATGCGTGGGATGTCCAAGACCAAGACCCCTGCGTCCAAGCTTCGCCAGCGCGTCCTCGACGTTCTGCAGGCTGAGGGCTTCATCCGCGGCTACTCCCGCGTGGAGCACGAGGGCAACAAGGCCGACCTCGAGATCGAGCTGAAGTACTTCGACGGTGACCCTGTCATCTCGAAGATCCGCCGCATCTCGAAGCCCGGCCGTCGTGTCTATAGCTCGGTCAAGGAAATCACCCCGGTCCGTAACGGCCTGGGTATCTCCATCCTTTCCACCCCCAAAGGCGTGATGTCTGACGCGGTTGCCCGCGAAGAGAACGTCGGCGGGGAAGTCCTCTGCCAGGTGTACTGATTATGTCGCGCATTGGTAAGAAACCCGTTCCCGTGCCGAAAGGCGTCGAGGCCAAAGTCAATGGCCAGACCGTCTCGGCTAAAGGCTCGAAGGGTCAGATGGAGTTCGTGGTCAACGAGCTTTGCCTGGTCGAACTGGGCGATGATGGCGTTCAGGTGACCCCGGTCAACAAGACCAAGGAAGCCCGCTCCATGTGGGGCATGAGCCGCACACGGATCGCCAACATCTTCGAAGGCGTCACCGAGGGCTTCAAGAAAGACCTCGAGCTCGTCGGCGTTGGTTACCGTGCACAGATGAAGGGCAAGACCCTCGTCCTCGCGCTCGGCTACAGCCACGACGTTGAGTACAACGCCCCTGACGGCATCGAGATCAAAGTTGGCAAGCCAACCGAAATCTCGATCTCCGGTATGGACAAGCAGGTCGTCGGAGAAGTCGCCGCGAAGATCCGCAGCTTCCGTCCGCCAGAGCCCTACAAGGGCAAAGGCGTGAAGTATGCGGGCGAGTACATTTTCCGCAAAGAAGGGAAGAAGAAGTAAGCCATGCCTCTCACCCGGATTGCAAAACTCAAGAAGCGCGCCGGCCGGACCCGTACCGCCGTCGCCAAACGTGCGGGCGGTCGTCCGCGTCTCAGCGTCTATCGCTCGGGCCGCAACATCACCGCGCAGATCATCGACGATGCAGCAGGCAAGACGCTTGCTTCGGCTTCGTCGCTCGAAAAAGACTTCCGCGAGGGCTCCAAGGGCTCGACCACGGATGCTGCCGCCAAGGTTGGCGCACTCGTGGCTGAGCGTGCCAAGGCTGCGGGCGTCGAGAACGTCGTGTTCGACCGCGGCGGTTACCTGTTCCATGGCCGGGTGAAAGCCCTCGCCGAAGCCGCTCGCGAGGGCGGTCTGAACTTCTAAGGACTGAAACGATGGCAAGAGAACCCAGACAAGGTGGTGACCGCCGTCGTCGCGGCAATCGCGATGAGGAGCGGGACGAGTTCCAGGACCGCCTCGTAGCGATCAACCGCGTCGCAAAGACGGTGAAGGGCGGCAAGAACTTCGGTTTCGCCGCGCTCGTCGTCGTCGGTGATCAGAAGGGCCGCGTCGGCTTCGGCAAGGGCAAGGCCCGCGAAGTGCCCGAGGCGATCCGCAAGGCTTCCCAGGAAGCCAAGCGCAACATGATCAAGGTCCCGATGCGTGACGGCCGGACGCTGCACCACGACGCCCAAGGCCGTCACGGTGCCGGTAAAGTCGTCATCCGCACGGCTCCTCCGGGTACCGGCGTCATTGCCGGTGGTCCGATGCGTGCTGTCTTCGAGATGCTCGGCATTCAGGACGTTGTCGCGAAGTCGATCGGCACCTCGAACCCTTACAACATGGTCCGTGCGACCATCGACGCTCTCAAAGAGCAGTCGAACCCGCGTTCGATCGCGGCCAAGCGCGGCCTGAAAGTGTCGGACCTCATCGCCCGCCGCGCGGCGGTGCAGGCTGACGCCACCACCGTGGATGCTGGCTAATGGCTGACTACGAAAAGAAAACGACCGGCCGCGGCCGCGTGGTTGAAAAAAACCACGGCGCTGAGAAGGCCAAGAAGGAAGGCCGCGGTGTCATCACCGTGCGCCAGTACGGCTCACCAATCCGCCGCGAAGCTTCTCAGGAAGCCACGCTGAAAGGCCTTGGCCTTGGCAAGATCGGCCGTGAGCGCGAGCTTGAGGATACCCCGGCCGTTCGCGGCATGGTCCGTAAAGTCCGCCACATGGTCGAGATCGTCGGCGAAGAACGCCAGCCGTAAGCTCTGGGCTCTCCTTGGGGAGGGGCACACGGCAACAAGATTTAGGGAGAGGGGCTCTTGCTTCCTCTCCCTTTTTGGCGTCATAGACGCCGCTCTCTCCTAGCTTGGAGAGGTCACATCAAAGGCGAGGGGCCCTTCGCCCCGCATAGTCGAAAGGACAGTATAATGAGCATTCGTCTCACCGATCTCGCCGATAACCCCGGCGCCCGCAAAACCCGTAAGCGTGTCGGCCGTGGTATCGGCTCTGGCATGGGCAAGACCGGCGGCCGCGGTGTCAAAGGTCAGAAATCCCGCTCGGGCGTTGCCATCAAGGGCTTCGAGGGCGGTCAGATGCCGCTTCACATGCGTCTTCCGAAGCGCGGCTTCAACAAGCCGAACGCCAAGGACTTCGTGGAAGTGAGCCTCGCGCACCTGCAAGCTTCGGCTGACGATGGTGTCGACACGATCACCGAAGACAGCCTGGTCGAGTCCGGCTTCCTCCGCTCGAAGAAAGACGGCGTCCGCGTTCTCGGCACCGGCGAGCTGAGCGCAAAGGTCAACGTCACCGTGACCTACGCGACCAAATCGGCTCGCGAAGCCATCGAGAAGGCTGGCGGCTCGGTCACCATGACCCGTCCGGAGAAGCACAAGCGTCTCCGCGGCAAAGAGCGCGAAGAGGCCAAGAAGGCCAAGAAGTAAGGCCTTTCAGGTTGAGGGGCGCTCCAATCCTCCTATCGCTCCTGATCGGAGTGGCCGCCTGCGCGGAGCCTTCCACGTGGCAGCCACTCTTTGACGGGAAGACTCTTGGGGGTTGGACACCCAAGATCGCTGGAGAGGAGGCGGGGGCGGATAGCCGCCGCACCTTCCGCGCCGAGTATGGTGTGATCCGGGTCGACTATTCCGGCTACGATCAGTTCTCGGAGAACTTCGGTCACCTTTTCGCCAAGCTCGGGACAGACCGCTACAGGCTGCGCCTTGAGTACAGGTTCATTGGAGAAGCTGTGGAGGGGGCTCCTGCTTGGGCTCGTCTCAACAGCGGGGTCATGATCCACTCAGGATCAGCGGACGAGATGTCTCTCGATCAAGACTTCCCGGTCTCGCTCGAGATCCAGTTCCTCGCAGCTGGTGCTGCGCACCCCAGCCAGTCGACTGCGAACGTGTGCTCTCCTGAGACCAGCATCGCCATTGATGGCGAGCGGCGGGAGCAGCACTGCATCTATTCGGACGTGCCCTCGAAGCCTTTAGGTGAATGGGTCTCCGTGGAGATCGTCGTCGACGGGGCTGACCGGATTGTTCCCTATGTCGACGGCGTCCAGTCGATTGTCATTGAGGATGTGCTCCGCGACTCAAGGGAGCCCCTCGGGACCGGCTATCTGGCGCTTCAGTCAGAAGGCCACCCCGTGGAGTTCAGGAATATCGCGTGGCAGCCGCTGCCCGCAAAAGAAGAGTAGAGCCCAGTCATTCCGTGGCCCTCAGGGTGCTGCGGCGCAACAGATTGGACCTTTGTCGGGGCAAGTTCAGCCTTGACCCAGGCCGCGTAGGATTTAGCAGGAACGCATGACTTCAGCCGCAGAACAAATGGCTTCGAACTTCAGCCTCGGCAATTTTGCCAAGGCCGATGAGCTTCGTAAGCGGATCCTCTTCACCCTTGGTGCCCTCATCGTCTACCGGCTGGGTACTTTCATCCCGATCCCGGGCATCAACCCCGATGCCTTCGCGGACCTGTTCCAGACGCAGACCGGCGGTCTTCTCGGCACGTTCAACCTGTTCTCAGGCGGCGCGACGGAGCGGATGGCGATCCTCGCGCTGAACATCATGCCGTACATCTCGGCGTCGATCATCATGCAGATGATGTCGGCCATCGTTCCCTCGCTTGAGGCCATCAAGAAAGAGGGCGAATCAGGTCGGCGCCAGATCAACCAGTACACCCGCTACCTGACAGTCTTCCTCGCCACGGTGCAGGGCTACTTCATCGCTGCGACGATTGCGGGTCAGACCAGCCCGTCCGGGATCCCTGTCGTCTACGACGCTGGCCCGCTATTCGTTCCGGCCACGGTCATCACCCTTGTTGGCGGCGTGATGTTCCTCGTCTGGCTTGGTGAGCAGATCACCGCCCGCGGTATCGGCAACGGTATCTCGCTGATCATCTTCGCTGGCATCATCGCAGAGCTTCCGCGCGCTGCGGCAGGCCTGCTGACCTCGGGTCAGACCGGTGCGCTTCCGGCGTTTGTCGTGATCATCGTCATCTTGCTCGCCGTTTCGCTCATCGCCTTCGTGGTCTTTATGGAGCGGTCCCAGCGCAGGCTGCTGGTCCAGTACCCACGCCGCCAGCAGGGCAACAAGATGAGCCAGGGCGAGAAGAGCCACCTTCCGCTGAAGCTCAATACTGCGGGCGTCATCCCGCCGATCTTCGCAAGCTCGCTCCTCTTCCTGCCCGCCACCGCGCAGGGCGCCATCGGCACCGACGCGCCGCTCTGGCTGCAGGATGTCGTCGGCATGATCACGCCGGGCAGCTGGCTCTACATCCTGATCTACGGGGCGGGGATCATCTTCTTCTGCTTCCTCTACACCTCGATCGTCTTCAACCCAGAGGACACGGCCGACACGCTCAAGCAGTATGGCGGCTATATTCAGGGCTACCGCCCAGGCAAGAAGACGGCCGAGTATATCGACTACGTCCTCACCAGGATCACGGTCATCGGTGCTGCGTATCTGACCTTTGTCTGCCTTATGCCGGAGTTCCTGAGGATGCAGTATTCGGCGATCCCTGTGTATTTGGGCGGCACGTCTCTCTTGATCGTCTGTACGGTTACGCTTGATACGGTCCAGCAAATTCAGGGTCACCTGCTCGCGCAGCAGTATGAGTCGCTGATCAAGAAGTCCAAGTTGAGGGGAGCTCGCCGTTGATCGTCATTTTTCTCGGACCGCCCGGAGCCGGTAAAGGCACGCAGGCCAAGATGATTGCGGCACGCCGCGGCATCCCGCAGCTCTCGACCGGTGACATGCTCCGCGCGGCCATCGCCGCGGGGACCGAGCTCGGCAAGAAGTGCAAGGCCACGATGGATGCGGGTGATCTCGTCTCCGATGATCTCGTCACGGGCATCATCGGCGAACGTATCGATATGGAAGATTGCAAGCCGGGCTTCCTCCTCGATGGCTTCCCCCGCACGGTCCGTCAGGCCGAGCTGCTCGACGAGATCCTCGAGAAGAAGGGCCGCATTATTGACGTGGTCCTTGAGCTCTCCGTTGACGACGAGGAACTGGTCAACAGGCTCAACAGCCGGGTGGCCGAGACCAAGGCCAAGGGCGGCGAAGTTCGCTCCGACGACAATGAAGAGACGTTCCGCAAGCGCCTCGGCGTTTACAATGAACAGACCGCGCCTCTGGTGCCTTTCTACAAGGACAAGGGGCTCGTGAAGACCATCGACGGCATGAAATCCATCGATGACGTCACGGCACAGATCGAAGCTGCTCTTTCCTGAGGGAAAAGCCCCGAAACTGCGCTTGACATGGAGAGGGCAGGGTTTAGACCCCCACTTTCCGCTAAATCGGACAAGGTCGCGCCTTGCCTTGTGGTAGGGCCGATGGAAATTTTTAAAGCGCTCCCTGAGGGGCGCGCCCGCAAGAGAGGAACACGATGGCCCGCATCGCCGGTGTGAACATCCCTAATAACAAGCGCGTCCACGTCGCGCTGACCTATATTCACGGCATCGGCCCGGCCAAGGCGATGGAGATTGTTGAGAAGACCAATCTCGACACGACCCGCCGTGTGCAGGACCTGACGGACGCCGAGATCCTCCGCATCCGCGAAGCGATCGACGCTGACTACACCGTCGAAGGCGACCTCCGTCGTGAGAACGCGCAGAACATCAAGCGCCTCATGGATCTCGGCTGCTATCGCGGCCTGCGTCACCGCCGCGGTCTTCCGGTCCGTGGCCAGCGTACCCACACCAACGCACGGACCCGCAAAGGCCCAGCACGGCCGATCGCCGGGAAGAAGAAGTAACCCATGGCACGTACTCCGACCCGTCAGGCTCCCCGCCGCCGCGAGCGCAAGAACATTCACTCCGGCGTCGTCCATGTGAACGCCTCGTTCAACAACACCCACGTCACCATCGCTGACGCCCAGGGCAACACCATCAGCTGGTCCACTGCGGGCCACATGGGCTTCAAGGGTTCGCGTAAGTCGACCCCGTTCGCTGCCCAGATGGCTGCTGAAGACGCTGCCAAGAAGGCCATGGAGCACGGTCTCCGTTCGGTTGACGTGCTCGTCCGTGGTCCGGGTTCGGGTCGTGAGAGCGCCCTCCGCGCGCTGCAGGCCGCGGGTCTGACGGTCACTACCATCAAGGACGTGACCCCCATCCCGCACAATGGCGTCCGCCCGCGTAAGCGCCGCCGCGTCTAACGACTCACTGCAAGGGTAGGAGGTCCACCTTCAAGGGCCTCACGGAGAAATCTATGCTCGAAAAGAACTGGCAGGAGCTCATCAAGCCGCAAAAGCTTGAAGTGCAGCCGGGTTTCGACCCGCAGCGTAAGGCAACCATCGTTGCCCAACCGCTCGAGCGCGGCTTTGGCCTGACGCTCGGCAACTCGCTCCGCCGTATCCTGATGTCGTCGCTCCAGGGCGCCGCCGTCACCTCGATCCAGATCGACGGTGTCGTGCACGAGTTCAGCTCGATCCCTGGTGTCCGCGAGGACGTCACTGTCATCATCCTGAACGTCAAGCAGCTTGCTCTTCGCATGCATGTCGACGGTCCGAAGCGTCTTGTGCTGCACAAGAAGGGCCCGGGCGTCGTCACTGCTGCTGACATCCAGGAAACCGCCGATATCGAGATCCTCGACAAGGATCACGTGATCTGCACCCTCGACGAGGGCGCTGATCTGCGTATCGAGTTCACGGTCCAGACCGGCAAGGGCTACGTCCCTGCTGACCGCAACCGTCCGGAAGATGCTCCGATCGGCCTTATTCCGATCGACAGCCTCTACTCACCGGTTCGTCGCGTGTCGTACCGTGTCGAGAACACCCGTGAGGGCCAGGTTCTCGACTATGACCGCTTGATCCTCGACATCGAGACCAACGGTGCTGTCAGCCCTGAGGACGCCGCTGCTTACGCTGCGCGTATCCTTCAGGACCAGCTGCAGATCTTCGTAAACTTCGACGAGCCGAAGGCGGAAGCCGGCCAGGAGAAGGAAGAAGAGCTTCTCTTCAACGCCGCTCTCCTCAAGAAGGTCGACGAGCTTGAGCTGTCGGTCCGTTCGGCGAACTGCCTCAAGAACGACAACATCGTCTACATCGGCGATCTCATTCAGAAGACCGAAGGCGAGATGCTCCGTACTCCGAACTTCGGTCGCAAGTCGCTGAACGAGATCAAGGAAGTTCTGGCTTCCCTCGGCCTCCATCTCGGTATGGATGTGCCGGACTGGCCGCCGGACAATATCGAAGAGCTGGCCCGCAAGTTCGAGGACCAGAGCTAAACTGTTCTGAAGCCGCCTTCGGGCGGCTTCCCTTTTCTGCCTGATTGTGCCAATGGCGCGCGTTCAGGATCAGACCCAAACCATCCGGCCCCTGCGCCGGAGTAGTGGAGAGTAGACCATGCGCCACGGCGTTGCGCACCGCAAACTGAACCGCACGGCGAGCCACCGGAAGGCGATGTTCGCCAACATGGCCGCCTCGCTCATCAAGCACGAGCAGATCGTCACCACGCTTCCGAAAGCGAAAGAGCTGAAGCCCATCGCTGACAAGCTCATCACCCTCGCGAAAAAGGGCGACCTGCACGCCCGTCGTCAGGCGATCTCCAAGATCCGCGACGTCGAGATGGTCGGCAAGCTCTTCGAGACGCTTGGCCCGCGCTACAAGGACCGCAACGGTGGCTACACCCGCGTGATGAAGGCTGGCTTCCGCTTTGGCGACAACGCCCCGCGCGCTGTCATCGAGTTCGTCGACCGCGACGAGACTGCCAAGGGCGCTGACAGCGGCCCGACCATGAAACTGGTCGAAGACGAAGCGTAAGCGCTCCTGATCTCAGGTTTTTGAAAGCCGCCGTGGCAATCGCCCGGCGGCTTCTTCTTTGGCTCAAGGATCTCATTCGCTGCCTAACCTCACTGGACCCGCGCGGAGTTCCAAGGCAGCTTCCTCCCATGAGAAGTCTCGTAACAGCCGTTTCCGCCCTCGCCCTTTCCGTCAGCTCTGCACTCGCAGCTGATGTCACCGTCCTCAGGACGGACGCGCTCGTCGCTGTTCCGGGGGAGGGGCGCCCGAGCGAGGCAACCATTCTCATCGAAGACAACCGGATCCTCGAAGTTCGTGCCGGATCGGTGAGTGACAGCGCCATCGAAGCCGATGGCCATGACATCGTGGCCAGCCACGACCTCTCAGGTCACACCGTCATTCCGGGACTCATCGACGGGCACGTCCACATCACCTCTGAAAACAATCCGCGCGGCCGCCTGCAGCGTGTCGAGCTTTCTTCCGCTGACAGAGCGCTCATGGGCGCCGGTTATGCCAGGAAGACTCTCATGGCAGGGTTTACGACTGTCAGGGACGTGGGCGCCGACGGCCAAGCCGTCTTTGCACTGAGGGGCGCTATTGCACGGGGCGACGTCCCAGGGCCGAGGATCCTCGCGGCTGGCAACACGGTCTCGATCACCGGTGGTCATGGTGATGGGACACAGGGCTATAACCTCCACGTGGCGGAGGTTCTGAAGAGCCCTGCCGTTTGCGATGGTCCTGACGACTGCCGCCGCGCGGTGCGCGAGCAGATCCGTCGCGGTGCTGACCATATCAAGATCACGGCCACGGGCGGCGTCCTTTCCAACACCCGCACGGGGACCGAGCAACAGTTCACCAGCGAAGAGATGGAAGCCATCGTCGACGCTGCCACCAAAATGGGCCGCGACGTCACCGCTCACGCTCACGGCAAGACCGGCATCGAAGCAGCGCTCGAAGCGGGTGTACGGACGATCGAGCACGGCACCTACCTCGACGACCGGACCATCCGCGCGTTCCGCCGCAACGAGGCGTTCCTCGTGCCGACGCTTCTTGCGGGGGCAACGGTGGCGGAGTGGGCGGCGGACCCGAGCACCTTCCTGACACCTGCCCAGCGCGCCAAGTCCGCTGAGGTTGGCCCGCTGATGCAGGAGATGGGACGCCGCGCACACGAGGGCGGCGTGAAGATTGCCTTCGGCACGGACTCAGGTGTCTCCAAGCACGGCGAGAACGCCCGTGAGTTTGCCCTGATGGTTAGCGCCGGAATGACCCCTGCGGAGGCAATCCGCTCGGCAACTGTCGTCGGGTCCAAGAACATCCGCATGGAGAACGACCTCGGCACCATCGAGACTGGCAAATTCGCGGACATCATCGCGGTGAAGGGCAACCCGTTCGAAAATGTCGAGCTTCTCGAGGATCAGGTCGTCTTCGTGATGAAGGGCGGCGAGGTCTTCAAGGCCGCCGACTAAGTGTCGCTTTGGTCCCTGGGGGTCCGGGTCCACGTCTTGGTGGAGTCGCGCCCTTTCTTTCCGTAGACGGAGAGCTTTGACATAAGGAAGGATGGCAGCCCGCCAATCTCGGCGGGCGTCAGCACCTTCCTGCCGTCGCGCCACCAGGCAATCGTGACGGCCACGGCGAACAGCAGACCTGCGACGAACGCGAGAGCGAAGGGCAGGGTGATCCCGAAGATCAGCGGCAGGAGCGCGTAGGCGCCCGCTGCTACGATCGACACCGCGAACAGCACGAGCGGCGGCAGCGCCACATCGAGGCCGAGCAGGAAGAGCCACGGCTTGCCGAAGCCCTTCGCGAAGAGGCCCGGCACCTTCGCCTGCGCCATGCGCATGGAGCCATGCTCCCACCGGGCCCGCTGAACGGTGGCTGCGGCTTCGGCGTCGGGGAAAGTGCTGGAGACCAGCGCATCCGGCACGAAGCCTACGCGGGTCCCGTCCTCGGCGAGGGTCAGGGTGAGGCCGAGATCTTCAACAATCTCGCCGGAGCCAAGTTGAAGCTTCTCCGCAATCGCCCAGGGGAAGGCGGCGCCTGCCCCTGTCAGCTTCACGGTCTTTGCGAGCGCCCAGAGGCCCTCGGCGCGGACCTTGTTCATCACGAGCCAGGCGAAGGCTGACACCTTGCGGGCTGGTGGGGCGTCAGGGTTCGCGCCCATCAGATAGAGCGCCTGTGCCGGAGCGTGCGAGGCCTCTGCCGCTGCCGCAACGCGGGCCACGAGGCCGGGTGAGTGAAGGCAGTCAGCATCGGTGAAGAGAACGGTCGACGGCGGCGAAGCCTTCAAATGATCGAGCGCATGCTGGAGCGCATACCCCTTGCCGCGGAGCTCGCGGTTTTCCCGCACGAGAATTTCAGCGCCCGCAGCCTCGGCCAAGTCGGCAGTCCCGTCGGAGCAATTGTCGGCTACGACGATGATCCGGTCCTGAGGCCGCACCTGCGCTTTGAGGTCCTCGACGGTGGCGGCAATCCCGGCTTCCTCGTCATGGGCAGGGATGACAATCGCGATAGGCCCCGGCTCGCCGGAGCTCTCGACGCCCTTCCGTCTCGGCACCGTCACTTCAGCGAACAAGAGCCCCGCCAGCGCCAGCACACCTGCCGCCGGGAGGCTCAAAAGTGCGGTGAGGAGGAGAGCGGTCATCAGGACTTCCCTTTGCAGGCGGGCAGCGCGGGTCCACATGAAGGCTTCCGGCCTTGCCACCAAGGCCCTAACGACCCATCCCTGTTCCCGTAAACAGGTATCCTGGAGGCTAGAACATGCGCGCTTTCGCCATCGTTACCACGCTCCTCATCGCAGCGATCGGCACCGCCGATGCGCAGACCCGCCAGCCGCGCACCGATATTGAGCTGCGCGCGACCTACGCGCCCCTCGTCGAGGCGACAGCGCCTGCGGTGGTCAACATCTTCACGAGCCGGACCGTGCAGACGCGGTCGGTGTTTGACGATCCCTTCTTCAGCCAGTTCTTCGGGCAAAGGCCGGGCGGACGGACGCGCCAGCAGACCTCGCTCGGTTCGGGGGTCATCCTCGCGTCCGACGGTATCATCGTGACCAACAACCACGTCATTGATGGCATGGACGAGATCAAGGTCGTCCTCGCCGACCGCCGCGAGTTCGAGGCGACGCTCCTCCTCGCCGACGAGCAGACCGACCTTGCGATCCTGAAGGTTGAGACGCCTGATCCGTTGCCGACGCTCCGCTTTGCGGACAGCGACGAGGCGAAGGTGGGCGACATCGTGCTGGCCATCGGCAACCCCTTCGGGGTCGGACAGACGGTGACCTCGGGCATCGTCTCGGCGCTCAGCCGGACGAATGTGTCCATGTCCGACTTTCAGTTCTTCATCCAGACCGACGCGGCCATCAATCCGGGCAATTCAGGTGGCGCGCTGATCGATGTCGATGGCAATCTTCTGGGCGTGAATACCGCGATCTATTCGCGCTCTGGCGGATCGAACGGAGTCGGCTTCGCCATCCCCGGCAGCGTTGTGCAGCGCGTTCTGGCCTCGGCCGTGGGCGGGGAAACGGTCGTCAGGCGGCCGTGGATCGGCGTTCTCGGTTCCGACGTGAACGCATCGATTGCGACGGCGCTCGGCCTCGACAGGCCGCGTGGTGCGCTGATCAACCGGCTCTTCGACGGGGGACCTGCTGAGCGGGCGGGCTTGGAGGAGGGCGACGTGATCCTCTCGATTGCTGGGCAGGACGTGCAGGATGCCGATGCGCTCCGCTATCGCCCTGCGACCCGTGAGGTTGGTGAGACAGTTGAGATCCGCTACCTGCGCGAAGGCAAGGAACGCCGCTCACGTGTGAAGCTTGCTCTGCCCCCGGAGGATCCCAAGCGTGACCTGACGCTCCTCAGAGGCGAGCATATCCTGACCGGCGTGACCATCGCGAACCTCTCGCCAGCTCTCAACGAAGAGCTTGGGCGCAATCCCTTCGACCGTGGCGTCGTGGTGACCAGCCTCGACCGCAGGGTGGTGAACCGCCGGGTGCCCGTGCGGGAGCAATACCTCATCCTCGACATCAATGGTGAGGCGATGGAGACGGTGGGCGATGTCCAGCGCGCGGTGAAGAAGGGTGTGCAGACGATCACCGTCAGGAACACCCGCGGCCGCACCTCGACCTACCGCATCCGCTGATGTCGCTGTTCGAAGCAGCAGGCCTTTCCGAAGGCGTTGCGCGGCCCCTCGCGGAGAGGCTGCGCCCGCGTTCTCTCGACCGGGTTGTGGGTCAGCGCCAGTTGCTGGGCGAGGGCGGCAAGCTCCGTGTGCTTCTGAAGACTGAGGCCCTGCCCTCGATCATCCTCTACGGCCCACCGGGCACGGGGAAGACGACGATTGCGCGGCTTCTCGCCGAGGAGACCGGGCGGCACTTCGAGCAGCTCTCAGCGATCTTCTCCGGCGTGCCTGACCTCAAGAAAGCCTTCGCCGAAGCCGAGGCGCGGCGTGAGACCGGCAAACCTACGCTTCTGTTCGTCGATGAGCTTCACCGCTTCGACAAGCGCCAGCAGGATAGCTTCCTACCGCACATGGAGTCAGGGCTCATCACCCTCGTCGGCGCGACGACGGAGAACCCGAGCTTTGCCCTCAACCGCGCGTTGCTATCCCGCGCCGTAGCGCTGAAACTCGAACGTCTTGATACGGAGGATATGGCGGAGCTTCTTCGCCGTGCGGAGGAAGAGCTCGGCAAGCCATTGCCGCTCACTGACGAAGGCCGCGCTGCGCTCATTGCGATGGGTGATGGCGACGGCCGTGCGCTCCTCGGTCTTGCTGACCAGATCGCCGCGCAGGACCCCGCCGAGCCTATGGGCGCGGAGGACCTGCGCCGCTCGTTCCAAGGCAGAGCCGCCGCGGGGGACAAGGGCGGGGACGTGCACTACGACTTCGCCTCGGTGCTTCAGAAGTCGATCCGAGGCTCGGACGATGACGCGGCGCTCTACTGGACGGCGCGGATGCTGGAGGCAGGCGAGGACCCGCTCTTCATCTTCCGCAGGCTGACGGTGATTGCGTCCGAGGACATCGGCAATGCCGACCCCCGAGCGCTGCAGGTCGTCGTCGCCGCCCGCGACGCCTTTCGCCAGCTTGGCGAGCCGGAAGGCCATATCCCGCTCGGTCAGGCCGTCGCCTATCTCGCCACGGCGCCCAAATCCAACGCCAGCTATGCCGCTTTCAAAAAGGCCAAGGCGCTGGCCAAGAGCACCGGCTCTCTGCCGCCGCCCGACCATGCCCTCAACGCGCCGTCGGACTTGATGAAGAGCGAGGGCAGGGGGCAGGGCTATCGCTACGACCACGACGCGGAAAGCGGGCATGCGGGGCTCAGCTACCTGCCCAAGGGGATGGACCGGGAGCACCTCTACGAGCCCGTGGACCGGGGCTATGAGCGGATGATCGCTGAGAGGCTGGCTGCCTACCGGAGGAAACGGGGGGATTGAGGAGCGCGGTTGCGTGCTTCTTTTACTCGCTGACGCTCGTGATGGATCCTGGATCAGGTCCAGGATGACGGGTTGGAGAGGTGCATTCTCAGTTATCGCCTCCCTCTCCCTTTGGGAGAGGGATCGAGGGTGAGGGGCTTCGGCGCTCGGCGTAGAATGCCCTCACCCGAAATCTTAGATTTCAACCTCTCCCTCAGGGAGAGGTAGCCGGCGCGCAGGCTGAAAAGCACCCAACCCCACCTTTCCATACCGCAACGCACCCAACCTTTGCCCTTGGCGGCCAACTCCCCCATGCTCCCGCCCATGAAGTTCCTCGCCTTTCTCCTGACCCTCGTTGTGCTGACCGTGGCGCTCCTCTACGTTCTCGGTGACAGGCGGCAGCCCCAGACCAAGACGATCACCCAGGAGGTTGAGCTTCAGGCTCGATAAGCGCCATGAAACGCACACTTCTTGCGATTGCGCTCAGCGCCTTTGGGATCGCTTCGGCCCAGGTCGAGCGGGCCAATTTCGACACCAGCCCCTTCTCCCTCGGCACCCTGACCGAGCAGGATGGCGCGCTCCCACGCACGCTATGGGAGGGTTCGGAAGCCGCCTTCGTTCAGGAACAGCTCTTCGCTGTCCCGACGCGCTTCAACGACCCGATGAAGCGCCTTGTCCTGCGCCGGGTTCTGATGAGCCCCGGCAACGGTCCGCAGGGAGCCGATGCTCGTCTCGCAGGGATCAAGCTCCTGAAGGCTGCGGAAGCTGGCTACGTCATGGAAGCGGCTGCGCTCGCCGAGCTGACGCCGGGCCTGCCCATGCAGCCGGAGCTGACGCGGATCATCGCCATGCGCGATCTCTATCGCGGCCAGTTCGACCGGGCCTGCTCACGCGGCGCCAACCTGCGTGAGGGGCGCCAGACGCCGTTCTTCGTGAAGCTCCGCGCCTTTTGCTACATCAATGCGGGCGAGACCCCGGCCGCCGAGCTGACTATCAGCCTCGCGCGGGAAGAGGGTGTTCTGACCGCCGCTGATGAGCGGATGTACGCCGCGCTTTTCTCCGGCGAAGCACCGTCGCGCCTTCCTGAGAACGCTCTTGAGTATGCGACCTTCCGTAAGCTGATCGGCCTCTTCGATCCCGATGACATCGCGCTGGTGACGCCGCCGGTGGTTGCAGCAGTTGCCCTCGATGCAGGTCTCTCGACCGCAGCCCGTGAGGCGGCGCTGCTCCGCGCAGCACAGGACGATTTGCTCCCGGCGCGGGAGCTCGGCGATGCTGCCGCCAGCCTCGACGGCACTGTGCTTGCGAGCGCAGTCACCCGGGTCCGCAACTTGCCCGACGGCTCGCCAGAGCGGGCACAGGCTCTGGGTGAAATCCTCGTCAATTCACGGGACGAGCCCGAGAATTACCTCCTCCGCACCAAGATCTTTGGTCAGGAGCTTGCCTCTCTCCAACCGAGTGTCGCGACCGTTCCGTATGCAGCGGAGTTCGCGCTCTCCAACCTGCTCCTGCGCCGCTATCAGCGGGCCGAAGTTTGGATGCAGACCGTCGCCGCAGAGCAGACGATCGGGGCAGAACGGGCATTCCTGAACCTCGCGAAGCTCTACAGTTACCTCGCCCCGAACGCGGCGCAACGTCTTGCGGGCGCGATTGGCGAAGAGCTGCCCGAGCCGCCAGTTCCGGCCATCACGATCGGTGATGACGGCGCGGCCGATGCTGTCGAAGCAAGCCTTTCCGAGGTGACGCCCCGGGCCATTGTTGCTGCCCATTCGGGAAGCGAAGGTTCGATGCTACTCGCAGCGCTAGAGCTTTCCGCGGTGTCTGCGGATCCGCGCACGGATGAAGCGGCGAGGACTGCAGCCGAGGCGCTTCTTGATCTCTCGGGCGGTGCGGCGCTCGCCAGCGAAGCCGCGTTCCGCCAGCAGGCTCTCGCCTTCGCAGGCCGCCTGCGCGAGGAGACGATCAACAAGCAGGCCTTCATCCCGCGCCTCAAGCCAGAGCGCCCCGGCCGCCGGTGACGACGTCCGACACCCCGGCCATAGAGGCCTTCCTCGAGATGCTGCAGGTCGAGCGCGGCTCGTCCGCGCGCACCCTACGCAACTATGGGCGTGACCTTCTGAGGGTCAGCGGCTTCCTCAAGGGGAAGGGCACGAGCCTCACCTCGGCCTCTCGCGATGACCTCGCAGGCTACTTCGCGATGCTGGAAAGCGAGGGGAAATCCCGCGCTACGGCGGCGCTCTGCCTCTCCGCGATCCGCCAATTCTACGCCTACGCCTATGCCGAGGAGCTGCGCCCGGACAATCCGGCCCTTGCCCTCGAAGCGCCGAAGAAGGCCAAGCGCCTGCCCAAGGTCCTTTCGGTCGAAGAGGTCGGCGCGCTCCTCGACACCGTCGATGCCGAAGCCGCCAAGGAAGATGCCAAAGCCATGCGGATGCAGGCGCTCCTGCACGTCCTTTATGCCGGTGGGCTCAGGGTCTCCGAACTGGTCTCCCTCAAGGGTTCGAGCTTTTTCGGCGAGGAAGGGTCGATCCTGAGGGTCCGGGGCAAAGGCGACAAGGAACGCCTGGTTCCGCTGACGGAAGAGGCGGAGGGCGTCCTCAAGCGCTACATCGAGAAAGCACGCCCCAGCTTCATGGGAGGCCAGCAAAGCCCCTATCTCTTCCCCAGCCGCAGCAAGGATGGCCACCTCACGGCGGCCCGCTTCGCCCAGCTCCTGAAAGAACTCGCGGCGAGGGCCGGAATCGATCCCAAGAGGATCAGCCCCCACGTCCTGCGCCACGCCTTCGCCACACATCTGCTGGAGGGCGGCGCGGACTTAAGGTCGCTCCAACACCTTTTGGGGCATGCTGACATCACGACGACACAGGTCTACACGCATGTGCGTCAGGACAGGCTGCGCCAGGCGCTGGACGAGCATCACCCCCTGGCAGGGCCGAGGAAAGGAAACCATGCGGACGTATCTTGATTTTGAAAAGCCGGTTGCTGAACTCGAAGACAAGATCGACAGCCTGCGCAACATCGACGACGAGCGCTCTGCCGCCGAGGTGGAGCCAGAGCTGAAGCGCCTTGAGGAGAAGTCCGACAAGCTCCTGCGCGAGCTGTATGACGGTCTCTCCCGCTGGCAGAAAACGCAGGTGGCGCGGCATCCGAGCCGCCCGCACTTCCTTGATTATTCGACCGGTCTCGCGTCGGGCTTCACCGAGCTTTGCGGCGACCGCGCCTTTGGCGATGACCGCGCGATCATCGGCGGCGTCGGCCATATCGGCCACCATCGTTGCATCATCATGGGCCATGAAAAGGGCACCGACACGGAAAGCCGCCTGACCCACAATTTCGGCATGGCGCGCCCCGAGGGCTACCGGAAAGCCATTCGCCTCGTGGAGATGGCTGAGCGTTTCAACATCCCTGTCGTCACACTCGTCGACACCGCAGGCGCCTATCCGGGCCGCGGCGCGGAAGAGCGTGGGCAGGCAGAGGCTATTGCTTCCTCAACGGCCAAGTTCCTTGAAGCCAAGGTCCCCGTCGTGTCGGTGATCACTGGCGAAGGCGGCTCCGGCGGTGCGGTTGCGCTGGCGGCGGCCAACAAGGTCCTGATGCTCGAACATTCGGTCTATTCGGTGATCAGCCCCGAGGGCTGTGCCGCGATCCTCTGGAAGGACGCGATGGCCAAGGGCGAGAACAAGGCTCCCGACGCAGCGGACGCTATGAAGATTTCGGCTCAAGACCTCCTGCAGCTCGGCGTCATCGACGGCATCATCCCTGAGCCGGTTGGCGGTAGCCATCGCGCGCCAGACCTAGCTATGGCCGCAGTGCGCGACGCGATCTCGTCGGAACTTGATGAGCTCGTGAAGCTCGACGCTGGCGGCCTGGTCCAGCAGCGCCGTGAGAAGTTCCTGGAGCTCGGCCGCCAGGGCCTCGACGCCGCGGCCTAAGCGGCGTGGACTGGGGCGCAGCGGTCCAAGACTTCCGCGAGAAGGGCTACTACGTCCTCAAGGGCGCCATCAGCGAAAAGCTGCGCGAGGCCTTCTGGGGCGAAGTGCGCGGCGCTGTCGCTGGTGAGCCCGACCTGCGGCTCCTCGAAGGCAACCGCATCACGCGCAATGCCGACCGTGACCCGCCGTTCGGTCCCCTTCGTCAGGAGGGGAAGCCGACGTCGCGTATCACAGACATTGAGTTCTTCTCGGAGAAGGCGCTGGCCCTCGCTCTTCATCCCGATATCACGGCGTTCTTGGCTGAGTTTCAGGGCACGAAGCCGTCGCTGCTCCAGACCCTGACCTACGCCTATTCGAGCGAGCAGGGCGCCCATTCCGACCGGTATCTCGTGAACCCCCGCCAGAAGCCAGGCTATGACCGCGATACCCTCGCCGCGGCGTGGTTCGCCATCGAAGCGTCAAGCGATGAGAATGGTGCCCTGATCCTCTGGCCCGGCAGCCACAAGATCGAGAAGCCGCGCCTCGATCTCGACTTTGGCGATGACTACACCGCCTACACCGAAGCGCTGAGTGCCCTTCTGTCCCAAAACCAGATCAAGCCTGTCCGGTTTTATGCCGAAGCGGGAGATGTCCTGTTTTGGCACGGCGACCTCGTCCATGCCGGTGGGCCGATCCTCAAAGAGGGCACCTCGAGGCGGAGCTTCGTCTGCCATTATGGTGACCTTGGTGACCCGCCGAAGTCGGAATGGTGGCAGCGAAAAGCCGTCCCCTACGGAGACGGCTTCTTCTTCAGACGCATGAAGGCGAGCCCCCTGCGCAAGGCCCGAAACGCCGTCAGGCGGCGCCTCGGAGGCTGAGCTTACTTCTTAGCGCGACGGCGGAGCGCAAAGGCGACCGGAGCGAAGAGCAGAGCAGCTGCCGGGATCGGCACGGCTGCGACCGAGACGCTATCAACGTCAAAGCCATCGGTGCTTGGACCGTTCGGATAGTCACGCTTCGAAGCGTCGACCAGCGCGATGTAGCGGAAGACGTCATTCACGATGACCGAAGCGCCCGAGTTGGCGTCGCCATTGAACAGCGTACCGGCGAAGGTGAAGTCGCTGAGATCGCTGAAGTCATTGCTGCCGAACGCATAATCGGTGCCGTAATAGACGTCGACGCTCTCAGGATAGCTGCACGAGCCGTCCTGCTGCTGGCGGCAGTTGAAGGTCACTTCCCAGACGGTGGCCGGGCCGGTGACGACCGAAGCGCCGAAGCTAAACACGGCGAAGCCCGGGTTAGAGCCATCGGCATTGGTCAGGCCAAGCGCCAGGAAGCTGCCATCAGGTGCGCCGAGCGCATTCAGCGGGTTGTCGCGGTTGTTGCTGCTACCGACGGTGCCGTTGTTCTGCCAGTCGACGGCATCAGCGTAGATCGTGGTGGCCTGGGCTGCACTGCCCAGCGTGAAAGCTGCGAGCGCAGCGGCGATAAGGGTCTTCATAGCTTGGTCCTCGTCCCATTGTTCCTTGATGGGATGAGGAGCAATTGCCGTGCCAGCCCGGCAGTCTTCAGGCCTTGCGCCACGTCAGAGCGGTCAGGATCACGAGCACCGTCGCGGTGATCTCGATCATGACGATAAACCGGAAGAATAATGGCGAGCCGATGAGCGTCAGCGCTGCGATGATCAGATAGACCAGACCAACAACGATATTGAGCGGTCGGGCGATCATCGGTGGCAGCAGCACAGACAGAAAGATCATGCTTGCAGGCAAAGCCAGGATCGCTGCGATGAGCAGCATCTTGAGACCCGTCACGGCCCCGAAGGGCCCGAGCGAGCTCGACGCCATCATCTCGATCATGCCGGGCCAGTAGAGCATAAAGTAGTCGTTGTAGATGTAGAGGGCCATCAATGACGCCCACAGCAGTGCCAGTTTCACGGGGGGCCGCACGGCATCGGTCTTGGCTTCGGCGGGGTCCATCGCGTCCATTCGGGCTCTCCTTGGGAACGTAGTTCTCCGATCCTATCCCGTCTCAAGAGCATGAGAATTGCCAAGATTCGTCTCGCCTTCATTCAAATATGAATGATAAGCCGTCGCCATGACCTTTGACTGGAACAGGATGCGCGCCTTTCTCGCGACAGCGGAGGAGGGCTCTCTCTCTGCAGCGGCTCGGAAGCTTGGCAGCTCCCAGCCAACGCTCGGGCGTCAGGTCTCGGCGCTGGAAGACGAGCTGGGGATTGCTCTCTTTGAGCGAGAAGGGACCCGGCTCGTTCTTACCGAAGGAGGTTTAAGCCTCGTCGAGCACGCCCGGGCTATGAGAGACGCTGCCGAAAGCGCTGCGCTCGCTGCGTCCGGCCGGTCTGAGAGCATCGAAGGTTCTGTCTGCCTATCGGTTGGAGAGCTCTTCGCCGCGCATGCACTGCCATCAATCCTGCTCAAGCTGAGAAACGCTCACCCCAGGATCGACATTGATGTCGTGGCATCGAACAGCGCCAGCGACCTCAAGCGACGCGAGGCTGACATTGCCTTTCGCGCAGGGAGGCCAACGCAACCCGATCTCGTGGCTCGGAAGGTCGGAGATCTCTCGAGCGCGCTTTATGCCTCTCGTGAGTATCTCGATGAAAGACCGCGACCGGCTTCAAAGGAAGACCTGTCAGAGGCACGTTTCATCGGCTTTGATGATACGGGCTCCTACCGCGAGTTTCTCAATGGCGTTGGCTACGACTTGTCGGAAAAGAACTTCCCGGTCCGAGCCGAAAACCATCTGGTCCAGTGGGAGATGGCTCGGCGTGGTCTCGGTATCGTCACCGCGCTCGAGATTATAGGCGAGCCAGCCTCAGGGTTGGAGCGCGTGCTCAAGGAGCCATTGCTTACGCAGCCCATGTGGCTGGTCGCGCATCGGGAACTGAAGACCAGCCGCAGGATCAGGCTGGTCTTCGACTTTCTCTACGAGGAACTCCGGGCGCTATGCCTCAATCCTTTTTGAGGTTGGCGAGGACGGCGAAGGGGCTGTCTGGATCGGCCTCCTTCTTCTTTTTGGGTCCTGCGCTGAAGGTGCGAGGGCCTTTGTCCTTGGGAGGGCGCTTGCCGCCGCCTTTGCCCTTGGGCGGGCCGCCACGACGTTTGCCGTCGGCGCGCTGGTCCTGACCGCCGGGCTTGCCGCGGCGCTGCTGGCCACCACCGCGGTTCTGGCGCGGAGGCTGGTAGCGCCAAAGGGTGACGGTCTCCATCACCGGCTCGCTAGGCGCTTCAGCGGCAGGTGCCTCGGTTTCTGCTGGAGCAGGCTCAGCAGCTGCTTCCGTAACGCTGGGTTCGGTGGCAGCGGGCGCCTCGGCAGCTTCGACCGTTCCGCCGCCATTTCCGTCCTCGGGAGTTTGAGCCTCATGGGGCAGGCCGCCGTCATCGGCGGGTGCCCCGGCGATCTCGATCAGCGGAGCCTCGGCAGCTTCCTCGGGAAGCGCGCGCGCTGCAGTGGCGGCTGGGTCCTCGACAGTCTCTGCGACCGGATCAGCGACGACGGGCGCCTCTACCTTCACTTCGCGTTCGACCGTCTGCTTCTTGTAGCCGAGGTTCTTGAGGATGTCCTCGAAGGCCTCACCGGACACGCCGACGAGGCTCATCATGCGCTGGTTGGCTTCAAAGCCCTCACGGCCACCCTTCTCGCGGGCCTGACGGATCTCCTGAGCCAGCCGTTCGAGCATATCGATGCGAACGGCGCGGCTGCCGGACGGGCGATAGCCGACGGCGTACCAGAAGGCGTGAGGGATCTTCTCATCGGCTTCCACCGACGTCGCGCCAGCCTGCGGCATGGCGAAGGAGCCGGGCTCGGCCTCGCTCCACAGCGACCAGAGAAGGCCGAGGAACTGCGCGGGAGCGGGTTTCAAAAGGGCGGGCATGTGCAGCGTGTACTCGCCGAACCGCACGCCGAGCTTCCTGAGGCCAGCACGCTCGTCCTGGGTCAGCGCCTTCACCTCGTCAGCCACCGGGCGGCGAGAAATCGCGCCGAAGTTTTCGACCAGACGGAAAGCAACGCCGCGCGCGCCGGGCGACAGGGCCTCGGGGCTGTCCGAAGGACGGTTGAGGGCTGCCTGAAGCTGGACCAGCGGGCCTGCGAGGCCTTCGACGCGGTCAGCGATGAAGCCGCGGAGACGCTCCTCGATCGCGGAGACGGCGCTTGCGGGCATGTGCTCCATGGCGATGAACTTGAAATCGGGCCTGAGGGGCTGCGGGCCTTTGACCAGCTGGGCCACCGCGCCGTGGCGCCAGTGGATCATGCCCCCATCCTCGAGCCGGAACTCTTCAGGCTTCGCCGCCGCCAGCGCCGAGGCACGGGCCATCAGCTCAGGCTGGAGCGCCTTCAGCGCTGCGAAGCGCACCTGTTTCTCGTGCGGACCCTTGGCTTTCGGGTCGAGAATGAATTGGAAGCCCAAGAGCCGTCCGACGAATTCGCCTTCCACGACGACCTCTCCATTGTTGCGGACGCCCGCGAGGAGTGGGGCGTCATCCTTCAGCCGCTTCAAAAGCACTGACGTGCGACGGTCAACAAAGCGTTGCGTCAGTTTCTCATGGAGGACGTCGGAAAGACGGTCCTCAATGCGCCGCGCTTCCTTCTGGAACAGCGCCGCATGGTCAAGCCAGCCTGAGCGGTGGCTGAGATAGGTCCAGGTCCTGACGTGGGCGATCCGGTTGGAAAGGGCGTCCACATCACCATTGGGATTATCGAGGCGGCCAAGCTGCAACTCCGCCCATTCAGAGCGAATCGATCCGCGCTCGAGGAGCTGTTCGTAGAGCTCGCCAAGCATGATTGCGTGCTGATCCGGGGTGACCTTGCGGAAGTCGGGGACCTGGCAGACCTCCCAGAGGAGCTTCAGCGCCGCGCCGCCTTTTGCCATGTCACGAATATCGTGTCTGCGCGCGAGTCGCCTTAAAGCGTCTTCGTCGTCGTCCATGCGGGCCCTGACGAGGCCATCGATAGCAGGGCTTTCCTCGAGCGAGCGCAAAAGCGCCGGGAGCGATTGAAACCGAACGTTCGGGTTGCGCCACTGGAGGGCAGTGACGGGCTCGAACGTATGTTCGGTAACTTGCTCGATCAGATCTTCGTGGAAGGGCGGGCATTCGGCCGTTGAGCCCCAGGTGCCGTCCCTGACGTGCCGTCCAGCACGGCCAGCGATCTGACCCACCTCTGCAGGGTAGAGATTGCGCGCGTTCCGGCCATCGAACTTGCGGCCCTGTGCGAAGGCCACATGGTCGATGTCCATGTTGAGACCCATGCCGATGGCGTCGGTGGCGACCAGATAGTCAACTTCGCCCTCATTGTAGAGCGCAGCCTGCGCATTGCGCGTTCGGGGACTTAGGGCACCCATGACCACCGCAGCACCGCCGCGCTGGCGCCTGATCAGCTCCGCAATCGAATAGACGTTCTCGGCCGAGAAGGCGACGATCGCGGTCCGGCGAGGAAGGCGCGTGACCTTCTTGTGGCCGGTGTGGGTGAGCTCTGAAAACCGCTCTCTGCCTAGGAAACTGATGTCGGGGATCAGCCTCTTCAGGATCGGAGCCATCGTGTCCGAGCCGAGCATCAGGGTTTCGTTCCGGCCCCGAGCATGGAGTATGCGATCGGTAAAAATGCGCCCGCGTTCGGGATCTGCCGCCAGCTGGACCTCGTCTATGGCGAGGAAGCTGACCTCCCGTTCAAGAGGCATCGCCTCCACCGTGCAGACCCAGTAGCTTGGGTTCGGCGGGATGATCTTCTCTTCGCCCGTGATCATGGCCACCGCGCGCTCTCCGCGACGGGCCACCATCTTCTCGTAGACCTCTCGGGCAAGGAGCCTCAGCGGCAGGCCTATCATGCCCGTCGCATGGGCAGCCATTCGTTCCAGCGCGTAGAACGTCTTGCCCGTGTTGGTCGGGCCGAGAACGGCGGTGATCCCGCTCGGGCCCAGGGTGGGCGGAGCGGTCTGAGGGCGGGCCATGACCCCTCCGCTAGAGCAGGGTTGGACGAAGCCGTCAAAGCGGCGATAAGACCGAGAGAGATGTTGCCGTGCAGGGCAGCGGGCAAGGCCAAGAGAGGGGAAAAACCGTGAGAATCACCGCGCTGGGCATCTTTGCGCTCATGCTGGCAGCCTGCGGGAGCGAAAACGCGACCTTGGCGGAGCGTGAGACGTATGAAGCCATGGAAGAAGCTATGGCGCAGGAGGACCTCGGTCCCGACAATGGCCGCACGCCGGTCGAGATCAAGACCGCGACCTGTCTCCTCTGGCCATCAAACTTCAGGGGTGACTGTTCGTTCGAGCCGAGGGGCCGGGGCTCCTTCATGGTCAGGCTCGAAGACGGGCAGACCTTCTATGACGATGTCTTCGAGGTTTTCGTCTCCGTCTTCAAAGAAGGTCATGCCGACGTCCGCGTCATCAACAAGGACGGATCGAGCGAGATGCTGGGCGAAGCGAAGCGTTCGGAAACCTATCCCGCCTGCTGGATAGGGACGGGCTTCTCGGTCTGCGCCTACTGAGGTTTGAACCCTTCACGTCCTGAGCCGTTCGCCCGATGACGGCACTCCGAAACGGGCAAGAAACAAGGCGTTCAATGATCTTTCAGGGCGAAGTCGAGCATATCGCGATTGATGGCGAGCGCGGCCTTTCCTGCGCCCGCTATGGCGATCCGAAGGCCGAGCGGGTGATGGTCTTCGATCCCGGCAGCTTCGGTATCTACGCCGATGCTGATCACATCGCCGTCGATCTGGCGAGGCGGGGTTGGTATTGCATCCTCACCACGCGGGCAGGGATGTATGGCAGCGATCCTCTGCCAGAGGGCCAGGCTCCGCTGCCGCGCTTCCACGTTGAAGATATAGGCAGGCTCCTCGATCGGCTGGACCTCGGCCGAAAGGTCGTTTTGGCGGGCCATTCGATGAGCGGTGTCAGGCTGCACCTCGCAGGCTGCATGATGCCGGAGAGGCTGCATGGCCTTGCCTGCCTCGACGCTGTGTGCCCGTCGCTGATGCGAGGGATCAGGTGGTCTGGCTGGGTCGCCTGGGCACGGGGCATCGGTCAGGCTGGGGCGAAGGTGGCAGGAACCGCCGTCGGTGATCTCGTGGAGACGCTGCACCCAAACCTGTTGCAGCTCGAGGGGCCGCCTAGGGCGGACAAGCTCGCCTCGATCAACTCCCAGAAGCATCTGGAGACCGCGGCATGGGAAGTCGCGGTGACCGAGCGGCGGGCCCTCAAGGACCCCATCGAGCCAGCGCTCTCCCTGCCAGCCTTCTTCGCGACGGCAACGCCCGTCAGCCAGGGGACGACGTCGCTCCTCACCGAGTATGAGCAGGCGGGCACTTGGGCGCGCCGCATCCACCTCAAGAAGGATGGGCATATGTCCATGCTGACGCCGCCTTCAAGCGGGCTGATCGCTGACGGGGTCGAAGCCCTGTGGGTGCAGGCCTGAGCTGAGCGCAGAAAACGGGCTCTTCGTCGCAAGCCGGGTTCTCGCATCCTCCACTGTTCAGGATGTTCCTCCGGTGCTTAGCGAGGTGTCGGTCTTGGAGAATTGCGTTCGCTTCGGAGCAGTGGCTGCTCTTGCCATCCTCACAGGGTGCGCTGCCAAGATCGATGGCGGCCATTCCTGTCCTGCCTGCCCTGAGATGGTCCGCATTCCTGGCGGAATCTTCCAGATAGGATCGGACGCCGACTCTCCGGGGCACGTTGCAGATGAAGCTCCGCGTACGATGGTGGAGCTTGAACCTTTCGAGGCGGCGCGATTTGAAGTCACGGTCGGAGAGTTCCGCGCCTTCGTTGAGGTGACTGGGTTTGCCCAAGAGTTTCCCTGCTTCGTCATGACAGAAGGCGGCGGTTGGAACGTCGATTATGATGCCAGCTGGCGAGATCCCGGCTTTGAACAAAATGACGACCACCCCGTCGTCTGCGTGAACTGGGGAGCCGCAAATGCCTATGTGGCTTGGCTCAACGAAACTTCCGAAGGACCCGAATTTCGCCTCCTCAGTGAGAGCGAGTGGGAGTACGTCGCAAGAGCGGGAAGCCAAACCACCTTCTGGTGGGGAGAGCGTCAGGACGACTTCTGCCGCTATACCAACGGCGTCGATCGAAGCGCACGCGAAATCTATCCAACTTGGGTTCGCTCCGGCGAATGCGATGACGGCTACGTTTACACGGCTCCGGTAGGTGCCTTCGCAGCGCCCAACGCTTTCGGAGCTGAAGATCTCGTGGGGAACGTCTGGGAGTGGGTTGAGGACTGCTACGCACCCGGCTTTTCGGACTTACCGAGGGACGGGTCACCTCGGGGAGGTCAACCTTGCGAGAAGAGGGTGCTGCGCGGGGGCGCTTGGGGAGACTATGGCGCGTTCTACCTGCGGTCGGCCTATCGAGGAGCCTTTGATCCCGACTGGTCTTTTGCGATGCTCGGTTTCCGCGTGGCCAGAAACCTCGAGCCAAGGTGATAGTGACGGCGTCTGAGTTTCGTTGCATCACTCCCTGATGCCTCTTCCCCTCCGCCCATACGATCCACCGACCGATCCATGGATCGAGGTTGTCCATGCCGATGATACGCTCATTGTCCTGAGCAAGCAGGCAGGGCTTCTTTCGGTTCCCGGTCGGACGGAGCCTGATTGCCTGGAGGCCCGGGTGCGGGGGGATTTCCCCGATGCGCTGACGGTGCACAGGCTTGATATGGCGACCTCAGGGATCTTCGTGATGGCGAGGAGCAAGGAAGCGCTCGCTCACCTCGGGAAGCAGTTCGAAAAGCGCCAGACTGAGAAGCGCTACATCGCTGTGGTGGAGGGCTCGCCCGATGCTGACAGCGGCACGGTGGATGCGCCCCTGCGCTGTGATTGGCCGAACAGGCCGCTCCAGATGATCTGTGAGGAGCACGGGCGGCCTGCCGTGACCCACTGGGAAGTTCTCGAACGAGGGGAGGGGCAGGCGCGGCTGGCGCTGAGACCCGTCACGGGCAGGTCTCACCAGCTGAGGGTTCACCTCGCCTCGATCGGGCACCCAATCCTAGGCGACGAGTGGTACGGCGATGGAGCGAGCGCGCCGCGGCTCCTGCTGCACGCAGAGCGATTGGCCTTCAGGCATCCCAATGGCGGGGCGCATGTGGCGTTTGAGGTGCCAGCCCCCTTCTAGGGGAGCTGGCAGAGAGCAGCTTTCTTAGCGCTTCTTGAGTTTACGGCGCACTGCACCCGCGCCGAGGATCGATGCCATGAGGACACCTGCCGCGGGAACGGGGATGGGGTCAGGAGGTGTAACGTCCGCAGTGAACCCGAGGTTCTGGAAGTCGACCTGTCCGTTGGAACCCGTCAGGAATGCCGTGACGTAGCGAACCCCGAGCGGTGCAGGCAGGTCGATGTCTTGAGCCGTGATGCCTCCTGGGGATCCAAGATCGGGCATGATCGAAAGCTGGCCGACTTCGACGTTGTTGCCGTCATAGAAAGTGAAGTCGATGTTATCGACGTCAAAGCCTTCGCCATTGTAGTTCCAGAAATGGAGCGTCGAGATGTCGTATTCGATGAAGAAGTCGAACTCGAGCTCCAGACCGCCACCTGAGAACCAGATGTGCGTCGTCTGATTGTGAAACTCTTCAGCGTCCGCGGAAGGAGCGTCGATAACCTTGTCGATGGTCTGACCATTGTTGAACGTATTGTTCGACGTGGTTGCCGTCGTTCCTGCGCCAACCGACACTGAGATATTGTCGATGTTCAGGTAAGTTGCCGCTTGGGCAGACGGCGCAAGAGCGAGGCCTGCTGCGGTGATTGCCGCTGCTGCAAAGTACTTCATGTGGGATTCCCTCATTTTCCACCTTCGGTACAGTAAGCGGAGAAAGCCGAGAATTCAGTTCATTTTTGCAGTAACGTGTTTACCGACCTTGGCCGAGCCTTGCGGGGACATCGATCAGGAGGCGTCGCGCCAGGTATTCCGGGGCGGCGTCGATGAGGCCGTCGGCGATGAACGGCGCTTCTGAGAAATAGGCGAGCGCCATGCCGGCCTGGTAGCAGGCGGAGATCGCTGCACCCACGCGGCGCGAGGCATCGAACTTGGTGATGATGCAGCGCCTGACGCCGAGGTCGGCGAAGGCCGAGACCCAGTCGGCGTGCTCACCCACGTCACCTGACGCAGGGATCACGAGGATCATCTCTGCTCCAAGGCTCTCACGGAACGCACGCACAGCGGCGACGTCTGCGGAGGCGAAGGGGCTCACGCCCGGGGTGTCGAGGATGATGCCTTCGCCGGGGCGTTCCTGGCGCATGATCTGGGCGACCTGACGCGGCTCTTCGACAGCCCAGAAACGGGTGTCGAGGGCGTCGGCATAGGTCTGCATTTGCTCGACGGCGCCAGCACGGCCCACGTCGGCAGAGATGAACGCAAGGCTTCCGCCCTGAGCTGCGGCGCTAGCGGCGATCTTGGCAGCGGAGGAGGTCTTCCCGGCGCCGGTCTGGCCGATCAGCATGATCGGCACGTCGCGCATGATGTTCAGAGGAGCAAAGCGGAGGGTCTTGGAGAGGGCCCAGGCGAGCTGGTCGACCTCGTCGCCGCGGCCAGCATACTCATGACCTTCGTCGACGAGGGCGCGGATCAGGCGAGGCGTCAGGCCGTGACGGCCGAGCTTTTGCTCCCAGCGCTGCTGGAGCGGGTCACCGCCGCGACCACCGCGGTTCAGCTTGTCAGAGAAATCACCACGGAGAGCGCCCATCGCGTTCTCGCGGCCTTCAGGGACGATCTCAGGCTCAGCCTTGCGAGTGGGCTCTTCAGTGACACGCGGTTCACGGAGGCCGCCTAGAGAAGGGGCTGCGGCCTGCTCGCGGGGCTGCTTGCGGCCGAAGAGGCCACCGCCGCCAGAACCGCCTTCGCCCTTGAACAGGGGCTGGCCCTTCTGGACTGCACGGAGCTCCACACCGCCACCCGGCGCACGCTTCACCGACAGGACAACGCCCTCCGGACCCATGGCGCGGCGCATGGCGCGCTTGGCTTCGTCGACATTGGCACCGGTAAAGGTCTGGTAGCTCATGGGGTCAGGCGCGGCTTCCTGTTGGGCGCGGAGAGGGTGATCCTCCCGCTTGTATCGGTGCTCAGGACGCCTCTCGGAGAAGTGCCCTGCAGCGCTACCTAACGGTTCATAGCCAAGCCTTAAAGTGCTGTGCATCGATTACCCTGCGTCTCGAAAGGACGCCCCCGTCCCTTAACACAGGTTATCTTGCACAGCGCGTGCCGCGGCGGAACAGAATGGTGCACCGCGGAACGCTAAAAGTTCAGTCGAATTATCGGTACTGCTGGACCCGTGTCGCGCGCAGTCCCTGCATGCCATGCTTATCGATGGCTTTTTCCCAGGAGAGGAATTCCTCTTCGGTGATGCGGTAGCGTTCGCACGCCGCATCAAAGCTCAAAAGGCCACCACGGACGGCCGAGACAACTTCGGCCTTCCTGCGGATCACCCAGCGCTTTGTATTCGGAGAGGGAAGGTCAGCGAGCGTCAGCGGTGTTCCATCAGGACCGATGACATAAGGCTCGCGCTGCTGCCTCCGTTGCATCATTGCTTCCATTTTCTTTCCCCACGAAAGACCACCCCCACGGCGGACAATTTTGGTCAGGATCGAGGGTGAGAATACATAACGCCTTCTAAGAATGGCCTAAGGGCCGAGGTGAAGATGCGTGGAAACCCGCAGAAAATATGGCTTTTTCGGACTGCTGCCTGTTCCGGGAAGGAACAGTCGGTCCAATTCTGTCCCGTCACGGCGCAGGCATGAGCAAAGCCTGAACGCGCGGCGTTAAGGGATGAGTCAAATCCGTGAAGAGACTGAAAGAGCCTCTTCCATGAGAAAAGGGGCCTCCGAAGAGACCCCCTCCCACACACCATCGGTTATGCGTGAGACTTCAGCCCCTCCGCCTGCGCAGGAATGCGAGAACAGGAAGGAACAGAAGACCAGCGGCTGGGATCGGGATCGGATTGTCCATCCCGAGGTCAGTAAAGCGCAGCGTGTCGAGACCGATATTGCTGTCCGGGAAGGACGCATTGTTGTCGAAGTCGTCGATCACGACCCGGGCGATGTTGGTCATCGGGTTGTCGGACAGGAAGCCTGCGAAGCGAGAGCCGCCAGCGCTCATGGGCTCAAAACCGATGGGTGTGATCCGCCCGACCTCAGCCCCGGTGCTGTCATACGCCGTGGCGCGCGAGAAGAGAGCGCCATCGACCGACTGGTAGAGGATGTCGAACGACACGGCGCTCACCGCGGTCGAGAACAGGAGCTCGATGGTATCGATCTGCCGGGGGTCAGGACCCGGGACGAGGGCCGAGCCCCCCGGGGACAGGATCTGGGTGCCTGATGTGGCTGGCATGGAGTTCAGGCCACCGGGCATCTGCGGCGGGGTAAAGGTGCTCGAACCCAAAACGACGTCGAGCGAGTTGCCACTGGGGCTGACGATCAGGACACCGCCAAGATCATCGCCGGTCACATCGGTTCCCACGGCGAGGTTATCGAAGTCGACGGTCGTGAGCATGATGGCGGCTGCGTCGGCATCGAACGTCGCCTGGTCGGTGTATGTGGTCACCGCAGCCGAGGCGACGGCATTCACAAGGAACGCGGCAGCAGCTGCGCAGAGTTTACGTTTCATTGGATCCCCCTTCTTGGACCAAGGAGGCACAGCGCCCCTCTACTCACAGAAGCGTGAGGTTTGAGGAAATCCGGTCAGACTTTCTTCACCATCTGCAGCGGCAAGGGCTCAGTCGAGGTTGCTCACCACCCAGTCGCGGAACACCGGGCACTCGGTGCATTGGTAGTAGCGCGGCGCGTCTCCGCCGGTGAGGATGAGGAAGCCCGAGGGGAAATTAGGAATAGCCGAGGCGCTGCCCGTCCAACTCGACCCCGCCCACGAAGACGCAGGGCGTCCTCATCATCATGAGCTGCCACGTCGTGGAAGGAAGCTCCTCAGAGGCAGCGACGATGCGGGCGATGTCTCCTTCTTCGAGCCTGAGGGCCATGCACTCGCGGAAAAAGGGCTCGCTCTCGGCGTCCGGCGCGCTCGGCACCGGGGCAGGCTGCGCCAGGGCGCTGGTCAGGAGGAGGATGAAGCTCGCTAACATGGAAAAATCCTAGGGGAGCACGCGCGTCTCCGTCCAGCGCTTGACGCTCCCGCGCGGTCCCTTCATTGCGGGCCTTTCCAGGATTTCTCATCAGGACGACAGACATGCATCCCTATAGGTCCCACCACTGCGGCGCGTTGCGCGCATCCGATGTCGGCTCGGAAGTCCGGCTGGCCGGATGGGTTCACCGGAAGCGCGACCATGGCGGCATCCTTTTCATCGACCTCCGCGACCATTACGGCCTGACGCAGATCCTCTGCGAGCCGGAGTTCGGCCAGTTCGCAGAGGTCGACGCCGTACGCGCCGAGAGCTGCATCCAGATCGACGGCGTGGTCGTGGCGCGGGCCGAGGACCAAGTGAACAACGACCTCGCCACCGGCGAGATCGAAGTGCGGATCACCGACTTCAAGGTCCTGTCCGCCGCTGGCGATCTGCCTCTTCCCGTCTTCCAGGAGCCGGACTACCCCGAAGACATTCGGATGAAGCACCGCTATCTCGACCTGCGCCGGGAGACGATGCACAAGAACATCGTCCTACGCTCCGACGTCGTTAAGGCGCTCCGCCGCGGCATGGAAGATGCGGGGTTCACGGAGTATCAGACGCCGATCCTGACCGCTTCCTCGCCCGAAGGCGCGCGCGACTTCCTCGTTCCGTCGCGCCTCCACCCGGGCAAGTTCTTCGCGCTGCCCCAGGCGCCGCAGATCTTCAAGCAGCTGATCATGGTCTCGGGTTTTGACCGCTACTTCCAGATCGCGCCTTGCTTCCGTGACGAAGATGCGCGTGCTGACCGTTCGGCGGGTGAGTTCTACCAGCTCGACATCGAAATGAGCTTCGTCGAGCAGCACGAGGTCTGGGACACGACCGGCCCCGTGGTCGAGAACGCTTTCAACCTCTTCGCGGGCGACAGGAAAGTTGACGCCTACGCGGACTGGCCGAAAATTCCGTACGCGGACTCGATGCTGAAGTATGGCTCGGACAAGCCTGACCTCCGCATCCCGCTGGAGATGCAGGTCGTCACCGAGCACTTCGTCGATTCAGGCTTCAAGATCTTCGCGCAGATCGCCGCCGATCCGGAGAAGCAGATCCGCGCCATCCCCGCTCCGCAAGGCGGAAGCCGTGCATTCTGTGACCGGATGAATTCGTGGGCCCAGAAGGCTGGCCTGCCGGGCATGGGCTACATCATGTTCGACGATGGCGACGGCAAGGGCCCGCTCGCCAAGAACATCGGTCCTGAGCGCACCCACGCAATCCGCGACCAGCTCGGCCTTCAGGCTGGTGACGCGGCCTTCTTCCTCGCCGGCAAGGTCGAAGAGTTCGAGAAGATCGCCGGCGCTGCCCGGGTCGAGGTCGCCAAGCAGCTGCACGAGCAGGGCAAGACCATGCATGACGGCTCGCCGCTCTTTGAAGAGGACCGGTTCGCCTTCTGCTGGATCGTCGACTTCCCGATGTATGAGTGGGACGAGGAGCGGAAGAAGGTCGACTTCGGCCACAACCCGTTCTCGATGCCGCAGGGCGAGCTCGCCGCTCTCGAGAAAGCCGAAACGGCCGAGCAGATCCTCGCTCTCAAGGCGAACCAGTACGACCTCGTCTGCAACGGCTACGAGTTCGCATCGGGTGCGATCCGGAACCATAAGCCGGAGATCATGTACAAGGCCTTCGAAAAAGCAGGCTA
Organism: Parvularcula mediterranea; assembly: GCF_013085255.1. Lineage (GTDB taxonomy): Bacteria > Pseudomonadota > Alphaproteobacteria > Caulobacterales > Parvularculaceae > Parvularcula > Parvularcula mediterranea. Next base: position 73,891 of record NZ_JABFCX010000002.1, read on the forward strand.
CGGCGCCGACGTCGTCGAGAAGGAGTTCGGTGGCATGCTGAACGCCTTCAAGTTCGGCGCACCGCCCCACGGCGGCATCGCCTACGGCGTCGACCGGATCGTGATGCTGCTGGCTGATCAGGAGAACATCCGCGAAGTGACGATGTTCCCGCTGACCCAGAATGCCGAAGACCTGCTCCTCGGTGCGCCTTCCGAGCCTTCGGATGAGCAGCTCAAGGACGTCCACATCCGTGTGGTGAAGCCGATCGTGGAAGCGAAGGGCGAGTAAGCTCTCGCTGCTTTTTGGGATGGATGGAGCCAGCCTTCGGGCTGGCTCTTTTTTGTTCGATGGATCCTGGATCAAGTCCAGGATGACGACGATGGAGAGGCGGACTGAAGCGCCCGACCTCTAGCGAACCGAATGGCTTTCGCTTTTCTGCATGCAGCCCCGTGAAACCGTCAGACCATTGAGACCAACCTGAACGCCGGCATCGCACGGAACCGTCGGCTCCCCGAGCTTTGCGGAAGCGAGTGTAATGCCGGCACTGACGGACTGCCTGAAGGGGTCCTCCGTGCGCGGAACGATGCCATGCACCCAGATGACATTCGTCTTCCACTCGTCGCGCTTGATCACGTGAACCTCGACATCGAGCTGACCTTTGGTTGAGCGCGCCGAGGCACGACAGGCGAGGACGAAGACCATTCGCGGGCCTTCCTGCAGTTGCTGCCACGCAGGACACTCAAACGTATCGACGGTCTCGATGGTGCCGAAGGCCTGGGTGAACGCGACGGCGATGCTCTCGAAGTCAGCGTTCTGCATGGCCAGCTCGCGGCCCGCCTCAGCCCTGATGAAACCGGGGTCCCAGCTTTCGCCATAGGTCTCGAGAACATAGCGAGCGTACTTCGCGCCTTCCTCTTCCTGATTGACCGCCGTGAAAGCGAACAAACCAATCTTCAGCGCCGTGACAACGAAGAAGCCAATCGCGAACGTACCGATGAATGCCAGAACCCTGACCATGACCCACACCCTAATCTGCCCAGTGGAAAGGTGAGCATAAGCCCCTGTCTGTGTGAAGTGATTTCGGGGCTGCTGACCTAGGTTCGTGGAGAAAGGAACCGTGCTAGGCTCCGCATCATGCTCAGCCTTCTCGCCGCGATCGCAATGACCACTGCCGCACCTGAAGACGAAGTCCTCGACCGGATCGATGACTTCTTCATCGCGCTCTACCAGGCCGATACCGAGGCGCTTGGGGCGATGATGGATGACGAGCTGCAGCTCTACACCCTGCGCAAGCGGCCGGGGCGGGCGAAGTTCGAGGAGGTGCGCGGCACCCGGGAGGGTTTCCTCGCTGGCCTTGAGGGCCAGGAGAAGAAGATCAACGAGGTCTATTGGGACGCCAAGGTGCAGATCTCGCCCGCTGGCCTCGCGACGGTCTGGGTGCCTTACTACCTCGAGTATGAGGGCGCGCCGCTCCACTGCGGGATCGATGCCTTCACGCTGGTGAAGGGCGAGGCCGGGTGGCGGATCACGAACATCCACGACACCCGCGATCCTGAGGGCTGCGAGCGCCTCGGCAAGGACGAAGCCAAGGGTCGGATGCGGCCTGCGAAGCTGGTGAAGCTTCTCAAGAACTGATCAGTTGATCGTCCGCGCTTCGTCGCAGAGCGTCGGCTCGAGGCCTTCCTGGCAGAGGAAGCGCTGGGCCTGGCGCTGCATCTCGGGATCGTTGGCGTAGACCGCTCCGAGGAGGCTCGTGGGATCGTTGATAAGGACGCAGAGTTCTTCGAGTTCTTCGCGCATGGTGTCTCTCCCGTGGGTGCGATGTCCTCTCTTTCGGAGGGCCCACGGGATCGGTTTCGTGCGCTTGGCGCAAAGCTCCGTTTCAGGCTGATGCGAGGCGCTGGAGGTTCGCGAAGGCGGGCATCACGGAGGACTGCACCCGCATCAGGATCTCGGCGCGCTCCGGCGCTTTGTTGTCCCCGCCGGCGATGAGGGACGAGCCCATGTCGAGGCGCGAGGCCGTGAGGTAGGCGTCAAGCTCGGGGAACTGCCGCCACTGCCCCTGGTTGATGAGGCCCACGAGGAGCGTCGTCATATAGTCCTCCACCGTATCGGGGAGGGGACAGGGGGAGGCGAACCGGTTCTTCTCCGCCGTGCTTCCGCCGTGGACTTCCAGCCAGCCAAGGATTGCCGCTGACAGGCTGATCGAAGGGAAGCGCAGGATCTGGCAGGTAATCAGGTCATCTTCGAAGATCGGCCGGGTCGGCTTCTTGTCGATAGCTGAGGCCGTGCAGTCGATGAAGAGCGAGTGCTCGGGCACCTGGGCCTCACCGCCGTCGAGCTTGATCTTGCCCGGCGTGATCTCGCGGACGCGTCCCATGCGGACGATATTCGTCACCTCACGCAGGATACGCCGCTCCTCACGGGAGCAGGTGGCTGCGTGGAACATGGACGGCGTGACGTCGTCATAGACGCGGAACCAGATGCCCTTCTCCTCCATCATCAAGGCGAAGTCTTGAGGGGTTTTCGCCGCCGCCGCCGCTTCGAGCTGTCCTGCGAAGCCGCCCATGGTCTTCCCGAAGAAGGCCTGGTTGTTTTGGGTCGTCTCTCGATCCCAGAGCCAGCTGTCACGGGGCATGATCCATGTGATCTGCGCAGGCTTCGCGCCCATGCGGAGGAGGTAGAGGACCGCGTCGATGCCGGTCTTGCCTGCGCCGATGACCGTGAACTGCCGATGTTCTGGCGCGCGCGCTGGAAGCTCGTTTGGCGGTATGCAGACGAGTTCGGGCGCTACGCTATAGGCCCTGCGGTGCGTTCTCGGCACGGAGTTCTGGTGATAGGCGGCGTTGACCGTCTTGCGCCGCACGTCGACCTCACGCTCCTCGCCGCTCAGAAGGCTGCGGATGCGCCCTTCTTCGGTGACTTCGTGGAGGGGCAGGAACGTCACGCGGCCAGAGGTGAGGAATTCCTCCGCCATGTGGCGCTCGAAATGGTGGAGGATCTCTGTCCCCGTGGCGAGGGTTTCGAGCCCCTTGTTGGCGCCCGTGGTGGCGAACTTCCCATCGCCAAGCTTCCGGGTCGGTAGTCCGTAAAAGGATGAAGGCTGATGAAGTTCGACGAAAGGATAGGCGTCGACCCAGTGCCCGCCAGGCTGGGCTCGCCTGTCGACGATCGTGACGGTGGCTTCGGGGTTCTGGCGGAGCAGTTCGTCCGTGAAGCAGAGACCTGTCGTCCCTGCACCGATCACGAGATAGTCGGTTTCCATGCCCTCAGCCTTCCCTCAGCGGGCGGCTGCCGGTGCCGCCTCTTCCTTTTCGAGCCTTGCGATCAGCGGAGCGAAGTCGCGCCGCCAATCCTTCTCGGTTATTGGTCCCTGGTAACGGAAGCGAATGACACCGTTCTTGTCGAGGACGAAAGTCTCTGGCGCACCGGTGACGCCGAACTCGGCGATGGCAAAGCCGCGCTGGTCGGCTCCCACCATGGTGTAAGGGTTGCCGTGACGCTCCAGCCATTGGGCTGACGCTTCCGGCGGCTCGTTCCACGCAATCCCGAGGATCGTCAGACCCTGCTCCTTCTTCTGAAGCAGGAGCGGGTGCTCGTAGAGGCAAAAGACGCACCAGCTGCCGAAGACATTGACGAGCGTCACTTCACCCATTGGCACGCCCGTATCGAACGGCCCTGCGAAGCGCGGGATCGGCTCAAGCTCGATCGACGGAGCCGGTAGGTTCATCAGCGCCGAAGGCGCAGGCTGACCGCTCTTGTCGAGAGCTCTGAAGGCAAAGACCGCGACCACGGCAAACATGATCGCGGGCAGGATGAGGATCTGCTTTTTCATGAGAGCGATATGCCCCTTCCGCGAGGGAAGCGGAAGGGGCGAGCCGCCTCAGCCTCGCTTCCTGCTCGCCGCAAAGCCGGCGAGAAGGAGTGGGACCGCGAGACCGAAGGCGGGCAGGGGCACTTGCTCAGCTGCAGCGAGGGTGAACTGCGCGTCGAAGGTCGTGGTGAAGAGGTCAAAGCTGCGCACCTGGAGGTCTGTGAGCGCGAGGACGACGCCAAAAGGGAAGCGCGCCGTTTCAAGCCCTGTGAGGTCGTTGAAGAGTACGGTCTCGCCATCGACTGCTGTCACCGTCGAGGAGGCGAGGAGCGTCAAGCCGGCGGGATTGAGAAGCTCAAAGCTCGCGAACGAGACGGTCCCAGCAGCGTCGGAAGTCACGAGGCTTTCGAAGAAGCTGCCGTTCAGGGCGACTTCCATAGAGATGCCCGGTGCATCAGAAGTCCCGTTGACCGTGCGCGGGAAACCGTTGGTCGAAACGAAGGTGGCGTCGCTGAAGAAGACGGTCGGACCGGTGGTAGCGATCGCGGCGAAGGCGCCTGAAGCCAGGCAAAGGGCCAGCATGGCACCCAGCGCCGCAAGGGCGCGTGAGGCGAGAGAAGCAGTCATTTGAGGGGCATCCTTCCAAAGGTTGTGCTGAATGCGATCGCACAACTCACGTATCCGTGATCGGAGGTTGTGGCTAGCCTTATCTGCAACTTTCAGCAGAAGGTGGCCGTCCAGCGAAAAAACATCGCCCGGAAGCAGCGGACGCCCTTGTAAACACAACCCTTCGTTCTTTTATCGAATAACGTGATGCTTACAGCATTGTTAGCCAAGGAGGAGGGCGAACAAGATGGAAGAACTGGACACCGTAGGCGCAATGGAAACCGAACGCAGGGGCGGAGGCGGCCTCTGGAAGGCGCTGCTTTTCCTGATGATCCTTGCCGTGGTCGGCGGGACCTTCGCAGTCTACCACTTCGGTGCCGACGCCAACATCATGATCAACGGCGAAACAATCGATGACCTCCAGCCTTGGGAAGTCGTTGGCGGCGTCATTCTCGGTATTCTCGGGCTTATCGTCGGACTGATCGGCGGTGTTGTTGGGATCCTGATCGGTTTAGGCGCAGCTCTTCTTGCGATTGCTCTCGCTTTCATTGGCGTTGCGGGCAGCCTCTTTATCGTCACCGGCATTGTGCTTGGCCCATTCCTTCTGATTGCTCTCGTCATTCTCATGATCCGGCGCAGCCAGCGGCCGGAAGTTATCTAACGCACACGGAAGAGGGGAGGCAGCCATGTCTCTTGGGAACATCATGCTGGGGGCAGTGCTGGTCGCTGCCGCCCTCTATGTCGGAGTTCTGGTCACGGGGATGATCGCGCTCTGGCCCTACGGAGCCATCGGGCTCGGCATCTTCGCCTTCATCGGGATCATTCTGGGCGCCACGGTCGTGCAGCGCCTGAATGACAAGGAAGGCGAGCACTACAGCCGCAATGTGAAGGAGTAAGGGGCATGCTGATTGCGACGGCGGAGTTCAATATTGGCCGCGAGGTCACGCAGGTGCTGGGCGTTGCGAGAGGCAATGTCATCCGTGCACGCCACGTCGGCAACGACATCGTGGCAGGCTTCAGGAACCTGATCGGCGGTGAGGTCAATGAGTACACGAAACTCATGGCCGAAGCCCGTGAGCAGGCCATGGACCGGATGATCAAGAACGCTGAGTCCATGGGCGCCGACGGCATCATCGGCATGCAGATCACCACGTCGATGATCACCCAGGGTGCGGCGGAGATCCTTTGCTACGGCACCGCGGTGAAGCTTGGTGAGAGCTATCGCGACATGGACGCACGTGCTGGTGCCCGTATGTCGGACGACGACATGGTGCGGCGGCGGTAGCAGGCCGGGCTGGAGCAGGGGGCGCACGATGCGCAGCGTTCTGACAGTCCTCTGCCTCGGCCTCGCCCTCCTCGCGGTGACAGCGCTCGTCATGACGCTCGGGGTGCTTGTGCCCGTGGTGCAGGAGAGCGGGGTGTCGCTGCAGGCGGTGATGGCCAGTGCGAAGTTCAAGACATTGAAAGTGGGCGGGCTACTGACCCTAGCCAGCGGCGCAGGCGCACTGATCCTCTGGCGCATCCTGAGAAGCTAGCGTCATCTTGGACTCGATTCAGGACCCATCGGTCGCACCAGCGACCGGCAGATACGAGCGCCTTCGGCGCGCGAATTCTCTCGATGGATCCTGGATCAAGACCAGGAAGACGGGAGCTGCCCCTCAGCTCACAGACCAACCGGAAAAACCCCGCGCGTCCGCGGGGTAGTCTGTTGTGGGCTTACTTGCAAATCGCCTTGGTGATGTCCGCTTGAGCGATCTCGAAGTCGCAGGAAGAAACCATCTCTCCTGCAGCCTCATTGGTGCATGTGTAGGCGTAGTTGCAGTTCGCTGGATCCTCGGTCTCGTTGAGAAGAGCGATGTTGCAGGTACACTCGTCCGGCTCTTGCACCGTGGCGAGTATGGCGTCGATCGTAGCCAATCTGTCAGCACTCTGCATAGACAGAGAGCCGGAAACGGCTGCGATCATCAGGGTCGTGAGTGTCATAGTGACCTCCATGTGCCGCCCCAAAGGGTGGGGCGACGCCCTAGACGAACCCGGGTGTCAGGTTCGCGGCTGTCGTTACGCCTCTGTTCCGCACACGGTAAGTTGCAAGCCTGTAAGCCTAAGCCGCTGATCGAGAACAATCAATCTTTAGGAGAAGGCCATGCACGTCTAGCTTGTGGGGTTTTACCGGCAAGCCCCGCCAAGCCTTAGGCTTAGCAAGCTCCGTTTACCGATGAACTATCACCCGGAGGTTGCAGTTCATGAAGCGATGGTCACGCAGACAGCCACGGATCATCGTCGAACTCGTGATCCATAAAGGTAGCTTTCTCCTCGAAAAACGCCACAGCGCTTTTCTCGCCTTCTGCATAGGCTTCGACAAAACTCATGGGTCTCCAAGGGTTGTCCCAGAGCTCGTCCCACTCCCGGATCGCCATTGAAAACCGAGCGCAATGCCGCGCCAGCGTCCTTGTGTCGAAGCCGTGACTGACATCATGTCGGATAGTCCAGAGGCTCGACGGCCGCGGGTCGATGATCTCTGCAAAAAAGCCCGGCAGAGGGCGCACCGCCAGACGCAACGCTTCCCGCACCCAAAACCGCAGATGTCCGTTCAAGGACCACAAGGCATAGACTGTCAATTCAGTTCCGATTGCACATCGGCCAGGGTAGGTCTCGGCATGGTCTTTGGCGCCCCAGCCGTAGAGGCCGCCGACGTCATGAAGGGACAAACCTCGCGGAAGGTCGTCTCGGATCACTCTGATTTTCACGGAAGGATTGCCGACTTCGAGGACGGCTTCTGCGTACGAAGATCGTAGCCGATTGGCTGTAGAATGCCAATCGGCCTAGAAGCTTTAAAGTTCCTGATTAAACGCGCCAACCTCGGGCTCGGTTGCCAGGACTTCCTTCAGCTCACCGAACATCTTGTTCCGTGCTTCTTCCGTCGCAGGGCTCTCCACCACGACCACCAGCTCTGGCTTGTTCGAGGAGGCGCGGATGAGGCCCCAGGTGCCGTCCTCGACCGTGATGCGGACGCCGTTGACTGTGTTCACGTCGACGACTTTCTGTCCGATCATCTCGGTCTTGTCTTTCAGCTTGCTGACGATCCGATCGATGACGTTGTACTTCTCTTCGTCCGAGCATTTCGGCGACATGGTCGGCGATTGGTAGGTCTTGGGCAGCGCTTCCTTGAGGTCGGAGAGTTGCTTCTCCGGGTTGCGCTCCATCATCTTGAGGATGGCGATGGCGGCGACGAGGCCGTCATCGTAGCCGCGACCGTAGGGCTCACGGAAGAAGAAGTGGCCCGACTTCTCAAAGCCCGCCACGGCATCGAGCTCAGTCGTCTTGCGCTTGATGTAGGAGTGGCCGGTCTTCCAGTAGACGGTTTCCGCCCCTTGCTCATTCAGAACCGGGTCGGTCTTGAAGAGGCCGGTGGATTTCACGTCGACCACGAATTTCGCGTTCGGGATCTGGGCCGAGAGGTCGCGGGCCAGCATCACGCCGATCTTGTCCGCGAAAATCTCGTCGCCGGTATTGTCGACGACGCCGCAGCGGTCGCCATCGCCATCAAAGCCGAGAGCGAAGTCCGCGCCGTGCTCTTTCACGGCTGCCTGCATGGCATGGAGCATCTCCATGTCTTCAGGGTTCGGATTGTATTTCGGGAAGGTGTGGTCGAGCTCGGCATCCATCGGGATGACCTCGACGCCGAGGCGCTTGAGCGCTTCTGGAGCATAGGCACCCGCCGTGCCGTTGCCGCAGGCCGCGATGACCTTCATCGGACGCTTGATCTCGACCCCGTCGGTCAGGTCCCTGATGTAGCGCTCGCGCAGGTCGGTGTGGAACTGATAGCCGCCGCCGTCACGGTTCTTGCCTTCACCGTTCAGCACGATCTCCTTCAGGCGTCCCATCTCGTCAGGGCCGAAGGTGAGGGGGGCTTCGACGCCCATCTTCACGCCGGTCCAGCCGTTTTCGTTGTGGCTGGCGGTGACCATCGCCACGCAGGGCACGTCGAGCTCGAACTGAGCGAAATAGGCGACCGGGGAGAGGGCGAGGCCGATGTCATGGACCTTGATGCCCGCTGACATAAGCCCGACCGTCAGGGCCTGCTTGATGCCTGCCGAATAGCCCCGGAAGTCGTGGCCGACGACGATTTCGGGCCGCTTGCCCAGCTCATGGATCAGTGTGCCAAGGCCAAGGCCCAGTGCCTGAATGCCGAGGACGTTGATCTCCTCGCCGAAGACCCAGCGCGCATCGTACTCACGGAAGCCGGTGGGCTTCACCTTCGGCTGGACCTCGTACTCGAGCGTGTTCTCTTTGAGGTCGGCACTGGGCTTCGGAAGCATGGTTGAAATTCCCCATCAGGTTTCGCGCGGACAGTAGTGAACCCATTTTCCTTGCCAAGCCTTACTGTCGGGAAAGTTCAGCTCTCTACGGTTTGTGAGAGGTCGCGCCCTTGATCGTGCTGTGGTAACGGCATGGGAAGTGTGGGCGGACGTGCGATTCGTTGGGACTGATGAACGCTAAGAACAACAACAGCGACAGCTTTCGCTTCGGCGATGAGAACCATCCCTTGAGGGGTGATCACTGGGACGACGAGCCCCGCAAGAAAAAGCGCGGCGGTGCCCTTGGCGGCCTGGTGCTCTTCGGCCGGATCGTCATGGGCCTCGGCATTGTCGGCTTTGTCGGCATGGTCATCGCCGTGGTCGGCGCGTTCATCTACATGCGCAGCCTCGAGCCCGAGCTGCCCGATTACACGACGCTTGAGAGCTACCAGCCCAAGGTCACGACCCGCATCCACGCTGGCGATGGCACGCTGGTGGCCGAGTTTGCGCGGGAGCGCCGTCTCTTCGTGCCCGCGGAATCGATCCCCGACACGGTGAAGCAGGCCTTCATCTCCGCCGAAGACAAGACCTTCTACGAGCACTCCGGCATCTACTGGATGGGCATCCCCCGCGCGGCCTGGAACAGCTTCAAGGCCATGCGCGAAGGCGCGCCGCTGCAGGGCGCCTCGACCATCACGCAGCAGGTGGCGAAGAACTTCCTCCTGACCTCGGACCAGCGGATCGAACGGAAGGTGAAGGAAGCCATCATTGCCCGGCGGATGGAGAAGGCCTTCACGAAAGACCACATCCTCGAGCTCTACCTGAACGAGATCTATCTCGGGAACCGCAGCTACGGCGTGGCCGCCGCAGCGCTTGCCTATTTCGACAAGCCGCTCAGCGAGATCGAACCCCATGAAGCGGCCTATCTGGCGACCCTTGCCAAGGCGCCTGCGAACTACCATCCGGTTTACAATGAGAGCCGAGCGGTCGAACGCAGGAACTGGATCCTGGGCCAGATGTGGGAGAACGGGTACCTCACGGACGAGGACCTCGAGTACTTCCGGGCCCAGCCTCTCGGCGCTGAACTGCTGCCGCCTCTCGGCGCTAGGTCGGCCGCTCTTGAGTATTTCGCTGAGGAAGTCCGCCGGGACATCTCCGGCCGTTACGGTTCGGACGCGCTTTATGATGGTGGCCTTTCGGTTCGCACAACTATCGACCCGGTGATGCAGGAGAAGGCCCAGCGAGCGTTCCGCGAAGGCCTGACCGAGTACGACATGCGCCACGGCTGGCGCGGTCCGCTCACGACCCTTGCGCTGCCCGATGACCTGACGGCGCGGACCGAGGTCGAGCGCGAAGGTGAGGAGTCGCAGTTCCTCTGGACCCTCAGCCTTGAGCAGGCCCAGAAGGCGCTGCTTGCTGACCGCTCCGTTGCGCGCGACCTGACGCCTTGGCGGCTCGCCGTGGTGCTGGAGACGACCGCCGCCGTGGCGGAGATCGGCTTCCTCGATGGCACCCGCGGCTCGATCACTCTCCCGAACCTCAGCTGGGCGAAGCAGTTCATCCAGATGAACGAACTCGGCCCGGACGTTGAAAGCGTCACGGACGTCCTTGCGATCGGTGATGTGATCCTCGCCGAGCCCATCGAGGGCGACACGTCCTATGCGCTGCGTCAGATCCCGGCAGCCAATGGCGGCATGCTGGCCATGGATCCGCACACAGGCCGTATCCTCGCGATGGTCGGCGGGTTCAGCTTCGGCATGTCCGAGTTCAACCGCGCGACCCAGGCGTGGCGCCAGCCGGGCTCGACCTTCAAGCCCTTCATCTACGCCGCCGCCCTCGACAGCGGCTACACGCCGAGCTCGATCGTCCTCGACGCACCGTTCGTGGCGCCGGGCCTCGATGGCACTTGGTACAAGCCGGGCAACTATGTGCAGGATCGCTTCTACGGCGACTCCACGCTCCGCCTCGGTATCGAGAAATCGCGGAACACGATGACCGCCCGCCTTGCGCAGGACCTCGGGATCGGCCGGATCATCGAGTATGCCGAGCGCATGGGCGTCTCGGACAAGCTGCCTCGTAACCTCTCCATTTCGCTTGGTGCGGGTGAGACCACGCTGGTCCGCCTGACCGCTGCCTACGCCCAGTTCGTGAACGGCGGTAAGCAGATCAAGCCGACGATCATTGACCGGATCCAGGACCGTCAGGGCGAGACGATCTACGCCATCGACGACCGCGCCTGCTTCGGCTGCAACGTCGAGGGCTGGGACGAGCAGCCTGAGCCTGACCTGCCCGATGACCGTTCCCAGGTGATCGACCCCCGAACGGCGTTCCAGATGGTTTCGATCATGGAGGGCGTCATCGAGCGCGGGACGGGTACGAAGATCCGCGAGCTCTATCTCGATGAGCCGCTGCCGCCGATCGCTGGCAAGACGGGCACGACCAACGACTATCGCGACGCATGGTTCGTCGGCTTCTCGCCTGACCTCGCTGTCGGGGTGTTCGTCGGCTATGACCTTCCTGCGACGCTGGGCAATGGCGAAGGCGGCGGTAACGTGGCCGCACCTATTTTCGGCCGGTTCATGAAAGACGCTCTCGTCACCGAAGACGTGGTGCCGTTCCGTGCACCGTCAGGCATCCGCCTCGTCAGGGTCAACGCGCGCACTGGCCGCCCGGCCACGGCAGGTGATCCGAACACCATCCTTGAGGCGTTCAAGGCCGAAGACGACATCTATGGTCGCTCGAACCGCTTCCGCGGCGACGGCAACCAGCAGTCGCCGGACACGGACGAAGAAATCGACTCCGACCTCGGCGTGATCTACTGATCGGCTCTGGAACACGGGACAAAGAAAAGGCGGCTCCGAGAGGGCGGCCTTTTTCGTTGGAGGGGTAGGGCGCCTAAGCGGCCTTCTTCGCGAAGCTGCCGATGAAGCCATCCATGGCGGAGAGGTCGAACCCCGCGCCCTTGGCTTTTGCGATCGCTTCCTCCAGCGGCATCCCCGCACGAACGTCCGCTGCTGTGCTGATCATCGCGCAGCGCGTTCCGGTGGCACACATGGCGAGCACCTTCCGCGCCGGAGCAACGGCTGTCGCATAGGTCTCGACATCGGCCACGCTCATCTTCGATCCTTTGAAGGGGATATGGACGAAGCGCATCCCGGCTGCTTCGATCACGCCGCGCATACGTTCTGCCGTCGGCTGCTTCTCCGCCTCGCCATCGGGGCGGTTGCTGACGATCAGGTCAAAGCCCTCAGCCTTCAGGATATCCACGTCCTTGCGAACCAGAGGCCCCGCGAGCACGATCTTCTCGTCATAGACAAAAGGCCCGAACAGCATGGCCCGCTCTCCTCACGCTTTCCGGAGGAGTGTGAAGGGAAGGAGCAAGGGAACCGTTGCCCTGGTCGGCAGCTTTTTAGCCGATTGCGGGTGGTGGGTGAGGGGATCTTGGATAAGGTCGATTTTTCAGGGGTAAGGGGTCAGTGATGAAGGCTTTGGCGATACTGTTTTTGATCGTATTTCTGGCCTGCCTTGCCTTCGTGGGCAGCCTGCTTTTCCTGACGCGAGGCGCTCATCAGACGACACTCGATGTCCGACTGTTGGGCTTTGGAGAAACCCCGCTCCAGTGCGTCGACCGTGTTCGGAAGAACTTCGAGGCGATCCGGCCGGAAATGAACGAAGTCGCGGAGATCTTTGAGGACAATCCTTCCCTCGTTTCAGCGGGGATCTTCGGAGGAGGGGAGACCGAAGAAGATGTTTTCGTCGATCAGAACGCACCCGAAGATAGCTCGAATACTCAGCTGAAAGCGAAATTTCTCCGCCCCTTGCTAGCGCTCGAGAGATCTGGCGTGGCGATCCGGCCATTCAGCTTCAACCGACGATCCGATGGGGGTGAGTTAACTGGCGTTACGATGGCCACGTGCGGTCTGACATCTCTGCAGTGGTGGGACTTCGTGTTGTCTCTGCTCTATGGCGGGCGAGCCGCTCGTCCTCTCGGTTCCGTGCAGCCAACTGCGACTACTCTCTTCGAGCGTGGCAACCTTGGCAGCGATGACCCTCGTGAGCGCTGTGGTGAGGCCCCGCCCACTCTCAACGAAGAATTCTTCGGGACCTGCGTCTCTGACCTCGGCGGAGGATGGATCGTACGTCAAGAGTGGGCTGATTGGTGCAGCCGGATGAACCTGGGTGGCTGGGAACGGCACTTGCGAGAAACCTACCTCGACCCTGAAACCCGGCGAGAGTGGGAGCAAGCGCGCGACGAGGGGCGAACGCCGTGCGGGGTCATTCCGTTCTGATCCCATGGCCGCAAGGAGGGCAAAGCCCTTCCTCATCGCTCGCCTTTTGAAGCGTGCGCGCGACGGGGAAGCATCGGATGATCTCAGGTTATGAGCCGTTTGAGCGTGCTAGGTCAGCGGGCTTCGGATAAGCTCGATACTAGCCGGGAAAGGGGGACGATGATGAAGGCGTTGACGACAGTAGCAGCAGTGCTGCTGATGCTGCTTGGGGCGGCCATCGGGGCAATCTTTCTTACGACGCCCGGCTTCCACAACACATCGCTCGATGTTCGTCTCCTCGGCGATGGCAAGACACCTCAGCAATGCATCGCGCGTTTCGAGAAGAACTTCAGTGCGATCGAACCTCACATGACTGCCGTCGCGAAGGTCATCCAACGCGAGGAGCAGCTGCCCGGCGTCAGCGGGTATGTCGATCGTAAAGGAGAGTTTCAGCTCGATTTGGGATGGGTCCAGCCCGAAGATAGCGATGAAGAGCCCGTAAGGGTTCGAAGTCTCCTGTCCGACAGCACGCTTGAGACCCTCGACCGGGAGATGGAGGCCATCACTCTCTCCCGAAACGCCTACCGACCATGGGAAATCAGCCACGATCCCAGAGACGGCGCGATTGTCGCGAGCCTCTACGCCATGTGCGGTCAGAGCATACCCGAGTGGTGGCGGTATCTCGCAGGTCGAAGCCGCCGCGCAACTGAGCCCGGCACTCCAATCGCGAGTGTGTTCCTAGTCAGAGCTTCTCTCGACCCCAACGACGAAGCGGAGCGTTGCCTCGAGGACGGCGTTAAAGTCGGACCCCAAGGTTTTGGCGTGTGCGTCCACGATACCGGGCAGGGCTGGGTGGCGCGACAGGAATGGAGCGACATGTGCGCCTGGCTGAACCATCGCGGGTGGGACGGGTTTTTCGAGGACATGACCCTGAACGACGAAAGCCGCGCGGGGTTCGAGTATCTTCGTGATCAGGGTCAGACTCCCTGTCAGGTATTGAACCGCTAGGCCCCATGACACCTTGGAAGGGCGAGGCCGCTCCTCTTGCTGCGGTGCACAAAATCCTATAGGCGCGGCGCTCTTGCACGTTTGTACGCCCGGGGCCCGTCATGACTTCCAACACCACTGCCACCCTCTTTTCCGAGGGTTTTTCGGCTGTTCGCAGCTTTGCGAAGACCACGGCTGATGACATTGGCGCGCTGACGCCTACGGTCCTGAAGACGGAGACGCTGGCTGGTTTGACCGTGGCGCTGGCGCTGGTGCCCGAGGCTGTGGCGTTTGCGTTTGTGGCGGGGGTGCACCCGCTCGTCGGCCTTTATGCAGCATTCATCGTGGGCCTCATCACGGCGCTGATTGGTGGCCGTCCGGGCATGATCTCCGGCGCGACGGGCGCGCTGGCCGTGGTCATGGTCGAGCTCGTCCATACCCATGGCGTCGAGTATCTCTTCGCGACGGTCGTCCTGATGGGGCTGATTCAGCTGACGGCAGGCGCGCTGCGGTGGGGCAAGTTCATCCGTATGGTGCCTTATCCGGTGATGCTGGGCTTCGTGAACGGCCTCGCCATCGTCATCGGTCTTGCCCAGCTCGAACAGTTCCGTGTGCCGACCGAAGATGGCGGCCATGCGTGGATGCAGGGGACGCAGCTCGTCTGGACCCTCGGCCTCGTGGCGCTCACCATGCTGATCATCTGGGGCATGCCTAAGGTCACAAAGATCATTCCGGCGCCGCTCGCGGGCATCGGTATCGTCGCCGCCATCGTGATCGGCTTCGGCATTGACGTGCCGCGGGTGGGCGACCTCGCCTCGATCGAGGGCGGCCTGCCGATGTTCCACATCCCTCAGGTGCCGTTCGGCCTTGAGACCCTCGGCATCATCCTTCCCTATGCGGTCATTCTCGCGGCCATTGGCCTGATCGAGAGCCTCCTGACCCTGAACCTCGTCGGCGAGATCAAGGGCGAGAAGGGCGGCGCTTCGCAGGAATGCGCGGCGCAAGGGGCGGCGAACCTCGTTACCGGCTTCTTCGGCGGAATGGGCGGCTGCGCCATGATCGGCCAGTCGATGATCAACGTGAAGTCCGGCGGCCGCACACGCCTCTCCGGCACGATGGCGGCGTTGTTCCTCCTCGTCTTCATCGTCTTCGCGTCAGGCCCGATCGAGGCAATCCCGCTGGCGGCGCTGGTCGGCGTGATGTTCATGGTGGTGCTCGGCACCTTCGCGTGGAAATCGCTGCAGATCCTCGCCCGGGTGCCTAAGTCGGACGCGCTGGTGATCCTGATCGTCACGGTCGTGACGGTGCTGGAAGACCTTGCCGTCGCAGTTCTCGTCGGCGTCATCGTCTCAGCGCTGGTCTTTGCATGGAAACAGGCGACCAAGATGTCCGTGGCCAACGTTACCGAGGACGAGAACGGCAAGACCTATGAGGTCGAAGGCCCGCTCTTCTTCGGCTCGACGACCAGCTTCTCGGACCTCTTTGACCCTAAGGGCGACCCCAAGAACGTCACCATCGACTTCGCCCGCGCAAGGGTGGCTGACCACTCAGGCCTCGCAGCGATCGACGCCCTCGCGTTCAAGTACAATGCCGAGGGCAAGGACCTGAAGCTCAGGCACCTCTCCCCTGACTGCCAGCGCCTCCTGACCACCGCAGGCCAGCTCATCGAACCCGCCGAGGACGACCCCCAATACGGCATCGCCACCGACTACGGCATCCGCATTGGTCGGACCGACACAGGGCACTAGGATAATGATCGAGGCAGGACTTAAGGTCTTGCCTTAATCTAAAGGCTTTGCAACCCTTACCGAAGTCTGAGGGCTTTGGGAGGGCAGAAGGGCTGATGGGGAGCGAAACGCATACGGCTCCGGGCGGAGCTTCGACGTTCGCGCGGCTTGCGGTCGGCCCTCTCGCGCTGCTTCTCGTTTCGCTGATCGATGCGTTCGGTCTCGATACAGCTTCCAGCCAGGTATCACTCGCCGTGGTGCAGAGACTTTTTGCGCCGCTCTATCCCGATGATGCGCAGGACCAGGTCCTTGTCGTGGAAATTACCGACCAGGACCTGCCGCTGTCACCGGACAGCCCGCCCGGCGGTTGGCCGGCGAAGTTCGATGACTACGCGACCCTCATCGAGGTGATTGGCGGGCAGGAGGGCCAGCGGCCACGGGCCGTCTTCTTCGACATCTTCCTCGATCGCGCGCCAACGATTGATGATCCCGTCGACCACCTGTGCGAGGTGATCGCCAACCTTGAGCAGCAGGGCGTTCCGCTGTTCTTCGCAAGCCTGATCGAAAGCCGTCAGCGCGGCTTGCCGCGGTCGCTCGCCGCCTGTCCCAACCCCGTCCGCACAGCCTCGGCAGACTGGACGGGGAGCGCCGAGAACATGACGTTTCTCGGCGTGCCCGGCGAGGGCGTGACGGATGAGCCTGTGGCAGCTCAAGCGCTCTTTCAGGCGGCAGCGACAGAAACCGTCTCGCTTGCCATGGAGCGCGCGATAGCTGCCCACCCGGAGATGACCATCATGTGGGGCTCGGCGCCGCCGGTCTCGAACCCTGACTGTGCAGACTACGATACCGAAACGCTCGCGGGCCGACTCGGCCGGAGCGCTGAACTCGTCGCCAAGAGTATCGTTCTCGATCGCGGGGCAAGAGAGACGGTTCAGGCTCAGCAGCCATGCGCCTACCACGCGCGCCTTTCGCCAGGAAACGTCCTTAGTGATAACAGCCGTATACGGTCGTTTCTCCAGCGGCAGTATTTCACGGATCGTTACGTCCTCGTGGGGGCGAGCATATCGGGCATTCCCGACGACATTCGCTCTCCCGTGCACGGAACGCTCCCAGGGGTCTATCTGCACGCCATGGCGCTGGACAATCTGCTTGTTTGGCAGGACAGGTTCGTGAGGCCCGCGCCCGACCTGCAGCTCCCCCTTGTTGATGACTGGGCAGTCTCCCTCGACACGCTCTTCGAAGCAGGCGTTCTCGCGCTCATTGCGTGGCAAATGTTCGTTGCGACCCGTCCCGCGGATCAGTCCAGAGGTTTGGCTGCCAGCATATTCCTGCGTGTACGGATGACATTGAGCCTCATCTTCATTCTGGCGGCGACCGTCGGGCTCACCTTTGTCGTCATGCGATGGACGCCCTACAACTGGGGAGGCGTCTTCGTTGCGGGCCTCGCGATGATATGGCCCTGGTCTTACCAATTGGAGGATAAATCGTGATGCGAATCTTGAAACTCATCGCCTCTGTAATCGCGGTAGCGTTTCTTTCGTCAGCAGGCGGAGAAGCTAGCAGTGATGGTGAACCCATCGGTGTGAAGAGCTTCAAGGAGAAGACGATCCTTCTCTATCACAAGCCTACGGAGAAAAGGCCGGGAAGTCGCGTAAAGGACCTTGACGGCGTCAAGGTCAGAAGCCTCGGGGAGACAGACGAGATGTTCCTCGTTTCGTTTTTTCCAGAGAATGGGCTGATCGGGATCATGACAGCGAAAGCCGGGGTTGTGATCGTCGAGCGTGATGAGGTCATCTCCACGGACGAGGAAGCGCTCGATGAGAAGATGGGCATCGAGGTTCCTCCGGGTGGCTGCATTGACGCGCTCTCAGTGGCTCGATCGAGGAACAACGGAACGAGCGGCACCACGCGCGGCATGGGTGCCTGTTAGGTTTAGGGAAGAGGACGAACGTATGCTGAAGAAACTTGCACTTGCAACCGCCACCGCCGCTCTACTAGCGTCATGCGCCAGCGTTGGGGAGCTTCCGGAAGAGCGTCGTCTCGTGGCGCTCCAATCGGATGAGCCCGATTATGAAGTCTTTAAGAAGCGACAGTCGAGAGACGAGCAGACGGCACGCTCCGTCGGCGTTGGACCCGATGGTTATCAGTATGCGCTGACGATGTTCAGCAAAGGCTGGACGCCTCTCAACGACCCGAAGCTCGAGGCGGCGGTGCTGAGCAGGTATGCAGACCTTCTCCCGGAGCTTCAGGGCGACGTTCCGCAAGGACCCATTAAATTCTCGTCCGGTGACAAGAGCCTCGACGCGCAGGCTCTCAATACGGGGATGATCATCTTCCAGAGCGGGGTCACGAAGATTCCGCGCTACTATGACGAAGTGAACTTCGTGATTGCTCACGAGATGTCGCACGTCCTCATGGATCACTACCGAAGCGACGAACTCAAAAACAGGATCTCGACGGGTCTGGCGGCGACCATGATCACCCAGGGCCGCAACCCGGGAGATCAGCAGGCCTATATTCCGATTACGGAAAATGGTCGGATTGACAAGCTGCAGCTTGCGGTGATCGGCGTCGCAGCCGTGACCAATCTCGTCTATGAGCGCCGCCGCCGCGCCCAGGAGATTGAGGCTGACCAGCTTGCGCTTGAGCTCATGCTGAACTCCGATCTCTACAATTCACCACAGGGTGCGATGAATTACATCGATCTGATGATTGAATCGACGGAGCAGGGGCTCAAAGACGCGAACAAGGCCTATGAGAGGGACTTCGAACTCTACACCGCGGAATGTGGTGAGCGGAAGAATATCGGCTCGCTGTTGCTGGGTGACGCCCTTGCCGCAGTGAAGGGCGAGCTCGAGGAACGCTCTCCGGAATGCGAGGCCTTTCATACGGGCGTTCTGCCAAGCAAGAAGGACATCAATTTCCTCGAAACGTCCCTCAAACGGGTCACCGAACGCCGGGAGCTCGTCGAACAGTACTACGATGAAAAGCTGCGCGATGTCCCCGACACACCTCCCATGACGCCCATCCTTGATGACAGGGATAGGCCGATTTCCTTCGCGGCTTCGATCTCACCGGATGGCGAGGTCGTCCGGGTTGCGGAGGCCGAGGAGGTTGAAGCTCTGGTGGACAGAAACCAGTGCAACGCTGCCCAGAGGCTCGCGGCCCGCTACGTGAGGGGCGACAATGACGGCTTCGCACCGCTTCGCTATCAGTATTTCCGTGCCGATCGGGCATGCGATACCGAGAACGCTGCGCGCCACATTCTGATTTCGGGCCGACAGACAAAGGCGTCGCTGATTCAGCTGGTGGAGGCCTTCGAATACTACAAGTTTCGCAGTGACTGGGAGAACGCCCTTGAAGCTGCTCAGCTCCAGGAGGGGGTGAACCCGCAGCCGGAGACTTTGCTACCCTCGCTCATCCTCGCAAACTTCAAGCTCGGCAACGAAGAAGCGGTTGAGACGCGGCTGGCGGAATGCCGGACCATCGAAGACCGCAAACTCCGTAATAGCCTCATTGCAGCCTGCGAGGCAGCCGCTGTGGAACCTCCGAAAGAAGAGACCAAGGTTCAGGTCGACGAAACCGACGGCGCTTCTTACGAGAACCGCAAGCAGCTTGTTGCATCGCTGTCCTTCAACGTCGTTCAAACCGCGCTGGGCAGGCCAGAATTCCGTGATCTCCTTCCGGACGGTCAGGATTATACCTTCTACATTCCGACGGACGCGGCACTGAGCCGATTCACCGGAACAGATGCCGATGACCTGCTCCGCCCCGAGAATGCAGAGCTCCTTAAACGGATCATTAGGAGCCACATCGTCCTGCCTGAGGTGGAGGAAGTCTCGCTCGCCGAGAAGAGGTTCAATCGCAACCCTCGAGGCGGCGTCCCCTTCCGCATCGAAGACTATGCGCCGATCGAGCTTTCGATCGACGCGAACGATGCTGCGGCCATACCGCTCTCACTGCCTTCGACGGATGGGCAGGCTTTCCTGACGGACGAAGTGATCGCGCTGTCGAACTAAGACCTTCACGCGCGCAAAAGAGGATCGGGCGAGGCTCAGGCCTTGCCCGATCGCGTTGGTCAGCGAGCTCTTCGGGAATGTCTCCGCTCGCGACGTCATTGTGCGGCGCAATGTGTTGAGGCCGCTGGCCAAACTGTTGCGGTGACGCTTTGTTCCCTGGTCTGAAAAGAGGGGACACCATGAAAAAGACGATCTTCCGCCTCGGCGTTGCTGCCGGGGCGATGGCTGTCGTGTCGCTTGGCGCGGCACTGGCTCAAGGGAACAATGGCTACGAGGTCTGGGCTTCGGACCAGTCCAACTCCGTCTCAGGGGTCTCGGGGAATGGGCTTTCGGGGAGCTATCTCTGGATCTGGGATTCGAATGATATCGAGGCGCAGCTCGCCGGCGGCGCTGATGCCACGCCTGTAGGCTGCGGCCCGAACAATGGCGGCAAGGCGCGGTCGAACGTCGGCCCTTGCGACCTGCTGGACGTCTTCCCGCAGGACCTTCGCGAGTTCGATGGTTCCGGCAAGCCGACCGGCAACCGGCTTTCCGACCTCAACGGCTTCGGCAGGCTCCACGGGATGCTGCCTGACCCGCAGAACCGCTACGTCACCGCGAACATCTTCGCGCCGGGCGGCGGGTATGTCGGGATTATCGACACCGAGACCAAGGAGGCTGTCGGCCTGTTCCGCGTGACCGGCACCAATGTCGGCGGCGGCACCGATGTGCGGTCCGTC
This sequence comes from Parvularcula mediterranea, assembly GCF_013085255.1. GTDB lineage: Bacteria > Pseudomonadota > Alphaproteobacteria > Caulobacterales > Parvularculaceae > Parvularcula > Parvularcula mediterranea. The sequence goes on from NZ_JABFCX010000002.1 coordinate 94,309, forward strand.
CACATGTCCTTCTGGGACTCCACCGGCTCGGCCGTGATTATCGCCAATCTCAACGGCAAGGTGCTCGAGCGCATCGATGTGCGCCGTAACGGCTCCGGCAAGATCAAGGGCCTGACCTTCAACAAGGCGGCAAGCCTTGGCGTTGGCAAGGGGATGGCCGTCACGGCAGAAGCCACGGTCTTCCGCGGAAAGAACGCCCACGGACGGAAGATGATGGGAAGCGTCGCCGGCAATTATGATGAAGCTGCCTTCGCAGACCTCACGCCCAATGGTTTTTGCAAGGAGAATGGCTGCGCTGACGGCCCTGACGCGCCGTTTGGCGGTCGTCCGAACAATGTCATCATCTGCCCGATCCCGTCGGAGAACCGGAAAGCTTATGTCACCATGGGCGGCGGCGGCCTGCTCGTGGCGGATACAGATGCAACGCCGATGGCCATTGTCGGTGAGTACGACAATCAGGTGATCAACGGTGCAGGCTGCGGCGGTGGTCAGGCTGGCGACGGCATGTGGCTCAACGCTGGCGTCTCGGCGTCGGGGGCAGGGGCAACCTGGTCGACCTTCACCATGTACCGCCTCGACGACACTGCGTTCTCGCTCGAGCCGAACCCAATCAACTCACCTGAGCCTGAGGTCATCTTTCGTGACTCAGGCAACACGGCGACGGGCGGCGCGCTCGCCGGAGCGGGGCCGAACGGCTCCGGCCAGCTTCCCGGCATCTCCACGAGGCGCGATGCCCACGGCGTCGCGGTGACGGTTGATGGCGCGTATATCCACAATGTCGACCGTATCCAGAACAATGTCGAAGTCTTCGACACGGTTACGGGTGCAAGGACGAGCTATGACCTGACCTCGGCCAACGGGCAGGGCAGCGGCTTTGGCGCCTGCTTCGACAAGTCGGTGAGCGACGATGCAGGGCTTCCGGCCAATGATCCGGCCCCGGACCTTCTGGAGCGCACGCCGGACGGGAAGTATCTGATGATCGCGCTGCGCGGACCGGCTCCTGTGTCCGTCAAGCACTCCGCGCAAGGCTCCTGCCCGGGTGTCGGTATCGTGGAGCTCCTCGAAGGCGGGGCATCTGGCCGGCTCGTGGGGGTTCTCCGGTCGGTCAACACCGTGGATGACAGCCCGGTCTCCGCGCCGGGTGGCCATGCCTATACGGGCGCCGAGCGCAGCGACGTTCACGGTGCGACCGTGGTCATGAAAGGTCGCTCGAACGGCAAGAAGCGCGGCGATATTCGCGGCGCTGGCAAGAAGAAGGACAAGGGCCGCAGGTAAGCCCTGGCTCTGACGAATATGAGGACGGCCGGGCGCACTGCCCGGCCGTTTTCGATGCTATCGCGTGCGGTCGTAGGTGAAGTTCATCGTCTGGACGCCAGCGCTGGTCTTCATCTTAAGGTCCATCAGTAGGCGGTCATCTCCTTCAAAGGTGATCGTCAGTCCGCCGAAGATCAGGGTGTCTTCGCGGGCTTCTTTGAGCTTGAAGGTGACGAATTCGTCCTTCTCTTCCCAGCCCTTGAGGTCACCGTGGAAGTGCTTGAGCCGCATTTCCGGCCCTTCGCCGAAGTCGTCGATGATGAGGATCTCGGAGAAGTTCTGCTCGCCGTTGGTCACGAGCTGAAACATGCCGGTGACGCGACCATCTGGCCCCGGCATCCAACACTCCGCGACCTCGCCGCCGAGGCCTTCGCCCTCCCAGCAGCCGAGGAGCCTCTGGGCAGGTTCGCGCCAGGGGATCTCCTCGCCAGCGGAAGAGGCGAGAAGCGCGGCGGTTAGGGCGTAGGCTGCAATCATGGATTGATCTCCTTTAACGTTGCGGGCTGGGCGCCCTCAACTCCTAGACGTGCGGGGCCCGCGGTGATCGACACCACGCCCTCAAACAAGGCATCAACCCGGCCGGGTGGCCCTGACGGTGCCTGAAGTCGCTGGTCTGCGAATGCGGACGGAGTGGAGCGCGTCGTCGAAGTGATTGCCTAGCCCTGTGGCGTTCTTGATGTCGCGGATCACAGCGCCTGCGCTGCCCGCATCGACGACAAAGCTGTCGCCGCGCATGTCGGGGTCATTGAAGAACGTCACCCGCCAGTTGGGCGGTACGCAGAGCGAACTGACCCTGTCACCAAGGGAGAACTCGCCGTCGCCGATGTCTCGGTCGGAGGCTGTGTAGACGGCTCTCCGTCCACGGAGGTTGTCGTGCTCATACATCATCACCATGCCGTCCGCTTCGCTGCGGCAGGCATCGGGGACGGGGTTGGCATCGACGCTGAGAGCCCTGATGGAATGGGTGGAGTTCGAAGCGATCCTGTTTTCGCGAGAGAAAAGGTGCCGGCCAGGCCCTAGGCGCAGGCTGCCGCCCCTATAGTCAGGATCCTCGTAGAGGATGACGATCCAGCCGTTCGGCACGCAGATGGAGCCCCCGTCATCGCCCCAGCCGAACATGCCGAGATCGCGATAGTCCCCATCGATGGACAGCGTCCGTCCGCGATAGGCACCCGACCACATGACGGGAGTCGTTGCGCAATCGACTGGCGGATAGGCGCGCTTCAGCCCTTCCTTGTCCCGATCGCTGAGCGCAGTGCGGGTTCCGAAGGTCGACGAGGCGCAGATTGTTTCATCGCGAGACGAGATGACGGGCCCGGTTTCACCGGGCTTGAGAAACGCGTTCGCACCATAGTGCATGATCGACGCGCAATCATAAGGCATCAGTGTACGGACATCAGTAACATGCCGGTCAAAGTTGTGACCACGGCCGTCCTGGATCTTGTCGCGATCGATCGTGATGAACCTGTCCCGATCCGCTCTTGCTTGTTCATGATAGAAGCCGAGCGAATGGAGGATCTCGTGGGCAATCAGTCCCGCGCCGACATTGCCGTTGAGCCTGATACGGTTCTGGCCATCACCGAAGATACCTGCCTGGCGACCGACAGGTGACGACCCTCCGCTGAAGCCCAGGCCCGGATCAGCAGCAAATGTGATCCTCGCGCTATGGATATCCTCATCATAAGGAACAAATGTCAGGTGGCTGTCTGCTTCGAGCATCGCGATGGCCGCCGCGATGCGCGTCGCCGCAACCGAGCTGGCGGCAATGGTGGAGTCCAGTTCCCAAGGAACTCTGTTGGCAGGCCAGAGCGATCCCTGGTCAGTCTTCACCAGCAATGGCGCCTGGGTGAAGCTGACGTCCCGGCCGTCGCGGTTGACGGTTATCGCTGAGGAGGTCGGCTTGAACGCTTCGACCTCATTCGTCAGGTCGATGTCGCCTTCCCAGAGGGGAAAGCCCGCCGATGTGTCGTAGGTCACCTCCCAAGGGCTGTTCCGCCAGGGGAGCATGATCATCTTGGTCTCAAGCTTGAGTTTGGGCTGGATCTTCTGGCTGGGGATCAGTGGAGGGAAGGTTTTCTTTCGTGTCAGCGGTTTGGTTGTTCGCTGAAGCTCCTGCTTCTTTTCAGTTTTCTTTTGCGCAAGCGCCGCCTCGGCAGAGAAGCCGAAGACCAGCAGGGCTGTGAGCGCGCCTTTTCCTAGCCTGTTCCTCATGATGACTGTCCTCCCTCGCCCAAGAGGGTCCGAAACAAATGCGGCGTCGTCAATTGCCGCTGGCAGGTGGATGAGGCTCGCCTTGCCCCCACGTGCGCTGCGTCCTAGACCCCGCGTTCAGACTTCAGGATCACTCCATGCGCGCAGAAATTTCCCATGCTTCTGATCAGGTTGAGCAATCGCTCGCTTTGCTGCGGCGCTCGCTCGACTGGGACGTGGCGAATGCGCGGCTGAAGGAGCTGAATGACAAGGCCGAGGATCCGACCCTGTGGGATGACCCGCAGGAAGCGCAGAAGCTGATGCAGGAGCGTACGCGTCTCGAAAACGCGATCAGTGCCCTGACCGACATCAGTCAGGAGCGCGAGGATCTGCTTGAACTCGCCGAGATGGCAGAGGCGGAGGATGACACAGGCTCCGTCGATGAGGTCGAGGCTTCCATGAAGGAGCTTGCCAAGCGCGCCCAGACGGCTGAGCTGGAGGCGCTCCTGTCGGGTGAGGCTGACGGCAATGATGCCTTCATCGAGGTCCATGCTGGCGCAGGCGGCACCGAGTCCAACGACTGGGCCGGCATGCTCTACCGCATGTACACCCGCTGGGCTCAGCAGCACGGCTACAAGGTCGAGATCATGGAGGAGCAGTCCGGCGAAGAGGCTGGCATCAAGTCCGCGACCCTCCAGGTGAAGGGCATGAACGCCTATGGCTGGCTCAAGACCGAAAGCGGCGTACACAGACTGGTTCGTATCAGCCCCTTCGATTCAGCCGCCAAGCGGCACACGTCCTTCGCTTCCGTGTGGGTCTATCCGGTCATCGACGACAAGATCGAGATCGAGATCAACGAGAGCGACTGCCGCGTTGATACCTTCCGCGCATCGGGCGCAGGCGGCCAGCACGTCAACACGACGGACTCCGCCGTCCGCATCACCCACGAACCCACCGGCATCGTGGTGCAGTGCCAGTCTCAGCGCTCCCAGCACAAGAACCGTGCCGCCGCATGGGATATGCTCCGTGCACGCCTTTACGAGCAGGAGCTCCAGAAGCGCGAGGAAGAAGCCAACGCTGAAGCCGCGTCGAAGACCGACATCGGCTGGGGCCACCAGATCCGCTCCTACGTCCTCCAGCCATACCAGATGGTGAAGGACCTCAGGACCCAAGTGGAGAGCCCGTCGCCCGACGCAGTCCTCGACGGCGATCTCGACAAGTTCATGGCTGCCGCGCTGGCGCAGAGGGTTGCGGGCGACGAAGAGTAAGACGAGGGTTTCTCTGGCGGTCACGGCCTGATGGGCCTAGGGGCAGGTGATGAGCCTTCCCCGTTTCCCAATTTTTCTCTCGACCGCCCCTGGCCTCGAGCCTGTTCTTCTCGAAGAGGCGAAGAGCCTTGGCTGGACCGCTGCGAAGGAGACGCCGGGCGGGGTGGAGATTTCTGGGTCATGGCCGGACATCTGGCGGGCCAACCTTCTCCTGAGGACGGCCAACCGCGTTCTCGTCAGGCTTGGTACGTTCAGGGCGCAGCAGCTCAACATCCTTCACGGCAAGGCGGCGGAGCTTCCGTGGACGGAGTTCTTGAAGCCTGAGCAGCCCTTCACCGTCGAAGCGACGAGCCGCAAGTCCAAGATCTACCACACTGGCGCGGCCGAAGAGCGCGTGGCCAAGGCCGCCGCGACGGTCTCTGGTGCGGACCCTGCTGAAGAGGGCCTCAAGGTCTTCGTCCGCATTGAGAGCAATCTCGTCACCGTCAGTATCGACAGCTCCGGCGCGCTTCTCCATCAGCGCGGGTTCAAGGCCGACGTGGCAGGCGCACCGATCCGCGAGACGCTGGTGGCGGCGTTTCTCCGCCAGTGCGGCTATACCGGCGAGGAGCCTGTGGTCGATCCCTTCTGCGGCTCGGGCACCATCCTCCTCGAAGCGGCAGACATGGCCGCAGGCCTTGCGCCGGGCAGGGCGCGGACCTTTGCATTTGAAGACTTCGCGAGCTTCAACCCGCAGGCCTTCGATCGGGCACGGACCAAGGCGCTTGGCAAGCCGAAGGACACCGCTGTCCGCTTCCACGGCTCGGACCGCGCTATCGGTGCGGTTGAGGCCTCGCGCGCAAATTCTAAGCGCGCTGGTCTCGATGAGCTCTGCACATTCACTCAGGTCACGATCAGTGAGCTGACGGCCCCCGAGGGACCTACGGGTCTCGTCCTGACCAACCCTCCCTATGGATCGCGCCTTGGCGACAAGTCCGACCTCAAGGGCCTCTACAAGGCGTTCGGCGCGACCATGCGCGAGCGGTTTGCGGGCTGGAGGATCGGCCTCGTCACCGCCGATGAAGCTCTGGCGAAAGCGACGGGCCTGAAGCTCGCGCCAGGTCCGGTGATCCCCCACGGAGGGTTGAAAATCAGGCTGTGGCAGGGCGAAGCCTGAAGCCTGCCATCCCCACTGGCCAATCCTGATAAAACGGGAGAAGGTTCCCCAAAATGATCAGGGGAGGGCACCCATGCTCCGTATCAGTCTCGCCGCCGCCGCGCTGGCACTCGCGTCCTGTCAGCAGGCTCCAAGCGCCTCCGAACCCGCTGCCACGCCCGCCTTTGACTCGGCGCTGGTCGATGCTGCTCTTCAGGACTTGATCGATCAGGAAGCCCTTGCAGGCGGCGGCATCCTTGTGTTCCGCGGTGGCGAAGAGATCTATTTTGGAGCGGCTGGCCACGCTGACCGGGGCGAAGAGAAGCCTTGGGAGCGGGATACGCTCGCGGCCATTTACTCCATGACCAAGCCTGTCACCGGCGTCGTCCTTTTGAAGCTCTACGAAGACGGCTTGTTCGAGCTTGATGATCCGGTGGCGGACTATCTTCCCGAGTACAGCGATGTGAAAGTGTACGCGGGCATGGACCCGGACGGCGAGATGATCCTGGAAGACCCTGTCCGGCCCCTCCAGATCATCGACCTCATGCGGCACACAAGCTGCCACGGCTATGGCTGGGGCAGTGGCCCGGTCGATGAGCTGGCGCGCGCCACTGAAGCTCTCGACCCGCGGAAAAGCCTTCAGGAGATGAGCGAGGACATCGCCACCATCCCTCTCGAGTGCCATCCGGGTACGGAATTCGTCTATGGCGTCGCCGTCGATATTCAGGCCCGCCTCGCCGAAGTGCTCGCGGGGAAGCCCTATGAAGAGCTCCTGATTGAGAGGATCATCGAGCCCCTCGGCATGACAGACACCGGGTATTTCGTCCCTGCTGAGGACAAGCCTCGCGTCGCCTCCGTCTATACGCCTGCGGAGGAAGGCGGCCTCAAGCGCGGCGACAATTCCGGTGTCTACAGCCATTGGCCCCAGAAGCCGGTGCAGACGAATGGCGGCCACGGCCTCATCTCGACGGTTGACGATTTCATGCGCTTCGCCCTCATGCTCCAGAATGATGGCAGCCTCGATGGCGTCGAGATCCTGAAGCCCGAGACCGTGGCGATGATGACCTCGGACCAGCTCCCCCACGACACGATGGAGGACTACGGCGTCATCGGAGAGAAGGACGGTTACACGTTCGGCCTCAACGTCTCTGTCAGGACCACGACAGTCACCGCGCCTGAGGGCCGCTATGGCGTGGAGGGCGAATACACCTGGGACGGCGCTGCCAGCACGACATGGTGGGTGGACCCTGAAAACGACATCACCGCCGTCTTCCTTCAGCAGACCATGCCGTGGAATTCTGTGGGTCAGGACGCGATGATGCGCGCTGTCTATCAGGCGGCGGGGATCGCTGAGTAGGCGAGAGGCGAAACCTTACCTCTCCTTTCGTTGACCATGATCTCAACCGGTCCTTAACCTTGGGGAAGGGTAGGGAAGACCCCGTAGACCTTCGGGGCGAGACATATGCGCAACTGGAAGACCATCGGCCTGGCCATTCTCACCGCGAGCGTGCTCGCGGCCTGTTCGACGTCAGGGAAGAAGGCCTGGCAGCCTGATCCCAATCCGCACGAGAAGGTCGGCAAGCCTTATCAGGTGAATGGTGTCTGGTACGTGCCGAAGGCTGAGCCGCGCTATGACCGCATCGGCTTTGCCAGCTGGTATGGCCCGGGCTTTCACGGCCGCCTGACAGCCAATGGCGAGGTCTTCGACGAGGACCGCCTAACCGCAGCGCACCCGACGCTGCCGCTGCCGTCGATCGTGGAGGTGACGAACCCCCAGAACGGCAAGCGCCTGAAGCTCCGCGTCAATGACCGCGGGCCTTTCGCCAACAACCGCATCCTTGACCTCTCCAAGGAAGCCGCCAAGCGTCTCGGCACCAAGGAGAAGGGCGTCGCGACCGTCCGCGTCCGCTACATCGGCCCTGCACGCATCGAGGACGCCATCATCCGCGTTGGTGAGCGTGAGAAGGGGCAGAGCCTCTATGCCTCGGTGGCACCGCCGCCGAGCCTGAACCCGCGGCCTGAGATCAACCTTCCTGATGAGACCGACATGATCCTCGCGGATCTCGACGTCAGCATCCTCGACCAGATGCCCGTCCGCGCGACGCAGGCCTCGGTTGGCCAGATCTTCGTTCAAGTCGGCGCTTATGGCTCCACCGTGAATGCCACCAACGCCGTCGGGCGTATTCCGCCGACGAACCCGGTGGCTCTGCATAAATCCCGTCGCGGAGGCCAGGAGCTGACCCTTGTGCGCCTTGGCCCATTCAGCCATCCTTTCGCGGCGCAAAAGGCGCTTGAAGAGGCGTGGTCCCTAGGCTTCGCCGATGCCCACATCGTCGAAGAGGTTACGCGTTGAGCCCAACCCGGCTTGTTCTAGCTCTTATCCTGTCCGTCCTGCCCGGGGTCGCCCTCGCGCAGGCGGACAATCTCGTGCGCACCAAGGCCACCAATGCGGTGATCATGGACGTGCCCACGGGGCAGTTCCTCTATGGCAAGAAGGCCGACATCCCGGTCCCGCCAGCTTCCATGTCCAAGCTGATGACCGTCGCGGTGGTCTTCGACCTGATCGAGCAGGGCAAGCTTTCGCTCGACACCCCGTTCTATGTCTCTGAGAAGGCGTGGCGCACCGGCGGTTCGAAGATGTTCGTGCTGGTCGACACCGAGATCACTGTTGAGAACCTCCTCAAGGGGATCATCGTCCAGTCGGGCAATGATGCCTGCATCGTCGTCGCTGAGAACATCGCAGGTAGCGAGGCGGCCTTCGCCGAGCTGATGAATGCGCGCGCGAGGGCGTGGGGTTTGGAGGACAGCTCCTTCGCGAACCCAACGGGCCTGCCGCATCCGAACCAGCGCATGTCCATGCGCGACCTGGCGAAGCTCGCCCGGCACCTGTGGTTCGAATATCCTCAGCACAGGCACTTTTTCTCCATTCCGGAGTTCACCTGGTCTGACATCACCCAAGCGAACCGCAACCCGCTGATTGGCGCCATGGAAGGCGCCCGCGGGATGAAGACGGGGCATACGGATGAAGCAGGCTACGGCGTCGTCGGCCTTGCCGAGCGCGAGGGGATCGCGCGCGTCGTCGTGGTCACTGGCTTGGGTAGCGAGCGCGAGCGCCGCGCGGCCGCCATCGACCTGATGGATGAGGCGTTTCAGAGCTTCGAGACCCGCACTTTCTTTGCGGCTGGCGACCTTGTCGGCTTCGCGGAAGTCTTCGCAGGCAAGGAGGAGACCGTCCCCCTGCGCATCGACCAGGGGCTGACCTTCACCCTGCACCGGAAGATCCTGAACGGCGCCTCGGCCCAGATCGTCTATGACGGCCCCCTCCGCGCACCCATCAGGGCAGGGGAGCAGGTGGCCGTGCTTCGGTTTTCACTGCCCGACCAGAAGGTCCGCGAGTATCCTCTCTACACGGCAGAACGTGTGAAGGGCCTCGGCGTCTTCGAGAAGATCAACCTCGGCCTGCAGGCCCTCTTCACGCCGCCCGAGGGTGAGGGGGCGTGAGCTTCATCACCTTCGAAGGCCCCGAAGGCGCAGGCAAATCGACCCAGATCAAACGCCTTGCGGCGAAGCTCGAGAACGCTGGCCGCGACGTGGTCCTGACCCGCGAGCCCGGCGGCGCGCCCGAAGCTGAAGCCCTCCGGGCGCTGCTCCTCGACAAGGACCGCAGCTGGTCCCCGACCGCCGAAGCGCTCCTGATGAACGCAGCGCGGGACGCCCATGTCCGGGCACGGATCACCCCCGCGCTGGATGCGGGAAAGACCGTCCTCTGCGACCGCTTCTCCGACTCCACCATCGCCTATCAGGTCGGCGTTGACGAAGCGTTCCTCAGGGCGCTGCAGACAGCTGTCGTGCCAAGAATGCCGGACCTCACTCTCCTCTTCGACCTCCCCGTCGAGGTCGGCCTCGCACGTGCCGAAGCCCGTGGCGCGGCCGACCGCTTCGAAGCCAAGGGCGAGGCCTATCACCGCACCGTCCGCGAGCGCTTCATCGCCATCGCCGCGGAAGAGCCTGAGCGCGTGGTTATTATCGACGCCGAAGCGTCCATGGATACGGTGGAGAAAGCAGTCACGGAGGCGGTTAACGCGCGCCTGCCGGGTCTGCTAGGGGAGCCTCATGGACACCCTCCCGCCCCCTGAAGAGGCCAGCGATTTCCTCGCTTCGCCGCGCACCCTGTTGCAGGTCGAGCAGTTCCTCGGCCGCGGCGCGATGGAGGGCGGCTTCGTCCTCGCAGGCGCCGACGGGGCAGGGAAGGCGACCCTCGCCTTCCTCCTCGCTGCTACGGTTCTGTCAGGTGGGAAGAAGCTGGGCGATGTCGACCCAAAGGTGCGCAGCATGATCGCCGCCGGCGCCCACCCGGACCTCACCGTAATGCGCCGTCAGGAAAACGAGAAGACCGGCAAGCTGCGCCAAGAGATCGACGTCGATCAGGCCCGGAAGGTAATCAGCAAGCTCCACCAGACCTCCGCCAGTGGTCGCTCCGTCGTCATCGTCGACCTTGCTGATGAGCTGAACCGCAACGCTGCGAACAGCCTTCTCAAGGTCCTCGAAGAACCTCCCAAGGGCGCGGTGCTCTTCCTCCTCAGCCGTTCGCCGTCACGCCTCCTCCCCACACTGACGAGCCGCTGCCGCAAGATTGCCCTTGGCGCCGTCGAAGAAGATGCGCTCGCGAACTGGCTCGCCCAGCGCACCGGGTCATCCGTAGACGACGCCCGAACGCTGGCACGAGACGCCGAAGGCGCGCCGGGCAGGGCGCTCCGCCTCGCCCTCGGCGAAGGTCAGGAGGCGGCCTCGGTCGCGGACAGCTTCCTCCGCGCCGTCGAGGGCAAGCAGGACCTCCTCGCCGCCTCGCGCAAGTTCGCGGGCAAGGGGCAAGAGCTCATCGCGGAAGAAGCCCGCGGGATCGTCCTCGCAAGGCTCCGCCGCCGCCTGACCGAGGACGGAATCGAAAATTCAGAGCGCGGACGAAGGATCGAAGCCTACGATCAGGCGCGCGCGCTTTTCTCCTATATCGGTACCGCAGACCCCGCTCAGACAGCCCTCGTAGCAGGCCTCAGGATCCGCGACGTGATGGCAGGGAAAACGACACATGTACGTTGACAGCCACGTCAATCTTCACGGCGAGCGCTACGAGGAGGACCTGCCGGAGGTCCTTCAGCGTGCGGAGGAGGCAGGCATCGGCGCGATGCTCCTCATCTCCGACCGCCTCGACAGCATTCCCGAGATCACCGAAATCGCGGAGACAAACCCGGCCTTCAGCCGCTCCGTGGGCGTCCATCCGCACCACGCCAAGGACTATGCGGACCTGACAGCGGAAACGCTGATCGAGCTTGCGCAGCCCGAGAAGGTCGTTGGTATCGGCGAATGCGGCCTCGACTACCACTACGAATATTCTCCGCGCGCGGATCAGGAAAAGGTCTTCGCCGCACACATCACCGCCAGTCAGAAGACCCAGCTCCCGCTCATCGTCCACACCCGCGAGGCTGATGACGACATGCAGCGGATGCTCGAAGAGGCGTATGCGGAGCGAAACTTCCCGCTGCTCCTTCACTGCTACACGTCTGGGCGGAAGCTCATGGAAGCGGGCCTCGCGATGGGCGGCTACGTGGCGTTCTCCGGCATCGTGACCTTCAAGCGCGCCGACGAGGTGAGGGCGCTTGCCAAGGACGTGCCGCTGGACCGCCTCCTCATCGAAACCGACTGCCCCTTCCTTGCGCCAGTGCCCCATAGGGGCCGCCGCAACGAGCCGGCCTATCTTCCTCAGGTGGCCGAGATGCTGGCCGAGGTTAGGGGTGAGGACGTGAAGACGATCGAGGAAGCGACGACCGAGAACTATTTCCGTCTCTTCGAGCGGGCGCATCGTCCGTGAAACTCCGCGCGATCATTCTGGGTTGCGGCAGCTCCGGCGGCGTGCCGCGCATTGGCGGCGAGGATGGCCGCGGCAATTGGGGCGCCTGCGATCCGAACGAGCCGAAGAACCGCCGCTCGCGCTGCTCCATCGTCGTGCAGCGGGCACAGGAAGACGGCTCCTTCAGCGGGCGGATGACCACCCTCCTCGTCGACTGCGCGCCGGAACTCCGCCTGCAGATGATCGAGAACGGTATCCCTCATGTCGACGCCGTGGCGATCACCCATGACCACGCTGACCAGACCCACGGCCTTGACGACCTCCGCGCGATAGCCATCAACCAGATGGCCCGCGTTCCGGTTTACGTCTCAGACAAGACCTCGCCGGTCCTGAAGCAGCGCTTCGCCTATCTCTTCGAACAGATCCCCGGCAGCTCTTATCCGCCCATCGTGGACACGCTGGAGATGCCGGAGGAGGGCGCCACAGCCGAGATCGATGGCCCCACGGGCCCTATCCCGATGACGCCGTTCCTCCAGACCCACGGCCGGGTCATGTCTCACGGCTTCCGCTTCGGCCCGCTGGCCTATTCGTCAGACCTCGACGGCCTGGTCGATGAGAGCTGGCCGATGCTCGAAAGTCTCGACTGCTGGATCATCGACGCCCTCCAGATGAAGCCCCACGGCAGCCATCTCCACCTCGCCAAAGCTCTCGAATACCTCGAACAGGTCCGCGCCAAGCGAGGCGTGCTGACGAACCTCCACGTGACGATGGACTACAAGACCGTGCAGGATCAGGTGCCGGAGAACGTCACCGTTGCCCATGATGGGTTGGTGGTTGAGGTTGTGGCATGATTTGCGACAATCTAAATTGTGCGCACCACGGGTGGGTCGCCCGCTCAGTCCGTTCATCTGCTCGCTGACGCTCGCGAAGGATCTTGGATCAAGTCCAAGATGACGATCATTGCGCGGTGGTCTCTCCACCTGTCGTCCCGGACTTGATCCGCGACAACAAGCAGAGAACCGTGAACCTGCCCTCAGCGCGGACGGCGGCGCAGTGCGCCGAGGCCCAATCCTGCCAGCATGAGAACAGCAGCGCCTGGAAGCGGAATCTCTTCACCGCTTACACGGATGTCGTCGATGCCGAACCCACTGTCGTTATCCGAGTTGATGACAAAGGACGTCAGCGGGCTCAGCTCGGCCAGGCCGAAGAAGAGCACCTCATCATTAGAGCCCGCGGCAAGGGCGTAGGTCTCGCCGCCAGCAGTGAGCGTGAATGTGCCGCCAGACTGATCGAGGTCGGAATAATTGAAACCGAACTCGGTGACCGGGACGTCGAACGTGAAGGTGTACTGAGCACCAACGAAGGCGATGTCGGTATCCAGATACAGGTACTGGCTGCCTCCCGGAGTTGAGTTGACTGCTCCAAACAGCGGTTGGTTCACCACCTTCACGGCGTTTTCGGTCGCGGTGACGGTGAACCCGTCAAAGGAAGCCACTGACACACCGCCCGAACCAGCCGTGCCGATGAGAGCTTCGTCCTCGAACGTCTCGATCGTGAACGACCCTGCAGCGGCGTCGTAGGCAGCGGCGTCCGTGAAGACTGCCGCCGAGGCGGGAACCATAACCAACGAAGCGGCCGCGGCCGCACTCAGAACAAGCTTCATTCTACTCTCCGATTCGAGAAACCCTCGTCGGAAACGGTACCCTCAGCCGCGGAGGAACAACAGCTGAATTCCCAGACCGACACTACCGCAGGAGTTGCACTCCGTGAGCGCTCTAGGGAGGCGCTAAGCCACCGGCCGGGCGCCGCCGAAGTCGATGCCGAACAGGTGTTCGAGGCTTGTCCGCGGCAGGCCTTCCTTCACCTGGTCATGCACCGTCAGGTTCACCGCCTTGAGGATCACGCGGACCGCGCGGACGCTGTCTCCCTCAGGCACCACGTCGAAGTCGAGGACGTTGATCCCGCAAAGGTCCTGCTCAAAATGCGTGAGCGCGGCGAGGCCTCCGCCGGTCAGGTGGGCCAGCAGGATACGGTTCACGCCCTCATGGGCGACAAGGACCGCCTGCCGCCAGCGGTGCTGCGCGAGCAGGTCATCGAGGCTCGCGACGATCCGGGCTTCGGCGTCGGCGAAGAGCTCTCCTCCGGGAAGAAAGCTCGCGCCCTCCTCATCGGCGCCGTCAAAACTAAACGCCAGACGGGCGGCGAGCTCTTCAGGCGTTTCCACCACAACCTGACCGCCGCGGAGCTCGGCGAACCCGTCGATGGAGGTCCGGGGAGGTTCCGACCCCCCTTCCCCGAGCACGATGCTGAGCGTCTCGCGGGTCCTCGGTAGCCCCGAATCAAAGGCTGCGTCGAACCTGATCCCGGCAAGAGCACGGCCGGCAGCCTGCGCCTGCTCGCGCCCTTCATCGGTCAGAGGAACTTGCGTGAAGTCTTCGATATCAGGCGCAAAATAGTTCACGTGGCCATGCCGGAGCAGGTACAGCCTGCGTCGGCCAGTGAGCGGCAAATCGGAATTGTCGGGCATGGGCCTCGTCTGGGGTCAGTTTGGCGGTAGTGGGCGATTGCTCGCTAGCCAGCTTGTCTTTACGTTGATCACTTCAAGGGGTGCGCGCAAGGCCGTGATCGGCGATGATGTGCCGCGCTTCTGGGGCTTCTTGGGGAGAATGGCGCGCGTGCCGGGTCGTCACATCTTAGCTGCGAGCCTTGTGGCTCTCATCGCCGGATACGCCGTGTGGTTCGCGAGCGTCACCCGCCTTGATGCCGAAGCGGCGTGGAGCCGGTTCGAAGCGCTCGGCGCTGCCGGCCATGATGGCCGCGCTGTTCGTCACGGCGACCGGGCCCTCTCTCTTTTTGAAGACGAAGGCCTCGAGACGGTCGCCCTCCACCGCAAGCTCCTCCGCGTAGCCGACGCGCATTACCGCGACGGTGATCCCGGACTGGCCGTTTCGGCCTATGAGACGGCGCTCAACGGTCCCCTCGGCAACGCTCTCGCTGACGAGCGCCGCATCGAGATCAACCGACGCATCGCAAGCTTGGAGCTGGGCGAGGGCCACCCTGCCCGCCCTTCGGTCATCGCGTCGCGCTTCCTCGACCGAGCGGGCGATGCCGTCGCCAACCACACCGATCATGGTGATGAAGAAGGCGGCGAAGGCGAAGAATTCCTCGCGCTGGTCGACGCAATGCGTCCCGATTTCACCGATGTCCTGCCCGCTGATGGCACCGGCGCGAAGATGATCGAAGGCTCGGACGGTGAGCTTCTCAATATCGCGCGCGCCATGACCGATGTTGGCGGTTACTACGCGCTCAGCCCCGACGGCGCCTACGCAGCCGCAGGTCTCCTCTCCGCCGCTCATCAGGTGCGCCAGAGCCAGCTTGGTCCTGACCATGAGGACACGGTGCAGGCCGCCCTCCTCCTCGCCCCGGTCTATGAGCGGATCGATCGCCTCGGCGATGCGGAGCGCCTCTATGAGCAGGTGTTCCGGGCGCGGGAGCGGGCCAAGGGCTCCAACAATCCTGAGCTCAGCCTCTACATCCGCCTCCTCGTTGGGGTGTACGAGAAGCAGGGCCGCCTGACCGAGGCCGAGGCGCTCAACCGGCATATGCGCGACATCTTCCGCGATGCGTTCGGCAAGCGCCGCTATGCTGCGAACCGCTCACGCGACCTGACCTACGCGATCAACCGTCCGGTTTCTGCCGCGTTCCCTCTTGAGGCTGACTATATCCCGCCGGATCTCGTCAGCGCCGCTGACTATGGCGTGCCGCTTTCCAAGCCCGCCCATGTCGAAGAGATGCAGCTCCGTCTTGCAGGGATCGATGAGACTACGATGCCCGAGGCGCTGGGCCAGCTCCTTGACGCCTGCTCGGCGGACGGAGAGCGTCTGACCCTGCGTTCGGCCTACCGCAGCCACAAGACGCAAGTGCTCCTGCACAGGATCAACAAGGACAAGGGCACCGTCGCCAATCCCGGCACCTCCGAGCACCAGCTTGGCCTCGCTGCGGATATCGACGTCAACCGCCGCTTCATGCGCGCGACGGACCGTGCCTATGCCTGCTTCGAGACCAAGGCATGGCAGTACGGCTTCATCCTCAGCTTCCCGCAGGGTAACACCTACCTTCCGGGTAAGGACAGTTTCGAGCCCTGGCACTGGCGTTTCGTCGGGCCGCGCACGGCGCTTCTCTACCGTGAGATCGGTCCCTGGGGCCGTCCGCAGGAGTTCCTCGCTGAGCTCCCCTGCTATGAAGAGCGCGCCCTCTCCGGCCTATTTGTTGACCGCCAGCGCGGCGATGTCTGCCTTGCGGACCTCGACGAGGAAGGACGCGATACCTGATGGTTAGCCAGCAACAGCGCAGGACGCTCACCGTCCGTCTGCTCGGTCGCCAGACCGATGCGCGCTGGCGGCAGGCGCTGATCGCTGAGGGCTGCATCATCCCCACGTCCGGCACGCGATGTGCTGCGCTCATCGACCTTCAGGGCGCTGACGACATCGACAGCCACTTGCGCTTCGCAGTCCGCGAGATGGGTACCGAGCCAGTAATCGCTGTTCTGGGCATGGACGACGCCCTGCCGCGCGCTGTCCATCCGAGCGTCGTCGTCGTTCGTGCCAACGGCGCAGACCCGCGCCCCGTCCTGCGCGCGATCAGCAACTGTGTTTCTTCAAGGCTCCGTGCGCTGACGGCCTCCATCCGGCTCCGCGCGCTGACGGGCATCGGCAGGCCCTATCCCGCCCCGCGTCTTGAGGGCGCAGACGCTCCGGTCCTGCTCCTGACCGAGCCGGGCCCTGACGTGCTGAGCCTCCTGTCCAAGGTGAGCTCGCGCGACCTCGTGGCGCCGCTTTCGTCGAGCCATACGCTTCGGCTTCTCGAAAGCTTCCAAGCGGGCGCGCTGATCATTCATCTCGGCAAAGGCCGGGAGCACCGCCTCCCCGTCCTCAAGCTGATCCGCAGGCAGAGTGACCTCCAGGATCTGCCCGTCGCCGTGATCAGCGAGAGCTGGGACGCTGAAACCGCCGCCGCATGGCTCGGCGCAGGCGCGGACCTTATCGCCAAGCCCGACGAGCTTGAAGGCGTCCTCCGCTGCCTCGGTGCATCGGCCAACCGCTTCGTGACCGAGCGCTCGATCAGGCTCGCGCTTCTCTCCTCCTCCATGGGCGACGACGGCGTCCCCTGCCCGATCTTCGGAGAGGCGCTCTTCGAGCGGATCGCAGCCGAACACAGCTCCGCTGGCGACCCGATGGTGTTCGGCGCGATTGAGCTGAGGTCGGACGAAGTTGCTACGGAGCAGGATTACAGCGAGGCAGGCGTCTACCTCGCCATGGCCCTCTCACCGCTAGACGTGATCTCGCGGCCAAGGGAAAACCTGTTCCTCATCGCCATGCCGCATGCGGACAAGTTCTACGCTGGCCGCACCATGCGCACCCTCCAGACCCTGATCGAGGACCTCAAGTTCGGGCAGGATCCCAACCCCGTCCTGGTCAGAGCGAGGACCGCCTTTACCGATAAGCCCGGCAGCGTTGCTGAGATTCTCGAGAAGCTCTCGGACGAAGTCGACCGCCGCCACGCAGGCTCGCTCCTCCACGCCTAGGCAGCAGCTTCGGCTATCTCCACGAGAACATTCAGCACACGGCGACACCCTTTGAGGCGCGCTTTCTCATCCGGCCAATTTTGCTTGAAGACCAGCTTTTGATCAGGCCGCAGCTTCATGTCGTAAGGCGTATCGGAGAGATACTGGACGAGGCCCATCGGGTTCGGGAACTTGTCGCGGAAAGTGATGACAGCACCCTTCGGTCCGGCGTCGATCTTTGCGACTTCTGCGCGGCGACAGAGTGTCTTGATACCAACGATGTCGAGGAGGTGCTCGACCTCCCGTGGCATAGGCCCGAACCGGTCGATGAGCTCAGCCGCGAAGGCTTCGATCTCCTGACCTTCCTTGGCATCTGAAAGCCGTCTGTAGAGGGACATTCTGACGTCGAGGTCCATGACGTAGGTCTCGGGGATAAGAACAGCCGTGCCGATATTGATCGACGGCGACCAGGTCTCGGATGCAGCCTCGCCGTCCTTCATCTCCGCCACGGCTTCTTCGAGCATGTGCTGGTACATCTCGACGCCGACTTCCTTGACGGTGCCCGATTGCTCTTCACCCAGAAGGTTGCCCGCCCCGCGAATGTCAAGGTCGTGGCTCGCGAGCGTGAAGCCTGCGCCGAGGGTATCGAGGGACTGGAGCACCTTGAGGCGCTTCTGCGCACCGTCGGTCATTTTCTTCCGTGCGCTCGTCGTCAGGTACGCATAGGCCCGCTGCTTCGAGCGGCCGACACGGCCCCTGATCTGGTAGAGCTGCGCCAGGCCGAACATGTCCGCACGGTGAACAATCAGGGTATTGGCCGTCGGCACGTCGATACCGCTCTCCACGATGGTAGTGGCAAGCAGCACGTCGAACTTACCCTCGTAGAAGGCCGTCATGATGTCTTCGAGCTCGCCAGCCGCCATCTGTCCGTGGGCGGTGCGATACTTGACCTCTGGCACCTGGGTGTCGAGCCAGTCTTCGATGTCCTTGAGGTCCGAGACGCGAGGGCAGACATAGAAACTCTGTCCACCCCGGTAATGCTCACGCAGCAGCGTCTCGCGTGCAACAACGCTATCGAACGGACCGATCGTTGTACGAACGGCCAGCCTGTCGACAGGCGGCGTCGCGATGATCGACAGGTCGCGAATGCCTGACATGGAGAGCTGCAGCGTCCGCGGGATAGGCGTCGCCGTCAGGGTCAGGACGTGAGTATCGCCGCGATACTCCTTCAGGCGCTCCTTATGCTTCACGCCGAAATGCTGCTCCTCGTCGATGATGAGGAGGCCGAGGTCACGGAAGCCCACCTGCTTCGACAGGAGCGCATGGGTGCCGATCACGACGTCTACGGACCCATCTTTCAGCCCCGCCCGCGTCTGGCTTGCTTCTTTCTGGCTGACGAACCGCGAGAGCTGACGCACGTTTAGCGGAAATCCAGCAAAGCGCTCCTTGAACCCCTTCGCATGCTGACGAGCGAGGAGCGTCGTGGGACAGATCAGCGCCACCTGCCGCCCGTTCATCGCCGCTACAAAGGCTGCTCGCATGGCGACTTCGGTCTTGCCAAACCCCACATCACCGCAGACGAGCCGGTCCATCGGGCGGCCTGAGCCAAGATCCGTCAGCACGTCATCGATGGCGTTCATCTGGTCATCGGTTTCAGCGTAAGGGAAGCGCGCCGCGAACTCATCATAGGCACCATCAGGAGGGGTCAAGACCTCGGCCTTCTTCGCAGCCCGCTTCGCCGCAATGGCGATGAGCTGCTCGGCCATCATCTTGATCCGCTCACGCATTTTCGCCTTGCGGAGGGACCAGTTTTGACCGCCCAGCTTATCCAGCGGATGGTTGGGATCATCCGAACCAAAGCGGGAGAGCAGTTCGATATTTTCAACCGGCAGATACATTTTGCCAGCATGGTATTCGAGCTCGAGGCAGTCGTGCGGCGCTCCGCCGACTTCCAGCGTCTGAAGCCCCTGGTACCGCCCGACGCCGTGGCTGACATGGACGATCAGGTCACCGATCGACAGTGAGGAAGCTTCGGTCAGGAAATTGTCCGCACGCTTCGTCCGCGACTTCCTGACAAGACGGTCGCCGAGAATGTCCTGCTCGGCGAGGATCGAGATATCGTCGGTCTCGAAACCATTCTCCAGCCCTAGGATGACGACAGGGATCGTGCTCGACCCCGTCTCGACGTCGCTCCAGCTCTTGAGACTTGCGAGGCCCGAAACGTCGTGGTCACCGATGACGGTCTTCAGGCGATCGGCAGAACCCTCCGTCCACCCCGCAATGATGACCTTCTTGTTCTCGCGCTGCGCAGCGATGTGGTCAGCAAAGGCGTTGAAAACGTTGAGCCCCCCTGCCCGCTCGGCAGCAAAGCTGCGGGCCTTCTTGGCGCCGAAGTCAAAGGCGCGCTTGCCGGGCTCCGGCGAGAAGGGAGACAGCGGGCGGAGCGCCACGTTTTGCAGCGTCTCCTTCCACTCGTCCCGCCCAAGATAGAGTGCCTCGGGCTTGAGCGGTCGATACGGCACGCTATCGAGCTGCGCCTTCTCAGAGGAGCGCATATCCTCCGCACGCGCACCGTAATAGTCCTCGATCTGGCTGAACCGTTCATCGACCGCCTCCGTGCCCAGATGGTCGAAGAAGGTGAGGCCCTCGCCCGTATAATCAAAGAGCGTCCCCAGCCCCTCGTAGAAGAGCGGTAGCCAGTGCTCCATCCCTTGCTGACGGCGGCCCTCGCTCACGGCCTCGTAGACCGGGTCGTCTCCGGGCGTGCCGAAGCGTTCGAGATAGCCCTTGCGGAACCGCCTGATGGTATCGTCTCCGAGAAGCACCTCGGACGCTGCGGTCAGGTTGATTTCCCGCCGCTGGTGTGTGGTCATCTGGCTTGCTGCGTCGAACGCGCGGATCGATTCGAGCGTATCACCGAAGAAATCGAGGCGCAGTGGCTCATCCGTCCCCGGAGGGAAGAGGTCGAGGAGGCCGCCCCGCACGGCGAATTCGCCCGGCTCACGTACGGTGGAGGCCCGGCCGTAGCCGTTGGCTACGAGATAGGCGATGAGTTCATCCATCTCGAGCGTCGCGCCCGGCTTCGCAGTGAAGCTCGCGGTACGGATGGTCTCGCGGCTGAGGGTCCGCTGGGTCGCCGCCGCGACGGTGGTGACGACGACCAGGGGTGTCCCCTCCTCCCGCGCAGCGAGGGTCGCCAGCGCCGACAACCTCTCTGCAACGACATCGGGTCCGGGCGACATGCGGTCATAGGGAAGGCAGTCCCAGGCGGGGAACCTGATCACAGGAATGCCCGGAGCAAAGAACTGGAGCGCTGAGACCATCGCAGCCGAGCGCCCTGCGTCGCGGGTGATGACGGTGGTCACCTCGCCTGAAGCCTTGGCGGCTTCTGAGATGAGCAGCGCATCCGCCCCCTCCGGCGCGCCGTAGCACGTGATGTGCCCTGCCGGCCGGTAGGCCTCGGTCTTGCCGATGATCGGGTTGGCTGAGGTCAGCGCCACGGGCTCTCTCCACGCGAAAATAGCGCGGACCGCCTGATGGCGCCGCGCATGAGAGAGCGGGAGTTAGGGGTGTGGGCGGGGAAGATCAACGTGCCCTTCGGGCGCAGTTCTCTGCTGCTCGCTGACGCTCGCGATGGATCCTGGAACGAGTCCAGGATGACGATAGCTGAGAGTTGGTCTCTCCAACCGTCATCCTGGACTTGATCCAGGATCCATCGAAGAAGAAAGCGCGCGAAGCGCTCAAAGCCGCCGCAGCTCGCCCTCGCCGATCTTCAGCGGGCTCGTCCGCATCACGATCAGCTTAAGCTCCATCTCGCGGCCCTTGGAGACGTTCGTTCCGCGCACCACAGCCAGCTCTCGGACTGGCCGCCCCTGCATCCGCCGGTCGAAGGCTTCCCGCTCGCGCTCCTCAACAAAAGCAGCGCGGCAGCCGCGGCCGTTGATCAGGAACTCCGCCGCACCCTGACCATCGGTGAGGAGGGTCTCGGTGCCAAGGTAGAAGACATTCGAAGGCTCGCGATAGCCTGCGGTGGCGAACTCGAGCTGCGCGTCGGTGCAGCCCTCCAGCTGCGTTGCTACGCGCCACATCCGATTCGATGGCCACAGCTCATCAATCGAAGGCGCCGCCAAGCCTGCCAGCACCGCGAGGGTCAGGGTCGCCGGCACAGCCGTGTAGGCCGCTCCATTCACCGACGGCTTGCGCAGCACCGCCACGCCAATGATCAGCGTCAGGATCAGGCAACCCATCAGCGCCAGCACCTCAGGCGTCAGCGGGTTCGCGCCGAGATCATCGAGGGCGAAGTAGAGCCCCGGCACTAGCGCCACCGTGACCAGCGCAAAGATCGCAAGGCTGAAAAAGTGCAGCCCCTTGGCCCACCCCTTCTCCCTCAGCGTCTTCACGTCATGGAGGCCCGCTGCGCAGAGCAGCGCAAACGCCGGATAGACCGGCATGACATAGTGCGGAAGCTTCGTGCCCACGATCTCGTAGATGATGAAGAACGGCAGGGCCCAGGCGAGGAGGAACACCATCGCGGGTTCCTTGCGCCGCAGCCAAGCCGCCGCTGCGCCGAGCCCGAGAAGCGCTGTCCCCGGCCAGAAAAGCGCGGGCAGAAGGGTCGTGTGGTAGCCCATCCAGCCGCCATGATCGTCATCGCCCTCGGCCACCTTGCCGAGGAAGGCGTGGCCAACGCTCTCGCGCAGGAACTCGCCGTTCGTCTGGATGCTGATCGCTGTGACCCATGTGAATCCGACAACGGCGAAGACCACGAGCCCCGGGAGCGGCCTCAGCCGCTTCAGCGCCCGCCAGTCCCGCGTGATCCCCACATAGAACACCAGCGTCGCCACCGTCATGATAGCGATGATCGGTCCCTTGATGAGGACGGCCAGCCCGCTCGCGAACCAGAAGAGCAGCGGCCAGGTCCTGAATTCCTTCGGCGGCGAGCCCTTCGGCTGGACGAGCAGCTGGAACAGCGCGAGCTGTGACAGCGCGCCCGCAGCCATCAGCATGCTGTCAGTCTTCGCTAGCCGTGCATCAACAGCAACGAGGATCGAGAACGCGAGAATGCCCCCGGCTATCGCCCCATAGGCGCCGCCAAAGATCCTTGCGCCGATCAATGCTGTGACCAACGCGGTAATCACCACGCCCAGATAGCTCGGTATGCGGTAGGCCCCGATCGGCGCGTCGTCCTGCCCGAAGGCTTGCGCAGCGACCACCTGCATCCAGTAGATGCCCGCAGGCTTCACGTAGCGGGGGTCTTTCTGGAACCGGATATCGACATAGTCGCCGGTCTCCATCATCTGCGTCGCGGCCTGGGAGTAGCGGGCCTCGTCGCGGTCCGTGACCGGCAGGGTCCACTGCCCGGGGAAGAGGACGAGAACGACCACCCAGAGCATCAGGAACGCCCGGCCGATGCCAAGCTTTCCCGCCGGCTGGTACGCCGTGCCGAGGGGCGTCATCGCGTGCCCTCAGGGCGGAGGAGGAGGAACGGCGCAGGCACGTGGGTCCTGCGCATCAGCCAGAGAACGCCCATCAGGTCGAAAAAGCCTGCGGCAGCTCTGCCGATGTTCGAATACTTCGAGACACCCGACGCACGCGGACGGTTCGTGACCGGAACGTAGCGGGCTTCGAAGCCGAAATGCTTCGTCCACGCCGGAAAATAGCGGTGCAGCGCGTCGAAGAACGGCATGGCGAGGAACAGGTCGCGGGGCATCATCTTCAACCCGCACGCCGTATCCGGGCAGTCGTCCTTGAGGAGGGACTTGCGCAGGTTGTTGGCCGCTCGCGAAGCCCATTTGCGGCTGCCGCCATCGGTCCGGTTCTGGCGGACGCCGCCGACAAGGCCGACCTCTCCTACCGAACCGAGGTCGATCTCTTTGGACATGCGGACAAGGTCGTCAGGATTGTCCTGCCCGTCGCCGTCCATCGTGCCGATCCAGATCGTGTCTGCTGCAAGGACACCCGTCCTCAGCGCAGCGCTCTTCCCGGCCCGGTTCGGGTGGGTGATGACCGTGAGCCTGTCCGAACTGACGCTGTTCGCAGCCTCTGAGGTGCCATCGTCAGAGCCATCGTCCACGACGATGATCTTCGCGCCGATCGCTTCGCTCTTCTCGAGCACTTCAGAGATCACCGCGCCGATATTCTCGGCCTCGTTGAAGCAAGGGATGATGATGGACAGGGTGGTGGAGGACATGCCGCGCAGCCTACGAAACTCAAGGCTCGCGGCCTAGGCGCTTCGGGGCTCCAGGGCAATCTTTGGGTTGGGTGGCGTACCGTGCTGAACGTCTTTCGGTCCGTTGATCGATCGAGGACGCCCCTCCAAAAGGGAAAGAGCGTGCCGGAGCTACTCCCCACCCTTTCCTGCCGCACCGCATCACGGCAAGCTCCTCGAAGAAACAGGGGTATTCTAATGATCCGTCAGGAACTTGCGCGGTCGATGGACCATGATCCGCACTTCAAATGGCGCGGCACGGACGTCACGCGGCTCGAGAACCTGTCGGATATCGTCTTCGCCATCGCCTTCGGCATGATCGTGATGAGCGGCGATGCCCCGCGGACCTTTGAGGACCTCAACCAGTTCCTGATCGGCCTCGTGCCCGTCATCTTCGCGTTCGTTGTCATGATGTATATCTGGAACGCGCACTTTCTGTTCTTCAGGCGCTATTCGCTGGCCGACGCGACCGTAGTGTTCGCCAACGGTGTCCTGCTGCTGTTCGTCCTCGTGATCGCCTACCCGCTCAGGTTCATCTTTGATTCGCTCTACGGCTATCTGCTGCTGTTGGCAGGATACCCTGACTATGTGATCGACCTCAGGATCGATTTCCGCCGCGCAGGAATCATCATGGGCTACTTCACGGCAGGTTTCCTGATCACCGAACTGATCTTCACCTTCCTGTACGCCTACGCGCTGAAGAAAGCGGACCAGATCGGCCTGAGCGCCGATGAAAGAACGCTCACGCGCCGCACAGTCTGGATCTTCGCCACCGGCGCTGGATGGGCGGCCCTCGCCTGCACCCTTGCCGTACTGACCCCGCTCGGAGGGTTCGCCGGGTTCTTCCTGAACGGCACGGCGATCACCTCGCCGCTCATCAGGCGCAGGATGCGCGCGAAGGGCGAGTAGCCCTAGCGCTGGGGCATCGTCTCCGCGACGTCGAAGGCCTGGAGCATCTCGAGTACCGGGCCCTGGTAGTTCGTGGGCGCTTCTTCCCGACCGATGATCCAGCCGTAGAGCTCCTGATCCGGCACTTCGAGGAGCAGCCGGAATTCCTCGACCTGCGCATCGGTCATGGTCGCAAGGTTGGCCTTGGCGAACCGGCCAATGACGATGTCCGCTTCCTTGAAGCCGCGATAGTTGGCCCGGTAGAGGAGCCGCTTGCGTTCAGGCGATAGATTTTCTGACATGGGCATCTCCATAACCGATTTGACGACAGGCGCGGGAAGGACGAATGAACAGATCGGCCGCCCCTGACAAGTTGCCGGGTTGCCTCAGGGCGGCAACATCATCATATCGCATCGCCGAACCTAGGAGATCGTGCCCGTGACCTACGTCGTCACCGACGCCTGTATTGCCTGCAAGTACACAGACTGCGTGGAAGTCTGCCCAGTTGACTGCTTTTACGAGGGCGAGAACTTCTTGGTGATCAAGCCGGAAGAATGCATCGACTGCGGCGTCTGCGAGCCGGAATGCCCGGTGGATGCGATCGTCGCCGATACCGAGGACCCTGACGGCAAATGGGTCGAGATCAACTCGAAATATGCCGAAAGCTGGCCCAACATCACCGTGGCAAAGCCTGCCTTGCCCGAGGCTGACAAGATGGCGTCGGTCGAGAACAAGCTCGAGACGCATTTCAGCCCGAACCCCGGCACGGGCGATTGATCTAAATTAAGACGAATCCCACCCTGATACGGCGCGCTGGCAATCCTTGGTGGATTGTGCTATGACAGTTCGATGGCGATCGGGTGTGTGGCGAGTGACTGCCTGCCGCGTTTGTGCGGCAGGGTTTACGGTTTCTCTGGTCCCTCGGCTAGGGAGGGCCAGACGCGAAAACCACACGCAGGCTGAGAGGACCACGTGTCCTTAGGCCCGGTCAACAGGTGATCGCACGGAACGCTAACGAGGTTTTCGACAGTAAGCTCTCCCGCTCCCCCGGGCCGCGCTCCTTGTCGTTTCTCTCGCTCTGACGTGAGACCGTGCTTAAAAGAGAAGGCAAACGTGGCTAGTTCAAACACTTCGAACGCACTGAAGGCGATCAAGGTCGCCCCGGCTCAGACCAAGAACAAGAAAACCGACTCCGAGGAGAAGCCGAAGATTGCTCCGGCTCCGCTGCGCCCCGCCCTCAAGGTGGCGAAACGTGCGGAAGCCAACCGTGACAAGAACCAGAAGTTCAAAGTCAAAACCAACATCATCTATCCCGCTCACGGCGTCGGTTACATCACCGAGATCGAGAAGCAGGAAATCGCCGGCATGGAGATCGAGCTCTTCGTGATCGAGTTCGAGCACGAGAAGATGAAGCTCCGCGTGCCGGTCGCGAAAGCTGCCTCTGCAGGCATGCGCAATCTCGCGACCGCCAAGAAGATCGACGAGATGATGACCCTCATTCAGGGCAAGCCGCGTATCAAGCGGACCATGTGGTCCCGCCGTGCCCAGGAGTATGAGGCGAAGATCAACTCGGGTGACCTCCAGGCCGTTTGCGAAGTCGTTCGCGACCTCTTCCGCCCTGCCGACCAGCCTGAGCAGAGCTACTCCGAACGCCAACTCTTCGAGCAAGCCCGTGAGCGCTTCGGTCGCGAAGTCGCTGCTGTCCGGAAGAAGTCCCTGGACGATGCGATCAAAGAGATCATGACCAACCTCGAAAAGCGCGCGAAAGCAGAAGCGTAGGCGATCTAGGTCATACCATTGCTGAAGGGCGCCCTCGTGGCGCCCTTTTCTTTTGCACGACCGATGGGAACTTACGCCCGAGATCCCCGGTTCTTTTGTCGCAGAGATCCGCAGGACGCGGCTCAAGTTTCAAGGACGACTGGCCGGTCATGCTGGATGCGCAAATCTCAGACGAGCAGAGACTTCGGGAGCTCGAGGCGGAGGTACAGCGCCTTTCGAAAGATCTCGAAGCGAAGACGCGCGAGGCTATGGTCGCCAATCAGCGCGTTACGCTGCTTGAAGCAGCACTGGAAATGGTTCCCGTGGGTGTGGTTCTGGCCGACAAGACGGGACACATCTTCTACGGAAACAAGATGGTCGAGCAGATGGTAAAGCACCCTGTGCTGCACTCGCCAGACGTCGACGCCTATCGCGAGTGGAAAGCCTATCACCCCGATGGCAGCCGGGTTGAAGGACACGAATACCCTCTCGGCCGCGCGCTCTTGGGCGAAGAGGAGCCGGAGCTCCTCGTCGATTATGAACGCGGCGACGGATCACGCTTCTGGATGAAGATCATCGGTCACCAGACCAGGGATAGCCTTGGCGAACTTTCCGGCGCCGCTGTCGCCTGTATCGACGTGGACGATGAGACGAAGCTGTTCGAGCAGCACCAGCTCCTCATCAAGGAACTGAACCACCGGGTGAAGAACGCTTTCGCGGTCATGAAGTCGATCGTCAGCCAGTCCCTCCGTGGGCAGAATATCCCAGAAGGCCTGCGTTCGACGATCGACAAGAGGCTCCACGCCTATGCGCAGGCCCATTCCCAGCTCGTCGGTACGGCTTGGCAGTCCGCCTCGATCCAACAAATCGCTGGAGACGTTCTCGACCCGATCGGAGACAACCGGATCTCGATGTCCGGCCCCGAAGTTCAGCTGCCTTCGGAGCAGGCACTGTCGCTCTCGATGGCGCTTTACGAGCTTGCGACGAACGCCACGAAGTACGGCGCCCTCAGCACACCTCACGGCCATGTCAGCTTAACTTGGGCTAAGACGGTGGACCCAACAGGCCAACATCGTGTTCAAATGTCATGGCGGGAGCAAAACGGCCCCGCCGCGAACGAGCCGACCCGGAAGGGCTTTGGTTCCTTCATCATAGACCGTGCCATAGCCGCGCAGACGGAAGGCTCGGTAACGCTGGATTATAATGACACGGGCTTCGCATGGACGTTGGACATGCCAGCCGATCAGGGTGCCGATTAATGATGGTTGCTGCGCAACAGAACCTGGAAGATGCACTGGCGAAGATTTTCATCGTCGAGGATGAGGTGACCATCGCATTCGAGATGTCCGACACGCTCGAGGACCTCGGCTTCGAAGTCGTCGGCCCGAGCGTGCATCTGTCAGATGCCAAGAAGCGCGCCGCCACGCTGGATATCGACGTCGCCTTCCTCGACGTGAACCTCGGCTCCGGGAAGACCTCGAAGCCCGTGGTCGATATCCTCCGTGAACGCAATATCCCCTACGTCTTCATCACCGCCTACGACACCGATCAGATCAACTTCATTCGCGAAGGCGATATCGTCCTCAAGAAGCCAGTGAACGAGGCCAAGCTCCTCAAAGCTGTCCGCCGGATGCTTGACGAGAGCTAGGCGCGACGAGCGTTTGCATCCGCGGCCAACTGGCGGCAGACCCTTCCGATGGAACTGCTGCCGCTTCTTCCTCCGATCCTCGCATTGGCGCTCGCGTTCTGGACGCGCCACGTCCTGCTGTCGCTTCTGACGGGCCTTGCGGTCGCGGAGCTGCTGATCCTGTCTGGACACGTGCCGATGACGTTTCCGGCCACGGTGGACAGGATCGTCAATGTCGTGACGTCGCCTGGCGATGCGCAGATCCTTCTCTTCTGCCTTCTCGTCGGCGGTCTTCTCGCCCTGATGCGCGAGTCAGGCGGCATCTCGGCCACGGTCAGCCGGCTGATCCAGTCAGGCGCCGTCGCCAGCCCCCGCAAGGCATCCTTCGCGACGGCAGGCACGGGCATACTCCTCTTCATCGAGACGAATATCAGCCTTCTCGCGTCGGGCATCCTTGGAAGGCCACTCTTCGACAGGCTGGGCATGAGCCGTGAGCGGCTGGCGTGGGTGATCGACTCCACCTGCGCACCGATCAGTGTGCTGATCCTCATGAATGGCTGGGGAGCCTACGCCCTCGGGCTCGTCGATCCTTACGTCGAAGGTTCAGCCGTCAGCGTCGTTGCGGGCTCGATCCCGCTCAACTTCTACGCCCTCATCACCGTCGGGATTGTCCTCGTCACCGCATGGTCGGGCAAGCTATTCGGCCCAATGAAGCACGCCAGCAGCAGGGCCGAGGGCGCGGAGAATACGATCCCGCCGACCCGCATGAGATACATGCTGGTGCCCGCGACGATCCTGATCTTCGGCACGCTCGCCTTCATGCTCTGGACAGGCGAAGGCTCGATCCTCGCAGGCGATGGCGCCCGATCCGTATTGCTCGCGACGACCCTCGCGTTGACCGTGCTCATCGCCATGCTCGTCATCGGCAAGCGCTTCTCTGCTGACGAAGTCACCGACACCACGTTCAAAGGCATCGGAGAGCTCCTCCCCGCCACCGCCGTGATCCTCCTCGCGCTCGCGCTTGGCGACAGCCTGAGGGCGCTCGGCACAGGCGACCTCATCGCAAGCCTCGCGACGTCCTTCCCGGCCCCCTTCGCCTTCCCGGCGCTGATCTTCCTGGCAGCAGCAGGCACCAGCTTCGCCGTCGGCACGAGTTGGGGCACCTATGGCATCCTCATCCCCGTCGCGATGCCGCTGGCCATCGGCGCGGGCATTCCGCCGAGCCTCATGCTGGCCGCCGTCCTTGGCGGAGGAGTCTTCGGCGACCACGCCTCCCCGATCTCCGATACGACGCTGATCGCGAGCCTCGCGGCGGGCTGTGACCATATCGAGCACGTGAAGACCCAGCTCCCCTACGCCTTGACTGGCGCCGGTCTCGCCACCCTCGGCTATCTGGTCGCAGGCCTCCTCACGGTCTGACCGCCGAACCAACAGGCACCGCAGGGCGTTCTCCTTTCGACAGATTGAAAGGACCCACGCCATGGATCTCGGCATCAAGGGACGCACCGCTCTCATCACCGGAGGCGCAGGCACGATGGGCCGCGCCGTCGCGGAACTCCTCATCGCGGAGGGCTGCCAGGTCATCCTCACAGACATCGACGAGGACGACGTTCAGAAAACAGCTCAGGAACTGGGCAACGGAACCGTCGGCTTCGCGGCTGACCTCTCGACCAAGGAAGGCTCAGACGCCTTCGCGAAGAAGATCGACCAAAGCCCCGACATCCTCGTCCACGCAGCAGGCATCACCGGCGCGAAAGGCGATCCGCTGGAGATCGATGAGGAGGATTACATGCACGCCCTCCAGATCGACTTCCTGTCAGGCGTCCGCCTCGCCAAGGACTTCGTTCCTGGCATGGCCGAGCGGGGCTGGGGCCGCGTCGTGTACGTCACTTCTGAAAATGTCGCCCAGTCGTACCCTGACGAAGTCGTCTACAACTCCGCCAAGTCCGCGCTCCTCAGCTTCGCCAAGGGCCTCTCCATGCCCTACGCGAAGAAGGGCGTCCTCGTGAACGCCGTCGCCCCGGCCTTCATCGAAACCAACATGACCGACGGCATGATGGAGCAGCGCATGGAGAAGCACGACGACATCGACTCCATGGAAGAGGCGGTCGAAACCTTCCTCGAAGAGGAGCGCCCCTACCTCACCCTCGGCCGCCGTGGACGCCCTGAGGAGGTTGCAGCGGCGATCGCCTTCCTTTGCTCGGAGCGCGCAAGCTTCGTGGTCGGATCGAATTACCGCGTTGATGGTGGGGCAGTCGCCTCGCTCGACATCTAGCCGTCAGGCTGAAGGCAGGGCAGCGATATGGCAGACGACGGATGGTGGCGCGGGGCGGTGATCTATCAGATCTACCCCCGCAGCTTTCAGGATACGGACGGTGACGGCATTGGTGACCTGCGCGGGATTTGCCGCAGGCTCGATGCCGTGGCCGATCTCGGCGTCGATGCTATCTGGCTGTCACCCTTCTACCCTTCGCCGATGGAGGACTTCGGCTACGACGTCACCGACCATATGACGGTCGATCCTTCCTACGGCAGCGATAAGGACTTTGACGAGCTTGTCCGCCGGGCTCACGCTTTGGGCCTCAAGGTCATCATCGACGCGGTCCTGAACCACACTTCGGACCAGCACGAATGGTTCGAGGAAAGTCGTCAGTCAAAGGACAATCCGAAGGCCGACTGGTACATCTGGGCCGACCCCAAGCCGGACGGGACACCGCCCAACAACTGGATCAGCCGCTATGGCGAAAGCCAGTGGACGTGGGAGCCGCGGCGCAGGCAATTCTACCGCCACCAATATTTGAAGAGCCAGCCGGCCCTCAACCTCGCCAACGACGAGGTGCTCGAAGCAAGGCTGCGTTTCATGCGCCACTGGCTGGATCGAGGCGTCGACGGGATCCGATTCGATGCCGTCTGCCAATATTTTGCCGACCCTCAGCTCAAGGACAATCCGCCCGCCGATCCGGGCGATGACGAGGTCAGCCCTGTTGGCGGTTTCTCGAACTTCGCATGGCAGAAGCATGAGAACGACTGCAACGACGCCCGCATCGAAGGCTTTCTCGAAAAGCTGATCGAGGAGATTCGCTGCGCAGGGTGTACCTTCACCTACGCCGAGCTTGATATCCGCTACAAAGCCTATGACAGCCTCAGGCGGTACACAGAGGACGGACTCCTCAGCGCCGCCTACACGCCTGACGTGATGGAGGCCGAGCTCAAACCCACCGCCATCGCGGAGGTCCTGCGAAAGGCGGAAGAGGCGCGGTGCACGGAGAACCATGTTTGGTGCGCCAGCAACCATGACAGCGCCCGCCTCGTCACCCGCTGGGCGGACAGGGAGGAGCACCGCGAGGCCATCGCCAAGCTCGCCGCAGCGCTCGTCATGACCATGCCCGGCCCCGTCAGCTTCTTCCAAGGCGAAGAACTGGGCCTGCCCGATGCGGGCTACACCCCCGAGGAGTACAAGGACCCTCAGGGGATCCGCTTCGCGCCAGAAGGCCGAAGCCGCGACAACATCCGCCACCCCTACCCTTGGTCAGACGGCGAAGGCGCAGGCTTCACCGAAGGGCCGTCATGGCTTCCGCTGAAGGAGAGCGTCACCACCCTCCACCGTGAAGGTCAGGAGGCGGATGAAGACAGTGTCCTCGCCACGTGGAAGAGGATGATCAGCCTGCGGCAATCAAAGAACGCTCTCAAGCGGGGCTCCTGCGAGATCATCCGAGCCGACGACGACGAAGGCCTCCTCATCTACCGCCGGGCCGATGAGGACATGACGATCGAAGTCGCCCTCCAGACGAAAGAGGACGCGAGCCGCCTCCCCGATACTGAGGGAAAAACCCTCGCCGAACGCGAAGGTCCCTTCGGCTACCGGATCACGAAGCTCGGTTGACTACATCCCGCCCATGCCGATCAGCGTGCCGCCGTCGATGGTGATGTGCTGGCCGTTCATCCATCCGCCTGCATCCGATGCGAGGAACACGGCCGCACCCGCGATATCGTCGGGCAGGCCAAACCTCCGCATGGGGATCTGTTTCGTGACCATCGCCTCGACCTTGGGATCCTTCCACAAGGCCTCGGCAAAATAGGTCTTCACGATGCCGGGGCAGATGCAGTTGATCCGCACATTCGAAGGGCCGAACTCCACGGCAAGGTTGCGCGCGACCTGCAGGTCCGCCGCCTTGGAGACGCCATAGAACCCGATCCCCTTGTTCCCGACAAAGGCTGAGATCGAGGAGATGATGACAATCGCGCCGCCGCCCTTCTCCTCCATACCGGGGAGAACGAGATGGCTCAGCTTGTGGTTCGCCTTGATGTTGCAGTTGAAGATCTTGTCGATCTCTTCGTCGGTAATGTCCTTGGTCGGACCATAGGCCGGGTTAACCGCGGCGTTGCAGATCAGGATATCCGCCTTGCCGAACCGGTCCTCATGGGCAGAGACCAGCTTCGCAAGTTCCTCCGTATGGGAAATATTGCAGGCAACGGCAAAGGCTGCGTCCCGGCCTTCTGCGTCGTTGATCTCTTTCGCCACCTCTTCGCAGGCATCGAGCTTGCGTGAGGACACTGTGACGTTGGCACCGTGCTGAGCTAGGCGTTTGGCGATGGCTTCGCCAATGCCGCGGCTGGCGCCAGTGACGATCGCAGACTTGCCTGAAAGGTCGAAAAGGGTGCCGGTATGGTCGGCCATGGGCGTGCTCCTCCTTACGTTTGGGAGCACGCTAGAACCAGTTGGCGCCGAACGCTACGCGGCGCGCCAGACGCTGCTACTCGGCAGCAGCGCCTTCGAGTTCAGCAGCAGGCTTTTTCTCTTCAGCCTTGGCTTCGACGTTGCCGCCATCATTGCCCGAAGCTTCGGCATTATCGCCGTCCTCGGAGTTCTTGCGGCGGCGGCGGCGACGACGCGGACGGCTGTCCTCGTCGCTTCCATCGCTGCTCTGCTCGTTCGAGCCGCTCTCGTCAGAGCTGTCGGCCTTGGCATGATCGTCGGAGGAGTTCTGGGCGTCCTTCTGCTGATCGTTCGCTTGCGCGTCAGCGTTCTGGTCGTCCTTCTTCTCTTCCTTTTTCTCAGCAGGCTGCATCGACTTCATCAGTCGGTAGTAGTGCTCGGCATGCTGCATGAGGCTTTCGCCGCGAATCCTGTCGCCGGACGAGAAAGCATCGCGCGCGAGCGCCTGGTATTTGTCGTAGATCTGGGCAGCCGTGCCGCGGATCTTCACTTCCGGTCCCTGGCTATCCATGGATCGGTTGGGGTTGTTATTTCCCCCTTGGCGGCGGCGGTTGGAGTTCCGCCCGCGTTTCGAGTATTGCGCCATGAGCGTTAGGTCTTTGTCCTATTGCTGTTTTTCGGCTTATCCCCCCTCGGGACAAGGGCCGCAGGCTTCCTAGCCTTTCCTATGCCGCCGCAGCGGCAGGTGAGAATGACGATGGGGTTTCCTGATCCCGATAAGCCCGCGTGGAGCCTAGAATAGAACCAAATTCTTGCGAAAACCCGGAGGACCTTGGTCCATCACCGTAAAACACACTTAGCGTCAGTTGGTTTCTCTTCCAACCCCTGTTTTTCAGCGGTCGTTTCGGCGCAGGCGAATGAGCGTGAAGGCATCCGTGCCGCTGGTCCAAGGGGCAAGCCGCAAGGCCTTCTCGTCAGCGAACGGCGCGAGCGTTTCCCGCGCATCGTCCGCCAGCCCATCGAGCGGCCCCGCCATCCCAAACGCCTCGTTCCGCGCAAGGAAGGCCTCGGCGCGCTGGTCATTCTCTTCGCGGAGGAAAGAACAGGTCACGAAGAGCAGCGTCCCGCCCGGTTTCACATACCGCGCCGCCTGATCCAGCACTTCATCCTGCTCGCCCATGCGGGTCTGAAGGTGCTCCTCGCTCAGCCGCCATTTCGTATCGGGATGCCGCCGCCAGGTGCCCGACCCTGAACACGGAGCATCGACGAAGACGAGGTCCATCTTCCCTTCGAGCGCGGCCAGCCTGTCAGGCTCCGAAGGCGCGACGACCTGAACGTTCCGTGCACCCGCACGGCGCAGGCGCTCATGGATCGGCGCGAGCCTCCGCGCATCGACGTCGTAGGCATGGACCTGGCCCGAATTGTTCATCGCCGCCGAGAGCGCGAGGGTCTTCCCCCCTCCCCCCGCGCAGAAGTCGAGCACCTGCGCGCCCTTGAGGTCCCCCGCGGCGAGCACAGTCAGCTGGCTGCCCTCGTCCTGCACCTCGACCCAGCCCTTGCCGAAGGCAGGGATCACGGTGACCCCTGGCCCTTTCTCAGCTGCAGGCGCAGGTGGAATGCGAATGCCGACGGGCGAATGGGGCGCAGCCCCGGCACGCAGGGTCTTCAGTGCACCGAGGGCCTTCTCGCGGGCGGCCTTCAGCGTGTTGGCGCGAAGGTCGACAGGCGCGCGAGTGGCCATGCTCTCGGAAATCACCGCCGCATCCTCGATGCCTTCAAGAAACGCAGGCAGGTCCAGCGCATCCGACGCTTGCGCGCCAAGCTCCTCCTCCGTCAACGGACCATCGCCATGCTCGCCGGAGAAAGCCTCAGCAATCCGCGCCTCATCCCATCTCCAAACGTCCCTCAGCGTCAGGAACGTCGCAATCCTTGTGCTCTCCTCACCGCGAAAGCTCCGCCAGCGCCGCAGCACGTCGAGGCAAAGCCCACGCACGAACGCCCGGTCCTTAGATCCGGCATAGCGCGCACCCCGCTCCCAGTCCTTCATCAGGACCGAGATCGGCATGGGGCGCTCCGCAAAGCGCTTCAGAATGTCTATCGATGCCGCAACGCGGCCGGGGTCACGCAAGGTCAGCCATTCCCGATAAAGCCCGGATAGAGGGACATCCCGCCATCCACGATCAAGGTGGTGCCTGTGACGTAATCGCTCTCGTCCGACAAGAGCCACGCAGCAGCTGCAGCCACGTCTTCGGTCTCTCCGAGCCTACCAAACGGGATGATCTTCAGGAGCTCTTCGAGCTTCTCCTCGTCCGACCAGACATCTTCGTTGATCGGCGTCTTGATCGCTCCGGGCGCAATGCCGTTGGCCCGGATGCCTTTGGAGGCGACCTCCTGGGCGATGCTCTTCATGAGCATTTCCACGCCGCCCTTCGCCGAAGCGTAGTTTACGTGGCAGGCCCAGGGGATGAACTCATGCACCGAGCTGACGAAGACGAGCTTTCCGACCGTCTCAGTCTCATCGCGCTCACGTCGCTGGAAATGCCTGACCGCCGCGCGCGCCACGAGGAAAGCGCCGTCGAGGTCGACGGACATGACCTTACGCCACTGATCGAGGGACATCTCAGCGAGGCTGGCATCGGCCTGAAGCCCCGCGTTGATAACGACGCTGTCGAGACCGCCGAAAGCCTCACCGATCTGGGCGAAGGCGACCTCGACGTCGTTTTCCTCGGAGACGTCAGCCGGTACGGTGATCGCCTCACCGCCCGCCTCACGAATGGTCTCAGCCACTTGTTCGGCCCGCTCATCGCCAGAGTGAAAGCCTACCGCGACACGCGCGTTCTCCCGGCCCAGACGCTCGCAGATACCGCGGCCTATGCCGGAGCTGCCGCCGGTGACGAAGATGCGCTGTCCTTGAAGCGATGGGCTCATGGGTACTTCCCTGCTTGGCAAAGGGAACGAACGGCCTGAGTGCAGCGAAGGTTCACGGGTGGAGGGGCCCAGGCACCTCGCGCCACTCGCCCGGCGCCAGACCCTCCACCGAAATATCCGCAATCGACCAGCGGACAAGCCGCAAGGTCGGCAGGCCCACATGTGCCGTCATCCGCCTGACCTGTCGGTTGCGTCCTTCGGTGATCGAAAGCCGCAGCCAGCTCGTCGGCTTGTTCTTGCGAAAGCGGATGGGCGGCGTCCTCGGCCAGAGATCAGGGTGCTCGATGGCATCACATCGAGCAGGATGGGTGCGCCCATCCTTGAGGTCGACGCCCTGCTCCAGAGCCTTCACCTGCTCAGGCGCAGCCTCGCCTTCGACTTGCACGAGGTAGGTCTTGGGAAGTTTGGACTTAGGCGAAGCAATCCGCGCCTGCTGCTTCCCATCATCAGTAAGCAGAAGAAGCCCCTCAGAATCCCGGTCAAGCCGCCCCGCAGCATAGACCCCCCGCACATCGATCAGCCCGGCAAGCCCCGGCCACTTCCCCTCGTCCGTAAACTGGGAAAGCACGTTCATCGGTTTGTTGAACGCGATTAGCATTTCTCTCCTCTCCCTTCAGGGAGAGGGGCCGGGGGTGAGGGAAGGCCTGCTCGCGAGAGGCTCTCAATCTCAGCCCGGACTAACTCCAAAACATGATCCTTACTGAGGGCCGTCTGTGCGTCGATCCGAAGGAAGCGCCAGCCAAGGCCTTCGATCACTTTTTGCCGCTCCGCATCGCGCTGCTGAACTTCACTGAGCCTATGAATGCCGCCATCAACTTCGATGGCCAGTCGCAGTTTCCTGATCGCGAAATCTACGAGGAACCGCCCGACGGGATGCTGCCTGCGCACGGTCCATCCTTCATTTCTCAGCAGGCGGAGCGCCTGCCAGGCAGTCTGCTCAGGACCGTTGGATCGCTGACGCAGAGCTCGCGCACGCGCTGTTACGGAGGTGTTCATCCGCTCGCCTTGGGCGAACGTTGTGGGAACATCAACCGCTGGGCGCAGTGAAGAGGCCCCTCACCCCCGGCCCCTCTCCCCTAGGGAGAGGGGAGCCTAGCGAGGCGACGGATAGTTCGGCGCTTCCCGCGTAATACTCACGTCGTGCACGTGGCTTTCCCTCAGCCCCGCCCCGGTGATCCGCACGAACTTCGCCTTCTGGTTCATCTCGGTGAGGTTCTTCGCGCCGACATAGCCCATCGACGCGCGGATGCCGCCAACCATCTGGTGCAGGATCGCACCGATCGGGCCTTTGTAGGGCACGCGGCCTTCGATACCTTCGGGCACGAGCTTCATCGAGTCGCCGACATCGCTTTGGAAGTAGCGGTCAGCCGACCCTCGTGCCATCGCCGTGATCGAGCCCATCCCGCGATAGCTTTTATAGCTGCGCCCCTGGAACAGGAACACTTCGCCCGGCGCTTCTTCCGTACCCGCCAGAAGCGAGCCGACCATGCAGACGTTCGCACCAGCGGCCAGTGCCTTAGCCATGTCGCCGGAATATTTGATCCCGCCATCGGCAATGATCGAGACACCCGAACCTTGCGCAGCGCGCGCCGCATCATCAACGGCTGTCAGCTGCGGAACGCCAACGCCAGCCACGATCCGCGTCGTGCAAATCGAGCCCGGACCAATGCCGACCTTCACAGCATCCGCACCCGCATCGATCAGTGCACGTGTCGCGTCATATGTCGCGACGTTGCCAGCCACGATCTGGGCATTCGGCCATTCGCGCTTCACCCGGCGAACCTGTTCTGCAACCTTCGACGAGTGGCCGTGCGCCGTATCGATGACCAGCACATCGACGCCAGCTTCGATCAACGCCGCGGCGCGTTCATAGCCATTGTCACCGACGGTAGACGCGGCAGCGACGCGCAGGCGGCCTTCCGCATCCTTCACGGCATCGGGGTGACGCTCAGCGTTCTCCATGTCCTTGACGGTGACGAGGCCAACGCAGCGATTGTCCTCATCGACCACGATCAGCCGCTCGATCCGCCGCTCATGGATGAGATCGCGCATCTCCTCCATGTCCGCACCGGCTCTAACCGTGGCGAGGTTCTCCGACGTCATCAGTTCGGAGACCTTCTGCGAGGGATCCTTGGCGAACCGCATGTCGCGGTTGGTCAGCACACCGACCAGCTTGCCGACGCCCGCTTCATTAGGGTTCTGGACCACCGGGAAGCCGGAGATCTTGCGCTCCGCCATGATCGCCCTTGCCTGCCCGAGGGTGTCCTCAGGGGTCAGGGTCAGCGGGTTCACGACCATGCCGCTTTCGTAGCGCTTCACCTGCCGGACCTGCTCGGCCTGCTCTTCGACGGTGAGGTTCCTGTGCAGGACCCCGATGCCGCCGAGCTTCGCCATGGCAATCGCCATCGGCGCCTCGGTCACGGTATCCATCGCCGCCGAAAGGATCGGGATGTTCAGGCTGATCGAAGAGGTGAGCTGGGACCGGACGTCCACTTCAGCGGGGAGAACCTCGGAAGGACCCGGCTCGAGAAGCACGTCATCGAAGGTAAAAGCGTCGCGTATTTCCATGGGGGCGCATAGCAGCGAGTCGCTGGCTTGCAAATGCTAACAGCGCGCGCCGGCCATTCTTCAAGGAACTGTCACGCTAGAGGGATGAGAAATACTAAGGTCGCAGCTGTGTGACTTGCTTCAGAATAGCTCCACTGACGTTAAGAAAATATCGGTAAACGGGCCAGTAACGCGACAATCGTCTCCGCCGAACGCGAGTTTGGAAGCAATGAACTTCCGGACAAGGAGACATCAGAGATGAAACTTTTCACGCGAAGCCTATCCGCGCTCACAGCCTCGGCGGCAGTTCTTGCGCTTGCATCCGCCCACGCCATCCCGGTGCAGGTGACCATCACCAATAACCAGTCCGAAGGAGGCTTTGCCTTCACCCCTGTCTATTTCGGCTTCACCGACGGCAGCTTCGACATCTTCGATGAGGGTGAAGCAGCTTCGAGCGGCACGGAGCTCGTTGCCGAAGTGGGCGTCTTCAGTGATCCCACCGACAGCGTAGGCCCAGACACCGTCATGGAAGAGCGTCTCGCCGCCGACCCTGACTCCCGCGGCGGTGTCGCAGCCGCGCCCGAAGGCTTCGCAGGTGCGCCCGTGGTCGAGCCCGGCGAGACGGCGACCTTCATCGTTGACCTCGATCCGACCGACCACCGCTATGCGCAATTCATCTCGATGCTCCTGCCGTCGAATGACACCTTCTTCGGCAATGATGATCCGCTCGCGCTCTTCGATGACCTTGGGAACTTCACGAACCCTGCCGACATCGAGATCAGGGCCGCAGACCTCTACGATGCAGGCACAGAGCTCAACGACTTCACCGATGGCCCGGCCTTCGTCGCAGGCCAGATGGGCGGCGCCGGTACGGCAACGAACGGCGTGATCACGGGAGGCGTCTCCCTTGCGAGCCTCAACCTGACCGGCGACATCGGCCTCGCTTCAGGTGACGTGGTCCAGCTCGCCCTCGCCGAAGCCTTCTTCCGCGACAACGTCCTCCTCGCCACGGTCAGCTTCGCCGCCGTAGACGGAGAAATCCCGATCCCGGCAGCAGCCTTCCTCTTCGCCCCCATCGTCGGAGGCTTCGCCTACAGCCGCCGCCACAAGGCCAGGGCCTAAAAGCCACCTCCGCCGCGCAGACCCACCTGCGCGGCGGGGTTCCAATCAGGGGCATTGGTATGCAACGGTGCCTTCACACCAGGGGAAGATTTGGAAACCGTATGAGAAGTCTAGCGCAATTTGTTGGGGCGCTGACTCTCCTCTCGCTCGCCGGGTGCGGCGGCGGTGGGGGCAGTTCCTCATCCGACGAGCCGACTCCCCAACCACCTGCTCCTCCCCTCATCATCACTTTCGTCACTGCATCTCAGGTGAGTGTCCCTGAAGGGCCGGGACCTAGGTTCACCGTGGAGGTCGACGTTCAGAATGGTACTCTCGATGAATTGACAGTTTCTGGAGGTGCCGACCAAGCGCTTTTCGTTCTCGATTCAACAAATGGTCGAGTAGAGTTCAATACCGCGATCAACTTCGAACAGCCAATCGATGCCAACCGGGACAATGTCTACGAGCTCGAGATCGAAGCTCGTTCGGGCGTCCTGCGAAATACACGTCTCTTCGAAGTTTCGATCACCGACGTGGATGAAACAGGCGGGCTGAGCGGTGCTGTTGCGCTAAACGGTTTCGTCGCGGGTCAGAGGCTCGGCAATACTCTCAGAGTCCTTGGCGACGTCGATGGCGACGGCGGGAACGAAATCCTCATCGGCGCGGAGCGTCCACTGGTGAACGACGGCGATTCGGGCGCGATCGTGGTCATGACCGGTGTCGGCATCGCAGGGCTGGACGGTGATGAAGGCCAGCTGAATGTCTCCAATCCCGGCGTCTTCATGATCACCGGAGAAGGGTCGCCTGACTATGTCGGCTTCTCTTTCTCCGACTTCGGTGATGTGGACGGAGACGGTGTCCCTGAGCTTTACGTTGGCTCGACACCCTTTCAGGATGGCATTCCGAACCGCGCAATGCTTCTCTCGGGCGTGGAACTCGCTGAAGCCCTTGTCTCCGGAGGCCGCGAATCCTTCTCATCACTTCTCGGCCGGCGCGCCGGTATCCTCCTCCAAGACAGTGCCGCTCCAGAGAACGGCATCGGCACACGTGCGGAGCGCATCGGGGACTTCACAGGTGATGGTCTGGACGACTTTTTCTTCTGCTCCGAGTACGATAGCGGCGCGAATGGCGATCGCGAACGCATATTGCTCGTCAGCGGCACAGTGCTGCAAACAGCACTCAATTCGGGCGCCGACGTCCTGATCAACGGAACGGCCTCCGAGCCAGGAATCGTCCGGATCATCAGCAACAACCGGGATGTTTCGGGAACGTGCCTGAGATCGGCATTCGGCGACTTCGACGGTGACGGTCTCGTGGATGTTCTGGTTTCAGACGATGAATTCTCGCCCTCTGACGTCCGCTCGCGAGCAGGTGCAGCCTATCTGATTGACGGTCGCGACCTCTCAGCGGCGGCCGTCGATGGCGATCAGCTTACGGTCGAGACCCTACCGACCGCGGTCCGGTTCGAAGGAGCTTTCAATTCCGACGCAGCGGGAAGAAGTGTTTCCGGCGGCTATGACATTAATGGTGACAATCTCCCGGAACTGGCAATCGCCGCTCCCGGTGCGGCACTGCCCGGCCGACCGGATGTCGGCATCGTCGCCCTCTATCGCGGACAGGCTCCGCTCAGCGCAATCTATGGCTCGTCGTCTTCCGTAAACGATGTAGCGGCGAATAATCTCGGTACTCAGATTGTCGGGAAGAGCAATTCGGTCGATCTTGCGTCACCGTTCCCGGCGGGCAGCTTCTTGCAAGGAAGCACACAGACACTCTCGTTCCTTCTTCCACGGGAGTATGTTGGCGGCTTCTTCGATGGTCAGACTCTAGAGAACGGAACAGTCCGCCTCCTGCCCGAAACGCTTTTTGGAATAGGTGAAACGGTGGACTTCGCTTCATCGTCACTCGAACCGCAGGGCGTTGCTCTCGTCGGTTACGAGAACTTTCGCAAGTTCGCTCGGCCTGCCTTTCCTGGCGATATAAACGGGGACGGCGTTGACGATCTCATCGTCAGCACACCGATGGTCGATATCAACGGCGTTGTTCAGGCCGGAACCGTTTTTTTCGTCTCAGGTTCAGATCTTCAAGACGCGACGCCTGTTGATGGTGAGATATCCCTCGCGACGTTTCTACCCGGATACTCGGGTGCGACCTCTACCCCCTAAACCCCAACCCGACCACGTACATCTCCGCTGAGTCAGACCGGCTCGCGTCGGGCTTGGCGTGGTGGACCTTGGTGAAGTTCTTCTTGAGGCGGTCGAGGAGCTGTTTCTCGCTGCCGCCTTGCAGGACCTTCGCGACGAAGGCACCGCCGGGGGCGAGGACTTCTTCGGCGAAGCCTAGAGCCTCTTCGGCCAGCGCGATGATGCGCATGTGGTCAGTCGCGCGGTGTCCCGTCGTGGGTGCGGCCATGTCCGAGAGCACGACATCTGCCTGCCCGTCGAGGAGCTCCTTCAGAGCCTCCGGTGCACCATCATCGAGGAAGTCCATCTGGAGGAGTTCAGCGCCCTGAACATCCTCCATCTCGAGATAGTCGATGCCGACGACCTTGCCCGTCCCCTCGGTCCGCTGCACCGCCACCTGACACCAGCCGCCGGGAGCCGCGCCGAGATCGACGATCCGACCCTTTGGCTTGAGGAGCGCGAACTTGTCGTCCAACTCGATCAGCTTGTAGGCCGCGCGGCTTTTGTAGCCTTCCTTCTTCGCGCGGGCGACGAAGGGGTCGTTGAGCTGGCGCTCCAGCCAGAGTTTCGAGCCGAGCTTCCGGCCGCGCGCAGTCTTCACCCGGACCGTCAGCTCGCGATCCGCGACGGTCTTGGAATCCTTCTTCATGCGGCGAACTTCCTGTTCCCCGCCGAGCGCGTTCGGCTTGCCGCCGCCTTTTCCGGATTTCTTGGCCATAGAGGGGCAGCTAGCCCGCGTGGGCGCCTGAGGAAACCCTGTGTCGTTCCTTCGCGCGTTCAGCGCGGGTTTCCGCGATGAGATCCGTCACGATCCCTTCCCTCAGGCCCCGGTCAGCCACCCGCACCCGGCCAAAGCCCGTGGCGTCCATAATCCCCTGCATGACGGAGCAACCCGGCATAATGAGGTCGGCACGCCCTTCCCCGATCGAAGGCTGCTTCTTCCGACCCTCAAGCCCCATCGCCTGCAGCTCATCCGCAAGCCGCTCGACATCGTCGGAGGTCAGCCAGGTGCCATCCACCTCCCGCCGCCGGTAGCGCTTCAGGCCCTTGTGCAGCGAAGCAAGGCTTGTTGCGGTGCCCGAGGTCCCGATCACATGGCTCTCGCCATTCGCCGCCTCGAGAAAGCCATCGGGCATCGCCTCGCGGACATTCCGCGCCACCCGCTCCCGGATCAGGCGGTAGTGCTCCCCTGCAAAGCTTCCCTCGGCGAGCCCTTCGGAGAGCCGCACCACGCCAAACGGGAGAGAGGCCACGGCCTCCATTTCCACCTTGCGCCGGTCATTCCCATCGATCCTGAGGTAGCAAAGCTCCGTCGAGCCGCCGCCGATATCAAAGAGCAGCGCCCGCGAGGCATGGACATCGATCAGACTTGCACAGCCCGAAAGCGCCAGCCGCGCCTCCTCCTCCGGACCGATCACGTCGAGCTTCAGCCCCGTCTCGACCCGCACCCGCTCCACGAACGCAGCGCCATTGGCAGCCATCCGGCAAGCCTCGGTCGTCACGCAGCGGACAGCGGCCACATCCCAGCGAGCCACCATCTCCGCACACTCGCGCAGGGCCGAAATCGCCCTCTCCTGAGCAGAATCAGCGATCCGCCCGGTGGTCACGAGGCCCTCTCCGAGGCGAACGATTCGCGAAAAGGTCGCCACGACGGCGAATCCGTTCCGTCTTGGTACCGCAATCATCAGTCGGCAGTTGTTGGTGCCCAGGTCGAGCGCAGCCACCGCCCGACGCTTACGCTGCGGGGCGTTTTCCTGAGGCTGTGAACGCGGCCAACTCATCTGCTCGCAAATGTCCGATCAAAAGGCTTGCGGAGTGGCAGATTATCGCGGCATAGCTCCGGCATGAAGCTCGATCAGATCGACCGTAACATTCTCCACCATCTGCAGCACAATGCGCGCATTACGAACGCAGAGCTAGCGGAAAAGGTTGGCCTCTCGCCCACGCCATGCCTCCGGCGCCTCCGCAGGCTTGAGACGGAAGGCATTGTCAAAGGCTACAGAACCGAGGTGAACCGCGAGGCCGTTGGCCTCCCCGTGACGGTGATCATCCTCGTGAAGCTCGAGAAGGAGGACGAAGAACACCTCCGCATCTTCGAGGAAACGGTTCAGGCCAAGCCAGAGATCATGGAATGTCTGCTCGTGACGGGCAAGTTCGACTATTATCTCAAAGCCGTCCTGCCGACGCTGGGCAGCTACGAAGCGTTCCTGTCGGACAGCCTCCTCCGAACCGACAACATCGCCAGCATCGAATCGAGCTTCATGCTGCGCGAAGTGTCGAAGCGGCCTGCGCTGCCTACGGTCTAGGCCCGCCCGGCTTTTCTTCGTCGTCGAGATCGAGGTTGCCGGGAATAGGTGATGTCTTCTTCGCCGGTGTCATCCGGCGAGAACCTCTGAGAAGGCGTCGTCCGCGCTCCCGCTGCGAAAAGCTTTCCCAACCATCCTTAGCTATACGAGCCTCAGCCGCTGGGGAAAGTATGAGTTCCCGTTCAGGAAGCGACTTGTAGAAGTCTATAATCGCCGCAGAGTTTCCGCTCTGCGCTTCTGCTACGACGTTCGCTGGAAGCCCCGTCATGAATAGGTTGAGTTCCGCGGCGCGGCGTCGCCGGAGTCCCATCCGCACTTTTCCTCCCGCTTTTTCCCACCAAGTCAACGCTTCGCCAGCACCGATGTAGTTACCTCTATTTAACCGCTTCAACGCGGTGCTCCGTCTCAGTCCGTCGGTTCCGATGTTTAGGGTTAGCGAAACTAACGCACCAAGTTGGCGCGTGGTCAGTGGTACTTCGACCAATTCAAGGACGGCAGCTCTTATCGGAAGCAAGTCGTCTATGAGCAACTGCTCGGCTTCGAACTCACTGATTTCATT
This sequence comes from Parvularcula mediterranea, assembly GCF_013085255.1. Classification (GTDB taxonomy): domain Bacteria; phylum Pseudomonadota; class Alphaproteobacteria; order Caulobacterales; family Parvularculaceae; genus Parvularcula; species Parvularcula mediterranea. Next base: position 138,383 of record NZ_JABFCX010000002.1, read on the forward strand.
GCCCTCGAAAGCTCTCTCGCCAGTGTGGCCGTAGCCGATTGTCCAAACTCCGACCACATCTTTATACGCTTCAAGCTCGAGGCCTTCGAAAGATTTGATAAGATCGAGGGCTTCGATCTCGGCGGCCGATGTAAATCTGGCCCCCAGAAATAACATGGCTTCGGCTTGACGACGTCTTAACTGTGCTCCTGAGAACTTCTCCTCTCCGGCAACACCAATCGAGCTTTCTCGCCTGAAAAAGGCGAAAACTTCATTGCTATCTGAAGTGTTGAACTTCTCAGAAGGAACAGGAATGGTTCGCCACCTATCAATCCCAATTGAATGAATAAACGAAAGCAGGGCAGCCTCTTCATCCAAATTGAGATTCCGCCCGAATCTGTTCGTTTCGCCCGCAATTGAGCGCAAATCTTCCTTGAGAAGTGCGACAGCTTCATCCTTCGAGACGGACATATCTCTGTGAAGGTCTAGCACCGAACCATACCCCACGACCCAGCCCTCGCGGCCACCACCTAAAGGTCCGTACACAGGGGTTTTCAGATAAGGCTCGAAGGCGGTCACATAGGCAATCGCTAGCTCGAGAATCTCCTCGCTCGGCCCCTCAACCAACGAGTCCTCAGGTGTATCGATAAGAGTAATCGACTTCGTCGCTGCACCATCGACGCTTGCGACCGCCACGGGAGCGAACGACGGTTTCGGACGCCTCACGAGATTTTCGTCAGCATTCAGATAGAGATCATCAACACCGAACGTGAAGACGTTGCTGACGAGTTGCGTTTCTTTGGTGACGCTCCACACCCGGTCACCCACATAATTGAAGACCTGAGTAATGGTGAGGTTCGGCAAGGCCATGAACTCAAGGAGCGCCGCTGTGTAGATGCTGTTCCCGCCCGGCGGCCCATCAGGAACGGTCCTCCCTGGCTCTGTCGCAAACCCGATGAACATGCCAGGCAGGCCTCCCACCGGGGCAAGCCCGCCTCTCTGGATTTTGCCTTTGGTGACCTCAGCAAACGGATCGTTTCGACAAGCGTCGATGATCAGGACACTCTTTCCAGCCCCCGACGCCCTGATCTTATCAATGACCTCCTGCAGATCCCAGAGGTCCGTATCCGCATCGTCCTCGGACGCAAGCTCTGCATCAATGGGGACGAGATAGTTCTTACCGTCAATCGCGAGCCCGTGCCCCGAGAAATAGAAGAGTGCGATGTCGCCCTCCTCGATCTCATCACGGAACTCTTTCATAGCTGCGCGGAGGTCTGTCCATGATGGGTCCGAGATCACACCGTCGCCAACGAGCTCAAAGCCGATATCTTCGAGCATTTCCGCCATCGCCGCCGCATCTTGGGCAGGCGCGCGAAGATTGTCGGCGAACTCGTAGTCTGACGCACCAATGACAAGGGCGCGCTTCGAAGCTGCCATGCCCGCCGCTTCGCTAAAGCAGGGTAAGGCAGCCGCGAGGGCTAGGCCAACAAGTCTCTGCACGGCTATACTGTCTCTCAGCTCAATATCCCTGTTGATGTTAGTTCCGAGAGAAGGCCGAGGGCAACCGATGAACAGCTTCGAAATCAGTCGCAGACTATTTCTTGCGGGCGCTACGTCTACTTTTGCTTTTCAAGGCCGCTCGTTCGCCGTCGAAGGCGACGAGAAGCTTTCGCCAGACGAGGTTCTTGCCGAACTTCTTGATGCGGCCGACCCGTACTCGAATGAGGTCGATACAAAGGGCGTCACCAAGCGCGATGCTATGAAGACGGTGAAGGCAACGTCGCGCGCCATGGTCGACTGGTACGCGGGACGTGGCGCCGACATGAGCTACCCGACCGCCGCAGCATACGACCGAGCTCCAGACACCGCGCACCTCAATGGCCTCCCAATGCCCAGCGGAAAGCCCTTCAAGCTGACGCATGGTGCTCTTCAGATCCTGGCCGACGGCAATCACTTCGCTCTTTCAGATGAGATGCCAAGAACGCTATTTGGCCTACGCGGTTGCATACCCGCTGCGGGACAGAGCCTTGGGTTCGCGAAGAGCCATCTCCTCAGACCTGCCAAGATCAATCACACCGACCTTCGCTGTACTCTTGGCATTTGGGATCGTGAACGTGAGAAGGTCGCTGTCTTTCTTGGCTCAACTGTTCCGCATGCGGCGAATATGTGGCTTCAGGTGAACCGCGTAAGCGGAGCAAATATGCTTCTCAGTGGGCTCTACCACTACCAAGTCGGCCTGCATGGCGGAAGCGGAAAGTCCCCTCAGCGCGGTGCTTTCAAGCTGCGTGGTTCCCGCTTCGAAAACGCAGACGGCAGCGTGAGCGGCACTGAAAGAGTCGTTGTTCTCAGGACCGTTGACAACATGACGTATGATCCGACGTCCTCTGACGAAATCTGGCACGAATGCACGCCGTGGGACAATATCCACTCCGCGATTTACGACCATGACCTTCCCCGTGGGAAAACCGACGGCACGACCAAATACAACTCGGCGGGCTGTCAGATCGTGAAAGGAGACTACCTGAAGGATTCAGCTGGCGTCTTCACCAACAAACCACGTGGCCCTTGGGCAGACTTTCGGAAAGCTGCTGGCCTGAGTGACCCGCCGACCGAATCCGAGAACGGGCGTGATTTTCAGTATATGCTCCTCTCGGGAGCCGAAGCGGCCCTTGCCACGGAACGTGCTCGGACCATGCGTCGGAAGTATCGCCGGATCCGCTTTGGCAGCAGTGGTGACGCTGTTGCAGAACTTCAAACCAAGCTTGGGATCACACCTGATGGCAAGATGGGCCCGGGGAGCACGATCGCTCTCATATTAGAGCAGATCGCTCGGTCTGAACGAGAGACGGGCATTGCAACCGTATAGCGCCTAACTCGTCCTGTTAGCCTGCCAGGCCAGAAGGTCTTCGAGCACACTCGTATCCCTCTCCACCGACCCGAGCGCCGCGGCGGCCTCAGCATTCACCGCATCGAGCTTCGCGCGGGCGCCGTCGATGCCGAGGAGGCTGACGAAGGTGGCTTTGCCTTGCTCCTCATCCCGGCCCGCGGGCTTGCCGATGTCTTCAGCGCTCTGTGTGACGTCGAGAAGGTCGTCGGCGATCTGGAACGCGAGCCCCAGCGACCGCGCATAGCTGCGCAGCGCTTCCGTCTCCTGATCCAACGCGCCGCCGATCAGACAGCCCATGGTCACCGCGCACTCGATCAGCGCGCCTGTCTTCTTCGCCTGAAGGGAGATGATGTGCTCCTCGGTCTGCCCTTCGGGGTAGAGGTCCATCATCTGGCCGCCGACCATGCCGACCATCCCAGAGGCCAAGGACAACTCCCGCACGAGCCCGCCCGCAAGAGGACTCTCATAGCGGGAAAGCACGGTGAACGCCTCGGTCAAAAGTGCGTCACCAACGAGAACCGCAATCGCCTCGTCATACTGTTTGTGGACGGAGGGTTTTCCGCGTCTTGTGTCTGCGTCATCCATGGCGGGCAAATCGTCATGGACGAGGCTGTAGGCATGGATCATTTCGAGGGCGACAGCAGCGTCCATCGCACCTTCCCCGGCCCCGAAAATCTCGGCAGTTTCAAGCAAAAGGAAGGGCCGCATCCGCTTCCCACCCCCGGTCAGGGCGTACGCCATGCCCTCTTGCAGGCGCGCAATCGCAGGCTCAGGGCTTTGTGGAACTAACGCGTTTGTCAGGGCCTGTTCGACCTCCTCGGCACGCTTCCTCAACCTCTGGGCGATATCAGTACGAATTTGATGCATTGCGGTGACCTTAACTATCGTCTGCCGAGGGAACGAAGGAGGTTTGAGCCGCGTTCTGGCCAGAGTTCCATGACTTTTGTCCGATACCTCCTGCTTGCCTTGGTGGCGGCCCTTTTCCTCCCTGCCTACGCAGCGGCGCAGGGGCTTGAGGTCAAGGTCACGCTTCAGGGTCTAAGCAAGGAGCAGACGAAAGAGCTGCGCCCCGTCTCCTCCCTCGCCCGCAAGCCGCAAAAGTACACCGCTCTTGCCCCCGTCCGCCGCGCCGCAAACAGCGACGCCCAGGCCCTCCTCCAAGCCCTTCAGAGCAAGGGCTTCTACGCCGCCACAGTGCAGCCTGAAGTCGATCGTGACGGGACCACGGTGAATGTCCGCTTCGACATCGAGCCGGGCCAGCTCTTCCAGGTTACCCGGTACGTCATCGACTACCGCGATGAGCAGGCAGAAGGCCGCCCGCAAACCCTCGGCGATGCAGGGATCGCGACCTCCGGCTCTCCGACGGGCGCGAACCTCCATAAGATCGAGGCGAAGCTCCTCGAGCACCTCTGGAACAGTGGCTACCTCTCCGCGGAGATCAGGAAGCGCGAGGTTCGCTCGGACTTCTCCCAAGGCACCGCCACCGCCTACTTCGCCGTCCGCTCAGGCCCCAAGGCGCGCTATGGCGAGGTCAGGGTTGTCGGCGCTGACCGCACCGAACCTGACTATGTCCGCCAGTACCGCCCCTTCGAGGACGGCGAGATCGCGAAACGCGAGGACCTTGATGAGTACCGTGAGCGACTCGTCGAGACCTCTCTCTTCAACGAAGTCGAAGTCACGCCCCAACTCCCCGAAGAAGCCGGCACCACCGACGTCCTCGTCCGGGTCTCCGAGCGTAAGCACAGGACCCTCGGCGGCGGCGTCAGCTTTGCTACGGACATTGGCCCCTCGGTCAACGCCTATTGGGAGAACCGCAACTTCCTGAAGCGCGGCGAGACCCTGCGTGCGTCGATCCTCAGCTCAGCTCCGCTCCAGGAAGGCACCGCCAGTTTCCGCAAGGACAGGCCCCGCCTTCCCGGCTTCTACCTCTTCTCGGCCGTCCTTAGGAACGAGGACACCGAGGCCTTCAATGCTCAGACCGTGCAGATCGGCGGCAGCCTCGCCAAGCAATGGTTCAAGCGGAACCTGACCACACAAGGGGGCATCGCGCTTCAGTACTCGGACATCGCAGAAGACCAGTGCATCCTTCAGTCCGGCGTCATCTTCGACCCTGACGAAGAGACGAGCTGCGAAGACCTGATGGGCACCTTCCGCTCACGGACGGAGACGTTTCAGGCCGTGTCGTTCCCGATGTCTGTGGTCTGGAACAACCAGAAGGAGCCCCTCGACCCCCAAGGCGGCTTCATCGCCCGGGCGCTCGTCACGCCCTACGTGGGCACGGAGGACTTCCAGCGGATCGAGCTTGCCTACGTGGACCGCATCTTCTGGGGCGCGCGCGATGGCGGCACGCTTGCGGGCCGGGTCAGGCTCGGCTCACTTCAGGGCGCTGACCGGGCAGCCATTCCGGCTACGGAGCGTTTCTACGCAGGCGGCGGTGGCTCGCTGAGAGGTTATGGCTTCCAGGAAGCAAGCCCGATCGATCCTTTCACCGGCGACAATCTCGGCGGCGCCTCCATCGCAGAATTCAATGTCGAACTGCGCCAGCACGTCAGCGAGGCGCTTGAGCTTGCGATCTTCAGCGATTTTGGTGGCGCGTTCGAAGACAACCTGCCGAGCTTCGACAACATGCTCTACGCAGCAGGCCTCGGCATCCGCTACCATACGCCCATCGGGCCGATCCGGGTGGATGCAGCCTTCCCCCTCGACCGCCGCGAAGTCTTCATCCCCGACACGATCCGCGACGAGAACCTCGACCCTGATCTTGAGTTCGAGGACTCGCGGTTTGAGATTTACATCGGACTGGGGCAGCCCTTCTGATGCACCGTTTCCTCGCCATATTTTTCGGCACATTGTCCGTGCTCCTCGGACTTGTCGTCCTCACCGTCACGGTGCTTTGGACGACGCCCCTTGGCATTCGTCTCGCTGACGGCATCGCCCGCCCGATCGTCAAAAACGTCGTGGAGCAGCAGCTCGGCTCGGACGTCGAGTTCGCCCAGCTCGAAGGGAGCTTCCCCGGCCGCATCATCATCCGAGACCTTCAGCTGACGGATGAAGATGGCGTCTGGGCCAAGGCCGACCGCTTCGTCCTCGAGTGGAACCCGCTCGATCTCTTCGGCCGGGAGATCCATGTCCGCGAGATCGTCCTCGCTGACGCCGCCTTCTACCGTATGCCTCCCATGCCGGAGCGGGAGCCCAAGGAAGAAGAGGATGGTGACGATGAACCCTCTGATCCCCCAAGCCTCCCGGATATCCGAGTCGACAGCTTCGTCGTGCATGACTTCGTCGTCGGCGAAGCTCTCCTTGGCCAACCCTATACGCTGAGCCTTATCAGCTCAGGCCGCTACACAGATCCCAAGGCCAGGCTCAGCCTCTTCGCGGAAACTAACGAAGGCACTGACACCATCCGCGTCACGGCTGCCTTTGACGGCGAGACGGTCGATCTTGATGCATCGGTCGAGAGCGACCAATCGGGCCTCATCAGCGAGCTAATCAAGGCCGAAGCCCCGACCGGCGTCGCCATCCGCGCCAGTGGCCCGCTCGAAGACCTCACCGCAGACATCGCCGCCCGGGCCGGGGTCTATGGCGACCTCTTCGGCTCGGTCTCAGGCTCCGTCGATGAGCAGGACAGGCTGGCAGCAACCCTCACCTACGAACCCGGTAGCTTCCTGCCTCAAGAAGTCCTCAACGCCCTGGGCCCGCAGGTCCGCCTTGACGGAGAGTTTCAGTACACGGGCGAGAGAGCATCTGCCTCTATCGGCAGCCTCTCAGGCGCGTTCGGTGACATAGAAGGCGACCTCGCAGTCAATCTCGGCGATGACCTCGCGGGTTCCGCTGCACTCACCGGCACGATCTCTCCTGTCGCCCTCACATCCTTCGGCGTCGAAGACGCCGACGCAGTGACAGGTGCCTTCCGCCTCAACGCGGAAGCCGCCACCAGTGACGAGCAGACGGAGTTCAACCTGGACCTCGCATCGGGTTCGCTAAGCCTGACCGTCGAGGACGGACGCACAGGACCCGAGCTCCCGTTCGAAGGCAGCATCAATCTCTCCGCAAGCGGACTGTCACTGGGCATCCCGCAAGTCGATCCGCTCATCGAAAGCGGCATCCGCGCAGGCGCTAACATCCGCCTGACAGGCCAGCAGGTCCTCAATGTCGGCGATCTCACTGCAATCCTCGGCACCCAGCAAGGCAAGCGCGTCACTGCCGAAGGCCGCGCCAGTTATGGCCTCGAGAGCGGACAGGTCTCCGCTGACCTCAACCTCCGCGCAGGCGCTAAGGCCCTCGCAATCCTCGCAGGCACAGGCAGCTATCAGGGCCCTCTCTCCGCAATCGTCCGTGCACGAGGCACCACCGAAGCCCTCCAGCTTGCCGTGGGAGCAGACCTCCCCGCAGGCGAGATCGACACCAACAGCTTCGCAGCAGGCAGGCTGGACGTAGACCTTCGCGGCCTGCCCGCATCCCCCGGGGGCACAGTCCGGCTCTCCTCCACCGACCAAAGCTATCGCGGCGAGGCAGCCTTCTCCACCGCCGGAAAGCAACTGACCGTCAGCACGCTGACCCTCTTCGCGGAAGGCTTGAGCGTCGAAGGATCAGCGCAGGCCAACATCGAAACGCTTGCGGCAACCGCTGACCTGACCGTCGATGCCGGGCGCAGCACCACCCTCATCTCTGGCCAGACGATCGGCGGGGCCCTCGATGCCAATGTCCAGATTGGCCCGGATCTCGACCCCGTCTTCATCACCGCAGAAGGCCGTGGCCTGAGGTTCGAGGACAATGAAGTGGGCAGCCTCAACCTCCGCGCCGATGGTCCCAAGAGCGCCATCGCCTTCGACCTCGCCGCAGTAGACGTCACCGCCGCAACCCTCTTCCTCTCCGAGCTCGACACGAGCGGAGAACTGGACCTGCAAAGCAACGCGGCCCGCATCGACACTTTCCTCGCCCGCCTCCCCGGCGAAGAGGTCGCTGCAGCCGAGCTTGTCGAGCCGACGCGGGTCAGTTGGGGCGAGACGATCAGCGTTGCTCCGACCACGATCAATTACCGTGGCGCGGGTCAGATCTCCCTGTCGGCAGACATAGCTCAGCAACGCTGGCGCGCGAGCATTGATGCCACGGAGGTGCCGATCCCCGGGGCCAATGCCCTCGCCACCCTCGATCTCGACCTCGACACCAGCGATCCGCAGCCCGCGACCTACACGCTGAACGCCCGTGCACTGACGGAAGAGGATGTCAGCTACGCCCTCACCGCTGACGGCCGCTGGGACGGAAGACGCCTCCTCACCGACGCCCGGATCCTGCGCAATGATAGCGAAGAGCTGGGCTCGATCGACGCCGCCGTACCGATGCTCCTCGTCAGGCAACCCGCGATTGGCTTTGAGTTCCCGACCGATGGCCTCGACGTCAGGCTCCAATATGCAGACCGCCTCGCCCCGATCTTCGCCTTCCTCCCAATCGACACCCCGCCCGTCACCGGCGAAATCGAAGCGGACATGCGCATCACAGGTGCCCCCAATGCTCCGAAGACGGATGGCCGGATCAACCTGAACAATGGCCGTTTCGAGGAGCAGGAAGTCGGCATCACCCTCACCAACCTCAATGGCGAGGTCGCCTTCAACGTCGCGTCCGATGGCACGCGCGCCACGGTGGACATCACCGGCGCCGGCGCTTCGGGCCGTGAGCAGTCCGTCAAGCTTGCAGGTCTCGTCAGTACACGTGGCACCGACAGCGAAGTCGATCTCAAGCTCACCCTCGACCGCGCACAACTCGCGGACAACCCAGAGCTGGAACTCCGCGCGACAACGGATCTCTCCCTGACAGGCAGCCTCACGGACATGCTCCTCAAGGGCGATCTGACCCTCGATGAACTCGACCTACAGATGCCGGAGATCGAAGGCGGCGAGAACGTGCCGACCTTCGAGCCCGTCAACATCGTCCGTGTCGACGGCGAGATGGAGGATCGGGCTGGCGAGGTGGAGACCGAAGAAGCGCCGCCCGTCACGATCCGCCTCGACCTCGGTGTCCGCGCGAACAACGGCATCTTCGTCCGTGGACGTGGTGTTGAGTCCGAGTGGAGCGCTGACCTCGACATCGACGGCACCGCCGATGCGCCCATCATCGGCGGCGGCATCGCCCTTGAAGAAGGCACGCTCGAGCTCGCAGGCCGTCGCTTCGACCTGACCCAGGGCGAGATCGACTTCCAACGCCAGGAAGAAATCGACCCACTCCTCAACATCGAAGCCCAGACCGAGGCCGGCCAGGGCGCCGACGAGGTCACGGCTATTGTCGCGGTGTCAGGCCGTGCCAGCGATCCCCAGATCGCCTTCCGCTCGAACCCGGCCCTGCCGGAGGAAGACGTCCTCGCCATCATCCTCTTCGGCCGCCCCGCCAGCCAGCTTGGCGCCGGCGAAGCCCTCCAGCTCGCGCAGGCAGTCGCAACCCTGTCCGGCACCCTCGGCGGAGGCGCGGGCATCGGCGGCTCACTCCGATCAGGGCTTGGCCTCGACCAGCTAAGCTTCGACCCATCGGGCCGTGCACTGACGGTCGGCAAGTATGTATCAGAAGATATCTATATCTCTGCCCGCCAGAGCCTCCTCGAAGCGGGAACGATCATCAGCGTGGTCTACGAGCTCAGCCGTTTCGTGAACCTCGAGACCACGCTGGAACCAGATGGCGCAAGCAGCGTCGGCGCCAACTACAAGCGCGACTACTGAGCCGCTTTCTTCTTCATCCGCATGCCGCCAAAACCTGCAAGACCAGCCGCCATGAAAAAAGCGGCCGCAGGAAGCGGGACAGCTTCCGCCGTCACGAAGCCATCCAGAAAGCCCGTAGCCTGACCTTGACCCGCGAGGCATGGGAAGTTGTTGAACGTGAGGCACATGCCAAGCTGCGATAAGCCTTGCTGGTTGATGTCGATCGAGCCGCCAGCGCTCGTCATGGCGGAAACCAGCTCAATGTCGAGGACTGATGCACCATCGGATACGTCGTCCATGAAGACGAACGACATGAACATCGAATTGCCCGTCGAGGAGGAGTTCACGCTGTCGAACTCGAGGTACGTGGAGCCGTCATAGTCAAGGATCGTCACGTCGATATTCGAGTAGGTACCCGTATCGGCGTCGAAATCGTAGGTACCAACGATCTCCCGCTCATCCTGCAGGTACGTGTCCTCGAAGGTCCAGGTGAGTGGTGCCGCGTGGGCGGCGCCCATGAGCATGGTGGCAGCACCAAGCGCTGCTTGTGCGAAGTATTTCATTGGCTGCCCTCCCAGCTTTATGGAAGGAACTATTAACTATGTTTTTAGTGATCCCTAGCTGTCTGCGTTCACGTTCGCGTCAGCAGATTTCCCGCTGCGCATGAGCCGGAACAAGCCAATCAGCATTCCGATGATCAGCACACCGACCACCCAGAGAAACAGGAACGGCGGCACAAAAAAGACCGAGAGATAGGCAAAGTTCAGCACGTCTCCGAAGTGATCACCGTTGGCGCATTCGAGAAACCCGCCGGGCACCGTCTCGCAGGCGCCAAGGTCTGAAAGCACATAACCGACCATGAAGATCGCGCCGTAGATCAGCACCGGCAAAGCGGCGATGAGAACGGTCTTGATGATGAAACCGAGAGCACGCATCCGCTGATCTTCGACGGAACTCTCCGCGCTCCGCAACCCGCGTCAGCAGTTGCGCGCTTCTACAGGCGCCGAGTATCGAGCCGCTTGCCCGGCTATGCCTCTGCCTCTTCAGGCTTCTTCCCGGTGATCAGCTTCCAAATGCCGACAACGAACGCGATCAGGAACGAGAGGCAGACCCAAATCCCTATCAGGCCCGGGACGAAGAACACCGAGAACCCGAACAGGACCAGCGGCGTGGCATAGCCGTCATCGAGTTCGCAAGTGTATCCGTGGCCCGCATTGCCGCTGCACCCCCCGAAATCGTACATCAGCTGCCCAATAACGTACCAGGCGCCGTAAAGAACAATCGGCGCGGCAGCGATCAGGAGGGTGCGGAAAAGGTAACCGAGAAAACGCATCCGGAGATCATCTCACCCCGAGGTCAGATAGCAACGCTCCTCTGCAGCTTCCATTAGCTCTCGAGTTCGGCATCCCAGTAGAGATAGTCCTGCCAGCTCTCGTGCAGGTAGTTTGGCGGGAACGCACGGCCCTTCTCATTCAGCTCGAACATGTTCGGCTGGCGCGGCGCCTGGGCCGGCCACATGCGCGCGTCCTTCGGCATCTTGCCGCCCTTCCTGAGGTTACAGGGGGAGCAGGCCGCGACGATATTCTGCCACGTCGTCTTGCCCCCGCGGGAGCGCGGGATGACGTGGTCGAAGGTCAGGTCCTCGCGGTCCGCCTTGCCGCAATACTGGCAGGCAAAGCTGTCGCGCAGGAAGACGTTGAAGCGCGTGAACGCAGGCTTCCGCGAATGGTTCACATAGCTCTTGAGGGAAACCACGGATGGCAACCGCATCGACGTTGAGACCGAGTGCACCTCGGTGTCATATTCCGCCACCACGTCGACCCGGTTCAGGAAGACCGCCTTCAATGTGTCCTGCCAGGACCAGAGGGAGAGTGGGAAGTAGCTCAGCGGCCTGAAATCGGCATTGAGGACGAGAGCTGGACACCCATCAGGGGCTTGGCGGACGACGTTCACGGCTTTCTATCTCCTGCGCCTCCGAAGACCCAGGCACCCTATTCGCTCCCGGCCTTCTATTCGGCCGGTAACAAAGGGGATCATATGACAGTCAGCATTGCTGAAGGCGCCTGAACTCCAGATGAAATCGATATGGTCGTTACACCATAATCCCTTAGCCGATTCTATGTGACAAGACGATCACAGCAGGAAATTCGGTCAAAAGGATGGCGGCGGGCACTGACCTCCTAGCCTGACCGGTGAATGCTCACGATCATGACCTGCTCTCCCAAGCATCGATCAGGCACGTCTGAGACATCAATCGTCCAGAAGCGCGCCTCTCGGATGATCTCCTCCGCATACTTGCTGTTTGGGATCTGATCCAGGATCTTAACGCTTGAAACCCGTCCCGTTCGCTCGAGCTCAAAGCCTATCGCAACCGAACCATTATGACCGGGTAGGTAAAAGCCCTCGCCGATCACACCGCTGCGAATGAAGTCGACCCGACTGCAGCCCAGATCTTTGCTTAGCAAAGGACTGAAATTCCTCGTGGACTTATTCGGCATAGTGGCGCCGTCAGCGGATGCGGTCCAATAGGTGTATAGGAATGATCGCCACAAGTGCGCTGTCAGTTTCTCCGGAGGAATCTTCGACAGGCTTTCCGCCGATGGAAAATCTGCGGCGATATCCATGAACCGTCCTGCACTGCGCGCCAGCAAGTCGAGATACTCGTCGTCGAGCATCCTTCGAGACTGACCGTTGGCGAGAGCTATGCCCCTCAGCGTCTCGACCCCAAGCGCCAGAGATGCCGGAGTATTGCCTCGCGCAGCCAGTTCATCGCTGAGCGCACCGGCCAGTCTAGCCATGCGGGCGAACCGCTCCTGCTCTTTCAAGGTCCAAGCGAGCCGTGATCTCTGCTTTATGATCGAGGTAAAAAGACGCTCGCCCTTAGGAATCGTGTCGACTGCGTCGATGGCCTTGAGCGCGAGCCTCTTCTTCTCCGGTGCATTCGCAGACCGCACCTCCGCCAGCATAAACTCGAGAGTCAGCACGGCGAGGTTGCCATTCCCGAAGCCTTCCCGACCAAGCGATAGCGCCTCCTCTAGAGGAGCGACAGCGGCTTCGGGATTGCTGGAAACGGCTAGCTCGGCATAGTTCTGCGCTAGGATAGCCAGCGTCTCCCCTGGAGGCAGCACTTTACGCGCGCCGAGCCAAGCGTCGCGAGCGTAACGCTCCGCCTCACCAAGATCCCCGACAGCTGCCGCGGCCTGATAGCCCCGATAACTATCCTTCCAGTCCGCATGCGCTGCAGAAAAGGACAAAGCCATCAGCGCAGCTAACATCCGTACACTTATCTTCATCATCACCCTACTGATCATCGGAACGTGGCAAACCGGAAGACCTGTACACGGTCCCGGCGGCAGTCTTCGGGCAGGTCTTTCACATCCGCCTTCCAACGCCCGACCTGACGGACCACGGCTTTGTCAAACCTATTGCTGGGCACAGAGCCTAGAACCTCGACATCCATAGTGCTGCCGTCGGACGAGAGCTGATAGCCGAGCACGACCGCGCCGTGATAGCCGATCGAATTGCGCGGGAATTCGAAGGCATCCCATGTCCAGGTCACGCCCTCTCTGCATCGGCCCATAGCCAGAGTCGGGACAGTCGGGGGATGTCGCAGACTGATCGTGTTGTCGCCAGTGAATCGCCCGAGCATGGCGAGCCGCGTCTCCATCACCGCCTGCCATGCCATCGCCTTCCCGAAATTCGGGTCAAAGGCGACAAGCGAACGCTGGGTGCCGATCTGATGGAGAATCGAATTGAAGCGATCGACGCTTCGCTTGGCCTGTTGAACGGGGAGGCCACGATTGCTCCGGCCATTTCGGGTCCCATAGCTCATGATGCCGAACGCCCTGAGGGTCTCAACATCGATGGCGAGATCAGCAGGCACGTCATTCCTGAAGCCCAGCTCATCGCTGAGCTTGCCTCCCACTTCGATCATGCCGTCGAAGTTTTTCTGCTCCTGAAACGTCAGGGCCAGCCGCACCCGTTGGGTGACCATGATGTTGACCGTGCGGTCCTGCAGCGGGATCGCGCCGATCAGCGAGCGGGCCAGCTCAGCCCTCTCCTGGTCCTTCGGTTTGATCGCCGAGACCAGCTCAGCGAGCATGAAATGCAGCGCTTCGAGCGAGTAGTTCCCGGTGCCAAAGCCCTTCTTCGCGAGATCATAAGCCATCCGCAGCGGAGGCTCGGCCTCCTCCAGCGAATTGGGGATCGCAAGCTCCGCATAGTTTTGGCTGAGAAGCGCGAGGACTTCCCCCTCAGGGAGCTTCCCCTTGGCGTCCTGCCAAGCATCACGCGCATGCCGCTGCGCCTCGGCAAGATCGCCGACAGCCAAGGAAGCCTGATAACCTCGGTAGCTATCCTTCCAGTCGGCATAGGCCGGAGTTGTCAGTAGGAGGAAGATCACTGCTAGGCTGATAGCGTTGGCCGGTGTGAGCCACCGACTTGATTGCCAAAGATACGTGAACCTTGCGGTTTCTATCTGTGTACTGTTGGTCATTGCTAGAAGACCGGCGTAGCAAACTGGAGCGGAACGATTAGGTCCCTGAGGCACTGTTCTGAAGCCGCCGGATCTACTTCAGCCACCCAGTTATCGAGATCTCGGAGCACTGAGGGTGAAAACTGCTCTCTCGGAATCTCTGTAATCACGCGAGGCTGAACAACCAGTCCTCTTCGATTCAGATGAAAGCCAACAAGCACCGCACCGTTTGATCCGTACGCTTCCCTCGGGAAATTGACCGGACGTTTTTGCCACCGATAGGCGTTGGCGCAGGATGGATCCCACGCTGTTAAGCGGTGGTACTCTGATCGTCCTTCCCTGGCTGATCGTGCCGCTTCGAAGCTGTACTGAAACGCATTAATGAGCGATCGCCATGCCATCGCCTGAGACGCTACCGTATCGACCTCTTCAATGGTTTCCACTGGCTCGAACATGCCGATGATAGCGTTGAATCGCCTCCAGCTAAGCTCCATTCGATCAACATACGTGACGAAACGCCTGTCATTCAGCGCTCGACTGGCACGGTACTGCCGAAGGCGCGCGATAACAGGCTTATCCCCCAGTATTCCGACCGCCCTGAGAACTTCAGCAGACAACAGGATATCAGGAGGAACACCCTCGAGCGAGAACAGGACATCAGAGACCCGTGAGCCAAGATCGGCAAGGTCAGCATTCCGCTCTTCAATGTTCAGGTTCTGGCCGAGCCGGAAAGCTTGAGCAATGAGAGGTGATGCAACAGCGCCCTCGATAGATACCTCGAGATACGCATCGACGGCGGCGCGGGTCTTCGCGCGGTCCCTTCGGTCGAGCGCTGCCTCGACTTCACTCTTCATGAACCTTAGGGCAGCCAGCTCATGGCCGTGAAGCCCAAAACCCGCCTCTGCGAGTGCCAAAGCGTCGTCGAGTGGTGCCAACGATGCCTCTGGTTCAGCGATCACTGCCAAGCCCGCATAGTTTTGCGCTAGCAGAGCTCTGTTTTCCGAGGGCGGTAGCGCCTCTTTCGCTTCCAGCCACGCCTTCCGAGCAAACGCGAGCGCTGCCGCTTCATCGCCGCTCTCTATGGCGTCCGCATAGCCCCGGTAGCTATCCTTCCAGTCGGCATGGGCCGCAGCTGAAAGGAAAACGGCGAAGATCGCCGCAATCATCTGATATTTCATGGTTCCTGCCCCGTTGCCTCTCAGCCTAGTGCTGTGGCCCGGGAGGTCAACTTTCGCGGGCAGGAAGGCTAGAGCGGCGCGCGTCCCCGCTCGAAGGCGATCTTGCCCCACAAGATATGCGCTGCCGTTCCGCGATGGGGTGCGTAGGCCTCTTCCGCCCAGCTATCGAAAGTCTTGAGGTCGGCGCGGCCAAAGCTGCCGCCCGCCATCTGGTGCGCGGCGAGGAGCGCCACGTCTCCCTTCGGCCAGAGATCCCGCCTCCCCTCGCAGAAGAGGAGATAGACCGCCGCTGTCCACCGCCCGACACCGAGCAGCGCTTCAAGCTTTGCAGACGCCTCATCCTCGGGGAGCGTTCCGAGGTCGGAGAAATCGAAGGTACCGCTCGTCACCTGTTCGGCCAGCGCCCGGATATAGCGGATCTTCGGCCGCGACAGGCCAAGAGCTCTCGGACCCTCCTCGCCTAACACCAGAAACCCTTCAGGGCTCAGATCATCCGTCGCTTCGTTGACCCGCGCGAGGATGGCATTCGCGCTCGCTACCGACAGCTGTTGCTCGACGATGATCCGCGCAAGGCCGGGAAACCCAGAAGGCCGCGCCCGCCATCGCGGTGGGCCTGTCTCTTCGAGGATAGAAGCCATCGTGTCGCAACGCTCCGCCAGCGCCTCACAGGCGGCCAGCGTTTTCTTGTCCCGACCGCGCAGGCTCAAAAGGCGTAGCGCTCGAAGAGGGTCTTCGCGTCCGCGCCCTCTTCGAACTCGCGGAGGAACTGGCAGGCAAAGCTCTGTCCGGTATCAACGATTTCGCGCAAGGGGTTGAGAAAGCCCGTTTCATCCGTACCCGCTGCATCAAGCTCCGCACGGCGCTTGAGGCCAGCCCGGCTGAGCTCCAGCGCTCTTGCCGCGACGTCCTTGATCCGGATGTTCCCGACCTCGCCGGACATGCCGTTCTTCGCAGCTTCAGGGCGAAGCGCCACGCGCTCCTCAGCCGTCCAGTCCTTCACGAGTTCCCACGCTGCATCGAGGCTCTCCTGATCATAGAGCAGCCCAACCCAGAACGCAGGCAGCGCGCAGATGCGGCCCCAGCTGCCTGAATCTGCGCCGCGCATTTCGAGGAACGTCTTCAGACGCACCTCGGGAAACGCCGTGGAGAGATGATCTTTCCAGTCCTCAATATTCGGAAGCTGACCGGGCGCAGCGGGGCACTCACCCTTCAGGAAGTCACGGAAGGAGCAGCCCGTCGCATCGAAATATTCGCCGTCACGCCAGACGAAATACATTGGCACGTCGAGCATATACTCCCTGTACCGCTCAAATCCGAAATCATCATCGAAGACGAAGTTCAGCATACCCGTGCGGTCAGGGTCGGTATCGGTCCAGATATGCGCCCGCCACGAGCGAAAACCGTTGGGCTTTCCTTCCGTCAGCGGAGAATTGGCGAAGAGCGCCGTCGCAATTGGCTGCAGGGCCAGCGAAGTCCTGAACTTCTTGACCATGTCAGCTTCGCTCGAAAAATCGAGGTTCACCTGGACCGTCGCTGTCCTGTGCATCATGTCGAGGCCGAGGTCACCGCGCGTCGGCATGTACTTCCGCATAATCGTGTAGCGGGGCTTCGGCACCTTCGGCATGTCGTCGCGCGTCCAGAACGGCGCAGCGCCAAGGCCGATGAACCCGACATCGAGGGGCCCGGCCACGGCCTCAACCTCGCGAAGGTGCTTGGTCACCTCCGAACAGGTTTCCTGCACGGTCCTGAGCGGCGCGCCGGACAGCTCGAACTGTCCGCCCGGCTCAAGGGTAATCGAGGCACCCTCCTTCTTGAGCGCGACGAGGTTGCCCTCCTCCTCCAATCGCTCCCATCCGAACTTGGCTGAGAGACCTTCCAGCACGGCCTGGATCGACCGGTCGCCAGAGAAAGGCAGCGGCTTCGTCGTGTCGCGGAGGAAGCCGAACTTCTCGTGCTCGGTGCCGATGCGCCACTGGTCCTTCGGCTTGCAGCCTGAGGCGAGATAGTCGCTCAGCTCCGCGACATCCTCGATCGGGCGAAGGTCCTTGCGGGTGCTGGCGTCGAGCTGGGTCACGAGGGTCTGGCTCCGGTCATTCGTCTACGCTTTGCCAAGAGGCGGAGGTGGTTCCTCAAAGCCCTCTGGCAAGCTTCGCCGGCCAAGCGAAGGGAGAATGTCTCTGGCCCGCTTGAGTTCCCTTCGCAAGGCCAGCGGTCAGGCGAGATCCCCGAACCGCGCCTGCCAGAGGGTCAGCGCCACGATAGCCGCCGTCTCGGCCCGCAGGATCCGGGGGCCAAGCGAGATGGCCACGGCACGCTCATCGGCTCTCAGACTTTCGCGCTCTTCAGGCGTGAAGCCGCCCTCAGGGCCGATCAGGATGGCCCCCGGCACCTCGGTCACGTCAGGGATCAGAGATGCCCCGAGCGGCGCCCGGCCTTCATCACCGCCCCACGGCTCGCCTTGCTGATCGCCAGCCTCGTCGCAGAAGAGAAAGCTGCCCACGCCTTCAAGCACGTCCGCCAGAGCTCTCGGCTGTTCGATCTGAGGGATCGTCAGCCGCTCGCACTGCTCCGCAGCCTCCGTCGCTATCAGCTCCAGCCGGTCGATGCGCAGCTGATCACGGTTGGTCCGCGCCGTGACGACCGGCACCAGCTTCCGCACGCCAAGCTCGGTCGCTTTCTGAGCGAGCAGCTCCGTCTGGGTCCGCTTGATCGGCGCGAAGAGCAAGACGGGCCCAGAGGGCTCCTCGCCCTCGCGACGGCGCTCAACGGGCTCAGCCTCGCCGGCCCGCTTCTCCATCGACGCTACGCGATAGACCCACTCGCCATCGCGCGCATTGAACAGGCGCACCTCATCCCCGGCCTTCAACCTGAGGACAGAACCCAGATAACGCGCCTGCTCCTTGTCGAAGGAATAGCTCCCCCGGCCAAGCCGCGCTTCGGTGTGCACCCTCGGCGCGGGCCTCACGGGCGAGCCTCAGAGAGCAACATGACCCCAGCCATCATCAGAACGGGATATCGTCGTCCAAGTCGTAGTCATTGCCGCCGCGCTGGGGCTGGCCAGCACCGCCGCCTTGTCCGCCGCCAAAGTCATTGCCGCCGCCGGAAATCTGCTGGCCGTAGCCGCCACCCATCGAGTCGCCACCGCCAGAGCGGCCGTCGAGCATGGTCAGCTCGGACTTGTAAGGACGCAGCACGACCTCGGTCGAATAGCGGTCCTGACCGTTCTGGTCCTGCCACTTCCGGGTCTCTAGCTGGCCCTCGATGTAAACCTTGGAGCCCTTTTTCAGGTACTGCTGGGCGACCCGGGCCAGCGGCTCCGAGAAGATCGCCACGGAGTGCCATTCGGTCCGCTCCCGGCGCTCACCGGTCTGCTTGTCTTTCCAGTTCTCCGACGTGGCGATGCGCAGGTTCGTCACCTGACCGCCGTTCTGGAACTGCCGGGTCTCGGGATCTGCCCCCAGATTGCCGACGAGAATCACCTTGTTGACGCTACCCGCCATACCAAACCTCCATACCTTGAGCCGACGCTAGGGAGCGCCGCCCCACAGCGCCAAGCGCTGGTTATCCAGAGACGGCGTTCGCACAATGTTCCAAAGGCGTCAAAGCCTTGCAGCAGCGCCCGGGCGTTAAAGGCGCATTCGTGCCACACTTGCGCCTCAATGCCTGCTCACAACCCACGGCAGGCGTCCCATTGCTTTCAGACATGGTTAACGGATGCTAGGCGAAGCCTGTGAACGCAGGTTCGGGCGCAACGACAAAGGGCTTCCAGATGAAACGTCTTCTTCTCCTCGCAGGTGTCGCTACGGCGGCTCTTTCCGGTGCAGCCAACGCAGGCGGCTACCTCCAGCTCCACGGCGGGGTGTTCTCGCAGAACTCCGACAGCGTCGAGTTCGTCGGCGACATGATCATTTCCGGCGACGCAGAAGCCGACACCGGCTTCGCAGCAGGCGGCCTGCTTGGCTTCTACCTCATGCCGTTCATCGCCGCCGAAGGCGAGTTCACCGTCCGCACAGCTGGTGTCGAAGGGGACTTCTCGGTGGACAATGTCGGCCAGAGCTTCGAAGACGATCTCACCACCTACGCTTACATGGGCAACCTCGTGTTCCGCCCCGAAGTGCCGCTCTTCCCGCTCAAGCCCTACATCGGCGCTGGCGCTGGCTTCGTGCAGCCAAACTACGACAATGCCGCTGACCCGGACGGCGAGTTCGCATGGCAGCTCAAGGCAGGCTTCAACTTCGACATGCTCCCGACCCCGGGCATGCTCGGCCTCGAGCTCAACTACATCACGACCGGCGATTTCGACATCCCCACCGACCTCGCGGGTGCCACGGCTGCCTCTGCCGAGTTCGGCGGCGTGACGGGTCTTCTGACCTTCAAAGTCGGCTTTTAGCGCAAGCCAATTCTCCCAAGAAAAAGGGCGCTCAAGCGCCCTTTTTTAATGCGCACTCCGAGAATGGTGCTACGCAACAAGCGCAGGCCAATTTTACCGGAGTCCCCCATGTACCGCGCCCTCGCCGCAGCACTGCTCGCTGCCACGCCTCTCGCCGCCCAGGCTGAGGAGAACCCCTGGTACGTCGAGATCGGGGTTGGGCTGAGCGTTCGGGACTACACGACTTCCGGCGTCCGGCCTGGCGACCGGGTGGGCGCTTTTCTCAGGGACAACACGCACACCGACAGCGGCTCGTCCTCTTTGCTCGGTCGCCGGTGGACCGACTACTTTAGCACGGAGTTCGAACTCGCTTCATTCGGCGCCGCGAACGCTGATACGCTCTCGATCCACGGTTTGTTCAACACCGACATCGCGGGGCCGGTCTATGCTTTCGCTGGCGGTGGCGCCACGGGCGTCTTCGATTTCGATGACGTCGAAGTCTTTGCAAGGCCGATCGTCAAGGCAGGCATAGGATACCGCTTGGCGGGCAAGGGCTCGGTCACGCTGACCTACCGTCGCGTGGCACTTGCCGAAGAGCAGCGTTTCTACCGCACGCCCATCGTGGAAAACGGTCAATACGTCCTGGACCCCAACGGCTTCCCGGAGATGGAGACCGTCGACTTCACATCGCAGGTCACGCTCTCGTCGTTCATCGCAGGCTATCGCTACAACTTCTGACGCCAGCTCCTCCATCGAGGCAGCGACACTCAGGGCCCTGCCACGCCACGTTTCGTCTGGCGGACTATTTCCGCCAAGTGACCACTGTCGAGACTGCGTAGTTCCAGACAGCACCAACCATCACACCTGCGATCGCGGCAACCCACCAGCCATAGTCGTTCTCGAAGACCACGTTGGCGATCCCGACGTTCGACGCGGCGCCAAGCGAACAGACCACGTAGAAGCTCACCAAGCCACGCAGCCATCCCCAGCCTTTCAGCCGCTTGTCACGGAAAGTCAGCACGTTGTTGAGGGAGTAGTTGAACGCGATCGCGACAATCGTCGCTACCGACTGCGCAACGACGAAGCGCTGGTCAGTGGCCATGAACAGGCCGACGACCATCAAGTGAACAATCAGGCCTAGGCCGCCGACGGCTGCGAACATGACGAAACGGGCCGGGATGAAGCGACCGATCGTCTTCTCGATGAGAAGGTTCGCATACCCCAGAAGAACGGCGGTATCGAGTTTGCTCTCACCCGCTTCGCGCGTCCGGAAAGTGTACGGAACTTCTTCAACGCGGACGCTTTTCGGTCCGGACGCGAGAAGGTCGAGAAGGATCTTGAACCCCTCACCGGACGTATTCCGGACACTGTCCATCATCATATCCCGTGAGATGACGAAGAAGCCGCTCATCGGGTCGCTGACTTCGGTCGGTAGGATGAGCGTCGAGAGTTTGGTTGCGAAGCGGCTCATGGCCGACCGGGTCTCATCCCATTCGCCAACGCTTCCGCCCTCGATGTAACGGCTGCCGACGACGACATCGGCACCGTCCTGCGCGCGGCGAAGCATCTTGGGCAAGATCCGTTCGTCATGCTGAAGGTCAGCGTCCATCACCGCGATATGCGGCGCGGCGCTCGCCATCATGCCTTCGATGACGGCCGAGCTAAGACCACGTCTCCCAATCCGTTGGACAATTCGGACCTGCGGATTGCGTTTCGCGATCTCCCTGACCCTTGCGGCCGTGCCGTCTGGGGAGTCGTCATCGACGAAGATCACTTCGTAACGGGTCGAGCCCATCGCCTCTGCGAGGACTTCAACGCAGCGATCAACATTCGCGACCTCGTTGAAGCACGGGAGGACTACGGACAGTTCGAGCGGCTTGAGCGATGCGTCTTGCTGCACGGTGTTCACTTCAGCGGTTTTTTCGGTTGCAGAAATCGTCAATTCCCCGCTTTGGACGTCTTGGTGAGGCAAGCCGATAGGAAGCCAACATGCTGCGCCTTCGCCTCCACCTGGTAGCCGTTTTCGGCGGCCCATGCTTCAGCCTCTTTGAACGAACGTGCACAATCGATGCCAGCGCCGCGACGAGCGCGCGCCAGCTGAGCCATGCCGAGCCGCCTTGGCTCTACGAAGAGGACACGATCGGCGCTTGGTAGCGTAGCATCTGGTCCGTACCCCTCCTGGTGCGAGTAGGTACGACCGGAGCCTTCGCCCTCATAACCCTCGATCATGAAGTAGCGGTGGCTGCTCGGAAGCTCGAGGTTGAACGGATAGTAGGTCCAGCCAAGCTCTTCCTCACCGACAGCGATCAGTGCGTCAGGATCATCTTCCAGCAGCCTCTGAACCTCGGAAGTTGGGCTGTTCAGCAACCAGGTCGGATCAGCCAGGAACGACAGGATGAACAGCAGGCGTCCCGCAGCCATGATCCCGGCGCCTATGAGGCCAACCCTGGCCCATACGCCGGTGAGACCAAGCCCCAGTAGGACGAACACTGCGGGGACCAGCCATAGGTTGTAGGTCCCTGCGAGCGCATTAAAGCTGACCGTCACGGTGAGCATGTGAGCCAGCACGATCGCGCCCATCCCCGAAATCACCGCCAGAGCCAAGCCGAGCGTACCCGCAGCAACACTGTCGGTAGGCCATGAAAGCCTGAGGTTCTCCCGCACCAAATCAAATGCCGATCGAAGAAATGCGGCTCCCAACCCCGTCAGGCCAAGCAGACAGAGTACGACCGCAGGCAAGCTCATGATGGTGCCGCCGCCGATCAGAACGAAGACGAGCAGGTCAACAACCTGAACAATCGTGCCGACAATCAGCTCAAAGAACCCCGGCGCAACGCCCTCGGTTTTACTGACGCCGAACGAGGCAAGCACAAAGAGCAGCACTGGCAGGATCAAAAGCCAGCCGACGGCTAGCTTAACAGCCGTCGCAGTGACCTTTTGGCGGGTCAGCAGAAGCATGGCAGCAAGGCCAACAGTCAGGGCACCGAACAGCACCATTCCGAAGAAGTGCGCGTAGGTCGCGGCCAGGCATGACGCGATCATCCAGACGCAGTCGCGCCCTCGCTCCTCCCCCCTGAAGATCCGCATGGCGAAGTAGATCGCTGCAGCAGAAGCCAGAAGGAAGAGCGGATAGGGCCTGATGATAGTCATGCTCGCGGGCATGGCTGCGCCGGTCATCATCAGGAATGTCACGAGAAGTGCCGGCCTGGTGCCGTAGGTTTCGTCCGCTGCCCTGAAAACAAACCCAGCCGCCGCAGCGCTAAACCCGATGCCAAGAAAACGAAGGCCGGTCTCCCCGAAACCGAGCGCCGCGAAGAGCTGCATCACCAGATAGCTCAGAGGCGGCTGGCGATCGGGAGCAGCCTCGAACGGATTCTCCATCGTACCAAGAAGCCAGGCGAAGAGATCCGGCGGCGAAAGCGTGATCCCGAGCAGCTGGGTCACTTCGTCAATGAAGGTGTTCTGAATGAGCGCGAGACGGAGCGGCATCACCAGGCCAATCAGGACTACCCCGAGAGCCCACAACCTCTTGTCCGCAAAAAGCTTTTGCGTCATCAAACTGTCCCGCTCCCTGACCCTCGCGAGGGCAGGCTCCGTCTGCTCGTGTTAGTGCCCGCCACAGCACGATGTCACGCGCTTTCTCTTTGCAGCGCAGCATCTTGCCCGGACTCTATCGAAAAAGGGTATGCAAAGTGTGGCGTTCCGAGGGCGCGGTGGCCTGTTCCGGGCTTCGTGCACACCTGCGCCCGTTCGCCCCTTGTTCTAGGGGACGCGCGGGCATAGAGGCCTACCTTCCCGGCAGAAGACGGTAAGGCGGCCCCATGTCCCAGAAGCACATCACGGTCACAGGTGCGCGCGAGCACAATCTCAAGGACATCACGGCGCAGATCCCGCGCGATGCCCTGACCGTGGTCACGGGCCTCTCGGGCTCAGGCAAGTCGTCCCTCGCCTTCGACACGATCTACGCCGAGGGCCAGCGCCGCTATGTCGAGAGCCTCTCGGCCTATGCGCGTCAGTTCCTCGAGCTGATGCAGAAGCCTGACGTCGACCAGATCGAGGGCCTCTCCCCCGCCATCTCGATTGAGCAGAAGACGACCTCCAAGAACCCCCGCTCCACCGTCGCGACCGTCACCGAGATCTACGACTATATGCGCCTCCTCTGGGCGCGCATTGGGGTCCCCTATTCTCCTGCCACCGGAGAGCCGATCACCTCACAGACCGTTTCCGAGATGGTGGACCGCCTGATGCTCGAAGGCGAAGGCACCCGCTTCTACCTGCTCGCTCCAATGATCCGTGGGCGGAAGGGCGAGTACCGCAAGGAACTCGCCGACCTGATGAAGCGCGGCTTCCAGCGCGTGCGCATCGACGGCGAGTTCTACGACATCTCCGACGCCCCCACCCTCGACAAGAAGTTCAAGCACGACATCGACGTCGTCGTGGACCGGGTCGTCATCAAGGAAGGCATTGAAAGCCGCCTCGCAGAGAGCTTCGAAACCTGCCTCGAACTCGCGAACGACCTGGCCGTTGCCGAAAGCGCTCCGAAGAGCGGCGAAGAGAAGCGCGTCATCACCTTCTCCGCCAAGTTCGCCTGCCCCGTTTCAGGCTTCACCATCGAAGAGATCGAGCCGCGGCTCTTCTCCTTCAACTCGCCCCAGGGCGCGTGTCCGACATGCGACGGGCTCGGAACATCCGTCTACTTCGACCCTGACCTCGTCGTCCCCGACCATGACGTGAACCTCAGGAAGGGCGCCATCGCCGCCTGGTCCAAGACCCAGAGCCCCTACTACACCCAGACGCTCGAAGCCCTCGGCAAGAAGTACAAATTCAACGTCGAGACCGTCTGGCGCGACCTGACGAAGAAGCAGCAGGACATCATCCTCTACGGCACCAAGAAGGAGAAGGTGACGTTCGTCTACGATGACGGCCTGCGCCGCTACGAGACGACCAAGACCTTCGAAGGCGTCATCCCCAACCTCGAACGCCGGTGGCGCGAGACGGACAGCTCATGGGTCCGCGAGGAGATGGAAAAGTTTCAGTCGATCCACCCCTGCGGCGCCTGTGAAGGTGCACGCCTCAAGCCCGAAGCCCTTGCGGTGAAGGTCGGCGCGCAGGACATCTCCGCTGTCGCGGGCCTCTCGATCCGCGAGGCGGACCTCTGGTTCGGCACCCTCGATACGCAGCTTACGGACAAAGAGAAACAGATCGCCGTCCGTATTCTGAAGGAAATCCGCGACCGGCTTCACTTCCTCAACAATGTGGGCCTCGGCTACCTCACCCTCTCCCGCTCCTCCGGCACCCTGTCCGGCGGCGAGAGCCAGCGCATCCGCCTTGCGAGCCAGATCGGCTCAGGCCTCACCGGCGTCCTCTACGTCCTCGACGAGCCCTCCATCGGCCTGCACCAACGGGACAATGACCGCCTCCTGACCTCCCTCGAAGGCCTCCGCGACCTTGGCAACACCGTCATCGTGGTGGAGCATGACGAAGACGCGATCCGCACCGCCGACTATGTCCTCGACATCGGCCCCGGCGCTGGCGTGCACGGAGGAACCGTCGTCGCCGCAGGCACCCCGGCCCAGATCGAAAAGAACAAGAAGTCCGTCACCGGCGACTATCTCGCAGGCCGCCGTGAGGTCCCGATCCCTGACGAGCGCCGCATCTTCGACCCCGAGCGCATTGTCACCGTCGAGGGCGCCAGCTCTAACAACCTCCAGAACGTCACGGCAGAGTTCCCGATCGGCCTGATGACCTGTGTCACCGGTGTTTCCGGCGGCGGCAAGTCGACCCTGACGATCGAGACCCTCTACAAGGCGGCCAGCCGTAAGCTGATGAATTCGAAGCAGGTGCCTGGCAAGCATGACCGCATCATCGGCCTCGAACATCTCGACAAGGTCATCGACATCGACCAGTCGCCGATTGGCCGTACACCCCGTTCCAACCCCGCGACCTACACCGGCGCCTTCGGCCCGATCCGCGAGTGGTTCTCCGGCCTGCCAGAGTCCAAGGCCCGCGGCTACAAGCCCGGCCGCTTCTCCTTCAACGTCAAGGGCGGCCGCTGCGAAGCGTGCCAGGGCGACGGCGTCATCAAGATCGAGATGCACTTCCTCCCCGACGTCTACGTCACCTGCGACGTCTGTCATGGGAAACGCTACAACCGCGAAACCCTGGAAGTGAAGTACAAGGACAAATCGATCGCCGACGTCCTCGACATGACCGTCGAAGAAGCGTTCGAGTTCTTCAAACCGGTGCCGAGCATCCGCAACAAGATGGAGACCCTGAACCGCGTCGGCCTCGGCTACATCAAGGTCGGCCAGCAGGCGACCACCCTCTCCGGCGGCGAGGCCCAGCGGGTGAAGCTTGCGAAAGAGCTCTCGAAAGTCGCCACCGGCCGCACCCTCTACATCCTCGACGAGCCCACAACCGGCCTCCACTTCGAGGACGTCCGTAAGCTGATGGAAGTGATCCAGGAACTCGCCGACAACGGCAACACCGTCGTCATTATCGAGCACAATCTCGACGTCATAAAACAGGCCGACTGGATCATCGACCTAGGCCCCGAAGGCGGTGACGGCGGCGGTCAGATCGTGGCCGTTGGCACCCCCGAAGATGTGGCCGAGACCAAAGGCAGCTACACCGGCGAATTCCTCTCCGAACTACTCGCCCGGCACGACGAGCGAGCCGCTGCGAAAGAAGCAAAGAAAAAATCGCGTGCACGGAAGAAGAAGGCGGCTTAGAGGCAGCTACTCCGTCATTTTTGGTCTCGACTTTCTTCGGGAAGATCCACGTTTATGCGAACTGCCGCACTGATCGGACCTGAACGGCGATAGATCATGCGGTTAATAATCGAGGTGTCATCCGAGGAGTATTGTCTACCCACACGGCATGTCAGGAGAAAATCGGCCATCCAAGTTTCTAGTCTCCAATACTGAACGTCGGCCTTGTCGCGTAAATCGGCAGCAGTCGGCGGCTTCGCGCAATCAGACACTACCTCGGCATGAACTACTCGGGCACCGACCGCTGGATCATCGACGGTACTATATTCCGTTCTCGGATGTTGCGATTCACTGGGCATTTCGTCGGGGTGGTAGAGAAGGTAGTAGGCGCTCTCGCCAAACTCTGTGTTGAAGCTCAGTATGCGCTCGAGCTGCTCGTCGCTTTTTGTGATGGCCTCGAACTTGCAAGATTCGGTGAATTCAAACTTTCGGTTGAATTTTCCGATGGTGCTTCCGGTAGCCGGCTGCACCAAACCCGACAGACCCATGCTAAACCGAACCAAATCGTCTTCCTCAACGTCATGATTCTTCGGGTAGAGCCGTTTGGACTGCAGCAGGCCAATCTTTTGGCAAAGCGGCGTGCCCGCGATCGAGACGTGAACAAGAAACGCAATATCGGCAATCTCCCACCGATCCCAGTGTCGCAACCCGCCGACGTTATGAGTTTCCAGCATCACAATCGCACCGGACTCTAAACGTCTTGGTGCGGAGAACTCAGCAATCTGGTTTATGAAGGCATCATCTAAGGACGTCTCTCGAACGTTTGGCTGATTTACCATCCGTCCGGTTACATCGTTGTTGACCGCAGAACCGATATGCCGAATCCAATCAATGACGTCCTTTGGAATCGCAGGCCAAGTCATAAATTTCCGATCCATCTTTCTGTGTCGAACACAAAATCTGCCTGGCGGAGAGCTATTAAGGAAGTGATTTTAGCAGCTTAGAAGCTTTATTTCGCGAAGACGCCTAGAGGGTTCCCGAATTGCGGATCGACTCATCTTTCTTTTCGCGCTCCGCGCTTCTTGTCCCCGTCCCCACCAATCGCGCTGCCCTACCCCCTCCCAGCAGGACGGAGGGCCTCCCGGTACCGTCGGCTTGAGGCCTGCTGCTCTTCGGAACTCCGTAGGCGGAGGGGTGCTGCTCCTTCGCCCTGATGGTCCGTATGGGGCGTGAGCTAGGGATTGGCCGTTCCATGCGTGTGAGAGCCGGAGACGCCCTGCGGCGCGGGTGTAGGAACCTTCGCACCGCGGCACAGAACAAAAAGACCCTAACGCTGCGGTGGTAGGGAGGTTCAGCGAAACCCCCGGGGAGTCTTTCGCCCCACGAACCAGGGCGGCCCGTTCCCATGAGCCACGGTCGCGAGCTTCGCGCCGGAAATGGTCCCTGCCCGCAGGGATGAAGCCAGCGTCAGCTCGCCTGCGCTTCAGCTTCGAGGCGGAGCTTCTTCAGCCGCTCGGTCTTGAGCTGCCGTTCGGAGCGCTCGGCTTCGACATCCAAGAGCGCGACCTGCTCGGAGCCGACCCGAGGCGCGCCCTTGGCGAGCGCCACAGGTTTGGAGAATTTCGCGGTATCGGTCTGGTTTTCCTGATCGGACATGATCGATCCCTTCAGTTTCGGCTGGAAAGCGAGGGAGCAGCCGGCTCACATAGGACGTTCACGGATCGGACCATGACGAGCTACAGCCATGCTCACAAGGATAGGGGCGAGACGCGCCGCATCGTTCTGAGCACGGATAGAAAATGCCCGGCCCGCCCAGTGGCAGGCCAGGCAGACAGCGCTTAGGCCATCGAGATCGTGCTGACGGCAGACTTGCCGGAGCGGCGGTCGACTTCGGTTTCGAAGTTCACCTTGTCGCCTTCGTTGAGGGGGCCAAGGCCCGAACGCTCAAGAGCGGTTGCGTGGACAAACACGTCGGTCGATCCGTCTTCAGGCTGGATGAAGCCGAAGCCTTTTTGGGTGTTGAAGAATTTTACAGTACCAGTCGTCATAGTCGTAGTCTTTCAGTCAAATACAACAAATCCTCCGTGCACCACACCGTGTGGAAACACAGGGACTCTCTCGATCATTGGGGTGCGAAGGTCTAAACGTAAGCGGATCAAATATCCGCGGGGCCCAGGTCGTCCGGCCAAAATGTCGGTGAGAGCCACATGGGCCATCACCGACACGAAGTCAAGGAAAACTCAAGAGTTGCAAGCGCAGTAACTTGTCTCGAGAGTTTCTCGGTAGTCAGGGATGGGCTCAGCTCGCTCTCAATTCTCAGGCTATCCAGCGCCTCGATCGTCGACGATAGCGCCCGCTACTGTCTAGCGGGCGTAAGGCTATCGAACACTCGGACGCCTTCCCAATTGTCCTGATACGTCTCGATGAACTCCATGTGCGGCTCGGTTACCTGATAGGCATCTTGCGCCGCCGTATCCTCGAAGACGATCGTCAGCGCCACGTCGAAATCGAGGTCGTTCACGTCTCGCTGATAGTCCTTATGCCGAGGGCCCGCCGCAAAAAAGACAATCCCGTCATGGGGCGCAAGGAACTCATAGCAGCCATCGACCAGCGCCTGCACCGATGCCGGGTCGTCGTTCTTCAGCTCAAAGAACACCGCATGGGTCAGGCGCGGCTCCGCCATCTCATCCTGTGCCTGACTGCAAGCCGCCAGCGTCAGCGCAGCCAGCAAAAGGAATGCTCTCGTCATCTCAAAGTCTCCAACGCTCAGCCATCCACCGACGCTAACTGTGGTTCCGGCGAACGTCACGCAGCGCCTGCAGCGGCGAGAGCTGCTTATTCCTCTACTTTGCAGTTGTATTGCTCCGAAGGATGCGAAAGACTGACCGCGGCCAACCTTGGAGTCGCCGCCATGCAGAAGCTCGCCATCATTGCCGCAACGCTTCTCAGCGCCTGCGCATCAATGCCAGCAGCGACGAACGCTGTTCCGGCTGAAGGCACCACAAATCCCTTCGCCCGCTTCATCGGCGAGTGGACGTTGAAGGACGACCGGTTCCAGCAGGTCTGGGACGGCGAGACGGTCGAGACCTTCACCGTCAAAAATCACTATACGGATTGCCAGCCGGTCAACACGGCGAAGAGTATCCTCTGCGTCGTCGATGCGGGCGCCTTGGAGGGCCACATCTTTTGGGCCTATGACGATGCCCGGCAAGAGCTGCACCACCTCTCCCACTTCGGTGAGACTAGGCTCGGCACAGGCACGGGGAAGATCAGCCCCGAAGGTGACCTCAGGAACCGCATCGCCTTCCGCGACGAACCTCAGGGCACTTACCGGATCTATGAATACAAATGGGTTGGGCCTGATGAATACACCATGCTCTCGACCCAATATTCAGCTGACGGAACGCCCACCGGGAACTGGTACGGCGGGACGTTCGTCAGGCTGGAGGATTGAGCGCCTAAGCGGCGTTCTTGATCTCAACGATCTCGACGTCAAACACGAGGTCGCGCCCTGCGAGCGGATGGTTCGCATCGAGGGTCACGTTTTCCTCGTCAGCAGCGGCGATCATCACTGGCACCGGCTGGCCGTCAGGGCCCTGCATGGCGAGCTGCGTGCCCGGCTCGGTCGGGATATCCTGAGGCAGCTGCGCGCGCGGGACCTGGATCATCCGCGTCTCGTCGCGCTCGCCATAGCCTTGCGCCGGAGCGATGCTCACCTGCTTCTTCTCGCCGACTTCCATGCCGTGCAGCGCCTGGTCGAGACCGGGGATGATCTGACCCGAACCAAGCTGCAACTCCAGCGGCTCACGGCCTTCGGAGCTATCGAAGGTGGTGCCATCAGGGAAGCCGCCCGTGTAGTTGATGCGGATCGTGTCGCCGGATTTCGTCTGGCTCATAGGAATTCTCTGTTTTTGCGTGGCCGGACACTTGGCGATCACGGGCGTAGACGCAAGGGAACCGTCTCCGATCTTTGCGGCGGGCAAAGAAAAAGGCGGCCAAAGCCGCCCTTTTCCTCCCCTCGCCACCGGCCGGTGGGCGGATGTTACAAGCCACGACGAGAGAGAAACCATCGTCTCGCCCGGGCCATCGGGGGGTCCCTAAAACCGCCCGTTCCGACCCCTGACACCCTTAAGAGCGGCGTCCGGCCCGAATTCAGGTCAGCCATGACTGAACAAAGTGCAGACAATTCGACTGGGATCGTCGATTGCCGGAAGCGCTTGGGCTGGCTACGCCTTCGGCCATGCATATCATCGGGCTCGTCATCACAATTTTGGTTGGAATTTCCGTCTGGTGGTGGCGACTCCGCATGTTGAAGCAAGCGGGCGACACGGTGATCGACGCTGCGGACCGATTCAGGGGGCAGCGCCGCCGCAAGAAGATCGCTTCGCAGGTCGGTTTCTCACCGATCACCGCAATCGATGAACCGGTGACTGCCGCGGCGACCTTCATCCACATCACCGTGGGCCTCGAGGTCTGGCCGCGGGTGCATGGTCTCGTGAAGGAGCGCCTTGCCGAGGTCAGCAGCGATGCTCACGCCGCCGAAGCCGTGACCTACGCCGAGTGGGCGGCGCGGCAGCCAATCGAGGACTACAAGGCCCTCGGCATGCTGACGGAGATGCTGCGGGAGAGCCTGACCCTCGATGAGCGGCAGGAACTGGCGACGATCCTCAAGGAGGCGGCGTCCTACGGCGAAGACCGTCTGCAGGCCCGTGCCAGCCGCGAGGCGATTGCTCTCGTCAATTAGGGGATCTGGCGGAGTGCTTCCTTGGCGGCATCACGCAGCGTGACCAGCCGCGGGTCCGTCTGCCCATCGATCAGCACCATGACGGTTTGCAGGAAGCTACGCGTGTTGTGCACCCTCGCGAGCCCTTCTTGAGAGGCGTAGGCGTCGGCCCAGAAGCTCTCGTTATCGACGAGAGGCGAAAACAGGCTTTCGAGATACCCCTCTTCCCATTCTTCCGCGAAGACTGAGTAGAGAAGCGCTCGCGCCAGTCTTCCCGGCTCGCCGTAGCGGTAGAAGACCTCGCCGCCCGGATGCACCTGGCTGAGAAGTGCGGCCTGCAGGGCCACATGCTCCGCCCGCTGAAGGCCGGGGTTCAGAACCAGCTGCAGGGCAAGGTCAGAGGCATGGGCGACATGGTGCCGCCAGCCTTCCTCTTCGTCGAAACCTCGAAAGTCGCGGACACCTTCGATTTCTTCTGCGGCAAGGCGTGCAGCTCGCGCCAGCTCCTCTTCGTTCAGGAAAGAACCGACCCTATCCCGGCGCAGAAACTCCGACGCGTAGAGCGGGAGGAAGGAGGCCCGGAAGCCGCCACGCTTCTTGCCGTAACGGGGATCGACAGCTTCGTTCGGGAGCGCGATCAGGTCGAGGATGGCAAGGGTCTGCGTGCGAACAGCCTTCTCGCTGCCTCCTCCCCGTCTGAGGATCGCAGCGATGCCTTCGTAGCCGATCTTGTCTCTGAAGAATGGGTCGCGATCGCCTGCGCATACAACCGCGTCCTCGAGGAAGCGGTCTTCCTCCGCCGCAGCGGGCAAGGCGAACTCCGCAGCACGCAACTCGTCTAGCTCACCCCGGTCCAAGCCGAGGGGCGAGCATGCTGCGGCCAGCGCCGCGACGATGGCTGGGGTCATTCTCTCTCCGTCTGCAGGATCAGCGCACCCGCAAACCCTGAGAGGAGGCCCATGGAGAACGACTGAAGCACCACGACGAAGACACCGCCCAGCGTCATGGCCGCAAACCTCGGCAGGGCGTTGGCCCAGGCAGGCGTCGCGAAGTCGACGCCCCACGTGTAGAAGACGTTCAGCATCATCTGGAACAGCATGATCGAATCGAAGGCTCGGTCGGCGATCAGCCCCGCTGCAAAATTCGTCAGCACCTGGAGCAGGAAGATGATGACTGCGATGACCAGCATCCGGAATATGTTGAGCCCGCTGGAAATCCTCAGAGCGCGAGCAATCGGTCGGTCCGCACCGCCAGCGATCGCGAACGGCAACAGCAAGATGCGTAGACCAACATAGACCGCGAGCAGCTGTCCGCCCCAGTAGATGTAGGGCTGGGCCTGCCTGATCGGGTGCGGCCCATCGAAAAGATAGTTCTTTGACCCCTCGTGCAGACTGCCTTCCGTGAAGAAAAAGGCCTGCTCAGCCTCGCGTTCGAGAGCGAATGCTTCCGAGAACTGGAGCGCAAACTGAGCCGGCGCGAGCGTTGTCGCGATAAGGAAGACGACGCTCGCTACCGCTGCGAGAACGAACAGCACTTCGCGCACGCCAAAAGCGAAATGGAGACTGCGGTTGTGCGGCGGCGCTCCCCTCACGACCGTCCCAACCAGCGCCACAAAGATCGACGCCTGCATCAGCAGCGTCAGACCGTTGGTCATCAGGAGCCAGATCATGTTCGACCGACCCTGATCGCCTCCCTCATACGCCTCTCCGAGGGGCCCGATCATGAGCGTCAGCACGACAAATACGAACGTCAGCGGGAACCAGCTCAACCGCAGCACGGTGCCGAAATGGCCAGCAGTGAAGCCTAGCGCGTCGTGGACCGCGCGCGGGATATTGATCTTGGCGGACATCTTAACAGTTTGGTCAGACTTCCCGCGCCGTAGCAAGGAGAAAGTCGGCCTATCTGCGAAGGAGCGCGAAGGCGAAATCAGGCCCGTGGCCCTGCTTCATCGCGAGGGAGATCCAGAGCCACGCCATCTCCTCAAGCTCCCGCGCGTGCTCGAGACCGCGCACCACGATCGTATCGAAGCCGAGATCTTCTGACAGCTGACGAACAACGCTCGACGCCGCCTCGTCATTGGACGCCACGAAGCTGACGGGCCTTCCGGCCTCGTAATAGGCATCCGCCATGTTGCCGGCGCCGGTCTGGTTGAAGGCTTTCACGACCCTCGCTCGGGGCAGCAGCGTCTTGATGTAGTGGGCCCCAGAATGGGCGCCCTTCGTGTCGAGCCCGGTGAACTCGGCATTGATGGGGTTGGTGCAGTCGACCAGCACGCCGCCAAAGTCTTCGCCGACCTCGCGGCAAGCATCCTCGACCGCCTCCCAAGGGACCGCCAGCACGGTGAGATCGCTTTTGGTCAGCCCGCGACCGACCGTCTTCAGCTTCTCGCCGGGCAAATCCTGATGCTTCGGATCGTCCGGGTCCCGAAGGTTCCAGACGATCTCATGACCCGCCTTGTGCCACACATTGCCGAGCGCCCGGCCGACACGGCCCGCTCCAATGATCGCGATGCGCAAGAGCTGCTCTCCCTTTCAGGAGAGCGACTTAGCCTGTTCGCAAGGTGCGGCAAACTGTCATGCGCTGTCGGGGGAGAGTGGAGCAAGGCCGGGGTGACGGATTGAGAGACCACCTCTCAACGATCGTCTTCCCGGACTTGATCCGGGACCCATGGACTGGCCGTTCCGGCAATCGAGACGCATGGTCCATGGGTCCCGGACAAGCCTGAGGCTTTCCGGGAAGACGGATAGTCTCCACCCGTCCTTCTGGACCTGATCCGGAACCCATCGAGAAAAAGTGCGCGCGAGGCGCTCCTTACTCCTCGCGCTGGTGCACCACTTCGCCGCCGAGCATGACGGCTTCGACGTGAGAGACGTACTCGAAAGGATCGCCATCAAACAGCACGAGGTCCGCAGACTTGCCCTCCGCGATGCTGCCCGTCTCATCGGAGATACCGAGCATCTCCGCCGGGGCGGTCGTCATCGCAGAGATCGCCGCCTCATCGGGCAAGCCGTTCGCCACGGCGATGGCAGCCTCCCAAAGGAGCACCCGAGTCTTTGGCACGTAACCTTCCTGGTGCGTCGCAAAGACGATATTGACGCCTGCGTCATGGAGGATTGCCGCGTTCTCGAGACTCGCATTCAGGGTCTCGTTCCGGCCTGCAGCCCTGCCAAGAACTGGCGTGACCAATACCGTCACATCCTGCTCTGCCAGCGTGTCGGCAATGAGGTAGGCCTCGGTGCCATAGGCGATCACCGGGGTGAAGCCGAACTCCGCACCGATCCTGAGCGCCGTCATGATGTCGTCGGAGCGGTGCGCGGCGAAGATCGCCTTCTTGTCGCCTGACAGCACATCGGCCAGCGCCTGCTTTTCGAGGTCGACGCCAGCGTCTTCCTTGTCCGCCCAGGCCTTCGCACCATGAAGCTGCGCACGGATCATCGAAGCCGTCGCCATACGGGTCGAAGGGCCGCCCTTTCCTCCGTAGACAGCCTTGGGCGTCTCACCGAGGTTGAACAGCACGCCAACGGATGGCGAAATCAGCGCGTCATCAAGAATGTCCCCGCCTGTCTTCACGACAGCCGACTGCCCCGCGATGGGGTTCACATCGCCAGGGGTGACATGCATCGTCGTCACTCCGTGGCGGCGGACGTAAGGGATCAGCTCCTCATACGGATTGTAGGCGTCGATGACACGAAGCTCGGCCCCGTTGGGGTCCGTGTCTTCGTCAGCGTCCTGATCGGCGTCGATATTGTACTGGCCGTTGATGCCGACCACTGTGCGGCCGTCGATGAAGCCAGGCGTCGCCACTGCGACCTCCATGACTTCTGCATCATCGTCCCACTCCATGTCATCAGCCATGCCGACGCCGGAGATACGGCCATCTTCGATGAGCACCGCAGCATCGTCGATCACGGCATCACCGGTGAAGAGCTTGTCCGCGAGCACGACCATGTCCTGCGCCGAAGCGGCCCCTGCGAGCGCGAGGGCGGAAGCGGCAAGTGTCAGAAAACTTCTCATGGCGCTCACTCCCCGTCACGCATCGGATAGCGGCCCTGGGCGAAGAAACCGCCCGTTGCATAGAGCCGTTGGTCAGGGTCCTGACGGTCATAGACCTTCTCGCCCTCGATATAGGTTTCGAGCACCTTGGTCCTGAGCGCGAAGGGCTCGCCGGACAGCACGACAAAGTCCGCGTCCTTGCCCGATTCGAGGCTGCCGACCCGGCCATCAAGGCGCAGCATCTCCGCACCGTTGATGGTCAGCGCGCGCAAGGCCCCCTCCTCCGTCATACCCTCGCGGATGGCTA
The DNA here is from genome assembly GCF_013085255.1 of Parvularcula mediterranea. Taxonomy (GTDB): domain Bacteria; phylum Pseudomonadota; class Alphaproteobacteria; order Caulobacterales; family Parvularculaceae; genus Parvularcula; species Parvularcula mediterranea. The sequence goes on from NZ_JABFCX010000002.1 coordinate 173,689, forward strand.
GGCCACCGGTCCTCAGGAAGAAACGCGAGCCGATGATCGGGTCATCCGTGTGAAGAGCGACCTTGACGCCCGCCTTCTCCATGATGCCCGCGCCCTTGATGGCGAGCTCGGTCGCCTCATGCTTGCCGCCGGGGGCATCGATGATGATGAAGCTCACTGGGATATCCTTTTCGGCGAGGACATCCGCGACTTTCCAGGCCTCAGAGCCGTGCTGGATCACCACCGGAAAGCCGAACTCCTCGGACAGCCTCACCACCGTCAGGACATCATCCGCGCGGTGCGTGTGGTGGTGGACGACCCGGTCGCCAGCCATCGCCTCAAGAAGGGCTTCGTGGCCGAGATTGACGGGAGGAGCCTTCGCTTCCTTCTTGTCGTCATCGCCGCCGAAGACGCGCTCGATGAAGCTTGGATCCTTCTCCTCTTCACCGCCGCCTTTCTTCTCGCCATAGGCTTGCGCCTCGAGATAAGCCTTCCGCGCAAGCGCCGCGACGGCCATGCGCGTCGTGGGTGCCGAGCCCCTGCGGCCATAGCCCTTGGGGTTCTCGCCATTGGCCATCTTCAGCCCACCTATCGTATCCTCGATCAGCATCTCCTCGACCGTATCGCCGCGCAGCTTCACGTAAGCCGTCTGTCCACCGATCACATTGCCAGAACCTGGCATGATGTTCGCCGTGGTCACGCCGCCGGTCAGCGCCATGCGGATGCCAGGATCGCCAGGGTTGATGGCGTCGATCGCGCGCAAGGCAGGCTGGACAGGGCCAGAGCGCTCATTGCCGTCCGCATCACCGCCACGGGTCATGATCCCAATATGGCTGTGCGTATCGACGAGGCCGGGGATCACCACCTTACCGGAGAGGTCGACCTCCTCGGCGCCCTCGGGCACCTCGGTCTCCGAAGCCGTGCCGACGGCGATGATCTTGTCATCCTCGATGACGAGGACGCCGTTCTCGATGGGATCACCCTCCACCGGGTAGATCTTGGCGCCGGTATAGACCGTCACCTCCTGCGCCTGGGCGATAGCCAGCAACGATGCCGCCCCCGCCAAACCTGCTGCAAAACCTCTCAAGCCCATCGGCGCACTCCCTACGTTATAACGCGAGATAACACTGGCAGAGAGGAAGGCGAAGCGCTGTCGGCAGCGAGCGGTTAAGCCCAGACGAGCCTGAAGTTTTCACGTCTGACCGGAGCTTCGACCAGCTCCGGCGTCACGAAGTCTCCGCCGATCTGCTTGAGAAAGACGTCAGCAGAGGCTCTCTCACTGCCGTCGAGGCTGCCCAGCCAGTCGGTTGCCCGCTGCAGCAGCCACTGGCCGTTCGGGAAGATTAGGCGCTTTCCGGTCGCCTCCTTCACACCGGGCGCGTCGAGGGTGAAGGGCTGCATTCCCAGAGCACGCGGGATATCGGCATCAGGGCTGCCGCCCTTGAACGCCGCCACCGCACCGCACAGCTCCCGCAGGCAAGGCCCCTGCTCCGTCATCATCCGCCTCAGCACCGGAAGAAGCGTCTCCGGCACCTCGTCACCCGCGAGAAAGTCCCCGCTCTCAGGCTGAGGCGGTTCATGCATCCGCTCGACCCACGCAGCCACCGAGGGTGCCAGCCGCTTCATGATCTCACCCGAAGCAGGGTCCCGATAAAGATGCGCATACAGAGGGCCGATCAGCCCGTAGTCGCCAACCGAAGGCCGCCCACCAAGGCAATAGTCGTTGACGGAGAAATGCGCTTCCAGCTCTCCTAGCAGCGCCTCATACGAAGCCTCGATCGCAGGCGCCATCTCAGGCGTCGCGCCCAGCATCGGCACCACGCCCTCGAACCGCGTCGCAGCCTTCTTCCCGATCTCCACCTGCTCCTCAGGCGAAGCATCAGGCGCCGCCGTGCTGCCGAACTCGCGATAGGCAAAGTCCCGATTGTGCCGCCAGCGATAGTGCATGGCAGGCAGCAGCAACCACTCATCCCCGTAGAGCTCCAGAAGATGCGCAGCCAAACGCTGCCTCGGCCCCTCCGGAAACACGGACGGCCCCGCCGCCAGCGCTTCGAAGTGGTCGATGATCTCCGTCGTGTCCTGAATCGTCTCACCCTCAGGCGTCTCGATCACCGGGATCATCGCATAGCCAAGCCGCGGAACGATGATCTCCTTGTAGACCTCCTTCGTCGCCAACCGCTCCTCAAAAGCCACCCCCCGCCAGCGCAGATAGGCACGGGCTTTCCCAGAGAAGAGCGACAGCGGAGCGGCGTAGAGGATGGTAGGGCGGTTAGGGTCAAAGCTCATAGTGGAAATTCACCACGCGCTGCCCCGCCGCGCCAGACGTGAAGATTTCTCGTAAGCAGGTGGCGATTTGCTCACCGCCTCTCCGCTTTCACCCTGACGGCCTTTCGGCTATCCCCCGGCCATGACCAAGATCCATATCATTGGCGCCGGGCTTGCGGGCTCTGAGGCTGCCTGGCAGGCGGCTGAGGCTGGCTGCTCCGTGACGCTCCACGAGATGCGCGGTGTGCGCGAGACCGAGGCGCACAAGACCGACCATTGCGCAGAGCTTGTCTGCTCCAACTCGTTCCGCTCCGACGACCATGAGCATAACGCCGTGGGCCTCCTCCACGAGGAGATGCGCCGCTGCGGCTCGCTGATCCTGCGCGAGGCGGATACGCACAAGCTGCCCGCCGGCGGTGCGCTGGCCGTGGACCGGGACGGCTTCTCTGCCGCCGTGACCCAGGCGCTCGAGAGCCACCCCAACATCACAATCGTCCGTGAGGAGATCGACGGCCTGCCGCCAGAAGACTGGGGCCCGACGATCATCGCCACCGGCCCCCTCACCTCCGAAAGCCTCGCGGCGGAGATCCTGAAGCTGACAGGCGAAGACGAGCTCGCGTTTTTCGATGCCATCGCGCCGATCGTCTACAAGGACTCGATCGACTTCTCGAAGGCGTGGTTCCAGTCCCGCTACGACAAGGTCGGGCCCGGCGGTGACGGCAAGGACTACATCAACCTTCCGCTTGATGAAGATCAGTACAACGCCCTTCTCGATGCGATCATCGAAGGCGAGAAGACCGACTTCAAGGAGTGGGAGCAAAACACCCAGTACTTCGACGGCTGCCTCCCCATCGAGGAAATGGCCCGCCGTGGTCGCCAGACCCTGCGCTTCGGCCCGATGAAGCCAGTGGGCCTCACCAACCCGCATAATCCGACGGTGAAGCCCCACGCCATCGTCCAGCTTAGGCAGGATAATGCTCTGGGTACGCTTTATAATATGGTCGGCTTCCAAACGAAGCTGAAGTACGGCGCGCAAGGCGACGTCCTCCGCATGATCCCGGGGCTGGAGAAGGCGAAATTCGCAAGGCTAGGCGGCATCCACCGCAACACCTTCATCAACTCGCCAAAGCTCCTCGATGCCGAGATGCGTTTGAAGGCACGCCCGCAATTCCGCTTCGCAGGCCAGATCACCGGCGTCGAAGGCTATCTCGAGTCAGCAGCCATCGGAATGCTGACAGGCCGCCTCGCCGCCGCCGAAGCTCTGGGCACGGAAGGCAAGCTTCCCCCGCGCACCACGGCGCTCGGGGCCCTCCACCACCACATCACCGAAGGCCATGTGGACGGTGGCAAGGGCAGCTTCCAGCCGATGAACGTCAATTTCGGCCTCTTCCCGGCAATCGAACAGCCCACGAAGGACGCCGAAGGCAACCGCATCAAGGGCAAGGAAAAGGGCCGTGCAAGGAAGAAAGCCATGACAACCCGCGCCCTCGCGGACCTCGGCCAATGGCTTAGCAGCGAACGGGAAGCGGCCTAGCTTGGCCTCCTCCCTCTTCGAAGAGCTCGACTATTCCGCCTCCCCGATAGGCCCCATCAGCCTGCGCAGGCGTTTCGACCCTGTACTCAAAAAGGACGTGTACGAAGTCAAGCTTGGCGAAGAGTTCCTGATGTCGAGCGCCTACACGGCGTCGGAGGTCGCGCTGGCGGAGCTCGGCATGGCGGCGGTGGAAGGCGAGAACCTGACGGTTTGCGTCGCTGGCCTCGGCCTCGGCTACACGGCGAAGGCCGTCCTCGATGACCCCAAGACCGGGCGGCTCCTGATGGCGGAGTATCTGGAGCCGGTGGTCGACTGGCACCGCCGTGGCCTCCTGCCGATGGGCAGCGCAATCCCTGATGATCCGAGGACGGAGTTCGTCATGGGCGACTTCTTCGCGCTGGCCGCAGCCCAGAGCCTCGGCTCGGCGCAGGGCGAGGCGAGCCTCGACGCCATGCTCGTCGACATCGACCACTCCCCCGAAGCGCTCCTTTCGGACCATAGTCGTCCCTTCTACAGCGAGGAGAGCCTTGCGCGGCTCGCCACCATGCTGAAGCCCGGAGGCATCTTCGGTCTGTGGTCAGACGATCCTCCGGATGAGGCTTTTACAACCCTCCTGAAAAGCGCCTTCGGAGAAGCGTGGGCGGAACCGGTCACCATCGAGCGCCCCCTAGCCGGAACGCCGATCATCCAGACCGTCTACCTCGCGCGGCGCGTCCGATAAGAAAGTTCCGCATGTAACCTTGCGGTGACATGTCACCTATGCTACTCATTCCCTCGCGACAGCGGGAGAACGAGCATGTCCAGCGCAAACGCCACCGGCACCTTACGGAAATTCGTCCTGATGATCGGCGCCAGCGCCTTTCTCACGGTCCAGTTCTGGCTCCAGGACACGGACTGGTCAGGGGGCGGAGAGATCACGACCCTCGCCGCGATCGGCATGGCGCTCTGGGCAGCGCTCCTTCTCTTCATGATGGGTCCCTGGCTTTGGAGCCGGGCGACAGAGGATGAGCGGACGGAGCTTACTCGTCACAGGGCCTTCTTCTTCGGCTACTTCGCAATGGTCCTCACAGGACTCGCCATGTTCGGCCTAGCCATTGCTGGCCGGGTGGAGGCAGCAGAGGCCATCCACCTGACCCTCGCGCTCGGCATTGCCGTGCCAATCTACGGGTTCGCGTTCCTTGAATAAGAAGCACAGCGAACTGATCGTCCGCCTACGGGATTACCGGACGGAGGCAGGCCTGACCCAGTCAGGCCTCGCCGAAGCTATCGGCGTCACCCGCAAGACGATCAACACCATCGAGAATGGCGTCTTCACCCCCTCGACCGCCCTGGCGCTCAAGCTGGCGAGGCATTTCGATTGCCGGGTGGAGGACCTCTTCGCCCTGACGGACTAGGCGTTGCCGCGGAACGCCTGCCACTCCCGGCTGTTCGTACCACGGAACGCAGCAATCGAAGGCGCCCCCTTATGGCCAAGAAAGTCCTCATCGTCCTGACCTCCCACGACAAACTCGGCGACACCGGTGAGAAGACCGGCTTCTGGCTCGAGGAGTTCGCGGCCCCCTACTACGTCCTCAAGGACGCAGGCCTCGACCTGACTCTCGCCTCACCTGCAGGCGGGCAGCCGCCCCTCGATCCGAAAAGCGACAGCGAGGACGCCCAGACCGACGCCACCCGCCGCTTCAAGGACGACGAGGCCGCGCAGAAGGATCTCGCCACCACGAAGAAGCTCTCGGATGTTTCTGCCGCGGACTTCGACGCCATCTTCTACCCCGGCGGCCACGGCCCCCTCTGGGACCTGCATAGTGACGAGAAGTCGATCGCGTTGATCGAAGCCTTCTGGGCAGACGGCAAACCTGTCGGCGCCGTGTGCCATGCGCCGACCGTCCTTCTCAATGCGAAGGATACGGACGGAAACCCGCTGGTCCATGACCGCAAGGTGACGGGCTTCACCAATGGCGAAGAAGAGGCTGTGGGCTTGACCGATGTCGTCCCGCATCTCGTCGAGGACAGCCTCAAGGAGAAGGGCGGACGCTATGCCAAGGCAGACGACTTCGCACCGTTCGTGCTGGTCGACGGCCACCTGATCACTGGGCAGAACCCTGCCTCGTCAGAACCAGCCGCCGAGGCGCTTCTCAAACAGCTCCGAGGCTAGACCCTCAGGCGAACACGCCTTCAATGTTGGCGATCAGCCGCTCCATCTGTGGATCGTCGTGCCCCTCATCCCGGCGGACGATCCACATCTCAAAGGCGAGCCCTTCGACCGGGCCGTAGACCTCCACCAGATGGCTCTCGTTGAGCCCGATGAACCGTGGCAGCAGCGCCACCGCCTCGTTGCCGTGGGTCGCATCGAGGACCAGGGCCGTTGAGTTCATCCGGAAGCGGATCTTCTCTTCAGGCACGTGCGCAGCGATCCACTTGGTGCTCGGCACATGGCTCATGCTCCGCGCCAGCGCGATCCAGTTGAGCTTCGCCACGTCCGTGGCGCTCTTGAACTGACCCTTGGCGAAGCAGTCCTTCGCCCCGAAGACAGAAAACGCTCCGTACTGCTCTGACTTCAGCTTCCGCGCCTTGAGCTGCCCCTTCTCAGGCCGTACATTGCGCAGGGCGAGGTCCGCCTCTCCCTTGGCAAGATCGACGAAGGCGTTGGTCGGACGCAGCTCGATCTCCACCCCTTCGAGGCCATCGTGCAGCGCACCGAGATGCTTGGACAGGAACCCGCCGATCAGCTCGCCGCAGGTCAGCACTATGGTCCGCCGCTCCCGCTGCTGGTCGCCCAGCGCCCGCTCAAAGCTTGCCCCTGCCTTGGCCATCGCAGCAGCAGGCCCGCTGAGCGCTTCACCGAGCGGTGTCAGCGTCACGCCTTCAAGCCCCCTGACGAACAGCGCCCCGCCAACTTCAGCTTCCAGCGCCTTGATCCGTCTGCTGACCGTCGCCTGCGTCGTGCCGAGAACCCGCGCTGCGGAGGAGAAGCTCCCCTCCCGCAGGACGGCTTCAAAAAGCTGGATGTCCGACCAATCGACCATGACACCCCATACGCCAGCGTATGGCTCAATGCAAAGCTGGGGAATTTAGAACACCCGCCTCATCCCGCATCTTCCAGTCATCGGAACAAACCAAAGGAGACGTTCCATGACTGATCTCAAAGGAAAAATCGCCCTCGTCACCGGTGGCAGCCGCAGCCTCGGCCAGAACGCAGCCCAGCACCTCGCCGACGCAGGCGCTGACATCATCATCACCTATGTCCGCAACGAAGAAGCCGCCCGCAACAGCGTCCGCGACCTCGAGGAAAGGGGCGTCCGCGCCACTGCGATCCAGGTCGACCTCACCGGCTCGGCCAGCATCCCGGCCTTCACCCGCAGCTTCAAGGAGCAGCTCTCCGAATGGGGCGCAGACCGCTTCGACATCCTCGTCAACAATGCCGGCATCACCTCGGAGAAACCCTTCGGTCAGATCACGGAGGAAGAGCTCGATCGCCTCTATGACACCAACTACAAGAGCCTCGTTCTCCTGACCCAGAACCTCGAACCGATGCTCAATGATGGCGGTAGAATCATCACGATGGGCACGGGCCTGACGCGCGTCACCTTCTCGCCGATGGTCGTCTATGCGGGCATGAAAGCGGCGGTCGAGACCTTCACCCGCTATCTCGCCCAGGATCTCGGCAAGCGCGGGATCACGGTGAATGCCGTCGCGCCAGGCGGCATCGACAATGACTTCAACGCCGACCGCTTCGAAGCCATGCCGCAAATGCGCGAATACCTCGCCAGCCAAACGGCGCTCGGCCGCATGGGGCAAACCGAAGACATTGGCCCCATCACAGCCTTCCTCGCCTCCGACGCAGCCCGCTGGATCACAGGCCAAAGGATCGAAGCCAGCGGCGGGTTCAAGCTCTGACGAGAATTCTCCCCACAGCGATCCGCGCAAGGAACAATCCCGCAAGGATCGCTGCGAGTTGGCAAAGGCGGAAGCCGATCCCGTCTACCGGGGTCGGCATCGCCATGCAGATGAAGGGTGGCAGCAGGATGGCTGTCGTCGCGAGCCCCCTGCCCCAGCCGGTAAGCCTCCCCGCGCGGTGGGCGAAGGTGATCGCTCCTCCTGCGACTGCGCCAAATGCTCCGTACAGCAGCACGAAACAGCCCATGCAGGTGACCGTGGCTGTGCCGGGGCTCAGCTCCATCACGAGTTGCGCGAGGGGCCATGAGGACTGCCGAGCGACCATTTCCCAGCTGAAGACAACGAGAGCTGCGGCAAGAAGTGCTAAGCTATCAGCAGGCGCCAGTTTCTTCACCGCGCCTTCTGCCCGCCTCAGGAAAAGCGGCACCGCGCCAAAGGCGACCTCGCGCCAGAGGTTGCCGCACCGCTCTTCGACATCGCCGAGCACAGGCTCGCGAAGCTCCTCAGGGCAGGCAAAGCGCAGCACCGCCAGCGCTGCGCCGCGGGAAACACGCGCCGGGATCATGCCAGCGCCTCCCCGCCCACCTCAGGCAGGCCGCGCAGCATGTCCTGCAGCGCCCGCACGGACTGGTGGAACAGCCGAAAGCCGTCAGTGGTGAGCTCGAAATATTTCTTCGCCCGTCCACCCCGCGCAGCCGTAGCCTCGCCCATCCGTGAGCTGACGATACCCTTCTCCTCAAGGCGCGAAAGCGTCGTATAGAGAGCACCTACCGTCACCTTGCGGCCTGCGCGGCTTTCGATCTCTTCCGAAATGGCCACGCCGTAGGCCTCCTCGCCGAGGTGCAGGATCGCGGCGAGGACGGTGATCTCGAACTCGCCGAGGTTTTTATGCTTGCCCATCTCAGAATTCCATGTTTCTACTATTTTGTAGATCATTTCCCAGAGGCATGCAAGCTCTCTGGAGGAGGAGCCACCTATGCCCAGATTGCAAGCGTTTCTCGCAGTTCTCGCCGCCCTTCCCCTGCTCCTGTCGACCGCATCCGCAGACGGACGGATCGAGAGCTTTACTCTCACGTCGATGAGCTTCGAGGGCAACCTGATCGGCGTCAACCCAGAGCGGAGTGTCAGGGTCTACCTGCCTGAGGGCCACGGCCGGGGGCGCCAACGTTTCCCTGTCATCTACACGCTGCACGACTTCTTCGAGCGCGAGGGGACCATCTTCGACGATCACCGCTTCGGCGACCTTTTGGACGATGCCATCGAAGAAGGCCGGATGCCCAAGGCGATCGTGGTCTCGGCCGACTTCTCCACCCCTGTAGCGAATTCTCTCTACACGAACTCTCCCGTGACAGGCGATTGGCGCACCTTCATGGTGGAGGAGCTCGTCCCGGCGATCGACCGTCGGTACCGGACGCTAGCGAAGCGGGAGGCTCGCGGGCTCCTGGGCTATCACATCGGGGGGTACGGAGCGATCAGGTTCGCAGCGCGTCATCCTGACGTCTTCGGCTCGGTCTATGCGCTTCATCCCGTGGCGACCGGAATCGGATACGTCGTCCGCGTGGACCGGCCGAACTGGCAGCGGCTTCAGGAAACGCCTTCGCTCGAAGACCTCAAGGGCGATTTCATGGCCGAGATCTTCACGTCGATCTTCCAAGCTCACACCCCCAACCCGGACAAGCCACCGCTCTTCATTGATCAGTATGCACGCATGGAAGACGGCGAGTTGATCTTCGATACCGTCACCTCGCGCAGGTTCTACGACAGCTTCTTCCTTGAAGCCGAAATCCCGCAGTTCGCCGAAGCCCTCAATTCGCTCGTAGCCTTCAAGTTCGATTGGGGCCGGCACGATCCAAATCAGGACCATGTGGTCGCCAACGAATACTACTCAAAGAAGCTCCGCCAATTCGGCGTTCGTCACGAGGCGGAGGAGTACCAGGGCGGCTGGGGCGACAAGACCTGGGACGAAGGCGGCAGGGTCGAAACCGATGTCTTCCCGTTCTTCAAGCAACACCTGGCTACGGAATGAGCCAGCAGAGCATACGGTCCAAGGATCAGCGAACCGCTTCGATCCGCGCCGCAACCATTTCAGCTGTCCTCATCGTGCGGTCCCTGACGACAGGGTAGTTCTGGATCGCCAGGATGTTCTGGCTGAGCCAAAAGCGCAGCATGCTCGCGAGTTGCGGGTCGTCTTGAAGAGCCTTCAAAATCCCAGCCGTATCGACGCTCTTCAGTTCATCCTTACACCCCCGGATCAGATGTTCAGTGACCGTATCGACATCGAGCCTCCAACACCCCTGCCACAGGATCCGGGCAGCATCCGGCTCCAGGTACTCGCGGATCGTCTCGCGAACAGCTGGAGGGTCCTGATTGATCACCCCAAAGCTTGTGGTCAGGTCGTAGGTCACGAAGAGCTGCTCACGCAGCTCTTGATCGGAGGGAAATCCAAGAGCGACCGCCTCACGGAATGCCGTCTGGTCGAAGGTGACTGTCCAAAGTTGCGACGCATGGAAGAAGTCAATCAGCAGGTCCTCGCAATCGGTCCCGCAATTCTGCCCGCTCTTGGTGAAAGCGAGCGCACGCTCGGCCGCCTCCGTGACGGTGGTGTAGTAGGTCAACAGGCGCGCCGACCTCGATGCGTTTTCCACGAGTTCCTCATGGAGCACCGCAAGATAGGACTGCTCCTGCGCGCGAAGGGCCCGCGCCTCGTTCCAGTTGCCAAGCTGGATACCCAAGAAAACACCAACCACGACAATGAAAAAGTCGAGCCCGACCGCAAACCAGTTCTGTGTGCGGACATGTTCAGTCAGACGGCGGAGGATCATTCGCTTCTCCCCAAGGCTCTGCGCAGGTCCACTGCGAGCGCATCGGCGTTATTGTGCAGGCTGTTCAGCGTCTGCCAATGCAGAACGCCGTACTCGAGCACAGTGCGGACAGCGCCTTCAAGCTCTGGATCAGATTGCAGGAGCGCGACCAATTGCTCCTCCCCCACACCTTTGAACGGGCTGAGGCCGTGTTTCTGGCCTACGAAGATAAGCCGGTCTCTGAACGGCCGGTACGTGTTGGTGTGGCTAATTTCCAAGGGCTCCCAGAGCGCCTTGTATCGCTGCAGTGCACGGACAAGGTCGGGATCCGAAATCAATGACAGGTTGCCCGCAGAAACAAGGCCGTCAAACGCGGAATCGCTTTGCGCGGGGTACAAGCGAACCGCTATCGCTTTCCAGAGCTGTCCGCGTATGGCCTCGAGCGACGTGCCTTCAAGGGACGGCATTCCGTCGGTGTAGAGGTACGAATTGTAGACCGGCAGTTTGATCTCAGTCAGCGGCTTGAGGTCTGCCGCCTCGAGCAGATGGTTCGACGCCGCCGTTGCCAGCGCTGCGCTCTCCATTGCGCTTGTGAGCTGATCGAGGTCTGCCTCGACTTCATCGAGGATCGCCCCCAGCACAACCTGCTCCGTGGCCGCATTGGTCCGTGCGTCATTCCAGTTGCCAAGCTGGATACCGATGAAAACACCGATCACGACAATGACGAAGTCAATGCCGACCGCAAACCAGTTCTGTGCACGGACATGTTGGGTGATGCGGCGTAGGATCATGGGGCTTCGAACGCCTCGGGTTCTTGAAAGGGCGCCTGCGCATCACGTCCCGTTAGAACGCCTTCGAGTTCCTCAAGGCGCTGCAGGTGTCCTTGCAGGAAATGGACATAGGATGCGTTGATGCGCGTTGCGTGAGCCACCCTGCTCAAGAAATGTGGGTCACGCGGTTGGTCGAGAAAATGACATTCGGCGCCCATTCTGTATCCGCCTTGACCCGGGTTGGTTCCGCGCACCCTAGTGATCGCATCGGGAAACTCGAGGTCGAGCCGGGGCGCCTCGGCGCGCATGCCTTCTATCGCGCTCCGCAAGCGATCCTCGCTCTGGCCCACGGAAATCAAGGCTCTGACGAGTTCGGGCTCGTCGATCAGCTCGATGAGGCCCCCGGCGAAAGCTTCCGTAAGGCTGGGCACTCTCATCGGCGGTATACTGATGATTCGCGAATCGGCAGAGTCTTCGCATTCGGTTGCGCTGAGGGGCATCACTCCCGAGTCGCCAAAATACATCTCCTCGACCTTCAAGATTGATTGGAGGCGTCGCTCGCGCCGTTCGAGGAAATCAGAAAGCTGCGAACGCGCGATCATGACATCGCCGAGCAATCGCTCGCTGAACGCGTCAGCTTTAGCGTGATCCGAGCGCGCCTCGTTCCAATTGTTGATCTGCAAACCGATCAGCAAACCGACGACGACGATGCAGGTCTCGATGAAGACTGTGAACCAGTCCTGATTTCTGGCGGCCGTGGCGATGCGGTGCAAGATCATCGGGCTTCACCCAATTCTTCAGCGAGAAGCGCGTTCAGCTTCCGCACCTGTTCCAGCACCTGCAATTCAACCTGAAGCATGTTGAGATGAGCGCCGTAGAAGTTCTCGACCGCCGCTTCGAGTGCCGGGTCAGCTCGCATCGCAGCAATGTCCTCCGGTGTCGGCGGCATGATAGGAGAGGTCGTCAGGCTCTCCAGCTCCAGGCTCGGAAGATCTGTTCGATAATCGGTATGGAAATAAACCACCCTTTCCGGTTCGTGCAGGCCACGCCGTATGAGATCGAATATCCGTGTTATCGTTTCGGCCTGGGCATGCGCCGTGAGCAACTGGGTCCTGAGCGCGTGATTGTCGATCAAGTCCACTTTGCCTGAGGAGATGAGCTCCTGAAGCGTCGGCGGTGGCCCGGGAGGGATGCGGCCGCTGTCCAGCTTCTTCAGATCGGCCCACATAGCATCCGGATCGACAGGCCCCTCTCCGCGCACCACCTCCAGCACCCGTCCCGACGAGGCGACGAAGGCGCGATAGTCCGTGACTTGATTGTCCAGATTGGCTTCGATGGCTTGGTACTCGGCCGAAAGCTGCTGAAGATAGCGATCCTGCTCGGCGTCGAGCGCGTTCTGTTCGTTCCAGTTCGAAACTTGGATGCCGATAAAAACGCCCACGATGACAATCGCAAGATCGACGCCGACCGCGAACCAATTCTGGTTCCGCACATGCTCGGAAATCCGCCTTAGCAGCATCGCTCTCTCCCCTTGAGGCAGGAGCCTGTCCCGTTTCCCCGTCCGCGCCAAGCCCGCCTGTATCTCTGCCCTTGACTCGTTTCGACGTTTATCTAATTATCAAATTATGAGCACGGTCTTCAAAGCCCTCTCTGACCCCACGCGGCGCAAGGTGCTGGAGCTCCTGCGCAAGGGGCCTCACTCCGCAGGAGAGCTGGCGGAGCATTTCGCCGTCTCGAAGGCGACCATGTCCTCGCACTTCGCGGTGCTGCGCGAGGCCGGACTCGTCGTGTCGGAGAAGGACGGCAAGCAGGTGATCTACCACCTCCGCCTGTCGGTGCTGGAAGATGCCCTCCTCGATTTCACCCGCCTCTTCGGCTGGAGCCTCGCTCCGTCTGCGGAAGATAGCCCTAAAGGAGAGACCCATGACGAAACCCGGTAAGGCGTCGATCAGCGTCGGCATCATAGCCCTCGGCCTCCTCCTCGCAGGCGTCGCCGTGAAGCTGGCTGTCGGAACGAGCGAAGGCGCGCCAAGGCTCCTGACGATGGGCAGCTTCGGCCTCCTCCTCGCCGTCCTCGGCAATCTCGTGCCCAAGCTTGCTCCGCTCAGGGACGGTACCTCAGACTTTGGCTACCGCAATGCAGGCCGCGTCCTCTTCCTGACAGGGCTCGCGGTCCTCGGCACGGCCCTCCTCGCACCAGCGGAAGTGATGCTCTCCGCCGCTTCCCTCATCGGCCTGGTAGGGCTCGCGCTCGCAGGCTTTTCCGCCCTTCCCAGCAGCAGAAACAAGGACACCCAATCCATGCCCACACGCAGCGATCAGATGAAAACCGCGATCCTCCTGCTCTTCGTAGGTCTGGCAGGCGCCTTCGGCCTCATCCTCCTCGACCGCCTCTTCGGCGATCAGGTGGCCCAGTGGAGTGCAATTGTCTGGGTGCTGATCCTAGGCGTCGTGGCGACCACGAGGCTGTCGGACTTCAAGCGCAGGAACTAGCCGCCAATCCGCTGGCACACGGGGGTCTCCGCCTCAGCCTTGCAGAAGGTCGGCGGCCCCGCCTCCCGCCAGTAGCGGATAAAGCCCTGGCTCTCGATGATGTCTGCGAAACGCTCCGTCTGCCGAGCGTCCGGCCTGAAGGGGTCAAAGAAGATGACCGAGGTCTCGAAGACACCGCCGTCAGTCTCCGCTTCGGCAACATCCAATGCGGCTTCCCACTCTCCCAGCCGGTCAAGCATGAAGTACGCAATCCACGCCGGCATTCCCTCGTCATAGGCTTCTCGCATGACCGGGACGGCTTGCGCGCTCGCTTCCTCCGTACCCACACGTTCGGCGTCGACGAAGACCATCATCGCTTCCTCCGAATTCGGGAACGGCGTCCGCGCCACCCACGCCTTGGCAGCTTCCCAGTCCCCCCGCTCAATCAGCGCAAAGAATTTCCCCATCCACGCGATAGGCGTCTCGAGCCCCAGATCCTCGAGGATGTAGTCGATCAGCCGCTCGCCTTCCTCGATGTCGCCAGCCTGGAGCGTGTTCATGGCGATCTCAGTCAAGACCGGCGGCGCGTTGGGATCGAGCCGCCGCGCCTCCTCCGACAATCGGAACGCCTCCTTGAACATGCCAAGCTCGCGATAATGCCCGGCGAACCAGATCAGGATCGTCGCATTCTCAGGGTCAGCCTCCAGCGCCTCGCGAAAGATCTCCTCTGAGCGAATCCAGTCGCCCTGCCGCTGGGCAATGTTGACCATCAGCGTCCGCGGCTCGGCCAGCGTCGGGTCGAGCGAAAGCGCCCGCTCAGCAGCCATCATCGCACGGTCCATACCTTCTGAAGGTGACACATCGGTCGAGTAGGTCGGATAGGTCGCCCACGCCGATGCCAGCGCCGACCAGCCCTCAGCGAACTGAGGGTCACGCTCCACCACCTCGGTCAGCATCCTGACGGCACGGGCATTGGGCTCAGCCCCCCGCTGACGCCAAAGAGCCACACCGCGCTCATAAAGATCGAGCGCGATCCGGTCCTCGGTCAGCGGAGCTTCCTTCACCGGAGCGCCGGGAGTCCTGAGCACGAAGAATGCTAGCGCGAGAGCAACCGCAAACACCGCAAGCGCCGGGGCAGCAGGCCGCTGCCATCCCGAAGCCGTAACCGTCTCCGCCTTCTCACCACCACCCGGAGCCCGAGAGGCGATCCATCCGTCCAGCTCTTCCGGCAAGGCAAAGACAGTGCTCTTCGCCTCATGCATTTGGCGATGGACCGGCAGCGCCTCCTCCGCCTCCCAGCGGCGAGCCGTCCGCTCGCTGCAGCCAAGATAGGCAGCGATCCGCTTCCAGCCGATCAGCCGTCCTTCCGTCCGCAGCGCCGCAGCTTCGCTCATCGGGTCCCTCCTCGCCCGCCTATCGGTCGCCATTCGCCCCGGAACGTCAACTCCGGGATGCGGTCAGACGCGGACATCCAAGGCCAGACAAGGGTTTGCCGCCCATGCCGCCTTGCTGATGAGGAGGACCGAAGAGAGCCTCGACGGACACCGGATCACCAAAGGAGAGCCCGATGCTGCCCTTCCCGAGAGCCCATTATTACGTCCTCGCCTTTCTCGTCCTCACATTTATCGCCTTCTCCCCAAGCTATTTCCTGAGGCTCGGAGAAGCATCCTTCGCGCACCATCTCCACGGCATCACGGCGACCCTGTGGATCGTCCTCCTCGCAAGCCAGAGCTGGTCGATCCACAATGGGCGCTGGAAGGTGCACGCATGGTCAGGACGGATGGTCTTCATCCTCCTCCCCCTCTTCCTCGCCGGGGGCCTCCTCGCGACGAAGGCGACGCTCGTGAGGACAAGTGCCTTCAACGAGATGTTCGGAACCGCCCTCGCCTTCGCCGACGTCTTCTCAACCGCAGGCTTCGCGCTCCTCGTCTGGCTGGCTCTCAGGCACCGCAAGACGCCCGACCTCCATGCGCGGTTCATGCTTGGCACGATCACGCCGCTGATCGGTCCGTCGCTGGCTAGGCTCTTTGCGAACTTCATCCCGCCCTTCGCCATCAGAGGTCCGGACCAGCTCTATAAGTTTGGCTGGGCCGTCGATGCCGCCTTCTTGGTCGCGCTCCTGTTCTTCGCGGTGCTGATCATCGGCGACCTGCGGAAGGGGAAGCCTGCGTGGCCCTTCGTCTTCGCCCTCGTCATCAATCTCATCATGTGGATGGGCTACAAATGGATCGGCTACACCGACGCCTGGATCAGCGCGACGGAAGCCATGGCCCGCGTCCCCGGATGGCTCTGGATCGCCAGCGGCCTCGTCATGGGCATCGCCGCCGTCTACGACGGCTGGACCCGGCCCGCGTCGCCTAAGGCCCCGAGGGGCGCAGCAGCCCCCGCTTAGGCCGGAACGCGAAGCGATCCTCCAACTTATCCCCCACCCCCCCAACTGCGCTACTCTCCAGATGCGCGGCAGTCAGAAGGGCCTCCCGGTACCGTCGGCTTGAGGGGCTGCCGCACTTCCGGACTCCGTAGGCGGAGGGGTGCTGCCCTTTCGGCCCGATGGTCCATGGCAGGCGTGAGCTGGGGATCGGCCGTCTGTCATGCGCGAGCGCCGGAAGACGCCGCGCGGTGAGGCTTTGGGAAGCCTTCACGCGACTGCAACAGATCAATTCAGCCCTCAGCGGTCGCGAGCCGCGCGGCGGCCCCTTCTCTTCTCCCCAGTCCGCGCCCAGCGGATAAGAGCCATGCCTGCGGAACGGAACGCCAATCGATCCCTTGCTTCCCACAGCTCCGACGGAACTTTTTTGCAAGAACACTGCGAGAACATCTTGAAGTTCTCTTCTTGTTCTCATAGTCTGTTCACCATGCAAGCGCCACTGACCTTCGCCGTCGACAACCGTCTTCCGGACATCCTCGAAAGGGTGACCCAGCTTCTGCCTAGGCTGCGTCCCCAAACGGCCACGAACCCGTTGGACCAGCTCCTCTACGGCGTCATCGCCCAGGGGCTTTCGTCTGCCGGGGCCACTGCCTGCTACCGCCGGGTGAAGGAGCGCTTCCCGAGCTTCTCCGCCCTGCGCGATGCCGAGCCCGGTCTGATCGAAGGTCTCATGGTGGGGGCGCCCTCCGCGGCACTCAAGGCTCAGGCGATCCCGGAAATCCTCCGGCTGATCGACGAGGCCTTCGGCAGCCTCTCGCTCGAGCCTCTGTCCAGGCTCGACCAGGAGCTGGCCTTGCGTTTCCTCACCCGACTGCCACGGGTGACTGAAGAGATCGCCGCGTCGGTGCTCCGTTTTACGGGCACCGACCGGCTGGTCCTTCACATCGACAAGGACGTCGCCCGCCCGCTGCGCAGGCTCGGGCTGGCAGAACAGGGCGCACCGCTTTCCGCCCTTCCCCGGCAGCTGATCGAGCGTTCACCGGTCGCGTGGAGGTCGGAAGATTTCGCAGGCCTCAGCCGTGGCCTGACGCGCGTGGCGGACCGCTTCTGCCACCAGGGCCGCCCCGACTGCGCAAGCTGCCCCCTCGCCAACCTTTGTCCGGCTGCGGAGAAAGCCGAAGCGAAGGTCGTGACCTTCCCCTTCGGCAAAGCGCGAAAGACCGCCGCGTGATGCTCCGTGGTTGAAGCATTCGCCCACCTCTCCCTCCGGGAGAGGTCGAAGCCTTACAAAGGCAGGCTTCGGGTGAGGGCTTCGCAGCACGGGGCGCGCATGTCCTCTCGATGGATCCTGGATCAAGTCCAGGATGACGGGGTGGAGAAGCCACCGCTCAATGATCGTCATCCTGGACTTGATCCAGGATCCATTGAGAGCGTCAGCGACCAAAACGAAAAGCGCGCGCAAGCGCACCAAAACCCGCCTCTCCCCTAAACCCGCCCCATCAGCACACCGCGGAAAACCGCCAACTTCTGCGCCAGAGGATTCTTCACCCGAGAAACCTTCCCGCCCTTGGCCTTCGCCAACACAAGCGGCAGAGCAGGAAGCGCCAGCACCTTATCCCCGCGCTCCTTCCGGTAGCCTACAATCCTCTCAGCAAGAGCTGGCTCGAGGGAATGATCCTGCCCCAAGGCCCGCGAAAACCGCCGTGCCGGGGGCTCCGTCCCGTCCTCGCCGGGAATGGCATCGGCATCAGGAGCTGAGCGGGCTAGCGCATAAAGCGTCAGCCCCTCACCGCCTGAGGGACAACCAGCCAGCGCACCCAGCGCTTCAGCCAGCCCTCCGTAAACGGACTGACGAGCCGCCACAGCTGTATCGATGGAGTTGTCAGCGCCATTGGAGAGAAACCCCTCCATCCCATCGGCCATAGCTTCGAGGGATTGGCGCACGTCTGAGGACTGGCGAAGCGTCACCGCCATCGCCCGCACCACGGGATGCTCCCGCACCGAACCGTCGCCGAAGACTTCGTCCAGCGCCTCGCGCCACCACTGAAGCCTGATCCGCCCAAGCATCCCGTTCGACACCCGCGCAGGGGCACCGATCACCTCAGCCGCGTAGCCGAGAACGGCCAGCCAGCCGCCGCGCGCTTCATCGGGAACGTAAGGAAGAACGAGCCCCCAATCGGGCTCGAAGGCCTCCACCTGCGTGAGCAGATAGGAGGCATCCTGAGCATCGAGCGGAGAAAACCGCTCAGGCCTCACGGGCGAGCGTCTGCCTCGGCATTCGCCGCAGAGCCACCCGGCGTCCAGTCACGCTTCACGCCAGTCATGAGGAGAAGCGGCGATGCGATGTAGACGGTCGAATAGGTCCCGACGATGACACCCCAGATCAGCGCGAAGCTGAATCCGCGGAGCACTTCGCCGCCGAACAGGAACAGCGAGACAACGGCAAGAAGCGTCGTCAACGAGGTCATGATCGTCCGGCCAAGGGTCTGGTTCACCGACAAGTTGACCACGTCCTTGAGGTCCATCGCCTTGAACTTGCGAAGGTTCTCACGGATCCGGTCATAGATGACGACCGTGTCGTTCATCGAGTAACCGATGATCGTCAAAAGCGCCGCGATGATCGCGAGGCTGAACTCGAACTGCGTGATGCAGAAGACGCCAATCGTCAGGATGACGTCGTGGGTCAGCGCGAGGATCGCGCCGATCGAGAACTGCCACTCGAACCGGAACCAGATGTAGACGAGCATCAGGCCGATCGCGACAACCAGCGCCGTGACGCCTGCCTGCACGAGCTCTCCGGAAACGGTCGGGGTCACCGAGTCGACCCGGCGCATCTCAATCTCCGCGCCGAGGGCTTGGCGCAGGACTTCCTGCACCTCGCCAGCAACAGCGGCCTGGCGTTCCTGGCCGCCATCTTCTTCGCTGATCGCTTCGACGGAGACGACAATGCCGTCCTCCGCGCCCGCAGTGCCGCCGATCGTCTGGACCTGCACGTCGCCGAGGCCAAGTTGGCCGGTCGCTTCACGCGCGTCGGTGAGGCTTTGCTCCGTGAACACCTGACCCGGCGCAGGACCAACCTCGACGGTCACGCCGCCACGGAAGTCGATGCCGAAGTTGAGGCCAAGCGTGAAGAACGCCGCGATGGAGCCGACGATCGCCAGCGTACTGAAGATCTGGGCGATGCCGCGGAACTGGACGAAGTCGATCTTCGTGTTCGATGGGACGAGCTGAAATGCCATGTCAGCCTCCTCAGATCGCCAGCGTCTTCGGGCGGGCTTTGAGAACATAGCCGCCGGCGAAGACCCGGGTGATGACGAATGCGGTGAAAACGGAGGTGATGACGCCGATGCCGAGCGTCACGGCAAAGCCGCGAACCGGGCCCGAGCCGAGCGTGAACATGATGAAGGCCGCGATGAGCGTTGTCAGGTTTGCGTCGATGATGGCTGAGAGGGCGTTCTTGTAGCCGGACTCAACCGCAGCCACGGACGCCTTGCCGCTGTTCATCTCCTCACGGATCCGCTCGAAGATCAGGACGTTCGCGTCGACCGCCATACCGATCGTCAAAACGATCCCCGCGATGCCTGGAAGGGTTAGAGTCGCTCCCAGGAGCGACAGGGCACCTGAAATGAGGAGCACGTTCGCAAGGAGCGCAATGTCCGCGTAGAGACCAAACCGGCCATAGGTGAAGGCCATGTAGACGATCACGAGACCGAAGCCGATCAGGAGGGCAATCGTGCCCGCACGGACCGAGTCCGCGCCGAGGCTCGCACCCACCGTCCGCTGATCGAGGACCGTCAGAGGCGCAGGCAGCGCGCCCGACTTGATGAGGATGGCAAGCTCTGTCGCCTCCTCAGGGGCAAATCGGCCCGTGATCCGGCCCGAGCCGCCAAGGATCGGGGTCTGGATCGTCGGTGCAGAGATGATCTGCTCGTCGAGGACGATAGCAAACCGCCGGCCGAGATTTTCGCGGGTCACGTCAGCGAAGCGGCGCTGGCCGCGGCCGTCGAAGGCGAAGTTCACCTGCCAGCCGCCACCGTCGGAGTTCGGCGAGGCCGAGGCGTCGGTGATCATGTCGCCGGTGATGTCGGGGCTTTCGAAAAGTGCGAGCTGTCCGCCGAAATCGACGTTCGGCAGGACGATCCTGCGTGGAGGCACGCGGCCTTCAGCGATGTCGGTCGGCGTGACGGTGTCATCGACCATGTGGAAGCTGAGCTGGCCGGTCCGTCCGATCACGGATTTGAGGCGCTCGGAGTCACCGTCGCCGGGAACTTGGAGGACCAGGCGGTCCTCGCCCTGACGCTGGATCGTCGGCTCGGTCGTACCGAGGGCGTCGATCCGGTTCCTGACGGCGGTGATCGAAGAGGTCACAGCATCCGAAGCGTAGAACTCGCGCGCTTCGGGGGTGAGCTCGAGGGAGATTTGCCTTGCCCCTTCATCCGACGTCACACGCAGGTCACGACCCGCGGCACCCGTCAGGGGACGCGAAAGGCGGCGCAGCCGGTCAACGGCCACGGAGAAGTCCTGGCCTTCAGGGATACCGACCACGATCGCATCGCCCTGCCGCTGCGGAGGGATGAACCGGACCCGCGGGTCCTTCCGCATCTCGCGAGGGATGTCGCCGCGGATATTGTTGATCCGCGCGTCGATGACCTCCTCGGTGCCGACGCCCAGCAGGAGGTAGGAACCCCCTTGCAGGTCGAGGCCGAGGGTCACGCCCGTGTCCGGCAGGCCGGGCACAGGGTTCTCATCGGAGATGAAATTCGGGATCGTGACGTAGGCGGCGAGAACCATCAGCAAGGCAAGGCCGATGGTCTGCCAGCGGTTGAAGCGAAGCAAGGCGCTCTTCCCTTAGGCTTTGGCTTTGGCGTCGTCGTTGGCCGGCTCGCCCTTGGCGCGGACGTCGGTCAGCGTCGACTTGATGACCTGGACTTCCACATTGTCAGCCAGGCGGACGGAGATCTCGGGACCTTCGGACACTTTCGTGACTTTTCCGACAAGACCGCCAGCGGTGACGACGGTGTCGCCGCGCTTCACGGCCTCGACCATGGCCTGGTGCTTCTTCCGCGCGTTCTGCTGCGGGCGGATGATCAGGAAGTAGAAGACGACGAAGATCAGGACGAAGGGGATCAGCGAGGTCAGCGGGTTCGGCGCCGGGCCTGCGGCCCCTGCGGGCGCTGCGGCGGCTGCGGTGCTGACGAGAAGCATAAGCGAAGTCATCGGTTGGGCGTTTCTTTCGTTACCGGAAGGGTCTTTTCAGGATCGCGGCAGGCTATAGGGCCCCTTTGGGCCGGACCGCAACCATGCGCGGGTGTCCTGCAGCATCCAAATGCGTCCGGACATCTTTGCCGAAGAGCGCATCGCGGTAGATCGCCTCCGCCGTTTCGCCCTGATCGTGGCCGATCTCGATGAACGCGGAGCCCGATGGCGCGAGGAGATGGGCGATGGCGTTGGCCACTTCCCTGTGAGCCTCGAGCCCGTCTTGGCCACTCGTAAGCGCTGAGGCGGGCTCGAAACCCTTCACGCTGACGGGCAGGTCAGCGCCCTCGGGGATGTATGGCGGATTGGCGAGGATCAAGTCGAAGAGCTGCCCCCGGAGCATCATCGGCGTGTCGGCGAAGCGCATCTTCTGAAGCTCGGACCTGTCTGCAACGCGGAGAACCTGACGGTTGCGCTCGGCGATCTGGAGCGCCTCGCCGCTGACATCAATGCCGATGCCCGTGGCCTGCGGATGCTCAAGGAGCGCAGTGATAAGCAGGCAGCCCGAGCCCGTTCCGAGATCGAGGATCGTCTCGACATGCAGCTTCTCCGATGCCTCGATTAGCATTTCGGTTTCGGGGCGCGGGATCAGGACGCCGGGGCCTACGGAGAAATCGCGGCTCCAGAATTCCTGCCGTCCGGTGATGTAGGCGATGGGCTCTCCTGCCCTGCGGCGGGTGAGCAGCGCGGCGTAGCGTTCAAGCACCTCTTCGGGGACCTCTTCGCGGTCGTTGGCGATGAGGCTCGCATGATCATGGCCCGAGGCCAGCGACAGGAGGATGCGCGCATCAAGCTCAGGCGTAGGCGAATCCTTCAGCCTGCGCCGCCCGCGCGCCAGAGCGTCCGCGAAAGTTTCCTTACGGAAGATCATGCGCCCTCTTCCATCGCCGCCAGCTGCTCGGTCTGGGCCTCAA
Source organism: Parvularcula mediterranea (assembly GCF_013085255.1). Classification (GTDB taxonomy): domain Bacteria; phylum Pseudomonadota; class Alphaproteobacteria; order Caulobacterales; family Parvularculaceae; genus Parvularcula; species Parvularcula mediterranea. Next base: position 195,942 of record NZ_JABFCX010000002.1, read on the forward strand.
GGACCAAAGCGTCGATCAGCTCGTCGAGCGCCTCGCCCGCGATGATCTTGTCGAGCTTATGGAGCGTCAGGCCGATCCGGTGATCGGTCACCCGGCTCTGAGGGAAGTTGTAGGTGCGGATCCGCTCCGAGCGGTCGCCGGAGCCCACCTGGCTCTTCCGGTCAGCGGAGCGCTCTGCCTCGATCCTCGCCCGCTCAGCATCGTAGAGACGTGCACGGAGGACCTTCATCGCCTTGGCTCGGTTCTTGTGCTGGGACTTCTCGTCCTGCTGGCTGACCGTGATGCCGGTGGGCAGGTGGATGATGCGAACGGCGCTATCCGTCGTGTTCACCGACTGACCACCGGGGCCGGAGGCGCGGAAGACATCGACGCGGATGTCAGCATCGTTGATCTCAATGTCCACGTCTTCGGGCTCAGGCAGCACGGCCACCGTGGCGGCAGAAGTGTGGATGCGCCCTTGCGTCTCCGTCTCCGGCACGCGCTGGACCCTGTGGACGCCGCTTTCGAATTTCATCCGGCCAAAGACGTTATCGCCCGTAATCGAGGCCTGGATTTCCTTGTAGCCCCCCACGCCGCTTTCGGAGCTTTCGAGCACCTCGACCTTCCAGCCATGATCGGCGGCATAGCGCTGGTACATGCGGAAGAGATCGCCCGCGAAGAGCGCCGCTTCGTCGCCGCCAGTACCGGCGCGGACCTCGAGGATGACCGGCGCGTTGTCGGCCTTGTCCTTGGGCAGGAGCATGATCTGGAGCTGCTCTTCGAGCTCCGGGATCCGCTTCTTGAGGGTCTCGACCTCGTCCTTGGCCATCTCAGCCATGTCCGGATCGTCGCCCGCAGCCATCTCCTCGGCCTCGGTCAGCTCAGACCGCGCGGAGGTCAGCTCGGAGGCTGCCTCGGCAATGGGTTTCAGCTCCGCATGCTCCTTGGACAGACGAACAATGTCGTCCGGGCTGGAGGCGGTCTGCATCTCTGTCTCAACGGCCTCGAAACGAGAGACCACGGCGTCGAGCTTGTCCTGGGGAATCATGGAGTGCGCTTAGCGGAGGTTGCAGGGGACGTCAGCAAGCTTCTGAGACCGAACGCCAACCCACTTTATCCACCTTGGGCCGAGAGAAGACGGATCCGGAGTTCTCCAGCGACACCTACAAAGGCCACCTGTGGAACCACAGTCTCTTCGAACGAAAGGAGAAAGGCATCGCGGTAGCCTCGATCATTTCGAGCGCTCCAAGTCCAACCGAGCTTCTGCCCGACGAAAGTCATGAGGCCGCGACAGGGATCGGATGCGAGTTGGCAGGGGTTCAGCCAGCGGACTTCGACTTCATCGGTGTCGGGATTGACCGCAATCGTAAGCCCGGCGTTGCCGAAGCTGAGCACGACTTTGGTCACGCAGCCATGCTGAGCCTCAGAACTCGCCGATACGAGAATCTTCCCCTGCAGCGCTTGGAGCTGGCCTTGATCGAGGGTGAAGCTCACTCCGCCGCTGCAGCAGCCGCTTCGATTTCAGCCGCCTTCGCCTCACAGAGCTGCACCAGCTTATCGATCATGTCGTCGTTCTTGAGTTTCTCGGCCGGGACACCGCCGAGATAGAGCATCCCTGCATCCTTGCCCGTGCCGCCTCCGGTGAAGCCGATGTCGGTTTCGCGGGCTTCGCCGGGGCCGTTCACGACGCAGCCGATGACCGAAAGACTCATGGGCGTGGAGATATGGGCGAGGCGTTTCTCGAGCTTCTCCACGGTGCGGATGACGTCAAAACCCTGCCGTGCGCAGCTTGGGCAGGAGATGACGTTCACGCCCCGGTGGCGGAGGCCGAGCGATTTGAGGATGTCGAAGCCGACCTTGATCTCTTCTTCGGGCTCCGCCGACAGCGAGACGCGGATCGTGTCGCCAATGCCTGCCCAGAGGAGGTTGCCGAGGCCGATCGAACTTTTGATCGTGCCGGACATGAGGCCGCCTGCTTCAGTGATGCCGAGGTGCAGGGGCGCTTCGGTGGCTTCCGCGAGGCCATGATAGGCCGCGACCGTCAGGAAGACGTCCGACGCCTTCACCGAGATCTTGTATTCCTGGAAATCATGCTCCTCGAGGATGTTCGCATGGAAAAGCGCGCTCTCCACCATCGCTTCGGGGCAAGGCTCGCCATACTGCTCGAGAAGGTGTTTCTCCAAAGAGCCGCCATTCACGCCGATGCGCATGGAACAGCCATGGTCCTTGGCGGCCTGGACCACTTCCTTCACCCGGTCGGCCTTGCCGATATTGCCCGGATTGATGCGCAGGCAGGCCGCGCCGTTCATCGCAGCCTCAATGCCGCGCTTATAGTGGAAGTGGATGTCCGCCACGATCGGCACCGGGGAGAACTTGGTGATCTCCTTCATCGCTGCCGTGGAGTCTTCCGTCGGGCACGAGACCCGGACAATGTCGGCGCCAGCCTCGGCGATCCGTTCGATCTGCTCCAGCGTCGCCTTCGCATCGGCCGTGTCGGTGTTGGTCATGGACTGGACCGCGATCGGCGCGTCGCCGCCTACGGGGACGTTGCCAACCATGATCTGCCGCGACTTGCGCCGCTCAATGTCTCGCCAGGGACGAACGCTCATTGGGAAGTTTCCTGCTCTCGCTCACCCACAGTTAGGCCGCGCCGGATCATTCCTCAACGATAGAAACCGTGATGGCGTCAGTAAGGCCGCTCGAAGCTGAACCGCGTGGTCTGGCGCGCATTTTCGCGGGTCACTGTACTGGGGTCGAAACGCCAGCGGCTCAGGGCCGCGAGAGCCGCGCCGTTGAAGCACGGATTGGACGAGCCCGTGACCTGCGGAGCAGCGGTATTGCCGCGCGTGGTCACGGTGAAGGCGACCGTTACGGTCTCGGTCTCCGCAGCAGATCCCTCGCAGAGCGGCGGATAAACCGGCTCAGTGGCGATCAGTCGGCGCAGCGCAATAACCGGCTCGGCCGGCTCATCCACGACGGCAGGCTCAGCAGCGGCCGTCTCTGCCTCGGATTGTTCCGGTTCGGCGGTAGAGGCTTCCGTTTCCGCCGCTGCAGCGTTCTCTTCCTGCGCACCAGCAACCTCGTCGCCGTCGGTGCCGTTGGCTTCCTGCGCAGTGCGGGCTTCGGGCCGCGCCTCAACTTCGACAGGCGGCTGGATCGGAGGGGCGCTCACGGCTTCGGCGCGGTCGTTGGTGGAGAATCGGTAGCGGCTCGCATCGTCGGCGGTTTCGGGTGCTGCGGAAAAGATGAGCTTCCACGCGCAGAACAGGATGAAGGCGATGATCGCGAGGACAGCGAGGACGCTGATCTCACGTCCGCCATCGGCATTGCCGGCACGGCTGACCTTCTGGACCTTCGGCGCGGTGTCCCGCTTGGCCCAGCCGACCTGCTGGCGGAAACGGTCGAGGAGCGCGTCCTCGGGCAGCTCGACCTCCCGGGCGTAGGCGCGGACGAACCCCATCGTATAGGGCTGCGAAGGCAGCCTCGACGTGTCCATCTCCTCGATCGCGAGGATATGCTCTTCCTTGATATTCGTCCGGCGAGCGAGTTCAGACGAGCTGAGGTTCATCGCCTCACGCGCCGCGCGAAGCATCCCTCCTGCTGTACTCAGTGCTCCATCGGCATCCTGGGCGCGCTTTTGGCGCTCCGTGTCCAGGGCGACGACGTCGGCGACAGACTGCATGTCCGCTTTGCCCATCAATACGTTCCTTCAGGCTAACCCGAACTCCCCCAGTGGGGAACCCGTTTCGGGAACTGCGTTCGTTGTGAGACACTTCGTGCGAGCATCGTGCCGGGTTTCTCGCCAAACCGTCATGAATGATGGCAACGCCCAGAGATCATGAGAGTTCCTGCGGGTGAGCGGGCTTGAAGAGCTTGTGAGCGGAGGGCAAGCGTCGCTTTTCGACAGGAGCTTTGTCCCGATTGTGTCCCAGCGTCTCGACCTGCGCGGCCTTAGGTGCCCCATCCCGGTGATTCGCCTGGAGGCCGCGATGCGGGCGCTGCCTCAAGGGACCACTATAGAAGTGCTGGCCGATGACCCCATCGCCAGGGTCGACCTGCCCCACGCCGCAAGATCAGCTGGATTCTGTTGTGAGACGCTGCATAGCGAAGACCCGACGAGCTTCGGCTTTCGCGTGTTTTCCGAAGGAAAGTGAAAAGATGCGCCTTGGGGGATGGGCGGAGCGCTGAAGAACTGTTAATACGTTTAACGAGCCGTTACCGCGCTCCCGCGGTCGGCTGGGGTAAACTAAACTAGGGCCAAGGCATGGGGAGCATGAAAATGACGGCGTGGCGCAAGGTTCGAGGTCTCGGTTTCGCAGCCCTCACAGCGACAATGGCGCTCAGCGCCGGTCAGGCTTTTGCCGACTACGAAAATGCTCTGGCGACCTATTTGGGCGCCAAGGACTCTGATGTCCGTTCCAATGCCGTGATCGGCGCGATGGACCTGTGGCAGAAGTCGGCGCTTGCCGGCGATGTCCGGTCGGCGCGCATCCTCGGCGACCTCTACAGCCATCAGGACCTCGTTCCCGGTAGCGCAGACATGCTACCCGAGGACACCGGCGTCGTTCCGAACGACCGGGTCAAGGCGCTGGCATGGTACATCATTGCGGCAACGCATGAGTTCCAGGACTACCAGCAGGTGAACCCCACTCCTGATGCAATCGAGGCCCGGGTTTCCGCGCAGCGCCGCATCCCAGAGGTGAAGATCGGCATGACCGACGCTTCGGTTCGCGCCGCTGAGACCCGTGTCGAGCAGCTGCTCGGCGGTGGCTCGGCCTTCGATCTCCTCCGCCTTGGACGCATGCGCGCTGAAGGCGATGGCCTCACCAAGAACAATGTCGAGGCGCTCAAGTACCTCTACCTCGCCCGAGGCCGTGGCCGTGGCGCGAACATGGAAGCCGCCCGCCTCATCGAGAATCTCGAAGAGCTGATGGTGCGCTCTGACGTGGAAGCAGCTGCAACCGCCGCCGACGCGTGGCAGCCGCCGCTGCCGGAGACCTATGCGCTCCTCACCCGCGGCGACCGCGATGACCGCCAGCGCCTGACGGCTCTCCAGTACCAAGAGCTGCGTGCGAACCTCGAGGAGCTGAACCGTCAGTTCGATGGCAACGACGTGGTCGTCGACAAGGCCCTTCAGGCCCTCGGCTTCTACTATGACGACGACAATGACGGAAAACTCGAGAAGAGCGAGCGGCTCCAGGCCGTGAAGCGCTTCCAGACGTCGCTCTTCATCGACCGCCGTCCTTCGGACCGCGCTGGCGAGCCCCTCTCCGATGACGAGAAGGCTCTCGCCAAGGACCTTGCCACCGGCACGCTGACCGATCTTCAGACGGTCGAGCTGATGGCGCGCGCTTCGGCACGGGGCCACGCACCCTCGCAGCACATCTACGGTGTGATGCTCGGACGCGGCATTGGCGTTCGCAAGAACGGACAGGAAGCGATCGAGGTTCTGAAAGCTGCCGCCGACCAGAATTACGCGCTCGCGCACTACTCGGCAGGCATCTTCTACGTTGAGGGCATCACCGCAGAGCAGCCGCTCCGCCAGAGTGTCCGTGAAGCCTGCTACCACCTGCGCTCCGCTGCAGTGCTCGGCTACAAGAAGGCCGAGAGCGCTCAAAAAACCTACTGCAAGTTCGACTGAAGGGACGGTTGATCATGGCACGCAAGACCACCGCATACGCACCGCGCCTCCTCCTGGCAGCGACGGCTCTCGCCTTCGCCGTCCCGACCGCCGCTTCGGCGCAGATCGGCGGCTTTGAGACCGAAATCTCAAAAGCCAAGAAGAAGAAGGCCAAGGTCAAAAAACAGCCGATCGTCGATGTCCGCCTCGACCCGAACTGGGAAGGTCCGAAGTCGATTTCGGAAGCCCTGAAGCTCGTCGAAGCCGACGGCCAGATCGTCGTTCACCCGGGTGTCTACCAGCCCGAAGCGGTCAATATCCGGAAGAACGTCTCGATCCGCGGCATCCGTGACGACTACGGCAAAGCGCCGACGCTGACGGCGAAGGGCTCCTGCCTGAACGTCAACAGCGCCTCCGTTTCGGCTCGTGTTTCGGACCTGACGTTCCGCGCCTCCGACCGGAGCTGCATCAACGTCTCCATGGGTTCTCTCGAACTCACGGATAGCAATGTCCTCGGCAAGCGCGCCGGTGCAGGCTACGCCTATTCGGATCCGTCAGGTCACCTGACGCCGTTCACGCCGGAAAGCGCGATGAATGCCAAATCGGCACTCGTCTCGATCAAGGGTGGCCGGGTTCGCATTTCGAACTCGACGATCACCGGCGGCGACACAGGTGTCCTGATCGCCCCGAACAATTCGAACGCGTTCGACCATGTCGATCTGCAGAACAACACGATCTCCCAAATGTCGGGTGTTGGTGTCGTGATGCGCGGCGATGTGGATGCGACCCTCGCATCCAACACGATCGTTTCGAACCAGATGTCTGGCGTGGTCTACGCTGCCACGGGCCATGCGCGCCTCGTCGGCAACATCATCTCGAACAACACCCACAACGGCCTGTTCGTGCAGGGCATGGGCGAAGCGGTGTCGATCGAGGGTAACAAGATCCACGACAACTCCGAGGACGGCATTGAAGTCCGCTCGGGCATTGCGATCCTCGTCAACAACGACATTGGCGAGCATAAGGGCTGCAAGGTGAACCCGAACGCTCCGGCCGAGGGAACCAGCGATCACCTCGCCATGCCGCCGATCCGGCTCCTCGCCGACAGCCGCGGCGTGAACACCTATGACACGTCCCAGGCGTGCACGAAGAAAACCGCCAAGAAGAAAAAGCGCGGCCTTCGCAGGGGCTAAGTTCCTGCCTCATAGAATACCGGATAAGCCCGCCTCTCAGGCGGGCTTTTTCGTTCGGGACCGATGCTGATGCTGAAGATCAACGACCAGATCACGATCGAGGACACCGAACTCAAGGAGAGCTTCGTGCGGGCCTCAGGTCCAGGCGGACAGAACGTCAACAAGGTGGCGACCGCCGTTCAGCTGCGGTTTGACCTTGCTGCCAACCGCTCCTTACGCGCCGACCAGAAAGAGCGGCTGCGAGGGATCGCCGGATCCAAGATGACCCGCGACGACGTCCTATTGCTGCAGGTCGATGCCAACCGGACCCAAGGCGCTAACCGTGATGAAGCGCGCCGTCGCCTCGCCCAGATGATCCGCGAAGCCCTTCCCCGCCCTGCTCCTCGCATCAAGACGCGGCCAACGCGCGGCTCGATCGAACGCCGCCTCGAAGCCAAGCGCCAGCAGGGCCAGCGCAAGGCTAACCGCGCCAAGCCCCGCGGCGAGGATTAGGTTCGGCGGCGCAGGGCTCCAGGCACCCCGGACGCTGAAAGCAGGGCAACAAAAAACCCGCGCCGGAGCGCGGGTTCTTCGCTGGCCTAGAGGCCCGAAGCTTAGGCGGTGCCGAGGGCGTCCGCCGGGTCGATCTTGACGCCAGGACCCATGGTCGAGCTGACGGCGATCTTCTTGATGTAGGTGCCTTTCGCGCCGGAAGGACGAGCCTTCTGGATCGCGTCGATCATGGCTTTGACGTTCTCAGCGATTTTCGCTGCGTCGAAGCTGGCTTTGCCGACACCGGCGTGGACGATGCCGTTCTTCTCGACACGGAACTGGACCGCACCGCCTTTGGCATCTTCGATGGCCTTGGCGACGTTCGGGGTGACGGTGCCAACCTTCGGGTTCGGCATCAGGCCGCGCGGGCCGAGCTGTTTACCGAGACGGCCGACGAGAGGCATCATGTCCGGGGTCGCGATCAGACGGTCAAAGTCCATCTTGCCGCCCTGGATCTCTTCCATGAGGTCCTCAGCACCAACGATGTCCGCACCGGCAGCCTTGGCTTCGTCAGCCTTGGCGTCGCGTGCGAAGACAGCGACGCGGACGTTCTTGCCCGTACCGTTCGGCAGGGTGGCAACGCCTCTAACCATCTGGTCAGCGTAGCGGGGATCGACGCCGAGATTGATGGCGAGCTCGATCGTTTCGTCGAACTTGGCGGTGGCGCGCTCCTTCACGGCAGCGGCAGCCTCGTCGATGGTGTGAAGCTTCTCGCGGTCGAGACCTTCGAGGTTCTTTTCAATACGCTTGGCGAGTTTGACCATCAGATTAGCCCTCCACCTTCAGGCCCATGGCCCGTGCCGAACCGGCGATGATCTTCGCGGCCTGCTCGATCGAGTTGGCGTTGAGATCAGCCATCTTGGCTTCAGCGATCTCTTCGAGTTGCTTCTGGGTCACCGTGCCAGCGACTTCGCGACCCGGGGTCTGACCACCTTTTTGGAGCTTCGCAGCCTTCTTGAGGAAGTAGGAAGCCGGCGGAGACTTGGTCTCGAACGTGAAGGACTTGTCGGTGAAGATCGTGATGATCGTGGGGATCGGCATCCCCTTGTCCTTGTCCTGCGTGGCCGCGTTGAAGGCCTTACAGAATTCCATGATGTTCAGGCCGCGCTGACCGAGAGCGGGACCGATGGGCGGCGACGGGTTAGCCGCGCCTGCGGGCACCTGAAGTTTCAGGTAGCCGGCAATCTTCTTTGCCATGTGACACCTCTAGGGTTGAAGTGAGCGTGGTCTGGGTGGCGCCCTCCCACGCGTGGAAGCGCGGCGGATAGGCCAGAAACGCGCAGGTTTCAAGGCCTGTATCGCCCGTGAGCGCTGCAAATGCGGAGGGAGTTTGACCCCCTGCCCCGCGCCGCTTATCGCTCGCCGTTTCTCTTTTACAAGGCAGCCCTGCGCGATGCTCTCCCTCGATCAGCTTGGCGACAGGATCATGGTCCTTGGGCCCTCCAATGCCGGGAAGTCGACCCTGGCGCTCGCCCTCTCAGAGAGGCTTGGCCTGCCGCCGGTTCATCTCGATCAGCTTCAGCACCTTCCCAACACGAACTGGGAGATGAGACCCGAGGCTGAGTTCAAGGCGCTCCACGACGAGGCAATCCTTGAAGTGTGCTGGGTGATGGACGGCAATTACTCGCGCCTGATGCCCCAGCGGATTGAACGCGCGACGAGCATCATCCTGCTGCTCTCAAACCACTGGCTGCGCCTCGGGCGATATCTCAAGCGATCCATGCCGGGCTCTCATCGGGCGGGGACGCTCAAGGGTGGGCAGGATCCCCTGAAGTGGGAGATGATCGACTGGATCCTCTTCAAGACGTCGGGCAATTCCGCCCGGTACAGGCGGATTGTTAAGCAGTCGGGACTGCCATTTGTCCTTTGTGAGGGCATTGGGGAGCTCAAAACGCTCTACCGCGAATGGGGTCTTTCCCAGCCCAAGTGACCGATTTTTCGTGAGGTTTGGTCATCAGCGCAGCCTTGCTGCGGCGCACAAATCCTTAATTTCGTGATGTTTTTTCACTGCTGGTGGAACTAGCGAAGTGTTTCCGCGTTTGTAACGAAACAGGTTCGAACCTTCTTCGGATGGTTTGAGTCGAGTTTTAGAGAAATGATACTTTTTCACACCACCCTGACGAGAAACCGGAAAACCGGCTCGCCTTGGGAGAAAAGAAGATGACACATCTGACGGAGGAAATGCTCGCGGACTTCAGCGGAGTTCATGCGCAGGCCCAGACCCACAGAAGAGAACCGCAGTTCGAGATTGCGCATTCGCTGCGCTCCTTCGCTGCCGCCGGGAGGACGCCGATCGTCGATGCTCCGGCCTGGGATCCCGACGAAGAGATCGCGTAAGTCCCTGCTCTTGTGGGAAAAACCAGCGCTTGTGCGGGGGAACCTGGCCCTTAGGCTCGTGACCCGAGACATCACTCAGGATCACGCCCCATGCTCAAGCGCGCCCTCGCCGCTCTTTCCCTGACCGCTGCCCTCGCAGCCTGCACGACCATCGATCCTGTTCTGGTCATGCCTCAGGACATCACTTCGGCTGAGACCAGCACCGAGACCCTGCCGCGCCTCAGGGATACGCGGAACAACCGCTACGAGGCACTTGGCTATTCCGGTGTCACCGAGTGGCGGGCCAGCCAGACCACCACGAACAGCCTCAGTCGCATCGATACCCGCCTCTTTGCGACCGTCGAAGCCGAAGGGCTTCCCGTCCTCGCAGCGCGCTGCACTGCTTCGCGTTCGGACATCCTCATCGAGATCGGCTCCTTCCCGCTGGGCTTCCCGATCGATGAGCCGAGCCTCTTCTGCCGGTTTCAGGAGCGCGGCAACGACATCAACGCTGCGCTGGGCCTCGAAGAGGGCGAAGGCCGGACGTTTGGGACCAGTCGCGAGGGCATCGTGCGGTTCGGCGCGCGGACCTGGGACATCACCTCCCTCCACAAGATCGAGCAGACGAAGGTCGGCGTGCCGATGCCCATCGGCTTCCGCATCAGCCGCGGTGACGAGACACTGGCTGTCGTGGACCTCACCGATATCAGGGCCGACGTGACCCTGCGTGATGATCTGACTGCGGAGGAACGGCAGCGCGCCATGCTGACGGCAGTGATCCTGTCGGCCTATATCGACCCTGACGACTATTGATCGTCAGGCTTCAAGGCGTTTGAGGTCGAGCACCGTCAGGTCGCTCTTGGCGTCGCCCGTGTTGAGGGTGCTGGCTTTTTCGAACATCAGGACGATCGGACGCTCGGTGAGAGACCTCGGCCGGTGTTCGACGCCCTTGGGCACGTTCAGGAACTCACCGGGGCCGAGCTCCACCGAGCCGTCGCGCAGGTCGATGGCGATCCGGCCCTCCAGCACCAGGAACGCTTCGTCCTCATCCGGGTGGCTGTGCCAGTCGAAGAGCTCCCCGAACTTCGCGACCTTGACCTGAGCGTCGTTGACGTCAGCGACGATGTGCGGGTCGAAGGGCTTGGAGATCTGGTCCCTGGCGGCGCTGGCGATGGCGATCTTCTTGAGCATGGCTTGGGCGCCTCTTCTTCGTTCCGGGCGAGTTGGCTGACTGGCGACAGGCCTAGCAAATGTAGAGGCGTCGCGCTTGTCGGACTGCAGCGGTGGTGCTTCGGATCGGAAAAACAGCGGTTTCGCTGCAGGAGCGGGGTTCCATCGCGAACGTCGCTCACCACCTGTGTTGGGGAGGAAGTTCCATGTCCATACTCGCTGCCCTCGCGCTGACGATCGCGCCTGTCCCTGATCTCGAGACCACGACCGCGCGGATCGCCGAGCGTGATGCGCTGCTGTTCGAGACGTTCTTCGAGCGCTGTGATCCGCAGACGGCCCTTCGCCTGCTCGATGATGACTTCCGTATGCTGCATGATCTAGGCGGCATGGTCGCCGACAGTGCGGAGGCCTTCGTGGCCGACTACGAGAAGACCTGCTCGGAGCGTGACCCTGCCACCTATCGGAGCAAGCGCGAAATCGTGCCGGGCTCCCGCAGCGTTCAGATGCTCGGAGACTGGGGTGCTCTCGAAGAGGGCGAGCACACTTTCCATGAGAGCAATGGCGGCGCGCCGTTCAAGCCGACAGGCAAGGCGCGCTACATCCACACCTGGCGATGGACCGGGACGGACTTCATCCTCGTGGAGAGCCTCTCCGTGGATCATGGGCCCTACCAAGACGAGTAAGCTTAGGCCTTCACGAAGGGGTCGCCTGACATATCATCCGTGCCCATCGCCTTGTCCCAGAAGCGGAAGTAGAGGCCGTAGTTTCGCTTGAAGCGGGTGTGATGCAGATTGTGGTGCCGCGCGGTGATGAGCCAGCGGCCTACCGGTCCGTCGAGGAAACTCCGTGGCCAGATTTCCCAGCCTGCGTGGTTCATCACGGCACTGACGGTCGCGATCATGATGAAGAGGCCGAACGCTGCGACATGCATCGGCACAACGAACGCAATCGCAGGGATGAGCCATGAGGCGATCAAAGCTTCCCAAGGGCTGAAGGCGAAGCTCGCATAGGCCGTCGGTTGCTTGGAGATATGGTGGGTCCGGTGGGTCGCCTCGTAGAGCCGCGGGTGATGCATCAACCGGTGGGTCCAGTAGAAATAAGCATCGTGGAGGACCATCAGCATCAGGATGGCTCCCGGGATCCACAGCCACTCGAGCGGCCCCTCTGGCCAGCGCCAGTAGAGCCCTGTCCCGCCTGCTTCGAACGCATCGACAAGGATAGCCGCCGGGAATGCGTAGATCAGCGAGGCCGCTAGCGCGGTCTTCGCTTCTCGCCAGACATGCTCACGCTTGGGCCGTTGGGCGGCGAGCTGCTTCGCAAACGAAAAAGGCCTGGGCCGTTCCCAGAATAGTCCGTGAACGGCCCAGGCCAGAATGAGATAGCGGAGCATCATAGGGCCAAGGAGCCAGAGATAGGTTTCAAGAAAACCCAAGGCGTCCACGGATGAGATGCTCCTTTGAGCTTAGCTCTTGTTGAGCGGCTCGAGTACGTTGGCCGAAGTCAGGCTGTGACGGCGGGCGCGCTTGTCGAGAAGCGTACGCCAGTTGGTCATCGACATCAGCTGGGCGTAGAGAACCGGAATGATGTTCTGCTTACGGAGCTCGAGGTACTTGTCGTCAGCGAGGTCGCGCAGGCGCTGCTCTTCGACACCGATGTAACGGGCGAAGGCCATCGAGTCTTTGTTGTCCGGCGTGTACTGAGCCATCTGCTGGGTCAGCAGGTCGAAGCCCTTGAGGACGTCGGCAAAGCGCTGGGTCTGGATCCGGTCACGCTCGTAGCTCTGGCAGAACTCCATGGCCTGCTGCATTTGCTCCGACGGCTCGCTGCCGTTGAAGAACGGGATCTCAGGGCTGTCGTTGATGCCTTCGTACTCGCCGTCGACGATGATCGCCATGCGCGGATTCTCAGGGTCCTGGCTGTCCTTGTCGGTGGCCAGGGCGAACGGATAGCGGCGGATGTAGCCAGGGACGTAGACGTCCTTCTCCCACTCGCCGTTCTCGTCGATGAACAGGTTCTCGTCATCGACGAGGCCCGTCACGGCGAGCGGAACCGGGTTGTCGGCTGCCGAGAAGATGATCGGGAAGTGACGCATCGCGGTGGTCATCTCACCGAGGGTGAGCGGCACGGCGCGGGCCTTCTCAACGAAAGCGAGCGGGCGCTCCGGGCGGGAAATGCCCATGTTGCCGTGCTTCTCGCGGGTGATGAGCTCCGCCTTGCGGAAGAGGTACATTTGGCCTTCGACGGAAGGGCCGCTGGCGGGAGGTGTCTGGCTCATGGTGTTCCCAAGTGGTCGGAATTGAAAAAAACTCTAGCGCAGCGGTTAGCAAACAGAGGCGCTGCGTCAAACCCTAGTGAGCTTATCCTTTCCGCGGATTTCATTCTCCAGCCATTGGACCGTCTCTTCAGGCTGCTCCAGGGGCAGCATATGGCCGCCTTCGAACTCCGTGACGCGTGCGCCCATCTTGGCGGCGCGGGGGCGACGCTTGAGCGGAAACGTCGTCTGGTCCTGCGCTGCGAGGATCGAAACTCCTTTTGTCGTGCGGATGCTCTCGGCGAGGTGGGGCCAGAAGCCGTGGGCCTGGGCCTTGAACATGGCGCTCTCGAACTGAGGCGTGCAGGAGAGCCTGACGCCCCCATCCATCTCTTCGAGCCCCTCTGCGACGTAGCCAGCGAAGGCCGCCTCCTCCCAGTTCCTGAAGAACTTCTTCGGGCGCCAGAACTCCCACGCCTTCTCCCGCGAAGCAAAGCTGTCTCTGCGCGCTGCGGCTTGTTGGGCGATGGGGATCCGGTTCATCACCGTCTTCCGGAACGGTGAGTTGGCGAGCCAGACAACAGGACGGGGAAGCACCACAGGCTCAATCATGAGGACACGCTCGGTCGGCACCTTGGTCGAAACGAGCAGCGAAGTGATCGCCCCTGAGGAGTGGCCTCCGAGGGTCAGGGGCCCTGCCAGCTCCTCCCGGCTGATCCAGTCGAGGATGTCGGCGGCCAGCGGGTGCCAGCTCAAGAGCGTCTGGGGATTGGCGGGCAGGCTCGTCCGGCCATGCCCGCGCATGGACGGCAGGATAATCTCTCCGTCGAAGTCCAACCGCTCAAGAAGCGGCCGGTAGCACGAGCCGTTGAGACCCGTGGCGTGGAGGAAGAGGAGCGTTCCGTCAGGGCCCGGATTACCAAAGCGCTGAACGAAGAGAGAGGGCTCGGACATCTAGCCCGTTTGGGCGACCTGAGCGGCGTCACGCAAGCGCGAAACGCCTTCTTCCGCGCGCTGAATGTCGCCTAGCTCCGCCTCGGGAAGCGGATGAAGCCTGAAGTTCGGCTCGACCTGCGCTGCTCGGTAGAGCTTGAAGAGCCAGAGCGCGTCGGTCTCCGGCGCGCCGGCGAAGACATCACTCTGCCCCAGCGCCGCATTGAGAACGAGGCAGGCGTCGAGAGGCGCCTTGCCCTCCTTAAGGAGCATTTCGAGACCCAGCTTGTGCTTTGCCTCGCAGCCCTTGTCCCATGCCTCGAGCGACCAGCTTCCCGCTGGCTTGAGGAGCATGGAGCGCACCTCGCCCCCTGCGAATCCCCAGGCCACTTCTATCGGCCACGCCTCGGGCGAGCGGCCGCAACTGATAACGGAGAGAAATGCTGAAGGTCGCTGGGAGGGTTGGAGCATCGGTGCGAGTTCGGTCCCTTTTCTTGAGACGTCAAACGCCTTCGCCAGTGCAATACCGGGCGCGCTTAACCGCGCTTGCGAAGGCCGTAGACGCCTGTTTCTTTGTCTTTTTCCAGGTCGATATGTGAAGTCCCGCTCTTCTTGCGACGGTTAGGGTTCCGCTGGCCTTGATCCTGCTCAGAGAGTTTCCGCCTGAGCGTCTTCACCAGCCGGACGGACCCGGCGGCGACGGCAGCTGTCGCAAGAATGGCGGCAAGTGCGTTCATCGGCTGAGGTCTAGCACCCGCTTCCCGAGAAGTCATGCGGCGGTGCACGCGCCTGAACGGCGGGGCTCCCCTGCCCCGTTGATTTTTGTTCCCAAGCGATTCCAAAGGCCTCTTCCTCGCTGAGCGCTCATTCTCGCTTAGACATGTTTACAATATAAACCTGTCTATCCATATCGGGATGGAACGTCATCCACGGAGGAAGGGGGAGACATGACCACCGAATTCGAAGGGCGCATCCATGCGCTCGATAGTGTCAGGGCAGGGGCGCTCCTTTTAGGGCTCGCTTTCCATGCCGGACTTTCATTCTATCCCGGCGAGCAGGTGTGGATCGTCATGGACGATGCGCGCAGCGCCGAGATCATGTGGGGCGGCTTCACCATGCATATCTTCCGCATGGCGACCTTCTTCATCATGGCCGGCTATTTCGGCCGCATGGCTTTCCATCGCAAAGGCGCTGGCACCTTCATCGCCAGCCGCGCCAAGCGCATCGGCCTGCCCTTGGTGATCTTCTGGCCCGTGATGATGGTTCTTTTCACCGTCGTGATGGTCTGGGGTCTGACGAAGCAGTGGAACATCACGCCCGAACAGCTTCCCGAGCCTCCGCCCATGACGCTCGAGACCTTCCCCCTCACCCACCTCTGGTTCCTCTACGTGCTCCTTGGCTTCTACGCCGTGATGCTTGTCTCCCGCCTGCCGGTCGCCCTCATCGACCGTTCAGGTGGCATCCGCGGCGCAGTAGACGGGGCCCTGCGTTTCGGCCTTTCAAGTCAGATCCTCCCAATTCTGATGGCCTTCGCCGTCGCAGGGTCCCTGCTATCTCACGGAGGCTGGACAGAGTGGTCAGGCGTGCCGACGCCAGACACAGGAGTGGTGCCGAACCGAGCCGCGCTCGTGACCTACGGAATGGCCTTCACCCTCGGTTGGCTGCTGCAGCGGCAGGGCGAAGTGCTTGGCATCATGCGCCGCCTCTGGCCTCTGTCGCTGGTCTCGGCGATCGGCGCGACGGCGATCTGTCTCTACCTTCTGGGCTTCGAGAGCGGTACCGCACCTGCGCTTGAGGGCCGTATGCGGATGATCTTCGCTGCGTCTTACGGGCTCGCACTCTGGTACTGGAGCTTCGGCCTCATCGGTATGGCGCTCAGCCTGTTCAACGGAGAAAGCCGGGTCATGCGCTACCTCGCGGACGCTTCCTACTGGCTCTACATCATGCACCTGCCGCTGGTGATGGCGCTTCAGGTCTGGGTCATGCGCTGGGACTGGCCCGCACTTGCGAAGTATGGCTTCATCCTTGCCGTCACGCTGGCTGTGCTGCTGGCGAGCTACCAGCTGCTGGTCCGCCACAGCTTCATCGGCAACCTGCTCAACGGCCCGAGGAGGGCACGCTCATGACCACCGAACAGGCCCACGCCGATGCGGCGCTCCAGGCCAGGGAAGATCTCGCGTTCATGCGCGGGATCGTTTCCGACGGAAGACCCTTCGCGCGCAACACAGGCGGCGTCTATTTCTGGTCAGGGATCATCTACGGCACCCAGTGCCTGATCAACCTCGTGGACCTGATGGCGGGACAGGTGCTTCCGCCGATCGTCCTCCTCCTGAACGGGATCGTGCCAACGGTCCTGTTCGTCGGGGTGCTGGTGTACGCCCTTTCCAAGCGGAAGCCTGAGACGGGGCCAAAGGGTCCGGTGGCGCGGGCTATCGAGATGGCTTTCCAAGGGACGGGGCTCGCCAACCTTGCACTGGTTGTCGTGTTCGGCGTTGCGGCCTTCCAGCGGCAGGACATGTCGATCTGGTTCTTCTATCCGGTGACGGTGCTCGCCCTGCAAGGAGCGGTTTGGTACGGCGCGGGTCGCCTCAGGCGGCGAAGCTGGATGCTAGTCGTCGCAGCGGGTTGGCTTCTCGCCAGCATCGTCTGTGGGCTGAATGTCGAGAACCTCACCGCCTACCTCGGCGCCCTCTGCGTGACCCTCTACGGGCTGATGGCGGTGCCGGGCTATGTCCTTATGCAGATCAGCAAGGATGGCGTGACGGACTGACGTGGCAGGCTTCGGGAAGATCGACGACGTTATCCACGGAAGGTTGAGGATGGGCATCATGGCCTACCTTGCCAACGCGGACAGTGCGTCCTTCACCGAGCTCGTGGAGGCGCTGGACGCGACACGCGGCAACCTCTCGGTCCAGATCAGGAAGCTCGAGGATGCCGGCTATATCTCCGTGGACAAGCGCATCGTCGACAGGAAGCCGCTGACCACCTGCCGAATCACGAGACCCGGCAGGAAAGCTTTCAACGATTATCTCGAAGCGATCAGCGGCGTCCTCGGCCTCAAGCCCGACTAGCGCCCAAGGCGGCTCCTGAGGTCGTCGCTTGCGAGGCGCATGGCGATGGCATCGACCAGACCGCTGGAGATAGCTGCGCCGAGTTTGCCGAGGAGACCGGCGCGCTGGGCGCTGATCTGCTTGATCTTCACGTCGTTGCCGTAGCGGCTCTTCAGGATCTGGCGAAGGTCGCCCACCTCGTCGATGAGGCCAAGCTCCTTGCCCTTCTGCGCGAGGAAGAAGTCACCGCTGAAGACTTCCTCTTCCGGCCCGGTGATCCGGTCGCCGCGGCGCTCCTTTACGAGGTCGATGAAGATCTCGTGGGTCTCCTCGAGGATCCCTTCGAGCTTCTGGCGGTCTTCTTCCTTCTCCGCGCGGAATGGGTCGAGGCGGACCTTGTTGGTGCCCGAAGTGTAGACCCGGCGCTCGACGCCGATCTTGTCGATGGCGTCCTGGAAGCCGAACCCTGCGGAGACGACCCCGATCGAGCCGACGATGGCGAAGGGGTCGGCGATGATTTCTTCGCCTGCGAGGGCGATCAAATATCCGCCAGATGCGCCGACATCCTCGATGAAGCTGATGACCGGCAACTGGGTCTCAATCGCGAGGCCCCTCGCGCGGGCCATGATCATCCGCGCCTGGGTCGGCGCACCGCCCGGTGAGTTGATCGCGAGGACGACGGCCTTGGAATTCTTGCGTTTGAAGGCCTTTTTCAGGCTCGATTCCACCGAATAGGCGGAGAGGCCCCTGCCCGGCCGGGCGTCAGCGCCGATGGGGCCCTGAAGCTCCACAACGGTGACGATGGGGCGGTTTGAGCCGAAGATACGGAAGGGTGCGGTCAAAAAAGATCGAACAGACATGGCTGCGGCTCCTATGCGAAGACGGATTTCTGGTTCAACAGCGAAGCTTGCAAGGCTAGGAACCGAGTTCCGTCGCGGTGACAATCGTGATTTCGGGCCCTAAGCGCGGGTTTGCCGCGTGCGGTGGACCTAAGTGAGGTCCATATGGAACGTATGGCAGCGAGGAGTGGTTCGATGGCGCTTGCCGCGACGAAAGAGGCGAAGACCGAAGGACAGGCCTTTCCCGAAGTGGCGGCCGAGTTGAAGGCTGCCTTGCGTTCTGAGCTCGATGCCACGAACGCGGTGATCCTGGACCACCTTGGAAGCCGGGTGCCGCTGATCCCTGAGGTCGCCAAGCACCTGATCGGCGCGGGCGGTAAGAGGCTGCGGCCTCTCATCACGCTGGCAGCGGCTGAGATCGCTGGCGCGGGCGGTGAGAATGCGCGCTACCTCGCGGCGGCTGTTGAGCTGATCCACGCGGCAACGCTTCTCCATGATGATGTGGTGGATGATTCGGACCTCCGTCGAGGGTTCAAGACGGCCAATGTCGTCTTCGGGAACAAGGAGTCGGTGCTGGTCGGTGACTTCCTCTTCGCCCGGGCTTTCGAGCTGATGGTGAAGACGGGCCAGCTTCCGGTGCTGGATCTCCTGTCCCGTGCGAGCTGCACGATCTCCGAGGGTGAAGTCCTCCAGCTTGAAACCCAAGGCAACATCGACGCGACCGAGGAGATGCACCTCGACGTCATCCGCGCGAAGACGGCCATGCTGTTCGAAGCGGCGGCGCGTGCCGGTGCCGGTTCGCTGGGTGCATCGCCCCATGCGGAGAAGCTCGGTCAGTTCGCTGAGAATTTCGGCATTGCCTACCAGCTGGTGGATGACGCTCTCGACTATGGCCACGGGGCGCAGGACCTTGGCAAGACCATTGGCGATGACTTCCGTGAGCGGAAGATGACCATGCCGGTGATCCTCGCCTACCGCGCAGCGCGGGACGATAGCGAGCGGGCCTACTGGCGCGATGCGTTTGCCAATGGCTCGGACGATTTCGACCGGGCCAAGGCCCTGATCGACCGTGACGACATTGGCGCGAAGGCTCTCGACCATGCGCGGGGCTATGCGGCCCAGTCAGCGGAAGCGCTCGACGGCCTGCCGGATCATCCGCTCAAGGACATCCTGCGCGAGCTTGCCCTCGCCTCAGCGGAACGTCCCTTCTAACTCTTGAGAGCTGCGCTTGATCATCAGCATGCCGCCGATGATCACGGCCCACAGAAGCGCGATGAACAGCGCCGACAGCCAGTAGACCGACGGCATCTCCACGCAGACCTGCCAAATGAGCCGCGCCACGAGCGCCGCGACGAGCCCCGCTGCAACCACCGCCAGCGCCGTCGCCTGATGCGACCAGCCCGACGCCTTGAGGTGCTGGTAGAAATGCTCCCGGTGCGCCTCGGACAGACGCTCGCCCCGCGCCGCGCGACGGACGAGGGTGACCGCAACATCCATGATGAGCGGCAGCGCAACGAGGGGCACAATCCAGAAGCCGCGCGTCCCTTCCCCTGCGAGAAGCGGCGCTGCACCGATCAGCGTACCGATGGCGAGGCTGCCTGCGTCGCCGAGGAAGATCCGGCCTGCGAAGACATTGCAGAAGAGGAAACCAAGGAGGGCCACCTGGACGGTCAGCAGCGGCCATGACGCCGCCGACCACATGAGCGACGCACCTGCGAGAATGACGATCGCCGTTGTGCCCACAAGGCCGTTGAGGCCGTCCATGAAGTTGACTGTGTTGATGATCGACAGGAGCCAGAAGGCCGCCAGCAGGATGCCGAGCGGCATCGGCAAGTCGACCCATCCGATGAGAGGAACAGGGAACTCCGTGATCGGACCGACGAAGACTGCTCCCGCGAAGGCTACAGCTGCGAGCAGCAGCATCTTGAGCTGGGCCGACATGCCGAAGAAATCGTCGAGGAGGCCGATGCCTCCGGCCGCCATCGCGAGGAGGATAAGCGCCGCACCCTGAGGGCTCAGCGTTCCCGCGAAAAAGAGGACAGCGCCGCCCGCGAGGATCCCTGCGACGACCGCCATTCCCCCGAGCCGCGGCACCGGGGTCTTGTGGTTGGACCGGTCGCTGACCGGATCGAGCGCAAGCTGGCTCCTGATCGCCGTGAGACACAGCGCATTGGCGATCAGCCCCGCCATGACGGCGGCGGCGAAGCCGAAGATGATTTCGTCTGTCAGCGGCACGAGCGTTGCGCGCGCTCCTTTAAGGTCAGGCGTTACCTGGGAGAATGAACGACGATTCGGCCCAGAACCCTTGGGCCCTGAGGTCCCGCGCTGCCCGTTCGGCGGAGGTGGCGCTCGCGTGGATCGCGAAGCAGGTCGCACCGGAGCCGGACATGGACGCAGCGCGCGCGCCGGGCTGGGCCGACATGGTGGCGATCAGCGGTTCAATCGCGGGCTCGATCTCTTCTGCCGGAGCGAGTAGGTCGTTGCGGTTCCGGTGGACCATGCCCGCCGCGCCGCCAGTCCTTTCGTAAGCCGCCGGGGTCAGCGGGCTGGGATCGCCTGCATCGAAGCGGCGGAAAACCTCTCCGGTAGAGACAGCGTAGCCGGGATTGGCGAGGACGATGGCTTCGGGCTCGCAGCGCTCTGTCAGCGTGATGCGCTCGCCGATGCCGGAGGCGCGGATGACGCCGCCGCCATTGATCTGGCCAGCCATGCACACAGGGCCGTCAGCGCCGAGACCCAGCGAGCGGCGGCGCAGCTGGTCGGCATCGAAGCCCAGCTCATGGACATCGTTGAGAAGCAGCATCGCGGCCACACCGTCTGCTGTCCCCGCCCCGATACCGGAGGCGATGGGCGTCTCCTTCTGGAGGAGGAAGCGGCCCTGAGGCTCGAGATCGAGAAGCAGGAATGCACGCCAGATCAGATTGTCCGCATGCCCCTCGCCTGCCAGCTCTTCACCGAAGGTCCCGGTGAAATCGATGCCCGGCGGGCCTTCGGGGTCATAGGCGAGGACATCGCCCAGCATGGGAAAAACGCAGAGCGTATCGACGGGATGGTATCCATCAGCCCGCGGAGGACCAACATGGAGCGCAAGGTTGATCTTGACCGGCGCGAAGATGACGGCCTCGGTCACGACCCGCTCCTCGCGGCGAGAACCGGGGCTTCGGAGAAGTCGCCGTCGAGCTTGAGGGTGACAGCGGCTTTCAGCTCGTCATCGGCATCCTCGAGATCGAGGACCCTGCGCCACTCATAGACTGCCTCGCGGTCGCGGTAGGTCATGTAGTAGGCATCGCCCAGATGATCCGTAATCACCGCATCGGCAGGCTCAAGACCCACGGCGCGTTCGAGCAGCTCAACCGCTTCTTCGTAGTTGCCACGCTGGAAGTGGGCCCAGCCGAGGCTGTCCACGATGGCACCGTTCTGCGGGTCGATCTCGAGAGCCCGCTCGATCATGCCAAAGGCCCGCTCGAGGTTCTCTCCGCGTTCAACGTAAGAGTATCCGAGATGATTGAGGATGAGCGGCTCGTCAGGTGCGAGGGCGAGAGCCTTTTCGAGGTCTGCGATGCCGTCTTCCCAGCGGTCTGCTTCAATGCGCATGGCCCCACGGGAGAAATAGTAGCGCCAGAGTGAGGTCTCGCTGACACCCAGACGCTCAGCCGACTCAATCGCGCGGGTCGCAGCGCGGTCGCTCTCATCGTAGCGCCCTTCGGCCGCGAGGTGCAGGTGCAGCTGGAGCGCCCATTGCGGGACGCCGTCGTCGATGCGCAGCGCCTTCCTCAGGGTGCTGATCGCGCCGTCTGTATCGCCCATGTCGATCTGGGCATTGGCGACTTCGAGGATGGCGTAGTCATAGATCCAGCTCTCCGGCGGGATCATGGCGGCAATCTGCGAGGAGACTTCCGGCGTCTCATAAATCCCGAAGATCATCGCAGCGATGTAGTGCGCGCCGTCTCGGCCTGGATCGACGGCCCTGGCGAGGTTCGCGAGGCCCAGGGGAATGACGAGGGAGGAGCGGCGAAGCTGCTCTGCACCCGGCTGGTTCTGCTGAATGCCAATCGCCTGCTCGAAGCCGAGCCATGCAAAGCTTTCGAGCGCCAGTGCGTAGAGCTCACGCCCGTTGGTCACGAGGCGGGAATTCTTGTCAGCAAGGCGGTCAAAGCTCCGTGTGCTGCCTTCGAGGGCATCAAGGCGCGCGAGGCCGAAGCGTCCGGCACGGCTGTAGAGGCCAGCGTCTTCCATGATTGCGCGGTAGAGCGTGGCGGCATCGGCGCTCTGGCCCTTGTCCTCAAGGACCCGGGCGTAGGCCATGCCTGCGATCTGGCTGCGCGGCGCGTTGATCGACTGGCGGAAGGCGTTCTCCGCTGCCGAAAGGTCTCCGGTCAGGCGGTAGAGGAACGACGCATGCAGAGGAACGAGCCCGCGGAAGGTGCCCTCAGCCTGCTGATTAAGCGCCTCAGCGGCGGCGTCGAAACCGCCGACTTCGTACATCGCAGCGCTTCTGAGCAGCGCTGACAAAGAGCGGCCTAGCGAGGACCGCAGCGGCTGCTCCAGCAGCGCTGCGGCTTCCTCGGCATCGCCATCGCTCATGGCGGCGGAGGCGAGGGTCAGAATGGGGAGGTCGGACTGGATGCCCTCACCTTCGGGATTGTCGCCCGAAGGCTCCTGCCCTTCCGCGACGATCAGGCGGGCCTGGCGGACGGCTTCGTCGAAATCACCTGCTGCGAGGGCGTAGCCGAAGGCGGTCTGGTTGCTCTCCTGCCCGCCGAACTTGCGCGAGACTTCTTCGAAGGCGGCGCCTGCACGGGGAATGTCGAAGGACTGGGCAGCGAAGCGGCCCTGAAGGTAAGCGCCGGAAACCGAGGCTTCGTCGCTACTGGCGGAGATCGTCGGGCCACTGCGGAACGTGACGCAGCCTGCGACGAGGAAGAGAAGCCCTGCGAGGGCAAGACGTTGGAAGACTGCCATGGACGCCCCCTTACACGCTCCCAGCCCAGTCACAATCGGTGCTGGCCCCTAGAAGCCGCTGTCGGCGGAACCGCCGGCGAGCCTGTCTTCGACACCGGCCTGGTTGAAGTAATCCTCAACGCCGTTTGCGATCGAAGCAGCCGAAGTCCTGCGCCATGCTGCGCTCTTGAGATTCGCTTCGTCCGAAGTGTTCGACATGAAGGCGAGCTCCACGAGGACAGCCGGGACGTCAGGCGAGAGAAGCACGAGCAGGGCACCCCTGCGCTTGGGGTTCTTCAGAAGCGGCATGGTCGGCCGCATGTGATCGATCAATGACGTCGCGAGACGGTCTGAATTGTGCCGGGTCGCGGTCTGGGCGAGGTCGAGGAGGATGTCGCCGACGCCGTCATCATTGCTCACCTCGACATCGAAGAGCTGGAATTGACCGTGGCTGCGGATCTCGTCTTCGAGCTTCTCCGAGCGGCGGGCCGAAAGGGTGTAGACGGAAGCACCGCGAAGCGAGCGGTCTTCGTTGCTGTCCGCGTGGATCGACATGAAGAGGTCAGCCTGACGCTCGCGGGCGAGGCCGATGCGGTCTTCGTGCTTCACGTAGGTATCGTCTTCGCGGGTGAGGAGCACATCATAGCCCCGGCGGAGCAGCGCCCGCTTCAGGTCCTTGGAGAAAGCGAGGACCACGTCTTCTTCGCGTGTGCCGCCCTGCCCGATCGAGCCAGGCTCGTAGCCGCCGTGGCCCGGGTCGAGGACGATCAGCGGACGTTCCTTCACGCGCGGCTGGGTCGGCTCGGGCGGCAGCTCCGGCATGTCGTAGGCGAGGACTTCGGGCTCGCCCTGGCCACGTTTGGATGGCTTGAGCGACGGTGGAGCGACAAGCTTACTGCGCGAAGGCGGTGTCCAGCCTGAGGCGACGCGGGGATCGTCCTTCTTGGGCTCCTTCGCAGGGGCAGGCTCCGGCTCGGGCGGCTTGCGGAAGGATGCAGCCTCTTTCGCGAAGGCTTTTTGGTCGACCTTGTCGAGGTCGATCACCAGACGAAAATGCTCGATGTCACCGCTCGGCGGCAGGATGAACTGGCGCGACGGCAGCGCAGGCTCTTCAAGAGCGAGCCTCAGCAGGCGCGGCTGGTAGGAGAGATTGTCGACGACGCCCTTGCCCGGCTGCATCCCTGCGCCCCCTGCCCCCATGGCGAAGGTCGCGTTCTCGAGATGCACCATGATCTCAGGCCCAGCCTCCACGGACGGGCCGACGAGGAAATCAGGGCGGCGGTCGAGGTCGAGCACGATCCGCGTCTGCCCTTTGCCGTCCACGCCCAGGCGGACAGCCTGCACCTCGACGGGCGTACCGCGTTCCTCACTCACAGCGAGGAAACCGCAGAGCACGACGACGAGTAGCGGAGGAAGGACGAGAAGGCGGCGCATCGTTACTCCCATAAACCTTGATTCTGCGCTGACATGGCGGGACTTAATGCGGCGTTAAGCATGGGGTTAGACAACGTTTCGTCATAGCCCGCGTTCCCCTTCTTGAAACTGATCGGGAATGGGAGCAAAGACTGGTTGTCAAGAATGGCGCCCGGCCCGCGAGATATCTCCGCGAGACCCGGCCCTCCTGCCTCAAGGGGAGCTTCGACCCTGGGGCCCGGCCTCTCGCCGGTGGCACCTGAGAAGCGACACCGGGGCCTCTCAAGAGGGCTCCAACACTAAGAAGCGCCCCGCCGATCAGGCCCCCGGGCGCACCCGAAAGATACGCGATGGCCACGACGAGACCTCATACCGCGCTCCGCCCCAGCGGCGATGCGCGCGTCTCCGTCCCGCCAGGCGCACCCACCGAACACCTGAACTTGGCTGGTCCGGCGCATCGCCGCAGCCACGGAGTCATCAATGCCCAAAACCATGCTTATCGACGCTTACCACCGGGAGGAGACGCGCGTCGCGGTCCTTCAGGGTGGGAAGGTCGAAGATTTCGATTTCGAGTACGCCTCCCGTAAGCCTCTCCGCGGGAACATCTATCTCGCCCGGGTCACCCGGGTCGAACCGAGCCTCCAGGCAGCCTTCATCGAGTATGGCGGCAACCGCCATGGCTTCCTCGCGTTCGGCGAAATCCATCCTGACTATTACCAGATCCCGGTCGCGGACCGTGAGATCCTGCGCAAGGCCGAGGCCCTCGAGGTCGAGCTGGCGCAAAAGCTCGCTGAGCTGAACCAGAACGACGATGACGACGCGATCGACCCCGATGACGAGGACGAGCTGCGCGGCCGCTCGGACCGTGACGAAGACAACCAGCCCGAAGAAGCTTCCGCTGATGCCTCCGACGACAAGGCTGAGGAAGAGCCGGCATCGCCGGACTTCGTGCCCGAAGAAGACGGCGCGGAAGATGGCTTCTACCACGCCGCCGACGAAGACCTGATCTCTGCCGTTGGCAGCCGCGACGAAGCTGAAGCCTCTGACGACGACGCCAAGCGCAAGGACGCTGAGGAAGAGGAAGAAGAGGAAGAGCGCCGCACCGAAGAACACGGTGACGACGAAGAGGCTGATGCTGACGACAAGTCGGCCGCTCTCGAAGCTGAGCCTGAAGAAGCTCTCCGCAGCGAGGATGAAGCTGAAGCCGAAGCTTCCTCTGAGGAGCCTGTCGCAGAAGCAGACGCCGAAGAAGAAGCGGTCGCTGAAGACGAGACCGGCGACGCCGAGGCTCGCGCTGACGACGAGGGCAAGAAGGCCAAGCCTGAACCCACCGCAGAAGAGCTGGCCGCGCGTGCGCGCCAGAAGGAAATCGACAAGCTCCGCTCGCGCTATGAAGAAGCCAAGCGCGATCGCAACCGCCTGCTGCGCGCCTACAAGATCCAGGAGGTCATCAAGCGCCGCCAGATCATGCTGGTGCAGGTCGTCAAGGAAGAGCGCGGCAACAAGGGCGCAGCGCTCACCACCTATCTCAGCCTCGCTGGCCGCTACGGCGTCCTGATGCCCAATACCGCCCGCGGCGGCGGCATCTCCCGCAAGATCACCTCGCAGTCAGACCGCCGTCGCCTGAAGAAGGCGATGAGCGAGCTCGACATCGCGCCGAACATGGGCCTGATCATCCGCACCGCCGGGGCCAAGCGCTCCAAGGTCGAGATCAAGCGCGACTACGACTATCTCAACAGGCTCTGGCAGACGATCCGTGACAAGACGCTGGAAAGCGTCGCGCCTTCGCTGATCTACGAAGAAGCCAGCCTGATGAAGCGGGCCATTCGCGACCTCTACGACAAGGACACCGAGAAGGTCATCGTCCAGGGCGACGAGGGCTATCGCGAAGCCAAAGACTTCATGAAGATGCTGATGCCGAGCCACGCGAAGCACGTGCAGCAGCACAAGGGCGACGCGCCCCTCTTCCTCAAGCACAAGGTCGAGGAACAGCTCGACGGGATGTACAACCCGTCGGTCCAGCTGAAGTCTGGCGGCTACATCGTCATCCAGCAGACCGAGGCGCTCGTCTCGATCGACGTGAACTCCGGCAAGGCCACCAAGGAGCGGAACGTCGAGCAGACGGCGCTCAAGACGAACTCCGAAGCTGCCGTGGAAGTGGCGCGCCAGTGCCGCCTGCGCGACCTTGCGGGTCTCATCGTCGTCGACTTCATCGACATGGAAGAGAACCGCAACAACCGTGCGGTGGAGAAGAAGCTCAAGGACGCGATGAAGAACGATCGCGCCCGGACGCAGATCGGCTCGATCAGCTCCTTCGGCCTCCTCGAAATGTCCCGCCAGCGTCGCCGCTCCGGTATTGTCGACGGCACCACGCAGGCCTGCCCGGTCTGCGAGGGCGCAGGCGCCGTGCGCAGCCACGAGATGGCTGCCGTCCGCATCCTCCGCGCTGCCGAGGGCGAGGCCGCTGCCGGCAAGGTCGGCCTCGTGACGGTGAAGACCTCGACCGAAGTCGCGCTCTACATCCTGAACACGAAGCGCGCCTGGCTCGAACGGATGGAAGGCCTCTACGGGGTCAAGACGAACATCCTCGCCGACAGCGGCAGGTATGGTGACCAGTACGAAGTGACGGGTTCAGGCACCCCTGCCGAAGGCGTGTCGCTGAAAGATACCATCGGAGACGACGGTCCCCTCTCGGACTTCGAAGCGCCCGAACTGCCCGGCGAAAGCGCTGGCGAGACGAGCAGCACGTCCGACGAAGAAGGCTCCGAGGACAAGCCGAAGCGTCGCCGTCGCCGTCGCCGCCGCAAGGGCGGAGCCGAGGACAAGGCCGACGACCAGAACGAGGCTCGCTCGGACGAGAACGCCGACGAGGATGGCGCCTCGGAAGAGAAAGCTTCGGAAGACAAGGCCTCTGAAGAGACCAAGTCCGACAGCTCCGACGACGAGGACGGCGAGGACAAGCCCAAGCGCCGCCGTCGCCGTGGCCGCCGTGGTGGCCGCCGCAACCGCAAGTCTGGCGAGGACGGTGCCGAGGCAGGCAACGACAATGACGACGCCTCCGCGGAGACCGATACCGAGGACAAGCCGGCAGACGATGTGAGCGAAGCCGACAAGGCCGCTGCTGCTGCCGCCGTCGCCTCCACCGCCGCCGAAGCCGAAGCGCCGGAGGCTAGCGAGGACGCAGCATCGGCTGTCAGCTCCGAACCTGAGGCTGCGGACAATGTCATCGACCTGGACCAAAAGCGCGAAGCGAGCGCCGAGGCATCAGAGGACGCGGGCAAAGAGCCCGCACCGGCCGAAGCTGAAGAGGCTCCGATGAACGCCGAGGCGGAAGCCCAGGCCGAGGCTGACGAAACTACTGACGTCGAGGAGGCCGAAGAGGCTGCGGCTTCGAAGATCGACCGGACCGATACTCCGGCCGATCCCTCCAAGCCGCGCAAGGTCGGCTGGTGGTCGCGGGCGTTCCAGAAGGACTGATAGACATGATGCGGGGCGGGTGGATGAGCGGCAGGGGTGTCGCGACAGTGGAGACTTGCGGATGAGCGGCCTGTCGTTCGATCCGCGCATCCAGAGCGCGATCGGCATGGTCGCGTTCTGGGCGATTGCCTGGCTGTTTTCGGAGCGGAAGCTGAAGCTTCCCCCGATCCAGCGCTTCGTCGCGGTGGTGGCCTTCCAGGTCGGCCTCGCCTTCATCTTCCTGCAGATCCCGGCCGCGCGCGACAGCCTCGTTGCGGTCAACGGCATCGTGCTGGCGCTTTCCGAAGCCACAGGCACGGCGACCGACTTCCTGTTCGGCTACGTGGGCCGGTCCGACAACATGCCCTTCGCCCCGGCGGAGGGTGAAAACCCCGGGCTCTTTATCTTCGCCTTCCAGGCGCTGCCGCTGATCGTCGTCGTCTCGGCGCTCGCGGCCGTCCTTTGGCACTGGGGCATTCTGAAGATCATCATCCGCAGCTTCTCGCTCGTGCTGCAGGGCCTCCTCGGCACGGGCGGCGCGATCAGCCTTTCGGCTGCGGCCAACGTGATCCTTGGCCAGTCCGAAGCGCCGCTGCTGATCCGGCCCCTCCTCCGCAACCTCTCGCGGTCAGAGCTCTTCGCCGTGATCACCTGCGGGTTTGCGACCGTCGCGGGCACGGTGATGACGCTCTACGCTTTCATCCTCTCGCCGATCAGCGAAGCGATGCTCGGGCATATCTTCGTGGCTTCGGTCATCTCGGTGCCCTCCGCCCTCCTCTTCTCCGAACTGATGGTTCCGCCGGAGAAAGGCGAAGTGCCCACCAAGGTCGATGAGACAGCGTCTGGCTTTGCCTACGAGAACACCATGGACGCCTTCACTGCTGGCGCCACCGAAGGCGGCAAGCTGTGGGCGAACATCGTCGTGGCGATCCTTGCCTTCATCGCGCTGGCGTCGCTCATCAACCTCATCCTCGGCGGTCTTCCCGAAGTGTTCGGTGAGCCGCTGACGCTGGAACGCCTCCTTGGCTTCGTCTTCGCGCCGCTTGTCTGGCTTGCTGGTGTTCCCTGGGAGCAGGCCGGTGCCGCCGGTCAGCTGATGGGTATCAAGACCATCCTCAACGAGGTCATCGCCTATACCTCGCTCGTCTCTCTCGAAGACGGTACGCTCGATGACCGCTCGACCCTCATCATGGTCTATGCGCTCTGCGGCTTTGCCAACATTGCGAGCCTCGGGATCATCATCGGCGGGCTCGGCG
Organism: Parvularcula mediterranea; assembly: GCF_013085255.1. Lineage (GTDB taxonomy): Bacteria > Pseudomonadota > Alphaproteobacteria > Caulobacterales > Parvularculaceae > Parvularcula > Parvularcula mediterranea. Next base: position 224,890 of record NZ_JABFCX010000002.1, read on the forward strand.
TTCTCGAGGAAAGCCGGCGCTCGGACATCATCGCGCTCGCACCAAGGGCGCTGATCTCCGGCACCCTTGCGACCCTCAGCTCAGGCGCGGCCATCGGGATCGTCTTCTAGGCAACGTCGCGAAGTGTAAGACTGTCGCGATTGTCACGCGCCAGCGAAGACTTATGCACCTTCTGGCGCTAGCCTTGGAACTCAATTCACGTGAGTCCCGAGGTTCTATGCTCAACTGGCGCCGTTCCCTCACTGCCCTCGCTGCGGTGGCTTCGTTTGCCGCACAGGCGTCCGCGCAGGTCCTCCTGCGCGATGCCGAGATCGAGGAATGGCTCTACGAGATGTCGGAGCCGCTGTTCGACGCGGCGCAGCTACCCAAGGGCGGCGTGGAGATCCTGCTGATCGGTGACCCGACGCCGAACGCGTTCGCAGGCTCGTCGTCCGGCCTGAAAATGGGCATCCACACCGGCCTCATCACCCTCGCCGAGACTCCCAACGAAGTCGAAGGGGTCATCGCCCACGAAGCAGGCCACCTTGCGGGCGGCCACTCGGCCCGGACCCGCGACGCCATCGCCAAGGCCTCCCGCCCGCAGATGCTCGGCCTTCTCCTCGGTGCGGCTCTGATCGCAGCCGGCGCTCCGCCGGAAGCAGGCTTCGGCGCTATCGGCCTTGGCCAGCAGGCAGCGCTCGACACCTACCTGACCTACAGCCGGGGCCAGGAAAGCGCCGCGGACCAGGCGGCCGTCGGGTATCTCGACGAGGTCGGGAGCTCGACAAAAGGCCTCCTCGATTTCTTCGACAACCTGCGGAACATGCAGCTGATCCGCGCCAACGCACCGAACCCTTACTTCCAGACCCACCCTCTCGCCGTGCAGCGTGTTGCGCGCCTGCGGGAGCGGGCCGAGGCGTCGCCCTACTACGGCAATGGCAACACAGAAGCGGAGATTAAAGAGCTCCGCATGATCCAGGCCAAGATCAACGGGTTCTTGATGGATCCGAACGCTGCCCTCAGGGTCTATCCCCTCACCGACCAGAGCGACGCCGCGCGCTATGCCCGGGCGGTCGCCTACTTCCGCTCGTCAGATTTAGATGGTGCGACCCGGGAGATTGAGCGGCTGCTGACGGCCCATCCCGAGAACCCCTATTTCCATGAGCTTCAGGGCCAGATGCTGTTCGAGCACGGCAAGCCCGCCGAAGCGATCGCCCCCCACCGCCGCGCCATTGCGCTGGGGCCTGACAGCGCCCTTCTCGAGGTGAACCTCGCCCGGGCGCTGATCGCGACGGACCGTGACCACCACATCAACGAAGCCTCGGCGGTCCTGCGCTCCGCCCTCCAGAAGGAGCGCAACAACAGCTTCGCCTGGTCGCTGCTCGCACGGGCCGAGAGCCATAATGGCCGGGAAGAGTACGCCATGCTGGCCCAGGCCGAAGCGGCCTATCACGGCTACAACCCTGTCAGTGCCCACCGCTTTGCGACACTTGCCCGTGAGCGGCTGAAAGCGGGCACGCCTGAATACCAGCAGGCCCTCGACATCATTGTTGCGACTGCCGAAGAGGCGCAGAACGCGCGGCGGCAGATCCGCCGCCGCTGAGCCGCCTGAGACCCGATTTTAGTCATTCCACGCTAGAAGGTTCGCCATGACCCTGCGCCATGCCCTCCTCTCCTCCGTCCTGCTCGTGGCAGCTTGCGGCGCCTCCGCCCCCACCGGCGCAGAGGCGCAGTCCCCTTCGGGCATGAGCGATGAGGAGTTCGACCGCCGCCTCCGCGAAGCGCTGATGCGCAATCCCGAGCTGATCATCGAGGCGATCGAAGCCTACCGGACCCAGCTCGAAGAGCAGGCCGCCACGGCCTCGAAGGAAAGCGTCGTCGAGCTTCTGCCGAACCTCGTCTCCGCCCAGTCGGGTCACGCCATCGGCGCGAGCGAAGAAGACGCGTCGATCATCATCGTTGAGTTCTTCGACTATCACTGCGGCTTCTGCCGTACAGCGATGGCCGACGTTCTGGCGCTTGTGGAAGCCGACCCCTCCGTGCGTGTCGTGTTCCAGGAGCTGCCGATCCTTCGCGATGAGTCCCGCGATGCCGCTGCTGCCTCCGTGGCCGCGGCCAAGATCGACCCTGACGGCTACCGCAAGATGCACAGCGCCCTCTTCCAGTCGTCAGGCGTTCTCGACGAGACCGCCATCGAACGCGCGGCGAAACGTGCGAGCCTCAAGCCGCGCGCGCTCGACAAAGCGCTCGAGGACCATGCCGAGGAGATCGAGGCCACGATCGACCAGTCGATCGACATGGCTCGCCAGATCGGCATTCAGGGCACGCCCTATTTCATCGTTGCGAACCCAGAGAGCGGACGTTTCGAGATCTTAGAAGGTTTTCGTACCGAACAGTTCGAGGCCATGGTCGAGAGCGTCCGCGGCCAAGGCTGATCGCCAGAAGCCCCCTGCTTGAGGCATTCACCGGGTTCGATAGACGCTCCGGACAATCCTCTCACGAACAAAAAAAGAGCGCCCCGCGGGGCGCTCTTTTCCGTTTCTGGCCTCACCAGGCTTACGGCTTGAGACCGCAATCCTCGTCGAGGAACCGGACCATCGTCGGGAACATCTCCATCCAGTGGCGGTAGAAGATGGTGCCGAAGAAGTGGTTGGCGTCCTTAAGCTTCAGGTACTCGACATCCTTACCTTCACGCTTGAGCGCGGAGTTCAGAAGATCCGAGTGGATGATCGGAACGCGCTCGTCGTTGGTGCCGTGGATGATCAGCACAGGGACGTCCACCTTGCTGACATAGTCGAGCGGGTTCAGGCCCTCGACCGTATCACGATAGCGACGAGCGAGGCTGCCGCCGCCGCCTTGGAACAGCCACGCACGGAAGCGCGGCAGATCGTAGACGCCTGCGGACGGGATCGCGCACTTGTACGGATGATTGTCCCGCATGATGCCCATCGCCGAAGCGTAGCCGCCATAGGACCAGCCGAAGATCGCGAGGCGGTCTTCGTCAGCGATACCTGCGTCGACCATGAACTTCATGGCGTCATCAATATCGTCCTGCTGCAGCTTTCCCCATTCGGAGAAGCCAGCCTCGAGGTGCTCGCGACCGAAGCCGGTGGAGACCCGGAACTGGGGCTGGATCACAGCGTAGCCGCGGCTCGCGAGAACCTGTGCCCAGAGATCGAAGCCGCCCGTGTCACGTGCAGTCGGACCACCGTGAGGCATGTTTACCGTCGGGAACGGAGGCGTCCCATTCGGAATGGTGACGTAAGCAGGGATCTCATAGCCGTCACGCGCCTTGTACCGGATGTATTTCCGCTCAGCGAGCTGCTCGGGACGGAGCTGCGGCATCGATTCGCCGATCAGCTGGATGCCGTCGTCCGGCGTGTACAGGTAAAACGCACGTGGATACTTCTCACCCGTCGCCTGGATCACCCGGACGTTGCCGTCACGTGACTGGGACCAGACCGAGCTGACGCGGTCCGTCAGGACTTGCTTGAGCTGCTCATGGAACTGCTTCTCGAAGTCATCGATCCACACAACCTCACCGCCGCGGCCCGTGTAGGTGAAGCCAGTGATGTAGGTCTGCTTGAGGTTCTTGGGATCGCGAACGAAGCGCACCGAGCCGGCGTCATAGCGCGGATGGCGGAACAGGAGTTCCTTGTACCGGCGGCTCGGGATATCGAACGTGTAGATGCCCGAAGTGTCGGACTCGTGATTGGAGACCACCAGGAGTTCGTTGGGATCGTCGACGCTGGAGAAGCCGAGGACTGCGAACTGCTGCGACGTGGACGACGTACCGGCGCCCGAGCGACCGATTTCGATCCACTCTTCGCTGCCGCTGGCGCGTGCTACGGAGACTGCGTCGCCGGTAGCGGGGTCCGTGGTGCCTGCGAGGCGGACGTTGCCGTCTTGGTCAACGCGGTAACCGCCATAACGGGTATCGCCCCGGAAGGTCGGAACCACGCGGCCCGATTTGAGGTTCACCTTGCCAACGTAACGGACGGGGCGGAAGCCGCCGCTGCCACGCGTAAAGTCGGCCGTGTAGCTGATGATGATGTGCTCAGGATCGTGGGGAAGGTTTGAGATCACCGACGCGCCAGCTTGCTGCTGGAGGAGCTCTGCGTCAGAGCCCAGCGTCTTACGGTCGAACTGAATCTTGGGGATCTCGTTGAAGCCACCGCTAGTGCGGTTGATCGTCGCGACCTTGCCAATCTGGAAGGTGTTCGGCCCGTCATTGACCTGCTGGATGAAGTTGACGACCAGCGTGTCGTTGTTCGCCCAGGTTACGCCAGAGACTTCAATGTTCCGACCACCGAGGGTCCTGAGATGGCCCTTCGATAGGTTTTTGGCGTCGTAGATGCGCAGGAAGCGCTCACCGTCGACGGAGGCGCGCTGCACGACGGCAAGCCAGCGTCCGTTGGGCGAAATGTCTGCGTCTGTGATGGCCGGGTCCTGTGAGAAAGCCTCAAAGGTCGGCACGTTCTGGGCCGAGGCAGGCGTGAGAAACGCCAGCGTGGCCAGTAATGCGATCACTGCACGAAGCATAGTCTGATCTGAGCCCCAATTGTCTTTTATGGTTGATGTTGTCCCGAAAGAGAAAGGCCCAGCCTGACGGCTGGGCCTCCCTTACGCAAGGTCTGCGTTTCTTAAAGCCCGATTAGAAGGACTTGGTGACCGTCGCGAAGAGCGAGCGACCGAAGATGTCGTAGCCAACACCGAGCGGAACGTTCGCCGAGTTGAAGATACCTTCGTTGTCGTCGACCAGCGGCGGAGGCGTGTCGAGGATGTTCCGGACACCGATCGTGGCGTTCCAGGTCTCTGCCTCATAGTTGACCGCGAAGTCATGGCGGAACCAGTCGTCAGCATTGTCGACGTCGACAAAGCCTTCGCGGAACACACCAGCGCCACAGCTCGAAGGCGACACACCGGTGATTTCACCGGAAGGCGCGTTCTGGACGACCGTACAGGTGCCGAAGTCGTAGACGACGTTAGCAGCCGAACGGGTGTTTTCCTGGTCAGCAGGATCGTTCTCATCGTCGTCAGCCGCACCGACCCACTGGGTAGCCAGGGTGAAGGTGAAGGCGTCGTACGAAGCCTGCAGACGGAAGTCACCAACGAACTCCTGGTCACCGAAGCCACCGAGGAAGTCTTCGAAGACGCCGAGGATTTCTTCCTCACGCTCCGTACGTTGGTTGACGCGACCACGCCAGCTGATGTCCAGCGGACGATCGTTCAGGACGAACTCTTTCGAGATGTCGAGCGAGTAGTCGAGGCCTTTGGCCGTCTCAACACCTGAGTTCAGGAACGATGCGTCGATTTCCTGAATGAAGTTCAGGTCCGGGTCACCGGTGTTACGACGCGTGATCCGCGAACAGAACGGGCTCGAGAGGTTGGCGTTCTGAACGATACAGTCGTTCATGATGAAGCCAGTCGAAGGCTCGATGATCGAGTCTTCAATCTCGTACTCGTAGTAGGTCACAGATGCTTCGAGGTCGAAGGCATCGGTCCAAGGCTGCTCGAATGCGAAACCAGCGGTCCAACCGACCGAGGTTTCTGGGTCGAGCGACTGACCGTTACCACCGCGGAAGAACGGGATCGAGGTCGCGGCGTTACGGCCAAGCTCGTCAGGGTTTGCACCTTGAGCTTCACAGTTTGCGCGAACGATCGCTGCTTCTTCCGGATCGTCGATCGCTTCAAAGTTCGAAACGATACAAGGATCGGTGAACGCACCAGCGAAATCGATCTGCTGAGCCAGGAACTGCTGACGCAGGTTCGGGGCTTTAAACGTCGTACCGTAGGTACCACGCAGACGCAGCCATTCGACAGGCAGGTAGTTGGCGTTGAAGCCGTAGGTCCAGAGCGAACCGAACACTTCATCTTCCGTCCAACGAGCCGAAGCACCGAAGGTGAGTTCTTCAGCGAACTGACGGCCCTTGAAGACAGGGATTTCAGTTTCGAGGAAGAATTCTTTCAGCTCAGTACGGCCAATCGTGTCGCCTTCACGCGAGGTGGTCGGCGACGCACCCGAGGTGATGAGGAACGAGTTGAACGAGTTGATGCTGTCTTCGCGATATTCGAAGCCGAGGACGAGCGGAACGATGCCGTCAGGAAGCTTGAAGACATCACCGGTAACAACACCGTTGATGAGGGTCTGCTCGATGACCGTACGGTTGGTTGCGTTACCGCCCGCATAGTCAAGGAAGTCCTGCGGAAGAGCACCGTTGATGTAGTTATCAGGATCGGTGAAGTCCCACGGAACACACTCTTCTGCTTCAACATAGCCGAACAGGGTCGAGCCACCGCCGTCACAGACGAGTTCGCCGGCACCGTTACGCGACACGTTTTGCGTAGCGAAGATCAGGCGATCGTCGTTGAGAGCGAAGGTCGAGAAGTCGCCATTCGAGTGGTCGAAGCTGGCGTACGTATCCCAGACCCAGTTGTCGATGTTCACACCGAAGTTCTTGTCGGTGACGTACTTGCCCGAGGGGATGAGCCACTCGAGGTCGCCACGGAAGCCAAGAACACCGCGGACCTGAGCAACTTCGACTTCGCCGATGGTGCCAACGCCGAGGTAAGGCAGTGCGAGAAGCGAAGCGAAGCCCGTGCCTGCAGCCGTCGTACAAGCCGACGAGTTGGCGAACAGCGGATCTTCCTGGATCAGCGGGTGATCACAAGGGATCGACGGGAACGCCTGGTTAGCAGCGTCGTCGATCGATGCCGAACGGTTCGCGTACAGGGTCTCGAAGTAGACTTCGACGGTGTCCGTGATCGCGTACTCACCACCGGTGTAAGCCGAGAAGAACTCGTTGGCTTGCAGGAGGTCGAACGTGTCGCTGAAGCGGTTGGCGTTGTATGCGTTGTTGTAGACAAAACGCGAGCCAATGCCGTTCACGGTTTCACCCGGAGCGTCGAGGTTGTCGACGGTGTCACCCGGGCCGCCGGCCTGGTTGTTCACCGGAGCTTCGAAGAAGCCTTCACCCGCGCCGAAGTCGAACCAGTACTGACGGAAGTCAAAGTTCGAACCGCCAACGTTTTCGAAGAACCCGCCCGGGTCCAGAAGCATGGAGCCGAAGCCCGTGTTCTGACAGACAAGACGACGCTCACCGGTGGTGAGGTTCTCTTCGATGTCGCGCGTACACGGCGTGTAGTCACGGTCGCCACGCTTGATCTCTTCCTGGGTGCGGTACTCAGCACCGAAGATGACGTTACCACGGTCGCTCGAGGCGCCTGCGGTGAACGACAGCTGGAGGAAGTCGCCGCCATCAGCTTCAGGAAGGCGCGTGTTGAGCGAAAGCTCGACGCCGTCGAAGTCCTGACGGGTGATGAGGTTGGCAACACCAGCAACAGCGTCCGAACCGTAGATCGAGGATGCGCCGTCCAGGAGGACGTCGATTTGCTCGATAACGCCGGTCGGCATCAGGTTGAGGTCAGGACGGGTCGGAGCACCCTGCACACCAGCAGGAGCAAGACGACGGCCGTTGAGGAGGATCAGGGTACGGTCAGCGCCGAGACCACGAAGGTTCAGCGTAGCCGAGCCCGGGCCCGAGTCGGTGACAGCGCCGGTGAAGGTTGCGTCGAACTGGACACCACCTGCGATCGACGAAGACTGAAGGATGTCACCAGCGGTGAACAGGCCTTGCTGCTTAGCGTCTTTGGTTTCGAAGACGCGGAGCGGCTTCGGGCTGTCGAATTCGGAACGGCGGAGGCGCGAACCGGTGACGACAACCGTGTCGCCTTCGAACAGATCTTCTTCTTCTTCTTCGGTCAGAATTTCGACCGGTTCATCCTGCGCGGTGGTATTCGCGTAGGCCATGCTTGCGGTCAGCGCGAACGCCGAGGCGCCAGCGGCGAGCGCGAGCTTCACCTTCTTTTCGCGCAACAGCGCGAGTTCGTTTTCGACAGCCATGTCTTTCCTATCCTACCCCTGAGCCTCCGGAGAAGCTCGATGAATGAAAGGTTCTGATCAACAGAACCACGGCAAACGCGATGATGATGCCTCCATCACGCCCTATGCGCAGGTTCATCGCGCTGACACTTTTCTGTCAATGAGCAAACATCCGACCTCGTGGGGTTTCGGTCGCATGAACGAAGCGTTTCTTTGAAACGTAGCATTTTTGCCACATTATCTTATCGATAAATGATAAGGCGCGCTGCACAGATTGAGGCATCGCATCGTCATCTGAAATTCAGCTTAAACGGGAGGATGGCCGATTCAGCCAATAATTCCGTCTACTGGAGAACTCGCTGCTCCATACTGACGAATCGGCATCCGTCCTGCGAGATATGCTGCTCTCCCCGCCTCGACGGCGAGGCGCATGGCACGGGCCATGGCGATGGCGTCACGGGCCTCAGCGATGGCTGTGTTCATGAGGACACCATCGCAACCGAGCTCCATCGCCACAGCCGCATCGGAGGCTGTCCCGACACCGGCGTCGACGAGCACAGGCACCCTCGCCTGCTCAGCTATCAGCCTGATGTTCAAGCGGTTCTGGATGCCAAGACCCGAGCCGATCGGAGCGCCGAGGGGCATGATCGCGACAGCGCCTGCATCCTCCAGACGGCGGGCCATCACCGGGTCGTCGGAGCAATAGACCATCACTTCGAAGCCGTCCTCGACGAGGAGTTTGAGGGCGTGAAGAGTCTCGACCATGTCAGGATAGAGCGTGTCCGGATCAGACAGCACTTCCAGCTTCACAAGGTTCCAGCCGCCGGCCTCTCTCGCAAGCCTCAGCGTCCTGACCGCGTCCTCACCGGTAAAGCAGCCCGCCGTGTTGGGAAGGAAGGTGAAGCGCTCCGGCGAGAGGTGATCGACGAGCATCGGCTCATCGGGATTGGATAGGTTCACGCGCCTGACGGCGACCGTGACGATCTCTGCTCCGGCTGCTTCGGCAGCGGCGGCGTTCTCGGCGTAGTCCTTGTACTTCCCCGTGCCGACGATCAGGCGCGAGGTGAAGGTCCGTCCTGCGATGACGAATGGGTCGTTAGGCTGTGCGGTCACGTTTCAGCCGCCTCCCACAAAGCGGACGATCTCGATCTGGTCGCGGTCCGAGAGGGCCTGCGCGGCAAACGTCGAGCGCGGTACGATGGCCTTGTTACGCTCCACAGCGACCTTGCCTGTGGCGACGCCGAGAAGCTCAAGCAGGCCTGAGACCGTGGTCCCCTCGGGCACGACACGCTCCTCACCATTGACCGTCACGGCCAAGGTTTTTCCAGATTGCTGCTCGGCTGTTTTGCTCATGCTCACACTCCGCAGCTAGAAGGCCCGGATGAGCACTGCAAGTGACCAGCGAACCATCGCGATTCTCAACGGGCCGAATCTCAACCTTCTTGGGACGCGGCAGCCGGAGATCTATGGATCGGAAAGCCTCGACGATATCGATAGGATGTGCCGCAAGCACGCGGAGAGCCTCGGCTTTTCCACGCGGTTTCAGCAGACCAATAGCGAAGGCGAGCTCGTCTCTATGGTGCAGGACGCGCGCGCCTGCTCTGCGGTCCTGATCAACGCAGCGGGCTATACCCATACATCTGTTGCACTTCTCGACGCGCTTCTGACTGTTGAGGCGCCGGTCATCGAAGTGCACCTCTCAAGCCCACACACACGCGAATCGTTCAGGCACAAGTCCGTCATTGCGCCGGCCTGCAATGGCGTGATTGCTGGGTTTGGTTCTCTTAGCTATCGGCTGGGCCTTGACGCTGCGGTCGCACTTGTCGATGCGAACGGCGTGAACGCATAGGAAAGAGCATTAGAATGGCGAAAAGCCTCGACGAGGATCTCGAAATCGTTCGCGAGCTTGCGAACGTCCTGAACGATACGGGCATGACAGAAGTCGAGCTCGAGCGCGGAGGCCTCAAGCTGAGGGTCGCCAAGCAGGTCCAGCAAACAGTGATCGAAGCCCCGCAGGCCGCACCGATGATGGCCGCGGCGCCGGCAGCGCCTCAGGCCGCTGCACCAGCAGCCGCCGCTCCGGCTGCGCTCCCTTCGAGCGGTGAAGCCGTGCGCTCGCCGATGGTCGGCACGGCCTACCTTTCGCCGTCCCCGGGCGCTGACGAGTTCATCGCGGTGGGCGCAACGGTCAAAGCCGGTCAGACGCTGATGATCGTCGAAGCCATGAAAACCATGAACGAGATCAAGTCGCCCCGCGACGGCAAGGTGGTCGAGATTCTCGCCCGCAATGCCGAGCCGGTCGAATACGACGAACCTCTCGTCATTCTCGAGGCCTGAGGCCGATGTTCAAGAAGGTCCTGATCGCCAACCGCGGTGAGATTGCTCTTCGCGTCCACCGTGCCTGTCGTGAACTTGGTATCGCCACCGTCGCGGTTCACTCGACCGCGGATTCGAAGGCGATGCACGTCCGCATGGCCGACGAGAGCGTCTGCATCGGCCCTCCGCAGGCCAAGGACAGCTATCTCAACATCGCTGCTATCCTGTCGGCCGCAGAGATCACCGGCGCTGACGCGATCCACCCGGGCTATGGTTTCCTTTCGGAGAACGCCCGGTTCGCGGAGATCGTGAAGGCGCACAACATCACCTTCATCGGCCCCTCCTCCGATCACATCAAAACCATGGGCGACAAGATCGCGGCCAAAAAGGCCGTCGGCGATCTTGGCATTCCGCTTGTCCCTGGTTCGGATGGCGCACTGTCGAACATCGACGAGGCACGCGCTGCAGCCAAGGAAATCGGCTACCCGGCCCTGATCAAGGCGGCTTCCGGCGGCGGTGGTCGCGGGATGAAGCTGGTCGAGCATGAAGGCGAGCTGGAGCAGCAGCTCCATGCCGCAAGCTCAGAAGCGGAAGCCGCCTTCGGTGACGGCTCGGTCTATATCGAGCGCTACCTCAAGAAGCCGCGGCACATCGAGATCCAGATCGCCGCCGACAGTCACGGCAATGTCGTGCACCTCGGCGAGCGTGACTGCTCGCTCCAGCGCAGGAACCAGAAGGTGCTCGAAGAAGCGCCCTCGCCTGTCCTGACCCCTGAGCAGCGTGCGCAGATCGGCGAGACGACCCGCAAGGCGATCGAGGGCCTCGGCTATCTCGGCGTCGGCACGGTCGAGTACCTCTACGAGAACGGCGAGTTCTTCTTCATCGAGATGAACACCCGCCTGCAGGTGGAGCACCCTGTCACCGAGCACGTCACGGGTATCGACCTTGTCCGGGAGCAGATCTCGATCGCCGCCGGCAACCCGCTGTCCTTCAAGCAGGAGGACGTGAAGATCCAGGGCCACGCTATCGAGTGCCGGATCAATGCCGAGGACCCGATGACCTTCGTGCCCTCGCCGGGCCGGATCAACGAGTTCCACGCTCCTGGCGGTCTCGGCATCCGGTTCGATTCGGCGGTCTATGATGGCTACGACATCCCGCCGTTCTACGATTCGATGATCGGTAAGCTGATCGTCTTCGGCGACAACCGGGATCTCGTGCTCAACCGTCTCAAGCGCGCACTTGAAGAAACCGTGCTCGCAGGGATCAAAACCACCGTTCCGCTGTTCGAGAAGCTGTTGGACGAGCCTGAGTTCCAGAAGGGTGACTATCACATCCACTGGCTTGGTGAGTGGCTTGCCGGACAGGAGAAGGACGACTGATGACGCTGGCCAACAGGCTGACCCTGCTTCGCGCAGGTCTGATTATCCCTTATGCGGCGCTCGCTCTTTCAGGGCAGCGCCTGCTGGCCGGGATCCTGTTCGCCATCGCAGCGGGTACGGATCTTCTCGACGGCTATGTCGCAAGACGCCGCAATGAGGAAACCGCGCTCGGCAAGGTCCTCGACCCGATCGCGGACAAAATGCTGACGATCACAGCGCTGATCGTCCTTGTCGCCATGGGCACGCTCTCGGGCTGGCTGATGGCGGCGGTCATCATCATCGCGATGCGCGAGCTTTGGGTCGCTGGCCTGCGTGAGGGACTGATCGCGGGCGGCGGCGAGCTGCCAGTTTCCGCCCTCGCCAAAGCGAAGACGGCGGTGCAGCTGCTTGCGCTTTTCATCCTCACCCTGGGTGATGTTTGGTTCGGCTATGGCCTCTTTTGGGCCGCTGCGGCGCTGACCCTGATCACAGGCTATCAGTACACGGTGGTGACGTTCCGCGTCCTCAACCTTGGCTCGGAGGAGACGACCAGCGCTCGGTAAGCGCGCTGGCGTCCATTCTCGCCCGCTCCTTCGGCGCATCGGCCGGGGTCCCGAGATAAACCCAACCTGCGAGCCGCTCGTCTCCTTTGAGGCCAGCGGCTTCCAGCACACCTTCGTCGTAGGCGTACCATTCGGTCAGCCATTGCGCAGCGAAGCCTGCTGCACCTGCAGCGATGACGAGGTTTTGGGCGACAGCGCCTGCGGTCAGGATCTGCTCCCACTCAGGCGTCTTATGCTCCTTGTTCACGGCACTGACGACCGCGACGACGACCGGCGCCCGCTCGAAGCGCTCACGCTCGATCTTGAGGCACGCGGGATCCTCCGTGCCCTCTTTCTTGGCGTAGGCGCTCTCAAGGATATCGCCGAAGCGGCTTCGCGCTTCGCCTTCGAAGACGATGAAGCGGAAGGGGTGGACCCGGCGGTGATCCGGCACCCGTGCAGCGATCCTCAGAAGAGCGTCCACCTCTTCGGAAGTCGGTCCCGGCCCCTGCATCTGGGCAGCGGTGAGCGAACGCCGATGGGCGAGATAGTGGAGCGTCTCTTCGCGCAGGCGCGGCGCCTCCATTGGGTCGCCAAGCTGGGGCGCGGCGGGCAGATCTTCGAGCCATGTCATGGGCTCTAGTTAAGAGCCATTCGCAAGAAGTCTAGAAGTTTTCGCGCAGCCAGTTGATTACCCCGCCCTTGGACTTGGGCGCGGAAAGCTGGAGTGCCGTTGCCGCGGTGCGGGTCACTGTGCCTGCAGAGAGGAGCGCTGCACCCTTGGAGAGCGCCATGATCGCCGGATCAGTACGGTCGAGCGCAAGACCGGGTGTACGGACGATGGTGCCGGTCTTCTTGAACGCTGTCTCCACCGGGGGCGCGACGGGAAGGCCGAGGAGGCTGACTTCGTCCAAAGCAATGCCTGCGCGTTTGCCCGCTTCGGTGGCGAAGCTTGCAATCTCCTCGAGGCGCGCGAGGGCGACTTCGGAGGTTTTCTCTTCACCCGGAGGAACCCGGCCGAGCACCATCTGCAGCCCCTGCTCCTCCGCCTTGGCTTCATCGAGGCCGAAGGTCACAGCAAGGTCGCCTGCGATGTGACCATAGCCCACAGGGACGACCGCAGAAGCGGAGACGTGCTCCCCGGAAAATCCAATCAGTTTGGTGTGCCAACGGTCCACGACGATCAGTGTGCGGCCATCCTGCACCTGATGGTTGAGGCTCGCGGCTGCGGCTTCTTCCATGGCCATGACGCCGGTGAGCTTCAGTGAGGCTTCGGCGGCGGCGCGCTCGAGATCAGCCAGGAAAGCCAGTGGGCTGAGGAACGAGGTGACATCCGCTTCGAAGCGGCCAGCAGCCTGCCCGATGGGGCTCTCGGCCATGGGTTCGCCGTCGATTTCGGTGCGGGAAAGCTCTGCCGAGACGACGGCTGTCGACTCCCTACCCGCCTTGGCGAGGGCCGCTTCGAGGGCTGCGGAGAGGTCGTTCTGGGTGAGCTGGCGCCCGATCGAGGCCCCGACGCGCAAGGTCTGGCAGGTCGTACCGCACGCCGGAAGGCAGGCAACGACATCGCCGGGCTCGCTGATCAGGCCGAGGATTTCCCCTGCCGCTGGCTTGAGCTTGCCCTTGCGCCCGAAGATTGAACCGCCGCGATTCCATGAACCGTCAGCGGTCTGATAGGCCGTGAGCTGATCGGTCAGGAAAAGGATCGCGGTCACGGCTTCTTCTCAGCGCCCCCCTTGAGCTTGTAATAAGCATAGTCGGGGTTTCGGAGATCGAAATAGTCGAGGGTCTCGGCCAGCGTACCCGTGCCAGCTTCTAGGGAATGGAGACGGCGGAGCGCCTGGTCCACATCCTTCTCGGGAAGCTTGGCGAGGAAGCCGTTGCGGAAGCGAATGTCGAACCTCCGCCCGCCGACCACTTCGATGCCTGCGGTGCGGGCGTAGAGGACCGGGTGCTTCCTGAGCTCCGCCAAGAAGCCCATCGCTTCGGACGGGTCTTCGGTGCCGGAGATGGTGAGAAGTTCGGTATACTGCACAGGCTCAGCGGCGCGGATCAGCACTCCGTCGGCATCGACAACGAAGAACTCGCCTGCGCCGTTCTCGTAAAGCGCGCGAGGGGTGCGCTCGATGACCGAGATATGGATGGTGTCCGGCAAGAGCTTGGTGACGCTGGCGTGCTTGACCGGGCCAAGCGCCTCGACTGCCTCGCGGAGTTCGTGCGGATCGAGTGTGACGAGCGAGCGGCCGATGATCGAGCCCAGCTCGTCGTCGCGCAGGGCCGCCATCACTTCACGGGTCGAAAGGCTGTCCCCGCCCTTGATGGTCACGCGCATCACGTTGAGGCCGAGGTGCTTCGCCGTCTCACCAGGGAGCGCCGCAAGGCGGCCCGGCATGGTCTGAAGCTGGCCTGAGAAAACGGTGTAGAGGAAGGCGAGGAGCGCGGCGGCGATAATCCCGAGGAACGCGGCTTGAATGGCGCCCGTCGCCATCAGCGCGCCGCCCTCGTCCAGCCTTGCTCCGAGAGCTTCGAGCGCACCGACCTGACGGCGGGAGACCCTGCGCCGGGGCGCGGGTTTCTTGGCTGCTGGGCGCTTGCGCGTCTGTTTCTTCGCTACCTTCGGCACGAGGCGTCTTCGACCATCCACTGGACGAGCTCGTCGAACGAGATGCCGCGATAGGCGGCCTGCTCGGCGGCGAGCGACGTCGGCGTCATACCCGGTTGGGTATTCACCTCCAGGATAAACAGGCCGTTAACCCCAAGTTCCGGGTTCCAGCGAAAATCGACCCGGCTGAGCCCCCTGCACCCAAGGACAGCGCCCGCTTTGGCCGCCATCGCAAGGGCTTCGGCGGTTACCTCTTCAGGCAGCTCGGCCGGAATGACGTGGGGCGCGGCCTTGTCGGAATACTTGGCGTCGTAGTCGTAGAAGTCGGCCTTGATCTCGGTCACCGCAAGGGGCTCATCACCCTTCAGCGCGACGGTGAGCTCGTGGCCGGGGATGTAGGTTTCGACGATAGCGCGGCCGCCATAGACCTCGTCATGGAGGATCTCTGACCGGGGCGCGGGATCGCTCTCCTCACGGATGATCACCACGCCGAAGGTCGAGCCGTCTGCAATGGGTTTAAGGACGTAAGGCGTCGGCATCGGGTGGACGCCGGAGAGGTTGTCCGTCTCGACGATGTGCCCGCCCGGAACGCGCAGGCCAGCAGCGGCCATGACGTCCTTGGAGAGCGCCTTGTCCATGCAGAGGGCCGAGGAGAGGACGCCGGAATGGGTGTAAGGGATGCCCATCATCTCGAGGAGGCCCTGAACCGTGCCGTCCTCGCCGAAGGGGCCGTGGAGCGCGTTGAAGACGACGTCCGGCCCCTGCCCGCCGAAGCTGTCCCTGATCTGACGGTCGACCTCACGGGTGACGTCGATAGCTTCGACGTCGAAGCTGCCGTTCGCTTCGAGGGTCTTCCGAGCGGTTTCACCGGAGACGAGGCTGACGCCTTTCTCCGCGGAGAGGCCGCCCATCAGGACGAGGACTTTCTTCATGTCAGCCATCGGTCAGTGTCCCTCTTCTCTCTCGTCCTTTATGCCCTGCGCGAAGCGCATGAACGCTTCGATCCGGTCAGGGCCACCGCCTGTGAAGCGCCCGTCGAGGAAAACCTTATCGATGGTCTCACCGTCTTCGGTCCTCACCGGCGGATCGATCAGCAACCAGGGCCGATCATAGGTCAGGGTCTCTCCCGAAAGAGTAAAGCGCCGGGGACGCCTGCGGCCTGCGATATGCGCGAGGCTGGGCGCTGTACCCTGACCGTCTGCACCCAAACGGATCATGTAGCCCTTGCGGAGTGAATGAATGAGGCCAACGAGGCTCGCCAGAAGTGCTGCAAGGACGAGCGGCAGGAAAAGCGCCCACTCCATCACAGACCCTCGGGAGAAAACGAACAGGCTCAGGAGGGACGTCGCGCCGAAAGCTGCGCCGAGGAGCGGCCAGCGGAAGCCGAGCGTCACGCGAGCCTCCCGATGCGCTTGATCTCCCATTCGAGCTCGTAGCCGAGCTCTTTCTGCACGTCCGTGCGGATCGATTCGCCGAGGGTCTCGAGATCGGCGGCGGTGGCATTGCCCTTGTTGATCATGAAGTTGGCGTGGAGCTCCGACATCTGAGCATCGCCAACGCTGCGGCCCCTACCGCCAACGGCGTCGACGGACTGCCATGCGGAGCGGCCTCCTGAAAGGTCAGGGTCGGGGTTCTTGAAGGTGGAGCCGCCGGTTTTCTCGCGGATGGGCTGGGTCGCCTCGCGCTTCTCCATGATCTCCTTGATCTTGGCTTGCTCTTCCTCCGCATCGCCCTTGGGCACCTCAAAGGTGGCTTCGATCAGGACGAGGTCAGCCGGGACGTCGGCCCAGCGGTAGCGGAAGCCGAAATCGTCCGCTGACAGAGTGACGATCTCGCCCTTGCGGTTGATGGCGCGGCCGGAGACGAAGTGGTCCCTGGTCTCACCGCCATAAGCGCCAGCGTTCATGCGCATTGCGCCGCCGATCGTGCCCGGGATGCCTGCGTAGAAGCTGAGGCCGGAGAGGCCTGCTTTCGCAGCTTCCTTGGCAACCTTGGCATCGAGAGCAGCGGCGCCAGCGCTGACCTTTGCGCCGTCTACGGAGATCTTGCCGAAGCCGGGGCCAAGACGGATGACTGTGCCTTCGATGCCGTCGTCACGGATGATGACGTTGGAGCCGACGCCGAGAACCGTGAGCTTCTCGACCGGCGAAAGCTCACGCAGGATCTCGCTCAGCTCTTCCTCCGTGTTCGGAAGGTAGAGCCTATCGGCTGGACCACCAACGCGCAGCCATGTGTAGGGCGCAAGCTCTGCGTTCTCCATCAGGCGGGCGTTCATCGCTTGCCTCCGATCCATTCGCGGACCTGGTCTAGCTGTTTGTCGGTCAGCGCGGCGGCTGCAATCATGGTCATCAGCGCGGCAAATCCGAAGGGTGCGCCGATGTAGAACGGTACGTCACGGGCGACTTCCAGCGCGAAGAAACCCATGACTAGGCCCAAGAGGCCGATCAGGAGGCGCGTCTTCTGGTGGCGGTTTTCGTCCTTCACGCGACTAGCCCTCAAAGCTCGCAAGGCATTCTGGCAGCGCGTGGGCGTGCTTGGTGATGTCCCCTGCGCCAAGGCACAGAACGAGGTCGCCATCCTTGGCTTCGGACGCAATGCTGCCCGGCAGCTCGTCGATAGTGCTCAGTGCAAAGACATTGCGGTGGCCGTTACGGCGCATTCCTGCAGCGAGGCCTTCGGCGTCCTTGCCCTCGATCGGGTCCTCGCCAGCGGCATAGACAGGAGCAATGAACACCGTGTCCGCCTCGTTGGCGCAGGAGCAGAAGGCGTCGAAGAGGTTGTCGAGGCGGGTATAGCGGTGGGGCTGGATGACCGCGATCACCCTGCCCTCGGTCACGCCGCGCGCCGCTTTCAGGGTCGCGGCGATCTCGACCGGATGGTGGCCGTAATCGTCGATGATCCGCACACCCCTCCAGTCGCCAGTATGGGTGAAGCGGCGCTTGACGCCTTTGAACTTCGCAAAGCCGTCGACGATCTTCTCGTCCGAACAGCCAAGCTCCCGCGCGATGATCGCCGCGGCGACGGCGTTCTGGATGTTGTGCTCGCCTGGCATCGGCAGGCGGCAGCCTTCGAGGCGGTGAAGGGTCTGGGCCCCTTCGCGGAAGTGAATGTCGAAGACCTGAATACCGTTCTCGACACGGATGTTCTCGGCACGGACATCGGCTTGCGGGTTCAGGCCATAGGTGACGATGCGGCGGTCTGTGATGCGTCCGACCAGCGCCTGCACTTCAGGATGATCGAGGCAAACGACACCGAAGCCGTAGAAAGGCGTGTTCTCGATGAACTGGTCGAAGCCCTTCCTCAGGGCGTCGAAGTCGCCCCAATGGTCGAGGTGCTCAGGGTCAATATTGGTGATGACCGAGACGGTCGTCGGCAGGCGGACGAAGGTGCCGTCGCTCTCGTCAGCCTCGACGACCATCCAGTCGCCGTCGCCTGAGCGGGAGTTGGCGCCGTAGGCATTGATGACGCCGCCATTGATGACAGTCGGGTCCTTGCCGCCTGCATCCATCAGCGCCGCGATCATCGACGTTGTCGTCGTTTTGCCGTGGGTGCCCGCGACGCAGACGTTCCATTTGAGGCGCATCAGCTCGGCCAGCATGTCGGCCCTGCGGACAACGGGGATATGCTGCGCGCGCGCCTCGGCGACCTCGGGGTTTGAGTTCCGGATAGCTGTAGAAGTGACGACAGCTGCGGCGCCGGTAACGTGGGCCTTGTCGTGGCCGATATGAACAGCGATCCCCTTCTCCCGCAGCCGGTCGAGGATGTCGCTTTCCTGAATGTCCGAGCCTGATACCTCGTAGCCGAGGTTCGACATGATCCGGGCGATGCCGGACATGCCGATGCCGCCAATACCGACAAAGTGGATGCGGCCGACGGGAAACGGCAGGCGGATGGAGATGTCGCGTTCTTCGGTCAAGGCGGCGTCTTTCTTGTCTTCGGTCAGCCGAGTTTTCCGGCTGTGAGGTCTTGGGTCAGGTCAGCGAGCGCAGCGGCTGCGCCCTCGGCCATCCGGCCCTTTGCCGCATCGGCCATGCTGGTCAAACGGGTGGTGTCGGAGAGCACCGCTTCGAGGGTCTTAGCGGCATTGTCGACGCTGAGATCGTCTTCGAGGATCAGCTCAGCCGCGCCCACGTCGGTGAGGACGGTGGCGTTCATGCGCTGGTGGTCATCCATGGCGATCTTGAGGGGCACCAGCAGCGAAGGCCTGCCGATGACCGAAAGTTCCGCAACGGAGGATGCGCCGGACCGCGCGACGATCAGGTGGCTGCTTGCGATCCTCTCGGGAAGGTCGGTGAAGAACGGCGCAAGCTCGACCGAGCGGGGGTCGATGCCTGCCGCTTCATAGGTCTGGCGCGCGGCGTCGATGCCGTCTTCGGCCACCTGATGGGTGATGCGGAGGCGGTCCTTGAGCGCTGATGGGAGCTTGCCGATCGCCTCGGGGAAGATGCGGGCGAAGAGCGATGCGCCCTGGCTGCCGCCGAAGATGAGGAGATGGAGCGGGCCGCCTGCCATCGGCTTGTCGAACGGCTCGGAGGCCGCCTCGATCACGGCGCGGCGGACAGGGTTGCCGGTTTCGCGCAGGCGCATGGCGCCCTTGGGTGCGCGGTCGAGCTTGGGGAAGCCGTGGGCGATGAAGCCTGCCTTGCCCGCTGCCAGACGGTTGGCGCGGCCAAGGACGGCGTTCTGCTCATGGATGCCGGTGGCAATGCCTGACTGCTGGGCTGCAAGCATGGAGGGCGCGGAAGGGTAGCCGCCGAAACCGATGACCGCGTCTGCGCCGAAGCGCTTCAGCGCCTTCTTCGCCGTGCCGATGCCGCCGAGGAGGGTCATCGCGGCGGAGATCTTGGCGAGGATGCCGCTGGCCGAGGGGCTGGCTGCCTTGAGGAGCACCTTCTCGTCGTGGGGGAAGTCCTTGGTGTAGCGGTCGCCCCGCGCATCGGTGAGCAGCATGACCTGCCAGCCGCGCGAGCGGGCTTCTTCGGCCAGAGCCTGTGCGGGGAACATGTGGCCGCCGGTACCGCCGGCTGCGAGGGCAATCTTCATGCACGCCTTTTGCGGGTGAGCACCAAGAGAAGTCCAGCCGTGAAACCGGTCGCCAACATGGATGATCCTCCATAACTGATGAGTGGCAGGGTCATGCCCTTGGCCGGGAGGACGCCGAGGTTCACGCCGATATTGATCGACGCCTGAATGCAGAGAGCGGTCGTCAGCCCTGCGATGGCGCAGCGCTTGAAGACGTCTGTGCTGGCAAGCGCTGCCGTGAGCCCACGGATCGCGATGACGGCGAAGAGACCGATGATGAGGAGGCCGATCAGGAGGCCGAACTCTTCAATGGCGACGGCGAAGACGAAGTCCGTCTGGCTGTCCGGCAGCGATGCTTTTACCCCTGTCGCCTCGTGGAGGTCGTGGCCGAAGACGCCACCTGAGCGGATGGCCTCGGCCGCCTTGTCGGTCTGGTAGGCGTCGCCCGATGAGGGATCGAGGAAACGGTCGATCCGTGCGCGGACGTGAGACTGGGTGAGATAGCCTAGGGTCAGCGCGCTGGCCGCTGCTGAGCCGAGGGCTGCGATCCATGCCCAGCTGAAGCCCGCCACAAAGAGCATCACCGCCCAGATCGCGGTAAGCAGCAGCCACTGGCCATAGTCCGGCTGGGATAGGAGTAGGACTGACGCGATACCGTAGACGAGGAGGCTTGCGAGGAAGCCCGGGAAGCCGCTGTCAGGCTTGGCTGAGAGGAACCACGCGACGAGGATCGCGAAGCCGGGCTTTAAGAATTCAGAGGGCTGAAGACCGAAGCTGCCGATGGGGATCCAGCGCTTGGCGCCCTTGATCTCGGGGCCGACGAGGAGCGCCACGGCCATGAGGAAGAGCGCGCCGAGGGCAGCAAGGATACCGATGCGGCGGGCCTGAAGAGGCGTGAGAGCTGCGGTCAGGCAGGCACCCGTCAGCGTCGCGCCTAGGAAGATGACGTGCCGCTCGGTGAAGTAGAAAGGCTCAGTGATGCCGACCCGCGCTGCGGCGACGGGGCTCGCAGCGAAGCTCAAGACGAGGCCGGTGAGCGCGAGTAACCCAAAGGCATAGACCAGCGCCATGTCGTAGCCGCCGAGCTGGCCAGCGCGGACCTTGGCTGCGCCTGCTTCGAGGCGTGAGAGGGTGGCTTCAAGCATGGGCTCTCCCCTGCTCGGCCATTTCCTTCAGCGCCCGGAGCTTGAAGAGCTCGCCCTGACGGGAGAAGCCTTCCGCCCCCGGAGAGTAAAGGAGCACGGGAGCAGCAGTGGGCTCGCGGCGGAGGAGGTCATTGGCAGCACGGATCGCAGCTTCGGTGGCGGCTTCGGCGTCCTTGAAAGTCACCACACCATCGACCGGCGGGCCTGAACCATCAGGGTGCGTCACGAAGAAAGAGCCGCGCATCCCGCCTTTCACCCGCTTGGAAAGGTCGCCGTGCCGATGGCCGATCCAGAAGACGTCAGGGCATGCCGTGATCGCGGCCTCGGTGGAGGACTGGCAGCTCGCCTCACGGTCATCGACGAAGACGATCCGGCCTTCGGTGCCGATGCAATCGAAGCGGCCATCGAGGCCACGGAAGCTCGTGAGCGCCGCGATGATCTGGTCGTCATTGATGCCAAAATGGGCGGCGACGGCGGCAGCGGCCGCAGCGTCTTGGCCCATGTGATCACCGAGCAGGCTACCGCTGTCGGAGTAGCTGCCGATGCGCCGGGTCCTGCCCCCGCGCACGGCGTAGAGATTGCGTTCGAGCGCGAACCAGCCGTCGGAGAGGGTCGCGCCGCCGCTGACGGCCACGATGTCCCGGGCCGAGGAAGCGCTCTGCCTGCGGACGGCCATCAGGAGGCTCTGGCAGCCGATATCGTCCGTGCCGAGAACGGCGACCTGCGCGGTCGTCAGAAGCTCGATCGCCGCCTCGCGCGCCTTGTCGCCCACCTGCGCGCCGCGCTCCTCGGTGAGGTTGAGGACGATGGCCGCGCCTGCGCCGAGGGTCAGGGCATCGCGTACGGCAGAGGGCTCTGCGCGGAGGATGAGATGCTCCGTCAGCGCACCAAGGGCGTTAAGAAAGCCCCGGCCCTTATCGACTTCCACGGCATCCTGCCCGCCCTGGGCGAGGAGCCTGAGGAGCAGTGCTGAGGTGACCGCCTTCCCTGCCGAGCCGGTGATGACCGTCCTGCGCGCACGGTCCACGGCGAGGCCCTGCTGCACGTGGCCGAGGAAAGCGAGGTCGGAGAGGACGGGCATGTCCCGCTCCACCGCCTGCCGCTGAAGGCTCGCCCGGACCGGATGCTCGACCCCGAGCCCGTAGATGAAGGCGCCTGCGCCCTGCGGAAGCTCAGCCTCCGGACTGTCAGGCGAGATCATCGCGACGTCGAAACCGCGCTCGTCGAGGACACGGCTCGCCGCATGGGTGAGCGGCGGGCCGAAATAGGCGATCTGACCGCTGGCGGGGATGTTGGCGGTCTCTTGCACAGGCTTACCTCAGCTTGAGAGTGGACAGGCCGATCATCGCGAGGATGATCGCGACGATCCAGAAACGGATGACGATGGTCGGCTCTTTCCAGCCGAGCTGCTCGAAATGGTGGTGCACCGGCGCCATCTTGAAGACCCGCTTGCCGGTCAGTTTGAAGCTGGCGATCTGGATCATCACCGACAGTGCCTCCACCACGAAGAGCCCGCCAATGATGGCTAGGACGATTTCGTGCTTGATGGCCACCGCCATGGCACCGAGCGCTCCGCCGAGGGCCAGCGAGCCCGTGTCGCCCATGAAGATCATGGCCGGCGGTGCGTTGAACCAGAGGAAGCCGAGCCCTGCACCGATGATCGCGGCACAGATGATCGCCAACTCCCCTGCCCCCGGAACATAGATGATGCCGAGATATTCGGCATAGTCCGCACGGCCCGTGAGGTAGGCGATGATGAGGAAAGCACCGGCTGCAATCATGACCGGGACAATGGCGAGGCCATCGAGGCCATCTGTCAGGTTCACGGCGTTCGAGCTGCCGACGATGACGATGGCTGCGAACGGAAAGATCAGGAAGCCCAGGGGGATGATCGCGCCCCAGAAGGGAATGGCGAGGCCTGTCGCAATTTCCGAATCGGCGCCCTGCGAGCTGGAGAGAACGGCCACCGCCGCTGCGCCTGCCACGAAGGCCACGGCGAACTGGAAGAGCAGCTTCATCGAACCCACGACACCGTCGGCGGACTGCTTCTTTACCTTCTTGTAGTCGTCGTAGAACCCGAGAAGCCCGAAGCTCAGCGTCACGCCGAGCACCATCCAGACGTAAGGGTTGTTGAGCGGCGCCCAGAGCAGCGTCGAGATCACCGTCGCGAGCAGGATCAGCACGCCGCCCATGGTCGGGGTCCCCGCCTTCTCGATGATGTGGCTTTGCGGGCCATCCTTGCGGATCGGCTGGCCCTTGCCCTGCTTCACGCGCATCCAGTCGATCATGCCGGGGCCGACGATGAAGGCGATGATGAGCGCCGTCATGGTCGCACCGCCCACGCGGAACGTGATGTAGCGGAACAGGTTGAAGATCTGATATTCGTCCGCAAGCGGAACGAAGAGGTGATAGAGCATTAGACGGTAGTCCCCACCTTGAGAAACGCCTCGACAAGGGCACCTACCCTAGAGGCGTTCGATCCCTTGAAAAGCACCGTATCGCCCTCATGGAGATCATCTAACAAAGGTTGAAGAAGTCCTTGCGCAGTTTCAGCATGGCTACCGCGCTTTGCGGCGGGGAGTGCGTCACGCAGGTGCGCCATGTCGGCCCCTGCGGTGTGGACGATGTCGGCGGAGACCGCTGCTTTTGGGGCGAGGCCTGCGTGAAGATCAGGCGAGGTGGGCCCGAGCTCTTTCATCTCGCCGAGGATCGCGATGCGGCGGCCGCCCTTCTTTTCCGAAAGGACGCTGAGCGCGGCTTCCATGGAGGCAGGGTTGGCGTTGTAGCTCTCGTCGAGAACGAGGACGGTCTTGCCGTCGATGGTGAGCTTGCGGTCCTCGCCGCGTCCCGCGCCGGGGCGGAACTGTTCGAGGGCTGCGGCAGCGTCCTTGGCGGAGAGACCTGCGAGCTTGGCCGCGGTCAGGGCGGCAGCGGCGTTCCTGACATGATGAGGCCCGGCGACGTGGAGGCGGAAGCTGACGGCTTCGCCCAGAATGTCGGCATCGACGTCGCTATAGGCGTTTTGCAGGTCGATCTTGTTGAGGCGGCTCTCGAAGGCCCCTTCCCCGAAGCGCAGGATCTCGGTCACGCCAGCCTCGCGGCAGCGCTGTTCCAGCCTCTCGGCGTAACGGCTCTCGCCGGGGATGATCATGGCTCCGCCGCGCCGCAGGCCCTCGGCGATCTCGGCCTTGGCATCGGCAATGGCTTCCATGGACCCAAGAAATTCGAGGTGCGCTGCAGCGATGGTCGTGATGAGCGCGATATGCGGCTGGACGAGGCTCGTCAGGGCACGGATCTCGCCCGCGTGGTTCATGCCCATCTCGAAGACGCCGACATCAGCGGACGGAGGAAGCTCCGCCAGCGTCAGCGGCACGCCGATATGGTTGTTGAAGCTCTTCTCCGCCGCGTGGACCTCGCCCATCGGCTCTAGGCACGCGCGGAGCATTTCCTTGGTGGTGGTCTTGCCTGCGGAGCCCGTCACGCCGATCAGCGGCGCAAAGCTGCGATCACGGGCGGTGCGCGCCATAGCCTCAACGGCGCGCAGGGTATCGTTGACGATGAGGCAGGGCCCGCCCGCGATCTCGCGGGTGACGATGGCGGCGGCTGCGCCTTTCTCAAACGCTTGCGGCACGAAGTTATGGCCGTCGCGCTCAGCTTCGAGCGCCACGAAGATATCGCCAGGCTGGAGCGTGCGGGTGTCGATGGACAGTCCGTTCCCGGACCAGTCGCCACCTGTCAGCTTTCCGCCGGTTGCGCCTTGCACCTGATAGGCTTGCCAGAGTGCGTCGCTCATGCGTCACCTCCCACTTTCTGGAGGGCTTCGCGGGCCTTTTCGAGATCGCTGAAGGGATAGATCACGTCGCCCACCATCTGGCCGCGCTCGTGGCCTTTGCCTGCGATGACGAGGGTGTCCCCTGCTTTCAGGGAAGCAACGCCGTGGCGGATGGCTTCCTCGCGGTCGCCGATGATGGTGGCTTTGGGAGCGCCCTCGGCCACCTGCGCGCGGATGAAGGCGGGGTCTTCCGTCCTCGGATTGTCGTCGGTGATGATGACATGCTCGGCCAGCGAAGCCGCTGCTGCACCCATCTGGGAGCGCTTGGCAGTGTCGCGGTCGCCCCCGGCACCGACGATGACATGGATGCGCCCTGCGGTATGCGGACGGATGGCCTTGAGCACAGTCTCGACGGCGGCGGGCGTGTGGGCGTAGTCGACGAACACCCCTGCTTCGCCATCAGGAAAGCGGCGGACGCCTGCAGGCTCCATCCGGCCGGGAGCGGCGCTGATCTTTTCGAGGAGCGGCAGCACTTCATCGGCTGAATGCCCGCTCTCCATGACGATGGCCGCGGCGACGAGGGCGTTGTCTGCCTGGAAGCTGCCAATCATCGGCAGGCGGAGCATGTAGCGCTTGCCCGCCGCCTCCACCGCGATGTCAAGGCCCGCAGCGGCTGGTTTCACCGAGAGAAGCCTCAGCGTCTCGCCCTGACGCCCGACGGTCACAGGGCGGCGGCCATAGGCCTTCGCGTCCTGCACCGCGGTCTCCGCATAGGGACCATCGGTGTTGATGACCACGGCATTGCCGCGCGGCAGGAGCTGGGTGAAGAGCCGGCGCTTGGCCTTGTAATATTCCTCGAAGCTGCCGTGATAGTCGAAGTGATCGCGGGTCAGGTTCGTGAAGGCTGCGATCTGGAAGTTGACGCCATCGGCCCTGTACTGAGCAAGCCCGTGGCTCGACACCTCCATGGCGAGGTGCGTCGTGCCCACGGTGGTCATGCCGGAGAGGACCTGATGGATCTCCACCGGGTCAGGGGTCGTGTGCTTCAGCGCATAGTCATAGCCCGGAGCGAATGCGCCGAGCGTGCCGAGGCTCCCAGCCGCATGGCCGCAAAGGTCCCAGAGCTGGCTGGCGAACCGCGCCACGGAGGTCTTTCCGTTCGTACCCGTCACACCGGCGATCATGCGCGGCTGTTGCGGGTGGAAGCACATGGCGAGCTGGGCCAGCGTCAGGCGCGGTTGCTCGCTCTCCACCACCGGCACGGGCGCGGGAGTGCCGGGCCTTGCGAGGATCGCAGCGGCGCCGTTCTGGATCGCGCTCTCGATATAGGTTCGACCGTCAGCTTGCGTCCCGGACAGCGCCGCGAAAAGCCATCCCGGCTTCACCGCGCGGCTGTCCGCCGTCAGTCCTGCGATCTCGACATCTGGCAGCCGTCGCGCCAGAGCCGTCATCTCCTGAAGCTTCATCGTGCCTCGTTTTCCGAGACGTCCCCTGCTGCCTGCCTGGGGTTCCTGTCGCCTCGTTCTCCCAATATTGTCAGAAATCCGTCCGCGGCCACATCATCTTTCACTGGCCTGATCCCAAGAATCGGGGAGAGCCTTTCCACCACCCGCGAGAAGGCAGGCGCCGCTGTCCAGCCTGCCGTCGCGTAGCCCTTCGTATCCGCATTGCCCTGCGGCTCATCGAGAGAAATCAGCAGGACATATTCGGGGTTATAGCCGGGGAAGGCACCGATGAAGCTCGAAATGATCGGGCCGTCATCGTTATAGCCGCCGACGCCGGGCTTGTCGGCGGTCGCCGTCTTTCCGATCACGTAGTAATCCTGCGCCTCGGCAAAGCCGCCCGTGCCTTCGGTAACGACGCTCCTCAGTGCACGGCGCATGGCGAGGCTGGTCTGGGGCGAGATGACCCGGCGCGCCTCGACAGGATCGCTTTCGAGGAAGCGCGGGGTGACGATCTCTCCGCCATTCACCAGCGCCGAGAAGGACGAGACGAGCTGCAGCGGCGAGACGGCAATGCCGTGGCCATAGGAGACCGTGGCGATCTCTGCCGGACCCCACTGGCGCGGGATCAGCGGGCTGCGGCTCTCAGGCAGGCTCGTGGACATGCGTTCGAGCAGGCCAAACTCGCCGAGCGCTTCGCGGAAGCCGTCTTCGCCCATCAGAAGCGCAAGCTGCGCCGTGCCGATGTTGGAGGAGTAGGCGAGGATTTCCTCCACGGTGAGGATGTTCCCCTTCTCCGAATAATCCTCGATCTCCCAGTCACCGACTTTCAGCGGCGAGGTCACATCGACAGGTGTGTCGAGGGCGACCTGTCCATCCTCAAGCGCCATGGCAATGGTCAGCGCCTTGAAGCCTGAGCCAAGCTCATAGGTGTCCGAAACCGTCCGATTGCGGCGGGCCTCGGCTTCGCTTGCGCCGGGAACGTTCGGATCGAAGTCAGGAAGGCTGACCATCGAGACGACCGAGCCGTCCTTCGCGTTCATCAGGATGCCCCAAGCCGCGCGCGCTTCGAAGCGGCGCATGGCGAGGCTCAGCTCACTAACGAGCACGGTCTGGGCCGCGACCTGAAGGGTGGTCTTTTGTGGGCCCTGAAGCTCACGCGCGGTCAGGGCGCCCTCGAGGCCCGTGACGCCGCCGCGGCCGGGGATCTGGTAGCCGATGACGTGGCTGAAGAGACGGCCCTGTGGGTAGGCGCGAATGTCCGCCTCCGGAAAATCGATGCCGGGGAGGCCCAAGGCGAGGACCTGCTCGCGCTGGCGCTCGGAAATCACCCGGTCGATGGTCACGCGCTGGCGGGCGGAGAGCTTGATGCGCAGCTTGTCAGGGTCGACCTGCGGGAAGATCGAGGCGAGCCCTTCGGCGGCTTCGTCTGCGTCCCACACTTCCGACCCGTTGATGGCGAGGCCAAAGCCTTTGACGTTGAGCGCGAGCGCACGGCCATCGCGGTCTTCGAGGCTGGGCTCGGAGCTGTCCGACGGGATGTAACCGCCCGCATAGGTCGGGGCTGGCGTGTCGAGGGCCAGCTGCACGGTCCTGATGCCAAGGACGCCAAATGCCATGGCGAGGCCGGCGCCGCACAGGATCAGCCTGCGGCGGATGCCTTCTGAATGTGCCTTGTGATCCTTGACCGGCGCGCCCTTGCGGGCTGCGACCTCGTCATAGACCATATCGACATCAAAGCGTCCGGGGACAGTGCTGCTCACGGATAATCCTCCAGGCGGGCAGCGGGATCGATCGCTTCAAGCAACACATCACCATCTGCCATCTGGCGCCCACTGCCCGGCGTCAAAGGAAGACGGTCGGCACTAAGTTCGTTGAGTCGGGGCGCAGACTCCAGAACTTCCACCTCAAATCGAAGTCGGTCGACCTCGGCCTGAAGTTTCGCCTGCTGACGTTCGAGCTTGGCAATGGCCCGGCGCTCGGCGCGGACTTCGTGCTCTGCGGTGAGACGAAAGATGGCCGCGCCTGCGACGGCGGCGATCAGGATGGTGAAGGTTGCGAAGCGGATCATCAGTGTTGGCTCCAGCGGGCCTGAAGGTCGGAGAAAACGAGTGACGGTGCGCCGAGGGAGCGAAGGCGCTCCTTGGTCCATTCGGTCGGCGCGGCTGATGTGCGGGTCGCGGCGCGCAGCTTGGCCGAGCGCGCGCGGGGGTTCTGGGCAGCCTCGTCCTCGCTGGCCGCGAGGGCCTTGCGGGTCTCGAGGGTGAAGCTTGGGTCGGGACGCTCGATCACCGGCATGTGGCGCGAGCCGCCTCCATCGCCTGCCGAGGCAATCGTCAGGAACTTCTTGGTGATGCGGTCCTCGAGGGAGTGGAAGGTCACGACGACGAGCCTGCCGCCGTCCTTCAGTGCCTCCTCGGCACCCATCAGGGCACGGACGAGCTGGCCAAGCTCGTCATTTACGAAGATGCGGATCGCCTGGAACATGCGGGTGGCGGGGTGGATCTTGTCCTTGGCGCGCTGAGGGCCTGCTAGGGCTGCCAGTTGTGCCGTGGTGGTGATCGGCGCCTTGGCCCGCTCGCGGACGATGGCCGCCGCGAGAAGCCCTGCGCGGCGCTCTTCGCCATATTGCCAGAGGATCGTCTTGAGTTCGTCCTGGGTCAGCTCGGCGATGGCTTCCTCAGCGGAGACGCCGTCGCCCATGCGCATGTCGAGGGGGCCGTCCTTTTGGAAGGAGAAGCCGCGCGCGGACTGGTCGATCTGCATGGAGGAGACGCCGAGGTCGAAGACCGCGCCGTCGAGGCCGTCGGGCGCGTGCTCGGCGGCCTCTTCGGCGATGGAGTCGAAGGGGCGCTCGATCAGGGTCAGGCGCTCTTCCCCTTCGAACCGCTCTTTGCCCGCAGCAATGGCGGTCGGGTCACGGTCAAAGGCGAGGACCTTCGCGCCTGTCGCGAGGATACCAGCGGTGTAGCCGCCTGCGCCAAAGGTGCCGTCGGCCACGACCTGTCCCTCGGACGGCTTCAGGGCCTCCAAGACTTCCGGCAGCATGACGGGGATGTGCGGAGCTTCGCTCACGACTTCCTCCCCGACTGGACCGAGGGAAGGCTTCGCGCACGGAGGGTTTCGGCATGACGGCCTGCAGCTTGACGCGCCTTGAGGCGGCGCGCTTCTAGCCAAGCGGCGTCGGCAAGGATGAAATGACGCCCGCGCCCCGCGAAGCCGACGGGCCCTGAGAGCTTGGCGTGCTCGCGCAGGTTCTTCGGCAGGGAGACCCTGCCCGTCTCATCGATGGCGAGGCGGAGGACCCCTGCGGTGATCTCTTCCTCGATCAGCCAGCGGTCTTCGTCATAGACGTCCTGACCTGCGATGGCTTCGAGGAGGTCAGCCAGCATCTCAGCCGTTCCGAGCTGCAGCACATCCTCCGTGAGCGAAGGGAATGCGTAGACCTCGGGCGCCACGAGCTGCTGGCGGAATTCGGTGGGAATGACGACGCGGGACTTCGTATCCAGCTTGCCAGGAAAGCGGCCCGTGAAGCGGGCAGCGGCGCGTAGATCCCCGCGCTCAGTGACCTGCCCCTCGACCGTGGCCATGTCTGTCCTCGCCTCTTTGCCTATGCGTTTCCCGGACCCTCAGGATGCCGCCCTCGGGTGAAACTGGGATAACATGGGCTCACTTGGGAAACAATGACACCTTGGCAGTGTGGAAAAATCCTTAACGATTTCTATCTCGCGGCGCGTGGCGCGTTCATCTTCGTTGGCGCTACCGCTTCGCTACTTGAGCGCAGGGGGACGCACCTGACCGGCGCGGACGCCCGGTCGGGCGCCTTCCGGCGGAGACGTTGCACGTCGAAGCCCCTCTCCCTCGATCCCTCTCCCCTAGGGAGAGGGAGGCGCAAACTGAGCCGCTACGCCTCCATCCGAACCGTTCCGCTCGAGGGCACCCAAGCGGGTGCCCGGCGCCTATGCGCCGCCCCATCGGAGGCGCCACGCGCCGTGAGATACAAAAACTCAGCGCCCTTGGCGCGTGAAACAAAAAAAGCATCAGGCGGCCGGTAAGCCGGGTTCTGTCTTCCCTTGCGGGAGGACGACCATTCATCTGAGGCGCTTCCTTGCGGAGGCGCTCCTGCAACCAACCCGGACGGCTCAGCCTGGCGGCGGGCCTGCAGCGAGCTGCACGCCGTCCCTATTCGGTCTTGCTCCGGGTGGGGCTTGCCTTGACCCGCATCCGTTGCCGGAGCGGCGGTGGGCTCTTACCCCACCTTTTCACCGTGACCTCGCCGGGGCGAGGACGTCTTTCTCTGTGGCGCTATCCCTCAGCTCGCGCTGGCCGGACGTTATCCGGCACCCCGCCGCCATGGAGCCCGGACTTTCCTCGAAGGCCGAAAAGGCCCCCGCGGTCGCCTGGCCGCCTGACACACTGCGTGTGGGCTTTTTTGAGCTGAGTGTCTACGGGTGGGCAAAAGGGAGAGTGGTTATGGCATTGCGTCTTGGGATCGTCGGTACGGGGAAGATCGCGAACAAGCATGCGGTCGCTATTTCCCTGACGGACAAGGTCGAGCTGGCTGCCGTGGCTTCGCGGAAGCTGGAAACGGCGCAGGCCTTCACGGCGAAGCATGGCGGTGAGGCTGTGAAGGGCTGGGAAGCCCTCGTCGCGCGGGACGATATCGAGGCGGTCTACATCGCAACGCCTACTGGTGCGAAGCATGAGATTGCTGTCGAGGCGCTTGCCGCGGGCAAGCACGTCATCATCGAGAAGCCGTTTCGGGATGCCCTCTCCGCCTATCAGCTCGAGCGCATGGCACACCGCAGGGGCCTCGTTCTCTGGGACGCCACCCACTTCACGCATAATCCGCGTACCGACGCGATCATAGAAGCAATCGAACGGGGCGACATTGGCGAGCCCCTTTCCCTAATGGCCAACTTCCACGCCGACGTTGGCGGGCGCGAGAACATCCGGTTCAATCCCGCGCTCGAACCCTACGGAGCGCTTGGCGATCTCGGCTGGTACTGCGCGAGGCTTGTCGCGGAGTTCGCATGGGGAGCATTTGAGACGTCAGGCCGCCATGCCTTTGGATCGTGGGATCAAGACACCCTCGTCTCGATCAGCTCCGTGACCCGCTTCATGAACAAGAGCTTCCGCCTGACGATGGATTGCGGTTTTCAGGCAGGAGCCTTCACGCAAGAGATGACGCTTATTGGCACCGAGGGGATCATCTCCATGGACGACTTCGTCCACGACTGGGAGAAGGCCCGCATCGGCGAGGAGAAACCGCAGTTTCCGTCAGGCTACAAGCTGCGCAAAGGCCGAAGTGATCCGGATACGGCGGAGTTCATCAAGACACCCTCGGCCAAGTCACACATGATCTTCCTGCTCGAGAACTTCGCAGACGCGGTCGCAGGCAATCCTCCCGACGTGCTCGCAGGCGGTCGGACCATGTGCAAGACGCAGGAGTTTCTCGACGATATCTGGCGGAGCCTCGACGACAAGCCGAAGGTTCACCAGCGCTAACCACGCGGCTTAGGCAGCTCCAGCTTCCAGATAATCGCTGCGCCGCGCAGGAGAAACGCCGCTACGCAGCCGCCTGCGAAGGCCAGCGTCTGGGTGGCGGGCGACGCGACAAGGATGGCGTAGATCAGTGCGCCAAACATCGCGGCGGTAGCGTAGATGTCCTCCTTGAAGATCAGAGGCTCGCGGTTGGCCACCACGTCGCGCAGCAAACCGCCGAAGGTCGCCGTAATCGTCCCCATAAGGAGCACCACCACGAGGCCGTAGCCGAGCTCTGCCGCCTTGGCCGCGCCGGTGATGGCGAAGAGCGCGAGGCCCATCGCATCTGCCCACCTGAGCGGCTTGAACGCATCGACAGCGCTGGCCGCAAAGAACGCCACGAGGCCGCCAGCCGCTGCGAAACCGAGCACCACCGTGTCCTCCAGCCAGAAGACAGGCTGGTCGAGGAGCAGGTCGCGCAGGGTCCCTCCCCCGACGGCAGGCAGGAAGCTCAGCATCACGACGCCGAAGAGGTCCATCCGCAAGCGGACGGCTGCGACGCCTCCTGAAAGGGCGAAAACGAAGGTCCCTGCCCGGTCCGCGAGGAGGAGCAGAAGTTCAGGGCTCAACCCTTGGACCTAAGGATGTCGAGCTCGACGTCGCCGAGGCGGTCCTTGCCGAAGTAGAGCTCCTCTCCGACGAAGAAACTCGGTATGCCGAAGACCCCGCGCTCCACCGCACGGTTGGTGTTCTCCACCAACTTCGCCTTTGTCTCGGCCTCGGACGCCTTGGCGAGCAGCATGGCGCCCGGCAGGCCGTCCTGGTCGAGGCGAGCCTTGAAGACCTCCGCATCGTCCATTTTCAGGCCCTCTTCCCACATGCCCTTGAAACAGGCGGCGTTGTAGGCCTTGAGGTTGCCCGCCTCCTCCGCCGCGATGGCAGCGCGCATCATGGTCAGGGAGTTCTGGGGGAAATGTGGGTTCATCTGGAAGTTCGTGATCTGATGTTTCGCGAGAAACCTGCTCATCTCGCGCATCTCGTATTCCATCCGGCCCTTCACGGGACCGAAGCGCTGGAACGGTGAGACGTTGCCCGTCTCCTTGAAGATGCCGCCGAGAAGGACCGGCACCCGGGCAAAGTGAACGCCAGTCCGCTCCTCGATCTCCGGCAGGACGCGCCATGCGAGATAGGCGTTGGGGCTGCCGAAATCGTAGAGAAACTCAGGGGTCATCACCAATTCTCCTTCCACGGACGAAGGTCAAGCTCCTGCGTCCAGGCATCTTTTGGCTGCTTGTGCAGCATGACATAGTTCGCCGCGATATGGTCCGGGTTCAGAATGCGGCCATCATCGCGCATCCCGTCCACGCCCGGCACGTTGTCGCGGATGAAGCGGCTGTCGATCATGCCGTCGACGATGACATGGGCGACGTGGATGCCTTCGGGGCCAAGTTCTCTCGCCATGGACTCCGCCAGCGCGCGCAGGGCGTGCTTGGCTCCTGCGAAGGCGGAGTAGCCTTTTCCTCCGCGGACGGAGGCTGTGGCGCCGGTGAAGATGATCGTGCCTCGCCCGCGCGGCTTTTGGCGCTTCGCAACTTCGCGGCCCATCAGGAAGCCTGCGAAGGAGGCCATTTCCCAGACCTTGCGATAGACGCGCGAGGTGGTCTCGGTGACCGGGAAATTGACGTTCGCGCCGATGTTGAAGACGGCGACTTCGATCGGCCCGACGTCGGCTTCGATCTTCTCGACCAGGGCGACCATCTCGTCTTCATCGCGTGCATCGGCAGGAATTGCGAGAGCCTTGTGGACCTCATCGCGGATTGACTGGGCCAGCTTCTCGAGATCCTCCGCATGCCGAGGACGGCGTACGACGCAGGACGTTAGCCCCTCCCGCGCGAAAGCTCTCGCAATGGCGGCACCGGTATCGTCACCCGCGCCGATGATGAGGCAGGCGCCGGTCATGACGAAGGTCCCGGCCGCTTCGAAAGCTGGTGTGTCCTAAGGAGGAGGTAGAGGGCGAATGCCGACGCTACGCCCGGAACGATGACCAGCGGGATGCAGATCCAGCCGTGCCTGATACCGACCGCGGCCTGCTCATACAGGATCCAGACGATCAGGATCAGCCCGCAAAGGATAACGTCTACGGAATACCCTGTCGCAAACGGATTGACGAAGCCTCCCCCAAAAGCGCCGATGAGGTCGCCGCTCTTTAGCGCGGGCGGCAGGACGAACAGCAGGAAAAAGAGCGTGAATCCCGCGCCCAGTGCTCCAACGGCGGCTTTGTAGATGCCACTATGCATCAGCTTGACGCCTGGCTCTGGCTGGTTGCCTCACGTTCACGCTCCTTCGTTCTTACGAAGTGAAGCGAGCGGATAATGAGGTAGTAGGCAAGCGCCGCTGCCACGCCGGGTACAATCATCAGCGGCCATGCGATCCAGCCATTCCTGATCCCAAAGCGCGCACGCTCGTAGAAGATCCAGACCATGATGACAGCGCCCGTGACCAGAACGTCGATGGACCACGTCGCCGCATGCCTGTTGACGAAACCGTCCGTGAACGGCGCCAATGGCTCCCCCCGCACCAGCGAGGGGATGAAGATGAAGGCGATGACGCCGAAGGCGTAGAGAAGGCCGATGATTCCAACCGTTCCTTCAAACGCCTTCCTGCTCATGGGGCTCAGCCCTCGACCGGGTCGAGCCAGCCGTACTTGTCGTCGGTCCGCCCGTCGAAGAGGCCGAAGAACGCGTCCTGCAGGCTCTTGGTGACGGGGTTCTCGCCCGGGGTGCCGATGGTGATACCGTCGAGCGACTTGATCGGTGTGACCTCGGCTGCGGTGCCGGTGAAGAACAGCTCGTCCGCTCCGTAGAGGGCTTCACGGGCAATGTCCTGCTCGACCAGCTCGTAGCCCATGTCCTTCGCCATGGTCATGATCGAATCGCGGGTGATGCCGACCAGAATCGACGCCGCGGTCGGAGGCGTGATGATCTTGCCGTCCTTGACCATGAAGAGGTTCTCGCCTGCGCCTTCCGAAACCATGCCGGAGTGGCTGAGGCCGATGCCTTCGGTGCAGCCGCGGGCCTTGGCTTCTGTGGTGATGAGGCGGCTCGACAGGTAGTTGCCGGCCATCTTCACACCAGCGGGGATCGTCCCCGGAGCCGAGCGGCGCCACGAGGTGACAGCAACGTCGATGCCCTTGTCCACGGCATCCGCGCCGAGGTAGCGGCCGAAGGCGAAGGCGATCACGTCAAGCTCATCCGGGCAGCCGGTGGCCGAAGGCGAAAGCTCGCCATAGCCGAGATAGGCATTCACCCGGAGATAGGCCGAGGTCAGGCCGTTCTCGCGAACGGCGCGGCGGCAGGCCTCCATGATCTCTTCCTTGGTGTAGTGGATGCCGATGCCGTAGATCTTCGACGAGTACATCAGGCGCTCGGCGTGGGCGTCGTTGCGGAAGATCATCGTACCCTTTGGCGTCTCGTAAGCACGGATGCCTTCAAAGGCGCAGGTGCCGTAGAGAAGGCCGTGGGTCATGACGTGGGTCGTTGCTTCCGCCCAGGGGACCATCTCGCCGTTCCGCCAGATGTATTTTGACTCATTGATGGGCATCGAAGATCTCCGCTTCAAAGTTCGTGAGGGCGCTCTAGCGCCGCTTTCTCGGACGTGCCAAGCGCCGCGCGCTGGTCCTCCCATCACGGTTTTGCGGCAGCGCCGTGCAGGCTGACAGAATCAGGCTGTGTGCATTGGAAGAGAGACAGCGATCCTCGCTTGGGGCAAGCTATCGCTAGCGTTTGACGCCAATTGCCTGCTAAAACGCACCGGAGAAATTTTTGCGCACGCTATGACACCGGAACTCAAGACAGAGCGCCTTCGCCTGCGGCCCCTCACCCAGGATGACCAACCCTGGTTCGGCAAACTCAACCGCGACCCGGTGGTCCGCCGCTTCCTGTGGGACGATGACATCATCTCCGATGAGCAGGCCGCCGACATTATCGCGGAGAGCTCACGCCTCTTCGAGGACCGGCAGTACGGCCTCTTCCGGGCGGACGACGAGAACGGCGAGCCGGTGGGCTATTACGGCCTCTGGTTCTTCTTTGGCGAAGACCTGCCGCAGCTCCTCTACGTGACCGATCCTGAGCGGAATAAGGAAGGCTTTGCCGTGGAGGGTGCACGCGCCATTCGCGACTATGCCTTCGGACCGCTGGCGTTCAGCCACCTCGATGCGGCCTGCGATGCTGCCAATGAGCCTTCGCATCAGGTGGCCCGCGCGCTCGGTTTCAAGCTTCGCAAGACGGCGATGGAGGAAGGGCTCGAGACCACCTTCTACCGCGCTTACCCCGCCGATGACGGTGCGGCACTGGCCAGCGGCTGAGCCTGCCTTTAGGAGGGAGCCTCTCATCCCAGGAGGGCTCCATGGCCAAAACGCCGCCTACTGACGTTCGCTCCATTGAGGGCCTCAAGGAGCTGATGGCGAAGCTGCGCGATCCCGATGGCGGCTGCCCCTGGGACGTGGAGCAGGACCACAAGTCGATCGCCCGCTACTGCATCGAAGAAGCTTACGAGGTGGTCGATGCGATCGAGCATGGCAGCGACGCGGACCTCGTGAACGAGCTTGGCGACCTCCTCCTGCAGGTGGTCTTCCACGCCCAGATGGCGAAGGAGCGCGGTGCCTTCACCTTCGAGGACGTGGTCGAGGGCATCGTCACCAAGATGGTCCGCAGGCACCCCCATGTCTTCGAAGCCGCCGATGGCCGCGATGCTGACGGCCAGACGGTGCAGTGGGAAGAAATGAAAGCGCGGGAACGCGCCGAGAAAGGCGATGACAGCCTCCTCGCGGACGTACCCGTCGGCCTCCCCGCCCTCTCCCGCGCCGAGAAGCTGACGAAACGCGCGGCCCGCGTGGGCTTTGAGTGGGAGAAGCCCGAGCACATTCTCGACAAGCTCGAAGAAGAAATCGGAGAGCTCCGAGAAGCCATGGCATCAGGTGATGAGCGGCATACGGAAGAAGAGCTGGGCGACGTCGCCTTCTGCGTGGCCAACATTGGCCGCAGACTGAAGATCGATACGGAGACAGCCCTCCGCTTCACCAATGAGAAGTTCGAAAAGCGCTTCCGCCATATCGAAGCGCGGGTCGAAGGCTCAGGCCGTAACTTTGAGGACCATTCCCTCGAAGAGCTGGAGGCATACTGGCAGGAGGCCAAATCCCTATGACCCTTGAGATCGTCCGGCCCCAAAGCCCGCTCACTCCTCGTGAGGAGGATGCAGTCACTGTAGCCCTCGCGCAGATCGCCCCCGCATGGCTGAAGCGCGAGGACACGATCGACCGTATGGCTGCTGCCATCATGCAGGCTGCCGATGAAGGGGCACAGCTGGTCGCCTTCGGCGAAGGCCTCCTCCCCGGCTATCCGTTCTGGGTGGAGAAAACCGGCGGCGC
This sequence comes from Parvularcula mediterranea, assembly GCF_013085255.1. Lineage (GTDB taxonomy): Bacteria > Pseudomonadota > Alphaproteobacteria > Caulobacterales > Parvularculaceae > Parvularcula > Parvularcula mediterranea. The sequence goes on from NZ_JABFCX010000002.1 coordinate 261,859, forward strand.
TGTCTTCGAGAGCGACCTCCAGAAAGAGTGGTACGCGCACTATCTCAATCAGGGTGTCGATATCGAGCGCGGCGATCTCGTGCCGCTGCAAGAGCTCGCAAAGGCCAAGGGCCTCGCTCTCTCCTTCGGGATGATGGAGCGGGCGAACGATCGCGGCGGGCACACACTCTACGCCTCGATGGCCTACATTGATGCAGGCGGTGAGATCCGTGCCGTGCACCGGAAGCTCCAGCCAACCTATGAGGAACGGCTCGTCTGGGGACCGGGTGATGGCCACGGGTTGCGGGTACACGAGCTCGGCGCCTTCACCGCGGGAGCGCTCAATTGCTGGGAGAACTGGATGCCGCTGGCGAGGGCTGCGCTCTATGGCCAGGGCGAGGACCTGCACGTCGCGAGCTGGCCCGGCGGTCCTCAGAACACGGAAAGCCTGACGCCAGTGCTTGCCCGCGAAGGGCGAAGCTATGCGCTGTCGGTGTCAGGGGTTCTTGATCCGAAGACTATCGACCTGAACCTACCGGGTGCGGACAAACTGTGCGAAGGGGATAGCCTCTTCGCGCGCGGCGGCTCCTGCATTGCAGGACCTGATGGTCAGTGGCTGATCCCGCCTGTGAATGACCGCGAGGCGCTGCTGGTGGCGACGCTGGACCATGCCGAGGTGCGCCGCGAGCGGCAGAACTTTGACCCGGTCGGCCACTACTCCCGGCCAGATGTCCTGCAGCTCCGAGTGAACCGCGAACGCCAGTCGACGGTTCGGTTCGAGGACTGACGAGCTGCGCTTACCTCTCCCTCCGGGAGAGGTCGAAGGCTTTCGCAAGAAAGGCTTCGGGTGAGGGCTTTTGACGTCCCGCCCTCACCCGAAATCGGAGATTTCGACCTCTCCCGGGGGGAGAGGTATAGCGGCAGAACCCTAGTTCAGCTCTCCGATGTTCTGGATCATCTTGCCCAGAAGACCGTACTCCAGTGCCTCGTCCGGCGAGAGCCAGTGGTCGCGGTCCGTGTCTTTCTCGATCTTCTCCACCGACTGGCCGGTGGCGTCGGCGAAGATCTTGTTCAGACGGTCCCGCATACGGATGATCTCGCGCGCCTGGATCTCGATGTCCGAAGCCGGGCCGCCTGCGCCGCCTGACGGTTGGTGAAGCAGGAAGCGGGTGTTCGGCGTGCAGAACCGGCGCTCCTTGGGCACCGAGACGTAGATCAGCGCACCAGCCGATGCGACCCAGCCGGTGCCGACCATCTTCACCTCGGGTTTGATGAACTTGATCGTGTCGTGGATCATGTCCCCTGACTCGACGTGACCGCCGGGCGAGGAAACAATGACCGTGATCGGATCATCCGAAGCATGGGCGAGCGCGAGAAGGCGCTGGCAAATGTCGCGGGCGAGCTCCATCGTCACCTGACCGACGATCAGCACCTGGCGCGCATCGAAGAGATGCTTCTCTACAGGGATCGAGCGGCCTTTCGAAGCCACTTTTTCGTCGTCATCGTTCAGCATGGGCAGGTCGGTCATGGCGTCCTCGCTAGTGATCTGTTGTTCGCAAAATGGGCCGTAACGCAGGTCGGGACAAGCTCAGGTTTAAAGGTGCGCTTTCGCGCGAGAATTTTTGTGATGGTTCCCGGATCAAGTCCGGGATGACGGGCGGGGAGGTGGTCTTCCAGTTATCGTCATCCTGGACTTGATCCAGGATCCATCGGGGAAAATAGACGCGCAGCGACCTCTCAAACCGCCGCCATCAAAGCCCGCCCATAGGCTTCCCAGTTCTCGGCCCGCGCGACCTCCAGCATCGGGCGGTCCTCACGGGCGACAGGCGTATAAGCTTCGCCACCGGGAAGGAATCCGAACCGGCCACCAGCTTCCTCGACGATGAGCTGCCCGGGCGCGTGGTCCCAAGGGGTCATCTTGAACTGCACCACATAGTCGATGAGGCCGCGCGCTAGGTCGGTATAGGCGTAGGCGGAGCAATGCCCTGCCCTGTGGCCAGCGCTCTTGTCGACTGCAGCGGCGAAGGCGGACTTGTAGGGTTCGTCGACATAGACGGGGCTGAAGTCTCCGCTCGCTTCCGTCCAGGGTTTCACCGGGTTCGATCCCAGCCGCTCGCCGCCAAAGGTCGCGCCCGCACCCTTTTCGGCGACAGCACATCGGCCATCGACAGGGAACAGTATCCAGCTCTGCGCGACTTCACCTGCGCGCACAAAAGCGACCATGACGCCGAAGCGCTCCGAGCCCTGAACGAAGTTCCAAGTCCCATCGACCGGATCGACCAGCCAGCAGTCCCCGCCCTCTCCCAGCACCTTAGGATCAATCGTCCCGGCACTGACGGCTTCCTCGCCCACGACCACAGAGCCCGGCACCATCGCCTGAAGCTCCGGCGTCAGCAGTTCCTCAGCCTCGCGATCGGCTATCGTCACGAGATCGCCGGGGCCGGTCTTCTCATCCACGTCGCCTTCGCCCAGCGAGCGGAAGCGGGGCATGATCACCCTGGCCGCAACATCGCGCATCAGGGCTTCAACGACATCGAGCTTGGGATCAGACATCTTGGGGCTCCTTGATGCGGTAGCGGATGACGCCTTTCACGGTCTCGGGGTCGACGACCTTCCCCTTCTTCGTGACCTCGATCAGCCCCTCGGCAGCGAGGACACGGCCCTCCGACCGGATGGCCGTCATCAGCGAGCGCCACTCGCCGTCACCCGCAGCCGCCCTTGCGGCTTCGGAGGGGCAGATCGACTTGCCGGGGTCCCGCTTGGCGAGAGTGTCGAGGATGGCGTCGCGCAATTCCATGAGGCGGACCTACGCGCCGCGCGGCTGAAGGCAAGCCTTGAGGATCCCTCACCCTGCCATCAGCAGTCAGGTGGTTCCCTCCCTCAAGCGGCGGGCCTAGCCTTCCGGCAAAACGACTAGGGAGACCGCTCATGGAAGCGCTGAGGACACCGGAAGAGAGGTTCGCCAACCTCCCCGATTTTCCGTACACGCCGCACTATCTTGAAGGCGAAGGCCGGGCCGAGGGCCTGCGCATGGCCTATCTTGATGAGGGGCCGAAGGACGCCCCGGTCTTCCTGTGCCTCCACGGAGAGCCGAGCTGGTCCTACCTCTACCGCAAGATGATCCCCGTCTTCCTGGAGGCTGGCGGCAGGGTCATCGCGCCCGACCTCTACGGCTTCGGACGGTCGGATAAGCCAGTCAGCCAGGGCGACTATTCGTACACGTTCCACCGCGAAGCGCTCCTGTCGCTCGTCAAGCGGCTGGACCTTCAGGACATCACGCTGGTCTGTCAGGACTGGGGCGGCGTTCTTGGCCTGACCCTGCCGATGGAAGAGCCAGAGCACTGGTCACGCCTCCTCGTGATGAACACTTCCCTGCCCCTTGAGCCTGAGAGCTCGATCGTGGCGGAGGACCTCGCGCGGCCTGCGGATGAGCGGAAGACAGGCTTCGGCGTCTGGCACGCGATTTCTCAGAAGACGGACGACATGCCCGTCGGTCACATCGTCAACACGGGCGCCGGAAAGATGCTCACCGAGGCAGAAGTCGCCGCCTATGACGCTCCGTTCCCGGACAAGAGCTACAAGGCAGGCGCCATAGTCTTCCCGCGGCTTGTCCCCTTCTCCGACAGCCAAGAAGGCTATGAAATCGGCCGCCGCGCGCTGAGGTTCTGGAACGACTGGCAGGGCGAGAGCTTCATGGCGATCGGTGCTGCTGACCCTGTCCTCGGCAAGAAGGCCATGCTGCGCCTTCAGGGCGAGATCAAAGGTTGCCCGCCTCCCCTCATCATCGAGGAAGGCGGCCATTTCGTGCAGGAATGGGGCGACCAGATCGCGAAAGCTGCGCTGGAGAGCTTCGCCAAGCGCTGAAGCTGTTTACCGCACCGCACCCAAACTTTGCCTTGAGCGGCGGAGCGGGCTAGCTCGCTCTCAAACAGACGAGGTACGCTCATGTCCGACACCATCACCATGGCCGGGCTGACCATTTCCAAGCCTCTCGCCGACTTCATTGAGGGCGCCGCTGCTGGCGCCGGGATGACGGCCGAGGAGTTCTGGGGCGCGGTCCGCCGGATCACTGACAAGCACACGGAAACCAACGAGAAGCTTCTCGCCAAGCGCGCCGACCTGCAAGGCCAGATCGACGCCTGGTACGAGAAGAACGGCCCGCAAGGCCCCGAAGCGCAGGAAGCTTTCCTCCGCGAGATCGGCTATCTCGTGCCCGAAGGCGGCGACTTCACCATCGAAACCGCAGGCGTTGACCCCGAAGTGGCGGAGATCTCAGGCCCGCAGCTCGTCGTGCCGGTCAAGAACGCGCGCTACGCCCTGAACGCAGCCAACGCCCGCTGGGGCTCGCTCTACGATGCCCTCTACGGCACCGACGCGATTCCTGAGGATGGCGGCGCGGAGAAATGCGGCGCCTACAACCCCGTGCGCGGCGGCAAGGTCATCGAATTCGCCAAGGCGTTCCTCGATGAGCACTTCGCCCTCGCCGATGGCCGTCACCATGACGTCACCAGCTATGCGGTGAAGGACGGCGCGGTTGTGGCGACGATGGCGGACGGTAAGACGTCCGGCCTTGCGGCAGCTGACCAGTTCCGGGGCTATCGCGGCGATGCAGCTTCGCCCGAAGCTATCCTTCTACGGAACAATGGCCTCCACGCGGAGCTCCAGATCGACCGCGGCCACCCTGTCGGCAAGGACGACCGGGCGGGCATGGCGGACATCCTGCTCGAGAGCGCCGTCACCTCGATCATGGACTGCGAAGACTCCGTCGCTGCTGTCGATGGCGAGGACAAGACGGAAGTCTACGGCAACTATCTCGGCCTCATCAAAGGCGACCTGACCACGAGCTTCCAGAAGGGCGGCAAGACCGTTCAGCGCGGTCTCTCGGATGACAGGACGTACACGGCGGCCGATGGCTCAAAGCTGACGCTGAAAGGCCGCGTCCTGATGCTGGTCCGCAATGTTGGCCACCTGATGCGCAACCCTGGCGTTCTCCTGCCCAACGGTGACGAGATCTTCGAAGGCCAGCTTGATGCCTGTGTCACGGCCCTCATTGCGAAATATGACGTGGGCGGAAAGAAAAACTCCATCCACGGCTCGACTTACGTCGTGAAGCCCAAGATGCACGGTCCCGAAGAAGTGGCCTTCGCAGTGGAGCTCTTCGAGGACGCCGAGAAGGAAATGGGCCTCCCGGCCAAGACGCTTAAGATCGGTATCATGGACGAGGAGCGCCGCACGACGGTGAACCTCAAGGAGTGCATCCGCGCCGCCAAGGACCGGGTGATCTTCATCAACACCGGCTTCCTCGACCGCACCGGCGACGAGATCCACACCTCGATGAAGGCTGGCCCGTTCAAGCGAAAAGGCGAGATCAAGGCCGCGCCCTTTATGTCAGCCTACGAAGCATGGAACGTCGACAATGGTCTGGCTTCAGGCTTCCAAGGCCGGGCCCAGATCGGCAAGGGCATGTGGGCCATGCCTGACCTGATGGCGGACATGATCCAGCAGAAGATCGGCCACCCCAAGGCGGGCGCCGACTGCGCTTGGGTCCCCTCGCCCACCGGCGCGACGCTCCACGCGATGCACTACCATGCCGTGGACGTGGACAAGGTGCAGGACACCATCATGGATCGTCCGCGTGCACCGCTTTCGGACATCCTGACCCCGCCGCTGGGCGATCCTTCGAGCTGGTCCGCTGCGGATATCCAGGAAGAGCTCGACAACAATTGCCAAGGCATCCTCGGCTATGTCGTGCGCTGGGTGGACCAAGGCGTCGGCTGTTCCAAGGTGCCGGACTATTACGATGTCGGCCTGATGGAGGACCGCGCGACCTGCCGGATCAGCTCCCAGCACGCCGCCAACTGGCTGGCCCACGGCATCGTCACCCGCGATCAGGTCGAAGATACCCTCCGCCGCATGGCCGTGAAGGTGGACGAGCAAAATGCGGGCGATCCCACCTACCGTCCGATGGCACCGGACTTTGACGGCTCCCTCGCCTTCAAGGCCGGGGCCGAGCTGATCTTCGAAGGCGCGAACCAGCCCTCGGGCTACACCGAGCCGATCCTCCACCGGACGCGGCTTGAGCTGAAGGCTGGCTAACTGCTCTCTTCAGTAGACATTGAAGCAGTGCTCCCTTTTCATTGGAAAGGGAGCACTTTTCTATGTCTGATACCGGTCAGCCGACAGAACGCCAGCGTGTCCGCGACACTCTACGTACCTGGATCAAACAGGTTTTCACGCGTCGAGGCGTCCTCAACAGTGATTGGGTTGTTTCACTCAGCGTGATCATCGGCCTCGTGCTAATCCTCGCCATGGGAATTGCTTGGGTTAACTTCGGCCTCTCGGGGATGGCGCTCATCCTGATGACCTTCGGAGCGTTTCTTTTCATCGGAGGGTTACTTGGCTTTCTCTTTGGAATTCCAAGAACCGTCACCGGTCAAACGGCAGGGCAGCTGGAACAGACGCCGTCGTCCGCCCCTTTTCCGAATTCTCAGCAGGGCGACGAAACGCGTCAGCTGGCGCAGGAAGGCGCTTCGAAACTCAGTGACGACCAAGTCAAAGAACTCAGGGACGAAAGGCGGCGTTTGCAGGTCCGCCGGGAAGCCATCGCCAGCAACACCAACCTCGAACAGATTTCTGACTGGCTGACCAAGATCATTATCGGCGCCTCCCTCGTTCAGCTCAGGCCGATCGCCACAAGTCTCGGAGGCCTCTCGCGTAGCCTCGGCGCTTCTCTTGAATCGATGGGGCAAGAGCAGCCGCACGCGCTGCACATCGAGTTCGGAGGGCTTGGAATGAGTTCAACAGTAGGCAGCGAGGCCCTGAACGGCGCAGGAGAGCGCCTTGGTCCTTACATGCTGATGGTCATCCTCTTCAGCAGTGTTATCGGGTTTTTATTCGCATACCTGTGGACCCGCATCTTCCTCTTCGAGCTCCTCATCAAGTCAGCAGAAAAGAACTTGCAGCTCGAGCGTCGCTCCGAAGGCTGATCGCTCTAGGTCACTCTTCGACGCATAAGTAAGCCACGAGGGAGGACCGCCATGATCACCGCAATCGCCATTCTCGCCATGGCCGCCGTGCCGAAACCCGACGTGTCGGAACTCGGGATCGAGGTTTCCGCACCGGGGCTCCTCGAGCTCAAGTCGAAGGTCGTCGGACGGCCTGACAGCGCCTGCCGCATGGCCCGGCCGCGGGTGACCCAGTGCATCATCGGCGAGGGCTCGGAGATCTACCAGTTCACCGAAGACGGCCATAAGGCACACCCCACCGGCTATTTCCTCGGCTATGCCGAGCGCGACGGGGTCCTCCAGTTGGAGGAGCGCGGCTGGACCGCTTCGGACAAGGCGCGGGTGGCGGCCTCGTTCTTCGCGAAGTCCCGGAGGGCCAAACCGGCGCCTATCGCTCCCGAGTGAGGCGAATCGTCTCGCAGTTTTGCTCGCGCTGTGATAAGCTCCGCTCATGTCGATGGGTGAAACAGCGAAAATCGAGCGCGCTTTCCGGGAGCATCCCGAGAGCGTTGGCGAATCCTATGTCGGTCACGCCAAGCAGGCGAACAAGATCGGCTGGCTGATGATCGGGACAGGCTTCTGCTGCCTCGTCCACGCGGTCTTCCCGTTCCTTTTCAAGCGCACGGCCAGCCAGCGGATCCGCTATCTCGGTATGGTGGCGAAGAAGCGCCGTCCGGGTGCGCACCTCGAGGCCTAGCCCTCACCGTACTGCTGCACGTCAAAACCCTCACCTTCGAGCGGCGGGGTGAAGTGTGCCGTGAACTGATCGAACATCTCTTCGCTCGTTTCGAACGGATGCTCACCGCTTGCGTTCCGCTCGCGCAGCCGCGCCTTGCAGGTCTCATCGGACACGTCGAGCCAATGCAGGCGAGCCCGGACGCCTGCCTGCTCAGCCAGCCCCGCCATCCACTGACGGCGCTCACGGGTGTTCGCGTGGAAGTCGAGCACCACAGGCAGTGAGTTCGCCAGAAGCTGCGTAACGATGGGTGCGATGGCAGCTTCGAGCCGCGCTGTCCGCTCCCGAAAATCCTTCGGTGTCAGGATCTCACCCGGGTAGAGCTGCGCCATCAGTTCGTCCTCGGACAAAAGGATGGCGCCCTCCTCCCCGGCCAAGCGCTTGGCAAGGGTCGACTTGCCTGAAGCGATCTTACCGCAGAGGAGATGGAGCATGGACTGCGCCTAGAGCAACATCACTGCGGGGTCTTCGCAGAAGAGCTTGAACTTCTGGAGGAACGCCGCGCCTGCTGCGCCGTCGACCACGCGGTGGTCGCAGGTGAGCGTCACGGTCATGATGTTGCGGATGACCATCTCGCCATTCCTGACCACGACCCGCTCTTCGCCAGCGCCGACCGACATGATCGCGCCGTGGGGCTGGTTCACGATGGAGGCAAAGCTCTTGATACCGAACATTCCGAGGTTCGAGACAGAGAAGGTGCCGCCCTGATACTCTTCAGGCTTCAGCTTCTTGTCACGGGCGCGCTTGGCCATGTCTTTGATCTCAGCGGAGATCTGCTTGAGGCCTTTCTGCTCGGCCTTCCAGACGATCGGCGTGATCAGGCCACCGTCAATGGAGACGGCCACGCCGATGTCAGCGTGCTTGTGGCGTAGGATTGCTTCGTCTGTGTAGGTCGCATTGGCTTCTGGCACGGCCATGAGGGCAGCGGCGGACGCCTTGATGATGAAGTCGTTGACCGAGAGCTTGTAGAAACCGTCCTCGCCCTTGGGCGGCGAACCGGCATTGATCTTGGCACGGAGGGCCAGAAGCTCGGTCAGCTCGATGTCGACGTTGAGCGGGAAGTGCGGGACTTCCTGGTTGAAGCTCTGGTGCAGGCGCTTGGCGATGGTCTTGCGCATGCCATCGTTCTTGATCGCCTCGTAGCTGTCCGCCGGATAGAGGCGCTCGTCGATGCCAGCGGCTGGCATAGCCGCAGGCGCTGCTGCAGGCGCTGAAGCCGCCGCGGGCGCGGAGACGCCTTCCTTCAGTGCCTTCTCGACGTCGCGTTTGACGATCCGTCCGTGGGGGCCTGTGCCGTTGACGGCGGAGAGGTCGAGGCCTTCGTTCTTGGCCAAACGCTTGGCGACGGGCGAAGCCTTGATGCGGTCGCCGGCGTCACCGCCGCCTGTGGCGGGCGCGACGGATGCAGTACCAGCAGCGGCAGCGGCCATGGCCGTGTCAGCGCCAGCTTCGGCTTTGTTGTCGGTGGTCGGCTTGCCTTCGGGCTTGGCCTGGCCACCGCCCGAAAGGGAAGCTTCGTCGATGTCGTCGGCGCTCTCGCCGTCTTCGAGGATGACGGCGATCGGCGCATTGACCTTCACGCCTTCGGTGCCCGCCTCGATCAGGATCTTGCCGAGGATGCCCTCGTCGATCGCTTCGACTTCCATCGTCGCCTTGTCGGTCTCGATCTCCGCAATGACATCACCGGAGGAGACTGTGTCGCCTTCCTTCTTAAGCCACGTGGCGAGGGTCCCCTCCTCCATCGTCGGGCTGAGGGCGGGCATCAGAACGGGAATCGGCATCGCTTACTCCTGGGCACTCGGCGGCGGACCATAACGATTTGCCCCGCGCTGACTAGGGAGGAGGTACAGCCAGAACAGGTGGATCGGTAAAAAGATCAGGATCGTCGAGAACCCACCGAGTCCATTTGCGGTCAGGTCGTCATCGACCGTGCTCGGCTCCTGCCCGTCAAAGAGCGCGGCCCAGCCCCCTTCGGCAGGCACATACTCTCCGAGAAGGAAAACAAAACCAAGGGCATAGAAGACCAGAAAGATCAGGTTCCACCGCCCTGAGCGCCCCTGATCATGCAGCCTCTTCCACGGCGTCGCCACGAACAGCGGCCAGGCGAAGAAAATCCAGACCAGCGCCGTCAGGACCCAGCTGTTGAGCGCGTCTGTGATCCACACGGCCACCATCAGCGGCAGGAGCATGCCGAGCGCGAGCTGCTTGCGGTTGATGCGGCCTTGGGTGGAGGTGAGAAAGCGCAGGATGGCGTCGGGCGTCACGTCTTGTCCTTGGGATCAGGTCCGAAGCGATTCGGCCCGGATTTCCCGGGCACGAGGCTGAGGACCAGCACCTGCACCAGGGCGATGATGCCCGCAATGCGCTGACTGTCGCCCCCGACGGCGGGGACCTGGCTGTCCTCGCCAGTCAGGACAGCGAGCCAGTCCGTGACGCGCATGGAGAGCTCCTCAAAGCTGCCAACCGGGCCGATCGTCCCGAACAGGAAGATCGCGACCAGCGCAGCGAAGTGCACCGCTGCGGGCACACCGAGGTCGTGCAGCCTCGCGATGGGTGCTGCGAAGTTACCTGCCCAGAGGAGGAGGACGAGGATGCCGCCAATCGCTGCGTCGGCGATGGGCGCTTCGGTAGAGCGAAGGAAGCCGATGGCGATCAGAGCGCCGATATTCGGCATGATGAGGTCCCAGAGGAAACGGCTCCTCCGGATCCTGCCTCTTGGATCAATGACGATGCCCCGCATGTGATGCCCCTGCTCTGCCCGCTTCGATCATTCCTCGAAATGCGGGCGGTGCACAACTCCCCCAGGGGTGAAGACGCCCTCGGGAAGACACGTCTTGGGACTGTCGAAGTTGGGGGCGAGGAAGAGCACCAGACGCTGGCTGCGCTTCTCGGGCTGGTCGTAGTCTCCCTGCACAACGCGCCAGCACGCATCGGCGCGGGGGACGGGCTCTTTCGTCGCCGCGTCGAAGGTGCGGTAGTGGAAAGCCGAGTGCTGGTGACCCACGGCGTAGATCGTGTCCTGCTCGTTGAAGAAGCCCAGGAAGAAGGTCGGCAGCGGCGCGCCGCCCTTCATGCCCTTTCGCTTATAGGCGACCGCGATGGGACGGAGGCGGAAGCTGCCGCTCTCGTCTGGCGCTAGGCTGACATAGGGGTCGGCCCTGTCCGTGCCTTCCAGGGTGAGCTTGTCCTCGATCTCGCAATTCGTGTGGCCGTAATGAGGGTCGAGCATGACCCGCACTTCCGCGGGCGGAGGCGCCGCCGGGGTGAACTGTCCCTCAAGCGAGACAGTCGCCGGCGTGGTCCCGCAAGCAGCAAGCGGGGCGGCAAGCATCAGAAAAACCAAGCGCCCCAACATGCTGTCTCCTTTGAAGTCAGTCGGCGAAACCCATACCGCTTACCAACGGATCCTGACCAAAACGGTTCTCCTGGCGCTGTCCGGGGAGCAGCATCAGGATAATCATTTCGATATAGGGAATCGCGGTGGCGGCAATGGCTGCGAAGAGGCGGTCAGGCTTCTCGCTCAGCTGGCCGAACATGGCCGCAGTCGCTTCCCAGCCTGCTTTACCCTCGCTCATCGCCGCGATGCCGTCGGGGTCGTTCATCGCCTCGACGATGATCGGCAGCGTGCCATAGCCGCTGAGAATGCCCACGAGAACGGCGATGCCGAAATGCCACCAGCCGGTCAGGTTGAGATCGTGGAACCGCTTGAACGGCACGGCGATCAGCGCCGGCCAGAAGAAGAAGAGCCCGATCACCGTCGTATAGACCTGGATGAGGCCCTGCTGCGGCAGCAGCAATGAAGGCAGAATGACGAGGATCAGGTAGGCCGGCACGAAGCCCAGCGCGTATCCCTTACGGCTGATGCGGCCTGAGGGATTGAACAGGAAATCAAACATGGATGGAAAGCCCCTAACGTGTTGCGACGCTTTCCCCTATGTAATGATTTTCGATAAAGCATGCGAGGGGCAAAATGCACCCCTCGCCGCAAAGCCTTAAACGTAGAGGACTTTCTTGACCGCAGCCACGACGCGCTCGGCATCGGGAAGGCTGAGCTTCTCTAGGTTGGCGGCGTAGGGGAGCGGAACGTCTTCCTGGCAGACCCGTGCGGGCGGCGCGTCGAGATAGTCGAAGGCTGCTTCAGTGACCGACCAGCCAACCTCTGCGCCGACGCCCATCGGGCCCCAGGCTTCCTCGACGGTGACGAGGCGGTTGGTTTTCTTGACGCTCTCGATGACCGTGGCGCGGTCCATCGGACGGATGGTGCGGAGGTCCACGACTTCAGGGTCGATGCCCTCCTGCTCGAGGATGGCGGCAGCTTCAAGGGCGCGCTTCATGCCTTGGGCGTAGGAGACGATGGTCACGTCCGAACCCTGACGGACGACCTTGGCCTTGCCGATCGGCAGGACGAAATCATCAAGGTCCGGAACATCGAACTTATCGCCGTAGAGCATCTCGTGCTCGAGGAAGACGACCGGGTTCGGGTTGCGGATCGCCGCCTTGAGGAGGCCCTTCGCGTCGGCTGCTGAGTAAGGCGCGACGACGAGGAGGCCCGGCACGTGGCCGTACCACGGGGCGTAGTCCTGGGAGTGCTGGGCAGCCACGCGCGAGGCGGCGGCGTTCGGGCCGCGGAAGACGATCGGGCAGCCCATCTGGCCGCCGGACATGTAGCGGGTCTTCGCGGCAGAGTTGATGATGTGGTCGATCGCCTGCATCGCGAAGTTGAAGGTCATGAACTCGATGATCGGCTTCAAGCCTTCGAACGCGGCACCGACGCCGAGGCCAGCGAAGCCATACTCGGTGATCGGGGTGTCGACCACGCGCTGGGGACCGAACTCCTGGAGGAGCTCGCGGGTCACCTTGTAGGCGCCCTGATACTCAGCGACTTCCTCGCCCATCACGAAGACGTCCTGGTCCCGGCGCATCTCCTCGGCCATCGCATCGCGGAGAGCGTCGCGCACGGTGGTCTCGGTGAAGGTGGTGCCTTCGGGAACTTCAGGCTCAGCCGCGATGGAGAAGGCCGGAGCCTTGCGCTCGGTCGCCTCGGGCTCCGGGCCGGTCTCGGCAGCCGATTGAGGCTCAGCCGCGCCGTTGGCAGCGCCGCCGCCGCTCACGTCGCTGTCGGAGATATCCGAAGCGCTTTCGCCATCTTCGAGCAGCACTGCGATGGTCGCGTTGACCTTCACGTTCTCCGTGCCCTCGGCCACGACGATCTTGCCCATCACGCCTTCATCGACGGCTTCGACTTCCATCGTCGCCTTGTCGGTCTCGATCTCGGCAATGACATCACCGGAGGAGACGGTGTCACCCTCCTTCTTGAGCCATTTCGCGAGGGTGCCCTCTTCCATGGTGGGAGACAGGGCGGGCATCAGAACAGGTATCGTCACGGGATAAACGCTCTCGTTGAATGCTGACAGAGTGCCGCTAAAGGCAAACGGGCTCCGCCTCAAGCCGTCTCGCCAGTGCAGACGTGCACGTGATGGTAGAGTGAGGGCCGAGCGGAGCTGATCGCACCTTCACAGAAGCGGGCTAGCTCGCTGCTTCGCGCGAGGTGACTTCCCCCGCCAGCTCGAAATCGCGAGCGTAGTAGTCCCGTAGGAAGCCGCTCAGCGTCTCCCCGCCTGGCAGGGGCTTCGGAGTCCCGCCCTTGTCCTTGGTCAGGAGCGGCTTGGCCATCTTCACGATGGAGCGGTATGCGCCCACGGGCAGCCTCTCCCGCAATGCCGTGCTGGCGCGGCGGGTGGTCCTGATCAGGCCGGGGAACCGGTATTCTGCGCTTTCATTGGCGCGCAGGGCCTCACCGAGCCGCTCACCGGTATGATTGCTGATCGCCGAAAGCATCCCTGCGACGTCGCTCATCCAGAAGAGATCATCGGCGAAGCGCTCATCCTCATGCTCGATCCAGCGGTGCTGGGGCAGGAAGTGGATGAAGCCCTTGGGCGGTAGCTCCTCACCTTTGGAGAGCTCTTCGATCACCTTGCCGATCTCGTCCTCGACCAGATCGTCCTCGGCGTGAGCCAGCTCCACCGAGTGAAGCTCCCGGAGCCTCTGCGCGAGGGCCGAGCGGAACCGGCCCTCAGGATCGCGCATGACGGCGAAGGCGCGGAACGCGCGCACCTCCTCGAAGGTCTCGGGGAAATGCTTCTCGAGGATCGAGAGAGGCAAATGGGTGCCGTAGATCGCACCGAGCTTTTCATGGTCGAGCGGGCCGGAGAAGCGGCCATCGCTCGTATCGAATGGTTGAAGCTGCTGCCTGACGGATGTGCCCGCGCATTTCGGGATGTGCAGGAACACGAAGCGGTGCGGGTGGGAGATGATCACTTCGGAGGTCCTTCAGGCTCGCAGGCTTCTGGCAGCTCAGGTTGAACGATCCGTCAAGAGCGGATGGTCCTCTCGATCATCCCGTCAACGATCCGTGCAGGGAGCAAGGCCCTGAGAAGGATGAGCCGGGTTGCCTTGGGCGGGCAGGAATAGCGCGTCCGCGGGTTCGCATCAGTCAGTGCCCGTTCGACAGCCTGCGCGACGACCACCGGTTCAGGGGCAACCTTGTGGCCCTGCTCGTGGTGCCATTTGGAGTATGTGTCATGGTGCTCGCCATAGGCATCCATGCGGTGTTTTTTCAGCTGCTCCTGCTCCTGATCGCCGAAGCTCGTGTTGACGAAGCCGGAGCGGATGAGGCTCACACCGATGCCGAAGGGTGCAACCTCTCGCCGGAGCGCATCGGTCAGGCCTTCGAGCGCGTGCTTCGATGATCCGTAGACCCCCTGAAACGGCGGAACGAGCCTGCCCGTGACCGAGCCGATGTTGACGATCCTGCCTGCCCCGCGCTGGCGCATCTGGGGGAGAACGGCGCGGCAGACATTCGCGACACCAAAGACGTTGGTCTCGAACTGGCGGCGCCATTCATCGAGCGGCACGGCCTCGATCGCGCCCATCACGGCAATCCCGGCATTGTTCACGACATGATCAATGGGGCTTAGCCCCGGCACGACCGCTTCGATGCTTTCAGGGTCCGTGACATCGAACTGCACCGGCGTGACCTGCCCTGGCTTTTCAGCTGCCAGTTTCTCGAGCGGCTCCGCCCTTCGCCCCGAAGCGAGGATGTGGAAGCCTTCCTCAGCTAGGTAGAGTGCGCAGGCCCTGCCGATGCCGGTCCCTGCGCCCGTGACGAGGACGCGGCCCCTGCCCGCTCCCCTCACAGCTTCATCGACAGGGTAGCGTCGCCGAGGGTGGTGCCGCCTTCGACCTCGAGGATCGTGCCGGTGACATAGTCGGCGCCTTGCGAGGTCAGCCACAGAGCGGCGTCAGCGATGTCGTCGCGGTTGCCGAATTCCTTTAGCGCGAGGGCCTGGCGGTACTTCTCCCGCATCTCCTCATTCGGCGCGAGGCGGTCCATCCCTTCGGTGCCGTCGATGGGGCCAGGGCTGATCGCATTCACACGGACGCCCGAGACGCCCCATTCCATCGCGAGGCATTTGACCAGCATGTTCACGCCAGCCTTCGCGGCGCAGACGTGGGACTGGAAGAGCCAGGGCTGGGTCGCCTGGGGCGCGGTGATCGCGATGAAGCTCGCGCCGGGACGGTTCGCCTCGTGCACGGCCGCGCGGAAGACGTTGAAGGTGCCAAGAAGGTCGATATCGACCACCGACTTGAAAGCATTGGCCGACATCTGGGCCGCGCCTGCGGGGAAGTTCCCCGCCTGCCCCGCAAGGCACATGTCGATCTTGCCGAACTTTTCAGCGCAGGCCTGCACGGCGGCTTCGACGTCAGGGTAGCTCCTCGCATCGACGGACTGGCCAGCGGCGTCTTCAGCGCCCGCTTCCTTGAGCATGGCGACGGTCGCCTCGACCTTCTCGATCGAGCGGCTGACGACGAAAACCTTGGCGCCAGCTTCGGCAAAGCGGCGGGCGATCTGTTCGTTGATGCCGGAGGTGGCACCGGACATGAAGCAGGTCTTGCCCTTCATGTCATAGGTCGGGGCGTTGGCCATTTTCGGTCTCCCTTGGAACTGTTTGGGGACCACTTAGCGCGCTCGCGAGCAGGCGCGAGGGTGAAGCGCAGGGCGCGACTCTCCGACCTTTCATTTCTGTTTTACGATAAGGGGTGTTGTTTCTCAGGGGTCTTTTTATCAAAACCCCGCGCATCGCTTACAAGAAAGTGGACCAGTTGATGATCCCGACGAAGCCCAAACCTTCTCTTCTCCTCAAGACCGCCCTTGGCGGCGCTCTCGCGCTGACCCTCGCGGCCTGTGCAGAGCAGGCTGGCGATTCGGCCAGCTCGAAGCCTGACATGGAGAAAGCAGAGGCCTCGAACACCCCAGAACTCGGCACCTTCGGCATCGAAACCGCCGACATGAAGCCCGAAGTCGACCCGGGCGACGATTTCTTCGAATACGTCAACGGCAAGTGGCTCGATACGTTCGAGATCCCTGCTGAGCGTTCGAGCTATTCGAGCTTCACGGCCCTCTTCGAGCGCTCCGAAGAGCGTATCCGCAAGATCATCGAGGAAGCCGCTGAGACCGACGCCCCTGCAGGCTCGGTCGAGCAGAAGATCGGCGACTACTACGCCGCCTTCATGGACACCGACGCCATCGAAGCTGCTGGCCTTGCTCCGATCCAGGACGAGCTTGGCCTCTACCGCTCGGCTGAGAGCCACGAGGACGTCGCGCTCCTGATGGTCAAGCCGGACCTCGGCACGCGCACCCCGTTCGGCGTTGGTGTTTCGATCGATGCGAAGCAGCCTGACCGGTATTCCGTCTACATCGGACAGTCGGGCCTCAGCATGCCTGACCGCGAATACTATCTCGACGAGAAGTTCGCCGACAAGGCTGATGCGTATAAAGAGTATCTCGTCACGATCCTCTCTGCCGCCGGCACCGAAAACGCCGAACAAGCCGCAGCCGACGTCTTCGCGTTCGAGATGGCCATCGCAGAGATCCACTGGACCCGCGCAGAGCGTCGTGACCGCGACAAGACCTACAACAAGTACACCCTCGCCGAGCTCGAAGAAATGGCTAGCGGCTTTCCGTGGCAGATGATGATGTCTGACCTCGGCATCGCCGATCAGGACTACTTCGTCGTCAGCACACCGAGCGCTATCGAAGGCGCAGCGGAAGTGTTCGCGAACACCCCTGTCGAGACCCTCCAGAACTACATGGTCGCCTCGGCCGTGCGTAGCTATGCGAGCGTGCTGCCGAAAGAAATCGACGACGCAGTCTTCGCCTTCTTCAGCACGGAGCTTTCGGGTGTTCCCGAGCAGCGCCCCCGCTGGAAGCGCGGCGTCTCGGCCGTTGGCGGTGCCCTCGGTGAGGCCGTTGGTGAGGTCTATGTCGAGCGCTACTTCCCGCCTGAAAGCAAGGCGCAGATGGAAGAGCTCGTCGCCAACCTCCGCGTTGCCTTCAGCCAGCGTCTCGATGAGCTCGACTGGATGGGTGAAGAAACCAAGGCCGAAGCGCAAGCCAAGCTCGAAGCCTTCACCCCGAAGATCGGCTACCCGGACAAGTGGACGGATTACTCCGCTCTCGAAGTGTCTGCGGACTCGCCCGTTGCGAACATCCGCGAGAACCGGATCTTCAACCACGAAGACAGCTTCTCCCAGCTCGGTCAGCCGATTGATAAGGATGAGTGGTTCATGACCCCGCAAACGGTCAATGCCTACTACTCCTCGACCCGCAACGAGATCGTCTTCCCGGCGGCTATCCTGCAGGCTCCGTTCTTCGATCCGAATGCTGACCTTGCGGTCAACTATGGCGGCATCGGCGCCGTCATCGGCCACGAGATCGGCCACGGCTTCGATGACCAGGGCCGCAAGTCCGACGGCACCGGCGCGCTGCGTGACTGGTGGACCGAAGAGGACAAGGCCCGCTTCCAGGAGAAGGCTGACGCCCTTGGTGCTCAGTATGCGACCTATGAGCCTGTCGAAGGCTACCCGCTGATCCCGAACCTGACGATGGGCGAGAACATTGGCGACCTTGGCGGCATGGCCATGGCCTACGCGGCCTACAAGCTGGCGACCGAAGGTCAGGACGTCCCCGTCATCGACGGCTTCACCGGTGACCAGCGCTTCTTCATGGCATGGGCGCAGGTCTGGAAAGGCCTCTACCGCGAGGAAGCCCTCAAGCGGCAGATCTCCACCGGGCCGCACTCGCCGGGCATGTTCCGCGTGAACGGCATCGTCCGCAACATGGACGCCTGGTACGACGCCTTCGAAGTCACCGAAGACGATGACCTCTACCTTCCGGAAGATGAGCGCGTTGCCATCTGGTAACGTCCTGCCAGCCGGTCTGGACCGGCGATGGAACTAACGACAAGCTCCCCCGCAGCGATGCAGGGGAGCTTTTTTCATGCGCGTTTTGGTCGGTCTTTCTCTCGCGCTGGCGCTCACCGCCTGTGACCCGGTGGGGATGCCCTATGGCAACGGCCCGATGGCCACAGCAGCGGCGCCGGAGATGGCGGTTGCTCCGCCTATGTCTCGGCCGACGCTGACTGCTGTGACCTCCGACGGCGTGACGGTGCACGGCAATATCTGGCAGCGCTTCAGGAACACCGGCGAGCATCCGACGCTGCTCCTCTTCCATCAGGGCGGCTCGAACGCCGATGGCGAGTATTCGGAGATCGCCGAGTGGCTGGCGTCCGAAGGGTTCGACGTCATCACCTGGGACAGCCGCGCAGGCGGCGAGCTTTATGGCGGCGAGAACCTGACCGTGAAGACCTTGCCCGACGGCGTGCCCTCAGGTTTTTGCGACGCCCTCCCCGACCTCCTCGCAGCCGTGGATGAGGCGGAGCGGAACGGGTTCGGCGATCGCGGCTTTATCCTCTGGGGTAGTTCGTACACGGGCGCGCTGGTCTTCCACGCTGCTGCCGAGCGGCCTGACGTGACCGAAGGCGTCATCGCCTTCTCACCAGCTTCAGGCGGGGCCATGCGCTCCTGCCTCGCGATTGAACGGGCGGCAGAGGTGAAAGCGCCGATGCTGGCTCTCAATCCTCCGTCAGAGATCGCCCGCCCGACCGCTGCCGAGCAACGCGAACAGCTCGAAGCCCTCGGTGCACGGTACATCATCCCGGAGAACGGCATCCACGGCTCTTCCATGCTGGTGGATGAGCGGACCGAAGCAGATATGAGCGCTCTGCGTGCTGAGGTTCTGGAGTGGTTGAAGGGGATTGGGGGAAGCGGGGAAAGCTGACGCTTTCTCTTCGGGCCCTTGATGGATCCTGGATCAAGTCCAGGATGACGATAATGGAGAAACCACCTCACCACCCGTCATCCTGGACTTGATCCAGGATCCATCTCGAAAAAAACGCGCGAAGCGCTCCGCCTACCGCAACCGCTCGGCCAGCCGTGCCATCACTTCGATGGAGTGCACCGCGAGTTGCTTGCAGCGGCGGGGGCTCCAGCCCTCCTCCGGCATGGCGTTCGTGCGGGCGTCCTTGAAGGGCATCTCCAGCGTCATGGAGAGGCATTCGAAGCGCTCACCGACCTGGTTGTTGGCGATCCTGAGGTTCGCCTTGCCAGCCGGGTCGATCGGGTAGCCTTCCTTGTCCTGAAAATCAGGGGTCGCCTGGATCAGCTGGTTCTTGAAGGTCGAGAGCAGCTCCGCCAGACGCGGCGACCATTTCGGGATGCCTTCGGAACCGGCGATGAAATTGTTCGCGATGGCTTCATCACCATGCGCATCGAGGAAGAGGTCACAGCCTAGCTCGTCCATCTTGTTCCGTACCGCGAGCACTTCCGGGCTCGCCTCGGCAGATGGTTCCGCCCACGCACGGTTGAGGTCCGTACCTGCAGCATTGGTGCGCAGGTGCCCGCGGGCCACGCCGTCGGGGTTCATGATCGGAACGACATAGACCGTTGCCTCGCGCAGGAGCTGCTGGGCCATATTGTTGTTCGGATCGGTCAGGGCCTCGCAGAAGCCCTCAGCATACCAACTGCCCATGCTTTCGCCGGGGTGCTGGCGCGCGATCACCCAGATCGTCTTCTTGGCTTCGGCTACCGAGCCGAAACGCAGCGCATCCACCGGACGCCCATCGAGAGACTTGCCGAGCGGCATCCATTCAACACCGTCCATGGCGCCGAAGCGCGCCGTCATCTCCATCGCACGGTGCGCCGTGTAGGGAGCAAAATAGGCGTAGTAGCAGACGGGTCCCTTCGCCTCGTGCTCGATCTCGAGCTTGCCATTCTCATAACGGCTCGGCACCCGGAACCAGTTTTCGAGGTCATAGGACGCGCAGGTGTTGTAGTCCTGCCAACCGCCTTCATAAGAGGCCCGCGCAGCG
This sequence comes from Parvularcula mediterranea, assembly GCF_013085255.1. Classification (GTDB taxonomy): domain Bacteria; phylum Pseudomonadota; class Alphaproteobacteria; order Caulobacterales; family Parvularculaceae; genus Parvularcula; species Parvularcula mediterranea. The sequence goes on from NZ_JABFCX010000002.1 coordinate 281,847, forward strand.
TTCTCGATCACCATGCGGCGGGATCCTTCGGGGGCTTCCACGCGGTAGAAGAACCACTGGAAGAAATCGGCCTTCCCGTCGCTCTCGATTTCGAGGCGTATGTCCTGAGGATCATGCGCGCTGACGACACGAATGTTGCCACATTCAAAGCTTGAGGTGATGGTGACCGACATGACGATGCTCCTCGGTTGCCCTGTTTTGCGGCACTTACGCCCCTTCGCGCCACGGGCAATGCCATGAAGCTGTCCCCACAGGTATTGATGGAGGCTTACCGCGCCGGGTACTTCCCGATGGCTGAAGGTAAGGATACCGATGAGCTGTTCTGGGTCAGGCCCCAGATGCGGGGCATCTTCCCGCTGGAGAACTTCCACGTCTCCAAGTCCCTGCGGAAGGTTGTTCGGCAGGACCGCTTCGAAGTCACGGTTGATGCGGCATTTTCGGAGGTCATGCATTTCTGCGCCTCCGACGAGGCCGGACGGGAAGATAGCTGGATCAATGACGACATTGTCCGGGTCTATTCAGAGCTTCACCGCATGGGCCGGGCGCATTCGGTGGAGTGCTGGGCTGAGGGCCAGCTCGTCGGCGGGCTCTATGGCGTCTCGATCCAGGCAGCGTTCTTCGGAGAGAGCATGTTCAGCCTGCGCCGGGACGCGAGCAAGGTCGCGCTCTGCCACCTGGTCGGGCGCTTGCGGATGGCCGGCTACCGCCTTCTCGATGCGCAGTTCCTGACCGACCACCTCGCCAGTCTTGGCGCAGTGGAGGTTTCGGACTTTGCCTATCAAAGCATGCTGGAGAACGCGCTGTCTGCGCAGGCGGACCTCAAGGCCCTGCCTGATCAGATCTCAGGCTCTTCCATACTGCACGAGATCACCCAGACATCATAGGTCGGGTGCTCGAGAGCGTTGAGCGACGGCGACGAGCCGAACATCCAACCCTTGAAGAGAGCCTCGCCGAAGAGCGCTTCGTCGATCGCGGCCTGGATCGAAGCGCCGTCCTGTTCCTCTTCGCCTTCCGCGGCGGCCATGTCCTCAGCGGTCATGATCGGCGGCAGCTCTTCTGCGGCGGCGTCGGCCTCGGCCTGACGGGCGCGCTGGCCAGCAACGTCGCGGTCACCTGCATAGACTTCGAGGAAGACGGTCGTCTCGGGGAATTCTTCCGGCGGCGTAGCCGAGCAGGTCCGGGCGAGAAGCTTCAGCGTGCCGAACTCGGCGACCTCACCGATCGGCAGGACAATGTCGGAGAAGCGTGCCGTGATCTTGTCGAGCGCGCGCACCGTGACGGAAATCGGCTCGCGGGCATCGTCGCCGCGGGAGCCATAAATCGTCGCTGCGAAGCCGCTGCCCGAGGGCGAGCGGGAGAGACGGTCGAGCTCGGTCTCTTCGCCGGGGATCGCCTCTGGCGGCTCCACGGTCCAGCCGAGCACGTTTTCAGGCTCGGAAGCCTGGAGCTGTGCCGCTGCGGCGAGGACGATGAGACTGGAAAGCATGGTCGAGCGACTCCGTCGTTTCGATAACCCTAGCGCATCAGAGCGCGTCGGGCGACCAGGCTTCGTAATCCTTTTTCGCGCCTTCGCCAGGCTGGCCAGCGACCGCGATCGAGCCTTTAGGCCTGTAAGCGAGCGGGGTTCCGGTCATGTTCGGAAGATGCGGCTTCTCGAATTTTTTGACAGGTACGGGATCGACCGTCGGCGGCTCTTCCCAAGTGTGGTGCAGCCAGCCGTGCCATTCGGGCGGCACACGGCTGCCTTCGGCGACGCCGTGGTAGACAACCCAGCGGCGACGTCCGCCTTCCGGGAAGGTGCCTTCATCGCCGCCCTCTTCGTAATAGCGGTTGCCTTGCGCATCTTCACCGATCAGGCGCGCCTTGGCCTTCCACAGGGTGAACCCCGTGCCGATGGTCGACTGGTGCCACCAGCTGAAGATACGCTTGAGAAGGTTGATCATCGAAGGCTCCGCGGGATCGTGCGGCCCCTCATGCAAAAGTGCGCCTGCGAAGTCCAGAGGCCTTGAGGCCCCTGCGCCTCAGGCGGCATCCGGCATCTTCGACTGGATGATCTCAGCAGCCCGTTCCGCGAGCTGCTTCAGCTCCTTCCGCTCCTCGGCGGAGAAGGCCTCGCGCGGCTCTCTTGCGATGACGCAGATGGAGCCAATGGGCATGTTGTTGATGGTGATCGGAGCGCCAGCGTAGAAGCGGATGTCCGGTGCGCCAGTGACCAGCGGGTTCTTGGCGAAGCGCTGGTCCTCCTCGGCATTGAGCACCACGAAGGGGTCCTTCTCACAGATCGTGTGGGCGCAGAAGGCTGACTTCCGATCGGTCTGGCGAACATCGAGACCCACCTGCGACTTGAAGAACTGCCGGTCCTGATCGACCAGCGACACCGCAGCGATAGGCGTGCCGTAGCTGTCCGAAGCAAAAGCCGTCAGCTCATCAAGCTCGGGCCAGAGCTCTTCGCCGAGGGCATGGGTGGAAAGGAGAACGTCGAGACGTTCGTTTTCTTCGGGGTGAATAGGGATGTCGGTCATGCGAAGATGCTACTTTAAGTTGTGTTGCGCAAAGCCTTTCGCCTCCTTGAGCATTTGATCTTTACCGAAAGCGTGATCCGGAAAGGCAAATCAGCTTAGGCTCTGCCCATGGCCAGAAGTCTCCTGCTCCCCGCCCTCCTCCTTCTCGCTGCATGCGCGACGCCTCGCGCTGACCTGCCGCAGCTTGGCAGGGCGGAGGTCGATGAGCGTCGCCGGGCGATCCAGAACGAAGCGCTGGCCGATGCGCTGGCGCGGGAGGAGCGGGTCCTGCGCCTTGCTTGGCCGGTGCTTCTTGAGAACGAGCCGCTTTGCCCGCGGGTCACGAACAGGATGGGCCTGAGGCTGGGCGACAAGGACACGGTGCATGGCCTCGCCAAGGGCCTGAAGCGTGACCATCTCGAAGAGCTAGGCTGGGGCGATGATGTCAGGGTGCTGAGCGTTGCTCCTGGCAGCCCCGCCGCTGGCGCGGGAATCATGCCGGGAGACGTGCTGACCAAGGTCGGCGACAGTGAGTTCGCGAGCGGCGACGGGGCGGGCCGCCTCCTCGCCGCCTACCTCCGCCCACAGAAGGAAGGCGATGACGCGGATGAGGACAAGCCCACTTCCCTCACCTTCGAACGCGATGGCGAAGCCTTCACCGTCAGCCCTGAGCCTGTCAGTACCTGCGATGTACGGGTCGTCAGCTCCCCTTCAGGCTCGATCAACGCCACCGCCAGCTTCGGTACACTGACCATGTACGCTGGCCTATTGCGCGCCGTGGAGGATGACGAGGTCATTGCCTTCATCATCGCCCATGAGCTTGCTCATTGGGCGGGCAAGCATCCGCGCAAGGTGGTGCGGAACAGCTTCGTCACCGGAGCCGCGTTCTGGGGGCCGCCCCTCTATCTCGCAGCGCAGGGTCTCGACCTGCTGACCGAGCCTGTCGCAAAAGCGATGGGTGCGGAGGTTCCGCCCTTCACCACCCTCACCTCCCGTGCTGCCGCCGGCGCTGTGAAGTCCGCAGATTTCGAACGGGAGGCTGACTATGCGGGCCTCTACATGCACGTCCGAGCGGGTGGAGAGACGGGAGGGCTGGCCGATGTCTTCCAGCTCTTCTCGAATATCTCGCCGAGGAACTCATGGCTCCTTGTCAGCCACCCGACGACGCCAGAGCGTCAGCTGCGCCTCAACGCGGCGGCTCAGGAGATCGCCGCCAAGCAGGCAGCGGGCGAGCCCCTGATCCCCGACGGATGGGAAGTGCGTCAGCCGCAGTAGACGCGGGTGATCATTCCGTCTTCGTCGACTTTGATATTCATCCGGGTGGCGATGTATTCCATCGTCATGATCATGCCCGGCTCGACGATGCGCACCTTCATGTCCGAGGGATAGGTCACCGCGGCCAGCGGCTTGCCGACGAAGCCCTGGTAGCCTTCAGCCCCGCAAGGCTGCTCTCCGGTCGGCCCCGGCAGGTCATTGGGCACTTCGTCCTCCTCCACGGCAGTCGGCGCGCAGGCCGTTAGAATGATGGCGGCGGCGGTCATGGCTCTCAGCATGGAACTGACTATGACCCCTCCGCCCCCTTTCGCCTAGCGCCCGGTGCGTGCACACGGATGACAAAACGAAAGGGAGGTCTCCCATGACCAATCCAGCAGAACTCTTCTCCGTGAAGGGCAAGACCGCCGTCATCACCGGCGGCACCCGCGGCATCGGCCTCGATATGGCCCGCGCTCTCGTCGCCAACGGCGCGAAGGTCATCATCTCCTCGCGCAAGGACGTCGCCGTCGAAGCGGCCGTCGAAGAACTCGCCAAGCATGGCGATGCGTCAGGCTTCGCCGCTGACCTCGGCACCATCGAAGGCGCGAAGGCCCTCGCTGAGTTCGTCGGCTCGAAGACTGACAAGGTCGACATCCTGATCAACAATGCCGGCGCGACCTGGGGCTCGACCCTGGAAGACTTCCCCGAGGACGGCTGGGACAAGATCATGAACGTGAACCTCAAGGGTCCGTTCTTCCTCACCCAGCAGATGCTGCCTTTCCTGAAGGCGGCCGCTGAGCCCAACAGCCCGGCCAAGGTGATCAACGTCGCCTCGGTCGAAGGCATGCGCGCAGGCCAGATGGAGACCTATTCCTACGGCGCATCAAAATCGGCGCTCATCCACCTGACCGAGCACCTCGCGCTGCAGCTCGCAGGACGGAACATCACGGTGAACGCCATCGCCCCTGGCCCCTTCGCCACGAAGATGATGGCCGGCACGATCCAGATGGCTGGCGAGGACACCATCGCCGCCATGGTGCCCCTCAAGCGCCTCGGCCAGTCCGAAGACCTCTATGCCATGGCGCTCTATCTCGGCTCTGGCGCATCCAACTACGTCACCGGACAAACGATCGCGCTCGGTGGCGGTCTCGGCACCATCGCCTAGCCCAGCTCAAGCTAAGACGTCGAAAAGCCTCAATATTAAGGCTTTTCGACTTCCTGTTTGATTCTATCACACTAAAGATGAGATTATTCCCTAAAGTTTTAGGAGAACTCTCATGAAAGCACTTCTCGCTGCTGCAACCGTTGGTGCGCTCGCCATGGGCGTTTCCCATGCTGCCACCATTTCCTACACCGAGGGCACCCGCGCCCAGGAGCCGGGATCGATCAAGATCTCTGACGTTCCTGCGAACCCGAACGGCTTCGACATCGACTTCATGATCGGCGACGATCTGAGCGCTGGCGACGTCATTCAGGTCTTTGGCCGCATCGTCGGCTCGGAAGACACCTACAACTTTACGGCCACCCAGGCGTTTGACTTCAGCCTCATCGCTGCACCGCTCGGCACCTCGGGTATCACCGACACGAACGGCCCGTCGCCTCACCAGATCGACTTCAAGTTCACGAACACCGACACGAACCTGATCACCACGATCACCGTGGACACGAGCGATCCCGTCGGCACCTACGGCACGCTGCTCGCCGGTAGCTACATCCTCGAGCTGGACATGGAGCCCGACAACCAGAAGCGCGTCGCTCTCTATGACTTCGAGCTTGCCAGTGTTCCGATCCCGGGCGCCCTGCCGCTCTTCGCAGCAGGCCTCGCAGGTCTCGGCCTGCGCCGTCGCCGCAAGGCGTAAGGGGTCGCAAGACAGTTTGCGACAATAGGGTCGTCGCTATTCCCGGCGGATCAGCTAACTCTTTAGCGATCCTACGGGGAAGCGGCGACACGCATGACTGACACCAGATGGGCGCTGAAGGCGCTGCTCCTCAGCGCGAGCCTTCTCGCCCTTTCGCCCGCAGCCGCAGAAACGGCCGGGCAGGACCCGCAGGACGACCAGCGGGTTGAGCCTTCCGGTGAACAGGACTCGGACGTCATCGTTGTCGACGCCGTTCGCCGCCGCGGCGTCACCCTCTCAACTGTCGAACCTGAACTTGTGCTCGGCGAGGAAGAGATCGCAGCCTACGGCGTCTCGTCGATCGCAGAGCTTCTCGAAGAACTCGCGCCTGAAACCACGTCAGGCCGTACACGGCGCAATTCCGGCGGTGGCCCTGTCGTCCTTCTCAATGGCAGGCGCATTTCCGGCTTCCGCGAAATCGGCCGCTATCCGCCAGAAGCCCTCGCTCGCGTCGAGGTCCTCCCCGAAGAAGCCGCTCTCGCCTATGGCTTCAGCGCCGACCGGCGGGTCATCAACTTCATCCTCAAGGACAATGTTGTCGTCCGCGCCGTCGAGAGCGAGCTTGAGACCCCTGACCAGGGCGGATCGAGTTCGACCGAGGCCAGCCTCCAGCGGCTGAAGGTGGACGGCAACCGCCGGTTCTCCGTGGACTTGCGTTATGAGCGGCAGTCTGAGCTTCTGGAAAAAGAGCGCGACTTTACTTCGGAGCAGCCGCTTCTGCCCTTCGCGAACCCCGGGAACCTAGGCGCGGCAAGCTTCGGCGATCCCATCGGTGCACTGATTGGCGCTGATCCGTCTGTCACTGTGGCAGCTCTCCAAGGTGCAAGCTTCGCCAGTCTGCTCCCCGGCGTAACCACGCCGGAGGATGCACAGGCCTTCCGTGCGCTCCGCCCTGAGACGGAGGAAATTGCGGCGGGCTTCAGCCGGTCGGGCCTCTTCCTCTTCGACAGCATCCTGACGATCAGCGGTGAGTTCGAAGCTGGCGAGACGATCAGCAAGCAGGGCCTCGGCAGTGCGGCTCTCGACTTACCAGCCAGCAACTCGTTCGTTCCGTTTGCGGACGGTGTGACCCTTTACGCCCAGCAAGGCGAGGACGGGCAGCTCTTCCAGGAGACGACGAACGAGGTCTTCACCGGTGGCCTTTCGGTGGTCAGCAAGCTCTCGCCCGTCAACTGGACGCTGACCGCGAACTACGAAGTCTCCGATCAGGAAGCGACGACCGACCTCGGCTTCGACCTCGTGGCGCTTCAGGCTGCGGTGGATGCGGGCGCAGACCCCTTTGCCCTGCTCAGCGGTGACATCGCGCGCGTCGAGCGGATCACTGAGAACCGCAGCGAGACAGCCAGCGCCGAGGGTGTCGTCAACTGGCGACCGTTCGAGCTGCCAGCGGGCGACGTCCGCGTTTCGGCGCAGGCCGGTGTCTTCTCCCGCGCCATCGAGACCGAAGCGCGTCAGGAAGGCGAGGTCACGGTCACTGACCTCGACCGCCAGACCTTCAGCACCCAGATTAACGTCGATGCACCCGTCACCGACCGTGTCGATGGCGGGATCGGCACCCTGTCGGTCAATGGCAACCTCAATTTCCGTGAGCTGTCGGACTTCGGCTCGCTCCTTACATGGGGCGCAGGCTTCAACTGGCGCCCGAATGACAAGCTGCGCTTCCTCGTCTCCTACACGGTTGAGGAAGGTGCGCCGGGAATCCAGCAGCTGGGCAACCCCGAACTCGTCACGCCCAACGTCCGGGTCTTCGACTTCGTGACAGGCGAGACCGTCCTTGTGGAAAGCATCTCAGGCGGCAACCCGAACCTCCTCGCGGACGCACGCGAGGTGTCCAAGATCGGTGTGCAGATCAAGCCTTGGGAAGAGAAGGACGTCACCTTCAACATCGACTATACCGAAAGCAGAATCGACGATGAAGCTCGCGGCTTCCCTGCCCTGACGGCAGAGGTCGAGGCCGCCTTCGCTGACCGCTTCGTGCGGGATACGGACGGGACGCTCCTGAGCATTGATCGGCGTCCGGTGAATTTCGAGGAAGGCACCCAACGCCAGCTCCGCTCCAGCATCAACTGGTCCAAGCGCCTTGGCCGTAGAGGCGGCAGGCCCGGTGGACGCCCAGGCGGCCCACCGTCCGGCGCACGGCCCGGCAGCAGACCCGGCGGCCCTCCTGCCGCAGCAGCATCAGGTCGTCCGCAGGGCGAGCGTCCTCAGGGCGGACCACCGGCAGGGAGCGGAAGACCTTCTGGCCAACCCCCTGCAGCAAGCGGACGCCCCTCCGGACCTCCTCAAGGCGGGCAGGCGCAAGGCCAGCGCCGCGGACCTCCCCAAGGTGCAAACGCCGAGGGTGGTCGTCGCCAACCCAATCGTCAGCCGACCCGCTCGGGCAGACCGGGACGGATGGGCATTACGCTCACCCACACCTGGGTCCTCGAAGACGAACTCGTCATCGCAGCAGGCCTTCCGACACTCGATCTCCTGAACGGCTCAGCCATCGGCCAGAACGGGGGCACCGCGGCGCACCAGCTCACGGCATCGCTCAGGCGCTGGAACAAAGGCCTTGGCGTCTTCAGCCGGGTCAACTGGCAGAGCGGCAGTGAAGTCGATGGCAGCCTCACGGGCGGGTCCGACCTCAGCTTTTCCCAGACCCTAATCGCCGATGTGCGCATGGGCTATGACCTCGGCTACTCCGCCGCGATCATGCAGCGGGCGCCTTGGCTCAGGAACACGCGGATCAGTGTCGGCGTCGACAACATCTTCGATAGCCGGATCGACGTTGAAAACCCCGACGGCGAGACCCCGCTGCGCTACCAGCGGGACCTGATCGATCCTCTCGGCAGGGTCTTCGAACTCGAAATCCGCAAGCGTTTTTAGGGCTTTATCCGGGAGCCTGAAGATCCTTTCAGGTTCCCTCTACACCCTTTCGTGAGCCCCTTCAGACCCCATATGTTGAGTGTGGGAAGGACGGGGCGCGCCGCCTGTTGCAGGGCTTGGCAGCGCCTTTTCAACGAAGGGACATCCATGATTTTCAAGCGCTTCGCCGCATCGCTGGCTCTCGCCACCGCAGCCGCTTTCGCCGTTCCGGCAGCCGCCTCTTCAGCAGCGACAACAACGATCGAGGCAGGGTTCGTCCAGGCGGGCCTCAACCCGCTGGTCCTCGACCAGGCCATGAAAAACTACGCCGCGAATCAGGATGTCGTCGGCAATCAGCGCTACATCGGCATCATCGATTACACGATCCACTCGAGCCAGCCGCGCTTCTGGATCCTCGATACCGAGAGCGGCGAGGCTGAAGTTCTGCTGGTCTCCCACGGTGTCGGCTCGGACCCGAGCCATGAGGGGCGTCCTTCGGTCTTCTCGAACACGGTCGGCTCGCGCATGACCTCGCTGGGCTCCTACGTCACGGCGGAGACCTATTACGGCAAGCACGGCCTCAGCCTGAAGCTCGACGGCCTGTCCGAGACCAACAGCCGGGCCCGCGAGCGGGCCATCGTCATCCACGGCGCCGACTACGTGAACCCTGCCCGCGGCACCCAGGGCCGTAGCTGGGGCTGCCCCGCGGTGGAGCGCAAGGTCGCCAAAACCTTGATCGAGAAGTTCAAGGGCGGGGCCTTCCTCTACATCCACGGCACTTCGGGTGCCGACGCCACCACCACTGCGTGAGGGGCTGTCGATTTTGAAACGCGAAGACGCTAGGGGGCGGCGCATGAATGCGCGTGCCCCCTTTTCCGAGTTTGCCCGATGAAGAACGCTAGCCTCATCCGCGTGGGCCTGCTCGTCGGCACGCTGGTCGGCGGGGCCTTCATCGGCCGCAAGGCGATCGACAAGCAGATCGAGCGCAAGATGTCCGCTGCCACGGAGGAGGCCATCCGCCTCGCTGAGGAAGAGCTGGACCGTTCGGTGAAGTCGGTCCTGCGCGAGCGGATCGTGAAGTTCCTCCGCGTGATGGCCGTGAAGGTGCTGCTGCTCGGCATCGCAGCGCTGTTCTTCGCGCTTGAATGGCTGACCCTCTCGGGGCTCAGGGCGACCGTCCTGATCCTCGGCCTCAGCTATATCGTCTACGATTTGCGAGGCGCGCTGCCCCAGCTCCTACCAGCCCTCGCCTATGCGCGGCGGCACAAGTTCAAGCCCAAGAGCATGGTGACCGACGCCGTGGCTGCCGCATCCTTCGAGCGAGCTTATGAGGAAGCCGTCGAGCGTATCGACGGCGAGAAGGGCCGCCACTGGATCACCCTGTCGAGCTTCAACACCCATGAGCTCTCCACCGAAATCGCCGGCGCAGTCTCCGAGGTCGCGCGCCATGCGAGCTACGACAAGGTCCGGCCCCGCGCCCTCATGTTCGCAGGCTTCACGGCGACGCTCTCCCTCGCCTATTTCGGTCTCGCCTGGCTCGTGGTGCATTTGTAGCCGCCAGGGAACTTTTCCGGTTCTGGCCCCGTTGCCTTCCTTGAAAAGGAGGGCTCCATGGCCAGCACCCAGTCCGCCAACAGCAATGACAGCCGCGTCGAAGAGCTGAACAAAGCCGTCGAGGACATCCGCGCCCGGATTCGGGCAGCAACCTCCGAAATCGACAGCGGCGAAGCTGTCGAAGAGCTGCAGCAGGCCGTCTCCATCGCCATGGAGGAGATGAGCGACCTGCAGAGCCGTCTTGAGGTCGCCACGCGCAAGAACCCGATGCTCGCCCTCGGCGGCGCGCTCGCCGTCGGCTACATGCTCGGCAACCTCTTCTCGAAGAAATAGGGTCTTCGCGTTTTGGGCATTCCAGGGGTCAAACCGAAGAAGCTTCGCAGGCTCGCAGTCAGGGTCGAGGTCGGCATCCTTGCAGGGACCGTCGGCCTGACCGGCGTTGCGCTGCTGATCGCCGCGGCCGTCGTGTGGCTGAACCAGACCATGTCGCTGCTCGCGGCTCTCGCCTATGTGGGGATGGGGCTCATCCTCGTTGCGGGGTGTTCGGTGCTGATCCAGCGGATCTGGGAGATGAACCAGAAAGCTCCGCAGCCTGATGAGCCAGATGAGGATGACGAGAACCCCCTCGAACGCGCCGTAGAGGTCGCCACGTCAGGCCCGCTCGGCATGGCCTCTTCTGCCCTCGTGGCGCGGCAGGTCCGCAAGGCACCCATCACCACCGCAGCAGGTCTCGCGGCCATCGGGCTCCTCATGGCAACCCGCGACCGGCGCGAGCAGCGCAAGGTCGAGATTGACCGCTAGGCCAGCCTAGAACTCCATCGCTACACTGAAGATCAAACGCGTGTCGTCTGCGAAGCCTTCAGGGAGGCCGCTCGACTGAATCGGGAAGCCGACCAGAAGGTCCGTGTCGAGCTTGTCGCCCCATGTCCCCCGCACACCAACGGAGACCGAGCTGCGCTCCACGGACCCTGCTCCGGCCTGGAGGCCAGCGCCTGCACCGGGTTTCAGCTTCAGGAAGCCGTAATCCACGGCGAGAAAGGGGCCGACCTCCAGGAACCATTCCGGCACGTCCTTCTGGTCACGGAATATCTCGATCAGGCCAATGACGCAGTCATCGCCTGAGGCTTCGAGCGGGTCATAGCCCCGGCCGATATCCGTGCCCCCATATTCGCATTGCTGGCTGACGGGTTTGTTCGTCTGCTGAGCATAGCCGGTCGCCATGAAGTGCCACTTGCCCGCCATGTGCCAGTCGATCTCGGCGCCCACGGAGGCCATCCAGAAACGGGGGTCCAGCTGGCTGGTCGACGCCTTCACGTCCATTGGGTCCGTCGCATCAAAGATGTCGACGCCCACCCTGCCGCCGAAGGTCAGGTTCGTGCTGATCCTCTTGCCATAATCCACATCGTTCGACCATTCCGACCCGACGCTCCAATTCACGTCATAGACCGGCGGCGTGGTCGTCCGCTTCAGGTTGAACTCGTCCCGGGTGAGGTCAACGGTCACGGACGTCTCAAGGCTTCCCCGCTCGAATGTCGGCAGCTCCAAGAAAAGCGAGTCCGTCTGTCCCCGGATGATGAAGTCGATGTCCCTCAGAAAGTCCGTTCCCGGCCTGATGCGTGAACGGAAGAAGTCATAGCCAACCTTGAAATTCGATCCGAAAACCGGGGTCTTGTACTCGCCGAAGCCGAACCAGGCCTGACCCTCCTCCAGCGAAGTGACGAACCCTGAGGAGAAGGCATCGCCATGCCGAAACAGGCTCTCGACCTCCCCGCGCAGCCGGGCACGCTTGCGGCCGGTAAAGACCGAGGCATCATTGCTGACCAGAGCACTCAAGGAGAAGGTGCGCGGCAACGGCTCGACCTTCGCGCCCTCGGGACAGCCCGAACAGGCTGGCGGCGTCAGCGTCACGAGGACGGGCCCGCCAAGCAACTCCTCTGCCCGGGCAAGCGCGGCGGGCCATGCGAATGGCGCGAGGCGGCGAAGCGCTGTCTCCGTCCTCTTCGACACCGCATCGGAGCGAGCAGCAACTGTAAACCGGGGAGCCCGGCCCGCTGGCACACCGGCCAGGTGGCTCTCTTCCCCGCAAGCGCTACCAGGCAAGAGGCCAAGCCGCTGCGCCGGACCACGATAGCTCTCGGCAAGCCTGAGAAACGAATCAGCGTGGAGACTGATCTGCTCGGGCCTTGGTGCTTCTTCGGCAGCACAGACGGTGGGTCCCCCGGCGAGGACGACCCGCGAGCCTGCGCGCTTGGGGCGGTCCGGTTCGCTGGTCCTGCCTTCTTGGGCAAGCACACGAAATTGTTGAAGAACTGGCCCTGCGCCAAAACTTGCTGAAGCCTGAGAGAGAAAAGCCGAAAGCACAAAAGAAGATGCTGCGCTCGTCATGAACGCACAGAGTATTCCTCTTCGCTCCCGCAAACACTTCACAAACGCCCGCTCCCGGCACGATGGTCGCACCTTGCCGAGTGTCCGTAAAGTTTAAAGCATCGGCCCGGCCAAGGATTCCCAAAGGGAATTTCGACTTAGCTTTATTTTCCAGAGACTAAGACGAAAAACCCACCCTCGGGCCTCATTCGACCATCAGCGGAATGTTGGCGGTGGCGATTTTCTGTCCCGGATCCGATGAGGTGGCGAACAGGCGGTACTCGCCGCTCTCGATCGGCGCACGGAACGTCACCGTCCGGGCGGTTGTCCCAACGACCGTCAGGGGCACCTCCGGCGGCGCAGCCTCAAGTCCTCCGCCCTCGGAGCGCTCGCTGACCTCACGTCGGAGGATCCATTCGGTGCTGAGGGGGTCGCTCTCTGGGTCCCACAGGTCGATCTCGGCCGTATACTCTGCACCAGGAGCAAGCTTGACGCTTTCAAGCGGCCCCTTCCCGGCCAGCGTAATCCACTCGATCATCGGCGCGCGGTTCGCCGGGTACGACCCAGTCCAGTACCGCGATAGCTCATCGGCACGGGCGTCGGGCCGACCCTCTGGCGTGAACATGCTGTACCAGGTCGAGGTCCGCTCCTGCTTGTGGCCCCAGTAGAAGGCGAAATTGCCGATAATCCGGCCAGACTGGTCGTTCGCGATGAAGCGGTCGATCCGCTCAGCCATGCCCCGCGCCTTGAGCGCTGAAGGCTCCTCGATCTCGCGGCCCCAGGCTGTCTTGGGCATCTCCCAATGGCCGATTGGTCCGTACTCGGTGATCATGATCGGGATGCCGCTGCGGTCGCCAGCGAGAAACTCAGGCATCCGCACAAGATCGCCATAGAGCTGCACCGACAGGATATCGAGGTTCGGAAGGTAAGGCAGCGCCCGGTCTACGTGGTGCGTCAGGTACCCTGCGAAAGCCGTCGATACCGGGTGGTGAGGGTCAACCTGATGGATGAACTCAGCAACGTCGTTGAGAGCGATGTAAGCCTTCGCGTTGACCGGAGCGACCTCCCCCTCATCATCGAAGAGCAGGTTCAACTCGTTGCCGACAATGTACATGAGGAGGTTCGGATGGTCCTTATACCGAAGAACTGCCTCCCGCGTGCGAGCGAACTGCTGGGCCACCGCCTCTTCATTGTCGTAGTCGAAGCCGTGAAGCTCCTGACCGAAATCAAGACCCAGCGCGACCATGACGCCGTGCTTCTCAGCGAGCTCGAAGACCTTGTCAGCTTCGTATTGGGACCATGTCCTGACCGTGTTCCCGCCTGCCTTCACAAGTGCAGCGAAGCGTTCATCCGAAGGCTGACCAATCCCAACGCCGTACACGGTGTAAGGGTGTCCGTTGACATGCAGCGCATAACCCGACTGAGCGTCGCCAACCACCTCCACATGACGCGCATGGCGCTCCGGCAGCCCGATGATCGGCGCCTGAAAAGCGGCTGCCGATGAAGCGATCGCAAGCCCCGTCGCAATAAGCGCGACGACAATTCTTCCCAGCACTGTTCCCTCCTGCCCGCCCTTAAAGCGGAACCTGTTTTCCACAGAGGCTAGTGAAAAGAAGCAGCGCCATCAATGAGAGCACCATGCCGCAAGGACGCAGCCTCGTAAGGCTACGTCAGAACAGTGACTTGGGGGAATGGTGAGCCCTCTCGGAGGCTCTACCGTCAAATCTTTCTTATCATAAGTGATTGTTATTATATCGTTTCGAAAATCGACTGCTCAGTGCGGAGCGGTTTATGTAGCACGTCTCGAGGCACGCAAGGCGTGGATAGCGGATGGTGAGAGCTTCTCCAGACGCCCCAAGGAGCCCTGCAGCTCCCCAGGTCTCCACTCTGTGACCTACGCAGGGACGCCCGCGATCAACCTGTCCAGCTCCGTTTCCGCTGCATTGACGGTCCCCATAGTAACCTCAAAGGCAATCAGGGCGGCTGTCAGGGTTCCCACCGTGGCAGTCGTCGGGTTCTCCCTAGCTATCCCCAGGGCGCTCTCTACGGGTTCGCTGATAATAGTGATTGTCGTCGGCATTGCCTTCTCCCTGCTGTTCGAAGACAGCCGGAGGATGATTTAGGCATAAGCCGGGGGCAACTCTAAATATCAGTATGCTGAGGTAGTGAATCGATTAGGTGCGCGACTTGATAGCAGTCAACATCACTGGTCGAGCAAGCCATCGCTTCGGCTATCGATACGAGGCTCGGAGCGGTTGGAATCACGTAGGGGAAAACCTAACCCTTCGTGTACTTCCCCCGCCAGCGGAGAGCGGAACCAGCAGCTCCCAACAGAGCTGACCCGAACAAGAGGCCGCCTGCTGGAACTGGAACAGCGCTGACAGCGACATCGCGAACCTGGACTTCAATACCGATGCCAGATGAGCGCGAGTACCCCTCGATTGAGACCGGATCGACTTCGAAGTTTGTACACTGAAGAGGTCGCGGTTGGGCGAAAGGAATTAGTACCCCGTCCGCTCAAGGTCGAGTAGGTGGCCAGGGTCAGGAAGATGGCGGTCTTACATTGCTAGCAAAATCGGCATGGCTCCTCCGCGTGCACTATGGAAGGTGAAATTAGGGCCTCCCGCAGTACTCCGGTGAGAGACTGTTGTCGTGATGAGAGTGCTGCTTCACTAAGTGTTTGCTCGACTTACCATAATTATAAGCCTGTTAACTGTTGTAGATTTTCCCCTTCGTTCCTGCATACTCTCAAGCCAGGTATTGGAGCGCCGCGGTAGGTGAATATGGGGCGGATTGTGCATTCTCGAAGCTGGGCCATTAAGACGTCAGTGAGCCTTTTGACGTGTCTCCTTTTAGCCAGCTGTGGACCTAGCGATCCGAAAAAACGTATCGCAGGTGGAGCTGATCAACCGGATGCTCCGACAGGCGAAGATGAGACCACCTTCACCCTGTCAGGCAACCTAGCTGCCTCCCAGTTCCTATCTGTGGATGGCGACACGAATGATACGTTTTCCGAACTGCGATTGAACAACGATTTTATCAGCGCACAAACAATCAGCAATCCCAGTATAGTCAAGGGGTTCGTCACTGTGATCGATCCGCCTGGATCAGGGAGATTCAATTTCTTTTCCACGGATCAATTTGACGTGTACTCGTTCACAGGGTTTTCCGGTCAGCAGATTTTTCTCGAGGCTGCAGATTTCGATCAGGCTACCCCAGCCCTCAACGATATCGATCTGATCCTATATGATAGCCTTGGTATTGCTCAGGCCGTCTCAATGTCTATCGATGGAGCGTACGAAGCTCTGTCGGTCCCTTCAGACGGACAGTACTTCATCGCAGTGCAGGCCAGATCGGGGGCCTCTAACTATACACTGAGCCTTTCCTCGATTGCGGGACCAATTAGTCTTGGCACAGATCGGATTGTTCAAAACCTTCAACCCAACGCAGTGATCTTGAACGGACCACCAGTGACGGACGCGGGAATTGCGTTTGTCGATGCCTTCGAGCACTCGAATTTCTCCGGTTCTGATGCAAGTGTTTTGCGGTCTGCAGATGTTCGTATCGTTGACTTGCAAGGCGCTCGCTCTCTTGTGGAAGACGATGTCGACGAGTTCGTTGCGGACCGATCGAATGTGTTTGCAGGGATTGGCCTCCCAAGCTCCTATCACTCCCAGTCACCCGAGTTTCTTCTGCTGGCCTTGTTGGATCGGTTGAACAGGCTTGAAGGACGTGACCTCTTTACTGCTATTGAGGCAGGGTCGACACTTCAAGCGCTCAACTCTGACCCCGTGCCGTTAAGATCTATCAACTGGAACCTCTATGATATTGGCTGGGAAGCTGCTGAGGCTCAGCTAACCGGGCTGACGTTCGCTAAGACGCCGGTCGTAGCTGTGATAGACAGTGGATACTTCACGGCTCACTCTGATCTCCGTACTCAGATTATTGATCAACGTGATTTCGTAGCTGCGCAGTTTGACGGCGATGGCTTTGACGCCGAGGCGGAGGAGATCGTCCGTCCAGGAGACAATCCAGCATGCCACGGCTTCCACGGTACTCACGTGGCAACCACCGCAGCGGCTTCGTCTGGAGACGGAGGAATGATAGGCGTTGCTCCACAGTCCGAGATTATTGCGCTGAAAATTGGGTTTAGTTCCGGGCCCCGTTGCAAGCAATTCTTTGGCGATCTCGCTCAGGCTATCCGATATGCTGCTAGGCTGCCAAACGCGAGCAACGCTCTACCGCCGAAGAAAGCTGACGTGATAAACATGTCCCTAGGTTATCGTCAGCCCGATCCGTCAGTTTCTGCGGCAATAGACGCTGCTGTGGCCGAGGGAGTGATCGTTGTGGCGGGCGTTGGCAACGATAGCGCCGCCGTCATCAACTATCCTGCATCGTTTCCCAACGTCATTGGCGTTGCTGCCACGGATTTTAGGCGATCACGTGCTCACTACAGCACGTTCAATTCAATGGTCGATATTGCTGCGCCGGGTGGTGACGTTCGCGTGGACGCCAACGGTGATGGCTACGGTGATGGCATTCTTGGGGGAATTGCGACGCTCAGTGGTGTAGCGGGCTTCAGGCAGGACTATACCTTGATGAACGGCACGTCGATGGCATCTCCCACCGTATCCGGAGGAATAGCACTGATGAAGGCGATTTCTCCAACACTAACCCAAGCGGACGTTGAGGGCATGCTGGCGTCAGGCCGCCTGACCGAAGACATAGGCGCTCAGGGTTATGACATCGAAACCGGTTATGGTCTCATGTCGCTGCCAAAAATGATCAACGCCGCACTGGAATTCTCTGGAGGCAACCCCTCCGAGCTCCCTGATCTCATTCTATCATCTCCTAGCCAAGTGAGTTTCGGCATTCTGGCTCAAGATGTTTCGATCAGCGTGGAGCGGATTCGCGGTCTCGACAATCGGATTCAGGGCATCACTCTGTCGCCGTCTCTGCGAACCTCAAGTGGGGGCGAGTGGATATCATTGGTCAACAGCGAAACCGATGCTGACGGATTCGGGACCTATACATTTCGAGCCAACAGACAAATCCTTGGCCTTGGAACGTTCCAGGGTACCATCGGTTTCGAGCAGTCGAATGGTTCTACACTGAACATTCCCGTGTCTCTCACGAACGCATCTGACGAGGGGACTGGAACCACAGGAGCGATCTTCTTTGTTGTCGAGAGGCTGAACGAGGCAGGAGAGTTCGTTACGGCAGTGGATGATTACCGGATTGAGGAGGGTGCTTCTGGCGGTAGCGCGATCGCATCGATTAGCGGCCTCCGAGCCGGGAGCTATCGAGTTATCTACGGAACCGATATGGATAGTGATAACCTGATTTGTGACGAGGGAGAGCTCTGCGGCGCACTCCCATTCAACAGTTCCCGGTTTGATGACACGATTGAAGTTGATCAAAACCTGTCCGGATTGGACTTTTCGCTGAACGATCTCTCAGGTGTTGCTCTCTCATCGGAAGATGACCAAGCCGGAGAGCGACCACTGTTGCGGAAGATCAACCGGGACTAGACCGTTCTTGAACGGACGGGCGTTTTGACTGGCTCACCAGGAGGTTCGCGATCGCGGGGATTGGCTAAATGTACCATCCCCGTCGCCGCCTCGAAGGCCACCGGGATTGCTGTGAGGGTTCCGGTCGAGGCAATCGCCGTGTTCTCGCTGGCTGCATTTAGGGCGCACTCTACAAGTTCACCGATGATAGCGAGAGTGGTCGGCATCGCCTTTTCCTTCCCGCTGTGATGCAGCTGGAGAATGGTCTATGACTGATTTAGGGGCAGCACTGAATATCAATACGCTCAGGTAGCAAGTCGCTGCACTTCTTGGAGTGAGTCCATAGGCTCTTATGGGGTGCACGGATGGAAAGAGAAAAACATCACAGCGACCATTTCTCAGCCGTGAGATATATTAGCAAGAACCAATAGGCGCGCGGGCGTCACCTTGGGTTGTCTCTGGGTAGGTTGATTGGAGGTGGTCTGATGATGACCACCGTCTCAGGGATGACGCTAGGCTAACCCTGGGCCTGTTCCTGGGTGGTGGTATCTGATGATGACCACCTCTCAGAGTGAACCCTGGGCAGACCTTGCGCCTCTAGGAGCCTCACCTGAGTGCTGTCCTGATGAATACCTTAGGTTAGACCTAGTGTATTCCTTAGGATAACACTGGGCCTCTCTCCAAGACTTGTGGTTATCACCTCCTCCTCCATACTCACCCCTTGTATTCATCCCCTCCGGGACAATCACAAGATATACCTATAGTTCTCTCCACCCAAGGTATGTGGGGACAAATCTAGGACCCAAGGAGTAAGCCAGTCTGATCGTCGACATCTTCTGGCCTTCGTCGACACCCCCGAGAGGGGGCTGGGGTTGGACTGTCGACCCTCTCAGCATAGACCCAGAGACTTCCCTGGGTTCACCCGGGGCCAGCCGGGCGATGCGGATGACGTAGAAACATCGGGATGACTCTGAGAGTCGCGAGGATGAGTCAGGGTGCGTCTTTGGCCTTCCGGCTACCCATCCAGCCTTTTTTCGCTCTCGCGAGTCCTGGGGCATCCTCAGGCGATCTAGAGGGATGCTGTCCTGATGGACCACTAAGCTGCTTTCTCCTCCCGTCTGATCCGCATGACGGTGCTTCGGGAGATGCCCAGCTCGTTGGCGCTAGACTGGCTTCCCTTCCCATCTGCCGTCATGGCGACCACCTGGGCTCTGTGCCTAGCTCTCTTGGCGTCCGCCCTCTTGTCATACTTCCCCTCGGCCTTGGCGCGGGCGATCCCCACGGCCTGCCTCTCCCGCCTGATGGCGTTCTCGAACTCGGCAACCGCTGCGAAGAGATGGATGGTCAGGCGTCCCGCTGCGCTGGCAGTGTTCACCGAACCGTCCAGGGCTCTCAGGGTCACCCCGCGTTCATCCAGGGTATCGATGATCCCGCACAGGTCGAGTACGCTCCGGCCTAGGCGGTCGAGTTTGGTTATCACCAACTCATCACCGTCCCTGAGCTGATCTAGGCAACGCTGCAACTCTGGCCTGTCGTCAGCCTTGGTGCCGCTCAGCTGCTCGCTGTAGACCTTCTCACAGCCGTCAGTCTGCAGAGCGTCCAGCTGCTCCTCTAGGCCGTACCTCTGCTCAACCGTGGATGTCCTGGCGTATCCGATGCGCATGTCTCTTGCTCCCTCGCTGGTACACTGAGTGTGTCATCGTTAAGCTGAGTGACACAGGTCCAGTCGTCAAGAGTCAGCCTACGGATTCTCTGGGTTCTGAGCAGGTGTCGATCTAGGCTAGAGGAAGTTTAAGATGTCCTGGCACACCCTGGGTAGCACCTTGTGAGAACCGAGGGGGTACGGGGGGAATGGCCTAAGGGACTCCTAGTGATATTCAGGGCCTCAGATACTCGCCAGAGTTAAGTGACCCCGCTCAGTCGTACCACGCCTCTAAGGTCGGGTACTCAAGTCGGTTGGCATAATCCCGCAGGTTCTCAGGCGAGTAGTCGGAGTAATACGCTCTCAGAATCTCATCACCTATCTTGTGCCCAGCGATCAGCTTGGCATGCATTAGTTCAACGCCGTGCTTGTTCGTCAGCCTCGATAGAGCTGTCCTTCGGAATCCGTGGAATACCTTCACGTTGTTGTCCGTGAAACCCAGGGATTGCTTGAGCTCTGTGAACCGATTGGAGATGGAACTCTTGGTGCGTGGATTGGCAACCCACTGGCGGACGGTTTCCCGTATCCTATCAGGACACGCAATGAGACGGTTCTCGGTTTCCCTCTTCATTTTGGGAAACCGTATCCAGTCCTCCGCAGGGAGATACTGCAGCTCTGCCACAGCTTCCTGCCGCGCTCCGGTGTGTGCTGCGATGATGATAGCGCGGCGTAGCCAGTCATATTCGCAGTTGCTCATCAGTAGGCTGATTTCGGCATCGGACCAGGGTTGGCGTTCAGTCCGCTGCTTCACTGTGGGGATTGATAGCCCTGTCAGAAAGGTCGGCTCTGTCCCATGTGTCTTTAGGGCCATGCGGAGCGCCCCTACCATTTTCTTGATGGTCGCCTCAGCGAGTCCCTCGTCCGTTCCCAGAGCGTTGGTCCAACGCTGAACGCGGACCTTAGCCTGGGGGTCGTCGCTGAGACTTCCTGGAGGCGGGAGGGCAGCAGAGGCCTTCTTATACGCTCTGCGGTACTCCTGTGCCGTCCCAGGCGGCTTCGGGTGCGCCTTAAGATGGTTCTCGCCTATCTCGATCCAGGTCAGTTCACCACGCCACAATCTCAGCTCTCGGTATAGATCGACTCCGGCCTTGGTGTTCTCCGTAACCCAGTCGAAGGCTTCCTCTTGGGATAGTCTTGGGTCAGCCTCTAGCTCCGCCCCGACCAAGGCATCGAGCGCATCCGTAATCTCGTCGAAAACGGGCTGATAGTCAGGGTCAAGACGTTCCTCATTCCCCTTCTCGATGATCGCCGCGTCGTCGGTGGGGAGCGCCGCTCGCTCGCCTAGGAGCGCCTGCTGCCGTCTCAGGGATGCCCAGCGCTGATCCTGCTGGCGGACTAGGGTGTCTCTCATCTTCCGGGCTTCATCCACGTTGGCGGTCTTCAGAGACTGCCGTTCCAACGTCTTCCCTAGTCGTTCTTGCAGGTCCTCGGGGATGCGCCGCTTGAACTGCCAGAACCTGGTGTCTGAGCGCCTCTCCAGATAGTTGTTCCTGAGCTTCATCTTCGGCATAGCGGTCTCGTTTGTGACCCGCCTTGTGGCGCGGTACGCTCGAGAAAGCCAAGGGATTACGGCACTATGCTGCCTAGAAGATGAATGGTGAGCCCTCTCGGAGGGCCAACTGTTGATATGCCCGACCTCGTTAGCCGTTGAAATTCCAAGCATACTGCATCGAAGGTAGCAGGGCAATTGGGAAGAAAAAGGCACGGAAAATGGCACGTTCGCCGCCCTAGCGTCGTTGTTTTGCTGACCTCACGATTGCCCCCCGGGGCCTTTCAGAAGGGGGTGGGGTTAGCAGGACCGCGTTTCAAAAAAACGGGTAAAGGTGCCGGGCCTGCTGCTTGCTGCTGCTAGGCTGGTGCTCGCCTTCCATTTCGGATTTACCCGCACATGCGAGGCGGCAAACCCTGACAGACACTCACCTCTTGAGGCTCTGAGGCCAAATTTACGCACCCTAAAGGGACCTTAGACGCGTAAGTGGCGAAGAAGAACCCGTAAGATATGCCTTTTCAATGGGTTAGATCCCGTCAAGGCTACCCGACACTCACTCTCCTCCAGACAGTCTGATTAACTCACGGGCCAGACGGTTGGTGGCGTCCGGATCGTTCTTCGCCGCCTGCTGGTGCCTGTTCCAATCCCTCAGCCCAATCATCCCACGGGAGATCGCCGCTGTCTTGGCCCGGCTGACCTGCTGTTGAGTCACCTCATCGCCAATTACTGCTGACAAGAGCTGCGCAAGTTCCGTTTGGTTCCGGCAGAGCTGCTTCCGATGCCACCGCACCACCATGGAGTGAAGGTCGATATCGGTGGCCTCCGTCCGCCAACGTTCCTCACCGTCTTCGGTCGCCTCAACCCACAGTTCGACGGGCGATTTCTCGTCGCCAATCAGGTTTCGGTGCTTCTCAAACTTCACCATCACCCCCCAACCGATCCCACGGTCTGGCTTGAGCTTAGTTAGCGATAGGACCGTGTTGAGAACCGTAGTCTTCGCTGACGAACCTCGCTGGTCGCCGCTCTTGTTGGTATGATGAACGAGGATCACGGCCTTCCCCTGCCTCCGCAACTCCAGCAGCGCCTCTTGCAGGTGGTAGAAAGAGTCCGGCCTGTTCTCGTCCTCCGGCTTCATTGACGTAGAGAGATTGTCGATGATCACGAGATCGAAACCCTCCGCCAGTCTTACCAACTCCTCGCATTCCTGCGGCTTGCTGAGGTCGCTGAGGTGCTGACCGGACGCCAGCCGCGTGACCGCGTATACTGACAAGTTTTTCTGACCCCGCCTGTCGGCTTCGGCGCTTACGTCGCGTGCCGATCGCTCCCGTACTTTCTGGAGACGGTCCTGCAGTTCCGAAACGGCCATCTCGAAGTCCATGACTAGGACCCGGTGCCCCTTCGCGTGTTTTCGATAGCCGTGACCGTTCCACGTTGCGAACGGGGAACCAGTCGCTACCGCCCATGCAACGCCGAGCGTGAACCAAGTCTTTCCGACCCCAGTTGGGGCGTATACCATCGATAGGTCACCCCTCCGGAGCCAAGGCGACAGTAGCGGCGCTGGCTTATCATACTCCTCCCGTAGAAAGTCAGAGAGCGTAACGACGGGCGAGCGGGCCGAGGGAGTGGCTGCATCGCGAGTTGCTATTCGGGTTGCCATTGATTGCCCCTGAAAGACCTGAGGATTCATCCAGATAAGCGAAACCTCTCAACGGCTGGTTGCCCCTCCGATGAATTTTGAGCCCCCTTCGGGCTCCCTAAAGGTTCCTAAAGGCCATTTGCTCGCTCTTGAGGCGAGGCGGAGGTTGGGAGCTCATGGCAGCATCGGTTCTCCGAAGGGAACTTCTGGAGGAGTCGCATAGCCTCCCTGCCAATATCGAAACCACGCAGTTACTGGCCTGCAGCTCCATCAACCCTTGTTTTTTTCTGGTCGCTGGCGAGCGATGGATCAATCCGCACCCGACTAGGCTTTGGTTTCGGAACGTTAGCTTTAGCAACGTTGCCAATCACAGTAGTTCACGCCGATGGCCGACTTTGTGACCCCAGAGAAGCGCTCGAAGATCATGCGGGCCGTGAAGCAGAAAGACACGAAGCCTGAACTGGCCGTCCGTCGGGCGCTGCACGCGCTTGGCTATCGCTTCAGGCTCCACCGAAGGGACCTTCCGGGACGACCTGACATCGTCCTTCCGAAGCACCGGACCGTTATATTCGTACACGGATGCTTTTGGCACCAACATTCGGAGTGCGTGAACGGGCATCGTCCGACGTCTAATAGTTCCTATTGGGGACCAAAGTTGGACCGGAACATCCAACGGGACGCAGAGAAGGCAGAAGCGCTTCGGGGTGCCGGTTGGACAGTCGCTACGATCTGGGAGTGCGAAACGAAACTGGAGGATGAACTAGCCGCTGCGATCGCCCGCGCCCTTGGGTGACTGTGCACAAAATCCTGGGAAAATTTCCTGGACTTCCGATAGGAATCAATTTTAGGTTGCCAAAATGTTCCAGCTACAACATGTTGCCGGAATGTTCTGGGAGAATGAGCGGATGTTCGACAACCTTAAGTATGTGGACCTCTTTGCGGGATGCGGTGGGCTGAGCCTCGGGCTGGAGAAAGCGGGTTTTGAGCTCGCTCTGGCTGTCGAGAAATCTCCCATGGCAGCGGAGACTTTCTACCACAACTTCATAGAACGAATTACTGACCGGACCGCATACGAGCGCTTCGCGTCCGAAGAGACTTCGGTAGAGGAGCAAGCGGCCAAAGGCCTCGTAATCAAAGAGCTCGAAGCGGTTTTAGAGTCCCCGGCGGTCCTCAAGAAACTCCGGGACCAGCAGATCGATCTCGTAGCTGGCGGGCCTCCGTGCCAAGGCTTCTCTTTGGCTGGAAGACGCAACCCGGACGATGTTCGCAACCAGCTGCCTTGGCAATTCATTGAATTCGTGGAGGCGGTGAATCCAAAGGCTGTCTTGGTGGAGAACGTCTCCGGGATGGCTCAGGACTTCCGCAAGCAAGGCAAGGCGTCCCCATTTGACGATCTGAGGATTGCTCTCGGGGAGTGCGGGGAAGGCTACGAGGTCCAACCGGCCCTCCTCAACGCCATGCATTTCGGTGCGCCACAGCATCGCCCGCGCGTTATGCTTCTGGCTCTTCGGACCGATATTGCGGCGACTGTCGGTTTCGAAGGGTCCGAGCATACGTGGCGCTCTGAGTACGATTCTATCGAGAACCTTCTGTTCCCTGAGCGTCCGTTGGTTGCTCCCCTAGCCACTCATTTCGATAGTGAAATCTTCACCGTCGCGGATGCAATCGGTGACCTTTCCCCGAAAGGATATCGTCGCCTCTCCAACCTCCCAGACTTCGCCCATGAGATGCGGACGGATTCTAGTTGGATGCCTGTACACATCGCGGAAGCAGCGGGCCGCAGTGGCCTGACGAACCATACGCTCCGCAAGCATACTGATGCGACCGCCACCCGGTTCCGAATCTATCAGTTCTTCCGTGACCAACAAATTCATCCGAAGACTATTGGGATCCCCAAGCAGGCTGAGGTCAGTGACGCTGGAAAACGCAAGCAGCTACGCGCAGCTCTAGCGGGGGCGTCTTTCCCAGCCAAGGGAGGCGACGGCGCGATCATAGCTTCGAGCATTAACGATCTCGTGGAGCTCATCATGGAGCTCGGCACGAAGAAGCATAGCCAGCGGCCGCTCGCTTGGAACAAGCCGAGCCCGACGGTAGTGAGCCTTCCCGACGATTACGTTCATCCGTCTGAACCCAGAACCCTCACTGTAAGGGAGATGGCTCGGTTTCAGTCGTTCCCGGACTCATTCGAATTCCGCTCCAAAGAAACGACTGGGAGCCATCGGAGGCGCTTCGAAGTCCCTCAGTACACGCAAGTCGGGAATGCGGTACCTCCAAAGATGGCGGAGGCTGCTGGCAAAGCGATGCGGGAAGCCCTGCAAGGCGCGGCACAGGCCAGCTCCGATTCCAACGGGCTGAAGCGGGCTGGATAACTCATTCAGGTCAGGAAGATTTCTTCGCTCGGAGGAAACAACCGATCTAGCGCATGAGGGGCGAGCTTGAACGAAGGGCCTCGCTCTCTTGCAGACCCGCTAGGCGAACGTTTTATCATGTGATCCATGGTTATCGTTCCCTCGCGCAGCAGAGCATCTAATTGAGCCAGCAGTGGTCCTTTGGTGTGCGTCACAGAACGATAGTGGAAGTACTCCCTCCCATCAATAACCTCCGCGTCAGCAGCGATCCAGAACGTTTCGTGATGCTTGTTCGCAAGCGCCTCTCGAAGTCCCTCAAGACGCCAAGTAGCAAATGGTCCAATCGGATCTTTGGTTGAGCATTCGTTGAGCAGGCCAGCACCCTCTTTAACTTCAAAGGTCAGACCTTGAGAATTGATGTTGGCTGCACTCACCGTGCAATTCAGCCGATCTGCGCCATCACGGAAGTATCCGAATAGATCTAGAACCTCCGTCATGCTATTCAGCCTACTGACATCCCAGTCTGGAACCTTAGCAAAGAGTTGCTTGCGGTTCTGTTTCGACGGGGTATGTGAGCTCCGGAAAGCCTTTAGTTCTATACCTTGGAAGTCGGGACCCTGCGACGAGTTCATCGGTATACCAAGGGCATCTTCTAGTGCCCGACCAACTGCCGTGTCTGCAGCCTGCGCCATCACTGAAGCGATGGGCCCTCGGCGAGAGAGCTGACGAAGCCGGTGCAGGAGCATTTTGGCCGGTGTCTCAGCCTCGTTCCGGCGTTGCAGGATCTCGCTTAGCGGTCCTCTCAGGTTCCCATCGAGAGCATCACAGACATCTACTCTGGTGATATTGATCGTATACAGATCGCCCTTCACAACAAATAGGGCTAGCAGATCGTCCGGACCGGCGTGGTCTGGCAAGCCGTAGAGCCAAATTCTCGGGTCACCAGCCTTGTTGGGCTTAGCTTCGGGCTTGTAAAGGGAAGCGATGACCGAATGAGACTCGTCGAGACCAACGATCGTGCATTTCAACTGAACGCCGTTCTTTCGCGCTCCTCTACCTTGTTTTTCGTAGTCATGCAGCGCCGTTCGCTTAAAGAAGCTGCGAACCGGCTCCGTCGCGTCCATGATGCCCTTCCTCAACGCAGTAGCGGTAGGCTGTAGGAGGACAGAGTCTAGGCCAGCGCGAGCGAGCCTGCGTAGTCGCTCATCCTCGACGGCACTGGCACTCCGGATGGCCACTATGCCACCCCACGCTTTCGAGACTTCCGACAACATTTAGCTCGTACGTTTTCGGCTAGTTCGAGAAGCTTTTTCCGACGTTCCATGCGGAACGGGTCAACCGACTCGCTCCCGAAAGCAACTTGCAAGCCGCCTTAAAAACGGAACGGCTCTACACTGGCTTAGGCCAAGCTCACCGCAAGAACCTATCCAAACGGGGAAATCTGATGAGGTTGATCGATCGCCGGAGATCTTCGGCAGTATGGTGCGTGTAGTACCGCTGCAGGATCTCATCCGGTTGTCTGTGTCCGGAGATTATCCTCGCCGCCACGGAGTCTACGCCAAGCTGAATAAGCTTCGACAACGCGAGGTGGCGCAGTGAATGAAAGACCTTCACCTGATCGTAGCTAGTGCCGACAAACCCGCTCCGGCGCTTCAGCTTCGTAAACTCGTTGGACAACGAGCTCTTTGTCCGAGGTGAACTAACCCAGAAACGTACGGTTTCGCGGAGGCCATCGGGGCACGGAATAACTCGCTCACTTCGTTCCAGCTTTTGTTTCGGGAAACGAATAACATCGGATGCGCTGTCATAAGACATGTCTACGAGAGCGCCTGCGCGGGGCCCGGTGAAGGTTGCAACCAGAATGGCAGCGGCAAGCCAGTCCTTGTCACAGGTGTTGAGAAGAAGCTCAAGCTCCTCCTCAGTCCACGGTTGGCGTACGATCTCTGTTTTTGGAGAGCTCACACTGATGTTAGAGAACGGCTCGGAATGGAACCCGGCTTGTCGGATTGACGAGCGGACGCCCGTGAGCATCTTCCTCAGTGTCGCCGCTGCAAACTCGCCGCTAGCCGCAAGTGAATTGACCCAGACTTGTACGTCTTGACGGGAGACGCGGTTCACAGGCGGCAAGGCAGCTTCTGCGAGAGCCAAGCCCCGCCGGTACTCGGACTCCGTACTGGCCGAGAGGTTCCGAACGGCAAACAGCTGTTCCCCGAGCATGGGATAGGTAAGTTCGCCTCGCCAGAGCTGAAGTTCCTTCGCGAGCTGCCTACCTTCCGGAGTGCGAGCCTCCACATACGAGCGAGCATCTTCGATCTCCTCGGGGGTGTCAGGAAGGCCATTAGCTCGGAGATAAGCAAAGGCTGCCTCATCAAGCTGCTCCTGAATCGTATCGAGAACAACTGTATCGCGCAGACCATCCGCTCTCTCCAGACGCCCGGCCTCTACGATCGAACTTTCTTCGGTGGTCAGCGTCCCTTGGCCCAAAGGTCGCGACATTTTCCGTCTACGGATCCTCAACCATTGCGATTCGAATTGCCGGTTGAGGGTATCCCGAAGCTCTCTCGCCACCTGCTTCTCTGAGGTCTTCAGGGACTGGCGGATCCTGCTCTTGCCGAATGCATCACGCACATCGGTAGGCACGTTCCTGCGATATTCGAAGTTCGCGCTGTCGGCACGCCGGAACAAGTAGCGGTCTTTCGTCTTCACCAGCCATTCCCTCCAAGGAAAGGGACACAGAAAAAGGCACAGTATGGCCTCGAAAGACCAACGATGCCTTACGTTTCAACGGCTTGAAGATGAATGGTGAGCCCTCTCGGATTCGAACCGAGGACCTACTGATTAAAAGTCAGTTGCTCTAACCAACTGAGCTAAGGGCCCATCCAGAGCGAGCGGCATTAAGGGTCTGCGGCAGAGGCGTCAACCGTTTTTGGGCGGCTTTTTCTGGATCGTTTTGTCACCTCTGCAGACGAGGGTTTTCAAGGGTTCGCGGCTGGCTGCGCGAGACCGTTCTTGATGAAGTGGACGATCTGGTCGCGGTAGGCGCTGCTCTCGGCATCCGAGAGGTCCCGCCAGAGCGGCCCGTGGTCGAGGTGCCTGACATGGGTGATGGCGAGCTGGCTTTTCTCAGCCTCTGCGAGCGCATCCTCGAATAGCTTGGTATAGCGGTAGGTCCGCGCATCAGACATGAGGAGGAGCGGCCGGTCGAACTGGTCGATGTAGGAGGCTGGCGAGGCGTCCCTGATCCCGTCCATATCGGCGCCGAAGACCGCCTCCACATGCTGCTCGGCCATCTCAGGCGTCGGGCTCTCTCTAAAGACCCGATGATAGTCCGCCATGTCGTAGGCTCCGCCGACGGCCACGACGCCTGCGTAGACCTCGGGGTTCAGATCGTGCGCCGTGAGGTATTGCGGGTCGGCCGCCACCAGCGAAGCGAGGTGCGCGCCTGAGGAGAAGCCGCCGATCACCACGCGCTCAAGATCGAAGCCGTACTTCTCAGCATTCGCGATCAGCCACGCGGTCGCCGCTGCGATATCTTCGACGTGGGCCGGGTGCTGGACACCTTCGGTCTTCTCCGGGTCCTGCCAGACAGCGGAGCTCAGGCGGTGGCCGACAGAGGCGACGGCGATCCCCTCCTCCGCAACCCGCTCGGCGAGGTCCATCTCACGGTTCCGGTCGACATAGGACCAGGCGCCTCCGCCGATCCAGATGAAGAGCGGCACTGCCTCATCAGACTGAGGGAGGACGAGGTTCAGCTTCTGAAGCGCGTCCGCCTCCGGCCCTGTCGTATAGGCCAGGTCGCGGACGACGCGCGGCTCCAGCCCCTCACCGGTCGCGGGTTGGAGAAGGAAGACGCCGGAGATGATGGCGAGGAAGGTGCGCAGCATTTTTGGTCCTTATCGTTTTTCAATAAGGATGGAGATGTTCCGGCTTCTGCGCAAGTCTTCTAGGCAGCGTCACTTCATCTCTCCCTCCGGGAGAGGTGAGCCAGCCCGTTGTTCAGTACAGGGAGAAGGTCCTAGCTCTTCTCGCGGTGCCGCGCCCTGAACTCGGCGGCAAACTGCGCAAACCTGTCCTCGGCGATGGCAGCGCGCATGGCGGCCATCAGGCGCTGATAGAAGTCGAGATTGTGCCAGCTCAGAAGCATCGGCCCCAAATACTCGCCCGCGCGGAAGAGGTGGTTGAGATAGCCCTTGGTGTAGTCGCGACTGGCGGGGCAATCGCTGTCCGGGTCGAGCGGCGTCTCGTCATCGACGAACTTCGCATTCTTGAGATTGAGCGGCCCGTCCCAGGTCCAGGCTTGCCCATGGCGCCCTGAACGGGTTGGCAGCACACAGTCGAACATGTCGATGCCGCGCTCGACCGCGCCGACGAGGTCGAGGGGCTTGCCCACACCCATCAGGTAGCGTGGTTTGTCCTTGGGAAGTACAGGCGTCGTGAAGTCCAGCACACGGAACATCTGCTCCCTGCCCTCACCCACCGCCAGACCGCCGACAGAGTAGCCGGGAAAGCCGATCTCTTGCAGGCTCTCGGCCGAGCGCTTCCTCTGATCCTCGAAGACCGAGCCCTGCACGATGCCGTAGAGCGCCTGATGCGGCCCAGCCATGTCGGCGAAGGCGTCCTTGGACCGCTGGGCCCAGCGCAGGGAGAGCTCGAGGCTTTCGAGCGACGCTTCCTCCGTGATCGGAAAAGGCGGGCACTCGTCGAGCTGCATCTGGATGTCTGCACCCAGAAGGCACTGGATCTCGATCGAACGCTCAGGCGTCAGCATGTGCTTCGAGCCGTCAATGTGAGAACGGAATTCGACCCCCTTCTCCGTCAGCTTGCGCATCTGCGCGAGGGACATGACCTGGAACCCGCCTGAGTCGGTCAGGATCGGCCCCTTCCACGTCGAGAACTTATGCAGCCCCCCGAACTTCGCCACACGCTCCGCCGTCGGACGAAGCATCAGGTGATAGGTGTTGCCGAGGATGATATCAGCGCCCGTCGCCTCCACATCCCGCATCTGAACAGCCTTCACCGTCCCTGCTGTGCCGACAGGCATAAACGCAGGTGTACGGATGACCCCGCGGGACGTTGTGATCTCGCCGGTCCGCGCCTGGCCATCGGTGTGGTGGAGGGAAAAGCTGAAAGGGGTGGTCATCAGGTCTGTCTGTTTCTAGCCAGCATTGCTAAGGAAGTGGACCACAGCCGCTCCTGCAGCGAAGCCTAGGACCAAGCCTAACAGTGCAAACCCTGCACCCCCAGGCTTCGTTTCGAGTTGCTGCGTGAGGGGCTTACTCATTTCGTTAGTGTAAGAAGCATTCCAACCACGCGAGAATTCATGAAGCCGTACAAACAACGACGGGTCGCCTTCGAGCAGGCCTCCGCCGCCCAACTCTAGAGCTTTGGCGTGGTGAGCAACCTGCTCTTCCAGGCTTGCTTCTGAACCAACGAATGAGCTGTCAGCGTTGAAGAACCTAGGGAGCAGATGCGTTGAGTACTGACGGCCTGGACGATCGAATTGTTCCGCCAACCCAATATCGCACTCGACGAACCTTGGGTCCCGATCCAATACAAACTGAATGAAGGTCGTTTGTGAACGGAGGCATACTAAATGCCCTCGGACTTCGAGGTGGAAACCGTACTGCTCCCGGATTGCAGTCGTTTGGCACTTTACAGCTACCTCGAGCTCTCTCGTCTTTGCCATCTGCCTATTCCGCTAAGACCGCCATCTACATGGCACATCTGCCAGCTGGTCATTTCTTAGACCCCCGCGGCCTGTTGAAGTACATCAAAAACACCGCCGCAATCCATGAGAGGAGCTGCACCCAGACTGGCACCTCCGGCAGCCATTCGGGTGGCCTCGTGTTCACGACGAGCAGGAAGCCGATCACGAGGATGCCGAGTGCGAACTGGATCTGGGCGCTGCGCGTCATCCCTGCCTAGCCCTCGGGATAGAGGTGCATGGAGCGGTACTGGATCGGGAAGCTGTCGAGCTCTGCGACGAGGGCTGCGGCTTTGGGATCTTCCGGAGTGCGGTCGATCTTGCGCTGCTCTTCGGTGCTGACGACGTCGTAGCGGAAGTGGCGACGGAAGTGGTGGGTAACCTCTTCCTCGAAGGTGTCGAAGTCCTCGAACCGGCCATAGACCCAGGCATAGCCGCCAGCAGGCCCACCCGGCGCAGCACCGCGGTTCCTGGTCTTAAAGTGGATCACCATCGCAAGGTCCTGCATGGCCGGGGCTCCCATAGTCTCGTTTTGGCGGGCGGTTAGCAGGAAGCTGCGCGCCTGTCTCGCCCTGTCTCGGGATGCGCCAAAGCCCCGCGCTGGTTTTCGGGGCCGAGGCCTCTTAGGCTCTCAGGAAAAAGCTCTGGGAGGGGCGTATGGGAACCCTGGCGAAGAAAGCTGCGCTCGCAGCTGGCGCAGTGGCCGCCGTACTCGGCGTGACGTGGATCGCGATCGGCGAGGACTGGCGCAGCCTGATCTCCAACCCGCCGAGCGACACCAACGTGCTCTTCTGGGAACAGGAGCAGCGCGATACCGGCTTCCGGATGCTCGATAAGCTGCCGATGCTCGTCAAGACCTCGAAGATTGAGCGCAGCCGCGACCCACGCGCCCTCCCCGATGGCGAGCCGCTGGACCTTGGCTTCGATCTCGACACGTATTTCAAGGACAACAGGATTGCCTCCGTCGTCATCCTCCATAACGGGAAGGTCCGTACAGAGAAATATGGCCTTGGCTTCGAGGCTGACGAACGCTGGACGAGCTTCTCGGTGGCCAAGTCCGTGACCTCGACCCTTGTTGGCGCGGCCATTGAGGATGGGTACATCGAAAGCCTTGATGCTCCGATCACGGACTCGATCACCGACCTCAAGGGCAGTGCCTATGAAGGCGTGAGCGTCAGGCAGCTCCTGACCATGACCTCGGGCGTCGACTGGAACGAGGACTACGAGGACCCGAACTCCGACGTGGCGCAGTTCAATCTCCACACGCCCGAAGACCCCGACATGCCGGTGATCGTCAGCTACATGAAAACCCTCGGCAGGGATGCGCCTGCAGGTGAGCGGTGGCTCTATTCGACTGGTGAGACGAACCTGATCGGGATCCTCGTTACCGAAGCCACGGGCAAGTCGCTCGCCGATTACCTCTCCGAGAAGATCTGGTCCGTCTACGGAATGGAAGCGGACGCAACCTGGCTCCTCGGCACCGACGGACAGGAGATCAGCGGCTGCTGCATCCAGGCGACGACCCGCGACTTCGCAAGGTTCGGACAGTTCATCCTCGACGGCGCAATGGTCGATGGCGAGCGCATCGTCCCTGACGAATGGCTTGGCCTCGCGACGACGAAGCAAGCGGACATCGGCTTCCCCGGCGCAGGTTATGGCTACCAATGGTGGACCCTCGACGACGGCGCGTTCCAGGCGCGCGGCATCTTCGGTCAGGGGATCTTCATCGACCCTGAGCGAAACCTCGTGATCGCCTCGAACAGCAGCTGGTCATCAGCCCTCGGAGCAAGAGGCGGAGAGCGCGACGCTCGGGAAGCCTTCTACAAAGCCGTCCGCGACGCCGTGGACCGCGAGGCCGGTCGCTAGCCTGCGTTCCGCTCCAGCAGGCACGCATCGCCATAGCTGAAGAACCTGTACCCCTCGCGCACCGCATGGGCATAGGCCGCCTTCATCGTCTCGGTGCCTGCATAGCCGCAGACCAGCATGAAGAGCGTCGACTTCGGCAGGTGGAAGTTCGTCAGTAGAAGGTCCGAAGCGGGGAAAGCATCGCCGGGCTTGAGGAAAATATCCGTATGCCCCCTGAAAGGAGCCACACGCTCTCCATCCCAGGCTGATTCCAGAAGGCGGAGGCTCGTCGTCCCAACGGCGATGACCCGGCCTCCCTTCGCGCGGGTCTCAGCAATGGCGGCGACTGCCTCTTCAGACACCACACCGAACTCGGAGTGCATCTTGTGCTCCGAAAGGTCCTCGGCGCTCACCGGCAGGAACGTGCCCGCGCCGACATGCAGCGTCACGGCAGTGCGCCCGACGCCCTTCGCCTCAAGCTGCGCGAAGAGTTCATCCGTGAAGTGAAGGCCTGCCGTCGGCGCAGCCACGCTCCCCGCCTCCCGAGCAAAGATGGTCTGGTAGCGCTCACGGTCATCCTCACGCACCGCCCGCTTCCTCGCGATGTAAGGCGGCAGCGGCGGCATCCCCGCAGCATCGAGCGCGGCGTCGAACGTCTCCTCGGCCACGTCGAAGACGAGATCTGTCTCGATCCCGTCGCGCGCTGACACAGTGGCCATCAGGCCCCTGAAATTGATCCGGTCACCAACCTTCAGCCGCTTACCCGGCCGCGCGAAGCTCTTCCAATGGGCACAGCCTTCGACAGGCTCAAGGTGCTCGATGAGGTTGGCCTCCACTTGAACCGGCGTTCCGCCCTCACGAGGCTCGCGCTCACCTTCCAGCGCGGCGGGGATCACCTTCGTATCGTTCAGGACGAGCAAATCGCCGTCGCGCAAAATCTCCGGCAGCTCCGCCACCCGGCGGTCCAAAATCCCCTCACCCACCTGCAGCAGGCGCGCAGCCGTGCGCTCCTCAGGCGGGTTCAGCGCAATCAGCTCTTCAGGCAGGTCAAAGTCAAAATCAGCGGTCTTCATGGGCCGCCGTTTGGCGTCCGCGAAGCCTGCTTGCAACCGCGGGCCTTCCGCCCTAGTTCAGGGGCTCTTCCCCATTGTCATTCAGCGACCACCCGCCGGACGACGCGCCGGGGGACATCTATTCTCGCGCGGCAGGGCCCGCACCCGAACTCAGGAGGTCATCATGTCCGACACACTTCTCAACCCGAAGGCGACCGCCGTCTGGCTGATCGACAACACCGCCCTCACCTTCGACCAGATCGCGGACTTCTGCGGCCTGCACCCGCTCGAAGTGAAGGGTATCGCTGACGGTGACGTGGCCCAGGGCCTGCGCGGCATCAACCCGATCAACAATGACCAGCTGACCCGCGACGAGATCGAAAAGGCCGAGAAGGACGAGGACTACCGCATGGTGCTCCTCAAGAAGAAAGTCGCCGTCCCGACCGTCAAGAAGAAGCAGGCGCGCTACATCCCGACCTCGCGCCGCCAGAAACGCCCGGCCGCCATTGCGTGGATCGTCAAGAATCACCCCGAAGTTCCGGATCGCGTAATCTCGAAGCTCCTCGGCACGACCAAGACCACCATCCAGGCAATCCGCGACAAGAGCCACTGGGACTATTCGAACCTTGAGCCGGTCGATCCCGTGACGGAAGGCTTCTGCACCCAGTTCGACCTCGACATGGCGGTTCAGAAGGCATCCGATGAGCGCGCCCGCATGGAAGCCGAGGGCACAGTTCCCGAAGGCGCAACCCTTCAGCCTGCTGACGAAAGCACGGCCGAGAGCGAACCCGAAGAGGAAACGAGCAACGCGCCTGACCTCGACAAGGTCTTCGCGAACTTCGGCTCCTCGGACGACTAGGCGCCCGGTATCACCGAACACAAAAAAGGCGGGGCTCAAGCCCCGCCTTTTTCTTTGGGAGATCGTTCCGACTAGTAGCGGAAGCGGTAGCCGAGCGAGATCGACTCGTTGCCGTAGCCGACTTCGAACTCGGTGCCGTCCTGGGTCTGACGGAAGCCGTCCGTGTTCACCCAGCCAGCTTGCAGGCTGACATAGTGCGGGCCGACAACCTGGAGGTCAGCGCCGACCTTCAGCTGCGTGGCGAAGCCGTTGCCGCCGTCTTCGATGTTGTTCGAAGCGAAGCCTGCACCGGCGCCGCCCCAGACGATGATGCGCTGGTCGACAGGCGTCGAGACAACAGCGTTCGCGAAGAACGAGGTCACCGAATAGTCCTCGTCACCGACGAAAAACTCGCTGTCATTGGTCGCGCCGACGATCTCAAGCTCGCCCGCGAAGAACTTCGAGAACTGGAAGCCGCCGAGGAGGCCAAAGTTCACGCCGTCATCATAGATGACTTCGCCGATTCCTTCGCCCTCGATGGAGAGGTTGGCGTCGGTGACGGAGCTGACACCGAGGTGCGCGCCGAAATAGCCCTGAGCGGATGCAATGCCGACCAGCGAGACGCCAGCCGCGGCAAGTGCGATGAGGTTTTTCATATCCCTACCCTGATCTGAAAGCGGCTCTGCCACCGCCAAAGACGAAAGCTCTGCCGGGGGCGTGATTAAGTCAACCGCAATGTCGGCTCACGGGATGTAAGTTAATGTTTTCATTGATGCTGATCCCAGACGTCCATAAGCAGCAAAGGAGCTGTCACGTGACCGTGCCCTTGCTTCCTGCGTCGACGGGGCCGATGTAGCCCCTCATGGCGCGAACGTCGTTCCAACTCGAAGAGCGGCGCACCCGCCTCCTTGAAGCTCCGGTCCCGAAGGTCCTGTTCGACCTCAGCTGGCCGATGACGCTCGGCCTTTTCTCGGTGATCGCGATCAACGTCACCGACACCTTCTATATCGGACAGCTCGGTGGACAGGAGCTGGCGGCCATCGGTTTCTGCTTTCCCGTCATCTTCGGGATGAGCGCCATCGCCATCGGCATGGGCAATGGCGGAGCAGCCGTGGTCTCGCGGGCCATCGGCGCAGGGCGCGAAGGTCAGGCGCGGTCACTGATCAGCTCGACGCTGATCTTCGTGACGCTCTTCGCGATCGTACTCGCGCTGATCATGTTGCAGGTCTCGGACACGGTTTTCCTTGCGCTCGGCGCACCACGCGAGCTTCTTCAGTACATCAATCAATTCATGACGATCTGGTACATCGGCCTGCCGCTGCTGGTGGCGCCGATCGTGCTCAACGGCCTGATCCGCGCCACCGGAGAGGCAAAGGTCCCGAGCGTCCTCATGGTGCTGGCCGCCGTGATCAACGCCGTGATCTCGCCCTTCATCATCTTCGGGCTCTTCGGCCTTCCCGCCCTCGGCATGTCAGGCGCAGCGATCGCGACGGTGACAGCGCGGCTGGTCATCACGGTCATGGCCATCATGTGGCTCTTCCGCGAATCCCTGATCGAGGTCAGCGCCTCCGCCCTCAAGACCTTCCTGCCTTGCACGTTGCAGGTCCTCCGCTACGGCGCGCCAGCATTCTTCGCGCAGCTTTCCTCGCCGATCGCAGGGGCCATCGTCACGCGGATCATCGCGGAGTCCGGGCCAGACGCTGTGGCAGGCTTCGCCGTCGGTGCACGGATTGAAGCTCTGGTGCTCATCCCCTTCTTCGCGCTTCAGACAGGCGTGACGCCGTTCATCGGCCAAAACGTCGGCGCCGATAACACGGCCCGGCTCAGGCAGGCGGAGGGCAGCATCTGGGCCTTTGCGGGTCTCTGGGGAGCGGTCGGCGCGGCGATCCTCTTCTGCTTCGGCGGCAGCCTCTCAGGCCTCTTCACCGACAACCCGGCGATTGCCGCGACAGGCGATGCCTATCTCGAAGCCATTGCCTTCGGCCTCTGGGGCGCAGGGCTCCTGGCGGTCAGCATCGGCGTCTTCAATCCCCTCGGCTATCCGAACCTTGCTCTCGCAGCAAATGCCCTCCGCTATGTCGGCTTCTATGCCGGTGGAGCGCTGGTCGCTGTTACAGCGTTCGGGGTGAGCGGTCAGGACGCAGTGTTCTTCGCCGCCAGCCTCTCATACATCGGAGCAGGTCTGGCGGCGGCGTTTTTGGTGCGCCTCCTGCTCGAAAGACCCAACCGCAAGGATTTGGGCCCGGTTTCGGCACCGGCCCCCAAGGTTGCACAAACTTCTACCAAAGGTTGAGGTTCGGGAAAACTCGTTCCTTGCCTGTTCTCATGTTCTGTGTATGTTCTCGTGCATGGCCCATGCTGCGCACCTTTCTTTCGAACCCGGTACGGCCGCGAAGAAGAAAGGCCGGGGAGCGTTCTCGAACCAGACCGGACGCTACGAACCGGAGGTCCGCGAGACCACAAGCGATGGTTGGGTCCCCGATGAGGCCACTCCCCTGAGGACCGAGGTCACCCAGGAGAACGCAAAGAAGATCGTCACCTTCAACGACAGCCCGTTCGTGGGCTTTGACAGGTCGATCAATCCCTACAGGGGCTGCGAGCATGGCTGCGTCTACTGTTTCGCAAGGCCGACCCATGCCTATCTGGGCCTCTCACCCGGCCTCGATTTCGAAAGCCGCCTGACCGTCAAACCCGGCGCCGCGCAGCTCCTCAGGAAGGAACTCTCGGCCAAGGGCTACAAGGTCCGTCCTATCGCCATCGGCACGAACACCGACCCCTACCAGCCGATCGAGAAGCGCTACGGCATCATGCGCCAAATCCTCGAAGTGCTGCTGGAGTTTCGGCACCCCGTCAGTATTCTGACGAAATCTGACACGATCCTTAGAGACCTCGATCTCCTTAAGAAGCTGCAGAAGCATGACCTCGTCAGGACGCTGGTCTCCATCACCACCCTCGACGGTGCCCTCGCGAGGACGATGGAGCCGCGCGCGCCCACTCCGAAGAAGCGCCTCGCGGCCGTTCAGGCGCTGGCCGAAGCGGGCCTCCCCACCGGCACAGTGCACGGCCCGATGATCCCCGGCCTCTCCGACCACGAGCTCGAGCGCCTGATGGAAGCCTCGCGGGACGCAGGCGCGACCTTCGTCTCCTACACCCTCCTCCGCCTGCCTCAGGAAGTCGGCCCGCTGTTCGAGGAATGGTTGGAGGCCGCTGCACCGGGCCGCAAGGATCGGGTCCTGAACCATATCCGCGAGATCAATGGCGGCAGGCTCTACGACGTCGGCCGCTCCCGCGGCGGCGGACCGAAAGGAGCCTACGCTGAATTGCTCGACCAGCGCTTCCGCGCGGCGAAGGTCCGGCTCGGCTTCTGCGAAATGCCTGTGCCGTCCTGCGCGCACTTCAAGGTTCCGGCGACCGAAGCGCCCCAAGGCGACCTCTTTGGATAAGTCGGGCTTGGCGAGGCGCGCGACGCGGGCGACCTTCCTCGCATGGACCATCCCTGCCCCGACTATGAACGCAAGCTCTCCCAAGGACGCCCCGTCATCGGCATCGACGAGGTCGGCCGCGGCCCCCTCGCAGGCCCCGTGGTCGCGGCAGCCGCCTATCTTGGCGACGCGCAGATCGAGGGTCTGCGCGACTCCAAGAAGCTTAGCGAAAAAAAGCGCGAGGCGCTGGCCCCCATCATCCTGCGCGAAGCGAAAGTCGGCATAGGCCGCGTCTCCGCGGACGAGATCGACAGCCTTGGCATCGAGCCTGCCACCAAGCTCGCCATGCGCCGCGCCGTCGAAGCCCTCGGCCCGCTCGAAGGCATTGATGCCCCTCTCGCCATCGTCGACGGCAACCGTCCTCCAGACCTCGGGGCCCTCGACGTCCTGACCGAGGTAAAGGCCGACACGAGCTGCCCTTCGGTCTCCGCCGCCTCCATCGTCGCCAAGGTCGAGCGCGACCGGGAGATGAAGGAGCTGGCGCAGACCTTCGACGCCTATGGTTGGCACACGAACAAAGGCTATGGTTCCAAGGCCCACCGGGACGCCATCGTCGAAGCGGGCGTCACGCCCCACCACCGGCGCAGCTTCCTTCGCAACATAGCCTGTTAACCTTCCTTGCACGGAGGTTAAACCGCCTTCTGGTAAGACCTCCTTTACCCTGAGGACTCAGATCATCTGAGCAGACTTCAGGAGCGAGCGGGCGTGGCAAAACTTCCCAAGGATCAGATCCTCAATGGTTGTTGCATCGAGGAAATGAGGAAGCTGCCAGACGGCTCGGTCGATCTCGTCTTCGCAGACCCACCCTACAACCTGCAGCTCAAGGACGGCCTCACCCGCCCGGACCAGTCCAAGGTCGATGGCGTCCATGACGAGTGGGACCAGTTCGCAAGCTTCGAAGCCTATGACGCCTTTATCCGCGAATGGCTGACCGAAGCGCGCCGTGTGCTGAAGAAAGACGGTGCGATCTGGGTCATTGGCTCCTACCACAACATCTTCCGCCTCGGTACGGCGATCCAGGACCTCGGCTTCTGGGTCCAGAATGATATCGTCTGGGTCAAGAGCAATCCGATGCCGAACTTCCGCGGCACCCGCTTCACCAACGCCCACGAGACACTGATCTGGGCTGGCAAGAGCAAGGCCTCGCGCCCGAAATTCAACTATCACAGCCTGAAGGCCGCCAATGAGGACGTGCAGATGCGCTCCGACTGGACCTTCCCGCTCTGCACCGGCGGCGAGCGCCTGAAGCAGGACGGTGCCAAGCTGCACCCAACGCAAAAGCCCGAAGCGCTCCTCCACCGCATCATCACCGCAACGACGGACCCAGGCGACGTCATTCTCGACCCGTTCTTCGGTACAGGGACGACTGGCGCAGTCGCCAAGAAGCTCGGCCGTCACTTTATCGGCATTGAGCGGGACATGAGCTACATCCCGGCTGCCGCGAAGCGCATCGCAGGGATCAGCCGTCCGAAGAACCCCGACATGGTCGCCCCCCTGCCTGCACCCCGCAAGGCGCCGCGCGTCGGCTTCGGTCAGGTGGTCGAGGCAGGCCTCCTCTCTCCGGGTACGAAGCTTTTCTGCCCGAAGCGGAAGCACACCGCTCGCGTGAAAGCTGACGGCTCGATCAGTGCACCAAGCATTGAAGGCTCGATCCACAAGGTCGGCGCCACGCTCCAGAACGCGCCGAGCTGCAATGGCTGGACCTTCTGGCACTATGAAGAGGGCAAGGGCCAGCTCATGCCCATCGACAGCCTGCGCCAAGCTTTCCGCGCGCGCCCTAGCTGAGCCCGCGGTCCAGCGCCTTCTTGAACAGCGTCGGCAGGCTCTCCCGAGCCTCGTCGGCGCTCAGCCATGCCCCTTTGGTCCCACCTGGCGCAGGCCCGGAATAGACGTCAATCTCAAGCCGGCGATGGGTCAGGATGTGGGTGATCCCGCCCTTGAGCTTAAAACCTTCCGTAGGCGGCGCATCTGATCCGTCCCATCCCCCTCCGGGCAGACCGAGCATCCCAGCGAAGAGACCTTCCTCAGGCCGCCTCACGCAGAGAACTTCACCAGCCTCGTTCGAAAAGACGAAGATCGCGCCCTTCACGACCTTCTTCTCCCGCTTCGGCGCCTTCCTTGGCAGGCTCTCCGCATACGCCGTTCCCGCAGCCTTACAGAAGCTCCGTACCGGACAGAGAAGGCAGTCAGGCCCCTTCGGCCGGCAGACACCCGCGCCGAGATCCATCAGCGCCTGCGCATAGTCACCCGGTCGGCTCTCTGGCATCAGCTCTGCAGCAGCCGCCTTGATCGCCTTCTTCCCCTTGGGCAATTCATCCGTGACAAGAGCAACCCGCGCCACGATCCGCTCGATGTTCCCATCGACCACCACGGCCGGCTCGCCAAACGCAATCGAAGCAATCGCCGCTGCCGTATAGTCACCAACCCCCGGAAGGCCCCGTAGCTTATCCTCCGTCTGCGGAAAGACGCCGCCATGCTCCTCCATGATCGCCTTCGCGCAGGCATGGAGCGACCGCGCACGACGATAGTAGCCAAGCCCCGCCCACGCATCCGTCACCGCGCCCTCCTCTGCGTCTGCCAGAGCCGACACAGTAGGAAACCGCTCAAGGAACTCACCGAACCGCTTGCGGATCACCGCAACCGTCGTCTGCTGCAGCATCACTTCGGAGAGAAGCACGTGGTATGGATCAGCCCGCCGCGCCTCGCCCGGAGGCACCCGCCAGGGCAGCTCGCGCGCATGGCGGTCGTACCAGGCGAGCAGCACCTCGCCAAATTCCTCCGCCTGCTGCTTATCCCGTGCCATCACTTGCTTCCCGGGCGCTGATCGCCCATCATGCTGCCCGGTATGGAAGAGCATCGCGGCCCCAATCAAGAGACCATCAAGACGCGTCCCGTCCGGCGCGGCGCGCCCAAGCTTGCGCGCTCGCTGGGTCCCCATCTCGCCCGCCTCGCCAAGGCATCAGGCGCCATGGACCCGCGCCTCGCCTCCGACTGGCCAAAGCTCGCCGGGCCCGACATCGCTGAGCTCTGCCGGCCGGTCAGGATCATCCATCGCGGCCGCGCCCAAGCGCTCGAGCTTTCGGTGAAAAGCGGCGCGGCAGCGATGAAGATCCGCTACCAGCAGGACGCCCTCCTCGGCCGCATCCGCCAGCATCTGGGCCTGCCCCGCCTGACCCAGATCGTCTTCCGCGAAGGCCATGAGCAGAAGCGCGGCTGGGAATCCCGCAGGATGGCCAAAGCCACCCCGCCTCCGCAACGGCCCCAGAACCAGCCAAAGAGCGAAAACCTCAAGGCAGCGCTCGACCAGATGCGACAAACAATTCACACAGCGGACGACTAGCCCACAGGGCCCACGCGCTTTAAGGAACCACCATGACCAGCACGCGTTTCCGCCTCGCCCTCGTTGCCGCTGCTTCCGGACTTCTCGCTGCCTGCGGCGGCGGAGATGCCGAGACCGAGGCTCCTGAAACCGCCGCGCCGGCAGAAGAAGCGCCGGAAGAGAGCCAAGCTCCTGCCGAACCGCAGATGATCCCTGCCCCCGAAGGCAGCCAGGCCGCCGACGCCATGATCATCGGCGCCGAAGACGCGCCGGTCACAATCGTCGAGTATGCTTCGGTCACCTGCCCCGGCTGCGCCGCCTTCCACACTCAGGTCTATCCCTCGATCAAGGAAGAGCTGATCGAGACCGGCATGATGCGGATGGAGTTCCGCGAGCTGCCGACCGCACCGCAGCGCGTCTCGTTCGCGGGCTTCATCCTCGCCCGCTGCGCCGCGACGGACGCTGGCCCGGCCGCCTATTTCGGTGTCATCGACGCTCTCTTCAAACGTCAGAACCAGTGGGTCCGCGCCCAGAACCCTGGCGCTGAGCTCCGCAACATCGGCGCCCAGGCAGGCATCGACGGCGAAGCCTTCGACCAGTGCTACCAGCGCCAGGACATTCGCGACGCCATCGTCGAGAACATCGAAGAGGCCCGTGACCGCGGCGTTCAAGGCACTCCGTCATTCTACGTCGACGGAAAGCCCTTCGACATGCCTTTCGTGCCGGAAGACGCCGTTGCGGCTCTCAAAGCCGAGGTCGAGAAACGTCGCTGACGCTCGAATCGCGTATGTTAACCTTTCGGCGGCGGCCCATTCGCCGCCATAAGGACCCTACCCATGCGCTTTGAACGCCTCCGCCTTTGCGGCTTCAAATCCTTCGTCGAGCCCGTCGACATCGAAATCCGTCCCGGCCTCACAGGTGTTGTCGGACCGAACGGCTGCGGGAAAT
Organism: Parvularcula mediterranea; assembly: GCF_013085255.1. Lineage (GTDB taxonomy): Bacteria > Pseudomonadota > Alphaproteobacteria > Caulobacterales > Parvularculaceae > Parvularcula > Parvularcula mediterranea. The sequence continues at coordinate 324,138 of NZ_JABFCX010000002.1, forward strand.
CGAACCTCGTCGAAGGCCTCCGCTGGCTGATGGGCGCGAACTCCGCCAAGGCGATGCGCGCCAGCGGCATGGACGAAGTGATCTTCGCAGGCACCGCAGGCGGACGGCCTGCCCGCAGCTGGGCGGAGGTCAGCCTCGAGATCGACAACTCCAGCCGCCGCGCCCCTGCCCAGTTCAATGACAGCGACCAGCTCGTCGTAACCCGCCGGGTCGTGCGCCGCGCCGATGGCTCGGTTTCCCAGTACTCGATCAATGGCAAAGAAGTCCGCGCCCGCGACGTGCAGATGCTCTTCGCTGACGCCTCCACTGGCGCCACCTCACCGGCTCTCGTCCGCCAGGGCCAGATCAGCGAGCTGATCAACGCCAAGCCGACCGAGCGCCGCCGGTTCCTCGAAGAAGCCGCAGGCGTCACCGGCCTCGCCGCCCGCCGCCATGAAGCCCAGCTTCGCCTCAACGCCGCCGCTGACAATATCGAACGCCTCGACGACGTGATCGGCGAGCTCGACGTTCAGTCAGAGCAGCTCGCGCGTCAGGCCCGCAAGGCGTCGAAGTACCGTGCCCTGACGGACGACATCAAGGATCTCGGCAAGCGCCTCGGCGTGGCGCGGGTCCGCGAGACCTACAAGCAGCACGAAACGCTCGAGCGCCAAGTCGGCGAACGCCGCGGCGCCGTGGCCGACGCCGTCGAGGCTGCTGCCAAAGCGGATCGTCTGACGACCGAGGGCCTCGACGCTCTCGAAGAGGCTCGCTCGACGGAACGCGACCTTTCCCTCGTCATGACCAAGGCCGAAGCAGCGCTCCGGTCCTTCGAAACCAACGCCGCCATGCGCAAGCAGGCTGCCGAGGAGCGCGAGCGCGCCCTTGAACGCTTCGGCGCCAACGAGGCCCGCGAGCAGGAGCTGATCACCGAGGCCGACGAAGCGATCACAGCCGCTTCCAACCGCATCCAGCACCTCAAGAGCGCCATCGGGGAAGAAGGCGACACCAGCCAGACCCTCGAGGACGCAGCCAAGCGCGCCGACGCCGCCGCACAAGAAGCTGAGCGCCTCTTCGAGGAAGCCCAGCGCGTCTCCGCCGAACGCGCCGCCGAGGCGCGCGCCGCCGAGCAGCAACGCCGCGAAGCCGAGAGCCGGGTCGAGAGCGTCCGTGCCGAGCGCAGCCGCCTCAGCGAAAAGCTCGCCAGCATCCCCACCCTCGACGAAGGGGCTCTCGCGCTGGCCGCCGAGCGTGCAGAAACGTCACGCATCGCCCTCGGCGAAGCTGAAGAGCTCCTCCGCGTGCGGACCACTGAGCGCGAAGAGGCCCGCACCAAGGCTGACGAGGCCAAGTCTTCCCTGCGCGAAGCTAAAGAGCTGCTCCGCCTCCTCGAGAACGAGCGCAAGGTCCTCGCGCCTCTGATCCCGAAGGTCCGCAACGAAGAAACAAACGGCCTGACCGCGCTCAGTGCACTCTCCGCGCCGGAAGAGCTGCGCGCCGCCCTCGCCTCAGCGCTTGGAGATGCGCTGAACGCCACCATCGGCGACGAGGCCGACCACGCCTGGACCGAGATCGGAACGAACACGGACGGTGTGCCCGCGCTTCCAGCTGGCGTCATGCCGCTGGCCCAGCTCCTGACGCCGCCGCCGGCTCTCCTCCGCCGTTTTCTGACGATCGGCATCGTCGATGGGAAGCCTACGGATGACCAGCTGCAGGCCCTCGCGCCGGGGCAGCTGCTTCTCAACCGCCAAGGCCAGCTCTGGCGCTGGGACGGCTACCGCCGCCTCGATGCCGCCAACGACCACCTCGAAGAGCTGCTCGCTGCTTCTGCGCGCCTGCGTGCTCTCGATGCTGAGGAGGACGAGGCGAAGAAGGCGCTCGCCCAGGCCGAGCTCGACGCCGAGACCGCGCAACGTCTCCTGACCGAGGCCGAGCGCGCCTTCACCGAGGCCCGCGAAAGCCAAGGCAAAGCCGTCAGCGAAGAGCGCTACGCCGAGCAGGCGCTCTCCAAGCTGAACCGCGACACGGATGCCATCCGCCTGCGGAGGGAAGGTCTCGACGAGCAGCTCGCGACCAACAAGATTGCCCTCAACGAGGCCGAGATGCGCCTGTCGCAGCTCGGTGAGAAGAGCACCGCGCCATCCGTCGACCCGCGCGCTCTCGACGAAGCGCGCGCTGCCCGCGACGAGGCACGCCGCCGTGCTGGCCAGGCTCGAGGCCAGGCCGCAGAGCATCGCCGCGCCTCGACCGAACGCCGCGACAGTCTCCGCCGCGAGGAGACCCAGCTCACCGCATGGCGCGACCGCCGCGGCGCTGCCTCCACCCGTCTTGATCAGCTTACTGACCAACGGGCGGTGCTCGAAGAAGAGATCCGCAACCAGCAGCCGGTCACCGACGACAAGGAACAAGCCGAAGCCCTCGAACTCGCTGCCTTCGAGGCCAAGGGCAAATGGGAGAAAGCACGCGACGCCCTCGGCGATCTGCAGCAGAACCAGTCCGCTGCCGAGAAGACCCGCCGCGAAGCCGAGGCCCGCGCCGCCACAGCGCGCGAAGCCCTGGCAGAGCTCGGCGCAGAGCTGAAGAACGCGAAGGCCCGCCTCGATGAAGTCCTCGAAGCGGCCAATGTCAGCATCGAGAATATCAGCGCGCTCCTCGTCGCAACCGGCGAAGGCGAGACGGTCGATGATCTCGCTCGAAAGCTCGAAAAGCTGGAGCGGGACCGCGAGCGCCTCGGCGCAGTGAACCTTCTTGCGGCTGACGAGCAGGAGCAGGTTAACGAACGCCTCGAAACCCTGCGTCGTGAGCGCAGCGATTGCGAAGCCGCATCCTCGCAGCTTCAGACCGCCGTCAACGCCATCAACCGCGAAGGCCGCCAGCGCCTCCTCGCAGCCTTCGAGGCCGTGGACGGCCACTTCCGTGAACTCTTCACCAGCCTCTTCGGCGGCGGCGAAGCGCATCTCAAATTCGTGGACAGCGATGATCCGCTCACGGCAGGTCTCGAGATCTTCGCTTGCCCTCCCGGTAAGAAGCTTCAGTCTCTCAGCCTGATGTCAGGCGGCGAGCAGGCCCTGACCGCAACTGCACTGATCTTCGCGGCGTTCAAGACGAACCCGGCTCCGATCTGCGTGCTCGATGAGGTCGATGCGCCGCTCGATGACGCGAACGTTGAGCGCTTCTGCGATCTCCTTGCCCTGATGGCGAAGTCCTCGACGACGCGCTTCCTCGTGGTGACCCACCACCCGCTGACCATGTCAAGGATGGACCGCCTGTTCGGTGTGACGATGATGGAGCGGGGCGTCAGCCGCCTCTTCAGCCTCGACCTGGAGTCAGCGCGGCGCCTAGCAGCCTAGGGCCTTCGCGAGCAGTTCCTCGGTGCGCTGACTGTCTGTCGGCGCACCGTCTTCAAGCCACAGCCTCTCGAACCGCGCCAGCGCCTCGCCAATCGCCGGGCCAGGCTTGTGGCCCCTGGCGATCAGATCCTTGCCGCCATAGGGCAGCACAGGGATCGGCGCAGATGCCACGGCCTGAACGAAGCCCGGATCAACGGCATCCCCTTCAGCCAACGCAAGCGCGCAGGCATCGCGGCTCGCGTCCCTGCCGAAGCGATAGAGCAGCTCGTGCGCCTGCATCTTCGCGGAAATCGCATCGCGCGCCTTCTCGATCGCGGCGTAGCGACCCAGCTCCTCATTGGAGGGCTTGAAGCTCTCCTTCAGCGTATCGCGGGACAGACCAGCCCAGATCGCGGCAACGCTGACCATGACGTCAGCTGCGCCAGCCTCGTGCAGCCGGCGGAAAACATCCGTTCGGGGACCGCAGGCAACAAGGTGCTGCAAAACCCCGTGTTTTTCCGCATGCTCCAACGCTTCCGGCGCTTTCTCAGCCGCGAACGTCCGGCGCAGTTCCGACCAGATTCGCTCTTTGGACAGAATATCAAGGAGATCGGTCTTCGCCTCGATTGCAGCGAGCGCCGTCTCATCGAACGCTACTGCAAACCGGGCTGAGAAACGGAAAAAGCGCAAGATCCGGAGGGCATCTTCTCTGATCCGCTCGTCAGCCTCGCCGATGAACCGCACGACGCCCGCGTCGAGATCCGCCAAGCCACCAGCAGGATCACGCAGCTCACCTGTTGCGGTCCGGTAGATCGCGTTGATCGTGAAGTCCCGGCGGCGCCAGTCTTCGTTCCAGTCGCGGGTAAAGCGCACCTGCGCATGGCGCCCGTCGGTCTCGGTATCCGCACGGTAGGTCGTGCACTCCGCAACGAGCCCGTCTTCAACGACGGTGATCGTGCCGTGCTCTTCGCCCGTCGCGATCCATCGCAGGCCTGCGCCCTCAAAGATCGCCTTCATCTCGTCAGGCGTCCTATCGGTCGCGATATCGATGTCGATGGCATCGTTCGTGAGCGGATCAAGGCCCAGAAGGCTGTCTCTGACACAGCCACCAACGAAAGCAGCCTCGCCCTCTTTCGTCAGAGCCGAGAGGATGCGGACCAGCCATGCATCCGAGGTCCAGCCGAACCGGTCGTCACGCGCTTCCATGGACGATTTCCGAGAGGGTCAGGAGGATGCCTGCCGTCAAACCCCAGATATTTCGGTGCTGCCCCTGGGTGTCTTCCACGGGGACGGCGAACATCTTGTAGGGTTGCCCGCTGAACTCGCGGTCCTGAATGACGTGGTTGGCCGGGTCGACGATAGCATCGAAGGAGACCTCGAACGCCTCATCCACCTCGCGAGGGCATGGCAGGATCTCCGCAGACGGATCGATCAGACCCACTACCGGCGTGACCACATACCCAAGCCCACCGAAATGCTCGCCCAGCGTCCCGCGCACATTGACGGCCGAGGGCGGCACGCCGATCTCCTCGTCCGTCTCCCGCAGGGCGGTCCCGACCGGGCCATCATCCTCGTCCTTGGGCGTACCGCCGGGAAGGCTGATCTGGCCAGCATGGGATGGCATGGTCGGTGCCCGGAGCGTTAGAATGATCGTCGGGTCAGCCGTATCGCGAATGCCGATCATCACCGCAGCAGGCCTCGGCGTCGTCGGTGGACGTTTCAGGATCGGCGAGTGGTCAGCACCGGGGTTCAGCTCCTGAAAGAGCCGCCTCTGCCGCACAGCTGCAGGAGCGCTCAGCCCCTCGGCCAGCCGTTCTTTCCAGGTGAACCTCACGCGCCCTCCGTGACCGGAAGCCGGTATTCAGCGCCTGCGCTTCTGAGGACGAGCGCGCCATCCTCTTCAGGAAGCTCAGCAGCCAGACGGTAATAGGCAGGGCGGTCGAGCCGCGCCTCGAGACCGCCGCGAACGAGAATATAGGGGGCAGACTGACCGATGGCGGGGCTCTCCTTCAACGTGATCGGATGGTCCCCGTCGATCAGGACCCTGTCGCCTACGTTCGTGCGGAAGGTGTATCCGGTTTCGTCCCGGTCGAAATCCACCGCGAGGAAAGGTGCATCCTCGACAGTGATCGAGATCTTCTCGGCCGGTGTGACCAGCACGTGGCCGTCATTATCCTTCCGCAGGACGCGGGAGAAGAGCCTGACCAGCGGAGCGCGGGTGATTCGCGTGCCCTCATGCCACCATGAGCCATCGGCGCGGATCACCATGTCCATCTCGCCGCAATGCTCAGGATGCCACTTTTCCACAGGGAGTGGAGCATCGTCCCCTTCGTCGCTCAGCTGAGCGGCCAGTCGCGCAAGGTCAGTCACCCCCCAGACATGGAAGAGCCCCGGGGGGCGGTCAAGCTGGCCCCGGGGCTCTTCACTTAAAAGTCGCGGGCGTGCGGCGCCTTACGGCGCGGCACACTCGAGGCAGCGCGCGTAGAGCGCGTCGGGATCATCGAAGCTGCGCTGGAAGCGGAGCTCACGGTCAACGATCGTAGCTGCCTGGCCAAGCGTCGTCCGGTCAAAGCCGGTGCGCCGCGAGGCGAAGAGCTCGTCGTCCATGTCGACAAGGCCATAGGCTTCGGCTTCGCCAGCAAGGCCTTCAAGGAAGAGCTCGAACCTGGTCTTCTCCTTGACCATGCCGACGACGTCCCAGTCCTCGGTCCCGGCCAGCTCGGCCGCCGAAGCGATGGCGTCGTCGAGGCCACCGAGCTCGTCCACGAGGCCAAGCTCGAGAGCCTTGGCACCGATCCAGACGCGGCCCTGGGCGATCTCATTGACCTGGTCCTTGGTCATGCCCCGGCCCTCGGCGACCACCGTCAGGAAGTCGTCATAGCCGTCTTCGATATTCAGCTGCAGGTAGCGGCGGAACTCTTCAGGCAGCTCGCTGAGCGGCATGCCGGAGATCGCCGACATCGGCGTGGTGCCGACACCGTCGACGAAGACGCCGTACTTGTTGGCCAGCTTCTCGAAGGTCGGGAGGTAGCTGAAGATGCCGATCGAACCGGTGATGGTATCCGGCTGAGCGAAGATCCGGTCGCCGGGTGCGGCGATCCAGTAACCGCCAGACGCAGCGAGTGAGCTCATCGAGACCACGACCGGCTTGCCATCGGCTTTCAGCGCGAGGACTTCGTCGCGCATGATTTCCGAAGCGAAGGCCGAGCCGCCCGGGCTGTCGACGCGCAGGACCACGGCCTTGACGTCTTCGTCCTTGCGGGCATCGCGAAGCTGCTTGGCAACATAGCCGCCCGAAGCGACGCCAGGCTCCTGAGGACCGTCAACGATTGCGCCTTCCACGGTGATGACGGCGATATCAGCAACGTCTTCGCGGTTGGTAGGTGCTTCGAGGCCGAGGAGATACTTCTGGAGCATCACCTTGTTCAGCTCACCCTCGTCGTCTCGGCCGACATACTCGGCGAGGAAGTCGCGGGTCTGCGAACGGTTGGCGAGCTTATCGATGAAGCCAGCTTCAACCAGCGCAAGGCCAGCGTCGCCGCCGCCTAGGTTGGCTACAGCGTCAGACTGGGCATTGGCGAAGGCCGCCGTTGCGCCAGCTTCAAAGCCGCGATTCTGGTCGACGCGCGCGGTGAAGCTGCCCCACATCGCTTCGAGGCGCTCAACGTTCGCAAGCTCGGCTTCGGGCGACATGTCATCGCGAAGCACAGGCTCAAGCGCGGACTTGAAGGTGCCGACGCGGAAGACGTTGACCGAGACTTCGAGCCTTTCGAGCAGCGATGCGTAGTAGGTCCGGAACGAGCCGAAGCCGGTGAAGAGCATCAGGCCATCATCGTGGAGCAGGATCTCGTCCGCTTCCGAAGCGACCATGTACTGGTTCTGGCTGTAATAATCGCCGATCGCCACGACCGTCTTGCCGCTGTCACGGAAGTCCTCGATCGCATCTGCGAGCAGGTGCGCCTTGGACAGGTAGGCATCAGGGATGATCAGGCCGCCAAGGTCGAGCACGAGAATCTCGACGCGCTCATCGTCCTTCGCCTTTTCGAGAACGCGAATCAGCTGGTGAACGCTGACCTGGCCGATGCTCGAGCCGCCAAACGCCTCGTTGATTGCGTCCTGGAAGGGATCGCTTTCAGGCGCCTTCTCGGCAAGCAGGCCATTGGGATTGAAGATGAGGGCCGAGCTATCGGGAATCTTGAGATTCGGACCGTCCTCGTTTTTCCCAGCCATCTGGTCATTCAGGCCGCCGAAAACCGACAGCAGGACGGAGAAGAGCGCAATGAACAGAAGCGCCTGGAAAAACAGGGCACCCCCAACCACGACCTTCGCTAGGCCTTTGAAAAATTGCCAAACCGTCAATCGCGAGCGTTCCTGCCCGCCTACATACTCGGTCAAAAGAGCCTCCCAGAGAATTTCACGACCACCCTATCAGGACAGCCTAAACGTCTTATCGATAAATAATCAATCTGATTGCTGTCGCAGGGGCAAAAAGTGCCACTGATGGTTGCAAATTCGCCATTTGCGTGAGCCGCCCGGCTTTCGTTAGCCAAAGATACCGGTTTTGAGAGAGTGCCCGATGAACAATCCCGCCCATGACCTCCTTGCGAAGTTCGATGCGCTGTCCGCGCGGCTGGAGAAGGCACAGGCCGCTCTGGGCGAAGTGGTTTTCGGCCAGGACCGAGTCATCGAAGAGACGCTGATCACCATTCTTTGCGGTGGTCATGGCCTCCTCGTCGGCACGCCGGGCCTCGCGAAGACGCGGCTCGTGACCTCTGTCGGGACGGTGCTCGGCCTCTCAGGCAAGCGGGTGCAGTTCACACCTGACCTCATGCCCTCGGACATTCTCGGCATCGAAGTGCTCGACGAGAGCCCGGACGGAAAGCGCAGCTTCCGGTTCATCGAAGGCCCGGTCTTCTGCCAGCTCCTGATGGCCGACGAGATCAACCGCGCCAGCCCGCGGACCCAGTCCGCACTCCTCGAAGCCATGCAGGAGCGTCAGGTGACCATCGCAGGCGAGCGCCGCGCCCTGCCCGCACCGTTCCACGTCCTCGCGACCCAGAACCCGATCGAGCAGGAGGGTACCTATCCCCTGCCGGAGGCACAGCTCGACCGCTTCCTCCTCCAGATCAATGTCGACCAGCCGCCCTATGAGGCCGAGCGCGAGATGCTGAAGGCGACGACCTTCACCTCGAACCCGCAGCCTAGCCAAGTGCTCGGCGCCGAGGAGCTGCAGGAAGCGCAGGACCTCGTGCGCGCCATGCCGATCGGCGACAACCTCATCGACAAGGTGCTCCAGCTCGTCCGCATGGCTCGTCCGGGCGGTCAGTTCGCTGAGCATCTCCGCTGGGGCCCTGGTCCGCGTGCAAGTCAGGCCTTCTCGCTTGCGCTCAGGGCCCGCGCCCTTCTTCGCGGCGCGCCCGCTCCTGAGACAGAAGACCTCATCGCGCTGGCCCAGCCGATCCTCCGGCACCGCATGGCGCTCAACTTCTCTGCGCGCGCTGAAGGCCTGACCATCGATGCGCTGATCGACCGGATGGTCGAGGCGAGCCTGTGACGGGAGCGCAAGAGCGCATCTCCCTCGAACGCCGCGCGGCTGAGACAGCGGCCCGCCTGCCTGACCTCATCGCGAGGGCAGAGGCAGCGGCGCAGGTCGTTATGTCCGGCCGTCACCCGCGCCAGAAGGAGGGACGCAGCGACACCTTTTGGCAGTTCCGCGACTACGCCCAGGGCGACCCGGTCAGCTCCATCGACTGGCGCCAATCCTCCAAGCTCGACCGCAGGCTCCTCGTCCGCCAGACCGAGTGGGAGCAGCCCCAGACCGTCCTTCTCTGGTGCGGCGGCGGCGAAGACTTCGACTATGGCTCAGGCGAGGAGACCAAGCGCTTCCGTGGCCTGACGATTACCCTCGCGCTAGCCATCCTGGCCCTCAGGTCCGGCGAACGCGTCGGCATCTGGGGCTCCGAAGAGCCGCCCCGCGCTGGCCAGCACGCCCTGCCCCTCATCGCGGAGGAGCTCCTCCGTCAGGGGGCTGAGCTTCCCCGCGTTGCTCCGAGGCAAGGCGCCCTCGTCCTCCTCGTCAGCGATTTCCACGACGATCCGCAAGCGCTCAGCGACGCCTTCACCCGAATCCGCGACGCTCGCGGCCACGCCACCGCCATCGTCGTCGAGGACCCCAAGGAAACCGACTTCCCCTTCCAAGGCAGCCAGCGCTTCGAAGGTCCGCGTGCGGAACGGCGCAAGTTCTTTGGCGAGGCCTCAGCCGTGCGCGAGGGCTATCTCGACCTCCGCCAGCAGCACCATGCGGCCCTGTCGGACGCCGTGCGCGGTCCCGGCGAAGCGGTCCTCTTCCACCGCTCGGACGAGCCCACCACCCCGCTCCTCCTTCAAGTCAACCAGATTTTCGCAGGTGAGTCCCGGTGAGTTTCGCCAGCCCCCTCCTCCTCGCAGGGCTCCTCGCCCTGCCGCTCCTCGTCTGGCTCCTGCGCGCCATGCCGCCCCAGCCAGAGCGTCAGGTCTTCGGCGGCATGTTCTTCCTCGACAAGCTCGCGACACCCAAGCAACAGCCCGTCCGCACACCCCTCATCATCCTCATCATCAGGCTCCTCGCCTTCGCTCTCCTCGTCCTCGCACTGGCAGGGCCAAAGCTCGGTCCCGAAACCGTCCGTATGCCGGGGCCAATGGTCGTCGTCTTCGGCGACGGCTGGGACGCAGCCCAGCGCTGGGAAGACCGCCTCGACGCCGCGCGCCGCGCGATCGACGAGGCAGGCGGCGAGGTCCGTATCCTGACCACCTCGAACGGTGAGCTCTCCCCTCCCTATTCCCGGACGGCAGCGGAGAAGGCCCTGACCCGGATCACGCCCCAGCCGCGCCTTGCCGATTGGGAAGCCGTCAGCGCAGCCCTTGCCGACAACGAAGCACGGACAATTCTCATCCCCGGCGGCCTCGCCCCGGTTGGCGAAGTGTCGATGCAGCTCACGCCTCCGCTCACGGCATATCTTCCCGAAGGCCGCACCCTCGCCCTCGGCCTGCCGCGCATCACCGGCGATGCGATCAGTGCACCGGTCTTCCGCTCTTCCGCCGAAGGCGAAGCAGAGGTCCGCGTCCGCGGGCTCTCCCGCGACGGCAGGGTCATCTCCTCCGTCGACGTCACTTTCAACGCGGGCGAGCGCGAAGCTGAAGCCGTCTTCCGCCTCCCCCTCGCCCTCCGCAACGAAGTCGCCCGCCTTGATATCGAAGGCTTCCGCAGCGCAGGCGCCACGGCGCTCCTAGGCTCCAGCGCACGGCGCACCCTCGCTGGCATCGTCTCTGGCGGCTCGGAGTCCTTGCGCGATGGCGGCTTCTACCTTGAACGCGCCCTCGCGCCCTCAGCTGAGATCATCGAAGCACCGATCCGTGAGCTGATAGCTCTTTCCCCCGGCCTCGTCATTCTCGACGATGTCGGCACCTTCCGCCCCGGCGATCGCGAGGCTCTTGAAGCCTTCGTCACCGAAGGCGGCATCCTCCTGCGCTTTGCAGGCCCCGCCATGGTTTCAGGCGAGAACGTCCCCGGCGACCTTTTGCTGCCAGCCCCGATCCTCGGCGGCGAGCGTGCCCTTGGCGGAGCCCTTACCTGGGCCGAGCCCCAGCGCGTGGCGCAGGTCAATCAGGACACGCCCCTTGGCGGCATCACCCTCAACGAAGAAATCGCCGTCAGGCGGCAGGTCCTCACCCGTCCGGGTGCTGACGTAGAGGTCTGGGCGAGCCTCGCCGATGGCACGCCGCTCATCACCGCGGCCGAGCGCGGCGACGGCCTCGTGGTCCTGATCCATGTCAGCGCCGCGCCGACATGGTCGGACCTTCCCATCTCCGGCCTCTTCGCTGGCCTGATGCAACGCCTCGCCACCCTCGCAGAGACCGACATCGACGCCGATCTGTCGGGTGCGGAGGAACCGCTTCTCGCCCAGCGCCTCCTCGACGGACGCGGCGCGCTCATTGAACCGCGCGGCGATGCCGATCCGCTGATCGTTGGCCAGCCGCTCCCCGCCCCCGGCCTCTACGGCGAGGGCGCAGACGAGCGCGCCGTCAACGCCTACCGCGAGCCTGAAGCACCTCAGGCCTTCACCGCCTCCATGCTCCCCCGCGGCGCGCGCGTCCTGACCGCAGGCAGCGGCCCCCAGCGCGACTTCACCCCTTGGCTCCTCGCGGCAGCGCTGATCCTCCTCTCGATCGACGCCGTCATCAGCCTCTCCCGCCAGGGCCTCTTCCGCTTTGCGGGCGCAGCCGTCCTTGCCCTGATGGTCCTCCCCCTGACGATCCCCGACGCCAGCGCCCAGCTCCGCCCACCGCTCCCCGGTAAAGCAGAAGACGCAGCCCTCGACCTGCGCTTCGCTTACGTCAGGACCGGCGACCAGGCCCTCGACCGCCTGAGCGAAGCGGGCCTCTCCGGCCTCACCCGCATCGCGACCATGCGCAGCTCCCTCGAACCGGCAGCGCCCCAGGGGGTGGACCCGGACCGGGACGAGCTCTCCGTCTACGCCCTCATCTACTGGCCCGTCAGGCGCGGACAGGAGCCGCCGTCCGACGCCGCGCTCCAGCGCCTCGAAGCCTTCATGGATGGCGGCGGTATGCTGATCATCGACACAGGCTCCGACGCGACCTTCGGCGCCGAGAGCGCGGTGGGTCAGGTCCTTGGCAGGCTCGACGCCCCGCCGCTTGAGCCGCTGCCGGACGATCACGTCCTCCTCTTCTCCTTCTACCGCCTCGATCAGCTCTGGGGGCGGAACCCCGGCGGCCAGGTATGGGTGGAGACCCGCGGTGCTCTCGACCAGCGGCGGGACGGCGTCCCCTCGCTGATCGTCGCCCCCCGCGACTGGTCCAGCGCTTGGGCGCTGGACGCCTCTGGCTCGCCGCTCAGACCGGGCGGCCCCGGCGGCGAGGGCCGTCGCGAGATGGCCTTCCGTGCAGGGATCAACATGGCGATGGTGGCCATCACCGGAAACTACAAGGCGGATCAGGCCGACGTGCAGGACATGCTCGACAAGCTAGGGCAGGATAATGATGAGCGTTGATTTCACGCCCCTCCTTCCCCTCTGGGCGATCGTCGCTCTCGGCGCGGTTATCCTCCTCACCGCAGCCCTGCGCCTCCGCGCCCAGCCCATAGGCGCCCTCCTCCGTGTCCTGATGGGCGCTGCCGCGGTTCTGTTCCTTCTGGGTCCAGAGCATGTGCGCCAGACCTTCGACAACCTGCCGAACCAGGCCCTCATCCTCCTCGACCAGAGCGCCAGCATGGAGCTGGGGCAACGCGCAGCCATCCGTGACGCGAGCGCTGAGCGCCTGCGCGAAACGCTCGAGGCTGACGGCGTCGAAGTCGCCACAGCACGCTTCGGCGATGGCCAGTCGAGCGACGTCAGCGAAGGCCTCGTTGACGGCCTCGCCTCGGTAAACCGAGACCAGCTCGGCGCCGTCTTCGTGCTCACGGACGGTCAGGTCGCCGGCGCAGAAGGAGCGACCCCGCTCGATCTCCCGGTCCCTGTCCACGGCATCCTGACGGGTGCGCAGGACCAAGAGCAGGACCGCCGCATCGCATGGGTGCAGGAACCCCGCTTCGGCCTTGTGGGCGAGGAAGTCAGTCTCCAGTTCCGCATCGAGGACAGCGCCGGCGCGCCGACTATCCCCGTCACCTTGCGCGTCGATGGCGAGACCATCCTCTCCCGCGCCGTCCCCGTTGGCGAAGATGTTACCATCAATCTGCCTGCGGACCGTCCGGGCGAGCGGGTGATCGAGCTTGGCATCGAGACTGTCCCGAATGAGCTGACGACGCGCAACAACGCGATCTCCACCCGCGTTAACGTCATCCGTGACAGGCTCCGTGTGCTGCTGATCTCCGGTGAGCCCCACGCGGGCGAACGGGTCTGGCGTAATGTCCTGAAGTCCGACCCAGCCGTCGACCTCGTCCACTTCACCATCCTCAAGCCCGCCGACAAGGTGGCCGCAGCGGGCCCCGACGACCTCAACCTCATCCCCTTCCCGAGCCGCGAACTGTTCCTCGACAAGCTCCAGGAATTCAATGTCGTCATCTTCGACCGCTACACCTACAGGGGCGTCATCAGCTCCTTCGAGCTGGCCGAGGTGGCGCGGTTTGTCGACGAAGGCGGCGCGGTGCTGATCGCCGCAGGCCCCGAGCTGACCGTCGGCGGCGGCCTGACCGAGCAGCCTGCGCTGAGCTACATCCTCCCCGCGCTCCCCAATGGTGAGGCGATCCAGGAATCCTTCGTCCCAACACTGACCGATCTCGGCGGTCGCCATCCCATCACGTCGAGCCTCACGGGCCGTGAGGACTGGGGACGCTGGCTGCGCGCGATCCCGTCGACCGTCCGCCGGGGCAATGTCCTCATGGAGACCGAAGACGGCCAGCCGCTCCTCGTCACCGACCGCGTTGGCGAAGGCCGCGTGGCTATGCTTCTCTCCGACCATCTCTGGCTCTGGGCGCGAGGCTTTGATGGCGGTGGTCCGCATAGGGAGTTTCTCCGACGCCTTGTCCATTGGCTGATGGCCGAGCCCGAGCTCGAGGAGGAAGCCCTAACGGCGAATCTCGATGCCGAGGGAAACCTCACCGTCACCCGCCGTACCCTGAGCGATCAGGTAGGCGACGTGATGGCCAGCCTCGACGGCGCAGCACCCGAAGCTCTGACGCTGGAAGAGCGCCTCCCCGGTCAATTCTCCGCGACCGTCGGGGGCACCGACGCCGACCGTGCCACCCTCGAAACAGCGACCTCAGGCGGCGATGTCCTCACTGCCGCCGCCGTTCGCGAACGCGGTGCCAGCTCGGAGTTCTCCGCCGTTACCCTCACCCGCGAAGCCCTCGCTCCCATCGTCAGCGCCACAGGAGGCGGCTTCGCTGCTGCCGAGAGCTCCAGCGCGCCCCTCCCCCGCCTCCGCACCGTATCCCCGAGCCGCGGCGAGAAAAGCGGCAGAGGCTGGCTCGGGATCACCGATAGGAATGCGAGGGCGATCCTCTCCGAAGAACGCGCACCGCTCCTCCCGCGTTGGGCGAGCCTTTTGATCATCGCCGGGCTCCTCCTCCTCGCATGGCTGGTGGAGAGCGGCAGGCTCACCATCACCCGTGAGCAGGGCGTGAACCTCGGCGCAGCGCAGGCGGCTTAGCTGCGTTAAGCTTGCCTTTACGCTCACGGGCGCTGATTGCCGTCTGTGAGCGATCAATTCGACAGCCTGGCCGAGCGCTTCTTATCCGCGATGCAGAACGAGCGTCGCGCGAGCGCCTATACCGTGCGGAATTACCGGCACGCGCTGACTCTTTTCGGCGGATTCCTGCGCGGCCATCTGGGTTCTGAGCCCGACGCGAAGGCCCTCTCCTCTCTCAAGACCAGAGATTTCCGCGCCTTCCTCGCCAGCCGCCACCGGGACGACCTCGACGCAGCGACCCTGCGCCTCGACCTCTCGGCCATCCGCAGCTTTTACCGCTATTGGGACCGGCAGGGCGTCCTCTCCGCCGCCGCCCTCTCCGCCCTCAAATCACCCAAGAAGCGGCAGGTCCTGCCAAGACCCGTCAGCGCACTGGACGCGGAAAAGCTCTTGGGCCTCACCACCGCCGACGAGAGCGACCCGGGCTGGATCAGGGCGCGGGACAAGGCGCTCTTCACCCTCCTCTTCGGCGCAGGCCTTCGCATTAGCGAAGCCCTCGGCCTCGACTGGGACGTCGGCGGCACTCATCTCAGGATCGACGGTAAGGGCGGCAAGACACGCGACGTGCCTCTGCTCCCAGCCGTCCTCGACGCCATCGACATCTACAGGCAGGCGGTCGAAACCGAAGCCCCGCACCTCACCCTCGGCGACCCACCACGCCCGCTCTTCTACGGCGTGCGCGGAGGAAGGCTGAGCCCCACGGTAGCGCAAGCCCGGATGCGGCGCCTTCGCGCCCAGCTCGGCCTCGACGATACCGCCACGCCCCACGCCCTACGCCACGCTTTCGCAACGGAGCTCCTGGCTGGAGGCGCGGATCTGCGCGTGATCCAGGAGCTGCTCGGCCACGCCTCGCTCGCGTCTACCCAGCGCTATACCGCCGTCGACCCGGATCGGCTGGCACAGGCACATCGCTTTGCGCATCCTCGATCAGGCTCTCGGCCTCGGGGATCTTGATGCCGGGCATGTCTTCTGCCGACGTGATCTTCAAAAGCCGCTCGACCTCATCGAGCACCGTGTCGATTCCCGTCGCGAGCTGTTCGAGCCCGTGAATGCGGTAATACGCCTCCAGCCGGATCAGATGATCCAACGATGGGTGAATGATGGTCTGTACCGTCTCAAGTTCCTGCTCGCCCATGGGAATCATCTCCGCCTCGCTACACTACCTCTACGAGAGTTCCATCTAGGGCACAACCTTCTGTCGCCAAGCTGCGTTGACAGATCGCACCAGCGTCACCACTTTGCCGCCGCCTTGCCCAATCGCATGTTTCCCGAAAGGCCCCCATCATAATGCAGGTCGTCATCGTCGAGTCGCCGTCCAAAGCGAAAACCATCGGCAAATATCTGGGTAAGGATTATGAGGTGCTGGCCAGCTATGGCCACATCCGTGATCTTCCGTCCAAGGACGGATCGGTTGACCCCGAGAAAGACTTCGAAATGATCTGGGACATGGACTCCAAGTCCAAGGCCCGGATGAAGGAGATCACCGACGCGCTGAAGGATGCCGACGGCGTGATCCTCGCCACTGACCCTGACAGGGAAGGCGAAGCGATCTCGTGGCACCTGTATGACGTCCTCGAGAAGAAGAAGGCGCTGAAGGACAAGTCGGTCCAGCGGGTCGCCTTCAACGCGGTCACGAAAAAGGCCGTGCAGGAAGCCATCTCCAACCCGCGCGATATCGATCAGGACCTCGTCGATGCCTACCTTGCGCGACGCGCGCTGGACTATCTTGTCGGCTTCTCCCTCTCGCCCATCCTTTGGCGCAAGCTTCCGGGCTCACGGTCCGCAGGCCGGGTGCAGTCCGTCGCCCTCAGGCTGATCTGCGAGCGCGAGCTCGACATCGAGAAATTCGTCGCCGAGGAGTTCTGGACCGTCGAGGCTGACGTGAAGGCAGGCTCCGACCCTTTCACCGCGCGCCTCACCACGCTCGACGGCGAGAAGGTCCAGAAGTTCACCCTCACCACAGAGGCTGACGGCCACCGCGCCCGTGACCTGATCGAGGCTGCGGACTTCACCATTGCTTCGGTCGAGGCCAAGCCCACGAAGCGCAATCCTTCCGCCCCCTTCACCACCTCTACCATGCAGCAGGAGGCGAGCCGCAAGATCGGCTTCACCGCCAAGCGCACCATGCAGGCGGCCCAGCGCCTCTACGAAGCGGGCCTCATCACCTATATGCGGACCGACGGCATCGACATGGCGCCCGAAGCCGTCATGGCCTGCCGCGACGAGATCAAGGCGCGCTATGGCGACCGCTTCGTCCCTTCCTCGCCACGCATGTACAAATCCAAGCAGAAGAACGCCCAGGAAGCGCACGAGTGTATCCGGCCGACGAATTTCGGTCAGCACCCTGACGACATCCGTATGGGTGAGGACGAGGCGAAGCTCTACCGCCTGATCTGGCGCCGCGCCGTGGCCTGCCAGATGGCTTCGGCCGAGCTTGAGCAGACAACGATCGACGTTCGCTCCTCCGACCAGCAGATCGGCCTCCGCGCAACGGGCTCCGTCATCACCTTCGAAGGCTTCATCGCCGTCTACACCGAAGGCCGCGATGACGAAGAAGAAGAGAAAGAAGGCGTCCTGCCCAAAGTCTCCCAGGGCGCAACCGCCGACCTCTCTAAGGTGAACCCCGAGCAGCACTTCACCCAGCCCCCGCCCCGCTTCACCGAGGCTTCGCTGGTCAAGGCCCTCGAAGAGAACGGCATCGGCCGCCCCTCCACCTACGCCTCTATCATCAGTACCCTGCAGGACCGCTCTTACGTCCGCATGGACAAGAACCGCTTCGTGCCGGAAGACCGCGGGCGCCTGGTCACGGCATTTCTCGAGAACTTCTTCGGCAAATATGTCGAGTACGACTTCACGGCCCAGCTCGAGAACACCCTCGACGAGATCTCCGACGGCAAGGAGGAATGGCGCAAGTTCCTCGCCCGCTTCTGGGAGGAGTTCCACGCCAAGATCGACGGCATGAAGGAGCTCCGCATCACGGAAGTTCTCGACGCCCTCAACGAAGCCCTCGGCCCCCACGTCTTCCCGGACAAGGGCGACGGCACCGACCCGCGCCTCTGCCCGACCTGCGGCGAAGGCCAGCTTTCCTTGAAGGTCGGCCGCTTCGGCGCCTTTGTCGGCTGCTCGCGCTACCCCGACTGCAAACACACTCGCCAGCTGGGTGAGACCGAGGGCGAGAGCAAAGAGGACAAGATCCTCGGCATCGACCCTGATACGTCCACGGAGGTTTCCCTCAAGCATGGCCGCTTCGGCCCCTATGTCGAGCGCGCCTCCGAAGCCGAGGGCGAGAAGCCCAAGCGCGGCTCGATCCCTAAAGGCTGGGACCCTCACGATATCGACCTCGAACAGGCCCTGAAGCTCATCAACCTGCCTCGCGATGTCGGTCCGCACCCAGAGGATGGTGAGAAGATCGAAGCCGGCATCGGCCGCTTCGGTCCCTTCGTGAAGCACGGCAAGACCTACGCTTCCCTCGAAAGCGTCGATGACGTCTGGGAAGTCGGCATCAACCGCGCCGTGACCCTGATCGCGGACAAGATCGCCAACCCAAGGGGCCGTGGTCGCGCCGCTGCCAAGCCCAAGAAGGAGCTCGGCAAGCATCCGGATACGGAGGAAGTCGTCGGCGTCTACGAAGGCCGCTACGGCCCCTACGTAAAGCACCAGAAGACGAACGCCACGATCCCCAAGGGCGAAAACCCTGACGAGATCACCCTCGAACGCGCCCTCGAGCTGATCGCCGAACGCGAAGCCAAGAAGCCGACGAAGAAGAAGGCTGCCAAAAAGAAGAAAGCC
This sequence comes from Parvularcula mediterranea, assembly GCF_013085255.1. Lineage (GTDB taxonomy): Bacteria > Pseudomonadota > Alphaproteobacteria > Caulobacterales > Parvularculaceae > Parvularcula > Parvularcula mediterranea. The sequence continues at coordinate 342,413 of NZ_JABFCX010000002.1, forward strand.
GCGAAGAAAAAAGCGACCAAGAAGAAGGCAGCTAAGAAGACGACCAAGAAGGCTACGAAGAAAGCCACCAAGAAAAAAGCTACGTCTACGGAGGAGTAAGCTCAATCGCTGCGCTCACCTCTCCCTCCGGGAGAGGTCGAAGGTTGACGCAGTCAGACTTCGGGTGAGGGCCTTCGAGGTCAGAATACCATCCACCCTCACCCGAAATCGTAGATTTCGACCTCTCCCGGAGGGAGAGGTGACCCCGCCACGAAGCGCCCTACCTCCCTCCCATGCCGACCATCACCCCAGACCTCCACATCCAGATCGTCCGCTTCAAGATCGCGCCCGAGAAGGCCGACGGCCTTATCGAGGCGGTACGTGGCGAGCTGGGCCGCTGGGTTAGCCATTGCGACGGCTTCGTCTCCTCAACCTTCCACAAGTCCGAGGACGGCCAACACGTGATCAACTACGCCCAATGGCGCGACCGCGCGGCGTTCGATGCCTTCCTTCAGCATGAAGAACAGCAAGCCCTCCGAAAGGTGCTCGGAGCCGCAGGCGCCGGCCGCGCCGAAGCCGACAGTTTCGACCTCATCTTCACCGTCGAACGCTGAAGTCACCTCTCCCTCCGGGAGAGGTGAACCTTGCATCGGCCCAAAGGAGTTCCCACCTCTTAACCAGCAGGAGGAACACCCCATGTGGCTAGGCATACTTTGGTGGGCGTTTGACGATCATCTGGCCGAGGCGCTGGGCACGCCAGGGCTTGGCTCCCTGCCGATCTGGGTACCTTTCCTGATCGGCTTCGCCTTCAGCTTCACCATCTCCGCGTCGGTCAAGAACCGCGACTAGGGTCACGCATCCGGGTGCGTGATGGTCAGGGCGCTGCCTGCCTGTACATTCACCCGCATACTGACATTCCCGTCTGGCCAGGTGACCGAAATCCGCGTCGCCTCGTCCGCATCGCCAAGGCCGAAGATCGCCTCTGCTGAGCTAACAGCCGTGAAGGATGAATTGATCCCAACACGGCGGAACTGCGAACGGCCGTCCGTCTCCACTTCGATCCGCGCGCCAATACCGGCGGTGTTCGGCGCGACGCCAGCCAGCTTCACCGAGATCGCGTTGCCGTTCTGGAGGTCGTTGATCCAGAGGAATTGCTGCCGCTGAGGATCAAACGTCAGCTGCAGGACATCCACATCGCCATCGCGGTCGAAATCATCGCAGACCACGGAGCGACCCTGGCGGTCATCAGCAACGCCAGAGACCGCAGCCATGTCCGTGAACCGGCCTTCGCCGTTGTTCATCCAGAGGCGCGTGGTGTCTGAGGAATATTCGCTGGCGGCAGGGTTCTCCGCGAACCAGCCATTAGTCTGGTAGATGTCGAGATGCCCATCGAGGTTGAAGTCGGCAAAGCACGACCCCCAGCCCCATCCGCCATCGGAGACATCCACCGTACCCTGACGGTTCTCGAAGCGTCCACCGACATTCTCATAAAGCCGGTTGCCGTCGATCGAGCTGACGAACCAGTCGTCGTCGCCATCGGAATCGAAGTCCCCGTGGGCAGAGCCCATTCCGTTCGAGTCGTTGATCGTGCTGTCCGACGTTGCGTGGGTGAAGGTGCCGTCGCCATTGTTCGTGAACACCTGGCTCGTGTCGAAGTCCGCGACGAGCAGAAGATCCGGGTACCGATCGCCATTGATATCCACCAGCGACGGCGCAAAGGAATAGTCAATATCGACCCCCATCACGCCCGTCGATGCAGAGAGCTCAAGCCCGGCGGAAATGCCCGCGACCCCGCTCACTGGTACAAAGCGCAACGTCCCGCCGCTGCTGTCATTGCGCCAGAGGGTCTCCGTCTCGCCGGGGTTGGAGGCCTGACGCTCGGTCCCCCAGTGCGCCATCGCAATGTCGAGATCGCCGTCGAGGTCATAGTCGCCGAACGCAGCCGACACCGTATGAAGCGAGGTCATCCGGTCGAGCCCTGAGCCTGCCGTTGCGTCCGAAAACCGTCCGGACCCGTCATTCAGGAACACCCGCGAGGAATCTCCCTGCAATCCCCCAAGGAAAAGATCGAGGTCACCATCGCCATCAAGGTCGCCAAGCACAGGACCCGAATGCCGCTCGCTGCCCGTGACAAGCCCGCGCGTGCTGGCTTCGTCCGTGAACGAGGTCCTGTTGTTGATGTAGAGCCGCAGCGGGAAGTCCCCGCCGCCCACCATCACCACGTCAGGGTCACCATCGCCGTCCACATCGCCTGATGCTGCACCGCCCGCAAACTGGCGGACCATCGGGTTGATATCGCCCGAGTAGCGGTAATTATGCGTCATGCCCCGCACCGCCGCCTGCTCGCGGAAGCTCGTGGGAACAGCCTCTTTCGAAGGCGGCTGGCTGGTCGTGGTGGGCGGTGTTCCGCCTCCTGACGAGCCGCCCGAAGGGGCGGGGCCTACGTTGTCTCCCCCGCCTCCACTGCATGCTGATAGAATGAGTGCTGCGAGCCCTGCGGCCCGGACCGGTGACATGGCGCCCATAGCGCTCGCCCTCCCATGGGCGCGCAGTGCCCTGCCGCGCTGCCCTTTTGGGAGAAGTCTAAGCGAAAAGAGGCCCCTGTGCCAAGCGCCGCCTAGCGGGTCCTGCGCGCAACCCGCTCGACCTCTTCCCAGACACGCAGCGCATTGCCGGAGAGGATCTTGACGATGTCCTCCTCCGAATACCCCCGCTCCATCAGACCCTGCACTAGGTTCGGCATGGTCGAGGCATCCTTGAGACCCGTCGGCAGGCTGTCACCCACGCCGTCATAGTCCGAACCCAGACCGACATGGTCGATCCCGGCCAGCTCCACCGCTCGGTCAATATGGTCAAGCACGTCAGAAAGATCAGCAAACGGATAAGGGTTCTCGGCCGTCCACTGCTCCGTAAACGCAGCCTGCCGCTCCGGCGTGTCCTCAAGCCCCTCAGCCTCAAGGTAAGCGGCATAATCAGCGGCGCCGCGAGCCCGGTACGTGTTCGCCTCCTCAGTCACGAAGCTCGACCCGTAATTGATCATGATCACGCCGCCATTCTCGCCAAGCTTGCGCACCATGTCGTCGGACATGTTCCGCTCGAACCCTGGCGTGAAGTGCCTCAGCGAGGAGTGCGAGGCGATGACCGGAGCCTTGGTCACCTCCATGATATCCTCGAACGCTTCATCGGAGACATGGCTGACGTCTACCATGATGCCTAGCGCATTCATTCGTTCAACGAGCATCGCGCCGAAAGGCGACAACCCGCCCCAGCGGCGCTCCTCATCATACGAACTGTCCGAGATATGGTTCACCTTGGAGTGGGTCAGGGTGATGTAGCGGATGCCGCGATTGTAGAAGTGCTTGAGGTTGCCGATATCCCCCTCGATCGGCGCACCGTTCTCCATGCCAAGAGGCAGCGCGATCTTCCCCGATGCGGTGATCTTGCGCACATCGCGCGGAGACTTGGCGATGGCAAACTTGTCAGGGTGCGCATGAACCAGACCCTCGATCTGCCCGATAAGGCGATCCGCCTGCGCCTTCGCGCCGCCCGTTTCCTGATAGGTCGCCGCCACATAGATCGACATGAACGGCGCATTCAGCCCGCCTGCCATCGCGCGGGGGTAGTCGAAATCGCCCTTCTCCGTCGCGAGCCCCACATCCTCGCCAGAGCGCGCCACCCGGTAGGGCACATCCACATGGCCATCGAGAATGATCGTCTCCTTGGCAATCCGCACGGCGTCCTCGGACGGTGCCGGTTGCAGGGTCAGGGCAGTGGTCAGCAGGATCGCATGCAGCATCGGAAGCTCCTTCGTTGGCCCCGAACGGACCGCCGCCCGCTCGCCGGGTCAAGGGCCTGCAGCTGTGCCGCGTGGACAAGCCCCCTCCTCTCTGAAAGGATCGCCGGCATGATCAGGACAGCCCTCGCCGCCTCCGCCCTCGCCCTCTTCGCCAGCGCCACGGCCCAGGACCTCAAGGCCGACGCCGCTGCGGACTGGAAGAACCTCAAGCCTCTCTACGAGCATCTCCACGCCAATCCCGAGCTCTCCTTCATGGAAGTCGAGACCGCGAAACGCATGGCGAAGGAGCTGAGGAAGCTTGGCTTCAAGGTCACCGAGAAGGTCGGCAAGACCGGCGTCGTCGGTGTCATCGAGAATGGCGAAGGCCCGACCATCATGGTCCGCGCGGACATGGACGGCCTGCCGGTCGTTGAGGACACAGGGCTTCCCTACGCCTCCAAGAAAACGCAGGCCAACCGCTATGGCGACGTGCAGCCGACCATGCACGCCTGCGGCCATGACGTGCACATGACGGCCCTCATCGGCACCCTTCGCCAGCTGATGGACCGCAAGGAAGACTGGTCAGGCACCCTTGTCGCGATCCTTCAGCCTGCCGAGGAAATCGGCGAAGGCGCCAAGGCGATGATCGATGACGGCCTCTATGAGCGCTTCCCCAAGCCCGATTTCGTCCTCGGACTCCATGACGCCGCACAGATGCCCGTGGGCATGGTCGGCTACGCCTCAGGCTGGGCTCTCGCCAATGTCGACAGCGTCGATCTCTACGTCAAAGGCGTCGGCGGCCACGGTGCCTATCCGCATACGGCGAAAGACCCGATCGTCATCGCCTCCCAGATCGTGAACAGCCTCCAGACACTCGTCAGCCGCGAGACCAATCCGCTCGACAGCGCCGTGGTCACGGTCGGCGCCTTCAACGCAGGCTTCAAGCACAACATCATCTCCGATGAGGCACACCTTCAGCTCACGGTACGGAGTTATTCCGACGAGACCCGCGACAGGCTCCTCAAGGGCATCGAGCGCATCGCCAAGGCCCAGGCGATGGCCGCTGGCCTGCCCGAAGAGCTGATGCCCCGCATGACCATCGCAGACCCTTACACCCCCGCGACCTACAACGACCCTGACCTCTCTGTCCGCGCAGCCAACGCCATGCGCGAAATCCTCGGCGAGCAGGCTGTGATGGAGACGCCTCCCGTCATGGGCGGTGAGGATTTTTCCCAATACGGACGAACCGAGGACGACATCCCTACCATGATCTTCTGGGTCGGCGCGGTCGATGAAGAAGTGTTCGCCGCCAGCCAGCGCGGCGAGGTCGAGCTGCCCTCGCTCCACTCGCCGTTCTTCGCCCCGGACGCCGAGCCCGCGATCGTCACCGGCGTCACGGCAATGACCGCCGCCGTGCTCGACCTGATGGGTGAGTGAGTTCGGAACGCTCTGCGTTCTTCTTTTTGGCGATGGATCCCGGATCAAGTCCGGGATGACGATAGTTTAGAGGTGATCTCCCCACCCGTCATCCTGGACTCGATCCAGGATCCATCGAAGAAAAGAGCGCGCGCAGCGCTCAATCAATCCGCATACGCCGGGGCCATCACCAGCGCATTGGCCAGCATCAGGTCCAGACCGCCAAGATAGGCCCGCGTCGTCGGGTCCTGCGCAAACCCGATCACCATGCCGTCGCCTGAATTGGTCGCGACAAGATAAGGCTTCCGCGCCAGCTGCGTCCGCACATCGTCCCAAAGGTAGCCCGAAGCCAGAAGCTCGTCGGCGCCCTTGTAGGTGAAAACGTTCGTGCCCTGATTAGCCTTAAGAGGCGCATAGATCGTCGAGCCGCGGAACAGCGCGACCGCTTCATCATAACCAGCGCTCATGAAGTGGTCCTTGTTCGGCGCAGCCCTGACCAGGACGCCAGGCACCCGGTCCGGACGGCCGCTCTCAGGCGCGATGGCTTTGCGGTAGTCTTCTTCCGACCAGAGCTCTGTGCCCGGAACGGTTGAACCGCTGGCAGGAGCCGAACCCGAACTCTTCGCCCGGTTCTCGCGCTTCAGCGCAAGGAGCCCGAAGCTGTCCGATGAGAACGCATCAAGCGCCGAGCCAAAGCCAACCAGCACGCCGCCGTCCGACACCCAGTCCTTGACTGCAGAAGCACCGCGGCTGCCAAGCCGGTCCGTGAAGCCCCAGGTCTCAGCAACCAGGATCACGTCGTAGCGCGAGAGATCCGCACTCCCCATGCTGCGCACACGAATGGTCGTCACCGGCAGGCCAAGCCTCCGCTCGATCACATAGCGCGTGGACCCGACCGACAGCGGCGAAACACCCTCACCCCATGCCAGCGCGACACGAGGCATGGAGACCTCGTGGAACGAGCGCGACCCAAGGTTCGGGCCACTCTCGACCCAGCTTGAGTCGAGCGGCATCACCTTGCCGCCATGCTCCGCAATCAACGCCCGGAGCTTACCCGTCAGGCCCTCATTCATGGCGTGGGAGAAGACGACGCTGCCCCGGCCATAGGTCTCGCCGCCCACTTCGAAGGCCGCGCCAGTGGTCTTGCCGCGCAGGCCATCCTTCAGCGCCGCGATCAGGAACTGCGCCTGCGTCGCGTCATCCCACGGGAGGACATAGCCGAACTCAGCATCCACAAGCTCCGGCCTTCCCTGATCAGGAAGCCCATCCTCAAGAGACGCCGACCGCACCGAACCGCAGGTGGAGAACGTCACGCCTTCCATCAGCGGCATGGACCACGCCGTCACGTCATAAAGCTCATGGCCAAGCCCGCGCTTGCGGCGGCCTTCCTGCTCCTTGACGTAATCCTCAGCCAGCTTCGTATTCCGGTCGAGAAGCGTCCGCACGAGGCGCCCATCAGCCTGTGAGCGGTCGACCACGATCGCGCCATCGGCATACTCGGTCCCGCAAGCCGTCGTGCCCGCTTCGATGTGTTGAACCTCGATCCCCTGATCAACGAGCTTCTGGCCGAGGCTCATCGCCTGACCCTTGCGCATGGACAGGTCGATCAGGGTGAACCGATCCTCGACATTGGCGTTCTCATCAATGGCCGTCGCGCGGTCCTCCGCATACGCCATCAGGAAGCGCTCTTTGTTCTCAGCGATGCCCTTCGCGGTCATCAGCGTCGAGACGAACTGGTTTCGAACGCCTTTCTGGTAGGTCAGCGCCTCGCCATTGTCGCGGTCATACTTCAGGCCCCGGGGCGAGGCCTGCTCGAACGTCATGGCCACGGCACCGCGCAGCGCAGGCCACATATCGCCAAAGCCCGGATAGAAGTTGTCGTAGACCTCACGGGTAAAATAGGGCTGGCCGATCTCGTCAAACGCCGTGGCAATCGTCTTGCCCAGGATCTCCTGCCCCTCGCGGGTATTCTCCGTCAGCTGAGGGTTGAAGGGCCGCGCCGCCGGGGGGAAGTAGTAGGTGCTGGACGAGCCCATCTCGTGGATGTCGACGAACACCACCGGGTTCCATTCGACAACCGCCGCGACCTTCCCGCGGGTCTCGGGCTGGGAAAGAGTGAACCAGTCGCGGTTCATGTCGAACAGCATGTGGTTGTACCGACCGCCAGGCCAGGGCTCGTCACGCTCCGCAGCATAGGTCGCGCCCTGCGCTTCGAGGCCCCTCGTCTGGGCGAAGTGGTTCGTGAACCGCGCCCGGCCGTCCGGGTTCTGGGATGGGTCGATGATGACGATCGTCTCTTCGAAGATCTTCTCGACCGTCGCGTCATCCTCTGCCGCCAGCAGGTGATAGGCGAGCGCTAGACCCGCATCGGGTCCCGTAATCTCGTTGCCGTGCACACCGTAGGCAAGCCACGTGACAGCAGGCGTCTGGCTGATGGCACGCTCAAGATCGCGCCCGCCGAGGCTCTTTCCGTCGGAAATCTCGGCGAGCCGCGCTTTGATGCGCTCAGCGTTCTCGATGTTTTCCTTCGAGCCGATCACGCCATAGACCAGCGGGCGGCCTTCCCAGGTCTCAGCATACTGAACGAGCTTCATCCGCCCGTCCGACGCCGCTTCGAGGGCCTCCATGTAGTCAATGATCCCGCGGGGCGTCGTGATCTCCTCGCCATTATCGTGGCCGAGGACCTCCTTCAGGGTCGGGATGTCGTCATCATACTCCCCCTCCCAGAAGGGAAGCTGGGCGTGGGCGAAGGACAGCGAGGCAACGAGGGTGGCGAGGATGCGCATGACAGCTCCTTGGACAGCGCCGCGACGCTAGCCCTCAAGGGTTAGGAAAGGAACGACATGCGGTACGAATTCACGCCTTCGGGACAGCCTATCGCAGTTTTTGCAATCGCCGGGGGAACTGGCCAATTCTGCTGCTCGCCACGGTTGCGACAAAAGGTTTGACCAGTTTCCCGGGCGTTCTTCGCATTCCCTACTGCAGAGTGTGATTTCCCAAAGCGCACTCTCGTGGTGGAGTAGTCTCATGCTGTCAGGAAGGTCCGACCTCGAAGCCCATATCGCCAGCGCGCACAGCGACATGGCATCCCTCGCCTCTGCCCTCCTCCGGCGGAACGAGCGGCACGTGCTCCTGCAGACCCAGGATCTCGTCGGAGAGGCTGTGCTCCGGCTCCTCAAGTCCGAAGAAATCTCCGTCTCCGACCGCAGCCATTTCCTCGCCCTGACCGCCCGGACCATGCGCCGGGTGCTGGTCGATGCTGCCCGCGCTCGCAACGCGAACAAGCGCAAGGGCAAGCACGTCACCCTCATCTCGGCCAATGGCGACAGCTCCAAGGCCCACGCCGTCGACCTCCTCCGCCTCGACCATGCCTTGAAGCGCCTCAAAGCCATCGACCCCGACCGCGCCACGCTCGTGGAGCTCAGATACTTCGCAGGGCTCACCTTGGAGGAGACCGCCGACGCGATGGATGTCTCGATCTCCAGCGTCCAGCGCTCGTGGAACGTCGCGCGGATCTGGCTCCGCGAGGCCGTCGCCACCGTAGAGGAAGGCAAGGATGGATTCTTCTGAGCGCGAGCGTCAGGCGCTCGATATTCTCGACCTGGCGCTCCAGCAGCCCGAGGCCGAGCAGGAAGCTTTTGTCCGCAATCTCGACGTGGTCCCAGAGGACGTCCGGAACCGCGTGCTCGAGCTTCTCGGCTGGCGCGAGGAGAGCGGCACCGACATCAAAACCGCCGGCGCCCTAATCGACGAAGCGGGCGAAGGCGCTGTCTCCGCGCCTGCCCAGCTCAAGGCATGGAAGCTCACGGGCATGATCGGCCAGGGCGGCATGGGCGCCGTCTATAAAGGCGAACGCTGGATCGGGGACTTCGACCAGACCGTCGCCATCAAGCTCCTGCGTCGCCTCTCACCGACCCTCGCCGAACGTCTGCGTGCGGAACGCCAGACCCTTGCGCGCCTCTCCCATCCTAACATCCGCCAGCTGTTCGACGGCGGCGAGACGGAGGATGGCCGCCCCTACATCGTCATGGAGTATCTCGAAGGCCAGCCACTCCACGTCCTGTTCGAAGGGCGCGACGTGCAGCTGGAAGAGCGCCTCGATTTCTACGATGCTGTCCTCGACGCCATTCAGTATGCGCACCGTTTCGGCGTCGCCCACGGCGACCTCTCCCCTGCGAACATCCTCGTCACCGACGAAGGCGTCCTCAAGGTCATCGACTTCGGCATCTCCGAAACCCTAGCCGAGGAACCCGCAGAAGAAAGCCCGAGCCTCGGCACCGCAGGCTTCGTCGCCCCGGAGCGTGAGGCAGGCAGGCCCGGCGGGGTCCCCGGGGACATCTATTCCTTGGGCAAGCTCCTCGCCTTCATCACCGATGACATGGACGCACCAAGGCCATCGGACCTCGGCGCCATCATCGACAAGGCCACCCGCGAAGAGCCATCCCAACGCTATGCCAGCGCGAGTTCCCTCCGCGAAGATTTCCACCGGTACCGCGAAGCCCGCGCCGTGGAGGCCAGCGACCCCAGCGCCCTCCTCCGCTTTAGCCGCTTCGCAGGCAGGCACCCGCTTTCCATCGGCTCCTCCTTTGCAGGCGCCCTTGTCCTCATCGCCGCACTTGCCATCATCTCGACCCTCTTCGTCCGTGCCCAGACGGCCGAGGCCGAAGCCATCCGCCGTTATGATGCTGTCAGGAGCCTTGCTCGCTCGGTCCTCTTCGACGTTTACGACGAACTCAAAGGCATCCCGCGCACCGAAGACGCCAAGCAGCTCGTCACCGAGCTTGGCCAGCAGTACCTCAACGACCTCGAAACCGATCCGCGTGCGGATGCTTCCCTCCGCCGCGAGGTAGCCGAAGGCTATGTCCAGCTCGGCTCGATCCTCGGGGACAGCAACAAGGACTTCTTCTACGACCCCGATCGCGCGAAAGAGCTCTGGACCGAAGCCGATGCGCGCCTGACCGCTATCCTCTCGGAAGAACCGCAAAATCGCGAAGCCCTCCTCGCACTCGCCCGCTTGAGGCAGCTTCAGGGACAGACCGCCTACATCGCCGAAAGCGACCGCGAAGGCGGCAAGGCGCTCTATCAGGAGGCAGAAACCCTCTTCACCCGCGCCCGCGAGGCAGGCCCCCTGCCCGAAGAGCATCTCGTCAGCCTCCTGATGACCAAGCGCACCATCGCTGACATCGACTTCCGCGAGGGCGCAAGGGACGAAGCCACCACAAAGATGGAGGAGACCTTCGCAACCCTTGGCGAAGAGATCCCGGAGGACGGGCTCACCCCAGCCCTCCTCAGCACCCGCTCCAACATGCTCCGTACCCGCGCAAGACAGTCGATCCTCAAGGGCGAAACCGAAAGCGCCATCGCCGACCTCGACGCAGCGCTGGCCGACCTTGTCCACGCCGAGGAGCAAGGCAAGGAAACAGCAGAAACCCTCCGCTCACGGTCGATCATCCATTGGCGCCGCGCCTACGCCTACCACCAGCTCGGCCAGTCGGAGAAATCCATCGAGGACTATGAGCAGGCGATAGCCCTCAACGACCGCCGCCTCGCCATCGAGCCTGACAGCGAAGACGCTCAGTACAATGATCGCTCATGGTCGGCTGAACTCTCACTCCCGCTCGGCGCCGTCGGCCGCTTCGAAGAAGCCGCCGCAGCCTTAGAGCCCGCAGGCCGCTGGTACGAAGCCCGCCACGCCGAAGCCCCGGACGATGCCCGCTACCAGCGCAACCTCCTCGTCCACCACTTCCAGATCTCCGAGCTCCACAGGCAGTCGGGCGACGCCGAGGCAAGGTGCGGAGAGCTCGCCGCAGCGCTCTCCTACGCTGACATGATGGAAGCTTCAGGCGCCCTCGCCAACGAAGACGCTCAAGCCCTAGAGCCCTTCAGGCAGCAACTAGCCGCGTGCGAGAGCTGACAGCTAGCGCCTCCCTCTCCCGAGATCGGGAGAGGGATCGAGGGTGAGGGCAACCGCCTCAACGGCGTTGCCGATGCCCTCACCCAAAGCCTGACCTTGTCAGCCTTCGAGCTTTCCCGGAGGGAGAGGTGAGCCCAGCACCCCTTGCTCTCGACACACCACTCCGCCACAGCCCGCCCCATGGGCTTCTACCGCAACAATGCACGCTGGCTCTTCGGCGGCTTCCTCCTCACCCTGTTCTCAGGGTTCGGGCAGACGATCTTCATCGGCGCCAGCGGAGGAGAACTGCGCGAGGCGTTCGGGCTCAGCAATGGTCAGTGGGGGAACCTCTACGGCCTCGCGACCCTCGCCAGCGCAGCCACCCTCCCCTTCGTCGGCAGGGTCATGGACTACTGCCCCGGCTGGCAGGTCGCCGCCGTCACCATCCCGCTGCTCGCGCTGGCCTGCGTGTCGATGGCGTTCAGCCAGACCATCCTCATGCTCGGCATATCGCTCTTCATGCTCCGCCTCCTGGGTCAGGGCATGATGAGCCATATCGCACTCACCGAAACCGCCCGCTGGTTCGCCGCCACGAGGGGTAAGGCCGTCAGCCTCGTTGTCCTTGGCTTTCAGGCGCAGGAGGCGATCCTCCCCCTCACCTTCACCCTCCTCGTCGCCACCTACGGGTACCAGGTCGGCTGGCTCTCGGGCGCAGCGGCCCTCCTCCTCATCGGCCTCCCGGCCATCGTCTTCCTCTACAGGAAAACCCGGGAGCCCAAGGGCGAGGCCGAGCTCAACATCACCGAAGGCAAGAGCTGGACCCGCGGCGAAGTCCTCCGAGACCCTCTTTTCTACGCGATGGCCACCGGCGTCCTCGCCCCGCCTTTCATCGGCACGACGCTCTTCTTCCACAGGGACCATCTGGCAGAACTGCGCGGCATCTCCGACGCAACGATGGGTTCAGGCATCCCCGTCATGGCAGGGCTCACGGTCATCTTTGCACTGATCACCGGCAGGCTCGTCGACCGCTACTCCGCCAGCCGCATCCTGCCCGCCACGATGATCCCCCTCGCCCTGGGCAGCCTCGCCGTCAGCGTCTTCGACGGCTCGACAGGCGTCGTCATCTTCTTCGGCCTCTTCGGCGTCAGCTACGGCCTCTCATCGACCCTCTTCGGCTCCCTCTGGCCAGAGGTCTATGGCACCAAATATCTGGGCTCGATCCGCTCCGTGACCCAGTCCGCCATGGTCTTCGCCACGGCGCTAGGCCCCTGGATCACCGGCGCGCTCATCGACAGGGGCACATCCCTGCCGACCCAATTCGGCTGGATGGCCCTCTACTGCGCAGCCGTCTTCGTGGTCCTCCTTTTCGCCTCCCGCAGGCTCGTCGCCCGGGCCAAAGCCGAAGCCTGAGACATCTCGCCCGATCGCATGGGTTCCGTCTTGCCTTCTGGGGCGAATGGAACATACTGCGAACATGGCTATTTCCGAGAAGACCATCGCCAAGCTGCGCATCCTCGCTGACGCTGCGAAGTACGATGCCTCCTGCGCGTCCTCCGGCTCGACCAAGCGCGACAGCCGCGGCGGCAAAGGCGTCGGCTCGGTGGAGGGCATGGGCATCTGCCACGCCTACGCACCCGATGGCCGGTGCATCAGCCTGCTGAAGGTTCTCCTCACAAACAGCTGCATCTTCGACTGCGCCTACTGCATCAGCCGCGCGAGCTCCAACGTCGAGCGCGCCCGCTTCACCCCGGCCGAAGTCGCCGACCTCACGGTGGAGTTCTACAAGCGGAACTACATCGAAGGCCTGTTCCTCAGTTCAGGGATCATCCGCTCCCCCGACTACACGATGGAGCAGATCGTCGAGGTCGCGAGGCTCCTCCGCGAGGTCCACGACTTCCGCGGCTACGTCCACCTCAAGACCATCCCAGAAGCCTCCCCCGAGCTGATCGAAGCTGCAGGCCGCCACGCCGACCGCGTCTCGATCAATGTCGAACTGCCGACCAAGGGCAGCCTCAAAAAGCTCGCGCCCGAGAAAGACCGCGACGGCATCGAAGGCGCGATGGCCAAGATGCGCGCCAACATTGACGCCTTCAAAGCCGACAAGACGCGCCGCGCGAAAAAGCCCCGCTTCGCTCCGGGCGGCCAGTCCACCCAGATGATCGTCGGCGCCGATGGCGAGAACGATGCCGAAATCCTGACCACCGCCACCGACCTTTACGGCAAGCACCGCCTTCGGCGCGTCTATTACTCCGCCTACTCACCAATCCCGGATGCCAAGCCGGGTATGCCGGTCAATCGCCCGCCCCTGATCCGCGAACACCGGCTCTATCAGGCCGATTGGCTGACAAGGTTCTACGGTTTCAAGCGCGACGAGATCATCAGCGTCATGGACGGCGGTATGCTCGACCTCGCCGCCGACCCCAAGCTGATGTGGGCCCTTAAGAACCAGGGCTTCTTCCCCATCGACGTGAACAGCGCGACGAAGGAGCAACTCCTCCGCATACCCGGCATCGGCACAAAAGGCGTCCAGAAGATCCTCGCCGCCCGCCGCTACGGAAGGCTCCGCTACGACGACCTCTCCCGCGTCGCAGCCTCGGTCAAGAAGATCCGGCCCTTCGTCACCACCCCCGACTGGCGCCCCACCAGCCTCCTTGACTCAGGAGCGTTGGAAGCAAGAATGCGTCAGCCTGCGGAGCAGCAGGATCTTTTCGCAGCCTGAGGCCCTACCCCAACCTCTCCCTCGGGAGAGGTCCAAATCTACAGATTTGGGGAGAGGGGTATGGGGCTCTACAGTCGCACCTCTTCCCCCTAGACTCCCATCCCGACGTTCGCTATCCGTTCCGCATGACCCTCGATCGGAAAACCTGGGCCCGCAATATGGAGGCCCTCGACCGCGACATCGAGAAACAGCGGGAGCGAGAGCGCAAGGCGCGCGAGCGTTCGGCCCGCAATGCCCAACGCAAGATCGACCGTCTGCGTAAGGAGCTCTCTGACGCAGGCGAGCTCAACGATTTCGAAGAACAGTTCGCCGAATCCGTCGGTGAGCGGATCGACAAATACGGCTCGGCCTTCGCCAATCCGTCGCTCGGCCGCCCCGGCGATGCCCTCTCCTCGGCACAAAAGCGCGTCGTCTCCGCCATGAAAAAGAAGGCCAAGGACGCGAAGAAAGCCGCCAAGGCTGCGCAGGCTGAAGAACCCGAACCGGAGGCCGAGGCTCCGCCAAGGGCACCCTTCAAGCCCCGCATCGTCGAGTGATCGCCGCAGCGTCCCCATCGGTCGTCGCAACCCTCGAACGTGAAGACGACCTTGAGGGCTGGAAGGCAAAAGCCCGCGCGCTCATCGCACAGCGCGTCCCGCCCGAGGCTGTCGTCTGGCGAACCCAAGGCGAAGGCGACCTCTTCGGTGGCAGCACGGACCAATTCCCCCCGCCAGCTGCAGAAATCAAGCTCCCCCGCAAGGCGGTGCAGCTCGCAGGCACCGCCATCTACCATGCGAGCCGCGAGCGCTTTGACCTCCTCTACCGCTTCTTATGGCGCAGCCAGTCTGAACCCGGCCTCGCCGAGAAGATGAGCGACCCGGACACCGCTGCCGTCCATCGCCTCGCGAAAGCTATCCGCCGTGACGCCCATAAAATGCACGCCTTCGTCCGCTTCCGGAAGGTTGGCGAGATCGGAGGCCGCGAGCAGTTCGGCGCTTGGTTCGAGCCTGACCACCATATCGTCGAACGCGAAGCGCCCTTCTTTGTACGCCGTTTCTCCAACATGGACTGGGTCATCGTGACGCCGCGAAAGACGGCGATCTATCAGAATGGGAAACTGTTCTTCCGAGACGGTGGACGTCGCGAGGACGTTCCCGGCGATGACAGCTTCGAGGATGCGTGGAAGGCCTATTATGCCAGCATCTTCAACCCGGCGAGGATCATGACCGATGCGATGCGCGCGGAGATGCCCAAGAAATACTGGAAGAATATGCCCGAGGCGAGCCTCATCCCAGAGCTCCTCGAAAGCGCCCCGCGCCGGGTCGCCGAGATGAACACCCGCGCCATGACTGATCCCAAGCAGGCCATCAGTGCCAAGATGATCCGCGAAAGCGCTCAGTACGGATCACTGGAAGAGCTGAACGCGACCCTCCTAGCCTTCGCGGAAGAACACGACTTAGGAAACGGCGTCCGCCTTGTCGCTGGCGAAGGCTCAGCCGACGCCGACCTCTTCTTCATTGGCGAACAGCCAGGCGATCAGGAGGATCTCGCAGGCCGCCCCTTCGTCGGTCCCGCAGGCCAGCTCTTCGGCCAGTACTTGCAATCTGCGGACATCGACCGATCCTCCGCCTACGTCACGAATGCCGTCAAGCGCTTCAACTTTCAGGAGCGCGGCAAGCGCCGCATCCACCAGACGCCCAAGGCTGGCGAAATCGACCTCTGGGCGCCATTCCTGATGCAGGAGCACCAGCTCGTGAAGCCGAAGGTCTCCGTGACCCTCGGCGCCACCGCCCTGCGCGGCTTCTTCGGACGGCCGGTCAAGCTCTCGGAGGTGCGCGGCGAAACCATTCCGCTCCCTGACGACGTCGGCGGCGTCTGCGTTCCGACCTTCCACCCCTCCTACCTCCTCCGCATTCAGGACGAAGGCCAGCGGCAGGTGGAGGGAAGAAAGTTCAAAGCCGACCTTGAAAAGGCCCGCGCCCTCGCTTTGGATGGGGCGTGAGCGAAGAATTCTGCCGTCTCGACAAATGGCTCTGGGCCGTGCGCATCTTCAAGACGCGCAGCCTCGCGGCTGAGATCATCGCCAAGAAGAGCCCCCGCATCACCCGCGATGGCCAGACCCTGCGCACCGGCAAGCCCGGCTTCAAACTCAGGCTCGGTGACCAAGTGACCGTCATGCGCGCGCGCCAGCTTTTCGTTCTCGAGGTCCTCGCGCTCCCTGAGAAACGCCTCTCTGCGTCAGAAGCCCAAGCGTGCTACAACGACCTGACCCCCAAGGAGGACGCCGATGCTTGATCGCCTTTTCAAGAACTTCCGCAAAGAGGAAGCCCCCACCAAGGACGAAAACGCCCTCCCTCGCGCCGTCGCCGCCCTCCTCGTGGAAGCCGCCCGTGCAGATGAAGAGTATACGGACGATGAGCGCGATCTCATCGTCAAGCTCCTCCGAGGCGAGTTCGACCTCACAGAAGAAGAGGCCGTGGAGCTCCGCCGCGAAGCCGAAGAAGCCCAGGCTGCGGCCAACGACCTCTACGGCTTCTCCCGCGTCGTAAAAGAAGAGCTGGACCGCGAAGGCAAGATGCAGCTCATCGAAGCCATGTGGCGCGTCGTCCTGACCGACGCCGAACGCGACCCCCACGAAGAAATGGTGATCCGCCGCCTCGTCGGCCTCATCCACCTCGAAGACCGCGACTCCACCGAGGCACGGCGCCGGGCGGAGAAATAGTCTACCCGACCTTCGAACGACGGGCATAATAAAGCTCCCCGTAGGGAGCTTTTTCTCAGAGCCTGAAGGCCGCGTTAGTCCGCTTTGCGGAACTCAACGATCTTCGTCGGGTTCGCAGGCGGCTCGCCTTTCGCGATGGCGTGGACGTTTTCCATGCCTTCGACAACCTTCCCCCAGACCGTGTACTGCTTGTCGAGGAAGCTCGCGTCATCGAGGCAGATGAAGAACTGGCTCGAAGCCGAGTTCGGATCCTGCGCGCGCGCCATGGAGCAGACGCCTTCCTGGTGGGACACATCATTGAACTCTGCCGGAAGGTGCTCACCCGAGCCGCCCATGCCGTTACCGTCGGGGCAGCCGCCCTGGGCCATGAAGCCGTCAATGACCCGGTGGAAGGTCAGGCCATCATAGAAGCCGTCTTCGGCAAGCTTGGTGATCTGCGCAACGTGCTTCGGGGCTTTGTCCTCGAAGGTTTCGATCGTCACGTCGCCCGTCTCGAGCTTCAGTTTCAGCATTCCCATCAGACATTCTCTCCATCAATTCGAACCGGGACATTGACCGCGCACGCGTCGACGAAGAAGCCGTCATCGGTGATCGAATCGGTCGCCCGGAGCCACGCCTTGAAGGTTTCGCTATCGCTCCTCAAGACCTCGACCCGCTGTTTCTCGTCCGCTGGCAGGTCCGCCATCACGCGGGCCCGCAGCATCGGCGTCGGCCGCTCAGGCGGCTCGCCCCGGTTGATCCGGCGCACATTCCGCTCGCCAGAGACTACCCGGCCCCAGGCCGTATAGGACTTGTCGAGGGTCCGGCGGTTGTCCGCGAACATGATGAAGAACTGGCTGTTCGCCGAATCGGGCCCGGCCCGCGCCATCGAAACGACGCCCGGACAGTGAAGCGGCCATGCAGCGACATCTTCGGTGATGACGAAGTCGGTCAGCGCTGGGGTCTGGCTGCCCATCGGAAGGCTGCCGAGAAAGCCGATCTGCGAAGCGCGGTCATCGCGGCCGAGCGGCACGAAGTTCGGAAGCTGCTTACGCTCCGAAGCAAACCGGCCCTTGAGGTCAGGATATTCCGAACCGCCAGCGCCGGTGCCCGTCGGGTCCCCGCCTTGGGCCATGAATCCGTCGATCACCCGGTGGAAGATCGTGTTGTCGTAGAAGCCCTCCCGCGCGAGGCGCTTGACCCTCTCCACGTGGAGCGGCGCGTATTCGGGCTGCATCTCGATCAGGACCGGGCCCGAAGGCAGGTCCATGACGAGGATGTTTTCAGGATCGACCGTCCGCCATTCGCTGGCGTCGGCGGTACTCAGGATACGCTCCGAAACTGTCGGCTCAGAAGTCTGGGCCACGGCGGAGGCGCTGAAGGCGATGCCCGTCGATACGAGAAGGGCAGAAAGAAGACGTCTCATGCCTCTCCGGTAGCCGATCACGGTTCCGCCCGCTAGCGGGAACCCTCTTAAACCTTGTCAGGCTTTGAGCTTCTCTTTCATTGGGGCCACGACGGCCTCGGGGACGAAGTGCTCGAAGTCGCCTTTGAGCTGTGCGATCTGCTTTACGAGGCGGCTGGCGATCGACTGGTACTTGGCGTCCGCCATCAGGAAGACGGTTTCGATATCGTCATTCATGGTCGAGTTCATGCCGACCATCTGGAACTCGTACTCAAAGTCCGACACCGCGCGCAGGCCGCGAATGATCAGATTGCAGTTCAGGCTCTCGGCATAGTGTATCAGCAGCCCTTCGAACGGCTCGACCCGGACCGTGGCCCGTGCGCCCTCGTCCATGTCGGCAATCGACGCGCGGACGAGGTCCTGGCGCTCTTCAAGACTGAACAGCGGATCCTTGCCGGAGTGCCGGGCGACGCCGATGACGAGCTCATCACAGAGCTTCACCGCCCGCTTGATAATGTCGACGTGGCCGAGCGTAATCGGGTCAAACGTGCCGGGATAAAGGCCGATTAGCGGTTTGGTCATGGGATGGCTGCCCCGACTGACTGATACAGCCCTCTTCACTTGCACAGAGTTCCTCCGGGGTGAAGGTTCCGGCTGCAGCGGGGTTCGCGGGGCGCTTTGCGCGCGCTCCCTTTCTTGGATGGATCCCGGATCAAGTCCGGGATGACGATCATGGAGAGATCACTTCCCACCACCGTCATCCTGAACTCGATTCAGGATCCATCTTGAGAAGAAGCGCGCAGCACCTTCAACCGCCCTTGGGCGGTTCTTCGGAAGAACGGGAGTCCGGGCGCGGCGTCGGCCGTGCTGGAGCAAAAAAGGATGCGCGACGAACGCCGCGCCCGGCGGTGCTTTGTGCGAGAGGCCATGTCCGCGGGGCTTTGAGGCCGGCGGCTAAGCACTTCAAACTCTCGGATGATCCGTAGGGGGAGTGACCCCGAACCCATCATCGGCACCGCCCCTGAAGCCATGAACGGAACGACCGGTCAGGTCCGTGGTCCTTCAGGAGACGGGGTGAGGATAGAGCAGTGGGGATTTGCGGGGATAAGATTGGTGGGCGAGGAGTGATTGCTGACCGCCTTGGAGAGTGTCATTCCGGGTCGCTCGGAGAGCGGGCCCGGAACCCATACGCCGGACCTATGGGTTCCGGGCTCAACCCCGGAGCAAGTCCAGGGCTGCCCCGGAATGACAGAGCATTTCGTTCACCGTCTTCCCGAAAAGCCGCAGGCTTATCCGGGACCCATGGACCATCCGTATCAAGATGGCTCGGCGGTCAGTCCATGGATCCCGGATATTCGCGATGCGAATTCCGGGAGAGCGTTTCGGGGAATGGCTAGAGAGAAAAGGCTTACGCCTCTTCTTCCCCTTCACCTTCTTCCTCACCGGCCTCGCCGACCCCTTCGACCGAGACGACTTTCTCGTCCTTCTTGGTCTTCAGGATCGTGACGCCTTGGGTGTTCCGGCCTGCGATGCGGATGTCGTCGACCGGGGTGCGGATCAGCTGGCCGCCATCGGTGACGAGCATGATTTCCTCGCCGTCAGACGCCGGGAAGCTGGCCACGACGCGGCCGTTCCGTTCGGAGGTGACGATGGCGATGATGCCCTTACCGCCGCGGCCAGACGTTCTGTACTCGAACGAAGAGGTCCGCTTGCCGTAGCCGTTCTCGGTCACGGTCAGGAGGAACTCCTCCGCTGCGGCCATGGCAGCGATCTGCTCCGAGCTGAGCGCCACGTCTGCGGTCGCTTCGTCCTCGGTGCCCTCGGTCTCGCCGTCACCAGCAGCACGGCGCATGGCGGCGGCGTGCTTGAGGTAGGCGGCTTTCTCGTCAGGCGTTGCGTCGAAGCTTCTCACCACGGACATGCCGATGACCTCGTCACCGTCCGCCAGCCTAATACCTCTGACGCCAGTAGACGTCCGTCCACTGAAGACCCGGACGGCATCCATCGGGAAGCGGATGGCCATGCCCTCGGCAGTGGTCAGGAGCACGTCCTGATCCTCCCGCGCGAGGCGGACGCCGACGAGCTGGTCGCCTTCGTCGAGCTTCATGGCGATCTTGCCGGCGCGGTTGATGCGCTCAAAGTCCGCCAGCTTGTTGCGTCGGACATTGCCCGACTTGGTGGCGAAGAGAATGTCGAAACTCTCCTGATCCTCCGGCATCGGAAGAATGACGTTGACGCGCTCCCCCTGCTCCAGCGGAAGGAGGTTCACGAACGCCTTGCCCCGCGAGGTCGGCCCACCCTCCGGCAAGCGCCAGAGTTTGAGGCGGTAGACCATGCCGCGGTCAGTGAAGAACAGAAGCGGCGTATGCGTATTACCGACAAAGAGCTGGGAGACGAAATCCTCGTCCTTCATCGACATGCCCGAGCGGCCCTTCCCGCCCCGGCGCTGGGCCCGGTAGGTGGAGAGCGGCGTGCGCTTGACATAGCCCGAATGGCTGACGGTCACGACCATGTCTTCGCGGTCGATGAGGTCCTCGTCCTCCATCTCGATGGCGTCGATGAACTCCGAACGGCGCGGCGTTGCGAACTTCTCGCGGACTTCGGACAGCTCCTCCTTGGCAATCGTCTGCACACGGGAGCGGTTGGAGAGGATATCGAGATAGTCCTCGATCTCGGCGGCGAGCTTTTGCAGCTCGTCACCGATCTCGTTACTGCCAAGGGCCGTCAGGCGCTGGAGCCTCAGGTCGAGGATCGCCCGGGCTTGTGTCTCCGAAAGCCTGAGCGTGCCTTCGTCCGACAGCTTGTGCCGCGGGTCAGCCACGAGGCGGATCAGCGGCGCCATGTCGGCGGCGGGCCAGTCGCGGGCCATCAGGGCCTCGCGCGCTTCGGCAGGGGTTTGCGAGGCGCGAATGAGGCGGACCACCTCGTCGATATTGGCGACGGCGATGGCGAGGCCGGTCAGGACGTGGGCACGGTCACGGGCCTTGCCGAGATCGTGCTTCGTCCGCCTGGTGATGACTTCTTCGCGGAAGCGGATGAAGCTCATCAGCACACTGCGCAGGTTCATCTGCTCAGGGCGGCCGCCGTTGAGCGCCAGCATATTGACCCCGAAGGAGGTCTGGAGCGGGCTCTGCTTGTAGAGATTGTTGAGGACGACCTCGGCATTCGCGTCGCGCTTCAGCTCGATCACCACGCGGATGCCGTGGCGGTCGCTTTCGTCGCGCAGGTCGGCAATGCCTTCGATCTTCTTCTCACGGACGAGAAGCGCGATCTTCTCGACCATCGCGGCCTTGTTCACCTGGAAGGGAACCTCGGTGACGATGATCGCGTAGCGGTCCTTGCGGATCTCTTCGATGGCCGTCTTGCCGCGCATCACGACCGAGCCCCTGCCCGTCAGAAGGCCAGAGCGGGCGCCGGACTGGCCGAGGATCTGACCACCGGTGGGGAAGTCAGGACCGGGCACGATCTCGAGAAGGCGGCTATCGTCCGCCTCCGGATTGTCGATAAGCTCGACGGTGGCGTCGATGATCTCGCCAAGGTTATGGGGCGGGATGTTGGTCGCCATGCCGACGGCGATGCCGCCCGCGCCGTTGACGAGGAGGTTCGGGAACCGCGCGGGAAGGCAGACAGGCTCCTGCCGCTCGCCATCATAGGTGTCCTGGAAGTCGACCGTGTCTTTTTCAATGTCCGCGAGGAGCGACATGGCCGGATGGTCCATCCGGCATTCCGTGTACCGCATGGCGGCGGGCGGGTCATTGTCGATGGAACCGAAGTTCCCCTGCCCGTCGATCAGCGGCAGGCGCATCGAAAAGTCCTGCGCCATCCGCACGAGCGCATCGTAGACCGCGCTATCGCCGTGGGGGTGGTACTTACCGATCACGTCGCCAACGACGTTGGCCGACTTCTTGTGCTTCTTGTCCGGGGTGAAGCCGTTCTGGTGCATCGACCAGAGGATCCGCCGGTGGACGGGTTTGAGGCCATCGCGCGCATCAGGGATCGCCCGGGAGACGATCACCGACATGGCGTAGTCGAGGTAGCTCTTCTCCATCTCACCGGAGATCGAGACGGTGCTCACTCCGGGGGGCAGATCGGCAGGTTTTTCGTTGTCGGGGGCGCCGTCGTCGTTTTGGTCGGTCACGAGATCGCGCTAGTTTGTTGAGAATGAATCATGGTCCCGAAGCGTTAGCAATTTTCGAGACCCACCGCCACTGAACCGTTGGAGAATCCTCATGCTCAAAGCCCTTGCCCCGATTGCCCTTCTCCCCCTGCTTGCGGCCTGTGGAGGCGAGGTCGGCGTAGCCTCTTCGGCCAATGCGGTGCCTGTCGACGTGCCGGACGACGCCGATCCGACCGGCGCCATGGAGGTGATGATCACCGGCACCGATGGAACCTCGATCGGCAAAGCGTCGGTCAGGCCCGGTCCTCACGGCATGGTGATCCGGCTCAAGGCGTCGGGCATTCCCGAAGGCTGGCATGGCGCGCACCTGCACCAGGTCGGCGACTGCACGGATTTCGACAAGGGCTTCAAAGC
The DNA here is from genome assembly GCF_013085255.1 of Parvularcula mediterranea. Taxonomy (GTDB): domain Bacteria; phylum Pseudomonadota; class Alphaproteobacteria; order Caulobacterales; family Parvularculaceae; genus Parvularcula; species Parvularcula mediterranea. Next base: position 364,811 of record NZ_JABFCX010000002.1, read on the forward strand.
GTCGGGCAGCCACATCAATATCTCAGGGACTGAGCACGGCCTCCTGAACCCCGCGGGCTATCACACGGGCGCTGACTTCCCGAATCTCTATGCGACGGAGGAGAAGGGTCTGGTCGGAGAGCTTTTCGCCGGTGGGCTGCTCCTTGAGCAGGCCAATGACGATGACGGTTTCGCGCTGATCATCCACGAGAACGAGGACGACCATATCACCCAGCCCATTGGCGGCGCGGGTGCGCGGCTCGCCTGCGCGGCTTTCCGCTAAGACTTCGCGAGAACTCGCTTCGTTGAGGCGGGGTATTTCTCTAGCGCTGCGCCGACGCGGGTCGGGCGCGGCGCGAAGCCTCCACCGCAGTTGGGGCAGACGCCTTTCAGCTCTTCCGTACACGGCGCGCAGAACGTGCACTCGAAGGAGCAGATCCGCGCGTCGCCGCTACCAGGAGGCAGGTCACGGTCGCAGCGTTCGCAGTTCGGGCGCATTTGCAGCATGGGTCAGACCCTCTCCCCTGCGACCGCATCCTCGGGCTGAGGGATATCGGGCCTGTCTTCCTCAGGGTCACGGCGCGGGTCGAGTTCGAACATACCCGGCTGGGTCCTGAGGACCGGAACGTAATCCTCACGGGTCTCCGGTGCTGCACGCTGGCGGAGCCTCAACAAGCCGAAGACGACGAGCGCAATGTGGATGATCGCGATCCAGTAATAGAGGAAGTTCGAGCCGAAGAGGCCCATGAGCTGGCTCGCCACGATCGGGCCGATAGTTGCTGCTGAGCCATAGAGAAGAAGCAGCCCGCCATTGACCGCCACGCTGGTTCCCGGCTCAGCATGGTCGTTGGCGTGGGCGATGGTGAGCCCGAAGCTCGGCACCGACACCGCTCCGAACATAAGCCCTGCGAGGATGAGGGTTGTCTGGCTGACCGCCGCAATGGTCGGGACAAGGAAGGCGAGGACCACGGCCAGGCTCGCAAGCCCAATGATGACGTAGCGCCTGTCGGTCTTGTCCGAGACCCAGCCCAGCGGCCACTGAGCCAGCGCGCCGCCGAAGATCAGGGCACCGACGAAAAGACCTGTCGTCTCTGCCGGATAGCCGAGGCCTGACACGAATATTGGCCCCATCGCCCAATAGGAGCTGGCGGACAGGCCAATGAGCGCGGCCCCTGCCGCAGCCAGGGGCGAGACGGTCCAGAGCCGCTTGAGATCGAGCTTGGCGCTCTTGGGCACCTTGGGAGCCTCGATCCGCGTGAGGGCCACCGGGACCAGCGCGAAGGAAATGAGGATCGTCAGCACACCGAAGGGCACGAAGCTTTCGGGATTGAAGACCGGGAGGAGCGCCTGGAAGAACGTCGCCGAGGTGAAGTCCACGATCCGGTAGACCGACAGGACCTGCCCCCTGTTCTCATTGGTGGCGCGGTCGTTGATCCAACTCTCGATGATCATCTGGAGCCCTGCGAAACAGAAGCCCGTGGCGATGCGGGTGATGATCCAGAACCAGCTCTCGACGAACAGCGCATGGCTGATTGCGGCGGCGCTCGCGACGGAGGCGAGCGCTGTGAAGACGCGAATGTGGCCGACCTGCCTGATGAACCTCGGCACGAAGCGGCAGCCGAGGATGAAGCCGCCGAAATAAGCGGTCATCAGAAGCGCGATTTCAGCTCCCGCAAAGCCCTCGATCGTGCCGCGCACGCCGAGCAGCGTCGAATGCATGCCGTTCGATCCGAACAAGAGCGCGGCAGCGAGAAGGAGCGATCCAAGGGAGGCGACGACTTTCATGCCCACGCCGCTAATTGGAACCATCGAGCCGCGCAAGACGCTTGCTCTTCACGGGTTTGAGGGGTCCAAATACCTGCAGGGAGAGAGGGATCATGGAGCTGATTGACGACGGGAAGCGGCTGGTCTTCCAGGCTTCGGAAACAGGAGCAGAAACCGCAGGCTATGCTGCGCTGATTGCCATGATCGTCGGAGGGGCAATGGTCCTCCTCCTCGCGGGCCTCGTCGTTTTGATGGTGATGCCGGAAAAGGGTGAGCCCTTTCCCTTCATGAAAGCAGCGGTCGCCGTGGCCGTGATCGTGGTGCCGATGGCGGTCCTTGTGCGCTTTGCGATGCCGCAGCTCTTTGTCGTGAAGAATGCGGTGGCCTCTGGGACGGTGACGAAAGCCGTCTTCGACCCTCGCGAAGAATCGGTGCGCCTACGTGTGCGCCGGGCAACGCGGTGGGCGGAGGAAGATGTCGCGAACGATGCGATCTCCGAGGTGACGCTCGACATGGTCTACATCCGTAACCGGCACTTTGCGATGATCGGCTTGCGCGGCTCTGGGAGAGAGCCAGCGCTCCTGACCTTCCCGTCGGAGGAAGAAGCTGAGGTCGCTTTCGCGCGGCTGAAGGAGCTCTACCGGGAGAGCGAAGGCATGGCCTTTACCGACCGTCGGCGCGGGGACTGATCAGGCGCGCTGCTTTTCCTTGGTGCCCTCTTCCTGCATCGGCGGGAGGGGCTGGTTCAGCACTTCCTTCTGGGCGTGGAGGCCGTCGGCCTTCTGGGCGAGGAGGCGCGAGCGGTCGCGCTCACGGAACGCCGCCTCGACATCTGCGATGACCGCGTCGTTGCGGCCGAGGAAGGAGAGCGTCCTCGTCGCCATCCTGACGGCGCTCTCGAAGGTCTCGCGCACGATGGCGTCGATGTCTTCATCGAGGAGCTCGATCTCATGGAGGCGGTCGGCGGCGCGGACGATGATCTTCACCTTGGGGCAGCGCTCGCGCAGGGCCGCGACGGCCTCTTGCACATGCTCCCGGTCGTCGAGGGCGAAGACCACGGCGTCGGCATTTATCGCCCCTGCCGAGAGGAGAAGGTGGAGGTCGGTGCCGTTGCCGTAGAAGACCTTGGCCCCGAACGCGCGGGCAGTCTCGATGCGGACGGGGTCATTGTCGATGGCGGTGACGGAGATGTTCGAGCCGCGAAGCATCTGGCTGACGATCTGGCCAACACGGCCATAGCCGACGACAAGGACCTGGCCTTCTGCGCCGTCTGGTCCCTCGGGCATCTCGACGGAGCGCGCCGAGCCCTGACGGCTGAGGACCATCATGATGACAGGCGTTGCGACCATGGTGAGGGTGACGATTGCGGAGCTGACCGTGGCGAACTCCACGTCGAAGATGCCCCTGCCGACGCCGAGGCTGAAGACCACGAAGCCGAACTCGCCGCCCTGGCTCAGGACACCGCCGACGCGCATGGCGTTGGGGTGGGTGGCGCCAAAGAGCCTCGCGAGACCGTAGAGGACAGCGCCCTTGAAGACGATCAGCCCGACCGCGCCGAGGATCACGATCCACCAGTTCTGCAGCATCACGCCGAGGTCGAGCTGCATCCCCACGCCGATGAAGAAGAGGCCGAGAAGCAGTTCGCGGAACGGCTCGATGTCGGCCTCGATCTGGTGACGGAAGGAGCTCTCCGCGAGGAGGACCCCCGCGATGAACGCACCGAGGGCCATCGACAGGCCCGCCTCGTTCAGGAGAAGCGCGGTGGCTGCCACGACGAAGAGCGCCGCAGCCGTGAATGCTTCCCTCGAGCCTGAGACGGCGACGAGCTTGAAGAACCGGTTGAGGACAAACCGGCCGAGAACGATCAGCAGGATGATCGCGCCCGCTGCCCGCGCCACGGCCAGAAGGTCGAGGGGCATCGCCTCTTCGCCTGCAGACAACTGCGCGACGAAGGGGATCGCTGCGAGGAGTGGGATGACCGCGATGTCCTGGAACAGGAGCACCGAGAAAGCCTTGGTGCCGTAGGGCGTATTGAGCTCGCCCCTCTCCTCCATGAGGCTCAAGGCGAACGCCGTCGATGAACAGGCGAGCGCGAAGCCTGCGATCAGCGAGGGGCCTTTGCCCATGGGCGAGAAATAGAAGATGCCGAAACCGATCACCGCGCCTGTGATGATCATCTGGAGAAGGCCGAGGCCGAAGATCGTTTTCCTCAGTGCCCAGAGCCTCGGTACACTGAGTTCCAATCCTATGACAAAGAGGAAGAGGACGACCCCAAGTTCGGCAATCTGGAAGACCCCCTCCTCCGCCGTGAGGACGCCGAGGGCCGAGGGACCGAAAAGGACGCCTGCTGCGAGGAAGCCGAGAATGGTGCCGAGCTTGAGTTTCTTGAAGACCGGGACGGCGACAGCCACCGCGCCTAGATAGACAGCGGCGTCAAACAGAAACTCCGATCCACCAGACGCTGCCATGTGCTCTCCCTTTGTCTGTCCCCGCGCTTAACCGTGATTGCCGCAGGTGCAAACTGCGGAAGCAGGCTTGTGATCGTCAGGCCGGACCGACGTTCGCACCCAAGCCTGCCAGCTTTCCGTGAAAGTCCGGGAAACTTGTGCCGATGGATTCGGCATCTTCCGCGATCATGGGCGCTTCGCTGGCGAGACCTAGGACGAGGGTCGCCATGCCGATGCGGTGGTCATGGTCCGTGGCGACTGTGCCGCCCCCGGGTATCGACTTCGCGCCGTCGATCTCCAGCCAGTCCTCTCCCGTGCGGCAGGTGACACCTGCTGCGGTGAGGATGCGGGCGGTGGCGGCGAGGCGGTCGCTCTCTTTGACCTTCAGCTCTTCGAGACCTTCTATCCGCGTGGTGCCCTCGGCGCAGGCCGCGGCGACGCTGAGGATCGGGATTTCGTCGATCATGTCGGGGACGTCTTCTGCGGGAACGTGGACAGCCTTGAGCTTCGAGCCCCTGACGAGAAGGTCGGCGACCTCCTCACCCCCGATGGTCCGGCGGTTCTCTTCGGTGATGTCGGCGCCCATCCGGCGGAGTGTCTTGAAGAGCCCGGTGCGGCGTGCGTTGAGCATCACTTCCGGCAGGCGCACTTCCGAGCCTTCGCGGATGAGGGCGGCAACGGTCGGGAAGGCTGCGGAGGATGGGTCGGCCGGGATGTTGAGGGTCTGGCCGACGAGGCGGGGCTTAGGCCGAAGCGTCACGGCGAGGCCGTCCACGGAGACTTCAGCGCCGAAGGCCGTCAGCATCCGTTCGGTGTGATCCCGGGTGGCGGTCTTCTCGGTGACGGTCACGGGACCCGTCGCGCCGAGGCCTGCGAGGAGCACCGCCGACTTCACCTGCGCGGACGCCATCGGCGGGGCATAGGAAAAACCGCTGATCCTGGAAGGGTGGAGCGTCACGGGCAGCTTGCCGTCATGGTCGTCCGCCTTGAGGCCCATCTCACGCAAGGGGTTCAGGACCCGGCCCATCGGCCTTCGCGAGAGGCTGGGGTCACCAACGATCGTGCAGCTGACCCCCTGCCCCGCAGCGAGACCCATCATCAGGCGCGAGCCGGTGCCCGCATTGCCGAAGTCCAGCGCGCGGTCAGGCGTCCGCCAGGGCGCGCCGTGCACGGTCCACTGACCGCCCTTGCGCTCGATCTCGATGCCGAAGGCCCTGAGCGCTGAAGCGGTGGAGAGGACATCGCCCGCCTCAAGCAGCGAATCGATCCGGGTCACGCCGGTGGCGACAGCGCCGAACATCAGCGCCCGGTGGCTCATACTCTTGTCGCTGGGGACCCTGAGCGTGCCTTTGAGAGAGCCGGACTTGCTCGCTGTCAGCCGTGTCATGGTGGACCTCTCAGTTTACCTGCGGCAGGTGCTTTGACAGCGCGGTCAGGCTCTGCCAACTGGCGGCGTTCAGAATTCCCAACCGACGAAAATTGGACCTTACGTGGCGAACGAAGACCTTGGTGTGAAACGCGACTGCCCGAACTGCGGCGCGCGCTTCTACGATCTCAAGAAAGACCCCGCGCACTGCCCCAAGTGCGACCATGAATTCACCCCTGACGTCCTCCTGAAATCGCGCAAACGCCTGCGCGAGGAAGAAGAGGCCGCGGCGAAACCCTCCGACAAAGTGGATGATGACGCCGACGAGCTCGATGAGGATCAGGTCAAGGAAGTCTCCCTCGACGACGATAACGAGAACGAGACGAGCCTTGCGGATGCCGAAGACGAAGCGGCTCCGGCCAAGTCGAAGAAGGCCAAGTCCCTCGACGATGATGATGACGATGACGACGATGAAGACGACGAGCTCGCCGACATCGACGACATCGACCTGCCGGACGAGGAGGACGATGACACGCTCCTCGACGACGAGGACGATGACAGCGACATTGCAGTCATTGCCACCGGTAAGGACGACGACGACGACCGCTAAGCTTCAGGGGCCTCGGCCCCTGACCCCCGCGCCCCTTGGCGCGACTGGAACTGAATAGCCCGGCCTCTATTTCCCCGCCGGGCCTGAACGACAGGATTTGAGGAGAAGAGGCATGGCCAAGATCAAGGTCAAGAACCCGGTCGTCGAGCTCGACGGCGATGAGATGACGCGGATCATCTGGCAGCTCATCAAAGACAAGCTGATCCACCCCTATCTCGACATCGACCTGCACTATTACGACCTCGGCATGGAGGAGCGTGACCGCACCGACGACCAGATCACGGTCGACGCAGCGAACGCGATCAAAGAGCATGGCGTCGGCGTCAAATGTGCGACGATCACTCCTGACGAAGCACGGGTCGAAGAGTTCGGCCTCAAGAAGATGTGGCGCTCGCCCAACGGCACCATCCGCAACATCCTTGGCGGCGTTGTCTTCCGTGAGCCGATCATCATCCGCAACGTGCCGCGCCTCGTGCCCGGCTGGACCCAGCCGATCATCATCGGCCGCCACGCCTTTGGCGACCAGTACCGCGCCACCGACTTCCTCTTCCCCGGCAAGGGCAAGATCTCGATGAAGTGGGAAGGCGAAACCGGCGAAATCCAGGAGTACGAGATCTTTGACGCGCCGGGCTCCGGCGTCGCGATGGGCATGTACAACCTCGACGAGTCAATCCGCGACTTCGCCCGGGCCTGCTTCAACTACGGCCTGCAGCGCAACTACCCGGTGTACCTGTCGACCAAGAACACCATCATGAAAAAGTATGATGGCCGCTTCAAAGACATCTTCGCCGAGATCTACGAGACCGAGTTCAAGGACGCCTTCGAGAAGATGGGCCAGCACTACGAGCACCGCCTGATCGACGACATGGTCGCGGCCTGCATGAAATGGTCGGGCGGCTATGTCTGGGCCTGTAAGAACTATGACGGCGACGTCCAGTCGGACACCGTTGCCCAAGGCTTCGGCTCGCTGGGCCTGATGACCTCGGTCCTTCTGACCCCGGACGGGAAGACCGCCGAGGCAGAAGCTGCCCACGGCACCGTCACCCGCCACTACCGCGCCCACCAGCGCGGCGAGGAGACCTCGACCAACTCGATCGCCTCGATGTTCGCATGGACCCGCGGCCTTAAGCACCGCGCCAAGCTCGACGAAACGCCGGACCTCGCCAAGTTCGCCGAGACCCTGGAATCGACCATCATCAAGACCGTCGAAAGCGGCTCGATGACCAAGGACCTCGCGCTCCTCATCGGCGCCGAGCAGGGCTGGCTCACCACGACCCAGTTCCTCGACAAGGTCGACGAGAACTTCCAGAAGGCAATGGGCTAAGACCTCCGCCTACGGACATATCAATTGTGAGGGAGCCCGGCCTTTGTGCCGGGCTTTTTCTTGAGCGCTTGGTCGGTAGAAGGACTAATTCGCTCTTTTGACGTGCAGTTGGAGTGTTCGAGACACAAGCTCCTGTTTTTGAGGAATATCCCCACCGACCGTTTGAGGGAACGCTTCTGAAGCACAGTTCACAGCCTTGCGATCTCCCGAAAAGGCGCCGACCCTCTTCCCGTTCAAGGGGAGAACTTTATGGCTCATACAATCAAACTAGCGGCGCTCGCCTGCGCTGGAACGCTTTTGGGCGTGTCGCAAGCGGCGGTGCTGGACTTCCAGACACTCAGCGACGGCGTCACGACACCGCCTAATGTCACGGGCGCGGGCGTCCCGAACCCCGGCGATGCGACGTCGGAGATCGGTAGCGAGTACGCAGGGATCGGGATCGTCTTCTCGAGCAACGGCGAAGACAGCGGTGACCTCGGGCCCACCTTCGGCAACTTTTCCGGGTTCCTTGCCCCGGGCAACATCGCGGCACAAGACTTCAAGCGCAGCGCTTCGACATTCAATATACGGATGGATTTCGCCTTCGGCACCAGCTTCCTCTCGGGGGACATCATCGGGCCAGACGGCGATATGATGACCGGTACCGCCTACGATGCTGGCGGGAACATTCTCGACACCTTCACGACGGGCCCGATCAGCGGCGCCGGTGGCTCCGAAGCTTTCCTGCTTTCCTCGGCAGGGCCGCTGATCGCATACGTGATCGTTCAGTCTGCTGACTCGCCAATCGTCAGTGGGGTCGCCGTGGACAATCTCGACTTCGACGCAGTGCCCATTCCCGGCGCGGCGATCCTCTTCGGCTCAGCCTTCGCGGCCTACAGCGCAGCGCGGAAGCGCAAGAAGGCCTGACGCTCGCCGAAACCCAATGAAAAAGCCCGGCCTCGATGGCCGGGCTTTTTGTTTCTGGAATGCGTCTCGCGTCAGCGGGCGAGCTTCTTCCTGAGGAACGCACCGCCTCCGAGTACGGAGAGCATGAGCGGAAGCGCGCCAGGCACCGGGATCGGTGCATCAACGTCGACGTCGACAACGTTCGTATAGAACGCGAGGTCATAGCCATCGTCCTGGCCCGGGACCATCGTGCCGCTAACCGACATCACGGCCGTCTGGAACGTGTAGAGGACGAAGGCGCCGAGCGCCTGATTGTTGATCGTATAAGCGGTACCGTTGAGCGGTGCGGTACCCGCAACGTCGTCGGCGATCTTGCCCAGATCGATGGCAGTTGTCCTGCCAGTATTGTCATTCTGGGCGAGGAACAGAATGCTCGTGATCGGAGCATCGAACGTAATATCGAAGCCGCCGACATGAACGTGCTCCACATCGAAGGCACCGAACGGCACCGCGTTCAGGATCCGGGTCGAGCTTGTGTCCGTCAACGGATTGAATGCCGAGGCGAGCGACCAGCCAACCGTACCGCTCTCAGACGTAGAGGTACCGGTGTAGCTTGCGATCTGATCAGGGCTCGTGATCGGCGTTTCGGTCTGAACGTCGAAGCCCAGCGCGCCGAGATTGACTTCGCTAATGGAAGCTGCGTGTGCGGACCCTGCAAAGGCAAGCGCAGCACAGGCAAGAAGTGTTGTCTTCATGATGATCCCCCTCAAGGATTGACGTGGAAAGCGCACCGTGCGCCATCACGCTTCGCGCCCATCTTCAATTGTCAAAACGAAAAATCAATTCTTAACTGTTGAGTTCTATTGATTATTTCTGATTTCTGAAACAAACAACACGTTTCTCCCCTTAATTCATTTTCTTTGACCGATTTTTCTTCCTTTCTACGCTTACCGGTCACAGGCGGCTTGATGGCATTGCTCATCATCCTGCTCCCTTGCAGCGGGCGCGCAGACCGGGGCAGAAGGCGAGCGTGCGCCCTTCTGTTCTGAACCCCCTCTTCTCGGACATCACGACCCTGCCCGGTGTCGGGCCGAAGATGGCTGCGCTGATCGCCAAGGTCGCGGGGCCGCGGCTTGTGGATCTTGCCTTCACGATGCCGACAGGGGTGATCGACAGAAGCTACCGTCCGCAGCTGGCGGAGACGACAGACGGGGTGCATGCGACCCTGACCCTCACGGTGGAGGCCCATGAGCCACCGCCATCGGACCGTCCGCGTTCGCCCTACCGCATCCTTTGCTCCGATGGATCAGGCTACATCAGGCTGGTGTTCTTCCGTGCACGGCGCGATTGGCTGGAGAAGCAGCTGCCCGAGGGTGAGACCCGCCTCGTCTCAGGCAAGATCGAGGAATATGGCAGCCAGCGGCAAATGGTGCATCCCGACGCGATCATCGATCCTGAGAAGGAAGGCGACATGCCGCCCGCGGAGGCCGTCTATCCGCTGACCGCTGGTCTTCAGCAAAAGGTCATGCAGCGCGCGGTGCAGGGTGCCGTGGCGCAGGTGCCCGATATGCCCGAATGGCAGCGTAGGGATATTCTGCAGAAGGAGGATTTCGCGCCTTTCACCGACGCGCTTCGCGATGTGCACAGCCCCCTCTCCCGCCTCGACCTGCAGGAGAGCTCCCTACCCCGGCGCCGCCTTGCCTATGACGAGCTGCTCGCGAGCCAGCTCGCGCTTGCGCTGACCCGGCATCGCCAGCGGGCCAAGGGTGGCCGGGCGTTTCGCGGTGACGGTAGCCTCGCGCGCGCCGCAGAGTCTGCCCTGCCCTTCGCCCTGACCGGTGACCAGCAGAAGGCACTGGCGGAGATCCGCGAGGACCTTACCGCGCCGCGCAAGATGGTGCGGTTGGTCCAGGGCGATGTCGGCTCAGGGAAGACAGTGGTCGGCCTTCTCGCGGCGCTGAGCGTCATTGAGGCAGGGGCTCAAGCGGTGCTGATGGCGCCGACGGAGATCCTCGCGCGGCAGCATTTCGAGACGATGGAGCCGCTATTAGAGGCTGCGGGCGTCTCCTCCGTGCTGCTCACCGGGCGGGACAAGGGGCAGGAGCGGCAGGCGAAGCTCCGTGCCCTGAAGGAAGGGTTCGTGAAGCTGGCGGTGGGGACCCATGCTGTCTTCTCTGACGATGTGGAATTCGATGATCTCGGCCTCGCCATCATCGACGAGCAACACCGCTTCGGCGTGCAGCAGCGCCTGAAGCTGCAGGAGAAAGGCGCGGGTACGGACGTTCTCGTCATGACCGCAACGCCAATCCCGCGCACCCTCGCCCTCACCGCCTATGGCGACATGGATGTGAGCCAGATCCGCGAGAAGCCGCCGGGGAGGAAGCCCGTCGACACCCGCGCTGTGCCGATCGCGCGGCTCGCGGATGTCGTGGAGGGCGTCGCGCGCGCAATCTCCGCAGGGGGACAGGTTTACTGGGTCTGCCCGTTGGTCGAGGCCAACGAAGACTTCGGCGCGACGGCTGCCGAGGAGCGGTTCGAAGAGATCAGGGCCCGCTTCGGCGAGGCGGCGGAGCTCGTCCACGGCAAGATGAAAGCGGCGGAGAAGGATGCCGCTGTCTCCCGCTTTGCCCGGGGCGATGCCAAGATCCTCGTCGCGACGACAGTGATCGAGGTGGGCGTCAACGCGCCCGACGCTACGGTCATCGTGATCGAACACGCCGAGCGCTTCGGCCTTGCCCAGCTTCACCAGCTACGCGGCAGGGTCGGACGCGGCGACAAGCCGGGGAGCTGCATTCTTCTCTACGCGCAGGGCGATGGCGGGCTGTCCGAGACGACCAAGGCACGGCTCAACGTGCTTCGTCAGTCTCAGGACGGTTTCGAGATTGCCGAAGAGGATTTGCGCCTGCGCGGCGCTGGCGATGCGCTGGGGACGGCGCAGTCAGGCTTTCCGGAGTTCGCTCTTGCCAACCTTGCGGAGCACCAGAACCTGCTGGAAACCGCCGTGGCCGATGCGAAGCTCGTGGTGGACGAGGACCCTGAGCTCAGGTCAGAGCGCGGCGAGGCGCTCCGTGTGCTGCTCTATCTCTTCCAGCGGGATGACGCGATCAAGCGGCTGCGGTCGGGCTAGCGCCCTACTCCGCACCCACTTCGCGCTCGAGGGCTTCCTGGATTTCAGGGTCTTCCTCTGTCTTCTTGCGCTTCAGGAAGCTGAAGGCGCCGCCGGTGGTCGAATGATCGACCGGTTTGCCGTCCATGCCCTCTTCGATGAACTCAGGTGCGACGAGGCCAGCGGAGAAGATCATCTTCGCGCCGTCCTCCACGGTCATGCTCAGCACGCGAAGCTTTGAGCGCGGGACGAAGAGGAGAAAGCCGGATGTCGGGTTGGGCGTCGTTGGGACAAAGACGTTCGTCATGTCGTCGCCAATGTCTTTCAGCATGTGCGCAGTCTCGCCCTTCGTGCTCGTCACGACGAAGCAGAGGGTCCAGAGGCCGGGCCGCGGATACTCGATCATCGCGACTTCCTTGAAGGACTGCTCCGACTGCTGAAGAGCCATCTCGAAGACGTTCTTGAAGAAGCCGTAAAGGTTCCGGACCAGCGGGGTCGAATCGACGACGCTTTCGCCAAGCCTGATGAAGAAGCGCCCGATCACGTTCTTCGCGAACATGCCCAGCAGCGTCAGCAAGACGATCGTCACGAGGATACCAAAGCCCGGAACGTAGAGGTCGTTCCACTCGGCCGGCAGCCATGCGTCGGGGATATACTCTTGGACGGTGCCGTCGACTTGGGCCAGCGGACCGGTGATTGCCCAGTAGACGACCCCCGCAGTGATCAGGAGCGGCGCGGCGATGACGACGCCTGCGAAGAAGCTGTTCCGCAGCCCTGCAAGCGGACCCGGCTTGCCGATGGCCAGTCCCTGGTCGCCTGTTTTCTTGCGATCAACTCGTTCTTTTTTCGCCATCATCTTTCCCTAGGCGTGTCCTCATCTTACGAGAAACACGTTACGCCTGCATGTAGGGGCTTAGCGGTCTCGCCAACAGGCGCTAGCGTCATGTTCGTCCCAGAGGAAAACTTCACGAGAGTTGATGCAGTCATGACATCTTTGCGCATCATCCTTTTGGCGCTGATGGCCTCGCTCCTCGGAGTTGGCGTCCTGGCCTTTGTTTTCCAGGACGAGGTCACGCTAGCGGTGATCAATCCTGACCGTAGTTACGAAGCCTACACACCGCCGCCTGCCCCCGATCCCTCGGACGATCTTGCATGGTTCGCGCGGCGCGCTGGCGAGGGTCAGGCTGCGATTTTCATCATCCATTCCAATGTCTATCGCGGTGACGGGAACTGGAACGCGCCGTTCGACCGGGTGACCCAGAGCGACTTTCTCGCGCATGTGCAGATCCCGGCTGAGGCCTGGCCTTTCCTGGGGCGCGGGGCAATCTGGGTGCCGCGCTATCGCCAGCCGACCCTATTCGCCCGCTTCACCCAGAAGCAGCCGGGCGAAGGCGCGCGCGAGACGGCTTACGGCGACATCGCTGCTGCCTTCCGCCAGTTCGTCGCCGAGGCCGGGCCGGAGAAGCCTCTGGTGGTGGCCGGATATGGCGACGGGGCGCTCTTCGCCGGACGGCTCTGGCTTGAGGCGATTGAGCCGAACGCGCTTCTCAGGGACAGGACGGCTGCGGTCTATGCGATGGGGATGCCCCTGCCCGCGCGGCCGTTCGAAGATGCTGTCTGCGGCAGGCGGGACGAGCCGCGCTGTGTGGTCAGTTTTGCCCCCGTGGATACGCGGTTTGAGAGCTATCAGGAGCGGCTGCGGACGCGGACCCTGACGCTTGATGGGCGGGGCGGGCTCCAGTCGGCGCAGGGTGTCGGCAAGCTCTGCGCACCGCCGCCGATGGCTCCGACCGTGACGGCCTTCGATGGGAACACTGGCAAGACCGTCGACTTCACCCACGGCGCGAGCTGTGCCGATGGGCTCTTCGTTCACCAGACGCCCGAGGACGAGCTGATCCGGCAGAAGCGGCACTTCGGTCAGAAATGGTATCCCAACGGGGTGAACCTCTTCGCGGGGCCGCTTCAAAAGGATGTGGACCAGCGGATCATCGGGCTGCTCAGGGCCCGGGCGAAGGTGACAAACACGGTTCCGCCCCTACCTGATGCTGAAGAGATCATTGAGAGCGAAATCAACACGATACCGCGTTGATCTCAGACTTCATCAAGCCGTTCGGAAACGTCTTCAGAAGATGCCGAGGAACTTCTTCCGGCGGCCCTTCTGCCAGGCTTCCTGCTTGGTCCGGGCATAGTTCAAATAGTCAGAACCTGAGCGGCGCACGCGGGCTTCGGTGAATTTGAGGTCGGCCAGCAGGCGCTCATCAAGGCCCGAAGGGGCCGTCACGTCAGCCTCGGCGGAGAAGCTCGTTTGAGCTTCAGGACCACGGCGGCGGCGCGAAGCGCGCTTGCCCTTCTGCTCAATTTCGGCGTGGAGCGCGGCGAAGGCGGCCTGCACGGCATCGCTCTCGTCAGCCTTGCCAGCGGCGAGGGCTGCATCGGTGTCGAAGCTCTCCTCCAGCCTGCGGGAGACCGAAGGGCGCGCCATGGCACTCATCTCGCGGGTCGTGAGGTTGGCGCCCGTGGTGCGGGTGAAGCCGGTCCAGATCTCTTTCAAACGGTCGGTCATATCAGAGCTCCGCCTTCTCTTTGCCCATCACCATGCCCTCGTTCCGGGAGATGGTGGCGAGGCTGATCGGCCCGCCGACGGTCTCCACGGAGTTCATCACCTTCTGCTGGAAGGAGTTGAGCTTGATGAGCGATGCGGCCGTCTCGCCGAGCTCCTTCTTGGGGAGGACGCTGACCGCGCGCAGGATCGGCGCGGTGTGGACGGCGTATTGGAACTGGTCGATCGACTGGAAGAAGGCCCGGAGCGCGGTGCCGAGGCTGCCTTCGGAATAGTCCGAGAGGAGCTGCGCGCGCTGCTGGTCGTTGAGGCCCGGCGCGCGGCCGATCACGTCGGTAACGAGGTGGCTGGAGAGCTTCAGCGTCTCACCGAAGAGGAACATGCGGAGGTTCGCATCCATGCCCGTGAGGAAGGTGCGGATCATCCGGTCCTGGGCGAAGGGCGCGATCACCGGCCCGCCGTCAGCGGTCATGTCCTGGGCCCGGTCCATGCGGTTCTTGAGCTTGCCCAGCACCACGGTGGAGGTCAGGTAGCTCCGCATCGAGGGAAACTTCTCGGCCCGGCCGAAGCCCGCGAAGACGACACCCGTGTAGTGCTCGTAAAAAGCGTCTTGGGTCACCGACATGACGGCGATCTCGCGGAGCTTCTGGACGATGTCAGATGGCACCGAGAGCATCGGGAATTCGTTCTTGAGGGACTGGATCAGCGAGCCGATCAGCTCGTCTATCTCTGCGCCATAGCGGCGCATCAGCTGCTCTTCGGTCCCCTCTGGGAAGACGTCGAGACGGCCACGCGAGGTGCCGTCGAGATTGCCCACGAGGTCGCCGTAAAGCTCTTCCACCACATAGCCGAAGACGGCCGAGACATGCTCGCGCAGGCGGCCGGCCTTGGACTGCTTCAGCTGGTGGAGCTGGTAATCGAAATCGTCCGCGACGATCGAGAGGACCACGGCCACGTGCTTGAAAAACTCAGTGTCCTGGTGATCCGGGGGGAAAAGCTCGGGATTGTCGGAGAGGAAATTGATGAAGTCCCTTGCGTGGGCCTCCAGCGTGTCGAGGGAGCGCCCGCGGTTCTGATCGCGATAGAGGGAGATGATCGTCTCCCACGGCGTGCTCATCAGCTCGGCATTGTTGTAGATCATCACGCCGATCGGCTGGCCGTCGACCAGTGGGAACAGCTTGTCCACAGACTGATAGGTCTTGAGGTAATTCGTACCCGAGATCGTCACGGCACTGTCGGCAGCCATAGCCACCGCAGACCGGTTCATTAGGACCACTTCAGACGTCATGCCCCACCCGTCTCCCGTTCCTTCCTGCCCAGACTAAGGCAGGCGCTGACCATTGGACAGCTTTGACGCGGGCGGGAACTCAACCGCCCTTCCTACCGTCTCTATTCCATATTTGGCGTCGTCGCCAGTCGCGGCGGCGGGAAAGGGTTAAGAATTATGAACGAGCAGCTTCCAACCGTCGAAGCCAGGCAGGGCCGTAACCGTCAGTTTCAGTGGAGGACCTTCCTGATCTCTACTGGTCTGGCTGCGTCAATTCTCGCGCTTCTCTACCTCGCGTTTTCCGCGGGAACTGCCTAACTGCAGGACCTGAACGCGTGAGCGAAAGGACCATTCATGCTGACCGCTCTTCAGTACTTTCTCATTCCCCTCGCCCTTCTGGCGACAGCGGGCTTTCTTGCGGTCGGGATCTATTCCCTCGCGAAGGGTGGTGAGTTTGCCGAGAAGAACTCGAACAAGCTCATGCGGATGCGCGTGACGGCCCAGGCCATCGCGGTCGCGTTGCTGATGCTGTTCGTCTACCTGCTGACGCAGAATTCGGGCGGCTGAAGCCCATTTTGACCACTGGCGGGACTGGGCAGTGCGGCCTAGGTCTCGGCCATGGTTACTCTCAACAAGATCTACACGAAGACCGGCGACGGCGGCGACACGGGCGTCGTTACCGGTGAGCGCCTTCCCAAGACCCACCCGCGGATCGTTGCCATCGGCGATGTCGATGAGCTGAACGCTGCGATTGGCGTTGCGATGGGTCATGCCCTCGGTGATGAGCTGATGGGGATGCTGCTGGCGATCCAGAACGACCTCTTCGACTTGGGCGCAGACCTTGCGACGCCGAAGACGCTAAAGGGGGAGCTTCGCCTTGATGCTGGCCGGATTGGTCGGCTCGAGGAGATGATCGATGCGCTCAATGAGAGCCTTCCGCCGCTTGAAAGCTTCGTCCTGCCATCAGGGCCCGGCGGCGCAGGCGCCCTCCACCTCGCCCGCGCCATTGCAAGGCGTGCGGAGCGCTCGGTCTGGGCGCTCAAGGATGATGGAGGCGAAGTCTCAGGGCCCGTACCGACCTTCCTCAACCGCCTCTCCGACTTCCTCTTCGTAGCCGCCCGCAAGGCCAGCCGAAATGGCGGGGGCGAAGTCCTCTGGGTGCCTGGCGGGGCCAAGGACGAGTAGCGAAGCGTTTGGAAACGCTGCCTGACGGATCGTGAGCGAATGCGCGGCTTCGCGACATTGCTTCCCCCATCAGCGCAGCCTAGACCCCGCTTCAACTGAGCAAAACCAACCATAAGGGAGACGCCCATGAAGGTTCTCGTCCCGGTCAAACGGGTGGTCGATTATAACGTCAAAGTCCGCGTCAAATCGGACAATACCGACGTCGATCTCGCCAACGTCAAAATGTCCATGAACCCCTTCGACGAAATCGCCGTCGAGGAAGCTGTGCGCCTGAAAGAGGCTGGCACGGCGGAAGAGATCGTCGTGGTCTCGATCGGCCCTGAGAAGGCGCAGGACCAGATCCGCCAGGCCCTCGCCATGGGCGCGGATCGCGGCATCCTGGTCACCTCCGACGACGACGTCGAGAGCCTCGGCGTTGCCAAGGTCCTCCAGAAGATCGTCGAGGAAGAGAGCCCAGAGCTCGTCATCATGGGCAAGCAGGCGATCGACGATGACCGCAACCAGACGGGCCAGATGCTCGCTGCCCTCCTCGGCTGGCCGCAGGGCACCTTCGCTTCGGAAGTGAAGAAGGACGGCGACAAGCTGCACGTCACCCGTGAGATCGACGGCGGCCTGCAGACCGTGGCGCTGAACCTGCCCGCAGTGGTCACGACGGACCTGCGCCTCAACGAGCCGCGCTATGCGTCGCTGCCGAACATCATGAAGGCTAAGAAGAAGCCGCTCGACAAGAAGACGGCCGCTGACTTCGGCGTCGATATCGCGCCGCGCCTCAAGAAGCTGAAAGTGACCGAGCCGCCGAAGCGCGAAGCCGGCATCAAGGTCGAGTCGGTCGCCGAACTCGTCGCGAAACTCAAAAACGAAGCGGGGGTCCTCTAAGCCATGGCTATTCTCGTTATCGCCGATCACGACAACAACGAACTCAACGACGCGACCCTGAAGGTCGTCGCTGCAGCCCAGAAAATGGGCGGCGACATCGACGTACTGGTCGCTGGCGAAGGCGCTTCTGGCGTTGCCGAGGCTGCGTCGAAGATCAACGGCGTGCGCAAGGTCCTGCACGCAGACGATGCCAACTATGCCAAGCGTCTGGCTGAGCCGATGGGCGAGCTGATCACCGGCATGGCCGATGGCTACAGCCACATCGTCGCCTCCTCGGGCACGGACGGTAAGAACTTCATGCCGCGCGTCGCAGCCAAACTCGACGTGATGCAGATCTCGGTGATCACCGGGGTCGAGAGCGAAGACACCTTCGTCCGCCCGATCTATGCAGGCAACGCGATGGCCACGGTCCAGTCCTCGGACGCCACCAAGGTCATCACCGTCCAGCCGACCGCGTTCGACGCCGTCGCCACGGACGGCTCGGCCTCGGTCGAGACCGTCGGCAATGGCGCGTTCCCGGGCATCTCGGAGTTCGTCGCCGAAGAGCTGACCAAGTCGGACCGTCCTGAGCTGGCCGGTGCGAAGATCGTCATCTCCGGTGGCCGTGCCCTCGGCTCCAACGAAGCGTTCGAGCAGTATATCTACCCGGTCGCTGACAAGCTGAACGCCGCCATCGGTGCCTCGCGCGCCGCTGTCGACGCTGGCTACATGCCGAACGACTACCAGGTCGGCCAGACCGGTAAGGTCGTCGCGCCTGAGCTCTACATCGCCGTCGGCATCTCCGGCGCCATCCAGCACCTCGCTGGCATGAAGGACTCCAAGGTCATCGTCGCCATCAACAAGGACGAAGAAGCCCCGATCTTCCAGGTCGCGGACTACGGTCTTGTCGGCGATCTGTTCGACCTGATGCCTGAGCTGGAAAAAGCTCTCTAAAGGCATGCTTATCTACCTGAGCGCATTTCGCGCTCAGGTAGTGTTTGCGGCCCGGCAAGGGCAATTGTTACAGACCTGAAGACCCCATTTCGAAGAGTGTTTTCTCGCTGGACGTCGAGCAGCTTTCTCTTCCACGTGGATTATCGCGCTTCTTCAGTCATTTATCCCACCTCTACTTCTGCATCACCGTAAGAACACTCGGGGCAACCTGTCGCAGCTCTAGGTAGAGTCACGTTTTTCGCTGCCCCATTTCGTGGCTCTCGTGTCTGTGATAAATGCTAACCCGGGTTAACTGAGGGGGAACGCACCATGTTCCGCAAAATCTTCGCGCTGATCGCCAGCGCAGTGATGCTCACCGGCATCGCATCGGCAGCAACCGTCGTGAACATCGGGACCTTCCCGGGCAACGACTCCAACCAAGAGCCGGGCAGCCAGATTCCGGCAACGTTCATCGAGCTCGGCAAGTTCGACTGCGATAATGACAGCTGCTCGACCGCTTCCGGTTCCGGCGTTGCCATCGGCAGCTTCAGCTATGCTGTGACGTCCACGTCGGGCGCAACCGAAGGCACGTTCACGCTGAACCCTGGCTCGGGCTACGAGCTGGCTTACTTCGTGGTGAAAGCTGGCAACGAGTATGATCTCTACCAGATCATCGGCCCCGTCGTGTCGGGCACGTTCAACTGGGACACCAGCAATCTGAACGGCAGGAACCTTTCGCACCTGAGCTTCTACGGCAACCTCGCCGAAGTTCCGGTCCCGGCTGCAGCCCTGCTGTTCCCGGCTGGTCTCGCCGCGATGGCATGGCGCCGGAAAAAGCGCGCCGCGTAACGCCGCAAGGCATCTCAACACTGCAGAGAGCCCGGTCGCTTCGATGTGACCGGGCTCTTTCTCGTTTTAACCACGTCTTTGAACGCCGTGGTCACCCTGATCTCCGAAACTGTCCCCTAGCACTCGGGTTTCCGTGGGGACGCACATGGCACTTTTCAGGTTTTTCGCTGCAGCACTCATCATGATGACAGCAGCTCCGGCTTCGGCGGCCATCATCACCGCGACGGAGCTTGGCGACACCCGCGGCAATGACAATAGGCGTGGCGACAAGCTGGCTCCGGTGAACGACCTGCTGGCGTCCCTCGGCTACGGCCCGGTTGATCTCTACCTCGGCAAGCTCGAAGAAGAGGGCGGCGGTGAGAGCGGCGCCGTCGACATGAGCGCCTTCTCGATCACCGGCTACTCCAAGCCGAATGGCACGTTCACGTTCGACCTGCCCGATGGCTTCGTCCTGACCCACTTCACGGCCAAGGCAGGCAACGGCTTCGCGGTCTTCCTGATGGACGAAGTTGTGAACGCCGGCACCGTCGACTTCGACACCGGCTTCACCCGCTCCGGCCTCTCGCACCTCAGCTTCTTCGGCACCCAGTTCTCCGACGTCGCACAGGTCCCCCTCCCGGCAGCAGCAGGCCTCTTCGCAGCAGGCATCCTCCTGTTGGCAGGCCGGAAACTGCGCTGATCTGAGGAGTTCCCTCAGGAGGGGAACTGCCGCTAGGCGGATGGGGTGCGCTACGACCTTATCTTCGCCGGCGGCGGCCTAGCTTCTTCCCTGACGGCCTATCGGCTGGCTCAGCTTCGGCCCGAGCTGAAGCTGGCGATTGCCGAGAAGGGCGAGGCGGCAGGTGGGAACCACACCTGGTGCTTTCACGGCACGGACGTGACGCCTGGGCAGCTGAGCTGGCTCGACCCGTTCATCACGACGCGGTGGATGGAGGGGCAGGATGTGCGCTTCCCTCAACGCGCGCGGACGCTCTCGACCCCCTATTTCAGCGCTACCTCGGACAGGCTGGCCGAGGTGATGGCGGCTTCTCCTGTGACGCTGCTGACCGATGCAGAGGCCGTGGCGATCTCTCCGGGGAAGGTGACGCTGGCGGATCAGTCCACGCTTGAGGGTACGGTGCTCGATGGCCGGGGCGCGCAGGCCTCCGAGCATATCAATGTCGCCTTCCAGAAGTTCTTGGGCCTCGAAGTGCGCTTCAAGGAGCCCCACGGGCTGACCCGGCCGATCATCATGGACGCGACAGTGCCCCAGACGGATGGCTACCGCTTCGTCTATGTGCTGCCCTTCTCCGAGGACACGGCGCTTCTCGAGGACACCTACTATGCCGACGGCGCGCAGTTCTCCCGCGAGGAGCTGCGTGACGGGCTCTCCCGCTATGCCGCCAAGCAGGGCTGGGAAATCGCCGAGGTGATTCGCGAGGAGGAAGGCGTGCTGCCGATCGTCCTCGAGGGCGACATCGACGCTTATTATGAGAGCTTCCGGGGCGAGCCCGCGCCGGTGGGCCTGCGCGCCGCCCTCTTCCACCCGGTCACAGGATACTCCCTCCCTGAGGCGGCGGGCCTCGCCGACAAGATCGCTCAACAGACTGACTTTTCGCCGGAAAACCTGGCCCGGGTGGTCGAAGCCCACGCCAAGGAGCGGTGGCACGCGCACCGGTTCTCAAGGCTTCTCAACAGAATGCTGTTCCGCGCTGCAGATCCGGCCTTGCGATACGTTGTCCTGCAGCGCTTCTATGGGTTGCCCCAGGGCCTGATCGAACGATTTTATGCTGGGCAGACAACCCTCGGTGACAAGGCGCGGATCCTCGCAGGAAAGCCCCCCGTGCCAATATCGAGGGCCATCAGGGCACTGGCACCAGCCAGCCCAAGGAAGGATGTGAGAGCATGAGTGAAGCGGTTCGGATCGATGGTGACGAAAGCGCGCCTCTCTCCCCGGCAAATGACAGCGCGAAGCCGACGGCTTGCGTCGTTGGCGCAGGGTTCGGCGGTCTCGCCCTCGCCTGCCGCCTGCAGTCGATGGGATTCCAGACGACGCTGATCGAAGCGCGGGACAAGCTCGGTGGGCGTGCCTACGTCTATGAGAAGGGTGAGTTCTTCTTTGACGGCGGGCCGACGGTGATCACCGACCCCTCCTGCCTTGAGGAAGTGTTCGCACTCTCAGGCCGGAAGATGTCGGACTATGTCGAGCTCCTGCCCGTCGAGCCGATGTACCGCCTCGCCTGGGAAGACGGGAAGGTCTTCGACTATTTTCAGGAGACGGAGAAACTCGTCAAGGAGATCGAGAAGTTCAATCCTGACGATGTCGCGGGCTATCACAAGTTCTACAATTACTCGGAAGCTCTGTTCAAAGAGGGTTACCTGAAGCTCGGCCACGTGCCGTTCCTCAACTTCTGGTCGATGATCAAGCAGGCGCCTTCGCTTGCGACGCTGCAGGCGCAACGCTCCGTGGCCGGACGGGTTGGCGACTTCATCAAGGACCCGCAGCTGCGCCAGGCGTTCAGCTTCCACACGCTGCTCGTCGGCGGTGACCCGCACAAGACCTCGGCCATCTATGCGCTGATCCACGCGCTGGAGCGGAAATGGGGCGTCTGGTTCCCGCGCGGCGGCACGGGCGCCTTGGTCCGGGCCTTTGGCAAGCTGTTCGAAGACCTGGGCGGCAAGACGATCATTGGTGACGCCGTTGAGGAGATCACTGAGGTCGGCGGTAAGCTCCGTACCGTGAAGACCAAGGGCGGGTTCGAGCAGGACTTCGACTGCGTCGCGTCCAATGCCGACATCGTCCACACCTATGAAAAGCTCCTCGGCAAGACCCCGCGCGGCCGTGCGGTGACGCCTGGCCTCAAGAACAAGCGCTTCTCCATGTCGCTCTTCGTCGCCTACTTCGCGACCGATCGTAAGTATGAGGACATTGCGCACCACACGATCTGCTTTGGCCCTCGTTACAAGGAGCTGATCGCGGAGATCTTCTCCGGGCCGAACCTGCCCGACGACTTCTCTCTCTACCTCCACCGCCCGACGGCGACGGACCCGGGCATGGCGCCTGAGGGGCATGACAGCTGGTATGTCCTCTCGCCGGTGCCGCACCTTGGCAAAGCGTCGATCGACTGGTCGGTCGAAGGCGAGAAGTACAAGCAGAAGATTTATCAGTACCTTGAGGAACGCTATATTCCTGACCTCAGGAAGCACATCGTGGCGGACCATTTCATCACGCCCGAGAGCTTCAAGAAGGACCTCGTGGCCCACCACGGCTCGGCCTTCAGTCTCGAGCCTGTGCTGACCCAATCGGCGTTCTTCCGCACCCACAACCGCGATGACGAGATCCCGAACCTCTACTTCGCGGGCGCAGGCACCCACCCCGGCGCAGGCATCCCCGGCGTCGTCGGCTCAGCCAAGGCCACGGCCCGCATCATGGCCGAAGATTTCGGCATGGGCGCTGCCTATGAGGCGATGGCGGCGGAGTAGGAATGACGCAGGCGGAGCAAATCGACGATTTCGCGGCCTCGATCGGCACAAGTCGATCGAGCCGAGCGCTAGACCTCCGCTGGTCTGATGCTCTTGCGTTTGGAGCGATGTTTCTGGTCGGAATGCCCGCGATACTCCTCGCCCATGAAGGCCGCTGGCTCCTCGCTGTTCCTATCTATCTTGGCCTTCTGGTAGCCATGGGAGCTTACTGGTGGGCTGAACACCCGCGACCCTTCGGGCGTCTGCCTTTTATAATGAGCATCGCTACCGTTGGCGCGCAGTTCATCGCGCAGATTTGGATAGAATAAGATGGACGGCACCCTCGCAAAGCTTTCCAGTGAATCCATCGCCAAGGGCTCGAAGTCCTTTGCGATTGCTTCGCTTCTGTTCCGCCCACAGATGAAGCGGCATGCGCATATGCTTTATGCGTGGTGCCGGTTCTGTGATGATGTGATCGACGGGCAGAACCTCGGCTTTGGCGAAACCATTGCGGCGGGCAGCGAAGGTGCTCCTGATGCGGACGATCTCAGGATGCTGTGGGAGCAGACCGAGGCCGCCTACAGAGGCGATCAGCTCAAGACCTGGCAGTTCGATGCCTTCCAGCAGGTGGTCCTTGAGACCGGGATGCCGAAGCAGCACCCGCTTGACCTCCTGCGGGGGTTCGAGATGGACGTGGCGCAGCACTCCTACGATACGCTCGAGGACACGTTGAAATACAGCTACCACGTGGCGGGCGTCGTCGGTGTGATGATGGCCATCGTCATGGGGGTCAGCCCCGATGACGAGAACACGCTCGACCGTGCATCGGACCTCGGCATCGCCTTTCAGCTCACGAACATTTGCCGCGACGTGATCGACGATGCCGCGATCGGCAGGATCTACGTCCCCGGAGCATGGCTCGAGGAAGAAGGCGTCCGCGCCGATCCGCAAGCCGTGCTGGCGGAGGAGAATCGCGAGGCCGTCTGGCGTGTCGCGCTGAGGCTGCTTGGCGAGGCGGACCGTTATTACCAGAGCTCAGGCCCGGGTGTCCGGCGCCTGCCGATCCGCGCAGGGTTTGCCGTTGCAGCGGCGCGCGGCGTCTATCGCGATATTGGCCGGGTGGTCAGGACCAAGGGCCCAAGGGTCTGGGACAAGCGTGCCCGCACGTCGGGTCGGCGCAAGCTGGCACTGGCGGGCCTTGGCTGCCTTCAGGGCGCGGGATCGAAGTCCCTCGCCTTCCGACAGCTCCCGCCGCGCGGTGACCTCTGGAAACGGCCCTCGCTGGAGCTGCCTTCGTGAACGTGAAAGAGATGCAGAAGCGGAGCGTGATCGGCGTCGGCCTCGCGGCCGCGCTGACGCTCGCATGGCTGTTTCTGCATATTTATTCCGTACACTTCTTTGAGGTCACGCTGGCCAGCCTGCCGCTGGTTCCCGTGCTGATGGCAACGCTCTGCTGGCTGTCCGTGGGGCTCTTCATCATCAGCCATGACGCAATCCATGGCAGCCTTGCGCCGGGGCATCCGAGAGTGAACCGGGTCATGGGCTGGATCGTCACGACCTTCTACGCGGGCTTTGATTTCGACCGCCTGACGGTGAACCATAACCGCCACCATGACGCTCCGGGGACGGAGCATGACCCTGATTTCTCGGTCACCCATCCGAAGAGGTTCGTTCCGTGGTTCAGGGAGTTCTTCCTGAGGCATTTCGGCTGGCGGCCCCTTATCTTCGTGAATACGGTCGTGGCGATTTACTGGCTGGTGCTTGGAGCGCCGATGCTGAACATCGTGCTGTTCTACGGCATCCCGGCGCTGGGGAGCGCGGTGCAGCTCTTCTATTTCGGTACCTTTCGCCCCCACCGGCATGAGGGCGACAGCTTCGCCGATGACCATAGGACGCGCAGTTCAGGCTATGGCTGGCTCACGAGCCTCCTGACGTGCTATCATTTCGGCTACCATCACGAGCACCATCTCCACCCTGAAGAGCCGTGGTGGCGCCTGCCCGCCCGGCGGAAAGAGGCGGCGTGAAGAGACCATGGACGAAGCTGACCACCATTCTGCTCATCATCCTGGCGGCGATCATCGCGGTCAGGGCCTACATTCTGTTTGGGTGACGCCATGATGACCCTCGCGCTTTGGCAGAAGATTGCCCTCGTCCTCGGCACCGCCTGCTTCATGGAGTTCTTCGCGTGGTGGGCGCACAAGTACATCATGCATGGCTGGGGATGGGACTGGCATGCTGACCATCACGAACCCCATGACAACATGTTCGAGAAGAACGATCTTTATGCGGTGGTTTTCGGTGTGTTCACGACGATCCTGTTCACCGTAGGCTGGCTCTATTTCCCGCCGCTCTGGTGGATCGCTGCTGGTATCTCCGTCTACGGACTGGTCTATACCTTCGTCCATGACGGGCTGGTGCACCAGCGCTATCCCTACAATTGGGTGCCGAAGAAGGGCTATTGGAAGCGCCTCGTCCAGGCACACAAGCTGCACCATGCGACAACCTGCAAGGAAGGCGCGGTGAGCTTTGGCTTCGTGCTGGCACCTGACCCGCAGAAGCTACGCGTCAAGCTCCGTGAGCTGAAGGAAAAGCGCCGGGCGGCGGGGACCGCCTAAGCCGCGATCGTCTTGGCGAAGTAGCCGCGGATGAACTCTGCGAGCAGCGCCAGCGGTTTGTCCTTGCCGACAGCTCTCACCGCATTGTCGAGATGCTTGTTGGCGAGCGCCGTGCCGCCATCGATGCTGGCCCGCCCGCCAAGGGCCGCGGTCGACTTGCCCTCGTCCATGCCCGTGGTCTTGCCCGCTGTCGCCTCGCAGGCCGTCTGGTCGAGGACGTCGTCGAAGGCTTGATAGGCAAGGCCCAGAGCGCGGCCATAGGCCCTGAGGGCGCGGCGATCTTGGTCAGAGCAATTGCCCGAAGCGACGCCTCCACATTCGGCTGCCGCGATGAAGAGAGCACCCGTCTTGCCCTCATGGATAGCGTCGAGGGAGGCGGTGTTCTCGCCGGAATTGAGGTCGAGCGCCTGGCCATGCACCAGCCCCTGCCAGCCGACAGCGCGGGTGATGATGCGGAGGATTTCGATGCGCCGTTCAGCTTCCAGCGAAGGCGCCTGGGCGACGATCTCGTAGGCACCGTTGATAAGGCCGATCCCTGCGAGGATTGCAATGTCCTGGCCATATTCGGAGTGCGCCGTCGGCACGCCCCGTCGCAGGTCGGCGTCGTCCATGGCGGGCAAATCGTCAAAGACGAGCGAAGAGGTGTGGATCATCTCGATCGCGCAGGCTGCATCGAGAGCGTCCTCGATCGTGCCGCCGTGCGAGCGGGAGGCGATGAGGGTGATGATGGCGCGGAGGCGTTTGCCGGGTGCAAGGAGGCTATGGCGCGCAGCAGCGGCTGGTCCCTTGGGGTGACCCTCGGGTACAAGCTGGGCGAGCCTGACATTGATCAGCTCGCGCAGAGATTCGAGATCGAGCCCTGAGCCCAGTTGTGCTGCCATGGTTCCTTCTCCCGTAGGTGAAGGATATGGCTGAAACGGTTCCCGAGGAAAGGACTGAAACGCCAGTGCCGCACCTTCGTGCAGCTTCGGGCGCCTAAGCGGTGCGGCGAAGCTCGCGGATAGCGGTCAGCGCTTCGTCGACCGAGCTCTGGATCTGCTCCTTGAGCGCAACGCGGACCTCGAAGACGTCCTCGTCAGTGCCGGTCATCTTTTCAGCGCGTTCGCAATAGGCGCCGACGGTCCATGCACCGATCCCGCGCGAGGCACCCTTGAGAGCGTGGGCGATAGAGCGCCACTCCTCGTTCGGGCCTTCAGGGTTCAGAAGACGGAGGCAACGCGCAACCTGACCCTCGAAGATGGTCAGAACTTCGTCCCGCAGCGCCGCATCCCCTGCAACGTAACGGTCCAGATGATCAAAATCGATGGCTTGGTCAGTCATGGGGAGACAGTAACAGTCGAGCGTTAATGTCCCGTCTTCAAAGCCTTGATTTTGTCTTCACTTGGTGAGCGCGGAGCCTAGCGCTGGTACTTGATGAACGGGGTCTTCTTGGCGATCCGGTCGTAGAGCTTGCGCGCTTCGGCATTGTCGTCGGCGGTCAGCCAGTAGACGGCCCCGAACCCGCGCCTGTCGGCTTCAGCGTAGACGGCTTCGATCAGCGCCCGGCCGACCCCCTGCCCCCGGGCTTTTGGCGGTGCGAAGAGATCCTGAAGGTAGCAGACGTTGGCTTCCTTCCAGCAGTGCCGGTGCTCCATGTAATGGACGAGGCCAACCGCCTCGCCGCCTTCCCACGCGATGAAACCGCAAGGGTCATAGGGCTCGGCCGAGAGAAGCCGGGTGAAGGTTGAGGCGTAGACCTCTTCGGGCACGCCTGATTCGTAGAACTCGAGGTAGCCGCGCCAGAGGTCTCGCCAGACCCCGCGGTCGGCCTCGGTGATCGGCCGGACCTCGACCATCAATCCCTCGGCGAGATGACGTGATCGACGAACTCGCGAAGGCCCGTCTGGCGACGGCGTTTCAGGCGCTCGGCCTGGAGGATAGCGCGAAGCTGGGTGTCAGCCTTGTCGATGTCGTCGTTGAGGATGACATAGTCATACTCGGCATAGTGCCCGATTTCCTCGTCCGCCTGCTCCATCCGCTTGGCGATGACGTCGTCACTGTCCTGCTTACGGCGGCGCAGGCGGTCCTCCAGCGTGTCGCGAGAGGGCGGCAGGATGAAGACGGAGACCACGTCGCCGCCGGCGCGCTCATCGAGCTGCTGCTTCCCCTGCCAGTCGATGTCGAAGAGGATGTCCCGGCCCTCTTCGAGGGTGTTGAACACCGCTTCCTTGGGCGTGCCGTACTTGTTGCCGAAGACCGTGGCGCTTTCGAGGAAGAGGCCTTCCTCATCCATGGCTTCGAACTTTTCGAGGTCGGTGAAGTGGTAATCCTTCCCGTCGATCTCGCCCGGGCGCATCGGCCTTGTGGTGGCGGAGACGGACAGTTCGATCTCGGCATCGGTTCCGAGGAGACGTTTGGACAGAGTCGTCTTGCCCGCGCCCGAGGGGCTCGAGAGGACGAGAAGGAGGCCGCGGCGCTGGATCGAGACGGGGTTCGGCATCGGGCGGATCTACTCCTGACAGGCAAAGAAAGGCTTCAAGCACACCCCGTCCGGCTAGGCGAGGTTCAGGACCTGCTCGCGAAGAGAATCGACCATTTCCTTGAGGTCGAGGCCCTGGTTCTTGAGGGCAGCGGTGGGGAGCTTGGCCGTCAGGGTGCTCGCCTCGCGCATCAGCTCCTGCGTCAGGAACTCAAGCCTCCGCCCCGGCGTGCCGCCCTTGGCGAGGAGCTCGGTGAAGGAGGCGAGATGCACTTCCAGCCGGTCGAGCTCTTCGGAGACATCGGCCTTGATGGCGAGCATGGCCGCTTCCTGCGCGATGCGGTCAGGGGAGACGTGCTCAGCGAGGAGTTCTCCGAGTTGGGTCCTGAGGCGCTCGGCCATCTGGTCACGGGCGCCGGCGACGTCGTTGCGGATCGAGCCGACACGGTTGGTCATGTCTTCGCAGCGTTCGGTGAGGAAGGCGGCGATGCGGGCGCCTTCGGTGCGGCGAGCCTGGAGGAGCGCGTCGAGGCCTTCGCGGAAGCTTGCTTCGAGTGTGTCGAGGTCAGCTTCAGTCAGGGCTGCGTCATTGGTCGGCGGGGCGAGGACACCGCGCATGGCGAGGATCGCTTCGGGTCGTGGCTTGTCGCAGTCGACGGCCAGCTGGACCTTGGAGATCGCGGCAGCGGCAGCAGCGAGCGCTTCGTCATCGACGACAAGGCCGGTCAGAGCTTCGCTGCGGTCGAGCTTGAGCGAGATCTGGGCATTGCCGCGCCCAAGCGCCCTGCCCGCTTCGCGGATCTTGGGCTCCAAGGGGTCGGTGCCGACGGGCAGCTTGATCTTGAGGTCGAGGCCGCGGCCGTTGACGGATCTCAGCTCCCAGCGCCAGCCGAGGGTTTCGGAGCTGCCTTCAGCGACCCCGAAGCCCGTCATGGACTGGAGCGCGGAGGCGGCTCCTTCGCTCACTGGCCCTGCGCCTTGCGGGCCCGCTCAATGGCGCGCCAGCGCTGGACGTTGGCCTGATGCTCACGGAGCGTCGCGGCGAAGGCGTGACCGCCCGTGCCGTCGGCGACGAAGTAGAGATCGTTCGTGTCCGCAGGATTGAGGACTGCCGCAAGGGACTCCTTGCCGGGGTTGGCGATGGCCGTCGGCGGTAGGCCGCCGTGCCGGTAGGAGTTGTAGAGGTTGTCGGAATTGTTGAGCTCCGACTGGCGAAGACCACGGCCCAGCGGCTCACCGCCGGTGATGCCGTAGATGATGGTCGGGTCGGACTGGAGGCGCATGCCGCGGCGGAGCCTGTTGACGAACACGGCAGCCACACGCGGGCGCTCTTCGGGGACAGCCGTTTCCTTCTCGACGATCGAAGCGAGGATGACCGCCTCTTCGCGGGTCTTGATCGGCAGGTCCGGCTGGCGGTTTGGCCAGAGCTCGTCGAGCATCTCTTCGTGGGCGGCGACCATGCGGGCGACGAGCGCGTTCCGCGTCTCGCCCCGCTGGTAGGCATAGGTTTCAGGCAGGAGATGGCCTTCGGTGGGGAGCTCCGTCGCCTCACCTTCGAGCATCTCCGCAGCGGTCACGAGACGCGCGGCCTGGGCCACGGTGACGCCTTCGGGGATCGTGACGAAGCGCAGGAGCGGGTCGCCCTCGGCGAGGATCTCGGAGACATCCTTGATGGAGCTGCCGCCTGGCACGACGAACTCACCGGCTCGCAGTTCCTCAGCGAGGCCCGTGGCACGGCCGTAGTAGTAGAAGAGGCCCGGCTCTTCGATGATGCCCGCGACGGCGAGCTTGGTCTCGACGCGCTTGAGGCTGTCGCCCTGCTCCACCCAGACGATGGACTCTTCGCTCAGGGGGCCATCGGCCTGCACACGCCGGGCAAGCTCGAACGCCACGAAGCTCATCGCGGCGAGGACCGCGAGAACGAGGAGAATCAGAACGCGGGCGAAGCCTTCACTGCCGCGCATCTGATTAGACTTTTCGCATGATGACCGATGCATTGGTGCCCCCAAAGCCGAAGCTGTTGGATAGCACGCAATCGACCTGTTTCTCCACCGGTTCCTTCGCCGCAAGGTTGATCGGCGTTTCGACCGACGGATTGTCGAGGTTCAGGGTCGCGGGGCAGATCCCGTCATGCATGGCGAGGAGCGAGTAAATCGCCTCAATCGCGCCTGCTGCACCAAGAAGGTGACCGACCGAAGACTTGGTCGAGGACATGACCAGCCCGTCTGCGTCGGAGCCAAATAGGCGCTCGACAGCGCGCAGCTCAGCTTCGTCGCCGAGGGGCGTCGAGGTGCCGTGGGCATTGACGTAGCCGATGTCGGAAGCCGCAACGCCTGCGCGCTTCATGGCCATTTCCATGGCGCGGTAGCCGCCATTGCCGTCCTCTGCCGGGGCGGTGACGTGGTAGGCGTCGCCCGAAAGGCCATAGCCGATGACTTCGCCATAGATCTTGGCGCCGCGGGCCTTGGCCTGCTCCATCTCTTCAAGAACGATGATTCCCGCGCCCTCGCCCATCAGGAAGCCATCGCGGTCCTTGTCGTAGGGACGCGAGGCCGCTTCGGGGTTGTCGTTGAAGCCCGTCGTCAGGGCCTTGCAGGCGAGGAAGCCTGCATAGCCGATGCGGCAGATCGAACTCTCTGTGCCGCCAGCAACCATGGCATCAGCGTCGCCGAAAGCGATCAGGCGCGCTGCATCGCCAATGGCATGGACGCCCGTCGCGCAGGCCGTGACGACGGAATGGTTCGGGCCTTTGAGGCCGTGCTTCATGGAAACCTGGCCGGAGGCGAGGTTAATCAGGCAGCTGGGGATGAAGAACGGCGAGACCTTGCGCGGTCCCTTCTCATTCATCAGCTGGGTGGTCTGGGCGATGCCGTCGAGGCCGCCAATGCCCGACCCGATGAGAACGCCTGTGCGCTCTTTCTGCTCCTCTGTGTCGAGGGGCAGGCCGGAGTCAGCCAGCGCCATCTCCGCGGCGCCCATGCCGAAGATGATGAAATCCTCCATCCGACGCTGTTCCTTCGGAGGAACCCAGTCGTCGGCATTGAAGGCGAGATCGCCCTCGCGTGGGACCGGCGCGCCGATCTTACAGGCGAGGTCGGACACGTCGAAGCGCTCGTCGATACGGCGCGCACCCGATTTGCCCTCGAGCAGAGCCTTCCACGGCCCCTGCCAGGGTTCTTCGCGCGTACCGCTGCCGACGGGGGTGACAAGGCCAAGCCCAGTCACTGCAACACGTCTCATCATGGGGGACCTCCTCACCGCAGCCGGCATTCGGAGGAATTTTCAGCGGACGGGCAGCGCAGGAACCGGCTCAGCCTGCGCCCCGCCCGGACAAAGAGCTTAGGACTGGCGCTCTTTGATGAAGTTGATGGCGTCGCCGACCGTCTGGATGGTCTCAGCGGCGTCGTCAGGGATCTCGATGTCGAATTCTTCTTCGAAAGCCATGACCAGTTCGACGATGTCGAGGCTGTCTGCACCGAGGTCGTCGATGAAGCTGGCCTTCGGCTCGACCTTCGCAGCGTCCACATCGAGGTGTTCGACGGTGATTTTCTGAACGCGTGCTTCGATATCCGACATGGGTAACTCCTTATTCGTCTCTCAGAATCGTTCCGAGAGCCGTTTGATGATCTTCGCGCTGTAAGGGAAGCAAAAAGGCCGCGCAAGGCGGCCTTTCTACGAATATCATGGCTATTCTGCGGCGAGCCGCTCGGTTTCGCTTCCTCCGCCGTCTCCTTCGGAGCGCACGGGCAGCGGCTCTTTGAAGGTGAGCGTGCGGTAGGGGAAGGGGATCTCGATCCCAGCATTGTCGAGGGCTTCCTTGATCGCCTGAACGACCTTGTCCCGGCTTTCGTGCATGTCCAGCGGCTCGGGCCTCGCCCACCAGCGGACGTTGAAGTTGATCGAGCTGGCGCCGAATTCAGCTGCAAAAACCTGGGGTTTCTTGTCTGCTCCGAAGTCGAGCTTGTCGAGCGCGCCCTGAATCACCTCGCGGGCATGGGCGACGTCTTCGTCATAGCCGACGCCTGCCACGATGTCGTAGCGGCGGTAATCAGGATCGGTCCAAACGCGGACCGGGTTCTCGAAGAGATGGGCGTTCGGGACAAGCACCAGCTCGCCATCGACCCGGCGGAGATAGGTGTCCCTGAGCGTGATGTGCTCGATCCGGCCTTCGACGCCATCCGCCTGTATGTAGTCGCCTATGGCCATCGTCTTTCTTGCGAGGATCAGGACCCCGGCCATGAAGTTCTTGAAGATGTCCTGGAAGGCGATGCCAATGACGATGCCGCCGACGCCGAGACCGGCGACGATGGACCCGGCATTGATCGAGGGGAAGAGGACCGTCAGCGCTGCGAAGCCTCCGAAGAGCCACACGCCAACACCAGAGAGCGTCTTGAAGAGGTCCTTCAGCGACTGGCGCGTGTCAGCACGGTTGGCCAGCCATCCGACGATAAGGCGCACGGTGCGGGCGATGACCCAGGTGATGAGAAGAATGACCGCGACGACCACGAGCTTGGGCGTCAGCGCTAGGGCGCCATCCCAATAGTCGGCGAAGCGTTCGGTGAGATAACCCGGGAGATCCGAGATGCTCGTGACTTCAGACGGCTTGGCAGCGTCTGCCGTCGGCGACGCGCCAGGGTTTTCGGGGTTTGCGTTCTGCTGATCCTGCATGATGCAGTGCAAACGCCACCGATGACCAGACGTTCACCCGGCTCGCGAGGGCGTGAAGGTCTGCTGATGGGCCGGATGAGGGAGAGGAGTGGGTCACTCCCCTGCCCTCATGCGCAATCAGATCATCGCCATACCGCCATTCACGTGGATCGTCTGACCCGTGACGTAGGCGGCTTCGTCCGAGGCGAGGAACGCTGCGGCAGCGGCGATCTCTTCCGGCGTGCCCATGCGCTGGGCCGGGATGTTGTTGTTGATCGCAGCCTTCTGGTCGTCATTGAGGGCTTCGGTCATGGCCGTGGCGATGAAGCCCGGCGCGATGCAGTTCGCGGTGATGCCGCGGCTCGCGACCTCGGCGGCGAGGCTCTTGGTCATGCCAATCATGCCCGCCTTGGAGGCGGCGTAGTTCGACTGGCCCGGGTTGCCGGTGACGCCGACGATCGACGTGATGCCGATGATCCGGCCCCTCTTCGCCTTCATCATACCGCGCAGGCAGGCCTTGGCGAGGTGCCACGACGCCGTGAGGTTCACCTTGATGACATCGTCGAAGTCCTCCGCCTTCATCCGCATCATCAGATTGTCTTTGGTGATGCCTGCGTTGGCCACGAGGATTTCAAGGCCGCCCATCGCGTCCTGGGCGCGCTTCGGCAGCTCGTCACAGGCCTCAAGATCGGAGAGGTCAGCGGGCAGCACGTGCACGCGCTCGCCAAGATCCGAGGCGAGCGCTTCGAGTTTGCCTTCGTTGCGGCCGGAGATGGCGACGGTAGCGCCCTGTCCATGGAGGGTGCGGGCAATGGCCTCGCCAATGCCGCCGGTGGCGCCGGTGATGAGAGCGGTTTTGTCGGTCAGTGAAAACATGGCCGCTGGTTAGGCGGTGCCGGGGCAGCTGTCACGCGGGCAGTGCTGCCGGATCGAAACCTTTAGACCTCTGCTTCCTGCCTGGAAGATTGTTCAGCGCCGCCGAGTACCTGCTCAATCGCCTGCTTGAGGGTATCGGGTTTGAGGGGCTTGGGCACGAAGCCGTTGACCCCGACCTCGATCATGGCGGTCTGGTCGATTTCCATGGCGTCCGCAGTCACCGCGATGATCGGGAGGTTTCTCCGGCTATCGCTCCGCCCACGGATGGCGCGGACAAGGCCCTCGCCGTCGAGCTTGGGCATATGGCGATCCGTGAGCAGAATATCGAAGTCAGCTGCTTCGAGGATCTCAAGCGCCTCGGCACCGTCCTCAGCGAAGACTGGCACAGCGCCCCAAGCCCTCAAGAACTCTCCGAGCACGAGCCGGTTGACCGCGTGGTCCTCGGCAACGAGCACACGCAAGCCGTCAAAGCCGCCGAACTGGAGGGAGGAGGCAGGCTCGTCAGACGTCTGTTCAGCAGCCTCTTGCAAGGGAAGCGTCACCGCAAACTCGGTCTCGCCCGGTGTCGACCGGACCAGCTCGATAGCTCCGCCCATCAGTGTACAGAGCTGGTCAGAGATGGAGAGCCCAAGGCCGGTTCCGCCGTAGCGGCGGCTGGTATCCTGCTCGCCCTGCTCGAACGGCTTGAAGAGCGTACCTGCGGCTTCAGGCGTGATCCCCTTGCCTGTATCGATTACGCCGAAGCGGAGCTGTGAGCGGTCGGGCCGTCCAACGCGAACGGTGACGCTGCCCGTTTCGGTGAACTTGATTGCATTGGAGACGAGGTTGCTGAGGACCTGCCTCAAACGCTGGTCGTCGCCAACCACGCGCCTTGGGATGTCGTCGGCGATCTCCAGATCGAGGGACAGGCCCTTGCCATTGGCGGTCTCGCGGAACGTCTGCTGCACGGTGGCGAGGAGCACCCGAAGATCGAAGGGCCTCGGGTCGAAGGCGATCTTGCCCGCCTCGATCTTGGAGAAGTCGAGGACGTCGTTGAGGAGCGCGAGAAGGTGCTCACCGGATCCCTTCACATTGACGAGGAGGTCGTTCTGGCGGTCGAGGAGCGGACCGGGCCCGCGCGACAGGAGCGCCTCCGTCAGTCCGAGCACGCCATTCATTGGTGTACGGAGCTCATGGCTCATGACAGCGAGGAACTCGCTCTTAGCCTGCGCCGCGCGCTCGGCTCTTCGCCACGCCTTCTCGAAGCTCTGGAGCGCGCGCTCACCACCATAACTCAGCGCTGCTGACAGGCTGGTTGCGAGGGTCAGTGCGAAGAACGCCTGGAAAAGGCGCTGCTGCGCCGGCCCGGGGGTCCATCCGGGGTAGTCCGTCGAGCCGGAAAGCGTGATGCTGTACTGCATGAGCAGCACCAGCGTCGCGAACCCGTAAAGCACAAGCGAGGAGCGCCAGCCACCGATGAAGGCCGCCATCATCGGTGCCACGACGATGAACGGAAGAAGGGCACTGTGGATGCCAGCACCCTCGCTTGCGACGATGAGGCCGCCTAAACAGAAGACGCCAAAGGCGGCGACATAAAATGGCGGGAACTTGACCCAGCGAAGAAGGTGCGCGGTCGCGAGAAAGGCGACAATGCAGCCAAGGCTTGCCCAGTGGTCACTAGTCCAGGCGCGGTAGGTGTACCACATGCCCGCAAGGTTGAGGACCTGAAGCCCAACGAAGATCCAGGCGACATAGTAAGTGGCGCGGGCGCGCATCATATCCCAAGGACGCATCTCCTTGGAAATACGAAGAAACTTCTCGTAGCGCTTCAATACCTCTTGGGACATGCCATGCAGTCCTGGTCGCCAAGCCTCTGATAGTGAGGGCAAATGGTTGCCAGCGTCTCAATTCTGCATGGGCAAAGACTAGGACCAGTCTAGAGATTTAATCGCGTCCATGTCCTTCGGGTCGCCGAAGTTGGCGGTTTGCTTGGATCCGTCGATCTTTTTCATCATGCCGGAGAGGACTTTGCCTGCTCCGAGTTCGAGGAAGGTCTCTGCACCCTGCTCGCTCAGCGTGCGGATGCAGTCCTGCCAGCGGACGCGGCCGGTGACCTGTTCGGTCAGTGTGCGGCGGACCTCTTCAGGCGTAGTGACGAGGGTCTGGTCGACGTTCGCGATGACCGGCTTCTGCGGTGCTTCGACGGTCGCTTCGGCGAGAGCTTCGGCCATGCGCTCTTGTGCCGGGGCCATGCCGCGGGAGTGGAAGGCGGCCGAGACGTCGAGCTTCAGCGCGCGCTTGGCGCCCTTGTCCTTGGCGAGGATGCAGGCCTTGTCGATGCCTGCGGACGGGCCGGACAGCACGGCCTGTCCGGGGCAGTTGTCGTTGGCGAGCTCAACGCCAGCCTCAGCGGCGACGGCTTCTGCGTCCTCGATCGACAGGCCGAGAATCGCGGCCATGGCGCCCTCGCCCACCGGCATGGCGGACTGCATGGCATCACCGCGGATACGGAGGAGCTTGGCCGTGGTGCGGAGCCAGAGCGAGCCTGCGCAAGCGTGGGCGGAATATTCGCCGAGAGAGTGACCTGCAAGGCCGACGACCTTGTCGAGGGTAAGGCCGGCCTCATCCATCAGCACCCGGAAGGCCGCAACGGAACAGGCCATCAGCGCAGGCTGGGCGTTGGTGGTGAGGGTCAGCTCTTCCTGGGAGCCTTCCCACATGAGCTTGGAGAGGTTCTGGGAGAGCGCCTCGTCCACCTCCTGGAAGACCTCGCGGGCCACGGCAAAATTATCGCTGAGCTCCTTGCCCATGCCGACCTTCTGGCTCCCCTGACCGGGGAAGATGAGCGCGAGATGGGACATGGATGGCCTCCTTCAGTGAAACTGAGGAGCGTCTAGCGGGCGGCGGATGGCTTCGCAATCCGCCCTACGGTGGCCTACTCAGTGCCAACTTCCCGGCTGACCGGAGGGAGAGCCGGGATCCAAGACCTGAACTTTCTCGCAGAAAGCGCGTATCGGTCCATGGGTCCCGGATAAGCGCTTTCGCACTTTCCGGGAAAGCGTTCAGCGGGGCCTAGCGCAGCTTGACCGCCGTACCGTTGCAGCTGACCATCAGCATGCTTCCCTTTTGCGTGTCGACGGCTTCGTAGTCGATGTCGACGCCGACAACCGCATCGGCGCCCAGCTTCTTTGCTTCGTCGCGCATGTCGGCCATGGCGTGGTTTCTCGCCTCGCGCAGGGCCTTCTGGTAGCCGCCTGAGCGCCCGCCGATGATGTCGCGCACGCCTGCGAAGAGGTCGCGGAAGTAGTTGACGCCGAGGATCGCCTCGCCTGCCGCAATGCCGAGCACTTCGGTAGTCTCGCGCCCAGGAACGCTGTCGGTTGTGGTGATGATGGTCATTTCGTCAGTGTCCCCCGTGCCGGGTAGTCGTTCTTCATGATGTACTCGAGCCCGCTCGCGAGATCATCGAAGGGCGGCCTCGAGAATGGGACGCTCTGGACATAGGCAGCGTAAAGCTCCCCCGTCGGACGGATCAGGAACAATCCGGGCTCGGAGAAAACTTCCGGCTCTGACTCTTGGAAGCCCTCCGAGATATAGAGCCCCCATTCCCGCGCGGTGGCTTCGGGCAGGTCGTGGAGCAGCGTAAGGCCGTTCAGCTCCCAGTTTTCATAGGCCTTGGACGCCCGCTTCTGGCTGTCCATGGAGATCGCGACCGTGGTCACGCCGAGCTCCTCAAACCGCTCGCGGTGCTCAAGGAACTGCTTCAGCTGCTTCTTGCAGATCGGGCAGTGAAGCCCTCGGTAGAAGATCAGCATGGTGAAGTTCTGCGCGGCGGAGTTAGCCAGCCGCCAGCTGTCTCCACCAAGCATCGGCACTTCGAGTTCGGGAACGATTTTTCCGGGTGTGAGCATGGGATCCTCCTTTGCCATCGGGGACAGCGTGGGAGGGATGTAGGTTCCGGATCCCAGACAGCAAAAGGCCCGGTCAGCCCTCTCGCTGACCGGGCCTTCGTGCCCCCTCTGGACAGCCGCTTTTAGGCCGCGTCCTGAGCTGTGTAGACCTTCGTGGTGACTTCGCCGTCGAGTTTGAAGGCGGCGACGACGCGGTCGAGATGGTCGAACTCGTGCTTGGCTTCGCCGATAGCATGGGTGTTGCGGTCGACGAGGGTGTTGTTGCCTTGCGTCAGGCGATCGAGGTCGGACATGGCCGCGTTGATCTCGCGCAAGGTCAGGTTCTGACTGTCCGTGGCCTGAGAGACCTCGTCGATCAGGACCACGTTCTGGGAGACTTCCTCGACGATGGCCTTGAGGTCCTCGGCAGCCTTGGAGACGAGCGTCACGCCGCCCTTGATCTCCTCATTGGACTGACCGATCAGCTGGCCGATCTCTTTCGATGCATTGGCCGTGGACTGAGCAAGGTTCCTGACCTCTGCCGCGACGACTGCGAAGCCTTTGCCTGCCTCGCCCGCACGGGCGGCTTCGACAGAAGCGTTGAGCGCGAGGAGGTTGGTCTGGAAGGCGATCGATTCGATCACGGAGGTGATCTCGGTCACTTTCTTCGACGACTTGGCGACGCGGTCCATCGCTTCGTTCGCCTCGGTCATGACGCGGCCGCCCTGTTCAGCGCGATCCTGCGTATGGCGAGCATTGTCGCGCATCTCGCTGGTCCGCTTGGCGGTGCTTTCGACCGTGGTAGTGAAGCTCTGGAGCGACGCGGAGGTCTCTTCGAGGGTCGCCGCCTGGGTCGAGGTCTGGGCCGACAGTTCGTCCACGGAGCTCATCAGCTCGTTGAGGGACGAACCGACGCGGCTCGACGTGTTACGCAGATTATTGATGACGTTCTTCAGGCCATCGGCGGAGAAGTTCACACCATCGCGAAGGTCCGCGAACGCGCCTTCGAAATCGCCTTCGATCCGCTTCGTCAGGTCTGAGTCCTGAAGAGCCTTCAGCACGAAGATCGTCTCTTCGAGGCCACCCTTCACCGTGCCCACAAGGGCATTGAGGTTGGCAGCGAGCTCATTCAGCTCCTCGTCCTCGAAGTCAGCTTCCACAGTCTTGGAGAAGTCGCCGGACTGGGCCGCGCGGACCACTTCGCCGATCGACGAGCCGAGCTTCTGGATCATCGCGCGGCGTTCAGCCTCGAGACGTTCCTGGGCTTCGATCTCGGCCTGGCGCTGGCGTTCGGCGGCGGCTTCGCGCTCTTCCTGGGCCTTGCGTTCAGCTTCAGCGCGCTCTTCGAGGCGGCGTTTTTCTTCTTCCGCCTTCTCGCGCATGGCCTTGGCTTCGGCGTCTTGACGCTTCTTCTCGGCGATGCGCTCCTTCTCGGCAGCCTCTTCGCGGAGCTGGCGCTCACGTTCTTCGGCGGCGAGTTTTTCCTGGCGGCGCTGTTCTTCTTCCTGACGGCGGCGCTCGGCAGCGGCCTCGCGCTCCTGACGGGCAAGCTCTTCGGCCTCCGCCTTCTCTTTCATCAGGCGCGCTTCTTCTTCGAGGCGCTTGCGCTCCGCTTCGGCTTCGGCCTCGCGTTGACGTTCGCGGGCTTCCATCTCTTTCTGAGCGGCTTCTTCCTTGAGCTGACGTTCGCGTTCGGCAGCAGCTTCGCGTTCCTGACGGGCGCGCTCTTCTGCTTCCTGACGTTCCTTCTCAGCCTGCATCTCGGCCTTGCGGCGCTCCTCGGCAGCTTCGCGCTCACGGCGCTCCGCTTCGAGGGCCTGCTCCTGAGCAGCGAGCATCTCCTTGTTCATTTCCTCCGCCTTCAGAGCGTTCTCGCGGAACACTTCGAGGGCTCGGGCCATGGTGCCGATCTCGTCCTGAATATCGAGGCCTTCGGGCTTCTGGGTCAGGTCGCCTTCGGACACCTTGTTCATGACACCCGAAAGGGCATCCATGCGGCGCAAGATCCCTCTGTGGACGTAGAAATAGCCAAGCCCGACGGCGACGCCGAGGCTGATCACCGCGATGATCGAGAGGATCCAGGTGTTGGCTTCCGCGCTGGCGAGCGTCTTGGCTGCAGCGGCGTCAGCTGCGCCGGAGATGTCGGTCATCAGCTCGGAAATGGCTTCGTTCTGGCGCTGCACGGCGGCCTGAGCGAGGACGCGGGCGTCATCGGCGCTGGCGAAGTTTGAGAGCTCGTCACGGCGCACTGCGAAAAGGCCTGCCTCACCGGTGCCTGCGTTCAAGAACGCATCGGCAGCGGTACGGACGGCTTCGGTCGCGCTGGCGCCGAGGATGGCGAGGTTGATCCGCACATCGTCAGCATAGAGGGCGAAATCGCTTTCGAGGCCCGAAATGGCTGCCGGGTCTTCAAGAAGCGAAAGGTCCGAATAGAGCGTGGCGATGGTCTTCACCGACAGCCCGAGGCGCAGGAGCGTCTCGACGTCGGCGCCAGACGCGCCGTCGATGGCTTCTTCGAGGGCTTCGCTCAGCGTGCCTTGCGTCGCCTTGGCAGATGCGATGATGTCCATGCGCTGAAAGCGGCGCTCGAGATAAGCACCGTTCGCTTCGTGCACGGAATTGGTGGCGTCCATCAGGGACGTCCGGGCTTCCTCGACATTGATGAGGTGGCCCTCGCCGACGATTTCAGCGTCAAGCTCGCTGACGATCGTGGCGCTGTCTTCAAAACGGGTCAGGAAGCGCTGGTAGTTTTCCTCCCGCGCTTCCATCGTTTGCGAGCCGATCAGGTCGCCGACATCGTCGCCGAGGCGTTCCGATGCCGAAGCGAGTTCACTCGCGTGCCGGGCCTGGGGCAACTTCTGCATGCTGACCTGTCGGACAGCCTCCGATGTCGCAAAAAGCGCGACGACAGCGATCGCCAATGCAATGAGCTGCAGCAAGGCCGACGTTGTCAGCCCGCTGAGTAACCGTGTCCGGATCGTTGTAAAACGATGCATGTGCCCCAAGCCCTCTTTTTACTCAGACGGGTGATCAGCCCGTCAGTTTGAATTGAATCTTTTTGGTCAGAGTTGCCGGCTTGCCCGGCTCAAACTTCCAGCGCTGAACTGCGCGGGTCGCTGCCGTGTCGAAAATGCCCGGCGGCGTCGCGGAGACCACGGTGGCCGACGAGACACTGCCGTCATCACCGACGACGATGCTGACGATAACCTCGCCCTCGAGATCACGGCGTTCGGCTGCGCGCGGGTATTCCGGCGGAACTGCTTTCACCAGCGCAGGTTCCTGCGCCATTGCGAAACTCGAGCCCACCGATCCCAGGAACACAGCCGCAAGGGCGGCCGGAATCGAGGCGCGAGCAGATTTTTTGGTACTGATCATTGCTCTCTCCTCATGCGCCGGACCCCCTCCGGCGATGAGCAATGAGTAGCGCTTGGCTCTTAAGACTGCGTCATCAAACAGCCAATAAAGGCCTGCGCCAGATGCTTCTTTTAGAAAGAAGCGCTTAAGATTTGCGCAGGTTTGCTTTGAAAGCCGGTGCCGGAAGCCCTGCGATTCTTAGGCTTTTCTGAGAGATTACGCTTAACAGCGGGCCCCTGACCGATTGGGGCGGAAATAAGGAATGTTGGTGGCCGGGTAAGGCAAAGCGGCGGCCCGTCTGCCGGACCGCCGCTCTTTTGTTAGTTCAGCATCTGGCCCTCTGGCGCCCCGGAGAGCGGCGAGGAGCCGCCGAGGCGGAAGGCTTCACGCCCTGCCAGCGGCTTGCCGTTGAGGGTCAGGCCGTTCTCATCGGCGTCGATCAGGAGGCCCATGCCGTCTTTCACCTCGCCGGAGAGGATCCGCTCAGCCAGCGGGTCCTGCACAGCCTTCTGGATGACGCGCTTCAGGGGACGCGCACCGAAGGCCGGGTCATAGCCGGCTTCCGCCAGCCACTCGCGAGCCCCTTCCTGCAGGTCGATCGTGATCTTCCGCTCGACCAGGAGCTTTTCGAGGCGGGCCATCTGGATGTCGACGATCGCGCCCATCTGTGCCCGCTTGAGCCGGGAGAAGAGGATGATTTCGTCGAGGCGGTTCAGGAACTCGGGCCTGAACGCGCCGCGCACGGCATCCATCACCTGCGGCCGGACAAGCTCGACCTCCTGATCCTCCGCGAGGCCGGTCATGAACTCGGACCCAAGATTCGAGGTCAGGATGATGAGCGTGTTGCGGAAATCGACCACCCTCCCCTGACTGTCGGTCAGGCGGCCCTCGTCGAGGACCTGCAGGAGGATGTTGAAGACATCCGGGTGCGCCTTTTCCACCTCGTCGAAGAGGACGACTTGATAGGGACGCCTGCGGACGGCCTCGGTCAGGACGCCGCCTTCTTCATAGCCGACATAGCCCGGAGGCGCGCCGACCAGGCGGGAGACGGCGTGCTTCTCCATGTACTCCGACATGTCGATCCGCTGGATCGCCGTGTCATCGTCGAAGAGGAACGCTGCCAGCGCCTTGGTCAGCTCGGTCTTGCCGACACCCGTCGGGCCGAGGAACAGGAAGCTGCCCAGCGGTCGGTTAGGGTCCTGAAGACCGGCTCGCGCACGCCTGACCGCCGAAGCAACGGCGACCACGGCCTCGTCTTGCCCGACGACACGCTTGTGGAGAGCATCCTCCATCTTGAGGAGCTTCTCGCGCTCGCCTTCGAGCATCTTGTCGACGGGGATGCCGGTCCATTTGGAGACGACCTGCGCGACGGCCTCGGCATCCACGACTTCCTGCACGAGGTCGCCGGGGTCTGCGTTCTGGGCCGTTTCGAGCTCCTTCTCGACCTGCGGGATGCGGCCATATTTGAGCTCAGACGCACGGGCGAGGTCGCCGGTGCGTTCGGCATCGGCCAGCTCGGCACGCATGCGGTCGAGCTGCTCCTTCAGCTCCGTGGACGAAGCGAGAGCTGCACGCTCGCCTTCCCACTGGGCTGTCAGCTCAGCGGAGCGCTGCTCCATGTCGGCGAGCTCGATTTCGAGGGTCTGGAGACGGTCCTTCGACGCATCGTCCTCTTCCTTGAGGAGAGCCTCGCGCTCGATCTTCATCTGAATGATCTGACGGTCGAGATTATCGAGCTCTTCAGGCTTGGAATCGACAGCCATGCGCAGGCGCGAAGCCGCCTCGTCCACGAGGTCGATGGCCTTGTCCGGCAAGAAGCGGTCGGTGATGTAGCGGTTCGACAGAGTCGACGCGGCCACGATGGCGCCGTCGGAGATCCTGACCCCGTGGTGGAGCTCGTACTTCTCCTTGAGGCCACGCAGGATCGAGACGGTGTCCTCGACCGTGGGTTCGGAGACGAACACCGCCTGAAAACGCCTTGCGAGGGCCGCGTCCTTTTCGACGTGCTTGCGGTACTCATCGAGGGTCGTGGCACCGACGCAGTGGAGCTCACCTCGCGCGAGCGCAGGCTTCAGGAGGTTTGACGCATCCATCGCGCCGTCGGATTTGCCTGCGCCGACCAGCGTATGCATCTCGTCGATGAAGAGGATGATGCCGCCCTCGGCCGCTTCGACTTCCTGCAGGACGGCCTTCAGCCGCTCCTCGAACTCGCCGCGGTACTTCGCGCCTGCGATGAGCGCGCCCATGTCGAGGGAGAGGAGCTGCTTGTCCTTCAGGCTCTCCGGCACGTCACCATCGACGATCCTGAGGGCGAGGCCCTCGGCGATGGCGGTCTTGCCGACACCCGGCTCACCGATGAGGACAGGGTTGTTCTTGGTCCGGCGCGACAGGATCTGCATGGCGCGGCGGATCTCCTCGTCGCGGCCGATGATCGGGTCGAGCTTGCCTTCCCGGGCCCTCGCGGTGAGGTCAGCGGCGTAGCGCTTCAGAGCGTCATAGGCCTGCTCGGCGCTGGCACTGTCAGCGGTGCGGCCCTTGCGGATTTCGTTGATAGCGGTGTTGAGCGCCTGGGGGCTGGCTTTCGCTTTGGCCAGCGCGTCCTTGGCGCTACCTTCCATTCCGAGGGCCACGAGGATGCGTTCAGCGGTGACGAAGCTGTCGCCTGCCTTCTTCGCGATCTCTTTGGCGCGGGTCAGCACCTTGGCGAGATCTTGCGCGAGATAGGTCTGCGCACCCTCGCCTTCGACCGAAGGCAGCTTGGAAAGCGCCTGATCGGAGAGCTGGAGCGCAATGGCAGGGTCTCCGCCAGCGCGGCGGATAAGGTTGGAAGCGAGCCCCTCGCTGTCATCCAGCATCGCCTTCAGGAGGTGATGGGGCGTGATCTGTTGGTGGCTTTCCCGGACGGCAATCGTCTGGGCAGCCTGAATGAGACCGCGTGCACGGTCGGTGAAGTTCTCAAATTGCATAGCGACCTCTGTTGAGCATCGAACATTCCGGCGCCCCAGATGGCAGCGCCTTCCGAGAATGTGGGGATTAGCAGGTCCAGTTCAACGGCAGGTTGCGGCGAAACTGTCCGGACAGGCGCGCATCCACTTGATCGCAGCCCCGCTCTTGCGGTGCGCGGTGGTTACCCGCAGACCCTTGGGGACGTTTTTTCGGGGCCCAGCATGACCTTTTCGACCCTCTCCCGCGCCATTCTCATCGGCGCGTCCAGCATCGCCCTTCTCGCGGCCTGCGGGAACAACCGGGCCGA
The DNA here is from genome assembly GCF_013085255.1 of Parvularcula mediterranea. GTDB lineage: Bacteria > Pseudomonadota > Alphaproteobacteria > Caulobacterales > Parvularculaceae > Parvularcula > Parvularcula mediterranea. The sequence continues at coordinate 408,454 of NZ_JABFCX010000002.1, forward strand.
AGAGGCCGCTCCCACCGAGACCAGCGCCCCGGCGGCGAGCCCTGAAACCACCGCAGAAATGAGCGAAGACGCCCTCCTCGATCAGATCATCGCGGAGAGCACCAAGGCCTATTTCCGGGCCCATCCACGGAACGCCAGCTACGCCAACCTCTCGGCAGAAGATGCGGGCGGACGCTACAACAACCGGTTCGAGACCCCGGGGATCGCCGGTGTCGAAGAGCGCCGCGCCGTGGCCCAGCGCCTCAAGGACCGACTCGCTGGCCTCGACATGGACAAGCTCTCGCCCAAGCACCGCGAGATGGCCATGATCCTGACCGCGCAGGATGCCGATCTCGCTGAGCTCTACTCGATTGCTGACGATGCTGGCTACGTCCTCGGCGGCAGCTATCACAGCCCCTACGTCTTCAATCAGATCAGCGGCCTGCACGTCGACCTGCCGCAGTTCATGACGCAGGCACACGGCCTGTCGAACGCTGCCGACGCGGAAGCCTATGTCGAGCGGCTCGATGCTTTCTACGACCTCTTCATGGGCGATATCGAGATCTTCGAAGCCAACGCTGGCGCAGGTGTTCTGCCCCCTGACTATGCCATGGAAGGCGCGATCAACAACGCAGCCCGCTTTATCGCAGGCGAACCCGAGGACAACATCCTCGTGTCCCACCTCGCCGGAACGCTCGAAGAGCTGAGCGTCGAGAACCGCGACGAGCTGGTGGCGAGCGCCGTCGCCGCGGTCGAAACCTCCGTCTACCCCGCATATGAAGCACTTCTCGAAATGCTGCGCCGGCATCAGGATGACGCCACCCACGACGCCGGCATCTGGGATATTCCCCAGGGCGACGATCTCTACGCAGCCCTCGCCAAGGTGAATGGCGAGAGCGAGCGCACGCCTGGCGGCATCCACGAGCTGGGCCTCGCCGAAGTGGGCCGTATCCACAAAGCGATGGAAGCCCGCTTCGAGCAGATCGGCATGACCGAAGGCTCGATCGGCGATCGGCTCGCGGCGCTCACGGCGGACCCCGAGCAGCTCTTCCCGAACACGGACGAAGGCCGCGAAGAGCTTCTCTCCTATGTCCGGGAGCTCGCCGAGGAAGCCGACGACGTGATGGCCGACTACTTCCTCGTCATGCCGTCAATCGGCGTCGAGGTGGTCCGGGTCCCCGAATATGCCGAGCAAGGCGCACCGGGCGGTTATTACCTTCAGCCTGCTGAAGATGGCTCACGCCCGGGTCTCTACTTCATCAATTTGCGGGATACGGCGACCCAGCCGAAGTTCTCGCTGCCGACCCTCACCTATCACGAGGCCACGCCAGGCCACCACTTCCAGCTGGCCCTCGCCGTCGATGACAAGCAGACGCCCCTGCGCGTGCGTCAGGTCGCCTCGACCAATGGCTTCGCGGAAGGCTGGGCGCTCTACTCCGAAAGCCTTGCCGAGGAAGTCGGTCTTTATGCAGACGATCCCTATGGCGACATCGGCCGCCTGCGTGACGAGCTCTTCCGCGCCGTCCGCCTCGTCGTCGATACGGGGATGCACGAGAAGCGCTGGTCACGCGAGGAAGCGATCGATTACATGGTCGCCAATGCTGGCATGGAGCCTTCAGGCGTTGCCATCGAGATCGAGCGCTACTCCGTCTGGCCTGGCCAGGCCCTCGCCTACAAGATCGGCATGCTGAAGATCCAGGAACTGCGCGCAGCAGCTGAAGAGGCCCTCGGTGAGGATTTCGATATCGGCGCCTTCCACTATCAGGTCCTTCGCGACGGCGGTGCGCCGATGCCGGTCCTGAAAGAGCGGATCCAGGCCTGGGTCGAGGATGGTGGCCCGGCGCCTGAGCTCAACTGAGGGCGGCGGCGATGAAGCTCTACGGATACTGGCGCTCTGGCACGTCCTACCGCGTGCGGGTCGCACTGGCGCTCAAGGGCGTCCAAGTCGAGCAGGTCGCCGTCAACCTTCTGGAGGCGGAGCATAAGGGTGAGGAATATCTTGCCCTCAACCCACAAGGGCTGGTCCCTTCGCTGATCCTCGACGACGGGACGGTGATCAACCAGAGCCCAGCAATCCTCGAATATATCGACGAGGCGCTGGCAGGCCCGGATCTTCTGCCCAAGGACGCGCTTGGCCGTGCGAAGGCCCGTCAGTATGCGGCGATGATCGGGTGCGACATCCATCCGGTGCAGAACCTCCGCATCCTGAAATACATTCAGAACGAGCTTGGTCATGAGCGCGACGAAGCCTTCAATTTTGCCGCGCACTGGATCGACGTCGGCTTTGCCGCGATGGAAGAGCAGCTGTCGCGTGACAGCTGGTCTGGTCCCTTCGTGATGGGCGAGAAGCCGACGCTTCCCGACTGCTACCTCCTGCCCCAGCTCTACGCCGGCCGCAGATTCGGCGCATCGGTTGAGCGGTACACGAAGCTTCTCAAGATTGAAGAGGCCCTCAACGCCCTCCCCGCCGTCGCCGCGGCGCACCCCGACCAACAGGCGGACGCGCAGGTCTAGGGCTGCCTCTCGGGATCTGCGTTGCGTAGCCTCTGCGCCCGGATCGCAACGCTCTGCGGCAGGCGATGAGCGGGCGGGCGTTCCACAAAGCTTCGCCGCTGAGTGTCGATGCGGATCTCGGCTGCTGTGCCGATCGCCCAACCGCGGCGTGTGATTCGATGCTCTGTCGACAGCGGCTCCCGGACGCTCGCAATGATCGAGTGACACGCCGAGCCAAGGAAAGCGCGCAGTCTTCCGCTCGCGAAACACTCCGGACCTGTCTCTAGCCGCCTGCTGCCTGCTGCCTGCTGCCTGCTGCCTGCTGCCTGCTGCCTGCTGCCTGCTGCCTGCTGCCTGCTGCCTGCTGCCTGCTGCCTGCTGCCTGCTCGGGCCGTCAGCGATGATGCGGAGCAGGTCCAGACAAAATCATGCCGACGACGAACATGCCTTCAGCCAAGAAAAAAGGGCCGCGTGTCGATCACACGCGACCCTTGGAAGGATCACTCCGCCCCGGAGGAGCCGAGGCGCTGTTGGCCTTAGCCCTCTTCGGCGGGGGCTTCGGTTTCTTCAGAGGCGTCTTCAGCTTCCTCATCGTCGAGGCCCCGCTCGGCCCTGACGAGAGACTCTGCCGTTTCGCCGCCTTCTTCGACCTGAGCGACAAGCTCACGACAGGAGGCGATCTGCTCGTCGGGAACTTCCGTCCGGCCGCCAAGCTCGATCACGTCGAGGATCGATTCGCAGCGCGTGATCTCACGCTCCTTACGCTCGATTGCCTGGCGCAGCTCGACTTCGCGCTGTTGCGCGAGCGTGCTTTCGATCGTGTCGATGTAGGTCACCCACGAACGCGACGTAGCCCCCTGACCAGGGTATCGGCCTGCACGGACAAACTCGCGGCGTGCTGCGGCACGGCTTTCGGCACTATCGCTGTCCTCTTGGAACAGAGCGGTACCGATGAGCACGTAAGCATTGCCGATCTCGCGCTCGGTCAAGCCACCACGGCGGATCGCTTCACGGAGGTTGCGAATGGCAAGCTGGTAGCGCTCGTCAGCGAGATAGCTCTGACCCAGCTGGTAGTAGAGCGAACCGTCGCTGCGCTTCGGTGCGGCTTCGGCGAGGATCGCGATAGCCTCGTCCTGCTCACGAGCCGCGGCCCAGAGCTGGGCGAGAAGCTCGAGATTGCTGAGGTTACGCTCGACATTGCCAGCCTGCATCTCAGACGAGAGCAGCTTGGCACCGCGGAACGGGTTGTTCTGGTCGTAGTAGAACTGCGCCAGCGTCCGGATCTTGCCGCCATCGGTGATGAGGCCTGCTTTGTAAGCAAGCTCGAGCACCGCGAGGGCGTCAGCGTTCCGGTTCGCCTCGTTGTAGAGGAAGGCCAGCTGCGACCAGTAGCTCTCCGTATTCGGGAAGAAGTTCACGGCCTGCTCGAGGAGATCACGGCGCTTCGCGCTCATGTTCAGCTCGGAATAGATGAGGTTCAGGAGGCCATAATAGTTCTCGGTTCTGTTCCCTGCTGCTTGGTCAAGCTGCAGAGCACGCTCTGCAGGTCCCATGGCGCCGCGATAGTCATCCTTCTGGGCGTAAGCACCAGCGATGATGAAGTAGTCGCTGGCCTCTGCGTCCTGCGGGAAGTCGCGGACATAGTCCTGCATGAAGCGGATAGCGGCATCGAACTGCTCGGTCTGATAGTAGAGCTGCGCAATACCGCGGATGAGGTTCTTCTCACGCGCCGAGGGAAGGACATCGAGTTCCAACGCGCGACGGAAGTCACGGATGGCGCCCTGATAGTTCTCGACCTGGAAGTAGAAGTTACCGCGGATCTCGAGCGCCGTTGCCTCGTCATAAGGCGGGATGCTGCGCGAGAGGAGCTGGTCCAGACGGGCAATTGCCTGTTGGAACTGCGGAGGCTCTTCGTTGGCGAGGTTGAGGGCGTCATTGAGGGCCCGGCCCGAACGCTCAGAGAGGGTCTGACGCGAACGGCGTTGATCCTCGGCTTCTCGCTCGGCCTGCGTCTGCTGAGCAGCGAAGGCAGGAGCGGATACGACACCCGTTCCAGCGAGCATCAGCGCAATACACGCGGCCGATGCCTGGCGGCGGAGGTTCGAATGCTGACTTAGAAGCTTCATCGTCTCTTATCCGCCAATCTCGAAGCGAATGACCGTGCGCACACCGCGACGGGGAACCGCCTCGCCTTTCACGATCTTCGGCTGATACTTCCAGCGCTCTGCAGCGCGGATAGCGTAGCGTTCGTAGCAACGATCCGAGCTCTCGAGGACGCGGACGTTCACGACATTACCGTCCGGCGTCACGTCAAACTCAAGCGACACATACTCGGTGCCTTCGTCGTCATCGATGCAGCGTTCAAAGCCCGACGGGTTGACCCGCACGAGGGGCTGGGCGTCGCGGTCAGGGTTGAAGCCCGAACCGATGTCGACATCCGTGCCGAAATCAGGAGCAGCTGCGCTGACGCCTTCGACCTGCGGCTGGAAATTCTGCCGCTGGATCGCCGGAGGCGGCGGCGGCGGAGCGTCAAGCTTGGGACGCTCGAACCGGCGCTGGTTCTGGATCTCGGAGTCCTCGATCTGGTTGGTGATGCTGATATTCACCGGTTCCTTGTCTTCGCCGAGATCAACCTCTCCAGGAGCGATCTGGGACCACATCAACAGGAAGAGGCCCATAACAACGACAGCGGCGAGCGGAACGCCAACGACTGTCCGGATGATGCCACCCATGTTCTTCCTCCAATCAGCCATTCCCGCGCATCAGCGACGGGTGGCCTTGAAATTCTACTCAGCGACGGTCGACAGAGCGACGTCGGAAATGCCTGCGTCCTTGACCTGCTGAAGCACGTCGAGGGTGATCTCGGACTTCGCGCCTGCGTCAGCCTGAACAACAGCGTTTCCCTTCGGCGTTTCGCGGCGAAGTTCTTCAACCTTGTACCGGACCTCGGACAGCTCAACCTGTTCCTTGTTAATCCAGATCTGGTCGTTTTCATCGACAGCGACGAGAACTGCAGGTTTCTGCTCAACCTGCGTTTCTGCCACCGGACGGATCACGTCGACGCCGGGTTCCTTGATGAAGGTCGACGTCACGATGAAGAAGATCAGCATGATGAAGACGATGTCGAGAAGCGGCGTGATGTTGACGTCTTCTTCTTCTTCAGCTGCTGACTGCAGCGACTTTCTAGCCATCTGAACACCTATCGGTTCGGTTCAAACTACGCCTCTCGGCGCGGATACGGAGCGGGCACGGTCCCGAAGGACCGGACCCGGTTATTGCTTGGCCTGCGGCGCCAGGATGATCCGGGCGTAGCGGTCCGGTCCTGCTGCCTGGCGGGCTTCGTCGAGGGTCGTAACCATGATGCCCGTTTCACTGTCTCCAGCGGCAGAGATGATGACGACGCCTTTCGGCTCTTTCGCCATGAACTCTTCCACGACCGGCTTGGTCGATTTGGGGTCCACGACCCGGACATCGTCCACCAGCACGAAACCATCAGCCTGCACCGTAAGAAGGAGTGACGGCGGCGGAGCCGTGTCGTTTTCTTCTTCGTTCGGGGTCGGAAGATTGGGGTTCAGACCATCTTCATACACGAACGTCGCCGTCACGATGAAGAAGATCAGCATGATGAAGACGATGTCGAGGAGCGGCGTAATGTTGACGTCTGACGCCTCACCCGCTCCGCGTGCTCTTCTGCGCATCGCTTAGTCCTCCAGCGCAAGCTTGTCGGCGGCAGTGGCCACGGCTTGCTTCTGTTGGCGCTCAAGGAAGTTGAGCGCGATGATGCCCGAGAGCGATGCAACCAGACCCGCCATCGTGGGGATCGTAGCCTTCGAGATACCGCCAGCCATGAGCCGAGCGTTCGAAGAACCGGTCACGGCCATGACGTCGAACACCTCGATCATCCCGGTGACGGTTCCGAGGAGACCGAGAAGCGGAGACACCGCAACAAGCCCCTTGATGAAACCGAAATTGCTCCGGGCTTCGAGATCGACTTCGGAGATCAGCTTCTCGCGGACCGCCTTGGCGTACCAGGAACGGTGCTCGTCGCGAGCCGCCCAGCTCCGCTCGGCCTTTTTCTGGACCGAGCCGCGCGAGGCGAGGAAGTAGATGATCCGCTCCACAATCAGTGCCCACATAATGAAGGTCACGATCATGATGAAGCCGAGGACCGGGCCTCCCGCGAGGAGGAAGGCCTGAATCGCATCGAATGGGTTCAGGAGAATTTCCATAGACAACCTCCCGAGGTTGCCGAGGCGCGCTGGTTAGCGCGTCTCAGCGTGAGCGGCGATCATCCCAGCGGCCTGCTCTTCCAGGATCGAACCGATCGAACGGGCAGTACCCGAAGCCAGTGCGTGGAGGAGAAGGAGAGGGATAGCAGCGATAAGGCCCATAGCGGTCGTGATGAGCGCGAGGGAGATACCACCAGCCATGATCTGCGGGTCACCGGTACCGAACAGCGTGATCTGCTGGAAGGTCTGGATCATACCCACAACGGTACCGAGGAGACCGACGAGCGGTGCGATCGCGGCAAGAACCTTGAGAAGGTTGAGGCCGGAGTCGAGCTTCGGAAGCTCCTTGAGGACAGCGTCGTCGAGCTTGAGCGCGAGGGTCTCGGTGTCGGCGTTGGTGTTGCTGTCGTAGGCCATCATGATGCGGCCGAGAGCGTTGCCGCGCGAAGGCGACTTGCGGCGCATCTGGCTCTTCACGCCAGACTTCTGCGACGACAGGGTGACCAGCTTGTAGACGCCGATCAGCACGCCGAGCACGAGAATGCCGGTGATGAAGTAACCGAAGATACCGCCCGAGTGGAAGCGCTCTTCAAGAGTCGGGGTCTCGATGACGAGGCCGAGGATCTGGCCGAGCGACGGGTCGATCGTACCAGCGCGGAGGCCGTCACCGGAGAAGCCAGCGACACCGCGGGCGTTGGCGACAGCGTCAGCCGTACCTGGGTTACGTGCGAGCTGCTTCAGGCGGGCGCGGCCGTCCTGCAGAGCCTGCATCGTGTAGTAGTTGCCCGACGAGTCGAAGGCGACGAACGGACCGATACGGGTGATCGTGCCGGTGTTGTTCTCACCGCGAGCGTTCACGACAGTCGCGTCGAAGGTCGAGGTGTTCGACTGAGCTACGATCTGCTCGAACATCACGTCGGTGATGTAGCGGAGCTGGGTGTCCGACGGGAGTTTGTCCGACTGGGCAATCTCCTGGAGCGGCTCAACGCGACCCGGGAACTGGGCCGAGATGACCGAGTCCTGAAGCTGGGCAGCGAAGTCACCAGCAGCCGAACGTGCGGCACCGAAGAGCTCGCCGAAGTCGCCTTGGGCGGCTTGCAGCTCGCTGGTCAGCTCACCGATCGTGGCGTCGTTCTGCTCGTACTCGGCAGCGAGACGGTCCGATTCGGCGTCAGCTGCGTCGACCTGGCGACGGACTTCCGCAAGGCGAGCTGCCTGGCGGTTACGCTCGGCGAGGAACTCGGCCTCACGCTGCTGGTCCGCTGCCCGGGCTGCACGCTGCTCTGCACGAGCTGCGTTCAGGACGTCCTGGAGCGAGATGTTGTTGTTCTGGGCGGAAGCGGTCCCTGCCGTGGCCGCGAGAATCGCGGCGCCAGCGATGAGACCTTTGCTGAGTTTCTGAAGCATCATCATCCTCTTGATCTCGAATGACCGTTATTCGGCGGGAGCGGTCGAAACCGCTTCGATTGCAGCTTGCGGAGCCTTGACCGGAACCTGGAGCAGACCCGGGGGCAGCTGTTCCTTGGCCATGCGGAGGCCCATGCGAACGTCGTCGAGGAACGAGCGGTCAAGATCGTCCCAAGCGCCGGTTGCCTGGTTGTAGATGCGGAGGCCGCTGTCGTCGGCGGTCTTATAGATAAGAGCGATACGACCGATGCGGAGGAACTCGACGGTGAGCTCCTGATCGCCATCAACGACAGTGCCGTTATAAGCCTGGATCGTGCGGCCGTACTCGTTCTCGATCTGGTAGGCCTCGATGATCAGGCGGTAGCGCGAAGCTGCCGTCTGGGTCGGGTCAGCCATGACCGAGTCAAGACGGTCGAGGCGAGCCTGACGCTCGGCCGTGAGGAAAGGAATGTCAGCGGCGACGATGCGCTTGAGCTGCTCGAGCATGTCACCGATCAGCGGAACGACGGCCTGCTCGAGGCCTTCGACGTTCGCGATGTCGGTGCGGAGACCAGCGATCTGCTCGACCTGGTTCTCGATCTCGGCGCGCTGGCTGTCATTGAACCGGCGCAGGAGATCGAGCTGCTTGGTCGCAGCGCGGTAGTCATTGAGCAGTTCTTTGGCCTGGTCGTCGAGTTGCTCGACGCGCTGCTGCGAAGCAGCACCGTCACGGGCCGTTTGGCGGCTGATGTCGAGAGCCTGACTGAATTGTGCCGATGCGGGAACGCTCACCGACAGTCCGGCGACCATCGCCGTGCCGAGCAGCGCGATCTTCTTGTGCATGTGCTTCACCTTCAAGTGTCTCCACCCATCATGGTAACAAGCGCCGCAGCCAGAAGTGCCCGACGCCCTAAAAACTTTCTTCTCGTTGGGGGTGCTGGTCCGCATCGCGAACCGTTCCGCCCCACCTTACCCAGCCGCCTAGAGAGCGGAACCAAACCATGAAGCCAAACTGTCCATTTGGCAACAAATGTGACGCACGTGGTGAACACGAGCGTTCATGGCCCTCCCAGCGGGTGTCTGTTGGCAGCTTCTGCCCACAGACAGGTGACCGTGACGTAAAAACGTTCCGGGATCAATCGGGAGATCGCCTCTAAGGCGAATTTTCACGAAACTTTATCACGAACTGAACGCGACGTGATCGTCATTAGGACGTCAACGGACGATCGCGCTCACAAAAGAAGAAAAGATGGCTGGGGTGGCAGGATTCGAACCTGCGCATGGCGATACCAAAAACCGCTGCCTTACCACTTGGCGACACCCCAGCAGGGAGAGGCGTGAATAACGACCTCCGCCTAGGGATGCAACGCTAAATCGACATGAAATTTTGCCGCGCTTTTCCGATTGCGCGTACCTGGTGATCTCGCTATGGGCGCGGTTCTTCGGAGTGTAGCTCAGCCTGGTAGAGCACTGTCTTCGGGAGGCAGGGGCCGGAGGTTCGAATCCTCTCACTCCGACCATTCATAAAGAAGGAGCGGTCGCCAATGGATCGCCCACTGAACGGTCGAATCACTGTGGCGGGCCAGATTTCGCCCGACCAACTCCCAGCTATCAAAGCATCCGGTCACAATGTGCTCGTTGATTCGCGCCCCGACCAAGAGGTCGGAGACGATCTTCAGTCGGAACGCATGCGGATCGCGGCGGAAGCTGCGGGGCTGACCTTCCACTATATACCCATGACGCCGGGGCAGATGCCTGAGCCGTCAGCTGTCGCGGATTTCCTCGCGGCGCTTCAGGGCGGGAAGGTCTTTGCCTATTGCGGAGGCGGTCCCCGGGCGATCGTGCTGGCGAGCTTCGCCGCGGCCCAGGAAGGCAAGCCAATCGAAGAGATCCTTGACGACGCACGGTCGGCAGGGATCGACCTCTCCCCTGCTCGCCAACAGCTGATCGAACGCGGCGCGTCCGAGGGCTGATTCGCTCAGATTTCGTTGGGTTTCACGTCGTCGCCGAGGGCTTCGAGCCTCGCGGCGAGACCCGGATAGCTGGGGTCGATGACGGCTGCGCGTTCATAGAGGCCGGCTGCGCCGCGGACATTGCCTTCTTCCGCCTCGAAGTCGCCAGCGGCGATGAGGATCGCGGGATTATCCGGCTCCAAGGAAGCTGCTTTTTCGAAGTGCTTACGGGCTTCGTCGAGCTGGCGGACCGAACGGGCGACCTTGGCCCTGACAATCCAGACGCCGGGATGGCTTGGCGCGAGCTTGGATGCTGTTTCGGAGAGCTCTCTGGCGACAGAGACTTCGCGAGCTTCGAGGGCGACCAGCGCACGCTCGCAAAGGATGCCGACACCCACTTCCGGGCCGGTCTCAACAGAACAAACCTCCCGCCCGTAAGGCTGGAGGTCAGCTGCCTGAACGGCAGAGAAAAGAAGAATCGGCAACAACATCGGGTGAGACGCTAACCGAAGCGGGTTAACGCGCCAACCGAGAACACGATCAGAGTGAAGCCTGACAGGTGACCATAAGGTCAGGCGTCAGACTGCACCCCGAAGGGCTTAGCCCTGGCGTGCTTTGAAGCGGCGCTGCGTCTTGTTGATCACGTAGATGCGGCCCTTACGGCGCACCACGCGGCAGTCACGGTGACGGTTCTTCAGCGATTTGATCGAGCTGCGGACTTTCATCGGGGTCTCTCGCGAGGGAATTCACAAAGCGCGCCCCATGCAGCAACAGGCAGGGGTTCGTCAAGGATCAGAAGAGGTCCCCCTGCCCCTCTTTTTGCTGTTTTGGCGTCTTTTTCATCGAAGCCGCCCCGACACGGTGCTCTCCGTCCGCGAAAGTGAGCGTCAGCGCGCTGGCCTTGGCGGCTGAGGCCTTCGATTTGACGAGCTTCCCGTCGCAGTCAGTGACGAGGGCGAAGCCCCTTTCGAGGACGCCGCGATAGCTGACCGAGCCGAGCAGCCTTCCGGCCTGCGCCACCTTGTCGGCCCTTGCGTCGAGCCTCGCCATGAGGAGCCCTCCGGGCAGCTTCGCTTGGGCGAGCTTGGCCTCCATCTTCTCGACGGGCCTTAAGAGGAGAGACGGGACGAATCGCGGCGCGGCGCGGCTGAGCGCCAGCTCCCGGGATGAGGTCAGCCTGTCGGCGAGCGCAGAGAGCCTGGTCTCGGCACGGTCGAGGCGCTGCTCTGCCGTGCGGGTCAGGTTGTCCGGGGTGCCGAGGCCGCGAATCGCACTGCCGAGAGACAGCCGGGCGTTCTCCACGAGCGATGAGACCCCGCGGGAAAGCCGCGCTTCGGCCTGGGCGACGCGCGCGAGGAGTTCGCTCCTCACCGGAACGGCGAGCTCTGCCGCTGCCGTAGGCGTGGGCGCGCGGAGGTCGGAGGCGAAGTCGATCAGCGTCGTGTCGGTCTCGTGCCCGACAGCGGAGATCAGGGGAATCAGACTCGCCGCGGCGGCCCGGACCACGTCCTCGTCATTGAAGCACCAGAGGTCTTCAAGGCTGCCCCCGCCCCTTGCGACGATGATCACGTCGGGGCGCATTTCTTCGGTCAGGTTCGCGAAGCCCTTGATGCCCCGGACGATGCCCCTGGGTGCGCTCTCGCCCTGAACGAGGGTGGGCCAGACCATGACATGGCTTGGGAATCGGTCGCGCAGGCGGTGGAGGATGTCCCGGATCACCGCGCCCGATGGCGAGGTGACGACGCCGATGCGCCTAGGCAGCGACGGGATCGAACGCTTGCGGTCAGGATCGAAGAGCCCTTCAGCGGCGAGCTTCTTCTTTCTCTCTTCATAGAGCGCCATCAGCGCGCCCGCGCCGGCTGGCGAGAGCTGGTCGATGATGAGCTGGTAGCGGGACTGGCCGGGGAAGGTGGAGAGCCGCCCCTGGGCGATGACCTCCATCCCCTGCTCAGGCTTCACGGCCTGGCGCTGGGCCGTGCCCTTCCACATGACCGAGGAGAGAACGGCGCGCTCATCCTTCAGGTCGAGATAAACATGCCCCGACCCCGCGCGGGTCACGCGGCCAAGCTCGCCCCGTACACGGACATATCCGAAGCTGTCCTCAAGGGTCTTCTTGACCTGACCTGAGAGCTCGGAAACGGAGAATTCGGGGACGTTCTCGGACATGGATAGGGTTTGCCGCGGCTGGCCTTGTCACGCAACTGCGGGAAAAGCGAAGCTTCGCTAAAATCTGAAGTGTCCAGTTGAGAATGGCTTCAGCTGCACGCCATAGCTCAGGTGCAACGAGAACAATAATCCCCATCATAATCAGCTTACAAAGGATCAGCGTTCATGCTGAAAAGGATAGCGCTCGCGCTTTGCGCGGCGATCGGCCCGGCGCAGGCGGAAGAGACCGTCATCATCGGGTCGAGCACAGTCGCGCCCTACGCAAGGGCGGTCATTTCTCACATTCAGGGCACACTGACCAACAAGCTGCGGATTGATCCGCAGGGCTCGAACGCGGGGATCAGAGCGCTTTGCTCGGGAGCGAAGCCGCTCACGCTTTCATCGCGAAGGATGGCTCGGGACGAGCAGAGTGTCTGCGCGGAAACCCTCGGGACGCGGCTCTCGGAGTTCGCGATCGGCAACAACGGTGTTGTGCTCGTGACCTACCGCGAGACGGCACTGCCCAATTTCTCCGTGACCCGGGAGGAGCTTTTCAGGGCGCTCGCAAAGAATGTTCCGGATGCTGACTGCCAGCTGGTCCCCAATGAAGCGCTGACATGGAGAGATGTCTCAGAACGTCTGCCAGATGTCCCTATCAAAGTGTTCGGCCCCTCTGCCCGTCACGGCACCTACTCCTCCTTCGTGGACCTCGCCTTGGCTAAAGGCGCCAAGCGCAACTCTTGCCACGCGGCGCTGGAAGCGCAGGAGCAGGGCGCGATGGAGCGGACAGCGAAAGCATTGCGGACGGATGGCGTCTTTGTCGTTATGAACGAGGAGCGTTCCGATCTCGTCCTTAATCTGCACAAGGAACAAGGTGCCCTCGGGATCCTCGATTATGGAGCGTCACAGCGACTGAAGACGCATCTGCAAGTCGTTCGGGTTGAGGGACGTGCACCGACCAAGTTGACTTTGGGAGACGGTAGCTACCCTCTCGCCTCCCCACTTTGGATGTATCTAAATGACGCCGCCGTCGATCTCGATGAGGATTTGAAGGCGTTCAGAAACGCCTTCATGGCCGAGGAAGCGATAGGCCCAGGGGGTTATCTCAGCCGGATCGGCCTCATCCCTGCGAGGCACTGATCAGCTGCCCGAAGGACTGACGGGGTTGTAGGTGGCGGCGTCCTGGTCGCGGGCGCGCTCGGCTTCGATCTCTTCCTCGACGTCGTTGGGACGGCCGAACTCTTCGATCTGCTGGCGGCGGCGGACCTCGGCGAGGGCGCGCTCGTATTGCTCCTGCACCTCCTTGGGCACTTCGAGGCCCGAGGGGTAGCCGAATTCCTGCGGGTCCACGACGCGGCGAAGGGGGCCGTAGCGGATCTGGCGCCTTCCGGTGCCGAGCTCCGAGGCGAAGCGGTTCCAGTCATCGCCATAGGTGGCAAGCTCGGCCCGCCAGCCTGAGAGGATCTCGCGGCCTGCGCATTCGAGCGCCTGCTCGCGGTTGCCGGAGAAGACGCGGTAGCAGTCGATACCGACGACGCCGTCAGGACGGCCCTCGCCTGCGTCCACTTCAGGAAGTGCGACGGAGGGAACGTCGACGCCGATCTGGGCGGCGGTGACCTGCTCGCCAAGCTCTTCTTCCGGCGCAGCATCGCCAACCTGTTCGCCGACATCCTCGCCTTCTTCGATGGCGTTGCCTTCGGGGATAGTGTCGGCGCCGATGACGGCCTCTTCGGCTTCCTCGACCTCTTCGGAGAGATTTTCGGGGACGGGGTCAGGCTCATTCGGCAGGGCGTCGAAGAGACGGACAGTAACGACGCGCTCGCCGGGGCCTGCGTTCACGATGCCCTTGGCGACGAACGACGTGTAGCCCGCGGCGAGGCCTGCGATCAGGAGAAGGTTGAGGACACCGGAGGCTGCGTAGGGGGTCCCCTGGCGCACACGGCCGAGGGCCGCCGCGATCTTCGGACGGCGTTTCCAGCGGCGCAGGTGCACCCCCGCCCGAAGAAACCTCATTCTCATCATGGACCTCAGCCTCAACCCCAGCATAAAGCCGGTCACGTGACATAAGATAGAGGGTTACGACTTGAAGATCCTGCTCATCGGAAGCGGCGGCCGAGAACACGCCCTTGCCTGGAAAATCGCGCAGAGTCAGCTGGTTAGCCGCCTCGTGTGTGCCTCCTCCAACCCGGGGATGGCCGAGGCAGGCGATTGCCGCGACATCGCTGACCCTATCGTTTTCGCGAAAGAAGAAGGGATCGACCTGGTCGTGGTGGGTCCCGAGCAGCCTTTGGCGGAGGGTCTGGCGGACCGGCTGGAGGCCGAGGGCATCCCCTGCTTCGGCCCTGTGAAGGCGGGCGCGACGCTCGAAACCTCCAAGGCTTTCACCAAGGAAATCTGCGACGCGGCCGGCGTTCCGACGGCGCGGTATGGGCACTTCACCGAAAGCTCCTCGGCGAAGGCGTTCCTGAAGGAGTTCAAGGCGCCTTACGTCGTGAAGGCTGACGGGCTGGCGGCTGGAAAAGGCGTCATCATCGCAGACGACCTCGCCCGCGCTGAGGCGGCGGTGGACGAGCTTCTCAAGGTCTCCTGCTCTGTCGTCATCGAGGAGTTCATGGAGGGCTGGGAGGTCTCCGTCTTCGCCGTGACCGATGGCGAGAGCATCCAGCGCTTCGGCTCGGCGGGCGATTACAAGCGTGCCCATGATGGCGATGAGGGTCCCAACACGGGCGGCATGGGCGCAGTTTCTCCGCACCCGAACTTTTCCCGTGAGCTCGAAGACCAGGCCTATGCCGAGATTATCGAGCCGACCCTCCGTGAGCTGAAGAAGCGCGACATCGCCTATCGCGGTGTGCTTTACGCAGGGCTGATGATCACCGCCGAAGGTCCGAAACTCGTCGAGTATAATTGCCGGTTCGGTGATCCAGAATGCCAGATTCTCATGCGCCGTCTGCGCTCGGACGTCGTCCCCTCCCTCTGGGGCGCAGCGACGGGCAGGCTGGCCGGCGTGGGGCTCGACTGGAAGGATGAGGCGGGCGTGCTCGTGACCTACGCAGCCGAGGGTTATCCGGGTGCGTATGAAAAGGGTTCGGAGATCCAGGGCCTCGATGAGGTGCACAAGGACTTCGACACCTACGTCTTCCATGCAGGGACGAAGAACGACGGCGAGAAGATCCTCGCCAATGGAGGGCGTGTGCTGAGCGTTACGGCCCTTGGAGACGACATCCCCTCGGCCCGCGCGAAAGCCTACAAGGCGGCAGAAACGATTGACTGGCCGGAAGGTTTCTACCGGACGGACATCGCCAAGGGTCTCTGACTCACGCGCGTGCCTCCGCGCCCTGCCCGCGCTACCTTCCGAGGGCGATATTCCTTCGGAGGGCACCGGCATGACTGACATCAACCTCTCCCGCAGAGCCGTCACGGGCGCGCTCGGCGCTGCTGCAGCCCTGCCGATGCTTGGGGGCGTCTCGTTTGCGCAGGGCGGAGCGAAGGCCGTCGGCCAGCCCATGCCCCGCGGCGTCCGCCTTCCCGAAACACCGCCCCCTGCCCCGTCCGAAGGCTCGGTGGGCATCGCGATCGTTGGACTCGGCGGCTATGCGCTGAGGCAGATCATGCCTGCGTTCGCAGGGGCAAAGCACGTCCACATCGCGGGCCTCGTCTCAGGCAACCGCGAGAAGGCCGAGGAGGTCGCCGCAGCCTATGGCCTCGAAGACGACCAGATCTACGGCTACGACAATTACGCCGATATCGCGGGCGATGACCGGATCGACGCGGTCTATATCATTCTGCCGACGGGCCTCCATGAGAAGTACACGGTGGATGCTTTCACGGCGGGCAAGCATGTCCTCTGCGAGAAGCCAATGGCCATGGACCCCGGTGAATGCGAGCGCATGATCGCCGCGGGCAAGCGTGCAGGCCGTAGGCTGATGATCGGGTATCGGTGCCACTTCGAGCCCTTCAACCTCAAGGCCATGGAGATCACCAAAGGCGGTGGTCTCGGACCCCTCCGGCTGATCCAGACTCAGCACCAATATTCCGTAGGCGAAGGGGTGACGCCCCAAAACAACTGGCGCTTCAACCGCGCGCTGGCTGGCGGCGGGCCGCTTGAGGACTACGGCATCTATGGCGTGCAGGCGGCGCTCTATCTTTCCGGCGAGATGCCGACGCGCATTTCCGCGACACAGATGCTGATGCCCGACGATCCGAGGTTCACGGAGATCGTCCCCTTCATAGCCTCGCAGTTCACCTTCCCCTCGGGCGCGGCTGCGCAGCTCACCACGGGCTACAATGTCGATGGCCTCAACCGCGTCGATGCCTGGGGCTCTCGGCATACCCTCAAGATGAACCGCGCCACGGCCTATTCCGGACAGGAGATGCAGCTCACCGGCAGCGGCAAGGACGAGTCGCTGAACCCCGGCGATCCGTCGGTGCAGTTTGCCCAGATGATGGACCATTTCGGCCAGGCGGTGCGCGACGGCTCACCCATCCTCACGGGCGGAGAGATGGGCCTCCGCGATACGAGGCTGATCGAAGCGATCTACCGTTCAGCTGACCGAGAACGGCCGGTTGGCATCAGGCCTGATGGCACGATGCGCCGTCTCTGAAGAGAGCGTTCGTCACCCTGAAACCCCCGGCTGGCCTTGGGTTGGGCCAGCCCCGGCAGGGTTTGGGGGGTGATGAACACTTGGCGGGATCGATAAATATTTGCAGGAAATAGCTGGATTAAAAACTCAACTAATTCAATGTGATTCAAAGGTAGCAACCTGGGAGATGCAGATGCTCTTCCTCACGCGCAATCGTATAGTGCTATATATTACATCGACTTATTCAGCGATGCCAAGAGTCTACATTTAGTATTTAGGTAAGGATGCACCCCTGATTCGGTCCGATTCCGTTTATTTTCCTAAAATACAAAATACTCCGGGGGAACGGAGTATAGATGATGGAACAGGGAAATAACCAGTCGGGCAGCGTTCTCACTGACGACCAGATGCTTCAAGCCATTTCGGATCTTTTAGTTTCGACAAGGGCTTACCAGAACCGTAGCGACAGAGCCTATGCTGATGAACTCGTCGGCAGGATCGTCGAATCCATGAGCGAAGAGGGCAAGGTGAAGGCTGCGAGCTTCCTCGCGCGCCTTTCGAGCCCGCCCGAGGAACTGCTTCGCGAGCTGACCCTTTCTTCGACCGAAGCGGCCAAGGAAATTCTCTCCGCGCGCTATGTCTCGGACGCAATCCTGATGGAGTCGGCGTCGAAGGGTCCTGAGCTGCGCGAGATCATTGCGCGCCGCCCCCAGCTTTCCGAGCCGGTGGTCAACAAGCTCCTCTTCCACGAAGAGGCTGCGGTCGAGGGGCTCCTCCTCTCAAGGCCAGAGATCCAGCTTTCGAACAGCCGCGCTGCGCGCCTGATTAGCCGTGCTGACCGGGAGTCGACTCTCGGTTACCTTCTCAGCACCCGGAACGACATCACACCCCGCCTGAGCCTGAGGCTCTTCTGGCAGGTGAATACGGACAGTCGCAAAGCTATCCTGCGGAAGTTCAACGCCGATCCCAAGTTTGCAGCCGAGATCTTCACCAAGATGCTCGCCAGTGGTGCCCAACCCGCCAAGCATGACAGCGTCGGCTCGCTGGCGCGTCTGATTGCCGGGGTCCTTAAAGCTGACAGCGGCGATGGCCGGGTCTCGATCGAGGCGGAGGAGCTTCGCCAGTTCCGTGCGAAACCGCATACCGCGATCATCCAGAGCATTGCCGGCAAGGCCAACATCTCAGCAGAACTCGCCCGGAAGATCTCGGACGATTATGACGGCGACAGCTTCGCGATCCTCTGCCGGGCCGCCGGCGTGTCGGAGAAGACCTTCGCCAAGCTCGCCGCCGCGAAGCCGCCCAAGCCGGTGGGTCACGCACCGATGGACGCCGACAACCGCGAACGCCTGAAGGCTGTCTTCACGATGCTCAACGCCTCCGCTGCCATCGCGATCCTCAGCTATTGGGAGATCGACATTGTCGAGCAGGACAAGGCCGAGAAGCGCCGCAGGCTCGCCATGGACCTCAAGGCCATGGAAGAGCGCCTGACCGCGGAATTCGGTGAAGAGCGCAAGGACCTGATGGCTGCCGGCGAGCAGCCGCGGAAGAAGGTTCTGGGGGTCTTCTAAACCCCTGGAGCCAAGCCTGCGCGCAGCGCAGCAGCTCGCCGCGAACGGGCGGGATGCACCCAAGCTCCCGCCCCGCCTCGCTGCCAACCATCACAAACAATCCTTCATCGTTTGAGTGTTTGATGCCTGCCTAGCGAAGTGAGGGCAGGCTAATGACGGATAAGGGAAAACCAGAAGCTGGCCTGTCTGACGCGGCCATGGTCGCCGCTGTCTCGGAGCTTCTTGCGTCCGGTGGAGGCTTCAGCGCTGGTGTCGACAAGCACTACGCACAGGAGCTGGTCGGCCGGATCGTCGATGTCATGGGCGAAGCCGGCAAGGTCAAAACCGCCAAGCTCATCGTCAAGATGTCCAACCCGCCCGAGGATCTTCTGAGGCAGCTCGTGCTCGCTTCGAACGAAGCCGCGCAGGTCATCATCTCGACCAAGGTCGTCACCGATGCGGTCCTGATGGAAGCCGCTTCGCGCTCGCCTGAGCTGCGGGAGATCATCGCCCGCCGCCCGCAACTCTCCGAGCCCGTCGTGAACAGGCTCCTCTTTCACGAAGAGCCGCAGATCGAGGCGATCGTGCTGCCACGGCCTGAAGCTCCGATCTCGACGAGCCGGGCCAAGCGCCTCATCTCCCGCGTCCAGAATGGCGACAGCCTCGGCGCGATGCTCGCCAACCGCTTCGACCTCTCGCCCCGGCTTGCGCTGCGCCTTTTCTGGCGGGTCGATGCGGACAGCCGTCAGGCCATCCTGCGGAAGTTCAAATCTGATCCGTGCTTCGCAGCCGAGATCTTCGTCCGCCTACTGAAGAGTGCGGAGCCGGGCGGGAAGAGCGCTGGTCTCGTCAGCATGGCGAAGCTTGTCTCCACCGTCGCAAACGCCGACCGGGGTCCGGCTTCCCAGAGCGTTGCTTCGAGCGACCTGACCGAGTTCAGGACGAAAGCGACGACCTCATCCGTAATGAAGGTCGCCGAGCAGGCCAATATCAGCATCGAGCTCAGCAAGAGAATCGCCGCTGACTTCGATGGGGATGCCTTCGCGATCCTCGTGCGCGCCGTCGGCGTCAACGAGAAGTCTGCGGCGAAGCTCTTCGCGCTGAAGTCGCCGAAACCGGCCGGTCGGGACGAGCTCGATCCCTCCAACAAAGAGCGGCTGCGCTCCGTGTACGAATCGCTTCCGGTAGCGCGCGCGGTTGGCATCCTGAGCTATTGGGAGATCGACCTCGCCGAGCAGGCCAGAACGGCCATGGACCAGCAGCTCGAAGAGGACATCAACTCCCTCAAGAACCGCGTCGCTGAAGAGTTCTCCGAGGCCGGGGACGCGTCCGCGCCTGAAGTCGAGGACGAGGCGGCTCCAGCCGAAGAGCCTGTAGGCGAAG
Organism: Parvularcula mediterranea; assembly: GCF_013085255.1. Classification (GTDB taxonomy): domain Bacteria; phylum Pseudomonadota; class Alphaproteobacteria; order Caulobacterales; family Parvularculaceae; genus Parvularcula; species Parvularcula mediterranea. The sequence continues at coordinate 428,148 of NZ_JABFCX010000002.1, forward strand.
CTCCGGGCAAGAAGCGCTTCGGGCTCTTCTAGTCTCGCTCCTGACCCGCTGACGGTGTGAGGTGACAAGGTGCGGCGCAGCAACTAAGGCCGCGCCCATGAGAATCTTCATCGACACCGCTGATACGACCGAGCTCCAGGAGGCCTTCGATACGGGCCTCGTGGACGGCTGCACCACCAACCCCTCGCTGATCGCCAAGTCCGGCAAGGACTTCAAGGAAGTGATCGGAGAGATCTGCAAGATGACCGACGGCCCGGTCTCGGCAGAAGTTGCCTCCACCGAGGCTGACATGATGATCAAGGAAGGCCTGCGTCTTGCGCAGATTGCCGACAATGTGGTCGTCAAACTCCCCCTCACCTGGGACGGCCTGAAAGCCTGCCGGGCCCTGTCGGAGGAGAACATCGACACCAATGTAACGCTCTGCTTCACGGCGACCCAGGCCTGGCTCGCTGCGAAAGCTGGCGCGACCTACATCTCGCCGTTCATCGGCCGCCTCGACGATCTCGGCCAGCAGGGCATGGAGCTGATCGGTGAGATCCGCGGTCTCTACGACGCGCAGGATTACGACACCCAGATCCTCGCCGCTTCGATCCGTGGGCCGCTGCACGTGAAAGAAGCCGCCCTCCTCGGCGCTGACGTCGCGACGATCCCGCCGAAGGTCTTCAAGTCGCTCCTCAACCATCCGCTGACGGACAAGGGCCTCGACGCTTTCGTCAAGGATTGGGCAGGCACGGGTCAGACGATCCTCTAGCGCTTTACGGCATTGCTGGAATCAAAAGAGCCGCCCGGAATTTCCGAGGCGGCTCTTTCTTTGGGGCGGGTCTTGGGCCTTACAGCAAGGATCAAAACAGAACCGTCAGTTTGCTGATGGCGAGACCCAGACCGCTGGTGACGATCACGATCGTAGCAACCCAAGCGAGGGTGAGTGCGGTGTTTGAAAACGAAGACATGGCCTATTTCCTTTCTCGAATGAATGGCGGGGGATCCGCCGGGGTCGTGGACTCTAAGACTAGCGCCTTATTGATATTCGATATGGGACTGATTGGCCGACTTACAAGGGCGAACTCAGATTATTTGCACACTGTCAAACACTTTTTTTGACGCCGTTGACGCATGCTGAACAACAAAAAAGGGCCGCAGGACCAGTAAGGTCCTGCGGCCCTTCTCCCTACCGGGCCCTCCGTGGACGGAAGGTGGGACATCGGGGCGAACCGCCCGCCGATGGGCCCGGAAAGCTGTTCGTGTCAGATGCGGTCGAAGGCCGAGTGCATCTGCGCAAGAATGTCGTCGGCTGCCTCTTCGACCAGCTGGTCAAGGGTGTTGAGGCGGCAGGTTTCGACCATGCGAGCTTCATCAGCACCCGAAGCTTCGCCGCAGAATGTGTCGGCAGCGTTCTCGAGGATCGTGTAGACCTCGGCGCGGCCTTCGGCGGTGGTAAGCATGTCGGCTTCGTACTGGACATCCAGGAGCGCGGTCATGTTGGAGCTGGCGAGCGTGGCGGCGGCGATGGTTGCGATGATCATGGTCATTCCCTCTTCTCTTTCCCATTGCTCAGGATACAGACCAGGGTTCCGGTGTGAGCCGGTCTCTCCCCTGGGGTCGCCAGAGCGGTTTCCTCTTCGGTGGTGGAGCGGGGCCTCTCTCCCCTCTCCGGTGCTTCGGTATGGCTGAACGCCGTATCGATCTTCGATATTATTGCTTTTCGATGAGATACAAGGACCCGCGGCAAAAAATTTCTTGACTGGGTGCTTTTTTCTAGGGCTCACCGCGAAAGCGTCTGCGTATCAGGCGCAAAGATAGGTTTTGACCGAGCGGCTGAAACGCAGCAAATGCGCGGGATGCACGGCAGTTTCGAGGCAGCGAAGAAGGATGCAGGCGGTTGGGCGAAAGCCGCGACCGCAGCTGCAGTTAGCGCTGCGTTTCTTCTGGTTTTTGCCAAGGCCTGGGCCTTTTTCGCCAGCGGCTCGGTGGCGGTGCTCGGGTCCCTCGCCGATAGCGGCCTCGATCTCGTCGGGAGCCTCGCCGCATCTTTTGCGGTGCGGTATGCCGCCCTCCCCGCGGATGACGACCACCGGTTCGGCCACCAGAAGGCCGAGGCCGTGTCAGCGCTCGGCCAAAGCTTCCTGATTTCAGCCTCCGCGCTGTTCCTGGCCGTAGAGAGCTTCAAGCGGCTGATCTCGCCCCAGCCGGTCGAACAAGCGGGCGCAGCAATGGCTGTCCTCGTCCTCGGCCTTGTCGTCACCGTCGCACTCGTGACGTTCCAGACCTTCGCATTGCGCAAGTCGGGCTCCCTCGTCGTGGAGGGGGACAGGGCCCACTATCTGGGCGACGTGATCGCCCACGGCGGCGCGCTGATCGCTGTGTTTCTCTCGGCTCAGTACGGGTTCCTGCGGCTTGATGCGGTGGCGGGCCTCGTGGCGGCAGGCTTCCTCGCATGGTCAGTGTGGGAGCTCGTCACCAAGGCGCTGCCCCAAGTGATGGATCAGGAGCTGCCCGACGAGGACAAGGAGCGCATCATCGCCCTCATCGGCGAGGTCGAAGGCGCGCTCGACTTCCACAATCTGCGCACGCGGCGCTCAGGCGGCAGGCGGTTCGTGCAGCTCCACCTCGACCTCGATGGCGACATGAGCCTGCGCGATGCCCATGCCATCGCGGACCGCGTGGAGCGCCATATCTCGGGCGCCTTTCCCGACGCCGACGTCATCGTCCATCAGGACCCGGTTGACAAAAGCGACCCATGAAAAAGGGGCCCCGGAGGGCCCCTTTGTAAGCTCTGATTTGTGGCGATCAGGAATCCTGAAGCGCAGCAATCCAGCCGCCGTCATTCATAACTTCCAGACGCCAGTCGCCAAGATCGGCGACCATGCTGTCCACAAGATCCTGCGTGCAGTCGTTGAGGGTGCCGACGGTCACGCCGTTGCGGATGTCGTTACGGCACTCACGCGAGGCTGCCTTCACGAACGAAGAATAGACTTCCTTGCGGCCCTCATGGGTTTCGAGCAGCTCGCGGTCGAAGCTGACCTCGGTGTCGAGGGCAAAGGCAGACGGAGCTGCGGCGGTGACGGTGAGGGCAGCGATAGCGGCGGTGATGGCTTTTTTCATGGTGGGGTCTCCTCTTCCTTGACCTTTGTTGGCCGCATTCAGGCAGGCGTCAGGGTTCGGCCGAAGCCGTCCTCATGCCCTGGCGATCGCCGGGATGCGGGGTACACTGTTGAAGCTCCGCCAAGAGGGCTCTCCCACCCTCTCCGCGGTACGCGATCCAGAGCCTCTCTGTGCCTTGCATCGATATTCGATATTATCGCTTTTCGATGAAATACAAGAAGGCCCGCCGCAAAAAATTGCAGCAGGCCGTTTCTCTCAAGAACTCAATATCTTCGCTATTCAGCGAGGCAGGCAAGGCCCTTCCCGCGGTCGTCCGCACACTCATAAACCCGCACCCAGTCGACAAGCAGCTGGTTCGGATAGGTGTCCTCATCGACGCCGAGATCATTGAAAGGCTCGGACAGGTTACCGCCTACAGCGAGGTTGAGGATCAGGTAGAACGGCTGGTCGAAGGGTGCATTGTCATTGCCTGCCGCAGCCGGGGAGTTCACGAACCACTCGTGGTTTCTGACCGTGTAATGAAGAACGTCATCCACGAAAAAGTGCATGATGCCTTCCGCCCATTCGACCGACCAGACATGCCAGCCATCGGCAGGGTTTACGTTGCCGGGCAGGTTCGTCTTGTCGGTGATGAAGCGGTTGTTCGGCCAGAGATCACCGAAGTGAAGCGCCGAGGAGGTCCGGTTCTCGCCCACGTCGCCCGCGCACTCATTGCAGGTCGCTCCGAGGTTCACGGCTTCCATGATGTCGATCTCGCCGTAGAGAGGCCAGGTATCGCCGTAGGTCTCCGTCGCGCCGAGCATCCAGAACGCAGGCCACGTCCCCTGCCCCGCCGGGAGCTTGGCACGGATGGAGATACGACCGTAAGTCCACTCACCCCGTCCGCCTAGTGTACGGACTTTTCCTGAAGTGTAGGGTTGGGTCCGCTCGCCTTCCTGATCGGGATTGGTCTCGATCGAGTAGGTTCGGCCGGTGAACTCTTCCTCGAGAGCAACGAGGCGGAGCAGGCCGTTGACGACTTCGACATTGTCCTCGCGCTTAGTATAACACTGGCGCTCGTCATTGCCGCCGCCCCAGCAGGCTTCCTCAGCGATCCACTTGGTATCGTCGAGCGTGTCGCCGTCGAACTCGTCAGACCACACCAGATTCCAGCCCTTGCCCTCGGGATGATGGCTAGGACCGTCTGGTGCAGCAGCGGGGACCGGTGGCCGCTCAGGCTCCTCCGAAGCGGGCGGAGGGTCGGCAGGCGGTGGTGCAGGCTGCTGCACGGGAGGTGTGCTGGAGGAAGAACCGCCTCCCCCGCCGCTGCTGCAGGATGAGAGCGCGAGGCTGCCAGCGACGATGATCGCGGTGGCGGTTTTCAACGGAAGAGACATGGCCGGGGTCCCTGAAAAGCGTTGGGACCAAGAAAACCTGCACTTCGCACGGGTTTCAAGAACAATGCGGCAACCCGCCCCGCGGACGCGGCGAGCGGGATAAAAAAGGGCGGCGAGGTCTCCCCCGCCGCCCTGTTCTTGAGCCCTTCTAAACCCCTAAGACTGGTCGACCCGGCCGAGGTTCATCACCTTGGTCCAGGCATCGACGAAGTCGTCCACGAACTCGTCCTCTGCGCCGTCATAGGCATAGCGCTCGACGACTGCGCGGAGTTCCGAGTTCGAACCGAAGACGAGGTCGACATCCGTGGCGCGCCACTTCTCTTCGCCCGTCATGCGGTTCGATCCGACGAAGACGCCTTCCTGGCCCTCGGCAGGCTTCCATGCAGTCCGCATGTCGAGGAGGTTCTGGAAGAAGTCGTTCGTCAGCGTACCCGGGTTATCGACAAGGATACCTTCTTCCACGCCGCCCGCATTGGCGCCGAGAGAACGCATACCGCCCATCAGCACCGTCATTTCCGGAACCGTCAGTGTCAGGAGGTCCGCCCTGTCGACCATGCGCTGGACGCGGGTCAGGCGGCCCTCGACGGTTCCGTAGTTGCGGAAGGCGTCATAGGTCGGCTCGAGCCAGTCGAAGGACGCAGCATCGGTCATCTCCTCGGTGGCATCGCCGCGGCCCGGGGTGAAGGGCACGGTGATGTCATGGCCAGCATCGGACGCCGCTTTCTCGATGGCTGCCGCGCCAGCAAGAACGATCATGTCCGCCATGGAGATCTGACGACCGCCCGGGGCCCGGTCATTGAACTCTCCTTGAATGCCTTCAAGGACCGAGAGCACCTTGTCGAGCTCGGCAGGGTTGTTGACTTCCCAGCCGTTCTGCGGGGCGAAGCGAATACGTGCACCGTTGGTCCCGCCTCGATTATCCGTACCGCGATAGCTTGCTGCCGATGCCCATGCCGTGCGGACGAGCTCTCCGACGGTGAGCTCCGTATCCAGAATGTCAGCCTTCAGATTGGCGATGTCCCGGCGATTGACGAGCTGGTAGTCAGGGGCCTCGACCGGGTCCTGCCAGACGAAAGTCTCTTCCGGCGCCATGTCGCCGAGATAGCCCTCGCGCGGACCCATGTCCCGGTGCGTCAGCTTGAACCATGCCTTGGCGAAGGCCAGCTCGAACTCCTCCGGATCATTGAGGAAGCGCGTGGTGATCTCGCGGTAGGCTGGATCCTCTTTCAGCGCGATGTCCGTGGTCAGCATCATCGGCGCGTGGCGGATGTCCTCGCGGTGCGCATCGGGGACAAGCTGCTGGGCTTCTTCCTCGACAGGCTTCCACTGGATCGCGCCTGCGGGGCTTTCCGTCTTCTCCCACTCGAACTGGTAGAGGAAGGTCAGGTACTGGTGCGTCCAGCGGGCGGGGTCAGCCGTCCATGCGCCTTCGAGGCCGGAGGTGACGGTGTCCTCCGCATTGCCCTTGCCGCACTTGTTGTTCCAACCGACGCCCTGCCCCGCGATGCCGGTCGCAGCCGGTTCGCGGGAGAGGCATTCCTCTGGCTTATGCGCGCCGTGGGCCTTGCCGAAGGTGTGCCCGCCAGCGATCAGCGCGACGGTCTCCTCGTCATTCATCGCCATACGGCCGAATGTCTCGCGGATATCCGCTGCGGCCGCGATGGGATCATGGCTTCGGTTCGGGCCTTCTGGGTTCACATAGATAAGGCCCATGACGGAAGCGCCGAGGGGCTTCTTCAGCTTGCCGTCCTCGTCATAGCGCTTGTTGTTGGCGAGGAAGTCTTCCTCCGCACCCCAATAAACGAGCTCAGGCTGCCATGCGTCTTCACGGCCACCAGCGAAACCGATGGTCTCAAAGCCCATGGACTCCATGGCGACGTTGCCCGTGAGGACCATCAGGTCGGACCATGAGAGCGCGTGGCCATACTTGGCCTTGATCGGCCAGAGGAGCCTTCTCGCCTTGTCGAGGTTGGTATTGTCCGGCCACGAATTAAGCGGCTCGAAACGAAGCTGCCCGCCCGCTGCGCCGCCACGGCCATCGGCAAGACGGTAGGTGCCTGCGGAGTGCCAAGCCATGCGGATGAAGAAAGGTCCGTAGTGCCCGTAATCGGCTGGCCACCAATCCTGGGAGGTGGTCATGACCTCCTCGATGTCGGCTTTCACCTCGGCAAGGTCGAGCTTCGCAAACTCCTTGGCATAGTCGAAGTCTGGGCCGAGCGGGTTTGAGTCCGCCTCGTGCTGGCGGAGGGGTGAGAGGTCGACGGTCTCGGGCCACCAGAAGCGGTTGGGCTTGGGCATGCCTTGGGCGATCGGCGTCGCCAGCGCGCGCTCGGCCTCAGTGGTGCCTTCGAAAGCTTCGCCTGCGCCTTCCGCCGGAGCAGCGACACGCTCCTCGGCCGGAAGCTCAGCGCCGCGGGGCTGCTGGGCGCTTGCGGTATCGACCCGCTCGCTACTGTCAGAACCACCGCACGCCGCGAGCGCCAGAGCGCTCAGGGACACGCCAATCAGGGACCATCGGGAAAATCTTGCCATCACTTCCTCCATCAAGGGGAGGCTCGCTCGGCCAGCCCGCGACCACGCGGAATGAGGGTGCCGGAGCCGCCTCTTCTCGGAATGAGAATAGTCCGGTGCCCCCATGCGACCCATCGGATAATACAGATATCTGCAATCGACTGGCCCGATGGCCCGGAAGCCAAACCGTGCCTTGCCCTCACGCCGCTTTTCAGGTAGCGGCCCCGCTTCGAGTAGTGGTCGTCTGGCACCTTGGGATTGTCCCGCCGCCAGATGAGCCGAAGGCGGTCCAGCGTTCCCGCGCCCCGTCTCCACTGCCAGACAAGGGTGCAAGTACCTATGGCTCTCTACGAGCACATCTTCATTGCGCGCCAGGACGTAAGCCCCGCGCAAGTCGACCTCCTCACCGAGGAACTCCACGACATCATCAAGGAAAACGGTGGCTCGGTCGAAAAGGCCGAATATTGGGGCCTCCGCAACCTTCAGTACAAAATCAAAAAGAACCGCAAGGGCCATTACAGCCTGATGCAGATCGATGCGCCGCACGACGCGGTCACCGAGATGGAGCGTCAGATGCGCCTTAAAGAGGACATCCTGCGTTTCATGACCCTGCGCGTCGACGAGTTCGATCCTGAGCCCTCGCCGGTGATGAGCCGCCGTGACCGGGATGACCGCCGCGACGACCGCCGTGGAGACAGAGGAGACCGCCGCTAATGGCCAAGACCTTTTTCCGCCGCCGCAAGACCTGCCCGTTCTCGGGCGAGAAGGCGCCGAAGATCGACTACAAGGATCCCAAGCTTCTCGGACGCTACGTCTCCGAGAAAGGTAAGATCATCCCGTCGCGCATCTCGGCTGTCTCCGCGAAGAAACAGCGTGAACTGGCCCGCGCCATCAAGCGCGCCCGCTTCCTCGCGCTCCTTCCCTACGTTTCGCAGGACTAAGACATGACCCAGGTTATTCTCCTCGAACGCGTCGAGAAGCTCGGTTCGATCGGTGACGAAGTCGCCGTGAAGCCTGGCTTCGCCCGCAACTTCCTCATCCCGCAAGGCAAGGCCCTGCGCGCCAACGCTGCGAACCGTGCAAAGTTCGAAGCCGAGCGCTCGGCCATCGAAGCCCGCAACGCTGAAGAGCGCGAGAAGGCTGAACAGCTTTCCCGTTCGGTCGCCGACAAGCAGTTCGTCGTCGTCCGCTCTGCGTCGGATGCTGGCATGCTCTACGGTTCGGTTTCGGCTCGCGACATCGCCGAGATCGCTTCGACCAAGAAGCTCAAGCTCGACCGCCACAACGTCCTGCTCGATGGTCCGCTTAAGACCCTCGGGATCTTCCCGGTGCGCGTCCGCCTGCACCCTGAAGTGACCGTTGGCATCGAGATCAACATCGCCCGCTCGACCGAAGAGGCCGAGAAGCAGGCACGCGGTGAAGACATCTTCGCCCGCGAAAAAGAAGAAGTCGAACAGGTCACCGGCACGGGTGAGTTCGACGAAGACGGCGCCGTCCCTGTCGAAGCTCCGGCAGAAGAAGGCACCACGGAAAACGTCACCGACACTCCGTAAGCCGATCTTCAAAGATCCAAGGAAAAGCCCCGCATGTTCTGCATGCGGGGCTTTTTTGTAGGCAAATCAGTCCGTTCGGCACGGTCTGCTACTCTCGAGCCGGACCTCGTGAAACAATCCTAGTAGCGGCAAAGCCCTGGCGCGCCGATGGTCCAGCGGACGCCCTGCTGATCCGTGCCGTAGATCGGGCCGTCTGAGAGCCTTGCCCAGCCGGGTACCGAGACGACCGCCTGGCCATAGGCCGTCGGGATCGAGAAATAGTTCCGGTCACGGCGGTAAAGCTCCCGTCCCGCAGCGCGGTTCAGCTCCGCCCCGCTCCTCACGGTGGCGTAGACGAGCCGCTGCCTGCCATTGCCGCGGGAGACACAGACCTGGAGCGAGCGGGAGTTAAAGCCCGTATCGCCATAACGGCCATAGCCGGAGGGCGCGCCATACTGGCTTTCATACTGCGCCTGCTGGAGCCCTTGGGATATCCCGGTGATCAACGCTGCCTGCTCTTCCGGGGTGAGTTCACATCCCGTTGTTCCAGCAACAAGGATAACGGACAGTCCCAGTCGGCGCAGCATTGCTCTCTCCAGTTCCCGTCCTCAGAGGATGGGCCATTCTTAACCCATGTCAAAAGCGCGATGCAGCTGGGGGTGCGCACGCTTTGCCCCGCGAATCGGGAAAGCTTCAGCTTTCTTCGCCCCTCAGTTTTTGAGATGGTCGCCCCATGCCTGACGGATCAGCCCTCCCCGCCACCCTCGGTGGCCCCGACGAGAAGAAGCTCCCCTACTCTATTGACGCGGAGCAGGCGCTGCTTGGCGCGGTGCTTTACGACAATGAGGTCTTCTACAAGGTCAACGGGTACCTGAAGCCTGAGCATTTTTACGACCCGCTGCACGGCAAGATCTACGAAGCGTGCGACAAGCTCATCAGCTCGGGGCGCCTCGCCTCGCCTGTGATGCTGAACACCTATTTTGGGGATGAGACGGCGTTCCATGAGGCAGGCGGCGAGCGTTATCTCGTTTCGCTGGCGCAGGCGGTGCCGACGACGGTGGGCGCAGCTGACTATGGCCGGCTGATCTTCGACCTGCATACGAGCCGTGGTCTGATCAATATTGGCAGCCAGATGATCGAGCGCGCCAACACCGCCGACATCGACGACAACCCCAGAGGCCAGGTCGAAGCGGCGGAGAAAGAGCTCTACGCCCTTGCCGAGACGGGCCATTATGGCGGCGGTTTCGAGAGCTTCGAAAGCGCGCTGACGACGGCAATCAACATTGCCCAGGCTGCTTTCCAGCGCGGCGGCGGCCTCTCCGGCGTGACGTCTGGTCTTCGCGATCTCGATGGCAAGCTTGGTGGCCTTCACGGCTCGGACCTCATCATCCTCGCAGGGCGTCCCTCGATGGGAAAGACGGCCCTCGCGACCAACATCGCGGTCAACGCAGCCAAGGCCTTCGTTCCTGAAAAGGCCGCAGACGGATCATACAAGAACAAAGAAGGCGCCCGCGTCGGCTTCTTCAGTCTCGAGATGAGCTCGGACCAGCTCGCCTCGCGTATCCTCGCGGAGTTCTCCGGCGTTGCCTCCGACAAGATCCGGCGCGGCGACATCAACGAGCAGGACTTCGTCGAAATCTACGACGCCGCCGGAAAGCTCGAGCAACTGCCGCTCTACATTGACGACACGGGTGGCCTGACCATCGCGCAGGTTGCGGCCCGCGCGCGACGTCTCAAGCGCATGAACGGGCTCGACATGCTGGTCATCGACTATCTCCAGCTGCTCGCCGGCTCGAAGAAAGCAGGCGAGAACCGTGTCCAGGAGCTGACCGAGATCACGACGGGTCTTAAGGCTCTAGCGAAAGAGCTCAGCGTGCCGATCATCGCGCTCTCGCAGCTCTCGCGTCAGGTCGAAAACCGCGAGGACAAGCGGCCCCAGCTCTCGGACCTTCGTGAATCGGGCTCGATCGAGCAGGACGCCGACGTCGTCATGTTCGTCTATCGCGAGGAATACTATCTCGGCCGGACCGAGCCTCGCGAGGGTACGCCTGAGCATATCGAGTGGCAGCAGAAGATGGATGACGTGCACGGCATGGCCGAAGTCATCATCGGCAAGCAGCGCCACGGCCCCATTGGCACAGTGAAACTGAGCTTCGCGCCTGAGCTGACCCGCTTCGGCGACTATGCCGACCCTGACCGCTACCCACAGCAGTACTGATCAGGTGACGGACTACCGCCCTCGCCTGACGGTCGATCTCGCAGCGGTGCGGCGGAACCTTCGCGCGCTGAAGAACATCAGGCCCGGCGTGGAGATCATGCCGGTGGTCAAGGCGGATTGCTACGGCCTCGGCGCGGAAGCGGTCGTGCCCGTGCTGGTCGATGGCGGATGCAGCGCGTTCTACGTGTCTTATCTCGAAGAGGCTCAGGCTCTGGAGAAAGTCGCCCGCGGCGCGGTGTTCTACATCCTCAACGCAGGCTCCGGCGCTGGTCCGTGGACGGAGGAGCACCGACCGGTGCATTACGACGCCGAGGCGTTGAAGGCCTGGCAGAGTGGCCCTTGCGGCGTCCAGATCGACATCGGCATGAACCGGGTCGGGATGCCGCTTTCTGCGTTGGAGGATATGGCGCCGCGTGAGGATGTGAGCCTCGTAATCGGCCATATGAGTGATGCCGGTGATCCGTCGTCGGAGCGCAATGCAGACCAGCGCGCGCGGTTTGAGGAGATTAAGTCAAAGCTGCGCCAGACCTTCCCGCGCGCCCGCTTCGGCCTCTCCGCCACTGGTGGCCTCCTGCAAAAAGAGACCGTCGAAGAGGACTGCCTGCGGCCCGGCGTTGGGCTTTATGGCGCGGCGGCAGGGTCACTTGGTCCGCTCGAACAGGTCGCAACGTTCGAGGCCCGTGTGCTGACGGTCTTCGACGTCGAGCCCGGTGAGCTTGTGGGTTATTCGGGCCGCTGGTCGCCACAGCGGCCATCAAAGCTGGCGACACTGGCCGTCGGCTATGCGGATGGCCTGCCGCGCAGCTTACTGGGCGGCGGCAAGGTTTTTCTCGGCGGCGCACGATGCCCCTATGCAGGCGCGGTGAGCATGGACCTCCTGACCGTCGACATCACCGATGCGCCGGGCAAGGTGAAGCCCGGCGACTGGGCTGAACTCTTCGGCGAAGAGATCAAGGTCGACTGGCTCGCGGACAAGGCCGGGACGATCGGCTATGAGCTGTTAACCGCCGTACGCGGACGAACCCAGCGGGTCTATCGCGACAGCGACAGGTAGCGCAGCACGTCGTCGAAGTCGCGGCGCAGCGCGTTCTCACGCTCCTTCGCCTCGCCATCGACGCCCCACTTCTCAGCCTGAAATGCCTCGTCGAGCCTGGCGGCGGCGAAGGCGTTATCAGGCTCCTGATCCGCATAAAGAGCGAGGACAGCAGAGCCTAGGATCTCCGTCAGAAGCTTGCGCGGATAGAGCTCGGAAAGCTCCATCGCGCTAAGCCGGTCGCGCATCGCTTCGATGGTCTCGGGCGGCTGCTCGACTGGGATGATCCCGGCGGTCACGGCAAAGGTGAGGCCCTGCTCTTCCGCCCGCGCCAGAAACGGGCCGAAAATCTGCTCCTGCCGCTCCGCGAGCTTGGGCTCATCGGCGCGGTAGCAGAGAAGATCGCTCCCGGCATACTGGCAGATCGTGTCGGTGAACTCCGCCTTGCCCTGCTCGCCAGCGTCGAGGACAAAGCCGTGAAGCCTCGTCAAAGGCATCGTCTCCATGCGGACGGTATCCGTCTGAGCGTCCCATTCCTCGCGCAATGCTTCGGCCAGCTTCTTCGTCGCAACGAGGGGATGGCGCCCGACGGTCTTGGCGATCCGGCCATCGAGGGCGACGGCATATCCCCCGTCCTGCTCAAGGAGGGAAACCTCCTTGTAGAAACGTTTCGGTCCCTCGGTCACAGATCCTCCGGCCATTCGGGTTTGGCACGTTCGTCGAAATTGAAGAGCTTCCACGTCTCTTTCATGTGGCCATGAAGCGGTGCTTCGAGCACCAGCGGGCGGTTGCCGGGACGCGGGATAACAAGCCTGCGGCAGAAGAGGTGCATCTTTTGCGGCAGGCCATCGACCTTGGCGTCGGAGCCGCCATACTTACCGTCGCCAACAATCGGTGTACCGATCAGCGCCATGTGCGCACGCAGCTGGTGCGTCCTGCCGGTGATCGGGCGCAGCGCGACGAAGCTCGCCTTCTGCGCCGCCATTTCGATCACCTGGTAGTCGGTGATGGCTTTCTGTCCGTCATCGGAAGGCCGCGCCTTTTCCTGCCCTTTGGGGCCAGCCTTTTCGAGCTTCGCGTCGATGCGGCCTTCGAGGGGTTGCGGCACGCCCTTGACCAGCGCCCAGTATTCCTTCTCGATCGTCCTTCCACGGAAGGCTTCGGTCAGCCACTGCGCCGCCTTGCGGGTCTTCGCGGTGACGAGCAGCCCGCCCGTGTCGCGGTCGAGGCGGTGGACCAGCCTGATCCGCGCATCATCGGGGCTTACAGCCTCAAGGAGAGCGTCGATGTGGTCCGTGGTCTTCGCACCGCCCTGCACCGCAAGGCCGAAGGGCTTGTTGAGGACCATGACCCCGGCATCTTCGTACAGCGTCATCTCGGCCAGCCGTTCGCGCGCATCGGCGCGGGACATGGCCCGGGGCTTCGGCGCATCGCTTGGATCCGGCATGGGCGGCACGCGGATCATCTGGCCAGCCTCGATCCTGTGCGAGGCCTGCACCCGGCCGCCATCGACCCGCACCTGCCCCTTGCGCAGCATCTTCTGGAGCGCGCCGAAGCTTAGCTGCGGGTAGTGGTTCTTGAACCAGCGGTCGATGCGGATCCCGTCATCGTCCCACTTCACCTTCACCTGCGTCGGCCCGTTCATGATGCAGCCCTCACGAGCATGGTGCTTGCGATGAAGGCAAGAATGCCGAGGATCAGCGACAGGCCGACATAAAGCGCGGCTTGCGGCACCGAAACGCTCCCCAGACGGATGATATCGTAGGAATAGGTGCTGTAGGTTGTGAGGCCCCCAAGGAGTCCTGCGCCGAGAAACGCGGTCAGCACATCCGACCGCCCCTCCCCTGACGCGACCACGAGGCCGAGGAGGAACGAGCCCGCGACGTTGAGCGCGAGGATGCCCCACGCGCCGCCGAGGCCGAAGGTGACAAAGCCATAGCGCAGCGAAGCGCCAAGGGCGCCGCCTGCCGCAACGGCGAGGATGGTCTGAGGAAAATTGCTCACGAGGCGGCCCTTAGTCGCCAAGCCTGCCCGGGGAAAGGGTCAGGCGACCCGGCCCGCAACGATCGTGAGCGGCATCGACACTCTGCGCGGCGCGTCCCCGAACTTGCGGACGGCATCCTCCATCAGGTCATCGAGCGTCGCGCTGTGCCCATCGGCCCGGGCGCGGGTGACGGCGGACCATGTTTCCAGCATCTGGATCAGGCGCGGAACGCTCCAGTCGAGGTCCATCCGGATGGCTGGCGGCGTCACCTCTTCGAATGGGAAGCCGATCTCATCCCTTTGATAGCCGCGCAGGCTCAGGCGGTTGCCTTCTGCCCAGTAAGGGTCGGCGATGGCGAGAACCTCGTCCAGAAGCTCGCGCTGCACCTCTGGCTCGGCTTCGGTCAGGCCATAGGTCCAGCCGCAGAAAAGCGCGCCGGGTTTGCAGATGCGCCGCACCTCCTCCCAGAACTTTGGGAAATCGAACCAGTGGAGCGCTGTCGCCACGGTGACGGCATCGGCAACGCCGCTGGCGAACCCTGTCTTCTCCGCTGATGCGACGGCGTAGGTGATGTTTGGCGCGATGGGCGCGTGGGCGATCTGCTCTTCAGAGATGTCCGAGGCGAAGACATGAGTGAAGCGCTCCGCCAGCGACAGCGCGGCCTGGCCCGAGCCTGTCGCGATGTCGATGGCGCAGGCCGTGCCCGGGGCTTCGGAGACAATCCAGTCGAAAAGCTCGCCGGGATATCCGGGCCTTCCCTCGGCATAGCGCCGGGCATTGGCCCCGAAAGAGGTCGCGTTTTCAGTCATCAGTCGCTTTTTCGCACTGCAACACAGTCTTCGTCCAGCCTCGGGCGCAGCGCAAAGGAAGGCAGTGGAATCCAGCGCGGGATCAGCCTAGCGTTCCCGCGCTATGAACAACGTCGCCCGGTTCCCCTTCCCGCGCCCTGAGCTTCGCCTGACCCGACCCATCGTGCTGGTCGGCCTGATGGGCGCTGGCAAATCGACCACAGGGCGACGGCTTGCCAAGAAGCTGGGCGTGCCCTTCGCCGATGCTGACGATGAGATCGAAGAAGCGGCGGGCATGCGCATCGCCGATATCTTCGAGATCTACGGCGAGGAGGAGTTCCGCGAGGGCGAGCGCAAGGTTATGCAGCGGCTTCTGGAGTCGGGCCCCTCGGTGCTCGCGACGGGCGGCGGTGCCTTCATGAACGAGGAAACGCGGGCGCTCGTGAAGGCGACCAGCACATCCGTCTGGCTGAAGGCAGACCTTGCGACCCATGTCCGGCGCACGGCGCTGAGGGACACGCGGCCGATCCTGAAGCGCGGCGATCCGGAAGATATCCTCCGCAAGCTGATCGAAGAGCGTAGCCCTGTCTACGCGCAGGCTGACGTCACGGTGCTCTCGCAGGACGGCCCGCACAAGGACACGGTCGGTTCCATCATCAAGGCGCTGAGGAAGCGCGTTCGCGAAGGCGAGACGATATGACGACTGACGTTTCCGTTGACCTGCCGGGGCGTGAGTACCTTGTCCGCATCGGGCCTGGTGCGCTGGAGGCCTGCAGGCCGGAGCTCAGGCGCCTGACGGCGAAGCCTAGCGCTATCGTAGCCGATGAGGCGGTGCTCGCACAGCACGAAGATGCGCTGCGCAAGGTCCTGCCTGAGCTGCCCCTCATCACTGTACCTTCCGGCGAGGCCACCAAAAGCTGGCAGAGCTATGCGGACGTCAGCGAGAAGCTCCTCGAAGCAGGTGTCGAGCGCGGCGGGAGCGTCGTCGCCTTCGGCGGAGGCGTCACAGGAGACCTCGCAGGCTTCTGCGCGGCGACGCTCAGGCGCGGCTGCAGGCTCGTCATGCTGCCAACGACGCTCCTGTCACAGGTCGACAGTTCCGTAGGCGGAAAGACAGCGATCAACACGGCGTCAGGCAAGAACCTTGTCGGCGCGTTCCATCAGCCTTCCCTCGTCGCCATCGACACGAGCTTTCTCAGCACCCTGCCAAAACGCGAGTTGCTGGCTGGCTATGCGGAGGTCATCAAGTACGGCGCGCTGGGCGATCCGCAGTTCCTGTCATGGCTCGGCGAGCGCGGTGATGCCGTCCTCGCGCTCGAGCCAGCTGCGCTCACTGAAGCGATCGCAGTCAGCTGCCGGGCCAAGGCGGCCATCGTCACCGAGGACGAAACCGAGCGCGGCCGGCGCGCCCTCCTCAATCTCGGCCACACCTTCGGCCACGCGATCGAGGCGGAGGGCCAGTATGACGGACGCATCCTCCACGGCGAAGGCGTCGCCATCGGCATGGTCATGGCGGCCCGCTTCTCCGAGCGCGAAGGACACCTGAGCCCCGGCGAAGCGGAGAGGTTCGAAGCTCTGGTCGCGAGATCAGGCCTGCCGACACGTCTCGCCGATGTCCCGGACATCCCTGCTGATCCGGGCCGACTTCTCCTGCACATGAGACAGGACAAGAAGGTGGACAGCGGCGCCATGACGCTCATCCTGCTCAAGCGGCTCGGCGAAGCATTCGTCGCGAAGGATCAGGACGAAGCCCGCATTCTGGACTTCCTGGGCGAGGAGGCCCAACTGCCCAAGCTATGATCACGACAGCTCTCTTCATTCTCCTTCTTCTCTGCTTCTCCGCCTTCTTTTCAGGATCGGAGACGGCCCTCACCGCCACATCCCGCGCGCGGATGCGCTCGCTTGAGCTCAAGGGCGACAAGAAGGCCGCGGCCGTCAGCAAGCTGACCGAGGACCGCGAGCGGATGATCGGCGCGATCCTCCTGGGCAACAATGCAGTGAACATCCTCGCTTCGGTGCTGGCGTCGGGCCTGTTCATCCAGCTCTTCGGCGAAGGCGGCATGGCCGTGGCGCTGTCGACCATCGTGATGACCCTGCTGGTCCTCGTCTTTGCGGAGGTGATGCCCAAGACGGCTGCCATCGCCCGCGCCGATAGCATCGCGATGCTCGTCGCACCGATCATGCGCAGGATCGTCGCGGTGCTCGCGCCGATCGTCAGTGTGGTGAGCGCCATCGTCAGGACGACCCTGCACCGGGTCTTTGGCCTCGACGTCACGGCGATGGATGACGCCCTCTCCGCCCATGAAGAGCTGAAGGGTGCGATCGAACTGCACCACGAAGAAGGCCAGATGGAGAAAGAAGCGCGCGACATCATCAGGGGCGCCCTCGAACTCGACGACATCACCGTCGAGGACATCATGCTCCACCGGAAGTCGATCGAGATGCTGGACGTGAACACGCCCCAGATCGAGATCGTCGAAGCGGTGCTCGCGTCGAACCACACGCGCATCCCTCTCTATGACGAAGACCCGGACAATGTCGTCGGCGTCCTCCACGCCAAGGATATGCTCCGTGCCCTGTGGAAAGTGGGGAACGAGCCGGACAAGGTCGACATTCGCGAAATCGCGATGCAGCCCTACTTCGTGCCGGAGACCACCACGCTTCAAGAGCAGCTCGACGCCTTCAAGACTTCGCAGATGCACTTCGCCCTTGTGATTGACGAGTACGGAACGCTTCGCGGCCTCGTAACGCTTGAGGATATTCTCGAAGAGATCGTCGGCGAGATTGAGGACGAGCATGACGTGGTCGTTGTCGGCGTCGAGAAGCAGTCCGATGGCGCGGTGCTGGTCGATGGCGATGTCACGATCCGCGACCTCAACCGCATGATGGACTGGCGCCTGCCTGACGAGGAAGCGGTGACCATTGCGGGCCTGGTGATCCACGAGGGCCGCTGCATCCCCGATGTCCGGCAGATGTTCAGCTTCCACGGCTATCGCTTCGAAATCCTCGCCAAGCGCCGGAACCAGGTCACAAAACTAAAAGTCGTCCCCCTCGCAGAAGCGGCCTGATACACCCCAGGTGAGACATTTTGCCCGCGCGGCTGTTCCTTCCTCACGAAAGGAGCAGCCGAGCGATGCGCTTCGAACAATTGGTGCTTTCAGGGGGCGGCACGCGCTGCTTCTGGCAGGCAGGTTTTCTTCACCGGGTCAGGGACGAGATCAGCCTCGAACCCAGGCGGATCACTTGCGTTTCAGGCGGGGCGATGATCGCGGCAGGCTTTGCAGCGCGGCTCGGTCCTGAACTTCTCCGCCTTACTCGCATCCAGTTCCGCCACAGCCGCAACTTCCACTGGCCGTCGAGCCACCTCGGCTTCATGCCCCACGAAGAGGCCTACCGCCGTGTCGTGGACAAGGTCTTTGACGAGGAGGCCGTCGCGAAAATTGCGTCGGGCCCACCCATCGAAGTCGTCCTGACGGAGCTGCCCGCCCGCTACCCCAATGCGGTAGGAGCGACAGTTTCGCTCATCACCTACCTGATCGAACGCGCAGTGAAGGACGCGACCGACAAGAGCTGGACCCGCAAGCTCGGCATGCGCGAAATCCGCGCCGACCTCGCTCAAGCCGCCCGTGATGGGAGGCTTGCAGAGCTGATCACGACCGCAGCGCGCATCCCCCCTGTCTTCCAGTTCGAGTGCTGGGACAACCTGCCGGTGATCGACGGCGGCTCGATGAGCGATGCGCCCATGCCCAGCGAAGAAAACGGCCCAACGCTCTGCCTGCTCGCGAGCTATTTCAGCCACCTTCCGCATAAGGAAGACCGCATCTTCATCATGCCGTCGGAGACCATACCCACGGGCAAGATCGACCTGACCGAGTCAAAGGAAGTGCAGGAGGCCTGGGACCTCGGCGAGAAAGACGGTGAGGGCTTCCTGAAGCTCTGGCGGGCCGGTGATCTCGACTGGACCCGGCCTCACAAGATCGGCGATCCCACTTGGCGCGGGCGCCGTTGGAGGCCGGAGACGGAACCTGCTATGGCCTGAGCCATGGCCAAGGCTCAGAACATCGTCATCCTCACCGGCGCAGGCGTTTCTGCCGACAGCGGCGTTGATACCTTTCGCGATCCAGACGGCGCATGGGTGAAGAACGACCCCGTGAAGGTCTGCACGCCGGAGGGCTTCGCCGCCGACCCTGCGCTGGTCCACGCCTTCTACAATGCCCGCCGTGCGCAGCTACCGAGCGTTGATCCGAACCCGGCGCATTTCGCACTGGCGAAGCTCGAGGCCGAGACGGTGAAGGCAGGCGGCACGGTGACCCTCGTCACCCAGAACGTCGACAACCTGCACCAGCGCGCAGGCTCCGAACGGATCCTCCCGATCCATGGCCACCTCGACAAGGCGGAGTGCACGAGCTGCGGCAAGGTCCATCACTGGACGGAGGATCTCTCGACGGAGACTCCCTGCCCGGCCTGCGATGCGAAAACCATGCGGCCTTATATCGTCTGGTTCGGGGAAATCCCTCGCGGCTTTGACGAGGTCGAGGAAGCGATGATGGAAGCTGACCTCTTCGTCGCCGTCGGCACGTCAGGCAGCGTCTACCCAGCGGCAGGCCTCGTCGGCTTCGCAAGACAGCGCGCCATCCCGAGGGTCGAGCTGAACCTCGAGGCATCGGACAATGCGACGCTCTTCACCGAAGCGCGCTACGGAAAGGCCAGCGAGATCGTCCCTGCCTGGGTGGATGAGGTTCTCAGCAGCTAAAGTTGGCCAACCCGTAGCAACCTATCGATGCGTGCCTTCCCACCCGGCTCATACTCTCCGTAAAAAGATCGAAGGCACTTTGGGTTAAGAGGGTCTCGCTTGAGCCATTCCCAGCGAACGAATTCGGCGTTCGAAGCTCTTAGCCGTTCATCTATCGCCTCCAGAGAAGCGAGATAATCCGTGCCCTTCACAGGGTCCGCCGAAGAGATACGGACGGAGCGCGTGGGGAATACCACTTTATAAACCAACGACGCCCCGTCGTCAGTTTGATTGCAGCCCAGCTCGACAAGTTCCGCTGTAGACCATGGAAGGATCTTATTCTCTGTAAACGGAATAAACCGGTCAATCACGACCTCCTCTTCGGTGATGTAGTCTCCTGACGTGAGCTCAGCCCAGATAAGAACAACACCAACCGCTATTGGCAGCGACGCAATGCGAAGCACGCGCCTTATGTACTCTAGCAGCCAGCGGCGGGCGAATTCGTCAGAGGACGTAACACTGCTGGCATGCTCCGCCACGGCGTTCAACGCACCAGCTCCAAAAGGCTGCGAGTCGCTGCTCATCATGGCGTCGTGGACACGACTAAACCGCTTGTTCAATGGCAGCACGAGATAAACCAGCGCTAGGACTGCACCAGCTGAGAAGATCCACCCGAAAAGCCAGGCCAACATCCCAAATCCAAAGTCATTGCCGACCAGGATCGCACCAATCTGTGTCGCTTGTTCGGCGGCATGAGTATCCTGAAGCCGCTCGAAGTAGGGCCAAATCCAGCGCCAACCAACTCCAAACCCACCAACCATGATGATGAAGAACCCCCAGATCGAGAGCTGGTGTGCAAACCACCCCTTCGGCGGCTGATCGAAATTGAGCCGTATCTCTTCCGCGACTTCACGATTCACACCAAAAATGTCTTGGATTTCGTCGAGCTCCTCCTCGATTGGATCCTGAGGTCTTTGCGCCATCTCTGCTCTCAGCTGATTGTTCTCACGGTCTTTCTGCTAACCCCAAAAACAGGCTGCCGACCACCGCCAACTGCCGAACAAGCTAGGCCCACGCCCTGCGGCTGTGTCCCAGCTTGACCGTTCCCACGGCGGAGCGCACAGCCTCTTGATGAGCGAAAAGACCCTCCCCTCGCCGCGCGCGGCGCTCACCTTCATGTTCATCACGGTGCTTCTGTCGATGATCGGCTTTGGTATCATCATGCCGATCCTGCCCCAGCTCCTGATGGAGGTGACCGGTGAGAACGTCAGCCAGGCCGCGACCTATGGCGGCGTGCTCTACTTCGTCTACGCGCTGGCGCAGTTCTTCATGTCGCCGGTGATGGGCGGTTTGTCAGACCGCTATGGCAGGCGGCCTGTGCTTCTGATTTCGCTCGCCTTTTATGCGCTCGACTTCCTGTTGATGGCGCTGGCCCCGACCTATGCGTGGCTCGTTGTCGCGCGGTTCCTGTCAGGGGCGACCTCGGCAACCTATTCCACCGCCAATGCGGTGATCGCCGACATCTCCCCGCCGGAGAAGCGGTCGGGCAATTTCGGCCTGATCGGCGCGGCCTTCGGCCTGGGCTTCATTATCGGCCCACTGGTTGGCGGGCTTTTCGCGACGATCGACGTCCGCGCGCCGTTCTATGCAGCGGCAGCGCTCGGCGCGATGAACTTTGTTTTCGGATTTTTCTTCTTCCCGGAAACGAACTTCAAGAAACGCCCGTTCTCGCTGGCGCGCGCCAACCCGTTCGGCAGCCTCTGGTCCGTGACCCGGGTGCGTATCGTGATGGTGGTGCTCGGCGCCTATTTCCTGATGCAGTTCGCGCACAACTCGCTGCCCGCGGTCTTCAGCTACTTCGCTGTCCAGAAGTATGGCTGGTCGGGCCTCGACATCGGCTTCGCTCTCGCCTTCGTGGGGGTGACGGCGGCGCTGGTGCAAGGCGGGCTGACCCGGACCTTGATCCCCAAGATCGGCGAGCCGAGGGCCGTGCTGATCGGCGCGACGTCCATGACCATCAGCTTCATCGGCTACGCGTTCTTCGCGCCGACGGGCATGTGGATCTATGTCTGGATCGCCGTGGGCGCCCTTGGCGGCCTCATGATGCCGGCCATGCAGGGCCTCATGTCCTCCGCCATTCCGGCGGACAGCCAGGGTGAGCTTCAGGGGGCAATCGCCAGCGTCATGTCCCTGACCATGATGACGAGCCCTCTCGTCATGACCCGGATCTTCACTGAGTACACCGACAGCGAAGGCATCGTCTTCCCGGGTGCGCCGCTGCTCCTCGGCGGCATCTGCATCATGGCGTCGATGATCCCCTTCGCGGTCATCGTATCCCGGGCGAACCGGAAAGAGGCTCAGGCCTCGCCGGGGGTCAGTGCCTGAATTGAAAGGGCATGGACAGGCCCAGCGAGCTCGTCCTTCAGGGTCTCGTTCACGGCCCTCTGGCGCTCGAGCCGCGACATCTTGCCAAACAGCTCGGAGACGATCTTCACGCGGAAATGGCTCTCCCCGCCTTCGGGTGCGCCAGCGTGCCCCTTGTGAAGATGGCTCTGATCCACAATCTCTAAAACCAGAGGCTCAAACCGCCCCTTGAGCTTGCCTTCGATCGCTTCAGCAACCTGACCCATAAAATTTCTCCTATCTGGGGAAAAAAGCGCGACAGTCCGCCTGCGAACAAGCGGTAAGTCAAGCCTGTTCCCGACACCTCACAAGCACCATAATCACACCATGGCCGACGACTACAGCTACAAGCCGCGACACGGCTTCGACATCCGTATCAAGCCCACCAAAGGCTCGCGGAACGCCCGGAAATCCTGGGCGAAGACCGAGACGCGCACCTGCGACCGGGACGATTGCGACAAGCCGGCGGAGACCCGTGCGCCCAAGGCGCCGGACGCAATGAACGAATATCTCTGGCTGTGCACCGTGCACGCGCGGGAGCACAACAAGAACTGGAACTTCTTCGAGGGGAAGACCGACGCCCAGGCCGCGCAGATGCGCGACGCTGCGCGCTATGGCGACCGTCCGACGTGGAAGATGTCCAAGAACGGCCGCGCTGCCGCTGCTGCCCGGGCGGGCATGGAAGGCATGGCGGAGATCGACGACGCAATCGGCGGCAACACCCGTATGGAAAATTCGGGGCCAGACGAGGGTGTCTATCGCGAAGGCCGCAAACTGACCCGCCTCCAGCTCCAGGCGTTCCGCACGATGAACCTTAAAGCGAACGCTTCCTCATCGGAGCTGCGCAAGCGCTATGCGGAGCTCGTGAAGCGGTTCCACCCGGACTCGAACGAGGGCGACCGCTCTGCCGAGGAGCAGCTGCAGGAGGTCATCAAGGCCCACCAGATCCTCAAGAAGGCTGGCTTCTGCTGATCCATCGAGCGGGTTGAGAAGGACGCGAGGGGCGCTCACGGCGCCCCTTTTTGATTCGCGCCGCAAGATTTTTGAGCACTAAAGTCCCGATCAATAGATGACATCGATCTAAAATGCTCCCTCGTAACAGTTTTCTGCTAAGATTTGTTGCGGTCTAGCAACATTCATGCCGCGAATGAACTTTTTACGACGCAGCGCAGCATAAGCTGCTTGCGACTGCGAAGCTTAGTTCCCTAGCCTCTCTTCTGCGTTGCACACAGGAAGGGTGGATTATGCGACTATCGAAGGCCAGAAAGGCACTTTACTATTCCGTAGCGAGCATCTGCGCGATGGGCGTGCTGGGGGGCGGCACGGCCAGCGCCCAGATGTTCAACGGCTGGGCCTATTCTGGCGGCATCACGCTGGTCACGGACTATCGCTTCCGCGGTATCTCCCAGTCGACCAATGACCCGGCGTTCCAGGGATCGCTGAGCGCCAGCAAGAACGGGCTGACCGTCTCGGTCTGGGGCTCCTCAGTCGAAGGATTCGCCGACACCGAGCTCGACTTCATTGTCGACTATGGGTTCAGCTATGGCGAGAACTCGATCAATGTCGGGGCCATCTACTATAGCTATCTGGGTGCGGATGATCTTGGCTACGCCGAGGCCTATGCCACCTGGAGCCGCAGCTTCGACGACTGGACGGTTGGGCTCGCCAACTACATCTCGCCAGACTTCTTTGGAATGTCGGGCGTCGCCACCTATTCCGAGGCCAATGCCTCCTACGCCTTCAGCGATGCGATCTCGGTGACGGGCCGTTATGGCTGGCAGTATGTCGAGGAAAGCTCCGTCTACGGCGTTCCTGACTATGGCTCATGGTCGCTCGGCGTCGCCTACACGCCCAACAAGTTCACCTTTGGTGTGACCTACGAGGACACGGACCTCTCCGACAGCGAGTGCGGCGACGCTTGCGACGGGATGGTCGTCCTCTCCCTGAGCTTCCCGCTCTAGGGACGCCTGGCTGGCAGGTCGCCGAGGGGGATCGGCGGCCTGCCAGCGCTTCGCTTCAGTTGACGAGGAACGTCGCTGCCAGCCCCAGGAAGGCAAAGAAGCCGACGACGTCCGTCACCGTGGTGACGAACACCGCAGAGCTGACGGCAGGGTCTTGCCCTGCCCTCTGAAGCCCAAGCGGGATCAGGATGCCCGCGAGCCCTGCGCAGAGCATGTTGATGATCATCGCAGCCGCCAGAACCGATCCGAGTGCTGTGGCCTCCGCCCTCGGCTGACCGACGAGACCTGCGTACCAAAGACCGGCCGCGACACCCATCAGCACCGCGAAGGCAGCGCCGTTGATGACGGAGACGGCCGTCTCCTTCCAAACAGCCCGAACCGCTGTGGCCCCGGTCAATGTCCGTGTGGAGAGGTTCCGCACCGCGACCGTCATCGTCTGCGTCCCGGCATTGCCGCCCATGCTGGCCACGATCGGCATGAGGATAGCGAGCGCCACCATCTGCTGGATCGTCGCGTCGAAGAGGCCAATGATGAAGCTCGCGAGGATCGCTGTGCCGAGGTTCACCAGCAGCCAGACGAAGCGGGACCGCGCGACCTTCCTGATCGGCATGTTGATCGCGTTGTCTTCCTCGATACCCGCAAGCGCGAGCATGTCCTCGTTGATCTCCTCTCGGACGATCTCGACGACATCGTCCACCGTGACCATGCCTACGAGACGCTTGGAATCATCGACGACGGGCGCTGAGATGAGGTTGTACTTCTCGAAGAGGTAGGCAACCTCTTCCTGGTCCATCTTCGCGTCGATGACGATCGGTTCGGGCGTGCAAAGCTCCTGAACGATCTGGTCACGCTTGGCCTTGATGAACTTGCTCAGTGGGACGAGACCGATGATCTTGTAGCCTGGGTCGACCACGTACACGTCGTAAAACGTCTCTGGAAGGCGCTCGACAGATCGCAGACGATCGAGGATCTGGCCAACAGTCCAGTAGCCGGGCGCCGCGAAGACGTCCCGCTGCATGATCCGGCCAGCGGTCTCGTCGTCATATTCAAGCGCAGCCTTGAGGGCGAGCCGATCGGCGATCGGCATCTCGGCCAGGACTTCCGCCCTGTCCTTCTCCCCCATGTCCTCGAGGACGAAGGCTGCCTCATCTGTGTCGAGCTCCGCGACGGCTTCGGCCAGTTGCTCGGTCGAGAGCGCGTCAATGACCGTGTCGCGCGCACCATCTTCCAGCTCAGCCAGCGCCTCCGCTGGAAGCTCGGCCCCCTCGATCTCGACCAGCTTGCGTGTGTCGTCCTCGCCAAGCTGCTCGATCAGGTCTGCGACGTCGGCGGGCTTGAGCTCGGCGACCTGCCGCCTGACCTCGTCATCGTCCCGTTCGTCGATCCGCTCACGGATCATCCGAACGAATTCGGATGTCAGGTTCCCTCTCTCGTCAAGCGGAGCATCCTGCTCCAGCTCTTCGGGCGGCAACTCGTTGGCGTGGGGCGGCTCAGGCGTCAGGGTTTCAGACACTCGTCAGGCAATCTCCGGTGATGAATTGTTGGGATGACCAGCCCATAGCATTTTAGCCGGTTTTCCACAATTCAGAATCTCAGTCGCCTCACGCTATCGTCAGTCACTGCTCAGTATACCGCTCGAAATGACGGCGAAGACCACGATCCAGATCGGCACCGCAATCATGGTGGTCAGCCTGACCTTGTACCAGATGGCAGGATCGATCGGCGCACCGCGGTCGGTCCCCTTCGCATGCTGGTCAGGTTCTTCCCAGACAGACTTGGGCCGTATCGGCAGGACCGCAAAGAGGACCAGCCACCAGATCATTACGAAGGATACGATGCTTCCGCCGACACCCATGATCAGACCCTCAGTATATGGACAGCTATCTCAGAGCGCTTGCCCCAGCGGGGTGTCAGCTCTGACCTGATGCCGCGACGCACCTGCATCTCGACGTCGCGGTCGCTCTGGCGCTTGGGCCGTGGCAGCGCATCCAGCGCCTCGTCCACGGCTTCTTCGATGAGGGACAGCAGTTCCTCGCCCTCATCGTCTTCCTGCGGAATACCTTTGGCGAAGATCGGAGCGCGGTCCTTGATCTTCCCGTCCTTGTTGATCGCGACGGACACGACAATCACGCCCTCTTCGGCGAGCCGCCTACGCTGGCGGAGCGCGGTGTCCCCCTCCGCGAGGAGGATCTTGCCGTCGAGGTAGAGCCGGCCTGACGGCACCTCATCGATCTTCTTCGCCTCACCGGGCGCGAGCCGGATCAGGTCGCCGTTCTGGGGGACGATGGCGCGATCCGCGCCAATGGTCGTCGCATAGGCGCCGTGCTCGGCCAGATGGCGGGGCTCTCCGTGGACGGGGATCGCGAGCTCGGGACGGACCATCTGGTACATGTCCTTGAGTTCGTCCCTGTTCGGATGGCCCGAGACGTGCACAAAAGCATCGCTCTCCGTGATCACCGTGACGCCCTGCTCGGTCAGCTGGTTCATCAGCTCAAAGATCGGACGCTCATTGCCTGGAATGATTTTGGAGCTGAAAATGACCGTGTCGCCCTCATTCAGGACAAGCTCAGGGTGCTCATCCCGAGCGATCCGGCCAAGGGCAGCCCGCTCCTCGCCCTGGCTGCCGGTGCAGAGGTAGAGGACCTTGTCGTTCGGCAGATAGCCCGCCTCATTCGGCTCAACGAAGCTGACGCCGTTTGGCAGTAGACCGACCTGACGCGCGACGTCCGTCATGCGCAGCATCGACCGCCCGAGGAGACAGACCGAACGGTCCGCCTTCACCGCAGCACGGCAGACCGAGACCAGCCGACTGACGTTCGATGCAAACGTCGTAACGGCTACGCGCTCTTTCTGCTCACTGATGAGTTGCACCAGAGCATCCGCGACATCGCTTTCAGAGCCCGACCGGCCTTCGGAGAAGACGTTGGTCGAGTCGCACATCATCGCGAGAACACCCTCTTCGCCCAGGGCCTTAAGCGTATCGTGATCGGTCTCTTCACCGAGCACTGGCCGCGGATCGATCTTGAAATCGCCTGTGTGCAGAACAAGACCCAGAGGTGTCCGGATCGCGACTGCGTTAGGCTCAGGGATCGAGTGGGTAAGAGTGATGTACTCAAGATCGAACGGTCCGAGCTGGAACCGCGCACCGAGGTCCATGACCTTGATCGGCGCATCATGCTCGCCCGTCTCCGCAAACTTGCGGCGCACGAGCTCCGCCGTGAACGGGGTTGCGTAGATCGGGCCTTCAAAGGCTGGCCAGAGATGCGCCACGGCACCGATATGATCTTCGTGGCCGTGGGTCAGGACGAGGCCAAGGAATTCCGCTCCCTGATCAATCTCATCGAGAAGATAGTCAATGTCCGGGGTGATGAGGTCGATGCCCGGCAGGTCGTCGCCGGCAAACGTCACGCCGCAATCGATCATGAACCACTTCCGCGCATGCGCAGGCCCGAACCCGTAAAGGTTCAGGTTCATCCCGATTTCGCCCGAGCCGCCGAGGGGCAGGAAGACAAAGTCGTCGCTCATGCCTCCTCCTCCAGCCGTCTGGCTATCTCTATCAGTCCACTGATGGTGAGATCGGGGTCGAAATGGTCGATGGCTTTGGTTGCTCCTTCGAAGAGAGAGGAAACGCCGCCGGTCGCGACGACCGTCATCGGCTTTCCGTATTCGGATTTGATACGCTCGATCATGCCTTCGATGAGGCTGATGTAGCCGTAGAATGTGCCAGACTGGAGAGCCTGCACCGTGGTCTTGCCAATGGCGCGATCGGGCTCTGCGATGGCGATGCGCGGCAGCTGGGCTGCGGCCTCGTGGAGGGCCTTCTGGCTGAGATAGATGCCGGGCGCGATCACGCCGCCTTCAAATGCGCCATCCTCGGCCACGATATCGAAGGTGGTCGCTGTTCCAGAGTCCACGATAATCAGTGGACCGCCATAGCTCACATAACCCGCCACGGCGCCAACAAGACGGTCAGCGCCCGCCTCGCTCGGCCGGTCGATCCGGACCTCGATGCCGGGAATATTGGCATCGACGACCATCGGCTCGACTCCGACATAGCGGCGGCTGAGGTTCCTAAGATGAAAAAGGCTCTGCGGCACCACCGTCGAGATGATGCAGCGCTTGATGGTCTTGAGGCCGCCATGGCCGGAGAGCGCAAGAAGCTGGGTCAGCCAGACGGCATACTCGTCCGCCGTGCGCTCAGGCATCGTTGCGGCGCGCCAGCTCTCCTTGGTTTCGCTGCCGTCGATCAGCGCGAAGACCGTGTTCGTGTTACCTACGTCGATAGCCAAAAGCATAGGGGCGCCTTCTGCACGAAAGGCCGGGCCACGTCACGTGCGCGCAGCGTCGCCTGCCGTGATTGTGCGCATGGTGCCGTCGGGCAGCCGCAGGCGGAGATGTCCATGGGGATCGAGGTCCTCGAAAACGCCCTCGAGCGGAACGCCGGAGGTCCGGATCGCCAGGGGTTCACCCAGCCGCCAGGCCTGCTTTTTCCAGGCCTCGAGGATAGCTGGCATGCCGTGGGCCTCAGCCTGCGAAATCCAGCGCGTCAGCGCCGTGCCGAGGGTGTCGCCGAAGGCGCTCGGATCAGGTGCGCCATCCGCGAAAACTGCAGCAGCTGGGAAGAGGGTCTGGTCTGGCGCTTCCCGCAGGTTGACGCCGATACCGACAATGAAGGCGCGGCGGCTCTGGTCCTCGACAAACTCGGAGAGCACCCCGGCGACCTTCTTCTCCGAGAGGAGGACGTCGTTGGGCCACTTCAGCTTCAACTCGGCGGGGTTCGCGCCGAAGGCGGACAGCGCATCCCTGATCGCTAGCCCTGCGATAAGCGATAAGGCCCCCGGCTCCGAAAGGAGCGCGCGGGTGGCCATGACGAGGAAACTGCCAGCGAAATTGCCCTGAAGCTGAGACCAAGCCCGGCCCTCACGGCCGCGGCCCTTGGTCTGCTCGGCAGCGCTGATCAGGAGCGGAAGCGCGTCGCCCGCTTCGAAAGCACGCCGCGCCTCGTCATTGGTCGAGGCGCAGCTTTCGAGGCGGAGATGCCTCACCCGGCCGAACTGACTGGGAAGAGCGCTTCTGCCGCCGTGCCAGCCGAAGAGGCGAGCGGGCCGATCAGGAAGACTAGGCCAATCGTCACGACGACGGCTGAACCGATAGCCGTCACACGGACGATCGTATCATGCTCGCGCACAAAGTCCGGCGCAGGCTCGGCGAACCAGATCGTTCTGATCACGGAGAGATAGTAGAAGGTCGCGATCACACTCGTCACCACACCGACGATAGCGAGGATGAAGAGCCCCTCCTCCACCGCCGCGGTGAAGACGAAGAACTTCGCAAAGAAGCCGATGAACGGAGGGATGCCCGCAAGCGACAGGAACAGGACCGTGAACGCAATTGCCAGGCCCGGACGGCTCTGGCTGAGGCCTGAAAGGTCCGAAATGTTCTCAGCCATGCCTTCAGGACGGCGCATCATCAGGATGCAGGCGAAGACGCCCAGAGTCATGATGAGATAGATCAGCATGTAGCTGACCATGCCGCTGATCCCCGTGGCGGTGCCTGCGGTGACGCCGATCAGTGCGTAGCCCATGTGACCGATCGAGGAGTAAGCCATCAGGCGCTTGATGTTCGTCTGGACGATGGCGCTCAGTGAACCGACAACCATCGACGCAGCTGCGATGAGCCAAAGGACCGGCTGCCACTGATCCGTCAGGCCCGGGAAGGCCTGAACCAGAACGCGGCCGAAGAGGAACATGCCTGCAAGCTTTGGCGCTGCGGCGAGGAAAGCAGTCACCGGGGTCGGCGAGCCTTCATAGACGTCCGGCGTCCACATGTGGAACGGCGCGGCGGATACCTTGAAGGCGAGTGCCGACACGAAGAACACGAGGCCGAAGGACAGGCCAACAGGGCTGTCGGTCGAGACGCTGGCTGCTGCAATGTCCGCGAACTGGGTCGAGCCTGTGAAGCCGTAGATCAGCGATGCACCGTAGAGCAGGAAGCCCGAGGACAATGCGCCGAGCACGAAGTATTTGAGGCCAGCTTCTGTCGACCGCTTCGAATCGCGGTTCAGGGTCGCCATGATGTAGACGCAGAGCGACTGCAGCTCGACGCCGAGATAGACCGAGATGAGGTCCGTGGCGGAAACCATCAGGCCCATGCCGATGGCGCTGAGCAGCACCAGGACGACATATTCAGGACGCAGAAGCTTCTCGAGCTTGAAGAACGCGTGGCTGATCAGGAGCGCCAAAGCAGCGGCGATGAACACTGCAATTCGGCCAAAGCGAGAGAAAGCGTCAGCGCGGAACGCATCGTTAAATGCGGAGGCCGGACCTTCCGTAGACGGCACGAGGAAGCACGCGACCAGCAGCGAGAGCGCACCAGCATAGGAGAGCATCCGCGTGTGATCGTTCTTGAGGAACACACCGATGATCAGGATCGCCATGGCGGCGAGCGACAGGAAAAGCTCCGGCAGGAGGAGCTGAACGTCGACGAAGGGCTGGATCATTCCTGGACCTCGTTTTCGGCCAGTTCGGTCTCAGCAGCCTTGCGCGCTTCCATGCGCTGGTGGGCTGCGAGGACTTCTTCACTGATAGGCGCGGTCGGAACCGCAAAGACGTCGAGGGTCGGCGTCGGACGGACACCGAGATAAAGGGTCATCACGCCGAGGACCGTGAGAAGCGCAAGCTCCCTGCGGTTGAGATCAGGCGTGGTCGCCTCGGCATCTTTCGGCTGGTCAAAGACCACTTCGCGGTAGAGCCTGAGGCCGTAGGCGGCCGACAGGATCATGCCGAGGGCGGCGAGCGCTGCCACCCAGGTGTTGATCTGGAAGGCGCCGATCATGGTCAGGATCTCGCCGATGAAGCCTGACAGGCCCGGAAGGCCGACATTCGCCATCGAGAAGAAGAGGAAGAAGAAGGCGAAGACCTTCATCGACTTCGCAAGACCGCCGAATGCCGAGATCGAACGGGTGTGACGCCGCTC
The DNA here is from genome assembly GCF_013085255.1 of Parvularcula mediterranea. GTDB lineage: Bacteria > Pseudomonadota > Alphaproteobacteria > Caulobacterales > Parvularculaceae > Parvularcula > Parvularcula mediterranea. Next base: position 458,763 of record NZ_JABFCX010000002.1, read on the forward strand.
ATAGAGGACGCCGACGCAGAGGAAGAGCGCGCCCGAGATGAAGCCGTGGCTGAGCATCTGGAACATCGCGCCGTCGATGCCCTGCTGAGTGCCGGTGAAGAGGCCCATGGTCACAAAGCCCATGTGGGCCACGGACGAATAGGCGATCAGCTTCTTCATGTCCTCCTGCGCAAAGGCCACGAGCGAGGTGTAGACAATCGCGATGACGCTCAGCGCAAAGACGAGCCCGGAGAAGTAGACGCTGGCATCCGGGAACATCGGCAGGCTGAAGCGGATGAAGCCGTAGCCGCCCATCTTGAGGAGGATGGCCGCCAGAACGATCGAACCGCCGGTAGGCGCCTGAACGTGAGCGTCAGGCAGCCAGGTGTGGACCGGCCACATTGGCATCTTCACTGCGAAGCTGACGAAGAACGCAAGCCAGAGCCAGCGCTGAACACCCTCGGCAAAGTCCGTCTGCAGAAGGGTCGGTACGTCCGTCGTTCCCACCGTCAGGTAGATGTAGATCAGGGCGATCAGCATCAGGAGCGAGCCGAGGAGCGTGTAGAGGAAGAACTTGAACGCTGCGTAGACCCGGTTCGACACCGTGCGGCCGAAGATCTCGCGCGTGCCGGGGCTTCCCCAGATGCCGATAATCAGGAACATCGGGATCAGCGATGCTTCGAAATAGACGTAGAAGAGGACCAGATCGAGCGCCGTGAAGACGCCCATGATCGCGGTCTCGAGGACCAGGAAGGCGATCATGTAGTCGCTGACCCGCGTCTTGATCGAGCTCCAGCTCGCCAGGATACAGATCGGCATGATGAACGCCGTCAGGAACACGAAGAGGACGGATATTCCGTCTACGCCGAGCTTGTAGCCAATGCCTTCGCCAATCCAGTTCGCTTCCTCGACCAGCTGGAAGCCAGCTTGTGTCGTGTCGAACAGAACGAAGTAGACAAACGCCGTGAGAACAAAGCCTGCGACCGTGGTCAGGAGCGCCACGCGGCGCGCAGCCTGCGCAACGCTTTCATCTTCGCCACTCGTCGCCATGAAGCGGCGAAAGGCGATGAACGCTGCACCGATCAGAGGCAGGAAGGTGATCAGCGAGAGCCAGGGGATATCTGTGGTGCTTTCGGCCATGTCAGGAAACGATCAGCAGAAGGATGATGACGCCGAGGAGCATCACAAAGGCGTAGTGGAAGACGAAGCCTGACTGCAGACCGACCGTCCGCTGGGCTCCGAGGTTCATGAGACGGGCAAGGCCATTCGGGCCGCCGCCGTCGATCGTGTTCTCGTCACCGCGCTTCCACAAGAAGCGGCCAACGATGCGCGCAGGCTCCTGGAACAGGATCTGATAGAGCCGGTCGATGTACCATCGGTTGGCGAGGAACTCGTAGAACATACCGCCCGGTGCGATCATGCCTTTCCTCAGCGGGTCCTTGCCCGGCTGGAGGTACTGGAACCAGGCGAATAGAAGACCGATCAGGCCAGCTGCCATTGGCGCCACGAGGACCCAGGCAGGGAAATGGTGCCCGCCGCCATGGTTCTCCTCAGCGTAGGCGCTGCCCTCTTTGGCTTCGTCAGCTTGGGAAGCATCAGCATACCCAGCATCGCCGCCGTGGCTGTCATCCTTGGCATAGCTGTCGCCGCCGTGGCCATCCGAAGCGTAGTCGCTGGAGTGAGCCTTGGCTTCCATATGGATGGCGCCGTCCCAGAATTTCTCTGCGCCTTTGCCGACGAACGGTTTGTAGAAGAACATGCCTGCCACCACGGCACCGAGCGCCAGCGGAAGAAGCGGCATGAGCATCCAGTTCGGCACAGAGTGCGGGTGCTTGCGCACCTCGGCATCGGCCCGCCACTCACCGTTGAAGGTGAGGAAGATGAGGCGCCAGGAATAGAAGCCCGTCAGCATTGCTGCGAAGAGGCCGCCGTAGAACGCAGCGCCGGCGAAAGCCTTGCCGCTTTCCATCTCGGCGAACGCGGTCTCGAGGATCATGTCCTTCGAAACGAAGCCTGCGAAGCCGACCGGGAACGGCGAGAGATCGGGGTAGATGAACGGGATACCGATACCGGTGATCGCCAGCGTACCAAGGAGCATGGAGAGCCAGGTCAGCGGCATCTGGGTGCGGAGGCCGCCCATGTTGCGCATGTCCTGCTCATGGTGGCTGAAGTGGATGACCGCCCCTGCCCCCAAGAAGAGGAGCGCCTTGAAGGCCGCGTGGGTCGTCAGGTGGAACATGGCCGCGCCGTAGCCGCCGAGGCCTGCTGCGAAGAACATGTAGCCAAGCTGCGAAGCCGTCGAGTAGGCGATGACCCGCTTGATGTCGGTCTGAACAAGGCCAACCGTCGCCGCGAAGACTGAGGTGATCAGGCCGATGACCGTGATCATCGCCGAGGCAGCGGGTGCCGCTGCGTAGAGGTCAGACATGCGGCAGACGAGGAAGACGCCCGCGGTGACCATGGTCGCGGCGTGGATGAGAGCCGACACAGGTGTCGGGCCTTCCATCGCGTCCGGCAGCCAGGTGTGCAGGATGAACTGCGCCGACTTACCCATCGCGCCGATGAAGAGGAGGATGCCGATGATCTCGATGGCGCTCCAGGTGCGGTCGAGGAACTGGATCGAGAGATCCGACAGGTGCACCGCTTCGGTCATACCGAAGGGCTGGACGAACCCGTCGTTCCGGACCGCATCGAGGATCGGATCGAACTCCACCGAGCCGAAGACGAAGAAGCAGGCCATGATACCAAGGCCCAAGCCGACATCGCCGACGCGGTTGACGACGAACGCCTTGATCGACGCGTCGTTGGCAGACTTCTTGTGGTGCCAGAAGCCGATGAGCAGGTAGGACGCAACGCCCACGCCTTCCCAGCCGAAGAAGAGCTGGATCAGGTTATCCGCGGTCACCAGCGAAAGCATCGCGAAGGTGAAGAGCGAAAGGTAGGCGAAGAAGCGGGGCCGCGACGGGTCCTCTTCCATATACCCGATCGAGTAACAGTGCACGAGCGCGGAGACCGTCGTGATTACGATCATCATGGTCGCCGACAGTGCATCGACACGGACCGCCCAATTGGCCTGGAGGTCGCCCGAACGCAGCCATTCAAAGAGGACGATCGTCTTCTCGCCATCGCCGAAGCCAACCTGGAAGAAGGTGATCCACGCGAGGGCCGCTGCGAGCGCGACGAGGATCGTCGTCGTCAGCTCAGCTGCGCGAGCGCCCGACGCCTTGCCGATGGGCATGGCGAGGAGCGCGCCGAAGAGCGGGAGGAGAACAATGAATGCCTGCACGTTCTAGTTCCGCATCGTGTTGGCCGACGTCACGGCGATATCGCCGCGATTTCGGAAGAAAGTGACGAGAATGGCGAGGCCGATGGCGGCCTCTGCTGCCGCAACCGTCAGGACCATGAAGGCGAACACCTGACCGACGAGATCCTGCAGGAACATCGAGAAGGCGACGAAGTTGATATTCACCGCGAGGAGCATCAGCTCGATCGACATCAGGATGATGATGACGTTCTTCCGGTTGAGGAAAATGCCCGCGACGCCGATGGCGAAGAGGATGCCTGCGACCGTCAGATAGGCGGAAAGACTGGTAGCCATGGTTAGATCCCCCTGCCCGTCGGCACCGAGACGACTTCGACCGAGTCCTCGCGCTTACGCCCGACCTGCTCGCCAACGTCCTGGGTCTTGATGCCCCGGCGCTCCCTGAAAGTTAGGAGAATGGCGCCGATCATGGCGACGAGGAGGACAAGGCCAGCGATCTGGAAGAAGTGGACATATTCCGTGTAGAGAACCTGCCCGAGCTGCTCAGCATTGTTGAGCTGTTCTCCTGAGGTATCGCGCATCACCTCTGTTGGCTGCTGGCGTGCGGCGACCGCCTCGTCTGGGATCTGCCAGACTGCCACCATCATGCCGATCTGGACGACTAGGCCGACCGCCACGAGCGCACCCAGCGGGGCGTAGCGCATGTAGTCCGCGCGAAGCTCGGCAAAGTCGACGTCGAGCATCATCACGACGAAGAGGAAGAGGACCGCGACTGCGCCGACGTAAACGACGACCAGCAGGAACGCGAGATATTCAGCCCCCAACAGGACGAAGAGCCCGGCCGTCGAAATGAAGGCGAGGATCAGCATGAGGACTGAGTGAACGGGGTTTCTCGCCAGAATCACACCGAGGCCGCTGACCACGGTGAAAAGAGCGAAGACTGTGAATGCTACGTCGGCAAAGCCCATAGGAACCATGAGTTCGGGAGGACCCGGAAGGAGACCGGATCGCTTCCCTCTGAAAGCTTCGCGGCGCGCTAGCGCAATCGGTCAGGGTAGGAAAGCCCTGCCGGAAGAAACCCTTTCCACCGGCAGGACAAAAAATGACGCGGCGAGTGCCAGAACCGGGATATCTCGCGGTTCCAGCTGCCTGCTGATCAGCCTTCAGCGGCTTCGTCGCCGCCGGGCTGGGCCAGCATGTCTTCAGCGATCAGGCCAGCATTCTGGCGGATCTTCGCTTCGATATCGTCAGCAATTTCAGGGTGGTCCTTGAGGAACTGCTTCGCGTTCTCGCGGCCCTGACCGATGCGTTCGGAATTGTAGCTGTACCAGCTGCCGGATTTCTCGATCACATTGCCAAGGACGCCGAGGTCGATCAGCTCGCCTGTCTTCGAAATGCCCTCACCGAACATGATATCGAATTCGACCTGCTTGAACGGAGGCGCGACCTTGTTCTTCACGACCTTCACGCGGGTTTGGTTGCCCAGGAACTCGTCGCGTTGCTTGATCGAGCCGATACGGCGGATGTCGAGGCGCACGGAGCTGTAGAATTTCAGCGCATTGCCGCCGGTGGTCGTCTCGGGCGAGCCGAACATGACGCCGATCTTCATGCGGATCTGGTTGATGAAGATCACCAGGCAGTTCGACTTCGCGATCGAGCCTGTCAGCTTCCTGAGCGCTTGGCTCATCAGTCTCGCCTGAAGGCCCGGCAGCGAATCACCCATGTCGCCTTCGAGTTCGGCGCGGGGCGTCAGCGCCGCCACCGAATCGATCACGAGGACATCGACCGCGCCGGAGCGCACAAGCGTGTCCGCAATCTCGAGGGACTGCTCACCCGTATCGGGCTGTGAAATCAGAAGCTGATCGAGATCGACGCCAAGCTTCTTGGCGTAGGCCGGGTCCAGCGCGTGTTCCGCGTCGATGAACGCCGCGGTGCCGCCAGCTTTCTGCGTCTCGGCCACCACGTGGAGCGTCAGGGTCGTCTTACCCGAGCTCTCAGGGCCGTAGATCTCGACGATCCGGCCTTTGGGCAGGCCGCCAATCCCGAGGGCGATGTCGAGCCCGAGGGAGCCGGTCGAGACCGATTCGATCGCCACCACCTGCTCTTTCGCGCCGAGCCGCATCACCGAGCCCTTGCCGAAAGCCTTGTCGATCTGCGACAGCGCCGCATCGAGAGCTTTTGCCTTGTCCATTCCGCCGTCCACTACTCTGAGGTTCTTGGTCATCTTCTGGGCAATCCTCTCTTCGGTGCCAACTCCCCGGGAGCTGCTTCTTCCGGTTGACGAGGACAGCCGTACACGTTTTGTTCTCACCCGCAAGGGTGTTCTGCAGTTTTTCTTTTCGGGAGAGTCGTCATGGGTTTGAACACACCGAATGAGATCGAGGCCGATCTTCAGGTGGGACCGACCGACACAGGGATGGTCCGGATCTACCTGACCGGGCCTGAGGTCGATCTCCCGCTCGATTTCGACCCTGAGGATGCCGAAGCGATCGCTGAAGAGCTCCGGGCCGCGGCGGCCAAGGCGCGGGAGATCAAGTGATGAAGTGGCTCCTTGGTATCCTCGTAGGCCTCGCCGCGCTCATCGGCGTCGCGATTTTCGCTCTCCCCATGCTGATCAGCACCGAGACACTGGTCAGTGAGGCTGAGAAGCAGGCTTCGACCGCGCTTGGCCGCGATGTGACCATTGGGTCGATCGGCGGCGTCAGCATTCTTCCTCCGCGGCTCTCGATCAACGATCTGACGGTCGGAAGCGGTGACGGGTTCGAGGCGGAAAACCTCGTCACGGTGTCGGAAGCCAGCCTCGCGGTGAGGCTGATGCCGCTCTTCTCGCAGCGGGTGGAGATCGAGACCTTCATTCTGCGCGAGCCGCAGATCTTCCTCGAGACGAGAGCGGACGGCACGAACAACTACACCTTCGAAGGAGCTCCCGCAGAGGAGACCCGCGAAACAGAAGGCCCAAGCGAAGCATCAGCTCCAGCGACTGGCCGCATCGTCGTGGAGAATGGCGCCCTCTCCTGGGTTGCACCTGACCAGAGCTATAGCGCCGAGGATGTCGACCTCACTCTTGTGCTTCCGCCGCTCGGCGAGCCGCTCACTCTTGATGGGTCGATGAGGCTTGAAGAACTCCCCGCGCGGGTGGGCCTCGAGGTGGCGGAGCCCTGGGCGATGACCGCGAACCAGGCGTCGGACCTGAGCTTCGACGTGGACCTCGCGGGCAATAAGGTCGGCGGGAGCTTCAACGCGCTGGCCGAGCCCCTGCGGATTGAGGGACCCCTCTCCGTCAAGCTGCCTCAGCTAGCGGCTCTGACCCCGCTCTTGGGCGCCGAGCTCGTTGAAGCCGCTGCGCCGTTTGGCGTGATCGAGGTCTCGGGGCAGGCCAAGGCCACAGCGGACACCGTTCAATTCGCCGGTGCCCGCTTCGCCACCGCCCTCGCCTCGGGCTCAGGCGACTTCAGTGCAGCTCTCGCAGGCGAGAGGCCGAAGCTCACCGGCAGCGTTGCGGCAGGACGGGTCGATCTCCGGCCGTTCTTCCCAGAAGCGATGCAGGAAGAGGAGAGCCCGACTGCGGGCGAAGGCTTCCCCGCATGGTCGGAAGAGCCGATGGACTTCTCAGGTCTCAAGGCCGCCGACGCAGATGTCAGCATGACGGCGGGGGAGATCGTCCTGCCGACCTACTCGATCACCGGCATCGCTGCGAAGGCGCGCCTTCAAGGCGGCAGGGCGAACATGTCGCTGGACCGAGGGCGAGCTTTTGGCGGAGATGCTTCAGGAAACCTCTCGCTGGACGCCCGACAGGCGACGCCAACGGTGGGCGCGGTGATGGAGTTCGCCAGCGTGAACTTCGGTGAAGCAGCCCCTGCCCTCCTCGGCACCAAGCGCCTCTTCGGCAAAGGGACGATCGGCTTTGACGTCTCCACACGGGGTCAGAGCCAAAAAGCCTTCATCGATGCGCTCACCGGAAGCGCGACGGCGGACATCGAGAACGGCCTGGTCGACGGGATCGATCTATCGGCCCTTGCGACAACCGGCATTGCGTTGATTGAGGAGCTCCAGTCCGACCGGGGCAAGCTGCCCGCAGTGACGTCGAGCTTCAACAGCCTGCGGACGAATGTCGTGGGCGCCGATTCGAAGACCAACTTCGATGTCGCGGACTTCGATTTGGCGATCGAGAACGGCGCTGTCAGCATTGGCGAAGCCAAGCTCCTGACCGACACGGTGCGCACGACGGTCAGGGGCAATGTCAGCTTGCCTGCCCAGGGCCTCGACCTCCGGATCCTCCTCGCGGCGAAGGCGCCTGAAGCGACCGGCTTCCGGGAGTTCCGCCTGCCTGTTTCCGTTGGCGGGACGTTCAGCAAACCGACCTTCGGTATCGATACGAAACCGCTGGCGTCTGAGATCGCGCGCGGTGCGGCGAGCGATGCCCTCGGCAGAGCCGGTATCGACGTTAGCGATGACGAGAAGATCGAGGACGCGATCAAGGACAAGGCGCGCGACGAGCTCCGCGGCTTCCTTGGAAATCTGGGCCGCAAGAAGAAGGATGAGCCGAAGGACGACGAGGCAGCAGACGAGCCTGCAGACGCAGAGACCACCGATGAAGAACCCGAAGCTCCGCAGCGCTAGCGGCATCAGACGAGGAACGCCACATGCCTGAAATCACGCTTCTTTACGCCGGTCTCCTTGGCCTCCTGATGGTAGTGCTGGCTCTTCGGGTCCCGATGAGGCGGCGCGCGCTCGGTGTTTCACTTGGTGATGGCGGCGACGAGGATCTCCTTGCGAGAGTTCGTGTCTTCGGTAATTTCACCGAGTATGTGCCGATGGTCCTGATCCTCATGGCTCTGGTCGAGCTTGGTGGCGGGGCAGGATTGTTTGTGCACGTTGTAGGGGTAGCGCTTCTCGTTGCGCGTCTCTCTCACGCTGCCTCACTCACGGCAGGAGCCATGACCCCGCAGCAGCGCATGGGGCGGATGATTGGCACAGCGTTGACGATGCTGGCTCTCCTGATCTCGTCAGCTTACGCTGTTTTTCTCGGCATCGCCTGACAAAAAAAGCCCCGCCGAAGCGGGGCTTTTCTCATCCCTGCACCGATGAAACTACGCTGCGGTGGGCAGCGTGTAGTCCTTGAAGTGCTCCCGCAGCTTGGTCTTCAGGACCTTGCCTGTTGCGCCGAGCGGGATCTCGTCGACGACCTGAACATCGTCCACAGCGCTGATCTTCGGCAGCTGCTTGTTCACGAATTCCTGGACTTCCTTGAAGTCAGCCTCCTGCCCCGGCTTGAGCTGGATCACGAGAAGCGGACGCTCGTCCCACTTGGGGTGGTGCATCCCGAGGGCTGCGGCCTGCATCACGGCCGGGTGGTTGAGGGCAGCGTTCTCGATATCGATCGAGCTGATCCACTCACCGCCGGACTTGATGACGTCCTTGGCGCGGTCGGTGATCTGCATGACACCGTCCGGATGGATGACCGCGACGTCGCCGGTGTCGAACCAACCGTCCTTGGTCAGAGCATTTTCCTCGAAGCCATAATAAGTGTCGATGATCCACGGGCCGCGAACCTGGAGATGGCCTTCAGCCTCGCCGTCATGAGCGAGCTTGGTGCCTTCCTTGTCGACGATGCGCATGTCGACAAAGGGCACGGCCGGGCCCTGCTTGATCTGGCGCTTCACGCGCTCTTCGATCGGCAGGTCGTAGAAGCCTTCAGGCTCAACATTGATCGTGCCGAGGGGCGACATTTCGGTCATGCCCCAGCCCTGACGGCACTTCACGCCATACTTGTCGTAGCCGCGGATCAGCTGCTCGGACAGCGCCGAGCCGCCGATGAGGGAGTATTTCAGCTTGCCGAAGTCGAGATTGTTGCCTTCGACGTGAGCAAGAAGGCCCTGCCAGACGGTCGGCACGCCAAGGGCATAGGTCACCTCTTCCTTGACGATCAGCTCGTGCAGGCTCGGACCGTCAAGACCCGGGCCAGGCATCACGAGCTTCATGCCGAGGAGAAGCGCCGTATAAGGAACGCCCCATGCATTGACGTGGAACATCGGAACCACGGGCAGGCAGACATCGCCCTGCTCACAGCCCAGCGAATTCGGCAGCGCACTGACGATACACTGAAGGACCAGCGAGCGGTGCGAATAGAGAACGCCCTTAGGTTTGCCCGTCGTGCCTGAGGTATAGCACATGGCGCAGGCAGTGTTCTCATCGAACGTTGGCCAGTCATACTCCTCGGCCTTGCCAGCGATCAGGGCTTCGTAGCTCTGGGTCTCGATTGGAACTTCCGTGACCTGACCTTCGGGGCACATTTCGACATAGTGCTCAACCGACTTGAGGTGCGGCGCGAGGCCAGCAGCAAGCGGGGCGAAGGTCGCGTCGTAGAAGACAGCCTTGTCGCCTGCGTGGGCCATGACGTACCCGGCATTTTCAGGGCCGAGACGCGGGTTGATCGTGTGACAGACGGCACCGATGCCTGCGAGCGCGTAATAGAGCTCGAGCTGGCGGTGAGTGTTCCAGCCGATGACGCCGACACGGTCGCCCATGCCGATGCCCATATCCGTCAGCGCGTGAGCGAGCTGGGCGATCCGCTTGCCGGCATCCGCGAACGTGTAGCGGTGCATGCCGCCTTCCACGAGGCGGGTGACGATCTCCTGATCGGCTGAGTTCCTGAGAGCGTGACGCAGAATATCGGTCAGCAGGAGCGGTGCCTGCTGCATCTGTCCGAGCATATGTTCCTCCGGTCGGGGTTGGTCCGAGCTTTTCCCAGATCACTAGGCCAGCGTGCACCGCACACGCAAGCACGGGCGGCTGCGGGTTCCCGCGAGCCGCCCGTGCCCGATTGACGCCTTTGGGGCCCGGCGTCAGTCCTTGCGAAGCTCTTTCAGCGCGAAGTTTCGCTCAGCCGGCGATGCCTTGGCGCGGAGAAGGAAGCTGCGAAGCTCGCTGGAGCTAATGTTTTCAGCGCCCTCGGGGATGCAGACCGCGCGGACCTTGTCGCCCGAGTGATCGACCTTGGCGGAGAGAATGCGGATGTCGTCGCTCTCCTCACGATGGTCTTCGCATTCCTCGGCAAGGTCACCGACGGTCTCGCCGATCTCGCCCATCTTCTCGCCCCAGGCTTCCATCTTCTCGCCGAAGACTTCCATCCTGGCCTCGAACTTCTCCATGGCCGCTTCGAACTCGGACATGTCAGGCTCGTCGGGGATCAGGATCCAGGTGCCTTCGTCGGTCTTCTTCTCCTTGATCTCCGGCGCCTTGATCTCGACGTGCGGAGGCTCAGGCGGCTGGACGTTCGGCATCTCGAGGTCAGCGAACGGGTCCGACATGAGGATCAGGTGACGGTCGTCGACCTTCCGGGATGTCCAGCGCGAGCCGACCTTCTCCTTGTCGCCGCGATGGACATAAAACGCGCCTTCATTGTCAGCCTTCGGATAGAAGACGCTGCGCTTGCCATCGAGGTCGATCGTGACGTTCTTGCCGTCCGAGTCTTCGAAATCGAAGACCACGTCACCGTTGCCGACCGTCTTGGCGTTCGCGAAGGCGAAGCGCTGACCTTTGAGAGCCTCAACCTTGCGGATCTCGACTTTCTTGCCGTTCGTATCGAGGTCGAAGCGGAACGTGTTTTCGTCATTGTGGTCAATCTGAACGTCGAGCTCGATGCCGTGCTTCTTCGCGAAGCGCTTCATCTCCTTCTCGTTCATCAGCTTGCCGTTCTCGTCGATCATCAACTCAAAGGCAGCGTCGCCTTCGTCGAGGACAACGATCTGACGGGTCTCGCTCTTCAGGTTGCCGTCGATCTTGCGGAGGAGCTTGCTCTCTTTACGGAGCTTTTCTGCCTTGGCGTGCTCTTCCTTCTGTTTGGCGAAGAGTTCTTTCTGGCGCAGGCGCATTTCGGCCTGCTTCTCGTGGCGCGATGCGCGTTCGACAGCCCGTTCGGCTTCACGGCGGCGGAGCTCTGCAACCCGCTCCACAGCGGCGCGGTCACGTTCCCGGGCCGCTTCAGTGCGCTTGAATTCCGATGACTTGCCTTCGGCAGGGAACTTCATCTCCCGGGTCGGCTTGCCGGATTTCTCGACGAAGGCCTTCCACTGAGCATCGCCATCACCGCCTGCTTCGAGGCTTTCGAGGAAGCGGGCCCAATCGGCGTCAGCATCCTCTGCAGACGATGCTTTCTTCTTGCCGCCTGAACGCTCCTCGACCTTTTCGTCTTCGCTGTCCTGGTACTCGACCACCGTGGTGGTGCCTGCGGTGAAGCCGGCAACGGCGATCGCGGAGACGCCAGCTGCGAGGATGAAGGCATAGCGCTTCATGGCGGAGGATACGGGGATCTGCATACGGATGATTCGTTCTTTGAGGCTGTGGTCCAGCGTCATTGCCGGGACCGGGCGCCCGTTGCTGGCAGCCTTCAGGAGAAGGGCAGCATAGTCCTTGGTGTTCACGCCGAGGTCACGGACAGCCTCGTCGCAAGCCGCTTCCTGGTCGGCGCGCAGTGCTTTGCGAGCATGCCGTGAGAGCGGGTTGAACCACTGAAGGGCAAAGGCAGCTTCAGAAGCCATCAGTACGCTGAGGTCACCGCGCTTGAGGTGGGTGAGCTCGTGGAGGAGAGCCATCTCCTGCTCGCTCGCCGTGTAGCGCTCGGTGAAGTCGGTCGGCAGGGCGAGGATCGGCTTGCCGAGGCCCATGATCTGGGGCTGGGCAGCAGCGCCAGAGACAACCAGCGTGAAGGGCTTGGACGTCCCTGCCCGCTCGGCCATCCGGCCTGCGAGGTCCGAGAGATCAGCGGGCACGTCCTTCGCCTCGGCGAGGAGCGTGCGGCGCCACCGGGCTCCGCGCATGGCGCAGAGGCCGAGCGCGGTCAGCACACCGACGAACCAGAGGCTCATGACCAGCGCAGCGACCATGTCTTCGGTGACGAAGCTCTGGATCAGGGGCCAGATCGCAGCGGAGGCGCTTTCGACCGGAGCCGATTCGACCGTCTCTGCCGGGCCGTAGGTGTAGACCGCCTCCCTGACCACTGGCTCAGCGGTGATGGCAGGCTGAGCCAGCGGTTCCGGGGCAGGCTGAATGGCCCAGTTTCCAGAGGCGACGGAAACGGGACCCTCCTCAGCAGGAGCCGCTAAAGGTGTATCGACGGAGACAGTCTCCTTGCGCGTCAGGACCGGCGCCACGAGGCGCAGGGCCGGAAGCGCCCAGAGAAGGATCGCAGCGCGCGAGCCGAACCGGGCTGTTACCGGGCCCCTCAGGGCCAGGACGAGGATGATCAGGAAACTGACCCAGAGGGTGGTCTCCAGACCGTGGATGAGCGTTTCGCTAGCGGTCATCTTTCAGCCTCCGAACAAGTGATTCGAGTTCTTCGATGTCGTCGTCGCTGAGGTCCCGCGCATCGGCGAGGTGAGCGACCAGCGGAGCGGCCTTGCCGCCGAAGAGCGTATCCGCGAGGCGGCCGACCATCGACTTGCGGTGCTCCGCGCGCTCGATCAGCGGATGGTAGAGATAGCGGCGACCCTCGGGTTCAGCGCGAAGGGCGCCCTTCTCGACGAGGCGTGCCAGAAGGGTCTTCACGGTCTTGTCCGACCAGTCATGACCCTCGATCCGGCCAGCAATCTCGGCGGCGCCAAGTCCGGGAGCGGACCAGACGATCTCCATAACCGAGAGCTCGGCATCACTGATGCGCATGGCGTTCTTCTCCCATGGCCGCGAAGGGCCTTTGACTACGAGTGTAGGCATTTGCACAGACTACGCCTGTAGTCAATAGAGTTCCATCCTACCTGTCCGGGGAGTCATGTGGGCAGGACATCAAGCCTTGCAACGCCTAGCGTTTAGCCGTTTCCGATCCCTGCACCAGAGGCCCGATGACATCGATCCGGTCGGTCATGATCGTGCCGGAGAAGCTGTCGGGAAGAAGCGCAAGGTCTTCTGCGGTATCAATGCCGCTGGAGCCACCGCCGATGGACTTGAGCCTGCCCGTCACCGTCACGCCGAAGGGTGTCTCCTCGAACCGGTTTTCCAGCCTTGAGGGCCAGCCCCAATAGAGGTGCCTGAGATCGAGGGGCACGCCAATGCCCATCTCGCTGCAGGCATCAGGGACGTGCCCCATCCAGCCGCGGGCGAGATAACCCTTGGCGCAGGCTTTGCCCTCCGCCCTGCTCGATGCGGGGATCGGTCCGCCAATCTCCCGCCAGCGCGCCAGCCATTTCGGCCCGGTGACGATGAACAGCCCGTCGCGATCCAAGTCATTCCGCTCACTGAGATACTCGTAGAGCTTCTCGGCATCGCGCGGATTGTTGCTCTTCGCGTTGATGAAGAAACGCTCCTCCGGGAAGGCATCGAGCACCTCGCCCAAGGTCGGCACCAGTCCTACGCCCTTGCCGCGAAAGGGAAACGTCTCGCCGCCGTCAGCGGTGTAGCCGTAGCCTATGTCCAGGGCTTTGAGCTCCGCCATGCTCTTGTCGATGGTCCTGCCCGACCCTTCGGTCCGGCAGTCTACAGTCCAGTCGTGGAACACCGCAAACTCGCCATCCGTGGTCGCATGAATGTCGATCTCGACAACATCTGCGCCATAGTCGAACGCTGCGCGCATGGAGCGGATGGTGTTCTCAAGGTATTCATGCGTAGGCGGAAAGATCCGCGTCGCCGTGCAGGTCTCGTTCGTCAGGCCTTCGCGGGAATAGGTCTGCGCAACACCGCGATGGGCGATGATCTGCACCACACGATCAGGCTTCGGCGCAAGCCATGAGGCGTTGAAAGCGTAGACGGCCGCCGCTGCCGCAATGAACAGACCAAGGCCGTATCGAAGTCCGCGCATGAGCTCCCCTTCCCGATGAAACGCTAAGGCGGTCGCCCCGGAACGACAACACTTCCCCTCGCAGCGCTTCCCCGCTAACCGCGCCCTCCCATGCTGCACATCAACGACCTCACCTACCGCATCGAAGGGCGGCCGCTCTTCGAGCAGGCGACCGCCATGATTTCCGACGGCTGGAAGGTCGGGTTCACGGGTCGCAACGGCACGGGGAAATCAACGCTCTTCAAGCTCATCCGGGACGAGATCAGCCCGGACGATGGCTCGGTTTCGATCCGTCCCGGCGCAAGGGTTGGCGGGGTCGCGCAGGAGGCACCTGCGACGCAAAGCAGCCTCCTCGAAACCGTCCTCGCTGCCGACGAGGAGCGCCACGGCCTCCTCGCCAGAGCCGAAACAGAGACCGACCCGATGGCCATCGCGGAGATCCAGACGCGGCTCGCCGACATAGAAGCGCACTCGGCAGAGGCGCGCGCGGCGGCAATCCTCTCAGGGCTCGGCTTCTCCACCGAAGAGCAGGCCAAACCGTGTGCGGAGTTTTCAGGCGGCTGGCGGATGCGCGTGGCGCTAGCGGGTGTCCTCTTCGCCAGGCCGGACCTTCTCCTCCTCGATGAGCCGACCAACTATCTCGACCTCGAAGGCGCGGCATGGCTTGAGAGCTATATCGCGAAATATCCGTATACCGCTCTCATCATCAGCCACGATCGCGGGCTTCTGAACCGGTCGGTGACGCACACCCTCGCCCTCGATCATAAGAAGCTGTCGATCCACAATGGCGGCTACGACACCTACGCAAGGCGCAGGGCCGAACAGGCACGCCTCGCCTCCATGCAGGCCGAGAAGATCGAGACCCAACGCGCCCACATGCAGGCGTTCGTCGACCGCTTCAAAGCCAAGGCATCCAAGGCGAAGCAGGCCCAGAGCCGGGTGAAGGCCATCGAAAAGCTCGCCTCGGTCGACCTCCCCGTAGCCGAGCGCACGACGCCCTTCCACTTCCCCTCCCCCAAGCCCGTCATGGCCCCGCCGATCGTCAGGCTGGAGCAGGCTGACATCGGTTATGAGGAAGGCAACCCGGTCCTGAGGAAGATCACCCTGCGGATCGACTCCGAAGACCGCATCGCCATCCTCGGTGCCAACGGTCAGGGCAAGTCCACCCTCGTCAAGGCCGTTTCCGGACGATTGGCGGTAATGGAGGGCAACCTCTACAAGCACAAGAAGCTCAAGATCGCCTATTTCGCCCAGCACCAGCTCGACGAGCTGAAACCGAAGCAGTCCCCTTTCGAGCATGTCCGGGCCCTGATGCCCGATGGCACCGAGGCAGAAGTCCGCTCACGGACGGCTCAGCTCGGCTTCGGCGCACAGAAGGCTGACACCAAGGTCGAGAAGATGTCTGGCGGCGAGAAGGCGCGGCTGCTCTTCGGCCTCATCACCTTCGATCATCCGCACATGATGATCCTGGACGAGCCAACGAACCACCTCGACATCGACAGCCGTGATGCGCTGATCGAGGCGCTGAACGCCTATGAAGGGGCGGTACTCCTCATCACCCACGACGCCCACCTCGCAGAAGCCGTGGCGGACCGTCTGTGGGAGGTGAAGGACGGCGATGTCCTGAAGCTCGACGACAGCCTCGACGATTACCGCGCCCGGGTGCTGGCGGCGGAGAAGAAAGAAACGAAGGCCGAGAAGCCGCAAGGCGAGACCGCAGCCGACCGCCGCCGTGATGCTGCAGAGAAGCGCAAGGCGCTCCAGCCGCTCAAACGCAAGGTCACGGACGCCGAAAAGCTCATGGAGAAGCACTCCGCGCTCATCGAAAAGCTCGATGGCGCCCTCGCCGATCCCAGCCTTTATGAGAAAGACCCAGCCAAAGCCGCGAGCCTCAACAAGGATCGCGCCGACGCCGTGCGGTCATTGGAGGCTGCTGAGGAAAGCTGGCTCGAGGCCAGCGCGGCTTATGAGGAAGCCCAGGCCGAGGGCTGAGGCGCAGCTCTCCGCTCGGTAACGTCTTCGCAGTTGCAGCATGCGGCGCAGCGGCGCATGGAACTCTCTCGAAGCCACGCGCGTTGGAAGGCGTGGTTAAGGAAAGGGACAACCAATGAACAAGCTGAGCATTCTCGCCGGCGCCGTTTCGCTCCTCGCGATTGCAGCGTGCGGTAACGACAACGACACGCTCGAAGACGATCTCGACGAGACCGCATCCGAGATCGAAGAAGCCGCTGAAGATATGGGCGATTCGATGCAAGACGCCGCCGAAGACACGGGCGACTCCATGGAAGAGGCTGCCGACGATATGGGCGACGCCGTCGAGGAAACCGTCGAAGAGGCTGAAGGCGCTGCAGAAGACGCCGCCGACGAGATGGAAGAAGCGATGGACGACGACGAGCCTCAGTAAGGCTCGCCCCATAGCAAATGCGAAAGCCCCGCCCTCACCGGCGGGGCTTTTTTCTGGACGGCCCCCTGTGCCGCTTGGCATGCTCTCCCTCGCGCACCGGGAGGGGAACGCCATGAAAAGCCTGATCAGCCTCGTACTCGCCGTCTTCGGCACGGCCATGCTGCTGCATGGATGGATTGGGCCCCTGACCCCTGCCGAGGGCTTTCCGACATTGGAAGTGATCGGGCTCTATGCCCTGCTGCCGGTGGCCCTGATCGGGATCAGCGTCGCCTTGACGGAGTCGAAGATCCTGAAGTTCCTGCTCAGCTTCCTGCTCATCGGCGCCGTGGCCCTTCTCGGCTACACGGCGCTGTCGATGACAGTCCTAACGTAGACCGAACTCGAACTCGATCTGGCGCAGCTCGTCCTCGGCAATGCCGGCCGCGCGCTCATAATCCACGAGCAGGAAGCGGAGCTGGTATTCGCGGCGCTCGAGGTGATCGAGGCTGGCAAAAGCCTCGTCGAGGTCACGGTTGATCCTCGCACGCTGCTCCCGGGACAGGTCCTTCTTCCTCAGCGCATAGCGAAGCCGGTCAATCTCCCGCCTGACAAAGCGTCGGCGCTCGAAGAGATTGTCGAACTCGAACCTTGCTTCGTCGAAACGCTGGTCGGCCTGCCGGAACCTGACCGCCGCACGGTGGATGCGGAGTAGATCCGGCTCGAACCCGCAGAGCGCCGCGTCGCCCTGGCCCTTGAGGCCCGCATTGTAGACGCCCGCCGGGGTGCAGAAGGTCTCAAGCCCCTTCTGGTGCCCGCGCCGCCAGGCCTCGGAGTTCACCGCCAGATCATACCGGGCGCATTGCTTCACATAGCTTTGGAATTTGGAGAGCGGAGCACCATTGATCCCGTCCTGCTCCCCGACCAGCTCCCAGTC
Source organism: Parvularcula mediterranea (assembly GCF_013085255.1). Lineage (GTDB taxonomy): Bacteria > Pseudomonadota > Alphaproteobacteria > Caulobacterales > Parvularculaceae > Parvularcula > Parvularcula mediterranea. Next base: position 476,089 of record NZ_JABFCX010000002.1, read on the forward strand.
GGAATACTGGCACTCACCTTCGGAGAGAGTCGCGCAGGAGGCTAGGAGGATTGCTCCCAAGACGAGGGGAAATGCAAAGCGAGCCATCGACCGGGCCTCCTGCGCTCCGGGGTTTGTGACATTTTCTCAAACCCCCTGCAATAAATATTAACCAATGAGCCTGCGATCGCTAATCGACAGAATTCGCGGGAGTTTTTCAGCCAGCGTCACGTCATGGGTGGCCATGATCATGGCCACACCCTCATCCTGCACCAGAGACAAAAACAGATCGAAAACGCGGGACGACGTCGTCTGGTCGAGGTTTCCGGTCGGCTCATCCGCTAGGAGGAGCGCAGGTTTGTTGATCAACGCGCGGGCGATAGCGACCCGCTGTTTCTCACCGCCGGAAAGCTGCGCTGGCTGATGGGTCAGCCGCTCGCCGAGGCCGAGGCGTTCAAGAAGCTCCGTTGCCCTGTTCTTCGCGGCTTTCTCCGTATGCCCCGCAATCAGCATCGGGATCATGACGTTCTTTAGCGCCGTGAACTCAGGCAGCAGGTGGTGGAACTGGTAGACGAAGCCGATACGCGAGCGCCTGATCGCCGTGCGCTGGCGATCGGAAAGCTTCGAGGTGTTCTTCCCCTCGATCAGCACCTCGCCGCCGCTCGACCGCTCGAGAAGCCCGGCGATGTGGAGGAGCGAGGACTTGCCCGAGCCCGATGGACCGAGAAGCGCCGCGGCCTCTCCCCGGCCTAGGGTCAGGTCGAGGCTCTCGAAGATCGTAAGCTCGCCATAGCGCCGGTCGACGCTGCGCAGATCGAGGACATTACTCATAGCGAAGCGCCTCCACCGGATCGAGACGCGAGGCGCGCCATGCGGGGTACGCGGAGAAGATCAGCGACATGGCCAGGGTAAAGACGAGCACCGTCGCCACCTCCCCGGGCTCGAAGATCGCCGGGACCTTGTCGAGATAGTACACCTCCGGCGGGAAGAGGCAGGTATCGAACTCCCGGCACAGGAACTTCTCGATCGGCGCGAGATAGATCGAAATGGCCGAGCCGAGGATCACGCCCATGAACGCGCCAGTCACGCCGATCAGTGCACCGACCATCAGGAAGATCCGCATCACCCCGCCGCTGGTCGCACCCACCGTCCTCAGGACCGCGATGTCGCCCGTCTTGTCCTTCACCAGCATCACGAGCCCGGAGAAGATGAGGAGCGTCGCGATGCCGATGATCATCGAGAGGATGATCCGCATCAGCCCGCGCTCGACCTCCAGCGCATTGAAGAAGCTGCGGAAACGGTTGCGCCAGTCAAAGACAAAGACCTGCTGGCCTGCCGCTGCCTCGATCTGGGGAAGGTAAGTGTCGATCTCGAGGGGCCGCTCGACGCGCATCTCTACCTCGGTGATCTGGCCCCGTTTGCCGGAAAAGATCTGCGCCTCCGAAAGCGGCATGTAAACGAGGAGGTTGTCGTACTCGTAGTTGCCGATCTGGAAGATCGCATCCACGCGATAGGCCTTCTGGGATGTCGGCAACGTTCCGAACGGCGTCGCGCGGGACCGCGCGGTGATCAGCGTCACGGCCTCACCAGCGGAGACGCCAAGCTTCGCCGCCACCCCGCTCGCAAGCGCAATGCCGACACCTGTGCCCTCTTCGCTTTCTCCGTACCCGTCAAATGTGCCCTGACGGAGCGCATCGATGCCGGAGACCTCTTCGATCTTGAGAAGGTCCTCTCGCGCCATGCCCTGAATGTAGACAGGCGCCTGACCGCCTCCATTGCTCACAGAGAACGCCTCGACCTTGAGGACCGGCACCGCGAACTCCACCCCGTCGACGCCTTCGAGGTTGGCGAGATAATCGTCACTGTCGGGCAAGGTCCCGCCTGCAGGCTGAATGAAGACGTGGCCGTTCACGCCGAGGAGCTGGTCGAGCAGCGTCACCCGGAAGCCCTGCATGACGCTCATCACGACGATCAGTGTAGCGACCGACAACATGATGCCGAAAAAGGCGATAAGGGTGATGAGGCTGACCCCCGCCCCCTTCCGCGTCGCTCTCAGATACCGGAGCGCCAGCATGCGCTCGAAAAGACCGAAAGGCTTCGGCCGGGCTTGCGTGTCGGACATGGACGGACCTTCTGAACTCCCCGGGGTTTGGCAAGTTCCGGCCCGTTGGACAAGCAACGGCTTGGACAGGTTGGTTCCCTCGCTTAGCCGAGAACCGGGAACCACATGCCGAAGGTCGCGAGCAGCACGCCAACCACCATTGCCGCGGCGGCAATCCACAGGAAGACTGCCATCGCTCCCCGGCTGAGAACGCCGCCGCCATCCCTCACCCGCCAGTATGTCTCGTAGATCACCAGCGGCAGGAACTGGATCAAGGACATGGCGTCGATGAAAGGCCCCGTCCCGTCGCTTGTGTTGATGCCGACGCCGCCGGTCGTGACGAACCAGACCATGATGATGACCCTGAAGAACCAGACGGCACTCGCGGCAAGGAACAGCCGCGTCGCCCATCTCATGTGGGTCGCGAAGTCTCTCGCCATGGCGTTCTTGACGGCAAGGACAGCGAACCACGCAATGAAGACCGCCTGCAGGATGAAACCGGACTTGAGGAAGATGCTGCCGATATCCCTGACCACCAGCATGTAGGCGCCGGAGACGATCGCCACGGTGACAGCGAAGATGAAGAGCCTGCCGTTCCAACGGTGAAAGCCCGGAGCCCTCGCCCTGACCGATGGCACGAGCTGCAAAGGGCCCAGCAGGTGGATAGCGATGGCCAGGAAGACATGCGCCGCCACCGCGCTGTTTCCGAGGGTCTCCCCCGGCTGGTAGGCATTGGAGATGTGCCCGTTCCAGGCCGCGAAGTCTCCGAACAGCGCAGGCCAAAGATAGGCATACAGAATATAGGCGGTGAAAGCCCACTGCCCGACCAGCACCGGTGCATACCAAGCCTTCGCCGCGAGCTGCAGCGCACCCTGACCTCGTCCGTTCATCGGATCGATCTTTCGTTCTGCCCAGTCTCAACGTATATCGTTTATCAATAAATCGCAACAGGGCTTGCGGTCTGGTCTCTCCTGCGTGAGACGGAGCGAGACTAGCAGAGGAGAGCCCGAGCGATGTCAGAGACTTGGAGCCCTCGCAGAACCGGTTGCCCGGGCCATGACGTCCTCGACGGGTCATCGGTCACCCTGACGCCGGTAGCTCAGGATGGGGTGAGTGAAGCCCTCGCCCGAGCCATGCTTCGGGAGAGCGCTGAGCTCTGGCGCTGGATGGGCATTGGTCCGTTTGCGGATGAGGAGACGTTCCTCGCGATGCTGGCTGAACAGGCGGAGGCTGGCCTCAACCTTATGGCGATCTCGAAGCCCGGAGGCCCTCCCCTCGGCATGGCCGCCTTCATGCGGATGAAGCCCCAGTTCGGCTGCGCCGAGATAGGCTCGGTGACCTATGGCCAAGACCTCCAACGGACCAAGGCCGGGACCGAAGCAATCTTCCTTATGCTGAAACATATCTTCGAGGACTATGGCTGGCGGCGCGCGGAGTGGATCTGCAACGACCAGAACAAGCCATCCGCCCGCGCCGGCGAGCGCTACGGCTTCACCTATGAAGGCACCTTCCGCAACCACCGCTGGGTCAAGGGTGCCAACCGGGACACGGCCTGGTTCTCAATGATCGACACCGAATGGCCGGAGCGGAAAGCTACCTTCGAGGCTTGGCTCGACGACGCCAATTTTTTTGCAGATGGCAAACAGCTGAAATCGCTGACTGATCTCCGCCACCGCTGAGCAAGGACAGTCCCAGGCCTTGCGCGCCTCCTATTCGATAATATCGTTCGTTAGGAAACGAACGGATAATGAGATGAACAGGCGACATTTACTGAAGACCGGCACGGCGGCAGCGATCATCCTTTCGACGTCAGTGCCGCAGGGCGCCCGGGCGATCGACGCGCCGCCCAAAGGTCCGCGTGCAGCATGGCAGCGAGCAGGCAGCAGCTTCGGCGATCCGCGGCTGGACGCCCTCGCCTTTGGCATTCTAGCGCCCAACCCGCACAATAAGCAGCCCTGGCTCGTGGAGCTTTCAGGCGAGAGCGACATCCTCGTCCGCTGCCAGCTCGACCGGCGTTTGCCGATGACGGACCCGCCGGACCGTCAGATCACCATCGGCCTCGGCGCGTTCGTCGAGCTGACGAAGATGGCGGCGAACGCGCAAGGATACTCCGCGGAAGTCACGCCATTCCCTCAAGGCACGCCAACGGACAGGCTCGATGACAGGCCGGTCGCCCGCATCCGCCTTAGCTCTGGCCCGGCCGAAGCCGACCCCCTCTTCGCACAGGTCCTTGAACGGCGGACCAACCGCGAGACCTACGAAGAGCGAATGCTTGACCCCAGCGCCGTGGAGGCCATTGTCGCGGCAGGAAGAACCGAAGGTCCGCACGCCTCGGATCCCGGATCCGTTCTGCAGGCGGACGATATAGAAGCCATCCGGCAAATCGCGACAGAGGCCTGGGCAATTGAGCATGGCACGGATCGGACATGGAAGGAGAGTGTCGACGTCACGCGCGTCGGCAAGCGGGAGGTCGCTCAGAACCCTGACGGTATCGCTGTGGAAGGATTCCCGATGGGCCTCCTGCGCGCCATCGGCATCATGTCCGAGGAAAACCTGATGAAGGAAGGCAGCATGGCCCGGCGTTCGTCGCTCGACTTCTATCAGAAGAGCATCGATACCGCTCGAGGCTTCCTGACCCTGACGGCTGCTGAGAATACGCGCGAGGGCCAGCTGACGACTGGCGCCCAGTGGCTCCGTATGCAGATGAAGGCCACGGAGCTCGGTGTTGCCTTCCACCCGCTGAGCCAGGCTTTGCAGGAGTTCAAGGAGATGGAGGGGCCCTATCGCGCCATCCATGAGAAGCTTCGCCCAACCGGCGTCGTTCACATGCTGGCGCGGATAGGCTACGCTGACAGGCCCGGGCCCTCCCCGCGCTGGCCGCTCGAATCAAGGATCACTGACGCCTGATGAATGATGACGAAGCGATCGTCGCGGCACTGACGGAAATCGGCATCATTCAGCAGCTGGTCGATACCGAGATGCGCCTCGCGCTCGCCCCCGCCCTCTCGGTCAGTGAGTTCGGCGTCCTCAGTCACTTCATCCGAAGGCCCGATCCGGTGGAGCCGGGACGCCTTGCCCGCGCGTTCCAGCAGGCAAAATCCTCCATGACCGCGACCCTCGCCAAGCTCGAACGCAAGGGCTTGGTCAAGATCGATCCGGACCCTGAAGATGGCCGAAAGAAGCTGGCTTCGCTAACCGATGAGGGGAGAAAAGCGTGGATGGAAGGCGTCGCTTCGACGACGCCTCTCAGGGAGAAATTGAAGGCCGGGTTCGGCGCGGATCAGCTCCGCACCATCCTCCCGGCCCTGTCGTCGCTCCGGGCCTGGCTTGATGAGGCCCGAAACGAGAGGGACGGCTTCTAGGCCGAAAGAAGCGTCGGCTCGAGCGGCTCGACGGTCTCTGCGCCTGCACGAACGGCAGGGGCGAAGCCCTGCGCACGCGGCAGGAGATTGTCGCAGTAGAAGCTGGCAATGTGCATCCGGCTGTCGTGATAGTCAGCCTGCGAAGCATCAGCCGCCTTGGCGCCGTGCGAAGCGATGGCGGCCTTCAGGAGGTAATGACCGCCAGCGACATAGCCGAACTGCTCAAGGAACGGCGTACCGCCTGCAAGGCCAGCTTCGGGCTTGGTCTGCATCGCGGTGACCATCCATGCCGTGTTCTCGCGAAGACTTTCCGCTTCGAGCTTCATCCGCTCACCGGCCCGCGCGAGGTCTGCGTCACCCGTTGCGATCGCGGCATCGGCGTTCTCGATCATCTCCTCGATGAGGTCATAGGCAAGCTTACCCTCGCCCATGCCGAGCTTACGGCCGATCAGGTCGATGCCCTGTATACCGTTGGTGCCCTCATAGATCGTGCAGATCCTCACATCACGGAAGAATTGCGCAGCGCCCGTCTCCTCGACAAAGCCCATGCCGCCGTGGATCTGAATGCCGATGTTCGTCGTCTCCAGCGCACGGTCGGAGGAGAAGGCCTTTGACAGCGGCGTCAGCAGCTCTTCGCGCTCCTTCGCCTTTGCCGCGATCTCGGGATCAGGCGAGCGGCGAGCGACGTCATAGGCGACCATGTTCGCAAGGCAGATCGCCTTGGACGCATCGGTCAGCGCTTTCATCGTGTACAGATTACGGCGCACGTCCGGATGGTTCCAGATTGCCGTGGCGGGGCCAGACTTCACGCCGAACTCGCGGCCCTGCGGGCGGTCCTGAGCATATTCGAGGGACTTCTGGAAAGCAGCTTCGCCTACCGATGCGGCCTGCATGCCGACGTCGATCCGGGCTGCGTTCATCATGACGAACATGTTGCGCAGGCCCTCATTCTCCTTGCCGACGAGGGTGCCGATGCATTCGTCATTATCGCCGTAAGCCATGACGCAGGTTGGCGAGCCGTGCTGGCCGAGCTTCTCTTCGATCGAGACGATCTTGACGTCGTTCTGCTGGCCGATATTGCCTTCGCTATCCACACGGAACTTCGGCACAAGGAACATCGAGATGCCGCGGGTACCTTCTGGCGCATCGGGCAGGCGCGCGAGGACGAGGTGGACGATGTTGTCCGACATGTCATGGTCGCCGTAGGAGATCCAGATCTTCTGGCCCTTGATATTGTAGGTACCATCGCCGTTCGGGGTGGCTTTGGTTTTGATGGTGGCAAGGTCCGAGCCTGCCTGCGGTTCGCTGAGGTTCATCGTGCCCGACCATTCAGCGGTCACGAGCTTCTCGAGGTAGAGCCGCTTCTGCTCATCATCACCGAAGGCGAGGAGCGCTTTAACGGCAGCGGTCGTCAGCATCGTGCCCATGGCAAAGCTGATGCAGGCACCCTGCATCGCGTCGACCACCGAGAGAGCGACGGAGTTCGGCATGTTCTGCCCGCCCCACTCCTCAGGGAACGCAACCGAGTTCCAGCCAGCTTCGACATACTGCGCGTAGGCTTCCTTGAACCCGGGGGTCGTGAAGACCTTTCCGTTCTCAAGGCGTGCACCCTGCTGGTCCGAGGTCCAGTTCAGCGGCGCGAGGATATCATTCGCGAACTTGCCGGCTTCTTCGAGGATCGCGCCGACAAAATCGTCGCTGAGGTCCTCAAAGGCACCGGTTTCGCGGACAGCATCGAAATCAGCGGCGTGGTTCAGCAGGTAATGCACGTCGCGGACGGGGAATTGGTAGGCCATAGCGGTCGTCTCCCTTGCGAGTTTTCGCTCTTTGTGCGCCTTCTGCGCGAGACTGAGCAGGAAAGCAAAGTGACGAACGGCAGCAGAATGTTGCGGCATCCCGACGAGGCTGCCGAGATCCTCAAAAGCGGCGGCATCTGTGCCCTGCCGACGGAGACGGTCTATGGGCTCGCGGCCCTCGCCTCCGACGGCAAGGCGGTGGCGCGCATCTACGAGACCAAGGGTCGGCCCAGCTTCAACCCGCTGATCGTCCACTGTGCGAGCCTTGAGCAGGCGGGCACCGTGGTGAAGCTCGACCACTGTGCGACAAAGCAGGCAGCCAGGTTCTGGCCGGGTCCTCTCACGATCGTCCTGGAGAAGCAGCCTGACGCCCCGGTGTCGCAGCTGGCAGGCGCAGGGCTCGATACCCTCGCGGTCAGGATCCCTGCCCATCCGCTGATGCGCGCGGTCATCGAGGCCGTCGGAGCGCCCCTCGTCGCCCCGTCGGCCAACCGATCGGGCAGGCTGAGCCCCACCACAGCAGAGCATGTGCTCGAAGAGTTTGCAGGCGAAGTCCCTGTCCTCGACGGCGGGCCTTGCGAGGCGGGCATTGAGAGCACCATCATCAGCCTCGCAAAAAGCCGCCCCACCCTTTTGAGGCCCGGAGCCATTCCTTCCGCAGAAATCGAAGCCGTCCTCGGCCACCCCCTCGCCTCTCCCGGAGAAGGCATCGAGGCCCCCGGGATGATGTCGAGCCACTACGCTCCCGACGCCGCGATCCGTCTAAGCGCGCACGCAGCCAGAGAGGGCGAGAGCCTCCTCGGCTTCGCCGGGACAGACGGCGCAACGCTCGACCTCTCGCCAACAGGTGACCTCCGCGAGGCGGCCACGAACCTCTTCGGCTACCTCAGACAGCTTGACGCCCTCGGCAAACCCATCGCCGTCGCCCTTATCCCGGAAACAGGCCTCGGCCAGGGCATCAATGACCGCCTGAGGCGCGCGGCGGCGCCGCGTCCCTGACCTCTCGGCGCTCGACAAGTTCCCCGGCGCGGGGCATCGTCCGCGCTTCTAGGGAGCCAAGCCATGTCCACGTTCAGCCGCAGGTCCGTTCTGACCCTCCTCGCCGCCAGCCCTCTCGCGGCCTGTAATTCCGAAGATCTCGGCAACGTCCTCGACGGCGTCCTGTCAGGTAGCGCGCAGGGCGGGCTAACCTCCGCAGAAGCGGCAGAGGGCATCAAGGCGGCGCTGACCCAGGGCATTGGCGAGGCAATCGGTCAGGTCGGCAAGCTCAACGGCTATTTCGCCGACGGCGCCATTCGCATCCCCCTCCCCGGAGACCTGAGGGAGATCCAGGAAGAGCTGGCGCGCTTCGGTCTTTCGGGCAGCCTCGATGATCTCGAACGGCAGCTGAACCGCGGCGCAGAACAAGCCGCACCGCAGGCGCGCGGCATCTTCCTTGACGCGATCCGTTCCATGTCGATCCGTGACGCCATCGACATCGTGCGCGGCAGCGACACCGCGGCAACAGACTATTTCCGGGGCAAGACCTCCGCAGGGCTCACAGCCGTCTTCTCGCCGATCATGACCGATGCCCTCCAGCGGGTCGGCGCGATCCAGACCTTCGACCGTCTGGTCAGCCGTCTCGCCATCGTTCCGGGCGCGCCGGAGCTCGGCGCCAACGCCAAGCAGGACCTGATCAACCACGGCGTGGACAAGGGCCTCGGCGGTCTCTTCTACTACGTCGCGCAGGAAGAGAAGGCGATCCGCGAGAACCCGGCCAAGCGCACCACCGAGATCCTGCGCCGGGTGTTTGGCTAAGCCCTTCCCCTGACTTGCAAGGGACTGCGCCACCCGGCATCTGTCGGGCATGACGATCCCTGCCGAACATATCGAAGCCCTGCGCGCCCTTGCCGATCCCAAATCGATCGTGCCGGAGGACGCGGCGGGCACGCACCTTGAGGAGTGGCGCGGCCGCTGGCCCGGTGAGAGCCCGCTGATCCTCGCGCCTTCCGCCACCGAAGAGCTGTCGCGCCTGATGGCCGAGGCCTACCGGCGCGGCGTGCCGATGGTGCCGCAAGGGGGGCATACCGGCCTTGTCGGCGGAGGCTCGGCCAAGGGCGAAGTGATCATCAGCACCAAGAGGATGCGGCAGGTCCGTGACGTCTCGGCCGAAGGCTTCACCATGACCCTCGAGGCAGGGATCACTCTTCAGGAAGCCCAGGAGCTCGCCAGGAAAGACGACCGCCTCTTCCCCCTCTCCATTGGCGCGGAAGGCACGGCCAACATAGGCGGTGTGCTGAGCACCAACGCAGGCGGTGTGCATGTCCTGCGCTACGGCAATGCGAGGGACCTCGTTCTCGGCATCGAAGCGGTACTGCCCGACGGACGGATCTGGAAAGGCCTCAACCAGCTTCGCAAGAACAATACGGGCTACGACCTCAAGCACCTCTTTATCGGCGGCGAGGGGACGATCGGCATCATCACGGCGGCGGTGCTCAAGACCTACCCGAGGCCGAAAGAGCACGTCACGGCGATGCTTGCCCTGCCCTCGCCTGAGCACGCCGTGAAGCTCCTGTCGCTGGCGCAGGCACGGTCAGGCGGGCAGCTTGGCTCGTTCGAAGTGATGAATGACGGAATGCTGGAGCTCGTCCTTCATCAGTTCCCGGATCTTCCGCGTCCGCTGGAGACAAAATCAGGCACCTACGTCTTGATGGAATTCTCTTCGGGGCAGGAAGGCACCCTCCGCGAAACCGCCGAAGGCATTCTCGAAACCGCCTTTGAAGAAGAGCTTGTGATCGACGGCACCGTCGCCTCCTCCGAAGCGCAGGCCGAGGCCCTCTGGACCATCCGCCACAACGCTTCCGAAGCGATGAAGAAAGACCCGAGCCCTTGCGTCAAAGCGGACGTCAGTGTGCCGATCGCCGCGATTCCTGAGTTCCTCGCCAAAGCTGACGCCAAAGTCCTTGAGATGGAACCGGGTGCACGGATCATCTCCTTCGGCCACATGGGCGATGGCAACATCCACTATGATATCTTAGGTCCTGCCGAAGGCCCCCACGACAAGTGGAAAGCCCGCATGGCCGAGTTCGAGCACAAGGTGCACGACATCGTCGTGGAGCTGGGCGGCTCGATCTCAGCCGAGCACGGCATCGGCCAGCTCAAGCGCGATGAACTCGTCACCCGCAAGGACCCCGTCGAAATGGATCTCATGCGGACGATCAAGCGGAGCCTCGACCCGAAAGGGTTGATGAACCCCGGCAAGCTCCTCAACCCATGAAGGGTGCGCCTCCGCGTCCCCTTCCCGACTCAGCCCCTGACCTATTAGTGACGCCCCATGAAGCTCGTCCTCTCCCCCGCCAAGAACCTCGACTTCGAACCTGCCGATGGCCGTCTCAAGACGACCGAGCCGCGCTTTGCCGAGGACACGGATCGCCTGCTGGGCACGCTGAAGAAGAAGTCGGCGCGGCAGCTTGGCCAGATGATGAGCATTTCTGACGACCTCGCGACCCTCAATGCGGAGCGCTACAAGGCGTTTGGCGAGCAGTCGAAGAAGCAGGCGATCCTTGCCTTCAACGGCGACGTCTATCGCGGCTTCGATGCGAGCACCCTCGACGCCGATGGCCTCCACGCCGCGCAGGAGCGGGTGCGCATCCTCTCAGGCCTCTACGGCGTCCTCCGGCCTCTCGATGAGATCGAGCCCTACCGCCTCGAAATGGGGACCAGCCTCAAGACCCGCCGCGGCGAGAGCCTCTACGACTTCTGGGGCGAACGTCTCGGCAAAGCGCTTGAAGAAGAGCTCGAAGGCCAGCCCCTCGTGAACCTCGCGTCCAACGAATACTTCAAGGCCGTCAAAGGGTTGAAGAGCCCGGTCATCACTTGCCAGTTCAAGGATGAGAAAGACGGCAAGCTCCGGACCCTTGGTTTCTTCGCCAAACATGCCCGCGGGATGATGGCCCGCTTTGCCGTCGACCAGCGCATCGATGACCCTGAAGGACTGAAAGACTTCAACGGCGGCGGCTATACCTTCAGCGCCGAGCATTCGAAGCCCAGGACCTGGGTCTTCACGAGGCCTCAGCCGCCCAAGGTCAGCTAGCCGCACTTTTTAGGGATGCCGGAGGCCAGTTCCAGCTTGCGGGCGGCCCGCGCGTCTCTTAACCTGCGGTTAACTCTGGAGGGCAGCATGATCCGTATTCTCGCAGCAGCCTGTGTGCTGCTGACGTCCTTTGCTTCGGCCGAAATCTCGGCTTCGAAGGCGAAGGAAGTACTCAACGACACCAACGCCGCGACGCTCGGCCCGGTCCTGCGTGCGCAGGGGCTCTTTCCTGAGACCCTCACCATCGAGAACCGTGAGGTCCTCGTTGTGCGCCAGAACGGCAATGTCGTGATGCTGCGCCCGCGCGTCTGCAACCCGGACTGCACCGGCCTCCTGATGTACATTGTCATGGAAGGCGCAGCGCCCGCCTCCTCGATCAACGCGTTCAACCAGCAGACCCCGGCCACCGTTGCCTACACCAATGGCCAGGCCACGGTGCTGTCGCGCTACTTGATCGCTGACCACGGCATCACGGCCGGCACGTTCCTCGTGAACCTCGATGTCTTCAGCCGCACGGTCTCCAAGTGGACCCAGACCCGCAATGCGCGCAACGCCATGTCGGTCTCGCTCCTCTCGTCAGCACCGATCGATGACTACGACCCGGACACCGAGGCCCTCGTCCGTGAGGCGCTGCGCCGTCCTGAGCTGCTGAGCGGCCGGATCGTCTCGGACTATTGATCCCGCCGACAGGCAGGAATGACGAGGGGGCCTACGCGGCCCCCTTTTCTTATGCGCCGAGCTTTGCTCCTAAGGGGGCATGTTTCTTCTCGTCGGCCTCGGCAATCCAGGCGCCAAGTATCAGGGCAACCGCCACAATGCGGGCTTCATGGCCATCGACGCCATCGCGGATGGCCTCGGCCTTGGCGCGTTCCGCTCGAAGTTTCAGGCGGAGGTCACCGACGGCAAGATCGGGACCGAGCGTGTCCTCCTGATGAAGCCGCAGACCTTCTACAACGAAAGCGGCCGCGCGGTTCAGGAAGCCTGCCGCTTCCACAAGATCCCGCCCGAGGATGTCCTCGTCTTCCACGACGAGATCGACCTTGCACCCGGAAAGCTCCGTATCAAGAAGGGCGGCGGCCTCGCAGGCAACAATGGCCTCAAGTCTATCGCGGCGCATCTGTCGCCGGATGTCTGGCGGTGCCGCATCGGCGTCGGTCACCCCGGCCACAAGGACGCCGTGACCCACCACGTGCTCAAGGACTTTGCGAAGGAAGAGCGCGACGGCTGGTTCGGCGAGATGCTTTACCGCATGGGTCCTGCTGCGAAGCACCTTCTTCCGCTGACAGATGAAAACACACAGCGCTTTGTATCAGCTGTGTTCCAGCCGCCCAAGGCCGAGAAGAAAGCCCCCCGCGCCGAGGCCAAGCCGAAGCCGCAGGCGCCTCCTCCGCCGGAGAAAACTCCCTCCGCCTTCGACGCCCTCAAGGGCCTTATCGGAAAAAAGGACTGACCCATGTTCCGCAAGCTGATCGCCGCCCTCATCCTGTTCGTGCTGCCAGCCTGTGGAGACACAATGACGTCCCCGGACGAACCGGTGCCCGAGGCCTTCGCTGACGTCACGATCATCGCCGTGGTCCCTGAGGGGACAGGCGATGTCTACCTCGCCACCAACCGCAACGGATGGTCGCCCGACGCCTCGCCGATGACGCCAGAGGGCGGTGCGCCTAACCGCAGGGTCGCGCAGCTCCTCCTCACTGAAGGCTTTGACCTCGAATACAAATTCACCCTCGGAAGCTGGGCTCGCGAGGCTGTGGATGGCGCAGGTCTTCCGCTCGAAAATGCGATCCTGACAGCCAGCGACGGCCTCTCCGTCACCCACGAGATTGAAGGCTTCAAAGCCGATCCCGAGACCCTCCTCGACACATGGCAGGACGCAGGCATCCTCGGCACGCTGATCTACTGGCGCGATGTCGAAAGCGAATTCCTCGACCGCACTCGGAATGTCTCGGTCTGGCTGCCGCCGGGCTATGCTGAAGCGGAGAACGAAGGCGTCCGCTACCCCGTCATTTACATGACCGATGGCCAGAATCTCTTCGATCCGCGCATCGCCAACACGGGCACCGACTGGGGCATTGATGAGGCGATGATGCGCGGCATGGAAAGCGGCGCGTTCCCGCCTGCCATCGTGGTTGCGCACTGGTCCACCGATATGCGCGGTCAGGAGTACAGCCCCTGGCACGACGCCTCCAAGCTCGCCCAGTTCGTAAAAGACGAGCTCAAGCCCCGAGTCGATCAAGAGTTCCGCACCCTGACCGACAGGGACAACACCTTCGCCATGGGCAGCTCCATGGGCGGCCTCTACGCGATGTATCTCGTCATGGAGCACGCTGAGACGTTCAGCGCCTGCGGCTGCGTCTCGAGCCACCTGCCCTTCTCCGAAGCGGTGATCGCCCAGTTCCAGGGCCAGGACCCGAGCGAAGCGGATGAGACCCCCTACTACCTCCGCGATATCGAAGCAGGCGGCCTCCTGATCCCCGACGGCGCGCGGATGTTCTTCGACTGGGGCACCGCGACCCTCGACGCCCTCTACCCGCCCGAGCACGGCAAGCTCCGCGAGCATTTCGAGGCGCAGGGCTACGCGTTCGGTGAGGACTACTACCTGCGCGAATATCCCGGCGCCGAGCATAACGAAGCCGCATGGCGCACCCGGGTGCAGGATCAGCTGCACTGGATGCTCGCCCGCGAAATCCCGCCGGGGGAGTAACCGTAGCGGATACGGCAGCACGCATCGCCACGTGAGGCGATAGGAATGTTACCGCTCGCATTTTTCCTTGATTCCTCTCACCCCTTGCGATGATACTCAGCCCGACAACGTTGACAGGGTCCGCCAGAATGCCCTGCGGAAAGGGAGAGAGATGCTTCGCCTTCACACCGCCGCAGGAGCGGCAGCCCTTCTCGGCTTCACGGCGCTCACCGCCTGCAGCAGCGGCGGAGGCGGCAACAGTACGCCACCTGCGCCAAATCCCGGCGGCGGCACACCGCCTCCTCCGACGGCAGTCACTGTCTCCGCGGTCTTCGCGAACCAGCACGGGTACCTGACCAACGGCGCAAAAGGCGCGACCGTCGTCACCGATGCGACATCCGCCCTCGAATGGGATCTGCTCAACGCTTCGGGAAGCGTCGTCGCGGACGGCACCACGACGACCTTCGGCGCCGATGATGCGTCTGGCGAGACCGTGCAGAAGATCGACTTCTCCGCCTTCGCCACCGCAGGCATGGGCTACGTCCTGAGGGTCGACGGCGTGGATAGCGAGCCCTTCGATATCGATGCGGACGTCTACGATGCTCTGCGCACGGACAGCGCAGCTTTCTTCTACCACCAGCGGGTCAGCACGCCGATCGAAGCGCAGTATGTGGGCGCAGCTCTCTCGCGCCCGACGGCCCATGACCCAGACAGCGGGACCTGCTTCGGGCCGGACGATGTCCGCGGCAACACATGGGGAGGCTGCCCCTATACCCTCGATGTCAGCAAGGGTTGGTATGACGCAGGCGACCACGGCAAATATGTGGTCAACAGCGGCGTCTCCGTCTGGACCCTGATGAATGCCTATCAGCGTACCGAGGGAACCACGGCAGGCAGCACATTTGCCGATGGCGGCCTGTCGATCCCCGAAGGCGCCAACGGTCAGCCTGACCTCCTAGATGAGGTTAGGTGGAACATGGACTTCATGCTGGCGATGCAGGTCCCTGACGGCACGACACTGAACCTGCCGCTGGGTGATCAGTACGGGAACCGTGATAGCCTGACCTTCACGTCCGTCGATGCCTCAGGGATGGTTCACCACAAGTTCCACGACGAGCGCTGGGCAGCCTTCCCCCTCGCACCCCACGACAACAACGCCACGCGCTACCTGTCCTACCCCTCAACGGCAGCCACGCTGAACCTCGCAGGGACAGCAGCCCAGTGCGCGCGCCTCTTCCGCAGCATCGACAATGCGTATGCGGACACTTGCCTCGCGGCCGCCGAAAAAGCCTACGCAGCGGCCGAGCGCGTCCCCGACGCCCTCGCCTACACGGTGACCGATGGTGGCGGCGGCGACTATGGCGACCAGAACCTCGCCGATGAGTTCTATTTTGCCGCCGTCGAGCTTTATCTCGCTACGGACGATCAGGCCTACCTCGACGACGCGAAAGCATCGAGCCGCTACCTCGCGGCAGGCGGGTTCAACTGGCCTGAGCTTTCGACGCCCGGCACCATTGCTCTTGCGACTGCTCCGCAGACCTCATCGCTCAGCGCGTCAGACCGCCAGGCAGCCGTCGATGCGGTTACAGCGTCTGCTGATGGCTTCCTGGCGGAGATCTCGGGCGAAGGCTTCCACGTGCCTTTCGACCGGACCTATGGCTGGGGCTCGAACAGCGACATGCTCTACCGCGCCATCGTCATCGGGACGGCCCATGACCTCACCGGCGAGGACCGCTACCACGACGGGGTCATCGCCGTCATGGACTACCTCCTCGGCAGGAACCCGCTCGGCCAGTCCTACGTGTCAGGGTACGGAGAAAACCCGATGCGCGCGCCGCATCACCGCTACTGGGCGGAGGCCGTGGACCCCAGCTTCCCGCCTCCGCCGCCTGGCGTCCTCGCAGGCGGCCCCAACAAGGAAAACCCCGCCGACAGCGTCGCCCAGTCCATCAACGCAACCTGCGCGCCCATGGCCTGCTACCGCGACGACGCAGACGCCTACGCCCTCAATGAAGTCACCATCAACTGGAACGCCCCCCTCCTCTGGGCAGCGCATTTCCTGGCGGACTAAAGCAAACGAATGGCTTCTTAGCCCGGCGCGGGAAGGAGAATAGTTCTCAGCGGAATTGCACGGTGTACAGACGATGGAAGGCGCGAATAATGCTCGTAAATCATTTGCGTCAGACCTCGACCGTCGATCAAGCGAATGTTCGGCTTCATCTGTTCGTACACGGATGCTTCGGAAGAGTAATGTCCCAAAGTAATGAATAAACCGAATTCGCTCGCGGCGATCGCGCCGTCCAGTTTCTGGACGTCAGGCCGCCCGATGGTTGAAAATGTCTGCTTGCACTGGACCTTGATGATGGGCGGCTCGAAACCGAGTTCGTCTTTGTGTGCGATAACGTCAACGCCGCCATCGTGGGAGTATTTTGTTGCGCGAGCATGATACCCCATGGCCTCGAGCAAATGGGCACAAACCTGCTCGAACTCCTGTGGATTGAAGGCCGTCTTCAGCTTCTTGAGGACATAATCGTCCGTCCCCTCGACCACGCTTTCGGAGATGAGCTCGACGTCCTCCTCTTCGGGCGGAGCGACGTCTTCGCTCGTCCCACGGAATGTCTCGAGAAGCGCGTCGGTGTTGTTCGCCACCTGGAAGAGGGTCAGGGCGGACCCGACTTCATTGAGGGTCGTCTGAGGGAAGGCCGTCCGTTCCAGCGCGCCGAGCCACCTGACCCTGCGCCTTATCTCGAGCTGCTCGATCGGCGCCTGCGGATGATACGTATAGGAACTATCGATTACGCCAAGATTGAGCATCCGGTCGTGCTTCGACGGATAGACGATTCCGTCGCCTATCTTGAGCACATGCAGGAACCTGTGGACGATGCCCGCCCAGAGCCGTTGGGCCCCGGGCTTTGCGTCGGGATAATGGGTCTCCATCGCCGCCTTCATAGCGTCGCGGGTCGGCTCGATCCTGGCCGGATCACCGAGCTCCGTCCAGCCCAGCGAGACAAACCCTTCGTCAAGGGCCTGCCGACCGCATTCGGTGGGCATATGGATACCCCACACGTTTTCGAACTCGGGGATTTTGGCGATCATGGGCAGTCCAGTTATCACGCTACGCGACTTGAGTGTCCTGCCTGCCGAACTCGCAGGACAAACGGAACTTCGTTCTGCAGCTTCCACCTGACGGACCCCGCCTCTTGCACCGCAGCATGGGCGGGGTCATAGCTTTGGGAACGAAAACAAGAAGGCGATCATGGGTTTCAAATGCGGCATCGTTGGCCTCCCGAATGTCGGGAAGTCGACGCTTTTCAATGCTTTGACGAAGACCGCAGCTGCGCAGGCTGCGAACTATCCTTTCTGCACGATCGAGCCGAATGTCGGCGATGTGGCTGTGCCCGAGGCGCGGCTGCAGAAGCTGGCGGAGATCGCAGGGTCGGCGGAGATCATCCCCTCGCGCCTTCAGTTCGTGGACATTGCTGGTCTCGTGAAAGGCGCCAGCCAGGGCGAAGGCCTTGGCAACCAGTTCCTCGCTAACATCCGCGAGGTCGACGCTGTCGCCTACGTCCTGCGATGCTTCGAGGATGACGACATCACCCATGTCGAGGGCCGGATCGACCCGATTGCCGACTATGAGACCGTCGAGACCGAGCTGATGCTCGCTGACCTCGAAAGCCTCGAGAAACGCCGGGTGAACCTCGAGAAGAAGGCCAAGGGCCAGGACAAGGAAGCCAAGGCGACCATTGTGCTGGTCGACCGCGCGCTGGAGCAGCTGCGCGATGGCAAGCCGGCCCGCAACGCCGAAGTTTCCGCTGACGAGGCCAAGGCCTGGAAAGGTCTCCAGCTCCTCACGACCAAGCCGATCCTGTTCGTAGCCAACGTCGATGAGGGCTCGGCGGCCGAAGGAAACGAATATTCAAGTAAGGTCTTTCAAGAAGCCGAGAAGCAGAACGCAAAGGCGGTCATGATTTCAGCGCGCATCGAAGCGGAACTTGCGACCCTCGAAGACGAGGAGGCGCAAGAGTTCCTGGCCGAGATCGGGCTGGAGGAACCTGGCCTCAACCGCCTGATTTCAGCAGGTTATGACCTCCTTGGACTTCACACTTACTTTACCGCGGGTCCCAAGGAGGCACGTGCCTGGACTATAAGGAAAGGGGCATTGGCCCCTGAGGCAGCAGGCGTGATCCACACGGATTTCGAGAAAAAATTCATTAGGGCCGAGACAATTTCCTACGAAGACTATGTCAGTCTTGGTGGTGAAAACGCGGCCAAGGACGCTGGTAAACAGCGCATCGAAGGGAAGGAATACGTCGTCAGGGACGGGGACGTTATGCACTTCCGAACGGGGAACTAGACCCATGACCAAGGACCACGGCCTCTCAGGTCTTTTCGGCGAGGATGGCTCCATCCGCGTCAAGGACCGCAAGAACGACGAGCCCGCACCGGCCGTCGAGGAAGAGCTGCCGCCGGTCCTTGAAGACGCTGACCGCTCGCCGCTGGACATGCTGGCCGACAAGATCGGTATGGGTGACCCTGAGCCCACCCCTCCGCCAGCGCCGCCGGCCCCTGCGCCTGTCGCTGCCAAGCCCGAGCCGACGCCAGAGCCAAAGCCTGCTGAGGTCCCGGCCAATCCCCTCGACGCTGCCATGTCCGGTGGTGAAGAGCGGCGCGCCGCACCAGAACCCGCGGACGCAGAGCCGCAGGCTTATGACCCGTTCGCTGCCGCGTTCGCCGCCGGAAGCATGGCCGCCTCGGAGCAGTCCGAGCGTCGTGCTCCGGACCCTGCCCCTGTCCACACGCCTGAAGCCTCCACGCCGCCGACCGAGCGCGAGACCGTTGCGCCCAAGCTCGAGCCAGCTTCCATGCGTCCAGCATCGGCTGAGAACGGAGGCATCCTCTGCTTCCTGGTTCCCAGCGACAATGATCGAGGCCGCAGGCGCACCCTCGAAGCGATCAACGTCGCCGCAGGCAATGGCGCCGTCAGGCTCCGGGCGCTGCCGGCTGATCCCGACGCCATGGACCAGGTCCTCGAAGAGGCCGTTTCCTCGGCAGAGTGCGATTTCGTCGCCTTCCTGAGCGCAGGCACCGAGCCTGCCGATGACTGGGCCCTCGAATGCGTCCGCGCCTTCGAAGAGATGCCCAGTGCAGGCGCCGTCACCGTGCGCGCAGCCAATGCCGACCCGCTCAGCACATGGGCAAGGGTCGCCTTCTTCATGGACGAAGCGGAGCGCCAGAAGGGCCGCTCGCGCGGCTTCGACACAATGGTCTTCCGCCGCTCAGCCCTGAACGAAATCGGCGAGAAGCTTGGCTTTGCTGTCCGCAATGGCCGTCTGGTCAGCGCTGTCGAAGGCCGCGGGCACAAGATTGCCCTCGCCACCGAAGCCCGCGTTTCAATCTCGACGCCTTCGGACCGCCGCGAGGTCTTCCGCTATATCCGGGAGCAGGCTCGCCTCGCAGCGCGCCAGAGCGCCCGTCAGAAGAACCCCGTCTCGCGCCTCTTCACGGCGCTGTTCATCCTCGCAGGCTACCCGTTCCGCATCCTCGCGGTCCGCAAGGCTGCCAAGCGTTCGGTGGGTACGACCCAGTTCCGTGAGGTTGCCTCGAAGATTGCCATGGCCGTCTTCGCCGACCGCCGGGTCAGGGCGACGACGATGCTCTTCCCCGGCAAGGACAAGCGCTAGAGCTTGCCGCGCAGGCGCAGGCTTTCGCGGTTCATTTCCGCAAGATCGGCCTCTCCGCGAAGGGCCGCCTCTCCGAGGGCGATCGCCTCCGTAAGAAGGCTCTCCTCTGCGTGCCGATAGGCAGGCCGGCGCTCGATCACCTCGTACCACACCTGACCGGCCGCATTGTCGAGGAGGATGCGCTGGAAGCAGTGGTCGAACACCACGGGCCAGCCGCGCGACCTCGCGACGGACGGCATCTCCTCCCTCGTCAAACGCAGCCAACGGTTCTCAAGCTCACGGCGGTTCATGGAGAGAGGATAGCCTGACCAGCTCCCGCGCGCCTATTGGCCAAAACACCGCTCTGGACGCATGCCCCGCACCCCTCCAATGTGCGGCGCTCAGGGAAACACCGGACATCAGGGGCAGAATGGCTGACAAGGCACGCCGCGGATTTTTGAAGACAGCGGCCCTCGCCGCTCCTCTGGCGCTGGCCGCCTGCGACTGCGCTGAGCGCTGCGCAGCCGTCGCGCCCGCGCAGGCAGCGGCGGGGATCGAGCCGCGGCGCCTCAAGATGGTGACCACCTGGCCCAAGGATTTCCCGGGCCTCGGGGACTCCGCCGAGCGCACGGCAGCTTTTGTCGGCATGCTGTCTGGCGGCGCGATCCAGATCGAAGTCTTCGCAGCGGGCGAGCTCGTCGGCGCGTTCGACAGCTTTGACGCTGTCGCTTCGGGTGCTGCTGATCTTTATCACGGTGCGGACTATTACTGGACGTCGAAGTCCCGGGCCTATCCCTATTTCACCGCCGTCCCCTTCGGCATGACGGTGACCGAGCAGATCGGCTGGCTTGAAGCAGGCGGCGGGCAGGAGCTCTGGGACCGTCTCGCCGCGCCCTTCGGCATCAAGCCGTTCGCGGCGGGCAACACAGGCCACCAGCTTGGCGGCTGGTTCAAGAATGAGCTGACGGACGTTGATGGCCTGAGGGGCCTTAAGATTCGTATGCCCGGCATTGGCGGCGAAGTGATGCGCCGCGCAGGTGCCTCGCCTGTTCTTCTTCCGGGTTCGGAGCTTTACCAGTCGCTCCAGTCCGGCGCGATCAGCGCCACCGAATGGGTAGGCCCCTGGAACGATCTTGCCATGGGCTTCTACCGCGAGGCCAAGTACTACATGTGGCCAGGGTTCCACGAGCCGAACGCCCAGCTCTCGATGGGGATGAACCTCGACCTCTGGAACAGCTTCTCGGCTCAGGAGCAGGCGATCTTCAACGCCGCAGCGCGCTCAGCGAACCATGAGCTGATCGGTACGTATGTCATCAGGAACGCCGATGCCCTCCGTGTCCTGACCGAAGAACATGGCGCTGAGCTGACGCCGATGCCCGAAGACGTGATGGCGCTCCTCGCAGAGAAGACGACAGAGGTTCTCGAGGAAATCGCGGACTCGTCGCCCATCGCGCGGGAGATCCATGACAGCTACATGGCGACCCTCAGGGACACGATGAAGCTCACGGCGATCACCGACGCAGCCTATATCGACCTGCGCCAGCGCCTGATCGGAGGCTGAGCCATGTTCCCGTTTTCCAAGCTCAGCGATCCCAAGACGTCATTCCCCGTGGTGGTGGGCCTCGGCTGGCTCACCGCGACGATCCCTGCCCTGATCATCGTCAACCTTCTCCAGATGGTCCTTCCGCCCGAGGCATTCCAAGCCGTTGAGGACGCGCTCATCTCCGGCGAGATGCCCTTCTGGGTCGACGCCGTCAGCATCGTGCTCTTCGCACCGCTAGTCGAAACGCTCATCATGGGTCTCGTCTTCTGGCTCAGCCGCCTTGTCGGCCTCGGAGTCCGCGGACAGGTCATCGTGCAGGTGATCTTCTGGGCCGCCGCCCACGGAGCATTTGCCTTTGCGTGGGCATTCGGCCCGGCATGGATCTTCTTCGTCCTCGCCATCATCTGGGTCGGTCAGCGCGAGGCGTCGTCAGGCAAGGCCTTCTGGGCCGTCTTCCTCGTCCACGCGCTGAACAATGGCCTTGCGACAGCAGCCATCGCGGCGGAGCGTTTCGCGGGATGAGCGTGAAGATCGCAGCCCTCATCCTGCTGCTCCTGCCTCTTCTAGCAGCCCTGCGCGTCCCAGCGGTGGAAGACGTCCTCACACGGATCGTCAAGCTCGGCTTCGTCATCGGCGCAGCCGCCTGCCTGCCGCTCTTTCTCGTCCAGTTCGCCGTGGTGATCTTGAGGAGCGTTTTCTCGATCAGTCTCATTTGGCTTCAGGAATCGACCCTCTACCTCTTCGGCGCGATGTTCCTCCTGTCGAGCGGATGGCTCCTCCTGACCGAGGGGCACGTCCGTGTCGACATCTTCTACGCCAAGATGAGCGAGGCCCGCGCGCGGATCGTCGACCTTCTTGGCACCACGCTCTTTGTCCTGCCGATCTCCATGCTGATCATCTATGTCAGCTGGAACTATGTCGGCACCAGCTGGGCGCAGATGGAACGCAGCCAGGAAGCTTCAGGCATCCACGCCGTCTTCCTCCTCAAATCCATGATCCCCGCCTTCGCTGTCCTCCTCCTCTTCGCAGGAGAGGTCAGGATCATCCGCCTCCTGAAGGGCGCGCGCGATGCTTGACCAGGCGATCCTCTGCTTCTGCGCCTGCGCCACGTGGCTCGACATCGCCATGGTCGTGGTCCTGTGCGCATGTCTTCTGGCAGGCTTCCCGGCGGCGTTCACGCTGGCAGGCACGGCGTTGGTCTTCGCGCTGATCGGCCTCGCGATGGGGGTTCTCGACCCCACCTTCATCACCGAGCCCTTCCCCATACGGATCTTCGGGATCATCAAGAACCAGGTGCTCCTCGCTGTGCCGCTGTTCGTCCTGATGGGCGTGATCCTCGAGCGGGCGAAGGTGGCCGAGGAACTGCTCGAGACGACCGCACGTCTCTTCGGCCCCCTGCCCGGCGGGCTCGGCATCGGGGTCATGCTCGTCGGTGCGCTGCTGGCAGCCTCCACCGGCATCGTGGGCGCGACGGTCGTCACGATGGGCCTTCTCAGCCTACCGACGATGCTCAGACGCGGCTACTCGCCCGCGCTCTCCTCAGGCACGATCGCAGCGGCAGGGACTCTGGGTCAGGTCATCCCGCCCTCGATCGTCCTCATCCTCCTCGGCGACGTCATGTCGAACGCCTATCAGGAGGCACAGATCAGCCAGGGCATCTTCTCGCCCGAGCCTGTGTCCGTAGGCGACCTTTTTGCAGGCGCGCTCGTGCCGGGCTTCGTCCTCGTCGGCCTCTACCTTCTCTACCTCACGGCCACCGCGATCCTGAACCCGAAGGCGTCCCCAGCCGTTCCCGCAGAGGACCGCTTCACCTTCAAAGAAGGCGCCATCGCTGCGGCGAAAACCTTGCCCGCGCCGATCCTTCTCATCATCGCCGTCCTCGGCTCGATCCTCACAGGCGTTGCCACGGCCACCGAAGCGTCCGCCATCGGCGCAGCGGGCGCGTTCCTCATCGCAGGCAGCAAGCGCGACGTGGTTCAGGGCCCTCTTCGCTACCTCGCCATTGCAGGCATCGCCTCGGCTATCGTCCTCGGCCTCCTCGTCACCCAGTTCGACCTGAGGCTCGGGCGCGAGGCGAGCGCTGCGGACAGCTTTGGCATCGTCCTCGCCATGATCGCCACCGGCGTCCTGGGCGCTGGCCTCCTCGGCAGCATCGTTGCCGTCGGCCGTGCCCTCCTCTGGCCGATGCTCAGCCAGACGACGAAGGTCACCTCGATGGTCTTCACCATCCTCATCGGCGCGGCGCTCTTCAGTCTCGTCTTCCGGGGCCTCGGCGGTGACGAGACCGTCGCCCATGCCCTGGAGTCGGCGCCCGGCGGAACCTTCGGTGCGCTCATCATGGTCATGGTGGTGATGTTCCTCCTCGGCTTCTTCCTCGACTTCATCGAGATCACGCTGGTCGTCGTGCCCTTGGTCGCACCGCCGCTTCTCATGGCAGGGGTTGATCCGGTCTGGCTGGGCGTGCTGATGGCTGTGAACCTGCAGACGAGCTTCCTGACGCCGCCATTCGGCTTCGCGCTTTTCTACCTGCGCGGCGTGGCACCGCCGGAGGTTCCGACAGGGGCGATCTACCGAGGGGCCTTGCCCTTTGTCGGTATCCAGATCGCCATGCTTATTCTTCTCGCGCTCCTGCCGGAGCTGGCCACATGGCTTCCGGAGCGCATCTACGGCTGACGGAGGCCTCAAGATGTTCCAGACGTTCGAACCCGTTTCCGACCGCACCTTCGCGTCGCGCCACCTGCCCCTCCTGAGGGAGAAGCTGGAAGCGCGCGACCTCGACGGCCTGATCGTTCCGCATGAGGACGAATATCTCAACGAGTACCTGCCCGATCACACCGAGCGGCTGATGTGGCTCACGGGCTTCTCAGGGTCCGCAGGGTCGGCCATCGTCCTCACCAAGAAGGCCGCAGCCTTCTCCGACGGCCGCTACGCAATCCAGCTCCCCCAGCAGGTGGATGCGGATCATTTCGAGCTCCTGATGACCCATGACGTGACGCCAGAAGAATGGCTGCGCGAGAATGCCGAGCCCGGCTCGACCATCGGCTACGATCCGCTCCTCTTCTCTCTCTCGGCGCTCGAAGGCTTTGAGAAGGTCGCGAAGAAGAAGGGCTTCACCCTCAAGGCTGTCAGCCCTAACCCCATCGACGAAGCCTGGCATGGCCGCCCCGATGCTCCGACGGCGGAGGTTTATGCTCACCCGCTGAAATTTGCAGGCGAAGACCACGCCGCCAAACTCAAGCGCATCGGCGAAGACGTCCGCGAGGCCGGCGCAGACGCTGCGCTCCTCACCTCCCCCTCCTCCATCGCATGGCTCTTCAATGTGCGCGGCGGTGACGTGCACGCAGCACCCCTGCCCCTTGGCCGCGGCATCATCCACGCCGATGGCACAGGCGAGCTCTTCCTTGATCCGCGCAAAGTCACAGCCGAGCTCCGCGCCCATCTCGGCGAGCATGTCATGCTGTTTGACGAAACCGCCGTGGACGAACGGCTCACGGCCCTCGGCAAGGAAGGCAAGAGCGTCCTCATCGACCGAGGCCTCACCCCCGTCCACTTCATCAGTGTCGTGACCGAAGCTGGCGGCCATGTCGTCAAGGGCGAAGACCCCGTCTCCCTCCCCCGAGCCATCAAGAATGAGACCGAGATCGAAGGCTCCCGCCGAGCCCATATCCGCGACGGAGCAGCCGTCACCCGCTTCCTCCACTGGCTCCACGATGAGGCGGACAGCGGCGATATCTCCGAGATAAACACGGCGGAGAAGCTCGAGAACTTCCGTCGCGAAACCGGCGTCCTCAAGGATATCAGCTTCGACACCATCACCGGGTCAGGCCCCCACGGCGCGATGGCCCACTATCGCGTCTCCACCGAGACCGACCGCAAGCTCCAGCCGGGTGAGCTCTATCTCGTCGACTCAGGTGGTCAGTATGAGGACGGCACCACCGACATCACCCGCGTTGTCGCCGTTGGCGCACCGACCCGAGAGATGCGCGAGCGCTACACCCTCGTCCTCAAGGGGCACATCGGCCTCGCCCTCGCCCGCTTCCCTAAGGGGACGTCAGGCCACGCCCTCGACTGCCTCGCAAGGCTCCCCCTCTGGAAGGCAGGCTTTGACTATGACCACGGCACGGGCCACGGCGTCGGCAGCTTCCTTTCAGTCCACGAAGGGCCGCAGAAGATCTCCAAGCACGCCATTGCCCAGCCTCTCGTGCCCGGGATGATCTGCTCGAACGAGCCCGGCTACTACAAGGCCGAGAACTACGGCATCCGCATCGAGAACCTCATCGTCGTCACCGAGGCCACGCCCATCGACGGCGGCGAACGCCCGATGATAGCCTTCGAGAACCTCACCCTTGCCCCTCTCGAGCGCGAACTCATCAACCCTGACATGCTCACCGAGGAAGAAATCCGCTGGGTCGATGACTACCACGCCGAGGTGAAGGCGAAGATTTCGAGCCAGCTCCCGAAAGAAGACGCGGAATGGCTTGCCGAGCGCTGCCAACCGCTTAGGTGACAGATCGTCGCAGCGACGGAACGAAATCTGATCTGACGGAACTCTTTGGGCTACAACCCAAAAACGGGCTCAGCAGGCAGGCTGAGTTTGCTTTTTGATAAATTCCGTCTGGAGAGAGATCGGTGGAATCACAGGAACTGGACGGGCTGAAGGCCCGTGCCTTTGAGCGATTCCCCATCGCTTTCGTGCTGACGAACCCCCGTCGCGAGGACAATCCGATTGTGTACGTGAACCGGGCCTTCGAACGGCTGACGGGCTACTCGGCAGACTCCGCCATCGGGAGGAATTGCCGCTTCCTTCAGGGCGAGCAGACCGACCCCGGCGCTGTCGCCCGGCTCGGTGACGCCATCAAGGAGCGCCGCTCCCACAAGACCAAGCTTCTCAATGTCCGGGCCGACGGCTCTGAGTTCATGAACGAGCTAATCATCGAGCCGATTTACGACGACCAGGGTGATCTGAGCGCCTTCCTCGGTCTGCAGCGCCGAGCCGATGACA
This sequence comes from Parvularcula mediterranea, assembly GCF_013085255.1. Classification (GTDB taxonomy): domain Bacteria; phylum Pseudomonadota; class Alphaproteobacteria; order Caulobacterales; family Parvularculaceae; genus Parvularcula; species Parvularcula mediterranea. Next base: position 502,287 of record NZ_JABFCX010000002.1, read on the forward strand.
GGTCTTCCGACCTCGACCGCGCTGAAAGCCAGCTTTTCGAAATTCAGCACCGCGTGAAGAACCACCTCCAGATGGTCGTCTCCATGATCCGGCTGCAAAGCCAGAAGGCTGGTCGCGGCGATCCCGGTATAGACTATGAGGCTCTCGCCTATCGCATCGAGACCCTCCAGCTCCTCTATCAGGAGATGAACCGGACGGGCGAAGAGGCGGATGTGCCGATGGGCGCCTACATCTCACGAATCGCGACGACCATCGGACACCTCGAAAGCCGCGAGAACATCCGCCTGAACATTGCGACGGAGAGCTTCTACGTGCCGGTCGAGACCGCAGCTCGGATTGGGCTCATTGCGTCAGAGATCATTACCAACGCCTTCCAACACGCCTTTCAAGGCAAGACGGCAGGGCTCGTCGAAGTGGGACTGCGCCAGCTTTCCGGCGGGATCATGCGGCTCGAGGTCATGGATGACGGCGTCGGCATGCCCGAGGGCTCGACATGGCCAGAAGGTAACACCATGGGCGCATCCATCGTCTCCGCTCTCCTCGCGGGGATCGATGGCAAGATGGACATCGCGAGGGGGGTTGCGGGAACGACGTTCACAGTCGATGTTCCGCTCACCGAAACCCGCGCGAAACATGAAAATTAGCCTCCTCGCCACGCTCCTTCTCGCTACGCAATCTCAAGCGCCCCTGACGCCCCAGATCATGGACGTCGAGGTCGTGCGCAGCTTTCCTCACGAGACAGACGCCTTCACCCAAGGCTTCCTCTTTGCCGACGGCGTGCTGATTGAAAGCACGGGCCGCGAAGGCCAATCGCGCCTGCGGAAGCTCAGTGTGGTGACGGGTAAGCCGACCCAGGAGATCAAGCTCCCTGACGATGTCTTCGGTGAGGGCACCGCGCGGGTGGGCGACAAGCTCGTCACCCTGACATGGCGTTCGGGCCAGGGTTTCGTCTTTGACCTGACGACTTTGCAGCAGGTCGGCGCATTCGCCTATGAAGGTGAAGGCTGGGGCCTGACCTATGACGGCGAGAAGCTGATCATGTCAGACGGCAGCTCGCGCCTGCGGTTCCTCGACCCCGAGACCTTCGCAGAGATCGGCGGCGTCGACGTGACGATCAGCGGTCAAGCCCTCCCCCGCCTCAATGAGCTCGAGTATGTGAACGGCCGGGTCTGGGCCAATGTCTACCTGACAGACTTCATCGTCCGCATTGATCCTGTGACCGGCAAGGTTGATCAGATCTCGGACCTTTCGGCCCTGTTCCCCCGGGAGCGGCGCAAGGACAAGCTCGGTGATGTCCTTAACGGCATCGCCTATGAAGAAAAAACCGAACGCCTCTTCGTCACTGGCAAGAACTGGCCGCTGATGTTTGAGGTCAACCTCACACCGCGTACGGAAGGTCAGTAATGCCCGGACTTTGGTTCTCCGAATTCGAAGAAGGCCAGGTCTTCGACCATGAGTGGACAAGGACGATGACCGAGGCTGACAACCACATGTTCAGCCTGATGACCATGAACCCCCAGCCGCTGCACATCGACCACCACAAGGCAGCAGCGACGGAATTCGGCAAGCCGCTGGTCAACAGCCTCTTCTCGCTGGGCTGCCTCGTTGGCATGACCGTCAACGACACGACGCTCAACACGACCGTGGCCAATCTCGGGATGGAGAAGGTCCGCTTCCCGGCTCCCCTCTTCCACGGGGATACCGTCCGTTGCCGGACGACCGTCGTCGGGGTCAGGCCATCGAAATCACGGCCCGGTCAGGGGATCGTGACGTTCCTGCATGAGATGTTCAATCAGGACGACACGCTGGTCGCGAGCTGCGAGCGCGCTGCCCTGATGAAAGCGAAGCCTGAGTAACCCTAGCTCGTTGCTGCGAATGCGCTGCGCGCAGCATCGATCAGCGCGTGGACATCCCGCTCACCTGCAGCCGTCGTCAGCGGGCGCGGCTGGGCACTCTCGGGCAGCGGCGTCAGCGTCAGGGCCTGCGGCCACGGAAGCTCCCAGTCAAAGGCCAGCAGATCCGCACCGTCGAGCTGCTTGAGCTGCGCCGCAACTGCATCATCTCGGACCTTCGCCGCGGCGTGATAAAGCGTGACGCCTGCGATGAGCGGCTCGCGTCCCGCGGAGAGAACGGCAAACGAACCGCTAGGCTCGGTGTCATCGTCCTCACCCAGCAGCCTGTCAGCTCCGTGCACGGCCATCAGGACGGGGATCCGCCCCTCGGTCGATCTTGCAAGAGTTCGCGACAGACGCAGGATGATCCGTGTCAGGACTGGCTGAAGCGCAGCCTCACAACCGCCAAGCTGGCACACTGCCATGGGCGGGCTGCCATCGGGCAAACGGAACAGGCGCTGGAGCAGGTCATCCGGGCTCAGATGATCGGCATCCTCGCCAAATACAGGCGCAAGCCTTGCGTCCTCGCGCGCCGCACGAAGGCGCCGGACCACAGAGGCACAGGCGGCGCCGGTGCCAGGGGCGCCTTGCTCTCGCTCGCGTTCGAGGTCACCGATCAGGTCACGGAGCGTGCCGCCCTGCCCGCGCATCACCGCCTTCAACAGCCGCAGGTCTTCGCGCGAGAGAGGGTCGCCAACAGCCTCAAGACAGTCCGCCAGCTCATCCGCTGTCAGAAGACCCGGCGCAATGAAACCTGCCGAGGCATCGACGATGCTCGCCGCGTTGCCAAAGCTCCGGGTAAAGAGATTATCCGGATCGACCAGTACAAGCCTCGCCGGGAAGCCTCGCTTGAGGAGCGAGCGGACAGTGACCGCCATGGCCCGCGCGGACGCAAGGTCTGGCCCAACGATTGACACGCCTTCGGAAAGGATACGGTCAGCCTCGATGCTGAACGGCCCGTCGGCCTCGCCGATCGGCACCGCAAGCCTGAGCCCCGCCTCGCGGGCAGCAAGCGCGGCGGCCGTATCAAGGCGGCTCGTCCGGACACCGACGGTTGGGCAATGGATGCGGCTTTCAACGAGGCCCCCTGCCCCGATCCGGCCAACGAGCTCCGCTTCTGCGAGCACCACGTCGAAGGCTTCGGCATCGATGTCAGCTGCGGGAGCCTCGATACCCGTGACCACGGCCACTGCAGCAGGCTCACCGTCAATCCTGAGGAGCGTTCCGATCGTGACACCTTCTTCCTGCGCGAAGCTTGCGGAGAGGGCTGCGATCACGCGTCCGGGTGCGACGGATGCAATGACGCCCAGCGGGCGCGCTTCGGCGGCGCCTTCTGCTTCGGGCGCGAGGCTTCGCGTTTCGACGCGGCTCATGCTGCGCGCTCCATCTGTTCGGTGGGAAGGGAGAGAACGAGGTCCGTGAAGCCGCCTGCGCGCACTTCCTCGAACCTCAGACCATGACGTATCAGATCGGACTTCAGTGACCTCAGCACACGGATCGGCAACGCCCCGGGGCCGGAAAGCAGCCTGAACCGGATCGTGAGAAGCGAAGCGTCGTGCTCGGAAGGTTCAACAGCCAGGCCGATCGCCCGGCGCTCACCGCCTTCGAGAACGAACGCTGCAAAAATCCGCCCGAGCGCCGTGTAGAGATCGCGGCTTGAAACGGTGGAGATCGGCAGGCCCTCAGCGATGTGGACCTTGCCGATAAAGAGCTTTGCGGACTGCTCGGAGATCACGCGCTTCAGGATAGGCAGCGGATCGGCGCCCTCCGGCCGCGGACGACCCTTGGCCCCGGCCGAGGATGCAGCCTCGAGGATCGAGTCGATATGCTTGAGAAGAAGCCCTGCCGAATGGAGAATATTGTCGAGATACTCCTCGCGTTTCTCCCGGGGAACATCGGCGTTCTCTCGAAGCAGCCCGGCGAAACCAGTGATATGGTTGAGCGGTGTACGGAGTTCGTGATTGAGGCCCGAAAGAAAGGCAGCTTTCGCCGCGCCCGACTGCTCCGCATCAATCTGGGCGGCGGCGGCATCCTCCTCCGCCTCGCGCAGCCGTCTGGCTGCGCGAAAGGCCTGCGCGTAGTCGCGCAGCGAGGTCGCGCCAACAGTGTCAGGATCGCGCTTCATGCCGCCCCTTCGCCGTCCGTTCTCGGAACAGCGTTAGGGCTAGGTCAGTCAGTGTTAAGCCGTGGTTAACCCTGACCCCTCGTCGAGCTTCTCGAGAGCCTCTTCCTTGGCCTCCTCGATCTCCTCGGGAACCTCTTCCTCGCGCTTCCTCCGGCCTTCGAGGACGGATGGCGGCACGTAGGCAAGGACCCGGTCATCGGCGCGCGGCGTGAGCGGTTTGTCGTTGGAAACGAAGAGCAGCTCCTTGTCCCGCTCCACCGCCACAATCACGCTTTCGTCGCCAATCGCGGTGAGAAACGCTTCGGCGTCGTAAGTCTCCGTGATCCGCGTCACTTGGAAACCCCAGCCATTATAGTGCCGCTCCATCAGCTCATCGAGGCCCAAGGGCTTCGACAGGAGCGCCCGGCCCTGCAGCGTGTAGGATACCATCCTGCGGCTATCGCTGATGGTGATGTTCTTGCCGGTGGCCAGCTGGAAGGTCCGCGCACGGTCCATCTCCGGCGCGAGGTCCATGCAGACGAGCGCGTTGTGGCTGTCATTGCCCGAGACAGCGAGCAGCGTGTTGTAGCGGACGAACTCGATATGGTGCTCGGTCACCTCGGACAGGATCTCTCCGTAGAAGGTTTCGAGGCCCCTGTTCCTTGCCGGACGCAGCGAGCGGTAGCTCGAATCGACGACGAGCACCGGGTACTTCATTTCCTTGAGCTTCTCACCGAGCGCCGCCGACCAGCTCGACGCACCGGCGATCAGAACGCCGGGGCGGCCCCGCTGGGCGAGATCCAGCCGCTTGGCGAGCGGGCCGATGGTAAAGCCGTGGGCGAGGACCGTGGCGAAGACCATGGCGAAGGAGAGCGGCACGAGCTTCTCGGCATCGGCATAGCCGAGATCCACCATCTTGACCGCGAAGAGCCCGCAGACAGCAACGGCCACGATCCCGCGCGGAGCGATCCAGCCCATTAGCAGACGCTCTTTCCACGTGGTGTTCGTGCCGAGGAGCGAGGTGATCGCCGCGACGGGCCGCACCACGAAGAGCATCGCGATGACAAACAGCGCATCAGCGAAGGTCAGGCTGAAGAGGACATCGGGCGTCAGGTTGGCCGTCAGCATGACGAACACACCCGAGACGAACATCACCGCGATGTTCTCCTTGAAGTGGAGAAGCTGATTGATGCTCGGCAGCTTGGCGTTCGCGATGGTGATGCCCATCGCGGTCACGGCGAGGAGGCCCGCCTCTTCCTGGAAACCGTTGGCAAGCGCGAAGGCGGCGAGCACGGTAGCAAGCAGCACCGGCGTCTTCAGGAACTCCGGCACCCAGCCATTGCGGAAGCTGCGCGCGATGAAGAGACCCGCGAGCACACCGAACACAGTCGCGAGGGTCGCGCCAATGATCAGGCTGCCGGTAATGGTAGCTGGCTCATATCCGCCATGAGCGGGGTCCGAGAGGTGAAGGACCTCGTAGACGAAGACGGCGAACAGAGCGCCGATCGGGTCGTTGACGATGCCTTCCCACCTCAGGAGCGTCGCAGGCCTGCTCGAAAGCTTCGCCTGGCGTAGGAGCGGCATGATCACCGTTGGTCCGGTGACGACCATAATGCCTGAGAAGATGAGCGCGGTCGGCGCGCTCAGCCCTGCAATCTTCCACGCCGCGAGGAACCCGAGGCCCCACGCGAAGAAAACGCCGGGGACGACAAGGCGCCGAACGCCCTTCCCGACCTCGCGGAGCTCATCGAACTTCAGCTGCAGGCCACCTTCGAAAAGGATGATGCCCACGGCCATAGAGACGAGCGGCCCATAGACCTCGCCGAACGTCTCTTCGGGACGGAGAAGACCGAAGACAGGGCCAAGCAGGAGCCCTGCGATGGCCATCAGGACGATGGCCGGCAGGTTCATCCGCCAAGCCACCCACTGGGCGCCGATCCCGGCAATGCCGATCAGCGTGACTGCAAAGACAATATCCATATTCCCGCCGATCTAGTCCGAAAAGTCAGTCCGCCCTCTTAAGGCCGGTCCGGGAACGATGGGAAATCAAGCGTCTTTGAAGTTGGGATCGCGTTTTTCCACGAAGGCTTTCATGCCTTCCTTCTGGTCCTCGGTTGCAAAGACCGAGTGGAACACCCGGCGTTCGAAGCGGATGCCCTCAGAGAGCGGCACTTCGAAGGCGCGGTTGACGCACTCCTTGACCATCATGGAGATCGGACGGGAGAAGCCAGCGATCTTCTTCGCAGCCTCAAGCGCCGTGTCCATCAGCTCAGCCTTGGGGACGACGCGGGCCACGAGGCCGCAGCGTTCGGCTTCTTCAGCGCCCATCATCCGGCCGGTCAGGCACATGTCCATGGCCTTTGCCTTGCCGATGTATTTCGCCATGCGCTGGGTCCCGCCTGCGCCGGGGATAGCGCCGATGGTGATCTCGGGCTGGCCGAACTTGGCGTTGTCAGCAGCGATCACGAAATCGCACATCATCGCCATCTCGCAGCCGCCGCCGAGGGCATAGCCAGCGACCGCCGCGATGATCGGCGTCCTGATCCGGCTCGCCTCTTCCCAGTTCGCGGTAATGAAGTCTTCGGTGTAGGCCTGGACGAAGCTCTTGTCGGCCATCTCCTTGATGTCCGCGCCGGCCGCAAAGGCCTTCTCAGAGCCCGTCAGGACGATGCAAGCGACCTTCGGATCAGCATCCGCGGCCTTCAGCGCTTCCGTCAGCTCGTCCATCAACTCCTTGTTGAAGGCATTGAGGGCTTCGGGGCGCGCGAGCCGGATGATCTGCACGCGGTCATCATTATCAATCTCTAGGCAATTGTAAGCCATAAGCTTTTCGGGGCCTCGTCAGCTATCCCTGAGTGTGGGACCACGGCACCCAATAGACCTGCCTTCACGAGGCCGCAACCGGGACCCTCCGCCGCTGTCTCCACAACGGTTTAGGGGTGACGCGGGGCCCCAGCATCGCTATCTGCCCGCATTCAGGAACGCTAATTCCAACGCTAGGAGACCAGCATGGAACTCATGCTCGCAGCCGGTGGCTCGCTCTTCGACATCTTCAAGGCGCCAAGCCTTCAGGTCATCATCCTGTTCATCGTGGTGTTTGCCGCCCTCAACTGGATCGAGAAAGGCCGCTGGGACTAACCCCCGCGCCTCATGCTCACATCCCTTCTCTTCCTGCTCCTCGGGCTGGTCGTTCTTCTTGCGGCCGGTGAATGCCTCGTGCGCGGGGCCGCAAGCCTTGCCAAGCTCGCGAACGTCCCGCCGCTCATCATCGGCCTGACCGTGGTTGCCTTCGGCACCTCGGCGCCGGAGCTCGTGGTGACGATCCAGGCCGTTGCAGGAGATGCCGCAGGCATCGCGATGGGCAACATCGTCGGCTCGAATATCGCCAACGTGCTGCTCGTCCTTGGCCTGCCCGCCTGCATCATGCCGATTGCGATGGTGGTGCCGAAGCTGAAGCGCCACGCCGTGGCCCTGCTTCTCGCGACCGCTGTCTTCTGCGGTATGGTCTACTGGAATGGCGAAGTCGGCCTGCCTGAAGCGATCGTCTTCACCCTCGGCATGGTCGCATACTTCAGCCTGATGGCCATCGAAGCGCGCAGTGGTCACGCGGATGCAGCGCTCGAAGCCGAAGGGATCCTCGTTGAGAAACCAGGCATTCCGCAGACGATCGCGCTGACGGCGCTTGGCCTCATCGGCCTTCCCATTGGCGCCACGCTGCTCGTCACAAACGGCTCGGAAGTCGCCAGCCTCATGGGTGTCCGCGATGAGGTGATCGGCCTCACGGTGGTCGCCTTCGGCACGTCCCTGCCCGAGCTCGCGACAGTCCTCGCAGCAGCCCTCCGCCGCGATGCGAGCGTTTCGGCGGGCACGATCATCGGCTCGAACATCTTCAACATGCTCTTCGTCGGCTCCGCTGCAGGCTATGTCGGTACGAGCACGTTCAGCGAAACGGCGTTGCGCCTCGACCTGCCGGTCATGCTTGGCGCGACTGCGCTGATCACGGGCCTCATCTTCATGCGCCGTGACTTCGGCAGGACAATCGGCCTCCTGAGCATCACAGCCTACGTCGCCTACATCCTCTACACCGGCCTGTGGGCGGGCGCGGCATGACCAAGGCCGTCCTCGTCACCGGAGGCGGCAAGCGACTTGGTCGTGAGATCGTTCTGACCGCAGCCGAAGCTGGCTGGACCCCGGTGGTCCACTACAACAGCTCGTCGAACGCGGCGGAGGAGCTCGCGAAAGAGACCGGCGGCGTTGCCGTGGGTATCGACCTCTCCGAGGAAGGCGCAGGCGAGAAGCTGATCGCGCTCGCCACGGAAAAGCTCGGCGGCAAGCTCACCGGTCTCGTCAACTCCGCCTCGATCTTCGAGCATGACACCGGTCAGGACGTCACCGAGGAAGCGCTCCTCAGGAACTTCCGTATCCACACGGTTGCGCCCGCCATGCTGGCCAAGGCCTTCGCCCATCAGGCCTCCGATGGCTCCGCGATCGTCAACATTCTCGACCAGAAGCTCTTCAATCTGAACGCTGACCATTACAGCTACACGATCTCGAAGCAGGCCCTTCACGGCGCGACCATGATGATGGCTCGCGCTTATGCCCCCAGCGTCCGCGCCATCGGCGTTGCGCCAGGCTACAACCTCCCCTCGCCCGGTCAGGATGATGAGACCTTCGAGCGCCTCGCGCCGACGGTGAACGTCCTCGAACGCAGGCTCCAGCCCCGCGACGTGGCGAAGACCGTGCTCTTCGCGCTTGAGAACATGGCCATCACCGGCCAGGTCCTGATCGCGTCAGGCGGCGAGCATCTGAAGTCAGCCGAGCGCGACGTTCTGTTCAAAGACTAAGACCATGGAACTGCCCCTCCTCGCCCCCGGATACTACGCCGTCTTCCTCGAAGACCTCCGCAAGCATGTGAAGCTCGGCGTGCTCGAGCACGAAGTCCGTCCGCAGGCGGTCAGCTTCAACCTCGCCGTGATCGCGAGCCGCGTTGGAAAAGGCGACGGCATCGAAGATGTCGTGGACTATGACAATCTCCGCCAGACGATCCTTGAGGTCACCGCGGATGAGCATTTCGGCCTGCAGGAGACCCTGTGCGAGGCGATCATCGCAAGCCTCCGTACACGGGACAATATCCACGGCGTACTCATCGAGACCCGTAAGCTCACCGTCTATGACGATGCCGAGGCCGTCGGCTGCCGCATGTCCGACATCGACAAGGAGGCGATCCTCTAGATGTTCGAACAACGCTACCGCTTCCACTTCGAAGCCGCTCACCAGCTGGGCGCCAACGTTCAGGACAAGGAGCACCCTTATGCCCATGTCCACGGACACAGCTTTGAGGTCTATCTCATCCTGCGCGGCGAGGAGCTTGGCCCCAAGGGTTGGCTCACCGATTTCAGCCGTGTGCGGCAGACAGCGGACGATATCCACGCCCTCCTCGACCACCGCTACCTCAACGATATCGAGGGGCTGGAGCTTCCGACCCTCGAACGTCTCGCGCTCTTCATTTTCGAGAAGGCAAAGCCCGCCCTCGAAAAGCTCGCCGCCGTGGAGGTGAACCGCCCCTCGCTCGGCGAACAGGTCCGTTACGAGGCCTAGGAAAAGACGACCACCGTCTGGCGTGCCGCCGCGATCGGCCGCCCGTCCTTCGCCCAAACGCCCATGTCCTGGGACGACCAGCCATCTCCCGCCGACTGCGCCTTGGTGTGGAGGAGGTACCAGCCATCCTCCGTAGAGAGATCATCCGTCAGGAAATCGATATGCCAGTTCACTGAGCTCACCGGCGCAAAGGTCTTCATCAGTGGCGCAGCCGCTGGCGGGGTCAGGTCACCGATGGCCAGCACGCCGACCTCTGACCCCCAATAGCTCTCATCCTGCGCACGCGCCCACCACTGCATCTCGCCCTTGTCGCTCCCAAGAAACGGCATCCCGCCGCCGCAGGGCGCGATCTCGTAGTTACTGAGGAAGGCCGGATGCATCGGCGTGATCTCCATACGCTCAAGACCGTCAGGCCCCTGAACGTCCGGCATGGGGTAGTCATCGACCTTCACGGTGCTGTCGCGACCTGCGCCGTAGACGAGGACCCCGCGCGTCGCTGCGCCCTTCTCGCCGCGCACCTCCGCCTCGACGAACGAGGTCGACTTCCCGCGCCGGAGGAGCCGTGCCTCGGTGGTCACAGATCCAGCGGCAGGCGCAATGAAAGCCACCTGCACTGAGCGCAGCGGAGGCAGCTCCCCGACCGCCATCTCGGCGGCCCGGGCGCAGAGCGCAGCAGTCAGCCCGCCATAGGCAGTCCGTCCCTGCCCCCAGCTTTCAGGGATATCCGTCGAGAAAACGCCATCCGCGAAGTGCTTCTCGTCCATCAGCTCGGAAAATTTCATCGCCTGCCCTTTCGCGGCCCAGCTTGCGGTGCCAAACGGCCCAGTCATGAACAGACCTAGCGGCAAGATCTTCTCCGGCGAAGCCACCTTCATGAAGGGCGTGGTCGACATGGCGGGCCTCCCGCCCTCCGACCTTGGCGAGTTCGCCTTCGCGGGGCGGTCAAATGTCGGCAAGTCCTCGATCCTCAATGCGCTGATGAACCGCAAGGGTCTCGCACGGACTTCGAACACGCCGGGGCGGACTCAGGAGGTCAACTTCTTCGATATCGGAGGATCCTTCAGGCTCGTCGACCTGCCGGGCTACGGCTATGCCCGCGCCTCGCGCACCAAGGTCGATGCGTGGACGGAGCTTATCTTCGACTATCTGAGGGGTCGCCCGAATCTCCTCCGGGTCTTCGTGCTGATCGACAGCCGCCACGGCATCAAACCGGTGGACGAGGAAGGCATGGCTCTCCTCGACGAAAGCGCCGTCAGCTATCAGGTGATCCTCACCAAAATCGACAAGATCAAGGAAAGCGGCGTCGCCCGCCGGGTCGCAGAGGTTTCAGAAGCCCTCGCCTCACGTCCTGCGGCGCACCCAGAAGTCCTCGCCACCAGCTCAGAAAAAGGCCGCGGACTGAAGGAAGTCCGCGGCGCGATCCTTGGTGCCCTCGAGGGCTGGGGCCGCTAGCTCCTAGCGGAACTTCACCGTACGGTGGACACCGACGTCCGGCGTTTTCTCGTCCATCAGGTTCGCCTTGGCGATCTCCCAGCCGAACTTCACCGAGCTGCCGGTTGAGCCCCAGATGCTGCCCGTCTCGAGGTCCATCTGCAGGAGGGTGAGGGTCGGGTCTTCCTTGCCGCCTTCGTACCAGGCCGCGACGACCGGGTTCCAGTATTCGTCACGCTTGGCCGTATCGAGGTTCTCGCGGATATAGCCGTTCACGCAGGCGTGGAAGTCGTGGTTCTTGCCGACCACCACGAAGTGCGCGGTCGAATTCCCCTTGCGCATCTCCTGAACAAGCTCACTGTCGGTCTTGGCGAAGAACCAGAGGGTGTTCGTGCCCTGCTCCCGCGTTGCGGCCATGGGCTGGCTGTGCAGCGGCGTGTTCTCAAGGTGCAGCATGCCTGCCGGGACCTCGTCGAGGATGTCGTAGAACTGCGCATCGGGATGGTTTTCAGTCTGGGTCAGATCGACCATGGAAGCCTCCTTGTCTCTTAGGAAACGAACGGGCGCGGCCGCCTGCCGGTTCCAGAGCATGGTGCCGCAGCGCGGGAGGCCCCTGTTTCTGCGCAAAAGCCGCGCTTTGTCGTCCGTTGAGAGCTAGGGTGTAACCATCGGCTCGTCCCCAACGGATAGGGCTATGAGACTTCGGGAGCACGGGACATGACCGGCACACCGCACCTACGCGTTATCGACGGGAAGAAGCCGTCATCGAGGCCGGTTACGGACCTCAGCCACCTCGGCCCCCTCATGGTGAAGGCCCAGGAAGGCGACAAGCGCGCCTACAATGAGGTCCTGACCGCGTGCGATGCGTGGCTCAGGGTCTTTCTCGCCCGCAGGGTTGCCCCTGAATCGGTCGAGGACATTGCCCAAGAGGCGCTGATGGCCCTGCACCGCAAGCGCCACACCTACGACCCGGAGAAGCCCTTCGCGCCGTGGTTCGTGGCGATTGCCCGGTACAAATGGCTCGACCGGCTGCGCAAGCACTACCGCGCCGAAGAGGTCGAGTATGAAGACCAGGCCTCGGTGAGCGGCCACGAAAGCGCGGTCATGTCGAAGATCGTGCTCGAGCGGCTCCTCGCCCACATCCCGGACAATCAGGCGCAAGCCATCCGCCTTGCAAAAATCGATGGTTATGCCTTGGACGAGATTGCCCAGATGACGGGCCAGTCCCTTTCCTCGGTCAAAGTGAGAATTCACCGCGGCATGAAGCGGATGATGAAGAAGTTGGAAGAAGCCCATGCGTGAGACGACTGACAGCATGTCCCTGATCGACAGCCTGACCGAGAGCATGGCTCCGGTCACCCGCCGCAAGCCCCGCCGCGAGATGCTTATTCTCGGCGGCATCCTGTTCCTGCAGCTCGCGGGCACCCTTGCCCTCATCGGCACGAACACCGCGGCGGTCTTCACCCACAACCTTTCGATGGCGGCGGCCAAGGCAGTCTTCTTCGCAGGCCTGACCCTTGGCTTCGCAGCGCTCGCGTTCAGGAGCTTTGATCCGACGACTCCGCGCCAGCGCAACATCGCCTATGGTGTCGGCGGGCTCATGGTCCTCTTCGCCATCGCCTTCCTCGACAGGAACTTCGGCGGCGGTGCAGTGAACATCCTCGCGCCTTCCAGCGGCCTTCGCTGCCTTGTCAGCTCGGTGAGCTTCAGCCTGCCGATGTTCATTGCCCTGACCTTCTTCATGCGTGGCGCAGCACCGACGCAGCCCAACGCCACAGCCGCCTTCATCGGCGTGGCGGCAGGCAGCTGGGGCGCCTTCATCTACGGCCTCCAGTGCCCCTTCATGAACATCGGTTTCGTCGCCCTCTGGTATGGCGGCGCCATCGCCCTCACCACCCTTGCCGCGGCAGTCATCCTGCCGCGGTTCGCGCGTTGGTAGAGTCAGCGCTGATAGCCCAAAGAGCCCGGCCTCAGCGCCGGGCTTTTTTGTGCCTCGATCTGAGAATTCCGTCGCAAACCGCAGCGAATGTGACCTTAAAACCATCGACAGCAGGCGATTGATCCTGCAGCTTCGGTGGGTCGGTTTCTGATTAGTGGGACTTCGGGGCAGGCCGACGTTTTCGAAAAAACGGGAAGCCTCCGTGCATGGGCCGGGACGCCTGCTGCGGGACTTCCGCAACGTTGGAGCACCCAATGCGCAAACTTCTCATTCTTCCCGTCCTCGCCCTTGGCGCATGCGCCTCGACCGGCCCGTCGATCGGTGGCGTCTCGTTCGCCGACATGGACACCAACGCCGACGGCAAGGTCACCATGGAAGAGTTCACCGGCAAGTCTGCCGTCTTCGACGCGGTTGACGCCAACGACGACAAAACCATCACGATGGAAGAAGCAGCAGCCTACGCCCGCGCCAGACGCCTCGGCGGCGGCGACGGTGAAGTCCGCAGCACCGGAAGCCGCCTCTAGGGCTTCCTCCGGCGCCCGGTCTTGAGAGGTCAGGCGTCGAAATCGGCCTCGGTGCTTGCGCGGAGCTCATCCAGCGTGACCTCCGGGGCCATCTCGACAAGCTTCAGGCGCTTGGCCGTCTTGTCGACATCGAAGACCGCATGGCTCGAGATCACCCGGTCGACACAAGCCACACCCGTTAGTGGCAGCGAGCACTCCTTCAGAAGCTTCGCGTCACCCGCCTTCGACATGTGATCCATCAGGACGACGACGCGCTTCACGCCAGCGACGAGGTCCATCGCGCCGCCCATCCCCTTCACCATCTTGCCCGGGATCATCCAGTTGGCGAGATCGCCGCCCTGGCTGACCTCCATCGCGCCGAGGATGGAGAGGTCAATATGACCCCCACGGATCATTGCGAATGAGTCAGCGGACGAGAAGAAGCTCGTTTTGCCCAACTCCGTGATCGTCTGCTTGCCGGCATTGATGAGGTCAGCGTCAACCTCATCCTCGGTCGGGAAAGGACCCATACCGAGCATCCCGTTCTCCGACTGCAGCGTTACCTCCATCCCGTCAGGAATGAAGTTCGCCACCAGCGTCGGAATACCGATGCCAAGGTTCACATAGAAGCCGTCTTCCAGCTCATTCGCCGCCTTCGCGGCCATATCGTCACGGGTCCAGGGCATCGGGTGCTCCTTCTTGAGTGGGTAGTTGTGCAGCCATGAGCGCGGCGACCCGTCCTTCGTCATTCTGACTGATCTTCGCTAGCTCATTAGGAAACTTGCTAAGTGCAAGTGCGAGAAGAGGGGCTGCAACGACGAACCCTTGTTCGTAGTCTGAATGACAGCCCGAAAAATACGAGAGCCGGTTCCGGCTCTCAATCGAGGTCTCGATGTAGTATTCGGACGGGTGAAGGCAGATCACATCGCCGGAATAGCCAAGGCTTAATGGCAGATCGTACAGTCCACGATCGACTACGCGATCCTTCAGCTCCGTGAATGTCTGCCTGCTGATTTTTGTCCGATCGACCGAAGAGAGGCGGCCATACTGATAACCCCCACCAAGGCCGGTTCCGGTCCGAAGCTCCAAGAGGCAGGCCCGGGTTCCGCACCTAGCCTCGACGCTGCCGCGCGCGCGTCGCCGCTCACCCAACAGAAGGCGTACTATTTCATCATCGCTCGCCCCGACCGGAAGAAGGCGCACTGCCGCAAGCTCGGGGCCGTGAGGCTCCCCTTTCAGCTCATCGCCTACGGTCTGACAGGCCGTGAGGAGGCAAGCAGCGATGACAAAAGCTAGGCGCATTCAGGCCGCCCGCACCGTCCGCTGCTCAATGCGCTTCTCCTGCGCGGCTTCCACGATCCGGTCGACATAGATGCCCGGCGTGTGGATATGATCCGGGTCCAGATCACCGACCTCGACCAGCTCTTCCACCTCGGCGATGCAGACCTTGCCCGCTGTCGCCATCATCGGGTTAAAGTTGCGGGCCGTCTTGCGGAAGACGAGGTTGCCTTCCTTGTCACCCTTCCAGGCGCGGACGAGGGAGAGGTCGGCCTTCAGGCCCGTCTCCATGATGTAGCGCTCGCCGTCGAACTCCCGCTCTTCCTTGCCTTCGGCGATCTTCGTACCGACGCCGGTCTTGGTGTAGAAAGCCGGGATACCCGCGCCCCCTGCCCTGATCCGTTCGGCGAGGGTGCCTTGCGGGTTGAACTCGAGCTTCAGCTCGCCGGATAGGAATTGCTCAGCAAACGTCTTGTTCTCACCAACGTAGGAGCTGACCATCTTCTTGATCTGCTTCGTCTGGAGGAGGAGCCCGAGGCCCCAGTCATCGACGCCGGCATTGTTGGAGATCGCGGTCAGGTTCTGCGCACCTGAATCCCTCAGCGCGACGATCAGCGTCTCAGGGATACCGCAGAGGCCGAAACCGCCCGCCATCACCGTCATGCCGTCGAAGGGAATGCCTTCGAGGGCCGCCTTGGCGTCTGAGAAGACTTTGTTCGCCATGAGGAACCTCCGCTTGATACGGGGGCTTCATCGCTGGCAGCGGCCACTTCTGCAAGTGGGCACGTCAGCCGTCTACCATTGAACATTTTCGCGCGGCGGCAGGCCTACAGCCCTACCAGGCCGGGGGCACGTGGGTGACGTCGAAGGTCACTTTCGGTTGAGGCTCGTCATTCTTCGCGACCATCGTCCGCTCAGCCATCTGCGGAGCGGCACCGCCGTCGCAGCCCATCGCGAAGCCCACACCCTTGAGATAGCTGCGACGCAGACGACCCCGTCGGTAGGCTTCCCGCACCGCACGGTCATGCGCAGTAGCGCCGGTGGCGCGGCGGACCATCGAGCGGAAAGGAATGAAGTCGGTCGTGAGGTCGCTGACGAGGCTATAGGCCTGATCGTCCGCAAGGTCGGTCACTCGGTTAGAAAGACCAGAGAAGCTGACAAGGCCATCGGCGCTCGCCGTCTGGAGCGTATCGACGTCGCTGCCGACATAGCTTTCAAGGTCCGCAATCTCGATTTCGATGCCAGCACAGCTCTCCGGCACCGGCTTCTCGTAGACCGCGAGGGCCGTGAGAATGGGCGGGATCGCTTCCTTGCGCATGTTGAGGTCTGTGAGAGGCGCGAGCACGCCTTCCGTGATGCCGCCGGTCATCCCCTGATCGGCATCGTGCGGCCGCGTATGACACGCGGCGAGGGCGACGAAGGCCGTCGCGCCTATTAGTTTCCACATCCCCATAATCACAAGACTACCACGCCTTCCTCTAAAAGTCACAACTGCAATGATGAAAACGCAAAGAATTGAGAAGAGTTCGTCCGTCTCAATTTGGAACTATCACTAGAGCGTTACCGGGGGACGGTCCGAACTGCACCGTGTTGGGACAGGTGCAGCATTTACGAAGGCGCAACCATGTCACGTTTTCTCTCTACTACCGCCATCTCCACCCTCATGCTCTGCGGTGTCGCCGTAGCGCAGGAAGCCGATACCGAGACCAAGGACGTTGAGGAGTTTGTCGAGCCTTCTGCCGAGGCCCCTGCCGCCGTCAGCGAGCTGGATCAGGATGCCCTCGACAAGGTCGATGACGCCGAGACCCTCAATGAAATCGTCCTCAAAGCCACGACGGGCGATGGCGAAGGCCAGATCGTTACCGACGAGGACGGTGAGCGGCGTCAGGTGACGGCCGATGCCTCAACCACCCCGGACATGCCTGAACAGGAAGACGGCAACTGGGGCGACAAGGACAAGAAGAAGGACTGGGAGAAGAAGAAGACCGCCTCCAACGCCGAGAAGGACTGGTCGGACAAGGACATGGACGAAAAGCGCACCGCCTCGTCCCAACCCATGGACCGCGATGTCTTCGATTATACAACCACCGTCCGCTTGCGCTCCGATGCCCTGAACGCAGCGCGCATCATCGGCGAGGACATTGACGGCACGGATGGCGAGGAGATTGCCGACCTCGAAGACCTCATCATCAATGCCGACGGCCAGGTGACCGAAGCCGTCGTCAAGGCAGGCGGCGTTCTGGGCCTTGGCGAGAAGACCTATGTCGTCGCCTTCGACCAGCTGCGATTCATGGCTGATGATGACGACGAAGGCGAACTCGACATCGCCATGCCCGCTGACAAGGAGAGCGTGGAAGCCCTCGCCCGTTGGGATGCCGATGAATTCGCGATTGGCGAAGACGGCTTCACCCTCGCAAGCGAGCTTCAGGATGCAGAGCTTGCCGTTCCGGGCTCGGACGAGATAGCCGAGGTCGAAGACATCATGATGACCGCGAGCGGGAAAATCCGTGCCGTGATCATCGACTTCGACGACCTCATGCTCGCCCTCCCCTATGACACGATCAGCGTGACCGAGGGCGACGCCGAGGATGACGCAGGCTACCGCATCAGTCTGTCAGCGGATGAGTTCTCGATGCTCCCGAACTACGAGTTCGAGCCGAGCAACTTCCTTGAGCGTACGGGTGATGCCATCGAAAACGCCGTCGAGAAAACCGGCGACGCGATCGAGCGCGGCGCAACCGAAGTCCGCGACGCAGGCGCAGCTGCCCTGAACCGGACCGAGGAAGAAGCTGAAGAGGCCGCTGCCGAGGTCGACGCCGAGATGGACGAAGCCGAGGCGGAGGCTGCCGAAGCGGCTCGCGACGTTAAACGTGAGACCGAAGAGCTCGAGCGAGACGTCGAGAACGCTGCAGCCGCTACGACGGCAGAAGCCCGCGAAACGGCGAATGAGGCCGAAGCGGAAGTCCGTGAGACTGCCGAAGAAGCTGAAAACGCTGCAGAAAACGCTGCCAGCGAAGTCGAGGAAGAGGCAGAAGAAGCCGAAGAAGACGTCGAGCAGGCTGCTGAGGAAGTTGAAGAGGAAGTCGAGGAAGAGACTTCCGAAGAACCCTATCGTCGCTAAGCGTCCCCTCCACGAGGCTTAGAAACGAAGAAGGCCGGAGCAGCGATGCTCCGGCCTTCTCTTTTGTCCGTAATCGGTAGACCGATCTAGAGGTCGAGGAGCAGGCGCTGCGGATCCTCGAGGTTTTCCTTGATCCGCACCAGGAACGTCACAGCGCCTTTGCCGTCGACGATCCGGTGGTCATAGGAGAGCGCCAGATACATCATCGGGCGGATCTTGATCTCGTCACCGACAGCGATCGGGCGCTTCTCGATACGGTGCATACCGAGAATGCCCGACTGCGGCATGTTCAGGATCGGCGTTGACATCAGCGAGCCATAGACACCGCCATTGGTGATCGTGAAGGTGCCACCCTGCATCTCTTCGAGCTTGAGGTCGCCATCGCGGGCACGGCGGCCATAGTCGCCGATCTCTTTCTCGATCTCTGCGAGACCCTTCTGGTCAGCATCACGCACGACCGGGACCACGAGGCCCTTCTCCGTACCCACCGCAATACCGATATCGTAGTGGTTCTTATAGATGATGTCGGTGCCGTCGATTTCGGCATTGACCTCCGGCACTTCGCGCAGGGCCTGGATCGCGGCCTTCACGAAGAAGCCCATGAAGCCGAGCTTCACGCCGTGCTTCTTCTCGAAGAGCTCTTTGTACTGAGAGCGAACGCTCATCACCGCCGTCATGTCCACGTCGTTGAACGTGGTGAGCTGGGCCGCGATGTCCTGGCTTTCCTTGAGGCGCTTGGCGATCGTCTGGCGCAGGCGGGACATCTTCACCCGCTCTTCGCGCTCACCGAGCTCGCGCGGAGCCGAAGGTGCAGGTGCCTTGGCCTTCGCAGGCTGGCTGCCAACGCCTTCGAGCGCTGCAAGGGCATCACCCTTGGTCACGCGACCACCGCGGCCGGAGCCTGCGATCTGCGAGGCGTCGAGGCCGTTCTGCTCGACGATCCGGCGCGGCGCTGGGCTCAGCGTCGAAAGATCCGTTTGCGTCTGGTTGTCAGCTTTCGGCTTGGCCGTTTCCTGCGGCTTGCTCTCGCCAGCAGCCTCGCCAGAGGTGATGATGCCAAGAACGTCGCCCACCGAAACGGTCGCGCCCTCTTCGGCCTTGATCTCTTTCAGGACGCCCGAGACAGGAGCCGGAACGTCGACCGCAGCCTTGTCGGTCTCGAGGCTGACGACCGGGTCGTCGACCTTCACATAATCACCGACCTTCACCAGCCACTCGCCGATGTCAGCTTCGGAGACGCTCTCGCCCGAACTCGGCGCCGTGATCTCGACCTCTTCGCCGTCGGCCTCTTCAGAAGCCTTCACTTCGCCAGCGCCGCCAGGGGCAGCCGCAGCCGAAGGCGTGTCGGAGGCAGCGTTGATGCCGCCGCCTTCGTCGCCAGCACCGTTCGCGCCAGCGCCGTCGCCCTCGCCGATCGTGCCGAGGAGCGCGTCGAGCTCGACGGTCTCGCCCTCTTGGGCAGCGATCTTGGACAGGACACCAGCGGCCGGCGCGTTCACTTCGACGGAGACCTTGTCGGTCTCAAGCTCGACCAGCGGCTCGTCGGCGGCGACCTGGTCGCCTTCGCGCTTCAGCCATTGTCCGATGGTGGCCTCGGTGACGCTTTCACCGAGGGTAGGTACGCGGATGTCGACCATGTTTCTCTCGTTATCCTAGGGCTTCCTCGAGGAAGTCCTCGAGTTCTTTCTTGTGCTGTTGGGCGTGTCCGGTAGCGGGCGACGCGGCGGCTGGGCGGCCCGCATAACGCGCGCGCTTATGCTTTGCGTCAATCTGGTCGAGCACCCATTCGATGTTCGGCTCCATGAAGAACCACGCGCCCATGTTCTTGGGCTCTTCCTGGCACCAGACCATTTCGGCGTTCTGGAAGCGGCGAAGCTCGTGGATCATCGAGCCGGCAGGCACCGGATAGAACTGCTCGACGCGCAGGAGGTAGACGTCATCGACGCCGCGCTTCTCACGCTCTTCGAGCAGGTCGTAGTAGACCTTGCCCGAGCACATCACCACGCGGCGGATCTCATTGTCCGGCTTAAGCGTGACGGTCGTGCCCGGCTGGTACTCGGCGTCATCCCAGAGGAGACGGTGGAACGTCGATCCCGGCCCCATCTCCTCATAAGTCGAGACCGCCTTCTTGTGACGGAGCAGCGACTTCGGCGTCATCAGGATCAGCGGCTTGCGGAAGTCGCGTTTCATCTGACGGCGGAGGATATGGAAATAGTTCGCAGGCGTCGTACAGTTCGCGACCTGAATATTGTCCTGGGCACAGCCCTGCAGGTAGCGCTCAAGGCGCGCCGACGAGTGCTCAGGGCCTTGGCCTTCATAGCCGTGCGGCAGGAGAAGGACGAGGCCCGACATCCGCAGCCACTTGCGTTCGGCCGAGGAGATGAACTGGTCGAAGATGATCTGCGCACCGTTGGCGAAGTCACCGAACTGGGCTTCCCAGAGGGTCAGCGTGGTCGGGTCTGCCAGCGAATAGCCATACTCAAAGCCCTGCACCGCGAACTCGGAGAGGTTCGAGTCGATGACCTCGAACTCGGCCGCATCGTCAGACAGGTGACGAAGCGGCGTGTAGCGCTTCTCCGTCGTCTGATCGACGAAGCTCGAATGGCGCTGGGAGAACGTTCCGCGCACGGAGTCCTGCCCCGAGAGCCGGACCCGGTAGCCTTCACGGAGGAGCGATCCGAACGCCAGCGCCTCGGCCGTGGCCCAGTCGATGTTCTTACCCTCGGTGAGGGTCGTCTCTTTCGCCTTCAGGATCCGCTTCAGCGTCTTGTGGATCGTGAAATTGTCAGGGACGCGGGTCAGCTTGCCGCCAAGGTCCTTGAGGCGGTCGAGATCGACAGCCGTATCGCCCTTGCGGTCATCGTCCTGGGGCGGCTTGAAGCCCTTCCAACGAGCGTCCAGCCAGTCGGCCTTCTTCGGCTCATAGGGTTTGCCAGCCTCGAACTCGTTCTCGAGGAATTCCTTGAACTCCGCCATCTCGCGTTCGACGTCGGCCTCGGAGACGAGACCTTCCGCAACCAGACGATCCGCGTAAAGCTCGCGCGTCGTGCGGCGGTTCCTGATCTTGGCGTACATGAGCGGCTGGGTGAAGCTCGGCTCATCGCCTTCATTGTGGCCGTAGCGGCGGTAGCACCACATATCGACGACCACGTCGTGGCCGAACTCCATGCGGAACTCGGTGGCGATCTTCGAGGCGAAGACCACAGCTTCGGGATCGTCGCCATTGACGTGGATGATCGGCGCTTCGACCATCTTGGCCACATCTGACGGGTACGGAGAGCTTCGCGAGAAACGCGGGCTGGTCGTAAAGCCGATCTGGTTATTGACGACAAAGTGGATCGTGCCGCCGGTGCGGTAGCCGCGCAGCGCGGTGAAGCCAAAGCATTCCGCGACGACACCCTGCCCTGCAAACGCTGCATCACCGTGAAGGAGCAGCGGCATGACGTGGGTCCGCGCAACCTTGATGTGCTCGCCCGGCTCCATCAAGTCTTGCTTGGCTCGGCACTTGCCGAGAACAACAGGGTCCACTGCCTCAAGGTGCGAGGGGTTCGCAGCCAGCGAGAGGTGTACGGAGTTTCCGTCGAAGACACGGTCAGAAGAGGCACCGAGGTGGTACTTCACATCGCCCGAGCCGCCGACATCCTCAGGGATGGCTGCGCCGCCCTGGAACTCGTGGAAGATCTGGTGATAGGGCTTGCCCATCACCGCTGCGAGGACGTTCAGGCGTCCGCGGTGCGGCATGCCGAGATTGATCTCCTGCACGCCCAGAGCGCCGCCGCGCTTGATGATCTGCTCGAGCGCCGGGACCATCGCCTCGCCGCCATCGATACCAAAACGCTTCGTGCCCTGATATTTGACGTGGAGGAAGTTTTCGAACCCTTCCGCCTCGATCAGCTTGGTCAGGATCGCCTTCTTGCCTTCCGGCGTGAACTTGATCTCCTTGTCCATGCCTTCGATGCGGTGCTGAAGCCACTGCTTCTGCTCCGGGTCGGTGATGTGCATGAATTCGATCGCGAACGTGCCGCAATAGGTCCGTCGCAGGATCTCGAGGATCGTCCGTAGGCTGCCCGTTTCGAGGCCGAGGACATTGTCGAGGAAGATCTCGCGGTCGTAATCGTCTTCAGTGAAGCCATAGCTCGCCGGATCGAGCTCAGGGTGCACCTCGATATCGCGCAGGCCGAGCGGGTCGAGATTGGCAATCATGTGGCCACGCACCCGGTAAGCCCGGATCAGCATCAGTGCACGGACGGAATCGTGGACCGCAGCCTGAACATCCTGCGGGTTGACCCCGCGCGGCTTCTTCTCGGCGATCTTCTTGGCGAAGACATCCGAGACGCCTGCCCAGTTGCCGCCTAGCGCTGCGGTGATTTCGTCGCCGGGGCGCTTGGGCCAGTCGTCACGCTTCCAGCTCGGCCCGTCTGCGTTGGACCTTGCGGTCTCGCGGCCATCGCCGAAAGCGTCGAAATAGGCCCTGAGCTCAGGATCGACGCTTGCGGGGTTCTCCGCGTACTTCGCAAATTGCTGTTCGAGATAGACGGCATTGCCGCCGGAAAGAAACGAAATGTCGTCTTTCGTTTCGCGGGAGATGTCGGAGCCTGCGCTACCGTCGTGAGCCATTTCGCGGCCGGTCCTTCGGTCGTCCGGGGCGGGTCCGGCCGCCGCCGGGAGATGATCCAAATCAAGGGCCCGGAAGCCCTGCCCAACTACATAACGCTGGGCGGTCGCGACGCAACCAAAACCGGGGGTTCGGTAGCGCCGCGGATGGCGTTACATAACGCCTTTCTCTTTAAGAAGTTCGACCAAAGTCGTGCCCAGGCTGGCCGGGGTCGGCGCGACGCGGATGCCCGCTTCGTTCATCGCCTTGATTTTGCTCTCTGCCGTGTCCTCACCGCCGGAAACGATGGCGCCAGCGTGACCCATGCGGCGGCCCGGAGGCGCCGTGACGCCAGCGATGAAGCCGACGGTCGGTTTCTTGATCTTGTGCTCAGCGAGGAAGCGCGCAGCGTCAGCCTCTGCAGAGCCGCCGATTTCGCCGATCATGATGATCGATTCCGTCTCGTCGTCCTCGAGGAAGAGCTCCAGCACGTCGATGAAGTCGGTGCCCTTCACGGGGTCGCCGCCGATGCCGACGCAGGTCGACTGGCCAAGGCCAGCGTTCGTGGTCTGATGGACAGCTTCGTAGGTCAGCGTGCCCGAGCGCGAGACAATGCCGACCGAGCCGCGGCGGTGGATGTGGCCAGGCATGATGCCGATCTTGCACTCGTCAGGCGTGATGACGCCCGGGCAGTTCGGGCCCACGAGCCGCGACTTCGAGCCGTTCAGCGCATCCTTGACCTTCACCATGTCGAGTACCGGGATGCCTTCGGTGATCGTGATGATCAGCGGCATTTCCGCTTCGATGGCTTCGATCATAGAAGCAGCTGCGAATTTCGGCGGAACGTAGACGACCGAGGCGTTGGCGCCGGTCTCTTTCATGCCTTCTGCGACGCTGCCGAAGACCGGGAGATCGGTGCCTTCTGCGGGCGGGCCTGCCGTCCAGGTCTGGCCGCCCTTACCGGGCACCACGCCGCCAACCATCTTCGAGCCATAGGCCAGCGCCTGCTCGGTGTGGAAGGACCCGGTCTTACCGGTGAGGCCCTGGGTCAGGACCTTGGTGTTCTTGTCGACGAGAATGGCCATTGCTCGGCTTCGCTCCTTGGGAAATTTCGAGGCTCGATAAGTGACCCGGCGCCAGCGGGCAACAGGGCCTTCGTCTGATTTGGTGCGAAAAGCGCAAACCTATCGCAATCGGGAGAGTTTGGTGAACGGTTGAGGGCCTTCTCCCGTTGGTGGGGTACGAATTCAGGAGAAGAGCCATGTCCTCGTCCCGCAAGGAACTGTACGAAAAACTCGCCCGCGCAGGCTTTGCCGCCCGCGGTGTCACCTACGGCCTGATCGGCGGCCTCGCCTTCGCAGCGGCGATCGGCAGCGGCGGCGCAACCACAGGCAGCAAGGGCGCCCTCGCGGCCCTCAGCGACAGCGGATGGGGCATTGCGGTCCTGTCGCTCACGGCTATCGGCCTCTTCGGCTATGGCCTCTGGCGGATTGTCTCGGCAGCCTTCGACCTCGAGAATGAAGGCTCCGACGGCAAGGCGATGGTCAAACGCGCGGCCCACGCAGGCTCGGGCCTCTTCCATTTCGGCCTCTCCTTCTACGCCATCGCCCTCGCAACGGGTTCGGCCAGCGGCAACTCGTCAGGCGGCGGCACGGAATCGATGATCGGCACGGTCATGTCCGCCCCGGCCGGCAAGTGGCTGGTCACAATCCTTGGAGCAGGCTTCGTCATCGCGGGCGCCAGCATGCTGAAGAAGGCGTTCAACGAAGAATATCGCGAGCACATCCGCATCCCCTCGGGCGCCAGCTGGATGGACCCTGCCATCAAGGCGGGCATCGTCTCCCGCGCAGTGGTCTTCGCGGTAATCGGCGGCTTCATCGCCTATGCGGGCCTGACGGCAGACCCCGATGATGCACGCGGCATCGGCGGAGCTCTCGAGTGGCTCCAGTCGCAACCTTACGGCGCTTTCATCCTTGGGCTGATCGGTTTCGGTCTCCTTGGCTTTTCGCTCTACAGCTTTCTCCAAGCCCGGTACCGGACCATCCCCGATCCGGAACAAGGCGGCAGCCAGAGTGTTTCCTATTCAGCAAGCTCATAGGAGGTATGCGAATAATGGCACACGAAACTGCAGCAGAAACAAAAATGGACGGCCAATCGGATCAGATCAAAGGCTCGATCAAGGAAGCCGTCGGCGAGGCCACTGGCGACCGGTCGCTGGAACGGCAGGGTGAGCGCGAGCAAAGCCAGGGCGCCCTCAAGAAAGCCTGGGGCAACATCAAGGATGCCTTCTCAGGCTCGAAGCACTGACGTTCAGTCAACTGAAGACAATGAGCCCGCGGAGTGATCCGCGGGCTTTTTCATGGCCCGCATTCGAGCTCGAGCGCCAGGACCCGGTCGGCGAAAGCCCGCCCCAAGGTCAGGTAATCCTCTGACTGATAATGCCATCCGTCAGGCAGGAAGGAGAACCCTTCCGTCACTGTGACCACCGAGGCGCAAGGGTCCCGCTCAGCGAACGCTCGCTGTTGGGCTTGAACCTCCGGGGAAAACGCCATCACCCGGGTCTCAGGCGTGTCTCCTGAATCCTTGATCTGCCCGAGGACGATCGGGATATCAGAGGACCCAAGCGCCCCCCTGATAATGCCCATCAACTCGGCCAGATTTTCCGCATACTGCGAAGAAGCCTCGGCGCTGTCATAAGCGTCGGCCTCGCCTTGCATCCAGACAATCCCGGCAGGCTCGAGCCGGTCCACCCTGCCGTCGCCATCGATATCGGCCACGGCTAGCGCGTCTCCGATGGTCGTCAGCGCATAGTCAAGTTGGTTCGGACCACCGCCCTGATAGCCATCTGGATCCCATGATCCGTAGCCGGAGACACCATCCATCAGGCCAGTCCCTCCCCGCGAATACTTGATGATCGCGATCTTGCTGTCCGGCGCGCCAGCCTTGAGCGCTCCGGCAAAGGACAGCTCAGGCCCGAACCGTGCCGAGAGCGTCACCTCGTCTGCCGTCGAGCGGTAGCCGATGCCGTGACCGGGCGTCAGGGCGCGCCAAAAGCCCTCGCCGCCGACTTCCGTTCCGTCCGTATCAGGATCACCGTGATAGATGAGGACCTCTGGCACGCCGTCCACCAGTTCAGGCGGCAGGTCCTCGTTGAATCCGAAGCCGTCCATGTTCGACTGGCCACCGAGATAATAGACCTTGTAGGTATCGCCCGGCTGCTGCCCGCAGGCCGTCAGCGCGAGCATCACCCCCGCCGCTCCCAAGATTTTCCGCATGGCCCGCGCCCTCCCCGCAAAGAAAAACGCCGCCACCTTCAAGGTGACGGCGCTTCGTGACTAGCTTTGAAAGCAGTAGGAGGGCTTAGCCCTTGACCGCCTTCACGATTTTCTCAGCAGCGTCTTCGAGATCGTCGGCAGGGATCACGTCGAGGGTTGAGTTCGCGATGATCGCCTTGCCCTTTTCGACGTTCGTGCCTTCGAGACGGACGACGAGCGGAACCTTGAGGCCAACTTCTTCAACGGCTGCGAGGACGCCTTCGGCGATGACGTCACATTTCATGATGCCGCCGAAAATATTGACGAGGATGCCTTCTACACCCGGATCGGAGGTGATGATCTTGAAGGCTTCCGTCACCTTCTCCTTCGTCGCGCCGCCGCCGACGTCGAGGAAGTTGGCAGGCTCAGCGCCGTAGTGCTTGATGATGTCCATGGTCGCCATGGCGAGGCCTGCGCCGTTGACCATGCAACCGATCGTGCCATCGAGCTTGATGTAGGCGAGGTCGAACTCGTTCGCCTTGAGCTCCAGCGGGTCTTCTTCGGACTCATCGCGCAGCTCTTCAATGTCCGGGTGACGGAACGCAGCGTTCGGATCGAAGCCGACCTTGGCGTCGAGGACGCGGAGGTGGTTGTCAGGCATGACGATCAGCGGGTTGATCTCCAGCATCGCCATATCCTTCTCGGTGAAGGCTTTGTACAGCGTGCGGACAAGTTCGCGGCCATCTTCGGCTGCGGTACCTTCGAGCTTCAGTGCGCTGACGACCTTGTCGGCCACGGCATCAGTGACACCGTCGGAAGGCTCGACAGGAACTGAGACGATTTTCTCAGGGGTCTCTTCGGCCACCGCTTCGATGTCCATCCCGCCTTCGGTCGAGGCGATGAAGGCAACCTTGCCGGTGCGCTCGACCAGCACGGAGAGATAGAGTTCGCGGTCGATATCCGCGCCGTCTTCGACATAGACGCGGCCGACTTCCTTGCCCTCTTCACCGGTCTGGATGGTGACGAGTGTGTTGCCGAGCATCTTCTTCGCCTGCTCAGCGGCTTCTTCGGCCGACTTGGCGAGGCGGACACCGCCCTTTTCGCCAGCAGCCTCTTCCTTGAAGTGGCCTTTGCCGCGGCCACCGGCGTGGATCTGGGCTTTCACCACCCAGAGCGGACCGGGCAGCTCCTTCGCTTTCGCTTCCGCCTGAGCGGCGTTCATGACGATCGCGCCGTTCGCGACCGGAGCGCCGTAGGATTTGAGGAGCTGTTTTGCCTGGTACTCGTGAATGTTCATGGGGCCGTCCGGGTTTCGGGTTTCTGGCGCGCTTATGGCAGCGCCTCCCCGCCCTATCAACGGGGCTTTCGTCGATCCTTTCGCCTTGCGCAGCCGCAAGGCATCACTGGCCGCCGCGTGAGAAGTTAACTCTTGCGTGCAGCGCAGCAATTCGGCTTCAGTTCAAGACAGGCGGGAGGAATTACTATGGGAAATGAATACAATAACGCATTCGTCGCGTATTGCGCGCTGCTTGATTCGCTCAAGCATTCGGTCGACTTGAGCTGTTCACTTGCCCGCCTGGGTCTGGTGCGCCACGGCCATGAGGACGGCTTCAACGACTGGGTCGATAGCCCGAGCGGCAAGCACCTCACCGGCCGGGACGAGTTCCCGCCGCAGTTTGATGACCGCGCCCGCAGGCTCCTCGCCCGCTTCACCGGAACAGACAGCGAGACCTTCGGCCCGATGCCGGGCTTCGATGACAAAGGCGCACCGAGCCCGGAGAAGTTGGTCTAGGCAGCAGCCAGCGCACTCGCCGCTTCGGTCGCTTCGATCCAGCCACCGCCAAGGACACGGCTGTCGCCTTCCGCATAGAAAACGCAGGCCTGCCCCGGCGCAACGCCGGCTTCAGGCTCGGCGAGGTCCACATAGGCCCCCCCGCCGGGCGCGGCATGCAGCATCGCTGGCGCAGGCTCTCTCGTTGAGCGAAGCTTCACCCGCACCGTCACGGCTGCCGGAAGCTCAGCACCCGGACCAATCCAGTTGACCTCCTTCAGGTGCACCCGCTTGGTCAGCAGCGCCTCCTGCGGCCCGACAATCACGTGCTTTTTCTCTGCATCGAGCCCGACCACGTAGAGGGGCTCTTCCATGCCGCCGATCCCAAGGCCACGCCTTTGACCGACGGTGTAATGGATCACGCCAGCATGGCGCCCCAGCACCTCGCCCGACTGGGTGACGATCTCCCCCGGCTCGGCAGAGCCCGGACGCAGACGCTCGACCACGGAGGTATATCTCCCCTCCGGCACGAAACAGATGTCCTGGCTGTCCGGCTTGTCAGCGATCTCGAGGCCCATTTCCTCGGCGAACGCACGGGTCTGGCTCTTCGGATAGAGCCCCAGCGGGAAGCGCAGGAAACCTAACTGCTCGCGGGTCGTCGCGAACAGGAAGTAGCTCTGGTCCTTGCCCTGGTCCTCGGCCCGGTGGAGCTCAGGGCCCTCCGGCCCAAGCTCACGGCGGATATAGTGCCCCGTGGTCATCGCCTCGGCGCCCAGATCCCGCGCAGTCGAGAGGAGGTCTTTGAACTTCACCGTCTGGTTGCAGCGGACGCAAGGGATCGGCGTCGCGCCAGCGAGGTACGTGTCCGCGAAGTCTTCCATCACGCTTTCGGAAAAGCGGTCCTCGTAATCCAAGACATAGTGGGGAATGCCCAGCTGCTCGGCCGTGGCCCGCGCATCCGCAATGTCCTGCCCGGCGCAGCACGCGCCCTTCTTCTGGACGGCGACCCCATGGTCATAGAGCTGAAGCGTGATGCCCACGGCGTCATAGCCGGCCGCTTTCACAAGCGCCGCCGTCACCGAGCTGTCGACGCCGCCCGACATCGCCACCACCACCCGGGAGCCCTTGGGCACACCGAGGTCCAGCGCGTCCGCCGCGTCCTTGAGAGAAATCATGTCCATCGCGGACAGATAGGCGAGGCTTCGCACAAGCGAAAGCCCGCCGCTGGGCCAAGCGGCGGGCTTTGCTTCTGAAGGAGGTCATGGACGGCGGTGAACGGTAAGATCGTCGTCCGGTCTCCCTCAAAACGATCGGATCAGCTGCAGGATCGACGCCCGGCTTCTCGCCACGGCATCGAGCCCCGCCAGCGCCAGCTCATAGCGGAACTGCGCCTCCTCCAGCCGCACGCTCTCGGCGGCGATGTCGATGTCGGTCAGCCGCGAAGCCGCAGCCCCGGCGGTCGCTGAAAGCGTGGCGACGAAGTCTTCCTGGATCTCGAACCTGCTGAGGGTCGTACCGAGCGTCGAGGTCTTCGAAATGATGCCGTCCTGAATATCCGCGATATCGTTCAGCGCCTGTGCAGCCTGATCGGTATCGGAAACCGACAGCTCATCAATGCGCGACGTCAGGACCTGCGTTCCGGGATTTCCCGTCCCCGCAGCCACCGTGGAGAGGTTGATCGTGATGGCCGAGGTCTCGTCGTTGCGGATCTCGATCGTATCGAACCTTGAGCCGGTCAGAGGGAAGAACGGATCTTGCGTTTGCTGATAGTCCGCATTGATGTTCTGGAGCTCAATGGCGGCTCCATTGGCGATCACCTGGCGGTAGTTGGTGAAGACGTCGGCGGCGCTGTCCCCTGCCTGCACCTGGTAGCTGTAGGTCGTGCCGTTGATCTCAGCCTTGAATTCATCCCCCGCGGTGGGGCTGTAATCCGTCGCCGTGATTGTCGCGCTATCCCCCGCCGCAATGGAGCCATCGCCGCTCACGGCCACCCCGGAAATCGGTGTGCCCGGATCGGAGCCAACCGTGGTCAGCACTTCGAACAGGAAGTTCTGCCGGTTCACGGTGAAGCTGTTGGTCTCAATCGTGCCGTCCGACTGACGCGCAATCCCGGACAGCGCTTCAATCGGGTCATCATTGATCAGGAGGTTCTGGCCGTTGAACGTCGTCGAGTTGACGATGGTCCGGTACTGCCGCTTCAGGCTGGTAAGCTCAGCGTCGAGGGAATCGAGATCGGCTGCCGGTTCGTTCGCCCGGAGGATCACATCCTTCATCTTCGCGGCGAGACCGTTGAGCCCCTCTGCCCCGGCGATCGCGACCTCGACCGCCTGCCGCCCCAGGGCCAGCGACGAACCCACAGCGTCATAACCCACCACATCGGAAGCGAACCGCTGGGAGAGCGCATAGCGCGACGGATCCTCCGCTACCGAACGCTGACCCGTCGTGATCCGCGCCTGTGATCTGAAGATATCTGCCGTGATCGAACGCAATTGCTGGAGCGCCGCGTTCGAAGCCGAGTTGAAATTGATCTGCATATCAACCCTGAGATTTGCTGCCGAAGGTTGGGCAAAGGATGGGTAACGGTTCGCAACAGGGCCTTGTGATGTCCCTGAGAATTCGGGACTTCTCCGAAAAGCTCGATCAACCTTGATGAGAGAGGGCTCTCGCTCCGCGTGCAGGATCAACCAGGTTCGGTAACCACGTTATCCGCGATCTGCTCTTCTCTGAAGCAATAGGAGGCCCAACCGCGTGGCGCCCGGCGCTTTTTGGACACCCTCCGAGATTGCGGCCGTTAACCGCCCCTTTTCACTGTTCCCAAGGGCAAGCGTTCACCAAGCATTCGAAAAGCCTGACCGGTTTGTGAGGTCGGTCACGCCAAAGATCGCGCTTCCGTTGCTTCTCGCCTTGCCAATTTCCAACCTTCAAGGCGGTGGAAGTCTGCTAACTTCCATGGTCTACACGGCAAGTCACGGCAGCGCGCGGGGGTACGCGGCCGTGTGGCAGGACGAACAAGGCCCTCAGGAGCAGGTTTTCATGTCGATCAAACGCACGCTGGCAGCAGCAGCAGCAATTCTTCCCATGCTGGCCGCAGGCGCCCAGGCAGGCGACGCGGACGGCCGTTACGCAGTAAAAGGCATCGGCCTTCTTCCCTGCAAGAACTTCATCGAGATGGCGGAGGGCAACAAGCCCGAGGCTTCTCTCGTCATGGCGTGGTTCACGGGCTACCTGAGTGCCGCAAACATGCTGGTCGACGAGACCTATGACTTTGTCAGCTGGCAGGGCGATGCGCTTCTCGTGAACGCCCTTGCAGGCATGTGCTCGCAGATGCCTGACCAGCCGGTCGCCATGGCCGCAACGCAGGTCGTGAACGGCCTTGGTCGCGAACGGATCCAGAAGGCCGAGCAGCCGAAAGTCATCAAGGTCGGCGAGCAGCAGCGCTACCTCTACCCCACTGTCGTCCGCCGGATGCAGAGCGCCCTCAAAGAGCGTGGCCAGTCAGTCACCGTCGATGGCGATTTCGGTCCGGGCTCGCAAAGCGCCCTTCGCGCCTTCCAGAAGCAGGTCGGCGTTCCTGAGACCGGCTTCCCGGATGCCATCTCGCTCTACGCGCTCTTCAGCCCGCAGCAGGCAGGCCAGGCCCAGCAGCCGCGTCCGCAGGCTCAAGCCCAGCAGCCGCGCACCTCAGTCCCGACGCCGCTCGCGCCGATCGACATGGAGCCGGTGAAGCCTGCGCTCGGCGGTGGCAACTAAGCCGCCACCGTTCCTCTTTAGCTGAGGCCGATTTCCCTGAGGCGCTCCGCCAGGAAGTCGGCCCCGGTAATGTCCTCCGCTTCCGAGCCGTCCCGGAACTGGTCGAAGACCGACAGAACTGCCTCCGGCTTCGGATGCAGGAAGAACGGCATCGAATAGCGCGAGATGTTCGGCCCTTCGGGGTTCACCACCCGGTGGGTCGTCGCCGGGATCACCCCATTGGTGATCCGCGCCAGCATGTCCCCAGCATCGGCAATGATCGCATTCGCAGGCGCATCGACCTCACGCCATTCGCCATCCCTATCGAGAAGCTGAAGGCCTGCCGTCGAGGCTGAGACCAGGAGCGTGATGAGGTTGATATCCTCGTGCGCCGCAGCCCTGATGGCGCCAGGATCGGCATCCTCAGCCACGGGGGGATAGTGCAGGAGCCTGAGGACAGAGTTCCCGCCCTCAGCCATCTCATCAAACGTGTACGCAGGCACCTCGAGCGGCTTCGTCAGCGCCCGCAGGAGGTCGAGCCCCACCCGGTCGAGCTCGTCATAGAGCCATGCCACCTCGCGCTCGAACCCTTCGGGCTTCTCCGGCCAGACGTTCGGCGCGATCCATTCGCGGCCCACATGCCAGAATTCCTTGAGGTCAGGCACGGGATTGCCCTTGGCATTCTCCCGGCCAAACGCCGTGTAGCCGCGCTGGCCGTCCTTCCCGACGACAAAGCGCTGCTTCTCCTTCACAGGCAGGGCGAAGAAGCGCTCCACCACCTGATAGGCGTCGTGGAGGCGGCTCAAATCAATCCCGTGGTCGGTCACCACGACAAAGCCCGTCTCTTTGAGGGCGGAGTAGAGAAGGTCGGCGTCGATCCCTTCGGCAAGGGAGAGCTGGGGTACTGCTGAAGTCATGCCCGCCCGCTAGCGCCTCCCGCGCCAGCCCGCCAGACCCCGGGAAGCCGCATAGGGATTCTACGCACTGCAGCAGAGATTTGCAGGCCCTTCTCTCTCCCGGTGGTTCTGCCTAAGTCGCTCCCATGACAGTTCACGCCTCCGTCCTCGACGCCATCGGCAACACGCCGCTCATCAAGCTCCGCCGCGCCTCCGAAGAGACCGGCTGCACCATCCTCGGCAAGGCGGAGTTCCTGAACCCCGGCCAGTCGGTGAAGGACCGCGCCGCCCTCTCCATCGTCGAAACCGCCGAGGCGGCTGGCGAGCTGAAGCCCGGCGGCGTCATCGTCGAAGGCACCGCAGGCAACACGGGCATCGGCCTCTGCATGGTCGGCAAGGCCAAGGGCTATGACGTGAAGATCGTCATGCCCCGCACCCAGTCCCAGGAGAAGAAAGACGCG
Organism: Parvularcula mediterranea; assembly: GCF_013085255.1. Taxonomy (GTDB): domain Bacteria; phylum Pseudomonadota; class Alphaproteobacteria; order Caulobacterales; family Parvularculaceae; genus Parvularcula; species Parvularcula mediterranea. Next base: position 534,858 of record NZ_JABFCX010000002.1, read on the forward strand.
ATCAAGCTCCTCGGCGGCGAGCTGATCGAGGTCGACGCCAAGCCCTACGCCGACCCCGGCAACTACATCCACGTCTCCGAGCGCCTCGCGAACGACACGCCGAATGCGATCTGGGCCAACCAGTTCGACAATGTCGCGAACCGCCAGGCACATATCAGGACCACAGGCCCCGAAATCTGGCGTGACACGGAAGGAAAGGTCGACGGCTTCATCTGCGCGGTCGGCTCAGGCGGCACGCTGGCGGGCGTCGCCACAGCCCTCCGTGAACGGAAGCCCGACATCACCATCGGTCTCGCAGACCCTTATGGCGCGAAGCTCTTCGAGTATTACAAGAACGGCGAACTCGCCACCGAAGGCGGTTCCGTCATGGAAGGCATCGGCCAGGGCCGGATCACCGCCAACCTCGAGGGCCTGACCGTCGACAAGCCCTTCCGTATCCCCGACGCCGAAGCCCTCGAATGGGTCTATCAGCTCACGGAAGAAGAAGGCATGTGCCTCGGCGGCTCCGCAGGCATCAATGTCGCGGGCGCCGTGCGCCTCGCCAAGGAGATGGGCCCGGGCCACACCATCGTCACCATCCTCTGCGACTATGGGAACCGCTACCAGTCCAAGCTCTTCAACCCCAAATGGCTGAAGGAGAAGGACCTCCCCGTACCGAAATGGATGGTGGGCTGATGATCTGGCGCATTTCCCGTCTCGCTTTCCTCCTGTGGGGCATCGCCCTCGTCGCCTGGTACTTCATGGCGGACGGCGCGGTGCCTGATGAGTTCTGGATGCTCTGCGGGCTCTTCGCGCTGCAGGGCGTCGTCCTGTGGCTCATCATGCGGAGGGGTTCGTGAGCTATCAGTACGCGGCTAAAACCTCTCCCTTGGGAGAGGTCCAAATCTCCGATTTGGGGAGAGGGGTTTCGGCGCCGGGTCAATGCCCAACCGCACCCGCCCCTCTCTCGGCATCAAAGATGCCGGTCTCTCCCAAGGGAGAGACGGAGGCAGCAGAATGAGCGCCTCGCCCAAATCATCCGTGCTCGAACGGCATGAAGTCACAATCCACTACCTCGAGCAAAAGGCCCCGCGGGAGCAGACGCCCCTCCCCATGCCCGCGCGCAAGCTGGCCCTCATGCGCGCAGAAGAGCCGCCGATTTCGTTCTACCGCTTCCTCTTCAACACCATCGGAGAGCCTCACCGCTGGATTTCCCGGCGCTATATGCCCGATGAGGAGCTGCAAAAGCACATCCACGACCCCGACGTGCATATCTATGTTCTTTACACGAACGGCTCGCCCATCGGCTATGGCGAGATCGACAACCGCGCCCAGGGTCTCTCGGCCATCAAGTTCTTCGGCCTCCTCCCCGAGGCGCAGGGCCTCGGCCTTGGTCGTTGGTTCTTCCGTGAGGTGACGGAACTGGCGTGGCAGTTCCGTCGCGGCCGGGTCATCATCGAGACCTGCAGCCTCGACAACCCACGCGCGCTGAGGCTCTACCAGCGCGAGGGCTTCACCATCTACGACCAGGCCAGGGGCCTCATTGAGTGGCGCGGATGAAGGACGAGACCAAGCTATGCCACAATGGCCGCCCCCATGACGGCCTCAGAATGGTGAACCCCCCGGTAGAGCGCGGCTCGACTGTGATGTTCCCGGACTATGATTCCTTCCGCGCAAGGAACAAACCGAAATATTACGGCCGCCACGGCACCGATACGCACACGGCCCTCAAAGACGCTATCGCCAGCCTCGAAGGCGCAGCAGGCGTCACCCTCACGCCCTCGGGCCTCTCGGCGGTGAACCTTGCGATCCTCAGCTTCGCCAAGCCGGGTACGGACATTCTCATCACGGACAGCACCTATGACCCGGTGCGCAGCTTCGCGGACCAGTATCTCGCAAAGCGCGGCGTCTCGGTCCGCTATTACGACCCGCTGATCGGCAGCGGGATCAAGGAGCTGATCCGCCCCGAGACCGCCCTCATCCACACCGAAAGCCCCGGCTCCCTCACCTTCGAGCTTCAGGACATCCCCGCCATCGTGGAGGCTGCGGGCGAAATTCCCGTCTCGATCGACAACACGTGGGGCGCAGGCCACTACCTCAAACCGCTGGCCCTCGGCGCAGCCATCTCCATCCAGAGCGCCACGAAATATCTCGGCGGCCATTCCGACGTGTTCATGGGCACCATCGCCAGCCGGGACGAGAAGACCGCCCACCGTATCTTCAAGACAGCCCAGCTCCTCGGCAACGCGACCTCGCCTGACGATGCCTATCAGGTCCTGCGCGGGATGCGGACGCTCCATACCCGCCTTGCCGAGCACGAGGCCCAAGGGATCGCCCTTGCGCAGTGGCTAGAAGAGAGGCCGGAAGTCGCGCGGGTTCTCCATCCGGCCCTCGAAAGCCACCCCCAGCGCGCCCTCTGGAAGCGCGATTTCACCGGCGCATCGGGGCTCTTTTCTGTCGTGCTCAAATCAGCCGATGAAACCTATGTGAGGACCTTCATCGACTCACTCCATCTATACGGGCTCGGTTATAGCTGGGGCGGGTTCGAAAGCCTTTGTCTTCCTGCGTGGCCGGCCTTCTCGCGCTCGGCAACCGTGTGGGGCGAGGGTGAAGGACAACTCCTGCGTTTTCATGCGGGATTAGAAGCGATAGAGGATCTAACCCAAGACCTCGATCAGGCATTCGAGCGGGCGAACAGGGAGGCCAAGGGATGAAACGAGCGATCGCACTGGCTGCGGCCTTCGCGCTGGTCTCCTGCGAAACCGTCCTCCCTGAGGGCTTGAGCTTCGCGCGGCCGCGCGGTCAGGCCCCGGTGCCCGGCACGATCATCGATACCGTCCCGACCGGCGCGACCCTCGCACATCCCGACGGCGAGTGCCTGACGCCCTGCCGCGTGGACTATGGCCGGGTGGTCACCGTCACGGTCGGCAAGACAGGCTACAAGGCCCTGGACGTCACCATCCCGCTGGGCGCCAAGGACACCGTGCTTGAGCTCACACCGGTTGGCCGATCCACCCCGGTCGAGACGGAGACGCTGCCTCTGCCATGAGCTTCAAACCGACGGCTCTGGCACGGGACCTCATCAACGCCGAAGGGCCTGATGCGGAGCAACTCCTCAACAGCGTTCTCTCCGTAGACATCTCGGGCAAGCAGCCGGGCGACATCGCCTATGGCTGCCTTTTGACGCCTCAGGGCAAGGTGCTGGACGTCATGTACCTGCACCGCCTGACCAATGGCTTCCTGATCGACGTGTTCCAGGGCCGCGGCGCTCCGCTCGCCAAGCAGCTCAACATGTACAAGATGCGCGCGAAGGCGACCTTCGAGAAAGTGCCGGGAGGGGTCTTCGTGGCTCCGGACAATCTCGCGCCGGAGGATGCAGGCTCCGACCCCCGCATGGACGGCCTCGGCAAGCGTTGGTTCACCCTCGGCCCGCTCGTTCAGGGTCCCAAGAGCCCCAGCTTCTTCCAGCTCATGCGCCGCCTCGGCATCCCTGAGTTCGGCCTCGACTACCAATCCGAAGACGTCTTCCCGATGGACGTCAATCTCGATGTGATGGGCGCCGTCGACTACAAGAAGGGCTGCTTCGTCGGCCAGGAAGTCGCCAGCCGGATGTTCCGCCGCGGCGAGATCCGCAAGCGTACCCTCAAGGTCTACGGCGACGCCGACCTCCCCCGCGGCACCACCCTCCGCCAGCCAGGCGGCATCGTCGGCACGGTCACCTCCATGATCGGCGGCGAAGGCCTCGCCGTCATGCGCCTCGACCGCCTGCAAGGCGCCGAATGCTTCGCCCTCCACAAGGGCTTCGACCTGAGGCTGAAGATCCGGAAGCCGGCTTACCTTGGGTGATGGGGCACAGCTTGAGAGGCCCATGCCGCTCGTCTTCCGGCTCCCGCTATGCCTCGCCGCGGCGACCCTTGCCGCGCCCGCTCCGATGCTCATCCTGCTGCCGTTAAACTTTCCCTTGGGCATCGCCATTTTTTTCGGCGCGATAATCTTTTGCGCGGTGACCGTCCTCGTCGCTGGGTTGCCCGCGGCACTCATTCTTCTGCTCTTCGGTGAGCCAAGCTGGTGGGGCGCCGTGGCGGTCGGAGCCGCAATCTCGTTCGCGGCCAATCTAGTCTTCTTTGGCGCGAATCCGGCAGATCTTTCGCTCATCCATCTTCTAGGAGTCGCATGCGGCCCCTCAGCCGGAATCGCAGGCTGGTACGTTTGGAAGAGGACGGGCGGCGGCTCCCTCTTCACCTACTCACGATACGCCCGTGGCTGATCGCGGCAGCAACCCGATACGCTTCGCCTTCAGGCTCCTCTTCACGCTGGTCATCGCAGCCCTCGCCGCGCCGCTGCCGCTCCTCGTCGTCTTCGTGCTTCAACCTTCGCTCGGCCTCATCTTCTATGTCATGGGCTTCATCGCATCAGGCCTCCTCCTGCTGCTCACAGCTGTGCCCATCGGCATTGCGCTCTTCGCCGTGGGCAAGCCGCGTTGGTGGATGGCCGCTGTCCCTGGCGGGATCATTGCCCTGACCGCCAGCTTCTATCTGAAGGACTATCTGGCTGCCGACACCGTCTGGTATCACGTGCTTTCAGTGCTCACAGGCGTGACCGGCGCGGTGACAGCACTCGCCATCTGGCAGAACACCGGCCGCGCAGCGGATCAGGAACAGAGCCATGACTGACCCCATCCGCTGCCCCTGGCCCACCCCTGGCGATGCGCTCTACGAGAGCTACCATGACACCGAATGGGGCGTGCCGGAGTATGACGACCGCGCCCTCTTCGAGAAGCTGATCCTCGACGGCTTTCAGGCGGGCCTCTCCTGGCGGACCATCCTCTACAAGCGCGAGAACTTCCGCGAGGCATTCGACGGCTTCTCGCCTGAAAAGATCGCCCGCTGGGACGAGCGCAAGATCGACGCGCTCCTGCAGAACAAAGGCATCATCCGCTCCCGCCTCAAGATCGAAGGCGCACGCAAGAACGCGCGAAGCTGGCTGGAGGTCATGGAAAAGGAAAGCTTCTCCGAATGGCTCTGGAGCTACTGGGGCGGCGCACCCCTCCAGCCCAATTTCGAGCGAATGGAAGACGTCCCCGCCAAGACGCCCATCTCCGAGAAGATGGCCAAGGACCTGAAAAAGCGGGGCTTCACCTTCTGCGGCCCCGTCATCGTCTACGCCTTCGCCCAGGCTGTCGGCATGACCAATGACCATCTGACGTCTTGCTTCCGGCATGCCGAGCTGTCCTGAGCCCCACCTCTCCCTCCGGGAGAGGTCGAAGGCTGCGCCATCAGGCTTCGGGTGAGGGTCTGGAAACGCTACGCCCTCGCCTGCCCTCACGCGGCATCAAAGATGCCGACCTCTTCCGGTGGGAGAGGTCAGCTCCTCCACAATCCGTAACCCGTTGAGACCCACCCACGGTTGATCCCTCTCGCACAGAGGCGCACAAGCGTGCCACTCAACGAACATTCCCAGCGAGGTCCCATGAAGCCCGCCATTGCCCGCATTCTCTCCACCGGCCTTTTCACGCCTGACCAGTCGATCTCCAACGAGGAGCTCGTCGAGGCCTACAACGCCTATGTGGCCAAGTGGAACGCGGAGAACCCTGACGGCGAGCAGCTGGAGCCCTCCTCCGCCGAGTTCATCGAGAAGGCGTCGGGCATCAAGTCGCGCTACGTCCTCGACAAGACCGGTCCCCTTGATCCCGAGCGCATGCGCCCGAACTTCGAAAGCCGTCCGAATACGGAACTCTCGGTCATGGCCGAGATGGGCGTGAAGGCGGCCAAGGACGCGATGGAGCGCGGGAACTTCGGCCCTGAGGACATCGACGCCGTCATCTGCGCCGCCTCGAATATGCAGCGCCAGTACCCGGCGATGGCTGTCGAGATCCAGGACGCCCTCGGCATCGACGGCTACGGCTTCGACATGAACGTCGCCTGCGCTTCCGCCTCCTTCGGCATCCAGACGGCCGTTGGCCTTCTAGAAACCGGTGCCCGCCGTGTGCTGATGATCAACCCTGAGATCTGCACCGCGCACATCAACTTCAAGGACCGCGACGGCCACTTCATCTTCGGCGATGTCTGCACTGCCGTCATCATTGGCAAGCCCGAGGGCGAAGCGCCGAAGGGCGCGTTCGACATCCTCGCGACGCGCCTCAAAACCCAGTTCTCGAACAATATCCGCAACAATTTCGGCTTCCTCAACGTGCCTGAGGACGAGGTCATCGACCTCAGCGATCCGAAGACGGACAAACTCTTCAAACAGAATGGCCGCTCGGTCTTTAAGGAAGTCGTCCCGATGGTCGCCGCGATGATCGGCGAGCACCTCGAAGACGAAGGCATCGACAAGGCCGAAGTCAGCCGCTTCTGGCTCCACCAGGCCAACCTCAACATGAACCTCCTGATCGCCAAGAAACTCCTAGGCCGCGATCCGTCCTCGGAAGAAGCCCCGGTCATCCTCGACGAATACGCGAATACCTCATCGGCCGGCTCGATCATCGCGTTCCATAAGTACAAGGACGATATGGAAGCCGGCCAGCTTGGTGTGATTTCGGGATTCGGCGCAGGGTACAGCGCCGGATCTATTGTCGTGCGTGCTTGCTAGGCAAAGATAATGGAAATAATAGCGCAAGCCATTCAAATCCTTGGCATCCCAATTGCAATCATCAGTCTTTTGCACAGCTCGAGTAGAGCGAGTAAAGATAGAAATCTCCAGATAACTCTGAATGTTGTTGAGAATTTCTCAAGTCGGTGGGAGGAGAGTTGGCGCGAGGTAACACACTCAACCGTAACAAAACTTAGGGAGAATCCAGATCACACCTTCAGCAGCGAAGAACTTGGAAAAATATATGATATTTTGAATTACGTCGATTGGATAGGTCGATTAATTCGCGATAAACATTTGAGACAACCGAAAACGGTTTATTTATCGATTGCACCTCGAGTTCTGGGATTGATTGCAGTCATGAGGCCATTCACCGATCGACACATCTCTCATCAGGGGAAGGAAATATGGGGTGGCTTGACGCATTTCGATCAAAAGTCCCGGAAAGTCGTCGGGAAGTAGCCAGAAAGAAGCTCGTTTCGAAATGCTTGTTCTAGTGCCCGGGGCTTGAAATTTTCGAACCCAGCGTGGACATCGAACGGCAATTTCAAGTCGGATACCCACCCAATCTGCGATAAGCCCTACTAGGCACCATATGGCCTGAACTAATCTATATTGGGTGATCGATGTCCCCCGCCGCAGCGGACTTAAGCAAGGCAGCGGCCCTGTCTTGGGAAGGACCAATCTCGCCGACTTCCTTTAATATCTTGATATAGCATTCACAGGCGACAGCTCAGGCCCCGCCCGCCCCGAAATGACAGCAAGCACTTATGCCCCCACCCCTTCGATCCTTTACACTCCCACCATCGAGCAGACTGCAGGAGGTCAGGATCCGTCGTCTGGCGCTCTGTTCGTGTCGGGACTGTCCGTCTTCGGACTGCCTCCGCTCGCGGGAGCGCACCAACGCGCTCAAATAGCGAAGCGGTAGCGCAGATAAAAACGAAGAAGCACGGACGTTCGGAGGGCGTGAGCTAGGGATTGGCCGTTCACCGAACAGCAGGCAGACCCGGCCCATGCGCGCGGTCGGCCCTGGAAAGCCTCATGCCGCAGCACAGAACAAAAAGATCCAACGCTGCGACAGCCGCGCGCGTGGTTCCTTCTTTCTAAGCGCTACCGCTTCGCCACTTGAGCGCGGCGGGCGCCTAGCCGTGCCGACCTCTCCGTTTTCCCGGAAAGCCGAAGGCTTATCCGGGACCCATGGACTGACTTCCCCACGCAGAGAAACAGTCAGTCCATGGGTCCCGGCTCTCCCTCCGCTCGGCCGGGAAAACGGCTAGCATCGACCTGCAAAACCCAACCCTTCTCGAACCGCCCGCGCCCGGCTATCCCCGTCCGATGAGCACCAATCCGCCAAGGGCGTGGCAGCGGATGCTGTCAGGCCGCCGCCTCGACATTCTCGACCCCTCGCCTCTCGACGTGGAGATCGAGGACATCGCCCACGGCCTCGCGCGCGTTGCGAGGTGGAATGGCCAGACTGTCGGTGTACTGCCTTTCAACGTAGCTCAGCACTCGGTCATCGTGCTTGACATGTGTGTGCAGATGAAACCCAACTGGCCGAGGGAGTGGCGCCTCGCCGCCCTCCTCCACGATGCGCCGGAATACGTCATTGGCGACATGATCTCGCCCTTCAAGGCGCTCTTAGGCGGCAACTACAAGGACGTGGAGAAGCGCCTCGAGCAAGCGATCCACCTCCGCTTCGGCCTCCCCGCCGACTTGCCCGCGGAGGTTCACCGGCACATCAAGAGGGCTGACCGTGCCTGCGCCTATTTCGAAGCCACCCAGCTCGCAGGGTTTTCGGTGGAGGAAGCCAAGAAGTTCTTCCCCGTACCAACAAAAGTCGACCCCCTGACCATCGACATTCTCTCCACGGAAGAAAGCCAGCGGCTATACTTGGAGCGCTTCGAGGAACTCTGTTCTTAAGCAGACGCTTGAAGCTGTCACAAAAAACGCCCACACGCAGTGTGTGGAAAGAAGGCTGGTCATCGGGCTCAACATTGCGCTCACCACTCTGATCGAGGGGGAGCCGCATGTGCTGTGCGTCAAGCGCGCCGGGGGTTGGGGCCTGCCATTCGGCCGGTTCGACCCTGAGGAGCACCGCACCTTCGAGCTCGCCATGCGCGACTTCGTCGAGCGTCAGACGGCTGTCCCGCTGGGCTACGTCGAGCAGCTCTACACCTTCGGCGACAAGGGCCGCGAAGCCCCCCGCGCCTCGCTGAGGTCAGGTGACGAAGCCGACCGCATCGTCTCCGTCGGCTACCTCGCCCTCTCGCCAGAACCGACCCAGCCACAGCTTGAAAGCGCAGCTTGGCGCCCTTGGTACGCCTTCTTCCCCTGGGAAGACCAACGCGAAGAAGGCGCTGATCTCAGGGAAGACATCGCGGAGAAGCTCCGGGACTGGGCTGCTGGGGACGACGAAAAGCTCGACCGCATTGCGCAGGTCTTCTGCGGCGAAGACCAGAGCTGGAGCGAAGAACGTGCTCTCGACCGTTACGAGCTGATGTACGAAGCGCAGCTGGTCACCGAGGCGCACCGTGACCGGGACGGTGTCGAAGGACCTCTCCTCCACGGCGAAGCGATGATCTCGGACCACCGCCGGATCCTGGCGACAGCTATAGGGCGCCTGCGGGGCAAGCTTCGCTACAGGCCGGTGATTTTCAACCTTATCCCCGCACACTTTACCCTCGGTACACTGCAGGTATCTGTAGAAGCCATCCTAGGCTTCTCCGTCCACAAACAGAATTTCCGGAGAGGTGTCGAGGGCAGTGAGCTTGTCAGCAAGACAGGCGAGACCAGCTCGGCGACGGGAGGAAGACCGGCAGCCCTCTACGAGCCCGGTCCCGCTGTCGATGCAGAGGCGGGGAGCGGCCTTCCGCTCCCGCGCCTCAAATTGTCAGCAGGCTGACGTCAGGCAACGAGAACGTCGTCGAACTCGGCAAAGACCTGAGCGTCCGAGAACTTGTTGCCGACATTCGTGGTGCCGAAGATGTCTTCGAGGGTCAGGCCGTCTTGACCGATGAGTCCTTCGAGGCGGACCCCATGGATAATGCGGCCTGCGTCATCACGCTCGAAGGAAAGGAACAGGTCGTTGTCCGACCGCGTGACCCGCGTGTTGGTCGTGCCGTCCCTGTTCAGAACGTCGATGAACGCAAGCAGGTCGTCCGCCGACCGAATGCCGTTCTCGGTGAAGCTGCGAAGCGTCTGCTCCCAGCCCGAGGATACGACGGAGGACCAGTCAAACTGAACGATCAGGACATCGCGGCCTGCAAAGGTGAAGTCCGTGATCGTGTCCGCACCATTGCCAACCACAAAGCTGTCAGGGCCGTTTTTGCCCGTGTACGCATCATGACCAGCGCCGCCGACGAGCAGGTCACCCTTGCCTCCGCCGATCAGGTGCTCGTTCGCTGCACCACCGAAGAGGACGTCAGTGTACCGCGTGCCGTTGATTTCGATAAGGCCGTCAGAGACCTCAGCGGTCACTTCAGCACGGTAGTCGGCGAAGACGTCTGCGAGATCCTGCCCCGCCGCATCAACATGCATGATGTGGATCGCACGGCCATTGCCGAAATGATAGCTGAGCGAGGACCCGACGAGCTCAGCGTATGTCGCAGCGCTGTTGTCCGTAGCCAGAATGTCGGCAAGCTGCTTCAGCTCGTCGAGCGTGCTGATGCCCCTGTCGAGCATCGAGAACACTTCGGAGGCCTTGTTGAAGCCGCTGAAGGTTTGAGCGGTGGAGAGAAGGTCCACGCCCGCGTCGCCCCACTGACCGGTTTCAAACTCGAAGATCCAGTCTTGCTCCGTGCCCAGATCGAACTCGTCACGACCGCCGAGGTCAAAGCCTTGGAAGAGATCGCCGATCATGATGTTGCGACCATTGATCGAGACCGTACGGTCGTCTCCGCCGGAACCGACCAGAATATCGTCTCCCCGCTTCCCAACGAGGCGGTCGTCACCGGACCCACCATCCAGGAAGTCCGAGCCTTGGGTGCCGACGATGCGTTCATCGAGATAGATCCCGCGAATGGGGTTTTCCGTCGAGATGACCGGCGCTTCTTCGTAGGTCGCCTCGGGCAGCGGCGCTTCCGGTTCAGGAGCCGGCGGGGGCGGAGGCGGCGGCGCTGGCGCAGGAACGTCTTCGCCGATTGGGAAGTCCTGCGTCAAAAGCTCGTTCGGCAGGGTCAGGTTCGCCGGATTGAAGAGCCGGATCGAGAGCCCGCCTTCGAAGCCGGAAAGGCCCGCGCCGAACAGAGCTTCACCGTCGAGCGCAATCGTCGCAGAGGTCTCGAGATCGAACACCGCACGGCCGGTGACCCGGCCGTTCGTACCCAGAACTTCATAGCCCACCGATGCCGCCGCGGCACCGTTCCCGAACTGCTGGCTGAGGACGATATCGAACTCGATCGTCGTTCCGGAAACACGGACGCTGTCGGTGACAGACACGACTGGCAGATTGCGTCCATCGAGCGTGTTGGTGAAGATCGTTCCGTTGTTGGCGATGGTGTGGCCGAAATCCTGGAGCATCAGGAGTTCGAGGATGCCCACCGCAACACGGTCACCGTTCACCGTGAAGGGGTTCATCAGGCTGTGGCGCAGATCGGAGTCAAATCCGTCGATCGCCCTGCCCAGAAGGTGCGAAAGGTCCGAACCCGAACTACCGGTGGTAAATTCGATCGGCACGCCGTCACCATAGCCCTCGGCCGCGTTCGGTCCGTAGTACCGGGCGATCCCTTCGCTATCGAACCGCGTGTAGTAGTCGAGGTAGGTCCCGTAATTGAGGTTCACGGTCTGCCCGTCGATGGTGAAGTTCGACGTCTCGTAAACGCCGACCGCATCGTTGAGACCGATGAAGCCAAGACCGTGGCCGATCTCGTGGAGCATGACCGAATAGAAGTCGATCTTCCCGGAAGGAACAGACTCGGTGAGGTCGGTTCCGAAGTAGAAGGAGTCGTTCTGGAGGAGCGTCTCGTTGACGAAGACCACGATGTCCGCAGCGCCGCCATTGAGATCCTGACCGGTCTGAAGCTCGATCAGCGATCCCGGCAGGACAACGCGGAAGTCACCGTCGTTGATGAAGCCGTTATTGTCGGTGTCGATATACTCACCGAAATAGAGACCGCCCGGACCCGCCGAAGCGACGGCATCGGTCCCGCCGACCGTCACGCTGATATCGAGGGTGCCTGCCTGATTACCTCCGAGGAAGTAGGCCCAGGTCTTCATCGCAAGGTCCACGACCTCGGTGAAGGCCTGCAGCGTCGAGGAACCAAGGGAGCCCACAGCGTCGATGACGTCGATCGTGTAGTTGAAGTTTCCGGGGCCATTGACGATGTCGCTGGCGAGCTCGGAAACGCCCGTCATCACCGCGCCGAAGGGGCCCGAGGAAACCGAGTCACCCCATGCCGGCTCGAAGCTGTCGATCTCTTCCTGATCGAGGCTGCAGCCGTGGCAGTGGCAGAGAAACGGATGGTCTGCGAAGACCTCGTACGATGTCTGATCGTGTTCAGTTGAAAAAGACGCGTTGTTAGAAATGGCGCTGCCGAGAAGCATCGCATCCCCCTTTTTAACCTAGTCCGCCCGTTCACCCCGATGTGAACTGGGACGCGATAACGGTAAACGGTTTGGAACAGCAAGGATGGGTTGGTTACGCCTCGGAAAGACCCCGGATGCGGGAACCCTCGCCAGGCTGTGACTTTCCGCCTGAGAAAAACTCTTGTCGAGCATAAGGCGAGGAGCCATATACTCGCTGTGAGCAAAAGGCGGAGCCCAGTTGCGATGGCTGCTTTCGAGACAGGTACGGAGACGCGGACACCCGAAGAGGTGCGAGCTTTGACCGATCATCTCTATCCCCTTGTATCTGCACGCATTCCGCGCTTTGAGTGGGACTTGATGGCGCCGGTGATCGCACGGATCAACGAGCTCAAGGCCGAAAAGGGCGCGGTGATCCTCGCCCACAACTACATGACTCCCGAAATCTTCGCCTGCGTCGGTGATATTCGGGGAGACAGTTTACAACTAGCGCGCGAAGCTGCCGAGACAACTGCACCTGTGATTGTGCAGGCTGGCGTTCACTTCATGGCAGAGACAAGCAAGATTCTCGCTCCAGAGAAAACTGTTTTGATCCCTTCGATGGAGGCAGGTTGCTCTCTGGCATCGTCGATCACGGGCGCGGATGTCCGTCTCCTTAAAGAGCGCTATCCGGGCGTGCCGGTCGTCACCTACGTGAACACGACCGCCGAGGTGAAGGCCGAGACCGACATCTGCTGCACCTCCTCGAACGCGGTGCAGGTCGTCGAGCACATCTGTGAAGAGTTCGGCACGGATCAGGTCATCCTTATCCCTGACCAGTACCTTGCCAAGAACGTCGCCCGCATGACCGATAAGAAGGTCATCACCTGGGCTGGCTCTTGCGAGGTGCACGAGCAGTTCACGGCTGACGACATCAAGGAGATGCGCGACGCCAATCCGGGCGTCGTCGTTCTCGCCCACCCTGAGTGCCCGCCGGATGTGCTTCAGGAAGCGGACTATGCAGGCTCGACCGCAGCCATGTCAGGCTATGTTGCCAAAGAGCAGCCGCGCCAGGTGGTCCTCATCACCGAATGTTCGATGTCGGACAATGTGGCGCTCGAGAACCCGGACGTCGAGTTCGTCAGGCCCTGCAACCTCTGCCCGCACATGAAGCGCATCACGCTTGAAGGCATCCAGATGGCGCTCGAGACGATGACACACGAAGTCACGGTGGACCCGGTGATCGCAGCCCGTGCCCGCGAGGCCGTGGAGCGGATGATCGCCTTGCCGAGCCCCTCCTTTCCTGCCGCCTTTGACCGCGGCCATGGCGGGGACGTCATCTCCGTCGAGCAGCGATAAGTATCCCGCCCGGTGGAGGCCTCAGGTGACACCGGGCGTGTGCTGATCATTGGAGCTGGCATCGCAGGCCTTTGGACCGCGCTCCAACTCAGACCGCTCCCCGTCACGGTGATCACTGCTGGCAAGCTTGGCCAGGGCAGCTCCTCTTGGGCGCAAGGCGGGCTCGCAGCAGCAGTGGGTGGAGACGACACCCCTGCCCTTCACGCAGCGGATACGATCGAAGCCGGTGCGGGACTGTGCGACCGGCGCGCTGTCGACATTCTCTGTACGGATGGACCTGATGCCGTAGAAGCCTTGGCGGAGCTCGGCGTCCCTTTCGACCGCAATGATGATGGCTCGCTGAAAGTCGGCCGGGAAGCTGCTCACGGTCAGGACCGCATCGTCCATGTGGGCGGCGACGAAGCTGGCGCTGCCATCATGCGCTGCCTGACCGAAGCCGCGGAGGCTGCCGAGAGCATCACCATCCGTGAACGAACGGCAGCTTACAGGATCAACACGGACGCGCACGGCAATGCCTGTGGCGCGTCTGCCTTGGACATCGAAAAGGGTGAGCCCGTCACGTTCGAAGCGTCATCCGTTGTCCTCGCCACCGGGGGCATCGGCGGGCTCTACGCCGTCACCACCAATCCGTTGTCGAGCCAGGGGCATGGCATCGCCATGGCCGCCCTTGCGGGAGCGGCTTTGCGGGATCTGGAGTTCGTCCAGTTCCACCCCACGGCGCTCCATGTCGGGCGTGACCCGGCACCCCTCGCGACGGAAGCGATCAGGGGAGCGGGCGGCACGCTCCTCGATAATGATGGTGAGCGCTTCATGCTCGCGCTTCATCGTGATGCGGAGCTTGCGCCGAGGGATGTCGTCGCGCGCGGGGTGGCCTCCGCCATCAAGAGGACAGGTGCAGCGTTTCTCGACGTACGCGGAGAGCTTGGGGACAGGTTCGCGGAAGCCTTCCCGACCGTGTTCGCGGCTTGCGAAGCCGCGGGCCTCAATCCCGCGACTGACCTTTTGCCGATTGCTCCTGCAGCACACTACCATATGGGCGGCATCATGACGGATACGGAGGGCCGCTCGAGTCTCCCGGGTCTCTTTGCCGTCGGTGAGTGCGCGAGCACGGGGGTCCACGGCGCCAACCGGCTTGCCTCCAATTCGCTTCTCGAGGCGATTGTCTTTGGGAGCCGCGCTGCCAAGGTCTTGAGCCGGGAGAAAGGCGCTGTCGGCGAGCCCTCGGAAACACAGCAATCATCGCTGGAGATTGGTCCCGCCATGGACCTGAGCGATGTCCGTAGGCTGATGGCCAGCGAAGCAGGCATCCTGCGGATTGCCTCGGGACTTCGCGACGCTGAACGGCACCTGGCGCAGAAGGAGGCGCAATCAAGCGGCGAGGAGATGGCTCTCCTCACGGCGCGCCTCGTGCTCGAAGCCGCACGTGCACGCGAGGAAAGCCGAGGCGCCCACCAGCGCTCGGACTATCCTGAAACGAGTGAAGCTGCGCTCCACTCCCTTATAAATCTGAAGCCCGACGGGACCATCAGCGTGGGTTTCGAGGAAGTACGACCATGAGACTGCCTGACGAAATGATGCGCCCACTGATCAGGGAAGCGCTGGCGGAGGACCTCGCGCAGGGCGGAGACCTCACCACCATGGCGACGATTTCGCCAGAAGAGCCCGGCACCGCGCACCTTAACGCGAGAGCGGACGGGATCGCGGCGGGGATCGATGCAGCAGTTCTCGCCTTTGCGATGGTCGATGCCTCTCTCAAGGTGACGCAGCGGATCGAAGACGGGCAGCGCTTCCGCGCAGGTGATGCGCTCCTGACCGTCGAAGGCAGCGCCGCTTCGCTTCTCACGGGGGAACGCACAGCGCTCAACCTTCTCACCCACCTCTGCGGCATTGCTCAGCTAACAGATCAGTACGTTCAGGCTGTGAAGGGGACAAAGGCGCGGATTGCTGCGACTCGTAAGACCCTGCCGGGCCTGAGGCTTCTCCAGAAGCATGCCGCGCGCTGTGGCGGTGGGATGACCCACCGGATGAGCCTCTCCGATGCGGTGATGATCAAGGACAACCATATCGTCGCCAGCGGCGGGCTTGCTCAATCAGTAGAGCGGGCCCGGGAGTTTGCCGGCCACACGGTGAAAATCGAGATCGAAGTCGACACGCTCGAGCAGCTCCGCGAGGTCCTGCCTGCGAAGCCTGATATCGTACTCCTCGACAATATGAGTACGGATCAGTTGAAAGAAGCGGTCACCATCGCCAGTGGGCAGACGATCCTCGAAGCATCAGGCGGCGTTACGCTGGAAACGGTGCGAGGCATCGCGGAAACCGGGGTGGATGTCATATCCGTGGGTGCACTCACCCACTCCGCCCCTGCCCTTGATATCGGGATGGAGCTCAGCTCGCCACGTCGCTGAGGTCGATGCCCATCTGGTTCGCAGCCAGCTCAATCGCGCCTGGCGGGCGGTAGAAGATGTGGTCGCCGACGACGACGGTCTCGTTGAACGCCTTGGCCCAATAAGGGTCGACATAGTCCGCGTGGTAGAAGGTCGCGAAGCGCGTCAGCTCAGGCCTGAACCCGCGATAAATGAGGTCCGCGAGCTTGTCTGCCTTGTCCCAGGCGCGCGGCTCGCGCGCTTTGTTCATGCTGCCGTCGCAGGCGAAACTGAACTGGCAACCGTAGCTGCGGCCCTGGCCCTGAAAGACGACGCCGCAGATTGTGTCCGGGAAGCGGCGGTCCGCGACGCGGTTGAGGATCACGTCAGCCACCGCAATCCGGCCCAGCACCGGCTGGTTGCGCGCCTCGTAATAGATGCCCTGCGCGAGACACATCTTCTGGCGCTCCTGATCGGGGGCCAGTTCAAAAGGCGAGTAGTTCGGCAGGACCAGAGCTTCTGAAGAAACGCCTGCCAGGAGAAGATCGGTGGAGATGTCCTCGCCGTCGAAGCCGGCATTGTTCAGGAGGTCGATCGCGCTGGCGACGCCATTATCCGTGAGGTCCGCTCGTTCGAGCGCGGCTTCCTGGAAGACGTCGATCTCCCAGTCTTCGAGCGTGGCGATCAGCTCTTCAGGACGGTCGAGGAAATAGGCGGTCAGCACGGCGGCAGCCACAGCCAAGACAAGCGTCAGGGCGCGCTTGCGGCCTTTCACTTCTGCTGTTTCAGCTGTCGCCACGGTTCCTCCTGCCTCGCCTCAAGGGCTGATGCTCCAAGTCTTGTGCAGTGCAGCATTACGCCACACCGCTCAAGATAAGAACACGTAACCCTAGGCGTCAGGTCCATCCTTTGCCGAAAGAGACGCCTGCGCCGCAGCCAGCCTTGCGATCGGCACCCGGTAAGGCGAGCAGCTGACGTAATCGAGGCCGATGCCTTCGCAGAACGCGATGGACGCTGGATCGCCGCCATGCTCGCCGCAGATGCCGAGCTTGATGAGCGAACGCGTGGCCCTGCCGCGCTCAGCGCCGAGGGCGACGAGCTGGCCGACGCCTTCCTGATCGAGGCTGACGAACGGGTCCTGGTCCATGATGTTCTGGCGCAGGTAATGCGGCATGAAGCTGCCCGCATCGTCACGGCTGATGCCAAACGTCGTCTGCGTCAGGTCGTTGGTGCCGAAGGAGAAGAACTCCGCCGTGTGGGCGATCTTGTCCGCCGTCAGGGCTGCGCGCGGCAGCTCGATCATGGTGCCGACGGTGTAGACGAGCTTGTCGCCTGCTTCGGCGAAGACCTTCTGGGCGATGGCGTCGATGCGCTCCTTGACCAGGTCCAGTTCCTTCTTGGTGCTGACGAGCGGAACCATGATTTCGGGCTGCACGGGATCGCCGGTTTCCTTGCCGACGGCGAGGGCCGCTTCAAAGATGGCGCGGGCCTGCATCTCGGCGATCTCGGGATAGCTGACCGCGAGGCGGCAGCCGCGGTGGCCGAGCATCGGGTTCTGTTCGTGAAGGGCGGAGACGCGCTCGGCGACTTCCTTGACTTCACGACCGAGGGCCTTGGCGACTTCCGCGATCTCATTGTCACCGTGCGGAAGGAATTCGTGCAGCGGCGGATCGAGAAGGCGGATGGTGACCGGCAGGCCCTTCATCACCGTGAAGAGCTCCTCGAAGTCGCCGCGCTGGAAAGGCAGCAGCTTATCGAGGGCGGCACGGCGGCCGTCTTCGCGCTCGGCGAGGATCATCTCGCGGACCACGTTGATGCGGCTTGCGTCGAAGAACATGTGCTCGGTGCGGCAGAGGCCAATACCTTCGGCGCCGAAGCCGCGGGCGGTCTTGGCGTCGAGGGGGGTCTCTGCGTTCGCGCGGACCTTCATGCGGCGATGTTTGTCCGCCCACTGCATGACCTTGGCGAAGTCGCCGGAAAGCTCAGGCTCAATGGTCGGGACAGCGCCGAAGAAGATCTCGCCGGTCGAGCCGTCGATGGTGATCTGGTCGCCCTTCTGCACCTCGCGTCCGTGGACGGAGAATTTGCTGCCATCTTTCTCGATGCGGAGATCGCCCGCGCCGCAGACGCAGGCCCGGCCCATACCGCGCGCCACGACGGCTGCGTGAGAGGTCATGCCGCCGCGCGCGGTGACGATACCGTTGGCAGCGTGCATGCCGTGGATGTCTTCAGGGCTCGTCTCGACACGGACGAGCATGACCTGACGGCCCTGGTTTGCGAGCTCTTCAGCCTCATCAGCGGTGAAGACGACTTCGCCTGAAGCCGCGCCAGGGCTGGCGGGCAGGCCCTTGGCGATGACATCGCGCGGCGCATCGGGGTCGAGGGAGGGATGGAGGAGCTGGTCAAGCGCAGCCGGGTCGACGCGCATGACGGCCTCGTCCTCGGTGATCTTGCCTTCTGCACACAGATCAACGGCGATCTTGAGAGCAGCCTTGGCCGTCCGCTTACCGTTGCGGGTCTGCAGCATGTAGAGCGTGCCCTGCTCGATCGTGAACTCGATGTCCTGCATGTCGCGGTAATGGTCTTCGAGCTTGGTGAAGACGGCGGACAACTCCTTGTACGTCTCAGGCATCGCCTCTTCGAGGGAGGCTTCGTCAGAGCCCTGCTCTTCGCGGCTTTCCTTGGTGAGGTTTTGCGGCGTGCGGATGCCCGCCACCACGTCTTCGCCTTGCGCGTTGATCAGGAACTCGCCGTAGATCTTGTTCTCGCCGGTCGAGGGGTTGCGGGTGAAGGCAACGCCGGTGGCCGAGGTCTCGCCCATATTGCCGAAGACCATGGCCTGGACGTTGACGGCGGTACCCCATGCGGCGGGGATATTGTTCAGACGACGGTAGGTCTTCGAGCGGTCGTTCATCCACGAGCCGAAGACGGCATCGATAGCGCCCCAGAGCTGGCCCTGCGGGTCTTGCGGGAAGGGTTTGCCGAGAGCGGCCTCGACGGCTTCCTTGTACTCGCCGATCACGGCTTTCCAGTCGTCAGCCGTCATCGAGGTGTCGAGGACGTAGTCGCGGTCGTCCTTATACGTATCGAGGATCTCCTCGAACGTATGGTGCGGCACGCCGAGGACGACGTCGCCATACATCTGGATGAAACGACGGTAGCTGTCATAGGCGAAACGCTCATCGCCGGAGAGCTTAGCCAGGCCCTCCACCGTGTCGTCGTTGAGGCCGAGGTTCAGGACCGTGTCCATCATGCCCGGCATCGAAGCGCGCGCGCCCGAGCGGACCGAGACGAGGAGCGGGTTCGTGGTGTCGCCGAACTTCTTACCGGTGACCTCTTCGACCTTGGCGAGAGCAGCGTCGACCTGGCCGCTCAGCTCTTTGGGGTACTGGCGGTCATTGTCGTAGTAGGCGACACATACTTCGGTGGTGATCGTGAAGCCCGGGGGAACAGGAAGGCCGAGATTGGCCATCTCGGCGAGGTTCGCGCCCTTGCCGCCGAGGAGGTTCTTCATGCCTGAGCGGCCTTCGGACGTGCCTCCGCCAAAGGCGTAGACCATTTTGTCAGGTGCGGACTGGTTCATAGCTCTCTTGTCTCCCCAGAGCTTAGCCTTCGAGCCGTTCGAAATCGGCTACGTCTTGTACGATGGTTTTGAAACGCAAGAGTTGCGCCAAGCGGTTTTCCCGCACGTTTTTGGAGTCTGCGTTCACGGTGACGGCGTCGAAATAGGCGTCCAGAACAGGACGCACCTCCGAAAGTTCACGCATTGCCGAGGCGAAGTCCTCGTTTTCGATGTGTTTCTTCGCTTCTGGGCCTGCCTTGTCCAAGGCAGCGGCGAGGGCGCGTTCCTCGTCCTGTTCGTAGAGGCCTGCGTCCGGTTCTGGGGCAGGCAGCGGGCCTTTCTTGGCCTCGGCCTTCAGAATATTCGCCGCGCGCTTGTAGGCGGCGGAGAGGTCGGCGCCCTCCGATGTGTCTAGGAATTCCGAGAGGGCTTTGAGCTTCTTTTCGATGAGGACGAAGTCGTCGGCCCCTTCGGTCAACGCAGCCGCCACGCGGTCATGGCGGAAGCCCTGATCACGGAAATAGACGGTCAGGCGATCGTGGAAGAAGGTGAGGAGGTCGGCTGCAGAGCGACGGATAAAACCGTTGATAAAAGGCTGGCTTCCTTCTGGGAACGATGAGCGATACTTCTCAGCTATTGCCTGCATGGTGGCGTCGTAGGATCCCGCTCCCACGTTTGTAATGAAGTAACTCCACTCTCGCTGTTTGGCTTCAATCTCTTGCTGGATCGCCGCATCAGCTTCTCGACTACGCTGTTGTGCAACGTTTGCTGCGATTTGTCGTTCGGCGGCCTTGAATATCTGGAGGCGCAGCCCGCCCTCACCCGAAGCCGCTGACGCGCCTTCGACCTCTCCCGAGGGAGAGGTGGAGGAAGCGCTACCGTCTACCTCTCCCACCGGGAGAGGTCGGGATCTTTGATCCCGGGTGAGGGCATCACCCAGCACCATGCGGATGACCGCCAGCGCCGCCCTTCTCAGCGCAAACGGGTCGCGCGAGCCGGTCGGCTTCTGGTCGATGCTCCAGAACGCTGCCAGCGTGTCGAGCTTGTCAGCCAAACTCACCGCCACGCCGATTTCGTTCGTGGGCAGATCGTCCGACTGCCCGGCGGGCTTGTAATGGTCGCGGATGGCGTCGGCGATGGCTTGGTCTTCGCCCTGCTCCATCGCGTAGTAGCGGCCCATGAGGCCCTGCAGCTCAGGGAATTCGTAGACCATTTCCGAGGCGAGGTCCGCCTTGGCGAGGCGGGCGGCGCGCTCGGCCTTGTCGGGGTCGGCGCCGCAGGCAGGAGCGAGCTCGCGCGCCAGGGCTGCAACCCGCTCGACCTTGTCTGCAATCGTACCGAGGCCTTCGAAGAAGGTCGTCCCGGAGAGCTTCTTGGCGTGCTCCTCCAGCGGCTTCTTGAGGTCGTTCTGGTAGAGGAAGAGCGCGTCGGACAGCCTGGCCGTCAGGACCCGTTCGTACCCTGACATCATCCACGCATCCTCGACGATGTCGGCAACGCAGATGAACCTCGGCGCGAGGCGTCTTGTCTTTGGGTCGCGTACGGAGAAATATTTCTGGTGCCCGCGCATCGCCGCGGTGATCACCTCGTCGGGGAGCGCCAGGAACTTCTCGTCGAAGCTGCCCATGTGCGGCAGCGGCCATTCGGCAAGGCCCGTCACCTCTTCGAGGAGGCCCTTGTCTTCGACGAGTTCCAACCCCTGCCCTTTGCAGAGGTCGCGGGCGCGGGTCAGGATGCGGTCGCGGCGATCCTCACCGCGGAGCATGACCTTGCCGTCGGCGAGTACGCGCTCATAGTCGGCAAAGTCCGTGGCGACGCCTTCACCCTGCCCCAGAACACGGTGGGTCTCTGTCGTCAGCCCGGCCTCGACCGGCTGGCTGCCGTTCTCGAGGCTGAACGGCACGGCCTTGCCGTCAAAAGCCATCAGCACACGGCGTAAGGGACGGATCCAGCGCAGGTCACCATCGCCCCAGCGCTGGGACTTGGGCCAAGGGAAATCGGTGATTGTCGTCTTCAGGGCCTCGCCGAGGACTTCGGTCGTCGCGCGGCCCTTTTTCTCGATGATGGCGACGTAGACCTCGCCCTTCTTGGTCTCCTGGATTTCAGCCTCGGAGATGTCCTTGAGCCCTGCGCCGCGAAGGAAGCCTTCGATAGCCTTCTCGGGCGCACCGACCTTGGGACCTTTTCGCTCTTCGCGAAGGTCCGGCGAGGTCTCGGGCAGCCCGTCGATCTTCAGAGTCAGACGGCGGGGGCCGTAGAAAGTTTCCGCTGCCTCCCACTCGAGATTCGCCTCCTTGAGGCGCGTGGTCATCAGCCGCTCGAGGTCCGCTGCTGCACGGGCCTGAAGACGGGCGGGGATTTCTTCGGAGAAGAGCTCGAGGAGAAGTTGCGCCATGACCGGCGCGCCATAGAACGCCCGTTACCGCACTGCAACGGGGACCTTCGGACAACGTAGGACCGGAACCCAAGCCTGCGACAGGTTGTTCCTGCTCATTATGGCGTGGTGGCTGAAATGAAGCGTATCATAATGTTGGTGCTGGGCCTGATCCTGAGCATGATCGGCGTGCTGCTGACCATCTCGCCATTCCCCATGGGATTCGTTCTGGTCTTCTTCGGTTTTGGCATCCTGATCATGCATTCGCCGCGCTTCGCGGCTTGGGTCAGGCTGAACCGCACCAACAATGATGTCATCGACAGGCAGGCTTCGGTCGCTGCGAAAGCCTGCCCACCGACGATTGCGGAGGCGCTGGAGAAAACCAGCCCCCACCGCAACTATGAAGACGAACCCGAAGTCTAGCGCTCGAGGCTAGCGCGCAGCATCCAGGCCATTTTCTCGTGGCCCGTAATGAGGTCGCCAAGCAGCGTCTCGGTCGCCGTATCGCCGGCTTCTTCAGCTTCGTTGAGGGCAGCGGCCGTGTCTTCGAGCCAGGCTTCGTGACCTGCGACGAGGTTCTGGACCATGCCGTTGGCCGAGGGGACGGAATTGTCCGCCGTATCGATGGTCGCGCCTGCGAGGATCTCGCCTCCCATCGGGGCAAAGGTGCCCAGCATCCGGATGCGCTCGGCGATCTCGTCGATGCTCTGCCACATCTGGGTGTACTGCTCCTCGAAGAGCTCGTGCAGGCTCTTGAAGCTCGGGCCCTCGACGTTCCAGTGATAGCCGTGGGTCTTGAGGTAGAGCGCGTAGGTGTTGCCCAGCACGCGCTTCAGCGTCTCAGTGATCTGTTTGTTGGTAGCCATGACAGGCCTCCCTTCCTTGACGAGAGACATAGCGATGCCATCCGCATCTATAAAACGGATTGTATCTCTATCAGTAATCGAGAGGGCCGATGGGCCTACCGGACGCTGTCGCAGAACCTGGCGATTCGTTTGGCGGCCTCCTGGAGGCTCTCCATCGAGGCTGCGTAGGAGAGCCGGAGATAAGGCGCCTTGCCGAAGGCCGTTCCGGGGACCAGCGCGACCAGCTCCTGCACGAGGAGCGCCTCGGCCACGTCGAGGTCGGTCTCCATAACCTTCCCTCCTGCGCTTTTGCCGATGAGGCCCTCGCAGCGCGGGTAGAGGTAGAAGGCCCCTTCGGGCTTTTCGCAGGAGATGCCTGGCATGGCGTCGAAGGCATCGAGGAGGAAGTCTCTCCGCTCACGGAAGGCCTTGTTGCGCTCGGCGAGGAAGTCGTGCGGACCTTCAAGCGCTGCAACGGCGGCCCACTGGCTGATCGAGCAGGGGTTGGTGGTCGACTGGCTGAAGAGCTTGCGCATGGCGGCCATGAGCGGTGCTGGCCCGCCCGCATAGCCGATGCGCCAGCCGGTCATGGAATAGGCCTTGGACGCACCATTCATCGTCAGGGTACGATCCTTGAGACCCGGCTCCACTTCGGCAATCGTCGCAAACTCGGCATCGTAGAGAACATGCTCATAGATATCGTCGGTCAGCACCCAGACATGGGGGTGGCGCATCAGGACGTCTGCGAGTGCCTTCAGGTCACTCCGAGAGAGAATGGCGCCCGTAGGGTTGCTTGGCGAGTTGAGGATGAGCCAGCGCGTCTTCGGCGTGATGGCGGCTTCGAGGTCATCAGGCATCAGGCGGAAGCCGTCTTCCTGCTTGGTCTCCACGAACACAGGCTCACCGCCCGCAAGCTTGGTCATGCCGGGATAGCTGACCCAGTAAGGGGCCGGGATGATAACCTCGTCGCCCTTGTCTACCGTCGCCATGAGCGCAGCGTAGAGGACGAACTTGCCCCCTGAAGCGACGCAGATTTCGCTGCCGGGGTCATAGGTCAGGCTGTTGTCACGGGTGAATTTGGCGGCGACCGCCTCCTTCAGCTCCATGATCCCGTCGACGCTTGTGTACTGGGTTTTGCCATCGCGAATCGCCCTGATCCCCGCCTCGGCAATATGCTCCGGAGTCGGAAAGTCCGGCTCACCTGCCGCAAGGGCAATGACGTCTTTTCCCTGCCGCTTCAGGTCGATGGCCTTCTGGGACATGGCAATCGTCGGGGACGGCTTGATCCGCGACAGGGCTTCAGAGGCTTTGAACTCGGCCATGGCTGGCACTCCCCAGATCATTGGCGGGTGCCGCGAAGGCTTGACCATCGCGGCGACGCCGAACACGCAAAAAGGCGAAGCTGACAGACACCATATAGACCATGCAAACGCCAGAACCCGCCGCAGCGCCCTCCTCCGATTCCATCGAGCAAGGCCGCGCCTTTGTCGAAAACCTCCTCCGCCCCGAGACGATCTCGGACATGACCCAGACAGCCATCGGCTGGGGCCTCAAGGCCGTCGGCGCGCTGATCGTTTTCCTGATCGGCGTGTGGATCGCGGGGCGGATGCGCGCGACGGTCTTCTCCGCCGTGAGGCGGGCCCCGAACCTCGACGAGACCCTCGCCAAGTTCTTCGGCAGCATCGTCTACTGGCTCGTCTTTGCTTTCGTGGTGATCGCCGTCCTGTCCATGTTCGGCATCCAGACGACCGGCCTCGCAGCCCTCATCGGCGCCGCAGGTCTTGCGATTGGCCTCGCGCTGCAGGGCACGCTCAGCCACGTGGCCTCCGGCGTCATGCTTCTTGCGTTCAGGCCCTTCCGGGTGGGTGACTATATCGAGGCCGGCGGCAAGGCCGGAACGGTGAAGTCGATCAACCTTTTCACCACCGAGCTCGCCACGCCCGACAACGTGCAGAACATCGTCCCCAATGGCGACATCTTCTCAGGCCCCATCACCAACTACTCAGGATACGACACACGCCGTGTCGATTTCTCGGTGGGCATTGGCTACGACGCCGACATTGATCAGGCGATGGAAGTGCTCCGCGGCGAGATCGACAAGGATAACCGCGTCATGGCTGATCCTGAACCTCTGCTCGTCGTGGGCGAGCTGGGCGACAGCTCGGTGAACCTGACGATCCGTGTCTGGTGCCAACGCCCTGACTATTGGGGCCTGAAGTTCGACCTGAGCAAAGCCTTCAAGCAGGCCCTCGACCGGGAAAACATCACGATCCCATTCCCGACCCGGACTCTGCACGTCGAAACGATGGCAAAGCCCAACTGAACCCTTTAGTTCCCCCGGGTGTTCAACAGGTTGGGCAACTCAGGGGAACTCCATGCAGGCCAACGAAAAAGCGCTCCCCGAGCGCGTCGTCCAGGGGAGCGCCGACATCATGGGCCAGGCCGTGGCCGGCACGCGCGAGCTTGTCGCGTGGCTTGACGAGCGCGGCCTGACTGTGGCGATCGCGGCGCTGGTCGCCTTCGGCGCCTTTGTCGGGCTCAGGATTCTGCGCGGGACGATCTATTCGGCCCTCCATCGCAAGAAGTCCGGCGAGACGTCGGTCCGGAACATTGTCGCCCACATCATCAGGGCGACCCGCAGCATCTTCCTCTTCTCGGCCGCCTTCGTGCTGGTCCTGCCGATCTTCGCCGAGCTGACCGAAGGACAGCAGGCATGGATTGGCCGGGTCTTCACGGTGATCTTCGCCTTCCAGGTGGCCTTCTGGGCGCGCGTGGTGGTGAAGGCCTTCCTCGAGCGCGAGGCCAACCGTCATGCGACGGGCGATGATTCGAGCCTCGCCAATGCGCTAGGCCTCCTCAACGTCCTCGCGTCCGTGATCATCTTCGCGGTCGCGCTTCTCTACGTGATCGACAATCTCGGCGGCGACGTCACGGCGCTGATCGCGGGCCTCGGCGTTGGCGGTATCGCGATCGGCCTCGCAGCGCAGAGCCTGTTCGAGGACCTCTTTGCCGGGCTCTCCATCATTCTCGACAAGCCCTTCGTGCGCGGGGACTTCATCATCTTCGGCGACAAGATGGGCTCGGTTCAGAAGGTCGGCCTCAAGTCGACGCGCATCACGACGCTTCAGGGCCAGCAGCTGGTCGTCAACAACTCCAAGCTCCTGAGCTACGAGATCAACAACTACCGCCGGATGGCCGAGCGCCGGGTCGTCATCAAGCTTGGCGTGACCTACCAGACCCCTCGCCAGAAGCTCGCCTCGGTTCCCGATGCCATCAAGGGCATTGTCGAGGGTCAGGAGGGGGTGCGTTTCGACCGCTGCCACCTCTCAGGCTATGGCGATTTCGCGGTGCTGTTCGAACTCGTCTTCTGGGTACAGGACCGGGACTACACGGTCTTCATGGACAAGCAGCAGGCCGTCCTCCTCGGCATCCACGACCTCTTCGAGCGCAATTCGATCGAGTTCGCCTATCCGACCCAGACCCTCCACGTGGAGACGATGCCCAAGGGCTGAGGCCACCTGCGTTCATTCGGCCTGTCTATCAGGCTTTCGGCGGCGGGACGGGAGCTGTTAGGAGAGCGCCATGTTGAGCACCCTCACCGCTACCGCCCTCCTTCTCGCCGCGCCGCCATCGGAGGTCGAGCGCCTCTACGAGATCGCCGATGCGCCCTCAGCCGAGCGCATCTACTCGGACGTCGAGCGCCTTGCGAATTTCGGCACGCGGCACACCCTGTCGGAGACCGAGAGCGAGACTCGCGGCATTGGCGCTGCGCGCCGCTGGATTGCCGCTGAGTTCGAGGAGATCTCGCGGGACTGTAGCGGCTGCCTTGAGGTGCGGATCATCTCCGGCACCGTCGAAGGCGAGCGGCGCATCCCCGACCCGACGGAAGTGGTGAGCGTCGTCGCCTTCCAGCGCGGCAAGCTCGACCCGGGTCGCATGGTCATCATGTCCGGCGATATCGACAGCCGGGTCTCCGACCCAATGAACGCCACCGATGACAGTCCGGGTGCGAACGACAATGCCACGGGCATGGCAGGCGTCCTCGAAGCGGCGCGGGTCCTGACCCAGTACGATTTTCCGGGCACGATCGTTTATGCTGGCCTCTCAGGCGAGGAGCAGGGTCTCTTCGGCGGCAAGATCGTGGCTGCCGTCGCCAAGGAAGAAGGCTGGAACATCAAGGCCGTCCTCAACAACGACATGATCGGCAATATCGAGGGCATTGACGGGGTCATCGCCAACAACATCATCCGTGTCTTCTCCGAAGGGACGCGGGCTGACGAAACGCCTCAGGCAGCGCGCTACCGCCGTTTCCGTGGCGGCGAGGTCGACAGCCCGGCGCGGAACCTTGCCCGCTACATCGACGAGATGGCGGACGTCTACCTGCCGAACCTTGACGCGAAGATGGTCTACCGCCTCGATCGCTTCGGCCGCGGCGGGCACCAGACGCCGTTCACGGAGGAAGGCTATCCGGCGGTCAGGATCATGGAAAGCCATGAGCATTACGATCGTCAGCACCAGGACCTTCGGAATATCGATGGCCGGCACTATGGCGATACGCTGGAGTTCGTCGACCCCTATTTCGCGGCGACCGCCACGGCACTGAATGCGCTGACCATGGCGGGGATCGCGGGCGCACCGCCTTTCCCGACCGAGGTCGAGCTTGGCGGCGCGGTCCAGCCCTCTGCGGTCCTCTCGTGGAAGGACGGCGGCGAAAACCGCCGTGCAAGGAGAAACCTTGCGGGATACCGGGTCCACTGGCGTGAGACGACCTCACCGGTCTGGACCCACAGCCGCTTTGTCGGGAAGGTCAACGAATGGACCTTCGAGAACATCGTCGTCGACAACTACTTCTTCGGCGTCAGTGCCGTGGCCGAGGACGGCTCGGAGACACCTGTGGTGTTCCCCGGACCGCCCGGACAGTTCTCTCCGCTCAGCTCAGTGAGCGATGAAGAGCGGTAGCGGCGGGCTCTCCAGCATGGCGCGGGTGACACCTCCGAGGAAGATCTCGCGCAGCCTGCTCTTGGAGTAGGCGCCTACGATCAGCGCATCCGCGCCTGCCTCGCCAGCTGTCTCGGCCAAGACCAGTTCGGTCTTGCCAGCGGGGCCTCTGCGGATGACATCTGCAGGTGTTCCGCAGGCTGAAAGATGGGCAGCCATCACTTCGGCTGACGGGGTGTCGTCGCGCTCCTCGCCAATGGTGATGAAGGTCACTTTCTCAGCCCCCTCGATCATGGTTTGCGCGAGTGCGAGGGCGCGCGCGGCTTCCTTACTGCCGTTCCAAGCGACGGCGAAACTGCGCGGTGTCTGGGCGATACCGCTTTCTGGGGTCAGGAACAGCGGGCGGCCAGAGTGGAAGAGGATCTCCTCGATCGTCGCAGGATCGCCTACCTGTTTGTCCTTGCCACGGTGACGGAAGAGGATCGCTTCGCACATGCGCGAGGACCGTGCCATGGAGCCTGGGAAATCTCCGCAGACGGAGAGAAACTCCGCATTGATCGCCGCAGTGAGGTCCTTTGCTGAGGCTTCGAAGCTGTCGCGCAGCTCCCGTTCCATGCGCTTGATGCCGATCCGCTGCTGCTCGGCGAGGGCAGAAAGGTCGACGGCGGCGGCCATGTTCGCTGGCGGTGAGTAATCGGACCAAGTGAACTGCGCCTTGAGGACGCCTCGCCCTGCAAGGAGATGGCCGGCATCGCTGACGGCCCCTGCGAGGGACTTCGCGTCGATGGCGGGGATGAACAGGCTACGGAACGTCATGGACAGTCTCCCTGTGATGTGGGGACAGTCTAGGGTGCGCTTCGCCGCCAATCCTTGCGCTCGATCAGGAAGCGGTCAGTGGCCGGTCTTGAGAAGGTCGCGCATCACGCAGGCTGCGCCGTAAAGGGCGGCGTAGGGATCGGTGACGAGCCTGACCGGGACTTCAGACAGGTACTGCTTGAGGATACCCGGCCTTGCGAAGGTCGCAGCGAAAGCGTCCCGGTCGAGGAGCGGGATGAAGCGCGGCATGATCCCGCCAGAAATGGCGACGCCGCCCCTTGCGCCTGTGGAGAGGCACGCGTCGGCAGCTGCGCAGGCGAGGATGTCGATGAACCAGCGAATGGTCTCGCGGGCAGGCCCCTCACCTTCGAGCGCAGCCTTGGTAACCTCTGGCGGCTCGGTGGGCGCAGGCGTGCCACCTGCTTCGATCACGCACTGCTCGAAAAGGTGCACGATGCCCCTGCCCGACAGGACGTATTCGAGGATCGGTGGATGCTCGAAGCGCTCTTTCAGCCGGTTGAAGAGGCGCAGCTCCCTATCATTGCGCACCGGAAGGAGGCGGTGACCGCCTTCGCAAGCCACAACGGTGGGCGGATGGCCGGGGACGTAGAGCGACTGCCCGAACCCTGTGCCGGGGCCCACCGTCAGGACGGGCGCGCCAGCCACAGGATTGCCCGCCTTGATGATCTCACCAGCACTGTCCGGCATCGTCCCTGCGAACCGGGCCTGGGCCTGAAAGTCGTTGATCAGCCTTACGGCGGAGAAGCCGAAATCGACGGCGAGCTTGTTCTCGCCAAGGCTCCAGGGCGCGTTGGTCAGGGTAATCGTATCGCCCTGAACGGCACCGGCAGAGGCGATGCAGAGAGCCGAAGGCTTGGTCTCAAGATGGTCGATATAGGCACCGAGCGCGTCGTCGAACCGCTCATGGTCGGCAACCTTCAGGACCTTGATATCGCGCAGGGCGCCACCGGGCTCGGCCACTGCGAACCGTGCATTGGTGCCGCCAATGTCTCCGACCAGGAGTTCCCGCTCAGCCATTTCCGACCCGCTCTAGGATACCAACTCTGATCCCATCAAAGACGTATTGCGTCGCCAAGGCCATGAGCAACATGCCCAAAAGCCGGGAAATCATGTTCATTCCGGTCCGCCCAAGGGCCTTTGCAATGCTGCCTGAACTCATCATCACCGGGATGCCGATGATGAGGACCAGCGCCAGAGCCGCGAGAACCATGCCCTGCGCGGCCAGCGCCTCGCCCTCGAACTGGACCTTGGCGTCGTTCATCAGGAGCATGACCGTGGCGATGGCCCCTGGACCTGCGAGCATGGGCAGAGCCAGCGGGAAGAAGGCGACATTGTCCCTGGCCGAGGCCTTGGGCCCAGGTCGCTTGGCATCCACCTCGTCATCCGGGTTGAAGAACATGCGGAAGCCGATGAGGAACAGGAGAAGCCCGCCCGCTGCCCTGAAGGACGCAAGCTCGATCCCCAGGTGATGAAGCATCGCCGGGCCGAGCAGCGCGAAGAACACCAGAACGCCGACAGAGATCAGCGTGGCCTGGACCGCGACGCTGGTGCGCTCTTTCTGGGTGCTGCCGTGGGTCAGCGCTGCGAACAGCGGCGCCACAAGGATCGGGTCGATGACGATGAACAACGTCACGAACGATTCGAAGAACTTGGCGATCAGGCCCT
This sequence comes from Parvularcula mediterranea, assembly GCF_013085255.1. Taxonomy (GTDB): domain Bacteria; phylum Pseudomonadota; class Alphaproteobacteria; order Caulobacterales; family Parvularculaceae; genus Parvularcula; species Parvularcula mediterranea. The sequence goes on from NZ_JABFCX010000002.1 coordinate 564,867, forward strand.
GTTCCATGACGACCCTTAGCTCCCTCATACGCGGAAGCCCGCGCGGTATCAGAGCGCGGCGTTCGCGCCAAGGGTTCCCTATGCAAGAGATGGATGGATCGCGCAGCGGTGCGGGCTAGTCTCCTCGCCAAAACTGGAGAACGCCCATGTTCCGAAGCTTGCTCATCGCCTCTCTCTCGACCCTCTCCTTTGCCCATGCGCAGGATGAACCCTCAATGCGGGAGCTGTCCCTCGCGGCAGGGTACAAGGCGCAGTTCACCTGCTCAGGGCTGTTCTCGGGTGGGAAGACCCTTGAGCAAATCGAGCGTCAGGAGCTGACGAACATCTATCCCTCGTACCGGCCGGTGATGGCCGGGCTGCCGGACGCGGTGATCGACCGGGATGCGAAGACGGTGTCGGTCGCCTTCGCAGATGGGATGCCGCCGAGGATTGCCGCGTGGCGGCCGCACCTGGGCTGTGCATCCCTGCCGCCCGGAGCTTCGGACGTGTCGATCCTTCCTGAAGCCAAGGTTAGCGAGACGCGGGAGTTTCGGCGGGGTGTCTGGCCGCGTGGCGAGAAGGTCTCGAGCAAGCCCCTCCCCGAAGGTGTCAATGGGGCTCAGCTGTCCGCAGCGCTGAAGGGCGCGCTTGATGGAGAGTTTGGCGGCGTGACGAGCGCGGTCGTCGTCGTACAGGACGGCCGCCTCCTGATGGAGCGGTACACGGAGGGCTTTGGTCCCACCACGGCGCAACGGACATGGTCTGTCGCGAAGTCGATCGGCGCGACGATCATCGGAGCGGGCGTCCTGGACGGCCATGTCGTCCTCGACGAACCGGCGAAACTCTCGGCATGGTCAGATGCGGACCCCAGGAGCGCGATCACCCTTGAGAACTTCCTCCATATGGGCTCGGGCCTTGGCGGCCAAACGGCGGGAAACAGGACGGATGCTGTCTATTTCGGCGGTGGGCTCGTCAACGAGCATGCGGTGGCAAATGAGCTGATTGCTGAGCCCGGTGAGAGCTGGCGGTACGCGAACAATGACACGATGCTGGCGCTTCTGGCCCTCAGGGAAGGCATCGCCGATGATGCGGATTATCTGAAGTTCCCCTTCGAGCGGGTGCTGCGCCCGATTGGTATGCGGAACACGTACCTTGAGACCGACTGGGAGGGAAACTTCATCCTCTCAAGCCAAGTCTGGACCACGGCGCGGGACCTTGCGCGGCTGGGACAACTCTACGTTCAGGACGGCGTCTGGAATGGTAGGCGCATCCTGCCCGAGGGCTGGGCAGAGTACGTTGCGACCCCTGCTCCCGCGCAGCCGGGATGCAGGCGTGAGCCATGCCGTGGATATGGCGCGCAGTTCTGGCTCTATGAGGGCTATCCCGGTATCCCTTCCGGCACCTACGCAGCGCTCGGCAACCGCGGGCAAATCGTGATGATCGTCCCTGCGCGGAATGTTGTTATCGTCCGGAGGGGCTATGACCACCGGGATGCTCGGTTCGACGACGCGGCATTTACGGCCGCTGTCCTTGAAGCGCTTGAATGATCAGCGGCGGCCGAAGAGCTTTTCGACGTCCTTGAGCTTCAGCTCGACATAGGTCGGGCGGCCGTGGTTGCACTGGCCTGAATGGGGCGTCGCTTCCATCTGGCGGAGGAGCGCGTTCATTTCGTCCGTGGTCAGACGGCGCCCTGCCCTCACCGAATTGCGGCAGGCATGGTTGCCGAGGGTTTCGGCGATCAGGTCCTTCAGCTGGGTGTCCTGCCCCAGCCCCGCGAGATCGCAGGCCATGTCCTTGATCAAGCCTTGCACATCGAAATTGCCAAGAACCGCCGGGACCTCGCGAACAAGCACGGTGCCGCCGCCGAAATCCTCGATGATGAGGCCGAAACTCTCAAGCTGCTCACGCTCTTCGAGGATCAGCGCCGCCTCTTCCTCGCTGAGGTTCACAAGCTCCGGCACGAGGAGGGCCTGACGCGCAGGCGCCCTGCCCGCGCCCGCTTCTTTCATGCGTTCGTAAACCAGCCGTTCGTGTGCGGCATGCTGATCAACGAGGACGAGGCCGTCGGCTGTCTGGGCGACGATGTAGGTCTCGTGGAGCTGTGCGACGGCGGCGCCGAGGGGGTAGTCTTCCGGTGTGGGCTGAGGCTCGGGTTCAGGAGCATGCTGTTCAGGCTGGGGAACCTGCGGCCTGACGCTTAGTGTGCTGACTGATGAGAAGGCAGGCTGGCGCTCCCCGAACCCTGCGAGATCGGCGGCCGGACGCGGCGGCGGTGCTGGCTGAGCTGCGCGGAAAGGCGGGTGGGCAGCGCGCATGGCCTGGGCCGCGACCGTGGTCGAAGCCTTGTGCCCTGCGTCGGAGATCGCGGCGCGAAGGCCGCTGACGATCATGCCCCGGACGAGCTGGGCATCACGGAACCTGACTTCTGTCTTCGCCGGGTGGACGTTCACATCGACGCTCGATGATGGCATGTCGAGGAAAAGGCAGAGAAGCGGATGGCGGTCCCTCGCCAGAAAGTCCGCATACGCACCGCGCACGGCTCCGACGATCAACCGGTCCTTCACGGGCCGTCCGCGCACGAAGAGATATTGCCTGTCGGGCAGGCCGCGATTGAACGTGGGCACCCCTGCAAAGCCTGACAGCGTCACCCCTTCCCGCTCCAGCGTCACGGGCACGGCGTTCTCACCGAATTCAGGCCCCATGATGGCGGAGAGCCTTGAAAGGTGACCTTCCGGACCCGGAGGTTCAGCGCGGTAGGCGAAGCGTTTCTTACCATCGACGTTGAGCGTGAAGGCTACATCCGGTCGGGCCATCGCGAGGCGCTTCACTGTATCGGCGCAGGCGGTGACCTCGGCGCGTTCGGACTTCATGAATTTGAGACGCGCCGGGGTGGCGTAGAAAAGGTCCGCAACTTCAACCCGCGTGCCTGTTCCTGCGAAGGGTGCAGGACAAGGCTCGGCCATCGCCCCTCCGCGTACGGAGAGCTGCCAACCTTCTCCCCCTTCGGTCCGGGAGGTGATGGTCAGGCGGGAGACCGCGCCGATCGAAGGCAGCGCTTCGCCACGGAAGCCCATCGTGTCGATCGCGAGGAGGTCCACGTCGCCTGCATCGTCTGGAACCAGCTTCGACGTCGCATGGCGTTCCAGCGCTATCGGCAGCTCGTCCGCGCTCATGCCCCGGCCATCATCCACGACGGCAATGAGGCGCCTGCCGCCCTCCTCGATGTCGACGGTCACCTGGCGCGCGCCCGCGTCGAGGGCGTTTTCGACAAGCTCCTTCACCGCCGCAGCGGGCCGCTCGATCACCTCACCGGCGGCGATGCGGTTCACCGCCCCGGGGGGCAGGCGCCGGATGATGGGTCGGGAGGCAAGGTCAAGGGCTGGCTTCATTCGTTAACGATAGGCCGACTCCGCGTGAATCTGGGCCCGCGTTTTCAACAGAGAAACGTCTCGCTGGCACGTTGTCTGCTCGCTGTTGCTGACGCAACGCAATTTGGGAGAGGCGCCTGTCGCCTCGATAGGGAACATGAAAGCACTCACGGCACTTGCAGCGACCGCCGCGCTTGGCATCGGGACGGCATCAGCGGCCGTCATCCAGGTCGAGGACTTCAACGCCCTTGGCGGCCACGGCGCTACGCTCGACAACATCTCGATCGCCACGGTCACGACCCAGAGCAACCGCTCGGGCAGTGTGAACCAGGCGCTTCTTTTCGATACGAGCCAGTCGAATACGCAGGACGGCGACCTTGAAGGTCCGCACCAGCGGCTCTCGACCGGGACTGCGATTGATCTCGGCAATCTCGTGATCATTGCCGAGAACAGCAACTTCTCGGACCCTGACGATGAGGCGCGCGGCGGGTCCGTGACCTTCGATTTCACGAGCGCGGTCAATCTCTATAGTCTTGATTTCGCTGATACCCGTCCCGGTGTGACTGTCGAGATCACTGATATCTTCGGAGCCACTTTTCTTTACACGCTCTTCGATGATCTCGACACGGGGAACAATGCTCCGGTCAATTTCATGGAGACGCTGTTCTTTGGCGATGGTGTGAAGAATGCGGTCCGCATGGTCGTGAACCTCCCGGACTCAGGCGCCTTCGATAACCTCGCCTACTCCGAAGTGCCGCTTCCGGCGGGGCTTCTCCTGATGGGCACCGGCGCCGCGATCTTCCTCCGGAAACGCAAGGCCGCCTGAGGCGTCACGCCGTTCCAGATTTGAACAGTCGAGCCCTCTGCAGCATGTCTGCGGAGGGTTTTGCGCTGCGAAAAACAACCCAAAGGGGCTAGCTTTCAACCTTTGATAACTACAAACCTCACGAAATTGTGAGTAGTTAAGGTTTGTGGTAAACAGGGGGAGTCGGCCAACGCGCCGGTTCAGAATCAATGAAACTCATGATGTCCGCGGCAGCCGCAGCCGCAACACTGATGGCTTCGGCGCATGCTGCTCCGTTCGTCATCGACTTCGAAGGTGCCCCCGAAGGCACCCAGCTGATCGCACCGAACGCTGGCCTTCTGCCGAACGTCGCAACGATCACCGTCAGCAATGCCAATGGCCCGAACGCGCTGATTATCTTCGACACGACCGAGAACTCAGACGATTCGAACGATCCGGACCTCGTCGACAACCAGAGCGGCGTCTTCACCGGCTTTGACGATCCGAGCACCGCTGCCGTCGAGCAGGCGACCTTCGGCAACATCGCCGTCATTGCTGACCAGATGCCGTTCAACCCGGCTGACGATGAGGGTTCGGGCGGCACAGTCCTCTTCGAACTCGAGACCGTCTCGACGCTCTTCAGCCTCGACCTCCTCGATTCGAAGTCCGGTACCGTCGAGTTCTTCGACGAGAATGGCGACGAGATCGCTGGCAGCATGGTCACGCTTCCGAACGTCGATACGACGGACGCGAACTTCCCGAACCTTGCGGCAACCGTGCTCTTCAACGGCGTCAGCGGTATCTCGGGCGTGAAGTCGTTCCGCATCACGCTCGGCGAGTCCGGCGGCTTCGACAATATCGTCGGCCAGGCCGTTCCGATCCCGGGCGCGCTGCCGCTGTTCGTTGCAGGCCTTGGCGGCTTTGCTGCCATGCGTCGCCGTCGCGCTGCGAAGTAAATTCGCTCACAGAGCTTTTGGGAAAGGCGCCCCGCGGGGCGCCTTTTTTTATTGGAGCCGTTCCTTGATCCAGTCGATCATGCGGCCCTCAGCGACGGTTTCCTGACCGGGGCGTTCTTCCGTCCACTGATCGCGGCTCTCGATCGCTTCGCTGGCTTTCTTGCCGGCGCGAAGGTCCTTGAGGGTGACCTCGTTCTTGGCGATCTCGTCTTCGCCGCAGATAACCGTGATCGGCGCACCGCGCTTGTCAGCGTAGCGCATCTGGGCCTTCATGCCTGCGCCGCCGAGATAGACCTCCGCCGCGATGCCTTCCTTGCGTAGGGCCTGCGCCATGCGGTGGTAGCGCGGCATCTCGGAGGTATCGAGGGCGAGGACCACGACAGGGCCGAGGGCTTCGTCGAGGGCTGCTTTGGATTTGAGCGCGGTCAGGAGGCGGCTGACGCCTACGGAACATCCGACCGACGGGACTTCCTGCCCCTTGAACCGGGCGATGAGACCGTCATAGCGGCCGCCTGAGCCGACGGAACCGAACTGGACCGTCTGGCCCTTCTCGTTCTCGACGTCGAAGGTCAGCTCTGCCTCGAAAACCGGGCCGGTATAGTAGTCGAGGCCGCGAATCACGGACGGATCGAGCTTGACCCGGTCGCTATAGCCAAGCTCGGTCAGTGTAGAGATGATCTGGGTCAGCTCTTCCGTCCCCTCAGCACCCACGGCGTTGGCGGAGAGGGCTTCGGCCATGTCCCCGCCTTCCATGAAGCGGAGCACGGTGTCGATCTGCGCCGTCTCGAGCTTGGCGCCTTCGGTGTAGTCGCCGCTCTCGTCCTTGCGGCCTTCGCCGAGGAGGAGCGCGACACCGTCAGCACCAAGACGGTCGTATTTGTCCATCGCCCGAAGGACGGTGCCTGCCTGCCCCTGGTCCTGAGGGTCGAGACCGATGATTTCGAGGAGCCCTGTCATCACCTTGCGGGAGGAGAGCCTGATCTCGACGTCCTTGTCGTCGACGCCTGCAGCCGAGAGCGCGTCGACGAACATCATGATGATCTCCGCATCGGCATGGGGCGCAGGCGCGAAGCAGGCGTCCGCGTCGATCTGGGTGAACTCGCGGAACCGTCCGGGTCCGGGCTTTTCGTTGCGCCAGACGGTGCCCACGGCATAGCGGCGATAGGGGCGCGGCAGAGCGTCCATGTTCTCGGCCACGTAGCGCGCCAGCGGCGCGGTCAGGTCATAGCGCAGGGACAGCCACTGGTCGTCATCATCCTGAAGCGAAAAGACGCCCGCATTCGGGCGGTCCACATCGGGGAGAAACTTGCCCAGCGCATCGGTATATTCGAACGCCGGGGTCGCGAGCTGGGCGAAGCCGTAGCTCTCATAGACCTTGCCAATCCGCTCGAGCATCAGCCGCTCTGCGATCAGCTCCGCACCGGAGCGATCAGGAAAACCGCGAGCCTTGCGCGCCTTGGGGCGCTTCACTTTGTTCTTTGCCATGGGCGCGCGATAGCGATGTGGGAGGGGGTTGTGAAGGTGGGAAGCTAGCGCTCCCCTCTCCCGGTTGCGGGAGAGGGGCCGGGGGTGAGGGCGATCAGGCGTAGAAAGTAGAAGGCCCTCACCTGAAGCCTGACCTTGTCAGCCTTCGACCTCTCCCCGAGGGAGAGGTGAAGCGCTCCAAACTACTGCACCACGATCTCAGCGTGGAGAGCACCGGCAGCCTTCAAGGCTTCGAAGATCTCGATCATGTCCTGGGGCGGTACGTCGAGGGCGTTGAGCCCCTCAACAAGGTCCTGAAGTGAGGCCCCGGCTTCGAGCGCAGTGACGTCGCCGGGCACCCCTTCGCTCACAGCGATGGAAGTGCGCGGCAGGACAACTGTGTTCCCATCAGCGAAGGGACCGGGCTGGCTCGCCACGGGGGTCTCGGCCACGCGGATGGTCAGCGCGCCCTGCGCTACCGCGACGGGAGCGATGCGGACATTCTCACCGAGGACGATGGTGCCTGACCGCTGGTCGATCACGACGCGGGCCTTCCTCGCAGGGGTGAGAAACGTGCCCTCGATGGCGGCGATGAGCTGAGGCGCGGAAAGCCCCGTCCGGCGGGTATCGATTTCCACCGTGCCTGCATCGGTCATCACGACCCCTGCCCCGAGGCTCGACTGCAAGGTCGCTTCGATCCGGCGGGCAGTTGTGAAATCGGGGTCGCGCAGGGCGAGGCGGATCACTTTCATATCCGCAAAGCGGAAACCCACCTCCGCCTCGACCCGCGCTCCCCCAGCAATCGTGCCTAACGTGGGAGAGCCCTGAGACGCAGAACCCGCCGCACCCTGAACATCAAAACCCCCGACTGCCAGGGGGCCTTGCGCCACGGCGTAGACACGATTGTCAGCACCAAGAAGGGGCGTCATGACGAGCAACCCTCCCTGAAGGCTTTCGGCGTCACCGATGGAACTGACGGCGACGTCGATACGGCTCCCAGCCCTTGAAAAGGGAGGGAGGGTCGCCGTCACGATGACGGCGGCAACATTATCCGGCCTGAAGGTCTCATCCTGCATGTTGACCCCCAAGCGTTCGAGGAGGCTGATAAGGGCCTCTTCCGTGTAGGGAGCGTTCCTTAGACTGTCGCCGGAGCCATTGAGGCCCACGACGATGCCGTAGCCGATCAGGTCGTTACCTCTTACCCCCTCGACATCGACAAGGTCCTTGAGGCGAACGGCCTGGCCCCAGGCCTGCCCGCAGAGGAGGATGAGGATGAGAGCTATGCGGATCATCTGAGGAAGTTCGTGAGCCTGAGCGAGCTGAGGCGGCTGGTGACGGTGTAGGCAGCTTGCAGGCGGGCCTCGAGGGACTGAGTCTCGGACGCCGCCTCGAAGGGATCGCGCCCAAGGGCGCTTTCGATCCGGCTGATGGCTAGTCCTTCAAGGCGAGAGAGCCGTTCCCCTTCCCGCTCAATGGAAGAGAGCGCTAGGCCGAGGCCTGCTTCTTCGGTGATAATGTCTTCGCGCGCTGTCTGGATGATATCCGAGCCTCCTGCGAGGAGAGTGCGTTGATCCGCTGTCGGAGCGTCCTCGTTGAGAGCGATCATGGCGAGGCCCTTGAAGAGGAGCCGGAAACCTTCGTCTCCTGCTGATGGGAGGCCGGTAATCGAGCTGTCATCGCTCAATTGCTGGGAGGCGATGCGGTCGCCGCCAGCGTAGAGCGAGGTGTCGAAGGCTCCGCCCGGCGCGAGGACGGTGTCGATTGCAGCTTCGATGCTCACTGCGTTCACGGGACCGGTGACGGCGGCGCGGATCGTTGTCAGGAAGTCATCAGCAGACGGCATGACCCGCCCGGTGCCGAGGTCTCCGCCAAAGATAGAGCGACCGCCGAACCTTGCGTCGAGGGCACCGAAGATCCCCCCGAGGGCGGTCTTGGCTTCTGTCGCGGCGAAGGTATCGGCATCGACGCCGAGGCTGATCTCACCGACGCCGCGGGCGATGAGCGCGACGTTCTCGGAAAGCTCGCTGATCGTGCGGAGTGAAGAGCTGGCGACCTCGTACCGCCCTTCGAGGAGGGTCAGGCGCGCCCTCGCACTTTCGGAGGCATCGAGGAAGGACTGAGCCCGCAGGAGGGGCTGCTGGTCACCGCGCACGGCGCCGAGGCTGTCCTCTTTACGGCCGGTGACCATCTCATTGGCTGCACGGTCGAGATCCTTGCGGAGCTGGCTGATCCGGCTACTGAAGGTCGACTGGAAAAAGGCGTCGGGGGATTGGATGAGCATCTAGATCTCCAGGAGCTGGGCGAGCATGTCGTCTGCCGTCTGAATGACCCGGGCGTTGGCGGCGAAGGCCTGCTCCACGAGGAGGAGGTCCTGAAGCTCGCGATCGGTGTCCACGGCGGTGAGGCGGTTGATCTCGCTTTCGAGGGTGACCGTAGCGCTTTCAGAGGACGCGGCGATGTTCTGGGCTCGGAAGGCATCGGTGCCAAAGCGCGAGGAGACGGCGCCGACCGTATCGATGAAGCTGAGGCTGCTCGCAGTGCCCGTCGCTGTGGTCAGAACGCGCTGTTCGGAGAGGAAGGCTTCAAGGTCTGCAAGGACTCCCTGCCCCCCTTCGGGGCCGGGCGCGGTCGCGCCCATGCCTTCCCGCAGGCGGTAGAGCTCTCCGCCCTGGGCTGGGTCGCCGAGCAGGTTGACCGTGATAAGCTGCGCGGCACTGCTCGTTCCTGCGCCGAGGACGAAGAGGCCTTCAGTAGACGTCGTGTCGGCATCCGCCGAACGCTCCGTCAGCTGACGGGCGAGCGCGTCTATGCGGTTCGCCGCATCGGTGGCGAGGACGTCCCTCACAGCGAACGATGCGGCGAGGCTGCCTCCCCTGATCCCCTGCACACCGCCTGGCGTCACGTCGAAGCCGTCGACTTTCAGGCCCGAGAAATCGCCATTGGCGAAGCTGAGGGAGAAGCTGGCGGAGCCCGAAGGGGTGAAATCGACCGTCTTCGGTTCTTCGCCGAGGAGGAGGACACCATTCCCGGTACGGATGGTCACGGCCTCGCCATAGCTGCCGGTCACGTTGATATCGAGCATGGCGCCGATTTCGAGGACCAGCGCGCGCTGGCGCTCGGCCACCGCATCGAGCTCGACGCCTTTCGGTCGCCGTGCTTCTTGATTGAGCGTGTCGAGTTCGGAAAGCGCAGCGTTGAGACGCTCGACATCGCTGGCGATCTGTCGGTCTGCGGAGAGCCTTGCGTCCTGGATCTGGGTGTCGATCCTCGCGAAGGTCTCCGTCACGTCCTGCGCCGCGCGGAGCAAGCCCTGCTGGGCTGCCCCGCTTTCGGGCGAGAGGCGCAGGTCGCTCAAGGCTTCCTCGAACCGGGCGATGGCCGGATAGAGACCGTCAGCATCTCCCACTTCGCCGAAGCTTTCGAAGATGGCGCGGAGGGCATCGGCACGCCCGAGGTCAGCAGCTTCGCGCCCCAGCGAGGAGATGAGCTGCCGCTCCTGCACCTCGGCAGAAGCCCGCTCGATACCCGTGGCGCGGACGCCACCAGGGACCACGGCTTCGCTCAAGACGGAGCGGCGGGTGAAGCCGACCGTACCGGCATTGGCGATGTTGAAGCTCAGCACTTCTGCCCTGAGGGACGCCATCGAGAGGCCCGACAGGCTGTTCGAGAGTGTTGCCGCGAAGCTCATGGTCTATCGCTTTCCCCTGGCGTCAGCGCAGGATGTTGGTCGTTTCCTGGAGCATCTCGTCGACGGTCCGGATCACATTGGCGTTGGAGGCGTAGGCCCTCTGCGTACGGATGAGGTCCGTCAGTTCCGTCCCGAGGTCGGTCGTCGACTCCGCGAGTGCGAAGCCGACGATCGCCCCGGTGCCTCCGTCCCCGGCGTCCTGGAGGAAGAGGTCACCTGACTCTTGGCTGATCTTGAAGCTCTGATTGTCCGAAGCGACCAGGCCGTCAGGGTTCGGAACGTCTGCGACCGGGATCTGGTAGAGAAAGCGGCGGAAGCCTGTCTCGTAGATCGCTTCGAGGCGGCCTGCTTCATCAATCTCGACCCGCGCGAAGTCACCTGCCGGCGCGCCGTTGCGGATCACATTGATCGGGCGGAAGGCTTCGGAGAACTGGCTGATGCTCCCTGCCTGTCCGGGGATACCGATATTGATGGAGAGGTCATTGCCTGCGTCGAGCCAGGTGATCCCCACCTGCCCCGTGGCGATGTCATAGGTCGCGCCGCCCGACGCGATCACCGAATTGATCGTGCCGCCGCCGGGGTTCGTGTCGTTGAAGCTCAGATTGAGTTGGCCAACCGATGCGGGAGGGGTCTGGCTCTGGTCGACGAGGTCCACCTGCCATTGGTTCGAGAAGCCTGTCGCAGGGACGATCGGCGTAAAGACGGCATTGATCGTCTGCACACGGCCGAGATTGTCGAAGGCCTCGATGGGGAGCGTGTAGGGATCGCCGCTCTCCCCTGCTCCGGTCGCGCCTGCGGGCAGGTTGATGCCGAGGCCCACCTGCGTGGTCGGCTCGGCGGCCAGCTCTGTGGTGTTAATGTTCACAGGGACGAGGTCGATGCCTGATCGCCGCGAGACATTGCCGACCGACCCGTCGGGGTTCGCTGGCCAGCCGAGGAGCGCGGCGCCCCCGGGGGTCACGAGAAAGCCGCGCTCATCGCTCCGGAACGAGCCAGTGGCGGTCAGGATCAGGGGCCGCTCGCCCGGCTGGTCGAAGATGTTGATGTCCTGGGTGGTGGGCAGGAAGCCCTTGCCGGCGAGCGCGATGTCCGTGCTGCGGCCCGTGGAGAAGAGCGCGCCCTGCTCCCCTGCGAGGCGAGCGGTCTCGACCCGGACGCCGCCCGCCGCGAAGGCTGCCGGGTTGTCGGCGAGGACCATGCTGAAAAAGTCAGCAGTCGCCCTTTTATAGCCCACCGTGCCTGAGTTCGCGACATTGTCGGAGATCGCCGCCAGCTTGGTCGCGTTCACCGACAGGCCCATCACGCCTGCATTGAGAGAGGAAGAAATCGTCATGCCCGTCAACTCCTGGATAACTACCAGAGGTTGTAGGGCTTTGTGGTTAACGGGCGTTTAAAGGCAACCCTTCTGGGTTGAGAAGAATGAAGCTGATGCGTCGGTTTTGCGGGGCGGAGGCATCTTTATTTAGCGGCAGGCGATCCGCATGCCCCGTGACCTCGAAGAAGGCCCGGTCGCTGAGACCCTTTTGTGTCGCTAGCCGACGGGCCGCATGCGCCCTGTCAGATGACAGCTCCCAATTGCCGTAATCTTCGCGGGAGAACTGCAAGTCATCCGTATGCCCGACGACCTTGATGCGGCGACCGCTGTCCGCCAGCACCGGGACGATCAGGTCGAGAATGCGCTCCAGTCGCGGGGTCACCCCTGCATTGCCGAGGTCGAACACCGCCTTGTCGTCGGTGTCCATCAGATCGACCACGACGCCTTCGGGAGCGAGGGTGAGCTTGACCGCATCGTCAACAGCAGTGCCGCTCAGGACGTCCTCGATCTCTCGCAGGAGTACCTGGTCGCTTGCCTGAACGCCGCCGCGATTGTCGGTGGCAAGGCTCTCGGTGGTGAAGACGCTGTCGCCGTTCAGGAGGTCATTGCCGCCCCCCGACGTGGGGCTGATCGGAATGGACGGATTGAAGTAATCCGCGATCCCCCGGCGCTGGCTTTCCGTCGTCGCACCAAGGATCCAGAGCAGCATGAAGAACGCCATCATGGACGTCACGAAGTCGGCGTAGGCGACCTTCCAAGCACCACCATGGTGATCGTCATGCTCCACGGACCTCCCGCGGCGGATGATAGGTTGGGTCTCGGCCATGTCAGGGGGTCCATCGCGACTACCGGTTGCATGTATCAACCCGCCGTAAAGCTTCCTTTAACGCCTTATGGTTGTATTGCTTCCATGGCCAGAACCCTCGCGATCACCGACCTCATTGATGCCCAAAGGCAGGGCGTTCCGCAGACGGAGGAGACGAGCGCCCTCTCACGAGAGACGCTCGACAGCCTGCCAAGATGGAATGCGCTGGCGGCGGAGATTGGGGAGCAGTTCTCGGATCTTCTCTGCGAGAAGGTGGTCGGCGCTGTTGAGCTCTCCATGATGAGCGAGCGCGAATGGCGCAAATCGTCGGAGAAACCGGGCCTCATTGTCACCGCGAGGCGCCTGACTGTCCGTATACCCGAGGCGAAGGCAAGGCTTCTCACGGACCGGTTGCTCCGGGACCCGCAGAGCGAGGATGAGCCATCTGTTGATGGCTTTGATGCCCTTAGCCTCGCTCCCCTCCTCACGGTCATCCTTGACGGGATCCGTAGGGCCTTCGGAATTGCCCTGCCGATGCCTGATCTCAAACAGCCGCAGTTCCGCTGGCCACTGGAGCCGCCGAACCCTGCCAAGCGGATCCTGGCTGAGTTCCAGCTGTCCCTTCAGGACGGCAAGCAGGTCCCGCTCCAGCTGCTCCTCCCCGCCGATGCGACGAACGCCATGAAGCCCAAGGAAACAGGCGCCGTAGAGACGCGGCATCTCCATATCGGCTTACCGGTTGAGGCTGTCCTTGGCCGCTGGACAGCGACCGCGCGGGAGGTTGCGGCACTGGAGCCCGGGATGAGCCTTCCTATACCTGGAGCCAACCTCGACGCCATTGAGATCGCCATTCCGTGTGCCGATCAAGCCGTTTCTGTTGGCTCAGGAAAGCTCGTGACATCGCGGAATCGCCATTCAATCGAAATCGTTTCAGCCCCTTCGGCGTAGCGCGCGGATCCTGTCCGCAAAGCGTATTGCGGCAGCCACCGCCGCGAAGTGTTCCGGCTTGATGGCCTCGCCGACCCCCACAGTCGCGTGAAGCGAGCGGGCGCTCGGCGGGTCCTCGCGCACCGGAACGCCAGCCTCGGACGCTGCGGCCCTGAGGCGCAAGGCGACTTCGTCAGTACCCTTTGCAACGCACTTCGGCAGGTCCTCTCCGCTGCGGTCCCATTTCAGCGCCACGGCGTAGTGGGTGGGGTTCATCAGAAGGACGTCGGCCGTCTTCACATCCTCCATCATGCGCTGGTTCGCGATCTCCTGCGCCTTCATCCGGCGCTTGGCCTTGAGGTCCTGGTCGCCTTCTGAGTCCTTCCGCTCGTCCTTTGTTTCCTGATGGGACATCTTGAGGCGCTTCTCGCGCTGGGCACGGACGATCGGGATATCGATGAGCGCGAAGACCGCCGAAACAGCAAACGCAATGCCGACAAACAGGAGGAGCTCGCGCATTAGGAGCACGGCGAGGATGTTCCTCCCCTCAGGGATCTGGAGCGCGACGCGGTTGGCTTCGATCCACAGAAAGATGCCTGACACGATCGAGAGGACAACGGCCTTGAGGCTGTTCTTCGCAAACTCGAGGAGTGCCTGGGGCCCGAACTTCTTGCCCGCATTCTTCAAAGGCGAGATCTTGTCGATCGAGGGCTTGATCCGCTGGGGTGCAAAGACGATCGACTGCTGAAGGCCTAAGGCGAGGATCACAGCAATCCCCGGCACCGCAGCCAGCGGCACGAGGAACAGCATCGCCTCAACGGAGAGCTTGCCGGTCATCCCGCCTTCGAGGAGCGCTGTGCTTGCTTCCTCAGGGTGCAGAAGGAAGCCTCGTAGCAGCTTGCTAAATCCTGCCGCACCGGCCGCTGCGAAGGCCAGCGCGAGGACAAAGCCTGCGAGAGCGGCGGCGGTGTTGGCCTCTTGTGAGACCGGGACATCGCCCTTCTTCTTGGCGCGCTCCTTCTTGCCCTGGGAGGCCGGTTCGACCTTGTCGGCGGCATCATCGCTCACGGCAATACCTCAGGATAGCGCAGGAGCCACGCGGCGAGCATCGAGCTAACCGTCAGCATGAAGAGCGCCAGCCCACCAAGGGTGATCGCTGGGAGGCCGACAAATGTCACCATGAGCTGCGGCATGGCCCTGTTGAGGAAACCCATCAGCAGGTAGAAGGCGAAGTTCAGCACAAGGAACGGCAATGCGAGGCGCACGCCGAACGCGATAGCTCCGCGCGCCAGCATCGTCGCCTGCTCAGCCTCGAGCCCCGTGTCGAGTGAGGCCGAGCCGAGGGGAATCGTCTCCAGCTGCTCAGCGAACACCGCGAGGATTGTGACATCGAACCCTGCCGTCAGGAGCAACGTCGTTGCCGCCAGTGTCAGGCCGTTGGACACGGCGCTGGCGCTATCGCCCATGGTATCGACGCCGAAAACCTGACCGAGAGAGAGAGCCTGAGCGATGATCGCGCCGGTGAAGCTCAGGGCAAAGATCATCGCACGGACGGTGAAGCCGAGGGCGATGCCCACGAACGCCTCGACCCCTAGAAGTGCTGCCAGCCCGCCCTGCTTCACATCCGCGACGGGCTCGGTCAGCGGCAGAAGGAGCCCTGTCAGCGCGACGGCGAGCAGGACCTTCATCCTGACCGGAACCACACTCTCCGCGATGCCGGGCATGAAGAGGAAAAATCCCGAAAGCCTGGTCAGAAGCGCAACTGCTGTCGTGATGTCGACGCCGAACGAGCTGAGAAGCTCGTTCAGTAGGCTGATTGCCTCGCTCATACTGTGCCGAGAAGCTTGGGCGTCGCGTGACCCCGGATTTCGTCGAGAGAGAGGACGGCGTTCTTGATGCCGTAGACCGCGAGGATATCCCGGAGGCGGCGCCTGAGCGGAGCAGCGACGGCGAAGACCGGGAACGCGCCGCCCTCGGCCGCCTTGTCGAGCGCCTCCCGCGCGGCCTTGGCGAGCTGCAATCCGTCGACGTCGCCATCCATCGCCGCCTCGCGAAGGGCCTCCGACCAGCTGTCACCAAGCTGGAGGGTCGGCAGCTCTTTCCCCTCGCCGGCGAGCTTGGCCACGAAGCCGAAGGCGATCCGCCTGCGGACATGTTCGATGGTCTCGTTGGTCGGCAGTTCAGCGCCCTTGGCTTCCGCCGCCGCTTCGATGATCAGCGGCAGCTGGCGGATCGAGACCCGTTCGTTGAGAAGGTCGCGCAGCACCTGAAGCAGCTGGTCCTTCGAGACCCGCTCCGGGATCATCTCGTCGAGGAAACGCCGGTTGGCCTCGGCCTTCTCAGGGTCAGAAACGTCCCGATAGCTGTCGAGGATGGCCCGGAGGGTGCGCCTTGTCATCAGCCTGGAAAAGTTCGACTGCACTGTTTCAAGAAGGTGGGTCGCCATGACCTCTGCCGGCTCGACCACCGTGAGCCCTGCCACGATAGCACGCTCTTTCCCTGCGAAATTCACCCAGCGGGCGGCTGCGCCGTAAACGGGCTCCTTCGCCGACGCGCCCTCGATCTCAGGATGTTGGCCTTCCGGGACCAGGACGAGCCATTCGCCTGCCCTGAGGTTCGCGGACGCAACCTCCGTACCCTGAAGCTTGATGGCGTAGGTCGAGGGCTTGAGGCTCGCGCGGTCCGTGACGCGCACCGGGGGCAGGATGAAGCCGTACTCCTGCACGATGAAGCGGCGGATCTTGTCGACCCTGCCGTCGAAGGCTCCCTCGCCTCCCGCAACAGTGGACACGAGGTCGGGCGCGATCTCGACATGCACTTCGTCAACGTCGAGGAGGTCCCCGAGGTTGGTCTTTGGCGCCTCTTCAGCTTGCGGAGCAATCTCCGCCATGTCGACCGTCGATTTCATGCGCCACGCGGCGAAGAGGAGCGAACCTGCCGCGAGCGAAAAGGGGAGGAACGGAAGCCCAGGAAACATGGCGAAGGCGGCCATTGCCACGCCGACCGTCACCAGCGTCTCGCGCCTTCCGCCGAGCTCACGGAGGAGCGCAAGGTCCACTGCCTCCTCGCCCCGCCCCTTGGACAGGAGAAGCGCCGCCGCGACAGAGATCACCACAGCCGGGATCTGGTTCACGAGGCCATCGCCGACCGTCAGGATGGAATAGTTCTCGATCGCTTCGCCGAAGCTGATCCCATGCATCAGCATACCGACGGCGATGCCGGCGACCAGGTTCAGAAGGGTCACGAGGAGGCTAGCGACCGCATCGCCCTTCACGAACTTCGACACGCCGTCGAGAGAGCCGAGAAAGGCCGTCTCCTGCTGCTCTCGCGTACGGAGGGTCTTCGCCTCCTCGTGGGTGATGGCACCTGACGCGACGTCGGCGTCGATGGCGAGCTGCTTGCCCGGCATTGCGTCGAGGGCAAAGCGCGCACCGACCTCGGCCATGCGGCCTGCGCCCTTGGTGATGACGAGGAAGTTCACGATGATCAGCACAGAGAAGACAATCAGACCGATGGCGATGTTACCGCCCATGACGAACATGGCGAAGCCTTCGATCACGCCGCCCGCTGCGCTCGTGCCTGTGTGCCCCTCACCAATGATCAGCTTGGTGGAGGAGATGTTGAGCGCCAGCCTGAGGAGGAGAGAGACCAGCAGGATCGCCGGAAAGCTCGAGAAATCGAGCGGCCGCTCAACGAAAAGGACCGTCACGAAAATCAGCACCGCGAAGGCGAAACTGGCGGTCAGGCCGAGATCCAGCACGATCGGGGGGACCGGCAGGACCATCATGATGAGGATGGCCATGAGCCCAATCGCGAGACCGACCGCCGGGTTTATCGATATCTTGGAAAGCACCCTGCCCTCACCCTACGGATCAACTGCCAAACAGCGTCAGAATCTCCGTCCTGAAAAAGTCGACCAGCAGCACCGCCATGAACCCTGCCGTCAGCCAGAAAACGACGACGATGACGATCAGCTTGGGAACAAATGTCAGCGTCAGTTCCTGGATCGAAGTCAGCGCCTGAAGGAGCCCGATGATCAGGCCCGCCGCCAGCGCTGCGATGAGGATCGGCGCCGCCATCACGACGCCAGTCCTGAGCGCCCCCCTGATCAGGAGGAGGACGTCGGCTTCATTCACAGGGGCATCCGGAGGATGTCCTGATAGGCCGAGACGACCTGATCGCGGACGCTGATCGCTGTCTGGAGCGCTAGCTCTGCCTGGCTCAAAGCTTCGACCACGGACTGTGCGTCGATCGTGCCGGTCGAGAAGCCCTGCGCAGCCTGATCAGCCTTGTCGAAGGTGGCGAGGAAATTCTTCGCCCCGGTCTCAAGCGCGTTCGGCTTGGTCGTTGTCATTCCGTACCCGGATGCGGCGGCGAGCTGTTCGATGTTCATGGCTTATCCCTTACGGTTCGAGGATCTGGAGAAGGTTGCGGTAAAAGCCCTGGGCCTGACGAAAGGCCTGAAGGTTTGCATCAAAGCTACGCCGCGCCTCCTTGGCGTCGGCGAGCTCAACCATCAGGTCGACATTTGAGCTGATGACCATGCCGTTTTCGTCTGCCATGGGATGGAATGGCTCGTAGCGCTCCTGCCCCGGACGATTTGAAAGGCTGAGGCGCTTCATCTCGACGCCGCCTTCGGCCAGGTCCTTGAAGTGCAGAAGCTTGCGCCGGTAGCCGGGGGTATCGACGTTCGACAGGTTCTCCGACGTAATGCGCATACGGAGGCTTTGGGTGCTCATCCCCGAGGACGAGGCGCCTAACGATGCGAGAAGAGGATCAACCGCCATTATTGCGGCCCTCGGATTGCAAGACGCAGCATGCCGAGGGTCGATTTCCAGACCGACATCGCGGCCTCGTGCCTGCCGCGCGCCTCGGCCATGCTCAGCATTTCCGCATCGAGCTTGATCGGTTCACGGGTTAGCTCGGGCGCAACCTCGCGGCCACCGCTCGATGCTTTGAGGGCATCCTGAAACGCGATCAGTTCACGGCGCTTCGCTCCCGGCACGTCGACGCGTGCGAGATTGTCAGCCGTCGCACCATGAGCCTGCGTCGCGTGACGCGCCATGGTGCTTGATAGCTTCAGTAGAGAGATTTCCTGGGCCATGGCCACGTTCCTCCTCGTTGAGAGGAGTTACGCAACTCATGGTTGATCAATGGTTAACAGGCTGCTGAAACATGCTCGCCAAAGTTGTCTTGGCCGCCCTGGCACGCACCCGAGAGCAAGAGAGCCTCTTCAGGCAGAAGCGGTCTCAGAGCCCTCAGCACCGCAAAGTAGCGGCCGCCCTCAGCGTGACGAAGCGCTTCGTCGATACCCTCCGACGCGCCGAGCGCATCGCGCAGCTGGACCAGCGTGACTTCCAGAAGGCTCGCGGACGCCGCCTCCCCGTCTTCTTCGCCGAGCAGCAGCAGTTGAGCCGCGTAATAGGCGCGGGTCAGGGGTGTCGTGACCTGCTCAGGGTGCAGAGCATCGCTGAGGCGCAGGACCCCTGCTCCGCCATCCTGCACCCGGATTTGCGAGCGGCGCGGACCGTTCTGGAGGACATGGCTCCCCACGAGGAAGCGCTCCCACGGCTTGAGGTTCAAGATGAGGCCGGACACGGGCGTCTACTCGGCGAGCGCCGGGACAGGAGCTTCCTGGCGCAAACCGCTCAGGATCGCTTCGTTGATGTCCACGAAGCTGTCGAGCACATCCATGCTCTTCGCGGCAGCGTGGGTGTTGCGTTCAATGAAGCCCGCAATCGAGATCATGGAAGCCTTCACTTCCTTGGTCTGACGATTGTCGGGGCTCGCCAGATCAATAGCGAGGGTCATCCACAGCGATCGGTTGGCGTGCAGAGCTTCGAGAAGCGGGCCGTGAGAGAGAGCTTCCTCATCCCGGTGGGCTTTGAGCCGAGCGGTTACGCGCTCGAGCAGAGCGGCTTCCAGGCCACGTTCAGAGACCGTTTCGCGCTGCACCGTCTGGTACCTCATCGCTTGCGTCATCTTTCCTCCCAGGAACATTCAAAAAACGTGCCGCCGGAGGGAAAGTTCCCCTCCGGCTGCGCTAGATTACTGGAACAGCGACAGCAGGGCTGCCGGGGCTGCGTTGGCGATGGAGAGCGCCTGGATGTTGAGCTGCTGCTGGACCTGAAGGGCCTGCAGGCGTGCCGAGGCCTCTTCGAGGTTCGCATCGGTCAGGGACGAGACACCCGCTTCCAGCGACGCCGTGAGAGACGTCAGGAAGTTGTTCTGGATGTCGATCCGGTTCTGGACCGATCCGAAGGCGGCGGTTGAGTCGATGACCGTCTGGATCATGTCCTCAACGTCGAGGAGAGCCTGGTCGATATCGGCCTGCACCGTGGTGTCGACATCGATACCGACAAGACGGCCAAGGTCGCCGCCCGAGACGCCATCATCAAAGCTGTCCGAGGCCAGAGCAATCGCCGAGCCTTCATTGTTGACGATGTTGATGACAGCGTTCTGCGTCGTCGGATCAGAGCCGAGGGTCACGCTCAGGGTCACGTCCGGAGCGGATCCTGGCGAGTTGGCTTCCATTTCCGCGAAACGCTTCTCGAGCTCGGCCACGAGGCCATTGGCGACATCGTTCACCGTGTCGCCTTCCTTGGCGATGTACTGGACGGTCTCGGACGCGATGGTCACATCGAAGCTGAAGCCTGCATCAATGTTTGTCGGGCCGGTGCCGACGGCATCGATCGTGACAGTGCCGGTGGCCGCAGAAGCGATGGTAGCGCCAGAGACGACCGTATCGCCTGCCTCGCCGCCAGCGATAGCGTTCGTACCGAAGACACCTTCCACCTGACGGAAGTCAGCACGCGCGACCGAGATGTCAGCAGTGCTGACAACGCCATTCGCATCGCGGTTGAGCGAGGAGAGCACCTTTACGTCCGCACCGCCCTGGAGGAGGTTCAGCCCGTTGAACTGCGCCGCATCGACGATCGAGGAGATCTGATCCCTCAGTGCACTGATGTCGCGCTGGATGGCCGTCCGGTCGACGTTCTGCTCCTTGGCCGAGACGATCTCCGCCTTGATCTCCTTGAGAAGTTCAGTGACCTGCTCCGACGCGGCCCGCGCCACTTCCACGGTTGAAAGGCCGAGGTTGAGACTGTCCGTGATCTGCTTGAAGCCCATCACATCGGATTGCATGACCGTGCTGATGGCCCAGACAGCGGCATTGTCCCGCGCGGTGGCGACTTTCCTGCCCGTCGAGATCATGTCCTGAACCTTGAAGAGGTTGGAGTTGACCTTGTTCAGGCTCATCAGAGCGACCTGGGCGCTCTCGTTAAAGTTGATCGAAACCATGATATTTTCCGTTCACTTACCAATTCGGACTCCGATCTCCGCGGAGTGATTGGCTGCTGCAACTTCCGATTGCCTGTTGACTATAGGTTGTAACGCTTAAGCCTGCGTAAAGGACGAGAGGAATTGCGCTATTCCCTTCCAGCGGCGCTCTGGTCGAGCGTCTTGAGCTGTCTGTAGAACTGATCCGCCAGCTGAGTTTCGGAGGCTGCGAGGTCCTGCGCCACGACCTCCAGGACCATGGCCTGCAAGGCTTCCATCGGTCCACCCATGGGCGCGATGGCTTCCATCAGGCCGCTCTCCTTCAGGAACTCCGTGAACAGAGAGACCTGAAGTGCCTCCGCCGCGGACCGCAGCTCCGCCTCCCGGGATGGTGGCGTTGGCGCAATGCCGTCTATTGCTGAAACCATAACAGCCTCTCCTTGATGGTGTCGCGCCCATTCGTCTCCCGTAAAGGTTGAGGTAAGGTTTATGCGGGATAATGCGCCTCATGATCGGTCCTCAGACACTGCCCAGCGCCCTCCCCCAGAACCCTGCCGGGACAGACGTCCGTGTGCCGACCGTCGATGCTTCTCAGTCTGCGGACTTCCTGCAGATCGTCGAGGCGGTAGAGGCCATGGCTGCGCGCCAGCCTTCCTCGCCTCAAGAGCTTCTGGCACTGTCCCTGCCGCCTGAGCTGCCGACCGGCGTTGTGCTGGAAGGGACCCCCTACGCGGACGGTCAGCAGCTTGGCGGACGAGCGGTGATCACCACCGCGGGCCTCCTGCACATCCCGGCCGGGGAAGAGACGTCTGTACCTCGCGAGGGCCTACCGGTGACTTCGGAGAACACGGTCCGGCAAGCGACGCGCCCCGCCAGGCAACCGGCCATGCGGCAAGCCGTCCCGCTTCAGCCCGCCGACACCGTCATGGCGCCTGAGCGGCCAGCCGTGGCCAAGCCGGAACCTGCATCAGCCGCTGTAGGAGTGCGCCCGGACGCTCAATCCGTGGACGGCGTTCTCAAGGCATCCACGCTGGTCGTTGACAAAGCGACGGACACGGAGCCCGTCTCGAGGAGCCGGGCAGCGACAACTGAAGTGTCCACCCGGACCACAGGTCAGACACCGCCCACTCATACCAACACCGCGTTTCACATTGAGGATGTCCGCTCTGCAGATCGCAGAATCCCGACCGCCAACCTTCAAGCTCCGTCTCCGGGGCAAGTAGCCGCCCGTCGGAGCACTGCACCGATGCCCCAGCCTGTCATGGTCACTCAGGAAGCAGGAGCCAGACAAACTGCACTCCCCGAATCCGTTCAGTACAAAGCCAATACCCCAGTCGTGGGCGAGCAGCTTCCCCAACTGAGTGCGCACGCCTCACTCCAATCGACACCGATCTCGGACGCGCCTCTTCAGCCTCTCCAACTCTCTACACCGGTGACGACAGCAAATGCGGCACCCGGTACCCCGGCATCAGCTGTGCAGACCACGTCTCACGCGATCGGCGCCCAAGCCCCGAGCCCAGCCGAGCAGGTTCAGGTCGCCATCGCGCGTGCCGAGAACAGCGGCAGGATCGAGCTGCGCCTTGATCCGCCTGAGCTGGGACGTGTGCAGATCGACCTCGATCTCTCCAAAGGACAGCAGGTGCGGGCCGTCATCACCGCTGCCGAGCCTGAAACCCTCGACCTCATGCGCAGGCAGGGCGCTATCCTCGCCGAAGCCCTCGCCAACGAAGGATTTGAAGGCATCGACCTCGCCTTCGGAGGCGATGGGCAGGCTCCCTGGGCCAACCCAGGACCCCGTCAGTTCACGCCCCAGAACGCCGGTGTTCAGCCGCAAGCGAACGTCGTGCCGTCACATGACGGCCTTCTCGATCTCAGCCTCTAGGAGACAAAGATGCAGATCAGCCCCCTATCCGTGAGCGACCCTATCGCCTCTCAAGTCCCAACGGCCGAGGCCGAGAGCGAGGAGATGAGTCAGTTCCTCCGCCTGCTGACGGCACAGATCGAGAACCAGGACCCTCTCGAGCCTCTCGAAGCCAACCAGTTCATCGAGCAGCTTGCGACGATCAACGCGCTCGAGCAACAGATCCAAGCCAACGGCCACCTCCAAGAGATCGTCGGGCTTCTTCGCGGCGAGGGCTGACCTAACGCCTCACAATAGAAAAAGGGCGGACCCTGCGAAGGTCCGCCCTTTTTCTTTGCCCGATGATCGCTCGGTCAAAAGGGAACGATGACGTCGAGCAGCCAGTTGCCGAGGCCACGCCTACCCGTCGAGGTGATCGGTCCTCCGTTCACGTACCGAATGTCGGCATTGGCGATACGGTCGTGCTGGATCGTGTTTTGACGTGAGACATCTTCGGGGCGAACGGTTCCGCTGATGAGCAGACGCCGCTTGTCGCTGCCCACCTGGACCATCTGCCTACCCTCGATCACCAGATCGCCATTGGGAAGGCGGTCGGTCACGCGCGCTGCCAGCCGCAGATTGAGCCTGTCGCGGCGGCGTAGCTGTCCCTGCCCCCGCATCCGCTCCAGCGAGCTGACATCAACGCCGGGATCAAGGTTGGCGCCGTTCGGCAAGGCCCTGTCCGCCCACTGGGGGAGGCCGAGAGCTGCCGGAGCTTCGAACTGACGTTCGCTCGTCCGGTTACGGATCGTGTCGTTGAGGATCTCCGCTTCATCGTCGATCGCGACGAGAACAGTGAGGAGGTCTCCGACCTCGCGGGCCCTCCGGTTCCCGAAAAGGCTTTCGGGATCCTGGTTCCAGAGGGAGGCAGCTTCGGACACGCGGGGTTTCTCGCGCCGCGTGTCCCGGCGATCGACGTCCTCGATTGAGGACGCGCAGCCGCATGCGATGAGCAGTGAGAGACGAAGGGCCTTCATGGTGAGACCTCCACCCGCCCCGGCCCGATGATCGTCGCCATGACCGATGACCTCCGGCCAGGAAGCGTGACGGAAATTGAATCCCCAACACCGCCTTGCCCCATAGCCCGTCCTTCCGTGATCAGACGAAGCGAGCCGCGGCGAAAGACGATCGAGACCGTACTCTGCCGCATCACAGCGAGGGGTGCAGACGTATCGGAGAGCCAGAGCCTGCCGCCTTCACGGACGGACCGCCTGAGCTGCCGCCCGATGAGCTCTTCACGGGTCGCCGCATCCCCTTCGAGGTCCGAGGCTTCGATAATCATCCCCCGACCGAGGGTTCGGGATGCGGTGACGTCGCCCGCGACAATAGCGAGGGCTGCGATGACGCCGATCATCACCGGATCCTCGTTGTAGCCGCCAGCATTTCGTCAGCAGCCGTCATGACCTTGGAGTTGAGCTCGTAGCCGCGCTGGGCTTCGATGAGATCAGCGATCTCCGACACAACGTCTACGGAGCTATCCTCGAGGAACCCCTGGCGCAGGAAGCCCGCGCCATCGAGCCCCGCGAAACCGCCGAGCGCCGGACCCGACGCCTCGGTCACGCGGAAAAGATTGCCGCCGAGGGCTTCGAGGCCCTGATCATTCGCGAAGGTGGTGACGCCCAGGAGGCCAAGCTCCTGAGGCAGCGTCCCGTCATTGAAGACCGCGAAAACCTGCCCCTCGGCAGAGATTCTGACCGAGCGCGCGTTCTCCGGCACGGCGATGCCGCCTGAGACAGCGAAGCCTTCCGCCGTGACGATCACGCCATCAGGGCTCAGCGAGAAGCGGCCATCGCGGGTGTAGGCCGTCTCGCCGGAGGGCAGCTCCACATCGAACCAGCCCCTGCCCTCAACCGCGATATCGAGGTCACCGCCAGTTGCAGAAAGCGCGCCTTGGGTCTGCTCCGCAACGACGGAGCCAGTCCTGACACCGATGCCAAGCTGGATGCCGCCTGGGACAATCGTGCCGCTCCGTGAGCTGAGCGCTCCGGGGGTGACTTCCTGCCGGTACATGAGGTCGACAAAGGTTGCGCGGCGTGCGGAATAGGCCGTGGTCGACATATTTGCGATGTTGTTCGCGATGGTCGAGACTCGGGTCTGCTGCGCGGCCATGCCCGTCGCGGCGATCTGTAAGGGATTCATGCTCTCTTCCGTCCTTGGTGGCTTCAGCTGCGCCCTAAGGCTTCGATCATTTGGGTGATGCGCTCATGCTCATCCGTCTGCAGAGCAGCGCCGGCTTCGTAGAGGCGCTGCGCCTCGATCAGACGCGCCATCTCAATGACGGGCGAGACGTTGGATCCCTCGAGGAATCCTTGGCGAACCGATGGTTCGTCCACGAACCGCACGGCGCCCGTCGCCCGGTAGAGCGACCCGCCTAGTCGCGAGAGACTTCCCGGCTCAGCCTGGAGGATGCCAATCGTTGCGATCTCGAAGCCGTCGGCAGACATCACACCGCGTTGGGATATGGCGATGACGGAAGCCTCTTCAGGCACCGTGATCTCGCCGCCGGCTTCATCAAGTACCGGGAAACCGTCTGCCTGAACGAGCACGCGTTGTGCATCGAGGGTGAACTTGCCCGCGCGGGAGAGGAGCACCTCGTCGCCCTGTCCGATGGCAAAGTAGCCGTCGCCTTCGATGGCGAGGTCGAGCTTTCCATCGGTACGCGTCATACCACCCTGGGCCGCATCGAGAACATGGCCCCGCAGGCTGCCAATCGACATGGAGGGCTCACCTGCCCGGCGGCTGACGAACTCGGCGAAGACCGCTGCGTCCCGCTTGAAACCTGTGGTCGAGGCGTTGGCTATGTTGTTCGCGACCACCGAAAGCTCCCGCAGGAGCCCTGACTGACGGGCGATGCTGGCGACAATGGCGTCGGACATTTACGCGGCCTTCTTGGTGGAGCGGATGGCGTCGTCGAGTTCCTGGAAGCTCGGGCGCTTGTCCTTGGGAGCGTTCCGCCTACCGACTTCCACGCACATGACAGGAGGATGGGAGTGGAGCCAATGCACCAGCACCTCGCGGATCAGGCCGTAGAAGTACTGCTCTTCCGAGCGAACCTGCTTCACGCGTTCAGCCAGCGGACCGACCATTCCGTAGGCGAGGTAGACGCCTAGAAACGTACCAACGAGCGCAGAGCCGATCATCAGTCCAAGGACTTCCGGCGGCTTGTCAATGGAGGCCATCGTCTTGATGACACCGAGAACCGCCGCAACGATTCCGAGCGCAGGGAGCGCGTCAGCAACCCGGCCAAGGGCTTCGGCCCCGCGGGTGCTCTTCGACTTCATCTGGTAGAGCTGCTTCTCCAGCATCTCCTCGACCTGAAAGGCATTGTCGAAGTTCATGATCATCGAGCGCATCGTGTCGCAGATGATCTGGGTCGCATCGGCATCCCCTACGATCTTGGGATAAGGAGCGAAGACCTCCGACTGCTGAGGGTCTTCGATCGCCTTCTCCAACTCGGTGGGATCCTTCGCTCCGATACTCAGCAGCGTGTGCAGAAGGCAGAGCAGGTCCTGATAGTCCGAGCGGTCAAACTTCGGCCCCTTGATGACGGACATCAGGTCGCCGCCGGTTTGCTTGATAACTGACATGTTGTTGCTGGCGATGAAGGCCCCGAAGGCGGAGCCGCCGATAATCAGCATCTCGAATGGCAGGGCTTTCAGGATAACGTCGAGATTTCCACCGGCGAGCATGTAGCCGCCGAAGACCGTCAGTACCGTGAAGATAAGGCCGATGATTGTGATCATGGCGCGACGCTATCGGGCAAGCGTTGAGGCTTGGTTAATGGAGACTTGCTGAATGCAACGTGCAGTTGATGCTGTGATTCATAGGCACGCAGACGCCTTTAACTCTGTTGCTCCTCAGCCACAGTCTCCGAAAACTGGAACTTTCTCGATCAGTGTGCGCTGCGAAATTGCTCCGAATCGCTTGCCTCCCTCCGCCCCCGCTCTGCTTTTGCAGAGAGAAAACGACAATCAGGGAGGATCACCCATGACCGCCAAAGAACTCCGCCGCAGCCTCACGCTGGGGGCTTCGCTCCTCGCTGCAGGCCTCGCGACTGCCCAAGCGCAGGAAGAGCGCCGCAGCACGATCTCCGAGCTGACGGATACGATCGTCGTCACGGCGACGAAAAGTCAGGACCCTGAAGACGTCCAGGATGTTGCCGTCGCCGTCACCGCGTTCAACGAGAACACGATCGACGCCCTCAATGTCCGTGACCTCGAAGACCTCACCTTCTCAGCCCCGAACGTCTCCCTCGACGATATCGGAACAGCGCGCGGCCAAGCGAACTTCTCGATCCGCGGCCTCGGCGTGAACAGCTCCATCGGCTCGATCGACCCCGCAGTCGGCGTCTTCGTCGATGGTGTCTATCTCGGCATCAATTCAGGCGTCGTGTTTGACGTCTTCGACCTTGAATCGATCGAAGTCCTCCGCGGCCCGCAAGGCATCCTCTTTGGACGGAACACCACCGGTGGTGCCGTGCTTCTCAACACGGGCAATCCGACCGACGAGTTTCAAGGCAAGGTCACCTACATTCTCGAAACGCCGATCGACGATGACCGCGGCGGCGTGAACCAGTTCATCATGGGCACGGTCTCCGGCCCGCTCGTCGAGGGCAAGCTGAACGGCAAGTTCTCCGTCTACTTCAACGATGATGAAGGCTACTTCCAGAACCTCGCCAATGGCGAGAACCAGGGCGCAGCGGAAACCCAGATCATCCGCGGCGCGCTTGAGTACATGCCCACCGAAAACCTCACCTTCCTCGGCAAGGCGGAGCTTTTTGACAATTACGGTGATGGCCCCTCCGCCCAGAACAGGGGCGTCTTCCGCCGTGATACGTTTGATCTGTCGATCGACGAGCCGGGCTACATCGATGTCGAAGCGCAGACCTTCTCCCTCCGGACGGATTGGGAGCTGAACTTCGGTACGATCACCAACATCACCGGCTACCGCAACTTCACCCAGAGGACCCTCGGCGACATTGATTCGACGCCTGCCTTCATCTTCCACTCCCCGACGGACACAGCGCAGGACCAGTTCTCGAACGAGCTGCGCTATGCTGGCACCTGGGGCAATTTCGATGTGAAGGGTGGCCTCTTCTACTTCGACCAGACGATCGCTGTTACCGAAAAGCGCATCATCCCGGTCGTTCCGTTCCCTGACCAGGTCGGCGGCGGCACTCAGGACCAGACGATCTGGGGCCTCTTCGGGCAGGTTGACTGGAACATGAACGAAGACCTGACCCTCACCGGTGGCCTGCGTTACGGCTACGAGGAGAAGGACGTGGCGATCGCCTACGTTATTCCGCGTGCGGTGCAGTGCGATATCCTTCTCGGCACCTGCCCGACGAACGACATCAACACGACCGGCTTCGAGGACACGGACGACTGGTCGAACCTCTCGCCCAAGCTTGGTTTTGAGTACACAGGACTTGGCGATGCGCTCGTCTATGGCGGCTGGACCCGCGCCTTCCGTTCGGGCGGCTACAACTTCCGCATCACGAACCCCGCACTCTTCGCCCAGCAGGTCTCGGACCGCGGCGGCAAGATCGCAACCGATGAGGAGAAGGTCGACAGCTTCGAGCTTGGCACGAAGATCGATGGCATCGCTGGCCGCGGCCTCATCAACGCCGCGGTGTTCTTCACTTCGATTGAGGACATGCAGCGCGAGGTGAACATCGCTAGCGCGACCTCAGGCGTGTCGCAGTTCATCCTCAACACCGCCGATGCAGAGATCCTTGGCCTCGAGGTCGAGACCCAATGGGCCCTGACCGACAGCCTCCTCCTCACTGGGAATCTCGGCCTTATCGATGCTGAGTACACGGATGTTCGCTTCGATATCTCGGGCGATCAGATGGTCGATGGCGCCGATGAAGCACTCTCGATCCCTCGTGTCCCGGAAATGACCTATGGCGCGTCCGTCATCTATGAGCTGGACCTCGGAAACAGCTTCGTGACGTCGCGGCTCTCCTACCAGCACCGTGACCGTTTTGCGTACACGGATAACAATTTCGGCTGGATTCAGCCGATCGACAATCTCGACCTCGACGTGACCTGGCAGACCCCTGTCGAAGGGCTCAGCCTTTCGGTCTATGCCGAGAACCTGCTCGATGAGGTTCAGGCCGGTGGCGATTCGCAGATCCCGTTCGGCGGTCCGCTCTCCGATGGCACCAACGTGCCGTTCGATGAGTTCCCGGCTGCTGGCACGCTCTCGCCGCTGAAGAAGGGCCGTCTTGTCGGCTTCGAGGCGACGATCGCCTTCTAAATCGGTCTACTGACGATCAACGAAAAGGGCGGCTCTCGGGCCGCCCTTTTTTATGTCGTCTCCGTCCAGTCGAACGGCACGGCCTGATAAATCTCATTGACCCAGCCGGCGTAGAAGAGATGCCCGTGGGGCTTCCAGCGGTGGCGGGGCCGGGCCTTGGAATCATCGCCGTCGAAATAGTTCACAGGCACCTTTGCCGGCTCGCCCTTGGCGAGGTCCCGCTCATACTCTTCCTTCAGGCTCTCCGCCTCGTATTCGAGATGGTTGAGCATGTAGAGACGGCGCGTTGCAGGCTCTTCGATCAGGCCCGCTCCGGTAGCCTCTGAGCTCAGCAGCATGCGGAGCTTGTCGCTCGCCTCAATGCTCGCCGAAGGAATCGTTGTCCATCGCGAGACCGGCATCGGCACTTCCTGGCCTAGCCCTGCCAGCCAGGGCGAGGTAATATCGTGGTTCGTGTGCGGAAAGACCCCGGAAGCCTTTTCTTCCAGCTTCTCCTTCGCAATCCCGTGGAAGTGGTGAAGCGCCGCCATGGCGCCCCAGCAAACAAACAGCGGCGCGAAGACATGGGTCTCTGTCCAGTCGAGAAGCGTCTTCAGCTCCTCCCAGTACGTGATCTCCTCATAGGGAACCATGCCGAGGGGCGCGCCAGTAATCAGGAAGCCGTCGAACTTCTCATCCTTCAGCTCGTCCCAGTCCCGGTAGAACGCATCGAGATGCGGCCGCGAGCGGTCTGTCGGCTGGTGCGCCGCCAGCCGAACCAGCGTCAGCTCGATCTGCAGGGGCGAGGCACCAAGAAGCCGCGCGAACTGCACCTCCGTCTCGACCCGGTTCGGCATCAGGTTCAGGAGCCCGATCCTGAGCGGCCTGATGTCCTGACGGATCGCGGTCGAGCGGTCCATCACCCGCACACCCTCTTCCTCGAGGGTCGGGCGGCCGGGGAGATCGTCTGGGATACGGATAGGCATGGGCGGGGGTTTAGCGCCCAGCGCGCCGGGGTCTATCGGTCAAAAGCTGATCCCGCGATGAGAAGCGCTTGCGCTCCCTCCCCCGAGGCGCTAGCGGACCGCTTCGGCTGGACGGCGCCCCGGCTGAAGACCCTATTGCACGGCGCACGGAGACTGAACGATGTCGATTTCGACCGATCGTAAGAACGAGCTCGTCAAAGACTACGCGACCAAAGAAGGCGATACCGGTTCGCCCGAAGTCCAGGTCGCGATCCTGACCGAGCGGATCAACAACCTCACCGAGCACTTCAAAGAGCACAAGAAGGACAACCACTCCCGCCGTGGTCTCCTCAAGATGGTTTCCCACCGCCGGAACCTGCTCGACTATGTGAAGCGCAAGGACGAGGAGCGTTATCAAAGCCTCATCAACCGTCTTGGTCTACGCCGCTAACCGGTAGACCGGAACGGGAGGGCGCTGCCGATGGAAGGAAACTCCGAGATCGGCAGCGGCGGCCACGTCGCCTACCTCCTCAATACATACCCCGTACCTTCGGGGACCTTTATCCGGCGCGAGATCGCGGCGCTCGAACGACGGGGTGTCCAGGTCTCGCGTTTTGCCATGCGCGCCTGGGATGGCGGCGAGCTGGTCGACCCTCAGGACAAGGCTGAGCACGAAGCGACGCACTATGTGCTGACCCAGGGCGGCAACGCTCTCGGTAAGGCGCTCCTGAAAGCCGCCACGTCGAGCCCTGCGAAGTTTGCCAAGGCCCTCGTCGCTGCACGCACGCTTTCCAAACGGATGGGCGATATCGTCCGCCCCCTCGCCTACCTCGCGGAGGCTGCGTATCTCGAGCAGAAGCTCCGCGGCTCCGGCATCACCCATGTCCACGCCCATTTCGGCACCAATGCAACTGCCGTGGCCATGCTCTGCCATCTCCTTGGCGGACCGCCCTACTCCTTCACGGTGCACGGGCCGGACGAGCTGCATGAAGCGCCGTTTCAGGCCTATGACCTGAAGATCCGGCACGCTTCGTTCGTGGCTGCGATTACCGACTTCGCCCGCGCGGAGCTCCTGCGCATCGGCGGCTACGAGCATGCGCCGAAGATCGACGTCATCCCCTGCGGCCTCGACCTGCGCGACTTCTCCGAGCAGCGTTCAGCGACGGAAGAGCCGCATTTCGTCTGCGTCGGCAGGCTCTGCCCGCAGAAGGCCCAGCGCCTGATCCCCGAAGCCATCGCTCCGATCGCCAAGGAGAACCCCGACCTCAGGATCGAGCTGATCGGCGATGGTGAGGACCGCGCGCTCATCGAGGCGGAGATCGAGAAGTACGGTCTCGAACGGCACATCATTCTCTCAGGCTGGGCGGACAACAGGACAGTGCGCGAGCGTATTCTCGCGGCCCGCGCCCTCCTCCTGCCCAGCTTTGCCGAGGGCCTGCCCATCGTCATCATGGAGAGCTTCGCCCTGAGGCGCCCGGTGATCTCGACCTTCATCGCCGGAATCCCTGAGCTTCTCGACAGCCAATGCGGCTGGATCGTGCCCGCGGGCTCCATCCCGCGCCTGCGGCGGGCCATCGAAGAGGCTTGCCTCGCGAGCCCCAAGACGGTCGCGGCGATGGGCAATGAGGGCCGGTCCCGGATCGAAGCAAGGCACGACATCGACCGCTCTGCCGCGTTGCTGGCCGAGCGATTCGCTCGGAGTGACAGCGCGCCGCAGGACCCGCGTTAAGAAATCTGCTACCAAGAGTTGCCGGGAAAGAGCCTAGCTCTACTTGAGGATGTATCGGCCGCCTCCCACTCGCTGTGAGGGAGACGGCCGATCACCGGGAGGGTTGGGCGATTAGGCAGATCAGCCCAACCCGACACGATCGGTCGTCACCGATCGGATGAAGACGGGCGCTCACAGGAAAAGTGCTCCGTCGACATCGCAGTAAATAGTTCCAACAGACGGTCGGACGACCTCAAACTGTATTTTCCCTGCATCTCAACATCAGAAATCCGGAGGAACCGGCCCCCTGCGCCGATCCCCCCGGTAGAGTTCTGCCGAACCCCATAACCTTTGGTTGCAAGAAAAGTTCCATGCTTGCAACCATAAATATAACGGTGGGGAAAACACCCCTCGCCGCGGCGCCAGCTGGACACCTCCAAAAACCCTCGCTCGTGCAGCCGATTTATGATTCCTTGTGGGGATGAAACAGGTTGGCTTTTTTGATGTGGATGAGCGGCTTCGGCGAGTTTCTGATCTGGGCGACCCGCTGGAAGTGATGGCTGAGATCATCGATTTTGAGGGGTTCCGGCCTGTGCTGGATAAGGCGTTGGCGCGGTCGGACCGGTCGAAGGGCGGGCGTCCGCCCTTCGATCCGGTGCTAATGTTCAAGATATTGATCCTGCAGGCGCTGAACGATCTCTCCGATGAGCGGGCTGAGTTTCTGATCACCGACAGGTTGTCCTATATGCGGTTTCTTGGCTTGGGGCTCGGGGATAAAGCGCCTGACCGGAACACGATCTGGACCTTTCGGGAAAAGCTCAAGGAAGCGGGTGTCATCGACGATCTGTTCGCGTCCTTTGACAAACAGATCACGTCATCTGGCTATCATGCGACCCACGGGCAGCTTGTCGATGCGAGCCTGGTCAATGCACCCAAGCAGCGCCTGACGGACGCCGAGAAGGCTGCCATCAAGGAGGGCAAGACGGCGCGCGACATCTGGGAGAACCCCAAGCGCGCCGCTCAGAAGGATACCGAAGCTCGGTGGACGATCAAATACTCGAAGAAGAAGGCCGGTGCCCCCAAGGGACAGGTCGACATCGCGATCCCCGCCTTTGGTTACAAATCCCATATCATGACCGACCGGGCGCACGGGTTCATCCGGTCCTTCACCGTGACCGATGCCAGCCGCCATGATGGCGCTCAGCTCTCTGATCTCTTACGCCGAGACATCATGGCCACCGGCGTGTGGGCGGACAGCGCTTACCGGTCGAAGAAGAACGAGGCCTGGCTCGCAAGGCATGGCCTTATCAGCCACATCCATCGGAAGAAACCGCCGGGGAAGCTGATGCCGGACCATATCAGGCGCGGCAACGCGACCAGGTCAAAGGTCCGCGCTTTCGTCGAGCACGTCTTCGCCGACCAGAAACACCGCATGGGCATGAAGATCAGGACTATCGGCATCGACAGGGCGAAGATCAAAATCGGCCTCTGCAACATCGCCTACAACATGCGGCGGCTGGTATGCCATGAACGAAGGGCGAGAGCATGAAGAGGATCGTGTTCGTCACCGGTGCAGCGACCTTCGGAACGGCAGTAATCCTCGCGACGATCTGGGGGCTCGAAGCGATCGGCTTCGTCGATCCCGTCCCAACCGACACTAAGCTCGTCATCGCAGCGCTGGTATTCCCGGCCTGGGCCTATGCGGGCTGGCAAACCGCCAAAATCAACCGCCTATAACCTTCCCAACACCAATTATTGGAGGTGTCCAGCTTGCTCACCCCCTCAAGAGGAATTCACCAGAGGCAGCAGCGCTGGCGTTGCGTTCCATCGCGCATGGCGGCATGGGGAGCTGACGCGCATCTAGCGACGACAAAGAAGAGCCCTGCAATCCGGCAGAGGCCAAGACAGAAAAAACAAGACACATGTTCCAAATCACCAGGAAAACCATGACGTGGGCCGGCCGTGAGCTGACCCTCGAAACGGGCCGTATCGCCCGCCAGGCCGACGGTGCCGTGCTTGCCACCTATGGCGAGACCACCGTTCTCGCGACCGTGGTCGGCAAGCGCGAGCAGAAGCCCGGCCAGGACTTCTTCCCGCTCACCGTCAACTACCAGGAAAAAGGCTACGCAGCCGGCCGCATCCCCGGCGGCTTCTTCAAGCGTGAAGGCCGCCCGACCGAGAAAGAGACGCTGACCTCGCGCCTCATCGACCGTCCGATCCGTCCGCTCTTCGCGCCGGGCTTCAAGAACGAAGTCCAGGTCGTCCTGACCGTGATGAGCCACGACCTCGAAAACGATCCCGATATCGTCGCCATGGTCGGCGCTTCGGCTGCCCTGACGATCTCCGGCGTGCCGTTCATGGGCCCGATCGGCGCAGCGCGCGTTGGCTACAAGGACGGCAACTACATCGTGAACCCGCCGCTTCCTGAGATGGAAGGCACCGAGCTTGACCTCGTCATGGCCGGCACCGCCGACGCTGTGATGATGGTGGAATCGGAAGCTTCCGAGCTTTCCGAAGACGTGATGCTCGGCGCCGTGATGGAAGGCCACAAGGCTTCGAAGGAAGTCGTCGACTTCATCATCTCCTTCGCCGAACAGTGCGCGAAAGAGCCTTGGGACTTCCAGGCTCCGGACTATTCGGACCTCATGCCCCGCGTGCGTGCCGAAGCCGAAGCTGGCCTCCGCGACGCTTACGCGCTCACCGACAAGACCGAGCGCGTTGCCAAGCTCAATGAAGTCAAATCGGCCGCTAAAGAGAAGCTCGCAGGCGAAGACGCCTCCGACCCGATCGACGGCGCAGTCCTCGGCGGTCTCCTGAAGGAGCTCGAGTCCGACATCGTCCGTACCCAGGTGATCGAGACCGGAGGCCGGATCGACGGCCGGACGACCACGGACATCCGTCCGATCGTCGCCGAGGCAGGCATCCTGCCGCGCAGCCACGGTTCGTCGCTCTTCACCCGCGGCGAAACCCAGTCGATCGTGGTCGCTACCCTCGGCACCTCGGACGATGAGCAGTTCATCGACGCACTCGAAGGGACGTACAAAGAGAACTTCCTGCTGCACTACAACTTCCCGCCCTACTCGGTCGGTGAGACGGGCCGCATGGGTTCGCCGGGTCGCCGCGAAATTGGCCACGGCAAGCTTGCATGGCGCGCCGTTCGTGCAGTTCTTCCGTCCCAGGAAGAGTTCCCCTACGTCATCCGCCTCGTCTCGGAGATCACCGAGTCGAACGGCTCCTCCTCGATGGCCACCGTCTGCGGCTCCTCGCTCGCGATGATGGACGCAGGTGTTCCGATCAAGCGCGCCGTCGCTGGTATCGCGATGGGCCTGATCCTCGAAGGCGACAAGCACGCCGTTCTCTCGGACATTCTCGGTGACGAAGACCACCTCGGCGACATGGACTTCAAGGTCGCCGGTACGTCCGAAGGCGTCACCTCGCTCCAGATGGACATCAAGGTCGCCGGTATCACTGAGGACATCATGAAGACCGCCCTTGGCCAAGCCAAGGACGGCCGGATGCACATCCTCGGCGAGATGAACAAGGCCCTCACCGAGAGCCGCGACGACCTCGGCGACTACGCTCCGCGCATCGAAACGATGACCATCCCCAAAGAGAAGATCCGTGAAGTGATCGGTTCGGGCGGCAAGGTCATCCGCGAGATCGTGGAAACCACCGGTGCCAAGGTGAACATCGACGACGAGGGCGTGATCAAGATCGCTTCCTCGGACAAGTCGGAGATCGAAGCCGCTGTCAAATGGATCAAGTCGATCACGGACGAACCGGAAGTCGGCGAGATCTACCAAGGCAAGGTCGTCAAGACGATGGACTTCGGTGCCTTCGTCAACTTCTTCGGCGCCCGCGATGGTCTCGTGCACATCAGCCAACTCGCCGCAAACCGCGTTGAGAAGACCACCGACGTCGTCAAGGAAGGCGACCAGGTCTGGGTCAAGCTTCTCGGCTTCGATGACCGCGGTAAGACCAAGCTTTCCATGAAGGTTGTCGATCAAGAGACCGGCAAGGAAATCGAGAAAGAGAAGAAGGACGACTAATCGTCCTTGCAAGGAGCGTCAGAGATGGAAGGCATTCAACCCCTCCTGAAGCTGGCACTTCTTGGAACAACACTGGCCGTGCTGGCGGGATTTCTCGCGCCGCGCGGCCTCCTCTCCATCGCCGCGATCAGCCTCAAGCCGAGCCTGGTCGCGGCGTCTTTCGTTTTGGCAGTCGCTTTGCTCGTCAGCGGCGCGCCCATCGCTGCCACGTTCGCCGCATCGCTTGCCCTTCTCGGCTGGCTGATGCTGGCGCCGTTCTACAAGCCTTCCCCCGACATTCAGGACCCTGACGTTACCTTCGTCTGGGCGAACACGCTGAAGCGCCAGTCCGCGCTCGAAAAGGCCGTAGCGCTGGCGGAGCGCGAGGGCGCATCTCTCGTGTTGGCCGCTGAAGCGCCGTTCGGAGCAGAAGCGCCCGAGGGCTGGCACATCCGTTCGGCGGAGCATCGCCCGGTGCTCATACTGAGCCGTGAGGCGGGCGCTTTAGCTGAGGTGCTTGAGGCTGAAGATCGGACCGCGACGGCGGTTTTGGATAACGAACCGTTCGACATTGTCGCCACCCACGCCGCGATGCCGCTCTCTAGCCCGAGAGCTCCGGCACGCAGGCAGCGCGATCTCGACCAGCTTGCAGCGCTCGATCATCAGCACCCGAAGCTGTTCGTCGGTGACTACAACACCGTCCCCTGGTCCCATGCGCTTCTCGATCTCGAAGCAGACTACGGGCTGGAGCGGGTCGGCATCGGCGCGAAAACGACATGGCTCAGCCCGCTCCTGTTCCTCGGCCTGCCAATCGACCATGTGCTCGTCCCCAGCTCGATCGCAGCCTCGGCGAAAGTTGGCCCCGGCCTCGGCTCTGATCACCGCCCGCTCATCGTCAAGGCGCAGCTCAAGCGCTAGACACAGTCTCAAGTCCTGGTTTTCGCAAAGAAAATTCACACAAGGGCTTATCAAACGCTCCGACGATCCTTACATACTATCCATACAGACAAAGGGGAAGTTTATGGAAACCACTTGGATCCTCGTCGGGGTTCTCGTCGTCCTGTCATTTCTGCTCGTGCGCTCGATCATCATTATCGTGCCGCAGGGCTTCAACTATACTGTCGAGAATTTTGGCCGTTACACGAATACGCTTTCATCGGGCCTTCATATTCTCGTACCATTCATCCAGCGCATCGGCCGCAAGATGAACATGATGGAGCAGGTGATCGACATTCCGGGGCAGGAAGTCATCACGCGCGACAACGCCATGGTTACTGCAGACGCCGTCGCGTTTATTCAGGTGATGGACGCTCCGAAGGCGGCCTATGAGGTCAACGATCTCATCAACGCGATCACGAACCTTTCGATGACGAACATCCGTTCGGTGATCGGTAACCTCGAACTCGATGAGGTCCTGTCGAACCGGGACGAGATCAACTCGCGCCTCCTTATGGTCATCGACGCCGCGACGAACCCCTGGGGCGTCAAGGTCACCCGGGTCGAGATCAAGGACCTCCTGCCGCCCGCCGACATTACCGAAGCGATGGCCCGTCAGATGAAGGCCGAGCGCCTGAAGCGTGCGGAAATTCTGCAGGCTGATGGTGACAAGCAATCGGCCATCCTTCGCGCCGAGGGTGAGAAGCAGTCCGCCATCCTCGAAGCCGAGGGCCGCAAGCAGGCCGCCTTTGCAGACGCCGAAGCCCGCGAGCGCGAGGCGGAAGCCGAGGCCAACGCCACCAAGATGGTCTCTGAGTCCATTGCGGGCGGTGACATCCAGGCGATCAACTACTTCATCGCCCAGAAATATGTCGATGCCTTTGAGAGCCTCGCCACGGCACCGAACCAGAAGTTCGTCATCCTGCCGACCGAGCTCACCAACCTCGCTGGCACGGTGGGCGGCCTTGGCGCCCTCGTCGCGGGCAACCAGAAGACGCCGCCAAAAGGTCCGTGGTCGAACGGTGAGGCGACGCAAGACGAAAAGAGGGACTAAGCCATGGTTGAGCTTCTTCTCGATCCCCCGTTCTGGGCATGGCTCGCCCTTGCTGGCCTGCTCCTGATCATCGAGATCAATCTCGGTACGTTTGATCTCCTCTGGCCAGCGGCGGGGGCTGGCCTCACGGGGCTCGCGACCATGGCGCCGTTCTCGCCGTCAGGGCCGGGTGAGTGGTTGCTCTTCGCGCTTCTCACCTTCTTGCTCGCCATCGCCGCGAGAGCCCTTGGGTTCAGGAAGAACCTCGAACCCGTGGACAAGCGGCCCCTCAACTCCGCGGAGACCCGGATCGGCCGCAGCGCGGTCGCCCTGACCGCTTTCAGCGGCGGACGTGGCCGGGTGCGGGTCGGTGATACAGACTGGACTGCAAGGGCTGCCGACGGTGCCTCGGTCCAAGAAGGCCAGGCGCTGACGGTCACCGGCACCGACGGCACCGAGCTGCTGGTGACGGCAGCCAACTGAAGAAATTCGGCGGCGGGGAGAACGTCTTTCCCTGCCGCCGTGTCTAATGGGTGGGACGGAACCCAAGAGAGACCAGAAAGGACTTCGTTATGAACTGGATCCTCGCCATCATTGTCGGCGGCATCGCAGGCTGGATCGCCGAACAGATCATGAAATCCGAGATGGGTATTCTGATGAATATCGTTCTCGGCGTTGTTGGTGCGCTCGTCGCCAACCTGATTTTCGGCCTCGTCGGCGTCACCTTCGGCGGCACGCTCGGCTACCTGATCGCAGGGATCGTCGGTGCCTGCCTCCTGATCTTCATTGCCCGCGCGGTGAAGAAGAAAGCCTAGCTCAGAACGAGCTTATGCGCCTGGAGGTCGTCAAGCTTGACGATCTCCAGCGCTTTTTCGTGGCACGCTTGGAGCACGACCTTCGGTGCGCAGCCTGCTGATCTCGCCTCTTCCCATCGCATGGCGCACAGACACCAACGGTCTCCCGGTTTGAGACCTGGAAAGCCCCATTCGGGACGGGGGGTGGAGAGGTCATTGCCGCGCGATGCGGTGAACTGCAGGAACGCCTCATCCACCACTGCGCAGACCGTATGGCTGCCCTTGTCCTGTGGCCCTGTCTCGCAGGAACCTGAACGGGTGAACCCCGTCATCGGATCGCATCCGCAGACGCGAAGCTCCCCGCCAAGAACATTCCTCATCAGGACGCCTCCAGCCGCTTGAAGAATTCCCGTGCCGACGCACGCAGTGCGAGCTTCTCGCTCTTGTCCTTCTTGTCGAGGTTCCGGAACACCATCGCCATGCGCTGGTTTCCGCGCAGCTTCTCCTCGTTTCGCATCACGAAATCCCAATAGAGATAGTTGAAGGGACAGGCATCCTCGCCCGTCCGCTCACGGACATTATACCGGCAGGATTTGCAGTAGTTCGACATGCGGTTGATGTACGCCCCGCTCGCCGCATAGGGCTTGGAGCCCAGAACCCCGCCATCAGCCCAGATGGCCATGCCGTGGACGTTCGGCAGCTCCACCCATTCATAGGCGTCGGCATAGACGATGAGGTACCACTCGTTGATCGAATCGGGCGCGACGCCGAGCAGCAGCGCGAGGTTCCCCGTCACCATCAGTCGCTGGATATGGTGGGCGTAGGCATGGTCGCGAGTGTTCCTCACCGCCTCTGCCACGCAGTGCATGTCCGTCTCTGCCGTCCAATAGAAATCAGGAAGCGGACGATCTGCATCAAGAGCGTTGCGCTCCTTGTACTCCGGCATCTTCAGCCAGTAGATTCCCCGCACATATTCGCGCCAACCGATGATCTGGCGTATAAAGCCCTCCACCGCGTTGAGCGGCGCGTGGCCTGACTTATAGGCCTCTTCTGCCGCCTCACAGATTTCGATGGGGGTCAGGAGCCCTGCATTGAGGTAGGCTGAGATCAGCCCGTGGTTGAGGAAGTCCTTGCCCGTCGCCATCGCATCTTGATAATCGCCGAAGTCTGGCAGGCACTTCTCGATAAAGGTCTCAAGCCGCGCCCGCGCATCGTCCCGGGTGATGCCGTAGAAATAGCCGTCGAGCGTTCCGAAATGATCGCCGAACCGGTCCTCGACCAAGGCCTTCACCTCACGGACGATCTCGTTGTCGACGGCCTCGGGCGCAGGCGGAGGCTCATAGCCCTTGGGCAGCTTCTTGCGGTTCTCCTGATCGAAGTTCCACTGACCGCCTTCGGGATCGTCGCCCTTCATCAGGAGGCCCGTCTTCTTCCGCATCTCGCGGTAGAAATACTCCATACGGAGGGTCTTCCGGCCGTCAGCCCACGCACGAAATTCGGGCAGCGAGCAGACGAAGCGGTCATCGTCCCGGATCTCCACCGAGCGGTTGAGCCTACGCCCCCACCCTTCCATGTCCTCGGCCAGCCGGTATTCCCCGCAGGCCGTCACCACCAGTTCTTCGACGTCCTCCTCTGAGAAGGCGCGCTGCACCTCTCCGAAGAGCGAGCCCGCATTGTCAGGATCGTCGAGCTTTACATAGCGGACGCGCCAGCCATCAGCCTCCATCTCCTTCGCGAAGGCTCGCATGGCAGAGAACAGGAAGACGATCTTCTGCTTGTGATGCTTCACATAGGTCGCCTCCTCCGCGACCTCGGCGAAAAGGATGACGTCATCCGCCTTCCTCCCGCCACGCAGGGCGGCAACGGTGCGGGTCAGCTGGTCGGCGAGCACGAGACGCAAGGCTGGCAAGGGCGATCCTCCTTCGTCAGGACTATCTGGAGCAAAATCCTCAGCTGCCGAGGCGACGAAGCGGCGCGGATGGTGTAACTCTCCCCGAGAAGAGTTCCGGAGGGCAGCATGGACAGCCAGCTCATCATCATCCTCGTCGCCGTCGCGATCGTCATCGCAGGCACCTTCGTCCTGAAACGCATCCTCGGCACGGCGGTGAAGCTCGCCGGCCTTGGCGTTGTCGCGTT
The DNA here is from genome assembly GCF_013085255.1 of Parvularcula mediterranea. Taxonomy (GTDB): domain Bacteria; phylum Pseudomonadota; class Alphaproteobacteria; order Caulobacterales; family Parvularculaceae; genus Parvularcula; species Parvularcula mediterranea. Next base: position 605,171 of record NZ_JABFCX010000002.1, read on the forward strand.
CCTTGCCCGCAGGCAGGATATCGGTGCGCAGGGCTATGACTGGGTGCAGGGCCTCGACGTGACGGTGATCGCCGCCGCCGCCCTCTTCGGTTGGGTCGTCGGGATCATCCTCAACCTCTTCGTCTTCCGCGAGGACGGCTTCGGCAGGCACTTCTTCGTGCCGCTGATCGCTGTGGCCATGAGCTATGCCGCGGCTTTGCTGATTGAGCTCTAAGCCACCCGTCACCCCGGACCTGATCCGAGACCCATCAAGCCAATAAAAAAGAGCGCCCCAAAGGGCGCTCCCTATTCCCGATGAGACCGCCGATTAGCGGTCGATCTCGCCAAACACGATGTCCAGCGTACCAATGATCGCGGAGACGTCAGCAAGCATGTGGCCGCGGTTCATCCAGTCCATCGCCTGGAGGTGCGCATAGCCCGGCGCGCGGATCTTGCAGCGGTAGGGCCGGTTCTCACCGGTTGAGACGAGATAGACACCGAACTCGCCCTTGGGCGCTTCAACGGCGGTGTAGACCTCGCCGGCCGGCACTTTCGGGCCCTCGGTGTAGAGCTTGAAGTGATGGATGAGCGCTTCCATCGACTCCTTCATTTCGCCGCGGCGCGGCGGGCCAACCTTGCCGTCCGTCGTCATGACCGGGCCTGGCTCGAGCATCTCGATGCACTGGCGGATGATCTTCACCGACTGGTGCATCTCCTCGATCCGGCAGACATAGCGGTCGTAGCAATCGCCGTGCTTGCCGAGGACGATGTCGAAGTCGAGTTCGTCATAAATCTCGTAGGGCTGCGCCTTCCTGAGGTCCCACGGCACGCCCGAGCCGCGGAGCATCACGCCGGTGAAGCCCCAGTCGAGAGCCTCTTCCTTCGAGACGACGCCGATATCGACGTTGCGCTGCTTGAAGATACGGTTGTCAGTGATCAGGTCCTCGATCTCGTCAGAGACCTTCTTCCAACCTTCCGTCCACGCATAGATATCGTCGATGAGCTTCTGAGGCAGGTCCTTGTGGACGCCGCCCACGCGGAAATAGTTCGCGTGCAGACGGGCACCGCAGGCGCGCTCGTAGAAGGTCATCAGCTTCTCGCGCTCCTCAAAGCCCCACAGCGGCGGGGTCAGCGCGCCGACGTCCATGGCCTGGGTCGTCACGTTGAGGATGTGCGAAAGGATGCGGCCGATCTCGCAGAACATCGTGCGGATGATCTTCGCCCGGCGCGGAACCTCGATGCCGAGAAGCTTCTCCGCCGCGAGGACGAATGCGTGCTCCTGATTCATCGGCGCGACATAGTCGAGACGGTCGAAGTACGGGATCGCCTGAAGGTAGGTCTTATGCTCGATCAGCTTCTCAGTGCCGCGGTGCAGGAGGCCGATATGCGGATCGACGCGCTCCACGACCTCGCCGTCAAGCTCGAGAACGAGGCGCAAAACCCCGTGCGCCGCAGGGTGCTGCGGGCCAAAATTGATCGTAAACGGCCGGTCTGCGTTAGCGTCCGAGGGGCTGTCTTCAACGGTGATGGTGCGGGATCCGTCGGCCATAGGGCTTTCTTTAGTCTTCGCTGCGCTAGCATCTCGTAGAAATGGCGCCGTTATGCAAGACGTGTTTCGCCGCACGGGGGAGAGTTCGTGGCCATTGAACGCGTTGAAAACCAGGACCTAGAAGGCCTGACCATCTTGCGCGGCGTAGCGGCGATGTCCGTCGTCGCGCTGCACTATCAGGGCTATTTCGAGCGCAGCGAGATCGGCGAATTGACGTTCAGGATCTTCAGCGGGGGAAACCTCGCCGTCGACCTGTTCTTCGTGCTCAGCGGCTTCATTATGGCTTATGTCTACGGACGCTCGATTGACGCCGGAACGTTTGAAGCCCGGGGCTTCTACATCAAGCGTTTCGCGAGGCTGTACCCGGTCCACCTGATCACGCTTCTGGCCGCGTTGGCGCTTTCGGTAGCTTCGGCGCTGGCTGGCATCGGCGGTGAAAAGCTAGGCCAGAATCTCGGAACCCTCCCGGCCACATTTCTGGCAGTCCATGCCTGGGGCTTCACCGCAACAGAGCTCAGTCCGAACTACCCGTCATGGTCGATCAGCGCGGAACTCTTTGCCTATCTCCTCTTCCCGATCGTCTTCTACCCGCTTCTGACGCGGCTCGACCGGCACCTGACACTGGCGCTTGCGGTTTTGTTTTTCGCAGGGCTCTACTTCAGTTTCGGCATCTGGTCAGAGTGGATCCCGGTCCAGAATTACAAATTCAGCCGCCTTGCGAATGATTTCGGCATCATCCGGATCATTCCCGCTTTCGCGATGGGTATGGCGTTGTTCCGCATCTATCAGCATCGGAAAGAGGGAGACGGTTTCGGCTACCTGGCGGCAACCGGGCTCCTGGCCTTCGGTGCCATCGCCTGCGTCGTCTTTGAGATCAGCGACGGCATCATCATCATCATGCTCGCTCTCATGATCTACACCATGAGCTGCGCTGAACCCGCTGTGCAGGCCATCAGCGGCTTTGCCGGAGGGCGGATCCACCGTGCCCTCGTCTATCTCGGTACGGTTTCGTACTCGATCTACATGGTCCACGCCGTGCTGCAGACCGTGCTCTTCAAAGGATGGGAAACGCTCTTCGGTCCGGACCTGCCGATCTGGACCTTCTGGCTGAGCGTCTGTGCGGCCTTCCCTGCAGGTGCGGCGCTCTACCACCTCGTCGAGAAGCCTGGGCGCAAGGTCGTGCTCAAGCTCCTGATGCCGCGTTTCGCAAAGCCCAAAGCCTCTACTCCCCAGGCAGCGGAGTAGAGCTTAGTCAGCCTTCTCATCGCCCGGCAGGACGTAGTCCGACCCTTCCCACGGCGAGAGATAGTCGAAGTTGCGGTATTCCTGGGTCAGCTGCACGGGCTCATAAACGACGCGCTGCTGCTCGTCGTCCCAGCGAACCTCCGTGTACCCGGTCAGGGGGAAGTCCTTGCGCAGAGGATGTCCCTCGAAGCCGTAATCGGTCAGCAGACGGCGCATGTCCGGGTGGCCCTCGAAGACGATGCCGTACATGTCGAAGGCTTCGCGCTCATACCAGTCAGCGTTCGGGAAGACCGGGGTTGCGGTCGGGACGGTGTCCCCTTCCGCGGTCTGCAGCTTCACGCGGATGCGCGTGTTGTTCTCCATGGAGAGGAGCATGTAGGCGACATCAAAACGCTTGCGGCGCTCAGGATAGTCAACGCCCGCCAGCTCGATCAGCTGGGTGAAGCGGCACATGGCGTCCTCTTTGAGGAACTTCAGCGTCGGGACGATCTGGTTGCAGGGCACGTTGATCGTCAGCTCGCCATAAGCGATCTGCGAGCTGATGAGGTTGTCGCCGAGCTGCGCTTTGACGTGATCTTCCAGCTCTTGAAGGTCGTCGAGAAGAGTGGTGGTTTGGGACACTTCGTCAGTCCTCAGCTTTCAAAGTTCTGTGAGTTGGATTGGCTGGCCAACAGCATCAACCCGGACCGACTGTCCGTCGAGGATTGGCGGTTCGAAGGTCCAAGTCGGGGCAGCCTCTTCCAACATTGATTTCGTACACAGAGTTAAACCCGCTGAATTTGGCCCGTGCCGTGCTGCCACCACATGCCCCGATGTTGATCCGTCTACTTCAATCGCAAACGACACCAGCGCGTATTCGGTGCGGTCATCGCCGCGACCACATTGGCGCTGCCAGCTCTTGGTCGAAGCTTCGCTGAAGGCGAGGTTGATGGGTTTCAGAACGCCGCCACGCTCTTTATAATCGGCACCGCGTACAGTTTCGGGAACACGAGCACCATCGGTAACCGTTTGCGAACTCGCGCACGCAGCACAGATGATCAGAGCTATGGCAGCCCAGCACTTCATCGCTCGATCGTCCCCTCACGGCGGATTTTTTTCTGGAGCTGCAGGAGGCCGTAGACCAGCGCTTCGGCGCAGGGCGGGCAGCCCGGGACGTAGACGTCCACCGGCACGATGCGGTCACAGCCGCGCACGACCGAATAGCTGTAGTGGTAGTAGCCGCCGCCATTGGCGCACGAACCCATCGACAGGACGTAACGCGGCTCAGGCATCTGGTCGTAGACCTTCCTGAGGGCCGGAGCCATCTTGTTGGTGAGCGTGCCCGCAACGATCATCAGGTCCGACTGGCGCGGGGAGGCGCGCGGCGCCATGCCGAACCGCTCCATGTCGTAGCGGGGCATCGAGGCCTGCATCATCTCGACCGCGCAGCATGCGAGACCGAAGGTCATCCACATCAGCGAGCCCGTCCGGGCCCAGTTGATGACGGCGTCCACCGGGGCGGTCATATAGCCCTTGTCGGCGAGCTCAGCATTTACCTGACGGAAGAACGGGTCCTCTGCATCGGGGCTGTAGCCCACAACGTCCGAACGCCCCGCCGTGCCATAGGGCAGGTCCTGAGGCGTCAGGCGGGTCGGTTGCGGGAAGACGCTGAGCGGGTTCTGGCTCGGCGGCGTGATCGTCTCGATCTTCCCTTGCGTGCCAGGGGTCTTGGTCTTCACCTTGGTATCGTCAGCCATGGCGGGTGCCTTTCGGTGAGGGGGACAAAGGGCGCGAGCGGCTTAGCGCCACTCGAGCGCGCCTTTCTTCCATTCGTACATGAAGCCGATGAAGAAGACGGCGAGAAACACGAACATCGACCAGAACGCGAAGATCTGGAAATCGCGGTCCATGCCGAGCTCGGGATTGAACAGCGTCACTGCCCACGGGAACAGGAACGCCACGTCGAGATCGACGATGATGAATAGGATTGCGACGATGTAGAACTGCACGTCGAACTTCATCCGCGCGTCCTCGAACGGCTCGAAGCCGCACTCGTATGTCGAGTTCTTCTGATAGTCGGGATTGTTCGGTGCAAAGGCGAGCGGGATCGCGAGGAACACGCCGCCAAGGACCAGGGCAAGCCCGAGGAAAATGATGATCGGCAGGTAGTCGAGGAGAAACGCTGAGTCGGCCATGAGCGCCTTCTAGCGGGCATCCGCGCGGGTGCAAGAAAGATCGGCGTTCCTGTGCTAGTAAGCCGCCTATGAGTTCCTACGCCTTCAAACCCCGTTCTGTTTTCTCCCAGGAGGAGTGGGCGCGCCTCACCGCGCCTGTGACGTGGCAGGGGCCGCTGATGGTCTTTCACGCCTGGGCCGTGATCGGGCTTTGCATGGCAGCTGTGACCCTGACCGGGCACAATCCGGTGGTGTTGGTGGTCGCGGTCATGGTGATCGGGAACAGGCAGCTGGGCCTTGCGATCCTGATGCATGAGGCGGCGCACGGGCTTCTCCACCGGAACAAGAAGCTCAATGATGTCATGGGTCAGTGGCTGGCTTCGGCGCCGGTCGGGACGGATCTCGACTTCTACCGGCCCTACCACCTGACCCATCATCGGTTCGTTCAGACCGAGCAAGACCCCGACCTTCCCCTCGCCGCCCCCTTCCCCACGACCAAAGCGTCGATGCGGCGGAAGATCTTCCGCGACCTCACGGGCCAGACGTTCCTGAAGCAGCGGGCTTTTGCGATCAGGGCACTCTTCAAGCCGGAGCTGGCGCAGGTGCCGGGTGCCGAGACCATCGCAGCGCGGTCAGCCGTCGTGCGGTTCTTCGCGGTGAACCTTGCGATGTTCGGGGTTCTGGCACTGAGCGGGCACGCTCTTGTGTACCTCACCTGCTGGCTCCTGCCGCTGGCGACCTGGAACCCGCTGGCGACAAGGATCAGGAACATCGCCGAGCATGCCTGCGTTGAGAGCGACCACGCGAACCCTCTGAGCCAGGCGCGGACGACGAAGGCGAACTTCATCGAGCGGGTGCTCTTCGCGCCCTATTGGGTCCACTACCACGCCGAGCACCATGCGATGATGTACGTCCCGTGCTACCGCCTGCCCGAAGCGCACCGGCTGCTTCAGGAGAAAGGCCTGCTCGATGGGACGGAAGTGGCGCCGGGGTATGTCAGCGTCGTTCGGAAGGTGACGCGGGCGGCCTAGCCCCTCTCCCCAAATCGAAGATTTGGACCTCTCCCGAGGGAGAGGCCCTCAAGACCGGGGGTGTGCCGCGTGAAGGCGCCCGACCGGGCGTCCGGGCCAGAAGGTCCGCCCCGCCGGAGCGCCTTTGGCGCGTGAGGCACAAAAAAGGGCGGCACAAGGCCGCCCTAATCGTCTTTTTCGTGGTTCCGGAATGCGTAGCGAAGAAACCCGATGGTCATCGCCAGCATGATGAGAATGAGCAGTACGCTAAACCCTTCGAGGATCGGCAACCGCTCACTCACTCCTAGTTCCCGCCCTGCGCGTTGAAGTAGCGGAAGAACTCCGAGTCCGGGGACAGGATGATGGTCGTGTCGCCCTGGCCGTTCTGCAGCGCTTCCTCATAGGCGAGGAGGGAGCGGTAGAAGGCGAAGAACTCCGGGTCCCGCGTATAGGCTTCGTTGAAGATGGCGTTGCGCTCACCGTCAGCGGTACCCCGGACGCGCTGGCTTTGCTCACGGGCTTCGGCGAGGATCTGGACGACCTGCTTGTTCGCGGTTGCCTCGATTTCGAGGGCCCGGCGCTCACCGTCTGCACGGATACGCTCAGCCTGCTGATTGTAATCCGAGCTCATGCGGGCATAGACGTTCGCCGCGTTGGCTTCGGGGAAGTCGGCCTGGCGGATGCGGACGTCGATGATCTGCACGCCAAGCTTCGCGGCCTCTTCCGAGACAGCGCCCTGGATGGCGGCCATCAGCTCGTTCCGGCGACCGGTGATGATGTCCCGGATCTGCACTTCACCCAAGACCTGACGGATCGCTTCGTTGAGGAACGCGCCGATGCGGTCGTTGAACCTGTTGCGCATGCTGTCAGGGTCGGTGGATGTGCCGGACAGGCGCTGGAAGTAGAGAAGCGGATCGGCGATCCGGTAGCGGACGAAGGCATCGACCAGTAACCGCTCCTCGTTGGCCACGATCACCTCGACGGGCTGTGCGTCGAAGTTGAGGTTCTTCGCGTCGAAATAGACGACGTTCTGGAGGATCGGCGTCTTGGTGTGAAGACCGGCATCCGATGCGGGAATGGTGGCAACGGGATCACCGAATTGAAGGACGAGCGCCTGCTGGTCCTCACGCACCGTGTAAAGAGCGCTCGAGGCGATGAAGGCGCCGACGATGACGAAAGCGATTAGAGCATAAAGGGCGTTTTTCATCATTCATCGCCTCCATTCGAACGCGGAGCATTGTTGCGCACGCGTTGGCTGTCGCGGGCAAGCTCGTTGATGTTGAGGTAGGGCAGCGTGCCGCCGGCATCCTCGTCGATCAGCACCTTATTCATGCCGCCGAGGACATCCTCGAGGGTCTCCAGATACATGCGCTGCCGAGTGACTTCCGGCGCTTTCTCGTACTCCGTGAGGATCGAGGTGAAGCGCGCTGCATCACCCCGGGCATCAGCCACCACGCGCGCCGCGTAGGCTTCGGCGTCGAGAACGATCTGCCGTGCGTCACCCTCGGCGACCGGCACGATGCGGTTTGCGATACCTTGCGCGACGTTGACCTTCTGCTCGGCTTGCGAGGTTGCGTCGATCACGTCCCTTTGCGCGGGGATGACCTGCTCGGGCGGTGTTGCGTCACCGAAGTTCGTCCGGATGACTTCAATCCCGCTATCATAGCTGTCGAGGGTCTGCTGAAGGATTTCAGTCGTCCGCTCGTTCACGACGGCACGGCCGCGCGAGACGATGGGACCGAATTCATTGGCGCCCACCACTTCACGCAGGGCCGCCTCGGCCGCTGCCTGCACGGTGAGCGCAGGATCCTCGATATTGAAGATGAACTTCGCCGCGTTGGGCAGCTCAGGATCGTCGGGGTTCCAAGTGGCGTCGCTCGCGATCTGGAAGTTCACGTCGAGCGTCACATCGACAATGTTGAGGTCCGAGGTCAGCATCGACGTCCGGCCACGGCCGATGGTGATGCGGCGGTCATTCTCCACATCGACGATATCGACGTCCTGCACAGGCCAGGGGACGTGCCAGTTAAGGCCGCTGTCCGTCAGCTTCGAGAAGTTCCCGAAGGTCGTGACCACGCCGCGCGAGCCCGGCTGGACCTGGTAGACACCAGAAAGAAGCCAGAAGACGAAGACTGCGATCAGGACGAGGACGAGGACAGGGCCCGAGGGCACCTGCATCTGCTGGCCCGTTCCTCCGCCGCCATTGCCGCCGCGACCACGCCCGAAGCGTTCACGGCCAGAGCGCAGGAGCTCTTCAAGGTCAGGGGTGCCTTGACCGCGGCCGCCGCGGGGTCCACCCCCGCCGCCTTGGCCGCCGCCGCCACCATTGTTCTGAGGACGACCCCATGGGCCGTTATTGTTGGAGCCATTCGAAGGCTTGTCAGTCCAGGGCATCGGTCCGCCGTGCTGAGGGGGAGCGTCCATCCTATAGGGACGATCCCGCGGTGAAACTGTCGTCTTTGCGGTGCGAGGTATATGTGGCGTTAGAGGCCGACTGCAACGATGGGACAAGAGCCGCGTCATGATGCGCCGTTTCAAGGAAGCCGCCCGCAAGGGCCGCGCGGAAGCGCAAATCCGCCGTATCCTCGATGAAAAGGGCCTCGCAGGGGATGTCGGCATCCGCCTGCTCGAGGACCGGATGACCGCGACCGTGGTGCTGAAAGGCGCGCCTGATCAGGGTGATGAGGCTCTTGAGAAGGCCCTTGCGCAGGGTTCAGGCATTGAGCGGGTCACCCTCGTCAGGACCGAGCATGGCGGCGCAGCCCCCTCTCCTGCGCCCGCGCCGCAAGCACCGCCTGCCCCCAAAGGCGGGCACAGCGATCCCCTTCAGCTCGGCACCAAACCCGCCCAGCGGCCCGAGCCGACCCGGCCGGAAGGCGTGCGCCGTGTCGTCGCGGTGGCATCTGGCAAAGGCGGCGTCGGCAAGAGTACGGTCGCTGCGAACCTGGCGCTGGGCCTCGCGTCGCAGGGCCTCAAGGTCGGTCTTCTGGATCTCGACATCCACGGGCCCTCCCTCCCTGTCCTCTTCCCCGTGGCTGAGAAGCTGAAATCCGAAGACGGCAAGATCATACCTGCCGAGGCTGAGGGCCTGAAGCTCGTATCGCTGGGCTACATGGTCGATGAGCGGCAGGCCGTCGCATGGCGGGGTCCCATGGTGATGAACGCCGCGCGGCAGTTGATCGATGACACCGGCTGGGGCGAGCTCGATGTGCTCGTTGTCGATACGCCGCCCGGCACAGGCGATGCCCACCTTTCCTTGGTCCAGCGCATGAAGCTCGACGCAGCCTTGCTGGTCGCGACCCCCAGCCCCCTCGCCACGGCAGACGTCCGCAGGGGCGCTCAGCTCTTTGAACGGGTCGGTGCGCCTGTCGTCGGTATCGTCCTCAATATGACGGGCGGTCCTTTGGGCGATGACCTCGAGCCGGCGCTTCTCGATGATCTGGATCTCGATATCCTCGACAGGCTGCCGATGGCGCTCGATACGGCAAGAACGCCCCTCAGGAGCGGACAGGCTGTTCCTCTGCCCGGCGCCACCGAAAAAGTGACGTCGCTTCTGGGCGATGTGGCTGGTGACAGCGGCGAGGCAGCGGGCTAGGGCCTCCCGTCATGAGCGATAGTTCCGAACTCGATTACGCCTGGCTGACCCAGAACGCGATGCGCGGGGTGGTCCGCGATGTTCTCTCGATCACGAGGGACCTCGGCGCCCTGCCCGGCGAGCACCACTTCTATATCGAGTTCGATACCAATGCCCGGGGCGTCATTCTCGCGGATCGTCTGCGCACGCAGTATCCCGACCGGATGACCATCGTCCTGCAGCACCAGTTCGATGACCTGACGATCGACGAGGAGCGTTTCTCGGTTACCCTTCAGTTTAAAGGCGTGCCCGAAAACATCGTCATCCCGTTTTCTTCGATTACCCAGTTCGCAGATCCATCGGCCAATTTTGTCCTCCAGTTTCAATCGGTCGAGGAGATCGAGGCCGAAATGGAAGCCGCTCCCGAGGAGCCAGAGGACGATCCGACGGACCCGGACGATACCCCTCCGTCAGGCGGCGCGGATGTCGTCAGCCTCGACCGCTTCCGCAAGAAGTAGCTGAATCACGGGACGGAATCAGTTCCGCAATCGGATAAGTTAACGCTTGTCGCGGGAATCGACGCACGGCTAGACTCACCTATGCGTGCAGGCTGCGGGCGGATCGATTCGCCCGTTAATCTTTATGAAAGTAAATTCTTGTTAGCCTGAACAAAGTTTTGACGGATGCCGCTCCCCTGCGGCCGGAGCCGTAACGGACGAGGAGGACGGGTTCCATGCGTGTACTGCTGATCGAGGACGACGGCGCAACAGCACAGTCGATCGAACTGATGCTGAAGTCGGATGGCTTCAACTGCTACACCACTGATCTCGGTGAAGAGGGTGTCGATCTCGGCAAACTCTACGACTACGACATCATTCTGCTTGACCTGAACCTGCCGGACATGACCGGCTTTGACGTTCTCAAGCAGCTTCGCGTTGCCAAGGTCGCAACGCCGATCCTGATCCTGACCGGCCTCGGTGACACCGAGAACAAGGTCCGCGGTCTCGGCTTCGGTGCTGATGACTACATGACCAAGCCATTCCACAAGGATGAGCTGGTCGCGCGGATCCACGCCATCGTGCGCCGCTCGAAGGGCCACAGCCAGTCGATCATCAACACCGGCTCCCTGTCCGTGAACCTCGACGCCAAGACCGTCGAAGTCGGCGGCCAACGCGTCCACCTGACGGGCAAGGAATACCAGATGCTGGAGCTCCTCTCGCTCCGCAAAGGGACGACCCTCACCAAGGAAATGTTCCTCAACCACCTCTATGGCGGCATGGACGAGCCGGAGCTGAAGATCATCGACGTCTTCATCTGCAAGCTCCGCAAGAAGCTCTCTGCCGCTACGGAAGGCGAGCACTACATCGAGACCGTCTGGGGCCGGGGCTATGTCCTCCGCGACCCGGCCGAAGAGAAAGCGGCGTAAGCCACCCTCTCAAGCGTCACAGCGCAAAAGAACGGGCCCCTCGGGGCCCGTTTTTCTTTGCCATCACTGCCCGAGTCTTGCCGCAAATCCGCCCCGCCCAGGCATAGGATGCGGCCAAAGGTTAAGTTGCGCGCAACACCCCGCTGCGTTAGACAATCCTTTCAAAAACATTACCAAAAATGGGGCAGTTATGAACTTCGTATCGACAGGGCGCCGCATCGCCCTCGTGAGTCTGGTCGCGCTGACCGCCGCCTGCGGGGGCGGTGGAGGCGGCGGCGGTGGCGGCGGATCAGTCGTCACCCCTCCTCCCACGGGCGGCGGAGGCTCCGGCGGCGGCAGCACGGACCCGGTCTGGGTTCAGGGCACCTACGAAGCTGCCAGCACGTTCGACCAACGCTGCGAGAACCCGCGTTCGGGTGTCGATATCGAAGGCAACGCGTTCCCGGACGTACAAGGCTCAACCACTATCGAGAACTTCTGGCTGCGTTCGTGGACCAACGAGACGTACCTGTGGAACGACGAAGTCACCGACAGGAACCCTGCGAGCTTTGACAACCGGGTCGAGTACTTCAACCTGCTGAGAACCACGGCCGTCACCTCCTCCGGCGAGGACAAGGACGATTTCCACTTCAGCCAGTCCACCGAAGACTTCCTCGCATCGCGGAACTCCGCCGGCACCGCGAGCTACGGCTTCAGTCTCGCTGCCCTTCGTTCGAGCCCGCCGCGTGACTTCCGGATCCGTTATGTCGATCCTGATACTCCGGCATCGGAAGAAGTGAGCGGCCAGCAGCAGTTCCTGCGCGGCACCCGCATTCTCTCCGTGGACGGCGAAGACCTCGTCAATGGCAGCGATACGGCCACCCTCAACGCAGGTCTCTTCCCGTCGACCGCCGGCGAAACGCACACGTTCGAGGTGCAGGACGAAGGCTCCAGTACGCCGCGGACCGTGACGATCGTCTCCGAAGACCTCGCCCGCAAACCCGTGATCGAGACCCAGGTCATCGATCGTCCGGGTGGGGAGAAAGTCGGCTACATCGTCTTCAACACGTTCAGCCCCTTCGCCTCGGAAGAGGAGATCGTGAACGCCATCCAGACGCTCGCCACCGCCGGTGTCGACGATCTGGTCCTCGACCTTCGCTACAATGGTGGCGGCCTCCTCGCTGTCGCATCGCAGCTCAGCTACATGCTGGCGGGCCCTACCTTCACCGATGGCAAGTATTTCGAAGTTCTTCAGTTCAATGACGATGCTGGAGCCTTCAACCCTGTCACGGGCGAGCGGAACGACCCTGTCCCGTTCTACGAAACCACCCTTGGGTTCTCGACCACGTCAGGCCAGCCCCTGCCGAGGCTCGACCTCAACCGGGTCTTCATCCTGTCGACGGGCGGCACCTGTTCAGCGTCCGAAGCCGTCGTCAACGGCCTGCGCGGCATCGACTTCGAGGTCGTGCTGATCGGCGACATCACCTGCGGCAAGCCATACGGTTTCTACCCGACTGACAATTGCGGTGAGACCTATTACACGATCCAATTCGCTGGCGTGAATTTCAAAGGCTTCGGTGACTATGCCGACGGCTTCGTTCCGGAGGACAACAGCTTCTCCTTCGGCGCACGCCTCCCGGGCTGCACGGTCGCAGACGATCTCGCATTCGCCCTCGGCGACACGAGCGAACCACTCCTCGCAGCAGCCCTCACCTACCGTGAGACCGGCAGCTGCCCAGTGACGACCACCACCTCGACGGCGTTTAGCACCCAGAGCTTCGAAGCTCCGGTCAAAGGTCAGGACATTCAGGTTCCGGTCGACCTCATGAGCGTCAACCGCGACATGCGTCTTCCGAACGGAGACGCCCTGTGATCCGCACCCTGATCGCAAGCGTTGCTGCGCTGACAGCAGCCTCCTGTGCCTCCATCGGGGCGCAGGAAGCGGTGCTTCTTCCCGGCGCAGTGGAAGGTGCCAAGGCGAAAGCAGCGGCCGCCCTCGGCCGTGCCTCGATCGAGCTCGGAAAACCCGACCCGACGGAGCAGTCGCAGTTCATCGTCCTCCCCCCGCGCCTCGGCAGCGGCGAGGACCGAAGCCTCGCCAAGCCGCAGGTCTTCGTGATCATGCTCGATGGCGGAGAGTGCGTGCTTTACGACGGCAAAATGGACCCGATCAGCCTCGGCGAAGGCGTCTGCAAGCCAGCCTGACCGCGTTTTCTTCGCGATAAGCGTATCTTAAGCGGCCCTCTTGCCACCGGCTCGGGGGCCGCTTTCGCATCTGCCCCTCACCTGTTAATCTGGCCCAAGGGACTTTGAGAGGGCTGGGGCTATGGGCTTCAAGGACATGCTGACGGCGGTGATCAACCACATCGAGCCGCTGCGCCTGCCTGCCGCGAAGAAAGCCATTTCCTTCTTCGCCGAAGCCTGCCCCCCAAGGCCGATGGCCTATTCCATGTTCTCCGAATATGTGAGCTGGCCCGGCCTCGTCGAGCGCCGCTATTCGGGCCGTCACCTCCCTCCAGCGACGGGCGAGAACGCGCCCGCCAAGCCCGACCTTGACGCCATCGCAGACCTCTTCGAACGCGATGAGTTCGTCCCCTGCCATGACACCAGCCTCCTCTTCCCGCTCTTTGCGCAATGGTTCGTGGACGGGTTCCTCAGGACCAAGTGGGAAGACCCGACCAAGGAGCGTTTCTTCCGCGAGAACGAGTCCAACCAGGAGATCGATCTCAACCAGCTCTACGGCTCGTCGGAAGTGCAGACCCACATGCTCCGCGACATGGGCAATGGCGGTCGGCTGAAATCGCGCATGATCGACGGCGAGGAATGGCCACCGCTCCTCTTCGAAGAGCGCGCCGATGGGTTCCATGTCCGGGCAGAATATGCGCGCACGGACACCTCACCCGGTCTTTATACGGACAACAATCTCCGCCGCATCTACGAGAAGTGGCCCGACGCCGACCTGCGCGAGGCCTGGGCCACCGGGCTAGAGTTTGGCTCAGCGACCCTCGGCCAGTCGCTGATGAACGTCCTGTTCCTGCGCGAGCATAATCGTGTGGCAGGCCTCATCTCCGAGGCGCATCCTGACTGGGACGATGAGCACGTCTTCCAGACCACCCGATGCGTTGTGACCGTCCTCCTGCTGAACGTCGTCATGCAGGACTACATCCCTCACATCGCCCGCCAGCGCCTTGATCTCGGCGTTCCCCCCGGCTGGGCCGAAGAGCAGCCTTGGTACAGAACCAACCGCATGGCGGTCGAGTTCGCGCTCCTCTACCGCTGGCATGATCTGATCCCTGACGAGTTCTTCGTCCGCGGCGAAGCCCGCTCAGCGGTCGAGCTGGTCAAGCCGAACAAATGGCTGATGAAGGAGAAGCTGCGCCACGTCCTGGTCGGCGCGTCACGTACGCCAGCGGGCCGCATCGGCCTTCGTAACACCGCGAAGTTCCTGAACATGAAGGGCGGCGCGGACGTCAAACGTCTGTCCACAGACATGGGCCGCTGCTGCCACCTCGCCTCGTTCAACGACTATCGCGAGCATTACGGCCTGAAGCGCTACAAATCCTTCCTTGAGCTGACAAAGAACAAGGAAGACGCGGCCGAACTCGAACGCCTTTACGGCCATATCGACAAGCTCGAATGGTGGGTCGGCCTCTTCGCTGAATACTACGAAGCCCCCGATATGATGGGCGAACTCCTCAGGATGATGGTCGCCAACGATGCCTTCACCCAGGCGCTCACCAACCCCCTTCTCTCCAAGGCGGTCTTCGGGCCCCACACCTTCAGCGAGGTCGGGATGAAGGTCATCAAGGAGACCAAAACCCTCGCCGACATCGCGGTCAGGAACACAGGGCTGACCAAAAAGCAGAAGCACTGCGTCTCCATGCACGTCCAAACGCGGGGCGAGTAGCCCCTCCGACCACGCACAAAAAAGCGGGCCCGCGAGCCCGCTTTTTCTTTGATCCGCGTAAGGAGCGATTAGCTCTCTTTGTCGACCTGGTGGTATTCGAGTTCGACCGGCGTGGCGCGGCCGAAGATCGAGACGGAGACCTTGAGGCGCGCGTTCTCCTGGTCGACGTCTTCGACGACGCCGGAGAAGCTTGCGAACGGGCCGTCGATGACTTTCACCATCTCGCCGACCTCGTAGATCACCGTTGGGATCGAAGGCGCAGCTTCGGACTCTTCCATCGTGCCGAGGATGCGGTCGACTTCTTTCTGGCTCACCGGCAGGGGCTTTTTGCCCTGGCCGAGGAAGCCGGTGACTTTGTTGGTCTCGTTGACCACGTGATAGGTCTGGTCGTTCATGACCATCTTCACGAGGACATAGCCGGGGAAGTAGCGGCGCTCTGTGTTGACCTTGCGGCCACGGCGCACTTCGACGACTTCTTCGGTCGGGACCATGACCTCTTCGAACATCTCGGCGAGGCCTTTTTCTTCGGCAGCAGCCTTGATGGCGTCAGCGACCTTCTTCTCGAAGTTCGAATAGGCGTGGACGATGTACCACTTGGCATCGGACATGGACGGGATCCTTAAACGAGGCTGAGGGCCAGGATCTGCGGCACGACAAAGCGCAGAAGCTGGTCAACGGCGAAGAAGAAGAGGCTCATGATCGCGACCATGATCAGCACCATGATGGTCGAGACCATCGTCTCGCCGCGGCTGGTCCAGGTGATCTTCATCGCCTCGGAGCGGACCTGCTGGAAGAACTCGACAGGGCCAACGCCCTTCTTCTTCACGGCAGCCGCTTCAGGCTTGGCGTCGCGGGTGCTTTCCGCGCCTTCGACCGGTTCGGTGGTCAGGCTGGCCTGAGCGCCGGTTCCTGCGACCCGGTTGTTCTTGACCTTACGGCGATTTTTCGACTTCGGCATCGGGCGAACTCTTCAGTGTGTTTCGTGACAGCCGCCCTCGTCTCCCCGGTGGGGATTGGAAGGAAAGGCGTTGTCGGGAGGACCCCTCAGCTACGCTTTCGCCAGCGATAGTCAAGGGGAGACCCTGTCCGGACAGGGAACCATCACGAGCGCGTAGTTCCTTAAAATTCAAACGAATGATCCCCAGCCGCAAGTGTCTCATTTCTGGTCATTCCTAAAATGCAGCAAAAAATTGGAGGACCTTATGAAGAAACTGCTCCTGACAACCGCGGCCCTGACGCTCGCATCGGCTGGCCTTTCGGCAGCCAACGCGGCGACAGTGCTCAACGGACAGACAACGATCCGCATCACGGCCAATGAAGACCTTGGCACCAGGACCGACCCCCTCGGTGAGACGAACGAGTTCTCCGAGGTGGCCAGCCAACCGGTCTACACGATCATGATCGATGGTGACGAGATTGAGCTGAGTGGTGAGGACGTCTCTGGCACCCTGACCCACGGCGGAAACGGTGGCGGCGACGGCATCGCGATTACGCTTGGCGATTCGACCGTGAACCTGACCAACTTCACCATCGACTATGATGCCAACGAGATCTTCGCGGACGTCTCCGGCACCAACCTCATCGGAACCGTCGACGGCCTGTCGGTCTTTGAGTTCGACTTCCCCGATGAGCTTGTCGGCGATCCCGAGGATGCGTTCGATGCTCTCGATGACCTGAACCTCGACTTCACCTTCACCGATGCGAACCTCGCGACTATCGCAGCCGCGCTTGGTGTCGAAGAGGTCTCGGGCGAGTTCGTGATCGGCAACTTTGCGACCAACCCGACGGCCGTGCCGGTCCCGGGCGCTGCGCTTCTCTTTGCACCGGTAGCAGCCGGTCTCTGGATGCGCCGCCGCCAGAACGCCGCGTAAGCGTCAGCTCACTGAGCAAAACGAAAGGGCCCGGAGTGATCCGGGCCCTTTTTCATGTCGCAAGGCTTTAGCCTTACATGTTCGGGTAGTTCGGGCCACCGCCGCCTTCTGGCGTGTGCCAGACGATGTTCTGGGCTGGATCCTTGATATCGCAGGTCTTGCAGTGGACGCAGTTCTGGGCGTTGATCTGGAACTTCTGCTCGCCGCCATCCTCGACATATTCGTAGACGCCTGCAGGGCAGTAGCGCTGCGAAGGACCAGCATAGACCGGCAGTTCCGTCGTGTACGGAACCTGGTCATCCTTCAAGCGAAGGTGCGCAGGCTGATCTTCTTCGTGGTTGGTGAAGCTGTAGCTGACATTGGTCAGGCGGTCGAAGGTGAGAACACCGTCCGGCTTCGGATAGTCGATTGGCTTGTGCTTCGACGCAGGCTCAGTGGACTCAGCGTCAGACTTGCCATGGCCCAGCGTTCCGAACACGGAAAAGCCGTTGGTGATGACGTTCGTCCAGAGATCGAAACCCGTGAGTCCGATCGCGCCAAGGATTGTTCCGTACTTGGACCAGAGCGGCTTGGCATTGCGTACCAGGTGCAGCTCTTTTTGAACCCAGGAGCCTTCGAACGCAGTCTGGTAGGCGGTCAGCTCATCGCCCTCGCGGCCATTGGCCACCGCGTCGAACGCAGCTTCCGCAGCCAGCATGCCGGTCTTCATGGCGTTGTGGTTGCCCTTGATGCGGGGCACGTTCACGAACCCTGCGGAGCAACCGATCAGTGCACCGCCCGGAAAGGTCAGGCGCGGGATGGCCTGGATGCCGCCCTCGTTGATCGCCCGCGCGCCATAGGCCACGCGCTCGCCGCCTTCGAAGATCGGGGCAATCTCAGGGTGGGTCTTGAAGCGCTGGAACTCCTGGTACGGAGAAAGATAGGGGTTCTTGTAGTTGAGGTGCACCACCATGCCGACGGAGACGTAGTTGTCGCCGAAATGGTACATCCACGAGCCGCCGCCCGTATTGTTCTTCAGCGGCCAGCCGAACGTGTGCTGAACATGGCCCTTGCGGAAGTTCTCGTCCGTGACCTTCCACAGCTCCTTGATGCCGATGCCGTACTTTTGCGGCTCTTTTCCATCGGAGAGGCCGAACTCTTCGATCAGCTGCTTGGAGCAGGATCCGCGCACACCCTCAGCAAACAGAACATACTTCCCGCGCAGCTCCATGCCGGGCTCGTAGCTGTCCTTCTTGTCGCCATCCTTGCCGATACCAACCTCGCCGACAATCACGCCAGCCACGGAGTTGTCCTCGCGGCGAACGGTGCGGCTGGCAGCCATCATCGGATAGACCTCGACGCCCATCGCCTCGGCCTTCTCGCCGAGCCAGCGGCAGACCATAGCCATCGACGTGGCGTAGCAGCCGTGGTTCTTGAGCATCTCCGGCAGGCCGAAATTCGGCAGCGGGAGCGAGCCTGACGGCCCGAGATAGAGGAAGCTCTCCGAGGTCACCGGGGTGTCGATCGGGCACTCGGAATCATCGCGCCAGTCAGGCAGCAGCTCATCGAGGGCTTTGGGGTCGAGGACCGCGCCGGAGAGAATGTGAGCGCCGACTTCGGAGCCCTTCTCGACGACGACGACGGAGATCTCGCCGCCCTTCTCTTCTTCAAGCTGTTTCAGGCGGATCGCAGCGGAAAGGCCGGCAGGCCCCGCGCCAACGATGACCACGTCGAATTCCATGCTTTCGCGTTCGACCGGGGTGTCATCAAACATGTGCTGTTCCACTCATCGTGTGTTTTCGCCCGTATGCCCAAACCGGCGCAAGAAATCCATGTGGCACGGCTTCAGGGGATGTCGCGAAAAGTTGCAGGTCTTTCATCCCTCCTGCCGCTACACTCTAAATCTCTCCCTAAGAGCAGGAGGCGCCGGTCACCCTTGGTAACCTTTGCTTGAGGTTCCGCGCGGCCTCTCCCATCCTCCCGGCATGCTATCGGAAGCCGCCAGAGCGACCCTCGCCTTCTACCGCGATGCAGGTCTGACCACGATCGAGGGGGAGGCTCCCGGTGCGCTTTGGGATTGGGACGATACCCCGCCGCGCGCGCCGCAGGCTGAGCCTCAGGCCAAGCCAAGCCCCCGCGCCGCGGCGCCGGGTCAGCCAAGCGCGGACGAAGCCATCGCGAAGGCCGAAGAACAGGCCGCTGCCTGCGCCACTCTGGACGAACTGATCGCCCACCTCGCCTCCCTCAAGGGCTGTCCCCTCCACGGTGATGAGCGCCAGACCGTGATCCATGACGGCGTCCTCGGTGCCGACCTTCTCGTGCTTGGCGAGGCTCCGGGCGCCGAAGAGGCGCGGGTCGGCAAGCCGTTTGTTGGGCGCTCAGGACAACTCCTCGACAGGATGCTCGGAGCCATCGGCCACTCCCGTGCGCCCTCGGAAGAGCAGCGGCCCGTCGCGATCACCAACGCCTTCTACTGGCGGCCCGAGGACAACCGGAACCCGAACACGGCGGAGCTCGCCTTCGCCCAGCCCTTCGTCCGCAGGTTCATCGAGCTGAGCCAGCCCAAAGCCATCCTCCTCACCGGAAACGTGCCCACCAAGGCCCTCTTCCCCGACGCGCCGGGCATCACCCGGGCGCGCGGCAGCTTCCGCGATATCGAGATCGGCGGGCGCAGCATTCCTGCGCTCCCGGTCTTCCACCCCGCCTTCCTCCTCCGCCAGCCAGCGCAGAAACGCTGGGCTTGGCGGGACCTTCTCGCCCTTCAAGCAAAGCTTAACGAAACCCTGTCCTAAACTCCCCGATCTAGGCCGGGGGGTAACGGCCAAAGGAGAGAGCTTCCGTCATGTTGCGCGCCCTCATTGCAGGTGTCCTGACCCTCGCCATGCCTGCCGCTCTCGCGGCTCCGGCCAAGCCTGACGTGCTGAGCGCGCAGGACGAGGACCGCTACCGCAAGGTCTTCATGCTGCAGGAGGCTGGCCGCCTGGAAGAGGCCGATCCGATCATCAAGAAGATCGAGAACCCGGTCCTTCTCGGCTACGTCTTCGAGCAGCGCTACATGCACCCGACGGCCTACCGCAGCTCCTATTCCGAGCTTGCGCGCTGGCTCTCCTCCTATGCCGACCACCCGGACGCGTCCGGTGTCTACCGCCTCGCACTCAAGCGCAGGCCCAAGAATTCCTATCCGCAGAAGCCCGTCGCCCGCCGCTGGCGCACCTCGTCAGGGGTCGAGCTGCACCCCGACCTCGAGGCCGATTACGACCGCGCAGGCACGAGCCGCAGCCGTCAGATCAAGCGCATTGAGGGCCGCGTGCGCTACCTTCTCGCCAAGGACCGGCCGACGCAGGCGCTCGCCTATCTCAACAATCCGCGGCAGTTCAATCTCCTGACCTCGCGCCAGACCGACCGCATCCGCGGCTGGATCGCCGAGAGCTTTTACGTCCACGGCAAACTCGGCCAGGCCCGCCGCCTTGCCGAGCAGGCTGCCAACCGTTCCGAAGGTTCGGCCGTCATGGCCCAGTGGACCGCCGGCCTCGTTGCCTGGCGCCAGAACGATATGGAGCGGGCCTTCCGCTACCACTCCGCCATGGCCGAGGAGCCGCACCAGCAGAGCTCCCTTCGCGCAGCGGCCGCCTTCTGGGCTGCGCGTTCCGCGCTCGCCACGGGACGCTCGGACGAGGCTTTCCTCTATCTCGAGATCGCCAGCCAGTATCCCCTCACCTTCTACGGCCAGCTCGCCCTCGGCCAGCTCGGTCAGGGTTCGGGCATCGACTGGTCGCCCATCGCGCTTGACGAAGGAGAGCTCGACCTCCTCCTCGACAAGAGCCCGCGCCTCATCCGCGCCGTCGCCCTCTCTGAGGTCGGCAAGTATCAGGAAGCAGCTCTCGAAATCCGCTACGCCCAGGGCGAGCTCCCTGCCTCGGACGATGGCAAGGTCCTCGCGCTCGCAGGTCTTCTCGATGCTCCGGCTGCGGAGGTTCACGTCTCCGAAGCGCTTGGCATCCGCGAGCAGACCGACCGGACCCTCTGGCCCGCGCTTTATCCGCTCCCGGACGACCTCAAGCCCAACGGCGGCTTCAAGATCGACCAGGCCGTCCTCTACGGAGTGATCCGGCAGGAATCGAAGTTCTCCACCACGGCGAAGAGCCGCGTGGGCGCGGCTGGCCTCATGCAGGTCATGCCCCGCACCGCAAGTTATATCACCGGCGACCGCCGCCTGATGCAGCGCGGCTCGCAAGCCTCCAAGCGTCTCTACGACCCCGGCTACAACATGCAGCTCGGCCAATCGTACATTGAAATGCTGCTCACGGAGTATAATGGCGGCCGCGCCGACATGTTCGAGATGGCGCTCAGCTATAATTGGGGCCCGGGCAACTTCCGCCGCTACAAGGCGAAGGCGGGCATCGATGACCAGCTCCTCCTCCTCGAAAGCGTCCCTAACAAGGAAGCCCGCCAGTTCGTGGACGTCGTGATGACCAACATCTGGGTCTACCGCGACCGCCTCGGCGAAGAAGCCCCCGACCGCGACAAGGCCGCAGCAGGCAAAAGCCCGGTCTACGAAAGCGTGAAGTGAGCTAACGCTTCCCCGAGGGGTGATTCTCGGCCAAACCCCGGCCATGACCGAACGCCTGACGATCCGCCGCCCCGATGACTGGCATGTCCACCTGCGCGATGATGCGATGCTGGAGGCTGTGGTCGATCAGACCGCGCGCCAGTTCGCCCGCGCTATCGTCATGCCGAACCTCGTCCCGCCGGTGACGACCAAGGCGCTGGGCAGCGCCTACCGCGACCGGATCATGGCCGCTGTCAGCCCTGAGCATGACTTCACGCCGCTGATGACGGCCTACCTCACCGACACGATCGACCCTGCAGAGCTTGTCAGCGGGCACCGCGAGGGCATCTTTACCGCAGCCAAGCTCTACCCCGCAGGCGCGACCACCAACTCCGACGCTGGCGTCACGAACATCGCCAACATCTACCCGGTGCTCGAAGCCATGGAGAAGGCAGGCATGCCTCTCCTCGTCCATGGCGAGGTGACGAGCGACGACATCGACATCTTCGACCGCGAGGCTGTCTTCATCGACCGGGTGATGATCCCGACGGTCAAACGCTTCGAAGGGCTGAAAGTGGTCTTCGAGCACATCACCACGAAGGACGCAGCGGACTTCGTCGAGGCGGGAAGCGAGCGGATCGCAGCAACGATTACCCCGCACCACCTCCACTTCAGCCGCAACGCCATCTTCAAGGGCGGCATCAACCCTCACCGCTATTGCCTACCCATCGCCAAGCGCGAGGAGCACCGCCTGGCGCTGAGGAAAGCGGCGACCTCGGGCAGCGCGAAGTTCTTCCTCGGCACCGACACCGCCCCCCATGTCCGCTCCGCCAAGGAGAGCGCCTGCGGCTGCGCCGGGATTTTCAACGCGCCTTACGCCCTCGAAAGCTACGCCATGGTGTTCGAGGAAGAGGACGCGCTCGGTCACTTCGAAGCCTTCGCGAGCCTCAATGGGCCAGCCTTCTACGGCCTCCCCGTCAACGAGGACTCCGTGACCCTCGTGCGCGGCGAAACCGAGGTGCCTGAGACCTTAGGCACAGGCGAGACCCTGACCGTTCCCTTCCACGCCGGCGAGACAATCCCCTGGCGGTTCGAAGGTCGAAGCTAAGCCCTTGCAGAGCCCTCCGTCTTAGGGCAGAGGGCATTTTCCGTCGGGGCGTAGCGCAGCCTGGTAGCGCATCTGTTTTGGGAACAGAGGGTCGCAGGTTCGAATCCTGCCGCCCCGACCAGCCCTCCGGGCTGGTCGGATTCGACTTCATCTCACGGCGCAAGGCGCCTTCCGGCTGAGAGCTACTCGGGTTCAACGGAAATCACCTCCCCCTCGGGAGAGGTCAAAATCTCTGATTTTGGGAGAGGGGCGGACGCGACCTCCAACCCACTTGCGAAACCCCGCGCTCTCCGCCACTAACCGCACCATGTTCGCGCGCATCTACAAACCCTCCCGCACCGCCATGCAGTCCGGCAAAGCCAAGACCGAAGAATGGGTCCTGGAGTTCGAGGAAGAGTACGCGAAACGCGCCGACCCGCTCATGGGCTGGACATCTGGCCAGGACACCCGCGCAGGCCAGGTCCGCCTGACCTTCGAGACGAAAGACCAGGCCATCGGCTACGCCAAGGAGCACCAGATCCCCCACCAGGTGATTGAGCCCTCCTCCGGCAAGCGCACGCTCAAGGCCTACTCGGACAATTTCGCCACCAACCGCCGCGCACCCTGGACGCACTGATCCCTCGCGCATCCGCCCGCCTCTATGGTAGGCGCTCGGCAAGGCCCCTTAGCTCAGCTGGATAGAGCACCCGCCTTCTAAGCGGATGGTCGCAGGTTCGAATCCTGCAGGGGCCGCCATCTCTTGCTTCACGGCGCGCAGCGCCTCCAGCGGGGCGGGCGGGGCGGGCTGGCCGCCCGGGCACCCGCTTGGGTGCCTTCGCGCGGAACCGTCAGAATTCAGGGATGGCGGCGCCGTTTGCGCCTCCCTCTCCCGAGGGGGAGAGGGATCGAGGGTGAGGGACTTCGGAGCAGAGCAGCTCAACTTTTCTCCTCCGCAGCAAACGCGCCCCTCGCGCATGCCCTTGCCACCACATCCCCGGCGATGCTCCCAAGCTCCGTGAGCGTCATAAGGGGCTGAGGCACTTCCTTCGTACACGTGGAAACTGCGAAGACGATATCCCCGTCCGTGGGTCCGTGGGCAGGCCTGACCGCCCGCGCTAGGCCGTCCTGCGCCATGACGGCCAGCGGTTTGAGGTCTGCTGCCGAGAGGTCAGCATCTGTTGCAACCACGATCAGGCTTGTATTCTGCCGCGCCAGTGCCGCGGCCTTCGTATCAGGCGGGAAGCCCGCGGCACCGGCCCTCTCGGGCATTCCCCGGCCGCCGAACTCGTCGCCGATCTCGAAAGGCGCAGCCCAGAAACTGTCCGTACCCGGCACATAAGGCGACCCGAAGCTGTTCACCGCCGCCAGCGCTGCCACTGTATAGCCCTCTGACGAAAGAAAAGACGCAGTACCCAACCCGCCCGGATGGTCCCCCGCCGTCGCGCCTGTCCCAGCGCCAACGGCGCCCAAGCTGACGTCATCCGATGCAGCCTCCAGCGCTTCCCGCGCCAGCCGCCGGTAGGGAGGCTCCTCCCCCCAGCCCTTCTCGCCGCCATTGGCGAGGTCATAGAGAATCGCCGCCGGCACGATCGGCGAAACCGGCACGCCTGGGATGAGACCAAACCCTTGCCCCCTCGCGCCCAAAACGGCCGCCACCTCATCGGCTGCGGCGAGGCCATAGACAGAGCCCCCCGCGAGGGTCAGCGCATCGATTCGGTCAACAAGCGTGTCGAGCGCCAGTGCGTCGGTCTCCCGCGTGCCCGGGCCACCTCCGCGAACATCCACGGCAGCGCGCAACGGCGCATCAGGCAGGAGCACCGTGACGCCTGTCTTTGCGAGCGGATCAGAGGCATTTCCAACCTTGATGCCTGCGACATCAGCAATGCTGTTCTTCGGACCAGGCTTCATCACTTGCCTCCGGGCATCTGTTGCACAAGGTTGTCCGCTAGTCCCAAGCCCCGGAGCAAGCATGGATTGCAGAGCCCTCATCCTCACCGTCCTGGCCATCGCGGCTTGCGGCAAGGTGGACGAAGCACCCGAAGGGAACCCCTCCCCGCCCCCGGCTGAGAAAGCCCCGTGGATCGTCGCCGCGGCGCACCCGCTGGCGGTCGACGCAGGCGCCGCGGTACTCGCCGAAGGCGGAAGCGCGGTCGATGCGGCGGTCGCCATTCAGGCCGTCCTTGGCCTGGTCGAGCCGCAGAGTTCAGGCCTCGGCGGCGGTGCGTTCATGCTCCACTATGATGCCTCATCAGGCGACGTCACGGCCTATGACGGGCGGGAGATGGCACCGGCTTCTGTTGTGCCAGAAGTGTTCTACACGGACGAAGGCGAGCCGATGAGCTTCTTCGAGGCCGTCACCTCAGGTCGTGCCGTTGGCGTTCCGGGGACGGTCGCGGTTCTCGACCTTGCGCACCGGGAGCATGGCGCTCTTCCATGGCAACGCCTCTTTGAGCCTGCCGAAGGGTTTGCGCGCGACGGCTTCGCGATGCCTCAGCGCCTACGTGACAGCCTCGACCGGTTTGCGAGCTTCAGGAAAGATCCGCAGGCGGCCATTTACCTGACCGAAGAAGGCGCGGTGAAAGCCTATGGCGAAACCGTCCAGAACCTACCTTATGCGAAGAGCGTGCAGGAGATCGCAGCTGGGGGTGCCGCAGCCTTCTATTCCGGTGAGATTGCCCAGGCGATCATCGACCGGGTCAACGGCGTCACCGGGCTTGAAACCCTGACACTCGAGGACTTTGCCAACTACCGTCCGGAGAAGCGCGAAGCCGTCTGTACCGTGACCTTCGACCGGAGAGTCTGTTCGATGCCGCCGCCGAGTTCGGGCGGCGTGACGTTGCTCCAGATCCTCAAGCTCTACGAACTGACGGCGGGCGATGCGCCTCTGGACGAGGGCCTCCTCGCCTATATCGAGGCGAGCCGCCTTGCCTATGCCGACAGGAACCGTTTCCTCGGCGATCCCACGGCGATGGGTACGGATGGTTTGAGCGCCGGGGACCTGACCGCGCGACTGGTCAGCGACGCCTATCTCCGCAACCGCGCGCAGCTGATTGGTGACGTACCCGCGGAGACGGTCGAACCCGGCGACCCTGATGGCCTGCTCCTCAAGGAAGGTCGGATCGACGACTGGTCCTACGAAGTGCCAGCCACATCTCATTTCTCTGTGCGTGACGGCGAAGGAAATATCGTCAGCATGACGACGACAGTTGAGATCGCATTTGGCAGCCAGATCATGGCAGCAGGCATGGTCCTCAACAATCAGCTCACCGATTTCTCCCGCGTCCCCTACGATGACGAAGGCCGCCTCGCGGTCAACGCTCCGGGTGCGGGCAAACGCCCCATGAGCTCGATGACGCCGTCTCTTGTGTTCGACCGGGACGGCACGCCGCTGATCGCTATCGGAAGCCCGGGCGGCCCCGCCATCATCGGCTATGTTGCGCGCCCGCTGATCCAGCATCTGGGCACAGGAATACCGCTGTCCGAGGCTGCCGTCGCACCCCATGTGGTCGTGCCTCGCGGCACGGTGACGGTTGAAGAAGGAGCGACGGAGCTGGCTGCGCAAGCCGAAGCCCTCGGCTACGAGGTGCGCCAGCGCTCCCTCGCTTCCGGGCTCTATGGCTTTGCTCTTGGTGCGGACGGGTCGGTCGATCTCGTCTCCGACCCGCGCCGTGAAGGCACCGCGAGGATGGAGGACTAAAGAGCCTCCAGCCTCGCCTTTGCCGTGTTCAGCTGTTCGAGCTCTTCGGAGAATTTCTCGACCCGCGAGCGCTCCTCAGCGACCACTTCCGCAGGGGCGTTCTGGACGAAGCGCTCATTCGAGAGCTTGCCATTCGCCTTCTTAAGCTCGCCCTCGGTCTTGCCGATGGCCTTGTCGAGACGGGCGACTTCCGCGCCCAGATCAATGACATCCGCCACGGGTAGCGCGTAGGTCGTTCCCCTGCTGACGATCTGGATCGATCCCTTGGGTGCCTCCGACGCATGCTCGAACGTCTCGATCCGGGCAAGGCGGCCGATGGCGCCTGACTGGTTCGCGAGAATGGTCTTCGCCTCTTCCGGTGCATCAAGAGCGACAAGCGTGAGCTTGGCGCCAACCGGCACGTTCACTTCCGTCCTTGCACTGCGGATTTCGGAGATCAGATCCACCGCAGCCTGTACCTCGGCGGCGGCCTTCTCATCCGAGAAATCCGATGTTGGCCAGGACTGTTCTTCGAGCGATGAGCCCTCGGCCATCGCCTCGTAGATCTCCCGCGTGACGAACGGCATGAAGGGCTCGAGCGTCACGAGGATCGTCCTGAGCGTCTGGCCCATCACAAGTCGCGTCTCGGCCTGTTCCTCCGCACTGCCCCCATCGAAGACAGGTTTGGAAAGTTCGAGATACCAGTCGCAGAAGGTACCCCATGCAAACTGGTAGATCGCCGATGCAGCTTCGTCGAAGCGAAACCCGTCGAGCGCCTTCGCCACGCTGGCCGTCATCGCCGAAGCCTCATGGGCAATCCAGCGGTTCAGCGGCAGCTTGAGTGCTTCGGGATCAAACGCCTCATCCGTAATCGGAGCTTCCTTCATCTGCAAGAAGCGCGAAGCATTCCAAAGCTTCGTCCGGAAGTTCCGGTAGCCCTCCACCCGCTGCTTCGACAACGAGAGGTCGCGGCCTTGCGTGGCTTGCGCAGCCAGCGTGAAGCGCAGGGGATCGGCGCCGAATTCATCCATATATTCGAGTGGGTCGACGACATTGCCCTTGGATTTGGACATTTTCTGTCCGTTCTCGTCACGGACAATGGCGTGGATGTAGACCGTCTCGAAGGGCACCTCTTTCTGGAAGTGCATGGCCATCATCATCATCCGGGCCACCCAGAAGAAGATGATGTCGAACGCCGTCGAGAGCACAGCCGTAGGATAGAACGCCTTCAGCTCGTCTGTCTCCTCAGGCCAACCAAGGGTCGAGAACGGCCAGAGGGCTGACGAAAACCACGTGTCGAGAACGTCCGAGTCCTGCGCGAGCTCGACGGCCTCACCGCCGTAATGCTCCGTTGCCAAACGATGAGCGCTTGCTTCGTCCTCGGCGCAGAAAGGCGTCCCGTCAGGACCGTACCAGACGGGGATGCGATGCCCCCACCAGAGCTGGCGCGAGATGCACCACGGCTCGATATTGTCCATCCAGTTGTAATAGGTCTTGGACCAGTTCTCAGGGACGAACTTTGTCTTACCAGAGCGCACGGCCTCGACCGCTGGGACGGCAAGGGTCTTGGCATCGACGTACCATTGATCCGTGAGCATCGGTTCAATGACGACACCGGAGCGGTCGCCGAAGGGCTGCATGATCAGCTTGTCTTCGATACCGCGCAAGAGGCCCATGGCCTCGATCTCCTGAACCACGAGCTTGCGCGCCTCGAAGCGGTCCATTTCATGGAACCGTTCGGGTACGTTGTTCTCCTCAGTGGACATCATCCGCGCTTCTTCATCCATCAGGACGATCAGCGGGATGTCGTGGCGCTTCGCGACCTCGAAATCATTGAAGTCGTGGGCGCCGGTGATCTTCACCGCACCTGTGCCAAGCTCGGGGTCAGGGTATTCGTCCGCAATGATCGAAATCTCGCGGTCAACGATCGGTAGGCGGACCTTTTTACCGATGAGGTTCGTGTAACGCTCATCATCAGGGTGCACCGCTACCGCGCCATCGCCAAGCATGGTCTCGGGCCGGGTCGTCGCGATGACGATCTCCTTGATGCCGTCCACCTCGCCATCCACGAGGGGATAGGCGAAGTGCCACATCTTTCCGTTCACCTCATTGTTCTCAACCTCGAGATCGGAGATGGCGGTCTGGAATTTGGGGTCCCAGTTCACGAGCCGCTTGTCGCGGTAGATCAGGCCCTCCCCATAAAGCTGCACGAAGACCTTGCGGACAGCGGCCGACAGCCCCTCGTCCATGGTGAAGCGCTCACGCGACCAGTCGAGGGAGGCGCCCAGCCGCTTCAGCTGGTTCTTGATCATGCCGCCTGACTCGGCCTTCCAGTCCCAGACCTTCTGGACGAAGGCGTCCCGGCCGATGTCCCGGCGGTGGGGTTCCTGGCGCTCGGCCATCTGGCGCTCGACCACCATCTGCGTAGCGATGCCAGCATGGTCGACGCCATACTGCCAGAGGACCTTCCGGCCCTTCCTGCGCTGGTAGCGGCAGAGAATGTCCTGGAGCGTGTTGTTGAGCGCGTGGCCCACGTGGAGGCTGCCGGTGACGTTCGGCGGCGGGATCACGATCGAATAGGGATCGCCCTCCCCTTGCGGCTTGAAGAGGCCAGCCTCTTCCTGCGCGGCATAGATCCGCGGTTCAGCTTCTGCGTGGTCGAAATTCTTGGGCAGCTCTTTCATGAGGCCCGCTTAGACGCACCGCGCCCGCGCACAAAGAAAAAGGGCGGCCGAAGCCGCCCTTTCCCCGATCATCCGAAGATGAAGCGTTCTTAGAACTCGTACTTGGCGCCGATCTGGACGGTCCAGGCCGAGGCGTTGAACGAGATGAAGTCGCGGGTGTCGCCATTCGTCTCGAAGTTCCCCGATTGGAAGTCCGAGATGATGTAGCGGCCCTGGTCGTCAACATCGACCTCGACCACGCCAACGCGCTGGCCAACCGTGCGGCGGACGTTCCAGCTGTCCGTCAGGAGGTTGCCGAAGTTGTCGATGTCGAGGAACGCGATGAGCTTGTCATCGAGACCACCCGGAACCGGGAACTCCTGGCTGATGCGCAGGTCGAGGTCCAGGAACCAGTCTGCACGGCACGAGTTACGCTCGAAGGTACCGCCACGGCTGTCGTTGAGACAGTCGTTGGTGCGGATCAGCGAGACATAGTCGGCAACAGCCTGCGTGTCGCTCAGCGGGCTGATGAACGGATCGTTCTCGCCGGTCGGCACGTAGAGCAGCGTGTTGGCATTGCCCGAAGTGCTGTCCGAGAAGACGCCGCCATTGTCGAAGACGAGCGAGTACGGACGACCTTCCTGAGCCGAGAAGAACAGACCGAAGTTCGTCCGGTAGTCCTTGATGAACTCCTGATCGAAGTTCAGCGCAGCCGTGAAGTTATGACGGGTCTCGAAGCCCGACGTACCAACACCCGGATCCTGACGGTCGAAGAGAGCCGTGCCGTCATAGTTCGAGGTCGACTGCGAGCTCGTGAGGTCACGACGGTTTTCGACGTCCGAGTAAGCGTAGCCCATGTTGAAGCGGGCACCGCCATCGAAGCCGAAGAGGTCGTAGTCGAACCGCTTCGAGAAGAGGATCGACACGGTCGTGGCGCCGAAGCCTTCGTCGTTGGTGAGCTGGATCTCATTGTCGCGGCGGGTGTTGAAGCACTCCTGCGTGACATTGATGTAGCTCGGCGGCGTGCCACCGGTGCCGATCAGCTCAGCATTACAGCCAGCCACGGACGGGTCGATCGATGCGTAGATCGGGCGACCGTCGATGGTGAAGCCGTTGTTGCCTTCCGAAGGATCGATGACCTGTGCGAGGTCGACGAAGTTGTACGGGTTCTGGAAGCGCGAGTAGATCCAGTCCACGTCGACTTGCCAGTCGTCGAAGAAGCCGTTCGCCGCACCGTCAAAGTCGGTGAGGAGCGAGTAGCCCCAGTTTGCACGGACCACCGAGGCAAGCTCGAGGTTCGGGTCGGTCGACTGGGTGTCTGCGAGGGCGTTGGCAGCCTGGGATGCACCGGCGTCGATGACGCACTGCGGCAGGCCCGTGAAGTTGCCGTTGCCGTCGATGACCTGAAGGTCAGCGGCGGTACAGTTGCCTTCGAAGAACTCGCCAGCACCAACGTTCGAACCAGCGTTCGAGAAAGCGTTCGAGAACCAGACCGTCGGGTCACCACCGGTGAAGACACCAGCGCCGAAGCGCATGGAGAGGTCACCGAACTTGGTGGCGCCGAAATCGTAGTTCACGCCGAGACGCGGGAGCCAGATGTCGAGGTCGTTGAAGTCACGCTGGTTCGAGAAGCCGTAACGAGCGAAGAAGTTCGGGTTCTCGAGCGGCGTAGCGTCGCCCGTATAGAACTCGTAGCGCAGGCCAGCGAGGATCTCGAGGCCAGGCAGTGGGTTCCACTCGTCTTGAATGTAGAGCGCGTGGATCGAACGCTCGAACTCGGCAGCCGCATCTTCCGGGTTACCGGTCAGCGAGAACTCACCGTAGGCCGGTGCGACTTCAAAGTTACGGATTTCGTTAGCGCGCGGGAATTCACGAGCTTCGATATCACGCGGATCGGTACCGGTGGTATCGATGAGCGTACCTGCACGCAGGCCGTCGAGGTCTTCAAAGAGGAGGACGCCGGTCGCGTTCCGGATGAAGAGGTTGAACGCATCGAAGTGGTTCAGCTCGTAGCCGAAGGTGAAGGTATGGGCGTCGACTTCATAGTCGGCTTTCAGCTTGAGCTGCGTACCGACGGTGTCGAGCTGGTTGGCCGAGCGGAAGTTACCCGGACCTGCGAGGAAGACACCTTCATTGCCATCGTTTTCAACGCGGAGAGCGATACGCGGGGTCGGGTTGGCCGATTGCGCTTCGCCACCTGCAACGGGGCCTTGGTTGTCCTGCACGTCAGCGCGCGAGTACCGGACTTCGGTGGAGAGACGGTCGTTCCACTGCGAGAAGAGACGTGCCGAAATCGTGGTCGATTCGGTACCTTCGTCTTCGAACGAGCCGAACGGGGTGAAGGTGTTGAAGCGGAAGCTGTAGTCGTCCTCTTCAATGTTCGACTCTTCGAGGGTGTCGTAGGTCACCTCGAAGCGGTGGTCTTCGTTGATGATCCAGTCGATGCGAGCAAGGAAACGTTCCGACGACTGAGGAAGCGAGGTCGCAATGCCTTGCGTGTTGTAGCCGTACTGGGTCTCGAGAACGTCGATGATCTCGTTGGCCTGAGCAACGGTGATGAAGTCAAACTCGTTGCTCGAACCGAGACCGGAGCCCGAAGGACCAGTGGTCTGCGGGTCAGCATCGTCGGTTTCTTCGTAGCCGACGAAGAAGAACAGCTTGTCCTTGATGATCGGGCCACCGAGCGTGAAGCCGTAGTTGTAGTCTTCGAACTCGTTGAGCGAGAAGTCTTCGCCGTCGACGGTTTCGGACTGCAGCTCGTTCGAGTTGTAGAAGCCGAAGACCGAGCCGGAGAAGTCGTTCGAGCCCGACTTGGTGACGACGTTGATGTTACAGCCGGTGAACTGGCCGTACTCGACGTCGAACGGTGCGAACTCAACAGTTGCCTGCGAGATCGAGTCGAAGGGAACGATGAACGTGTTTCGCGCTGCGAACGGGGTGCCGTTGAGGCCGAACGTGTCGGCGCGGACAACACCGTCGACGGTTAGGGTGTTCGTGCGGTCGTTGCCACCGATACAGGAGACGCGCGGCACTTCGTTGTTAAGGTCGAGGCTGACACGCGGGTCAAAGCGGATGATGTCGGTGACGGTCCGCTGGATCGACGGGAAGCTCTCGATGGTCTCGAGGTCGAACGAGCTGTTCGGGCCGATGGCCGTCTGGGCAACGTTCTGGCGGGTTGCGCGGACGACGATCTCGTCGCCGCCCTGGGCGCCGAGCTGAACCGTCAGGCGTGCTTCCGAACCGAGCGAGAGGCGGACGCCTTCGATGGTGCTGGAGGCATAACCTGGAGCCGATGCGGTGACCGTGTACGGACCGCCGACGGTCAGGTTGCCGGCCGAGAAGCCGCCGGTGTTGCCGGCCGTGAGCGTACGGGTTGCGCCCGTACGGGTGTCACGGATGGTGACAGTTGCGCCTGCAACCGGTGCGCCGCTGTCAGAAACAACAACGCCGCTTACGGACGATGTGGTTTCTTGAGCAATGGCAGCAACAGGTGCGAGCGACGCCGCGATGGCCAGAGCGGCAGCGCCGCCGGCCCAACGTGAATCGAACATGATGAAATTACCCCGATGGTGGTTAACGAGCTGGAAACTCTTCGGGGCGCCTAGGAAAACGTTGTGACAGTTTCCCGCGAAATTTTTGTCATGTTCGTGACAAGGCTGACTCTTAGGCAGCTGTGGTGCAGCGCAGCAACAGTCCGCCCAAAGAAATTACATGTGTTTTGGGATTTCGATCCCGAGCTGCGTCAGAATCGCGCGGACTTGTCCGAGGGTTAGCGCCGTCAGCGCGAGTCGGCTGGCGCGCACGGAATTGTCCTCTTCGTCCGAAATTCGGCAATTGCTGTAATACTTTGAAAAACTCTGTGCGACTCCGAAGACGTGCTCACAGAGGATATGCGGCATCCGTTTTTCGTAGGCCGAGCGGTGGGCGTCCGCGAATCCCAGAAGCAAGGTCGCAAGCTCTTTCTCGCTCGGCTCAGAGAGCCCGATCGGCGCCTTGATCGCCTCCTCAGGACCCGTGCCGGCCTTCCTCAGGACGGACGCCATGCGAACGGCAGCATACTGAAGATAAGGTCCGGTCTTGCCCTCGAACGACACGAAGCGGTCGAGGTCGAAGATATAGTCGGTGGTCCGCGGGTTCGAGAGGTCGGCGAATTTGAGGGCGGCGATCCCCACCATGCGCGCAATCTCTTCCTTCGACATCGCCTCGCCTTCAGGCGCGCTGTCGCTTTCGCGGACGCGTTCGAGGGCCTTCTCAGTGACCATGGAGATGAGGTCGGAGAGCCTCAGGACGCCGCCTTCGCGGGTCTTGAAGGGCCTGCCGTCCTTTCCGTTCATGGTCCCGAAGCCTGCGTGCTCCATCGCGTCCTCGGAGAAGAGGCCAAGGCGGGCCGCGGCGCGGAAGACTTGCACGAAATGCTCGGACTGGCGCTTGTCGACCACGTAGATACAGCGGTCGAAGCCGTCCTGCTGCCTCTCGAGCAGCGTCGCGAGGTCCGTCGAGCCGTAGCCGACAGAGCCGTTCGACTTGATGACCAGAAGCGGCGGGATGTCTTTCTTGTCCGTCTCGCGCGCGACCGTGACGACACGGGCGCCATCGGAGTCCTCAAGAAGGCTCTTCTTCTGAAGGCTCTCGACCATCGGCTCGATCAGCGGATCGACCGAAGCCTCACCGCGCCACAGCTCAAACTGGACACCCAAAGCAGCATAGTCGCCTTCCAGCGCCTCGCGGCTGACATCGACAAAGTGCTGCCAGAGCGCACGGTAGCCCGGGCGGCCCGACTGAAGCTCAGCTGTAGCGGCTTGCGCTTCGGCCATCCGGCCTTCGCTCTCTTTGCAGGCCGCAGACGCCGCCGGATAGATCTCCGCAAGGTCGGCAACTGTGACAGGACTCTCTTCAGGATAGCCGCTGGTCACGCTCTCATCGAAATAGACAAGGCCGGGCTCGCGATGCTTCAGCTCGACAATGAGCTGGCCCATCTGGAGGCCCCAGTCACCGAGGTGGATATCGCCCAGCACCTCGTCGCCAGCGGCGCGCATGATGCCCTTCAGGCTCTGCCCGATAATCGCCGAGCGCAGGTGGCCCACATGGAGGGGCTTGGCGACGTTCGGCCCGCCATAGTCAAGGACAACCTTCTCCGTCTTCTCCCGCTGCCATGCCCCTGCATTCGGGTCTTCCTTCAGCTCAGACGTCATGGCTTCGAGGAAACTGTCCGATGGCGTGAGGTTCAGGAATCCCGGGCCGGCCAGGGTCACATCTGACAGCTCACCTGCCGCTTCGAGCCGCGCCTTCACAGCCTCGGCGATGGCGCGAGGGTTCTTCTTCGCAGCCTTGGCAGCGGCAAGCGCGCCATTGCACTGGAACGGG
This sequence comes from Parvularcula mediterranea, assembly GCF_013085255.1. Taxonomy (GTDB): domain Bacteria; phylum Pseudomonadota; class Alphaproteobacteria; order Caulobacterales; family Parvularculaceae; genus Parvularcula; species Parvularcula mediterranea. The sequence continues at coordinate 639,182 of NZ_JABFCX010000002.1, forward strand.
GCAAGGTCTGGACGGTCGGAAACGCGCACGAGACCGAGGTCGGGGTCGAGGCCTTCCGCTTGGAAAGCCTCACCCACGAGGCGGCTGAGCCGCGACGTCAGGGAAAGCATCAGGACTCCGGGAATTTGAGGCTCACGCCGGACCGGTTGAAGCGGTACTGCGCTTCGGTCAGCTGGAAGCCCACGGCAATTTCAAAATTGACGCCCGACGTGCCGGCACGGGCACGCGGGATGACGATCTCGTCGATCTGTTCGACGAAGGAGACGACTTTCTGCCCGCGCTTGAACTGGACAGGGACCTCGTAGACTTCCTTCGCGATGACATCCCGGTTGGTCCGGGTCACGGCGACGAAATACTGGACCGGGATCGTCTCAGCCTCGCTGTCATCGGTGCGGCCGACAGAGAACGCCACGGCCATGCTCGCCTTGATCGGGACATCCGCAAAGTAGCGGCACGCCGTGATGACGTCATCGATCTCACCGGACCGGGTCACGGCCTCGATCGTCCTGTCATCACCTTCGAAGTCCACAAACCGCGAAGCATCATCGAGAACGAACACGTTCGGGCACGGCGCGGGGTTGGCTCTCGCTGCTGCGCGGCCTCGCTCCGTGGTGCACCCAGCGAGCAGGATCAGTGAGGCAAGGGCGAGAACGGCAAAACGCATAAGACGGTAAGCTCCGATGAGGGGCGTCAAACTTGGCGGTAGCCCGCCTTTTCCGTTTCCTATAGGTGAACCAGGCGAAATCGCGAACCCTGGCAGGCCCATGAATCGAGAAAATTCCCTGACACTTCGGATGGCCGCGCCGCGCGGCTTCTGCGCTGGCGTCGATCGGGCCATCGAAATGGTCGAAAAGGCCATTGAGCGCTACGGCGCCCCGGTCTATGTGCGCCACGAGATCGTCCACAACGAGACCGTGGTGAACCGTCTTCGCGACCTCGGCGCCGTGTTTGTCGATGAGCTGGACGAAGTGCCTGACGACAGGCCGGTTCTTTTCTCGGCCCACGGTGTGCCGAAATCGGTCCCTGCCGAGGCTGAGCAGCGGAAGCTTCTCTATCTCGACGCAACCTGCCCGCTGGTCAGCAAGGTCCATATCGAGACCGAGCGCCACCACCGCCGGGGTGCCCACGTCATCCTGATCGGCCATGCGGGCCACCCGGAAGTCGAAGGCACGATGGGCCAGCTCCCCGCCGATGCCATGACCCTGATCGAGACCGTCGAGGACGCCGAAGGCTTTGAGCCGAAGACCGACGGCCCCCTCGCCTATGTCACCCAGACGACCCTGTCGGTCGATGACACGATCCAGATCGTCGATGTCCTGAAACGCCGGTTCCCGGAGATCTGGGTGCCGCACAAGGACGATATCTGTTACGCGACCACCAACCGTCAGGAAGCCGTGAAGGCCATCGCGGCCGAAGCTGATCTCCTGTTCGTGGTCGGATCACCGACGTCCTCAAACTCCCTCCGCCTCGTTGAGGTTGGCATGAAGGCGGGTTGCCCTGTCGGCAGGCTGATCGAAAATGTCGACGCCATCGACTGGGACATGGTGGAGAAGCTGAGCCCCTCCGTTGTCGCCCTCACAGCTGGTGCTTCGGCCCCAGAGACGGCTGTCCAAGGCGTCGTTCAGGGCTTCCGCGAGCGCTTCAATCTCGACCTTCAGGAGGTTGAGACCACCCGTGAGAATGTAGAGTTCAAACTTCCGCGCGAACTCGTCTAAAGACGGCCTATGGCCGTTTTTACCCAAGTCTCCGATGAAGCCGTCGCTGGTTTCCTAAAGCTTTACGGATTGCCCGAACCCGACATGGTGACAGGCATTGCGGAGGGTACGGAGAATACCAATTTCAAGGTCCTCGCAGGAGGTCGGCGGTTCATCCTGACCCTCTACGAGGCTCGCGTGGACGTCGCTGACCTGCCCTATTTCCTGTCGCTCATGGGCGAGGTTGCCGATGCCTGCCTCCCCTCCGCAAGGGCCATCAGTATGCAGACGGGCGAGCGCCTCGGCGTTCTGGCAGGACGCCCTGCCGCCCTCATCGAGTTCCTGCCCGGCAGACCCAACATGGAGCCAACCCCAGAGGATGCGCGGAAGGCAGGCGCTTTCCTCGCGCAATTCCACGGGGTCACGAAAGACCTCTCCCTCCATCGCCCGAACGACATGTCGCTGGCCAGCTGGCGCGCCATGATCGACCGTGCCGGTGCCGAGATCGAGCGCTTCGGCGATGGTCTCTATACTGAGCTCAAGGAGACAGCGCAGCTGCTGTCCGACCGCTGGCCAGGTCAGGGACCAAGGGGACCGATCCACGGCGACCTCTTCCCAGACAACCTCCTTCTCGACCATGGCGATGTGTCTGGTGTCATCGATTTCTATTTCGCGTGTACGGATTTCTTTGCCTACGACCTGTCGATCAGCATGAATGCCTACACGCCGGAGACAGGAGAGCTTGACCTCTCCAACGCCGAGGCGATGCGCTCGGGCTATGAGACGATCCGCCCCCTGAGCGATGAGGAGAGCGCTTCCCTCCCCACCCTCCTCTGCGGTTCTGCGCTCAGGTTCTTCCTCACCCGCGCGACCGACGCGATCTTCGTCCAGGAGAGTGCGCTCTACACTGGAAAAGATCCGCTTCCCTGGCTGCGCCTGATGCGCCATCACCGGGCAGCGATGGAGAATGCTCGATGATCAAGGCGTATACGGACGGTGCATGTTCAGGCAACCCGGGCCCCGGTGGCTGGGGCGTCCTCATGCAGATGAACGGCGAGACCAAAGAACTCTGCGGCGGCGAGGCGGCGACGACCAACAACCGCATGGAGTTGCTCGCCGCCATCCGCGCCCTGGAGGAAGTGAAGCCCGGCACCGCCATCGCGATCACCACGGACAGCCAATACGTCAAGAACGGCGTTGAAACCTGGGTCCATGGCTGGAAACGCAATGGCTGGAAGACGGCCGCGAAGAAGCCTGTGAAGAATCAGGACCTCTGGCAGACCCTCGACGCCCTCGCGGAGGCGCGGGACGTCAAATGGGCCTGGGTCAAGGGCCATGCGGGTCACGAGGGCAATGAAGCCGCCGATGCCCTCGCGCGCCAGGGTATGGCGCCGTTTCAGGGATGATGAACTGCCGGACGGCTTGCAGTTTGTCCGATTGACCACCTTTCTGAGGGGCCTAGGCTTCATATCTAACGCCACCCCCTGAGGAGGTCCCCTATGCGTTTTCTTCTTCCAGCAGCCGTTCTGCTGCTCGCCGCCTGTGCGTCAGGTCCGACCGGCCCCGAGGCCGCCAAGCGGTTCGACAGCTTCCAGGCTGTGCAGACCGATGATTTCACCGGCTATTCCAAGGTTCAGGTGCTGAGCCTGTCCGTCTCGCCTGAGATCGAGGCACGGGTCGACGCCCGGACCATTGGCCGTGACCGCGAGCGCCCGATCAGCCGCCGTGACCTCGATGAGAAGCTCGGTGATTTCCGCGCCGACATCGAACGCCGCCTCGCCACGCAAGCTGAGCTCGTCGAAGAAGGCGGACCGGGTATCCTGACGGTCCGGACCATTGTGACAGAACTTGATGCCAACCGGCCGACCATGGCGGAGCTCGCCGACAATCCGGGCCTGTCGATCCAGTCCCTGGCCACTGGCGCCGCAGCCGCTCGTGTGGAGCTGTCCGAGGATGGCAAGCTGCTCGCGGTGATCGAGGACGAGGACAATGTCACCTCGCTTCAGGACCAGACGGTGCTGAACGGGGCGATCTGGCAGACGGCCGACCGCTACTTCGCGCGCCTCGCTGACAAGCTCGCGGCTCTCCTCGAAGGCTAAGCGGCCTTCCAGTTGCGGTGCCCTTCTGCCCGGAGTTCGCAAGCCGGGCAGGTGCCGCAGCCATAGCCCCAATCGTGACGCACACCCCGCTCACCGAGATAGCAGGTGTGGGTGTGCTCCTCGATGATCGCGGTCAGGGCTTCACCGCCCAGCCTGTCCGCCAGCGCCCAGCTCTCCTCCTTGGTGAGATGCATGAGCGGCGTCTCGAGGCGGAAGCTCTGGTCCATGCCGAGGGAAAGCGCTTTCGTTTGCGCTGAAACCGCGTCCTGCCGACAATCGGGGTAACCTGAGTAATCCGTCTCGCACATGCCGCCGACCAGCGTCCCGACCCCGCGCCGGTAGGCAAGCGCTCCGGCCGCCACCAGAAACGCAAGGTTCCTGCCCGGCACGAAGGTCGAGGGAAGTCCCGCTTCGGTCATCTTGATTTCGACGTCAGCCGTCATCGCGGTCTCGCCCAGAGCGCTCAGGAAGCCGAGATCCACCACATGGTCCTCGCCCAGCCGCTCCCGCCATGCGGGAAATGCCTCCGCCATGGCTTCGCGCACCTTCAGGCGCTGCTCCATCTCCACCGCATGGCGCTGGCCGTACGTGAAGCCGATCGTCTCGACGGAGGGGTAGCGCGCAAGCGCGAAGGCCAGGCAGGTCGCGGAGTCCTGCCCGCCTGAGAACAGCACCAGGGCTTTGCGGTCATCGGTCATGCGTTGCTGCTTAAATCTCTCCGCCTGCACGGGAAAGGTGCAGTCATTAACTTGGCTTTCATCTCTTGCAACCTAAGGTTGGTACAGCTTGGGGATGATCCTTCCCTCACCTAGCAGCTGCCGTGATGCTCTCTCCCCGGCAGCTTTCAGCCCCAAGCGTGTTGGCGGGTGCCCCGACCTTTCGGGTTGCCCTGCCCCGTCCGGGCACCCGTCAACGTCTAGGGAAGGCTTTCGCCTCTCAGTGGTCGCGATGTTCGCCGGGTTTGTGGTCGCCGTCATGGTCGTGCCCGCCATGATCGTGGTTCATGTGGGTGGTCCACATCATCAGGATCGCGAAGACCGCGCCCGTCGCATAGGCGAAGACAGACGAGCGGAAATCGAGATCTCCGAACTCCTCAGGAAGCTGGCTCGCCCCCACGAAGAGCAGCGCACCTGCGGCGAAACCAAGAGCGAGAGACAATTCACCGGACGTGATATCGGAGAGCAGCGTCAGCGTGGCGATGGTGCCCACCGGCGTCGTCACCGCCGCACCGAACAGGGCTAACGTCGCCGCGAGCGGGGTCGACACCCTGGCACCACGGAGGATCAGGAAAAGGACGATCCCTTCGGAGAACTCGTGGATGATGAGGCCAATCGAGCCAAGGATGCCTGCCGTGGGACTGGTTGCGAAGAGGAGCCCATACTCCATCCCGTCGATGGTGCTGTGAGCGGCAATCGCGAAGAAGGCCGCGAACGCTCGCCCCTCGGGACGGCGCGCGAAGCGACCGAAAACAAAGAGCGTGAAGAAACCGGCCAAGGTAGCGAGCGGCGCCAGCTCATGGCCCGCAAATGCCTCCGGCAGAATAAAGATCGCAGTACCAAGCAGGATGCCCGCCGCGAGCGCGGCCAGCGTCGGACGAAGACGCTGAGCGAGCTCGGGGCGCGTGCCCACAAAAACGATACCGATCGACGCAACGGCCGCAGCGAGAACGCTCGCGACCAGAGCGGGGGGCCACCCAAAAAGCCCCGCCGAAGCGTCCAACTGTCCCAAAACGGCCTCCCCAAAACCGCCGCCGCGGTCTTCAGAATTTCGTCGCACAGCAGGCAACGAGTGACAAGAAGGATTTGAAATACTGTAACGTGCAGCGGATCACGCACTGGCGATTTGACGGCATGGTGGCAAGCCCCTGAGAATGACGCTTTGGACGGGAATTGGGAGGTTCTCATGCGTGCTATCGGTTGTTGCCTACTTGCAACGGTTCTCCTCTCTTCGTGCGCCTCGACCGACAGCGGCGAGCGGCTGACCGTGGAAACCGATCCCAAGGTCGGTGAGCAGATCGACAGCATCTGCTTCTCAAGAGCGATCAATGGCTTCAGCCAGTGGGGCGGCCGGGACGGGTTGGTCCTCACCCGCGGGGTCAATGACAAGTTCCTCGTGACCTTTGTCGGCCCCTGCCCTGAAGCGAGAAACGCCTTGAGGATCGGCTTCGACCGCCGCTTCGCAGGCAGCGGCTGCGTCAGGCCCGGAAACCTCATCTATATGTCGAGCAGTTTCAGCGCCGGCGGCGCGAACCCGCTCGACAGCGGCTTTTGCCGGGTGGGCCGGGTCTATGAGTATGACCGGAAGACCGACGAAGCCGAGTGACCTCCCGGTAGAGAGGCGCTAGCGAAGGGCATGGATCCCATCATTCTGCCGTTCCACGGCAAGTCACCCCGCATTCACGACAGCGCTTTCATCGCGCCCGGTGCCGTCATCATTGGTGACGTCGAGATCGGTGCCGATGCCTCGGTCTGGTACGGCTGCATCCTCCGCGCGGACACCAACCGCATCGTCGTGGGCGCTCGCTCGAACGTGCAGGACGGCACGATCTGTCATGTCGACGATGAGAGCCGCGGCGGCACGCCTGTACTGATCGGCGAGGACGTCCTCGTAGGGCACAAATGCATGCTGCACGGGTGCACCATTGAGAGTGGCGGGTTCGTTGGGATGTCCGCCACGGTCCTGGACGAAGCGGTCATTGAAAGCGGCGGCTTCCTTGCCGCTGGTGCCTTCCTCTCCAACCGCAAGCGGGTCCCCTCGGGTGAGCTCTGGGGCGGGATGCCGGCCAAGAAGCTCCGCGACCTGCGTGAGGGTGAGGACAAGATGGCTCTCCTCGGCGCGGCTTTCTATGTCGAGGAAGCCCGCCAGCACATGGAAGCGATCGCCCAGACGAAATCCTGACGGCTCGCCCAGCCATCTCGCCGCAGGACGGGAACTCTTCGCGATCCTCATAGTTAATGCACCGTTATGGACGGCGAAGAGACCGAAAGCCGGGGAGCGAAGCTCCTCGCCAAGGTCCGGGGGATCCTCGAGGAGGCCCTGGCGCTGAAGGCCGCCCTCACCCGAGAAAGCGAGGACACAGCTGACAGGGAGGAAAAGGAGCAACCGCCTCCCACCCCGTAGAAGCGTCCTCTCCCTCTTCGAAACACGTTTGGCTGGCACGAACACTGCAGCGCCTTCTCCCGTAAGCAGAGAGGAGGCGGTCATGCCGCATCACGTCGATCTTCACGTAGGCCAGCGGCTCCGCCAACGCCGGTGCCTCCTGGGAATGACCCAGCAGAAACTGGCTGATGCCGTGGGCATCAAGTTCCAGCAGATCCAGAAGTATGAGAGCGGTGCCAACCGTATCTCCGCTTCGCGCCTTTGGGTCATCGCCCTTGCACTCGAAGTGCCCGTCAGCCACTTCTTCGAAGGCCTGACCGACGAAGAACGCGCGCTCCACGAAAGCGCGACGGACGATGAAGCGAACATCGCGCCCGAGGTCTTCCACCAGAAGGAAACGATCGACCTCATCCGCGCCTACTACAATCTCAAGGAGGCGCCTCGCCGGCGTCTTCTGGACCTCGCGAAGACCCTGGCCGACGCCGCGGCCTAGGACTTCGCCTGGCGAGCCGGCCAAGGGGGCGTTGCGTTTTCCCCGGGACCGCCGGCGAGGGGGAGAGGCCCCGCGCGCGGGACACCGCTGCGCGGGGCCTTGCATTTCCGGCAGGATTCCCGCCTCAAAGAGCTATGCTCGACAAAGACACCCTCCTCGCTTTCGCTGAGGACCTCGCCAAGACCGCGTCTATCGCGACCCTCCAGCATTTCCGGGCTGGGACCTCGATCGACAACAAGGCCGAGGGCGGCTTCGACCCGGTGACCGAGGGTGACCGGCAGGCCGAGACCCTTCTCCGCCAGAAGATCCATGCGAAGTTTCCGGGGCACGGCATCAAGGGCGAAGAGTTTCCCGAAAAAGAGGGCACCGAACCCTACCGCTGGGTCATCGACCCGATCGACGGCACCCGCGCTTTCATTTGCGGGGTCCCGACATGGTGCACGCTGATCGCCCTCGAGCATGAAGGCCGGCCGATCATGGGCATCATCGACCAGCCGTGCCTCAAGGAACGCTGGGTGGGCCTGACCCTTCCCGGTGAAGAGCCGACCTTGTCCGTGCAGGGATTTCTCGCAGGGCGGACATCAGGGCTCGAGGACCTCTCCGCTGCAAGGCTGATGGTGACCGACGTGCGTGAGGGTGAGTATTTTTCAGCCGATGAAGCAGCGGCCGTCGCCAAGCTTGGCAGCAAGGTCCGCCTCCTCCGCCAAGGGCTCGACAGCTACGGGTTCGGTTTGGTGGCTGGCGGGCAGATGGACCTCGTCGTCGAGGCGGGCCTCAAATGGCACGACATCGCTGCCGTCATCCCAGTGATCGAGGCTGCCGACGGCACCGTCACCGACTGGCAAGGCGCTCCGCTCACGGACAAAGGCGGCGACATCCATGTCATCGTCGCTGCGACCAAGGCGCTGGCCGATCAGGTTTCAGAGGTTCTCACGTCCTGAGCCGCCCCCTCCTCCAAAACAAAAGAGGCCGCGCACGGAGCGCGGCCTCTTTCTTGTCATGTCGCTCGTAGATTACGAGCGGTGGGCGTCTTCCACGTGACCACCCGGCTCGATGGTCTTGGTCCGAAGTCCCGTTGCCTCGGGGTCGTCAGACAATGTGTCCGCGTGGATCAGCTTGTTGAGCAGCGGTGACAGCAGGATCAATCCGCCTCCAACCGCGACTGCGACCCAGCCCACATTGTTGTAGACCGCGAGGACGCTGGCGCCCGGAGCAGCCGTCGCTTGGGCGATCAGCGAAGCGACGAAGTTGCCTGCGCCCGAGGCGAGGAACCAGGTGCCCATGATCAGGCCTACCATCGACGGCACCGACAGGCGCGTCATGGCGGAGAGGCCGACCGGCGACAGGCAGAGCTCGCCCGTCGTGTGCAGCAGGTAGATCAGGAAGATAAAGATCACCGGCGTCAGGCCCGAGCTGGTGTTGGCACCCCAGACAAGGACGAGGAAGCCAAGGCCGAGCTGGATGATGCCGAGGCCAAACTTCTGCGGCGCTGTCGGGTCTTTCCCGCGCTTGGCGAGGTAGGCCCAGAAGCTCGCAAACAGCGGGCCGAGGAGCACGATGTACATCGCGTTGAGCGACTGGAAGACCGACGCCACGACTTCGGCTCCGAAGATCGTCCGGTCGACTTCGCGGTCGGTGTAGATGTTCAGCGACGAACCAGCCTGCTCGAAGAGGCCCCAGAAGAGGACCTGCATCGAGATCAGGATAAGCGCGAGGATGATCCGGTCACGGGCATGGGGCTCAAGCTGGAAGACAGCGCGGTAGAGAATGTACCCGACCGTCAGTGCACCGGCGACCATCAGAAGGTAGCCCACCGTCTCCTGGTCACGGACCAGCCACCAGACAGCGACCGTCACGATGGCCGTGCCGATGTAGATCAGCCAATTGGGGCTGAGGCCTGCGAAGGCAGGCTTGTGGAGCTTCTCCTTGTCGGGAACTTCGCCCGCCTTGCCGAGAAGCGGCGTACCGAGGACGAAGACCAGAAGACCGAGGAGCATGCCGACGCCTGCTGCGCCAAAGCCGTACTTCCAGCCGAAGGTCTCGCCGAGATAGCCCGCGATCAGAGCACCCGCGAAGGCGCCAAGGTTGATGCCCACATAGAAGAGCGTGAAGGCCGAATCGCGGCGCGTATCGGTCTTGTCGTAGAGCTCGCCGACGATGGTCGAGATGTTCGCCTTCAGGAAGCCCGTGCCCATGATGATGAGGGCGAGAGCGAGATAGAAGAGGTTCAGGACCATGATGTCCGGCGATCCGCCAGGCGCCACGGGCTCACCTTCGATGGCCATCGTCGCGTGACCCGCAACGAGCATGACGGCACCGATGATGATCGCCTTGCGCTGGCCGAGATAGCGGTCAGCGAGCGTGCCGCCGATCACCGGGAGGATGTAAACGAGCGTCGTATAGGCACCGTAGATGCCGTAGGCCGCCGAGTCTCCGAAGAGGAAATGCTTGGTCAGGTAGAGGACGAGAAGCGCACGCATCCCGTAGTAGGAGAAACGCTCCCACATCTCTGCGAAGAACAGGATGTAGAGGCCCTTGGGGTGATTGCGCATCTGAAAGAGCGCCATCATCACACCAACCAGCGCAATGCCGGCCAGCACCAGATAGAACATGTTCGCGATTTCCTTCCCGCGCCGACGCCTGAGCGCGACTGTTCAATGATTGCGTTGTTATGCAGCCGCTAGCGGCCAGCCCAGCGCGGACACTAGCAGCTCTCACCGTCATGGAAAGGCCACAAGGAACCCCTTCATTCCGCCGGGCAGCGTCAACTCAATGCAAGGAAGTCTGAACTAAAGTCCTCCGGCGAGGTGAAACGCGCCATGGTTTTGGCAGGAACGATTGGCAGGCTCAGCCAGCTCGAGCGCTGGCTGAAGATCGACCCGGAGGCGTCTCCGGTCGTCGCGACGCGGGCGCGCGCCGTCTATGTCGTGGCCCTCGTGCTCGCCCTTCTCCAGTTCCTCAACGTGGGCAACCTCGTCTGGAGTTACGGCTATTGGAGCCCAGATGCCGCTATCGCGCTAGGTGGCGGAATTTTCCTAACAATTTCCATTTTCGCGCTGCGCTGGACGAAGAATTTCAGGATCTTCGCACTGGCCTATACCGGCCTGTCGATTGCCTGCGTCACCGCCTCCGCGCTGCAGTTCTACACCGGGATCAACACGGCGCTCCTGCCGATGATCTGCCTCGGGCCGATCATCATCGGGTACATCCACACCTGGAGGGCCGCGGTCCTCTACGGGGTCCTCGGTGCAGGGCTCCTGCTCTTCTATTTCTGGTGGGCGATGTTCGATCCGCGGCTCGTCGAGTATGGCTGGCAGGTCTGGAACGTCCAAAGGCTGATGCAGAGCGAACTCGCGATGATCCTGAGCACGGTCGTCGGCGTGAATTTCAGCTACAATTCCTACTCCGCCCTCGAAAAGCAGCAGGCCCATCTTGAGCAGGTGAGCCGCGCCGAGGCCGCCAAGTCCCAGTTCCTCGCGACCATGAGCCATGAACTGCGCACGCCCCTGAACGGCGTGATCGGCATGGCGGAGGTCCTCACCACCTCCGACCTCAAGCCCCGCGAACGGGAGCTGGCGGATACGATCCGGCGTTCAGGCCAAAGCCTCCTCGTCATTATCGGGGATCTTCTCGACCTCTCGAAGATCGAAGCCGGGAAGATGGAGATCGAGACCGAGCCCTTCTCCGTCCGCGACCTGATCAGCCATGCGGTCGGCATCTGGGCGGGACCCGCTGCGCTCAAGAACACCGACCTCATCCAGCGGATCGACGAGAAAGCCCGCGACACGGTTCTCGGCGACGAGCATAGGATCGGTCAGATCCTCCACAACCTGATCTCCAACGCCGTCAAGTTCACAGACAGCGGGACTGTCACGGTCTCCCTCGAGGTCGAGGATGGCCCGCTACCGACCTACCGTTTCCGGGTGGAGGACACCGGTAAAGGCGTCCCCGACGACGTTGCGGACCAGATTTTCGAGGCCTTCGAACAGGGCGAGAGCGGAACAACGAGGCGCTATGGCGGCACCGGGTTGGGCCTGCCGATCTGCCGTCTCCTTTCCGAGCTCATGGGCGGGTCCATCGCGCTCGAGCGCTCCAATGACCGGGGCTCCTGCTTCTGCCTGAGCCTTCCTTTGAGACCCGCGAGCGCAGCCACGCCGGTGCGCGATGAGATCGAAGAGGTCGCAGACGTCTCCTCTCTCCAAGGGCTGCGTGTTCTTGTTGCTGAGGACAATCAGGTGAACCGCATGGTGATGCGGGAGTACCTGAAGACCTGGGGGACGTCGTTCGTCTTCGCCCATGACGGGCCCTCGGCCCTCGAAGCTTTGGACGTCGAGCGCTTCGATCTCCTCCTTCTCGACAAGCACATGCCGGGCATGAGCGGCTATGAGGTAGCAGAAGCCGTCCGCGCGAGCGGCGGGGCCCATGCATCCATGCCGATCATCGCGGTCAGCGCTGACACCCTCGCCGGTGAAGAAGAACGAGCCCTCGCCGCCGGAATGGACGGCTATGTCGCCAAGCCCGTGAGGCCCGCACAACTCTCTGCGAAGATCATCGACGTTCTCGCCGCGCGTTCGGCCTCCGCTACCGAGGGAGCGAACAATGCCTAGGTCATTGACGCAGCGCGGTCCGTTGGCCTTTGATCGCTCGAAAGAAGGCGCTTTGGGCGCGCCGGGGGATTGGGTGTGAGCGAACAGATACGCAGCGGAGAAGGCTGGACCGCCAGCAATGTGACGTCAGTGATGGCGCGGATGGGGCTTGAGCCTGAGCTCCTTGATCCGATGCCGGGGAATGACCTGAGGATGATCGCGGCAGCCGACCCTGTGACGGGCATGCGGTTCGGCGCGGTGTTCATGGCCGCGGACAAGGGCCGGGTTTCGAACCTTGGCTTTGTCTCCGTCCTGCCCGCGCCGCGCCTGTCTCCCGAGGGCGCAGAGATGATCAATGCGCGGCTGCCCATGGCGCTCGCGTTCCTCGAAGAGGGTGATCTCTGGATCTATGCCGAGCTCGATACGACGGGCCGGTTTGCCGAGGACTTCTTCAAGGCACAGACGAATTTCTACCTGACCGACATGCGGACAGCGCTGCAGCTCCTTGCGGGGTCGGGGGAGATGAACTTCATGGCGATGAATGCCTTCCGTGCCCTGAGGAACCAGGGCGGCAAGGGCGAAGAGGTCTTCATGCGCCTGTCGAACCGCGACCCAGGAGCCCAGCGCCCCTCGCGCCGTCCAGTTCAAAGCTTCACCGCCGAAGCCTGCCCGAAGTGCAAGGGCTCTGGCCGGAAGATGTTCCGCGACTGCTCCGCCTGCGGAGGTTCGGGCGAAGTTCTCGCCTGATCGCAGGCGCCTCCGAAATCCAAAAAAACCCAGCATTGCCGCTGGGCTTTTCTACTTGCTCGGCCAATCCGCTGCGACTTGCACAAGCGCTCAAGTAGCGAAGCGGTAGCGCAGACAAAAAGAAACGATGCAAGCCGTCAGGCTTGCATCGTCCAGCCTTCGACGCCCATCGCGGCTTGGCGCAGGGCTTCGGTGCGGGTCGGGTGCGGGTGGCAGATGCGGGCGATGTCTTCGGACGACCCGCCAAACGCCATGATCACGCAGGCCTCTGCGATCATCTCGCCAACGCCAGTGCCGATCATATGCACACCGAGGACCTTGTCGGTCTTCTTGTCCGCGAGGACCTTCACGAAACCGTCCGTCTCATGATTGGTCTTGGCGCGGGAGTTGGCGGTGAAGGGGAACTTACCGACAGCGTAGTCGACGCCCTCTTCCTTCAGCTGCTCCTCGGTCTTGCCGACGGTTGCGACCTCGGGGTCGGTATAAACGACGCCAGGGATGATGCCGTAGTCGACATGGCCGTGGCCGTTCTTGATCACCTCGGCCACCGCGACGGCTTCTTCTTCCGCCTTGTGCGCCAGCATCGGGCCCGGGGTCACGTCACCGATCGCGTAGACGCCCTCAGCGCCTGTGCGCCAGTGGTCGTCGACCTCGATGAAGCCGCGCTGGTTCGGAGTGATGCCGACCGTGTCGAGGCCAAGATTGTCGGTGTACGGCTTACGGCCGATCGAGACGAGGACGACATCAGCGTCGATCACTTCCTGATCGCCGCCCTTGGCGGGCTCGACGGTCAGCTTAGCGCCAGAGCCGGTCTTCTCGATGCTGACGACTTTCGTGCCGAGCTTGAAGTCCATGCCCTGCTTCTTGAGGATACGCTGGAACTGCTTGGAGATTTCCGCGTCCATGCCCGGCGTGATGCGGTCGAGGAACTCAACCACGGTGACCTTGGCACCAAGGCGACGCCAGACCGAACCCATCTCGAGACCGATATAGCCACCGCCAACGACGACCATGTGCTCGGGCACTTTCTTGAGGCTGAGCGCGCCGGTGGAAGAGACGATGACTTCCTCGTCGATCTCGACACCCGGGAGGGAGAGAATGTCCGAACCCGTTGCGATAATGATGTTCCTGGTGCTGAGCTCTTCCGTGCCGTCGGCGGTCTTCACCTCGACACGGCCCTTGCCGAGGATCTTGCCCCAGCCCTTGTAGCCGTCGATCTTGTTCTTCTTGAACAGGTACTCGATGCCCTGGGTCAGGCCGTCGACCGCGTCGTCCTTCTGGCCGAGCATCTTGCCGAGATCGAGCTCGACGCCGGAGACCTTCACGCCGAGGTCGGCCATGTGCTTTTCAGCGACCTCGAAGATCTCCGAAGCGTGCAGCATCGCCTTCGACGGGATGCAGCCAACGTTCAGGCACGTGCCGCCGAACTTGCCCGTTTCACGCTTGTCGATGCAGGCGGTCTTCAGCCCCAGTTGCGCCGCGCGGATCGCTGCGTTGTAGCCCCCGGGTCCGCCGCCGATCACGACGACATCGTACTCTTTGCTCATGCCAGAACTCCTTGTCAGGAGGCAGCTAGGACCGCCGCCGCGAGGGGTCAACCAAGGGCTGTACCCTATGCCCTGCGACGATGGTCGCGGGTGCCCGTAGGGCTGGTTTTCAGGTGAAAAACGCCTCGCGCAGGAGGAGCACGGCGGTGATCAGGAGATAGACGCCGAAGACGCGGCTGAGCTTCTCCGCCGAGAGCTTGTGGGCAAGCGATGCCCCGATGGGCGCGAAGATGAGGGTGCCGAGCGCCACGGCGAGGAAGGCGATCACGTGGACATAGCCCACGGCCCATTCCATCTCCCCCTGCCCTAGCCCCAAAAGCGCGAAGCCCGCCGCGCCGGGGATGGCGATGGCCATGCCAAACCCTGCTGCCGTGGCGACAGCCTTGTGGATCGGCTTGCCTTGAAGGGTCAGGAGGATCACCCCGATGACGCCGCCTCCAATGCCCATGAGGGCTGAGAAAAGGCCTGTCAGGGTGGCAAGGATGCGCTGGACCAGCGGCGGTATGCTGATGGTCTTCTGCGCACCCCGCTGGCCACGCAGGCGCTGGATCGCGACGCCGGTGATGCCGATGGCGAAAAAGCCGAGCAGCACATCACCCGACACCGCCCGCGCGAGGATCGCGCCGAGCACTGCACCAAGGCTGATGAACGGCCCCCAGCGCCTCAGCACGTCGAAATTGACCGCGCCTCTTTGCGCATGGGCTTTGATCGAGCGGTAGGAGGTAACGATGATCGTCGCGAGCGAGGTGCCGATCGCCGTCTTCGTCGCGACCTCCGGATCGGCCCCTCCCTGCATGAAGACAAGATAGAGCACCGGGACGATCACCACGCCGCCGCCAATGCCGAAGAGCCCGCCAAGGGTCCCTGCAAACGCGCCTGTGAGGACTAAGAGGAGAAGTTCGATCACTCCGCCGCCATAGCGGTGCCCGCGGCCTGTGCCAGCCCCTCTTCCTCGATGATCCTGAGGAGGAGCGAAGGCTCTGCGTCACGGGCTTCGGTGGAGATGCGGCGGCGCCAGGCGCGCGCGCCCTTCTTCCCTGCGAAGAGGCCGAGCATGTGCCGGGCATAGCGCCAGAGGCGGGTGCCGTCTTCCTCCGCCTTGCTCACGACGGTCTCGACGACCTCCAGGACGTCGGGCACCGGACGATCGTCGGCGAAGTAGAGCCTGTCGACATCGCGCAGCTCCGATGGCCTCTCATACGCCGCCCGGCCGAGCATGACGCCGTCGAGCTTCTCAAGGTGCGCAAGACCCTCCGTAGGCGAAGCGATGCCTCCGTTGAGGATCAGCGTCAGCTCGGGAAAGCGCGCCTTCATCCGCTCCACGATGCCGTAGTCGAGGGGCGGGATCGTCCGGTTTTCCTTCGGCGAGAGGCCCTGCAGCCATGCCTTGCGGGCATGGACGGTGACGGTGGTGACGCCTGCCTCCGCGACATGCTCGAGGAAGCGCGGCAGTATCCCTTCTGGGTCCTGATCATCGATCCCGATCCGGCACTTCGCGGTCACGGGCAGCGGCTGCGCATCACGCATCGCCGCGAGAACGTCGCGCACCAGCTTAGGCTCCGCCATCAGGCAGGCACCGAAACGCCCCGACTGCACCCTGTCCGAGGGGCAGCCGACATTCATGTTGATCTCCTGGTACCCGTAGCCCGCGCCGATCCGCGCCGCTTCCCCCATCTTCGCAGGGTCAGAGCCGCCAAGCTGGAGCGCCGTCGGTCCCTCGTGATCATAGCTGAGAAGACGGTCCCGGTCGCCATTCAGGATCGCCTCGGCCGTCACCATCTCGGTGAAGAGAAGCGCACGCCGCGTCATCTGCCGGTGGAAAAACCGGCAATAGCGGTCCGTCCAGTCGATCATTGGCGCGACGGAAAATGTATGCGGCGGCAGGGTCATGGGGGGCGTCTAGTCGCTCAGCCTGCGAGAATCAAAACCCCGGGCGATGAGCACTAGGCAAGGTCGAAATAGCCGAGGGCGTGCTCTTCGATTGATCCCAGCCACACCCGGCCATCCTTCTCCCGGACGCCGGTGATATGGTGGTACTGCTCCGGGTCACCTTCGAGGAAGTGGACGAGCTCGCCGTCCCGGCTGAAGGCCATGAGCCACGACACCTTCGGCGGGTTCGGCTGCAGCGCCGCGGGTAGCCGCGCCACGATCTTGCGGAGCCAGAGGGGGCTGTTGTGGAGCTTCGACACAGCCGCGTTCTGAGGCGCGGGTAGCGCAGTCCAAATCAGCCCGTCTGATCCGAGCGAGAGGTTATCGGGATAGCCCGGGACTTCGGCAAAGATATCCGTACGAAGATCTTCAAGCCAGACCCTGTGGATGCGGCAGTGGGTCGTCTCCGCCACGAGGACGAAAGCGCCTTGCGGGTCGAGGACGACGCCATTGGCGAAGCTGAGGCCATCGAGGAGTACCTCGGGCTCGCCCTGCCCCGGCTTCCAGCGCATCAGGCGGCCTGACTTCGTGTCCTCGACAATATCCTTCTTGAAGTCTTCTAGGGCGTAGGCCGAGGAACTTTCCGAGAGGTAGATCGTGCCATCGGGCGCAATCGAGGCATTGTTGCAGACCCCGAACGTCCGACCGAAGATCTCGGGCAGCAGCGCTTCAACATCGCCAGTTTCAGGATCAACGGCCTGCAGTCCGAGGTCGGCGTTGCAGACCAAGACGCGGCCGTCGGGCATCAGCTCGCAGCCGAGCCCTCGGCCGCCAATGTTGGCGACCTTCTCAGCTCCCTCCGCCCCCGGACGAACCCTGAGGAGCCAGCCATCGTTTCGCAACGCCGAATAGACCGTCCCGTCCTCGGTGATCACCGCGTCCTCCGGTCCTAAATGGGGCGCAGGCACACGGGTGACAGGAGGCATCGGGCGGGGTTTGGGGAAGCTAGGCATCCGTGGAGATTGCCCGTTTTCAGGCCCCTAAGGAAGGATCGGCTGCACGTCCTAGAAGCCCCGGAACTCCGCCACTTCATCGAGCCCGGCACGTTCGCTCCGCCAGCTGTTGATTGCTGCGTCCTTGTCCGCATGGCCAAGCGCCATGCCGCAATAGATCACTTCCGCCTCATCGAGACCGAAATGCCCGTGGAGGGTCTCGCGCACAGCGCCCCACGCCTCCTGCATGCAGGTCGCAAGCCCCTGCTCCTCAGCGAGGAGCGCGATGGTCTGCATCAGCATCCCCATATGCGCCCACTGCCCGTGGCCGAACTCCCTCCGTGTGATGAAAAATAGGCCCACCGGAGCTCCAAAGAAGCGGAAATTCTCAGCGAGCTGGGCGAAGCGCGCAGGCTTGTCCTCACGCGGAATGCCGAGGGCACCGTAGAGGTCCTCACCAACCTTGAAGCGCCGTGCACGGAAGGGATCCTCGAGCTTCTTCGGATAGATCGGGAACTCGTCATCCTCGCCTTGCGGATTTCCGAACAGGACCTTCTGGGCTAGGGGTGTCAGCGCATCCTTCTCCTTCCCCGCAACGGCGATGATCCGCCAGGGCTGGAGGTTGCCGCCTGAGGGCGACTTGAGCGCGCGAGCGAGGAGGTCGCGGACGACTTGCTCCGGGATCGGGTCCGGCAGGAAGGCCCGGCAGGAAAAGCGCTGGGCAATGGCTTCGGACACGGACAGGGTCATCGCTCACCCTCCTCAATCTCGGACAGGACCTGCCGCGCCAGCTCGATGCTGGCGTCCGCGTAGCGGACCTGCAATTGGTGCGCGACGATCATATAGTTCACTTCGCCAACTGCATCCCGCAAACCGGAATAATCGTTATTCAGGGGGCTGACATAGCGCAGGGTGGTCCGCTCAGGGCTGAAACCCTCAAGCGCCCAGTCGAGACCGCGGTCTGCAACCTCCGTATCAAGATGATAAGCGACGAGCGCGGCTCTCAGCTCCGGATTGTCGAGACGGCTCAGCGCGCCTGACGCCTGCATCTCGACATAGGTTGGTGATGGCCTCGCGGGCCGCGAGGCAGAGACCATGGCGTTCAGATGATCGTCGAGGTCCCGTTGATTGAGCGGCACATCGCTTTCGATGAACTGCCGCAGCTCGATGACGAGTTCGAGAAAGCCCTCCGAGCGGGCCTTCTGCGCGATCATCGTCTCCTCGATGGTCTCGAAATCCATGCGGAGCTTTTCGAGAAGCACCGCCTCGCGCTGACGCTCCGCCCGCGCTTCGTTCCAGTTGCCGAACTGCACACCGAGGAACACACCGAAGGCGACGATGCCGAGCTCAACGGCTACCATCGCCCAGTTCTGCTCCTTCAGGGCCTCGCGAAACCGGGCGAGCAGCATCTTATCCGCCTGCGAACTGTTTCGCCATCATCGCGAGAGGCGCCGTCATCTTGCCGTAGCTGAGCGCCTTCTCGCTCGACGCATTACCGTCCTTGGCGCGCTTGTAGACGCCCTGCACGATGCCTGCGAGGCGGAAGAGGTTGTAGGAGAAATAGAAGTTGAGATCATCCGGGATATCAGCGCCTGTCTTCTCTCTGTACCGATCAATCAACGCCTCTTCCCGCGGGATGTTCATGCTCTCGAGGTCCTGACCGACGAGGCTGTCGCCGCGGCTGGGATCGAGAGGGATCTTCCACGAAAGGAGATAGTAGGTAAGATCAGCAAGCGGATGACCAAGGGTCGAAAGCTCCCAGTCGATGAGGCCGATCGGCGTAGGGCTGCCCTTGGCCATCATGCAGTTATCAAGGCGGAAGTCGCCGTGGATGAGGCACGTCTTGTCATCGGCGGGGATGTTCTTGGGCAGCCAGTCGATCAGCCAGTTCATCGCCTCGACATCATCCGTCTCCGAAGCTTTATACTGCTTGGACCAGCGGCCTACCTGACGGGCGATGTAGTCCCCCTCCGGACCAAAGTCACCGAGGCCCACATCCTTGTAGTTCACCGAGTGGAGCGCGGCGAGCGTATCGGTGAGGCCGAAATAGACCTCGCTCCGCTCTTCCTTGGGCAAGTCTTTGAGGAGCGGATCCCAGAAGATCCGGCCATCCATAAACTCCATGATGAAGAACTCAGAGCCGATCATTTCAGGGTCTTCGGTGTGGAAGAGGACATTCGGCACCGGGACGTCCGTATCCCTGAGCGCGCTCATCACCTTCGCCTCACGGCCGACCTGGTGTGCAGAGCCCAGAAGCTTGCCCGGCGGCTTGCGGCGCAGGACATAGCGGCCCTCGGAGGTCTCGATCAGGTAGGTGGGGTTCGATTGCCCGCCCTTGAATTTCTTCACGCTGATCTCGCCGGTCAGGCCGGGGACAGCGGCGCCTGCACCCTTCTTCAGGCCCTCGACATCAAAGGCGAGATGGTCGGGAACGTCGCCCAGTCCGGAAAAATCACTAGCCATCCGGCGTCTCCTCATTCTTTGCGATGGTTGTGGCGGAGATGCGCCGCAAACCCAAGACCCCGCGGCAGGCAGCCTGCTTGACGCGGCGCAGCCATTGGCCGAACCCCCTCTCCTTCTCAACGGACCGGAATTTTCAGTGAGCGAAAGCCGCACATACGACGTGATTACCCTGGGCGCAGGCGCTGCAGGGCTGTTCTTCGCCGCCGAGGCCGGGCGCCGCGGCAAGCGCGTCGTCGTCATCGACCATGCCAAGAAGATCGGTGAGAAGATCAGGATCTCCGGCGGCGGCCGCTGCAACTTCACCAACATCCACACGAAGCCAGAGAACTTCCTCTCCCAGAACCCAAAATTCGCGATCAGCGCCCTGCGCGGTTTCACGCCACAGGACTTCATCGGGCGGGTCGAGAAGGCGGGGATCGCTTGGCATGAGAAGAAGCTCGGCCAGCTTTTCTGCGATGACAGCGCGCAGCAGATCATCGACATGCTGGTCGATGATTGCCGGGCACAGGGCGTGGTCATCCGTATGGAGACGGCCGTTGAGAAGGTCTCCCGTGACGGTGAGATCTATCACGTGTCGACGGATGCAGGGACGTTCACAGCTCCTGCGCTGGTTGTCGCAACGGGAGGCAAGTCTATTCCGAAGATCGGAGCGACTGGCCTTGGTTATCAGCTGGCGGAGCAATTTGGGCTCGACATCATCGAACCGCGCCCTGCCCTCGTGCCTCTCACCTTCTCAGGCGACGTGCTTGAAATGACCAAGGGCCTCGCTGGCGTGTCGGTAGAGGCGCGCGTCAGCGCAGATCCCGAGACCCAGTTCGGCAAGAGGAAAGCCAAACGCCGGACAGAGTTCAGCGAAGGCTTCCTCTTCACCCATCGCGGGCTCTCGGGTCCTTCGATCCTCCAGATCTCAAGCTATTGGCGTGAAGGCGGATCGGTGACGGTCAACCTTTCGCCTGAGAAGTCTGTCTACGACGCATTGCGTCAGCGCCGGGCTGCGGGCGGCAAGGTCGAGGTGCACACCGCACTCGGTGAAGTGCTGCCCAAGAGGCTGGCAACGAGCCTTGCGGCTTCGGAAGGCTGGCGCGGAAACCTTGCCGACTGGTCCGATGCGAAGATCGACGCCCTCGCCCAGCGGGTACACGGCTGGGCCGTGAAACCCGCAGGATCAGAGGGCTACAGGACTGCCGAAGTGACGCTTGGAGGGGTCGATACGAACGGCCTTAACTCCCGCACGATGGAAGCGAACTCCGTACCCGGCCTTTATTTCATCGGTGAGGTCGTCGACGTCACGGGCTGGCTTGGCGGCTATAATTTCCAGTGGGCCTGGGCCTCCGGATTTGCGGCTGCGCAAGCCGTCTAGTGCTTCGGCGGCAGGTGCACACCTGCCATCATGCAGCGGACGCTGCCGCCTGATTTCTCGATCGTCGGTACACTGGGGACGATCACGCGGACGGCGCTTTCGATGGCCTCCCGCTGCTCACGATCAAGCGCATTCCAGCCCGTTTCGGACATGACGAGGACATGGCCGTCAGGGGTCTGAACTTCGAAAGCGTTGCCTGCGAATTGTGCAATCTGGGGCCGCGAGAGCTCGACCATCAGGTTCCCTCGCCCTGAGAGAGCTGCGAAAACATCCTGCCGCTCCTCCTCGTCCTCAATTGTCTCAAGACCGACAAGGGTCACCTGCTCCCCGACCGAGAGCATGACATTGGTATGATAGATCGGGTGCTGATGTTCATCCGTGGCTGTGAAGATCACCGGCTCGTAGCCAAGATCTTTGGCCAAGTTCACGAGAAGATCGGCGTCAGCCCTGAGAGACTGCGCCATGAATGCCGTCCGTGTGCGGTGATCGAAGACGATCGCGCCCGTCCCCTCGAGGAACTTCGCTTGCGCCTCGTTCTGCGAGAGATCCATGACGCCCGAAACCTGATGGGTCTTGCCTAGGGCCGCCAGGATATCCTCGCGCCTCTCACCCCGGCGTGACGGCGCGAACATCGGATAGGTCACGATGAGGCCCGAGGGGTGTGTCGAGAACCAGTTGTTGGGGAAGACAGCGTCGGGCGTCTCTTCCGTCAGCTGATCGAACACGCGGACATCAACGCCCTCTGCCTTGAGGTCCGAAACCATCGCATCGAATTCTGCAATCGCGTTATCGCGGTCACCCTCGCCCGGCGGAGACTGAAACGCGTTGTCGATCGCTGTCTCGGCGTTCACCGAGAAATGCAGCGGACGGATCATGACGACGGAGCTGGGGTTCTGCATGGCTGCCGCCTAGCAATAGAAGCCTCGGAGAGCGAGAGCGGTTCGCCGCCCTCGCGATTCTCCTGAGGTCAACTCTTCAGGGGACGTTCGTAAAGCCACGATTGTGCAGGACCGCCGTGGCGATCGGCTGGGACAGCGCCATGGTCACCCCGGGCAAGAGGTCTTCATTGGTGATCCCGTGCCATGCAGCGGCCTGTCCGCAGATGTAGAACTCGACACCCGCCTCCGTCATTTCCGTGACGGCAGCCAGAGAGCTGTTTGTCCGGCCCGGATACTTTCGTTCGAAGGCTTCCTGCGTGGTGAGGTCCCACATCGAAGGCCCGTGGGCGACGAGCGCGAACTCAACCTGCTCCCTCGGCACCCCTTCAGCGACCATCATGTTGATGAACCGGGCAGCGCTATCGACGCGCGGATGGATCCGTCCATCAGGCGCCGCCGAAGTCATGTCGTAGATGACCTTGAAGGTCTGATCGGTCGGTGTCGGGAGCTCATTCTCGATAGGTGCCCAGAGGCCGAAGGACTCAAAAACCGGCCCGGACGTCCGCTCAGGCGGCTGAGCATGTCCGATGGCGAGAGCGGCTGCGCAGGCTGCGAAGCTGGCGATGATTCTTGAGATACCCATGGCGGATGCCCTTTCGATGTACGGCCAGACCGGATGGGATGAGCTTCGCCCGACTGGCGCCCATTATCCAAACGAAACTCTCAGCGGCTTGTCCACCCGCCGCATCGGAACGGAGACTTCGAGCACCCCGTCTTCAAAGCTTGCCGGCATCTCCTCCCCGTCGACGAAGACGCGCGCCGCTTCGCCGACGCCGACGAAGCAGATCGTGTAGCGCCGCTGAAGGTTGGCCCCTTCGAAGGTCCCGTCTGCGACGATGGACAAGGTCTTGGCAGCATCATCGAAATCGACGGTCGTGAGCCGGCGCGCGCCATCCCTATAGGCCTCCGTCCGGTCGTCATCCTCCACCAGAGTGAAGGCGCCATCCCTACCGGCATAGACGGTCAGCTCGAGGTGGGACTTGTCGAGAAACGCCGTACTGGCCGCAGGATCCCGCGTGGGGATGATGCTTCCGGCCTTCACGAACACCGGCAGGTCAGAGGGCGCCACATTGATCTTTAGGACCTGCCCCCCGGCGCGACGTTCCCCCGTGAAAAAGTCGAACCAGCTTCCTTCGGGCAGCCAGACCTCGACCGTCCCGCTATCGTCGGTCTGCGGCGCGACTAACAGGCTGTCTCCGAACATGAACTGGAGGTCTCGTGCCCACGCCTCGTTGCTCGAAAGGTCATCGAACATCATCGGCCTGATGATCGGCGTCCCCGTCTCCGCAGCGACGTGCGCGAACGTGTAGGTGTAAGGCATCAGTGCGTAGCGAAGGCGCGAAAACTTCGCTGCCGCTGCCTGCGATTCGTCCGAGCGATCGAGCGGCCAACGCGACTGGCCCATTCCATGCGGCTTCCAGATGGGCGAGAACGCACCGAGCGCCATGCCCCATTGCTGGTAAAGCTGCTCATCAGGGCCCACGCCCTCGTTCCAATCGAAAAAGCCCCCAGCGTCGTGGCCCCAGAAGGGAAAACCCGACAGCCCGGCGAGCTGCATAGCGCGGACCTGGCCCTTCATATCGTCATAGTTCGGATAGATGTCCCCGCTCCAGAGCGTCGCGTATCGCTGCGCGCCAGCCGTCATGCCGCGCACCCAGACGAACGGCCGGCTCTCAAGCTCCGCCTTGTCCCAACCCTCGGCAACCAGCGCCTGGGCAATGAGGAAGAACCAGTAGTTCCGCATCTCCCCAGAGGTCGCGCCATTGTGGAGGACTTGTCCCTTTGGCGCGGCACCCTGCTCATCAAACTCGTCAATCCAAAGGGCATCGCCAGGGAAGCCCAACGACGGATCGAGCGCGTTGTCGTGGAACGCGGACCAAAACCAGCGCCTGAAGTCGGGGTTGGTGAGATCGGGCGCACTATCAGCGAAGTCGACGCTGCCCGGATCGGGAAGGTTGAATGCCGGCTCCCATCCGTCCGTGTACTTTGCGATGCAGCGGTTGAAGTCGAGCGTGAGGGTCAGGCCCTGCGCGTCGAGCCATGCTTTGTAGGACGCAGGATCAGGGTAGCGGCCACTGTCCCAGGCCAGCTTCGATTCGCAGCGCTTACCGCCCGCTGCGCGCCAGCGGTTATCATTCACCACATGGTCGAGCGGATAGCCTGCGGCGCGGTGCTGCTCGATCTTCTTCTTCCACCAATCCTCATCAGACGGGGTGTCGCTGGTGTGATCATGCCCCTTGTCCGAGAGCTGCAGTCCGAACACCGATTTCATCGGGAGGCGCGGCCTGCCTGTCAGTTGGGTGTAATTGTCCAGCATCGCAGGAACGTCCGGCCCCGCGATGAAGAAGTAATCCATCTGCCCACGATCGTTCGGATCTTCGATCTCTATGCTGAATTCTCCTTCGAACCCGAAGCGGAATTCGTTGGGAAGCATGCTGTTGAGGAAGAGCCCATAGCCTTTGCTCGACATGAAAAAGGGGACGATGAGAGGAGCCTGCTCGATTTGCTCCGAGCCATAATTGCGGCGGATTTTCTGGCCCTTGAGGTCAATCGACGGCGACCGACCGTAAAAGCCGTGACCTAGGCCTGTGAAGCGCTCCGTTTCAGCAGGCACGAATTGGACCTCGATCTTGCCTTCTGACCACGAGAGCGGCCCGGCCTCGGCAAGCAGCGGGACGGGGTCGTTCGGTCGGAAGAAGGCCGCTTCGAGGCTGTCCTTCGAAATCCGCGCTTCGACCTGCGACGTTGCGAAGATATACGCATGATCCATGTCTTCCATGAGGGTGAGTTCTCCATCCCAGTCATGGGAGACCACCATCTGATAGTGGCCGTCAGGCAGGAACTCTTCGTCACGCTCCGCAATCTGCACCCGGAGGATCGCTTCGCCGTAGGCAGTGAGCCTAAGACGGCGGCCGTCGTCACCCCGAAGCGTGACGCTCGTGCGCGTGATCTCCGGTTTTAGAGCGTCTGGCTCTTTTCGATCACCACAAGCAGCAATGACCACGAGCAGCGCAAGCGCTGCGAGGGTCGAAGCAAGTCGGCGCAAACTCATGGCGATACATCTCCAAAACGAACCTAGGCGGCAGGTGACGTCGGTTTCGTCTTGCGTATCGTGATAGCCTCAGCGTGCGGAAGGCCTCGTGTCAGGTGACATCGAAAGCCCAGATGCTTTTTCTCGGCTGATCCAGCGATTGGAGAGCGGTGGATGCGGGCGGAGCCCAACCGCAAGCCCGAACGCAAAAAGCCCCGCGCGAGGCGGGGCTAATCATTGGGTGCGGGAGTAGGATTTGAACCTACGACCTTCAGGTTATGAGCCTGACGAGCTACCGGGCTGCTCCATCCCGCAGCAACTGCGTTGCGGCGTGCCTCTCTCCTGAGAGACGCAGCAGAAGCCGATCATCATCGTAAAGGAAGCAAATATTCACTCGACAGGCCTGGCGACGACCTACTCTCCCACGGCTTAAGCCGGAGTACCATCGGCGCTGCAGGATTTAACGACCGAGTTCGAGATGGGATCGGGTGGGGGCCCTGCGCAATAATCACCAGGCCGGCAGAACGAATATCTGCTTGCGAGAGTCTGTGTCTGTCCACGAACCATTGCGCGGACCGTTCGCCGCGCATGGGCACTGTCCATGCCAAATTGGCATGGGAAACGATCAAGCCGATCGAACAATTAGTACCAGTCAGCTCCATGCATCGCTGCACTTCCACACCTGGCCTATCAACGTGGTGGTCTTCCACGGTTCTCAGGGAAATCTAGTATCGAGGGCGGCTTCCCGCTTAGATGCTTTCAGCGGTTATCCGTTCCGTACATAGCTACCCAGCTGTGCCGCTGGCGCGACAACTGGTCCACCAGAGGTACGTCCACCCCGGTCCTCTCGTACTAAGGGCAGCTCCTCTCAAATTTCCTACTCCCACGGCAGATAGGGACCGAACTGTCTCACGACGTTCTAAACCCAGCTCACGTACCGCTTTAAATGGCGAACAGCCATACCCTTGGGACCTGCTCCAGCCCCAGGATGCGATGAGCCGACATCGAGGTGCCAAACAATGCCGTCGATATGGACTCTTGGGCATCATCAGCCTGTTATCCCCGGCGTACCTTTTATCCGTTGAGCGATGGCCCTTCCATGCGGGACCACCGGATCACTATGGCCGTCTTTCGACTCTGCTCGACTTGTCAGTCTCGCAGTCAGGCTGGCTTATGCCATTGCACTCAACGAGCGATTTCCGACCGCTCTGAGCCAACCTTCGCGCGCCTCCGTTACAATTTAGGAGGCGACCGCCCCAGTCAAACTACCCGCCACGCAGGGTCCCGGATCCGGATAACGGACCGCGGTTAGACATAAACGAAAGCAAGGGCGGTATTTCAATGGTGGCTCCACAATAACTGGCGCTACTGCTTCAAAGCCTCCCGCCTATGCTACACATGCTGTCGCTCATGCCACTGCGAAGTTGTAGTCAAGGTGCACGGGGTCTTTCCGTCTGACCGCGGGTACTCCGCATCTTCACGGAGAATTCAGTTTCGCTGAGTCTGCGTTGGAGACAGTGGGGAAGTCGTTACGCCATTCGTGCAGGTCGGAACTTACCCGACAAGGAATTTCGCTACCTTAGGACCGTTATAGTTACGGCCGCCGTTTACCGGGGCTTCAATTCGGTGCTTGCACACCTCCTCTTAACCTTCCGGCACCGGGCAGGCGTCAGACCCTATACGTCGTCTTTCGACTTCGCAGAGCCCTATGTTTTTAGTAAACAGTCGCCACCCCCTGGTCTGTGCCCCTCATCTGCGTGATGAGGCTCCCTTCTCGCGAACTTACGGGAGTAATTTGCCGAGTTCCTTCAACGCAGTTCTCTCAAGCGCCTTGGTATGCTCTACCAGTCCACCTGTGTCGGTTTAGGGTACGGTCGTATATGATGGAGGCTATTTCCAGGGACCCTTACCAACGCCGCCCAATCCAATAAGGACGACGAGCTCTCAGATCCGTCACACATCCATCCGGCTCAGGAATATTAACCTGATTCCCATCGACTACGCCTCTCGGCCTCGCCTTAGGGACCGGCTCACCCTGCGCAGATTAGCTTTACGCAGGAACCCTTGGACTTTCGGCGGGAGTGTCTCTCACACTCCTTATCGCTACTCGTGTCAGCATTCTCGCTTCTGATCTCTCCACCGGATCGCTCACGCGCCGGCTTCACAGAAGGTGACTACCTACATTCAACTGGTCGCTCTTTCGTCGACCGGAACAAAACACCAATAATAGAGATGATGTTTCGCACCATTCATGAAGAGCGCCCAAGTGAATGCAGGTAGTTACCTGCTCACAGAACGCTCCGCTACCGCTTTTCAGCTCGAAGCTTCGGTGCATAGCTTAAGACCCGTTACATTTTCGCCGCGGGAACCCTTATTTAGACCAGTGAGCTGTTACGCTTTCTTTAAAGGATGGCTGCTTCTAAGCCAACCTCCTGGTTGTTTTGGGATTCCTACATGCTTTCCCACTTAGCTATGACTTAGGGACCTTAGCTGTCGATCAGGGTTGTTTCCCTCTCCACTACGGACGTTAGCATTCGCAGTGTGTCTGCCTGGCTCTACTCCTCGGTATTCGGAGTTTGGTTAGGATCAGTAAGGCGGTGAGCCCCCATAGCCCATCCAGTGCTCTACCCCCGAGGGTAATACCAGACGCTCTACCTAAATAGATTTCGCGGAGAACCAGCTATCTCCCGGTTTGATTGGCCTTTCACCCCTAGACACAAGTCATCCCGACCTTTTTCAACAGGTGTGGGTTCGGCCCTTCAGTGAGTGTTACCTCACCTTCAGCCTGCTCATATCTAGATCACCGGGTTTCGGGTCTAATCCCTCTAACGAACGCCCTATTAAGACTCGCTTTCGCTGTGCCTACACCTATCGGCTTAAGCTGCTAGAGAGACTAAGTCGCTGACCCATTATACAAAAGGTACGCCGTCACATCCAAAGATGCTCCGACTGCTTGTAGGCGTCCGATTTCAGGTTCTGTTTCACTCCCCTTATAGGGGTGCTTTTCACCTTTCCCTCACGGTACTTGTTCACTATCGGTCAGATACGAGTACTTAGGCTTGGAGGATGGTCCCCCCATGTTCAGACAGGATTTCACGTGTCCCGCCCTACTCTAACAGCTCTTCATTTAACCTGTACGGGGCTATCACCCTCTATGGCGCGTTTTCCAATCGCTTCCAGTTATTTCAAAGCTAGGCCTGGTCCCCGTTCGCTCGCCACTACTAGGGGAGTCTCTG
The DNA here is from genome assembly GCF_013085255.1 of Parvularcula mediterranea. Taxonomy (GTDB): domain Bacteria; phylum Pseudomonadota; class Alphaproteobacteria; order Caulobacterales; family Parvularculaceae; genus Parvularcula; species Parvularcula mediterranea. Next base: position 667,336 of record NZ_JABFCX010000002.1, read on the forward strand.
TTGATTTCCTTTCCTTCGGGTACTGAGATGTTTCAGTTCTCCGAGTTCGCCTCTTAAACCCTATGTATTCAGGTAAAAGATCCCTTTCAGACCTCTTAGTCATTACTGCCGCCAAGCGGCGGCAATGAATAAGAAGTCAAAGGTGGGTTTCCCCATTCGGACATC
>NZ_JABFCX010000002.1:672500-1726715 GCF_013085255.1 Parvularcula mediterranea
ACCATGCCGAAGGCATCGGCATCAGCTTCCCGCCGCCGCGCTACAAGGCCTGACTGGAGAGAAGGATGGCGACCGAGAACTGGTGCATGAATGTCGGCGAGCGGATCTACGGTCCCTACTCCACCGACCAGCTCAAAGACTTCGTTGGCCAGAAGCGCCTCGCCTATCACTCCATGGTGGCCCCGGCAGGGAGCCGCGACTTCCGTCCCGCACTCCAATATTCCGAACTGAGGGCCTTCTTCCGCGGTGAAGGTGCCGTTGCCGAAGCGCAGCCCCAGACTGGGGCCGTCCACCTCGCCATCTTCGGCAGCGACGACGCAGCCGCCAAGGCCAACTCCCAGCTGTTCGCTGCCCTGCCCGAGGCACGGCCGCTCAGCGGTTCGGCGTATATGATTGTCTCGCCGAAGAGCGCCGACGACCTGCGCGATTCGCTGAGCCAGACCCTCGGTGCGATGGAGCGGACGATCATTGTGACCCTCGGCGATGCCGAGATCTCCTCCCACGGGGTGAGCCTTCAGGAGCATGAGACGTTAAAGGCGATGCTCGGCTCGTGATCAGGGACGCTGGCTCTTCTTCTTGGGCCGAGGCCAGAAACTGTTCTAAAGGGCCCCATGAGCTCCCGTAACGACACCCTCGCTGGTTCGGACACGCCGCATATCCTCGTTATCGACGATGACGAGCGGATTCGGCAGCTCCTTGCCCGTTACCTGCGGGAGAATGGCTTCCTCGCCTCTGCCGTCGAAAGCGCTGACAAGGCCGATGCGCTGATGAAGACCATCAGCTTTGACGCGCTGGTCATCGACGTGATGATGCCGGGCGAAGACGGTCTTTCCATGACGAGGCGTGTGCGGGCCGGATCGGCCGTGCCGATCATCCTGCTGACCGCGCGGGGTGAGCCTCAGGACAGGATCGCAGGCCTCGAATCAGGCGCCAGCGATTACCTGCCGAAGCCATTCGAACCGCGTGAGCTGGTGCTGCGGCTTCAGGGCCTCCTCCAGCGTTCGGCCCTGCCGCCCAAGGATGATGTCATCCGTTTCGGTCCCTTCGCGTTCGATCCAGGCCGGGGTGAGCTGACCCGCGGCGAGGAGCGCGTGAAGCTGACCGATGCGGAGCTTCACCTTCTCCGCACGCTCGCGGCCAAGCCTGGCGCACCGATCCCGAGGACGGTGCTCGCGCAGAAAGAGCTCGGGGTCTTCGACCGCTCGATTGATGTTCAGGTGACGCGCCTTCGCCGGAAGATCGAGGATGATCCGCGTACGCCCCAGCACCTCAAGACGGTGCGCGGCATCGGCTACGCCTTGATGACGGACTAGCGGCGAAAAATGCTCCGCCGTATTGCTCCCAAAAGTCTCTGGGGACGGACGGTCCTGATCGTCGTGCTGCCCATCTTCATGATGCAGTCGGTGGTGACCTTCATCTTCTTCAACCGCCACTGGGAGGAAGTGACCGGCGCCCTCGCCCGTCAGTCGGCGAGCGAGATGGCGCATATCCTGAACCTCTGGAAGGAGCCGCCCGAAGGCTTTACCCGCGCCGATGTCACCCGGATGGCGCGGGAGGACCTGCAGCTCTTCATGCGATGGGCACCGGGGGAGACCATTCCGGCGACGGATAAACTCTCCTTTTTCTCCCCGCCCAACAGGACCCTCGAGATGGAGCTCGAGCGCGCGATCGAGGAACCGGTCTGGATCAACACGAGAGGGTATGCGGAGGAAGTCGAAGTCCGCGTGCAGCTCGATGAAGGCTATATGGTTTTCGTCACCCCGCGCGATCAGGTGAGCGCCCAGAACGGGCACCTCTTCGTCCTCTGGATGATCGCGACCACCGGGCTCCTCGGCTATGTCGCCGTCCAGTTCATGCGCAATCAGGTGCGCTCCATCACGAGGCTCGCAGCCGCTGCGGAGGCCTTCGGCCGGGGTGATGACATGCCTGAGTTCAGGCCCACCGGCGCGCGCGAAGTCAGGAAGGCAGGTCAGGCCTTCATGGCCATGCGTGCACGGATCAAGCGTTACCTCCTCCAAAGGACTGAGATGCTGGCCGGGGTCAGCCATGACCTGCGCACCCCCCTCACCCGCATGAAGCTCGGCATCGCGATGCTGCCCGATAGCGAAGACAAGACCGCCCTCGATGCCGATGCGCGGGAGATGGAGCGGATGCTCGAAGCCTATCTCGACTTTGTCCGGGACAGTCAGGACGCGGATCGCGAGATCGTCGACATGCAAGAGCTGGCGAACGAGCTGATCGCGGAACATGGCCGACTCGGCCACGACCTCACCGCCAAGATTGAGGAGGATCTCTCCGTCCACGCAGGGCGCGTGAGCCTCAAGCGGGCGCTCGAGAACCTCTGCTCCAACGGCTTCAAGTTCGGGGAGAAGGTGACGCTATCCGGGCACCGTGCGGGCGACAATGTGGTGCTGACCATCGAAGATGATGGGCCCGGCATCGCGGAAACGGATCGTGAGCGGGCGCTCCAGCCCTTCGAGCGGCTGGATCAGGCGCGCTCTACGCCAGGCACGGGCCTCGGTCTGGCAATCGTGCAGGACATCGTCAGGAGCCACGGCGGGCGCCTCACCCTTGGCGATGCGCCAGACGGAGGCCTCCGCGCCCAGATCAGCCTGCCCGGCTGATCCGTTTACTGAAGTTCGAAAGGTGCTGCGCCGAAGGCCTCGATGAAGCCGTCATCGGTAATGACGAACAGCATGCCCTGCGCCACCACTGGCGGCTGGGTCGAGCCTTCCTTCAGGCGGTACTCATCGATGATCTCGCCATTCTGGGGATCGACGGCCACAAGCTCACGCTCGGAACCCGAGAGATAGAGCTTGCCGCCAGCAAGCACGGGGCCCGACCAGGTCCTGCGCTTCTTGCGCTTGTCGGGGTTCCGCCAGAGCGGCAGCTCCGCCGTCCACCGAACGCGGCCATCGACGCGGTTGAGCGCCGTCAGGCTGCCGCGGTTCGAAAGAACGTAGATCGTCTCTCCTGCGACCCAGGGCAGGTTCTGGCCACCCACAGGCTGCTCCCACGCAACATTGCCCGTACGCAGATCAATGCCGGCCATCTGTCCGGCTTGGCTGACGGTGAAGACAGCGCCTCGGTCGATCACCGGGCTGCCTGCGATATCGCCGAAGGTCGAAAGGGCGTTGAGGCGCGAGGTCCTTGCGATCACGGCCTGCCACAGGACACGGCCGTTGGTGCGGCTGAGGGAGACGATCTCACCGGAGGAGAAAGGCACGACGACGCTTTCGCCTTCGACGGCAGGGGCGGCCGAGGCGAGGAACCGTGCGGACTCCTCAAAGCTCTCATAGCTCCAGACTTCATCGCCGGTCTGCTGATCGTAAGCGATGACCTGGTTCGAGATCGTCACCGCGATCACGAGGCCATTGGCAACCGTTGGCGGATTCCGCGTGGGGCTCGGCGTGTCGATCTGCCAGAGAAGCTCGCCCGTGCCCGCATCGAGCGCGGCCACGAAGCCGAAGCCGCTGGTCACGAAGACCCGGCCGTTCGCCAGGGCCACACCGCCGCCGAAGCCGAGATCTTTCGGATCGATCTTGGCAAAGATATTCCATGCACGGACATTCTCGTCGCGCACATCAGGGGTCAGGGTCGTCCGCCACGTTTCATCGCCGGTGGCGATGTCGATCGCGACCACCGAACCGATGGCGTCGATGACGAAGAGGCTGGTCTCGCTCACCGCAGGCGCGGAGGTAACCGGGGCACCGCGCGCCTTGCGACTGTAGGCAGCCGTGCGCCATTGGCGCTCGAGCGTGAAGGGTGCCGCGACGTGACCGATCGCGTGGCTCGGACCGCCTGCGACCTGTGGCCAGACCATATTTTCTGTGGCCGGAGGGATCGCGACGGGCTGCCCTGCGAACTCAGGATCCGGGAGGACCTGGTCTTCAGGGTTCAGGATCGCAACGGCGTCGGAGAAGTCACCCTTGTCCTTGTCGCCCGTGTAGCTGCCGCAAGCGGCGAGGAAAACGAAGGACGAGGCGGCGAGCCAGTGGAGACCCCTCACGGTTGCTCACCTTCTTCGGTTTCTTCTTCTGCGCCTTCGGCAGCATCCTCAGCGGCGGCGACTGCAGCTGCTTCAGCGGCTGCGGCCTGCTCAGCCAGGGCGCCAAGTTCGGGAAGTTCGGGGAGCGCGGGAGCGTCGGTGACGCTCGCTCCGGACGTGCCGAGCTGCTCACCGAGCCGTTCAATAAAGGACTGGGTGCTCTCTGGCGGGGTCAGCTGGGAGCCGTTGGCAGCAGCATCCGCGACCGCGGCATAGAGGTCCGCGCGCTGCTGAAGGCTCGGCGGGACACCGTCCTGCGCGGAGAGTGCGCGGAACCCGGCCCGGGCAGCGGCATACTGGCCGTTCTTGAGCGCTGCGGCGGAGGTGAGCTCTTCTGCGTGGAAGCGGAAAGCCTCGCTCTCGACCTGCGCAGCGATGTCTGCGGCACGGTTCGTCTTGTTGTCGAACAGGAGATAGGCAGCGCGAAGACGGGCCAGGTCGCGGAGCGGCGCGGAGAGGCCGTCATCCTCATAGACCTTTGCGTAGAGCTCCTCGGCGCGCTCGAGGTCACCCTCGGCGCCGAGCTGTGCCGCCGCGCGGAGCGAAGCGAGGACAGCATACCCCCCGCCGGTCTCATTCGCGAAATTGGTCAGTTCGCCAGCGGGCACTTCGCCCTCGGCGCCGAAGCTGAGCGGCACATAGGCCTGCGCCGCAGAAGACACGGCGTTCTCTTTCGAGGTCGACCAGATCTCATTGCCTGCCACACCGCCAAGGACGAGCACCGCGCCAGCAATCAGCGGCGTGCGGTACTTGCGGAGGCGGTCAAAAGTTTGGTCCCGGGAGAGATCTTCATCGACCTCACGAAGGAGGACGTCTTCTTCAGAGGCCACAGGCGCTCCTCATTCTTGCGAAACGGAGGGCCTGGCAGGGGCAGCAGGACTTGAACCCGCGACCCTCGGTTTTGGAGACCGATGCTCTACCAACTGAGCTATACCCCTAAGGCCGTCTGGGGGCCTTACGGCCCCCGCTCTTCTGACGCAATAAGCCCTGAACCATGAAGGGCGATTTTACATCGGATAGAAGAATTCCTCGCGGACGATCTTCCCGTCCTTGACGTGATAGGTCGCGATTTCCGTCCCTTCGGTGATTTCCCCGGACTGCTTGTTCTTCACCTTCATCTGGAAATGGACGCTGAACGCCTCATCGCCGTGGTAGTAAGGCCCCTGAACGGCCTGCTCTGGCGGGATGGCGCCGATCTGCTCTTCGAACATCGACTCCCACCATTCGTGCTTACCCTTGATGGCGTCACGACCGTTGGCCTCCCGGTCCATCTTCATGTCAGGGTTGGCGTAGGCTTCGACCGAGACAGCGTCTTTGGCATAGAGCTTCTCAAGGTTCTGGCTGGCCGTTCCTTTGCGGCAGCCATCAACCAGCGTGGTGGCGACTTCGCGCAGCTTGTCACTCGGACCCATGATGTTCTCCCTTTGTTTCACGCCCCTCCGTCGCACGGACAAAGAGGCGGGGCAAGCACGGGAGTCAGTTCTTCGGCAGCAGGATGCCCTTCGCCTCGTTGACCTTGGCGGCAAGGTAGTCGCTGCCGCCCTGGTCGGGGTGGGCGCGCATGATCATCCGCTTGTGCGCGGCGACGATCGCCTCGCGGTCAGGTTCGCCTTCGAGGCCGAGGACAGCCATCGCCTCGTCGCGGCCCATGCCTTTACCGGGAGGCGGCGGCGGAGCGCCTGCCGGCTCACCGAGATCGTCTTCGAAGTCCCCTCGCCTGCCGACCTCCTGCATGAGCTGGCTCGCCGCAACGCCGACACCGATCACCGTCGCGAGTGCCGCGAGGGGCGCCAGCCGGATGAGGCCCAGCGTGAAGACGATGACGGCCGTGGTGGCACCGATCAGCATCAGCCGACGGCGCAAGGCCACCGAAGGGGCGAAACGCTTCTCGACCACACCGTAAAGAACAAGGAGAGCCGCAAGGCAAAAAAGGACCATGCCTTCTCCCTACGCGGCTGCGATGCTCTCCGCTACCGCAGGTTTCGCGGGCTCTGCAGGTGCTTCGGGTGCCGCCAGCTGGGGCAGCTTGAGGAACGAGAGATAGCTCCTGAGCTCCTGGCGTGCCGCGATGTGGCTCATCGAGGAAAGTTTCCGCGGGCTGCCTTTGCACCCGAGATCGAGGAGCGTCATGCCATAGCTAAAAAGCTCCCGGTAGATGACGCGTTCACCGAAGCCCCGGGCCTGACGGAACTGGATGCGGGACGAAAGGTCCTGAAGCTTCGCCGCCATCGCCGCCTTGTTCTTGGCGTTGGTCGCCTGAAGGCGATTCCTGAGGACCACCCAGTCGATGCCGCCGATGACCCCCGACTTGGCCCGCATCTGGCGCGCCCGCCAGACGGTCTCTGCGTAGAGCGAGGGGCCGATGATCTCACCCGTCGCCGGGTTCACTCGCGCGAGGAGGTCGAAATCGACGAAGCTGTCGTTCAGCGGTGTCACGATCGTATCGGCATAGCAGTGGGCCGAGCGGCTGAGATGGGTGTCCGCGCCTGGGCTATCGATGACGAGGAAGTCGCAGTCGGCGAAAGCTGCGAGCGTTCGCCGCAGCCGGTCGTCATCGTCCTGAATGCGCTTCTCGTGGCTGTCATGCTCGGAGTTCTGGAGCGGCAGGAACTTCGGCATCGGAAGCTCTTCGGCCGTGAGGCCCTGAGCCACGCCCCACTGGGCGCGGTTCTCGAGATAGCGCGCGAGGCTCTTCTGACGCACATCGATATCGAGGACGCCTACGGAGTATCCTGCGCGAAGAAGCGCCACGACGGTGTGCATGGCGACGGTGGTCTTGCCGGAGCCGCCCTTCTCATTGCCGATGAGAATGACGTGGGTGTCGGTTTCTCTGTTCATCCGCGGGTTCCGAAATCAGAGGTGAGGAAATCGCCGGCAGCACTTGCCGGAACGCAATAGGCACCCGCGCCCCTCAACGCGGAACATAGGTCAAAGGCTTCGCTCTCGCCGGGCAACGGCCCCGCATAGAGCCTGATGAAAATGCCCCGCTCGCCAAGGTCGACTTCCCGCAGGAGCGGCGTCCTAGGGTCAAGCTCCTCCGGATGGCGGCTGGCGAGGATCTCCCATCCACGCAGCGCGGCACTCTCGGAGTAGTAGGATGCAAGGTGCACCATGGCGCCCTCGCCCTCCTCGTCCAGCGCAGCCTCTTCCTCGAACTCTTCGTCCTCTACGGCTGCCTCCAGCTCCTCCGCAGGCTCGGGCGCGGGGGCCGGTGCCTTCGGCTCGAGCCGCAGCGGATCGCGCACGGAATCGAGCGATTGCGCAGCCGCCATCCCCGGCGCGAGAAGCACCGAAAGCAGCAAGAGCTTGAACTTCGAAGCAGGCTTTGACATGCGACCCAGCGTTTCCCATCGGGGTTGACGAAAAGTTACCGAACACGCGCGCAATACGTGTGCGGTGGTTCGCGGATAAGAAAAAGGCCAAATTGTCGATGCAGGTAGCCCGCGGCCGAGCCGAGCTGGACAAAATTCTGTCGTCACAGAAGTTTCACGGAAGGTCGCGGGGCTTCGTACCGACCATGGGGGCGCTTCACGATGGGCATTTGTCCCTCGTCCACGTGGCCAAGGCACACGCGGAACGTGTGTGTGCGTCACTTTTCATCAACCCCAAACAGTTCGGACCCACTGAGGACCTCGCCAACTACCCCCGGACCGAGGAGGACGACCTCGCCAAGTTCGAGGCAGCAGGGGTCGATCTTGTCTATATCCCGAGCGCCGAGGGGATGTATCCTGAGGGCTATGCGACACTCGTCGATGTCGGCCCGGTGGCGCGGCCTCTCGACGGCGCCTCGCGTCCTGCCTTCTTCGGGGGGATCGCCACGGTCGTCACCAAGCTCTTCATGCGGGTGAAGCCTGACGTCGCGGTCTTTGGCGAGAAGGACTATCAGCAGCTCCTTGTGATCCGCCGCCTCGTTCAGGATCTCGACCTCGGCGTGAAGATCGTTGGCGCACCGATCATCCGTGAGGATGACGGTCTCGCCATGTCCTCGCGCAACCGCTACCTCACGCCGCCTGAGCGGAGGATCGCCGGTGAGCTCAACCAGATCATGCGCAAGGTCTGTGAGCGGATCAGGGGCTCTGTCCCCGTCGAAGCTGCCCTCATCCAGGGCATGCAGGAAATGGATCAGGTGGGCCTTCGCCCCGTCGACTATTTCGAGCTACGCTCATCGGACGACCTCGCCCCCATGCCCGACCGCGTCCTCCGCAAGGACGAAATCGCGACTGCAAGGCTTTTCGCTGCGGTCATGCTGGGGCGTACGCGGCTGATCGACAATATGGCGGTCGCAGTATGAGTGATTGCCACGCCTGAAACTCTCTGTAGAGTAAAGAGGACGGGGAGTTATGAATATGTTTTACAGGACTTTTTCTTCTTTCGTCAGCCTGGCGCTGTCATCTTTCGCTTCGGCTAGTGCGGCAACTATCTGGGACGAAGCGATCGATGGTGACTTGGCCAGACTTCCGCCAGGTACCGACCTCGGTTCGATCACAGAACCAGGGTCCGTGATCGTCGGATCTCTCTCAGCGGGCCCTACCGGGACGCAGCCGGTCATCGATGAATTTGACTTTTTTGCGTTCACGACGGACGGCTCCCTTGAAATTGCTATCACTTACGTCACTGGCACGGCGCAGGCCTTCAACAACGTCAGCTCGCTGGCAATCACCTTCCCGGCTTTCGGGCCACCTCTCCAGATCGTTCCGATCGGTCAGACCTTCGTTTATTCTCCATCGGACTTCGATTTCGCCAATTCGCTGAGCATCGGACTACTTCCGTTCGCGAACGCCGGTGATGCGGTGTATCGGGTGGAGTTTCGGCCTGAGACGCCGATTCCGGCACCAGGAGCCGCGCTCCTTCTTCTCAGCGGTCTTGCACTTACAACCGGCCGACGGCTGACAGCGAGACCGAAAAACTAGCGCTCGGCGCCGCCTTCTCCCGCCTTGTCTTCTGTCAGCTGCTGGAGGCCGCCTTTCCGGCCCTCGCACTCGGGGCGGTCGAGGAGGCATCTCAGATGCTCACGAACGTTCCGTACGGCGAGCATTTCGGCCTCGCGCTCGACGGAGAAGTCTTCGGAGAGTTCGATCTGGTTGAAGAAGGCCACGAGGGCGCGATTGTCCGATCTCAGGCCTTCGAGGTCGTAGCTCTTCCCGAGCGCGATCCCCTCGCCGTTCGCTTCGCCTGCGAGGATCGCGTGCTGGTCCGAAAAGGGCTGCGCACCGAGGAGCGCTGACCTCAGCGCGTCCGCCCGCGCCGCGACCTGTTCGTGGGTCGCCATCTGGCGCTGGAGAAGGCCCCGCAGCTCCTGATCGCGGATAATCGGCATACGGCCCGTCGAGATGAGTTCGTCATAGGTCCCCGTGAGGACCGCGGGCCTTGGCAGGTCGCCTGACTGCACCAGCGCATCGACCGTGCGCTTGCGCTCCTCGGGGGTCAGCGCCTCTCCCGAAAGGAGGCGCTCCAGCGCCTTCCTGCCCTGGTCCCGCCTGTACCACATGCGCTCGAGCACTTCCTTGAGGGCGCCGTGATTGGCCTCTGCGTCTTCGAGAAGCCTTGCGAGATATTCCGTCTCGTCTTCGCGGTTCTGCACCTCGTCGCGCCATGCGTCGATCCGCAGGCCAATGAGGATACCTGCGATGACGACGAGAAGGTCGAGGCCAACGCCGAGCCAGTTCTGCGTCTTCCAATGGCGCAGGATACGGCGGACCAGCATTTTGGGCGCTCCTTAGAGAAAAGGCGCCGGACGTTCCCGCCCAGCGCCTTTCATTGTTCCGATGACGGAGGGCTTACTCGTCGCCCGGCTCCGCCATGAGTTCGTCCTTGGACACCGTTTTCTCGGTGACGTCGGCTTTCTCAATGAGGTGATCGACGACCTTCTCTTCGAAGAGCGGTGCACGGAACTGAGCGAGCAGTTCAGGGCGCTCCTGGATCATCTGGAAGAGCTGCTGAGGCTGCATGCCCATCTGCATGGCCTGCATCTGGATCGAGCGGGTCAGCTCGTCCTGCGGGACATCGACGTTTGATTCCTTGCCGATCTCGGCGAGGAGGAGACCGAGTCGCACGCGGCGCGCGGCGATCTTCTCGTAGTCAGCCTTGAGGTCGTCTTCCGACTTTTCCTTGTCCTCTTCGTCGAGCTCGGCCGACTGGACCTGTTGCCAGATCTGCTCGAACTCGGCCTTCACCATGCCTGGGGGCAGATCGAAGTCGTGCTTCTCGTCGAGATAGTCGAGGAGCTCACGCTTCATGTGGAGGCGGGACTGGCTGTCGTAGCGGCCCTGGATCATCTCTTTGACGCGGGCTTTCAGCGCATCGAGGTCGTCCATGCCGAGCTGCTTGGCGAGATCGTCGTTGATCTCCGCGTCCTGCGGCTCTTGGTTGGCTTTGATCGTGACTTCGAACTCAGCCTCTTTGCCTGCGAGGTGCGCGGCCTGGTAGTCCTCAGGGAAGGTCACGGTGATGACCTTCTCTTCGTCCTTCTTGGCGCCGACAAGTTGCTCTTCGAAGCCAGGGATGAACTGGCCGGAGCCGATCACCAGCTCGGCGGCCTCGCCCGAGCCGCCTTCGAAGTACTCGCCGTCGACCTTGCCCTTGAAGTCGATCGTGACCTTGTGGCCGTCCTTGACGTTCCGGTTCTTCGGAAGATCCTTGTACGTCTTGTTCTGGTCAGCGAGCTGCTTGAGCTCTTCCTCGATCTCCTCGTCGGCGATCTCGGCAACCATCTTCTCGAGCTTGATGGCGTCGAGGCCCTGGGGCTCGATCTCAGGAAGCACTTCGACGTGCATGTGGTATTCGAGGTCGGCCTTGCCGTCGACAACCTCGTCGAGGAGGCCGTCCTTCATGTGCGGATGCGGCTGCATCGCAGGCTGGACGTCCTTGAGCGCTTCGGCCTGGGCCGCCTGCATCTCTTCCTGGATCAGCTCGCCCATGAGGTTCTTGCCGTAAAGCTTCTTGAGGAAGCTGGTCGGCGCCTTGCCTGGGCGGAAGCCTTTCAGGTGAACCTGCGGCTTGATCTCTTCGAGCTTGGCGTTGAGCCGCTCCGAAAGGTGAGCCTGCGGGATGACGACGTTATATTCGCGGCTCAGGCCTTCGTTCTTGGTCTCGGTGACTTGCATCTCGTTTCCGTTCCGGTGCCCGTTCATGCAGGCGCGTGTGATCCATGGCGCCGGGCCCTCCCGGCGGAAGCGGAGCGCCTAGAGCGGAAAGACGCTCTTTTCAATGGGGCGCTTGTCGATTGCTTGGGTTGCAGGGGTCAGGGCCGCAGCGCGCAGCTTGACTCACTGTGTCGCGATCGTGAATCATTAACGGTACGCAGTTGGGGTCAGGGCCATGCGGGACATCGTCAAGTTCGTCAGGATCGCCTTCCTGATGCTGCTCTTCGCCGGTGGCTGGCTCCTGGGCGACCGGTTTGGCGTCCCACAGGTGGTCCGCGATCAGACCGACATCGTCTGGGGACAGGCGGTCTCCGGTGGCCAGAGAGCTTGGGCAAACTCAGAAGACATCATTCGCGAGCGGCTCAACGAAGCCGCAGCGTTCGACTTCGACGTCGACCTGCCTGAGCTCCCCTCCTCAATCAGTGCCGAGGATATCTCCATCGTTGTGACGCGCCCTGAGGTGACCCCGGCAATCAACCCCTCAGCTCCTAAGACCGTCGCAGAGAGTGGCGCGATGAGCCTTGTGAGGCTGTGCAAGGGGATGAGCATCTCGAACGCACCAAGAGCCGGGAGCGATCTCGTGGTGCAGGGCCTTGCCGAGCGGCGGGTCATCAATGGCGTCGCGATCCGCACCGTCCCGGTCTCAGAAGGCTGCATCAGCTCAGGCCATGGCCCGCGCAGCGGTAAGACCCACCGCGGCGTCGATTTCCACCATCCCTCAGGATCGACAGTTATGGCGGCGGCTTCAGGCAAGATTGTCGAGGCGGGATATCGCGACGACTTCGGCAACTACGTGATCCTCGACCACGGCAAGGGCGTCTACACGCGCTACGCCCACCTCGCGTCGTTCAGCTCAGGCATCAAAGCGGGACGTTCTGTGAAAGATGGCCAGGCGCTTGGCAGGATGGGAAATACGGCTGGCTACCCCATGCCGATCCACCTGCACTACGAGCTGCTGACAGGCGACTATGAGACCTCGAAGAAAAGCTTCGGCCTCAAGGACGCGAACCCGTTCACGGCAGGCAGCAGCGCCTGAGGGCATCTGCCTTTTTCATGGCTGACTGAAGAGCGTGGGGTGCTCCGTGCGGGTGCTAGGGTTCCCGCACGGAGCAATCGTGCTGCCCGCAGGGAGTTGCGGGAACACGGAAACGGACATGAGCAGGAATGCCTTTGGGAAGGAGGAGGCGCAGACCGTTCTTCTCCCGACGTCCTGAGACTGACATCCCTGTTGACTACGTTGTCAAATGTGGCACGTAGACGCTTATTGTCATCGTTGTCAATATTTTCCGGCACTGTGCCCCACAGTTGGTGAGAGCACCGACCGGGATTAGTGCAGGGATGGCGCGACACCGCGAGAGAGAAGCAGCGCATGCGCTTTCAAGTGGCCTCAAGAGGACGAGCCGAGAAACGCAGCCGCAGGGAAAGGGAACTCAAATGATCAAACGTACGAACTGGATGGGCCCATCGTTCATTGCCCTGACCGTAGGTCTTGCGGCCTGCGGCGGCGGTGATGCGCCAGAGGCTACGGCTCCGAGCGCCGGTGAACCGACCGCTGTCGCCGAAACGGGCGCAGCGCCGGCTCCCGCCGAAGCGGTCATCAATCCAGAGAACTGGCCGAAGGTCGAGACCCCGGCTCTGAACCCAGTGGTTGAGCGCCGCGTGGATGAGCTCCTCTCGAAGCTCACCCTCGAGCAGAAAGTCGGTCAGGTGATCCAGGCCGATTCAAGCGATATCACTCCTGAGGAGGTCAAGAAGTACCGCCTCGGATCCGTTCTCTCCGGCGGCAACTCGGCTCCTGGTCCCCTCCCCTATGCTGATACGGCGACGTGGCTCGCAGCTGCCGACGCTTATTGGGAGGCCTCCGTTGATGGCGAGGGCGTCGAGGTCGCCATCCCGATCATGTGGGGCATCGACGCTGTCCACGGCCACGCGAACCTGCGCGGCGCCACCGTCTTCCCGCATAATATTGGCCTCGGCGCTGCCAACAACCCTGACTTGATCGAAGAGATCGCCGCGGTCACGGCACGCGAGCTGACCGTCTCCGGCCACGACTGGACCTTCGCACCGACCCTCGCCGTCCCGCAGGACGACCGCTGGGGCCGCACCTATGAGGGCTTCTCCGAAGACCCCTCGATTGTTGCATCCTATGGCGACCGCATCGTGATCGGCCTTCAGGGCCGGTTCGGCTCGGACGAGTTCATGGGGGATGGCCACGTCATCTCTTCGGCGAAGCACTTCCTCGGCGATGGCGGCACGAAAGACGGCATCGACCAGGGCGACGCCATCATCAGCGAAGAAGAACTGCGCGACATCCACAATGCCGGCTACGTCACTTCGGTGCAGGCTGGCGTTCAGACCGTCATGGCGAGCTTCTCCGCATGGCAGGGCCAGCGCATGCACGGCCAGAAAGAGCTCCTCACCGACGTTCTCAAAGGCCGGATGGACTTTAAGGGCTTCGTCATCGGTGACTGGAACGGTCACGCGCTGATCCCGGGCTGCACGAGCGAGGATTGCCCCCAGTCGCTCAATGCCGGCCTCGACATGTACATGGCGCCTGACAGCTGGCGCTATCTCTATGAGAGCACCCTGCGCCATGTGCAGGAGGGCACGATCCCCATGGAGCGCCTCGACGATGCGGTCCGCCGTATCCTGCGGGTGAAGGTCCAGTCTGGCATCATGGACAAGCCCCGGCCCTCTGAACGACCGAACGCAGGGGACGAAAGCGTTCTCGCATCGGCAGAACACCGCGAGGTCGCAAGACGCGCCGTACGCGAGTCTCTCGTCCTGATGAAAAACGAGAACCAGACGCTTCCCCTTGATGCCTCCAAGACGATCCTCGTCGTTGGCGACGGTGCCGACAGCATCTCCAAGGTCTCAGGCGGCTGGACACTGAGCTGGCAGGGCGGCGGCTACCCGAACTCGGAATTCCCGAACGGACAGTCGATCCTCGATGCCATGGAAGAAGCGGTCGAGGCCGCGGGCGGCGAGCTCATCTTCTCCGCTGACGGCTCTTACGATGGCGAGGCCGACGCGGTCGTCGCGATCTACGGCGAAGATCCGTATGCCGAGTTCCAAGGCGACAGGCAGGATGTCGACTTCGAGCCAAACGGTTTCGACACAGGCCTCCTCCAGACCTATCGTGACCGGGGTCTGCCAGTCGTATCGGTCTTCCTCTCGGGTCGTCCGCTCTGGACCAACCCGGAGATGAACGACTCCTCCGCATTCGTCGCAGCGTGGCTGCCGGGCTCGGAAGGCGGCGGTGTCTCCGACATGATCTTCCGGAGCGACGACAGCTTCGAGTTCACCGGACGTCTCAGCTATTCATGGCCGGCGCTTGCGACCCAAACGACGGTCAATGTGGGCGGCGATGAGACCCCCCTCTTCCCCGTGGGCTACGGTCTTTCCTACGGCGACAGCGCAGAGCCTGTGATCCTGAGCGAGGAATCAGGCCTGACCGATGCGGCAACGGCTGCGAAGGGCGAGTTCTTCGTCCGCGGCGAATTCCGCCAGCCCTGGCAGCTCTACCGCGACGGCACGCCGGTCGACGCGGTTCCGTTCAGCGACGACGTGGTTGCTGCACGGACGGTGGATGGAGAGGCTCAGGAAGACTCCCTGGCGTTCCGCTTCTCGGGCGCTGGCGATGTCGCCATCGGATCGGGCTACGGCCATGACTTCTCTCGCGAGAGCAATGGCGCGCTGGAGCTTGTCTTCCGTGCACGCATCCTCTCCGGCCCTGAGGACGTCACGGTCGGGATGGGTTGCCATCAGGACGACTGCACGGCCTTCGGCACCATGACCCTCGATGAGGAATGGTCAGAGTACCGCATGGCCCTGTCCTGTTTCGCTGGGGACGGCGTCGACATGACGAGCTTCAACCGTGCCCTGATCATCCGGGGTGCTGAGGGCCAGGAGGTCGCCGTCGGCAATGTCCGTCTGACCTCGGATGATGACGGTCAGGCCGACTGCCCGGCTGGCCTCGGCGACTGACGCCACTTCCATAGAACCCACAGAGGCCGCAGCGTTTCCGCTGCGGCCTTTTTTACTGCCCGGCATTCACCCGACTACGGACGATCCGCCCACGAAAAAAGGGGAGGCCGCAAGGCCTCCCCTTCTCCTTTTGAGCAGTACCAGCCCGCTCTTAGAAGAACGAGTACCGGACGCCGACTTCGAAGCGGCGGTCGTTGGTGAAGACCGAGCGGCCGAAGCGCTGGCCTTCCTGGTCGATCTGCTGGAACGCGACAGCTTTGGTATCCAGGAGGTTTGCACCGAGGATACGGAACTGAAGGTTGTCCGTCAGGTCGTAACGGAGCGACGCATCGAGGAAGCCGATGTCATCCTGGATGATCGGGTTACCCGTGATGAAGTCGCGGTACGAGCTGAAGTACTCCGAACGCCAGTTGTAGGCGAGACGGGCTTCGAACTTGTCGGTCTGGTAGAGGCCGACGAGGTTGTAGTTGTGCTCGGAGAGACCAAGGAGGTCCTGCACACCCCAACGGAAGACCGTCAGGAAGCCTTCAACACCGTCACCGTCAGCATCTTCCAGAGCCGGAAGCGGCTCGGTTTCAGACTGGAGGTAGGTGTAGTTGGCCTGCACACCGAAGTTCGACCAGTAGCCCGGCAGCTCGGTGAAGAACTGCTGGAAGGCAACTTCGACACCCGAGACCGAACCGTCGTTGAGGTTCGTCTCGCCGCGGAAGTCGAGGCCGATGTCCATGCCGTCAAGGTTCACGACACCGAGGTTCTCTTCACCGAAGACGATAATGTTCTCGAGTTCCTTGTGGAAGAACGCGACCGAGAACTGGCCGTCTTCACCGAAGTAGTACTCGTAGGACAGGTCGAAGTTCAGCGATTCGATCGGCTGAAGGTTCGGGTTGCCACCATTGATGATGATGGTGCCCTGCGACTCGATGTTGGCGACCGCCATCGGATCGTTCGGGTCAGGCGTGAAGACCAGCGGAGCGAATGCACCGCCGCCTGCGTTGAGGCTGGCGATGTTCGGCGGCGTGATCGACTCGCTGATGCCGAGGCGGATCAGCATCTCGTCGTTAAGACCCCATTTGAGGTTCAGCGACGGCAGGTAGTACTCATAGTCACGCTCGGTGACCGAGAGTGCATCGCCGTTCGCCATGAACGCTGCCAGTTCCGGAAGGAACGATGCCGGTTGGGCATCGAGGTTCTGGAAGTCGACGACGCCGTTGCTCAGGATGTCCGTCCGGGTATAGCGAACACCGAAGTTGCCATCGAGCGTCATGCCGTTGGCGAACTCGCTTGCGATGTCGAAGCGAACATAAGCGTTGGTGGTTTCTTCCGTAACCGAACCATCTGCGCCGCGACCGGCAAAGTCCGTGACGCCATTGCGGCGAAGCGGGTTCCAGTCAGGAGCAAACGTGCCTGGGGTGTTGATGAGCGGCTCATTGTCAACAAAGGCGACGAAGTCGTCATAGTTGTTGAGAAGCTCGGCGCTCGGGAACACGACGCCCGTGTTCTCGCCCTGGAAGACACCGCCACGCTGGAAGTTGCTGAAGTCGACGAACTCAGAAGCGTTGTCGACGGCAGTGATGTTGCCAAACGGCAGGTAGCCGCCAGCCCACGGAGGAGCGATACCAGCCCAGTTCAGGCCAGCCTGACGGTTGTTCTGCTTACGCTCAGCACGGCGGACGCCGAACTTCACCGACTCGAACCAGCTGTCGTTGTCGAACTCATAGGTCGCGTCACCGCGCCATGCGAAGAGCTCGCCATCGTTCTCCTGGAACTCGTCTGCTGCGAAGAGCAGGAACGAGGTTGCCGGGTCTGCGAGCGACGTCGGCGGAACGCCATTGCCACCGCGGACAGCCCATTCCTGGACCTGCATCGAGTCATCGAGGAACAGACGGACCTCGGGGTTCTCGATGTCGGAGAAGTCGAACTCGTAGTCCGCGAAGACATTCGTACCAGCCCAGAGGCGGTCGAGCGTAGCCGTAGCTTCGGTGTAGTGCGCGTCAAACTCGAGGAAGAGGTTGTCGGTCGCACGCCACTTATAGTTGGCGCTGAGGTCCGAGGTCACCGAGTTACGGGTCTCGCGAACGGCAAGGCCAGAGAACGGAGTGCCGAGCGTACCATCGGTACCGAGCCAGTCACGCAGGCCGTTGGAGACCGTACCGGCTTCGAAGAGGCCACCGTCAACCGGGACGAGCGTCTCACACGAGCCCGGACCGCCATTGGCGCCTTCGTTGTTGCCGTTACACTGGGGCAGGCCCGAGGACGTGAACGGGGTGATGTTGTAGTCGGTGCCGAGGAATTCCCAGTTCTGCCACGACTCACCGTCGGTGAACCACTCGAAGGTGCGCTCGCTGGAGGCCGTGTCGTTTTCGGCACGGATGTACTTGACCGTCAGCTCACGGGTCGAGTCAGGCGAACGCCACTGACCAGCGACGTAGATCGAATCGCGCTCGCGCTCGAAGTCGACGTCACGAGCCTGGAAGCCGCCGGGAAGGCCGATGGTGCTCATGTTGTTCGGATCCGGGTGCGCGACCGGAACCACTTGACCGTACTGGAAGCCGTTGATCTTCGAGTTGAGCTCGGAGGTCGAGAACATGCCCAGGAGACCCCAGTCGCCTGCGTCCGTGCTCCAGCGGTTGCCGAGAACGACGCTGCCGCCCGGTGCCCACTCTTCTGCGAGGTCAGTGTAGGTGGCTTCGCCAACGACAACGGCAACAGGGCCGGAATTGTCGAAGGGCTCGAGGGTGCGGAGGTTCACCGTACCGGCGATACCGCCTTCGATCATGTCGGCCGATTGCGACTTGTAGACGTCGACCGAGCCGATCAGTTCCGGCGGGATCGAAGCCCACTCGAGAGCACGACCACCGTTCGCGGAGAACGCGTCACGGCCGTTGAACTCGGAACGAACGTACTGGAGACCACGGACGATGTTGCCGGAGCCTTCAGGGCTCGGGAAGTCGCCGTCGGAGCCGCCAAGCTCAAAGCGCTGAACCACGACACCCGGGACACGGGCGAGGGCTTCAGCAACCGAGAGGTCGGGCAGCTGGGTGACGTCCGATGCCGTGATCGAGTCGACCGCGACGTCGGAATTCTTTTTCGTGTCACGTGCGGTACGCAGCGACTGGCGGATGCCTTTGACGACGATGACGTCGCTGTCTTCGGCGGCTTCGATCCCGTCAGCAGGTTCCTGCGCGTGGGCAGTGGGCATCGCCAGCGCCAGGAGCGCTGTTGAGCCCAGCAGCGCGCACTTCGCTGAAGCGCCGCTGATCTTCAGTCTCAAACTCATTGATGATCCTCCCTAGGATACAAAAAGGCCTTCTGATGTCTTTGAAGAGGCTATTGACCCTGCGCTGTCCCCTGCATCCTGCCTGACGTGTCCCCGCCAATTCGGATCGTTTGCAAGAGGGTGCCCTGTCCTCCACAGAAGACATCGTTAGCCATTTGTCGCGGCGTGTATAGTGTCACAAAAGCGATAACCGTGCTAAATGTGCACGCTACCATAAGGATGTTGTATTTATGCAGCAGTCGCAGTCTGTATGCGTGCTAGGGGGCGGCACGGCCGGTTGGATGACCGCTGCTGCCCTTGCGAACAAGTTCCAGAGGTCGGCCGTGCCGGTGACCCTGATTGAGTCCGAGCAGATCGGAACGGTGGGTGTCGGCGAGGCAACCCTTCCGCATATTCGCTTTTTCAATCAGGCCCTTGGCATCGACGAGCGGGCCTTCATGCGGGAGACGAATGCGACCTTCAAACTGGGCATCGAGTTCTGCGACTGGGGTGCGCTCGGAGACCGGTACATCCACCCGTTCGGGGACTATGGGCTGCCCACCCCGGACAATGATTTCCACCAGCTTTGGCTCCGCGCAGGCAAGGTTTCCAAGGTCTCGCGGCTCGACGACTATTCTTACCCAATAGTTGCGGCGGAGGCCGGCAGGTTCCGCATTCCGGGTGAGAATCCTGACCAGATTGGCTCGAATTTTGGCTATGCGTACCAATTCGACTCGAATCTCTTCGCGAAGTTCTTGCGCGGCTATGCCGAATCGGCAGGCGTCGAGCGGCAAGAGGGCAAAGTGGTCGATGTCGCCGTCGATCCCGAGAGCGGCCACGTCCGGTCGGTGACCCTCGACGACGGCAGAACGATCGAGGCGGACCTCTTTGTCGACTGCTCAGGCTTCAGGGGCATCCTGATCGAGCAGACCCTCAAAACCGGCTATGATGACTGGTCGAACTGGCTGCCTTGCAACCGGGCGGTTGCGGTGCCGACCGAGCTCAACGGAAAGCCCCTGCCCTTTACCCGCGCCACAGCGAAGACCGCTGGCTGGCAATGGCGGATCCCGCTCCAGCACCGAACCGGCAACGGCCATGTCTACTGCAGCGATTTTGCCACCGATGATGAGGCCCTGAAGACTCTCATGGACGGTCTTGATGCACGGGCCATCGCAGAGCCGAGGCAGCTCTTCTTCACGACGGGCCGCCGCAAGAAGTTCTGGAACAAGAACGTGGTGAGCATCGGCCTCTCCGGCGGTTTCCTCGAGCCATTGGAGTCAACGTCGATCCACCTGATCCAGGAAGGCATCACCAACCTGATCGAGCTCTTCCCGACCGGTGAGCTCGAGCCCTACGACATTGACGAGTACAATGAGCGGATGGGCCTCAACTTTGAGCGGGTGCGGGACTTCCTGCTTCTTCACTATGTCGCCACCCAACGGGACGACAGTGAGATGTGGCGGCATTTCCGAAACCTGACCCTTCCGGATTCGCTTCAGGAGAAGATCGATGCATGGCTGACGCGTGGCTATGTGCTGCCCTACGAATTCGGCGTGTTCCTGCCGCCAAGCTGGATCGCCGTGATGCTCGGCCAGAACCTGGAGCCGAAGAATCACGACAAGCGTGCGGATCGCATTCCGGAGGCTGATCTTTTGAGATATCTTGAGGACATTCGCGCCAAGACCGCGAAAGAGGCGGAGGCGACCCCCGTCCACGCCGACTTCCTTGAGCGTTACCTCGCTGACGCGCCGCAAGCGGCCTGGCGGACGACCTGATGGACCAGCCTTCAAAAAAGCCTCTCCGTGTCCTGATCTTCGGACGTGGCATGACCGCCGAGCTGACTGCAGCAGCCCTCGCGGTCGGCCTTGGCAGCGCAGCCACCTGCATCCGTGTAGGGAGCGTCGCGCCCGCGCCCGACGACATTCTGTTCGGCAATGCCGCGGGGCCGTCGGCCTATGATTTTTTCCAGTCGATCGGCCTGACCGAACCGAGGCTCTTCCTTGGTGCCCCGACTTCGTTCTCGTTCGGCACCAAGTTCGAAGACTGGCCTGCGCCTGGCAGGAGCTGGCTTCAGAGTTTTCAGGCGCCGATTGAAACCCTTTTCGGCGTTCCGTTCCATCAGTTCCTCCGTGAGCGGAGCGAGGGCCTATCGCCCTACCTCATTGCGGCCGCTGCTGCCGAGGCAGGCAAGTTTGCCCACCCGCCCGAGGAACAGGGGCACCCCCTCGCCAAGGCTGAGTATGGTCACCATATCTCTCCAGAAGCGCTGACAGCTCTCGTCGGGCGCCATCCGGCAGTCACCGCGCAGGAGCGCTATCTCAGCGATGGTGCTGAAGTCCTCGTCGAGGATGGCGAGATCAAGGGGTTGAAGCTCGTCGATGGAAGGACCGTCGAAGCAGATCTCTACGTCGACTGTTCGGGCACAGAGCGTAAGCTCGCTTCAGCGGTCGGTGCGCGCTTTTCAGCAGCTCGGACCCTGGCAGCAGCCCACTCTCAGGCGGCCCTCACCTCGCCCCCTCCCGCCTACAGGACCGTCAGCCTCCAGAGCTTTGGCTACGATATCGACACCCCTCTGCAGGACAGGATTTCGAAGCTCCGCGTCTTCCATCCCGACCAGAAGCAGGAGGCCGTTGGCGATGAAGAGGCGCTGACCTTCGAAACCGGCCATGTGGAAGAGGCATGGGTCGGCAATTGCGTCGCCATCGGGCTTGCCTCTGCGGTTCTTGAGCCCCTCACCCCTGCGCCGATGATGCTCCTGGAGCGCGCGGTCCAACGTCTGGTCGAGCTTGCTCCTGATGCAGACGATATGTCGGTGGAGCGCCGTGAGTTCAATCGCCTCCACGCCAACGACACGAAGAACGCGAGCCTGTTCACCCGCGCGCTTTTTGTCGGCGACGACTTCCCCGACACGCCCTTCTGGGCTGAAGCTCAGGGCTCGGACATTCCCTCCGAACTCGACCGCAAGCTGAAGCAGTTCGCATCCCGCGGCGTGCTCGTACAGTACGATCATGAACCGTTCGACGCAGAGGACTGGGCCGTCCAGCATTTCGGTATCGGTAGGCGCCCGTCGCGGCACGATGCACAGGTCGATCAAGTCCCCACCGATGACATCGATCGTGCGCTGACGAGTGTCCGCACAACGGTGGACAGGGTGGTGGCCGCCATGCCGCCCCACCATGTCTATCTTACGAAATTCAAAGACTATCTGACGAGGAAGAACCTTGGCCAATCCTGAAGACAACCAGGTCCGCAAGGTCGTCATCGTTGGCGGCGGTTCCGCCGGATGGATGACGGCTGCCGCGCTGTCGAGCCTTCTTTCTCCGCGTGCGGTGGAAACGGCTCTGGTCGAGTCCGATGCTATCGGCACGGTCGGCGTCGGCGAAGCGACGATCCCGGACATCATCAACTTCAACGCGCTGCTCGGCATCGACGAGGCAGAGTTCCTGAAGGCCACCAACGGCACCTTCAAGCTCGGCATCGAGTTCGTGAACTGGTCTCGTCTGGGCGAGAGCTATTTCCATCCCTTCGGCACCCACGGCGCCGATATGCAGGGCATCGACTTCCATCAATTCTGGATGCGGACGAAAGCCGGCGACCCTCAGAGCCGGCTCGAGGACTACAGCCTCTGCTCGGCCGCGGCGATGAAGGACAAGTTCTGCCTGCCGCAGAACGATCCGCGTTCGGTGCTTTCGCAGATCCGCTACGCCTATCATTTTGATGCCACAGCCTATGCCCGCTTTCTGCGCGACTACGCCGAGAAGCGCGGCGTGAAGCGGCAGGAAGGCAAGATTGAAAGCGTCGCACAAAACGCCGAGAACGGGTTCATCGAAAGCGTCACGCTGGACAATGGGACGACGATCGAGGGCGACCTCTTCATTGATTGCTCCGGATTCAGAGGCCTTCTGCAGGAAGAGACGCTGGACGTTCCGTACAGGGACTGGAGCCACTGGCTGCCCTGCGATACCGCCCAGGCCGTCGCGTGCGAGCGGAGCGGGCCTCTCCTGCCCTACACCCGTTCGACGGCGACCGAAGCAGGCTGGCGCTGGCGCATCCCGACCCAGCACAGAACGGGCAACGGTCAGATCTATTCGAGTGCCTACATGGATGACGACGCCGCGCGCCAGTCGCTCCTTGATGGCCTTGACGGCAAGCCCTTGGGTGAGCCGCGGAAGATCAAGTTCCGCACCGGTTGCCGCGAGCGGTTCTGGGAGAAGAACTGCGTCGCCATTGGCCTCTCTGGCGGCTTCCTTGAGCCTCTGGAATCGACATCGCTCTACCTCATTCAGGAGGGCATTTCGAAGCTGATCTCGCTCTTCCCAACGGCGGACATGCCGGCCATCGTGCAGCAGCAATATAACAGCCTGCTGACGAAAAAATTCGAACAGGTGCGCGATTTCATCATCCTTCACTACAAGGCAACCGAACGCGATGACTCGCCGTTCTGGAACTATTGCCGGACGATGGATGTGCCGGACTCCCTGAAGGAACGCTGGGAGCTGTTCGAGCAGGCGGGGCGCGTGTTCCGCTTCGAGGACGAGCTTTTCTCCAAGACGAGCTGGATCGCGGTTTTCATTGGACAGAACATCATTCCGCGGACGGTCGATCCGATCGCAAGCTCCGTGGAGCTTCCCGCCATCGAGCGCAGCCTCGCCTCGATGAAAGGCGCCATCGCGCAGGCGGCAGAGCGGATGCCGACCCATGAGGCCTTCATCCGGCGCTACGCCCCATCGGGCATCTAAGAGAACAACAAAAGACTAGGGATCAGAGACGTGGACGATTTGAGGATCAGGAAAATTGTCGTGGCAGGCGGCGGCACAGCGGGCTGGATGGCAGCCTCAGCGCTGGCCATTCTCCTCAATGACCCAACCGTCAGCATACGGGTCATCGAATCTAAAGCGATCGGTACGGTAGGCGTCGGCGAGGCGACCATCCCGCATATTCGCTACTTTAACCGTCTGCTCGGCCTTGATGAAGCAGAGTTCCTGCGGAAGACCAAAGCCACGTTCAAACTCGGCATCGAGTTCGTGAACTGGGGCAAGCTAGGCGACAGCTACATACACCCGTTCGGTCCGTATGGATACAATATGGACGGGGTGCACTTCCACCATTACTGGCTTCGTCACCAGAACCAGCCAGGCTCTGCCCACGTCGATGACTACAACCTGGTCGTCTCGGCGGCCAAGGCTGGCAAGTTCACCCACCCTAAGACCAACCTCAACAACTCGCCGCTGAACACGGTCGAATACGCCTATCAGTTCGATGCCGCGCTCTATGCGCAGTACATGCAATCGGTCGCTGAAGCCCGCGGGGTACGGACGACCGAGGGCAAGATCACCAAGGTCAACCAGCGCGCCGAAGATGGCTTCATCGAAAGCCTCGAAATGGAAGATGGCGAGGTCATCGAGGGTGATCTCTTCATCGACTGCACGGGCTTCCGTGGCCTTCTGATCGAGCAGACGCTTCAGACGGGGTACACGGACTGGTCGCACTATCTGCCTTGCAACCGCGCTGTCGCCATGCCGTGTGAGATGAATGGCCCGCCCATTCCCTACACCCGCGCAACGGCTCGTGACGCGGGCTGGCAGTGGCGCATTCCGCTGCAGCACCGGACAGGCAACGGTCATGTCTATTGTAGCGAGTATATCAGCGACGACGAAGCCGTCTCGGTCCTCAAGAGCAACCTCGATGGCGAAGCGTTGGCAGACCCCAACTTCCTGCGCTTCACCACGGGGATCAGGAACAAGGTCTGGAACAAGAACGTCGTGGCGCTCGGCCTCGCGTCAGGCTTCCTTGAGCCGCTGGAGTCGACCTCCATCCACCTCATTCAGACCGCCATCGCGCGGTTGATGACCAACTTCCCGGACCGTCTCTTCAACGAGCATGATATCGAATACTATAATCAGCGTACGCTGCTGGAGTACGAGCAGGTGCGAGACTTCCTCGTCCTCCACTACAACGCGACCCAGCGGGACGATACGCCGTTCTGGAATTACTGCCGGACGATGGAGCTGCCTGAGACGCTCAAGCAGCGGATGGACATCTATTCAGAGAACGGACGGCTCTACCGCCACGACAACGAGCTGTTTGGCGACACCAGCTGGTTTGCGGTCTTCGAGGGGCAGAATGTCCGTCCGAAAAGGTATCACCCGTTTATCAACCGCCTGTCCGATGCAGAGCTTGATCACCGTATGACCGAGATGCGCCGCGCCACGCAGAAATGCATGGACGCCTTCGAGGATCACAGCACCTATCTTCAGAAGGTCATGGGCGCGCGCTGATCAGCGCAGCTCGACCTCTCCGGCAATCGCTGCCTCAAGGTGCGTGATACGCTGTTCGATCTCGTCCTTGGCTTCGCATTTGCGGCAGCGGCGCAGCACTGTCTTGATGCTCCGCAGGCGTCGCTTCGCAGTACCTTCATCTCCCTCAAGAAGGGCGATCAGGCCTAGCTTGTAGTGGGCGTCGTAGAGCATGGGGTCGAGGGAAATCGCGGTCTGGAAATTCTTCTTCGCGTCCTCAGTCTTACCGAGCTGAAGCTGCGAGAGGCCCTTCATGTAGAGCTGGAAGCCGCGGTTCTCGCAGGTGCGCTCCTTGCTCTCCTCGCCCTCGTCACGGACATTGTTCGGCACGGAAGAGCCGCCGCTGCTGGCGCCCTGATTGCTGGAGCCGCCCTGGCCCGGGCCGCTGGCACCTGAGGGGGTCGTGGACTGGCTCTGGCTCTGCGTCTCGCCACGCGCTGCATCACGGCGGGCGTTTTCGAAGGCCGCTTCCTGCTCACGCTCACGGCGAAGGGCGCAGCGGGCGTTGAGATTGAACTCCACCTCAGCCTTTGCGTAATCGCCGCGCCGGAAGGCATCCATGGCGTTGTCGCGCTGGATCGGGACCTCAATGACGATCGTGTCGTCTGCCTCAGCCTCGGCCTGATCGGCGGCCTCCTCATTGTCCTGAGCGCTCGCGGGGAAGGAAGCTGCCATCATGAAGCCGAAGGCGGCGGCCAACAGGCGGTTCTTAGTCATGAGATCTTCCCCAATCGAAGCGGTTCGACCCCACTATACTGCCCGATCTGACATCGAGAGACAATAAAGGCCGACACAGAGCGGAAAATCCGATCACAGCATCGCCGGCGGACGTCGGAGAGCTTCAAGCCTCTGTTTTCGTATATTTTTCTAACTCTGACAGTCAGGGGTGTGGCAAAATGGCAGCGCCGATGTTACTGTTATCATTCCAGAACGATGAGCGACCACGGAGGGAGAGAGGGCCGTCGGTCGGATCTGGCCTCGAGAGGGCGCTGCACGCACCACAATATCTCTTGGCAGGATGCGCTCTTCTATCTGGCGATGTTCAAGGTCATCGCGTATGCCGTTGAACGCTAGGGTTTTTGTCGCGTTGACTCGCGGCAAAAAGAAAAAGGGAGTCTGGGACGTGCGTCGCTCTGGTTCGACGATCAAAGAAGTTGCGCAAAAAGCTGGCGTATCGCCCATGACCGTTTCGCGGGTCCTGAACAATCAGGACGTCGTGCGCGAGACGACGAAGCGCCGGGTCTTCGACGCTATCCGTGAGCTGAACTACCGGCCGAGCATCATGGCGCGCAGCCTCGCCAATGGCCGCAGCCTGTGTGTCGGTCTCCTCTACACCAACCCGAGTCACGGCTATCTGAGCGAGCTGCTGCTCGGCACGCTTTCAGCCTGCCGGGAGCGCCAACACCTTCTGGTGGTCGACAAGCCGGATGAGGATCTTCTGCGTAGGGATCCTCAGTATGTGGAACAGACGTTCCTGCGCTCGAGCATTCAGGCCCTGGTCGTTGCGCCGCCTCTCTCGGAAGACGCTGAGTTCATGGCGAAAATCGCAGCTGCGGAAATCAGGTACATCGCGCTTGGCCCTGTCCATTGGGGCAACGGACTGTCCGTATGCATCGATGAGATCGCGGCTGCGGAGGATATGACCAGCCACCTCCTTGAGCTCGGCCACCGGGACATCGGCCTGATCCGGGGGCCCGCTGCGCACGCCGCGAGCGCCTTGAGGTTTGAAGGCTACAAACGCGCAATTGAAAAGGCGGGTATCCCGGTCGACGAGCGTCTGATCGCCGACGGTAACTTCGACTACCATTCGGGCCGGGAAGCTGCTCGCAGGCTCCTCTCGGGCGACAAGAAGCCTACGGCGATCTTCGCGACGAACGACGACATGGCCTGCGGCGCTATTGGTTTTGCTTATGAGCAGGGCCTTCGCATCCCGAGGGATCTGTCCGTGGTCGGATTTGACGACTCGCCGAGCGCTGCAGCCAACTGGCCGCCCCTGACGACCATTCGTCAGCCAGTGCGGGAGATGGCGGAGATCGCCGTCGGCTTGCTCGACGCCGACATTATGACGATCGCCCCTGACCAACGCCAGCGAGTTGTTCCGCACACCCTGGTCAAGCGAGAGTCAACAAGGCCGCTTCTCGACTAGAAGCGGCCCTGGTCGCTGGCTAGAATTCGAGATCGCTCAAATGCTCATAAGCGTAGCTGATCGATACGAGCGCGTCGTCCGGGTTGTCGTGCTCGACGAAGTAGTGCTCGACGCCCGTTTTCCTTCCCGTCGATAGGATCCGCGCGAAGTCGATATCGCCTCGGCCAACATCGACCATCGATTGATCCGTACTTTTCATATCCTTGATGTGGAGGAGCGGGATGCGCCCAGGGTTCGCTTCCATGATCGCAACCGGATCAAAGCCTGCAAGCGTGGCCCAGAAGACGTCGAGTTCAATCTTCACACGGTCCGGGTCGGTGCCTTCGAGGATGAGATCGAAGGGGATCACGCCCTCCACCTCTTCGAACTCGAACTCGTGATTGTGGTAGGCGAACTTGATGCCGATTTTCTCAGCATACGCACCGGCCTGATCGATCCGCTCGACCCACTGCTGCCATTGGGCAAGCGTCTGGCGCTCATCTTCGGGGAGGTAGGCGAGGATCGCGTACTCGGCGCCGACGGCTTTGGCTTCATCGATGACCGCTTCGGGCGTATCGCGGAAGCGTCGCCAATCGACATGGGACGCGACAGGGGTCAGCCCTTTGCTGGCCAGGATTTCGCGGACCTCGGCGGGATCGCGACCAAAGAAGCCCGCGAGTTCAACCTGGTCATAGCCGACATCAGCGATTTTCTGGAGGGTGCCCTCATAGTCTTCCGCAAGCGGTGCTCGCAGTGTGTAGAGCTGAACGCCAGGGGCGTAGTCCGAACCCTCGGGGGTCGAGACTTCACCGCCAGATCCGCATGCTGCGGTGAGTGCAAGCGCGCAGATGCCGAGAAACCGTTTCATAAGCCGATACCTTTTTCTTCCGTAGACGGTTGGCTCCGCCCTATGAGAACACACCCTGCTCGAAGAGGTCCGTGGCGTAGTTCGCAGCCCTTGCCGAGAAAGCCATGTAGGTGAGTGAGGGGTTCTGACAGGCGCTCGACGTCATGAACGCACCGTCGGTCATGAAGAGATTGTCGATGTCGTGGGCCTGGTTCCACTTGTTGAGAACCGACGTCATCGGATCGCGACCCATCCGCGCCGTGCCCATCTCGTGAATCGTGTTGCCAGGGGCCGAGAGCCCGAAATCGTCCTCAGACGAATAGATGATCCTGCCGCCCGCTGCTTTCAGCATCTCGGCTGCGTCCTTCGACGCCTTGCGCATCATCTTTTCTTCGTTCTCCCCGTAGCGCGCATCCATGACCGGGATCGGCACGCCCCATTTGTCCGTCTTCGTCGGGTGGAGGGTCATGCGGCTGTTCTCATCGGGGAGAACCTCGCCGAAACCGGTGAGCCAGAAGATCCACGGACCTGGATCGCGGTTCTTCTCTTTGAGGTCCTGTCCGATACCCGGAATGTCGGAGTTCCAGCCAACCCTCCGTGCACTGCCCTGATAACCAAAGCCTCGGACGAAGTCCTGATCCTGTCCGCCAATATTGACGTAGCGCGGGATGTAGATGCCGTTGGGCCGCCTGCCGAAATAGTAGCTATCGGGGAAGTCGTTGAAGACGGCCTGCGCCCTCGCGCCGGTGACGTGGTCCATCAGGTTGCGGCCAAGCTGGTCGCTGCGGTTCGCAAGGCCGTTCGGGTTTTCCTCATCGGCCGAGTTCATCAGTATGCCCGCAGACGCAATGGCCGATGCGTTAAGGAAGACGAGCTTCGCCGTGTAAGTCCGGCGCTGCATCGTGTTGGAGTCGATAACTTTCACGCCCGTGATGCGCTTCGTCTGTGGATCGTAGTCGACAGAATGGACGATCGCATCGGTGACGATGGTCGCGTTGCCAGTCCGCCTCGCGGCCGGAAGCGTTGCCGAGACAGCCGAGAAGTACCCGCCGAAAACGCAACCATTCTCGCATCGCGACCGGACCTGGCACTGGACCCGGCCGAGCTTCTTATGATGGTCCCGAGCCTCGCGCAGGTGCGCTGCGCGCCCGGTGATCATCTTGCGTTCAGGCCAGCGCTCCTCGATGGCGGCCTTGACCTTCTTCTCCATGCAATTGAGCTCAAAGGGCGGGAGGAAGTCGCCGTCAGGAAGCTGCTCAAGGCCCTCTTTCGACCCCGAGATACCAGCGAAGTTTTCGACATAATCATACCACGGAGCGATATCGTCATACCTGACCGGCCAGTCGACGCCATAGCCGTCCTGCGCATTGGCTTCGAAATCGAGAGGCGCGAAGCGATAGCTCTGCCGCGCCCACATGATCGAGCGCCCACCGAGGTGATAGCCGCGACGCCAGATATAGTCCGTTCCGGGAGCTGTTTCGTAGGGGTGCTCGGTGTCCTTGACCCAAAGCTTCTTGTTGACCTTGGAGAAGGCGTAGACGCTCTTCTGGATGTGGTATTCTTCCTCTTCCTCGTCGGTAAGAGGGTCGGTTTCCGCGATCTCCCATGGCGTTTTCTGGTCGGTATAGTCTTCGGCCGGATCAATGTTCCGCCCGCGCTCTAGCACCAGCACCTTGAGGCCGCGCTCGGAGAGCTCCTTGGCGACCCAGCCGCCGCTCATCCCCGATCCAACGACGATGGCATCAAAATCAGTCATCAGTGTACTCCAATACCGTCCTAGCCTGCCTTAGACAGCCCAGGTCCGGCCAATCTCTTTCAGGGGAACGCAGGCCTTCCAATCACCGGGGGTGGCGAGCCATTGCAGCTCCTCCGTACACCCGGCTTCGGTGGTGTAGTAAGCGCCGACGATCTCTCGCTTCAGCTGGCGGTAGGCGTCTGCGCCGTTGCCGCCTTTGTCATAGGCCTTTTCATCCATGGCTTTGACCATGGCCAGCCTCGCTTCGGCATCAGCCTCAGCAAACGATCTGTCACCGTCGGCGGAGAGGGCGTCGTGGACCTCTTGAACCTTGGTGAGCCATTCGATCTTTCCCTGCCGGTCGAGCCAGTTCTCATGCACCATCGCCAGGCGCTCAGGCACCCCGGCCTTGAGGGCTCCGGGGCTGTCCGTATCCGGCACGATGATATCGCTCAGCTGGCTGACGAAGGAACGGAGCTCTTCGGTGTAGAACCCCGACGCTGCTCCGTTCCGCGGATCACCTTTGGGATAGAGCGTTCCTGCAGGCACGTCGGCCTGACCCGTCTGCTGGCCACAGGCTGCAAGCGCTCCGGTCCCTGCAAGGGCGAGGAGCCCCTGCAGCATGTCGCGGCGGGATGCTTGAGGTTGGGTCATGCTTCGTCTCCAGCCGTTTTCGCGATGCGGTCCTTGAGAGCGTAGAGGATCGCAAAGAGCACGATGAGGGACACAGGGAAGAGGACGAGCTTGGAGAGCGCGCCCTGCCCTGCCGCAACCTCGACAGCCGTGCCTGTGAGCCCCGTCTCCTCAGCCGTCATCCGTGCACTGTCGATCCAGCCACCGATGATCGGGTTCCAGATGGTCAGCGCGAACATCCCGGCGGCCCCGACAAGGCTCATCCCCAAAGCGCCAGAGCGCGGGATGAACTGCGCTGTCACACCGATCATGGTCGGCCAGAAATAACAGACGCCGAAGGCGAAGATGATCGCCGAGACGTAGACCATCCCTCCCGATGCGGACGACATGAGGAAGAGCCCCAGCGCCGTCAGCACTGCGCTCATCAGGAGGACACCGAACGGGTTCAGCGCATGGATCAGGGGTCCTGCGAAATAGCGGCCCACGGCCATGATGCCGGTCACCATGCCGAGGACGATCATCGCCTGCCCCGGAACGCCGCCGAGCTGGGCGCCGAGGATGCGGTCGACCCATTGCTGGGTGCCAAGCTCCGATGTCGCGGTGATGCTCATGATGCCCATCAGGACGAGGAGCAGCGCTGCGTCTCGCGTCTGGCCCGTGCGGAAGAAGGTCAGCGCGAAGGTCAGCGCCACGACGCCGATCAGCGGCAGGAGGAAGGTGCCGGGAAGACCTCCAATGAAATCATTCGGCGTACCGATGAGGACGAGCAGCGCGAAGATGGCTGCCATCAGGCCAATGCCCTTTGCATCCAGATCGACCTTTTTCTCGACTTCTGGAATCGCCGGGAAGACCGTGGTGAAGACCATGTACCCATAGATCGCCGTGGGGATCAGCATGACCGCGATCTGCGGCTGCCAGCCAAGGCCTGCATTGGTCATGAGGTAGGAGATCACCGCGCCAATCACGATGCCGCCGGGGAACCAGACGTGGAAGCGGTTGAGCCACTTGGACTTATCATCCTTGTAAAGATCAGCGACCAGCGGATTGCACGCCGCCTCCACCGAGCCATTGGCAAAGCCGATGAAGAAGGTGGAGATCAGGAGCCCTAAAAACCCACCTGCTGTGATCGTCAGCACGAGGCCCAAAAGGTGCCCTGCGAAGGCGAGGATCATGATCAGCCTCGGCCCCAGCTTGTTGTAGAGGAAGCCAAAGACCACCATCGCCAGCGGGAAGCCAAGGAAGGCCATCGAGTTGACCCAGCCGAGCTGGGTATCGCTGAGCGCGAACTGCTCGGAAAGCTGGGAGAGGATCCCTGCCCTGATCGCGAAGGTCATGGCCGTGACGACCAGCGACAGGCAGCTCAGGAGGAATAGGCGATCCGCCTTGATCGCGCCGGGAGGCGAGGCAGCAGCGCCGGGATGGGCTTCAGATGAGGACAAGGCTTTCACTCCCGCTAAGTGCTTCGTAACCTCAGTCGAGGCCGAGCATCTTTCTGTTGGTTTCTGTACTGACGTCACCGCCTGCGAAGTCGTCGAAGGCCTTGTCCGTCACGCGGATGATGTGGTCGGAGACGAACTGAGCCCCCTCTCGCGCGCCGTCCTGGGGATGCTTGAGGGCGCATTCCCACTCGACCACGGCCCAGCCGTCGAAGTCATTGGCCGCCATCTTCGAGAAGATCGCACCGAAATCGATCTGGCCATCGCCCAGCGACCGGAAACGCCCCGGACGGTCGACCCATCCCTGATAGCCGCCATAGATGCCGCTCTTGCCGTTGGGCAGGAACTCCGCATCCTTGACGTGGAACATCCGGATACGATCCTTGTAGTGATCAATGAAGTCGAGATAGTCGAGCTGCTGCAGCACGAAGTGGCTCGGATCGTAGAGGATGTTGCACCGCGGATGATCGTCCACCAGCGCAAGGAAGCGCTCGAAGGTCACGCCGTCATGAAGATCCTCACCCGGATGGATTTCGTAGCAGACGTCCACGCCGCATTCGTCATAATAATCGAGGATCGGACGCCAGCGCCGGGCCAGCTCCTCAAACCCTTCCTCGACGAGACCAGCGGGCCTTTGCGGCCAAGGGTACATGAACGGCCAGACGAGCGCGCCCGGGAAGGATACGGAGCGGCCGAGACCTAAGTTTTGCGACGCCTTGGCGGCGTACATGACCTGCTGCACGGCCCATTCCTGACGGGCCTGCGGTTTACCGTGCAGCTCTTCGGGAGCGAAGGCATCGAAGGCCACGTCATAGGCCGGATGCACGGCCACGAGCTGGCCCTGAATATGGGTCGAAAGCTCGGTGATCTCGACGCCCCATTCCTTGCACTGACCTTTGAAGGTATCGCAATAGTCCTTGCTCTCGGCCGCGAGCTTCAGGTCCATGCAGACAGGATTATCCGAAGGCACCTGCACCCCCTTGTAGCCAGCATCGGCCATCCAGCGGCACGCGCTCTCCATCGTGTGGAAGGGCTCATCGCCCATGAACTGCGCCAGAAAAATGGCAGGGCCCTTGATAGTCTTCACGCTTCAATCTCCGTCCACGCAGCATTGTTACCGCTGCTTTTCACGAGCGCCTCGACGAACGCCATGCCCCTGATTGCAGGCTCCATGCCCGCCTTCACGCCGCCGCCCGAGCGGACCGCTTCGACGAACTCGAGGTAGATGTTGGCGAAGGCTTCAAGATAGCCCTCGGGGTGTCCCGGCGGCGTGCGGTACTGCGCCTGAATGCTCTCAGGCAGATATCCGTGGGCTGACCGAATGACCTCCATCGGACGGTCGGCATAGGTCCTGAGGAGCGTGTTTGGCTCCTCCTGATGCCATTCGAGGCCGCCCGTTTCGCCGTAGACGCGGATCGACAGGCTGTTCTCCCGCCCGACGCAAACCTGCGAGGCGGAGAGCGTTCCCTTCGCCCCGCCATCCATGCGGAAGAGCGCTGAACCATCATCATCGAGGCGCCTGCCATCGACGAAGATCGAGAGGTCGGCCGCAACGTGGCTCATGCGCTGGCCGGTCACGTACTCAACGAGATTATGCGCATGCGTGCCAATATCGCCCATGCAGCCGGAGATGCCCGAGCGGGAGGGGTCGGTGCGCCAGTCGGCCTGCTTGTTATCGACTTCTTTCGCCAACCAGCCCTGGATATACTCAGCGTAGATCTTGCGGACCTTGCCGATGCCGCCCTCAGCGATGATCTGGCGCGCGGCGCTCACCAGCGGGTAGCCGAGATAGGTGTGGGTCAGGCCATAAGCCTTGCCCGACTTCAGAACGATGTCGCCGAGCGCCCGCGCCTCATCGAGATTGAGGGTTGCAGGCTTGTCGGAGAGCACATGGAACCCCGCCTCCAGCGCCGCCTTCGCCACGGGAAAGTGGACGTGGTTCGGCGTGACGATGGAAACGAACTCCATCCGCTCGTTCTCCGGAAGCTGTGCTTCCTTCGCCATCATTTCTTCGTAGTCGGAATAACAGCGCGAGGGGTCAAGGCCAAGCGAGGCGCCTGTTTTCTTGCAGTTGTCAGGGTCGCGGGAAAACGCTCCGCATACGAGCTGCACCGCCCCATCGAGGCGTGCCGCGAGACGGTGCACGTCGCCGATGAAGGCGCCAGCACCCCCGCCAACCATGCCCATGCGCAATGGCTTGGAAGTCACTTGTTTCCTCTCCTGCCCTGAGTATTATGGTAACGCTAACGCTCAGAAGTTCCGGAGCGGATGTCAAGGTTGTCAGCTGTATTCTTGAAGGGGAGCACTGCTCTCGCCTTTAGCGAATATTGCGCTGCACAATGACAATCGTACCGCACCGTTCTTCTGCGGACCCCTGCGTGGCCACGGGGTCTGAACGCGACAGTTGAGGCCCGGGAGGACAGAACCGGGCGAGGCAAGGAAACGAGGCAAGTGTCGTCCTGAGGTCACCGGGTCATGCACTGCCGAAGGCTAGGGAGTAACGCTCATGGGACGGCGTTTCTGGGCAGGCATGGTCGCCGCCCTTTTCGGTCTGGGTGCAGCAGCGCCCGCTGCAGCACAAGATGATGCTGCGATGCAGGAAGCGATTTCGGCGCTGGAATCTGCGCTGAAGGGCGAGCTTCTCAACAATCCGTATACAACCCGCTGGAGCACAGAGGGCAACGGCGTACGCGGCAAGGTGGTCCGTTCGGACACTGCCCCAGGCGGTGCAGCGTTTGAAGTCTCGGTCAAACGCTCCTTCCAGAACGCCTGGGAGGGCCGCGTGACCGTGCCGCTCGAGAAGGACATCGAGAAAGGCGACATGATCGAAGTCTCGATCTACCTCCGCGCCGAGAAGCTTCCCAAATCGATGCAGGCCGGCAATGTGGACCTTCAGGTCGTTCGCACCCGCGAGCCCTATGACAACATCATGAGCGAGAACATCCGTCCGGGTTCGGATTGGCAGCTCTACACCGTCCGCGGCGTCGCAGGTCGCGATTTTGATGCGGACCAGACAGTGTTCGGCGTCAACATGGGATCGGCAAAACAGACGCTCCAGCTCGGCTCGGTCTACGTCGTCCGCAAGCAGCAGTAGCGCTGCCGCTCCACGCAACAGAACCTCGGAAGGCCGCGGGCAGCATTGCCAGCGGCCTTTCTTTTTGCCGGCCCTTGGCTCACCGGCCTGCTCATGTTAGCGCAAACATCATGCGAGCGCCTCAAATTCTCAAGGGGCCCTCACGGGAGCCAATGCCATGACCTTCACCCCCAGCCGTCGCGAAACCCTCCTTGGCGCGGCAAGCCTGCTCGCCGCTGCCGGCTGTTCCCAGAGCGCTCCTGCACCCTCCCCGTCGCTCGCCTCTCTCGCTGCCGAAAAGGGGCTCAAGTTCGGCACCGCGATGAACTCGCGGCAGCTGTCGGACCCCCGCTACATCGACCTTGTGCTGAAGGAATGCGCCGTGATCGTCGCAGAGAACGAGCACAAGATGTACACGATCCAGCCAAGCCCCGACGCGATGGATTTCTCCCGCGGCGACGCCCTCGCCGCCTTCGCACGGGAAAACGGCCTCGGGATGCGCGGCCACACCGTCGTCTGGCACCACCCCAGATGGCTTCCCGACTGGATCAACAATTCCGTGTTTGGATCAGCTGCCGAGGCTGAAGCTGAACTCACTCGCTATATCAATGCCGTCGCAAGCCGTGATCAGGATGTCATATACTCCTGGGATGTCATCAACGAGGCTGTGGACGACCAGACCGGAGAGCTGCGCGAGACCTCCTACTCCCGCGCCATGGGCGGCGGGGCAGAGGTGATCGACTTCTGTTTTCGCCAGACGAAGGAAGCCGCTCCGAATGCGACCCTGGCGTACAATGACTATATGAGCTGGGAGCCTGGGACGCAGAACCACAGGCGAGGAGTCCTCAGGCTTCTCGAAGAGCTCAAAAAGCGCGGCACACCGATCGATGCCCTCGGCATCCAAAGCCACTCGAACTACGGCATGCCCGACGAATTCACGGCGGAGCGGAAGCGCGAGTGGAAAGCCTTCGTTGATGAAGTCGTGGGCATGGGCCTCGACATCTACCTGACGGAGTTCGACGTCAACGACACAAGGCTGGACCCCGACCCAGCCCTCCGCGACCGGCTGATCGCAACCTATACGGAAGAATATCTCGGGATGATGCTGGACTATCCCCAGACCAAGGACATCCTCCTCTGGGGCATGGTCGACAAGGACAGCTGGCTCCAGACCTTCCTGCCGCGGGATGACGGCGTCGAGAAACGCCCCGTACCCTGGGACTCGGACTACCAGCCGAAGCCCATGCGGGAGGCCATCGCGCGAGCGCTCAAGGCTGCGCCGGCTCGGTAGGAGATCTCGTTCTCCTTCCCTCAGGATACGAACGTCTTCCACGGTCAGGCCATAGATCCGATGCCCATCACTGCCGGAGAAACCAAGGCATTGAAGGATCTTCAAGACTTCTGAGCTAGTCCAATGCGATGGCTTGGATCAGGTGGGTCAGGCAGAGCGTTCACGCTTCTTGTTTCGCGCTTGCGACGCTCTTCGCGACCGCATCGATCGCTCATGCTCAAGTGCCCCTGATCGTCGTCTCCGTGACAGAGCTCGACTTTGGAAAGCTCATGGGCTCAGCAAGTGGCGGGACGGTGAACCTGACCGACGGCGGGGTCAGGACCACGTCGGGCGGAGTGACAGGCGTCGACCTCGATTACTTCGCAGTCGAGATCGAGATCATGGGAACACCGAACGCGAAGTACGTCTTTGACGAGCCCAGGAAGGTCCCCCTTGCACACCCCACAGGGGGCGCGTCGATCGAGATCCGGGCCGTTGACTGCAATCCGAACAAGCGCGGGACCCTGGACACAACAGGACGCGCGACGATCCGCTGCGGCGGAGCCTTGGTAGTACCGGCCAGCCCCTTGGCGGGGCTCTATGCCTCCACAGTCTTCATCGACTTCGACTACAAATAGTCCTGCCAGCGACGCAGAGACCGGTGAGCCGGGTCGGTCAGGTTTGATTCACTTTAGCCACGCCCATTGCACATAGTTCTTCAAGGCCATGTGATTAAATATCGATCCATCGGGCCAGTGGGGGTCCATCTAAAATGGGCATCTCGGGTACCCGTGGAGAGAACAGTGAAAAGAACGATCCTCAAGGCGTGCTCGGCCGCCTCGACCGCTATCCTTGCCGTCACCAGCATCGCCGCCGCTCAGGACACCGCGGACTTCACCGCGAGCGCGCTGATCCTTGAAGCCATCACGGTCACGAAGTCGACGGACCTCGACTTCGCATCGATCGCGCCGGATGCATCTACGGCCGCAACCGTTGAAGTCACCCCGGCGGGCGCACGGAACTGCGGGGCTATCCTGACCTGTTCCGGAACCGTCAGTGCAGCGAGCTTTAGCGTTACCGGCGCCGACGGCGCGACCTTCGCTGTCACCCTTCCCGCAGCCGCCAACATCACGTCCGGTGCAGATACCATGCTTGTGGACACGTTTACTTCATCGCTTACGGGTAACACTGGGACCCTGACCGGCGGTGCGGCGACGTTTTCGCTTGGTGCGACTTTAAATGTCGGCGCCGCGCAGCCAGCGGGTTCCTACACGGGCACCTTCACGGTGACCGTCGACTACAACTAAATCTGCCGAGGGCGGGGCGACGATCATGAACTCTGGAGCAAGGCGGTTTCTCGCCTCTTTCATCCTTGTCTGGATCGTTGCCTTTCCTCACGCGGCCCATGCTCAGGGCGGTGACCTTGTCGTTGCTCCTGTCCGTGTCGTCTTCGAAGGCCGCGCCCGCGTCGCCGAGGTCACCCTCGTCAGCCGGGCCGACGAAGTGAAAACCTACCGTATCAGCTTCGAGAACCGGCGGATGACGCCAACCGGCAGCTTTGTCGCCATCGACAATGCTGGTCCCGGCGAGCGGTTCTCCGACAGCCTCGTCCGCTACGCTCCGCGCAGCGTCGAGCTGGAGCCCGGCAAGGCACAGACCATCCGCCTCCTCCTTCGCAAACCAGCTGATCTCGAATCCGGCGAGTACCGTTCGCACCTGAAGTTCGCAGCCGTCCCGGAGACCGCCGGCGCGATCAATTCGATCGAACGGACCGGTGATAAGAAGGACGGAATCTCGATTGCCCTGACGCCGATCTATGGCGTCACCATCCCGGTGATCGTCCGCCATGGCCAGACGAAGGCGTCCACCTCGATCGCGTCAGCCGATCTTGTGGACGACGAAGGCGGCATCGGTGTCGTCGTGGATCTCCAGCGTGAGGGCACGCGCTCTGTCTACGGAGATATCCGCGTCTACTCCGCCAATGGCAGGACCCTGCTGACTGAACAGCGAGGGATCGCCGTCTACACGCCGAACAACAACCGGCAACTCCGCCTCGGGCTTACCGCAGACGCCGCAAACACGGCAGCACGCGACGGCGTCCTCGTGAAATTCGATGAACGCAGCCCGCGCGACAATGCATCCTCGCGCTTCATCTCGGACCCCCTGAAGTAATCTTCAAACCATGGGGTGGGGCGGGAGCATAACCAAGCGCCTGATCGGCGCTCTGACGGCCTGCCTGCTCGCCACAACCCCGGCCAGGGCTGCGTTCCCCGAAGTCTTCTCGGACGAACTCCTCATCCTCAAGGTGCGTACCGGCGGCATCATGCTCTCCGACGCGCTTCTGGCTTATGAGACGGACAGTGGCACCTGCGTTCTCCTCGACGATTTCGCGGCTGCTCTTGAGTTTCCAATCACTACGGAAGGAACCGTCGCCTCAGGTTGGCTCTTCCGTCCCAAGAGGACATTCCGCCTCGACCTCGAGACCGAAGAGCTTGAGCTTGAA
This sequence comes from Parvularcula mediterranea, assembly GCF_013085255.1. Lineage (GTDB taxonomy): Bacteria > Pseudomonadota > Alphaproteobacteria > Caulobacterales > Parvularculaceae > Parvularcula > Parvularcula mediterranea. Next base: position 710,852 of record NZ_JABFCX010000002.1, read on the forward strand.
GGCCGCGCGAGGTTCATCGGTCCGGGTGACGTCTATCTGGATCAGGGCCTGCCTTGCGTGACGCTGGAGGCGGCCGGTCGATGGTTTGGCCTCAAGTCGGAGCTCATCAAACGGGACGCTCTTCTCCAGATCGAAAGCGCTATTCCCCTCCCCGCTCAGGAACGGGAGAACCGCGAGAAGATCCGCAAAAGGATGCGAACAGCCCTCGGCGAAACAGATGAGGATCTCGAGCGTGCTGACCTCGTTCCCTACGCGTGGGCGTCTGTTCCCCATACGGATTTTAACCTGCGCTATGTCAGTGAAGAGGCCGGTGAGCGGGTTGAAAGCGACCTCCTTGCCATCGGCGATCTTGGAAAGATGAGCACTGAAATCCTGGTGCGGGGCGACACCGACCGGGGGCTGCTTGGCGTGCGCGGCCGGATAGGCAGACGTGCCCCTCAAGGGATCCTCCCGCGAGGGCCGAGGATAACTGAAATGGCTCTCGGCGATATCGAAACGCCAGCAGGAAGGCTCAGTGCAGAGACTATCCCGGGCCGCGGGGCGATCATATCCTCGCGGAGGCTCGGCCAGCCCGACGTCTATGACCGGACGACTGTCGAGGGTGATGCGATCCCCGGGTGGGAGGTTGAACTCTACCGCAACAAGACGCTGCTCGATGCTCAGATCGTGGACGAAACCGGGCGCTACCGATTTCTCAATGTACCGCTCCTCTTCGGCAACAACCGCTTCGTTCTCGAACTCTACGGTCCGGAAGGGCAGCGTCGCCGGGAGGTTGAGAACGTCGTTGTCGGCGATGAAGCCCTGCCCAAGGGCGAGAGCGAATTCACCATCGCGGCGAACCAGCAACGCGTGCCGACCTTCTACGCCAAGGAGCTCGATTCCGATCCTGACACCGGTTCAGCCCGGGTCGGTGCGCTCCTCGCCTACGGGCTTGGTCAAAGCACGGCCCTGACAGTCGGTACACAGACCTATCAGTTCGATGGCGAGCGTCTTTCCTTTTTCGACGCCGGGATCAGGTCAGGCCTCAAGGGTATTGGCCTCTTCGTTGATAGCTCCTTTCAGAACGGAGGAGGATCCGCCTTCTCGATCGGTGCGCAAAAGGGCCTTTCGGCAGGCTTGATCACAGCCCGCCTTGAGACCTTCTCCAGCTATGTCAGCGAGCGCGCACGGGCCTTCGGGGACGACACGCTTTCGAGCCGTGCGGTACTTAATTCAGAGGTCACCGCCCGGCTGCCGGGGCAGCTCTTCGTCCCCCTCGCCGTCACCCTGTCGAGGGAGGAGCGTACTTCCGGCCGTTCCGATGACCAGCTGGCGATAAGAGCCAACACCCGTTTCGGCTCTGCCAGCATCAACCAGCAAATCGGCGTCAGGCGTATCGTCATACCGGGGCTTGATGTCACCGAGAACATCAGTGGACGGACGCTGATCAGCCGACGCGGACGCTGGCTCAACCTTCGTGCAGAGGCCGATTACCGGTTTGGCGACGACAGGAGCTTCGATCGCATCAGCGGCACTGCGGAATACCGGGCCGGAAAGAGTCTTTTCGTTCGCCTCACGGGCGCCCATCTTCCGAGAACAGAGCAAAACACTGTCAGCTTGGGGATCAATGCCGTCACCAACTGGGCAACTTTCGGGGTTTCAGGGACAAGGGATCCGAACGAGGAGGTGAGCTTCCGCGCCAGCCTCGCCATCTCAGCAGCAAAAACCCCAACCCGGAAGCCCCGGCTGATCACATCGCGAAGAAGCTTTGCGAGGACAGGAACGGCTTTCGTCAGGCCGTTCATAGACACCAACGCAGACGGCGCGCACCAGGAAGGCGAACAGGTGCTTGAGAGCACCATTGTCGTCAATGGCCGGGCTTATCAGTCGACTGAGTGGACGAGCGAAGGCGCGCTCATCAGGTACCTTCGCCTGGACAGGCCCAGCGCCGTGACGGTCGATCTCTCAAGCGTTCCGTCCGACGACGTGATCCTCGTTGCACCGGAGGAAGCAAAGCTCCTGCCCCGTGCCGGCAGGACGCCGGTGATCGACCTCCCCCTGACGCCGTCGGGCGATATGATCGGACAAACGAAGGATGAGATCAGCGGGATCATCCTGTCCGACGTGGCGCTCGAACTGGTCGATGAAAAAGGCGCGGTGATCGCAGAGACCCGGTCGCTCTTCGACGGCTACTTCATCTTCGAGAACGTGCCCCTCGGCGGTTATCTCGTGAGGATCGCACCAGATCAGCGCGAACGGCTGGGCATAGGATCGATCAGTGAGCGTTGGGTCGTTCTGAGCGAAGGCGTCGATATCATCGAGGGTCTTGAAATGCTGATCGACAGCACGGCCGCTGGACGCTTCGACTTGCCGACAGCAGCCTACCCCTATCTTCCCGACGACCCCGAAGGCGAACGCGGCTCGGACGAGGCAGCAGGCGCGCAATGAATGCGGATCGTACGCGTGAAAGGTCTCGCCCAACGAACCCTTGATTGAGAGAAAGCCAGCCCCTGCCAGGGCATTCGCCACTTTCAAAAGGTCCCCCAGACCTTTTGATCGCGCCTTGCGCGACCAGAGGCGAATGGTGCGGATGAGAGGACTCGAACCTCCACGCCGTAAGACACCAGAACCTAAATCTGGCGCGTCTACCAATTCCGCCACATCCGCACGGTTTGGGCGAAATGGCTGAATAGTCCCTGACGGGGCTGCTGTCGAGAAGGGTTGTGGCGTGATCTTTCCCGGGCGACCCTGCGGCGTCAGGAGGACCCCCATGAGCTATCTGGAAGTTGCTGTCTCACCAGTGCCGACCGAGAACCGGGAGCGTTATGTCGAGGTCGCGGAGGCCGCCGCCGCTGTCTTCAAGAAGCACGGTGCGCTGAGCATTACCGAGAATTGGGGCGATGATGTGCCCGAAGGAAAGCAGACGGACTATCACCGTGCCGTGGCGAAGAAGGATGGCGAGACCATCGTGATCTCCACGATCCTTTGGCCCTCTAAAGAGGTGCGTGATGCAGCCTGGCCCAAGGTCATGGAAGACCCTGCGATGGGCGCCCATGACGGCCTTTTCGACATGTCGCGGATGATCTTTGGCGGTTTCGTGCCGATCGTCTCGGTCAGCTAGACGCGAGCCTCTCGAGCACCGCTGCGATGCGCGGAGCCAACTGATCAGCGTTGAAGCCGGGGCCTGCGCCCTGCGCAGCTTCGGCGTGCACCCACGCGGCAGCGGCGGCGGCGACTTCGGGCGCGATGCCCCGGGCCATGAAGCCGCCAATAAGGCCCGCGAGGGTGTCGCCTGATCCGGCCGTGGCAAGCGCAGCGCTGCCGTTGGTGTTCAGTACGGGGAGGATGCCTCCGGCGATCGCGGTGGTCGAACCCTTGAGGAGGACCATCGCACCAGCGCGGGCAGAGGCCTTTTTCGCGCGCGAAAGCCTGTCACCATCGAGGCCGGGGAAGAGCCGGCTGAACTCTCCCTCGTGGGGGGTCAGGATGCACCTCTCGTGGAGCTTGCCGAAAAGGACGTGCGGCGTGTCCTCGTAGAGGGTCAGCGCGTCGGCATCGAGGACACAGGGCAAGCCGCTTTCAAGCGCCGCGCTCAGACACTCGCTGGCCAGGCGTCCATGGCCCATCCCCGGGCCGATCACGATCGCCGATGCCGTGCCATCGATCAGGGTGCGGAGCTCCTCAGGACCGGTGAGCGGCTTGACCATAACCGCATCGAACTGGCTGGCCGCGAACTCCGCTCCTGAAAGCGGCGCAAGATACGTCACGGCACCGGCGCCCGAAACACTGGCCGCGCGTGCCGCAAGACGCGCTGCGCCGCCCTTGAGGCCGGGACCACCGACCACGGCGACATGGCCGCGCGCATATTTGTGGGTATCTCCGTCAGCGACCGCGAGGCTTTGCTTCCAAAGCGCCGGATCATTGTGGAGCGCAGAGGTATCATCATGGTGCGGAACGATGCCGATATCCGCGATGAACAACCTGCCGGAGAGACGCCGTCCTTCGCCAAGAAAATGCCCAGGCTTAGCGCGGTGGAAGCTGACCGTGATGTCGGCCTTCGCCGCAGCGCCGAGGACCTCGCCGGTCCTGCCGTCAATGCCGCTCGGTAAGTCAACCGCGAGGACCGAAGCGTCCGACGCTTCCAGTTTTTCGATGAGAAGCCTCGCTTCGCCTTCGATGGGACGATTGAGGCCTGCGCCGAAGAGAGCGTCGACGACCAGCGTGCCCGCCTCGGGGCGGAAGGTCCCCGTCGGACTAAGGAGCCGCATGAGCCCCGAAGAGGTGTCGCTCTCATCCATCACGCCAGCATCGAGAAGATTCAACGTCACCGGCCAGCCCGCCTCGTCGAGAAGCGCCGCGAGCATCAGCCCGTCCTCGCCGTTCTGGCCCGGTCCGCAGAGGATGGTGACAGGTCGCCGCGTATAGTGTGCACGGAGGATCCTGAAGATGGCCCGCGCCGCTCGGGCGACCAGCGTGCCCACGGGGGTGCCGCCCGCGATGGTCCGCCGGTCGGCGGCCTGCATCGCATCGGGCGTCAGGAGCGCCTGCCGTTGCATCGCCTCCCTCTCGAACCCCATCGCTTCACCCCATGCATGGACGACCGTCCCGGAATGGGACGGCTGTGTCTCTATGATAGTATAACGCAAGAGCGTTGCCATGCGATCCAAACTGGAACCTTTTCGCTCAGGCTGTTAGCGCATCCCCATGAGGGCATTGATTTCAGACGAAGAAAAGCTGGCGCGGTTGCGTCTCATCCGGTCCCGGGGCATCGGTCCCCTGACCTATGGACAGCTCCTGGCGCGCTCGGGATCGGCACTTTCGGCGATCGAATTGCTGCCTGAGCTGGCAGAAAAAGCGGGCCGGAGGCGGATCGAACTGATGGGAGCGGGACCTGCCGCGCGGGAGATGGATGCCGCTGCGAGGCTTGGCGCGAAGATCGTGACCTTGGGAGAGGCTGAGTATCCCGGAGCGCTTGCAGCCATCGCCGACCCGCCTCCCCTCCTCACGGTGATCGGCAACCTTGCGCTTCTCCTCAAGGACAATATCGGCATCGTCGGTGCGCGGAATGCCTCGGCAGCGGGTCGGCGCATGGCGCGGGACCTCGCCCATGATCTGGGGGCGGAGGGTTTCGTCGTCGCCTCTGGAATGGCGCGAGGGATCGACGGCGCGGCCCATGAAGCGGCTTTCGAGAACGGTACCGTCGCCGTGCTCGCAGGCGGCGCTGACTCCATCTATCCGCCGGAACATGCATCGCTCTACCGTCAGATCACGGAGAAGGGCGCCATCGTTTCCGAGCAGCCTCTCGGGATGACGGCCCGCGCCAAGGACTTCCCCAAGCGAAACCGCATTGTCTCAGGCCTCTCGCGCGGCGTGGTGGTGGTCGAGGCTGCAGAGCGGTCAGGCACCCTCATCACCGCCCGCCTTGCCTCTGAGCAAGGCCGGGAGGTCTTTGCCGTACCCGGATCACCGCTTGACCCGAGGAGTGGCGGGACGAACGACCTTCTCCGGCGCGGCGCGACCCTGATCCGCGATGCGCAGGACGTGATCGACGAGCTTGCCCAGCCGATGCGCCAGGGCCTCTTCGAGCCTCCAGCCGATCCCTATACAGAGGAAGGTTTCGAGCCGGATCCCACTTTGCGGGCGACTATTCTCAGCCTTCTCAGCTTCACTCCGACCCACCGGGACCGCCTGATCGCGGAGGCAGGCGCCTCTGCAGGCCAGGTCGCTGCTGTGCTTCTCGATCTGGTGTTAGAGGGCAAAGCCGCGGAAGAAACAGGAGGGGCTTACGTGCTCTCTTCGGAGAGCGGCGGCAGGTAAGCCTCGCAATGGCTGTCGAAAATGTCCCAGAACTGGTCGCGATACTCGTCGCGCTCCATCAGGACCTCGTGCTTTGCGCCGGGGATCTCTGAGACGGTGACATGGGCCGGACAGGCCTCGGCCACCTTGTGATGGTGCGCCGGGTTGACCCATTCATCGTCAGGCAGGCTCACGATCACCGTGGGCACCGTAATCTGGTCGAGCGCACCTTCCTTTGAAAGCTTTGCATGCTGATCATGCATGGCCGCAACCATATGCGCGTAGGTCCTCGGCAGCGTCAGCCGCTCATCCTCGAGAAGCAGGTCCCGCAGCATCGCATGACGTTCCGGGTCGGAGGTCAACGTGTTGCCTTCGAACTCCATCGCCTGCCCGCCTTCGGGGGAAAGCGGTCTGTCGCCCTGACCAACGGCTTTGAGGAGCGCGGCGGCCGCCCGCGCACCCATGCGCTGAACGACTGAAGGGAAGATCCGCGTCGCCGGCGCAGACAGGATCGCGCAGTCCGCGCGGCCACCTTCGGCAAGGTAGCTGAGCGTTGCCAGCCCGCCCATTGAGTGCCCAAGCAGCGTCAGGCGTTCCGCACCCAGATGATCAACGGCGGCCCTCAGATCACCCACATGCTTGGAGAAATCATCAATCCGACCGCGCTCGTCACCTTCCTTGAGGCGCTGGGACATGCCTTGTCCGCGCGGGTCGATGGCATGGACGCGGAAGCCCCGGTCAATGAGATCGAGGGCAACCTCGGTGTACTTTTCCGAAGGCTCGGTCCAGCCGGGGACCATCAGGACATCGCCGCGTGTGCCGGGGCCACCGAAATGGACGAGCCTTATCGTCGCGCCGTCAAAGCTCTCGATGAACTCGGCAGTCGCTTCTTCAGGAACAGGGACGCTCTCGACACGGACGATAGGCGCTTCGGTCATTCAAAATCCCTGATCTTGAGGCGGGCCATCACCGCCATGTCGCCGCTGATTTTCAGCTGACCTGCGGTCATCGCCGTCTCCAGCCGCCGCTGGCCGGAGAGCACGGTCCGCAGGACCTGCCCGTCGCCGCGCCACAGGCAGAACCGCGACATCACCTCAGGCGGAGCCGCCTCGGAGATCGCGACCGCATCTTCCCGGCCATCAATCCACAGGGATGATCCGTCATCGGTACATTCGATCCTGAGAACACCGGCGAAGGGAGCAAGGAAGCTCTCCTTCGCCGCGGTCTCAAGTGATGAGGCAATGCTACTCAAGGAGCGCTTCCGCCGGCTCGATCGGCTTCTTGAAGCGAAGGGTCATGCGGTCGCTTTCGCCGATGGCCTTGTATTCCTCAGCATCGAAACCTTCAGGCGCCGTACCGTCCTGGCCAGAGGTCCGGCTACGCGGCGGCAGGGTCCAGACACCGAATGGGTGGTCCGCATCGTCGTTCGGGTTGGCGTTCACTTCGCTCGATCCGTCAAAGACAAAGCCAGCTTCTTCAGCGAGCTGACGAACGGTCGAAACCTTCACATACCCGGACGATTTCTCCATCGCCTTGTCAGCTTCTTCAGGCAGGCGGTGATCGACGACACCAAGGACACCGCCGGGCTTCAGCGCTTCGAAGAAGCCTGCGAAGGCCGCTTCGGACCAGCCGCCCATCTCGAAATTGTGGACGTTGCGGAAGGTCAGGACGACATCAGCCGTGCCTGCAGGCGCGAGCTCCTGACGCTCCGAGGTGAGGACCGACATCTCGATCTCGCCGAACTCGTCCGCGTTGTCGACGAAGCGCTCTTGGAAGGCTGCGAGCGAAGCCTGAACCCGCTCGTTCTCGCTCTCGGGATCGAAGCCAGCTGCGTAGAGCTTGCCGCCACCCGCTGCGAGGTAGCGCGCCAGAACCTGAGTGTACCAGCCGCCGCCGGGCCATGCTTCAACGACGGTGTCATCAGGCTCGACGCCGAAGAAAAGGAGCGTGTCGACCGGATTACGGAATTCGTCGCGCGCTTTCTGGTCCTCAGGACGGTCAGCGTCGTCGGCCGCAGCCTGAAGCATCTCGCGACGCGCCTCTTCGGAATAGCCCTCGGCCTCCGCAGGGGCTTCGGTTTCGACCGGTGCCAGGACTTCAGCGGGCTCAGGCGCCTCGGCTTCGGGGGAGCCGCAAGCGGCCACGAGGGCCAGGGCGGCGACAGAAAGAAGGGACGTTGCTTTCACGGGAGTTTCCTCACTTCACGTTCGGCGACGCCCATAAACGGTTTTCGGGGTCCTCGGAAGGGAAGAGAAAAAAACTGCGCAGCGACCTCTTGAACTCTTTTGTCCTCCATCCCAGTTTTCCGGTGTCGGACGCCATAATGGGTCCGGCAAAGCCCCAAGAGGGGCGCAAGTTGTTGCTCAATGGAGAATGACATGAGGACTTACGATATGAGCCCGGTTTACCGCAATTCTGTTGGTTTCGACCGGCTTTTCAACGAGCTTTTTGATGGTCTCAGCAAAGCTGAAACCTCTGGCTACCCCCCCTACAATATCGAAGTGATCGACGAGAACGACTACCGCATTACCGTGGCTGTCGCTGGTTTCGCTGAAGAAGAACTCGATATCGAAGTGACGGACCGCGCGCTGCGCGTAACCGGCTCGCGTAAGGGCGAGGAAGCCGAACGGACTTTCCTGCACCAGGGCATTGCCGGCCGCTCCTTCGAGCGCCGCTTCCAGCTTGCCCAGCACCTCAAAGTGCGCGGCGCGACGCTTGAGAACGGACTTCTCAACATCGAGCTGCAGCGGGACATCCCCGAAGCGATGAAACCTCGCAAGATCTCGATCGGTACGTCGGAAGACGCCGAGACGGGTCCGCGCGTCATCGCCAGCAACGACGCGGCTTAACCTCCGCTCCTCTTCCTCCCACGATGGTGGCCTGAGGGTTCGTTTCCCTCTTCCTCCCCCGAACGCTCGGGCGCCTTCACGGCGGAGATGATGCCAATCGTTGCAAGTCAGGATGCCGCCTCCGGCATCCTGGCGACGACCTGAGAAGATCTGAAGATCAACCGAGCACGCCGGCCCCTCGAGGCCGGCGTTCGGCGTTTCAGAGCCTGAGATTCTCTTCTGCCAGGCGGCTCAGCTCGTTCATCAGCCGCTCGCGCACCCAGCGGTGCTGGGGGTCATGGGTCCAGTTGGGATGCCAGCCGATATAGCAGGCGAAGCCTTCCGTATGCACTGGGCACGGCATCACCGAGAACTTGTCCTGGTGATAGCGGAAAAGGCTCGCCGGCGCGGTCAGCACACAGTCTGAGTTCTCAAGCGCTTCAAGCGCGAGAAGGAAGGTCTCCGTCCTGAAGGCGATCCGCCGCTTGCGCCCAGCATCATGGAGGCGCTGGTCGATCGGCCCCACATCCATGCCTTCAGGGTTGATGAGGATGTGGTCCGCCTCGCAGTAGCGCTCGATGTCCATGCCGTTGGCCAACGGGTGATCCCGCCGGACTGCCGTGACGTAACGCTCTTCGAAAAGACGCCGCTGGACGAAATCGTCGATATTCACCCCGGGCGGCAGGGACAGCATTTTGGGTTCAGGGAGGATGATCGCGTCGATCTTGCCTGCGATCAGGTCCTGGGCCTGGGCGACCGCTGGTTGGAGGATATCCAGTTCGAGCCCCGGTGCGTCTGGTTGTATCACTGACTGCCAGGATCGGACCACCATTGCCCCAATGCTGTCTATGACAGCTATTCGGAATTTTCCCTTTTGATGGGCTGGATCGAAGCTCTCTTCTTCCAGAAGAAGGTCCCGCATCCGGTCGACGATCTCCGCGACCCGGGGCTGCAGGCTCTCCGCCTTCTTGGTCGGAAGCATGGTCCGGCCTGATTTGATCAGCAGCGGATCCCCCAGAAGCTCCCGCAATCGGCCAAGCGCATGGCTCACCGTCGGCTGAGAGACATCGAGCCGCTGGGCGGCGCGGGTCACGGACTGTTCGGTGAGCAGCCAGTGGAGCGTGACGATCAGGTTGAGGTCGAGGTCTTCAAGGCGTGTGCGGGTCATAGAGGCAGCCTATAACGAAACTGACGATCTTGCATTTGATTTTATGACAGGAGGCTCCTAATTCGTTTGCAACGCACAAACCACGGAGATTTCCTGTGACCAAAATCGCTCAACTTTCCGCTGCTGCCCTTGCTCTCACGTTCGCCTTCGGCACCGCACAAGCCGGTAGCCTAAATGACGACATCAAGAACTGCCGCGCTGCAATCGAAGAAGCTGAGCTTCTCGGTGGTGCTGAGTTCAACCTCGACTTCGTCTCGGACAAGGGCAAGCGCAGCCGCGTTATCACCCTCGAAGCCCGCGTCGTCGGCGGTGACAACCAAACCATCGAATGCCGCATGACCCGTTCGAAGATCAACGAAGTCGTCGTCATCGAGGGCTAAGCCTTCCTGCTGGCACCCGGCGCGCTGCGCCGCGCCTTCCGGATGCCATTTTCTCCTCCTCCCGGGAGACTGATCGCCGCGCCGGCTGCCTCCGGCGCGGCGTTTCCTTTTTCGGGGGACTGGCCTAGGCGCGTGATCAGAGTGTGAGGCCAAAGCGTAATGTCAGCGAGCAGGAATCAGACTGACGAAGCGCCGATCCCCTGGCTCAGCCTGACGGCAGCCATCGCCGCGATTTCCGTCGCTGGCATGGGATTCGGGCACTCGCTGCCGCTCTTCTCCGTCCTGCTGGAAACCTACGGCGCCTCGGATTTCGAGATCGGCCTCAACACAGCGGTCGCGGCCATCGCCTCCCTCATTGGCGCGCCTTACTACCCCAGGATCATTGAGCGGATCGGTCTCAGGCCGTTTCTCCTCATCGCCCTTGCGGTGATGGTGACGCCCTACCTCCTCGTCTATCTCGCAGGGGACCAGATCATCTGGTGGTACCCCTTGCGGTTCATCTTCTCCGTCGGCGGCGGCGCCTTGTTTGCGGGGTCGGAGATCTGGATCAATGCGGCCACCCCTGACCGCATCAGGGGACGGGTGATCGGCCTGTACGGGACGTGCCTCGCGCTTGGCTTTGCCCTCGGTCCGTTGGTCGTCGACCAGACAGGCTATCAGGGCTGGCTGCCCTTCGTGGTCGGCGCAGGGGTCTTCTCCCTCGCAGCCATTCCGCTCGCCATCGCCAAGTCTCCAGGCATGGCCGAGAAGAGCGAAGGCAACATTTTCAAGGAGATGTTCAAGGACCGGGTCCTCTTCGGCGCAGCGGCCATGTTCGCAGGCGTAGAGAGCGCCATGCTCATCTTCCTGCCGATCCTCGCCATGGAGATCGGCCACGGCGTCTCGGCAGGCGCGCACTCGCTAACGATTTACGGGATCGGCCTCCTCGCGGCCCAGACCCCGGTGGGCAAGCTCTGCGAAATGTTCAGCCCGGGCAAAGTGCTGACAGGTTGCGCGGCCCTTGGCGCAGCGCTCGCCTTCGCCGTGCCGTTCGTTCAGGGCGAGCTCTTTCTCTTGCAGGCCGTCCTGTTCTTATGGGGTGGTGCGGTGGGCGGCATTTATACGTCAGGGCTGGTGGAGCTGGGCAACCGGTTCAAAGGCGCGGCGCTCTCAGCAGCCAACACCGGCTTTGTCTTCACCTATGCCCTGGGTGCCGTCGTCGGCCCGCTGGCAGCAGGCGCCGTGCGCGGGGGGATCGGTCCCGACGGGCTCCTCTACGGGATCGCCCTGTCGCTTGGCCTTTATGCCGTGGCGGCGGCGCGACGTCGTTCCGGTATGGCAGGGGCGTAGAACCCCAGAAGCGGAGCCGCACGGTCGAGCAGGGTCTGCACCTCACGCTCAGGAACCAGCCAGAGCGCGGCCTGACGAGCTTCATCTTCGCGGCGGTCGGCAATTGCGCGGATCATGGAGAGAAGCCGCGTTTCCTGCGGGCTTGGAACAACGCCCTGATCCATGCGCCAGCCACGGCGACCGTGCCGCCTCAGATGCTCAAGGGTCCGCTGCAAAGCCCAGCCGAGAACGCGGCCAGCGGCCCTGCCGGGGTCTTCAGCCAGCGCATCGCAGGAACGGGCCCGCATCTCGTCATTACCGACAGCGTGGGTGCGGAGGTGGCTCAAAAGCAGAAGGTCGTCCTGTTCGATCATTCCTAGATAATAATCATTCGCAGGAGCAGTCGCAACCGTTTTTGCGAATGTTTCGCAGAAGCAATTCGGCGTCCGCTTTCACAGGGGCCGCCGCGCCTCATACATGTTGTTTCCGCCCTCATCCGAAATCGTCGCGATCTCCTCGAACCCCGCATCCGCAAGCAGGCTCCGGTACCGCGCCTCCCCCAAGGAGACAGACCGCCGCCCGGTGAGGATGTCATCCCAGTCCCCAACCTCCTTCGGAGCAGAGAAAAGCAGCCATCCGCCGGCCACCAGCCCACCGAAGAGTTCTGGGAATAACGCCTCCTGCTCTCGCTCGGGCAGGAGAAAGACGAGCCCGATGGCAATGACGGCTCCGAAGCCCCCGCCCTTCAGGAAGGCGCTGCCTTGCACCGGGCCACAGACCCATTCAGAATCAGGGAAGCGCTTGCGATAGGCTTCCATCAGCGTCGGCGAGGCGTCGAGACCTGCCTGCTTCATCCCGCAGTCCGAGAGTACGTCCCCGATCGGCCAGCCCGAACCGCACCCAAGGTCGAGGACCCGAGCGCCCGGCGCGAGACGCCGCTTTGCCCAGGCTTTGACCGCCTTCGCACCCACCTCGCTTCTTACGTCCACGAACTGCCCAGCCACCGCTTCGTAGCCGGACGATTGGTCGTGCTCATCCATCGGAGACCTCCGATCAAAGCTTAGCGGGAGGTGGCCAAGAAAAAAGCCGGCCCCGCAGGACCGGCTCCTCTCAAAGGGGGTTTCAAAACGCCTCAGGCGGACTTCTTCGCCTTGTCGTCTTCCTTGTATTCACCGCACCAGTCCGAAGCGGCGACGGTCGGCCAGCTGGCCTTTTTCTCATTGTCAGCAGGCTGCGGTGCGTAACGGCGGCACTCGCTACCCTTGTCGTTGAAGTAGGCGCAGGACTGACAACTCATCGCGGTTCTCCTTCTTAAGGTCTGAATTGCTGACAGCTTGGCTACAGTGATCGTTCGCCTAAAACAACAGTAATCGAAGCACTATCTTTGCTCATGACTTTGCGAAACACTCGCATTGCAGATGCAAGTCTTTCGCAATGACTTTGAGAGACGTTCTCAATTGCAGAAGGCTAGACGATCTCTTCGCCATCAAAGAGCGGATCAACTTCGACGGCCTTCTCGAGCGCATCGTGGGCAGCCGCCGCTTTCTTGGCTGTTTCAGCGATGTGAAAGAGCGCATCGCCCCGGTTGACGATGGGCAAGTTGGTTCGCCCGATCATCAGGCCTTCTGTCCGCGCACGGACTTCTGTCTCCTCCTCGCCCAAGGGCCCGGAGACAACGCCCAGGAGCGCACCCTCCTCCACGTAATCGCCGAGGGAGACATAAGCCCTCATAATGCCGCTGATCGGCGCACGCTCCCAATGGCTCTGGCCTGAGCGCAGGGGTTTGGCGGGAGGCTTCTGGGTCTTCGTTCTCGGCAGCATGCCGCGCTGGCGCATGACGTTGAGGATGCCGCGCACACCGATCCTGATCGCGGTCTCGTCAAAGCGCAGCGCTTCCCCGGCTTCATAGAGAAGGATGTCGCAACCAAGCGCCTGCGCCTCGGCCCTGAGGGAGCCATCCCGAAGGCGCGCGTCGAGCATGACGGAGGTACCGAAAGCGGTGGCCATCGCCTCCACTTCCTCGTTGCCAAGGTCAGCCCTGATCTGGGGAAGATTGTCCCGGTGGACGGCAGCGGAGTGCAAATCGATGCCGATGCTCGAAGGCTTCACCACCTCCTGCATGAAGGTGTGGGCGAGCTGCGCTGCCATGGAGCCCCGCTGCGTGCCCGGGAAACTGCGGTTGAGATCACGCCTGTCCGGCAGGTACCGGCTTTGGGTCACGAAGCCATAGGCGTTGACGACCGGCACAAGGATCAGGGTCCCCTTGAGCTTTTCCAGCGCCTTCACCTCGGCAAGGCGGCGGATGATTTCGACGCCGATAATCTCATCGCCGTGGATCGCGCCCGAGACGAACATGACCGGACCGTCCTGCTTGCCGTGGATCACCTGGGCGACGAGGTGCATTCGGGTGTGGTCCGAAAGACGGCTGAGCGGGATGTCGATGGTCTGGCGCTGGCCCGGCTGGATTTCTGTCCCTGCGAAGATGAAGGACGAACGGGGTGTGGTGGTCACGAACGGTTCCTAGAAAGAGCGCCTGTCTTTTCGGCCTTATCGCGGGGCCCGTCGAGCAGTTTCGCTTGACAGGACAGCGTCAGCCTTTAAACGCCGCGCTTCTGATTTTTCGAACCTTCGACAGGTGACCCCGTGGCAAAACCGACTACCATCAAGATCCGCCTCAACTCGACCGCAGGCACCGGCTATTTCTACGTGACCAAGAAGAACACGCGGACCATGACCGAGAAGATGGTCGTCCGTAAGTACGACCCGGTCGCGCGCAAGCACGTCGAGTTCAAGGAAGGCAAGATCAAGTAAGCACGCTTGATCGCCAGAACGACGAAGGGGCGCCTGAGCGCCCCTTTTTTGTTGCCGATTTTCAGGTGCAGCTTCGCTCCTGAGGTCTCCGCACGAAGGCCCTCAAGCGAGGGCCCGGCGCAAAAGCGCCGCCCCGCCGGAGGCGCCACGCGCCGTGAGGCAGAAGAGCCTTCCTACTCGATCAGCCCGACACCCCAACGCTTCGCGGCTTTCGCGAACCGCTCGCCGTAAAGCTTCGCCGTTTTGATATCGCCCCGAGGCGGGTTGTTCGGGCCAGGCTCAGCGTTTGCCGACTGCGCCATCGGGCCTAGATAGCCGCCAACGCGGTTCACAGCATCTTCGAAGGCACCGTCGTAGTCAGGATCGGAAGTCTGGTTACCGAGGCCAAGGTTGACCCACAGCATCTGCTGTTGACCGGCGAGGACCGACATTCGCTGCAGGGTCGCAAGCTTGTCGCCCGACAGGCTGCCTGAATTGGTGAAGCCGCCCGCGAGCTTGTCCTTCCAGCCCTGGCGGAACCAGATCTTCGAGGTCTTGTCGAAGAAGTCCTCCATCGGTGCAGAAACCGAGCCCATGTAAGTCGGCGAGCCGAAGATGATGCCGGCGACATCATCAAAGCTGTCCAGCGCATCGCCTGCTTCCTCAACGGTGTGGAGGCGGACCTCGACCCCGTCGACGCTCGCAGCACCGTCGCGCACGGCTTCTGCGACGAGTTTCGTGTGGCCGTAGCCTGAGTGATAAATGATAGCGATCGTGGTCATGGCCGAAGCCTCCTCTCGTAACGGGAGGAATGTGAGACAGGCAGCGCCCGATACCAGTTCCTTCTCAGCGAAGCTGCCTTGCCCCTTTCGCAAGGGACCGGGTCTCGCTAGGGGGCGCGGATGAAGACTGCCGTCATCGTATTCCCCGCCTCGAACTGCGACCGTGACGCCCAGGTGGCCCTGCGTGAGGTCACCGGCCAAGAGCCGCAGATGATCTGGCACGCCGAGACCGAGCTGCCCGAGGGCCTCGACCTCGTGCTGCTGCCCGGCGGGTTCGCCCATGGTGACTATCTGCGCTGCGGCGCGATCGCTGCGCGCTCGAAGATCATGGAAGCGGTGAAGAAGCGCGCCGAGGCTGGCGGGCCGACCCTCGGCATCTGCAACGGGTTCCAGATCCTCTGCGAGACAGGGATCCTCCCCGGTGCTCTCATGTCGAACACCAACCAGCATTTCATCAGCCGCGAAGTGACCCTGCGTGTCGGCAATTCCGACAATCCCTTCACCAGGGGCTACAGCGAGGGCGACTTCACGCGCTTCTCGGTCGCGCACCATGACGGCAATTATCAGGCCTCGGATGAAGAGCTCGACCGCCTCGAAGGCGAAGGCCGCGTGGCCTTCCGCTATGTCGAGCCGATCAACGGAGCCGCGCGCCAGATCGCAGGGATCGTCTCCGAGGACCGCAAGACTCTCGGCATGATGCCCCACCCCGAACGCGCCATGTCCGAGGGCGCCTATGGCCGCATCTTCTTTGAACGGATGATCGAGGCGCTGGCAGCTTAGTCCTGCACCTTCCGCATCAGGAGCATATCCTTGATCCTGAGCGCGTTCTCGGGCTCGAAGCCGCATGCCACCTCGCCTTTTCGCGGGTTGGCGTAGGTGCCGAAGACCGCGTCCCATATCGGCAGGCCGTAGTTCCGCGCATGGACGCCCCGCTCATGGTGGAGGCGATGCATCTCCGGCCTCTGGGTCAGGAACCCGAGCCAGTGGGGGGTCTTCTGATCGGCATGGGCGATGAGGTTGAACACCGACACATAGAAGATCGCAAGACCCGCCGCCCACGGACTAACCCCGAACAGAAGATAGGCGACCCCTGCATTGAGAAGGTTCGCCGCGAGGCTGTCGAGCGGATGGACATAGAAGGCGGTCAGCACCTCGATCCGAGGCGGACTGTGATGCAGCTGGTGCATCATCCGCCACAGCGTGTCCGACTTGTGGATCAGCCGGTGCCACCAATAGGCGAGGAAGCTCGCGGTCAGGAAGACGGCGACGCTCTGGCTGAAGGGATCGCTGAACGGCAAAGGCAGCAGCGCGTTCATCCCGATCCATCGGGAGAAGACGAACCCTGTGATCACGACCACGGCGACATTCCCGGCATTCACCGCGCCCGCGAGGATACGCCAGCGCTTGTCACAGCTCGCCCCTGACGCAGGGGCGATGACTTCCCGGGTGAAAAGCGCCGTGAACAGAACGATCGTCGCGATATAGGCCAGAAGAACCAAGGGCCTGCCTCCTTGCGCTCAGCCTAGTGGCCATGCCCAGCCTGTTCCAGCGAAATGACGCCGCGCTCGCCTCTGCCTCCGAGATTTGCGCCCGTCCGGCAATTCGGCCAGCCTCCCGCCTTCTTCTGGAGGGACAAAGCCATGCTCGGACGCCGCCAATTTGTCACCGGTCTCGCCCTCGGCCTTGGGGCTGTCGCTGGGTGCAGTGAAGGATCAGAGGCCGAGGCCCCTGCACCGGCATCTGCGCCAGCGGGCACGCCGCCCAAGGGACAGGCCCTGTCGCTGACGGATCTCGAAGATGCGCTGACCGGCGCGAGCTATCTTGGGTGCGGTGGAGGCGGGGGCCTCGCCGAAGCGCGAAAGCTGATCCGCGATGATATCGCCGCTGGCCGGTCCTTCTCCATGCTGCCTGTCGAGAGGCTCCGGGACAAGGACCGCGTCGCCTGCCCCTACGGCCTTGCGAGCCTTGCCCCGACGAGCCCTGAGATGAAGGCGCGCCTCGACAGCTTCGAAAACCTGGACACCTTCCCGGTGCTTTCCTCCTTTGAGCATCTGGAGCAGCACCTCGGCACACGCTTTGCTGGCGTCATCCTCGGCGAGATCGGCCCCCTGTCGCTGGCTGAGGGCCTGTCGATCGCTGCGCGTATCGGCAGGCCTGCGCTCGATGCCGACACGGTCGGCCGGGCCGTGCCGGAGATCAATCAGCACTCGGTCAAAGTCGCGGGGCTCCCCCTCACCCCGATCGGCGGCGCAACGCCGTTCAGGGACAGGGTCGTCCTGTCGGAGACCGGGCATCCGACCCGTGCGGAGGACATGCTGCGCGGCCTGGCTGTGGTCAGCCGCGAGCTCGGTGTCACGGACTCGCCGATCACGGGCGCAGAAGCCAAACGCACCGGCACCCTCGTCACAGGCAGCCTCTCCCTCGCGATGGGCATCGGCGCCGCGGTCAGGCAGGCGCTGGCGGCAGGCGGCGACGCCATAGAAGCCGCAAGGCTTGCAGGCGATGGCTACACCCTGTTTCAAGGCGAGGTACAGGATTTCAACTGGCGCGATGAAGACGGATTCCTGATGGGTACACTGACCGTTACCGGAACGGGCGCCTTCGCAGGATCAACCCTCCTCACGGACTACAAGAACGAGCATCTCCTCGCCAGAAGGGACGGCGAGGTCATCGCCACCTGCCCTGATCTCATCACCGTGATCGACGAGGAGACAGCGGACGGGATCAACAACCCTGATTTCGTCAGGGGACAGAAGGTAAGAGTGCTAGGCTTCCGCTGCGACCCGCTTTGGCGGACACCGCAGGGCCTCGAAGTCTTCAGCCCCGGCTATTTCGGCTATGACGCCGACTACATCCCGATTGAAGAACGGTTAGGCTGAGGGGGCCCTCACAGGCCGTCGATCAGCAGCTCGCGCAACAGCCCGCGCATAGGGCCGTATCCGGATTGATCGAGTGCAGCGCCTGAGACCACGCGTCCGCTGTCGGGCCGGATGCTGACATAGGTGCCCCAGAACCCTCCGTGACTGTAGATCCGGACGCCGTCGATCTCCCCAGTGAACAAGCCGATGCGGTAGGGGCTTCCTTCGGGATGCCCGGGAGCCGTGATCATCAGATCGAGGGTTGAGGGGTCTTCGAAGACCTCGCCCTTGAAGAGGCTCGCATAGAAGAGCGCGACCTCCTCAACGCTGGCGATGAGGCCGCCTCCCCCATGCGCATCAATCGAACCATGGATGTCATGGGTCGGTGCTCCGTTCACATATTGATGTGCGCGTGGCAGGGCGCCTTCGGGCTGCGGCTCTTCACCATCCCACCAGGTTCGCTCAAGCCCAAGCGCATCAAGCTTTGTCAGCTCCCTGACGGCTTCGTGGAGAGGCCTTCCCGTGAGACCCTCGATGATGAGACCGAGCAGCACATAGCCGCTGTCGGAATAAGCGAACGCTTCGCCCGGCGCGCTCAGCGGATCGGTCTCGGCAACGAGCACGCCAATCTGCTCTTCAGGGGACCAGACCTTGCTCCGCTCACTGAAAACCTGATCGAGATAGGCTTCCGTCTGGGCATGGTCGGCAAAGCCGCCTGAATGCATCAGGAGGTGCCGCACGGTGATCGCGCCGAGGTCATAACCATCGCCAGAAAGAAGCGCCAACACATCCTCTCCGACCAGCGGTCCGATCGGGCTGTCGAGATCAATCTCGCCTTCCTCCATCAAGCGCAGGACAGCGGCGGCGACGATGGTCTTGGTGATCGAAGCCATGCGCAGAGGCGTCGCTGGCGTCATGGGTGCGCCCTCAGGATCCGCAACACCTGAGGCGCCTGAGATCATCCCGCCGCCCGCTTCGATGATCGCGAACGCAAAGCCTGGGACATCGCCGTTCTCATCATGCAGCGCCGTGATCCTCTGGGCGAGGGCCGTCTCCGGCGGCATTTCGCTGGGCGACGTTTCGGGCTCTGCGCAGGCAGCGAGCGCGAGGGCGGCAAGAGGAAGAATGGGTTTCATAGGTCGTCTCCTGCGCCCGGGCCTTCCCGAAGGACGCAAAAGGTTCCTACCCTCCCCATCAGCAGGGAGGAAGACATGGCCATTCTCTATACGGGGCTCGCGATCTTCATCGGGGTCCACCTTTTCACAGGCTTCGCGCGCGGCCCCCGGGCGGCACTGATCGGCAAGCTTGGAGACGGCGGGTACAAGGGGATCTACTCCCTCGTCTCTCTCGCCGGCTTCATCCTCATCATCATCGGATGGCGGCAGGGGTCGACCGACCCCGTCTACACCCCGCCCGAATGGGGACCCGGCGCAGCGGTCATTCTGATGGCGCTGAGCTTCATCCTCTTCACAGCGGCTTACCTGCCAGCCGGGCGGATCAAGTCATTCGTGGGCCACCCTATGGTCGTCGGCACCATCCTTTTCGCCGCCGCACACCTCCTGACCAACGGTGACCTCAGATCCGGAGTGCTCTTCGGCGCCCTCCTCGGATGGAGCCTCCTCGACCGCATTGCCGTGAAAATGCGCGGCGATCTTGGGCCGAAGGGCAGCTCGCTCGTTGGCGATGGCTTATCAATCGCGGCGGGGCTCTTCAGCACCTACCTCGTGGCGCACCACCTCCACCGCTACATCGCGGGCGTCGGCCTCGATCCAGCGCATTTCTTCGGC
The DNA here is from genome assembly GCF_013085255.1 of Parvularcula mediterranea. Taxonomy (GTDB): domain Bacteria; phylum Pseudomonadota; class Alphaproteobacteria; order Caulobacterales; family Parvularculaceae; genus Parvularcula; species Parvularcula mediterranea. Next base: position 730,528 of record NZ_JABFCX010000002.1, read on the forward strand.
GGGTAAGCATCCCTTGCGCAGAGGCGGAGATGGGGGCATTCCGTGCCCCATGACTCACTCCGCCGAGACCATCGCCGAACACGGCCTGACGCCCGAAGAATATGACCGCTTCAAGACCTCGATCGGTCGCGAGCCAAGCATGCTTGAGCTCGGCATCGTCTCGGTCATGTGGTCCGAGCACTGCTCCTACAAGAGCTCCCGGCGGCACCTGAAGACCCTGCCCACCGAAGGCCCGCAGGTCATCCACGGCCCCGGCGAGAACGCAGGCGTGGTCGACATTGGCGACGGTCAGGCGGTCATCTTCAAGATGGAGAGCCACAACCACCCAAGTTTCATCGAGCCCTATCAGGGAGCAGCGACCGGGGTGGGCGGCATCATGCGCGATGTCTTCACCATGGGCGCGCGTCCGGTGGCGCTTCTCAATGCGCTCCGCTTCGGCGCGATCGATCATCCGAAGACGAAGCACCTTCTGTCGGGCGTCGTTGCGGGCATTGGCGGCTACGGCAACTGCATGGGCGTCCCGACCGTCGGCGGTGAGACAGGGTTCGATCCCCGCTACAATGGCAACATCCTCGTCAACGCCATGTGCGTTGGCATCGCGGACACCGACAAGATCTTCCTCTCGGCTGCCAAGGGTGCAGGCAATCCTGTCGTGTACGTCGGATCGAAGACTGGCCGCGACGGTATCCACGGCGCGACCATGGCCTCGGCTGAGTTCGACGAAGCCTCCGAGGAGAAGCGCCCCACCGTGCAGGTCGGCGACCCCTTCATGGAGAAGCTGCTCCTCGAAGCCTGCCTCGAGCTAATGGCCGAAGACGCTATCGTCGCGATCCAGGACATGGGCGCGGCTGGCCTCACTTCCTCGTCGGTGGAGATGGCGTCCGGTGGCCTCGCAGCTGGCGAAGGCGGTCTGCACCTCAAGCTCGATGACGTTCCTCAGCGTGAGGACGGCATGACGGCATACGAGATGATGCTGTCGGAGAGCCAGGAGCGTATGCTGATGGTTCTCAAGCCCGGCGCCGAAGACAAGGCCCGCGCCATCTTCGACAAATGGGAAGTCGACTTCGCCGTCATCGGCCATACGACGGACACAGGCCGGCTCGTGATCGAGCACAAGGGCGAGATTGAATGCGACCTTCCCCTCGAACCCCTCGCTGACGAAGCGCCGAACTATGACCGTCCGCAAGCGGAACTCTCTGAGCCTGCACAGCTCGAAGATCCGGTCGCCAGCTTCACCGACCTTCAGGTCTCGCTCACCAAGGGTGAGCAGGACCTCGAACAGGTGGCCGAAGCCCTGATCTCCGAGACCCTGAGCGGCAAGGACGGCATCGGCGCTGTTGGTATCTCTGAGGGTAACGGAACCCTCACCATCCACGCGCGCACCAGCTTCGGCGCGGACAGCGCGGTTCTCGACACCTTCAAGACCGCCGCCCAGAATCTTGAAGCCGCAGGGGCTGTCGCCAAGGTCCGCGCCGAAGACGAGACGGTGGAGGTGAACCTCGCCGACCAGCCGGGCGGCGACACCATGCTGCTGGCACTCCGTAAGCTGACGGCTTCGCCTGACCTTTGCTCGCGCCGCTGGATCACCCAGCAGTACGACCACACGGTCATGGCCGACACGCTAATAACCGGCGGCGATGCTTCGGTGGTTCGGGTGCACGGGACGAACAAGGCTCTCGGCGTCACCGCCGATTGTACGCCCCGCTATTGCGCCGTAGCGCCCTATGAGGGCGGCAAGCAGGCCGTGGCCGAAGCCTGCCGCAACCTCTCCGCCGTGGGTGCTGAGCCGCTGGCGATCACCAACTGCCTCAATTTCGGCAATCCCGAAAAGCCCGAGATCATGGCCGGTTTCGTCGGCTGTATCCGGGGCCTCGGCGATGCTGCCAAAGCGCTTGGGGCACCTGTCGTGTCGGGCAACGTCTCGCTCTACAACGAAACCGACGGCTCGCCCATTCCGCATACCCCGGCCATTGGCGCCGTAGGCATCCTCCGTGACCAGAACAAGCGCGCGACCATCTCCGGCATGGAGAGTGGCGATGCGCTCATCGCCATCGGTGTGACCCGGGGCCACCTCGGCCAGTCGCTCTACATGCGAAACCTCTTCGGCATTGAGGAGGGCGCTCCCCCCGCCGTCGATCTCGAGCTTGAGAAGAAGACCGGCGATTTCATCCGTAAGCAGATCGAAGATAGCGCTGTCTCGGCCGTCCACGACGTCTCCGATGGCGGCCTTCTCGTCGCAGCGTCCGAAATGTGCCTCGCCAGCGGCATGGGCGTTGCCCTCACGACCTCGATCAGTGCCCGGAAGGCAGCCTTCTGGTTTGGCGAGGACCAGGCCCGCTACCTCGTCTCCGTCCCGGCCGAGACCGCAGACAGCTTCGTCCTCAAGGCCGCCATGGCAGGGCTCCAGGCCAGCCGTCTCGGCATCTTCGGCGGCGAGGAAATCATCCTCGACGGCCAGGAACGCATTGCCGTCACCGATCTCGCCGCAGCCCACGAAGCCACGATCCCTGAACTCTACCGCCTCGAGGAGGACCGCCTGATGCCCATGAAGGAATCCGAGATCAAAGAGATGATCCTGACCGCCATGCCCGACGCCGAGGTCGAGATCGAAGACCTCGCAGGCGATGGCGACCACTACCGCGCAGTCGTCCGGTCAAACGCCTTCGAAGGCCTCACCCGCATCCAGCAGCATCAGTTGGTCTACCGAGCACTGGGCGGAAAAATGGGCGACACCCTCCACGCCCTGGCCCTTGAAACACAGGTTAAGGGGTAGAGCTGCGCGCTGCCCCTTCTTCAGGTAGGGGCAGCGTTGATAAAGCGAAGGCCGCGCTCGAGCGCCCTCAGCATTCCTCTGAGATGCGAGCGAACGAGATGTCGGCATTCTCACGGCCCGTCAGCCTCGCGACCTCGGCCAGCAGGGCATCCCGATCAAAGTCGGCTGGCGAGATGATGACTTCAGAAGCCTCCACACTCATTGTCAGTGGACCGATGACCTGAACCTCAGCGTCGTTCGCCTCAATGGTGATCCCGTTGCGTGGTTCGAAGCGAACCTGCCGATTTCCCGCCGACGTGAAGGCGAAAGCCGCGTAGCCGGAAAATTCGAGGCCACGCATCCTGTATCGGAATCCTGGAGCAGCCTGCCTACCCTGCAACTGATCGATCGACATTACCCACCGAGACGAAGACACGACCTCCCCCGGCGCCAAGCGCTCTCCAGCGCCAAATCGGAAAAAGAGAGAGCTGTTGCTCATCCCAATTCCCGTTTTTACCTCACAACCGGTGGCAGACGCGTATTGCGAGAAACGCACCTCGGTACTCAGATACGTAACAGGCGCTCCGTCGCGGCTTGCCGCCTCCGCCTCGAAAGCCTCCAGAGACGCCCGTTCGATAACCAATACTGACAGAGGTTCATCCGCAGACGCGATATCAGGCGGTCGACTCGCGCAAGCGGCGAGCGCGAGCCCGAATAGGAGTGAAGAGATAAAGCGTTGCATCGTTCTGACCCACTGAGCTGGAGAACTGAACCACAGCCCAGCGTCACACGCCACCCTACTCATTCTCGTCCTCATACCCCACAAGATGCAGCGCCTTAGCCTTCCGCCCCTGAAGCTCCGCCCACCGAACAAGCGCATCCTCTCGCCCGTGGGTGACCCACAGCTCTGAGGGATCGACCTCCTCCACCGTGTCCGTCAGCTCGTTCCAGTCGGCATGGTCGGACATGATGATCGGCAGCTCGACACCGCGCTGCTTTGCACGCTGACGAACCCGCATCCACCCACTTGCAAAGGCGGGAAGCGGATCAGGAAAGCGCCGCGCCCAAGTCGACTGGATCGCGGCAGGTGGGCAGACGACGATCTCCCCGGCGAAGCGGTCCTTTTCGCCTTTCCCCTTCTCGATCGTCGCAGGCTCCAGCGGTCCGAGGGGGACGCCGAGTTCTTCGTAGAGGTCGCAGAGCTTCTTCATCGCACCATGGATGAAGATCGGCTTGTCATAGCCCTCTTCGCGCAGGTGGCAGATGAGCCGCTGCGCCTTCCCCAAAGCATAAGCTCCGACAAGATGCGCGCGCTCAGGGAACTGCTCCGTCGAGGCGATCAGCTTGCGCGCCTCCCCATCAGTAGGCGGATGGACAAACACCGGAAGCCCGAAGGTCGCCTCGGATATCAGCACATCGCAAGGCACAGGCTCGAACTGGGCACAGGTCGGATCCCGCCGGCGCTTATAGTCCCCGGTGGTCACGATCCGTGTACCCTTGTGCTCGACCACTGCCTGCGCTGAGCCCAGCACATGGCCAGCAGGCACCAGCCAGACGGTGACGCCGTTCACTTCGACGACCTCGCCATAGGCAATCGGCTGGCGCTTCTCGGTGAACATCTCGCCGTAGCGCACGGCCATGATCGCCAGCGTCTCAGGCGTCGCGAGCACCGCGCCGTGCCCTGCCCGCGCATGGTCGGCATGGCCATGGGTGATGATCGCCCGCCCCACCGGCGCCACCGGGTCGATGTAAAAATCCCCCGGCGGGCAATAGAGCCCCGCAGGCGTCGGGTGGAGGAGGGCTTCAGGCTTCACGCTGAGGGACCTAGGCCGCGCGCTGTCTTCCGCAAGGGACGCTTGACAGGCGCGGGGCCGGGGCGGACCGTCGCACGTAGGAGGTTCCCATGCACCGTTTCCTGATCGCCGCCCTTGCTTTGGTAGGCACCGCCCACGCCGAAACCCTGATCGTCGGCAACAAGGCCGAACACACGGTCAGCTTCATCGACCTTGCGACCGGCGAGGAAGTCGCCCGTCGCGAGACCGGCAAGCATCCCCATGAGATCGTCACCACCCCCGATGGAAAGACAGCGGTGGTCGTGAGCTATCGCGGCCCCGACTACACTGGGAACAGCCTCCACCTCTTCGATGTCGCAGGCATGATCCGGACGGACGTGACGAGCCTTGGCAGCGCGAGAGGGCCCCACGGGCTCAAATGGATTCCGGGTACGGACAAGGTGATCGTCACCACCGAAGCGACCCAGAACGTGGTCATCCTCGACCCGCTCGACGAGCGGACCGGGAGGCGGGTCGCGACGGACCAGCAGGGCTCCCACATGGTCGCCGTCGCCCCTGACGCGGGCCGCGCCTATGTCGCCAACATCGGCTCGGGCAGCTTCACGGTGATTGACCTCAAGCGCAACCGCAAGGTCACGGACGTCAAGGCTGGCGACGGGACCGAAGCGATTGCCGTGACGCCTGACGGCTCGACCATCCTTGTAGGGAACAATGGCTCGAAATCGGTCATGCTGTTCGATGCCATGACGCTGCAGCAGACAGCCGCCTTCGACACACCGGGCGTCCCGATCCGGGTGGAGGTGCACCCCGACGGCGAGAGCTTGGCGGTCAGCCATTTCGATATCGCCGAGGTGCATATCTACGACATGGCGAGCCTCGACCGAACGGCGACGATCAAACTTGCGGAGAATAGCCTCCCGGTCACCATGCTCTACGGCCCCGAAGGCAAGCGCCTCTGGGTCGCGGCGACCCGGGAGCAGATGATCTACGAGATCGATACGTCTACGAATGAGATCACGCGCAAAATGAAGGCTGGCGAAGGCTCAGACGGGCTCGGCTATTCGCCCATCACGCTGGAGCGCGGCTGACTTATCCCCGCCCTCTCCGGCTGCCTTAGGCTCTGGTCACTGAATTGACCGGAGCCGCCCCATGTCCCTCACCTCGACCCGCCTCGGGCTCAGCTACCTCGCCGAAGCCCAGGCGCAGAAGCATGTCACCATCAACGAGACCGTCCGTATGCTGGACACTCTCGTCCACCTCTCCGTGAAGAGCGCCAGCATCGCTACAGAGCCCGCGGGCGTTGACGGCGAGGCCTATATCCTGCCCGCTGGCGCGAGCGGTGCGGCGTGGGACGGCAGGCCGGAAGGGACCGTGATGGCCTTTCAGGAAAACGCCTGGGCTGAGATCACGCCGCTCATCGGGATGGTCGTGTATACGGAGGATGAAGCCAGCCTTAGGGTCTATACCGGCGCGGCTTGGGCAAGCCTCAACGAACCGAGCGTCCTTGGCGTCAACGCCTCGCCCGATGCCACGAACCGCCTGACCGTGAAGTCTGACGCAGCACTCTTCAGCCATGATGACGTCACCCCGGGGTCGGGGGACATGCGCCTCGTGGTGAATAAGGCGGGCGGCACCGAGACCGCGTCGATCCTCTTCCAGTCGGCCTTCTTAGGCAAGGCCGAGTTCGGCCTTACGGGCACGGATGATTTCGTGATCAAGGTCGCTGATGATCAGGGCCAGTTCCGGGATGCGCTGGTGATCGATCGTCAGACCGGTTCGGTCAGTCTACCGAATACAGCGTAGGCGGATCTTTGTCTGTCCATTTTTTTCGAGATGGATCCTGGATCGAGTCCAGGATGACGAAGAAGGAGAGACCACCTCACCACCTGTCATGCTGGACTTGATCCAGCACCCATCACGAGCGTCAGCTCGCCAAAAAAGGCGCTCGAAGAGCCCTGCTCACGCAGGCACAAACAACAGCGCCGCGCCATTGTTGCAATAGCGAAGCCCCGTCGGATCCGGCCCGTCCTTGAAGACATGCCCCTGGTGCCCGCCGCATCGTATGCAATGATATTCCTTACGCGGATAAATTAGCTTGTAGTCCGTCTTGAACCCGAGCGTCCCTTCGGCATAGTCGAAGAAGGACGGCCAGCCGGTTCCTGAGTTGTACTTATACGACGACGGGAAGATCGGCAGGTGGCAGCCCGCGCAGATGAAGACCCCTTCGCGCTTTTCGTCGTTGAGGTCGGAGCTGCCTGCCCATTCGGTCCCTTCCTTACGCAGGATGCGGAACTGCTTGTCGGTCAGGCGCTCGCGCCATTCGTCCTCGGTGATGGCCTTCCAGTCGACGTCGCTCTCGCCCAGCGGCACGGGTTTCACCTCGGTCATCTTGCTCTCCTCGTCGGCATCGTTCGTCCTTGCGCAGCCCACGGCTGGCAGCACCAGCCCCGCGGCGGTGCCTGCGATCAATGTGCGGCGGTCCAGTCTCATCGGCTTGTCCATCCCCTTAAAATGGGCGGCGCCGGGCTGAGGTCAAAGCGGCAGCATCGCCGCAGCCATCATGGCGCCCGGCCAGATGTTCGACTTGAAGAGCATAAGGTTACGCCGGGCGTCCTCGGGATCAAGGCTCGCCACCTGCCAGGTGAGGTGCATCGCGACCGGCAAAAGCACGGGGCTCCACTGCCCCTTCCCGCCGAAGACAAGCGCCGCCGAAGCGAGGGCGATAACGATGGCGTAGAAGACCAGAACGCCCCACCGGACGCCGCCGCCAAGCCGCCTCGCGCTCGATTTGATCCCCGCCAGCGCGTCATCCTCGATGTCCTGCAGCGCGTAGATCGTGTCATAGCCGAGGGTCCAGAAGACCCCCGCAGCATAAAGAAGCGCCGCAGGCAGGGTCACCCCGCCGCTCACCGCCGCCGAGCCGACCAGCACCCCCCAGTTGAAGGTGAGGCCCAGCCAGACCTGCGGCCACCAGGTGATCCGCTTCATGAAGGGATAGGCCGCAACCAGCGCGATTGACGCGATGCCGATCAGGATGGCCGCCATCCCCAGCTGGATCAGCACGAGAAAGCCCACAAGGCAAAGCACCACGGCCAGCGCGAGGCCAGCCTTCCGGCTCACCACGCCTGAAGCAATCGGCCTGTTGCGCGTCCGCTCCACCGAACGGTCGAGGTCCCGGTCCACAAGGTCATTCCAGACGCAACCAGCCGACCGCATCACGAACGAGCCGATGAAGAACAGAACTGCCAGCCACCAGAACCGGCCTGCATCCATCGCCTCTGGCCGGGCTGCCATCATGCCCCAGAGGCAGGGAAGAAAGAGAAGCCAGACGCCGATCGGCCGGTCCACCCGCATCAGCCTCAGATAGGGGCGCACTGCCGCGGGGGCGCGGTCCACGAGCCCCGGCTCGGCGTCGATCGTCTTTTCGGAAACACTCATGGGCGTTGGCCTAGCAGCGCCCGGCCCTCATCAGAAAGTCCCGACAATATCGATAGCCCAGCGCTGATTGTCATAGCGCTCGCGCCGCTCAATCTCCTCAATCACGCCTTCGTCGCGGAAGCCATCATAGCGGATGCGGTTCACCTTGAAGTCCGTATTCGCAATATTGCCGACCCGCAGGCGCAGGATCGCTCCGTAGAAGTCCTTGTACTCAATGCCGGCACCGTAGAACGGCTTGGACAGGGAGAAACGGGTCTCTTCATCGAAGCGGATGAACTCCTCAGGCCCACGTCGCCTCACGTCACCGCCCCAGGCCCAATTCGTACCCGGAATATCGTGACGGAAATCAATGCCATAGAACCAGTCATTGAAACCATTGAAGCTGCGGTTCTCTCCGGTCAGCTGGTCCTCGACCTCGGAGTAGAAGCGCGCGCCCTCGAAGTCGAAACGCCCACCCTTGAGCCCCCAGCGGTCGGTCAACACCGTTCCTTCGAGCCGTGCCGCCGCGAAGCGCGCCTTGGGGATGTTACCCGTCGCGTTCTGCCTGACCAGCTCGCCATCGCGCTCCACCGTAACGAGGACATTGTCCACCCGGTCGGCGATGAACGCGTGATTGAACCGCAAGACGATCCGCTCGTCATTGCCGAAGTCGCGCTGAAGCTCGAGCTCTGAATCCCAGCTCTGCTGCGGTACGAGGTTCTTGTTGCCCGCATCCTCCCGCTCATCGGTGAGGTTCACGGACGAAACGAAGTCGAAGAAGTTGAGCTGGCCCACCGACCGGTCGACCCGGGCCCGCATGCTGAGCTTCTCGCCGAGCGGGAAGGCAAGGCTGACAAAGCCCTTGGGGCGCAGGAAGGACTCTTCGCGGGTCTCTTCGCCCGCCTCATTCTCGACGGTCAGGCGCGACCACTCGCCAGCGAGCGAGGCCTGCACATTGACCTTCTCGAAAATCTTGAAGCCCCGCGTCAGCGACGTCTGTGCACGGAGTTCCTCGACACGAACGCCGGGGATATCCACGACTTCATTGTCGAGGCCATCCTGGATGATGAAGTCGGATTCCACCTCGACAAAGTTGAACGCGGTCTCGCCTGCGAATTCCCATGAGACACCGCTCTCGGTCGCCCAGGCATATTCCGCCCGGCCGATGCTCTCGGCTTCATCGGCGACCTGCTCGAATGTCTGGATGAAGTCTTCCTCACCCGGCGTGCGGAGCTTTGTGCGGCTGAAGAAAGGCGAATGCTCGAACCGGGTATAGCCGATCAGCTTGGCCGTACCCGGACCAATATCATGGCTGAGCTCAGCCGTGATGTCCGTGTTCCACTCATCCTCGGCGTTCTCAGCCGTGCGGAAGCTGCCGTTGGAGCTCTCCGAACGCTCGATCTCCTGGAAATTGCCAAGCTCCCCTGAGCCCGTCAGGCGGAGTTTCGTCCTTGCACTGAAGTCATAGCCGAGGTCATAGGTCAGCCGAGGGCCATCATACTTGATCTGGAGGTGTTCATCGCGCAGCTCGATCAGGTTGCCCATGCCGTTAAGCACTTCCTCTGGCCCGCGCTCGAAGCCTCGGCGGGACCTGCTCGCAAGACCGAGTGTGTAGCTGAGCTTGCCAGCCTCGCCCGACACCGAGACCTGGCCCCGCTGGAAGCGCGGCTTGGTCTCGTCACGGAACTCCATCGAATATTCGTAGCTGCCCGAAAGGTTGGAGCGGTCGATGATGACGTTCGCCACCTGCCCGGTGAGGCCCGTCACGCCGAGGGTCGCAGCGTCCGCCACTTCGATGGCCACGACGGTCGCCGCCGGGGTGCGCTCGAGAATCTCGATGACGTTCGATTCCTTCGACGTCACCCGCTCGCCATTGATGAGGACGTTCGTACCGCCCTGCCCGAGACCACGGCCTTCGGTGTTGTTCCTCACCGAGAAGCCCGGGATGCGACGGACCATGTCAGCAGCCGTCTGGGGGGCGAACCGCTCGAAATAGGCAGGCTCGAACCGCTGGACGCCAGAATTCTCAGCTTCTGCAGGGGCTTGCTGCGCCCAGGCCGCGCCGGGCACCAGGGCAGCCAGAAGGCAGGCTGTCAGGCAGCTTCTCATGGTAGGCCCCTCCCTTGTCGCGGTAGCCCCCGGCTTACCGTTTCTCGTTAAAGGAGTTCGTAACAGAGGGATGGCGTGTGTTCCACCATCACATCGGCCCCTTACAGCAGATTTGCAGCGATGAAGACCCCGCGCGCTCTGTCCCACCTCAAGTCTCTGGACAATTCACCAGCTTCCCGCGATAGGCAGGGCTTCGCATTCTAACGCTTTCGAGGAGCCGAGATGGCCGATCGCTCACCTGCCCGTCTGCAGCCCGACAGCTTCGCCTGGAGCGAAGAAAACAAGACCTGGTGCGCCGAGCAGCTCAAGAAGTACCCCGAGCCGCGCAAGGCTTCGGCGGTGATCCCCTATCTCTGGCGCGCCCAGAAGCAGGAAGGCTGGATCTCCATCGCAGCGATGGAGACGATCGCGAGCCAGCTCGAGATGCCCTACATCCGGGTCTACGAGGTCGCGACCTTCTACACGATGTTCAACCTGCGCCCGGTGGGGAAATACTTCGTCCAGCTTTGCGGCACGACGCCCTGCATGCTTCGCGGCGCTGAGGACCTCGCCGAGGTTTGCCGTGACGTGATCGGCCCGCAGAACGCCATCAATGAGAGCGGCAATCTCTCCTGGCTCGAAGTCGAATGCCTCGGCGCCTGCTGCAACGCACCGATGGTCCAGATCAACGACTATTACTATCAGGACCTCACCCAAGAGAGCTTCCGCGAGATCCTCGCCAAGCTCGACAAGGGTGAATATGTCGAGCCCGGCGTCTTCAACGAAGGCCGCCACACCTCCGATCCTGAAGGTGAGAACACGACCCTCACCGATGACAGCATCTATCAGGGCGAGCAGGCGAAAGAGATCACCAAGCTCCCTGGCACCGACGCTGCCTAACTCCTCATCGGAGGGGACCTAGAAGGTCCCCTCGAGGTTGAAGCCGACAATTGCCTTGTAGTCCCGCGACCGCGCCTCGCGGAAGAGGACGTTCCCTTCCGTCCGGAACCCGTCATAGACCGTGCGCTCGAACCGTTCGTCCATGTCGAGAAGGTTCACGACATAGGCGCTGAGGTTCATCCCGAAGAAGTCCTTGTGGACGACATAGAACTCTGTCTGCGGCTGGCTGAAGCTCTGGAAGCTCGTCTGGAAGATCTGCTCACGGCCTTCGAACTCGAGGTGCGTGATGTCGAAGCCGTAGGCATAGTCGGTGTTCGGAATGTCGTGCCGGTAGTTCATGTTCACGAAGTACCGCAGATTGCCCGAAAACGGACGTGCTTCGCCGGTCAGGGGATCATCAAGTTCGGTAAAGTGGCGCTCCCCTGAGAAATCGACCCGGGCGCCAGTGATCCCGAACCTGTCGAGAAGCGTTGTCCCTTCCATCTCGAGAGACAGGCTCCGCGCCTCATCGATGTTGCCGATGGCCTCCTCGCCATCGACGAGGATGTTGTCGACCCGGTCCTCGATCAGGCGAACCCGTGTACGGAAGATGATCTTCTCTTCCTCGGCCCAGCGCTTCTCAAGCTCAAGCTCGCCTTCCCAGGCCTGCTGCGGGACAAGGTCAGTGTTGCCTGCCGAGGTTTGCTCATTATTGAGATCGAGGGAGCTGACGAATGCGAAGAAGTTGAGCTGGCCCACAGTCCTGTCGATCCGTGCACGGATATCGAACTTCTCATTGACCGGGTAGGCAAGGCTCACATAGCCCCTCGGCCTGAAGAAGCTGCGCGGCTCGCTCTCGACACCTGCGACCATCGACTGGATCTCGGAATACTCCGAGCCCACCGAGCCCTGGAAGGCGAGCTTGTCGAAGAACTTCCTGTTGTAGGTCAGCGAACTCTGGATCCGGTCTTCGGTGACCTCGACCGGGTCGAGATCGCTGACGTCGATCATACCCGCATCATTGGTCTCGAAGCTCGATTCCGTCTCCAGCGTGTTGAGCGCATATTCTGCGGCCAGTTCCCACGAACGCTCGTTCGGGCGCGCGATCACATACTCAAATCTGCCAATAGCTTCCGCTTCATCAGCTGTCTGAAAGAAGGTGTCGACGGGAAGGACCTCGTCCTCCTCGAAGGTCGTCAGGCGCGACTGGAACGGGCTATGCTCAAACCGGTAGTAGCCGATGATCTTCGCATCGCCGGGGCCGATCGTCTTGGTGAAATCAGCGTTGATCGACGCGTTCCATTCGTCCTCAGCGTCTTCGCTGATCCGGACCACCCCGTCGGCGCGCTCCGAAATCTCCCGGCCGTCGAAGCTGAAAAGCGTTCCGTCCGCGTTGATATTGTATTTGAGACCAGAGGTTTGCCCGCCCGAGAGGCTCGCTTCGATCGAGTGATTCTCACCGAAATACTGGCCATCCTCGTAGCGTTCTTCCGTGAACGTTCCATCTGGACCAAAGACATATTCAGGACCCCGGTGGCCGTTGCGGAAGGGGCTGTTGCTGACACCGACGGTGAACGACGTCCCGCCTGTCTCGCCGCTGATGGAGATCTCCGCATTGGCTATCCGCGGCGGCAGGCCATGCCTGAACTGAGGCGACCATCGCCAGTTGCCCTTGAGCTCTCCCCGCTCCACGATCACGTTCGCAACCTGACCCGTCAGGCCCGTCACACCGAGGCTAGCTGCATCGACGATCTCGATACGGACAACCGAGCTCGCCGGCGTATTGCCGAGGATATCGAGGGCACCGGAGGTCTTCGAAGTGATACGCTCGCCGTTGATCAGGACGTTCGTTCCGCCCTGTCCAAGGCCACGACCTCCCTGATTGTTCCTTACACTGAAGCCTGGTACACGCCGGAGCATATCGAGGGCCGTCTGCGGGTTGAAACGTTCGAAGAAGGCAGGCTCATAGACCTCCGCTTCGGAGACCTCCACGGCTGCTTCCGTTTGAGCGAGGGTCATCGTCGGCAGCATCGCGAGCGATGCCGCCGCTGCAAGAGCGAGGCTTTTTTTCAATGTCTTGTTCCCTGCGAGCGGCAAGCTCCATCCCGTGGAACTTACCGTTTTCCGATAAGCTGGAGGTAACATCGCCTACACTTGTAGGCTACCCCTTGATCCGACGAAATGACTACAGATGTGGTCGAATGTGATGACAATTCTGTCATGTTCTAACAGCTGCTAAATGACAGCTCGGACATGATGCGCCGCACTGTTCTTGGGGCATGCTCGTCAGCATGCAGCCGAAAGGAAGAGCCATGCTCCGTGCCGCCGCCATTTCCGCCCTCCTCGCCATCTCCTCCGCCCACGCAGGGGACAAAACCAACGATGCCATCGCGGCAGCCGTGTTCGATTACTTCGACGGCCAGGGCGAGCGCAGCGCCGAGCGCCTGAACCGCGCTTTCTCAGCCGAGCATGCAAGAATGATCGGCGTCCTGAAGGATGACGGGGAAACGGTTGTCCGCACCTGGGAGATGGAGGACACCATCGCCAATTGGTCGAAGGGCGACCCCATCACCGATGAGCGGACAGGCAAGATCGTCTCGATGAATGTTGTCGACGACAGGCTCGCCGTGGTGCTCTTCGATTCCAATGGACGCTTTCTCGACGCACTGACCCTCGCCAAAGTCGGTGAGGACTGGAAGATCATGTCGAAGGTGTTCATCGTTCAGGAATGAACAAGCTCCTCCCCGCCGCTCTCGCCCTCCTCACAAGCTTCGGCCTCGCCCACGCCGAGGAGGGCAAGCGCATCGCCATCACGTTCGATGACGCCCCGCGCTCGGACAGCAGGGTCATGACCGGCGATCAGCGGACGGAGCTCTTCCTGAGCTCGCTCGCCAAGGCTGAGATGCCGCCAGCCACGATCTTCGTCACCACCCGCGGGATCGAGCAGCTGGAGACAGGCCACGCACGGGTGAAGGCCTACGCTGATGCAGGCCATCTGATCGCCAACCACTCCCACAGCCACCCATGGCTGTCGCGCACGCCCCTCGAGACCTATCTCGCTGACCTCGACAAGGCGGAGGAGCTTCTGACGGGCTTCGCCAACCGCAGGGCCTGGTTCCGCTTTCCGTTCCTCGACGAAGAACGTCAGGACAAGGTCAAACGCGACGCCATGCGGAAGGCTCTCGCCGACCGCGGGCTCTTCTCCGGTTACGTCACCGTCGACACCTATGACTGGCACATGGAGAGCCGGTGGCAACAAGCTGTCCGGGATGGCCTGCCTGTCGACAAGGAAGCTCTGAAGGACGCCTATGTCGCGATGGTCGTCGAGGCGTCGGAGCACTACCATCATCTCTCGGAGGAATGGCTGGACCGCCAGCCCGCTCACGTACTCCTCCTCCACGAGAACGACCTCGCGGCGAACTTCATTGACGAAGCGATCGACGCGCTCCGAGCCAAAGGCTGGGAAATCATCTCCGCGGACGAAGCCTATGCGGACCCGATCGCTACGAAGCTTCCCGATACGCTCTTCGCAGGGATGGGCCGCGTCTCCGCCCTCGCGTACGAACGAGGCGCAAGGGGTTCTGAGACCTTCGACCATTGGTCTGCGGATGAAGACGGAATAAACAACCGGCTTGCAGAGCTCGGTGCGATCCCGAAGCCTGACTAGACGACGAGGAATATCCCGGCGGCTGCCAGCGCAACGCTCATGAACGCGATGGCCATGACCAGCCCGTCGCGGACCAGAAGCGCCAGCCCAAAGAGCGCAATCGCCGCCATCGGGATGGCGCTCGCAAACGGGATCAGCTCAAGCGGCGGAACCGTCAGGCAGAGGCAGATCACAAGAAACGCCGCAAGCTTGACCATCGGTGTACGAAGAAGATGCCGGAACCGCTCGCGGGTGTGCCGGTCGAGCCATTTGGCGAGCGGCCTGATCATCTGATCGGCCTTCTCGATCGCTGCGCCCTTGACCCGCCGCCTCTCGATGAACCCCGGCACCCAGATGTGCTCGCGCCCCGCCAGCATCTGCACCGCAGCCGTTAGCACAATGAAGGCGAGGACCGTCGGCACACCCGGTATTCCGCCCACAGGCGAGAGCTCGATCAGCGCCGGGACCAGGAGGAACGGCCCGTAACTGCGGTTGCCAATCGAATCGAGGATCGTGCCCACGGACACCTTGCCAGACCCCGCAGCGTTCTCACGCCGGACAGCCTCATCCAGCGTGTCGAGGAGGCCGGTGACGGAGCTCGTGGTCTCGGACATGGGGAGAAAACAGGCGCCCCATGCCGCTGGTTCCCTTCAACCCCCCGTCAGGTCGCGGGCGCCTCACGGAAGCCCCAATTGAGCTTGCTCTCGTCGCCGTCCGCAAAGGTCGCGCACCATGCCCGGACCCTTGGGTTCATCACCGCGAACCAGACCGGCGGGACCAGGGCCATGGTGATGCAGCCGGGATAGCCCGAGGGAAGCCTTGGCAGCTCATCGAAGTTGCGCAGGCACTGGTAGGGCCGGGCCGGGTTCGCATGGTGATCGGAATGGCGCTGCAGGTTGATGGTCACGATGTTGGAGACGACATGGTTCGTGTTCCAACTATGGTAGGGCTTGCACGGCTCATAACGCCCGTTCGGCAGCTTCTCCCGCTTCAACCCATAGTGCTCGATGTAGTTGACCACCGTGAGGGCGAACCAGCCAAGATAGTGGTGGAGCACGATGAACGGCAGCGCGACCCAACCGAGCCAGGCAATCATCGCCGCGGCGAAGACCAGCGTCACCGCATAGCTCTGCAAGATCTCGTTGTGGTGAGAAAAAACAGGCAGCTTCTTGTTCCGCAGGCGCTTGGCCTCATGCATCCACCCCCGCCGGAAGGCCCCGATAATGTCGCGAAACATGAAGCCGTAGACCGTCTCGTTCATCCGGGCTGACGCGCAGTCTTCGGGCGTGGCCACATGCACATGGTGCCCGCGATTATGCTCGATACAAAAATGTCCGTACCCGATGATCGACAGGGCGAACTTCGCCATCTGCCGGTCGAGATTGTTCGTACGGTGACCAAGCTCATGGGCATAGACGAGGACCTGACCTGCACCAAGGCCGAAGGAGAACATGAACGGAATTGCCGCCCAGAGCGGAAGCCCATCGACCAGCAGCATGATACCGAGGGCGAAGTTCAGCAGATAGACCGGAAGGATCGCAAAGATAAGGTTCGTATAGAAACGGTCTGCCTCAAGCCGCTTGTACTCGTCCTCAGGCGGAACGGTCTCATCCTCCCCGATCAGGAAGTCGAGGATCGGGATGATGACATAGAACCAGATCGCTGGAAGGAGGGTCACCCAGGCCGCACCGCCCAGCGCATGGTAGAGCGCCACCGTCAGGGTCACGGCAAAGGCATGGGGCACGCCGAACAGGAACAGGAACCGCCGGGGCGCCCTCACCTGGAGAGGCTTGCGAACAGCATTGGCGACAGTCGAGCTCATGGCGGTCCTCCTTATCGAACCTCCCTCAATCTAGTGGAGGAACCTTTCCGCCTCCATCCATCTCATCATTCGCTGGCACGAACATTATTATGCCCGCCGCCCTGCCTTGACTTCAGGAAGACGCGCAGGACCTGATCGCCGCGGCCGTCTGGCTCGCACCGATCTCCCGGGCAGCTTCCACGGGCCTGTCGGTCGCGATCACGTCGAGCCCTGCATCCTCGAGCCCGGCGTAAAGCCCGCGCTCGCCAGCCGCCGCGCGGCGGTCGAGCCTGCCGATGGCGCCGCCCGAGGTGCTGACGTCCTTCTCGCCTAGGACGCGGTAGAGGGCAGCATTGGGGTTCTCGATCAGCCCGGTCCACGCAACGAGCCTTCCCTTGGGCAGGCCCCGCCGCTCAAGGTCGGCAAGGTGCGCAGAGTTGTCGACCGACGCGATGACCGAGAGGAGCGGCGAAGCCTGCGCCGCAATGATTGCGCCATTGTCGGAATAGGTGATGATCGCCGCATGGCCCTCGGCACCCTTGGCCACCACGGCCCGCGCGACTTTCCTGAGAGAGACGCCCCGCTTGACGTCGAGCTGCAGGATCGTCTTGCCGCGCATCGCGTCCAGCGCCTCATCGAGGGTCGGGATCCGGAACTCGGTGAGCCTGCCGTCCTTATCCTTGAGGCGGAGCGCCTTCACTTCCTCCAGCGTCAGATCCGAGATGTCTCCCGACCCATCACTTGTCCGGTCCACCGTCTCATCGTGGAGGAGGACCAGCACCCCGTCGGAGGTTTCGCGGACGTCGGTCTCGATGAGCGCAGGGACCCGGGACAGGGTCCGCTCGAAGGTCTCGATGGCGTTCTCAGGAAATCCCGGAGCTGGCCCGCCCCGGTGCGCGCTGACGATGGCTTCCTTGCCCTCGAGGCACGAAAGGAATGCTGCGGCGGTGACGTCGGTGGTAATCGGGGCCGTCGGCTCGCCATTCCCGGCGTCCTCGGCACAGCCAATCAGCGAGAGTGCGGCGGCGGCTCCGGCCAAGCTCTTGAGTGTCATATTCGCTCCCCAGCAATGCCCCTAGGCTTCGACGGGGCGCGATTAAGCAAATTTGATTGAATGGCGCCAGCAACTCCTGATCGTCGGCGCGTCAGAACGCAGCCTTGCGCCCGGCTCGCCTTCGCCGTAGCTGCAGCCGGTACGCATTCACTGAGGTGACGGGCACCACCATGCTCCAGGACAAAGACCGCATTTTCCAGAACCTTTACGGCCTCCAGGACCCCTTCCTCGAAGGGGCCAAGAAGCGCGGCGCGTGGAACGCGACGAAGCAGATGCTGGACCAGGGACCTGAGTGGATCATCGACCAGGTCAAGGAATCGGGTCTCCGCGGCCGCGGAGGTGCTGGCTTCTCCACCGGCCTCAAATGGTCGTTCATGCCGAAGGAAGTGAAGGACCGCCCTCACTACCTCGTCGTGAACGCCGACGAATCAGAGCCCGGCACCTGCAAGGACCGCGAGATCATGCGGCACGATCCGCACCTCTTCATCGAGGGCTGCCTCGTCGCCTCTTTCGCGATGAAGGCGCACGCCTGCTACATCTACATCCGCGGTGAATACATCCACGAGCGCGAGCAGCTCCAAAAGGCCATCGACGAAGCCTACGCCGCGAACCTCGTCGGCAAGGACAACATCCACGGCTGGCCGTTCGACATCTACATCCACCACGGCGCAGGCGCTTACATCTGCGGCGAGGAAACGGCGCTTCTTGAAAGCCTCGAAGGCAAGAAAGGCCAGCCGCGCCTCAAGCCGCCCTTCCCCGCAGGCGCTGGCCTCTACGGCTGCCCGACCACGGTGAACAATGTGGAGTCGATCGCGGTCGTCCCGACGATCCTCCGCCGCGGCGCTGACTGGTTCAAAGGCTTCGGCCGCCCGAATAATCACGGCACGAAGCTTTTCTGCATCTCCGGCCACGTCAACAAGCCGTGCAACGTCGAAGAAGAGATGTCGATCCCGCTCAAGACCCTGCTCGAGCGCCATTGCGGCGGCGTGCGCGGCGGCTGGGACAACCTCAAGGCTGTGATCCCCGGCGGATCGTCCGTGCGCTGTCTTCCCAAGGATATCTGCGACGATGTCCTGATGGATTTCGACGCCCTGCGTGAGCACCAGTCAGGCCTTGGCACCGCGGCGGTCATCGTCATGGACAAGTCCACGGACATGGTCAAAGCGATCGCCCGCATCGCCTACTTCTACAAGCACGAGAGCTGCGGCCAGTGCACACCGTGCCGTGAAGGTACCGGCTGGATGTGGCGTGTGCTGACGAGGATGGAGCGCGGCGAGGCCGAGATGTCCGAGATCGACAAGCTCCTCGACGTGGCTGGCCAGATCGAAGGGCACACCATCTGCGCCCTTGGCGACGCAGCCGCATGGCCGGTGCAGGGCCTGATCCAGCACTTCCGCCATGAGATCGAAGAGAAGATCACCAACTACCGCCGCGCACCGGGCCACGTGGCCGTGCCGTATATGGCCGCTGAGTAACGCGAACACGCGAAAGTCCTACTTTGCTAGGACTTCCCCGTAGAGGGCGAGCATCCGCTCGCCCTTCATCTTCCAGGCAAAATGTTCCTCGACGCGCTGGCGTCCCGCCTCGCCCATGGCGCGCATCCGCTCCATGTCCGAGCCTAAAGAGCGCATCGCCTCGGCAAGATCATCCCTGAACTGATCACGTGACGTTGGCGGCACGAGGATGCCTGTCTCAGGCCTGACGTAATCTGCAGGCCCGCCCCAGTCCGAAGCGATCACGGCGCGCCTCAGCGCCATCGCTTCGAGGACAACAGCGCCGCCGCACTCGTAGACCGAGGGCAATGCGAGGCAGTGCGCCTCGGCCATCTCCCGCACAACGTCAGCCTGCGGAATAGCACCCAGGAACCTGACCCTGCCGCCAAGCCCAAGCTCGCCAGCCAGCTTCTGCCAAGCGGCCCGCTCGACCCCGTCACCGCAAATCGTGAGGGTCTCATCGCCACCAAGTTGCGCAAACGCCTCGAGAAGAATGTCGAGTGCCTTCCAGTTGACGAGACGCCCAACAAAAATGAACCGCGCAGGACCGTCAGCCATCGGACGTTCATCCTGCCACAGGGAGAGGTCAACACCGTTCTCGACGAACTCCACGACCCGCGAAGCATCAACGCCGTCAGGCAACCCCGCAGCCGTCCGCTCATTCGAGACCAGCACTCGCGCAGCCTTCGGCTTCCCGCCGAACACGGAATGCATGGGCGCAGACAGCTTCCGCGCCAAGCCCTCGGCTTCCTCGGAGGCATCGCCATAGCTCGTCGCAAAGCCGTCAGGGAACGTCATGTTCCCGTTGAGGGGGCCGATCACAACAGGGATCCTCGGGTGGGTCACAGGCGAGGGCAGCCTCGGCGAGACAGGGATCACCTGATGGATCAGGTCGATGCCGTCGCGGTCTGCGATCTTCCGCGCCTCTTTCCCAAGGCGGATCATCGAGGTCAGCTGCAGGGAGAACCCACCAAGCCGCCAGGCGATGCCCTTCGACTTCTGCCGGAACTTCCAGATCTCACGCTCGGCTCCGGAGTCCTCGATGTAGTGGACAGGCATGCCAGCGAAGGCGCTCGCGTCGATCTCTTCCTTGCACCTGACATGGGTCAGGAGCCGCGCATCGACGCCGAGGGCGCGAAGCTCCCGCAGCCAGTGGAGGGGCAGGATCGCCTCTCCACCCATCCGCGCCGAAGCGTTGGGCGCAACGAGCAGGACGCGCATGGCCGAACCCTCCGCCGTTAGGACGGGATGTATTTCGGAAGGATCGGCGTCAGCGTCTCAACGCGCATGTTCTGAAGGCGCGTCTCGGCTTCCTCGATGGTCTCGTCAGGCGCGATCGGGGTCATCATCCGGATCATCGCACCGTCCGAGCGGCGCTTGGTCGCAACGTCCCAGATCAGCACGATCTTCATCCAGATCTCATCGGCGAAGGTCCGGCCGCGCTGGTCATACCAGTAATAGACGAGGTAGCGAGTTTCGCCCTGGCTCATGATGATCCGGTTGTAGGCGTGGCCCAGAACGTTCTGGGGTCCCTCGGCGATGATCTCCTGAACGTCGAAGGTCCAGCCGCCACCGGGCAGACACTGGCGCGGCGAGTGCCAGGAACGGCCGTCACGCTGCGCTTCGAGATAGGCGATGTAGAGGTTGTAAACCTCGCGGTCCTCGGGATCGACGAGGTTCATGACGATATAGTCGTCAGCGCCCAGCGCCTCTTCCGTCGCAACGTCGAGGGCAGTCTCGCGCACCTGCCAGCCTTCAAACTCCAGCGGCAGCTGGGCGAAGGTCTCGCGGTCAGGCGCGATGAGCTCGTCCTCAGTGGTGTGAAGCAGCACGGCGAAGACAGCGACCGCAGCCGTCGTTGCACCTGCCACGAGCATGAAACGCTCCCGCGTCCATGCAGCGGCAGGTCGGATCGCTTCGGCGTGGGGCAGGCCCAGCGTAGCGAGGACGTTCTTCTTGCCGCTGAAACGGGCCAGTGTGACGAGCACGACGAGCAGCAACGCAATACACATCAGGAAGACGACCCAGCCTTCGAAGAAGTGCAGGAAACCTTCGGTGTGCGAGGGGCCATAACGGTCCGACAGGATGCCGGTCATGGCGATCCGGAAGCTGTTCATGACGATCGTGATCGGGATCGTCGACAGGAGCACCAGCGCCCGCTGCCACAGCGGCCCGCGGTAGAAATAGGCTGCCAGCGCACCAAGGCTGAGGAACGGGAAGAGATAGCGCAGGCCCGAACAGGCCTCGACCACTTGAAGGGTGATGTTGCCAAGCTCGATGACATTGCCGCGCAGGAGCACGGGTACGTCAAAGAAGCGGATCATCGCGACGCCAAGCTCCGACGACCAGAGCTGGAACTGCCAGCTGGTGACCGTGATGATCCAAAAGGGCGGCGGGATCATGAAGATGAGATAGGCGAGCGGGAAGAACGTCTGACGGAAGAGCGACTGGCCGCCGATCAGAAGCGCGAGGCCAAAGGCCGAGATGATGATGCCGAGGTGCTCGATCAGGAAGATGTGCGTCGTCTGGTAGCCAGCAACGGTCAGCACGCCAAAAGCAAGCACTGCAGCGCCAATCCAGCTCGGCGCGCCGATGGAAGCCTTCAGGGCCTCGCGGCGGTCCCACAGCATCCATGCCGTGATGGCCGGGATGAAGTAGGAGTGGCTGAGCTCCTCACGACGGCCCCACCGGTCCCACAGGTTCGCGAACCCTTCATGGAAAAGAAAGGCGACGACAACGACGAGCGCCGCCAAAACACCATAGAGGGGCCAGTCCTTAGAACTGGGCTTCGGGATCTGAAACGTCGTCGCGCTCACGGCGTTGCCTCGATTGTTCTGTTCTGGACCAAGCCTTACGGCCTAGTCCTTGTTTTCTGCCTAAGAGATAGGAGCCTCCGGGGCAATGATTGCAGGCTGCTGCAACCACCATTCCACGCGCTCATTCGAAGAAACGATAGCCGGCCACTAGCGTTCCCCAAGTGATGCAACTGAACCACGAATCCACCACCGCAACGCACCTTTGCACCGCGACTTCGAAAGCTCTGGAATTCGCCCGCATCATCCGTTAGCTCGCCGGGAGTTTTCCGCGAAGAAGCTTCTCCGATCATGACCGAACTCCGCACGATCAAAGTCAACGGCCGCGAAATCGACGTCGATCCGCGCCTCACGCTCCTCCAGGCCTGTGAAGAGGCTGGCGAGGAAATCCCCCGTTTTTGCTACCATGAGCGCCTCTCGGTCGCCGGCAACTGCCGGATGTGCCTGATCGAGGTGAAGGGCGGACCGCCCAAGCCCGTGGCCTCCTGCGCCCAGAACGTGCGCGATCTGCGACCAGGCCCCGACGGTGCGCCGCCGGAGCTCTTCACCAACACGCCGATGGTCAAGAAGGCCCGCGAAGGGGTGATGGAGTTCCTCCTCATCAACCACCCGCTCGACTGCCCGATTTGCGACCAGGGCGGTGAATGCGACCTGCAGGACCAGGCCGTGGCCTATGGCCGCGATGGCTCGCGCTTTGA
This sequence comes from Parvularcula mediterranea, assembly GCF_013085255.1. GTDB lineage: Bacteria > Pseudomonadota > Alphaproteobacteria > Caulobacterales > Parvularculaceae > Parvularcula > Parvularcula mediterranea. The sequence continues at coordinate 752,962 of NZ_JABFCX010000002.1, forward strand.
GGAGAACAAGCGCGCGGTCGAAGAGAAATACATGGGCCCGCTGATCAAGACGATCATGACCCGCTGCATCCAGTGCACCCGCTGCGTCCGCTTCGCGACGGAAGTGGCCGGCGTCGATGATCTGGGTCTCGTCAACAGAGGCGAGAATGCTGAGATCACCACCTATCTCGAGAAGGCGGTCGATTCAGAGCTGACCGGTAACCTGATCGACATCTGCCCGGTCGGTGCCCTCACCTCGAAGCCCTATGCCTTCAACGCCCGTCCGTGGGAGCTGAAGAAGACCGAGACCATCGACGTGATGGACGCGGTTGGCTCGAACATCCGCGTCGACGTGCGTGGCCGTCAGGTCATGCGCATCCTCCCCCGCGTCCATTATGACGTGAACGAGGAGTGGCTGGCCGACAAATCCCGCTTCATCTGGGACGGCCTCGCCAAGCGCCGTCTCGACCGCCCTTATATCCGCGAAGCAGGCAAGCTGCGCGCGGCCAGCTGGGAAGAAGCCTTTGGCGTCATCGCTGCGCGCCTTGAAAGTGCGCAGGCTGACAAAGTCGCCGCCATCGCAGGCGACCTCGTCTCTGCAGAAGCCGTCAAAGCGCTCAAGGACCTGATGGCTGCCATCGGCACACCGCACACGGACTGCCGCCAGGACGGTGGTTCCTACGGTCAGCTTCCGAACGGCGAACGCGCCCCGCGCTCGAGCTATACCCTCGCAGGCGGCATCGCCTCGATCGACGAGGCCGACGCCATCCTCTTCATCGGCACGAACCCGCGCATCGAAGCGCCGCTGGTCAATGCCCGTGTGCGGAAGAACTGGCTCGCCAAGATGGACCTCCATGTCGGCGTGATCGGCGAGAACCGCGACCTCTCCTACGAGACGGTCCATCTCGGCGCGAGCAGCGACGCCCTCAAGAACCGCGACCACGCCTTCTTCGAGACCCTCAAGGAGGCCGAGCGTCCGCTGATCATCCTCGGCGCAGGCGCCCTCACCCGCGGCGACGGTGATGCGGTGATGGCAGAAGCCCTGAAGCTCGCAGAGGAAGTCGGAGCCCTCGGCACTGACTGGCGCGGTTTCGGCGTCCTCCACAACGCAGCAGGCCGCGTCGGCGCCCTCGACCTTGGCTTCCTGCCGGGCGAGAACGGCAAGAGCTTTAACGACATCCTCGCAGGCGCCAAGGCTGGCGAGATCGAGATCGTCTACAATCTCGGTTGCGACGAGGCCGACCTTTCCGGTCTCCAAGATGCCTTCGTCATTTATCAGGGCCACCACGGCGATGCCGGCGCGAAGGTTGCGGACGTCATCCTTCCGGGTGCCGCCTATACCGAGCAGCCTGGCCTCTACGCCAACACTGAAGGCCGTGTGCAGATCGCCAACCGCGTCTACTTCCCCTTCGGCGAAGCCAAAGACGACTGGGCCATCCTCCGCGCCCTGTCCGAGCGTCTCGGCAAGACCCTGCCCTATGACGACCTCTTCGCGCTCCGTCAGGCGATGATCGACGATGCGCCGAGCTTTGGCTCCATCGACACGATTGACGCTGGCGAAGCGCCTTCCGCCTCGGCTTTTGCCGCTGAAGGCAGCCTCGATGCAGTACCCTTCGGTGCGGTCTTCGACAGCTACTACCTGACGAACCCCGTCGCCCGCGCGTCGGACATCATGCAGGAATGCGCCGAAGGCAAAAAGCCGACCCAGCCGATGCTGGCGGCCGAGTAAGAGATCAGCTTGCGGAGGACGGGACGGCCCTGTCGCCCTCGTCCTCCGAAGCCTCTTCCTCCCTAGCGACGATGCGACGGACGAACGCCCTGATCTCGTCCTTGCGCCGCTTGATCACCGACAGGCCGAACAGCCCCCCGCCGATCCAGAAGCAGGCTTCCGCGAAAATCGCGAGCAACGCGGTCGCGATTATGACTTTCTGCCCGTCCCACGACTGAACCGAAGCGGTCACCCCGAGCCCAACGGCGCCCAGAACCGCCGCGCCGGACATGCCGAGTAGTGCCAGACCCATCGCCTTGACGGTGAACATAGTCATCTCCCTGCCTGCTGGATGGAATCCTCACCGCTCACGAAAACGTGGTCAAGGGAACTTTGAAAGTTCCATGACGCACCCTGCCTTTTCGCGCGCTCTTTCCAGAGTATTCATGCTAGGAACCATGCCATGACTGACAGTTTCCGCCTCGAACGCGACGGCCATGTCGCGACGCTCACCCTCTCCCGCCCTGAAAAACGCAACGCCATGGATGCGGCTTTTTGGGAAGACTTCCCCGACGCTGTGGACGCCCTTTCCGAAGAAGGCTCCTGCCGCGCCCTCGTGATCGCTTCTGAGGGGCCGCATTTCAGCTCAGGCATTGATCTCGGCATGTTCCAGAACGTGCAGGACGATGAGCTGGGCGCCGCCAAGGGCATGGACAGCTACCGCTTTATCAAGCGGATGCAGCGCACCTTCACCTCGCTGGAGCAGGCCCGGATGCCCGTCATTGCAGCCGTCCAAGGCGGCTGCATCGGCGCGGGCGTTGATCTCGTCACCGCCTGCTGCATCAGGTTCTGTACGGAGGACACCTACTTCTCCGTCTACGAAGCGGTCATGGGCCTGACCGCAGATGTCGGCACCTTCCCGCGCATCCTGAACCTGCTACCCGAAGGTATCGTTCGTGAGCTGAGCTATACGGGCCGCAAGATGATGGCTGATGAGGCCTTGCGCCTCGGCTTCGTCAATCGCGTCCTCCCGGACCATGACGCCGTGAACCAGGCGGCGCAGGAGCTGGCTGCAGAGATCGCCACCCGCGCACCAATGGCCGTTCACGGAACGAAGGAGATCATCACCTACTCCCGCGACCACACAACAGACGAAGCGCTGGACCGCATCGCCCTCTGGAACGGATCAAACCTTCAGCCTTCTGAACTTATGGCGGCCATGGTCGCCAAGCAGACAGGCCAGCCCGGCCAGTTTGCAAACCTGCCTCCCCGCCGAAAGGTCGACGGGAGGGACTGACGAAAGGAGTACTCCCCATGCGTCTCATTCTAGCGGGCTTCAGCCTCGCGGCCCTCACAGGATGCGCCTCGACAGGTGCGTCCACCGACCTCACCGACGCTCTCTCCGAGATCACCGGCCAGAACGGCAGGGCTTGCGTTGATCAGCGGGACATTCAGGGCTTCGGCCTCGTCTCGAACCGTACACTGTCGATCAACACACGGACGAGCAGCTACTACCTTGCCACGACGCAGCTTGCCTGCGACCCGCTCGGTGTCGACGTTCGCGGCGCCTTCGGCGGCCGGTTCAGCGAGACCTGCGGCGGTAGGGGTGACCGGTTCAACACCGCCAGCGGCTCCTGTCAGATCAAGGCCATCTACCGCTTCGACAGCCGCGAAGCCGCTTTCGCAGCTGCCGATGAAGCGAAAGCCCTCGCCGCAAGAGTTGAGGACTAAGCCCGCTCCGCCGCAGCGATCTTGCGGCGCGCAGCCTTGATGACGGGAAGCTCGATCATCTTCCCGTCGAGAAGCGCAACGCCGCCCTTCGCGGCCTCGAAGGCTTCGACTATGCGCTTCGCCCGCGCCAGTTCCTCCGCCGTCGGAGCAAGGGCTTCGTGGATCGGCCCAAGCTGCGCCGGATGGATCGCAGACCTTGCATGGATGCCAAGGCTCTGCGCCTTCTTCGTCGCAGCCTTGAGGCCCTCAGGATCCTTCACATCGAGGTAGGGCACATCGAAGAGCACCTTGCGCGCAGCTCCAAACGCCGCGGCGCACCGGGACCTGCCGTAAAGATGCGCTTCCCATGACAGGTCACATCCGATCTCACCGGCGAGGTCGATAGCGCCATAAATCGCTCCGCATACGGCAGGGTGGTCGGCGATGGCTTCAGCCAGCCCGAGCGACCGCGCCGTCTCCATCACCACGATGATCCGGTCCTGACCATAGGCATCGCGCAGCTGGTCAATCTCGATGAGCGCCATAGGCTTAGGCATCATCACGAAGTCGACGCCCTCCGCGCTCTTTAGCGCGGCGAGGTCCGCCTCGTAAGGCTCCGTATCCGCACCATTGACCCGAAGGCCCAGCGGCGCAGGACGCTCCTCCGGACCGGCCAGCCATTCAAGCGTCGCGGCCCGCGCCTCGTCCTTGCCGTCGGGGGCCACGGCGTCCTCAAGGTCGATGCAGACGAGGTCCGCGCCTGCCGCAGCCGCCTTGGCAAAGCGGTCAGGCCGCGTGCCGGGCACGAAGAGCAGGCTGCGCCAGAGGGCAGGATCGAAAGCGGCCATGGGGAACTCCCTTGTCGTTTTCGCTCCCTCTAGCGCCGGGCCCGCAGCTTGTCAGCTTTTGCCGAGCACCGCGTCGATGTCGGCAGCGGAATGACGCTCCTTCAGCTGGGTGGCCTCGTCACCAAAGCCCTTGTTGACGATCACGCCGCGCTTCACCGGCTTACGCGCATTCAGCTGCTTCGCCCACCGGCCAAGATGCTCATACTCATGGACCTGAAGGAACTCCGCCGCGCTGTAGAGCCGCCCGAGCACCATGCCGCCATACCAGGGCCAGACAGCCATATCCGCGATAGTGTACTCGTCACCCGCCAGAAACTCATTATGCTGAAGATTCTTGTCCAGTACATCAAGCTGGCGCTTCGTCTCCATCGCATAGCGGTTGATCGCGTACTCGAACTTCTTCGGCGCGTAAGCATAGAAGTGCCCGAAGCCCCCGCCGAGGAACGGCGCAGAGCCCATCTGCCACATCAGCCAGTTGAAGGTCTCGGTCCGCGCCTTATGCTCCGTAGGCAGAAAGGCGCCGAACTTCTCAGCCAAGTAGATCAGAATTGAGCCCGACTCAAAAACCCGTGTCCCCGGCTCCGTCGAGCGGTCGAGAAGAGCGGGGATCTTCGAGTTCGGGTTGATCTCGACGAACCCTGAGCCGAACTGCTCGCCCTCGCCAATATTGATCAGCCACGCGTCATATTCCGCGTCGTGCCCTGCTGCGAGGAGCTCCTCCAGCATCACCGTTACCTTCACGCCATTGGGCGTCGCGAGGGAGTGAAGCTGCAGAGGATGCTTGCCGACCGGAAGGTCTTTTTCGTGGGTCGAGCCTGAGATCGGGCGGTTGATGCTCGCAAAACGCCCGCCAGACTCCGAGTCCCAGGTCCAGACTTTCGGCGGTGTATACTCTTGATCGGCCACGGGATGCTCCCTTGTCGCTGGCTTTGGCAGGCTACTTAGGGAGGAACGGCAGAAAGATCAGCCGCACAACACAGCTTTGCAGCTGTAACCGTCAACCTCTCCGCTCGGCCGCCAAGGGCGCAAGCGCGCCCCGGCCGGTCAGGCCGCCACATCGGAGGGCCCTCAGCCCGTGAGATGCACCCGCGCTCAAATAGCGAAGCGATAGCGCAAACGAAAAACTGGAGCGGGTAGCGGGAATCGAACCCGCGCGTTCAGCTTGGGAAGCTGACAGGCTACCATTACATCATACCCGCGAAGGTCCTCCGGTTTGCGCGCCGGGATCGCCCAAGTCAACGAGGAACGCCATGACCGACCCCAAGCTCTATTCGACCAGCGCCGCCCGCAACAAGGGGGTCATCGCCGAGGCGTTCACAAGGCTTCTTCCGTCTGCGGAGAGCGTCCTCGAAGTGGGTTCAGGCACGGGAGAGCATGCCGAGGCAATCCTCGCCGAGAACCCATCCCTCCGCTGGCAAGCTTCGGATCCCAAGCCCGAAGAACGCGCATCCATCAGTGCAAGGATGTCTGCGCTTGGCCAGCCCGAGGCCCTGCCGATCGACACACGCGAAGACGGCTGGTGGCAGGTCGTTCCTGAGAAAGTGGATACCATCGTCGCGATCAACATGATCCACATCACCTCGATCGCAGGCTATGAGAACCTGTTCCGGGGCGCGGCGGCTCTTCTTCCCGAGGGTGGCCACCTCTTCCTCTACGGCCCCTTCTCCCGGCGCGGCGCGATGGAAGAGTCGAACCAGCGCTTCCACCAGTCCCTGCGTGAGCGTGATCCTGAATGGGGCGTGCGCGACCTCGACGATACGCTCCAGCCGCTCGCTGCACGCTTCGCGCTAGGCCTTCAGCACGCAGAGCGTGTCCCCGCCAACAACCATGTCGTCCTGTTCAGGCAGGAGGGACGTTGAGGAAGCTCATCTCGGTGTCGCCGAAGGCACGGGTCTCCTCGAGCATCCGACCTTCAGGAGTCTCGAAGGTCTCGCCCCTAGCATGCTCCGCCACGATCAGCGCACCCGGCGCCATCCATCCGCCTTCGGAGAGAACCGCTAGGGCCTTGTCGATCAGTCCCTTGTTATAGGGCGGGTCCATCAGGCAGAGGTCAAACGGTGCCCCGACGCCAGCAGGCTTCGCGCCCAGCGCATCGGCGGGCCGCCTGTGGATCCGCGTCCGCCCGAAAAGCTGCAGCGCCTCGACATTGTCCCTGATCGCTCCGCGTGCGGAAGCATCGGTGTCGACGAAGAGGCAGAAGCTCGCCCCGCGCGAGATGGCCTCGAACCCGAGCGCCCCTGATCCCGCGAAGAGATCCAGAACCCGCGCGCCTTCCAGCTCCAGCCCCTCACGATGGGCGAGGATATTGAAGAGCGACTCCCGCGTCCTGTCTGTCGTGGGTCGCGTGTTCTGGCCTGAGGGAGCAATGATCTTCCGTCCCCTGAATTCACCGCCAACAATCCGCATTAGAGAACCCCCGCGCCGAGGATCGAACCCTCGGTCTTGACCATCGCTTCCCGCTCCTCAGCCGACGTTCCTTCCGGCGGGGACAGGAGCTCCGCGAGGCTTCCCTCCCTGTTCCGTTTGAGGAGCTCCTTCACGAACGCCTGCACCTGCGCCTTGTCCTTCACCTCGCCATCGGGGGCGGAAGAGAGGATGAGGCTCGGATAGATCTCAGCAAAGACGAGCGATGGCGCGCGCGGAAGGTCCTCCGCGAAATCCGTCTCGAACGGCCAGACCTTGGCCCCGAGTCTCCTCCGCATACGCTCAAGATGAGCGATCCCGAGGATCGTCTGGCTGCCCACCGCGCCATTATAGGCAAGCTGGAACACAGACTTGGCCGAGGGCACCCGCTCCTCCACCAGCCTGCGGGGATCAGCATCACCCGGCCTTTTGGCAGGCACGTTCGGATAGCGATCCTTATGCTGATGGGGCTTCCCCCAAAAGAGCGCCTCGCCCGCTCGGCGGTTCATCCGCCCGGCCACGTCAAAACGGTTCGAGCGGTTGTCCTCGTGATCCTCGACCTCAGAGGCGAGATAGGCCCAAAGCCCCTCCCAGCCTTCCGCCCCGCAAACCCGTGCCGACTGCGCCTCTGGGTAGCCAAAGGCAAAATCGAACCCCGCCAGCACCCGGTGCCCCCGCTCAAGACCTTTGCGGAACAGGTCTTCGAGAAAAGCCACCGCTTCCATCCGTGTGGGAATATTCTCGCAGAGCGTCGCATGCCCTGCTTCTTCGCGCCACCCGGCAGCGACCCAGATCGAGTCCTTGCCCTTCGCCCGTGCATTGGCCGCCGACCAGTCGACTGCCACCACGCAGTCGAAAAGGCTCACAGCCCGATCTCCTCGCTGATCTTCTTACCAAGCTGTTCGCGAAGTATCTTGCCGGGGACTTCCTCGACCCGGCCTTCCTTCATCCCGCCGAGCTGGAAAGGTCCGTAGGCGGTGCGAATGAGGCGGTTCACCGTCAGGCCGAGATGGCGCATGACGTTCCTGACCTCGCGGTTCTTCCCTTCCGTGATCGACAGGGTAATCCAGCAGTTCCCGCCCTGTTGCTTGTCGAGCTTGGCCTGCATCGGCCCGTAGGCGACGCCTTCGACCTCGACGCCCTCCGCTAGCTGATCAAGTCGGTTTTGCGAAATCCGTCCGTAGGCGCGCACGCGATAACGGCGCTTCCAACCCGTGCTTGGCAGCTCCAGCACCCGGGACAGCCCGCCATCGTTCGTGAGCAGAAGAAGCCCTTCGGTCGTCAGGTCCAGCCGCCCGACCGACAGCACCCGCGGCAGCTCAGGCGGCAGGCTGTCGAAAACCGTCGGCCGTCCTTGGGGGTCCTTATGGGTCGTCACCAGCCCCGCAGGCTTGTGATAGCGCCAGAGCCTCGTCGCACCTGCTTCACCCACCCGGCTACCATCGAATCGGATGTCTTCGGTGCCCAGAACCTTGGTTGCCGGGCTCGTGATGGTTTCTCCATCAATTGTAATGCGGCCTTCGGTTATCAGGCGCTCAGCCTCTCTGCGCGAGGCAATTCCTGCCCTTGCGAGAACTTTTGCGATCCGCTCGCCGTTAGAACTTGTATCACTCATGGCTTAGGGGGCCGCCTTCTCGGGAATTTGACCGTGCGTCTTGTCACGGCGTTGATATAGAAGCGTGGAAGGATGGAACTCTATACGCCTTCGAACGGAGAATTCGAATGAAGAAACTTATCCTCGGCGCAGCCGTCATCGCGCTCGCAGCTTGCACCACCGACCCCTACACTGGTGAGCAGCAGGCGTCCAAGACCGCGCGTAACGCTGTGATCGGATCGGTCGCAGGTGCTGTTGTCGGCGCTGTTGTCGCCAACAACACGGGCGGCGGCGATGCCAGGAAAGGCGCCATCATCGGCGCAACGGCAGGCGGCCTCACCGGCGGCGCCATCGGCATCTACCAGGACCGCCAGGAAGCACGCCTCCGCGAAGAGCTTCGCGCCACGGGCGTGCGGGTTCAGCGCGATGGCGACCGCATCTCGCTGATCATGCCGGGCAACATCACCTTCGCCACCGACCAGTCGGCCATCCGCTCGGACTTCTTCGCGACCCTCAATTCGGTCGCCAAGGTCATCGCCGAGTTCGACGAGACCGTCGTCCTCGTTCAGGGCCACACGGACTCCACAGGTTCGGACGCCTATAACGACCAGCTCTCGGTCGAGCGCGCCGTGGCTGTCGGCAACTATCTCGCAAGCCAGGGCGTTGCTGTGGCACGCATCGACGCCACCGGCTTTGGTGAGCGTGAGCCAATTGCCTCGAACGACACGGCAGAAGGCCGCGCCCAGAACCGCCGGGTCGAAATCGACCTCGTGGTGCCCGGCGCTTAAGCCTCAACACATCTGAAACGAGAAAAGCCCGCGGCTTCGCCTGCGGGCTTTTTTAGTGCGCCGACTTTCTTCTGAAAGCGGATGGAACGCACCGGTTCTCCGGCAGCCCCAGCCCCGTCGGGCCGGTTGGTTCTCGCATGTGAGGAGCCTAGCTCAATTCGGTGAATCGAGAATTAAGGATAAACTGAAGCGACTTTCACTGCCCTTCAACACCTCTGATTTACCATAGCAAATCGGAAGAGGGAGTCGCGAGAGCTTCAGTATCATGGGTTCGCTCCTCGTCAATGCGTCGGCGAAAGCTGCCTTGCGTACACTGAGCACTGTACGCAGGGAGAGCGATGACGTGCGCGCAGAGCTCAACACCGGCCTCAAGATCCGCGGCGCGAAGGACAATGCTGCCTTCTTCCTGGTAGCAGCTGAAACCCGCAGCGACGTCGTCATCACCAAGGGCGTCCGCGACAATCTCGTCGCGGTGGACAGTGCACTGACCGTTGCCTTCACCGGCATCAGCAATATCCGCAAGAGCCTCGACAATATCCGGGACGCAATCGTCGCAGGCGAGACCGCTGGCTATGACAATGGCCTCGACAAGGTTATCCGTGGACAGATCGAAACGGTACGCGATGTCATCCGCGCGACCTCGTCAGCAGATCAGAACTTCCTCGCGGAAGGAGGCGACCAGACCATCATCACCAATGTCCGGGACGAGGTCGGCAAGGGCTTCAAGGTCGACACGCTCACCGTTCGCAGTCTCGAGCTCGACCGCCGGGATGCCAGCCTGACCGAAGGCCTGGAGATCGTCCCAGCCCAACAGACGTTCGACCTGAGGAGCGGCGGCTCCGTCGTCAGGTTCGGCGGTCGCTACAAGGTGACCTCCCTCACCAACGCCAACGTCGCAAGGACAGGTGCAGCGTTCAACGCTTATCGCCTGGGCCCTGCAACCACAGACCCGGCACCAAGGATCGTCCATCCCACGGGCAGCGAGAAGCAATGGCTCCTGTCTGACTTCTCCGATGATTTCAGGACCCGTCGCGGCTCCGGCAACTCGGTCTTCGGCGGCGCAGGCAATGACCGCCTCGTTTCAGGGACCAACGACTCGGTCCTTGTTGGCGGCGATGGGGACGATCTGATCGTAGGCGGACGAACGGGCGATCGCATCTGGGGCGATGCCGGGAACGACTTCCTCCGCGTGACCCGCAACGGCAGCAGCGCTGTCGGCGGTGAAGGCAACGACACCCTGCGCGGCGGGAACGGCGGAGAGATCTTCTTCGGCGGCCTCGGGAATGACAACATCGCGTCGGGCCGCGGCAACGACATCATTATCGGCGGTGCAGGCGATGACGTCATCAATGGCGGCAATGGCGCTGACCTGATCTACGAGGGCGACAATTCAGGCTCCGACCTCATTCGCCTTGCAGGTGGTGGCGGGACCGTCTTCTACGAAAGCTCTGCCAGTCAGTATACGATCAATGTCATCAACGGGAACCGTTTCCTCGTCACCGACAACCGGACCGGCGACGTGGACGATATCAGGAACGGCACCCCTGCCGATCTCGTCTTCGACGTCGCGCCACCTGACCAGCCGGACTACCCGGTCACCGCCGATTTCTTCGAGTCCCTCACCATTGATTACTCGGCCCTCACAGATCCTGTGAGCGGCGAAGCCGTCCGCCAGAGCCTCAGCTTCATGGCCCTTGTCGATTTCCTCGACCCTGACACCTCCGGCTACTCCATGGCGGGCGCGCTGCAGGTCCTCGATACGGCCCTCCAGAAGCTCAACTTCGGAGAAAGCCAGCTTGGCAGCTACCAGACCTCGATCCGGCGCCAGATGGAGGTCTCCGACGGCCTGACCGACCGTCTCGAAGAGGGGGTCGCTGCGCTCGTCGAAGCCGATCTCGCCGAAACATCCGCGCGGCTGGCCGCCGTCCAGGCGAGAGAAGAGATTGCCCTTCAGGGTCTTGGCATCTCAGGCCAGCGCCCGAGCCTCCTTCTCAGCCTCTTCCGGTAGGCTGTCCCAGATCGGGACGTGTGTCATCATGGTACGGAATTTCTGTACCGTGATTGCGTCGCAAATTGACTCTTTCTCTACGAACCTGCCCTAGACGTAAATCCAATGGGTGCCGGAAGAAGCATTGAAGGGGTTCAAGGGTCGTGACGTCGCTGCTGACCAATCCATCGGCGAAAACCGCGCTCAGGACGCTCCGCGTGGTGCAGGCAGCGGGCGACCGCGTGCGCACCGAAATCTCCACGGGCCTCAAGGTCCAGGGCGCCAATGACAACCCCGCCTTCTTCATGGTCTCCAGCCGCACCCGCGGCGACATCGCCGTCATCAACGGCTTCCGCGACAATCTCGTGGTCTCGCAGGGCGCCATCAAGGCGGCCGAGGCAGGTCTCAACCAACTCAACGACCTCCTCCTCCAGATCACCGACATGATCCCGGTCAGCCAGAACGGCATCGCCGTCGAGGAGCTGGAGACGGTCTATGACGACCTCCTCGACCAGATGCGCCAGACGATCGAGGCATCGGGCTTTCAGGGTACGAACCTCCTCAAGCAGGCAGGATCGACCACCAGCGTCATCGGTCTCAACCGCACAGGCTCGGAGTTCGATTTCCAGACCCTGTCGATGGAAGGCGGCGACTTCCTGAGGAAGAGCTTCGACGGCCTGGTCGAGAGCGGCAACAACTTCGTCTTCGACGCCGCGTCGAGCGCCTTCAGCTACACGAGCGCTCAGGGTACCGACACGAGCAACACGGTCGACCGTGAGAACTCTTGGGAGATCATCACCGATCCCCTCGACCCTCTCGCCGGGTGGGTCCGGTGGGACCAGGACACTGTCGGCAACGACATCTACTTCACCCAGGCTCAGGTCGACGCGAACTCGCCGCGCATGGATTTCCGCGTGCAAGTGGTCAATCCGGGCCGCTACTACGTCAACGTCCAGGGCTTCGGCACCAATGGCACGTCAGACTCGATCCACCTCGGCATTGACGGTGTGAAGTTCACGGACAATGGCGGCGTCGACCTGCCCTCGAACAACCCCACTGCATGGGGTGGCCGATCGACTTACGGCGGCGACGTCTTCGTCGATATCGCAGCGCCAGGGATCTACACGATCAACATCTGGGGTCGCGAAGACGGTGCGGCTATCAAGACCGTTGAGTTCACGGACGATCCCGCGAACAGGCCCAACGGCTACACACCGGCCCTGACCCCCATCGGCGGGTCGGACCTTCCCTACTTCACCCACCCGCTCGACGGCGAGGAGCGGCGCGCAGCGGCTGGTCTCATGGAGCTGGTGGAGGCGGTGAACCCCGAGGCCATGCGCCTCAATCCTGACCAGGCGATGCTGGTGATCGACTCAGCCCGCGCGAAAATCGCCCGCTACCAGGCTCAGGTCGGCGCCTATGACGCCACCCTCACCCGCCAGACGAGCTATCTCGCCAATCTCGAGGACGGCCTGACCGGTTCGGTCGCCGCCCTCGTGGAAGCGGATCTCGAAGAGGCCTCGAGCCGCCTCCAGGCGCTTCAGGTGCAGGAGCAGCTGGCCGTTCAGGGCTTGACCGTTGCCAATGGCCGCGGCTCGGTAATCCTCAGCCTCTTCCGCTAGCCTCAGGCTTTCACGCCGTAGGCGGTCTTTCCGATTTCAGCCATGCCCGCCCGCTCCATCAGCGCAAGCTGGGTCTGTTTCGAGACTTCGTTGATTGCTGCCTGAGGTTTTGGACCCGGATGGACAGGAGTCCTGAGCGGCCTCTGCCCCGCGGGCATACGGATGATTTCAGCAACAGCACGCGGGATATCCATGGGATCAGTGTTGCGCGGTGCAGCGCCTGCCTGCCTGACCCACGCCAGCATCTCGCCATAAGCTTTCTGCTGGTCGCCGGGGACGCGGTTAAGAAGACTTTCTGTCCTCGCGTCGGAGTTCTCCCAGATCTTCGTGGGATAGCCGCCGGGTTCGATGATGTTCACGTCAATGCCGAAAGGTGCAACCTCATAGGCCATGCCCTCGCTCATCGCTTCCAGTGCGAACTTGGTCGGCGAATATTGTCCGTAGGCAGGCACAATGACCCGGCCAAGCTGTGAGCTGATCTGGACGATCAGACCACTGCGCTTTTCACGCATGGCAGGCAGCAACGCCCGCGCGAGGCGGTGAGGGCCATAGACGTTCGTCTGGAACATATGCTCCGTGGCCTTCATGTCCTGCATCTCGACAGGACCGGCATAGGAAATGCCGGCATTGTTCACGAGCACCTCGATGTGCCCTCCCGCAGCCTTCAGCGCCTTCTTCGTCGCCTTGGCTACCTGACGATCGGACGTCACGTCGATTTCAAGAACGGTCAGGTCGACCCCCTTGTCCGAAGCAAAGTCCTTGAGCTCCTCCGCTTCGGGACGCGGCACATTGCGCATGGTGGCGAAGACCTTCGCGCCTTCTTCCGCGAAATGCTCCGCCATCAGACGACCAAAGCCTGACGAGCATCCGGTGATGAGGATAGAGCGGCCTTCAAGGCTCCGCACCGGGTCCTGAGCCGCGGCGCTGCCCGTCTGCGTTGCAGCGGCGGCGCTTACCGCGGCGGCACCGGCAAGCATCTGGCGTCGGTTGATAGGGCTGGTCATGGGCGTTTCTCCAAAGCTCTCTCGTTTGAGAAGAACCTAGCCCGTCACCGCCGTCACGACGACTGAAGACCGCAGCCGTGCCCCGATTATGGTTTACGAGTATTATTGGTTAATGCGCATTATCATTACTTGTCTCTTGATATATTGATGTCGTCTTTTTTCGGCCAAATTTGCATAAGATACGTTCTTTTAACGATTTCAACTGATATTTGATCATCGAACACTTCACCCCTTCGGGAGCAGGGTCATGGTTGGTATCAACTCGAACTACTCGGCAAAGTCGGCGCTGTTTCAGCTGCGCGCTCAGGGCCAGGCAGAGGCCAAGTCACGCTTCGGCGGGCCGCTTCTCAATTCGCTCGGCAAAGGCCGCGGCAACTCCGCAGCCTTCTTCAGCGTCACTGGCGCCCAGAAAAGCGAGAGCGCCATCGTCCGCACCCTTGGCGAGAGCCTCGGCAAAGCCAGGAACACCGTGGCTGCGGCCCAGACCGGCGTCAGCAAGGTCGGCGAAGTCCTCGGCAAGGTCGACACGCTCATCGCAGCTGTCGAAGCCGGCGCGCCGGGATCGGCCTTCAAAGGCGCCTTCGATGGCCTCCAGCGTGAAGCTGATCTCGCCGTTGCGCGTTCAGGCTTTAGCGGCACGAACCTCCTCAAAGAGGGCGAAGTCCTGACCGTCACCGTCGGCCTCAAGGCTGGCAGCGACTATGACTTCCGCCAGCTGAACTTCGAAGCCGTGGGCCTCTCCCCCACCGACGCGGCGAAGGAAGTGACCACCGTCACCAAAACCGTCACCGAAACCGTCGAGACACCGATCACCCGCGAGCAGAAGCTCACCGAGCGCCTCGAAAAGCTCGGTCAGCGCATCGAACGCTTCGAAGCGCGTGAAACTCGCCTCGAATCCCGTCTCGACAAGCTCACGACCCGGGAAGAGAAGCTCACCAATCGTCTCGAGCGCTTCGAGAAGGTCGAGCAGCGCCTCAACAACAAGCTCGAAAAGGTCGGCGCACGTCCAACCGACGCACGTGATGCCTTCCGCCTCGAGACCGCGAAACGCTACGCAGCCTTCGCCGACCGTCTTGAGGAGCGTGGCTCCACCCGCATCGCAGCGTTCGTCGATGCCGTCGCCAACCGCGTCGCGGAAAGCGCTGGCCTGACGGTTTCCCTCGACAAGCTCGCGAAGATCGAGAAGCGCCTTGAGCGCACCGAAACCCGGATCGAAAAAACGAACGCCAAGATCAACAAGACTGCCGAGCGGCAGACGTTCATCAGTGATCGCCTGACGAAAGTCTCCGAGAAAAAAGCAGCGATCAGCGAGAAGATCGACGACATCTCCGAGCGCCTTGATCACTTGAGCCCGGACAAGCTCAACGAAGTCGTCGGTACAGTGACGGAAACTGTCGAACGGACGGTGACTGAGGTGGTCAAGAAGGACGAGAATGTCGGCTTCGAGAACCTGATCGGCGGCATCGCTGAGAAGCTCGCGGCTGGCGACACCGAAGGCGCCAAGGCCCTCGCCGCTGAAGCCAAGGCCCGCGTCGAGCGTGTCGATGAGCAGCTCGGCCGCATCAAGAACTCCCTTGGCCGCCAGTCGAGCTTCTTCGGCGCCGTCGCTGACCGCATCGACAGCCAGATCAAGGTCAAGGTCGAGGACAAGCTAGGCGAGGACGACGCCGCACGCCGCGCCGCCGCCATCCTCAGTGGCCTTGCCAAAACCGAAGGCCTCCTCGGCGGCGACGCCCGCCCGGGCATCCTTGCTCTCTTCGAGACCGGCGGCAGCGCCCCAGGCGAGAACGCCGGCTTTGGCGAGAAGGATGCCGAAGACGACAAGCCGTCCTTCTACGCACCCGCCGACCAAGAGACCGAAGACGCAGACTGATCAACCCCGAGAGATTTCAGGCTCTCCCTTCCGGCCGATCCTCACCTTCCCTCATGGGCCGGAAACAAAAAAGCCCGGGCGTCATGCCCGGGCTTTTCCTTTGTCCGTGTAGGGACTGGCTTAGAAGGCTTCTGCTTCCAGCTCCATCATGGTGGAGGTGCCGGTCTTCACCTTGGCGAGGTGCATCGAGCTTTCCACGATGACGCGGTCGAAGAAGTACTTCGCCGTGATCAGCTTGTTCTTGTAGAACGGATCGCTGTCGCCTGCGCGGTCAAGCGCTTCCTTGGTCATCATCAGCCACATGTAGCCGATAGCCACGAGGCCGAAGAGGTGGAGGTAGTCGTTCGACGCGGCACCGGCCTGGTCGAAGTCCTTCATGGCGTTCATGCCGAGCCACTGGGTCGCTTCGGTCAGCTCGCCCTTCGCGGCGAGGAGCTTTTCGATATAGGCGTCGAGGTCATCGTTCTGACCTTTGTTCTCCGCACACCAATCGTCGATTTCCTTGAAGAAGGTCTGCCAGTAACGGCCGCCTTCCGCCATCAGCTTACGGCCGACAAGGTCGAGGGCCTGGATGCCGTTGGTGCCTTCATAGATGAGGGCAATACGGACGTCGCGGACGAACTGGGACATGCCCCATTCTTCGCAGTAGCCCGAGCCGCCAAAGACCTGGAGGCTGTCGTTCGCACCTTTCGAACCCTTGTCCGTCAGGTAGGCTTTGATGACCGGCGTGATGAGCGCCATGTAGTCGTTCGACTTCTGACGGTCGGCTTCCTCAGGCGCCTTGTGCTGCATGTCCTCGTGGAGCGCAGCCCAGAACGTCAGGGCACGGGCTCCTTCGACAAAGGCGCGGGTGTCCATCAGCATACGGCGCACGTCCGGGTGGACGATGATCGGGTCGGCAGGCTTCTCAGGAGCCTTCACGCCCGTGACCGAGCGCGACTGCAGGCGGTCGCGGGCAAAGGCCGCTGCGTTCTGCATGGCGACTTCAGCGGCTGCGTACCCCTGGAGGCCAACGCCGAGACGCGCTTCGTTCATCATGACGAACATGGCGCGCATGCCCTTGTTCTCCTCACCGACGAGGAAGCCCGTGGCGTCGTCATAGTTCATGACGCAGGTCGCGTTGCCGTGGATGCCCATCTTCTCTTCGAGGCCACCGCAGGTCACGCCGTTCCGCTCACCGAGCGAGCCGTCGTCGTTGACCATGAACTTCGGCACGATGAAGAGCGAGATGCCCTTGATGCCTTCAGGCGCGCCTTCGATCCGTGCAAGGACGAGGTGGATGATGTTCTTCGACATCTCGTGCTCGCCAGCCGAGATCCAGATCTTCTGGCCGCTGATCTTGTAGGTGCCGTCGCCCTGCGGGACAGCTTTCGAGCGGATGAGGCCGAGATCCGTGCCGCACTGGGGCTCGGTCAGGTTCATCGTGCCCGTCCACTCACCGGTGGTCATCTTGGGCAGGTAGGTCTGCTTCTGCTCGTCCGACGCAGCAGCGTGGATCGCGCGCCATGCGCCAGCCGCGAGGCCCGGATACATGCCGAACGCCTGGTTCGCCGAAGAGGTCATCTCGGAGATGGCCATGGCGAGGGTCACGGGCAGGCCCGAACCGCCATATTCAGGGTCCATGGCGAGGGCGCCGAACCCTGACTCGCAGAACTGGTCGTAAGCTTCCTTGAAGCCGGTCGGCACGGTGACGGTCGCGTCATCGTTGCGCTTACAGCCTTCAAGGTCGCCGACGCGGTTGAGCGGCGCGAGCACGTCACGGTGCCACTTGCCGGCCTCTTCGAGGATGGCGTCGATCGTGTCCTTGTCGGCGTCAGCAAAGCCGGGAAGGTTCGAGTAGTTCTGCAGTTTCAGGACGTCGTGCAGCAGGAACTGCATGTCGCGGATAGGTGCCTCATAGACGGGCATATCGGTCCTCCGTTGGTGGCGCGGCTGCACTCCGGCAGCTGGCGCATTCTTGGGTTTGAGGACCGTCTAGGGCTTCGACGTTAAGAAGGCAAAGACGCGAAGCGTCGCAAATTATTGCAACCTCATGCTCGCATGCGCGTTGGTAATGGTGACTTTGGCTAGAGGCTCTTAGGTTTTTGTTAAGCAGGCGGCTTCACCAAGGGTTGAAATCAGCTTAACGCCGTCAGAACCGGGAAAATCAGAGAAGTGTCCAGGGCGCGAGGACAGCGCGACATGGATGCATTAAAGGGCCGCATGAGCGCGAAATCGAACGTCCCATGGAGCGTCAAAGGCATCGATCAGGATGCCCGCTCAGTGGCGAAGGCGCTGGCCCAGCGTCGCGGCATGACCCTCGGTGAGTTCATCACCGAGATGATCCGCGAAAAAGGTTCCGACGAAGCCCTCGTTGCCGACAGCCCTTCGCCCGATTCTCGCCGTGAGAAAGTCGTCTCCGGCGTCACCACCGAACAGCTTCGCGGTGTGGTGGACACCCTCAACCGCCTCAATGAGCGCCTGATCTCCGCCGAGCAGAACCTCCTCCAGAGCGAGCTTCAGTCTCGTGAGGCCATGGGCGGCCTCAACCAGGGCCTCGAGACCATGTTCGAGCGCGTGAAGCGCCTCGAAAAAGAAGCCCGCGGCGAGCCCACCGGCGAAGTCGAGCAGCGCCTCGACAAGCTTGAGGGCGCCGCTGAAAAGAACTCTTGGGTGAAGAGCCTCGTCGCTCTCGAAAAAGCCCTCTCCACGCTGGTCGAGCAGGTCGAAAGCTCCCGCGAGGACACCGACGAACGCCTATCGAAGAACGAAGGCCTGATCGAAGAGATCCAGCAGCGCCTCTCCACCGAGGACGAAGCCCTGCGCGAGGAACTTGGCGGGCTTCTCGAAGCGATCGACTCAACCGCTGACCGCCTCACCGACACCGACGCCAGGGTGCAGGAGGCCCTCGCCGCCGCGAAGGACGCTGCCGAGAGCCGCGACGAGCACTTCATCGAGCGGACCAGCCAGAAGCTCCAGCTCCTCGGTTCGGAGATCAAGCGGACCTCCGACCATATCCGCACGCTGGAAGGGAACGTCTCCCGCCTCTCCGAGAAGATCGAGGCCGGCGAGGAGCGCAGCGCAGAGGGCATCAGCCGCGTCGCTCAGTCCCTCGACAGCCTCCGCCGCGACCTGGAAGAGACGAGCCTCACCCGTGGCCCCGGCGCTCCTGCCGCCGAAGCCCGCAAGGCCGTGGCCGACGCTGGCCGCGATGCCGCCGCCCTCGAAGGCGCGTTTGCAGCCGTGGTCGACCGGCTCGAAGGCCGCGACCTGCCCGAGGACCGGATAACCGTTCCGCTCTCGGCGTCGCCCCTGCCCGAAGAAGCCCTGCGCTCCGATTTCACCGCACCGGGCAGCGATGACGCCTTTGAGGACGAGTTCGACCGCGTCTTCGAAGACCCCCTCAAGCTCGGTCTTGGCGCCAAGAGCACTGCGCGCGCCGATAGCTTCCCAGAGCCGTCCTTCGATGAGCCCGAGGCCCGCCCCTCTGCCCCGGCTTTTGAGAACACGCCGATCACTGAGGCTCCCGGCGCCACGGATGCGTTTTTCTCCGATCCCGCGCCCAGCGACGACTTCCGTGAGGAGCAGCCGGCTCCCGAACAGGACCCAGACGATGGGTTCACGGCCTGGGACGTCCCGGCCTCCGACAGGAACCCTTTCTCTGCTCCTCCAGCGGACCCGGTCAGCTTCGATCAGGACGGCCTCTTCCGTGAAGACGAAGAGCCGACCTTCGGTGAGCGCGTCGCGGCCATGGCGCGCGGCGCTTTCAGCGCACCGTCCGAGAACAACGCTGCTCTTGGCTGGGTGCTCGTCCTGATCGCCATTGTCGCCATAGGCGCGACGGCCCTGACCCTCAGCCGCCCCGGCGGTTCCGAGCCTGTCGTCATGGAGCCCATGCCCGAGACGAGGCCCGCCGAACCCGCAGCGCCTGACCCCACGGCCCTTTACGCAGAAGCGCAGCAAAAGCTCGCCACCGCCGTCCTCCCCGAGGAAGTCACCGAGGCCATCAGCGCGCTCACCGACGCAGCTGACGCTGGCTCCATCCTCGCCCAGAGCGAACTCGGCGAGATCTATCTGTCCGGCGACGGCGTCCCTCAGAACGGTCTTCTCGCGAGGACATGGTTCGAGCAGGCCGCTGAAAGCGGCCATCTCCGATCCATCCACCGTCTCGCGGGCCTCGACATCAACGGCACTGGCGGTCCTGTGGACCAGACCCGCGCCCTTGAAGGCTTCACCCGCGCTGCAAACGCCGGATACGCGCCATCCATGTACAATCTCGGGGCCCTCTACGACCCCCGGAATGCCTATCTTTCGGACGGCAGGACCAACCGCGACGAGGCTTATTTCTGGTACCGCCTCGCGGCCAACCAGGGCGATTCCCAGGCGCTTGAGAAGGCCAACGAGCTGGCTTCCGAGATGACCCCCGGCGCCATCGGCCGGGCCGAAGGTCGTCTCTCCAGCTGGCGTCCCCAGCCGGTCAGTCGCTGACCTGCTGACTTTTTTCGCAAGTTAGGCGCACTGGCGCTTCCCCCGCTCCGATAATCGCGGCAGAGAACAGCTGTCTTTCGCGGAAGGGTGGTCAGCATGTCAGTCATCGCAGTGGTCGGTGCGGCAAGCTATGAAGGGCGCCAGCTCATGCTGTCCCTCGCCGATGAGGGCCGCGCCCATATCGGCTTCGACCGCCGCACCTCTTCCAAGCTCGAAGGCGATGACCCGATCGAGCGCCTGAACATCGAAAGCTCCACCAAGCTTTCCGAAGCCTTCGAAAAGCACGGCGTCACCGACGTCATCCACCTCCCCGACCGGGGCACGGTGGCGAAGTCCCTCAAGGATCCGCTCGACGCTTTCGAGATGACCCTCCTGCCGCTCATGGCCGTCCTTAGGGCCTCGGCCACCATCGGCGTGAAGACCTTCGTCCTCTCTTCGACAGCCTCCGTCTACGGAACGCCCGAACGCATCCCCGTGCCGGAGAAGTCGACCCTCAAACCCATCTCTCCTCTTGGCGCAGCAGCAGCAGGGGCGGAGCGGATCACCACTGAAGTCTGCCGTACCCAGAACATCCCGCTCGCCATCCTGCGCTACTTCAATGCAGCTGGAGCCGATCCTGACGGCAGGGCCGCCGCCGCCGACGCGCCGAAGCACCTCATCACCGCTGCCGTCAAAGTCGCTCTCGGCCACCGCAAGGGGCCGCTCAAGATCTACGGCAATGACTATGACACCCCCGACGGCACGCCGATGCGGGACTATGTCCATGTCGCCGACGTCGCCCTCGCCCAGATCGCAGCCGTCGACCATCTCCGTAGCACCGGCGAAACCGTCGTCCTCAATTGCGGCTATGGTGAAGGCGCTTCGGTGCAGGACGTGATCCATTCGGTCGAGCGCGTTATTGGCAAGGAGCTGCCGGTCAGCATCGAAGGACGCCGCGAGGGCGATCCCTCGCAGCTCATCGCCGACACCGCAGCCATCCGTCAGGCCCTCGGCTGGCGCCCGCGCTACAATGACCTCGACCTGATCGTCCGTACAGCGATCGATTGGGAGCGGAAGCACGGGAATGCCTAGGCTCGCAAGGCTCGGCACGCTCCTCGTCGCCCTCGTCATCGCCTGGCAGTCCCTGAAGCCGCCATCGCCCGACGAAAGCGGCGGCCCCGCACTCCTCCGCTTCCTGGCAGACCTCGTCCTCGGCAATCCGGACCAGCACGACAAGATCGGCCACTTCCTTGCCTACGCAGCACTCGCCGCCTGCGCCTTCATCGGCTTCAGGAGCAAAGCGGGCATCGCCATAACCCTATCCTTCGCCTACGGAGCGCTCTTCGAGGGCCTCCAGGCCATGATCCCCGGCCGCGATGCCTCATGGCTCGACATGGCCGCCAACGGCACAGGAGTCGCCGCGGGCCTCATCGCAGGCATCCTCTTCTCCATCCTCGCAGCAGGAGTTCTCAAAAAATGAGCCGTCCCCTGATCGTCATTCCCGCCCGCTATGGTTCCCAGCGCCTCAAGGGCAAGATGCTCCTCGCTGAGACCGGCAAGCCGCTCATTCAGCATACGTGGGAGGTTTGCCGCTCCGTCGAGGGCGTCGACGTGGTCATCGCCACGGACCATGAGGACATCGTCGAGGCCGCCAAGGGCTTCGGTGCCGACGTCGTCATGACCGACCCCGACCATCCCTCAGGCACGGCCCGCGTTGCAGAAGCCGCCAAGGGCCGCGAGGCGTCCATGGTCATCAACTGCCAGGGCGATGAGCCAGAGGTCGAGCCTGACAATATCCGTAAGCTGATCGAAGGTCACGAAGCCGCCATGCGCGAACCCCGCGCAGCCTTCATCTCGACCCTCGCCTGTCCCTGGCCTGAAGAGCTCGACGCCACCAATCCGAACACGGTGAAAGTCGTGACGACCGCAAAGGGCGGCGAGGCGGAGGACGCCCTCTACTTCTCCCGCTCGGTGATGCCCTTCCCGCGCACCCGCGAGCATCGCCCGAAGATGCATATCGGCCTCTACGCCTTCGCGCCCGACTGCCTCCAGCGCTTCGCAGCCCTCAAGCCTTCGGGCCTCGCGGAGACCGAAAGCCTTGAGCAGCTCACCGCCCTTGAAAGCGGCGAGCGTGTGGCTGTCATCATGGTGGATCGCGCCTCGCCGGGCATCGACACGGTTGAAGACTACGCAGCCTTCGTCAAGCGCTATAAAGCAAAGGCTTAAACGGCTGCTGACTGGTCAGAAGACGGAGCTTCTGGCTTCTCGCGGCTCGTCCACTCATCACGGCGAACCGGCTTTGAGATATAAAAGCCCTGCAGGAAGTCAACGCCCAGCGCCTTGAGGATGCGGGCGTCGGCATCATTGTCGACCCACTCCGCCACGGTCTTCATCTCGAAGTTCCGTGCAAGGTCGATCAGGGTCCTGACGAAGAGCTGGTTCTCCCGCGACTGGGCGAGCCCGGTGATGAACGAGCCGTCGATCTTCAGAATGTCGATGTCGAGGGCCTTGAGGTTACGGAACGAGGTGTAGCCCGCACCAAAATCATCAAGCGCGAACTTGGCACCGAGCGATTTGATCCGTGCCACGAATTCCTCCGAAGCCTCGATGGCATCGACGATCCGCGTCTCGGTCAGCTCAACCGTCAGGCGGTCTGCGATGTGGCTGTTGGCGCGCAGGTGCGTTGTGTATCCGTCGGCCCAGACCGGGTCCTTCACCGTTTCCCAGCTCACATTGACCGCAAGCTGAAGATCAGGGTTCCGGTTCAGCGCGACGCAGGCGAGCTCCAGGACCCGGCGGTCGAGAAGGTGCACAAGCCCGAGGCGCTCCGCCGCCGCAATGAAATTCGGCGCAGAGATTTCCTCGCCATCCTTGGAGTCGAGCCGGATCAGGCACTCATACTTCGCCCACGGTGCATCGACATCGGTGACGATGGGCTGGAACGCCACATGGACCCGGCGGTCATTGAGGGCGTTGAGGATGAGGTCTGACATCTCCGTATCCCGGTGGCGGGTGGAGACGGGGTCTGTCAGGTCACTGAAGACCGACCAGCTGGAAGGGCCAGACTGACGCGCCTGGTCAAGGGCCGCTTCGGCCCGCGCCATCGCGATATCGGCATTGCCGATGTCACCGGTCAGCGGGACTGCGCCGAGGCAGACAGAAGCTGCGACAGCGCCGCTGCGCGTCTTCACAACGTCCTGGCGGACGAGGTTCAGGATCTCGATAGCCCGTTCACGGATCTCTTCAGGCGAGCGGCCTTCGGAGAGAATACCAAACTTGGTCCCTGCGACCCGGCCGATGGTGCAACTGTCGCCTAGGGACGAGCCGAGACGGTGCGCGATGGTCGCGATCACCTGGTCAGCAGCGTCAAAGCCGAAGCTCACATTGATGCCGCCGACATTGTCGATCCCGACGAGGAAGAAGGCGCTTCCGCGGCCATCGCCAGCGCGCTCGATCGCAGCGCCGATCTTCTCTTTCGTCCGTGCGCGGTTGAGCTGCCCCGTCATTTCGTCATGGGCGGCCATGAAGGCGAGCTGTTCTTCGCGCTGCTTCTGGGCATCGATCCGGCGCAGGACGCCGACCATGCGCTGTTGCCCGCCAATCTTCAGCCAGGTGCCGCGCTCTTCGTACCAGTGGAAGCCGCCATCGGGGCGCTCCACGCGAAACTCGACATTGTAGGAGCTGCCGCCGTCGCGGGCTGAGGAGATCGACGCTTGCCGCTGGGCCGCGCCTTCGGGGGCCACTTGCGAGATCAGCGTGTCATAGGATTCCGATGTCGCCTCACCGTCGAGGCCGAGCACATCGCCTGCCTGAGCAGGGTCTGCCCACGCGACCACGCCGCTTTCGGGATCGAACTCGAACATCGCCTGGCCCGATGCCTCAAGGGCAAAACGGACAGTGTCGGGTCCGACGGCAAACGGAGTGTTCGAGGACATAAGACGCGTTTCCTGATGACAGGCCTGATGGAACGTCAGGAAACGCTAGGGGAGCGGGATGAAAAAACGCTGAAACGGAGGTTTCAGCGAGGTTTAAACCGGCCGGGCTCAGCCGGTGATGCCGCCGCTGACACCAAAGTCACGCCGTGCTGCGAACGTCGTGATCATGAAGCCGGCCATGAAATCGAGGCCCGTCATGAGGGTCAGGAGGAAGAACGGCGTCGTCGAAAAGTTCGGCACAATCACGAAGGACAGGGCGCAAGCGATGAAAAGAACGGCCGAAAAGGCGTGGTTCAGGATCGACTCAGTCCCTGTGTTGTTCGCCCGCAGCACTTCCCAGAACAGAAGCGCCAAAGAGGCCATCAGGAAGATATCGCCCCCGCGGATCAGCCAGTCATCGCCAGAGATCATCGTCACCGTGGCGATCTCGCCATCGACCCAGCTCGAGCCGCCCGAGGAGAAAGAGATGGCTGCGTAAATCAGGTAGCTGATCGTCAGGAGCGGAAAGATCTTGAACATGGACGTGCTTCCTCGGCCTTTTTTGCTGGGAGAGGAGTTTGCCGCGATCCCAAGGGCCGTGACCCTCGCCGCAGTTTCGTCCCTGACGCCCAACCTCTTGCTCCTTGGCCCACGAAGGGGCCTCGTCTTGCTACGGATGGCCAACTTCCGATGGCCTGCCAGAGGGCAAAGATGGCAACGCGGACGCGCCCTGACCAGCCCCCCAGCATGGTGAAGCCATAGTCTAGCACAAGCGCCTCAAAGCGCAGCAAAAACCTGCTTTCGAGGTTAACGGGCCTGTGCTTTCCCGATTCTGAAGGCCGCTGCGGGAAGACTGCAAATCTTTAGCGGGAATACCCTCCCGCCACTTCCCCGGAAGCGTGCGTCAGTCGACGAAGAAGGTCTCCAGCGCACCGCCATCCCAGCGCAGGATGAACCTGTCGCTTCCATCGATCGTCACGAGGATCACGTCGCGCTCCGCTTCGCCTTCCTCGGTGATCGGGCAGGCGATCGGGTCAACGCAGACCTCGCCGATGGCGTCTGCGGGAATGACTTCCCACTCCACCTGCGCCAGCGCATCGGCGCCGAGATGCTCGACGAAAACCTCACCGGTCGAAGAAAGCTCGAGCGCAATCTGAACGCCCGTATCGCTTTCGCGGGCCCTGGCTTCGTCAGGTGCACCGTCGCCGTCGAAGTCACCGACCAGCTCGGGGAACGCCACCTCATCAACCGTGGGAAGCGTCTCCTCGACGATCTGCATGTCAGCAGCGGCAAGGATTTCGGCGTCCTCGCCCTCTTCCTCACCGGGCTCAGAGGCACCCTCTTCGCCTTCGTCGTCCGGCTCTTCCCCTTCAGGATCAGAGCCCTCAGGCCCTGGCTCTTCAGGGTCGTCGCCGCTTTCGTCGTCGGGGTTCTCCTGGGGCTCTTCTACCGCAGGCTCAGGATCAGGCAGGGGTTCAGGCTCGGTCGCGCCGGGTCCATCCTGCCACGCCGCGACGAGTGCCGCGGCCATGCCGAGAACAGAAGCGATCATGCCACGGGGCCTCCCCTTAACTGCCCTTACCGAGACCTTAACAGGTCTTCGGCCTCACGGGTACAGTCAGGGACAGGATGGTTACTCAGCCCGTTTGACGTACTCGATCGTCTGGGTGTTCACGATGATCGCCGTGTCCGCCGAGATATGCGGCGGCACCATCACGCGCAGGCCGTTCTCCAGCGTTGCGGGCTTGTAGGAGCTCGACGCCGTCTGGCCCTTCACGGTGGGCTCGGTCTCGGTGATCGTCAGGGTCACTTGCTCAGGCAGCGCCACGCCGATCGGGCGGCCTTCATGCATTTCCACTTCGACAGCCATGCCGTCCTGCAGGAATGCGCGCTGCTCGCCGATCATGTCCTCAGCGATCTGGATCTGCTCGTAGCTCTCCGTGTCCATGAAGGTCAGCATGTCGCCTTCGGCGTAGAGGAACGTGTGCTCCTTCTGCTCGAGGCGGACCTTCTCGACGGTCTCCGACGAGCGGAAACGCTCGTTGAGCTTGCGGCCATCGATTAGGTTCTTGAGCTCGACCTGGGCATAGGCAGGGCCTTTGCCGGGCTTCACCGCATCGATCTTCACCGCACGCCAGAGGGTGTCCTGGTGCATGATCGTGTTGCCGGGACGGATTTCGTTGCCGTTGATTTTCATGGGACTGCCTTATGCTCGGTCGCGCGCGGTGCGCGGTCTATTCTTGGATGTCGAGCCTGTTGGCATGGGGGCGGGGACGCATCAAGCGCCCCCTGCCCGCCTTAGGTCTTAGTGCCCGGACCTAGTGGTAGTCCTTGTCTTTCTTTTCCTCGCCGACCTTCTTGCCGTCGACGCGGATGTCCTTGCCCTTGGCGTCAAGCTGGCCCGTGACCCGGCCGACGCGGATCGAGCCGGAGCCCGTGCTCCTGAGGCGCGCGTTCTTGGCCGAGCCGCCGAAGGTCACTTCGCCCGAGCCGTAGACCGTGGCGTCGAGGTCATCGACCGAACCATTGTCGATATCGAGATCGCCGGAACCGTGCACCGAAAGGTCGAGATCGCCGTTCACCTGGTTCACTTCGAGGTCGCCAGAGCCGTGGACGGAGCCTTTGAGCCCGCGCTCGATGCGGTTCATCTTGAGGTCGCCGGAGCCGTGGACGTTGGCCGAGACCGGGCCGAGCACGCGCTCGAGCGACAGGTCGCCGGAGCCGTGGACGCTGGCCTTCACTTCGCCGCCCACATTGCGGGCGTTAAGATCACCAGAGCCGTGCACCCTGAGGTCCGCCTCGCGGATGTTGCCTGCGATCAGGTCGCCAGAGCCATGCACCGAGCCGTCGAGCATGCCCGCGACATTGCCAACTTCGAGGTAGCCCGAGCCGTGGATTTCCAGCTCGGCGTCATCGACATCCCCGAGCACCACCAGGAGGTGCACATTGTCGGTGATGTCGACATCGCCCGCGCTCCCATCGGTGCGCATGTGGATCGCAGAGCCATTGATCTCGATATCCGTGCCTTGAGGCGCGGAGATCGTCAGGCGCGGACGCTCTTCCAGCATCTCTTCAAAGACGCGGTCGCGGTCCTTGGGCTGGCGGCCGGACCAGCCTTTGCGGTTGTTCTGGTATTCCTTCCACCAGCGGCGGCGGTCGATCTCTTCATCGCCTGTGATGCGGGTGGTGGAGCCGGTCTTGATGGTCACCTCGTCGGCATTTGGTCCCGACTTGATAGCGCTGATCTCGCCAGAGCCTGAAAGCTCCAGCTCCACCGTGCCGTAGAAGTCCTCAATGACGATCCTGTCGCCCGACTGCGCGTGGGCCACGCCGAGCAGTAGGAGTGAAGCCGCAAGGCCCGAAGTCATGATACGCATGGAAATGTCCTCTCCCTTATCGAGAAACGAGATAGGGGAACAATCTCACGATTACAAGTGTGGTCAATGAACGAAGAGCATGAGCAAGGTGGACCCCGACTAAGGTCGTCTACAACCGGCACCCCCGAGGCGCGTAGCGTCAGCGATGGACACAAAGGTCCTGACCTCGGGAGAAACGCCATGAGTGCGACAACCATCAAAGACGTAGCGTCAGGAGAAAAGGCGGATGTACCGCCAAAGCTCTCCTACTGGGCCGAGAACCTCCGCCTCTTGGGAGGACTGCTCGCGATCTGGTTCACCGTCAGTTTCGGGTTCGGAATTCTTCTCCGCGACCTGCTCGACAATTTCTCGATCCTCGGCGTGCCCGCCGGTTTCTGGTTCGCCCAGCAGGGATCGATTTATGTCTTCATTGCACTGATCTTCTACTACAGCCGCGCGATCCATAAGATCGAGCAGAAGCACGGTGTCGATGATGACGAAGAAGGAGCTTCGTCATGAGCGCCCAACTTCTCACATACATCTTCGTGGGCCTGAGCTTCGCGCTCTATATCGGCATCGCGATCTGGAGCCGGGCTGGCTCCACCAAGGAGTTCTACGTCGCCGGTGGCGGCGTGCACCCGGTGGCCAATGGTATGGCCACGGCCGCTGACTGGATGTCGGCAGCCTCCTTCATTTCCATGGCAGGCATCGTCGCCTTCGCAGGCTATGATGGCTCCGTGTACCTCATGGGTTGGACCGGCGGCTATGTGCTGCTCGCCCTGCTCCTCGCCCCCTACCTCAGGAAGTTCGGCAAGTTCACGGTGCCCGATTTCATCGGTGATCGTTACTACTCCAAGGCTGCGCGCCTGGTGGCCGTCGTCTGCCTCATCGTCATCAGCTTCACCTACGTTGCTGGTCAGATGCGCGGTGTCGGTGTCGTCTTCTCGCGGTTCCTCGATGTGAACATTGAGATGGGCGTCCTGATCGGTATGGGCGTTGTCTTCTTCTACGCTGTCCTCGGCGGCATGAAGGGCATCACCTACACGCAAGTCGCACAATATTGTGTGCTGATCTTCGCCTTCATGGTTCCGGCCGTGTTCCTGTCCTTCATGGTCACGGGCAACCCGATCCCGATGCTCGCCATCGGTTCGGAAGTCGGCGACACAGGGATGACCGTGCTTCAGAGGCTCGACCAATCG
The DNA here is from genome assembly GCF_013085255.1 of Parvularcula mediterranea. Taxonomy (GTDB): domain Bacteria; phylum Pseudomonadota; class Alphaproteobacteria; order Caulobacterales; family Parvularculaceae; genus Parvularcula; species Parvularcula mediterranea. Next base: position 781,393 of record NZ_JABFCX010000002.1, read on the forward strand.
CTGGTTGATCTAGGGTTCGGTAAGTATACGGAAGGCACCAAGTCCACCATCGACGTCTTCGCCATCACCATGGCGCTGATGGTCGGGACCGCAGGCCTGCCCCACGTCATCGTTCGCTTCTTCACCGTCCCGAAAGTCTCGGACGCACGGAAGTCGGCCGGTTACGCGCTGGTCTTCATCGCCCTTCTCTATGTCACGGTTCCCGCCGTTGCCTCGATCGGCCGTCTCAACTTCATCAACACGGTGAACGAGACTTCCTATGATGGCTCGGCCCTAGCCGCAGAGACGACGCCGGACTTCTTCAAATCCTACGAAGACATCGGCCTCTATGCGTATGAGGACAAAAACGGTGACGGCATCATCCAGTATGGTCCGGGTGCAGCCTTCCAAGGCGGCAAACCTCAGTTCACCGGCGACCGTGGCCCGCTCGGCAACCGCCTCACCTCCAACGCCGACCCGGCTGTTGCGAATGAGGTGTATGCTGACCGTGACACGCTGGTCCTTGTGAACCCGGAGATGGCAAACCTGCCCGCATGGGTCATCGCCCTGATGGCGGCAGGCGGCATCGCAGCCGCTCTCTCCACCGCGGCGGGTCTCCTCCTGGTGATCTCGTCCGCCGTGTCGCACGACCTCCTGAAGAAGACAGTGATGCCCACCATCACCGACAAGCAGGAACTGTGGGCCGCACGCGGAGCCGCCGTGGTTGCCATCGGCATCGCAGGCTACTTCGGCATCAACCCTCCGGGCTTCGTCGCCCAGGTTGTCGCCCTGGCCTTCGGTCTCGCCGCATGTTCGCTCTTCCCGGCGATCATGATGGGCATCTTCACCAAGCGGATGAACAAGGAAGGCGCTATCGCCGGTATGGTGGCAGGTCTCCTCTTCACCATCCTCTACATCGGCACCTTCAAGTTCGGCTGGTTCGGCGATATTCCGAACACCGCGGACAACTGGCTCTTCGGCATCTCGCCTGAAGGTATCGGGACCATCGGTATGGTGATCAACTTCGCAACGGCCTTCACCGTCGCGGCCTTCACCGCCAAGACGCCCGAAGACGTCAAGGCCATGGTCGAGCAGATCAGGGTGCCCTCGGGCGCAGGCGCAGCGCATACCCACTGACTTCTCTTCCTTCAGTGGGTTCCACGGGAAAGGCGGTGCTTCGGCACCGCCTTTTTCGTATGCGGAGAATATTGGACAGCCCTCGCAGCCTATGGAAGACTGAGCGAAAAAGATAACTTCAAAGAGGGAGGCGCTCGGCGCCATGTCGACGGTGACCGTCGGGGCCGCGCTCGCGATCTACGCAGCGGTCCTTTTCGCAGTGGGCTTCATGGCCCAGAAGCGCGGATCCTTCCCGCCGCGCACCCTGCCGCTCGTCACCGCGCTCTCCATCGGGGTCTACTGCACCTCCTGGACCTTCTACGGCGCAGTGGGCACGGCCGCCCGGTCAGGGTGGGACTATCTGCCGATCTATCTCGGCCCCGTTCTGGCCTTCACCCTAGGCCTGCCGCTCATCGAGCGGACCATCAGCCTCGGCAAGGCCCACGGCGCGACCTCCCTCCCCGACCTCATCTCCCGTCGCTTCGGCCGGTCGCGCAGCCTCGCTGCGCTTCTTTCCGGCACCCTCGTCCTCGTCAGCATCCCCTACATCACGCTCCAGCTCATCGCCGTCGCCTCGACCTTCTCCGTCGTCACGGGGGGAGAGGAGACCCGGTCTCAGGCCCTCATCCTCTCCGTCGGCGCCGTCCTCGCAGCCTTCGGCCTCGTCTTCGGCACCAGAAGCCGTGACGCCACGGAGAGGAGCCCCGGCCTCGTCGCCGCGATGGCCTTCGACAGCGTCTTCAAGCTCCTCGCCTTCTTCGTCGTCGCCCTCGTCGCCCTCGCCATCCTCTCCGGCGGAGAGATCACCGCACCGCCTCTTCCTTCTGCGGAGGGGTTCACCGCACCGCGTTTCCTCCTCCTGACCGCGCTCTCCGCCTTCATGGTGCTCTGCCTGCCAAGGCAGTTCCACATGACCGTCGTGGAGCCAGACGGCCCGCGCACGGTCAGGCGCGCCGCGCCCATCCTCATCCTCTACCTCGGCCTCTTCGCCCTCCTCGTCCTCCCCATCGCAGGGGCAGGCGCGGGCCTCGGCCTCGGGGCATCGCCGGACATCTTCGTCCTGACCGTACCGAGGGCCTCAGGCGCAGAAGCCCTGACCCTCCTCGCCTTTGTCGGCGGCTTCGCGGCGGCGGCAGGCATGATCGTCGTCACCGGCATCGCGGTCGGCAACATGATCTCCAACGACCTCGTCCTTCCCCTCCTGTCGAACGCAGGGGAAGCCCGCGCCTTCAAGCACGCCCTGACCATCAGGCGCCTCAGTCTCTGTGCACTGATCGTCATCGCTTCGCTGTTCGCGCTCACGGTTCCCGAGGGGGCCATGCTGGCCGAGCTCGGCGTCGTCTCCTTTGCAGGCGCTGCCCAGCTCGCCCCGCTTCTCATCGCAGCCATCTTCGCCCCGCGCGTGACCTCGCCAGCGGCCGTTGCCGCCATCGTGACAGGGGTCAGCCTGTGGCTCATCCTCGTCCTCGGCCCCGTCGTCGCAGGAGGCACAGCGTTCGATGCCAGCCCGCTCCTTAAGATGCTCCTGCCGTTCATCGATGATCAGTTCACGGCAGGAACCCTTATTGCAGGGCTCGCGAACGTCTCCGTGCTCGTCGCACTGACGCTCCTCGCCCCGGCAGATCTCAAGGCCCGCGAGGATGCCGCCCGCTTCAACAGCCAGCGCGCCCAGGGTGCCCTCTCCGGCACGGTCAGGGTCGGCGACCTCCGCGCCCTTCTCGAGCAGATCGTCGGCAAGGACGTCGCAGCCTCCACCGCTCGTCCGTATGCAAATCTCAGGGACAGCGACCTCGCCCCCGCGGCCTTTGTCGAGGAAAGCGAGCGCAGGCTCAGCGGCGTTCTTGGTAACGCTTCGGCCAACATTCTCCTCACCCGCCTCCTGACGTCCAGCCGCGTGGCCGTAGGAGATGTCATGGTGCTGATGGGCGACGCCTCCCGTGAGCTTCGCTTCGGACAGGACCTCCTACTCGCCACCCTCGACAGCCTCGCCGAGGGTGTCTCGGTGATCGATGCGGAAGGTAAGCTCGTCGCCTGGAACAAGGCGTATGAGGAGCTTTTCGACTACCCCTCGGGCCTTCTCGCCGTCGGCACGCCCGTCGAGACCCTCCTCCGGCACAACCTCCCCCGCGCGCCGGAGGCAAAGCTGCAAAAGCGGATCGCGCTCCTCAAAGATGGCATTCCGCACACGTCAGAGACAACCTTGCGCGATGGACGAATCCTCAGGCTGCAGGGCAGGCCCGTCCCTGGCGGAGGCTATGTCACGTCCTTCTCCGATGTCACCGAATACCGCGTTGCGCAGACAGCGCTTGCCGAGAGCGAACGCACCCTTCGTTTTTACACGGATAATATTCCCTTTCCTATCGCCTTCGCTGACCCCGGCCAGACCATCCGCTTCCACAACAGAGCCTATGCGGAGATGACCGGCATGCTGGACCAGAGCCTTGTCGGCCTGCCCCTCGCCACCGTCCTCGGCGAGCACTACGCCAAGCGCAGCATCGCCATCGACGCTGTCCTCGAAGGCAGCGGCAGGCGCTTCGTTCTGTCTCCTGACGATATTGGCGGCGACGTCACTTGGCAGGTCACCTACGTCCCGCAAGTCTCGCAAAGCGGAACGGTGCTTGGCTTTTTCGGCTTCTATCAGGACATCTCCAAACGCCGCGCAGCCCAGTCGGCCCTCGAAGAAGCGAACCGCACCCTCGAAGCCCGCGTCGAGCAGCGGACCGCGGAGCTCAGCCTCGCCAACACCGCAGCCGACAGCGCACGGCAGGAGGCAGAGGCTGCGAACCAGTCGAAGACACGCTTCCTCGCCGCCGCCAGCCACGACGTGCTCCAGCCGCTCAACGCGGCCCGCCTCTTCGCCTCAAGCCTCGAAGACACGCTCCCCGAAGGCAGCGACGAGGCAGGCACCGCCACACGGATCGGGGCAGCGATCGGCTCCGCCGACACCCTCCTCAGGTCGCTCCTCAACCTCTCCAAGCTCGAAGCAGGCGGCGTTGATCCCAAGAAGAGCGCCTTTGCACTCGGCCCCTATCTCGAGGGCATCGCCGAAGAGTTCCGTCCGTTAGCTGAGGAACAGGGTCTCACTTTACGTGTAGTCTCCACGGGCCTCTGGACCGACACCGATCCTGGCCTCCTGCGCTCAGCCATCCAGAACCTCCTCGCCAACGCCGTGCGGTACACAGATGAAGGCGGGGTTCTGATCGGCGTCCGCAGGGTTTGGGGCCGGCTCGCGCTGGACATCATCGATTCAGGGCGCGGCATTGCCGCCGAGGACCAAGCGACGATCTTTAAGGAGTTCACGAGGCTCCCCCGTGACCGCGACGTCGAGGGCGCGGGGCTGGGGCTTGCCACCGTCAGCCGCGTGGCGGGACTTCTCGGGCACGACATCATCCTGTCCTCAGACCCCGGCAAGGGAACGCGGTTCCGCCTCCTTATCCCGCGTGCCGAACCAAGATCTGCCGTCGCCTCTCCGCGCCGGCGAAGCGCCCCCGGCTTTGGCGGCGCACGTGTCCTCTGCGTCGACAACGACCGATCCGTTTTAGAAGCGCTCGAGGCACGCTTCACCAAATGGGGCGCGGAGACTTCCGCCCTCGGCAGTGTGGACGCGGTCCGTGCCGCCTATGCCAACGGCGCCGCGATGCCTGATCTCCTGATCCTCGACTACCAGCTTGACGGTGACGAAACCGGCCTCGACGTCTTCGATTTCTTCGCTGAAGAAAAAGAGTGCCGCTTGCCCGCAATCGTGGTCACAGCCAGCCGCTCCGAAGCCACCGACGAAGCCGTCCGCTCAAGAGGGCTCGACATTCTCTCAAAACCGGTAGAGCCCGCAGCGCTCCGCTCACTGAGCGTCAGTCTTCTGAACGCTCCGAAGGTTTGACGTCGAGGCGGCGCGCCATCATGGCGGCCTGCGTCCTTGTCTGCACGCCAAGCTTCTGCATCACCGCCGTCATATGCGCCTTCACCGTGGCCTCGGAGATGTCGAGCTCGTAGGCGATCTGCTTGTTGAGAAGGCCGTCCCTGACATGGACCAGCACTTTGAGCTGGGTCGGGGTGAGGCTCGCCAGCGCCGCATCCTCCTCGGAAGGCTCGGCCTCTTCTGGCAGCCACGTCTCGCCATCGAGGACCGCCTCCACCGCTTCCCGGATGGTCGGCAGGTCGGAGGACTTCGGAACGAAGCCTGACGCTCCGAGCGCCGCCGCACGGCCAGGAAGCCCCGGCGCCGTGTCGCCTGAAACGACGAGGACCGGGACAGCCGGATAGAGCGAGCGGACCTGCAGGAGCCCTGCAAGCCCGTCACTATCCGGCATATGAAGATCGAGGGTGAGAAGCCCCACCGGCCCAGCCTCCAGCGCCGCAAAGGCGCCTTCGAGGGTCTCGCGCTCGATCACTTCACGCTCGGGCGCTGCCTTGCCGACGGCCCCCACGAGCGCAGCGCGGAACAGGGGGTGATCATCGGCAATGACAATGGGTGCGACCATTCCTCTGCCTACCGCGCTTCGGCGAACTTTTCAGCACCCTTCAGCAGGCTCTCAACCACCAGAGGCTCTGACAGCGTCGATGTGTCGCCCAGCTGGTCAGGCTGCCCCTCGGCAATCTTGCGGAGGATCCTGCGCATGATCTTGCCGGACCGCGTCTTCGGCAGGCCGGGTGAGAGCTGCACCCGGTCGGGGGTCGCAACCGGGCCGATCTCGTTCCTGACATGCCCGCGAAGCTCCGTGGCGAGAGCATCGCTGGCCTCGATCCCCTGCTTCAGGGTGACATAGCAATGAACGCCCTGCCCCTTGATGTCATGGGGATAGCCAACGACGGCCGCTTCCGCGACTGACGCATGGGCCACCAGCGCGCTTTCGATCTCCGCCGTGCCCATCCGGTGACCGGATACGTTGAGGACATCGTCCACCCGTCCGGTGATCCAATAGTCACCATCCTCGTCACGCCTGGCCCCATCGCCAGTGAAGTACGTACCCGGATAGGTCGAGAAGTAGGTGTCGAAGAACCGCTGCTCGTCACCCCAGACGCCCCGCGCCTGGCCGGGCCAGCTCGTCGTCAGGACGAGGTTACCGTCGACCGCACCGTCAAGCGGCTTGCCTTCATTATCCACCAGTGCCGGAAGCACCCCCGGCAGCGGCGTCGTCGCAGCGCCAGGCTTGTTGTCCGAACTCTTCGCAGAAGGAGAAATCAGGATGCCGCCCGTCTCGGTCTGCCACCAGGTATCAACGATCGGGCACCTGCCCTCGCCAACAACGTCATGGTACCACCTCCAGGCCTCAGGATTGATCGGTTCACCGACAGATCCAAGAAGCCTGAGCGAGGAGCGGTCATGCTCCGTGACGAACTCATCACCCTCGCGCATCGCAGCCCGGATAGCCGTCGGCGCGGTGTAGAGGATCGACACCCTATGCTTCGCCACCACTTCCCACATGCGCCCAGCATCAGGCCAGCTCGGCACGCCCTCGAAGAGAACCTGCGTCGCTCCGTTCGCCATCGGTCCGTAGACGATGTAGCTGTGCCCTGTGATCCATCCGACATCAGCGGTGCACCAGAAGACATCGTCGGTCTGCAGGGCAAAGACTTTCTCATGGGTGAAGGACGCATACACCATGTACCCGCCGGTCGTATGCACGACCCCCTTGGGTTTGCCCGTCGACCCCGACGTATAAAGAATGAAAAGCGGGTCCTCCGCAGCCATCGGCTCAGGATCACAGGTCGGCGCAACCTCGTCGCGCTCCTCGCTCCACAGGATGTCCCGCCCCGGCGTCAGGGGCACCTGCGCGCCAGTCACCTCGATCGTCAGCACCAGCTTCGGCGGCTGCGCCAGCCGCTCGAGCGCAAGGTCGACATTCGCCTTCAGCGGGATCGCCTTGGCGCCCCTCCGCCCTTCGTCAGCGGTGATGATCGCCGTTGCGCCGCAATCCTCGATCCGGCTGGCGAGCGCGTCAGGAGAGAACCCTCCGAACACGACCGAATGGACTGCGCCGATCCTGGCGCAGGCCAGCATCGCGTAGGCCGCCTCGGGCACCATGGGCATGTAGAGAACGACCCGGTCGCCCTTCCCGACACCGCGCGATTTGAGGACGTTTGCCATCCGGCACACTTCCTCGTGGGCCAGGCGGTAGCTGATCCGTTCGCATGCGGAGGGGTCGTTGCCTTCGAAGATGAAGGCCGTCTTGTCGCCGCGTTCGGCAAGGTGCCGGTCGAGGCACTGCACCGAGGCGTTGAGCACCCCGTCCTCGAACCATTTGATCCGGAAATCATCCCTTTCGAAGGACACATCGGACGCCACCGTAGGCGCTTCCATCCAGGTCAGCCGCTTGGCCTCCTCCAGCCAGAACGCGTCCAACGCACTCTTTTCGCTCAGGTTTGCAGCATCGTAGGCCATGGGCTTCTCCCTATTGGTGTCAGGTCATGCCGCTTTGTCCCTTTCCCAGGGTGTCCCAGCAATCAGACCATGGTCGCTACGACCATCCGCCAATAGCGAAGATGTCGCACCCGCCCGATGCTCACTGAAAAAATGATCATCGGAGGAAGCCATGAAGACCCAACAGAAGCTTGCGCTCATCGCCGCCGCATCGACATTCGCCGTGAGTTCGGCTCTGGCCCAGGACAGCCTGGAGGTCCGGGTCGACACGATCGAAGAGAAACTCGACCGTATCCTCGAGCGCCTCGACGATGACGAGGTCATGCTCACGCCTGAGGAGACCAAGGACGTCCGCAAAGCGGTCAAGATGATCCGTGTCGGCACCGCCACCTATTCCGACGGCTTCGGCGAGACCCCGCCTGAGAAAATCCTCGCCGAGCGGCCACAAGGCTTTATGAGCGGCGACACGGAGGTTCTCTTCGGTGGCTACATCAAGCTCGACGCTTCCCTGACCGAGTTTACTGGAGGCTCTCTGCCTACGAACAGTCTGGGTCGTGACCTCTACATCCCCGGGCTCGTCCCCGTCGGCGGTGAAGGCGAGGATCCTGTCTTCGACTTCAACCCGCGCGAAAGCCGCTTCTTCTTCGGCTTCGACACCAAGAAGGCAGGCCGCAAGATCGGCGGCAAGATCGAACTCGACTTCCAGGTCACCAATGACGGGAACGAGCGGGTCTCCAACAGCTTCTCTCCCCGGATGCGCGTGGCGTTCCTGACCATCGACAACTGGCTCCTCGGCCAGACCTGGTCGACCTTCCAGGACGTTGCTGCCCTGCCTGACAATCTCGACTTCATCGGCCCGACCGAAGGCACCGTCTTCGATCGCCAGCCGATGATCCGCTACACCAAGGGCCCGTTCCAGATCGCCATCGAGCAGCCTGAGACCGAGATCACCACGGCGACGGGCGGCAGGATCATGCCCGGCGACGACTCGCTCCCTGACCTTGCCCTGCGCTACAACAAGAAGGGCGACTTCGGGCACCTGACCGTCGCGACGTTGCTCCGTCAACTGAAGGCTGGCGCTGATGTTACGGGTCAGGATACCGAGACGACGCTTGGCTGGGGCGTATCCGGTTCAGGCAAGATCAAGATCGGCAGCCGCGACGACCTGCGGTTCATGGCGACCTATGGCGAAGGCATCGGCCGCTATATCGGCGTCAACGTCGTCAATGACGCAGCGCTCAACGCCAACCTTGAGCTTGAAACCATTCCGACCACGTCGGGTTTCGTCTCCTACCGCCACTTCTGGGCCAAGGACTGGCGCTCGAACCTTTCGCTTGGCTATTTCAAGGCCGACAACCCCGTTCAGCTGACGTCCGGCGCGGTGACGGACCAGGTAACCTCGGTGCACGTCAACCTCATCCGCTCCCTGACGAAGAAGGTCGATGTGGGTGTCGAATACATCCGGGCTGACCGCGAACTTGAAAACGGCCTCGACGGCGCGATGAACAAGATCCAGTTCTCCGCCAAATACGGTTTCTGACGCGCCCTCCCTCGCGTGAGACTTGGCGGGTCAGCGGGATTTATCCCCGCTGACCCGCACTTGTTTAAGGTGGAGCCGTCTTCCGAAGGTGACGGGCCTGACCGGTCGTTCCTGCCAGCGCTTCGGAGGCGGTGCAGATAGCATGTGCGGACTAACGATCCGCATGTGCTGTTCGAGAGTTTGAAGTGCTTAGCCGCCGGCCTCAAAACCCCGCGGACATGGCCTCTCGCATAAAGCACCGCCGGGCGTGGCTTGGCCCGCGCATATAACATTTAGTCAGAGCACGGCCCAAACCGCGCCCGGACACCCGTCCTCTCAGAAAACCGACCCGGGCGGACACCTACGCCTGCCTCACACACCGCTCTCCCGGAAAGCCAAAGGCTTATCCAGGACCCATGGACCATCCGTATCAAGAGTAGGCCAAGCCAGTTCATGGATCCCGGATCAAGTCCGGGAGGACGATAATTGAAAGAGCACCTCTCCAACCGTCATCCATCAAACAAGAAGAGCAAAGTTCAATCCGCCGGCTCTCGTCAGAATCCAGATACTAGGGCAGCTCGCCAAGGGGATATGGCGGGGGCCACGAAGCCACAGCAGAGCCTCGCGGGCAGCCCCGTAATCAGGAAACCGATGCGGCAGCGAGGAGGCGCTTCACCTCAGCCAGCAAGCCGCTCGGCATCCTCGTCGGAAAGCTCGAAGTTCGCGTAGACCGCCTGCACGTCATCAAGGTCGTCGAGCGCGTCGAAGAGCTTCACCACCGTGTCGGACTTCTCCGAGCTGACCTCGATCTGGTTTTGGGCGCGCCAGGCAAGCTTCGCCGTTTCCGGCTCGCCATATTTCTCTTCGAGGGCCTTCTGGACCTCGGCGAAGTCATCGGCAGCGGTGTAGATCGTGTGGAGTTCTTCCGACGACTGAACGTCCTCGGCACCGGCCTCGATAGCGGCTTCGAGGACATCATCCTCGCTACCGATCTCGCCCTTATACTCGATCTGGCCGACCCGGTCGTAGCCGAAGCTCACTGAACCGGTCTCGCCGAGATTGCCGCCGTTCTTCGAGAAGGTGGAGCGCACTTCCGAGGCCGTGCGGTTCCGGTTGTCGGTCAGGGCTTCGACGATGATGCCGACGCCTTCAGGGCCGAAGCCCTCGTAGCGGATTTCTTCGTAGTCGGCCCCGTCATCGGCGGAGCCCTTCTTGATGGCCCGCTCGATATTGTCCTTGGGCATCGACTGGCCCTTGGCGTTGGCGATCGCCAGGCGGAGGCGCGGGTTAAAGGCCGGATCAGGCGCGCCCATCTTGGCTGCGACCGTGATCTCCTTGGACAGGCGCGAGAACAGCTTGGAACGCTTGGCGTCCTGACGACCCTTGCGGTGCTGGATGTTCGCCCATTTGGAGTGGCCGGCCATGATACCTCCGAAAAAATCAGCAAGGCCCGGCGTCTAGTCCGCCAAGCCCCGTCTGTTAAGCCCGAAGATGCGCGTTCAGCGCCTGACGAACGTCCTGATCACCAGGATCAGCATAGTCGCCGCCAGGAGAAGCAGCCAGAAACCCAGGACTTCCACGAACCTGAGGCCCATCAGGTCATTCCAGACCCGGTCGAAGGAGCCGGACAGCGTATCCACGCTCGCCCCGGCCTCCATCATCGCCTCGCCGGTATGCATCGCGAAGACGAGACCACCGAGCCAGAACAGCCCCCGCGTCGCCATCGCCAGGGCCTGCCCGATGCCGCCAGCCCGGAGGCCCGAAGCAATCCCGACAATCGCCAGCGGCAGGAGCGTCATCACGGGATCGGAATTCACCGCTGCGCCAAAAGCTTCGCTGAGATCAGAAACGACGTCGGCCATGATGCCCCCTTGGATTGGTCCCAAGGGTCAAGCCTAACAAACCGTTAACGCCTTGGTAACCCGGAAAAATGAGCGGCCAGGCTGTCGATCAACGCCCTCACCCGTGCGGGCAAATGATCCGTCGGAGGCCACACCGCATGAAGCGCCGTCTCCGGCCACCCCACATCGGGCAGCACCGGCAGGAGCTCACCACGGTTGAGCTGGCCCGCCAGAATAAACCTCGGGGCAGCATAGATTCCATGCCCCTTGGCTGCGAGTGCCGCTAGAATGTCGCCATTGTTGGCCACCAGCGTCCGGGTCAGCTGGGCCCGACCCTCGCTGCCATCCTCATTCGTCCAGTTGAGGACATCGCCACGCAGGGCATTGGCGTAGACAAGGCCCGGCAGACCATCGAGCTGCTCAGGCTTCTCAATCGGCCCGTGCTTTTCGAGGAACTCAGGGGAGGCACCGACAGCAAAAGGAATGCTCGTCAGTTTCTTGGCGATCAAGGTCGAGGGCGGCAGCTCACCGATCCTCAGCGCCAGATCGAAGCCTTCGCGCACCAGGTCCACCTGATCATCGCGCAGATCCATCTCGAGGCTGATCGCCGGATGCGCCTTGAGGAAGGCATCAAGCGGGTCCGGCAGGGCGCAGAGACCGAAACTGAGAGGAGCCGCCATGCGGATCGGCCCCGCAACGCCAAGGCTCTCGTCGCGCATCTCCTCTTCGAGGGCATCGATGCTTTTGAGGAGGTCTTTCGATCGGGCAAGATACGCCTCGCCGGCAGGGGTCAGCACCATCGCCCGGGTCGAGCGGCGCACCAGCTCGATCCCCAGCCGCGCCTCCAGCGCCTTCAGCCGCCGCGAGACGGCCGAGGGCGCCACGCCCAGCTCATGCGCTGCGGCAGAAATCGTTCCTGTACGGGCAAGGACCTGGAAGGTCGCCATGTCGCGTGCTGCATCCATGACGCTTTGGTAGGGCTATTCCGAAGCGACCGAAAGGACAGAAGGTGCAATCGCCTGCCGCTTGATCTCATCGGGCGTGACCCGCTTCCACTCCTGGGTCCGGCAGAAGAAACCGAGGCAGCCTTCAACGGCCAGGGTGTCGGCATCCTGCCGCGACACGTTCGAGCGGTAGGACTTGCCGTTCTTGAGGTTGTAGATCGTGCCGCTGGTCCAGCCCTGCCGCCCGCGCTCATGGTCTTCGAGGATGACCGTTCCAGCGAGGTCCTCGCCGGAAAGGTCAGCGCTTTCGACCTCGTCCGAAGCGCCAGGGTCTTCAGTTTGGTCGCTCCAGATCACGGTGCCTTCGATGCTGGTCCCATCCTCGGTCAGCACGATCTCGACCTGCGCATTGCCGCTGCGCGTCCACCAGATACCGGAGACGTCGTGGGGCGACATCGCTTGAAGGAGGATCAGGGACAACAGCACAGCGGGTACGCTCCTTAGGAAAGACAGCGAGCATCTGGGCCCTCTTGAGGCCGTTCTTCAAGAGATGACGAAACCTCGTGCCCTGCAACAGAGCTCGAAGGTTGCTCAAAAGCCTCAGTCGCGGGTCTTGGGCTCACGGTCGATGCGCATGACATCGCCCTCGGGCACCATCTGCCATTCGAGGGTCCTGCAGATGAAGCCGACACAGCCCTGAACGCCAAGCGTCGTCTCGTCGATCCGGTAGATGGCGGAGCGGTAGGTCTTGCCCTCGGTGGGGTCGTAGATCTCGCCCTTGCGCCATTTGTCCCCGCCTCGCTCGAAGCCCTCTATGATGGCGAGGCCCAGGATCTCCTGCTTCTGCGCGTCTTCATCGGGGTTGTTGGTGTCGAAGACGACCTGTTCCTCATGGCCTGTGTACCAGATGATGCGGCCCACGACGCTGTCGCCGGTTTCGGTGATCTCGACCTGCGATTCCTCGCCATCGGTGTACCAGACGCCGGTGACGTCGAGGGGGGAGGCAAGAAGGAAGGCTGCTGCAGCAAGAAGCATGGGTCGTTCTCCGGGAGGTCAGGCAGGGATATGGTCCGCAAGGCGCCCACCGACACGCAAGGGTTCTGCGCTGATGGCAAGGCCGGTTTTGGGGTCCGTCTCAACGACGAGGCCGCAGATAGTGGCGGGACCGGCTGCAGGCTGCATCCGGGGACCGCGCATCTTGGTCAGGTACTTCTCGACGACCGTCGTCTTCTCCATGCCGATGCAGCTGTCATAGTCGCCGCACATGCCAGCGTCCGACTGGAATGCCGTGCCGCCGGGGAAGACCTGCACATCCGCGGTGGGCACATGGGTATGGCTGCCGCAGACAAGGCTGACCCGCCCGTCGAGCCAGTGGCCGATCGAATACTTCTCAGAGCTTGCCTCGGCATGGACATCAACAATGATCGCGTCCGCCTCTCGGCCGAGCTGCACCCCTTCGAGCTCCCGCTCGATGGCCGGGGGCGGGTCGTTGCAAGTGCCCATGAAGAGCTGGCCCTGCACCTGAATCACAAGGACCGCATAGCCGTCGCGGGTCATGTAGAGCCCTGCGCCGCGCCCGGGGTTGGAGGGCGGGAAGTTAGCGGGCCGCAACACCCGGTCGTCATTTTCAAAGAGGTGGAGATCGTTTGCCTGATCGAAGGCGTGGTTGCCCGTGGTGATGCAGTCAACGCCCGCCGCGAAGAGGTCGTTGGCGATCGATTCGGTGACGCCGAAGCCGCCCGCCGCGTTCTCCGCATTGGCGATGACGAAGTCGAGGCGGAGGTCCCGTCTGAGGCCCGGCAGGGCTTCGATCACCGCCGAGCGGCCCGAACGGCCCATAATGTCACCGAGATAAAGCAGACGCACGAAAGGAACGCTCCTGACAAAAACCAACGGCTAGCAAGCCGCGTGCGGGAAGAACACGGCAAATCAATGGCCCGCTCCCTTTGTACGACGAGCGGCCATGTCACACCCTGCCATAGAACCGACAGGAGCAGTTTACGACTGCGCGGCTTTCGCCTTAAGCTTTCGTCAAGGAAGCTCTCAGGGGTCTTACAAAGTGCGTCTTTCCATTCTTGCCGCAGCAGCTGCGGCCGCTCTCAGCCTGACGGGTGCCGCGCAAGCGCAGCAGTCCAACCCGGCGGATATGCAGCTCGTCTCGAAGTACAATCTGCCACAAATGGCCGGTATCTTTCAGGAGCTCGGCCTGACGGTCGGCGCCATCCAGCTCAACAACGGCACCCCGGCGCTGCGCGTGCAGACGCCGTCCGGCAACGTGTTCATCGCCTATCCGCGGATCTGCGATAACGCCCAGCAAGCCTCGGGCTGCGCCATGATCAGCCTCGTCGCAGGGTTTTCGAACCTCCCGACGCCGCTTGAGCAGATCAACGAGTTCCACCGCACCGACTCCCTGACCTCGATGGTGATCAAGTCATCGAATGGCGGCGGCAGCCTCAATAACAAGGTCCTGACGGTCCTCGGTGTCACGCGCCTTCACGTTAAAGGCCAGGTCGCAAGGTTCCTCTCGGACGCCGATACGTTCTACACGAAGTATGTGCGCGGCTCGACGTCGAACGCCTTCTCGGTGAGCCTCGATCCGGATGCTGGCCATTTCGGCGTGAAAGATCACCCCTACGAAGAGGCGATCACCTACTCAGGCAATGGGGCAAGCTACATGACGCGCGAAGCCCGCGAGATCCTTGCGGACCTCGGCGAGCTCTAAGCACTCTGCCTACTGATTTTTGGGAAGGGCGCCTCTTGTGGGCGCCCTTTTTCATGCGCTGGTCTTGTTGGTCGTGACCACAAGCTGCGCAGGGCTGCGCATCGCGGAAAGCGCTGCGCGGAGCGTATCCACCGAACCCGGACCATCGGTCACGGCAAGGGTGCGGCCAAGCTCTTTGGGGTAATTCTGTCCGTCCACGATCAGAAGATCAGGCTCAAGGAAAGCAATCCTGCCGCCTTCCATGACAAACTGGTGCCAGCCTTCAAGGACTTCACGCTTGTAGGCGCCGTCTGCGATCAGGACATCAGGAGGCGTCTGGCGTGCTTCTTCCTCGGAGATCACCTCAAAGGGCGAAGCCACCTGCGGCTCACCGATGGCGGCCTGAATGACGTCGGTGTCGAAGCCCGACGCATCGAGGATCATCTGCATCCGCGGTCCCGTACCCAGAAGGTGCGCATAAAGACCATGGCGACCGAGCGCTTCTGAGAAGGCGTAGACTTCAGCCGTCCTGCGGTCAGCCCTCATCTCGAAGGTGCGGTAAGCCGCCGTGCCGACAAGGCTCAGCGCGTTCTCTTCGTCCCACAGGCGCGCTAGTTGCTCACGCCACGGAGCATAATCATGACCGTGATAGTCGTCGTGGGTCATGAAGAGCCTGAGCGATCCGCCTTGCGTCTCGGTCATGCAGCCGCGCACTATGGAGAAGCCCGTTGCCTGTGCAATGCGCTGGAGGACGGCGAGGGTGTAGCAAGCCTCAGCACGCTGATGGAAAGTCCCCGCGAGGGTCCTGGTCAGGGCGAGCGCCGCGTAAGGCGTCTCGACGACCATGACGCCATCCTTCGACAGCCAGTTCTTGGCACGGAGGAAGAAGGCCAGAGGATCTTCCATGTCCCCGAGGACAGAGATCGCCGTGATGATGTCGAATTTCTTGACGCCCATCTTCTTGAGAGCGTTCTGGCCATCGGCGGAGACGAAGTCTTCCTTGATGCCGACACCCCAGTCTTGCGGACCGGTTTCCGGCAGCGACGGGTCGAGGCCAATGGGAACGATCCACCGCGGATAGGAACGTGCGAGCGTGCCCGAGCCGCAGCCGATATCCAGCGCGGTCCCGTCACGGGTGGTGAGCATTTCGAGGGTCTGGTGCGCTGCGGACTTCAGGCGGAACTCGTCCGTCCACGAAGCCTCCATGGGCAGGGGCGCAGGGCGCTCCTCATAGACTTCCGCGCGCTGAAGAAGCCCACAGCCCGAACGGCCTTCGTGATCGCCGCAGATAACCCAACGCACAGCATCGCCAACTTCGAAGGCGTGGGTCAGGGTCGTCCCGTGGCAGGCCCGGCAGAAGCTGATCGCCGTTGCATTGGTCATGAACTCGTTCCCACGCGTACTCGATTGTCCGATGGGACCTTCTGCACCGGAGACGGTAAAAACGAGGCTAAGTTCAGGGTTTCGAGGTGGTTAAAATGCTCAAAGCCCTCTCCACAAAAGAAAAAGCCGCGGGGTCACCCGCGGCTCCGTCAGTGCCGCCACTCGCTCAGGAGCGGCTCAAAAAGCACGTCATATCAACGTTTCAGAGGCGGGGCTGCCCGCGGCCCTCCACGCTGATAAACTGCCCGAGCGAACGGCTAATCATCTGACTCGACATTCGATCACCTCCTTCTTCGTTGCTGAACCTGACACGAAGGTGATGGCTCATGAGCTGCTTCGCAAGAGGAAAATCGGTTGAGCGTCGCGCTGTCGCGGTTACAACCGGGCCATGAGCATGCGTCCCAGAAAAGCTGTCATCCCCGTCGCCGGTTTCGGCACACGGGTCCTCCCCGCCTCGAAGGCGATCCCCAAGGAGCTGCTGACCGTCGTCGACCGTCCGCTGATCCATTACATCATGGAGGAGGCCCTCGAGGCAGGGATCGAGCATCTCTGCTTCGTTACCGGGCGGGGCAAGTCCGCCATCGAGGACTATTTCGACCACCAGTATGAACTGGAGCGGACCCTCGAAAAGAAGAACAAGACCGAGATCCTGAACGCGACCCTCGAAAGCGTCCTCGACGCAGGTGCCACCAGCTTCACCCGCCAGCAGGCAGCCCTTGGCCTTGGCCATGCGGTCTGGTGCGGCCGGGATATTGTCGGGAACGAGCCCTTCGCGGTGATCCTTCCTGACGTGATCATCAAGGGGAAACCGAGGGCCCTCAAGGAGATGATGGACCGCTACGAAGATGGCGACAACATCATCGCCGTCGAGGAAGTGCCCCAGGACGAGGTCAACAAATACGGCATCATCGCGCCGAAGGGCGAGTGGAAAGACGGCGCCGTTGAGATGTCCGGCATGGTCGAGAAGCCAGACCCGGCAAGCGCGCCTTCGAACTTCTCGATCACCGGCCGCTATATCCTGCAGCCTGAGATCTTTGACCTTCTGGAAAAGCAGGGACCGGGCGCTGGCAACGAAATCCAGCTGACCGATGCCATGGCCACCCTCCTCGGCCAGCAGCGCTTCAAGGCCGTCACCTTTACCGGAGAGAGCCATGATTGCGGCTCGATCGAGGGCTTCGTGAAGGCGAACATCGCCTTTGGCCTCGACGATCCGAAGATCGGTGAGGACCTCAAGGCTTACACAAAAGACCGCCTCTAGAGGCACCGATCAGGCAACAGCGAAGAGAGCGCCCTTCCGGGGCGCTTTTTTCTTGGGGTACCGGCCAAAGCGAACCCTCGCCGCCGCAGGGCGTTCGTTCCGCGGAGGTTCCCGATGCTTCGATATGCCCTGTCCCTTGTCCTGTTGGTGGTCGCAGCTGCCCTCTCCACTGCAGGGGCGCAGTCGTCTGAGCCCTTTGTCTTTTCCGTCGAGGAGCTGAACCCCGGCCTTGGCGAGCCGCGAATGGCGATGAACCGCTCAACGCCCCAGGCTGCCCTTGAAGCCTTCTACGCGGCAGCGGCGGACGAAGACTGGGCCTCGGCAGCCCATGTGCTGGAGCTCAGCCATCTGCCCCTGGAGGAGCAAGCTGCCAAAGGCGCGGACTATGCGGAGAAGTTCGCGCTTGTCCTTGAGCGGGGCCTGATCGTCGACTGGGCCGGACTGTCGGACAGGCCCGACGGCATCGATGAGACCGCAGCAGCCGATGCGCCGCTCGCAGGGCAGTCGCGGAGGAGCTTTGGCCTCTCCCTCGTCAACCTTCCCGATCGCCCGGTGACCTTGCGGATATCGCGGCTGAAAACCGAGAATGGCGAGCCCGTCTGGATGATCCCCAGGCAGACAGTCGAGAACATTCCCGCGCTCTATCATTTCTATGCGCCGAGCGCTTTCGAGCGCCGTCTGCCGCCCCGGCTTCTCGAGCAGGCGTTCTGGACGCTCACCTGGTGGGAGGTCATCGCCCTTCCCCTGATCCTTGTCGCGGCGTTTGGCCTTGCCTCGATCACTTGGTGGATCATGGGCCGGCTGAAGAGTACCGTCAGTGGGGTGACGATTGCGGAGCCCATGGTCGATGCCATCCGGGCACCTGCTGCGCTCCTCGTTTTCGCGGCTAGCTTTGCCTTTGTCCGAAGGACGGCTTTCACCCTGTCCGGGGCCGTGAATGCCGTGATCGAGCCGATCGTCCTGGGCGCTGTCGTCATCGCCGCTGCTGCGCTGATCGTCCGTGTGCTGGATGCGATCATCGAACGCCTGACACATTCGAGCGGTGTGGACATCACCCAGCCCGATGCGGAGGCGGACAGGGACTACTACACCACCCTCTCTGCCGTCAGGCGGTTCGTGCTTGTGCTGCTGTTGATCGTCGGGTCGGCGTTTGTCCTTATTCAGAGCAATCTCGATCGCTCGCTTGGCTTCTCGCTCCTCGCCTCAGCGGGGGCCATCGGTATCGTCCTGGCGTTCGCCGCGCGAGAGGCGCTTGGCAACATCATGGCGAGCCTCCAGATTGGCCTCGCGAAATCAGCGCGGATCGGTGACGCCGTGATCTTCGGCGGCGAGCTGGCCTATGTGGAGCATATCGGCTTCACCCATGTTAGGCTCAGGACCTGGGACGACCGTAGGCTGATGACCCCGGTCAACCAGTTCGTCAGCGAGACCTTCGAGAACTGGACCAAGACCGATCCGGAAATGGGCAAATACGCCCTTCTGACGCTTGATCACGGCGCTGACGTGGAAGCTCTGCGCACGGAGTTCCAGCGCTGGGTCGATGCGCAGGACGAGGACAACCTCGTCAGGCGTGAGGACGCCAAAGTCCAGGTCACAGACCAAACCCGCGATGGGATGGAGGTCCGCTTCCTCTTCTACGCGCCTGACAGCTCGACGGCGTGGGACCTTCATTGCGACCTGCGCGAGACGATGCTTGCAGCTGCCGCCCGCCTCGATCAGGGCATTGAACAAGGGTCAGCCTTCCTGCCCCGCGAGCGCGAGGAGAAAGCTGACCCCAAGGCTGCGTAAGGCTAGCCGCCCGTCTTCTCCCACGCGCGCTTGAACGCTTCGCGGGAGGAGAGGCGTTCAGCATACGCCTTGATGGTCGGATAGTCGCCTAGGAGCTCAAGCCGGTCCGCCATGTGGGCGATATAGCCATTGCCGAAGTCCGGCAGGGTCATCTCGCTGCCGAGGATATAGTCGTTTGATCCGAGCTGGTCGCGGATGTAGCCAAGATGAAGGTCCACCTCGGCCTGAGCGAACATGGAAATCAGCATGGGCTTGGGGTCCTCCGTACGCGACAGGAGGAGCTTCATCAGCAGGGGAACGAAAGCCGAGCCTTCGGAATAGTGGAGCCACTGAAGCCATTCGCCGCGCGCCTGGCCCTCGGCTGGCGGGGTGAAACGGCCGTGGGGGTTATGCTCTTCGACCAGATGCATGGCGATGGCGCCTGACTCGGCGAAGACCTCGCCGTCGATCTCGAGCACCGGCGATTTGCCCAGCGGGTGAACCTTGGCTAGCTCAGGCGGGGCGCGGCCCATCTCGTTGCGCTCGTAGATGTCGAGGTCGTAGTCGAGCCCCAGCTCTTCCAAGAGCCAGGCCATGAACACGCTGCGCCCGACGCGCAGGTGGTGAAGCTTGATGGACATGAGGCGTCTCCTTTTTGCGGAGAGACCTGAGGGTTCCGGTGCCGGGCCGCAAGAGCGAAGAGCGCCGGGTCAGCCCTCGTCCAGGCGTTCGAGCCAGTGCTGGCGGCAGAGCGAAAGGTAGCGCGCCTTGTCGATGCCCACCTGTGGGCCTTCCTTGGCCGCGGCGCCATCCTCCTCTACGCGCAGGTTCATCGTCGCCTTGCGACCGCAATGGCAGATGGTGCGCGCCTCGCGCAGGTCATCGGCAATGGCGAGGAGGGTTGCAGCACCCTCGAAGAGTTTGCCCTTGAAGTCCGTACGCAGACCATAGCAGAGGACAGGGATACGGAGCTCGTCACCCACCTTAGCGAGCTGCCAGACCTGATCCTCGGTAAGGAACTGCGCCTCGTCGAGGAAGGCGGCGCTGATCCCGCGCTCCTCGACCTCACGCTTCAGGCCCTCGAAGAGATCGGTCCCTGCGCGGAAGAGGTGCGCCTTTGCCTCAAGGCCGATCCGTGAGCGGATCATGCCCTCGCTCTCGTCCCCAGCATGGCCATAGGCCCAGAGGGAGACGGCCATCCCTCGCTCCTGATAGTTGTGCGCAGCCTGAAGGAGGAGCGCTGATTTGCCTGCGTTCATGGCGCTGTAGGTGAAGTAGAGCTTGGACATCCCGCCCTGCTAGCGCAGTTCTCAGCCAAGCTCCACGGGGTCAGCAGACGAGGTCGTTGTCCTCGAGCTCTTCTTCGCTCTCCGCATGGACCGCGAGCGCGATGCCGAAGGTGAGAATTCCGACGCGGCCTGCGATCATCAGCACAATGATGACAAGCTTGCCAAGGTCGGATAGCTCTCCGGTCAGGCCCATTGAAAGGCCAACCGTCCCGAGCGCCGAGACGGCTTCGAAGAGGATGACATCGAGCGAGGCTCCGGCCTCGGTCAGGCCGAGGAAGAAGACAGCGAGAACGAGCAGCGTGAAGAAGAACGCGGTGGTGGCTGTCGCGGACTGAAGACGCCTCAGCGGAATACGGCGGCCAGCGAAGGTCACATGCTTGCGCTGCTTGAGGGTGGAGCGGACAAGACCTGCCATCGCGGCGAAGGTGGTCGTCTTGAGACCCCCGCCTGTGCCTGCAGGGCTCGCCCCAATGGCCATCAGCACAAAGAGAACCACGAGACTGGAGAGGCCCATGGCGCCGATCGGATGGGTGTTGAAGCCCACGGTCGTGGAGGCCGTCATCGTCTGGAAGAACGCCGCTGTGACCCGCTCGGTGGGGCCAAGGGCGCGAAGGGATGGCTCCGTAATCAGGAGAAGCACTGTGCCGAAGACGAGGAACAGGACCGTCAGCCTGAGGATCACCTTGCTCGTGAAGCCGAGGTGGGTCTTGCCCGAGGTGAGGTTCCTCCACGCGTCGACCACGATGAGGAATCCAACTGCGCCGAGCAGCGAGAGGATCGAGAGAACCGCGTTGATCCCGACATGGTCCCTGAAGTCGACGAAGCTGTTCGAATTGAGGCTGAAGCCCGCTGTGCAGAAGGCCGAAATCGAGTGGAAGATCGCGCTCCACAACGCGTTCTCGACGTCGGCCTGAAAGAACATGGGATAGAGGGCCGCGACGCCCGCTGCCTCGCAGATCAGTGTGAAGATGATGACCGTGCGCAGGAACGTCGTCGGCCTGTAGCCGTCGGGGAGGGAGAACGCCGCCTTGGTCACCTTCTCCCTCAGCCGTGAGAGTTTGTGCTGGGTGATGAGGATCGTGAACGAGCCGATGGTCATGTAACCCACCGCGCCCGCCTGGATCAGCAGGAGGATCGTCAGCTCACCCCAGAAACTGTAGGTCGTGCCAGGATCGACGGTGACGAGCCCGGTGGTCGACACTGCGGAAACGGCGATGAACAGGTGATCGACCGCTTCGACGGCCTGCTCGCTGGCGAAGGGCATCGCAAGGATGGCCCAGCCGACAATCATGTAGGCGCCGTAGCCAAGGACGAGCAGCTGCGCCGGCTCGGCCCGCAGGAGCGAGGCACGAAACCCTGCGAGCGCCCGGACAAATGAATTCCGGGAGCCCGTCTCTTCAGCGTTGGCGTCAGCCATCGGTGGCGATCACTTTCTGCAAGTTTGGCCGTCAGGCCCGGTAGAGCGGGTTCTGAAGCTCGAACCGGTCAAGCATCATCACCTTGTGCCAGGCTGCGATAAAGTCGTGCACGAACTTCTCGTGGCCATCGTCGGCGGCATAGACCTCGCAGACCGCGCGCAGTTGTGGGCTGGCGCCGAAGACGAGGTCAGCGCGGGTAGCGTTCCAGCGCTTCTCGCCGGACTTGCGATCCTTGCCTTCGAAGAACTCTTCGCTGTCGTCGGTCTTGGACCATTTGACGTTGTGGTCGAGTATGTTGACGAAGAAGTCGTTGGTCAGCGTGCCCTTCCTGTCGGTGAAGACACCGTGGTCGGAGCCATCATAGTTTGTGTCCAGAACACGCAAGCCTCCGACCAGCGCCGTCATCTCCGGCGCCGAGAGGGTGAGGAGGTCAGCCCTGTCGACCAGCAGCCGCTCGGTCGAGACCTCGTACTTGCCGCCCAGATAGTTGCGGAAGCCATCGGCGAAGGGCTTGAGGTAGTGCATGTTCTCAGGATCGGTCTGGTCTTCGGTGGCATCCATCCGTCCAGGGACAAAGGGGACGTCGGCTGCAACGCCTGCGTCCTTGGCTGCTTTTTCGACCGCCGTGCAGCCTGCGAGGATGATCATGTCGGCCATGGAGATACGCTTGTTGCCGGAAGCGCTGTCATTGAACGCAGACTGAATGGTTTCAAGCGCGTCGAGGACACGTTCCAGCTCGCCGGGGCGGTTCACCTCCCAGTCCTTCATTGGGCAGAGGCGAATGCGTGCACCGTTGGCGCCGCCGCGATAGTCCGTGCCGCGGAAGGTCGAGGCCGAGGCCCAGGCGGCGCTGACGAGCGCGGAGAGCGGCAGACCCGTGGCAAGGATCTTCTCCTTGAGGGAAGCCACGTCATTGTCGCTGACGGTCTCATGGTCGAGAGCGGGGATCGGGTCCTGCCAGATAAACTCTTCATCCGGAACATCGGCGCCGATGAGGCGCTGCTTCGGACCCATGTCGCGGTGGATGAGCTTATACCACGCCTTGGCGAAGGCTTCGTCGAGCTTCGATGGGTCATCGAGGAAGCGCTCGCAGACTTTGCGGTAGGCGGGGTCTTCTTTGAGGGCGATGTCCGTGGTCATCATCATCAGGGGGTTCTCTTTCCCCTCGATGTGCGCATCGCGCGTGGTGCGGGCATCTTGACCGGGCTTCGGCTTCCACTGGATCGAGCCTGCCGGGCTTTCAGTCAGCTCCCATTCGTAGGCGAAGAGGTTCCTGAGATATTCAATGTCCCACTTGGTTGGTTCTGACGTCCACGAACCTTCGATACCGTTGGTCGTCGTATACTCAGCATTGCCCGTGCCCTTGGAGTTGAGCCAGCCAAGGTCCTGGTTTTCGATGCCTGATCCAGCAGGCGCCGGGCCGATGTAATCCTTGGGCGTTGCGCCGTGGGACTTGCCGAAGGCATGGCCGCCAGCGATGAGGGCGACGGTCTCCTCGTCATTCATCCCCATACGGCCGAAGGTGATACGGATCTCCTGCGCGGACCCCAGGACATCGGGCTTGCCGTAGGGGCCTTGCGGGTTGACGTAGATGAGGGACGACTGGGACGCAGCGAGCGGGTTTTCTAGGTCGTAGCTGTCCGTACCCGGCTTACCGACCCAGCGCTTGTCCTGGGTCTCCATCTCGAACTCTGGACCCCAGTAGGTGGCGTTGTCAGGCTCCCACGCATCGATCCTGCCGCCGCCGAAGCCGAGGGTCTTGAAGCCCATGCTTTCGAGCGCAACGTTCCCTGTAAGGATGATCAGGTCTGCCCAGGATAGCTTCGAGCCGTACTTCTTTTTGATCGGCCAGAGGAGCCTGCGGGACTTGTCTATGTTGCCATTGTCGACCCACGAGCCGATCGGCAGGAAGCGCTGCATGCCTTCCGCCGAGCCGCCGCGGCCATCCTGCACCCGGTAGGTGCCAGCGGAGTGCCAGGCCATACGGATCATCTGGGGTCCGTAGTGCCCATAGTCGGCCGGCCAGAAATCCTGGCTGTCGGTGAGAAGCGCGCGAATGTCGGCCTTCAGCGCTTCCAGATCGAGGCTGGCGAAGGCTGCGGGATAGTCGAACGCCTCGCCCATCGGGTTGGCGCGGGGGCTCTGGTCATGGAGCAGCTCCACCTGCAGCCGCTCAGGCCACCAGTCCTCGAGCCAGGGCCGCGTGCCCTCGGCGCCGCCAACGCGGTCGCTTTCAAGGCCCGGTTGGGCGCCGGTGATCGGGCATCTTGCTTCGCCGTCCATGACAATCTCCTCCTGGTCCGCAGCGCGCTAACGCCTGAAAGGAGGTAAAGTGCGCAAACGGGGCGGCGAATAGGAATTGCCGATGCCCTCTATCGAGCAGACAGCACTCTGCCCGATGGCGAGGGGAGGCTGGCCTCCCCTCTCAGGAGGCTCAGGTTTTCCGCCGGCGCCAGCCGAAGATTGCGAGGCCAGCGGCCATCAGCGGCAGCGCGCCGGGCAGCGGGATCGCTTCTGCCGTCAGGAAGACGCTCTCACCATCGAGGAGCGTGCCGAACAGCTGGCCGAAATCGCCGCCTCGGAAGGCAAAGCCTGTCAGGCTCTCAGGGACGAGCGTGATGAAGAGGGCGAGGTTCGCAAGCTCTCCCGCCCCCAGCCCTGAAAAGAAGACATCCGAGCCTGCCCCGGGACCGAAGCCGAAATCGATATCGCTGACGCTCTGCCCGGACACGTTGGAGATCACGATGAGATCGAAGCCGGTGAAGTCAGAGCCGAAGAAGGAACTCGTGTCATCGAACCGGGTCATGCCGATAAAGTCGCCTGAAGGAAGGCCTACGAGCGATGCGAGGAAATTCGGGTCGGTCGCATCAAAGCCGGTGAACTCCCCAAAGGTTTCCGCCCGCCCGTCGAGGTCGGGGAGGAACGGCGTTTCCTGGGTTGTCGCTGTGAACGGGTTGGTATTGCGAGGACCATCCGTGCTGACCACCCGCTGCGCCGAAGCGCTGGCGCTGCCCGTCTTTTCGTTGGCGATCTCCACGAAGCGGCCAACTCCGCCCGGATTGTTCGAGGGGCTTGTTCCCCCTTCGGCCGAGACGCGGGCGCCGGGACCATAATCGATGATGGTTCCCTCTAGAATCACGGTGCCGCCAGCCCCGTTGCCGCCGACACCACCTCGACCGCCGGTGCCGCCATTGCCGCCCCTCCCGCCATTACCGCCTCGACCGCCCTCGCCGAGGATACCGCCGTCATCGCCGCTTGATCCGTTTCTCCCAAGACTACCGGGGTCGCCGAACTCTCCCGAGGATCCGGGGGCACCGCCCTGGCCATTCGCATCGAGGTTGGTGCCCATGACGGTCAGCCTGCCATTCGCGGTGATCTTGAGTGCTCCGCCGCCAGCGCCGCCAGCGCCCCCGGCTCCGCCCTGTCCGCCCGTGCCGCCTTGGCCGCCGTCTCCGCCGCGACCGCCGTCGAACCCGACGGAGTTGGCTTCTCCGCCGCCTCCGCCGCCTCCACCACCGCCGCCGCCGCCGCCGCCGCCGCCTCCTCCAGCGCCGCCGCCACCACCGCCGACGAGGTTCGTACCCGTGCCGCCGTTAGAGCCTGACGCGCCTCTGCTCCCGACCGAGAAGGGTGAGCGGCCAGCATTGGCGCCACCGCCATTGCTTCCATCGTCTGCCGTGTTGCCCGAGCCGCCAGAACCGCCGCTGCCGCCTTGCGTGCCGCCGGCCCCTCCGCCGCCGGAGCCGCCGGAGCCCCCATTGTTTCCGTTAGCCCCATCCGTGCCGAAGCCACCCCGGGCCCCTGCGGAGGCAAAGCTGCTCGTCCCGCCGATGGAGCCTGATGTGCCGTTTTGAAAAGCGAGCGTGCCGCCGGAGCCGCCTCTACCGCCGCCTCCCCCCGCCGAGCCGAGGCCCCCTTGGCCGGCCACGCCACCTCTGCCGCCGCCCGCATCGATGTTGGCGGTGACACCGCTGACGCTGACATCGCCGAGCGATCTGATCTCGACGGCGCGGTTGCCGACGGTGGTGAGGTCGATGTTCGAAAGATCGAGGTCGCCTTCGTAGATCAGGACGATGGTGTCGCCCTCGAGCCGGACCGCAGTTGGCGTCTCGAGGCCGGTGGCAGGACCGCTGGTGAGCTGGACAGTGCCCGAATTGGAATTGATCGTGACTGACGATTGGCCGAACGCAGCCGTCGGTAACAGGAGCGCGGCAGCGCCAAGCAAAGCAATTCTAAACTTCATCGAAACATCCCTCTCAATTTCGTGAGGAGAGGGCTGCCGTTAACCTAAGTCAACGGCGTTCGGCAGCTCGGTGTTGCTGGCAAGGCTGGCGGTGCGCGCCTTGCTCCTCGCAATCGAATGATGCGCTTAGCGGATTGACCGGTTGAGGAGTGCCCCGCTACTCCCGGCCTATGACAGAACGCCCCAGCTCGTACTCTTACGAAGAACTTCTCGAATGTGGCCGCAATGGCCTTCGCGGCCCCGGCACGGCGCAGCTTCCTGTGCCGCCGATGCTCATGGCAGACCGGGTCACCCACATCTCCGATGAGGGCGGCAATTACGGCAAGGGCCAGGTGGTTGCTGAGCTCGATATTAAGCCGGACCTTTGGTTCTTCGAATGCCACTTCCCTGGCGACCCCGTGATGCCCGGGTGCCTTGGCCTTGATGCCCTGTGGCAGCTGACAGGGTTCTTCCTGACCTGGGGCGGCAGCCCGGGCCACGGCCGTGCGCTTGGCGCAGGCCAGGTGAAGTTCTCCGGCCAGGTACGCCCTGAGAACAAGCTTGTGCGCTACGAAATCGACATCCGCCGGGCGATGCGCGGCAAATTGGTGCTTGCCATCGCAGACGGCACCATGTTCGTGGACGGCCATAAGATCTACGAAGCCAAGGACTTGCGCGTCGGGCTCTTCAGCCAGGAACAGCTTTCGGGCTCGGTCCTCGGCTAGCGTCCGGACAGTTTCGGCAGACAGTTCCAATTGCGGTGGCCCTGCCATCGCCCCATTCTTGAACGATAAGAGGCCCGGGCAAACGGGCCCTGACCCCCGTATGTGAGGAGAACCCTATGCGCCGCGTTGTGATCACTGGGATGGGCATCGTCTCATCGATTGGCAGCACTCTCGATGAAGTGACAAAGAGCCTCCGCGAGGGAATCTCGGGCATCAGCTTCTCCGACGAAATGGCCGAGCGCGGGTTCAAGTCGCAAGTCTGGGGCAAGCCGAACTGCGATGTGACCGAAGTGCTCGACAAGAAGACCCGGCGCTTCATGGGTGAAGGCGCGGCGTGGAACTACATCGCCATGCGCGACGCCATCGCCGACGCTGGCCTCGAAGAGCACGAGATCTCCCACGAGATGACCGGCATTGTAATGGGCTCGGGCGGCCCCTCCACTGAGACGATCGTCATGGCCGCTGACAAGACCCGCGAGACGGGCAGCCCGCGCCGGATCGGGCCGACATCGGTGCCGAAAGCGATGAGCTCGACCAACTCGGCGTGTCTTGCGGTGCCCTACAAGATCAAGGGCCTCAACTATTCGATCAGCTCGGCCTGCGCGACGTCGGTCCACTGCATTGGCCACGCCTATGAGCAGGTCGCGATGGGCAAGCAGGACGTGATCTTTGCCGGTGGCGGCGAGGACCTCGACTGGACCCTCTGCAACATGTTCGATGCCATGGGCGCGATGTCCTCGGACTATAACGACACGCCTTCGGTGGCTTCTCGTGCGTATGACGCAGCCCGCGACGGCTTCGTCATCGCAGGCGGGGCGGCGACGGTCGTCGTTGAGTCCCTCGAACGTGCGCTTGCACGCGGCGCGAAGATCTGGGGCGAGATCGTCGGCTATATGGCGAACTCGGACGGTTATGACATGGTCGCCCCCTCAGGCGAAGGCGCTGTGCGTTGCATGAAGAAGGCCCTCGATGGCGTCAGCCAGAAGGTCGGCTACATCAACACTCACGGCACTTCGACGCCGATCGGTGACACCCGCGAAGCCGGCGCGATCAAGGAAGTCTTCGGCGAGGACTGCCCGCCCTTTGCTTCGACTAAGTCGCTGACGGGTCACTCCCTCGGCGCAGTTGGTGCGCAGGAATTGGTTTTCTCGCTCCTTCAGATGAAGGAGCGCTTCCTTGCAGCCTCGGCCAACATCTCCGAGCTCGGCGAAGAGTTCAAAGGCCTTCCTGTCCTCCGTGGGCTGAAGGAAGGCGTCGACCTTGAAGCGATCCTGACCAACAGCTTCGGCTTTGGCGGCACGAATGCCAGCCTGGTCGCTGCGAAGTACGAGGGCTAACGGACTCTAGACGTCCGTAGGCGAATTTTTGGGGCGGGCGCAGCAGATGATGTTGCGCCCGCCTCTTTCTTGGAGGAACCAGCGATGAGCAAGGCTATCACCTTCCGGGCGCGGGACGGCTCCTCCCTCGAGGGCCAGCTCTTCCTGCCTGAAGCGGACCCGAAAGCGGCCGTGCTCGTGACTGCCGGTACTGGTTACAAGGCAAGGTATTATCATCCGTTTGCTGAGGCTCTCCGCGCGGCGGGGTTAGCGGTTTTGACCTATGACTGCCGGGGCATAGGGCGAAGCGCTCCTGACGACCTCAAATCGCTCCACATGCGCTACATAGACTGGGGGCGCTATGACATGCCCGCGGCTCTTGATGCGCTGGAGGAGAGCTGCCCTGGCGTCCCGCTCCTCCATGTTGGCCATTCCGTAGGCGGACACTTTGTCGGCTTCTGGGACAATCACGACAAGGTCGCGGCACACCTCTTCATCTGCGTGGGGTCAGGCGAGATCCTCGCGCGGCCCTGGTGGAAGAACCCGCTGGAGCTTTTGTTCTGGAACGTCATTGGCCCCGCGTCGATCGCGCGGCATGGTTATGTTCGGCAGGGAAAACTCTGGACCGGGGCGTCACTGCCAAAGGGCGTGTTTCAGGATTGGAAGCGCTGGTGCCACACCAAGGGCTATTACGCCGAGGAGCTGCGCGGACCGCTGAGGCCGCATTTCTTCGATGGCGTCACCGCGCCGATCACCAGCATGATCTATACGGACGACATCGTCGCAACCCCGTCATCAGGGAAGTACATGCTCGGCTTCTATCCGAAGGCTGAGCATGACCTCCTCGTGCGCGCGCCGTCCGATTACGGCCTCAAGGCCATCGGCCATGGCGGCCCGTTCTCCGACAAGCTCGCGCCTGCACGGGCGGAGCTTGTCGACTGGTGCGTCGCCAAGGCTGCTTAGGCGCCGAAGCCCAGCTCTTCGGCGAAGGGGACGGCCTGCTCGAAGCTGGTGCCGACAAAGACCCTCACGGCGCGGTCTTCCATCGCGGCGAGCTTGGCCTTCTTTTCGCCGTGACGATGGTTGCCCTCGACATCGCGGATGAAGACTCCGGCAATCCGTTCAGGGAACATCTCCGCCGCCTTGGCATAGACGTCGATGTCCTTCTGCCCGTCATCACCGACGAGGAGGAACCTCCGGCGCGGATAGAGCGAAAGCAGATGCTTCACCGCCTCGGACTTATGGTCCGTATGCGCCCCGGTGATGAACTTCACATCGTCAATGCCGTAGTCGCGGAGGAACTTCGGCCCTTTGGGAAGGCCATTCGCCTCCATGAAGCGGGTCAGGTAGCCGTAGAGGTTCCACGGGCTCGACGAGACGTAAAAGACGGGGACGTCGCCACCGCCCGTCAGGGTGCTGAAGAGCTCCTGCGCTCCCGGTACGACCTCGCGCTCCTCAGGCGTTTCGATCAGGAGGCGCTTCCAGTTGTTGAGGAGCCGGGTCGCTCCTGTCTCCAGCAACGTATCGTCAATGTCGGTAATGACAGCGAGCCCTTCGTCCGCAGACGGCGCGAGGATCTCCGCCTCCACTGGATCAAGGTCCAATGCGGAGAGCGAGACGCGCGCGGTCTCCCAGCTCAAACGCTCAGGAAGCGGGCGGGTGTCATCGAGGAGGAGCGAGAAGTAGCCCTCATCATCGGTGATCACCTCATGGGTCTCACCAGCGAGCTCGATCTCCAGCGGGACGCCGGGCAGCTCGTCGCTCTCATAGAGGCGCAGCATGTTGCGGAGCTTGGCGAAATTGCTGTCACCGATCGAGAAGCGGTGGGGCCAGCTCTCCACCACCCGGCCCCGCAGGACGAGGCGCTCGCCTGAGCGGTAGCCGCGGTAGGGCAAGATCACCGTCTGTGCATCCTCGCCCTTGTGGAGGACGTCGTAGCGGAAGCGGTCAAGGCCGCTTTCGGCGGCGTTCAGGCCTTTGTGAGCGATCTTCTTGAGCGTCGAGCGGGCAGACATGAAACCTCCTCAGGGATTGGTTCTCTCTGAACCAACACGGTCGGCCCGGTGCCAATTCGCCGGGGCGAGGGGCCGAGGCGAAAGATGGCTCGAATGTGAAGTTCCCTACTCGGGTACCATTAGGGTTAAGGGGCCCACGGAGTTTTTCTCCGGCAGCTTCGGCAAGGCTTCAGGAACCCCCGGTAGCGTGCCGGTTCTGATCTCTTGAGGGTTCCGCCATGCTCGTCTCCATCCGCAACGCTGCCGGTATCGGTGCCATGATGATTGGCCTCACGGGCTGCTACGAAGATCTCTTCGAGTTCGATGGCCTCTCCGATGAAGGCACCCCCGGCGGCGAGGTGGTGCCGGGGGTTTCAGCGACGATTGACGGTGTGGTGGTCAAAGGCTTTGCCTATTGCGATGTCATCGCCCGTGATCCTCAGGGTACGGCGCTGTCAGACACCTCGTTCAAGCCTGCGGGCATTGTGGTGGGGCAGGACAATGCTTTTAACGAAGTCATTCCCCAGCCGACCGCGGCGGACGTGGCCTTCACCCTCACCATTGAGGACTATGTGGGCCCGGTGATCGTCGAGGCGACGGACTGCACTTATGAGGACGAGACGACGTCGTTCGCGGCCGAGATCCCGATGCTCCGTGCTGTGATCAATATTCCGGAGGCGGGCGGCAATCTCGACCTTTCCGTCACGCCGCTCACCGAAGCGGCCTACCACATCGCCGTGGCGCGCGCTGACGGCGTGGTTCAGGGCATGACATCAGGCGGCGTCGATGCTGCCTACCGGCTCGTGACCAATGCCTTCGCAGCGGGCGATGCGTTCGATCCGATGACGACGGTCCCTGCGGTGGCCAGCCTCGATACATCGGCCGGCGCGACCGAAGGCGAGATCTTCTATGGCCTCGTCCTCGCAGCGTTCTCAGGCGCGGCGGACAGGCGGGACGAGCTCTTCACCGGGCTTGCCGATGACCTGACGTCCGAGGGACTGAGGAACTACTACGAGATCCTCCAGGGCGGCGCGGCGACCTTTGACGCTTCCCAGCGCAACCGCACGGGCCGGGCGGCTTCGGAAGTCATCGGCGAGGTCGTGGAAGCGGCCCTTGGCCCTGTCCCTTCGGCGCCCTGATCCTCTGACCTTGGCGAAACCTCCGGTGGGCGCTATCGCACGGGGCGAAGCATCACTGGAGAGACGCCATGAGCGACGAGACCCACTTCCCCGAAGGCACCCTGATGAAGGGCCGCAAGGTCGTCGTTATGGGGGTCGCCAACAAGAACTCCATCGCATGGGCTATTGCCCAGCAGCTCGCGGCACAAGGCGCGGAGTTGGCTTTCACGTACATCGAAGCGATGGAAAAGCGGGTGCGCCCGCTGGCCGATGAGCTCGGCGTTAAGCTGATGATCCACGCTGACGTCACCTCGGACGAGTCGATGGAAGCGGCCTTTGGCACGATCAAGGACGAGTGGGGCGAACTCCACGGCCTCGTCCACGCGATCGCTTTCTCGGACAAGGACGAGCTCAAGGGCTCCTTCGTTGAGAACACGAGCCGCGAGAACTTCGCGCGGTCGATGGATATCTCCGCGTTCAGCTTCGTTGATGCGGCCCGCCGTGCTGCGCCGATGATGGCGCCGGGCGGCTCGATGGTCACCCTCACCTATTTGGGCTCCGAACGCGTGATCCCGAGCTACAATGTCATGGGCGTCGCCAAGGCCGCGCTTGAAGCCTCCACCCGCTACATCGCCCGGGACTTGGGGCCAAAGGGCATCCGCGTGAACGCGATTTCGGCGGGCGCGATCAAGACCCTGTCGCTTGGCGGCATCACCGGCGGTCGGTCGCTTCTCTCCGAAGGCCGCAAATGGGCCCCCCTGCGCGAGGACACCGATCCGGCAGGCGTCGCAGGCTGCGCGCTCTACCTTTTGTCCGACCTCGGAAAGTCGATCACCGGCGAGAACCTGCACGTCGACGCAGGCTTCCACATTGTAGGCTTCCCGGATGTCGAGGACGAGGGCTGAGCCTCGTCCGTCATCCCGGGCTTGATCCGGGATCCATCGAAAGAAGATGAGGGCCCTGCGGGGCCCTTTTTCTTACCCCGCAATCCGCGCCAGCACGCCGCCTGCGATCAGGAACTGTGCCGTGGTCACGGCTAGGATGAAGCGGCGTCCACGGATGAACTTCTGACCTGAGGCCGTATCGCCATCCATCTGCATGTCGCGCCAGCCGAGGACCTGCGGGAGGGCGACCTGGCGCAGGATGATCGAGGTGAGCGAGATCGCTGCGAGGCCCGTGGCCTGAAGCGGCTGCTCCCAGCTCGAAAACGCGCCGAGTCCTGCCGTGATGATGATGAACAGGAAGTAGCGCGGGATCAGCTTACGGAGGAAATCCGAAGCGCTGTCGCCATCGAGAACTTTGAACGTGGTTGGCCCGATGACGGTGGCAAAGAACAGGATCGCGCCGAACACGGACCCTGTAAACAAGGCACGGAAGATTTCTTGACTGAGCATTACGCACCCCTCGAGATAGCGAACGGCCCGAAGGCTTGACAGACGGGCATGATCTCCACCCGGTTGATATTAATGTGCGGCGGCAGGAGCAGCGTGTCGCAGATGACCCGCGCGATATCCGCGGCTGTCAGGTGCTCCGTACCCTCATAGACCTTCGCAGCCTTCTCCTTGTCGCCCTGGAAGCGCACTTCGGAGAACTCGGTCTCGGTGAGGCCCGGCTCGACGGACGTCACCCGCACCTTCGAGCCTGTAAGATCGGCCCGGAGATTGAGCGAGAACTGGGTGACGAACGCCTTGGTCGCTCCGTACACGTTGCCGCCCGGATAGGGGTAGGAGCCAGCCACCGATGAGATGTTGATGATGTCGGCCCGCTTCATCGGCTTCATCTTGGGCAGCATCGCCCGGGTGAGGTGGACGACACCCCGGCAGTTGGTGTCGATCATCCGGTCCCAGTCATCGAGCTCCGCTTCGGCGGCACCGGAGAGCCCAAGCGCGAGCCCTGCATTGTTGACGAGGATGTCCGGCGTCTCGCTCAGGTCGCTGACGAAGTCTCGCACAGCCTCCACATCGGTCATGTCGAGCCGCGCCACGCGCAAATTCTCGCCCACCCGGCTCTTCAGCGCTTCGAGCCGCTCGAACCGCCTGCCGGTACCGATCACCTGGCAGCCAAGGCCGATCAGACGCTCCACGGTCGCTTCGCCGATCCCTGAAGTGGCCCCCGTGACCAGCGCGAGGCGGCCTTTCATGTCGTCACTCATGCAGTTTCCTCTGGATGATGGGTTGTAACGCTGGCCCTTGGTGTCAATCTGTTAACCATGGCAGCCCTCATTCGTATTCTTCTCTTTATCCCTAGGCTTATCGGCCGTCTCTTCGGACAAGGCGGCACCGCGGTGCGCAAGGCCAGCGGCAATCTCGTCGCCGATGCTGCCAGCGCTGACGAAGCCGTCGAAACGACGCCGACCAAGCCCTACACCTTCCTCTTTCGCGAGATCGGCCGCCCGAGGCTACCCGTCGTTGCAGCGTCGGAGTTCGGCCTCGATGCCGCACGGCAGCTGGTGAAGGATTCCGACACCTACTTCTCGCGCCCCTTCTCGCTCTTCCCGGCGGGCTCCCTCTTCTATGAGGAGGTCGAGCGGCAGGAGCTGGAGGCCCAGCTCGGCGTTGGCTCAGGCACCGAGGATGCAGGTTTTGCCATCTGGACGACGGAGTTCCGAAAGGTCCTGAACGACAATGCCCGGCGGCTCCTCCTCTGGTACACACCGATGATTGCCTTTGCGGCGGCCGCGTTTGCGCTCCTCGTCCATGACATGATGCCCGCGGCAGAGGTCGAGCTGCCTTACATTGGTGCCCGCTCGGCGCAGGTGCTGGCATGGCCGATCGCGGCGTTCGTGGGCCTCGTGCTCCTGATGCTGGTCTATCAGTGGCCCTATAAGTTCGCGCAGCAGCGCAACCTGCTCGGCTTCGACAACACGATCACCAGCCGGTTCTCCCAGGTGAACCAGAACTTCCAGGTGGCCAAGCGCCAGGCCCTGAACGTCGAGCGCAATAAGCGGATGAACCAGGTCGATGAGCTGAAGGAAGAGGCCGCGACCTGGACCCTCGCCTATCACTGGCTGGCCCAAAGGCTCCTTCTGTCCGAGCGGCTGGTGAGGAACCAGATGTACCAGGCGAACCGCAACGCGACGCTTTACTCTGCAGGCGGATTTGTCCTGACTGTCGCGATTATCAGTGTTGGCGCTTACGTTTCTTCGGTCCTGTTCCCTGAGCGCGCTGGTGAGGAGTTCGCAATTGCGGTGGGCTCAGGCTTCATCTTCGCCGCGACCGGCTACCTTCTCGCGATGGCAGGCGTGGCGGGCGAGACCCGGCGGGTGCTTGAAGACAATGAGTGGTTCCGCTTCTCAAGGATCGAGCTCGACCGCGCGGTGGCGGAACATGTCGGCGAAGACAAGCTCCAGATCATCACGTTCCGCGACCGGAACAGGTTGGAGTAGCAGGGCGCGCGCCTCCTCCCGTTTTCCCGGAATTCGCGAGAGCGAATATCCGGGACCCATGGATTGAACTATCCGCCCTCGGAACAGTCGATGATCTCGGGCCATGGATCCCGGAAAAGTGCTTGCGCGCCTCCCGGGAGAGCGGTGCCCTAGGCCTCGATATCCAAAAGCTGCGCACCCTTGGCGGCACTGTCGCCCTTCTTGAAGTGAACCGCAGTCACCCTGCCCGCTTCGGGAGCCTTGATGACGGTCTCCATCTTCATGGCCTCAAGGGTCATCAGCGGCTGGCCAGCTTCGACCTCATCGCCTTCGGAGACCATGACGCCCGTCACCGTCGCAGGCATGGGCGAGGACAGAGCCGCAGCCGCCGCATCGGCAGCCCCCGCTTCGGAGAAGGGATCAAAGAGCGGCACACGGATCGTCTCACCGGACGCGATCAGGAAAACCGCGTGGCCGTCTGACCAACCCCATTCGACATCGACCGCTTCCTCGCCGTCAGTGATG
Organism: Parvularcula mediterranea; assembly: GCF_013085255.1. GTDB lineage: Bacteria > Pseudomonadota > Alphaproteobacteria > Caulobacterales > Parvularculaceae > Parvularcula > Parvularcula mediterranea. Next base: position 816,230 of record NZ_JABFCX010000002.1, read on the forward strand.
ACGAAGGCTTCGCCTGAGCCAGAAACCCGGACAGAGGTTTCCTCCCCATCGATCTCGGCTGACCATCCGCCGTCACGGTCGAGAAGCCTCACCGTGGCAGGCTTACGGTCGCGGACAAGAGTCACGCTCGCCTCTGCAGGGCCGTTCATGCGGAAGCCGAGCGCCCGGTCGAGGGGCCTGCCTTCAGAGGCATAGGTGATCGCAGCAGCGACCAGCACAGCGTCGGAGATGTCCTTCGCGCCGCTTGCGAGGTCATGGTCGGTGAGAAACTTCGTGGTCGGAGGAGCTTCCCTGAACTCAGGGTGCCTCAGGATACGGACGAGGAAGTCTCGGTTGGTGACGAGCCCCCCAATATCCGCCGCCGACAGCGCGCTGGCGAGGGCGTCGACGGCCTCGGCTCTGTTCGAGCCATAGGTGATGACCTTGGCGATCATCGGGTCGTAGAACGGCGTGATCGTGTCGCCCGGTGTGACGCCCGTGTCGAGGCGGAGGATGCCGTCGTCATCGCCAAACTCAAAGCGGGTCAGGCGACCGATTTGGGGAAGATAGTTCTCCTCAGGATCCTCAGCATAAAGACGGGCCTCGACGGCGTGGCCCTGCGGCTCGATCTCATCCTGACGCAGGGGAATCTCTTCGCCGTAAGCGACCCGCAGTTGCCATTCGACGAGGTCGAGGCCGGTGATTTCCTCCGTCACCGGATGTTCGACCTGGAGGCGGGTGTTCATCTCCATGAAGTAGACGCCTTCGTCGCCATCATAGAGGAACTCAACGGTGCCCGCGCCGACATAGTCGACAGCCTTGCCCGCCTCGACCGCGGCGCGGTGGAACTCTGCCCGCACATGGTCGGGCAGGTTGGGCGCAGGGGCTTCCTCGATCACTTTCTGGTAGCGTCTCTGCACGGAGCAGTCGCGCTCGAAAAGGTGGACGACATTGCCGTGGGTGTCGCCGAAAATCTGGATCTCCACGTGACGCGGGGCGCCGAGGAACTTCTCCACGATGAAGCGGTCATCGCCGAAGGCCGACACGGCTTCGCGCTTGGCGCTCTCGAGCTCGCCTTCAAGGTCCTTCTCCTCGTTGACGATCCGCATCCCCTTGCCGCCGCCGCCAGCGGCCGCCTTCAGGAGGACAGGATAGCCGATCCGCTCGGCCTCGGCCCTAAATGTATCCGTAGACTGATCTTCGCCCTGATAGCCGGGGAGCATCGGAACGCCCGCCTCGCCCATCAGCTGCTTGGCCCGGGCCTTGGAGCCCATCGCTTCGATCGTGTGGGGCTTTGGCCCGACAAAGGCGATGCCCGCCTCGTCGCAAGCGCGGCTGAAGCCTGCGTTCTCTGAAAGGAAGCCGTAGCCCGGGTGGATCGCCTCGGCGCCCACTTCCTTCGTAATACGGATGATCTCGTCTGCCCGGAGATAGCTCTCCGCAGCGGGCGGCGGCCCTAGCCGGACCGCTTCATCAGCCATCCGCACAAAGAGCGCTTGAGCGTCGGCGTCGGAGTAGACCGCGACCGTCTTGATACCCATACGGCGCGCCGTCTTGATGACCCGGCAGGCAATCTCGCCCCTGTTGGCGATGAGGAGTTTCTTGAACATCGTCTTCTCCTACATCCGGAACACGCCGAAGCGTGTCTCGTCGATTGGGGCATGGAGGGCTGTACGGAGGGAAAGAGCCACGACCCTTCGCGTATCGGCGGGGTCGATGATGCCGTCATCCCAGAGGCGGGCGGTCGAGTAGTAGGGCGAGCCTTCCTCCTCGAACTGGTCCTCGATGGGTTTCTTGAAGGCGTTGCGCTCTTCCTCCGTCCACGTCTTGCCTTTGGCTTCCATGGCGTCTTCGCGCACCGTGGCGAGCACGTTGGCCGCGGCCGAGCCGCCCATGACCGATATGCGGGCGTTGGGCCACATGAAGAGGAAACGCGGCTGGTAGGCCCTGCCGCACATGCCGTAGTTGCCTGCCCCGTAGGAGCCGCCGACCACCACGGTGATCTTCGGCACGTTGGCGCAGGAGACAGCCGTCACGAGCTTCGCGCCATGCTTGGCGATGCCGCCATGCTCCGCGTCCTTGCCGACCATGAAGCCAGTGATGTTCTGAAGAAACAGGAGCGGGATCTTCCGTGCACAGCATAGCTCGATGAAGTGCGCGCCCTTCTGGGCGCTTTCGGCGAAGAGGACGCCATTGTTGCCGAGGATGCCGACCGGCATGCCCTCGATCTCGGCAAAGCCGCAAACGAGGGTCTCGCCGAAGCGGGCCTTGAATTCCTGGAAGTGCGAGCCATCGGTGATCCGTGCAATGATCTCCTTGACATCGAAGGGACGGCGCAAATCCGTCTCCGCCGTGCCGCGCAGCTCATGGCGCGGATAGAGCGGATCGTCATACTCGCCATGCTCAGGCTCAGTGTGCGGAAGGGTGCTGACGATCTCCCGCGCGAGCGCAAGGCCGTGGCGGTCATTCTCTGCGAGATGGTCCGAGACGCCAGAGATGCGGGTATGGACGTCGCCGCCGCCCAGCTCCTCTGCGCTCACCGCTTCGCCGGTGGCTGCCTTCACGAGGGGCGGGCCAGCGAGGAAGATGGTGCCCTGCTCCTTTACGATGACGGTCTCGTCGGACATGGCCGGGACATAGGCGCCGCCAGCGGTCGATGATCCGTGGACGACGGAGATCTGGGGGATTCCCTTGGCGCTCATCCGTGCCTGGTTGTAGAAGATGCGGCCAAAATCATCCTTGTCTGGAAAGACCTCCGCCTGCATCGGCAGGAAGGCGCCGCCCGACTCCACGAGGTAGATGCAGGGGAGGTTGTTCTCCTCGGCGATCTCCTGGGCGCGCAGGTGCTTCTTCACTGTCATCGGGTGGTAGGTTCCGCCCTTCACCGTCGGATCGTTCGCCGCGATGAGGCAGAGCCGCCCCTCGACCACGCCGACGCCGGAAACGATGCCCGCCCCGTGGATGTCGCCCGAGTACATGCCGTTGGCGGCGAGCTGGCCGACTTCGAGAAAGTCAGAGCCCGGATCGATCAGTGCTTCGACGCGCTCCCGCGCCAGCATCTTGCCGCGGGATTTGTGGCGGGCATTGCGCTCTTCGCCGCCGCCCTGGCGCGCTTCGGCGACCTTCTCGGCCAGCGTCTCAAGCAGAGGCTGCATCTCAGAGAGCCTGCGGCGGTAGTCTTCGCTCGCAGGCTCGAGTTTCGTCTCGATGATCGGCACTGGAGCTCCCTCGTGTGGATTGTCTTTTGAGTGGCGAACTAGAGCATTTCCGCGCTTTTGCCAGCCTGCGCCCGGCAGGAGCGCGATAGGAGATGCATATCGTTTCAAGCCTCCAAGAAGGGGCAGGCAAGGGGCGGATTACCGCCAACGGGGCTATCCTTGCGCAGCTATTGGCCACGGCTTTCGGCGGTGCGGCCCCCGGCTCGATCTGCGCACGTCAGGGCGGTCTTGCCTCCGCCCACTCCATCTGTTCCAGTGCTCAGTAATAAAAGGGGCAAATCATGTTGAAATCTTGGAGCTTCGCGCTGGCAGCGAGCGTCGGCCTCATGGCATGCGCGACGAACGACATCGACACCAGCGAGACGGCAGGAACTGCACAAGACCCGCTCGCGGCTGTCCGCGCTGAGCTGGGGAACGTCAGCGGCGCCACGATCCGCGAGGCAAACGACATCGCGCAGCTCGTTTCGGCGCCGCTGCCCCGGCCTGATTTCTCCGACTGGAGCCCTCCTGCCAACGTTCATGAGCGCTTCACGGGGATGCTTGGCGACGGAGGCCTCGCAATCCCCGTCAGCGCCGCGCCGGAGGACTTCTTCCAGGTGACGCAGGCGGGTCTTCTTCACAAGCCGAGCGGGCTTCTCTGCACTGAGGCCATCGGGTTCAGGCCTGAGGGCGGCGAGGAGCAGACCCTCACTGTCCAACAGGTGAGGATCTTTGCCCAGGACGGCTCCGACGTCGGTTGTGATTACATGTCCGAAGAAGGGGAGCTGCTCTACACCATCTTCGCTTCGAGATGGCCTGATGTCAGCGTGGATGAGCACGCTCAGGGCGTCCTCAACGGCATCGTTCAAACGTTCCCGAACCTCGCTGTCCGCGAAACGAGCGTGATCGTAAACGAGCCAGAATTCTCGACCGACCTCCTCGGCAAGACCGTCGGAGCTGGCTTCTCCTTCGCATTCGACGATGGCCGGGAGGGCGCCACGGCGTTCTACCTGACCAAGGTCGGGGATTGGCACATCAAGGCGCGAGCAACATCCATGCCTGACAACCAGCTTTTCATGGTGGTCGCCTCGGCCATCCAGCAGCTCGAAGTGAGCCTTGTGCTGTCGCATCAGATGGTTGGCAGGCTGTCGAACAGCATTTGACGGCTTCCAACCATCCTCGCCGCACTGCAGCGAAAAACTGAGCTGGCAGGCAACAGATGCATAGCAGTTTCCTGCTGAGGGCTTCGGTGAAAAGCCACGGAGCCGCATTGCCCGTCGCGGGATAAAGCCTCAGAAGGCAGCGGAGAACAACGCCCCTTCGGAGGACCCGTCATGCTTGCCAACAGCTTTCAAGGAATGAGCTTCGGACTGCCCGAGGAAATCGAGGAAGTGCGCGGCATGGTGGCCCGCTTCGTCGATGACCGGATCGCGCCGATCGCTGCCGAAACCGACGAGAAGAACGACTTTCCCGCCCACCTCTGGAAGGAGCTCGGCGATATCGGCGTCCTCGGCATCACCGTGCCGGAAGAGCATGGCGGCGCTGGCCTTGGCTACCTTGCCCATGCGGTGGTGATGGAAGAGATCTCGCGCGGTTCGGCCTCGATCGGCCTTTCCTATGGCGCGCACTCGAACCTCTGCGTGAACCAGATCGCGCTCAATGGCTCGGCTGAGCAGAAGGAGAAATACCTCCCCAAGCTCATCTCCGGTGAGCATGTCGGCGCGCTCGCCATGTCCGAACCGGGTGCAGGCTCCGATGTCGTTTCCATGAAGCTCCGTGCGGAGAAGAAGGGCGACAAGTATATCCTCAACGGCAACAAGATGTGGATCACCAATGGTCCGAACGCGGATACTCTGGTCGTCTATGCCAAGACCGATCCCGAGGCTGGTCCCCGCGGCATCACAGCATTCCTGATCGAGAAGGATTTCCCGGGCTTCTCCACGGCGCAAAAGCTCGACAAGCTCGGTATGCGCGGCTCGAACACCTGCGAGCTCGTGTTTGAGGATTGCGAAGTGCCTGAGTCCCAGGTCATGGGCGGCCTTGGCGAAGGTGTCCGTGTGCTGATGTCCGGCCTCGACTACGAACGTGCCGTGCTGGCCGCTGGCCCTATCGGCATCATGCGCGCGGCGATGGATGTCTCCCTCGCCTACGTCCATGAGCGCAAGCAGTTCGGCCAAGCCATTGGCGAGTTCCAGCTGGTTCAAGGTAAGATTGCTGACATGTATTCGACCATGAATGCCTGCCGCGCCTACGTCTACGCTGTGAACGCCGCCTGTGACCGTGGCGAGACCACCCGCCAGGACGCAGCGGGCGTCATTCTGTATGCGGCGGAAAAGGCGACGCAGGTCGCACTTGATGCCATCCAGCTTCTCGGCGGCAATGGCTACATCAATGAGTATCCCACCGGCCGCCTCCTGCGTGATGCGAAGCTCTATGAGATCGGCGCTGGTACCTCAGAAGTGCGCCGTATGCTGATCGGGCGTGAGCTCTTCAAGCTGACGAGCTAAGCCTTGCCGACCCTTCTCGGGCGGCTGGCCCGGCTCATCGGCCGCGACCGTCAGGCTCAGAACGCCCTGTCGGTCCGGCTGCGGAGCGTCTTCCCGCATAAGGGTTATCGCGAGCATCAGCGGGTGCCCCTCTGGCACCCGGCGGTGCCGTTCGTTCTGATTACCTCCCAGCGGGCCGGTTCGACCATGGGCACGGCCTGGTTCCTCCACCATGCGGGACTGCTTGAGGAGGCGAAGGCGCACGATCCCTTCGTTCATCGTTTCGAGCAGGAAGTTTTTCTTCGGCAGGCGGACTATTTCGACGGACTTGAGAGCGCATTGGCTGATAAGCCTGTTTTCAAGTTGGTGCGCGAGCCCGGCGCCCGGGCCTTCTCCAGCTACCTCCACCTCCATTCCCTCGAAGCCGCAAAGGAAGGCGATCACCGCCAGGCCCTCCGCAGGCAGATCATGAAGGCTTGCGGGCTGGATCCGGCGCCTGAGACACCCCTGCCCTTCGAAGCGTTCCTCAGATGGCTTGCCACCGCCGACCATGACCGCCTCGACGGGCATGAAGCACGGCAGGTGAACGCCTATGAGGACAGCCTGCCCGGCGGATTGCCTGAGCCGATCAAGCTGGAGGATGCCTCGCGCCTCCTGCCCGAGATCGAGGAGCGGTTGGGCCTGCCTGTGTCAGGGCAGAGCCAGCTTCAGGCCTTTGGCGCTTCGGCCCACTATGTCGAAAAAACCGGTGACGATGCGCAGATCGAAGAAATCCTCCGTGAGGGGATCAGCCTTCCCCGCTCCGGCAAGATGCCCGTCATCGAAACGCGTAGCCTGCGCGCCTTCCCTGAAGCGCACGCGGCGCTCATCGAAGGCTTCGAAGCGGACTATCTCCGCTTCGGCTACCCGCGTTACCTGAAACAGGACTGATCCGCCCTCAGACGAACAGCGTTGCCGGATATTCCAGATACGCCTTCAGGCGCTGCACGAACTCGGCAGCTTCGTAGCCGTCGATGATGCGGTGATCGAAGCTCGAGGAGAGGTTCATGATCTTCCGCGCCTCGACCTGACCGTTGGCGTTGAAGCGCGGCAGGGTCTGAATCTTGTTCGGGCCGACGATCGCGACCTCCGGCCGGTTGATGATCGGCGTGGTGGTGACGCCGCCGATGGGGCCAAGGGAGGTAATGGTGATGGTCGAGCCGGACAGCTCCTCGCGCTTGGCCGTACCGTCGCGGGCCGCGCCTGAGAGGCGGACGACTTCCTCGGCCATGTCCCAGACGGAGAGCGTTTCCGCGTGGCGCATGACGGGGACCATGAGCCCATTGTCCGTCTGCGTCGCAACGCCGATATGGGCCGCGCCAAAGCGATTAATGATGCCCGCTTCGTCGTCATACTGAGCGTTCATCTGCGGGAAGTCTTCGAGGGTCCTGACCATCGCCTTGATGAAGAAAGGCAGCACGGTGAGCTTGGGCTGGTCAGCCCTTCGCACCTTGTTCATGTGCTGGCGCAGCTCTTCGGTCGCCGTCATGTCGACCTCGTCGACATAGGTGATGTGCGGGATGTGGCGCTTGGCCTCCTGCATCTTCTCGGCGATCTTGCGGCGAAGGCCGATGACCTTGATCTCCTCGACGTCCGTGTTCGGAGCGATGCTGGCGCCAGCGGGGGCTGCGGGCGCCCGGGAGAAGGCGTCGAGGTCCTCGTGGGTGATGCGGCCTTCGGGGCCGGAGCCTGCGACCTCGGCGAGATCGATGCCCTTGGTCATGGCCCGTGCACGGACGGCCGGAGCGGCAAGAGGCTTGCCGTCGCGCTTCACCGGCACGCGGCGCGGCGCGGAGGCTGCGGCAGGGGCAGCGTCGGGGCCGTCGGCGAGGACGGCTGCGCGTGCGAGTTCGGCTGGGTTCTCGGTCGGCTTGGCGCGGGGCGCGGCTGGCGTGGGCGCAGGGGCGGCAGGTTTCTCTTCCTTCGGCGCTTCCGCAGCGGGCGCGCTCGGGGCGGAAGCAGCTCCTCCGCTCACGGAGAGCTTGATGATCTCCGCACCCACCGCGACCGTGTCGCCCGGGGCAGCGCCGATCCATGTGACGGTCCCTGTGCGGGGGCTCGGGATTTCGACGGTGGCCTTGTCGGTCATGACATCGGCGAGGTTCTGGTCGGGCTCGACCTTGTCGCCGACGGCGATGTGCAGCTCCACGATCTCGGCTTCGGTCACACCCTCGCCGACGTCAGGGAGCTTGATGACGTATTCGGAAGAACCGCTGGAGGCCTCGGGCGCAGGGGCGGGCGCAATATCGCCAGCCTCGGCGGCCTGCATCCGGTCCATGGGCTGCTCAGCAGGTGCTTCTTCTGCCTGCGGAGCTTCGGCAGAACCCTCGCCGCCCATCTCGATCTTGATGATCTCCGCGCCCACAGCGACCGTGTCGCCCGGTTCGGCGCCGATCCAGACGACCTTGCCCTTGCGGGGGCTCGGCACCTCGACGGTGGCCTTGTCGGTCATCACGTCGACGAGGTTCTGGTCAGGTTCGACCATGTCACCGACCGCGACGTGCAGCTCCACGAACTCCGCCTCGGTCACGCCCTCGCCCACATCGGGCAACTTGATGGTGTAGGTGGTCATGGTCTTTGCTCTTCGCTGATTTTTTTGGCGAGAAAATATCCGCCCACAAACAAGATGGCAGCTATGCCGAGCAAGCTACCCGTTAGGACGATCCACATGTGGGGCGCCACCAAATAGAATATGAGGCCGAAGCTGCAGAGGAGCGAACCCCAAACCTTGGCGAGGTTCACTAGGATCCATCGCCACTCTTGCATCACTTCGCCTCGACAACCTTCTTCAGCGCGTCGCCCACCCGTTTCGGGCCGGGGAAGTAGGTCCATTCCTGCGCGTGGGGGTACGGTGTATCCCAGCCGGTGACGCGGACGATCGGTGCTTCGAGATGATAGAAGCAGCGCTCCTGGACGAGGCTCATCAGCTCGCCGCCGAAGCCTGAGGTCTTGGTGGCTTCGTGCACGATGACGCAGCGGCCGGTTTTCTTGACCGAGGCTTCGATCGCCTCGAGGTCGAGGGGGATCAGCGAGCGGAGGTCGATGATCTCGGCGTCAACGCCGCTTTCGGCCTGGGCAGCTTCGCAGACATGGACCATGTTGCCGTAGCAGAGGACGGTGACGTCCTTCCCTGCACGGACGGTTTTAGCCTTGCCGAGCGGGACGGTGTAGTAGCCCTCGGGCACCTTGCCGTCCTCATGGTCCTTCCAGCCCTTGAGCGCGCGGTCGTGGTAGCCTTCGAAGGGGCCATTGTAGAGGCGCTTGGGCTCAAGGAAGATCACCGGGTCCGGGTCCTCGATCGAGGCGAGGAGAAGGCCCTTGGCGTCATAGGGGTTCGACGGGATCACCACCTTCAGGCCGCAGACATGGGTGAAGATCGCTTCGGGCGATTGGGAGTGGGTCTGCCCGCCATAGATGCCGCCGCCGGTCGGTGTACGGATCACGATGGGGCAGGTGAACTCGCCATTGGAGCGATAGCGCATCCGCGCCGCTTCCTGGCTGATCTGGTCGTAGGCGGGAGTGATATAGTCCGCAAACTGAATTTCGATAACAGGCTTCAGGCCATAGGCGGCCATGCCGATGCCGGTGCCGACAATGCCGCTCTCAGCGATGGGGCTGTCGAAGCAGCGGTTCGCGCCGTACTTCTCCTGGAGGCCAGCGGTGCAGCGGAAGACGCCGCCGAAATAGCCGGCGTCCTCGCCAAAGACGACGACATCGTCATCGCGCTCCATCGCGACGTCGTGGGCGTCGCGGATGGCTTCGATCATGTTCATCGAGCGGGTGTTGGAAAGCGTCTCGCTCATCGGATCAGAACCCCGCTTCTTTTTTCTGCTCAAGGAGACGGCCGGGCATCTCCTCATAGACTTTCTCGAACATCTTGGCGGGGTCAGCGCCCTCGCCTGCGTGGACGAGGCCGACCTCTTCGGCGCGGTTTTCGGCTTCGCGCATTTCCTTTTCGGCAGCCTCTTCCAAGGCCGCGATCTCTTCGTCAGTCATCAGGCCACTGACGGTCATGTGCTGCTTGAGGCGGTCAAGCGGATCACCGAGGGGCCAGCTGCCGAGCTCTTCCTTCGGACGGTACTTGGTCGGATCATCCGAGGTGGAGTGCGCGCCGCCGCGATACGTCAGGAACTCAATCGCCACCGCGCCGAGACCTGCCCGCGCACGCTCCGCCGCGAGGCGGGTGGCGGCGATCACTGCGATGATGTCATTGCCGTCGACGCGGAGGGCCGGGAGGCCATAGCTCGCCATTCTGGTGGCGAAGGTGTTCTTGTCAGCGCCTGCGAACGCCGAAGTGGTCGAGATTGCCCACTGATTGTTCACGACACTGAGGATCACCGGCGCACGATAAACGGAGGCGAAGAGGTTGCCCTGGTGCCAATCGCCTTCTGCGGTCGCGCCGTCGCCGATATAGGCCATCGCGATCTTGTCGTCGCCCTTGATGGCCGAGGCCATGGCCCAGCCAACAGCCTGCGGCCACTGGGTGCCGAGATTGCCGGAGATGGTGAAGAAGCCATTGTCCTTGAACGAGTAGAGGACCGGGAGCTGCTTGCCCTCCAGCGGGTCCTTCTTGTTCGAGTAGATCTGGTTCATCATCGCCTCGGGGTCGATCCCGTTGACGAAGAGGATCCCCTGCTGACGGTAGGTCGGGAAGTGCATGTCCCCGTCACGAAGCGCGAGGGCACAGCCCACCGCGATCGCTTCCTCGCCGAGGCACTGCATGTAGAAGCTGGTCTTGCCCTGGCGCTGGGCCCGCATCATCCGCTGGTCGAAGGCGCGGGTGCGGATCATGGCGGTGAGGGCTTCTTTCAAATCCTCTTCGGAGACCATCGAAGCCCAGTCGCCATGGGCCTTGCCGTCCATGTCGAGAACGCGGAGCAGGCCGTCATGGAAGGGCTCGAACGCCTCCACCGGGGCTTCAGCGTCCAAAAGCGGCAGCTTGCCCGGCTCACCGAAGTCGAAGTTCGAGAAGTCTGGGGCCTCGCCCGGGCGTGCCGGGGGCTGGGGAACGCGGAAGCCGCGGTCAGAGGTCTTTGATCCCGTCATGTTTTCCGCATCCGCGAAGCCGTCCATTCCCGTTCACTCCCAAGAATTTCCACGCCAGCTATTGCCAGAAACGTCCGCCCACGTCAGCGGTTCAACCCTGTGAAATCTCCGCGAGCGGCGCGACTTTCCTTCGCGGTTGGGTGGGACATCACGCTGAATCCATCCCGCACTGCACCCATGAACCCATCGCATGTGCCCCGTGTTGCCTTTTCAACCAGCAACTACGGAGACCGGCCATGTCACAATCACTGCGCGAAGATGTCATCGAGCAGCTCACGCCGTTCCTGCCCGATCCCAAGCCAAACGGCGAGCTTCCCGAAGCTCGGACACTCTCCCTCCTCTTTCCCACCCCCGATGTCGATGGGAACCAGGAGAAGTGGGATCTCATCAAGAAGAACCTTTTGAGCGCCCTCGATAATGAGGACCTGGCGCCAAAGGCCCAGCGCGAAGCCGTGTCCGGCATCGTCACCAGCCTCTCGCGCTCCGACCTGCCGCCGGGCGGCTTCGCGGTCTTCAGCGACGGCGAGAACACCCGCTACTTCGCCCTGCAGAGGCGTCCCGAGCCGCAGCTTTCCTTCGATAGCGCGCCCCTCACCGCTGCTGTCCTTGCCGATGCACAGGAAAGCCGCCGCTTCTGGCTGGCGGCCCTGGACGTCGAGGACCCAAGGCTCTTCCAGGTGACCGACGGCGTGATCGAGGACCGGACCCCTTCGGAGGTCATGACCCTTTCTGAGCAGATGAAGATCACCGAGCCCATGGGCGCCGTGATCTGGCATTCGTCAGGCTCGGTGAAGCGCTCAGGCGCCCCGGCCAAGTTCCACGCTCTTGGTTCCGCGACGGAAGACGTGAAGAAGGACGACATCCAAAATGTCCTCACCGCCTTCGGCAACCAGATCGCCGACCGGGTGAAGGATCAGGACACGCTGATCATCGCAGGCGGCCCCGCCCGGTGCGGCCATTTCCGCGAGACCTTCAGCCACCAGAGCCTTCTCGACCGGGAGATCCATGCTGCCGGCGAAGGCCTCGATCAGGACGAGCTTCTCTCGAAAGCCTACGCGATCCTCAGCGAAGAAGCCGAAGCCGGGATCAAGGACGAGCTCGACAATCTCGACCTCTCCGACCCGATCCGGGGGATCAACGATATCCGCACCGCGAGCCTGCGCGGCCAGATCGAGACGCTGATCATTTCGCCCGAGAGGCTCGGCCTGACGGAAGGCGAAGATGAGCTGATGGACGTGTCTTCAGCGCCTAATCAAGGCCTGATGGATCGGTCGGTTGCGATGGCCTACACGCTGAAAAATGGCGGCAGCCTCATCCTCTCGGCAGAAGCGTCGAAGGATGGCGCGGTTGCGAGCAAGCGCTTCGGCTGAACCTGAGGCACGAACTGAACATTACAGAAAGTCCATGTTTGGTTTCATTGAAGGGTCTTCTGGCCATTCCCATTGTTGAGTCTCGATAAAGGGAGAGGAAACACCATGAAGACCCTCAGTGCTCTTGGCGTCAGCGCAGCCGCTTTGCTTGCGGTGTCCAGTCAGGCTTCCGCAGAAGAAGTGACGTTCGATGAGACGGGCTTCACCAAAGTCGTCGCGACCGCCGGCGTCGATGTCTATGTCGCGGTCGGCTCGGCGTTCTCCGTCACCATGGAGACCAAGGGCGACCCCGATCAGGCGCGCGTTTCCAAGAGCGGTGACACGCTGACCCTCAGCCGCGAAGGCTGGAAGGGCATGAATCTCGGCCGCTCGGCCAAGCTCGTCTACCGGGTGACCATGCCGTCGTTCGAAGGCGGTGAGTCCAAGGCTGGATCGGACCTCTTCATTGAAGGCATTTCCGGCGGCGTCATCTATCTCGATTCAAGCGCAGGCTCGGACATCGTGGCATCGGGCACCTGTGACGAACTCGATGCCGAGGCCTCTTCGGGCTCGGATATCGAAGCCTTCGACCTCGTCTGCAAAGAGGTCACCGCACGCGCATCGAGCGGTGCGGACATCGAAGTGACGGCCACGGGCAGCGTCAATGCCAAGGCATCGAGCGGCGCTGACGTCACGGTCCGGGGCAATCCCGACAAGATCGACTCCCGGGACTCCAGCGGCGGGTCCGTCAGGGTGCAAAGCTAGGCGAAGCGCACGCCCTAGATGTTTGAGAAACAAAGCCGCCCGGCTCTCGGGCGGCTTTTTCTTTGGTTTTCCATCACAAGTGAGCGAAATCTTTCCCTTGGGACTTGTAAACTGCGGTTTCTGGCTGTGCTTCGCGTCTTTTCGCGTTAGTCTGATCTTAGCGAGGAATGCCTGATCTGTGGGGGATTGGGCGCTAGGCCAGAGCATGAGGGAAACCCCTTGGCTCTACCTCTTAGAGGGGGATACGGCATGGCGATTGCAAGCATAAGGCGAGGTGGGCCCATAGTGGGACCGCGCACCCTCGTGAAGTGAGACCGTAGAATGGAACGCTACAGCATCAATGACCTGATCAGGATCGGCCTCCGCCGCTTCTTCTGGGTCTTTATCCCGTTCACGATCATGCTGGCTGTGGGCCTCGTGGCCCTCAATGAAGTGCCTGCGCGTTACCAGTCGAAAGCGACCCTGATCGTTGCTGACCAGCAGGTTTCCGAGACCCTTGTTCAGTCCGCGATCCAGGCCCTCGCCCAGGATCGCCTTGAGACGATCAAGCAGCAGGTCCGGGCCCGGGACAATGTCATCGCTCTCGCCCAGCAATTCGACCTCTTCGACCGCCAGTCGAAACAGCCTTTCTCGGCGCAGGTGGCCGATGTCCGCAACGACATCAGGATCTCGATCGAGAAAGTCTCGACCCGCCGTCGCAACCAGCCCACCACCATCACCTTCGAAATCGGCTTCGTGCATGAAAACCCGCGCACCGCGTTCCGTGTCGCGAACCAGCTCGTCACCGACTTCCTCGACCAGAACGTCGAAAGCCGGATCGAAGCCGCCGAAGGCACCGCGGTCTTCTTCCGCGACGAAGCCCGCGATCTCCGCCGCCAGCTTGCCGATGTCCGCCAGGAGATCGCCGCCGTCCGCGAGGAGAACCCAGGCCTCACCCCGGACGCCGCAGACCTGACCCTGTCGCTCGTCCAGCGCCTGACCCAGGAGATCGACCGCGCCGAGGAGCGGATCGAAGCCAGCAACGCCGAGCTCAGCCTGGTGCGCATGCAGCAGCCTCTCATCATCGATGCCAATGAGCGTGGTGACCTCGAGCGCGTGACCCTGCGCGAGAAGCGCCGTCAGCTCTCCGCGCTGCGCAGCCAGTATACCGACAGCTACCCTGAAGTGATCCGCGTGCAGGCTGAGGTCCTCGACCTTGAAGCCCGGCTCGATCCCGATGCCTATGTCGCGCGCGCCAACGAGATCCTCGCAGACCTCAACGGCCGTATCGCCAACCGCGAGGGTCTTTCGACACGCGAGCTCCAAGAGATGCGTGAGCGCCGCGACCGCGTCACCCAGCAGCTTGCCGAGGTGCGCCGCACCGGTGGTGACCAGAGCCTCGCCCGCCTCCAGTTCGAAACCAACGAAGCAACGATCCTCCAGCGCCTGCGGGTTTACACCGAGCGCCTTGAGAGCCTTCGTACCGAGCTTGATGAGGTCGAAGGCCGTCTTGTCCAGATGCCTGCTGTCGCCGCCCAGATCGGCGCTCTCAAGAGCGATGAGAGCCGGATTATCCGCGCCCTCGACGAGTCCGTGGACAAGCTGGCCGAGGCCGAGCGTTCGGAGAACCTCGAAGAGCAACAGAAGGCCGAGCGGGTCGAGATCCTCGAGAGCCCGGTCATGCCTGACGTGCCGACCTCGCCGAACAAGCCGCAAGCTGCGGTCATGATCGCCGGTGTCGCTGGCGGTATCGCAGGTGCCCTCGGGCTTCTCCCGATCTTCCTCTTCCCCCGCATCGATTCAGGGCGCCAGCTTGGCCAGTCCCTGCCCGGTGTGACCGTGGTCGAGGTCCCCGAAATCATTGACGAAGAAGAGCAGAAGTTCCGCCGCATGGTCCTCATCGCCCTCGTGGCGCTGTCGATCCTGCTGACGGCAGCCTGCGCCTTCCTCGCCTACAAGGTGCTCGTCTGATGAGCGCCGCATGTGATCACTCCAGCACGACCGGCAGAGGGGCCGGCATGGGATGGACGATATGAGCAGCGATAAACCGGCGAGCCAGAGCCCGCTCGAAGAAGCGATGGCCAAGATCGCAAGGCCCGACTTCGGCGCCATCAACGCGCCGACGCCGCCTGCGCCTGATCTCTCAGCCGCCGCGGAGCGCCGCGAGACCGGCAAGGTCATCCCGGCGACGGGCTTCGGCGACGCCAAGCCGCGCCGCAGGGCCTCGGACCGCTCCGGCGACCTGTCCCGCTTCCCGCACTCCGATGCCGACTTTGCCCGCTTCGAAGAGCGCTTCGGCATGGGCCCCGGCCAGCGGACTGCGTTCGACAGCGCCTTCCGGATCGTCAGGACGAACGTTCTCCAGCGCCTCAAAGACAGTGGCGGCCAGATCGTCGGCATCACCTCGCCGACCGCACGGAACGGCAAGACGGTCTGCTCGATCCACCTGGCCCGCGCCTGTGCGCGCCGGCCTGAGCAGACAACGGTGCTGGCGGACCTCAACCTTCAGAGGCCTCTGCTCGCAGGCTATCTCGATGCGCGCGACTTCCGTTCGGGCATCGGCTTCTTCCGCGGCGAAGGCCGGGCTGAGGACTATCTGACCCGCGTGGCAGGCAGCAATCTCCTGCTGTTCCTGTCGGACAGGGCGACGTCGCAGAGCGCCGAGCTTCTGGCATCCAAACGCCTCGGTCACGCCCTCGGAGCATTCCGGGACGTAGGGCCGAACACGGTGGTGGTGGTGAACCTGCCGCCGATCCTTGGCTCGGACGACGTTCTGACGATCATGCCCGAGCTTGACGGTGTGGTGCTGGTCGCTGAGGCCGGTCAGTCGGCCTTCGGCGAAGTGGAGGAGGCCGCAAGGCTGATCCCGAAGGAGAAGCTTCTCTGCGCCATCCTCAACAAGGCCAAGGGTGTCGAGTCGGCGGAGACCGCCGACTGACCGCTTGATAGGCCGAGGCCTTAGGCTTCGGCTGGACCTTCCGGTGCCGGACCGGTGGTGACGCCAGGCGCAGCCTGCGGGGCTTGACCCTGACGCTGCATGCGCTGGTGCTGGTACATCCCAAGGAAGTCGAGCGGCTCGAGGAGCAGCGGCTGGAAGCCGCCGTCACGGCTCGACTGGGCCACGATCTGACGCACGAACGGGAACAGCATGTGCGGCGCGTCGACGAGCAGGAGCGGCTCGAGACGATCCTCGGGGACGTTCTCGATCAGGAACAGGCCCGCATAGTTCACTTCGCAGACATAGATGATGTTGCCGTCGCGGCGTGCCGTGGCGGAGCAGCTGAGCTCGACCTCGAAACGGTTCTGGCCGAGGGCCCGGCCGTTCACGTCCACCGAGACTTCCATCTGCGGCGCGGCGAGGTTCTGGCCGAGGCTGGCCGGAGCCGCCGGGCTCTCGAAGGACAGGTCCTTCAGGTACTGGGTCAGGACCCGCATCGAAGGCTGGCCGCCTTCGGCAGGCTGGGGTTGAGGTTGAGGCTCTTGAGGCGTCTCGGACATGGAGGCTCCACGCGGGAAATCGTTGCAAAGCGGCGGGCTACACGCGGGGGCGGGGAACGGCAAGACCTGCGCCCCTGACCTGCCGACCGAAGCCGCCGAGGCTAGCGGTTGATGATGATCACCTTGCCGTTTTCCTGGGCGCGCTTGAGGCGCCGCAAGGCGTAACGGGCCGCTGCGTGCCTCAGCGGAGGCACGAGCAGGAGGAAGCCGATCCCGTCGGTAACAAAGCCCGGCGTCAGGAGAAGCGGCGCCGCCACGAGAAGCGCTGCTCCATCGACCACCGATGCGACCGGGGGCTGCCCCGCCGCCATGTCAGCGCGGAGCTGGTTCATGGTCGAGAGCCCCTGCCGCTTGATCAGGAAGGTGCCGAGCGCAGCCGTGCCGATGGTCAGCCCGATGACAGGAATGATCCCGAAGGCCATCGCTCCCTGGATAAGAAGCGTGATCTCGATGATCGGCATGAGCACGAGGGCGACGAAGAAAATCAGGGCCAAGAGGGGCCTCCTTTGCTCGCCAACAGGTGGGGCATTCTGGTCGCCTTGCAAAGAGGTTGAGGAACGTTCATCCCCAATGCTGCGCGACAGGCGCGCAGCGGGTGGCGAGAACGCCTGTTGTTCATATGTGTTTCAAGGTGAGGCCGCTATGCTGGTCTCGTTCTCAAGCCACCAGGACCGGTATGGATTTGACGCTCATCATCTTCGCCGCGCTCGCTCTGTTCCTGAGCTACAGGCTGTTCAACGTGCTCGGCACCCGCGGCGGGCATGAGCCTGATGAGCATGAGCGCCCCGTGCTGCGCCCTGTTCCGTCGAACGACGTGGACGAGGAGCGCGCCCCTGAGGAGCAGGCTACGGTCACTCCGCGCGAGGACCTTCCCGCCTGGGCCCAGACGGCGCGCGAGCATATTCCTGACTTCGAGCCCAAATCGTTCCTCGAGGGCGCATCGGCTGCCTATGAGATGATCGTCGAGGCCTACTCGGCTGGCGATATCTCCGACGTTCGGGCTTTCCTCGATCCCGAGGTAGCCAAGAGCTTCGAGGTCGCCATCGACGGGCGTCAGCAGGCTGGCCAATCGGTGGAGCTGACCTTTGTCGGCGTCGAGAAGCCTGACGTCGTCTCGCTCGAAAAGAGCGATGAAGAGCTGCGCGCCGAGGTCGCCTTCAAGTCTGAGCAAGTCCGCGCTGTTCTGGGTGCCGACGATGAGGTCGTCGAGGGCAGCCGCGAGCAGGTGATCACTGTCACCGACCGCTGGACCTTCGCTAAACCTGCGCGCTCGAACGATCCCAACTGGACCCTCGTCGCCACCGGCTGACGCCTTTCTTTCTGAAGAGGAGACCATCCGTGAGAAGAGCTTTTCTCCTTGCGGCCGTCGCCGCGTCCTGCTCGATGCCGGGCCGCGAGCCGCCGCCTTTCGAGCGGATGCCTGTTTCCGAGATCAGCGGTTTTCAGTCTGCTGATCTTCTTCCTGCCGCGCGGGTCATGGTGTCGAGCTGCCACTGGCTGACCGAGAAGACGCCGTCACTCGGCACCAATGCCGACTGGCAGCCTGTCTGTGACGAGGCGGCTACACTCACGACCGAAGAAGAGGCTCGCACCTATTTCGAGACGCGCTTTGATGCCGTGAAGCTCGAAGGCGGCGAAGGACTGGTCACAGGCTATTTTGAACCAGTCTTCAATGCACGGACCGATGCTAGCGCACCCTTCACCGCGCCGGTGCTCGCGAGGCCCGATGACCTCGTTGCCGTGGACCTTGGCAGCTTCCGGGATGACCTCAGTGGCCGCCGCATTGCTGGCCGGGTCGAGAATGGTCGGCTTGTCCCTTATGCGGACCGCGAGGAAATCGACATCGCTCCGCCCTCGGATGTTCCGGTCCTCGGCTACATGCAACCTGATGACCTGTTCTTCCTCCAGATCCAGGGCTCCGGCGTCCTCGATTTCGGCGAGAAGGCCCGGCGCATCGGTTACGCAGCCCAGAACGGACACCCCTACAAAGCCATCGGCAAGACCCTCGTCGAGGAAGGGCACATGCCCCTCGAAGAGGTGACGATGCAGTCAATCCGACAATGGCTGGCGGACGCGTCCCCCGAGGAAGCAGCGCGGGTCAGGGCAACCAACCCCAGCTATGTCTTCTTCATCGACCGGGGTGAAGCCTCCGGCGACGAAGGCCCGCTGGGCACGGCTGCCGTTCCTCTGACCACAGATGTTTCTGTGGCCGTAGACAGGACCCGCATCCCCTTGGGTGCGCCCGTCTTCCTTCAGGGCGCTGACGAGGTCATCGAGCTTAATCGCCTCACCATCGCCCAGGACACGGGCGGCGCGATCAGGGGGCCGGGCCGTGTCGACCTCTTCCTTGGCCGCGGTGACGAGGCCGGCGAGACCGCAGGTCGCCTCAAGCTTGAAACAGCGATCACAGTCCTCATCCCGAAGACAGTCCGCCTGCCTGGCGAAGACGCCGGAGTATGAGGAAGGGCCGGGATCTGACGGGTACGGAGCGCAAGCTCTGGAACTCCGTGGCGCGCACTGTCGCGCCTTTGCCTGAGCGCAAGATCCCCGGCCTGCCTGAAACGAAAGAGCCTGACCTCGCCCTGCCCGCGCCGAACCCGATCCGCGGCGAGACCAGGGTCGCGCCCGTCATGCCAAGGCGCTCACCGCTCCAGCCAGCCGACCCCCAGCGGGAAAAGCTCGTCGCGCGGGGGCGCCTGCCTATCGACGCTGTCCTCGACCTTCACGGCCTGAGGCAGACCGAGGCCGATAAGCGGACCACCGCCTTCATCACCCGCGCTGCGCTTCTGGGGCACAGGGTCCTCCTCGTGATCACCGGTAAGGGCTCAAAGGAAGGCGAGCAGGGCCGCGGGGTCCTCAAGAAGCGCTTTCTTCAAGGGATCGAGATGGGCCATTTCGGCGGCGCAGTTTCTTCTGTCCGGCAAGCTCACCAGCGCCACGGCGGGGCCGGCGCATTTTACGTCTTCCTCCGCGCGCCCAAGAAGCGTTAGTGCGTCACAAAAGCGTCGCGCTCCTTCCCTAAGCGCGAGGGCAGCAAGGAAGGCGCTGACATGCTGGGTCTCGAAATCTGGGCGATCATTGGTTTTAGCTTCGCGGCCTACGCAGTCGTCGGGAACGACGCGCTGCAGACCCTCGGCACGTTCATCAACTCGAACCGCTCGCGTCACTGGACGGTGCTGTTCGGCTTTGCTGGCGCAATTCTCGTTGCGACCTTCACCTATGGCTGGATCGTCAATGGCGGCGACCCTTCCTATGGCCGCCTTGCCAACACGGCGAAGTATCCGCCCATCGCGATCGAGTGGTACCACTGCCTGCCGCCCCTGATGCTGGTGCTGATCACCCGCCTCGGCATTCCAGTCTCCACGAGCTTCATGGTGCTGACGATCTTTGCGACCGTCGCTGGGCTCGGCTCGATGATCGAGAAGTCGCTGATCGGCTACGCGCTGGCTTTTGCGATTGGCCTTGGCGTCTGGGTGGTGATCGGCCGGACCCTCGAGAAATGGTTCGAGAACTCCGAACTCGACAGCTTCGTCCCCATCGGCCTGATTGGTGCGGTCGGCAGCGCCTTCTTCCTCGCCCAGTATCACCTCTTCGGCACCATCGAAGAGCCCAACGTCATGTGGACGGGCATCGGCATCTCGGTCGTCGTCGAGGCGGCAGCGATTTTCCTCGCCTTCACGCGGTCGCGTGGCCTTTATTGGGTGGTCACCCAATGGGCCACGACCGGGTATCTCTGGGCCGTATGGCTGATCCAGGACTTCGCCAACATCTTCGTCTTCCTGCCGCGGGAGCTTTCGGCGGTGCAGGGCTTCATGGCGATGGGCATCATCCTGTTCTTCCTGCTCATCACCTTCGCCAATGCGGGTGGTCCGGTTCAGCGGATCCTGCGGACCAAGACCAACGTCGTGGACATCCGCTCAGCGACGATCATCGACTTCATCTACGCCTCGCTCCTGTTCTTCTTCAAAGAGCTTTCGGACATCCCAATGTCGACGACTTGGGTCTTCCTGGGCCTCATCGCGGGCCGGGAGTACGGTTTTGCGCTGGTCCGCTCGTCAACGCGGATGACCCGAACGGTGATCGACACGGCGGAAGACATCGCCAAGGCATTCGTCGGCATCGTGGTCTCGATCGACCTCGCCGTCGGCCTGCCCTTGATCGCCCAGCAGATCGCAGGCGATGCCGTCAGCTTCTCTGATGCTTTCCCGAATTCAGGCTTCATGTGGTTCGTGCTCGTCACCAACGCAGCCCTGATCCCGGTCTGCCTCTTCGCCTTTTCCAAGCCCGAGGATGATGTCGAACACAGGCGCAGGAACTTCGCCCTCGCCATCGTCACCCTCCTGATCCTCGTCCTCGGCGCGACCTTCGTCCTGCCGGTGCTGAAGTAGGCGAGAGGCCTAGACTCTCCCTGCTCCTTCTGCTCTATGCCGCTCTTCCCGCGCGTGCCTGGCCCACGGCATTGCCTCGGCGCGCCTGAAGTCAAGGAGATGAAAATGCCCAAGATGAAGACCAAGTCGGGCGCCAAGAAGCGCTTCAAGGTGACCGGCACCGGCAAGATCATGGCTGGCTCGACCGGTAAGCGCCACGGCATGATCAAACGCACGAACAAGCAGATCCGCCAGAAGCGGGGCATGGAACCGATGGCCAAGTGCGATCAGACCATCGTCAAAAAGTACATGCCGTACGCACGCTAAGGAGGCTCTGAGACATGTCACGCGTCAAAGGGGGCCCCGCGTCCCACGCCCGTCACCGCAAGATCATCAAGGCTGCCAAGGGTTACTATGGCCGCCGGAAGAACACCTTCCGCATTGCCAACCAGGCAGTGGAGAAGGCCGGTCAGTACGCCTATCGCGACCGCAAGAACCGCAAGCGCGAGTTTCGCAAGCTGTGGATCCAGCGGATCAATGCTGCGGCACGCCTTCACGGCATGACCTACTCGACCTTCATCAACGGCCTGACCAAGGCCGGCATTGAAGTCGATCGCAAGATGCTCGCCGACATCGCAGCCCGTGAGCCCCAGGCTTTCGAAGCGATTGCCGAGCAGGCGAAGAAAGCCCTCGCCGCCTAAGGGCGAGCTTTCGAGCAGTAGAACAACGAAGCCCGTCTGGCCCAGCCAGGCGGGCTTTTTCGTCGCCGCACCTGTGCTAGCCTTGGCTTCGGGCAGTTGGGGCAGGTCTGATGGGCATACTCTGGAAATGGGTCTTCGCGCCTGTCGGATTTCTTCTCACGCTAGCCAGCCTTGTCGTAGCGGTGCTTACCTTCGCCGGGGGTCCTCGAGACAGACATCTGGCTTGAGGAAGACGCATTCGAAATCTGGATCGAGAGGGCGTCTGAGCCCATCACCATCGAAGAGGTTTTCAGGATCCCCTCCTCGACTGGAGAGCGCGACCTTCTCGTCGCGAAGCGGGGCGATTTCGCGTCCATTGCGGTTGTGGCGCCGGGTGAGCTGTTGAGCCCCGACGGCTATTACGGCCTTCTTGTCACCTGGAACGGTGATCCTGAGACCTTTCCCCTCGACGTGAGCTGGCAGTCCGATGAGGTCATCCGCTTCGCCTACTGCAATCCCGCGCCGCTCTTCGCCGCCATCAAGCCAAGGAGCACGGTGGGCGTTGTCTATGCCGAATATGTCCGCAAGCCGGACTGCCGGACCATCAATGTCGAGAACAATCTGGACGAGGTCCCCATTCCGGTCTTTTAGATCCTAGCCGCCGGCAGCCTGACGCGTTTCGGGCCTTGGAGCTTCCTCCTCCGGCACAGGGGTCAAAGGCAGGACGAGGGTGAAGGTGCTCCCCTCACCCACCTCGCTGTCGAGCTTCATCCAACCGCCCATCAGCTCTGAAAGCTCCCGGCAGATGGCGAGGCCGAGGCCAGACCCTCCGTGGACGGAGGTGACCTCCGGCGAGGATTGCTCGAAGCGCTCGAAGAGACGCCTTGCATCCTCCGGCGTGATGCCGGGCCCGGTGTCGGCGACTTTGACATGGAAGAAGCCATCGCTTTCGATACCGATGGAAAGGGTGACCTGACCCCCCTTGGTGAACTTCACCGCGTTGCCGATCAGGTTGTTGGCGATCTGCTGCAGGCGGCCTTCGTCGAGGAAGAGTTGCGGCGGCATCTCCTCGTCGACCCGGGCGATAAGCTCCAGCCCCTTGGCTTCCGCCTTAGCCGCAAAGAAGTCAGCGCAGCGTTCGGCGAACCCGCGCACATCGCAGGCGACGGGTGACAGGGTCAGCATCCCCTCCTGCAGCCGCTCGAGATCGAGAATGTCATCGACGAGGCCAGCCACCTGCTTGCTCGCGTTCCTGGCAAGGCCAAGCAGCCGCTCCTGATCAGGGCGAAGATCCTGGTTCATGAGAAGGTCGAGATAGCCCGTCAGGACCGTCAGCGGGGTCCGCATGTCATGGCCGAGATTTGCGAAGAGGTCCGTCCTTGCACGCAGGAGGCTCTCCACCTTGGCCCGCGAGGCCTCCTCGGAAGCCAGGACCCGGCGGAGCTCTTCATCGGCCCGCTTGAGCTTCGCCTCGGTGGCGCGGTGGGCGGCAAGGGTACTCGTGACTGCCCGCTGGGCCGGGCGAAAGATCGTCATCCATTCGATCGCCAGGATGAGAAGGGCCAGAGCAAAGGTCAGGTTGCTGATGAGGGCCAGCTGATCCACCCGGGCATCGGCACGGGACTGCAGCGTCCTGACCACACCGTCGAGCCGCGTCAGCAAGGCATCGGTCCGCTCGATGTTGCTGAGGCGACCAAGCGCGGCGCTCCGCCTCCGGGAAAGAGGCTGTCGCGCCGCGAAGACGTCGTCGAGGAAAGCCTTGACCTCCTGATCGAGGGACGGAGAGCCCGAGAAATAGATGGTTCGCCTCTCCGCCGCGCCCTCAAGGCTCAAGCCGAGGTCACCGCCGGTGCTGAGCGCGTTGTGAGACCGCTCGAAAAGCGCGACCGCCTCGTCGAGGGCCTGCGCCTCGGCAGGAGAGACGCCGTTGCGGCTCTCCCGAAGGACGAGGCTGAGGATCCGCTGCTGCAGCATACGCTGCCGCCCACTCATGTTGATGAGAGCTGCCTGCTCTTCTCCGGCTTTGATCGAATAGATCGACAGCCCGTGGCTGATCGACAGAAGGACGGCAATGAGGCCGAGCGCCACGACATAGCGGCGCCAGAGGGTGTCGGGATTGGTGAGAAAGGCGGGCATGCAACTGTTCCGGCTCAACAACCTTAAGTTGAACAGCTAAACCCTAAGGAAAGGTGAGACGGGCCTGCGGCGCTCTGGCGTCATCGCCTGTTGAAGCGGGGCGGTGGCGCTGGCATACGCGGCCGAACGCCGACGCCATAACCCGAAGACCGCCATGACACTCGAAGCCGATATTGCCTCCCTCGAGGAGGAGCTGAACGCGAAGATCGCCGCTGCTGAAGACGAGCGAACCCTTGAGGATGTGCGGGTCTCGGCACTGGGCAAGAAGGGCGTCGTCTCGGAGAAGATGAAGACCCTCGGGAAGATGAGCCCTGAGGAGCGCCAGGTCGCAGGCCCTGCCCTCAACGGCCTCAAAGCCCGGATCGCTGACGCCATTGGCGCGCGCAAAGTGGTGCTGGAAGAGGCTGCGCTGGCCGAGAAGCTCGAGGCCGAGCGGGTCGATGTCTCCCTCCCCGTCGCTCCTCAGCAGGTCGGCAAGTTGCACCCGATCACCAAGGTCTTCGCGGAGGTCGCGGAAATCTTCGCCGCCATGGGCTTCGAGGTCCGGGAAGGGCCGGACATTGAGGACGACTTCCACAATTTCACGGCGCTGAACTTCCCGCCAGAGCACCCGGCGCGCGAAATGCACGACACCTTCTTCTTCCCGCCCAAGGAAGGCGGCGAGAAGATGGTCCTCCGCACACACACCTCTCCGGTGCAGGTCCGCACCATGATGGAAGAGAAACCGCCGATTCGCGTTATCGCGCCTGGCCGCACCTTCCGCTGCGACAGTGACCAGACCCACACGCCGATGTTCCACCAGGTCGAAGGCCTCGTCATCGACAAAGAGACCCACATGGGCCACCTCAAGGGCACGCTCGAAGCGTTCTGCCGCGAGTTCTTCGATGTGAAGCAGCTCAAGACCCGCTTCCGCCCCCACTTCTTTCCGTTCACGGAGCCTTCGGCCGAGATGGATGTCGGCTATGAGCGCGACGGCGCAGTGGTGAAGATCGGCCAGGGCGAGGATTGGATGGAGATCCTCGGCTGCGGCATGGTGCATCCGAACGTGCTGAAAGCCTGTGGTCTGGACCCTGACGAATATCAGGGCTTCGCGTTCGGCATGGGCGTCGATCGCCTCGCCATGCTGAAATACGGCATCCCGGACCTCCGCCCCTTCTTCTCCGGCGACCAGCGCTGGATCGAGCATTACGGCTTCCAGCCGCACGAGGTCTGAGATGTCCGAAGAGAAACCTGAAGGCGAGCTGACCGTCCGGGTCCAGCCTATGCCGGCGGACCTCAACTCAGCTGGCGATGTCTTCGGCGGATGGGTGATGAGCCAGATGGACCTCGGCTCCTCCGTTCTCGCCGTCCGCCGTGCCAAGTCGCGCGTGGCCACGGTTGCCGTGGACTCGATGCACTTCGTCCGCCCCGTGCGCGTCGGCGACGTCTTCAACTGTTATTGCCGGATCGTCCGTGAGGGGAAGACCTCCATTACGATCAAGGTCGAAGCCTGGGTCGAGCGGAAGGGCACTTTCCGCCTCGAAAAAGTGACCGAGGCCGACTTCACCTTCGTGGCCCTGGACGACCTTGGCCGCCCGACCCCTATCCCTGCGGAGAAATCCGAATGAAATTCACGCTGAGCTGGCTCAAGGATCATCTCGACACGGACGCCTCCCTCGATCAAATCATCGAGACGATGGTCAAGGTCGGCCTCGAAGTGGAGGAAGTCATCGATCCGTCAGAGGCCCTCGCGCCCGTCACCGTTGGCTACGTCAAGCATGCCGAGCCTCATCCGGATGCTGATCGCCTGCGCGTCTGCAAGGTCGATACGAAGGACGGCGAGATGCAGATCGTCTGCGGTGCGCCCAATGCCCGCGAAGGCATCCGCGTCGCCTATGCCCCGGTGGGTGCCTACATTCCCGGCATCGACGTGACGCTGTCCAAGGCGAAGATCCGCGGCGTCGAGAGCTTCGGCATGATGTGCTCAAGCCGTGAGCTGGAGCTCGGCGACGATCATGACGGCATCATGGAGCTGCCCGAGGCCGAGGTCGGCACCCCGCTCGCCGATGTCGTGGGGCCGCTCGATCCGGTCATCGATTTCGAAGTCACGCCAAACCGTCCGGACACGAACGGCGTCCGCGCCATCGCCCGCGACCTCGCGGCGGAAGGCCTCGGTACGCTGAAGCCCTTAGAAGTCCCTGAGGTCGAGGCTTCCTTCGACCAGCCTGTGACGGTGATCACGGAAGCGCCGGACGCCTGCCCAGCATTCGGCGCACTGACGATCCGCGGCCTCAAGAACGGTCCGTCCCCTGAATGGCTGCAGCAGCGGCTCAAGGCGATTGGCCTTCGGCCCATCAACATGCTCGTCGATGTGACGAACTTCCTGTCCTATGACGCCGCCCGCCCGCTCCACGTCTATGACATCAAGAAGCTCAACGGCGGTGTCCACGCCCGCATGGGCAAGGTTGGTGAGAGCTTCGAGGCCCTCAACGACAAGGAGTACGCCGTCGACGAGACCATGTGCGTCATTGCTGACGACGAAAACGTTCTCGGCCTTGGCGGCATCATGGGCGGCACGTCTTCGGGCTGCGATGAGACGACCACGGATGTTCTGATCGAGAGCGCCTATTTCGACCCGCTGACGATCGCCAAGACCGGCCGCAAGCTGAGCCTGACGTCCGACGCGCGCTACCGCTTCGAGCGGGGCATCGACCCTGCGTCGATCGAGGATGGCCTGAAGCGCGCAGCCGCCATGATCCTCGAGACTTGCGGCGGCGAAGCTTCCTCCATCACCATCGCCGGCACCCCGCCGGTCGAGGAAAAGACGGTCAGCTATCCACCTGCGGAAGTCACGCGCCTGACCGGCATGGACGTGCCCGAAAGCCGTCAGGAGGAAATCCTCTCGGCCCTCGGTTTCGAGGTCTCCCGCGGCGGCACCTGGGACGTGAAAGTCCCGACCTGGCGCCCTGATGTCGAAGGCAAGGCCGACATTGCCGAGGAAGTGGCCAGGGTCCACGGCCTCGACAATCTGCCTACGGATGTCCTGCCGCGTCTCGGTGATGCCCCGCGTCGCCAGCCTGCGCTTTCGGAGATCCGCGCCGACGCCGCCCGTCGGGCATGCGCAGGGATTGGCCTCATGGAGGCTGTGACCTGGGCGTTCACGGATGAAGAGGGAGCCGCGCGGTTCGCTGAGCAGCCGAAGGAGATCCATCTCCTGAACCCGATTTCGTCGGATCTTTCGGTGATGCGCCCAACGCCGCTTCCGAACCTCCTTCTGGCCGCCTCGCGCAACGCAGCCCGCGGCGCAGAGAGCGTCCGCCTTTTCGAAGTAGGCGGTGCGTATACGGACAACACACCGAAGGGCCAGCGCACGGTTGCAACAGGCCTCCTCTGGGGTGCAGGGGTCCGCGACTGGCAAGGCAGCACCGATGAGCCCTCCGTGTTCGATGCGAAGGCCGCAGCACTCTCCGTCCTCGAAGCCATCGGCGCACCTGCGTCACGTCTCATGGTCTTCTCCGATCCTCTGCCGGGCTACCACCCGACCCGATCGGGGCAGCTGCGGCTTGGTCCTAAGAACACCCTCGCAAGGTTCGGTGAGCTCCACCCCTCTGTGGCCAAGGCCTATGACCTGCCCGGTCGCACTGCGATCTTCGAAGTCGAGCTCGATGCCGTCCCGCCTGCCAAGAACAAGGGCGCGACCAAGCCAGCCTTAGGTCTGCCCGAGCTGATGCCCGTGCGCCGCGACTTCGCCTTCCTCTACCCGGCCGAGAAACCTGCGAGTGATCTGGTCAAAGCGATCCAGGGCGCGGATAAGGCGCTGATCGACGATGTCCGCCTCTTCGACGTTTATGTCGGCAAGGGCGTCCCTGAAGGCCAGCGCTCCCTCGCCATCGAAGTGGTGCTCCAGCCCAACAAAGAGACCCTGACGGACAAGGACATCGAGGCGGTTTCCGCCAGGATCGTCGCTGCCGCCGAGAAGCAAGGAGGCAGCTTGCGCGGCTGACAAGCTTGCGCTAGCTGCCCCTCCTCAAGCCGCATTAGCTCAGGTGGTAGAGCATCTCATTCGTAATGAGGAGGTCGCTGGTTCGAGTCCGGCATGCGGCACCATTCGCTTCCGGTCGCGCAAAGCGCGATCAAAAGGTCCGGGGGACCTTTTCAAGGAAGCGAATGCCCCGGCAGGGGCTGTCCTCCGCTTCCCCTAGAATAAGTTGTTGTCTGCCTCGCGCGCGAAAGGCGTGGCGACTCTTTACGCGAAGCATTTCCTTGCGGCCGCGTGTCCATCAGCGACCCTCCGTAAGAAGCGGCCCCCATCCCTTAACGCGTTCGTTGACGCCTTCACGCCGCATTCTAGGCAAAATGTGGGGAGAGCAGGCTTTTTGCGGGCGCTCAGCCAAAGCACAGCCCCGATCATGCCTCAGATAGTACTTGAACCGGGCAAATGAGGCAGGGCCTTGGCTAGCGGCCCGACTCTGAAAAAGCCACGTTTTCAGATATCAGTATTTCTCCCGAAAAGAGACAGATTATTTTCTGGTCTATTTTGGAACAGACGCTGAAAACCCAAGAAATACACCGAAAATTCGAAGATATTTCTTTCTAGGTTAACCGCTGTTAGTCAAGTTTATTAGAACGATTTTACGAGACTTCGCCGCAATCTGTGCCCCGGGAACGAACCAATTCCGAGGGGAATGACTATGTGGCGTAAAACACTGCTCACCACCGTCGCCGGCGCCGCCATCGTGGCCAGCCCTGCACTCGCACAAGCAGAAGAGCCGCGCTTTGAACCACGCTTTGGAGACATCCAGGCGTTCAGCGGCGACTTCCACGCCTTCTACCTCGACATCTCTCCCTTCATGGGGGACCTGCAGCCGTTCATGGGTGACATTCAGGCCTTTGGCCGGGACTTCCACCCGTTCCTCGGCGACATCACGCCTTTCTACGGCAGCGTCAGCCCGCTCTGGGGCAATATCGAGCCTTTCTGGGGTGTCGATATCCAGCCCTTCGCCGGTGACCTTCATGCCTTCTGGGGCGACCTGACGGCCTTCCGCCTCGATATCCAACCCTTCATGGGCGACATCCAGCCGTTCTTCGGCGACATCCACGCGTTCGAGGACAACCTCCGCAACATCGGCGACTACTGGGCCGCTGCCGGTCCGGCATGGGGTGAGATCTACGCTGAGTGGACCCGCCTCCGTGACGCTGGTGCCAGCAAGGCCGAGTGGGAAGACTTCGAGCGCAACTATCTCGACCCGTTCTTCGCCGAGGCTGAAGCGGTCTGGGGCGATGCCCTTGGCAGCAAATGGAACGGCACGCTCAAGGACCTGCTCGACGAGTACGGCATCGACCTGCGCCGTGAGCAGAACATGGCCAATGTCGATGGCGCGACGCTGTCGGAGTTTTTCCTCGCCTATTACGACAGCCTGATGGCCACCGCAGGGATCGACATGGTCGATCACTGGATGCCGATGATCAACTGGCGCCCGTCCATTACCCAGGACCAGGGCATGGGTGTCGGTGCCGACATCGGCCTGATCGACGCGCGCATTCTCCCAGAAGAAACCGCGATCGAGTACATCCAGCAGGCTGGCGGTCACGAGGGTGCGCCGAGCATCCACGGCGCTGCAGTCGCGAGCATCATGGCCGCTCGCCATGATGGCCAGGGTGTGATGGGTATCGCACCTGGCGCTACGGTCCACGCCTACAACCCGTTCGATCACACCGGCACGGCAAGCGCGAGCGATGTTGCGCAAGGTGTCCGCGACCTCGCCCACCGCGGCGTTGGCGTCATCAACATGTCCCTCGGTGTCCCGGGCTATACCCTGCACCAGGACATCGCCGACATGCTGACCACGCCGAACCTGTCGAGCGTCGAGGGTCGTGTCGTCATCGTCACCGCGGCTGGTAATGACGGTGTTGCTCAGACCGACGACATCGACTGGGACCACCGCGGCATCAGCCACGAGAGCCTCCTCGTTGTCGGCTCGGTGGGCCTGACGGGTGAGATCTCGAGCTTCTCGAACACGCCGGGCACGGCCTGCATCAACGTTCGCGGCGGTGACTGCGGCGTCGGTGAGCGCCTGATGGACCGCTTCCTGGTTGCACCTGGCGAGCTGATCCTCGTTTCGGACAATGCCGGCGGCACGACCCGCGCTTCGGGCACCTCGTTCGCAGCACCGATGGTCACAGGCACGATCGCGCTCATTCAGGACTACTGGCCCTGGATGAACCGCCACGCTGAAACCACCGCCGACATCATCCTGCAGACCGCCACCGATCTTGGCGAAGCAGGCGTCGACGAAGTCTATGGCCACGGCCTCCTCAACGTCGAAGCGGCCCTGTCGCCGCTCAACTTCAACGACCTCGTCATCTATCTCGATGATGGCGTTAGCGGGTGGAACAACACCGCTGCCGTGGACCTCGCAGCCGCTGCGATCGATCCGGGCCAGCTTGATCTCTGGGAAGCCTCGGGCGCATCGATCTACGCCTACGAGTTCGTCGGAGACACGTTCCGCGACTTCGAAATTCCGCTCTCGACCCTCCTTCACGGCCAGCAGGGCATCTTCGAGAACTACCAGCGTCACGTGCAGCGCCAGATGATGCAGTGGGCCAACAAGTCTTCGCAGCACATGGCTGCAACCCAGACCCTGGCCGCGAACGACTTCTGGTCGCTTGAGTTCACCCAAGACGGCACCACCCAGGGCGGAGGCATGCTGACCTTCACGAGCCAAGACCGCGGCATCCGCATGGTCGCCGGTCTCGGCAACCAGATGCAGGGCCTCTCGACCGTCAACGGCTTCGATGGCGTCAGCGACTATGAAGTCACCACCGGCGGCGCGAACCCGATGCTGGGTCTCGCTTCGGGTGGCGGCTACGCAGCCCTGTCCTTCGAGCTCGACAAAGCGCTGACCATGACCTTCGGGTACACCGGCACGCCGCTGGAGCAGGTCCAAGTCGACCAACGCACGGGCCTCGAGATGGATGGTGATGCTCTCTTCGGCCGCCGCGATGCCCTCGCAGCAACGGCAGAGCTCGCCTTCCAGGCCACCGAGAAACTGCGCGTCGGTGCGGCTGTCACCAGCCTCAACGAAGAGCGCTCGGCGCTTGGCTCGGCTGGCGCAGGTGCCCTTTCGATGACCGAAGACGCCCTGACCACGGGTCTCACCATGTCGGCCGTCTATGACCTAACCAGCCGGATCAGCCTCGCTGCCAGCGCCACGGGTGCCCGCACGAACGAGACGGATACGGCGAACGGTGGCCTTGGCGTTGCCGATCAGGGCCTCGACAGCTCGGCCTTCCAAGTGAAGGCGGACGTCTTCCGTCTCCTCTCGGAGCGTGACCGCCTGACCCTCTCGGCCGCCCAGCCGCTGCGTGTCGAGGACGGTGCCATGCGCTTCACCTCGGTCCAGGTCACCGACCGTACGACCGGCGATACCGGTCTCGCCAGCGACGACTGGCAACTGGGTCAGGGTCCCCGCCATCTCGCCTTCGAGGCCGACTATTCGGTCAGCTCCGAAGACAATCGTTGGCAGCTTGGCGTCTATTCTCGCTTCGACCTTAACGATGTCGATATCCAAGGGCGCTTTAATGAGCTCTCCGCCGGAGCCCGCATTGCGGTGACCTTCTAAGCGGACCTTGAGGGAACGAGGCACATGGTCGGACTGAGAGCCATACGGCGGGGGAAGCGCTGCGTGATCGCGCTCACCCTTGCGTGTGCCCTCGGCCCGGCCATCGCTTTTGAAGGGAAGGCTCCGGAGCAGCCCTCCGAGCCTTCCGCGCTTGAGCAGAGCTTCGATGACCTGATCGCCACGGCCAAGACGTCCATGATGGGCGCTCCGTCCGAGGCCATGACCGCCGCCGAAGCCAGCTACGCCATCGCTTCCAGCATGACTGGCGAGCAGCAGACCGTTGCCATGGCGACGGCACTTTGGCTGAAATCCGAAGCCGCCATGCGGGTTGGCCAGCCAGAAGAGGGCCTGAAGGCCGTTCGCGAAGGTCTGGCGCTTTTGGAGAATGTCGAGGGCGAAACTGTCCTCAAGGCCGACCTCACCCTGTCGCTTGGCCGGCTTGCGGGACGCCTGTCCCAGGCCAAGCTCGCCGTGACGAGCTTCTTTGAGGCCCACGAGCTTTTCGTCGAAGTTGGCAATGCCCGGAAGGAAAGCCTCGCGCTCCAGTCGCTTGGCTCGATCTACCGGGACGCCAAAAGCTACGACAAGGCGATCGAGTTCTTCCGCCGCGCCGCAGAGGTCTATCAGGGCGACGACATTGTCCGCCTGTCGATCGAGAACAATGTCGGCAATATCCTTCGGGATACGGATCGCTACGACGAGGCCCGTCCCTACTTCGACCGGGCCCTCGCGATTGCCGAGGAAATGGGCAGCGACATCCTTGTCGCCCGTGTGCTGACGAACATGGCTCAGCTGGAGCTTGAATCGGGCCGTTATCAGCGCTCCCACGACCATGTGGACCGTGCCGCCAAGCTTCTCCAGACACCCGAAGGGAAGCATTGGGCGCGGTTCGTCCTCGCGACCGATGCCGATCTCGCGCTGATCGCTGGGCAGGATATGTCAGCCCTCGCCTCAATCGAGCAGGCGCTCGACGGCGTTGCCCTTGGCGAGACGACTATGTCCTTCAAGGAGGTCCACGAAACCGCCGCGCGCGTCTACGCAGCCGTTGGCGAGTGGGAGAAAGCCTTCATCCACCAGCGCCACTTCAAGCGTCTGTCGGACGAAGCGCTTTCCATTGCCGCCTCGTCAAACCTTGCTCTTCTGGGTGCTGAATTTCAGTTTGCCGAGCAGGAGCTCGCGATCCAGCGCCTGCGCAATGAAAAGCTCGAAAGCGCCGCGAAGCTGAACGAAGTCGAGGAACGTCAACAGACCCAGCAGTTCATCATCACGAGCGGCAGCCTTGTCATCCTTCTGGTGCTTGGTGTCGTGGCCTTTGTCCTGCGAACCCAGCGCAAGGTCGCCGGCATCAACAACGAGCTTTCCACCACCGTCGAGCAGCTCAGCACCGAGATCGAGCGCCGCGAGAAGATGGAGCAGGACCTCATCGAGGCCAAGGAGAAGGCAGAAGATGCCGACCGGATGAAGTCGGCCTTCCTTGCCACCATGAGCCATGAGCTCCGCACGCCAATGAACGGCATTCTGGGCTTCACGGAAGTCCTTCTCGGCTCCGACCTCAGCGATGAGCAGCGTGAGCAGGTGGAAATCATCGACCAGTCCTCAGGGTCGCTTCTGACGCTGATCAACGATATTCTCGACCTGAGCCAGCTGGAAGCCGGCAAGTTCAACCTGCGTGAGGGCGATTTCGACCCGCGGGTGACGGCAGAGAACGCCGTGAAACTCCTCCGCGCCAAGGCGCAGGAGAAGCATCTCGACCTGGTGGTCTCGATCGGCAGCGACGTTCCGGTCAAGGCCTATGGCGACGAAGACCGCCTGCGCCAGATCCTCCTCAATCTTGTCGGCAACGCCGTGAAGTTCACCGAAAAGGGTGCGGTCTTCCTCGAGGTTACCCGCGGTGAAGCGGAGGGATCCCTGCACTTTGCCGTGCGCGACACGGGCGTCGGCATCCCGCAGGACAAGATCGACATTCTCTTCGACCGCTTCAGCCAGATCGATGGCGAGCTGACGCGCAAGCAGGCGGGCTCCGGCCTTGGCCTTGCCATCTGCAAGGAGCTGACCGCCGCCATGGGTGGCGACATTGGCTGCTCCTCGATCGAAGGCAAAGGCAGCACGTTCTACTTCACCGCGAAGCTTCTGACGGACACGGATGAAGCACCTGCGGACAGGCCGCTCGAAGGCCAGAAGGTCTTCATCCTCGACAGCTTCAACCAACGCCGCGAAGCCATCGTCGACATGGCGAAACGCACAGGCGCAGAGCCCGTCTGCTTCCGCACCCGCGCCGACGCAGCCGCTGGCCTCAAAGAGGTCATGGGCAAAGAGGACGCCCCCGTCGCGGTGCTGATTGGCGACGCCATCGAGCATGACGACACCAGAACCTGGATCGCCAATCTCCAGGTCGAGGGCATCCTCGATGCTTCTAAAACCATCGCCTACGGACTGATCGACCAGCGCCTCGCGGACGTTGCCGAGATCATCCTCGAGCAGCCGATCACGGACCGCAATGTTCGCGCGGCGGTCCTGAACGTCGCTGGCGAGGCCGCACCGAAGCGCGCAGCGACGCCTGCAGGCTCAGCCATGGGCTCAGGCGCTATCGCCACCGTCGATGACACGCTTGCCCAAAAGAAGGTCCTCGTGGTCGACGACGTGGTCGCGAACCGGAAGCTCGTGGAGTGCATCCTCAAGCAGCTGGGCGTCACCTGCGCCTTTGCGGAGAATGGCCAGGAGGCGATCGAGCTCGCCGGGACCGAAACCTTCGGGATTATCCTGATGGATGTCTACATGCCCGTAATGGGCGGCATCGATGCGGCAAGAACCATTTCCAGCGGACATGGCCCCAATGCCAACACCCCGATCTTCGCGCTGACGGCTTCGGCCTCGCTTGAGGAACAGGGCGAGGCGCGCAAAGCGGGAATGCGCGGCATCCTGACGAAACCGCTCGACGTGGCAGCGCTCAAGAAGACCGTGATCAGCTGCCTCAAGGGCGAAGACGCTGCGGGCACGAAGGCGGCCCCCAAAACGGCCTGACCCCAGCTTTTTCCTTGCATTGCGGACGAACCGGCGCCTAGCTGCTGCATCGCAGAAGAGCGACAGCATTTTTACGAAGTTTTGCTCTCCTGCGCGTGGTGTTTCTACGAAAGAGAGAGGTCAATGCGCCGTTTTCCTGCCCTTGAGGGTCTTCCGCCTTACGTCTTCGCCGAAATCAACAGGCTCAAGGCGGCGGCAGCGGCGGCGGGTCAGGACATTCTCGACCTCGGCATGGGCAATCCCGACCTCCAGCCGCCGCGGGTGGTGCTTGAAGCCCTGAGCGAGGCCGTCGAGCGCGAAGACGCGCACCGCTATTCGGATAGCCGCGGCATCCTCGAGCTGAGGCAGGCCAAGGCGCGCTACTATGAGCGGCGCTTCGGCGTGAAGCTTGATCCTGAGACAGAGATCATCGCGACGCTTGGCTCCAAAGAGGGCTTCGCCACCCTCGCGCGGACGATCACCGCGCCGGGCGATACCGCGCTCGTGCCTGCGCCGTGCTACCCGATCCACGCGTTCGCCTTCATCATGGCGTCAGGCGCGGTGACGGGCCTGCCTGCGCATCCGGGTGACGAGCTTCTGCGGGCCGCAGAGGAAGCCATTCGTATGGCTCCCCGGAAGCCCATTGCGATGGTGCTCAACTATCCTTCGAACCCGCTGACCGTCACAGCGGACATCGAGTTCTACCGCGAGGCCGTGGCTTTCGCGAAGAAGCACGACATTCTTCTGTTGTCTGATCTTGCGTACTCGGAGATCTATTTCGGTGACACACCGCCGCCTTCGATCTTCGAGGTGGAGGGTGCCAAAGACATCGCCGTGGAGTTCACCTCCATGTCCAAGACGTTCTCGATGGCTGGCTGGCGCCTGGGCTTTGCAGCCGGCGCCCCCCACGTCATCGGCGCGATGGCCAAGGTGAAGTCTTATCTCGACTATGGCGGCTTTGAACCGATGCAGCACGCCGCCATCCGCGCCCTCGACCATTCCGAAAGCGCAGGCGCAGACGTCCGTGCACGGTACGAATCTCGTCGTGATGCGCTGATAGCAGGCTTCGCCGACGCCGGGGTCGATGTGCCTGCACCCGATGCGACCATGTTCGTCTGGATGCCGCTGCCTGAAGACTTCGAAGGCGGGTCTGTCGCGTTCGCCGAGCATGCACTCAAGACGGTCGGCGTGGCCGTAAGCCCCGGCGTGGGCTTTGGTCCGTCTGGTGAGGATCACATGCGCCTCGCCCTGATTGCCGATGAAGACCGCCTGCGCGAGGCAGCAGGGCGGCTGGCTGGCCTTTATCCCGCCGCCGCCAAGCCCCGCATCGTCAGCAACGGCTAGGCGTCAGCGCCAGGGCACGACCTTGTTCTCTACGTCGTGCCCGACATCCGCGTGGCCGAGAAACGGGATCTCGCCGCACGCACAGTGGGCCCTGACAATTTCCTCTGCCGTCTGACCAAAGTCGATGTCGTTCTCGGGCACCATGTTGATCCGGCCGAGCTTCAGCCCCTTCACGCCAGCCAGCCTCCCGCTGGAAAATGCCGTGAAGAGCATGCGGTCGATCGCGTAGAGATGCTCATCCACCTCTTCAATGATGAGCGTGCGGCCATTGAGGTCCGGGAGGTAAGGCGTCGCCACGAGCGATGCAAGAACAGCAAGGTTCAGAACGACCGCTGGCTCTTCCGCTTGCCCGCTCGACAGGAACATCAGGCACTGTTCGATGGCCTTCTCGCCCCCATCACGAAGAACGTCGCCAAGCATAGAGCCGTGTACGGAATGCCCAATGCCATTCCTATCAAGAGCCGCGAGCAGATAGCCGCCATCGCTATAGCCAAGATAAGTCTTGGCCTCCGCCGCTTCCCCGAGCTGAGGGAGAACCCGGTCGAGGATCCGGCAAGCGCCATACCCTCCGCGTGCAAACCATATGGCATCAAAGCTTGGATCGTTCGCCGCACTGACAAAGGCGTCGGCGCGCGCCTGATCGCTTCCGGCAAAATGGCCCTCCGCAAGGAAACACCGGGGGTCGATGACGAGCTCGACACCCGCCTTCCGGGCGAGCGCCTCGACCTCTTCGGCTGCCTCCTGAGGCAGCGAACGGCTGGGGGCAACGACCGCGACCCGCATCAGCCCTGCTCGACCCGTGCAAGGAGCTCATGAGCGAAAACCGTGAGGCTGTCGTCACGCGCGCCCATGACGACAAGCGCCGAGCCCGCGCCTCCTCTCGGCGTGAAGCCGGAACGCTCCTCCGTATAGTGCGCATCGCGGCCAGCAGCGGCGATGGCCTCGACCATGCGCTCCGCATCATCAGTCTTGGTTACCGTGCCGCCGAAGAATGCAGGGCGCGAAACCGTCAGCCTGTCTTCAGACCTCAGGGCCGAAGCGAAAGCCTCCTCATAAAGAGACCGGAAGCTCTTGAGGGGCCCATAGCCGTGGGGCTGGTAATAGATATCGAGCTGCCCGAAGTGATGTGTCAGTGCACGGATGGATGCCGCGATCTTATCGGGATTATGGGCGAAGTCATCGATGACCGTCACGCCCTTGGCTTCCCCGATTTGCTGGAGCCGGCGCGCAGAACCACGGAAGTCCGACAGCGCCTCGCAGGCCTCGGCCACCGAGACCCCAAGCTCACGCGCCGCAGCGATCGCCGCCAGCGCATTGCCGACGTTGAAGGCGCCAATAAGCGGCATACGGAGCGCCGAAGTCTCCTCACCCGCGACGATGTCCGCCTCGAGCCCTCCGGCAGTGCGCGCGACGTTCCGCGCGAAGATGTCGGCTTCACCCTCAAGGGAGACCGTGACCGCCTTCCCAGGCGGAAGCGCTTTGGCAATCACGCGCACGGGCTCGCTATCGATGCCGAGCACCACCTTGCCGGAACGCTCGGCGAACCCTCCGAAAAGCTCTTTCAGCTCGGCCATAGGCTTGTGGTCTTCGGAGACGTTGAGAACGACGCCTACGGAAGGATCATAGCGAGCAATCGAGCCATCGCTTTCGTCGACCTCGCAGATAAACGGCCCTTCTCCCCGTTGCCAGGCAGAGGCACGGCCTTCCGTATCAAGATTGTTCAGCATGGGCGCGCCGTTCACGACCGAAGGTGCGCACCCTGCCTTGGTGAGGATATGCGCCAGCATGGCGGTCGTGGTGGACTTGCCGCTGGTGCCTGCAATCCCGCAGCTCACGGTGGCCGCGTTGCAGGTCTCCGCCAGAAGCTCCGCCCGGATCATATGGCGAAGGCCCATGGCCCGCGCCGCCTCGACGTCGGGGATGATCGCTTCAACGGCAGAAGAGGTGACGAGGATCTGGTCCTCTGACCTGATGCCTGAGCCGTCCTGCTTGTAGGTCGTGATGCCCGCTTCGTTCAGGCGCTTTTCGACCTCGGGCGCCCTGCCCTGGTCGAAGGCGCGGTCAGACCCCTCGACCGCCGCACCGCCTGCATGAAGGAAGCGCGCGAGGGGCAGCATGCCACTGCCACCAATGCCGCAGAAAAAGTACCGGCGCTCAGCCATCTGGAAACTCCCGTCTGAGCCGTGAGAAAACTTCTCTCAGGATCGCGCGCAAGGTCAATGATCAGGTTAAAAAGCTGCGGCGCCACCGCCTCAGACCGGTCGACATGCCCGGCGCGAAGGGACCGCACCGGCTTGCCGCAAGAAACAGGAAAATGGCGGAGATGGACGGAGAGACTCCAGACCTCGCCTCCCAAGCGACCGACGGGTCGCTGGGCGGCCAGCCCGCCCCATCGGAGGGCCTCTGGCCCGCGAGATTAAAAATGGCGGAGAGAGAGGGATTCGAACCCTCGGAACGCTTGCGCGCTCAACGGTTTTCGAGACCGCCCCGTTCGACCACTCCGGCACCTCTCCACGGGAAGCGGCGTGACTAAAGGAAGGTCATGGCGCTTGGCAAGGGGGATAATCGCTGAATCGTGCCGCATCCGGCGCTTGGAACGACCGTGCTTTTGCGCCTATGGGGAAGGCATGAAGCATTTTCGTCTCGTCGCCAGCGCCCTGACCGTCCTTTTCCTTGCTGCATGTGCGAGTTCGGGGGCCTACAAGGCCGCCGACGGTAGCAAATACGGCTATACGGACCAGCGGGTTGAGACAGGCCGCTACCGCGTCACCTACACGGCGCGCTCCGCGGAAGTGGCCGAGAACGGCGCCCTGAGGCGCGCGGCCGAGATCACGCTTCGGGACAACTACTCCTATTTCACCGTCGTCAGCCGCGATCTTGATCGCCGCAGAACGGGCGGCGGCTCTTCGGTCGGCATTGGCGGTTCCACCGGCTCGCGCAGGACAGGCGTCGGCGTTGGGATCAATGTCCCGCTCGGCGGCGGCGGCGAGGACGTGACCGTCCGGATGGAAATCTCGCTGGGCAAGGGCGACAAGCCCCAAGGCCCGCAAAGCTATGACGCGCGCAGCGTCCTCGACAATCTCCGCGGCTGAACCGCCGCCCTGTTCTTGTAGGGATTAAGACCACCATGGCCATGGCCGATACCTTCGTTCTCTTCGGCGCGACGGGCGATCTCGCACGCCGGATGCTCTTCCCATCCCTCTATTTTCTCCACGCCGAGGGCCATCTCGAAGAGAAGACACGCATCATCGCCTGCGCCCGGTCGGCGCGGGAGAAGCAGGCCTTCCGCGAGGAAGTCGCCGCCATGGTCTGCGAGCGGGCCGATGGCGCGCAAAGCGACGTCGTGGAAGCCTTTACCAAGCGCATCCACTATCTCGCGATCGATGTGACGACGCCCGAGGGCTATGGTGAGCTCGCCGCAGCGATCAGAGCCGATGGCGGGGGCAAGGAGGTGGTCTTCTACCTCTCCACCTCGCCCTCGATCTTCGGCGAGGTCTGCCGGGGTCTCAAGGCACAAGGCCTTTCCGAAGCGCCCCACCGCTGCGTCGTCGAGAAGCCCATCGGCTACGACCTCGAGAGTAACATCCGCATTAACGAGACCGTCGCCCAGTCCTTCTCTGAGGAGCGGACGTTCCGTATCGACCATTATCTTGGCAAGGAGACGGTCCAGAACCTCATCGCCCTCAGATTCGGCAACCGGATCTTCGAGCCGCTCTGGAACTCCGAGACCATCGAAAGCGTCCAGATCTCGATTGCGGAAACCCTGGGCGCGGAAGGTCGTGGCGGTTATTACGACGAGTACGGCGCGATGCGAGACATGATGCAGAACCATCTGGTTCAGCTCCTGTGCCTTGTCGCGATGGAGCCGCCTTCAAGCCTTTCCGCTGAAGCCATCCGCAACGAGAAGGTGAAGGTCCTTCGCAGCCTCGCTCCGATTACAGAAGAAAACGTCGAGGCCAAGACCATTCGGGGTCAGTATACGGAGGGCTTCGACCCGGACGGCGGCAAAGCCGCCTCCTACAAGGCCGATGTCGAGAACGAGGAGACCGACACCGAGACTTACGTCGGCGTCGCGGCGGAGATCCAGAACTGGCGCTGGGCGGGCGTTCCCTTCTACCTCGAGACCGGCAAGCGTATGGCGGAGCGGAAGACCCAGGTGGTCATCGCCTTCAAGCCCGTGCCGCACTCGATCTTTGGCGGTGATGCGAGCAACAATGAGCTGCACATCATCCTTCAGCCTGAAGAGCGCATAACGCTGCAGATCATGAACAAGAAGCCCGGTATCTCCGCAGACGGAATGCCGCTCGAAGAACTTCCGCTGAACCTGTCGCTCGTCGAGCGCAACAATGGCGCCCGCCGGCGCATCGCTTACGAGCAGCTGATCCTCGATGCACTGACCAACAACCCCTCCCTCTTCGTCCAGCGGGACGAGCAGGAAGCGTCGTGGAAATGGATCGACGCCATCGCCAAGGCATGGAGCGACCGGGGCGTCAGCGCCAAGCCCTACCGCGCAGGCACCAATGGTCCGTCTGCAAAGCATGTTCTGACCGAAAGAAACGGGCACAGCTGGTATGAATGATCTCACCACCTTCGACACCCGCGTGACGCTCATCGAGCGGTGTGCTGAACACCTCGCTTCCGCTATCAAAGCCGCCATCGAAAAGAACGGCGTCGCGCGCGTTGCACTCTCAGGCGGCAGCACGCCGGGGCCGGTCTACGAGCTTCTCTCCCGCGACAACAGCGTCGACTGGCCCAAGGTCGAGGTCACTCTGGCTGACGAGCGCCTGACGCCCCCGGGCCACGAAGCCAGCAACGAGACGCTGGTGCGGAAGACCCTTCTCCAGAACGAGGGCGCGAAGGCGAGCTTCTTCCATCTGGACGATCAGCGAGCTGACTTCCCGAAGCTCGATGTCGTCTTTCTTGGCATGGGCCCGGACGGTCACTTCGCCTCGCTGTTTCCCGGCGCGGCGGAGCTCCCTGCCGCCCTCGCTGGCGATGCGCCTGATGTCATGCGCGTCGTCCCTGACCCCATGCCCGCCCACGCACCGTTCGAGCGTGCGACCCTGTCACTCCGCGCGATCCTCGAGACACCGACGCTCCTTCTCGCCATCACCGGCGACGAGAAGCGCGCCGTCTTCGAAGAGGCGCAGCAGCCGGGGCCAGCCGAGGAGCTTCCTATCCGTGCACTCCTCCGTGCCGAGCACCCAAACCTCTCCATCTACTGGGCACACTGAAGATTCCCGAAGGAGGCCATCATGGCACTCACTGTCGCTGATATCGTCCGCCGCATTGAAGAGCGCAGCAAGGACAGCCGCGCCGCCTATCTCGAGAAGATCAAGGCCATGTCCGGCAAGCCCCGGCGCGAAGGTCTCGCCTGCGGCAACCTCGCCCACGGCTTCGCAGCAGCCGAGGCAGGCGACAAGCTCCGCATGCGCACGGGCGGTAAGAACATCGGCATTGTCACCTCCTATAATGACATGCTCTCCGCCCACGCTCCGTTCAAGGACTATCCCGACCAGATCAAGGACGCTGCCCGCAAGGCTGGCGGCACGGCTCAGGTCGCAGGCGGCACCCCCGCCATGTGCGACGGCGTCACCCAAGGGCAAGACGGCATGGAGCTCTCGCTCTTCAGCCGCGATGTCATCGCGATGGCCACCGGCGTTGCCCTGACCCACGATATGTTCGACGCAGCCCTCTGCCTCGGCGTCTGCGACAAGATCATCCCCGGGCTTCTGATGGGTGCATTGAGCTTTGGCCATCTGCCGATCATGATGGTCCCGGCGG
The DNA here is from genome assembly GCF_013085255.1 of Parvularcula mediterranea. Lineage (GTDB taxonomy): Bacteria > Pseudomonadota > Alphaproteobacteria > Caulobacterales > Parvularculaceae > Parvularcula > Parvularcula mediterranea. The sequence goes on from NZ_JABFCX010000002.1 coordinate 857,480, forward strand.
GTCCCATGACCTCCGGCCTGCCCAACAAGGAAAAAGCCCGCATCCGCGGCCTCTACGCGCAAGGCAAGATAGGGCGCGACGAGCTTCTCGAAGGCGAGATGGCGTCCTACCACAGCCAGGGGACCTGCACCTTCTACGGCACGGCGAACACCAATCAGATGATGATGGAGATGATGGGCCTGCACCTGCCCTCCGCCGCCTTCGTCAATCCGGGCACGCCACTGAGAGAGGCCCTGACGCGCCGCGTGGCCGAGCACGTCCTGACCATGGATGAGGACCGCGCCCTCGGCCATATCGTCAGTGCAGGGAGCATCGTCAACGGCATCGTCGGCCTTCTGGCGACAGGCGGCTCGACCAACCACACGCTCCACATCCCCGCCCTTGCACGCTCGGCTGGCGTCATCCTCACCTGGCAGGACTTCGCCGACCTCTCCTCGATCGTGCCCCTCCTCGCGCGGGTCTATCCGAACGGCGCGGCCGACGTGAACCACTTCCACGCGTCAGGCGGCATGGCCTTCATCGTGCGGGAGCTCCTCGAGAACGATCTTCTGTGCAATGACGTCATGACGGCGATGGGTCCCGGCATGGAAGCCTACACCCGCGAGCCCTTCCTCGATGGCGACGAGGTCGTCTGGAAGGCTGGCGCCACGAAGAGCCTCAACGAAGATATCCTCCGTCCCGTGAGCAAACCCTTCGCGGCGCAGGGCGGGCTTAAGCTCCTCAAGGGCAATCTTGGGGAGAGCGTCATCAAGGTCTCCGCCGTTGACCCGAAGAACCGCAAGGTCCACGCGCCTGCCGTCGTGTTCGAGGACCAGGACGACTTCCTCACCGCCTTCAAGGCTGGCGAGCTCGAGAAGGACTTCGTCGCCGTCGTCCGCTTCCAGGGTCCCGCCGCCAACGGCATGCCGGAGCTCCACAAGCTCTCGCCTGCTCTGGGCGTTCTTCAGGACAAGGGCTTCAAGGTCGCCCTCCTCACCGACGGCCGCATGTCGGGCGCCAGCGGCAAGACCCCTGCTGCCATCCACGTGACGCCCGAGGCCCTGCGCGATGGCCCCATCGGCAAGGTCCAGGACGGCGACATAATCCTTCTCGATGCGGAGGAAGGGAAACTTGAAGTCGAGGCCGACCTTTCAGGCCGCGAGCAGGCCCGCCACCAGCGCAACAGCCATGACGGCCTCGGCCGCGAGATGTTTGCGCCGCTCAGGGCTGCCGTCAGCCCGGCCAATGAAGGTGCCTGCACCCTCTTCGGTTAGTCCGCTTCCGGACTTTTACGCTTGAGAATGACAAAGGCGAGGATCGCAACCAGCGCTCCCGCCACCACATTCGTCGCGGCGATTGCGAACCATGCGGCCCAGGGCGGACCAAGCGTGGTCGCCAGCCAGACCGCAGGCACGTAGAGGACAAAGCTCCTCAGGATCGTGAAGAAGAGCCCGACCAGCGCCCGGTCGATCGCATTGAACGCAGCGCTCGCATTGATGACGATGCCGTAGCCACCAAGGCTCAGCCCCACCACGACGAGATAGCTCTGGGCGATGTTCTGGACGACGCTATCGTCCGAGAACAGAGCAACCAGCGGCTCTGCCAGGAAGAAAAAGCTTGCCCCAAGCGTCAGGCCGCACAGCACCACGAAGATGAACGTGTCGCGCATCGCAGCGCCTGTCCGCTCCGGCTTCCCCTTGCCCCAGTTCTGCCCTGCCACCGGGCCGATGGCGCTCGACAAAGCCAGCATCGGGATCGTCGTCATGGTCTCGATCCGGGTCGCAACGCCAAAGGCCGCCACCGCCTCGTTGCCATAAGCTGCAAGGAACGCCGTCACCACGCTCATGGAGAAGGGGTTGATCATGTTGCTGCCCGCAGCAGGGGCACCAACCTTCAGGATGTTGCCTGCGGACGTTATGAAGCCCGAAACGCTCGGCAGTTCGAGGGTAAGTAGCTTCTCACGAAAGATCAGCAAGCTGAGCGCTCCGGCGAGCATAGCGATCCGCCCGCCAAGCGCCGCCCATGCCGCACCCTCAACTCCCAGCTCCGGCACGGGCCCCATCCCGAAGATAAAGACCGGGTTCAGCGCGACGTTCACCAGCGCCGAGAGGACCATCATGGCGCTTGGCCCTGTGCTGTCACCATTCGCGCGGATGAGACCCAGCCCCACCATAGGCACAGCTAGCAGCGGTACACCGATGAACCAGATGCGCATGTAGTCGACGATCATATCGAGGACCGCGCCCTCCGCCCCTAAAAGCGCAAAAAGCGGTCGCGCGAGGACGAACCCCGCCGCTGCCACGAGCGACACGATGACCAGGGAGAGGATCAGGCTCTCTGTCGCGAGGCGCTTCACCCGCTCGGTATCGCCCCTGCCGATGGCGCGGCTTGCGACCGACGTCGCACCCGCCGACATGCCGATGGCGAGGCTGGTGATCGTCAGGACGACAGGGAAGGTGAAGCTGATCGCCGCGAGCTCATCGGTACCCAGCTGGCCGAGGAAGTAGGTATCAGCGAGGCTCACCGACAGAACCGCCGCAACCCCCACCACCATAGGCAGGCCAAGCCGGGCCAGGTGCCCTGCGACCGATCCTTCGGTCAGATCACGAGACGCCACGGACGCTGCTCCTCACATGGTTGGAGGCTCTAGGTATGCCTTTTTGAGGACCGAACCAATCAGCGAAGGCTGCATGGCAGTTTTGAGCCTTGGTGTCAGGCCGCTTCCTCGGAGATCCATTTCTTGATCTTGGCGAGGATCGCGTCCTGGCGCAGGGGCTTGGCGACATAGTCGTCCATGCCTGCCTCACGGCAGCGCTTCTTATCCTCTTCCATCGCATGGGCAGTCGCTGCGATGATCGGTACACGGCCAAAGCTGGTCTCGCGCTCATAGGCGCGGATGGCCTTAGTCGCCTCAAGACCGTCCATCTCCGGCATGGAGACATCCATGATGATGAGGTCGGGACGCTCTTCCTTGAACTTCTCGACGGCGATCTTGCCATTGTCGGCAATCTCGATCTCGAAACCGAGACCCGCAATCATGTTGGTCACGACGAGCTGGTTCACGCGATTGTCCTCAGCGATGAGGATTTTCAGGCCGTTGCCAGCAGGCGTCTGGGCCTTCGGCGTATCCTGTTCATCCTTACCCGGAACGGTGGCGTTGCCCTTCTCATCGAGGCGGCCCTTCTCGGTGAGGGTCTTGGCCTGCTCGGTACCGGCCGCGACCATCGCTTCACTGACGGCCCGGACGAGCGGCTCGATGCGGTAGGGTTTGGAGACAAAGGCAGTCAGGCCGTCATCGCGGGTCGGCTGGCCGATCTGGGAGGGCGATGCCATGACGACGATCGGCTTGCGGCTTGTCGCTTCGTCCTCACGCAGAGCATTGCAGAACTCGTCGCCAGTCATATCCGGCAGGTCATAGTCGGAGATGATGATGTCAGGCTGCGGGCTGCGTTTCATGATCTGCAGCGCGCGCTTCGCGTTGGTCGCGGTATCGACCCGCGCACCCCAGGAGCTGACGAGCTCGTCGAGGACATTCCGCGTCTGGTCCTTGGCGTCGATGACGAGGACCGAGAGGCCTTCGAGCGCATCGGACGGCAGGTTGATTTCGACGCCGCTGTCGGCGACCGACATGCGGACCTCGAAGGAGAACGTCGAGCCCTCGCCTTCGATGGATTTCGCCTGGAGCTGCCCACCTGCAAGCTCGATGATCGAGCGCGAGATGGAAAGGCCAAGACCCGTCCCCTCATAGCGGCGTGCGGAGGAACCGTCGGCCTGCTCAAACTTTTCGAAGATGCGCGGCAACTTCTCTTTCGAGATACCGATGCCCGTGTCCGTGACGGCGAGATAGATCCGGGCCTTGCCCTGCTTGACCTGGCCGTCAACGTCGATCCGTACACTGCCTTCTTCGGTGAACTTCACCGCATTGCCGACAAGGTTGGTAATCACCTGGCGGATACGGCCGCCATCACCGACAAAGCTCTCAGGCAGGTCGGGATGATAGCGAACGACGAGCTCGAGCTTTTTCTCTTCAGCTGCGCCCGCGACCAGGGAGACGACATCGTCGATGGCCTCACGCATGTTGAAAGGCGCGTTGACCAGCTTGAACTTGCCCGCCTCGATTTTCGAGAAGTCGAGAATATCGTTGATGATCGTCACGAGGCTGACGCCCGACGACATGATGACATTGGCCAGGTCCTTCTGGCGCGACGACATCTCCGTCTGGAGGAGAAGCTCGGTCATCCCGATCATGCCGTTCATCGGGGTACGGATCTCGTGGCTCATATTGGCCAGGAACTCCGATTTGGCCCGGCTCGCCGCCTTGGCCTTCTCCGTGGAGAGGAAGAGCTGCTCGGTCCGCTCACGGACGGTCTCTTCGAGGGTCGCGTCACGCTGGGCGATCTCGGTCAGCATGGCGTTGAAGTTCTCGCTCAACCGGCCAAGCTCGTCCTCGGACCGCTTGTCGACGCGCTGGCCATAATCCCGCTCGCCGCGCACGGCCTGCATGGCCTCGTTGAGCTTGGAGACAGGTACGGTGACGAAGTTCGCCACCAGCCTTGCGAGGATCCAGCTCACTGCAAAGGCGAAGAGGACGACGACAACGGAGAGCCGCTGGTAACGCGATACCCGCTCCTCCAGACGCTCGCTCGACACCCTTACCTGCAGGGCGCCGATCACTTCGCCGTCCGAGGTGACAGGGGTCTGAACGGCAAAGGCTCCGGGAAGTGATGCGCCAAGCACCCTGTCCACCGGCAGGTCGATCGGCGCGCGCTCAACGCTCAGCGGCAACGCAGGGCTGATGTAACGCCCACGGACGAAACCGTCCTTGTCGACGACGTAGGCGGCCTGGATATCCGAGACGCCCTTCAGGCTCTCAAGGTTCCTGTTGATCGTCAGCTCGTCCTCAAAGACCAGCGCTGCGGAGACATTGGCCGCGGTAACCTCCGCAAAGCCGCGGCGGTCGCGCAGCAGCTCCTTGCGGAAGGTTTGGGTCTCAAGGACCACAAAACCTGCGTAGGATCCGATCAGGACGACCACGGTCGACACCATGATCGCGATCGTCACCTTCCAATAAAGAGGGAGCTTGCCGAGAAACGGAGGGATCACTGGGATGCCTCCTGCGCCATGGCGAGCAGCTGGGCGCTGACGGTCAGCGGATGGTCGATCACCGTCTGGCGGTCGATCACGATCGAGAATCGGCCCGGCGTCTGGCCGATCTCCACCACACCGCCAAGCATCGCAAAGCCCGGCTGGGGCGAAATCGTCAGGACCGGGCGAAGCTTGAGGCCCGCCACCGTCTGGGGATCAGCAAAACCGTTCGAGAAATAGACGAGGTGGCACGGCCGCGCGATCAGGAGCGACGGCGGCACCGCATGAAGGCTTACCGGCTTTTGTCCGACGGTCTTCTCTTCGAGGCTCACGAACCGGCCGAAGGCGGGATCATCATCCCTGAGGCAAATCCTGAAGGTCTGTCCGAACTCAGCGGAAGCGGGCCATGTGGTGAACCGGGCGATCTTGAGGACCACCGAACCGGGGTCGTCCTGGGCGTGGGCGGGCTGGAGGGCGAGGAAAAGCAAGCCGAGCGAAAGGCTTATCCCGCGAAGGACGCGCAAGGCAGCAGGTCCGCTGCGGATATCGCTTCTCATGCCCTTCATAGGTGCCTTCGCCCCTTCCCAGCCGGAACACTAGGGCAAAGTCGGTGAAGCTTTGCCTAAGGGCCTGTGCTTCTTGGTTAATCTGGGGTGAAAGCAGAGAGGCGAAAGCCCTGCAATTTCTATGACCGAAGGAGCGGCTTGCCGCCGATCCTCCTAATTCTGGCGCTGCGGCGTTTACGAATCCGCCATTCCGCTAGCTGTTGGCAAGATGCCCTCGAACGCGCAAAAGCCGATTAACGATAAACACATCCGAGGAGACCCCATGCACAAGAAACTTCTCTCCGCCCTCCTTGTGGGCACCGCCATTCTCATGCCCCTCGACGCTTCGGCGCAGCGGGCCACCAAGGCCAATGCCGAGAAGTTTCTCAGCGAAGCCGAGGAACGCCTGTCGGAGATCGGCGAAGAGGCCTCGCGCATCGCATGGCTCCGGGCGACTTACATCAATTACGACTCGAGCTGGCTCGAAGCGAAGATCAGCGCCGAGTACACCGAACTGGCTGTGGAGCTGGCCAATGAGGCAAGCCGCTATGACCGCATCCGCGGCAAGCTGACCCCTCAGCAGGTCCGCAAGCTCGACATCCTCAAGCAGTCGATCACCCTGCCCGCCCCGACCACCGATGGCGCAGCAGCGAGGCTGGCTGAGATCACCACCCGCCTCGACAATACCTACGCCACCGGCACCATCGAGCTTGACGGCGAGACCATCCCCCAGAACCGCACCGAGACCCTGATGCGTGAGCTGAAGGACCCGGCGAAGCTCGAAGAAGTCTGGACCAAGTGGCGCGAGAATTCGAAGCCCATGAAGGACGACTATATCGCGATGGTCGACATCGCCAATGAGGGCGCGCGCGAACTTGGCTATTCCGACCTCGGACAGATGTGGCGTTCGAATTACGACATGGACCCTGACGCCTTTGCCGAAGAGGTCGACCGCCTCTGGGGCCAGGTGAAGCCGCTCTATGACAATGTCCATTGCGCGGTGAAGTATGAACTCAACGAAGCCTATGGCGACGATGTGGTGCCGCTGGACCAGCCAATCCGTGCTGACCTTCTGGGCAACATGTGGGCCCAGCAATGGGGTTCGATCTACGATCTCGTGAAGCCGTCGGGCATCGAAGCCGAAGGCGTCGACCTCGACAAGCTTCTTCAGGAGGCTGACTACACGCCGCTCAAGATCGTCGAGACGGCGGAAGAGTTCTTCACCTCGCTCGGCTTCGATGAGCTGCCTGAGACGTTCTGGGAGCGCAGCCAGATCACCAAGCCTGCCGACCGTGACGTGGTGTGCCACGCCTCCGCGTGGAACCTCGACGATGTGGACGACATCCGTATCAAGATGTGTACGGAGGTCAATGCCGATGACTTCCAGACCGTGCACCATGAGCTGGGTCACAATATCTATCAGCGTGCTTACAATATTCAGGATCCGCTGTTCCGCAATGACCCGAATGACGGCTTCCACGAGGCCATTGGTGACATGGTCGCCCTGTCGATCACCCCGGCCTACCTCCAGCAGATCGGCCTTCTCGACGAAGCGCCTTCAGACGATGCAGACCTTCCGATCCTGATGCAGAAAGCCCTCGACGGTGTGGCGTTCCTGCCCTTCGGCCTGCTGGTCGACAAATGGCGCTGGCAGGTCTTCTCCGGCGAGCTTCAGCCCGATGAGTGGAACGAGGGTTGGTGGGCCCTGCGCGAAGAGTATCAAGGCATCCGTCCGCCCGCTGAGCGTCCTGCCGATGCCTTCGACCCCGGCGCGAAGTACCATATCCCGGGCAACACGCCTTACATGCGCTACTTCCTTGCCCGCATCCTGCAGTTCCAGTTCTACAAGGCCGCCTGCGAGCAGTCGGGCTGGGAAGGTCCGCTTCACCGCTGCTCCTTCTACGGCAACGAGGAAGTCGGCACGCGGTTCAACGCGATGCTCGAAAAGGGCAATTCGCAAGCCTGGCAGGACAGCCTCGAAGAATTCACCGGCACCCGCGACATGGACGGCTCCGCCATGGTCGAGTATTTCCGTCCGCTGATGGATTACCTCGATGAGGCCAACAAGGACCGCAACTGCGGCTGGTAAAACCCAAGCCGGGTTCGCGACTTAGGCGAGCCCGGCACCGCCACCCCTCGCGCAAACAGGTGGCGATTTTATACAATCCGCATGCGCCATCTCCCCACATATTGAGCTCAGGAACGAACCGGACGTGGCGCTAGGGCGCGCGTCTCTTGGGATGGGGACTACTGATGAAAGCGATCCTTTCGATCGCCGCCTCTGCTGCGGCCATGATGACGGCTGCCCATGCGGCCACTTATACCTACGAGATCAACGGGCAGTTCGCCTCGTCTTGGTCGGTCAGCAACCTCAACGGACGCGCTCCGATTACGGGGGGAACGATCGAGGGGATCATGACCCTCTCCGATGACGGGATGGGCGGCTATGACCTTGTCGACTGGGCCTTCGACGTCACGCAGCCACTGATCCACGTGGACGATCGCGATGTCGACTATGACCCGACCAGCGCCGACATCGCGCCGGGAGCAGCCGGCCAGTTTCCCGGCTATTGGGTGAAGTCCGTCGGCACCAGCGGCGCGAGCATCGCAAGGTTTCCTCAAGGCGTGGTGCCCCAATGGAACAATGCCAGCGTCGCAGGCAGCTACAGCACCATGAGCATGAGCTTCGACTGGACGAGCGTGGGTGACAGTGCACTGAGCGTCGTCATGACGGAGACCTACGGCAACTGCCGACCAGGCTTCACTTTCTCTGGTCCCTTCAGTGCCTGTACCGGCGTCTCGGGCGGTCAGGGCGGCACCTTCGCATTCAGCCTGCAAGGGGACCAGTCCGCCGTGCCCCTGCCCGGCGCAGCAGCACTCATGGCTGGCGGCCTCGCAGCATTTGCCGCACGCCGTCGTAAGACTGTCTGATGACTGAAAGACGAGGCAACCGGTACTGCTATCGGTTGCCTCAGAACATCTGACCTACAACTGATCTGTACCCAGCGTATCACACGCGGAGATATCTCGCGCGCGGTACCCGGTCGTGAACCAGCGCTGGCGTTGCTCGGACGTGCCGTGGGTGAAGCTGTCTGGCACCACCCTGCCGCCAGAGCGGCGCTGGAGCGTATCGTCGCCGATGGCCGCCGCGGCCCCTAGCGCCTCTCTGATATCACCGGGATCAAGCTGGATCTGCGTCCGGCCAGCCCAGACACCGGCGAGGCAATCAGCCATCAGCTCGAGGCGTACGGAATATTCATTGCGGTCCGCCTCGCTCCGGGCGGAAGCCTGCTGGCGGCGCACCTGGTCCGAGATTCCGGTGACGTTCTGGATGTGGTGGCCGACCTCGTGAGCGATGACGTAGGCCTGGGCGAAGTCGCCCGGCGCGCCGAAGCGCTGGCCGAGTTCGTCGAAGAAGCTCGTGTCGATATAGACCTGGCTGTCTGCGGGGCAGTAGAAAGGTCCGACCGCTGACGTTGCCGAGCCGCAGCCGCGAGTCGTCACGCGGCCCGCGAAGAGGTTCAGCACAGGCTCGGGGTAATCGCCTATCCCCTCCTCGCGAAAGACCTCGGTGAAGACATTCTCCGTGGACAGAAGGACAGCGCCGACAAGCTGGTCATATTGCGAGGTTTGGGGCGCGGATGCCCGCTGGGTCCCGCCGCCCGAGCTCAGAGGATTGATGCCGATCGCCTGCAGCGCGAAAAACCCGATCCCCAAGACGACGAGCCCGCCAATCCCGAACCGGCTCATCACCATGCGGATCAGCACGAACATCAGTCCGGCACCGCCGCTGCCCATGCGGCTGCCGCCCTCGCCACGCCGGTTCCTCACATTGCTGGACTGGCCAAAATCATCGAGACGCATGGCGGCTCCTCCTCTTCGCGCGGGGTCTTAACACGCCGGAGGCCAACCCGGTTGCCTCTAACGCAGCAGCTCCTGCCGGATCTTGAGCGACTTCGACGCCACGGAGATCTCCCGCAGGAAGAAGAGGATCCCGAGGAGCAGGAGCCCCATCGTCACGGCAAAGATGAGCGCAATGACGCCAGCCACGCTGAACGGCAGGAACTGTTCAATGAAGAGGAGCGGCACCATCAGGCAGATGAAGAGACCCGACGCCGAGGTCGCATAGATCGCCCGGTTCGACTGGCGCATGCGCTTTCCGAGAGCGATCAGCTCCTCTCGGTGCCGAGCAATCTCATCAGGATCGGTATCATCGACCAGGAGGTCCTCGAGCGTCCGCGCCCTGTCCACGACCCGGCCGAGCCGCGCGGTCATGACATTGAGCATCCCACCGATCGCGACCAGCAGGAAGATCGGGCCGACGGCGAGGGTGATGGCCTCGGTAATGGTGGGCGTGTCCATTCCTCACCCCTGCTGAGGAACTCCGCGGGAGGCAACCCTGTTCTCTCAGTGCAACAACCTGCGGAGGGCCCCATGGCCAACGATAATTACCACGTGACCTCCGGCAATGACGGCGGCTGGGACATCAAGCGCGAGGGCGCGAGCCGTGCCTCGGCGCATTTCGAAAGCCATGACGCCGCCCTCTCCAAGGCGAGAGAAATGGCCGGCCGACAGGGCGTGCGCCTGATCCTCCACGATGAGGAAGGCCAGATCACAGCGAATGAAGCGCCGGAACCGCCCATCGCGGCGAATGATCCGAAACCGCTCCGAAAGCGGGTTTTCGGACGCCTCGGCAGACTCTTCTCGCGTAGCTCGTAACTGCTGAAGGGCATTGACGATTTCCCCGGTTCCGCGAGGCTCCGGGGATGCGTTTTATCCTCGCCGCTCTGACGGCTGCTATCTTCTGGGTTGGCTCTGCGCTGGCGGAGTATCCCGGCGGTCTCGCTGACTATTATGAGGGCGCGCTGACCATCGACGGGACGCCTGTCGCGGTCAGTGTCTCTTTCTCGGAAGCCGACGATGGCGCGCTCACAGCCAAGACAGTGATCGCGGAGTGGATTACCTATGACCTCGACCCCGATCCTGTTCGGCTGACTAAGACAGGCGTTGTGATCGAAGGCTTCTACGGCGGTGACGCTGTGCTGCAGAGGGACGAGCGTTTCGGGCAGCTGGTAGGCACCATCGAGAACGAGACGCGGGATATCCGCCTGCACTTGAAGCCTTTGCCTGCTCCTCCGCCGCCAGCGTTCACTGAAGAAGCCGTGACGTTCACGAGCACCGATGGGGTGGATCTCAAGGGCATTCTCACGGTGCCGAAGTTCGGAAAGCGCCATCCAGCGATCATCCTTTTCCACGGAAGGGGCTGTGGCCGCCGCTCCCTCGGTGAGGCGCGCTTCTACGCAAGACGCGGCATGGCGGCCCTCACCTTCGACAAGCGCGGCAGCGGGGAAAGCGGCGGGAGCTGTCAGGATGCGACCCACGCCCAGACCGTTGCCGACGCAGCCGCAGCCCTCTCCTTCCTCGCGTCCGACCGCAGGATCGACCGCCGCCGGATCGGCTATCGCGGCATCTCCGCAGGCGCATGGACCTCGCAAGCCCTCGCCGAGCGGGCCGCGGAGAAGCGGGCGCTCCCGGACGCAGCCTTTGTCATCACCTGGATCGGGCCCTCGACGTCGATCAGGCAGCAACAGCTCTCCTCGGCGGAGACCTATGGCCGGTTGGCCGGGCTTGGGGACGAGGAGATCGCCCTCGCCCAAGAAGCGGTGCGCCTCCTCACCGACCCGGAAGTCCCTGATGGTGAGGCGGAGGAACGCCTCCTCGCCATCCGGGCGCGCGCAGAAGAAGATGGCTGGCTGAGCGTCATGTTCGCTCCCGATGATTTGCCCGACGGTCCCGGGAAGCTCGGCGCGTCCTTCCTCAAGAAGTTCCGCTACGATCCCGAGGGAGCCTTCGGGGCCCTGGGAGAGACGCCCTATCTCGGCGTCTTTGGCGAGACCGATCAGATCGTGCCGCTCGAGGAGAATCTGGAGGCGCTCAAGGCGGCCTTTGAGGGAAGCGATGCGCTGACCATCGTCACGATCCCGGGCCTTGGGCACCAGATCGAGCATGGCGACCTCGAGGCAGCGTTGCCCGATGGCACCAGCTTCCTGAAGATCGACACCGTCGAGCCGGGCTATCTCATCGCGACTCAAGCCTTTCTCAGGCGGCACGGCTTCATGCCCTTATAGCGTGAACAAGCTTTCGCTTGCGCAGTGCACAAAAATCGGTACGGCCCCGCCATGACCGAACAACTGCGCAACATTGCGATCATCGCCCACGTCGACCACGGCAAGACGACCCTCGTCGACGAAATGCTTCGCCAGTCCGGCACCGTTCAGGCCCACCAGGACATGGCCGAGCGCGCCATGGACTCAGGCGACATCGAGCGTGAGCGCGGCATCACCATTCTCGCGAAAGCCACCTCCGTCCTCTGGGACAAGGGTGAGAACCCCGTCCGCGTGAACATTGTCGACACCCCCGGCCACGCCGATTTCGGCGGCGAGGTGGAGCGTATTCTCTCGATGGTCGACGGCTGTGTCCTGCTGATCGACGCGGCTGAGGGCCCGATGCCCCAGACCAAGTTCGTCCTGTCGAAAGCACTCGCCCTCGGCCTCCGCCCGATCGTCTGCCTCAACAAGGTCGACCGTCCGCAAGCCGATCCCGACGCAGCGCTCGACGCAGCCTTCGACCTCTTCGCAGCGCTCGGCGCTTCGGACGAGCAGCTGGACTTCCCGGTCCTTTACGCATCAGGCCGTGATGGCTGGGCCGATGACGAGGAAGAAGGCAAGCGCGAGAACCTCGATCCCCTCTTCGAGCGGATCATCGCCCATGTCCCGCCACCGCCGGTGGCTGATGATGCTGACGAGAAACCTTTCCGTATGCTGGCGACGACGCTGGAGGCTGACAGCTTCCTCGGCCGCATCCTGACCGGCCGTGTCGAGCAGGGCATCGCGAAGCCGGGCATGACCCTCAAGGCGCTCTCCGCCGACGGCAGCGAGATCGAGCGTGTGCGGATCACCAAGGTCCTCGCATTCCGCGGCCTTGCCCGCCAGCCGATCGAGGAAGCACGTCCGGGCGATATCGTCGCGATTGCCGGCTACCAGAAGGCGTCGGTTGCCGACACGCTTTGCGACCTGCCCGTGACCGAGCCGCTGGACGCCCAGCCGATCGACCCGCCGACGTTGTCGATCCGTGTTGCCCCTAATGACAGCCCGCTGGCTGGCCGTGAAGGTGACAAGGTGCAGAGCCGGGTCATCCGTGAACGCCTCTTCCGCCAGGCCGAAGGCGATGTCGCGATTCAGGTGACTGAAAGCGCCGATGGCGACGCCTATGAAGTCGCAGGCCGCGGTGAGCTGCAGCTCGGCGTCCTCCTTGAGAATATGCGCCGGGAAGGCTTCGAGATGGCTGTCTCGCGTCCGCGCGTCGTGACCCGCAAGGACGAGAGAGGCCAGGTCCTCGAGCCCATCGAGGAAGTGACCATCGACGTCGATGAAGAGCATACTGGCGCGGTCATCGAAACCCTGACCCAGCGCAAGGCTGAGCTTGTCGAGATGAAACCCTCCGGGGGCGGAAAGACGCGGATCATCCTTCACGCACCGGCCCGCGCCCTCATCGGCTATCACTCGCAGTTCCTGACCGATACGCGCGGTTCGGGCGTCATCAACCGCGCCTATCTCGAACATGCTCCGCACAAGGGACAAATCGAGGCGCGCCGTAATGGCGCCCTGATCTCCAACGGGGACGGCGACAGCGTGACCTATGCGCTGTGGAACCTCGAAAGCCGGGGCATCATGTTCATCGGCGGCGGCGAGAAGGTCTATAAAGGCATGATCATTGGCGAGAACGCCAAGCCCGATGACCTCGACGTCAACCCGCTCAAGGCCAAACAGCTGACCAACATCCGCGCTGCAGGCAAGGACGAGGCCGTGCGCCTGACCCCGCCCAAGCGCCTCTCGCTTGAAGAAGCGATCAGCTATATCGGCGATGACGAGCTTGTCGAAGTGACGCCGCAGAACATCCGCCTGCGGAAGATCGAGCTCGAGCCCCACATGCGCAAGCGCCGTGCGAAAGAGGCTGCGGCCTAGGAATAGGTGGTCGCGAGCACAGCTCCGATCGGGACTGATGCGATCAGTCCCGTGAGGGCAGCGCGCGGCCATCCAGCCTTCTCCGAGAGCAACGCTCCGTAGAACCAGCAGCTCATCAACGCGCCAAACACGATCACGAACGGCTCGAAAACGCCGTTCGTGCCGCCCTCACCGAAGAGCCTCGATAGCGGCTCGGAAATGGCCGTCGCAAAACCGATGGCAAAGATTGCATAGAAGCCTGACCGAACCGCGGCGGTGAGCTGCCAGTCAGGCACCCGCGTGATCTTGCCAGCAGCGAACGCGAACATCCCGATGCTGATCGCGGCGAGGAACAGCGGCAGGATCAGCGCGGCGATCTTCCAGACATTCCCATCCTCGGCTGCGGTGCTCACCTCGGTTCCGATGCGGGTCATCGCCCCTCCCCCATCGGCCATGAAGATGGCCGCGCAGAAGAGGCTTGTCAGCGTACTGATGAGAAAGAAGGCGCCCGGCGCAAGGAAGGCTCCACGCCGCCCTTCAGGCTCGATCGCGGGGATCATCCGCCCCAGAACACGGGGCCAAAAAACACAGGCAAGGACGGTAGGCAAAAGCAGCAGAACCGCCAGGGCAAGCTGGGTCGCTGTGCCGTCGATGACGCCGAGGGTGCGCCTGCCGCCGTCTTCGGTGGGCGGATCTTCGTCGATCATAAAAGGATCAGCTGCCTGCGTAGGCTTCCATCATCTGCTCACGGAAGGTGGAGATGATATTCGGCCATTTGCCGAGACGAGCCGAGATATGCTCGCCCGTCACGCCGCCGGTGAGGTCGATGACATAGTCGACGCCGATCTGGTCGGAGCCTTCAAGGACGTAGGCGCGACCGTTCTTGTTGCCGTCATTGAAGCTGTTGACGATGCGGAAGTCGCGGTCGGTGATATCCCGGCGCATTTCGAAATTCGCAAACATGACGAGCTGCTGGCAGGCCTTCGGCCGACCGCCGCATTCGACAGCGCGGACGATGAAGATGACGCCATCGGCGTTGCCCGTGGCCACCGGGTCGCCGGTTTTCGCGTCCTTGCTCATGGTCGGGTTGAGGCCAGCCTCGGCCAGCACCTGTTCGATGTCGGCAGCCGTCATAGCCTCCTTCACCGGGCGCAGGTCCTGCGCCGATGCCGTGCCGACAAGCCCGAAAGCGAGAAGAGAAAGAAGAAGCCCGCGCATGATGTTGCCCCTGAGAATTTGGTAAAAGGAGGTTGCCCCGAAGAGCCGCGGAAGTCCACGCCTGAAGAAAAACGCCTGGAGGTGTCGATCGCGCTGCGTCTCACCCGTCACGTTGGTGAGCCAGGTGATAGGCTCGGCAACGCAAGGAAGGGGTTTTCCCATGCAATATCTGCTGATGATCTTCGAGGACGAGGCGCACATGCAACGCTCGGTCGAGGAGAAGGGCTTTGAAGCCTATATGGCGCCGTGGATGGCCTACACTGAAGAGATGGAGAAGGCTGGCGTCATGGCCGGGGGCAATGCCCTCGAAATGGCGCATACCGCGACGACCGTTTCGGTGCGGGATGGAAAGCGCACCATTCAGGACGGGCCGTTTCTCGACATGAAGGAGCAGCTCGGCGGCTACTATGTGCTCGACGTTCCGGGCCTCGATGAGGCGATCAAGTGGGCTGAAAAATGCCCCGCCGCGAAGTACGGCCATATCGAGCTGCGGCCTATCACGAATTTCGACGACTGATGACGGTGCCGACGGAGAAGCTGGTGGAAGCTGCGGCGCGCGAAGGGCGTGCCCGGCTTCTTGCCATCCTCTCCCGGCGGACCGGGGATCTGGCGGCGGCGGAGGATGCGCTGCAGGCTGCGTTCTTGAAGGCGCTGGAGAGCTGGCCGGAGTTGGGCGTCCCCAGAGTCCCTGATGCCTGGCTGCTGACCGCCGCCCGCAATCACCTTACCGATGGGTTCAGGAAAGAGAGCGTCCGAGCCGGGAAGGAAGAGGCGATCGTCCTCCTCCTCGATGAGCTTGCGGAGGCTTCCGCGAAGGACGGTCTGCCTGAGAGGCGGCTTGAGCTTCTCTATGCCTGCGCCCACCCCGCCATCGATGAGCAGGTCCGCCCGCAGCTTGTTCTCAACACGGTGCTGGGCGTTCCTGCGGAGGACATCGGCCGGTGCTGGCTCGCCTCGAAGAGCGCCATGGCCCAGCGGCTGGTCCGGGCCAAGGCGAAGATCAAAGCATCGGGCATCCCGTTTGCGATCCCCGAGCCCTCGGAGCGCGAAGAGCGGACGGCTTGCGTCCTAGAGGCGATCTACGGAGCGCTCACCATTGGCGGGGAAGGCGGCGCGCTCGCCGAGGAGGCGGCCTACCTTGCGAGCCTGTTGAGCCGCCTCCTGCCCAATGATCCCGAGGCCGCAGCGCTCAGGGCTTTGAGCCTCTTCGTCCTCGCGGTCAGGCCTGAGGAGGGCGAACCCTTCCGCCCACTGAGCGAGCGGGACCCGGAGGGGTGGAATTCCGAAGCCATCAACCTCGCGGACAATATCCTCGTGAACGCGGCAAGGGCGAGAAAGCCCGGCCGCTTCCAGCTTGAAGCGGCCATCAGCTCAGCGCGGATCGCGCAACTAAGGGATGGCAGGGACACATGGGAGCAAGTCCTCCACCTCTACCGTCGCCTCATCGACCTCGCCCCCAGCCTCGCGGCGACGTGCGGTTACGCTGCCGCGTTGATGGAGGCGGGACGGAACGACGAGGCTGCGAGCGTTCTCGCTGGGATGGATCTGGACGGCGAAGACTTTCCGCCCCTGCTCGTGGTGCGCGCAGAGCTGGCGATCAGGCAGAGAGAGCCCCGGCAGGCAAAGGTGTTGCTTGAGAAGGCAGCGCATCTGCGGGCGGGCCATCCCGACGGCGCCCACCTCTCCGCCCGCGCGAGAGACCTTCAATCCTGAGCTGCCACCGGCGCGCCCATCACCACGAGGCCGCTCAGATCCCCGAAATCGTGAGCCAAATTCAGTTTCGCGTGACATCTCCCGTAAGGTTTTGTGGAGACCCCGGGTGGCAGAAGCACCGCCAAGCCAACTTCGACCATTGGAGGTTGCCGCTTCCTCTTGCCGCTTTGCACCCAAGTGGTGCATTGGGTATCGCACAACGCGGAGTGCTCATGTCCGAATCTGTTCGCCAAGTTACCTTCATACCCGGTGAGAACGCGCCGGTTTCCCCGCACCTTCAGGTGTGGAAGTTCACCTGGACCATGGCTGCGTCCATCTCGCAGCGTATTTCCGGCGTCGGCAATGCCATCGGCATGCTGCTCCTGACCGCGTGGATCACGTCCGCCGCGATCTCCGAGAGCGCTTTTGATGCCGTCAGCGGCTTCCTCGGCTCGCCCATCGGGATCGTGCTGCTCGCTGGCTTCACGGCGAGCGTGATGTTCCACATGCTCAACGGCCTTCGCTACCTCGCCATGGATTCAGGCAAGGTGATTTCGAAGGAAGCCGGCAACGTCACCTCCGCGCTGGCCTATATCGGTGCCGTGGTCCTGACCGCCGCGATCCTTTTCGCAGGGTTCAGCTTCGCAGGAGGTGCAAACTGATGGCTTCCGCAGCGACCAAGCATTTCATCCGCCAGCGCTTCACCGCTATGGTGCAGGTCCCCCTCACCGTCTGGCTCGTCATCTCCGTCATCACCATGATCGGCGCAACCCGCGTCGAGATGCTCGAATGGGTCTCGACCTGGTGGGTGGCAGCGCTTCTTGTCACATGGTTCCTGTCCGTGCCGCTCCACATGTCGATCGGTATCGGCGACATCATTGACGACTACATTCACAAGAAAGGCTCGCGCTCGGCGCTCAGCCTTCTCAACTCCATCTACGCACTTGCGATCGGTGTGGTCGGCGTCTTCGCCGTGATTGCCATCGCGTTCATCGCCTAAAACGAGGTACCCTGAGTATGTCCGCGACCATGCCGACTTCTTCCTACGAGATTGTCGATCACGCCTATGACGTTGTTGTTGTCGGCGCTGGCGGTGCTGGCCTGCGCGCCACCCTCGGGGCGGCGGAAGCCGGCCTCAAGACGGCCTGTGTGACCAAGGTCTTCCCGACCCGCTCGCACACCGTCGCAGCGCAAGGGGGCATCTCCGCTTCCCTTGGCAATATGGGCGAGGACGACTGGCGCTGGCACATGTTCGATACCGTGAAGGGTTCGGACTGGCTGGGTGATCAGGATTCGATCGAGTATCTCTGCAAGAACGCTCCGGCTGCCGTTTATGAGCTTGAGCACTGGGGCGTGCCATTCTCGCGGACCGAAGAGGGCAAGATCTACCAGCGCGCCTTTGGCGGCATGACGAAGAACTTCGGCGAAGGCCCGGTGCAGCGCACCTGCGCCGCCGCGGACCGGACCGGTCACGCGATCCTTCACACCCTCTACGGCCAGTCGGTCCGTCAGCAGGCTGAGTTCTTCATCGAGTACTTCGCCCTCGATCTCATCATGGATGGCGGCGAGTGCAAGGGCGTGATGTGCTGGAACCTGGCCGACGGCACGATCCACCGCTTCCGCGCGAAAATGGTGATCCTCGCCACGGGCGGCTATGGCCGCGCCTATTTCTCGGCCACCTCGGCCCACACCTGCACCGGCGATGGCAACGCCATGGTCCTGCGCGCAGGCCTGCCGCTTCAGGACATGGAGTTCGTGCAGTTCCACCCCACCGGCATCTACGGCGCGGGCTGCCTGATCACCGAGGGTGCCCGCGGTGAAGGCGGGTATCTCACCAACTCCGAAGGCGAGCGCTTCATGGAGCGCTATGCTCCGTCTGCGAAGGATCTCGCGTCCCGCGACGTTGTCAGCCGCGCCATGACCATGGAAATCCGTGAGGGCCGCGGCGTCGGCAAGGATGGCGATCACATCCACCTCAACCTCAACCACATCCCGGCGGAAACGCTGGCCGAGCGACTTCCGGGCATCTCCGAGACCGCAAAGATCTTCGCAGGCGCCGACGTCACGAAGGAGCCGATCCCGGTGATCCCGACCGTCCACTACAATATGGGCGGTATCCCGACGAACTATCACGGCGAGGTCCTGACCAAGGTCGACGGCAATGCCGACTCGGTCGTTCCGGGCCTGATGGCCATCGGCGAAGCGGGCTGTGTCTCCGTGCACGGAGCGAACCGTCTTGGTTCGAACTCGCTCATCGACCTCGTGGTCTTCGGACGGGCCGCTGGCCTGCGCTGCAAGGAGATTGTTGATCCGTCCACGCCGGTTCCGGACCTGCCCAACGGCGCAGGCGACAAGTCGCTCGATCGCCTCAACCGCTTCCGTTACGCCGATGGCGGCACCGGCACGGCCGAGCTTCGCCTCGAGATGCAGAAGGTCATGCAGAACAACGCTGCCGTCTTCCGCACCGGCGAGGTCCTGAAAGAAGGCCAGGAGAAGATCCGCAAAGTCTATGGCGGCGGTGACGACATCTCCGTCAGTGACCGGACGATGGTCTGGAACACCGACCTCGTCGAGACGCTGGAGTATGACAACCTCATCGCCCAGGCGATCGTCACCATCGACTCGGCTGCGAACCGCGAGGAAAGCCGCGGCGCCCACGCCCGCGAGGACTTCCCCGAGCGCGACGACGACAAGTGGATGAAGCACACCATCGCCTGGTTCGAGAACGGCGAAAGCGACATCGACTACCGCCCGGTCCACACCTGGACCCTGTCGAACGAGATCAGCTACATCGAGCCGAAAAAGCGGGTGTACTGATCTTTTGCCTCACGCGCCGGTGGCGCTCCGGCGGGGCGGGCCTGACCGGCCCGGACACCCAACTGGGTGCCTTCGAGCGGAGAAGTCGTTTCGGCGCGTAGCTCACATTATAGCCCCGCTTCGGCGGGGCTTTTTCTTTGGTAAGTTGGGTACCCTTGGCGCTCGGCGCCGTTCTCGTTAGTCTCGCAACTCAATCACATGAGGGATGCGCCATGCTCTCCGTCCTGCTTCTTGCTGCTGCCATGACCACCCAGGCTGCCGATACCGGCGATGCCTACCGCGCGTGCGTGGACATCAAGCGCAGCCGAGCTCGCCTCGCCTGCTACGACGAGGCGGCCAGCAAGGATGCGGTCCTGATCGCTGAGGCGGAAGCGGTAGCCGAAGAGGCCCGCCTCGCAGCAGAAGCCGCCGAGGCCGCAGCACAAGCTGCTCGGGTTGAGCAGGCAGCGACGAGCCCGGCACCCATCACCACGCCGGCCCCCAACATCGAAGACGAAGACCTCGCCGCAGCTCAGGCACGCGCCGCTGCCGCGGAACGCCGGGCCCAAGAGGCCGAGAGAGAACTGCAGGAAGCGCGCGCCCGCGCCGACAAGATCGAGCGCGACAACACCCCCATCCCTTCGCAGTTCACCGCTGGCGTCGACGCCATCGGCTTTGGCCCCTCCGGCGAGATGATCCTCCTCCTCGACGATGGCATGGTCTGGCGCCAGATCCGCGCCGACGGGACGATCCCCGAGAAGAACGCGCGCTTCGTGAAGCAGGTGAAGGTGACCCAAGGGGCGCTCGGCAGCTGGCGCATGAAGCTGATGCCGCTCAACAAGACGATCAAGGTGCGCCCGCGGGAAGACTGACCTTTCGCGGCGCCTCCGTGGCTGGTAACCCCTCGCCCGCGGAGTAACCGAAGAGCGCCATGGCCACGCCCCAGATCAGCTGCCCCCTTTGTCAGCACCCTGACAGAAGCCTCGCTGCCAGCTGGAGCGACTGGGAGGCGAGCCTCGATCACCGCGAGGATGGCCCGATGCGCCTCGAGGCTGGAAAGGCCTGCGGCGTGGCAGACGATGCGCCGGACCTGATGGAATGCGAGGCCTGCGGCTCGGTCGGCATGAGCCTCATCCCGACCCGCGACCAGCTGGGCCAATTCTACGCCAGCTACCACATGACCGGCGGTTTCGTGGACAAGGCGAAGAAGAAGGTGGCCCGGGCGAGAAAGCGCCTGAGGCTCCTGAACCTCCTCGCGCCGCGCCCCAAGGACGGCCCACGGCGGTTCCTCGAAATCGGCGCCTCGATCGGCACGGCAGCCGAGGCGGCCCAGCGGTTCGGCTTCGAAGCCCATGCGGTGGAGATCGACAGCGATGCCGTGACGCGCGGCAAGGGCCTCTTCCCGAAGGTCAGCTTCACCGAAGGCCGCCTCGAGGATGTCGATGGAGAAGGCCGCTTCCACCTTCTTTATGGCGCCGAAGTGATCGAGCATGTGCGCGATCCCGGCGCTTTTCTCGACCATTGCCGGAGGCTCCTGGTGCCCGGCGGCATCCTCTACATGACGACGCCGGACTGTGGGCACAGGCTACGGCCGAAACCTCTCCTCGATTGGCATTCTGTAAAGCCGCCTGAGCATATCAACCTCTTCACCAAGAAAGGGATGGCGGCGCTCCTCTCCGCCCATGGCTTTGCGCGGCACATGCTTCCGCCGCACACAAAGCCCGGCATGAGGATCATCGCCTGGCGCGGCTGAGACCTTCGTAGGGGGCGCGATCATTCGCCCTTTGCAACGCAGCCGCGAAAGGCGTATCTGCCCTTCCAAACACAGCGTTATCAGTGCGGAGCCGCATCACCCATGGTCGAACTCACTCTTCCCCGGAACTCCAAGATCAGCGGAGAGGGCAAAAAGTACGAGGGCAAGGCTGGCGACAGCGCCGAGATGCGCACCGTCAACATCTACCGCTACGACCCTGACAGCGGCCAGAACCCGCGGGTCGACAGCTATAAGATCGACGTCAACGGTATTTCGATGGTGCTCGACCTCCTGATCAAGGTGAAGTCGGACCTCGACCCCACCGTCGCCTTCCGCCGCTCCTGCCGCGAGGGCGTCTGCGGTTCGTGTGCCTTCAATATCAACGGCAAGAACGGTCTCGCGTGTACGACCGGTCTCGATGAGCTCGGCTCGGGTGACATCAACATCTACCCGCTGCCGCACATGCCGGTGGTGAAGGACCTCGTGACGGACCTGACGAAGTTCTACGAGCAGCACGCAGCGATCCAGCCCTTCCTCCAGTCGGACGATGTCCCTGAAGAAGAGCACCTGCAGAGCCCTGAAGACCGCGAGCATCTCGACGGTCTTTATGAGTGCATTCTGTGTGCGTCCTGTTCGACGGCCTGCCCCTCCTACTGGTGGAACGGCAACAAGAAAGCCGAAGGCCAGGAAGACCAGGAATATCTCGGCCCGGCGGCGCTCCTTCAGGCCCACCGCTGGATCAAGGACAGCCGCGACGACAAAACTGACGAGCGGCTCGCCCAGCTGGACGACACCTTCAAGCTCTACCGCTGCCACACGATCATGAACTGCGTGCAGGTCTGCCCGAAGGGCCTGAACCCTGCGGCTGCGATCTCTGAGATCAAGCGCATGCTGGTCGAGCGGTCGGGTCAGAAGGTGACCTAAAAGCGCCCGCGCTTTTAGGTCATCCCGGACTTGATCCGGGATCTATCAAGCGCAAACGCGTTAGGCATTGGACAGACAAGGGGGCTACGGCCCCCTTTTTTCTTGTCTGGGCATCGGCCCGCCCCGGGTGGCGTCTTGGGCAAGGAAGGCTTACGGGCGATCGCATGCGCTCGCCTTTTCTCCTCGTGACCCTCGCCGTCATGCTTGGCTGCATCCTTGATGCGTTGGTCAAATATGTGACGCTGGAGACAGCGCTCCTGACGATGACGGCGTGGCGCTTCATCTTTGGCAGCATGATTGCCGGCACCGTTTTCAAGCTCAGCAGGCAGCCCTTGCCATCGCTCAGGGCCTGGCGGTTTCACATGATGCGCGCCGCGATCCAGACGGTGGCGGTGCTCAGCTTCTTCTGGGCACTGACCCAGCTCGGCCTGGCGGAAGCCACCGTGCTCGGGTTCACGGGTGCACTGATGATGCCGTGGGTCGCCAAAGTCATTCTCGGTGAGAAGGTCGCGCCGCTGGCCATTCTTGCGGGACTTCTTGGTTTCGCAGGGGCAGCGATCGCCGTGAGCGCCGCCCCTGACGGAGCGCCCGCCGATGGTAACCGTGTGCTCGGCAGCCTCGCTGCGCTTCTCGCAGCACTCACCTATGCGGTGGCCGTGGTGCTCCTGAGGCTCAGGACACGGAGCGATACGACGGAGGCTCTGGCCCTCTTCAACAACACGCTGCCTGCAGGGATCTTCACGGTTGCGCTTGGTGCGTCGGCGATCATCGGGCAGCCGCTCGCGCCGCTCCTGCTACCGGCCAGCGCCCTGCCCTATGTCATTGCTCTCGGCTTCGTGGGCTTTTCGATCTGGTGGTTCATGTCCTTAGCCTACCGGGATGCCGAGGCGCAGCACCTCGCGCCGTTTGAATATCTCGCGCTGCCGATGAGCGCTGGGCTCGGCTACGTATTCTTTTCAGAGGTGCCGGGCTGGCAGCTTTATATCGGCGCACTGATTATTATCGGTGCCTGCCTCGCCGTTGTCTTCCAAGGCTACTTCAGCAAGACCAAGCGGCCCGTGAGCGACATCCTGACATGACAAAGGGGCCCGGAGGCCCCTTTGCAACTCGCGATCCTTCTTCGGGGATTAGAACGGGTTGAGGTCACGCTTCGGCGTGAACTTGATGTACTCGACCGAGACGCCAGCCCGCGCGCCAATGCCCGAGCGGAGCGGAACGACGGTCACTTCGCCGTTCGACATGGCCTCGCCGCCGACACCGCCGACGAAGTAGACATTTCCGCCGCCACCGGGGAAGCGTTTGAAGATATTCTCCGTAGGCCCCAGATTGTAGACGGGGATGAAGACTTTCGAGGCATCGCCGCCAAGGTCGAAGCCAAGGCTCGGGCCCTGCCAGTAGACCTCCACCGGTGCCGTGTTCGGGCGGTAGAGGAGGCCCTTGCCATAGGTCACGCCGACGCCGACCGCGCCGCCGACTTCCTCACCGGCGATGAAAGCCTGGGGGCGGTCTTCGCGGGCGAAAAGGTTGTCGACCACCTCAGCCATCTCGGCGGAGAACTGGCCGAACGCGTCCTCGGCCTCATCGACAAGGGTCACCTTGCGATAAGTCGGGTACTGAAAGTCCGTGCTGACTTCGGGCCGCGCGACGGGGCTTGCCGCCGTCTCGACGGTCGCCTGATTGCCGACGCTGGAGCACGCGGTGGTGGCGAGAAGCGCTGCGCCGAGGGCTGCTGCGCTGATCATTTTCGTGGGCATGTTGCCTCCCTATCTGCGGCATTCTGGCCGCGGGGTGATACTTGGCGCATCAACAGCCGTGTTGAAGTGTCCTCCCGGAAAGGCGGGATCAACTTGTCTTGAGGGCCCTTAACAGCATGGCCGGATCGGCATTGCCTCCCGACAGCGTAATGGCCGTCGTCCGGCCCTTGGTGGGCACCTTGCCTGTAAGCACCGCCGCCAGCGCCACGGCGCCGCCGGGTTCGACGACTGTCTTGAGCTCGGTGAGTGCAAAGGCCATTGCGGCCAGCGCTTCCTCATCGGTGACCGTGACGGCCTTGGCATCAAGGCTCCTGAGGATCGGCAGGGTCAGGTGCCCGGGGGTCTCCACCAACAGTGCGTCGCAGATGGACCCGCCTCGCCGTGTGTTGGTCTCGAGCTGCTCCGACGCCAGCGAGCGGGCCATGTCGTCAAAGCCTTCAGGCTCCACGACCACGATCTCGCAGTCGGGGTAGGCCTCCCGCACCGCTAATCCCATGCCTGAAGCGAGACCTCCGCCCGAGCAGCAGACGATAAGCTGGCCGATCGGCTCCGCTGCCTGCTCGGTGAGTTCGAGCCCGGCGGTGCCTTGCCCGGCGATGGTCAGGGGGTGGTCGAAGGGCGGGATGAGCTTGGCGCCGCGTTCTTTTGCCAGCCGACCGGCGATCTCTTCTCGGCTTTCGGTTTCGCGGTCGTAGAGGATGACTTCGGCCCCGTCCCGCGCGGTCCGCTCACGCTTCGCCTCGGGAGCGTCGGCGGGCATGACGATGGCGGCAGGGACGTCCGCGAGCTTCGCGGCCCGCGCGACGCCCTGGGCATGGTTGCCCGAGGAATAGGCAACGACGCCGCGCGTCTTCTCCTCCTCGGTCAGGGACAGGACGTGGTTGAGCCCGCCGCGCAGCTTGAAGGAGCCTGTGCCCTGGAGGTTCTCGGCCTTGGCGAGAATCCGCCCGCCTGCCGCTTCGTCCAAGGCAGGCGCGGAGAGGACAGGCGTCCTGACAACGCGGCCTGCGAGGCGTTTCTCGGCGGCCCTGATGTCTTCGATTGTCACGGAGGCGTTGTCAGCCATGCCAGCGGTCCCTAACAGCGCGCGGAATGGCGCAGACACTCGACCAATATCAGGCGCTTCTCAAGAGCGGGAAGCTGCGGGAAGATCCGGCCCAGAGGGAGGCCGCTGAGCTCCTCGGCAGGCTCGAAGACCGTCTGCGTACGGAGAAGCGGCGCAGCCTTCCCTGGCAGCCGCCGCGCGAGGCAGGCGGCATCTACCTCTATGGCGGGGTGGGCGCAGGCAAGACCCTGCTGATGGACCTCTTTGCTGACCATGCGCCTGACCTGCCGACGCGGCGGGTCCACTATCACGTGTTCATGGAGGAGATGCACAGCTTCATCGCAGGCTGGCGTGACATGGGCGAGAGCGAACGCAGGCGGCACCCTGCCCGTGCGCGGCGGTCGAGCCTTGACGATCCAATCCCCCACGCGGCGAAGCAGGCTTTTCAGCAGGCAGAGCTTTTGTGTCTCGACGAGATGCAGGTGACAGACATTGCCGATGCGATGCTCCTCGGGCGTCTCTTCGAGCAGTATTTCACGCGGGGCGGCACGCTGGTCGTGACGTCGAACCGCCATCCCACTGATCTTTACAAGGACGGCATCAATCGCGAGCTGTTCCTGCCCTTCATAAGCATCATCCAAGAGACGCTTGAGGTCCATGAGCTGGCAGCCGCAGAGGACTACCGCCTGTCAGGGCTCCAGAAACACGGGCTCTATTTCTCGCCGCTCGGGCATGAGGCTGACACGGCGATGGACCGGGCGTTCGAAGCACAGCTGATGGGCAAGGATGCTGTTCCTGACAGCCTGACGGTGCACGGACGGACAATCCCTCTCGACAGGACAGCAGGCGATGTTGCGCGGGCGAGCTTCTCGGAGCTTTGCGAGCGGCCTCTGGGCGCAGGGGAGTACCTTACCCTCTCACGGCGCTTCGCGACGGTGTTCCTTGACCGCATCCCGCTGTTGAGCCCTGAGAACGCCGATGCGGCGAGCAGGTTCCGTACACTGATTGATGCACTCTACGACCATCGCTGCAAGCTCGTGTGCTCTGCCGATGCCGAGCCTGACCAGCTTTACGCATCAGGCAAGCTGGCGTTCGAGTTCGAGCGGACGGCAAGCCGGCTCTTCGAGATGCGGTCTGAGGACTACCTCACCCAGTCCCACAGGACGGACGAGGACTAAGCCTAGAACGGCGAGACCAGGAAGAAGGGCAGATCCTCGCCCCGCATGGTGCTCATCATCAGCCAGATGACGAAGACGGCGTAAGCGGCGGCGACGAGCTTCACCAGCCACGCGCCAAGATCCCCCTTGATAATCCGTGACAGGACAAACCCGACGGCAGGCACAAAGTGCAACGCGTGGGTCGAGAAGAAGTGCGCAGCCCTGAGGTCCCCGCCCTCGACCCGCCAGCCGAAAAAGCCCTTGCCGTAGCCTGTGATCGATCCGCCATAATCGTTCATCGGGCTCGTCAGCGGAAAGGCGACGATGATGGTCAGAAGGAAGGTGATCAGGAGGCCCCATCCGATCGACGAGGCGAAGACAGGGTTCGGCATCTCCCGCTGGGCCCTCAGCACACAGAGCCCTTCGGTTAGGGAGCCGATCAGGAGCACGATCGCGAAGAGGCCTGAAAGCGGATAAAGGATCGTGTAAAGACCACCGTCAAAATTGAAGTGCGAGCGGATTCCCTGCGCCCCGGCTGACCACAGCCATGCGGACTCGAAGATGATGGCGATGGCCACAGCCGCGACGGTGGCCTTGAAGGCGAAGCTCTGCCGCGCCTCCTCCCGCATCCAGCGGGTGAAGAAGGCGAGGGTCAGGAGATAGATGCCGAGGGATGTGTTGAACTTGATCGACTTAACCCAGTTGCCCTGGCCGTCGACCAAGCGGTCATCGAAATATTCGAGCCCCATGAAGACCGGCACGCTTGCGAGCAGCAAGAAACCCAGGACCGCATAGACCGGCTGCCGCCTGTAGAGTTCGCGCATCGATCATCCTCCCCCTGCAAGAGGGAAGATGATTTGTCGCAGGCAGTCGCGCAAGCCCTTAGGCTTGCTGGCGCCGCTTCCTGATGAGCGCTGCGCCGCCGAGGAACAGGAGCCCCGCGGCAGGGACCGGGATGGCGGCCGTGTCCATGGCCTCGACCGAGACATTGTCGATCAGCGCCAGGGGCCCAGTTGTGCGGTTGATGATCCGCAGGACCGTCGAGGTGCCAAGCGCCGTGAAGGTCGCAGTGCGGGCGTTGTAACCCTGGCTGCCAAAGATGCCGGACAGACTGAGAGCCTGGCCATCGATCTCGACGGAAATGTCTCCCAGAGCGTTATCGATGCTGAAGGCGTATTCCGCACCGGCCGTCGTGGAGAGGGTCTGGCTGATCGTGCCGAAGGGTGAAGAGGCGGAGAGCGATGTCAGGTCGACAAAGGCCTGACCCGAGCTCGGCTGAATGCCGTCGGTGGTATTCTTGCCCCAGGCGACCTGCGCCTCGGCCGTCCAGCCGGTCATATTTGTGTCGCCAGGATTGATGACGTCATAGCCGGCGACAGTGTTGACGTGGTTGCCATCCTCGAAACCGCCATTGGTCACGATGTTGGCGTGTGCCAGACCGAAGGCTGCGCTTACGGATGCTGCGGCCAGTAGAAGTGATTTCATGAGACGTCCCCCTTGGATCCAAGGGAAACTCGTTCAAATCTAACGAAAAGTCCAACCTCTTTTTACTTTTGGTTTACGTTGTTCCTGAGGCAGGAGTCTCTTTGGCACCTTAGCGGCTGCGATCCAGCACTGGAGAAAAGCCGCCCATAATCATGCGCTTGCCGTCGAAGGGCATGTTGGCGATTTTCTCGTCCTTCATCCGTGGATCGTCCATCGCCGATTTCATCGCCTGATCGCGCACCTCTTTTGAGGGCCATTCGAGCCACGAGAAGATGATCGCCTCGCCCGCCTCGCGCTTCACCGCGAGGGGCATGGACGTAAGCTCTCCGTCCGGCACATCGTCTTCCCAGGCCTCCACATGGCGGAGGCAGCCATGGTCCAGGAAGACCTTCGCGACCGCCTCTGCGTGCTCGATGAACTCCTGCTTCCGCTCCTTTGGAACAGAGGCCACAAATCCGTCCACATACGTCATGTCTGTTCTCCCATATGGGCTGCCTCAAGGGCGGCGATGTCGAGTTTGAGCGTGCGCAGTCATCTCCGAGCCAACCTTGCTTTTCGCGGCCCTGAACCTGCTCAGTTCCCAGAACCTGCGCGGCAGGGCGTCGCGGGTCCAGCAGCCTTGGCAGCCCACGCCTTCGCATGCGCACCCGCCTTCTGGACATTCGGTAAGGTCGCCACTAGCGTCCGGCGCTTTGTGGCAGGGCCCCGAAGGAGCGGCACATCATGGATTTTGAAGCGCTAATCAGGGCTGCGAACGGTTTCGTCTGGAGCCAGTTCTTCCTGCTCCCGCTCCTCCTCGGCACCGGCCTGTTCCTGACGGTCGGCCTCAAGTTCATGACCGTGCGCAAGCTCGGCTATGCTTTCTCGGAGCTCTTCCGTAAGCGGTCGGGCCAGAGCGCGGGCGATGTCTCACCGTTCGCGGCGCTGATGACCGCGCTCTCCTCCACCATCGGTACCGGCAACATCGCAGGCGTCGCGGCCGCTATCGCGATCGGCGGTCCGGGCGCTGTCTTCTGGATGTGGATGACTGCCATCTTCGGCATGGCCACGAAGTATTCCGAGGGCGTCCTTGCCCTCCGCTACCGGGAGAAGGACGCCAATGGCAACTTCGTCGGCGGCCCCATGTATTACATCAAGAATGGCATGGGAAAGGGCTGGGCATGGCTTGGCGCGACCTTCGCCATTTTCGGCGTCCTCGCCTCTTGGGGTACGGGCGCGCTCATCCAGTCGCAGTCGATCTCGGATGCTGTCCGGGAGACCTACGCTGGCAGCCCTGACGGCGCGCTCTACGGCCTGATGCCGGTGATCCTCGCGGTCGTCCTCGCGCTCGGCGCAGCGGCCGTGATCCTTGGCGGCGTGAAGCGAATTGCAGGGGTTGCCTCGAAGCTCGTGCCGATCATGGCGATTGCCTATCTTGGCGCAGGGCTCCTCGTGATCGCCCTCAACTTCGACCAGGTCCCCGAAGCCTTCAGCCGCATCTTCGCCCGCGCCTTCGGTATCGACGCGGCAGGTACTGGCATCTCGATCGGCCTCCTGATGCTCGCCATGCAAAAGGGTGTAGCACGCGGCATCTTCTCGAACGAAGCGGGCCAAGGCTCGGCGCCGATTGCGCACGCGGCAGCCCAGAACAAGGACCCGGTGAACCAGGGCATCATCGCCATGCTCGGCACGGTGATCGACACGCTGATCGTCTGCACGATCACGGCGCTGATCATCCTGACCTCCGGCGTTGTTGGGGACAGCTGCCTGCCTTCGACGATCACCCTGGAAGTCTTCCAAGCCGATGGTCAGCCTGCAGGCTGTGACACTGGCGCGCCGCTGACCGTGGCGGCCTTCGATGCGACGCTGACTGGCATCGGCAAGCACATCGTGACCCTCGGCCTTGTGGTCTTTGGTTTCACGACGATCCTTGGATGGAGCTATTACGGTGAGCGCTGCTGCGCCTACCTCTTCTCCGAGCGTTCGGTGGTGCCGTTCCGGATCTCGTGGATCTTGGTCGTCTTTGTCGGCGCGCTCTCGATCGCCTTCGAGGGCTCGGTGGCGAACATCGTCAACATCTTCTGGCTGGTGGCCGATACGCTGACAGGCCTGATGGCGGCGCCGAACCTCGTGGCGCTGATCGTCCTCAGCCCGGTCATCTTCAAGATGACCAAGGACTACTTTGCGGCGAAGGCGGAAGGCTCAACGGCAGACGCCATTGCCGCAGCGAAGGAGGCCTCCGAAGAGGTCTCGCCGCTCGGCAAGGACTAAGCTGAGGGAAAAAGCGACCTCCGCGTGTTAGTGGAGGTCGACGGTCAGGGGCTGTTTGGCTCGGCGTCGCTCGTGCTTGCGCAGGAGCTCGCGCCTGACGAGCGCCACGTTGCGCTTGTTGGCCTTGAAGGCGACGTCGAAGAGATCGCCCAAGAGCGGGACCGAGCCGATCACCGCATCGAGCGTTGTGTTCATCAGCATGGTCAGGAGCGTCCGCTTGCGCGCACCCGCCCTCGCTGCCTCGGCGATAAGATAGCCCGAGATGCCGAGCGCTGCCGCGTCGCCAACCACCGGGACGAGGCCCAGGATACTGTCGAAGCCGAAACGGATACCGAGGAAGCTGAACCTCGAGTCGAGAAGCGTCGCGATGTGATCAAGCCGCTCGACCTCTTTCGGGAGCGGATCAACGACCTCGGCGCGACCGCGGCCGGAGCTGCGGAACGTCCGTCCCGAAACACCTGGCCGCGCGCTTCTTTCCAGAATGCCCTGCCGCATCAGCATGCTGACCTTAGCGGGTCAGGATGATGTAGACGGCGTGGATGACGCCCGGGATGTAGCCGAGCAGCGTCAGGACGACGTTGATCCAGAACTGGACGCCAAGGCCGACCTGAAGGGCGACGCCGAGCGGCGGGATGAGGATCGAAAGGATGATGCGAAGAATGTCGGCCATGTTTTGCCTCCGTGGGTTTCTCACGGGGACCAACGGGCAGGCTGGCCGCTCTGTTCCTCAAGAAACTTCGCATTTGCGTGGGTGCGCCCCGAAGGGAGCGCCCATCCGGGCCTGATCAGAAGGCGTATTGCCAGCCGATCTGGGCGGTCAGGTCGGTCTCGAGTTGAGGGCCGTTGAGGTTGCGGTAGAGCGGCAGACCGATCTCCGCCGCGATGCGGTGCCCCCGAACAACGCCTTCCTGACCCGCATAGTTCACGCCGAGGAAGACCTCGACGGTCTCCCCTCCGAAATTCGCGGGATCGGCCGTCTGCACAGGCGCAGCGATAAGTGGATCCTGCCCGTCAATGGCGCCTTGAGAGACCCCCTTGAGGCGCAGAAAGCCTGCAAGCGCATGGCTTTGCGCAAAGCCCAGCCAAGCCGTCACCTCGGCCCGGTCGCCAAGGGTGTAACCCTCGTCAATGCGGCCCGAGCGGACGGTCCCTGAGACCTGAGCGCCCCAGGCGATCTTGTCCCTGCGGTCACGGTAGGTGATCCCCGGTTTGAAGTCCGTGGTGCCTGACCCGAGCTGCATCGGGTAGGGAAGCCGCGGTTCCGGCCGCATACCCATCGGCGTCAGGATCTGGTCGGTCTCCTCAATGGAGCCCGTGGGGAAGCTGACCCCGAGATTGAGGTTCAGCTGGAACTCCTCCCGCGCGCCATCGTCGATGCCGATGATCGCAGCGAGGGTCGTATCGCCAAACCCAGCCGTTTCGGTCTCGAAATTGCCAAGCTCGGCCCGGCCCATGCCCCCTTGGAAGGTCACATGGTCCATGGAGTTGGTAAGGTAGCTGCCCATCGCCATGACGTGATGCGGTCGGTGAGGCCAAGCATGGCGCCGACCATATGCATGTCCATGGTCATCTCGAGGGGCACGACCCGCAGCGTCGGCGGCTGCATGGGCTGACCGAAGAAGCGGTTGGGCACCGTCGTGGCGATCTCTTCGGGAGAGAGGGGGTCGTTGCCTTCGCGGTTGCCCTCCATCTCCATGCGCATGAAGCGGTAGGAGACCATGACCTCGCCAGCCTTGTGGCGGTGGTCGGCCATGACGCCGATAGGCGCATGGTCAGCGGCGTGGGGCCCGTCATGGGCGAAGGCGGGGTTGAGGGTCGGCGCGAGGGCCGTCGAAGCAAGCGCGAGGGCTGCGACAGAGAAGCGTTTCATGGGTTGTTCCTACTGGTCGAATGATCGTTCGGTTGGGAGAGATCAGACGATGGCAGGTGGTGCCCTCGAAGGCGGGGCGCGCCAGCTCCAGTCGATGAACGCCCGCCTGGCCGAAGGCGGCAGGCGTGTTTCCGAGCGGAAAACCCGCTTCGGGAGAGACACCGCGCTTCTCAGGAGCGCCTCGGTAACGGCCGGGACGCAGTCGCCGCAGCAAAGTTCGAGGATTTCCTCCTCAGGCTCCTCGCCAAGATCGAAAGGCACCTCAGTGACATGCCCGCCGGAGCAGAGCGTCACCATGGGCGTTTCCGGCGTGAAGGAAAGGCGCAGCTCTCCCCCCGTCAGCCCGACAAGGACCGCCGCGAGAAGAGCAATACGGCGAATGGCGTTCACGGCCCGCTCCCTAGGCGAGGACATTGACCCTGCCTAGGTGCGGTCAGGCCCGTGCGGTGTCGGTCAGGCCTTGCGGAGGCGGCTCCTGACGCTTGCCGCACCGAGCGCGGACAGGAACAGGAGCGCCGCGCCCGGAACCGGGATCTGGGCCTGGGCCGCGATGAAGTCGTCGAGGGAGACCTCCTCACAGCAATCGCCATCGGTTTCGGGGCCCTCGAAGAGGACCAGCCTGACGATCGGGCTCGAGGCGAGGATGCCGAAGAAATAGGGATCGCCTTCCACCGCATTGTCCGGGAAGAGATCGAGCGACGTGGACATGCCGTCGGCAAAGCCGATGACGACTTCGATGGGCCCGGGCGTATCGGGGTCGAAGGACCTGATGTCGAAGCCGAGCGCGGTGTAGCCGAGCTCCGATACGAGCGAATAGGAGAAGACCTCATCATTGCGGCTCTGCCCGAACATCGACTTGTTCGAACCGAAGACCGTCAGCTGGCTGCCAGACGTTCCGGCGAAAAGATCCGGCAGAATCTGGGCGCCGAGAAGATCGTCGCCATTGTTGAAGGCGCTGAAATCCTGAAGCGTCAGCGGCGCGCCGCCAAGGGCCGCAAGGAAGCCCGCCTGGTCCCCCTCATAGGTATTGAAAACGGCTGCGTGGCCGGTGGTGGCCAGCATTCCGGCGCATGCAAGGCCGGTGAGTAGTGAGCGCATGATTTCCCCTCCAATTGCTCTTGCCTGAAAGGTTAACAGGCCAGGACAGGCACCAAGATCACGAGCCGGTGCGCGGCTGCGATTGAGCGGAAATGCGACTGCTGCGCGGTTTGACCGGGAGCAATTGAGTTCGCCGCTTCCCCCGGTTAGACGCGCCGCACAACAGATCACTTCCCAGCCAAGGAGACCCCAATGGCCCGCAACAAGATCGCCCTTATCGGCTCTGGCATGATCGGCGGCACGCTCGCCCACATCGCTGCCCAAAAAGAGCTCGGCGACGTCGTCCTCTTCGACATCGCTGAAGGCATCCCCGAGGGCAAAGGCCTCGACATCGCCCAGTCCGCTCCGGTCGACGGCTATGACAGCCGCCTCAAGGGCACCCAGGACTACAAGGACATCGAAGGCGCCGATGTCTGCATCGTGACCGCTGGCGTCCCGCGCAAGCCGGGCATGAGCCGCGATGACCTCGTCGAGATCAACCTCAAGGTCATGAAGTCGGTGGGTGAAGGCATCGCGAAATACGCACCGAACGCCTTTGTTATCTGCATCACCAACCCGCTCGACGCGATGGTCTGGGCCCTTCAGAAGTTCTCTGGTCTGCCTACGAACAAAGTCGTCGGCATGGCTGGCATCCTGGACAGCTCGCGCTTCCGCATGTTCCTCGCCGAGGAGTTCAATGTCAGTGTCGAGAGCGTCACGGCCTTCGTCCTTGGCGGCCACGGCGACACGATGGTCCCCTCGCTCCGCTACTCGACCGTCGCAGGCGTTTCGCTGCCGGACATGGTCAAGCTCGGCTGGACCACTCAAGAAAAGCTCGACGCCATTGTCGACCGCACCCGCAAGGGCGGCGGCGAGATCGTCGGCTTGCTGAAGACCGGCTCGGCCTACTACGCTCCGGCCGCCTCGGCCATCCAGATGGCTGAGAGCTACCTCAAGGACAAGAAGGTCGTCGTTCCGTGTGCGGCTTACCTCGATGGTGAGTTCGGCGTGAATGACCGCTATGTCGGTGTGCCGATCGTTATCGGTGAGGAAGGTGCCGAGCGCATCCTCGAGATCGAGTTCACCGAAGAAGAAAAGCAGATGTTCGAGCACTCGGTCGCAGCCGTCGAAGACCTCGTCGAGGCCTGCAAGAAGATCGACCCAAGCCTCGCGTAAGGCGTTCAGTTATTGGACGGAAAAGGCCGCCTCCGGGCGGCCTTTTTCTTGTGGCGCCTTCTGTCCGATTGACCTTGCCTCCAGACGAGGCACATTCCCGGGCATGCGTATTCTCGGCACAGCCCTCCTCGCCCTCACCCTGTCCGCCTGTTCAGGTCCCGAGCTACTCAACATCGTTGCGCCCTCGCTCAGCGGTCAGTGGGAGAAGACGACCGATCTCGCCTATGGCGAGCTGGAACGCCACCGGTTCGACATCTACACGCCCACCGAAGACGGCCCGCACCCGGTCCTCATCTACGTTCATGGCGGCTCGTGGAATTCAGGCTCCAAGGATGACTATCCGTGGCTCGGCCGGAGGTTCGCGGCAGAGGGCTATGTCACGGCCGTGATCAACTACCGGCTCGCGCCTGAGTTCGGCTATGAGGACTTCATGGCGGATACGGCGAAGGCCGTTGCGTTCATCCATCAGAATGCGGAGCAATGGGGCGGCGATCCTGAACGCCTGTTCCTTGTCGGGCATTCTGCAGGTGCTTACAATGCCGTGCAGGTGGCGCTCGCGCCGGAGTTCCTCGCAGCCGAGGGCAGCTCTCCTGCCATCATCGACGGCGTTGCAGGCCTTGCGGGACCTTACGACTTCCTCCCTCTCGACGGGCCAGCCACCAAGGCAGCCTTTGGCGTGGCCGAGGACCTCGATGCGACCCAGCCCGTGAACCGGGTCACGGCGGACGCCCCGCCCATGCTGTTCCTTCACGGCGACAAGGACACGGTGGTGAGACCTCGGAACTCGACCCGGATGGAGGAGCTCTTGAAAGCCCAAGGCATCAAGACGCGCTCGGAGATCTATGAAGGCGTCGATCATATCGGCATCATCGTTGCCGTACCGCTGAAGGGGCGTGCGCCAGTGGTGAAGGATATCAACGACTTCTTCGGCCAGACGGACTGACCCCGGACTGCAAACTTGACCCGCGCG
The DNA here is from genome assembly GCF_013085255.1 of Parvularcula mediterranea. GTDB lineage: Bacteria > Pseudomonadota > Alphaproteobacteria > Caulobacterales > Parvularculaceae > Parvularcula > Parvularcula mediterranea. The sequence goes on from NZ_JABFCX010000002.1 coordinate 892,259, forward strand.
GCCAGTGTGCAAACTCCTCTGCCATGAGAGCTCTCCTTCTTGCCGCCGCCGCCAGCCTGTCCTTCGCCCACGCCCAAGGCATCCCCGAGGACGTCAAGGAGACGGCTGACATGCTCATGCGCGCCGGGCTCGAAGACCGGGTCGGCTATGAGACGGTCGAGGACCTGACGACCGAAGTCGGTGCGCGGCTGGGCGGTTCGGAAGCGGAAGCCCGCGCCAGGGACTGGGCCGTGGAGCACCTGAAGGAACTCGGCTTTACCGATGTGCGGGTCGAAGAGTTCACCATGCCCTACTGGGAGCGGCGCTATGAGTATGCGGCGATCGAGAGCCCCTTCCCCCAGGAACTGGAGATCATTGCCCTTGGTAATTCCGTCGGTACACCGAAGGGTGGCCTTTCCGGCGAAGTCGTCCGGTTCGAGACTCTCGATGACCTGATCGAAGCGCCGATGGATGATGCGCTGAAGGGGAAGATCGTGTTCGTCGACGAAGGCATGACCCGCACCCAGGACGGCTCTGGCTACGGCGTGGCTGTCCGTAAGCGTTCGGGCGCTGCCAATGAAGGGTCGAAACGCGGCGCGATCGCAGCGCTCATCCGTTCTGTCGGCACGGACAAACACCGCTTCCCGCATACGGGCGGTATGCGGTATGCGGAAGATGTCGAGCCCATTCCCACGGCGGCCCTGAGCTTCCCTGACGCGGAGCAGCTCACCCGCGCGCTGGAGCGGGGGTCGGTGAAGGTTGGCCTCGACCTTGCCGTGAAGACCAAACGCCAGGTGACGAGCGGCAACGTCATCGCCGATATTAAGGGGCAGACGGACGAAATTGTCGTCATTGGCGGTCACCTTGATAGTTGGGACCTTGGCACCGGCGCCGTCGACGATGGCGCAGGCATCGGCATCACCACCGGCGCAGCCAAGCTGATCCTCGATCATATCGAGGAGACTGGCGAGCAGCCGCTGCGCACGATCCGCCTCATCTATTGGGGTGCTGAAGAGGTCGGCCTCCTTGGTGCGCAAGCCTATGCCGAGCAGCATGCTGACGAAATGGACAAGCACGCCTTTGCTGCCGAGAGCGACTTTGGTGCGCGCAAGATCTGGAAGCTCGACACCCGCTTTGGCGAGGACAAGCTTGGCCTCGCGCGTGAGATGGTCCGTGTACTGCTGCCATTAGGCGTCGCGCCCGGCAACAACATGGCGACAGGCGGTCCTGACGTCACGCCGCTGAGGGCGCGCGGTGTTCCTGTGGTGACCCCGCGCCAGAACGGCTGGGACTATTTCGACCTCCACCACACAGCCGACGACACGTTCGACAAGATTGATCCGGACGAGCTGGCCCAGAACGTCGCGGTCTACGCAGCGATGACTTGGATGGCGGCCAACACCCCCGGCGGATTCCGCGCCGAACCTGCCGCAACCGCATCCGAATAAACCTGTCACAATAGGCAGCTAGGAGGCCGCCATGAAGATCAAAGCTCTCGCCGCCGCCCTCCTCGTCGCTGCCTGCGCCAGCCAGACCTATGAACCGCGGGTTGCCACCGAACTGCCGTTTGGCGGTGCGGAGGTTCCCCGGTCCGGCGCGCGTATGCCTGCAGAGGATGCCGTCCTGACGCGCATCCAGTTCGGCAGCTGCCTCAAGCAGGAAGACCCGGCGCCGATCCTGGGCGCCATGATCGCCCGTCGGCCCGACCTCACGGTGTTCCTCGGCGACAACGTCTATGGCGATGTCCGGGACATGGATGATCCGCTGATGCCTGAGCTCGTCGGCGCCTACCGGACCCTCGGCGCGCGGCGGGATTTCCAGTCACTCCTCTCGGTCAGCCCGGTGTTGAGCACATGGGACGACCATGACTATGGCCGGAATGACCGGGGCGGCGAGTTCCCGCTGAAGGAAAATGCGGAGGTCCTGTTCGAGGAGTTCTGGAACCTGCCCCAGGATGATGTCCGCCGGGCGCGGCAGGGGGTCTATACCTCAGAGACCTTTGGCCCCGAGGGGCAGCGCGTACAGATCATCCTCCTCGACACCCGCTTCTTCCGGAGCGCCCTCACTCGCACCGATGAGCGCAATGCTCCGGGTAAGGAACGGTATATCCCGAGTGACGATCCCGACCAGACGATGCTTGGCACGGTTCAGGAGCGCTGGCTCGGTGAGGTCCTCGAAGAGCCTGCAGATCTTCGCATTCTCGTCACGTCGATCCAGCTCATCGCTGATGGTCATGGCTGGGAGGCCTGGGCCACGATGCCTGAGGCTCGGGACCGTATCTATCGCCAGATTGCTGCGGCGGGTACGGACAATCTCATCGTCATCTCGGGCGACCGGCACCTTGGCGGCTTCTATGAGCGCGAGCTGGCGCCGGGCATGGTGCTTGATGAGATGACCACTTCATCCCTCAACGCGCCACAAAGCACCTGGCGTGAGCGGGATGGCAGGACGTCCCACGAAGCCGGCCCTCACCGCCTCGGCCTTCCGATTTACGAAGAAAACTTCGGTGAGCTGACGATCGATTGGGACGTGAGAGAAGCGACCATGTCCCTTCGCGATATCAGGGGCGAAGAGATCTACACGAGAGCGAAGAGCTTCTGACCGGAAGCCAGAGACCTCCCTCAACCTATTGAAGTTCCACATCTCCTGTGATTGTCTTCCCCCAGGCAGGGAGATTATCATGTTTCGTAGACTTTTCGCGCTCGCCGCGATGGGCGCACTTGGCGCGTGCGCGTCGGTCAGCACGGATACGGTGTTCACGGGTGAAGAGGACAATATCCTCGTCGTCATTCGGGGCGCCAAGCAAAGCGCCTATATCGATGGCTGGGGGTTCCAGAAGGTCAATGTCGACACCCTGCGTTTCTCGAGCGACAGCTTCGACGTAAATGTCGCTGTGGCTTTCAGCCAGAAGATGGCGATCCCGGAAGGCATCGATACGGGCCGGGCCAACTACTACATCACTACGAATGAAGGCCCTGGCGCCTTCGCCTTTACCCGGCGCACAGGTTCGTCACCCACCGTACCGGTTCTCAACTGCTACGCAGACGGAGCAGCCGTCTTTCAGCTGAGGCGCGGCGTCGTGAACGTCATCGACATTGACGATCCCCGCGGCCGGAAAACCGCAGAGCGCATCGAGGAGGAAGTGAAGCCCGCCCTCGCCCAGTACGAGGGGATCACCGCCGAGGTGGTCGCGGCACCAGTGACACATTTCGTGCGCTTCGAAATGGGCTCGAGCGGCGATGTTTATAGCCGGTGCCCCGATAGCGATGAGGTGCTCTCTGTCGTTCCGGCTGCGGAATGGTTCAGGGACAACCCTGAACGAAGCGGCATCACCGTAATCCGCGGCTGACGCTTACCCCTTGGCGGGAAGGTCGGGCATGGCCTGGGCTGGCTCCCAGATCTCGATCTTCACGCCGCCCGGGTCGGTGAACCAGGCGAACTTGCCGTAGCCTTCATCAACAATGTCCGAGACCTCGATCCCATCGGCGATGAGTTTCTCGCGATAGCCTTCGATCCCCTCACAGACGAAATTCAGCATGAAGGGATGACCCGCATCGCCAAGATAGGTCGTGTCCTGATCGAAGAAGCTGACCAGCGACATCTCCTGATGATCGGGGTCGTCAGGCCGCCGCCAGCGCATCTCGACACCGGCATAGCCATCACCGGGGTGGAGCCCCAGGTGCTTCTCGTACCAGGCCTTACGCCCTTGCGGGTCATCCGCCTTGTAGAACACCCCGCCCAGTCCAACGATGCGCGCCATGGTGATCTCCTTGAAAGCTGGAGAACACCACAACGAAAAAGCCCGGCCGTAGCAACGACCGGGCTCAGCAATTTAGCAGTTGAAAGAGGCCTTAGGCGTCTTTCTTGGCCTTGGCTTTTTTCTTGGCGAGAGCCTCGGCCTGACGCTTGGTGTCGACCTTCTCGGCGATACGGGCCGATTTGCCCTGGCGACCGCGGAGATAGTAGAGCTTCGCGCGGCGGACTTTACCGCGGCGGACGACTTCGATCTCTTCGACCAGCGGCGAGTAGATCGGGAAGACGCGCTCGACGCCTTCGCCGAAGCTGATCTTGCGCACGGTGAAGCTCTCATTGATGCCGCCGCCAGAGCGCGAAATACAGACGCCTTCAAACGCCTGGAGACGCTCGCGGTTGCCTTCGCGGATCCGGACCTGGACACGCACGGTGTCGCCCGGGGCAAATTCAGGAACTTCGGGTTTCAGTTCGGCTGCAAGCTCGGCTTCGAGCTGCTGGATGATGTTCATGTCTCGTCCGTCTCTGTATCCGGCGGATTGGACCCCGCCCTCTTCCCCTTTGGGGTGAGCAAGTCGGGTCGTCGCGCGCGCGTCAGGGTCAGGGATTGGTCCCGTCGCCACTGGTCAATTTTCTTGTGGTCGCCCGAGAGAAGCACGTCCGGGATGGACCGCCCCTCGAACTCCCGAGGTCTCGTGAACTGCGGATATTCGAGCAGACCCTGCTCAAAGCTCTCATCGTCCCGCGAAGCCAGCGCGCCCAATATACCGGGAACAAGCCGCACGCAAGCCTCGATCATCGCCATCGCGGCCACTTCTCCGCCTGCGAGAACGAAGTCGCCGATGGAGACTTCCGTCAGGCCGCGGGCGTCGATCACGCGCTGGTCGACCCCTTCGAACCGGCCGCAGACAAAGAGCGCGCCGGGACCCTCGGCCAGCTCGTGAGCAAAAGCCTGATCGAAGGGCCTTCCGCGGGGGCTGAGAAGCAGTTTCGGGCCCGGAATAGCCCCGGCAGCGTCGATGGTTCGCACGAGAACGTCGGCGCGCATGACCATGCCTGGACCGCCGCCGGCAGGGGTGTCGTCCACCGTGCGGTGCTTGTCCTCGGCGAGGTCCCGGGGGTTCCAGACCTCGTAGGACCAGCGCCCGTCCATGAGCCCTCGGCCCAGGACGCCCACGCCGAGCGGTCCCGGAAAGGCGTCGGGGTAGAGGCTGACAATGCCTGCGCGCCAGCTCACCTTGCGGCACTCATCGCGAGACGCATCAGAATATTCTCGGCGATCGCCTGATCGGGGGCGCCGGTCTTCTTGCAGGCGGCTTCGGCCTCGTAGATCGCGGCGGCAGCGCGTTGGAGCTTCGAGAGCGGCCAGGCCTGAAGCTGGCGGGAGACGGCGTCCTGTTCCTGGTAGAAGACAGGTGGCTTGATCTTCTTCATTGCAGCACCCGCCCCCTCGCCCTGTGCCATAGCAGCGGCGGCGGGCATGAGGCGGAGGATGCGGTTCTGGGCGAGCCGGAGAAGCGCGATGACAGACGTGCCGGATGCTTCCGCTTCTGCGAGGGCCGCCGAGAGCTGTTTCACTTGGCCTGACAGCGCGAGGGAGGCGATGGCGAAACTGTCCTCCTGCGGAGCATCGGCGAGGCAGGCGGCTACGTCTTCGGCGGTGATCCTGTCATCGCCGTCCGCGCGGACGGATTTCGGGCCCTTGTAGAGGATGAGCTTCTCGACCTCCTGGCGCAGGAGCCCGCGGTCGTCGCCGAGGGAGGCGGTGAGGACCGCTGCCGCTTCATTGTCGAGGCTGAGGCCTTCCTCCGCACACTGTTCGCGGATGGCGGCCATCGTGTCCCGCGCGCCTTCGGCATAGCAGCCTATGGCGACTGCCTTTTTCGAGGCTTCGGCGGCTTTTCTAAGCCCTGAGCTCTTCTTGAGATCGCCTGCCTCGATGACCACGAGACCTGCTCCGTCGAGTGTCCCAGCGTCGGCGGCCTTGAGGAGCGATTGCACCGCTGAGGTGACCCCTGCGCTGGCGCTCCGCACCCGGACGACCCGGCGCCCGCCAAGGAAGCTCTGAGCGGCGGCCTCATCGGTGAGCTTGGCCGCATCGGCTGCGTCTTCGTCGGACAGGTTGGCGACGCGCCACGGGTCGGAGAGGTCCTCGGCCACCGCTTTGGCGACAAGCTCAGCTCGCTCATGCACCAGCCCCTGCTCAGGTCCATAGATCAGGGCAAGGACGATTCCGTCTCCCGGGGCTTTCAGGAAGCCTTGTACATCCCGTCCCTTCAGCGCCGTCATTCCTGATTGGCCTCCTGGCGCTCGGCCTCCTGCTCCTCGATGCGCTGCTCGCGCTCGGCTTCCTGTTCGAGACGGCGGAGCGGGTCGCGGCCACCTGTTTCCTGGAACAGACCACCATCGGACGTATCGGGCGCACGGCCTTCAGCGTAAAGAGCAGCGTCGATCTCGATCTTGCGGGCAAGGTCGATGACCGCGCGGCGGACGGCGTCCTCACGGGCCACGAGAGAGGCATATTGGCTGGGCACGACAGCGAAAGAGCTGACGCTCTGGAGGTTCTGGCGCCGTCTCGTATTGGTTTCATTGTCCGTATACGACACGGAAGCAATGAGGGTGTAGTTGAACCGGCGGGCGTTGGAGTCGATCGTTACAGAGACTGCCTGGGTTCGTTCGCGAAGCTGCACAGACATGGCGAAGCGCTGCTCGTCAGCAGCCTCAGGCAGACGCCTTGCAAGCACGGTACGCATCTGGTCACGCGGCTCATCGGGACCCCGGATCGCGCCGAGCTCAATCTCTGCCAGCGCGCCGCCAAGAGCACCCTGCCCTCCTGTGGCATAGAGCGGCTTGAACCCGCAGGCCGTCAGCACAAGGAGCGAGAGCGAACCGAGGATCGTGCGCATCAGCCTGCCACCACGTTGACGATCCGCCCCGGCACAACGATCACCTTACGGATGGTCTTGCCTTCGAGGGACCGGGCGATGTCGTCCTGCTCGAGGGCGATCTTCTGGACCTCGTCCTGGGACGCGTCAGGCGAGACCTTGATCTCGCCGCGGCGCTTGCCGTTGACCTGTACGGGCAGGGTCACGACGTCGTCCTCCAAGAGGCTTTCGTCCGCCTTCGGCCACGCGGCATCGGCGCAGAGACCCTCGCCGCCGAGCATGGCCCAGCACTCCTCCGCAAGGTGCGGCATGAAGGGCGCTGTCAGCTGCGTCAGCACACGGAGGGCCTCCGCGGCCACGGGCGCGGCATCGCCGTCGGTCTTGAGACCCTTGAGGGCGCCCAAGAATTCGTAGAGCCGCGCGATGGCCTTGTTGAAGCGGAAATGCTCGATGTCACCCGTGACGCCGTCGATGGTCTTGTGGGTCTTGCGGCGCAGCGCCATCAGCTCATCGGAAAGGTCTGCACCCGGAGCGCCTGTGCTCCTGAGGAGCCCCTCGCCCTTGGCGATGGCCTCATGGACGCGATTGGCAAAGCGCGCAGCACCTTCCGCTCCGGCCTCTGTCCACTCGACATCACGCTCGGGCGGCGAGTCCGAGAGCATGAAGAACCTGACCGCGTCGGCGCCGTAATTGTCCGTCATCGACATCGGATTGACGACGTTCTTCTTAGACTTGGACATTTTTTCGATGGCGCCGATCTTGACCGGTTTACCGCCGTCGACGGTGAAGGCGTCCTTGCCCCTGACCTCGACTTCTTCGGGGAAGAGCCAATTGCCCGCTTCGTCCTTGTACGTTGCGTGCGTCACCATCCCTTGCGTGAAGAGGTTGGTGAAGGGCTCGGACTGCTCCGTGTACCCGCACTCTTGCATCATGCGGGTGAAGTAGCGGGCATAGAGGAGGTGGAGGATCGCATGCTCAATGCCGCCGATATACTGCTGGACCGGGAGCCAGGCATCGGCTTGGGCCTTGTCGACGGGCTCGTCCTCCGGCTGCGAGGCGAACCTTGCGAAGTACCAGGAGGAATCGACGAACGTGTCCATCGTGTCCGTGTCGCGCTTCGCATCCTTGCCGCATTTGGGGCAGGAGACCTCGCGCCAGGCCTTCGCGCAGTCGCGGTCGAGGGGGTTGCCGGGCGTCTTAAATTCCGAAGGGTCGATCTCGGGCAGGCCCACGGGCAGCTGATCGTCAGGGACCGGAACAGTGCCGCAATCCCCGCAGAGGATGATCGGCATCGGGCAGCCCCAATAGCGCTGGCGGCTGAGACCCCAGTCTCGGAGGCGGTAATTCGTGGTGCCCTCGCCCCAGCCCATCTCGGCGATCTTCTCAATCGCGGCAGGAAGCGCTTCGTCCGTAGACTTACCGTTCAGGAACTCTGAATGGATCATGGTGCCGGGGCCGGTATGGGCCTCGGTCCGGCCGTCATCGGTTTCGCAGCTCGGCTCCGCCGTCGCTTTCAGGTCCGTCCCGTGGCCGCCCAAGGGCTGGATCACCGGCTTGACCGGGAGGCCGTATTTCCTAGCAAAATCAAGGTCGCGCTGGTCATGGGCCGGGCAGGCGAAGATCGCGCCGGTGCCGTACTGCATCAGGATGAAGTTGCAGGCATAGACCGGCAGCTCTTCATTCGTGAACGGATGACGGCCCGTGACAGGTAGGCGAACGCCTTTCTTCTCGGCCTTCTCGATATCGGCTTCGGAGGTGCCTTGCGCTGCGCATTCGGTGACGAAAGCGGCAACCTTCGGATCGGTCGATGCGTAATGCTTCGCCAGCGGATGATCGGGCGCGACGCCCAGGAAGCTTGCGCCATAAAGCGTGTCAGGCCGGGTCGTATAAATCGGCAGGTCGTCCTGGGGCAGATCGCTGCCGGAGAGCGGGAAGGCCATCTTCAGGCCTTCGGACTTGCCGATCCAGTTGCGCTGCATCTCCTTCACGTGGGCAGGCCAGCCTTCGAGGCGGCCATCGTCCAGAGCTTCGAGAAGATCGTCTGCACGCTCCGTAATCTTGAAGAACCATGTGGACATGGACTTCTTTTCGACCGGAGCGCCGGAGCGCCAGCCCTTCCCGTCGACCACCTGCTCGTTGGCGAGGACGGTCATCTCGACCGGGTCCCAGTTCACGAGGCTCTCGCGGCGCTCGACGAAGCCCTTCTTCAGGAACTCGAGGAACAGCTTTTGTTGGTGGACGTAGTATTCAGGATCGCAGGTTGCGAACTCCCGGCTCCAGTCGATGGCGAGGCCCATGCGTTTCAGCTGGCTCTTCATCACCTCGATATTGCCGTAGGTCCATTCGCGGGGGTGCCCGCCATTGTCCCGCGCGGCATTCTCCGCAGGCAGACCAAAGGCGTCCCAGCCCATCGGGTGGAGGACGTCGAAGCCCTGCGCTTTCTTGAAGCGCGCGATGACGTCACCCATTGCATAGTTGCGAACGTGGCCGATGTGGATCTTCCCTGAAGGATAGGGAAACATTTCGAGCACGTAGTATTTCGGCTTGCCGCCCTCATCGTGCGCCTTGAAGCATTCTGCTTCGTCCCAGGCCTTCTGCCATTTGGGTTCCGCGGATGCGGGATCGTACCGGACCATGCTCGTCAAAAAACCTTCGGAAATGCGTATGGGTAGGGATGCCTAGGCAGCCCTACCCATAAGGTAAACGGTGGAGAGAAGAAAAGCGCTGCGTGCGCTTAGCCGACAGCGTTGAGACGCAGCTCGCGGGCGCGGGTGAGGATCGCGTTTTCGATCTCCCGCGCGGTGTTGGGATTGCTCGACGCGTCGGACCACTGACCGCCCACGCGGACCTGCTTAAAGACGTTGACCCGGAGAGCATCGGCACGGAGCGCCGTGTCGAGGACCAGCACGTTGACGCGGAAACGCTCGTCGGGAGCCTGCTGGCTGGCGAACCAATCGGTGGTCACGACGCCGGCAACCGGGTCGACCATGGCGATGGGCATGAAGTCGATGGTCTCGAGCGATGCGGTCCAGAGGTAGCGGTTCACCGTGGTGACAGCGGAGGTCTTGTCCGAGGCACCAACCCGCAGGTCACGGCCGCCGCTGGTGTCAGCGCAGGCTGCGAGAATGGCGGCGATGGCCGCGGTGCCGAAAAGCTTGATCAGTCGCTGGGTGTCGGAGCGCACGTGGAAGTCCTTGTTTCGTGGCCGTCAGCTAGCACCGCAGCGTTACCTTTCAAACCCCTTCCCGTCGAAAGGGTTGCATGGAAGCCGCACAACCCGACAATTCGGACAGGAACGGCGGATATACAGCTCTAAGGCCTTTTGTTTTCGCCGCTTTGCGCCAAGTAAGTCGGGTAGTTTTTCGGCGAAGGTCTAGGACGTGCGTGCCTTGCTCCTCAGTGCAGCGGTTCTGGCTGCGTCCACAGCGTGGGCGCAGGATGATCCCGTTGTGGTCGAGGGCGACGTTGTTCTGACTGCCGGCGCAACGGATGACGATGTCGAGACCGATCTCGATGCGCGCATCACCGTCACCGGCACGACCCAGCCTCTTCCTGGTCTTGAGCTCGGCGCCTCGACCGGCGTCAGGATCGACAGCGACCGCAGCTTTAGATTCCCGACCGCTGGCCGGTATACCTCGATCACCGCAGGTGGCGTGCGTGGTTTCGGCGGCGAAAGCTCTGACGTCTATCTCGACAGGGCCTATCTCTTTGCCCGCGGCGGCTTCGGCTCGGTCAGCGTCGGTGCGCAGGAAGGCGTGGCTTCACGGCTTTCGGTGACCTCGCCCAACATCTTCCGGGCGCTGGGCGTCAATGACTGGCGGGCAGACCCGACGGGCCTCAACGACGTCAACACGGTCAATGATTTCTCCGGCTCCGCGCCGAAGATCACCTACATGCCGCCGTCCGGTTTCCTCGGCGGGGTGATCGGCAACGTCCAGATGGGCGTCTCCTACTCCCCGACCCTCGGCACCTGCGAAGGCAATGATTGCGCGCCGGTCGATGGCCTCGGCCTCGACGCGAATGGCAACATGGTCCTCGAAGATCAGCGCTTCCGCGATGTGTCCGAAGCGGCTGTCTACTACCAGAACGGCTTCAGCATTGGCTCCGACCGGCTCATCCTCGGCCTCGGCGCGAGTTTCGTGCAGGCTCAGGAAGAGCAGGCTTCGAGCTTCTCGACGGATGATTTCCTCGAAGATTACAAGGCGCTCGCCCTTGGGCTGAACCTTGCCTATGGCGACATCACGATTGGCGGCTCGGTGAAGACGACCAATGCCGGGCTCGATGAGCAATCGAATGGCCCGAGCGATTACCTCGCCTTCGACGCTGGCATCACCTACACCGCAGGCGACTGGCGGATGATGCTCGGTTACGCCCAGGCGGATGCCGAGCGGGACACGAGCCTCCTGATTGGCCCGCAGCAGGGTATCAATGTGCCCTTCGCCCTCGATCGCAAGACCCAGACGGCCCAGGCCGGACTTGCCTATGTCCTCGGCAAGGGCATCACGCTGGGCGCGGCTGCCCAGTTCGTGGACAGCGACAAGCCTGACATGCTGGGCGGTGACGAAGACACGGCTGCCGTGATGATCGAGAGCTCGATCCGCTTCTAGGAAACTTCGCCCGCGAAGGCGTCGATGGCTCCGAAGCCTTGAAAGGGCGTGCCTTCAAGTTCGGCAGCCTTTTCCTCGTCCATTCCTCCCAGCGCGAAGAGCGGCATCGGTGAGGCTTGCGCGATCGCGACGGCCCGCTCCCGGCCCATAGCCTGCGCTTCTGGATGGCTGCGGGTCGCGAAGATCGGAGAGAGGAAGGCGGCATCGGCCTGCGCTGCGAACGCGGCCACCAGCTCGTCCTCGTCATGGGCGGGCATGGTGAGGAGCCCCGGTGCGCCTGGAAGCTTGTGGTGGCCGTCAGCACCCTCCAGCTGAGCCCGCGCCACTTTAAAGAGATGCCCGCGCTCCTGAACGATCCGACGGACACTGTCCGCAAGGGCGATCCGCTCCTCAGGACCCAAGTGGTCATGGCGGAAGATGAAGGCGAGCGGCTTTTCCAGCGCCGGCAGCGCTGCTGCCAGCTCTTCCACGGGAGGTAGCCTCTCGGCATCGCTGAACAGCGCCAATGCGAAGGGAAGGTCGCATGGTTTCGGCGAGGCGGCGCGGAGACGCCAGGCCGCAGCCGAGAGAGCCATGACACGGTCGGAAAACTCTGCCACGGGGCGCGGCATGGACGCAAAAGACCTGATCCGCAACCGAGACGATGTCCTCGCCGCTATCGCAAAGGCCGCCGAGGAGGCTGGCCGCGAGCCCGGCGACGTGACGCTCACTGCCGTATCGAAGACCTTTGACGCCGAGACGATCCGCCCGCTCCTCGAAGGAGGGCACCGGGTCTTTGGCGAGAACCGTGTGCAGGAAAGCCTGGAGAAATGGCCGGGCCTGCGGGAGAGCTTTCCTGATCTCGAGCTGAGGCTCATCGGCCCCCTTCAGTCGAACAAGGCCGGCGATGCCGTGGCGCTTTTCGACGTCATCGAGACCGTCGATCGCCCGAAGATCGCAAAGGCTCTGGCCAAAGAGATGGAGGCGCAGGGCCGCAAGCTCCCCGTCTTCATTCAGGTGAATACCGGCGAAGAGCCCCAAAAGGCGGGGGTTGCTCCCTCTGAAACCGAGGACTTCTTCAGGGTCTGCCGCGACGAGCATGGTCTCGACGTGCGGGGCCTGATGGCGATCCCGCCAGCGGATGCCGTGCCGGCGCCGCACTTTGCGCTCCTCAAACGACTGGCAGACCGACTTGGCCTTCCTGAGGTCAGCATGGGCATGTCCGGCGACTATGAAGCAGCCGTCTCACTCGGCGCGACCCGTGTTCGGGTCGGCAGCGGCATCTTCGGCGCGCGGGGATGAGCCTTCCCCCTGAGGCCTCTGCATAAATCGCGGGAGTGCCTTGGAACTCTTTCCAAACTTTCGGCGTTCCATCATCAACAGACGGTGAGCGCCGGATTGTGATCGCGCGACTCAACGCCTGAAGGGTTCCATTGCCTCTGTTGCAAAGTTCCCGAAGCGTTTAGGGTCTCCCGGATTCACGCCGGGGACCGATCACCAAGAGTCGGCCCGCATCAGTTCGGGGGAAGTGAGGAATGATGTCGAGAGCTGCCAAGGTTCTTCTGGTTGAGGACGATGAGCTCCTCTGCAGCCATCTCGAGGAGCAGTTCTCCTCACACAGTGAGTTTCAGCTTTCCGTGGCCCGGAGCGGGCAGGAAGCGATCGACCGCCTGACGGACGAACAACATATCGACCTTGTGCTGCTCGATATCGGCCTTCCGGACATGGATGGCCGGGATGCCTGCAAGAAGCTGCGTGAGAAGGGCTTCAAGTCCCCCATCATCATGTTGACGGGTTCCGATGGCGATGACGACGTCATCAATGGCCTTGATTCAGGCGCCAATGATTATGTCACCAAGCCCTTCAAGTTCGCCGTGCTCCTCGCCCGCCTGCGCGCGCACCTGAGGAGCCATGAGCAGTCCGAGGACGCCGTCTTCAAGATCGGCCCCTACGAGTTCAAACCGGCCGTCAAGATGCTGGTCGATACCGAGGACAAGAAGATCAAGCTTACCGAGAAAGAGAGCTCGATCCTCAAATATCTCTACCGCGCTGGTGGCCAGCCGGTGAGCCGCGACATCCTCCTCAACGAGGTCTGGGGCTACAATTCAGGTGTGACGACCCACACGCTGGAAACCCATGTCTACCGCCTGCGCCAGAAGATCGAACCGCGGCCCGGCGAGAACGCGCTGCTCCTCACCGAAAGCGGCGGCTACCGCCTCGCCCTCGAAGAGACGAACTTCGCCTGACCTGACTGCGCACAAGTCTTGAGCCCTGGTGCCCGCCCTTCCATGAGAGGGGCGGCAACACAGGGAGGGCGCCATGTCCGCACCCATCGTCTTTTTCGATATTGCAGGCCCCGATGAGGGCGCACTCAGGGCTTTCTACGAGAAAGTCTTTGGTTGGCCCTGCGGACAGCCGGGCAATTTCATGCCGGGCAATGCGCCCAAGCTCGACGGGACGATCCGGCAGGATCCTGCCGACAAGATGCTCTATGTCGGCGTGCCCGATGTCACGAAAACCCTTGAGCTGATCGAAGCCGAAGGCGGCAAGATCGACGTGCCGCGCTTCGAGGTGCCGGGTACGGTCGTGCTTGGCCTCTTCTCGGACCCGGCGGGTAACCGCAAGGGCCTTGTCGAACTCGACGGTGACGAGCCGAAGATTCCCTAAGCCTCCGAAGGCCCCTTCGCCATGAAGTCGACGTCCGAGGAGCGGATGTGGAGGTCGCGCTGGGGGAACGGAATCTCGATGTTCTCTTCGCGGAAGGCTTCCCAAATCTTGAAGAGGATCTCCGAGCGGACGTTGGCGATCCCGTTGGGCGGATCGGTGATCCAGAACCTCAGGTCGAAGTTCACCGAGTTGTCGCCATACTCCATCATGTTGCAGACGGGCTTCGGCGTCTGCTGCACCCGCGGCGTCGAAAGGGCTGCCTCGACGGCGATCTCCTGCACCCGGCGCATGTCGGGGGTCGAGTAAGAGACTCCGAACGGCGCGTGGCAGCGGACATTCTTGTCATTGTGGGACCAATTGACGACGCCCTCTTCTATGAACTGGGCGTTGGGGATCAGGTGCTCCGTTCCGTCCCTTGTCCTGATCGAGACGTAGCGGCTCTTCATTTCGGTGATCCAGCCAAACGTGTCACCGATCTGGATCGTGTCGCCTGGCTTGATCGACTTGTCCGCAAGGAGGGTGAAGCCAGCGAGGAAGTTGCCGATGATCTTCTGGAGCCCAAGGCCGATGCCGAGGCCGACGGCACCTGAGAAGATCGCGAGGCTGGCGAGGTTGAAACCGATCAGCTGCAGCGCGATGACGAGCGCGATCACCGGCGTGATGAAGTTGATGATCTTAGCGATCAGCGCCTTCAGCGACGGGTTGATCTCGTCGGTCTCCTGCACCCGGTTGACCACGAGGCCGGAGACGAGCCCTGCCAGCTGCATGAAGATCGCGAAGATGACGCCCGCTCGGAGGACGTCGTAGAGCGTCAGCTCTACCGCGCCCCTGTCTTCCGTCGCCGGAGAAATCGTCAGGCTGACCGTCTGCATCCAGGTGAAGACATCGCCGAGAACGCCGAAGGCATCGAGGGCCGCGATCGGCCAGGCGACATAGAAGGCGACCTTCGACCAGAAGGGCGAGCGGATCGCGAGGGTAACGAGCCTGACCACGATCCATGCAGCGAGGAGCGACTGGGCCGCGTCGACGAACTGGTCCGCCTTGCCCATGCCGTCTTCGAGGATGGCAGCGAATATGGTCAGGGCGAGGAATGCCGCGATTGGCGTGGCGAGCGTTGCGACGGCCATCGCCAGTCGTTGGGGCAGCCCCTGGGGCAAGCGCTTCTGCAGATGGCGCTGGATGAAATCCTTGAGCCGGGGACCGAACATGATCGCCGGGATGATCGCGCCGAAGACCAGACCCAGCTGGATCAGCGAGTTTATCGTGAGGAGGTCGGTCCGGACCCAGTTGATGACGTCGCCGAGGACGCGCTGCGCCATGCCGACGTCGACAAGTTCGGCCAGTGCGGAGCCTTCCTCGACAGGTTCCTGCGCCCTCGAGACCAGCTCCTCAGCCTTTTCGTTGGTGGCGTCGACAAGGCTCACCGGCTCTTTGTCCTGCGGCGACCCGTCCGCCTGAGCTTCGGGCCCGGCGGCAGCGGTCCCGCCCTGGGAGTCGTCCGCAGGCTCAGGCTTTTCGCTGGGCACGGGGGCTTGGTCGCTCTGGTTCTGTTCCTGCACGAAGGGACGCAATTCTCTCTGACTTGGGAGGGTTCCCTAGAGAGAAAGTTCGCGCAGCGCCAACCGGTTGGAGCGCGAGAAACATCCGGCCACGATCACAGGGCGGAGAGCGACGAGCCGCGAAGGTCCCGGATGGACGCGACATGCGGCAAGGAGACCCTATTTCCTCTCACAAGAAAGACCTGACAGGCCGAGTCATGACCCATCTGCGTAGCCTCATCGTTTTGCTCCTCGCCGTCGCGCAGATGGTGATCGGGTTCTTCCCCGGCCTCCTCGGCGCGGGGAGCGATGTCGGTGCCATGGTCGAGCCCTACAGAACACCGCTGGTCCCCGCCGGATGGGCGTTCGCGATCTGGGGCCTTCTCTATATCGGCTGCCTCGTCTTTGCGGTGTTTCACCTGATGAACAGGCGTGACGCTTGCGTTGCCAGGGTGGGGTGGCTGGCGGCGCTCAGCTTTCTCGGCACGACCCTCTGGGTGCCTCATCAGCTCACCTACGGGCCCGGCTGGGCCAGCTTCATCGGGCTCGAATGGATCCTGCTGACGAACCTAGCCGCGACCTTCGCAATCAGGCTCGACCCAAGGCGCGGAGCGTTCCGCGGGCTCGCCTATGGCGCGATCATCGCCCTTGCCGGTTGGATCACCGTTGCCTCGCCAGCGGGGCTTTCCCTCGCCCTGGTCTATGAGAACGGCTGGGACCTGGGCGATGACAGGACAGGGGCCGTCTTCCCGATCCTTCTTGCATGGCTGCCCATCGCGTGGGGGCTGACCTGGCTCATCAGAAGCTGGTTCTATGTCGTGCCCATCATGTGGGGCCTGTTCGGTGTCGCCATGGCGAACCAGGCCGAGCAGCAGTTCTTCATCGGCGTCCTCGCCCTCGCGACGAGTTTCGCAGGCCTTACCCTCTTCGCGCGCAAGCACCGGGTCCGCGGCCCAGAGGTGGCATGACAGGCCCCGCCCCTTTTGTTATGGGCCGCCGGTGAGCACGACTGAAAAATCCCCCAAGAAACGCGTCCATGTGAAGACATGGGGCTGTCAGATGAACGTCTATGACAGCGAGCGCATGAGCGGCCTCCTCAAACCTCTCGGCTATGAAGCCGCGGAGACGCCTGAGGATGCCGACCTCGTCATCCTCAACACCTGCCATATCCGCGAGAAGGCGGCGGAGAAGGTCTATTCCGAGCTTGGCCGTCTGAAGGACGTCAAAGCCCGGGGCGGCACGATCGCGGTCGCAGGGTGCGTGGCCCAGGCCGAGGGCGCGGAAATGCGCGAGCGCGCACCGCAGATCGACTTCGTCATCGGCCCGCAAAGCTACCACAAGCTGCCCGAGATCGTCGCCAAGACCGCCCGCCAGACAGGCGAACGTCTCTACACGGACTTCGATGTCGAGGAGAAGTTTGACCGCCTCGCCGAGGGCCGCGAAGCTGAAGGCTACTCCGCCTTTGTCACCGTGCAGGAGGGTTGCGACAAATTTTGCACCTTCTGCGTTGTTCCGTATACCCGCGGCGCAGAAGTCTCGCGCTCTGCTGATGCGATCACGCTCGAATGCCGCCAGCTGGTCCAGCAGGGCGTTCGTGAGGTCACCCTCCTCGGCCAGAACGTCAATGCCTGGCACGGCAAGGCGCCATCGGGCGATGGCCGTGACGAGTGGGGCCTTGGCGAGCTGATCCGGCACCTGGCAAGGATCGACGGGCTCGACCGCATCCGCTTTACGACCTCGCACCCCAAGGACATGGATGATGGGCTCCTCGAAGCTTTCGGCGAAGAGCCGAAGCTCATGCCCTACCTCCACCTGCCCGTGCAGGCGGGGAACGACCGTGTGCTGAAGGCCATGAACCGTGCGCATACGGCGGAAAGCTATATCCGCCAGATCGAGAAGGTCCGCGCGGCGCGTCCCGACATCGCGATCTCCGGCGACATGATCGTCGGCTTCCCCGGCGAGGATGAGGCCGCCTTCGAAGACACGATGGCCCTCGTCCGCGACGTGAACTACGCGAGCTGCTTCAGCTTCAAATATTCCCGCCGCCCCGGCACCCCCGGCGCGACCATGCCCAAGCAGGTGGCCGAGGACATCAAGAACGAGCGCCTCCAGCGGCTGCAGGCCCTCCTCAACGAACAGCGCCACGCCTTTGACCAGGCGCAGGTCGGCCGGACGCTCCCGGTGTTGTTCGAGAAGGCAGGCCGCCTCGAAGGCCAGCTCGTCGGCAAGTCGCCCTATCTCCAGTCCGTGCACGTCATCGCCCCCGGAGCGACGCTCGGCCAGATCGTCCCGGTGCGGATCGAAGAACGTGGTCCGAACAGCCTGAAAGGGGTTCTTGGCCAAGGCGCCGATGACTAGCTCGCGACCCCTGAATGATCCTCGGCCTATCCAACAGGAAGCGCCCTATACGTTTTTTCTGCCGAGTGCGGAGAGTTTGGCGAAGGTCGGCGTCGGCGACCGGGTCCAGCTAATCTTCCCGCCGATTGAACCAGACGGCGAGGTTCCCACGGAACGCATGTGGGTGAAGGTTACGGCCAGAAGCGGCGCTGATCTTGAGGGAGTCTTAGACAATAATCCCGACAAGCTCGTGAGCGTCTCTTTCGGTGATGCCATTGGCTTCAGCGAATGGCATATCATCTCCGTTATGTACGCTGACGGTGAACAGGCCCCATTGCAGGGGCAGTCCGACTCATACTTCAAACTCTGCCTCGTCGACTCCTGTGTGCTCGACGGCTCAAAGCTCATTCATTTTCTGTACCGTGAGGAACCGGATCAGGATTTTACGACGCGTCGAGCCGTAGACAGTGGGTGGCGCATCCGCGGAGACTACCGTGACGAGAGCGATGATGAAATTGATCAGCGTGAAGCTCAAATCGTCGCGTTAGGAAGGGTTCTGAATCGGGACGATACTTGGCTGGAGCTGATCAACGAACCAATCGGTGCCCGCTTCATCAGAGATTGGGAACGGAACACTTTTGTGCCGGAAGGTACATGATGGGAGAAAGCAGTGACCGCCAGCGACACCCTCGCCTTTGACGACGCTAATCTCGTCCGTGACCTTTGCGGGCCGACGGATGCGCACCTGACGCTGATCGAGAACGCGCTCGGCGTCAGGCTTGATCCGCGCGGGAACGAAATCACGATCAATGGCGGCGACCATGCGCGGCTGCAGGCGAAGGCGGTGCTGGAGCAGCTCTATATCCGGCTTGAGAATAGCCAGACCGTGACCCTCGCCGATGTCGAGGGGCTGTTGCGTATCGAACGCTCCCCCACCCCCGTTCGCGCCAAGCGAGAGGCTACAGGCCAGGCGCTGGTCCTCCCCAGACGGACGATTGCGCCGCGCTCGGCATCGCAGGGCCAGTTCATGCGCCAGTTGGCGGAGGATGAGCTTGTCTTTGGCGTGGGGCCAGCGGGTACGGGCAAGACCTATCTCGCGGTGGCCAACGCGGCGTCGATGCTGGTCTCGGGGCAGGTGGAGAAGGTCATCCTGTCGCGGCCCGCTGTTGAGGCAGGCGAGCGGATTGGCTTCCTGCCGGGCGATGAGAAGGAGAAGATGGATCCCTATCTCCGCCCTCTCTACGACGCGCTTTACGATTGTCTGCATACCGACTTTGTCGACCGGAAGATTGCGGCCAAGGAAATCGAGATCGCGCCCCTCGCCTTCATGCGTGGCCGGACGCTGACCCGTTCTGCTGTCATTCTTGACGAGGCCCAAAACGCCACCATCGCTCAGATGAAGATGTTCCTGACCCGCCTCGGCGAGAACTCGCGTATGTGCATCACGGGCGACCCATCCCAGACGGATCTTCCAGATCCGCGCCAGTCAGGGCTCGCAGATGCCCTCAGCCTGCTGACGAAGATTGATGGTGTATCGGTGACCCGGTTCACTGGAGATGACGTCGTCAGGCACAGGCTCGTCGGTGAGATCGTCAGGGCCTATGATGCGCGCGACGCGGTGCGGGTCCCCGGCGCCTGAGCTGCGCTCTGCCCTTGCGCAGAAGCAGGCAAAGGCCGAGCCTTTCTCCAAAATGGAGGATGCCATGACCGACCAACGCCCGCTTGATGTGCCTTGGGACAGGAAGCCTGAACCCGAAGAGGTGATGCATACGGATGGCCTGAGCAGCAAGCGCGCCATCGTCACCGGCGGCTATTCAGGCATCGGTCTTGAGGCAGTGAAAGCCCTCGCCGGTCAAGGCGCCCAGATCATCGTTCCTGCGCGAAGCCGTCAGAAGGCGGAGGAAGCGCTGAGCGGGATCAAAGGTGTCACCGTCGCGGACATGGACCTTGCCGATATCGCCAGCGTCAGGAAGTTCGCTTCGGACATCGGCGGCCAGCCCCTCGACCTCCTCATCAACAATGCGGGGATCATGGTCCCGCCCCTCGAAAGAGTTGGCCCCGGGTGGGAAAGCCAGTTCGGCATCAACCATATGGGTCACTTCGCTCTGACGACGGAGCTTCTTCCTGCGCTCAGGAAAGCTGAGGCGCCGCGGGTCGTTGCCCTCTCCTCCCTCGCACACCGGAGGACCGGGATCATCTGGGATGACCCCCATTTTAACGACCGGCCCTATGACAAGTGGGAAGGGTACGGACAGTCCAAGACCGCCAACGCTCTCTTCGCCCGCGCGCTCGACCAGCGGGAGGAGAGCATCAGCGCTTACTCCGTGCACCCCGGCGGAATCATGACCGACTTGCAGCGTAACATGCCCAAGAAGGAGCAGATCGCCATGGGCTGGCTCAACGAAGACGGCACCATTCCCGAAGCTGTCGCCGCCTTCTTCAAATCTCCTGCGCAGGGGACGGCCACGACCCTTTGGGCGGCGACCTCTCCGATGCTGGAAGGTCATGGCGGGGTCTATTGCGAGGATTGCAACATCGCGGCCCTCGCGCCGGATGATGACCAGGGGTTCTTCGGCGTCAGGAGCTGGGCCTGTTCGGACGACGAGGCCGATAAACTCTGGCACCTCTCCGAAAAGCTGCTTGCAAGCTGACACCACTCCGGCGAGAGGCGCGCGGGTGAACATCGACATCATCATCGCGGACGAGGCCTGGGAGCAGCTGAGCCCCCAGGCCCTCGCCGACCGCAGCTTCTCCGCCGTCAGGGAAGAGACGGGCGACCCGGCCCTTGAGCGGGTGGTCTCGGCGCTTTTCACCTCAGACGCTGAAGTCCAAGCCCTCAACCTCGAGCACCGGGGCAAGGACAAGCCCACAAACGTGCTGTCCTTCCCTTCCGACGAAATTCCCGGCCTGCCTGAAGAGCACCAGCCGCTCGGTGACCTGGCGCTCGCCTACGAGACCTGCGCTCACGAGGCGGAGGAAAAAGGGATCACTGCCGAAGCCCACACGACGCATCTTATCGTTCATGGTCTTTTGCATCTCCTCGGCTATGATCATATCTCGGAGGACGAGGCGGAGATCATGGAAGATCTCGAACGCCGAATTCTCGCGCGTCTCGGGATCGGCGACCCCTATGCCGAACCGGGCCAGTGAATGGAGACGACCATGCCCGACGGCTCTGAGCCGTCTCAGTTTGCCGCCGAAGCGGCGCAGGCTGACAACGACCCCAAAGACCGACAGGAAACCCCCGCTGCAGACCGCGGCGGGTTCAAGCTCGGCACCTTGTTCCGAAAGCGAAACGGTAACGGCCACACCGAAGGCCAGACCCAGGTGAACGGCCAGAACCGTGACCTGAGCGCCACTGAAAAGGCGATGATCGAGCGCGTCCATGCGCTTGAGAGCGTGCGCGTCGGAGACGTCGCGATCCCCCGCGCCGACATTATCGGCATGGATGTCGATGGCTCGATCAGCGATGCGGTGTCCGCCTTCGCATCGGCAGGCCACTCGCGGCTCCCGGTCTATCGTGGCGATCTCGATGACCCGATCGGGTTCATCCATATCAAGGACGTGGTGACGGAGCTCTCCAAAGGTCCGGCGACGGCCGAAGCCGAAGAGGACGCCAAGAGCGACGAGCAGCCCTCGGCGCTCGAGCCTCTCGTCAGGAAGCTTCTCTACGCTCCGCCCTCCATGCCAGTGGCCGATCTTCTTCTCAGGATGCAGGCCCAGCGGATCCACATGGCCCTCGTCATCGACGAGTTTGGCGGTACCGATGGCCTCGTGACCATCGAGGATCTGATCGAGGAGATTGTCGGCGACATTCGCGACGAGCACGACGTGGCCGAGGAAATGCGCCTGC
Organism: Parvularcula mediterranea; assembly: GCF_013085255.1. Lineage (GTDB taxonomy): Bacteria > Pseudomonadota > Alphaproteobacteria > Caulobacterales > Parvularculaceae > Parvularcula > Parvularcula mediterranea. The sequence goes on from NZ_JABFCX010000002.1 coordinate 913,854, forward strand.
GTCAGACCCAAGGCGGTCGCTGGGACAGCGACGCAAGGGTTGAACTCGATGCTCTGGCTGAACGTCTTGATGTCGACCTGCGGCTTGAAGACGAGGACGCCGACACGCTCGGCGGTCTGGTCTTCAGCCTTTCAGGGAGGGTGCCCCTGCGCGGTGAGGTGATTGTCCATCCTGATGGCCATGAGTTCGAGATCGCCGAAGCTGATCCCCGCCGGGTCCGACGGGTGCTCATCAAGCTCGCGCGCAGCCAGGAGCAGGCACCGGCGTGACGAGGGCTGAGAAGCTCCGCGCGGGGCTCTTATCCATCGCGGAGCTTTCAGGCTGGAACCGGCTCTTGGTGGCGGCTGGCTTTGGCGCGCTGACGGCCATGTCGTTTGCCCCGCTAAGGCTCCTGCCGATGCTGGCGATAGGGCTCTCGGGGCTTACGATCCTGCTTCATGGCTCGCTTTCCAAGAAGAAGCCGCTCTGCTCGGCCTTCTGGACCGGCTCAGCCTTCGGCACCCTCTATTTCGCGGCCGGAATGTTCTGGCTGGCCAATGCCTTTCTTGTTCAGGCAGATGCTTTCGCGTGGTTGATCCCCATCGTCCTGCCGCTCTTCTTCTTCGGTCTTGGGCTGTTTTTCGCCCTGTCAGGGCTTGGCAGTGTCTGGGCCGTCAGGCGGTTCGGGCTGTCTGGCCTGCCGGCGCTCGTGCCCCTGATCCTTCTCCTCGCGGTGACCGAATGGCTGCGCGGGCATATCCTCACGGGGCTCCCCTGGAACCTCTATGCGCAAGGGACCGCCGGGTGGGGCGTCCTCCTCCAGCCGCTCGCAGCGTTTGGGCCTTATGCCTATGGGCTCGTTCTTGTGGCTCTGAGCCTTGTGCCAGCAGCGATCGTTTTGAACCCGTCACGGACGAGGCGAACCGCCACTCTCGGCGCGGCAGGGCTTGGCGCGATCATTCTTTTCGGCGGCCTGAGGCTGACGCTCCTCGCGCCAGAGCTCCGGGACGATACCCAGATCGTCGTCGTCCAGCCGAGCGTTCCCCAGCGGGACAAGCTCGACGCCCAGAAGCGGGTGGAGGGCCTAAGGCGCACCCTCGACATGACCGAGGCGGCCGCAGCACGGCTTGAAGACGGCAAGGCCATCTTCGCGATCTGGCCTGAAAACGCCTACCCGTTCATCGCCCGCATCCCTGAGCTTTCGGGCGCTTTGTCTGATCGGCTGCCCGCCCAGAGCTATGTCGTCACCGGCTCGATCAGGGCGACGGAGGATGGGGGTTTTGCCAACACCTTCCATATGTTCGGGCCGTCCGACGGCGGTGCGCCGCTGGCGGCGACCTATGACAAGCACCGGCTGGTGCCGTTCGGAGAGACCCTCCCGTTCTACTCCGTCTTTGAGGCGCTCGGCATCGAAGCCCTGAGCCCTGTGGGGGATGGAGGGTTCACGCCAGGGACAGGGCCAGCGCGCATCGACGGGGTGCCAGCGCCGTTTGCGCCGCTCATTTGCTATGAAGATGTCTTCCCGGGCACCCTCTATCCCAAGGGCGAGCGGCCCGAATGGCTGGTCGTCGTCACCAATGATGCGTGGTTCGGCGACGCAGCCGGGCCGATGCAACACCTTGATATCGCTCGCATGCGGGCGATCGAGACCGGGCTTCCCATCGCGAGGAGCGCCAATACTGGCATCTCCGCAGTCATCGACAGCGAAGGCCGGGTCCTCGACACCATTCCGCTTTACACCCCCGGAACGATCACCTCGGCGCTGCCTGTTGCGCGGCCCCCTACACTCTATACACGTGCTGGCGACTTGATCTTTTGGGCGATGGTGAGCTTTATCGTATTGATGGTCTGGCGAACCGGCCCACAAGTGGCGATTGAAAAGGTCAACCATACCGCGTCAGGGGAACGATAGACACGTGGATAGCAAGCGCACGACAGCACAGAGTAAGCGCGGCCCTCACCCGATCGACGTCCATGTCGGAAGCCGGGTCCGCCTGCGCCGCATGATGCAGGGCATTTCGCAGGACAAGCTCGGCGAAGAGCTCGGCCTGACCTTTCAGCAGGTCCAGAAGTACGAGAAGGGCGTGAACCGTATCGGTGCCAGCCGTCTCTATGAGATTGCGCGGATCCTTTCGGTCCCGGTTCAGTTCTTCTACGACGATTACGGCGATGGTCCGGAGACGCTGATCGGCTTTGCCGAGACCCAGCGGAACCTGTCGGGCGGCAAGGACGACCGCGCGGATTTCCTTGCGACCCTGTCGACGCCCGAGGGTATGCAGCTCTGCCGCGCCTTCGCGAAGATCAAGGACTACCAGGTCCGTCGGAAGGTCCTCGACCTCGTGAAGACGCTCGGTGACGAGGTCGACGAGGGCTCGGAAAAAGGCTGACGTCTTAACGCCGATCACGCTTCCGCCACTTCGGGAGACAAAGCGGTTGAGACCTCCTAGGGAACCCCTGCCTTTTGAGGCAGTGGAGGTACCTTGATGCTCGATTATCGCCCGCAAAGCCTTGGCTTTTCTGAGCCTTACGCCGAAGCAGACGAAGTCGTCGTTCCCCGCCTGATGCTCGCCGCGAGAAGCGCTGATCGGGCCCATGGCCAAGCGACAAGGGTCGCTTCGACCCTGATCGACGGGATCAGGCACAGGACCCGCGGCGGCGCGAACCTTGATGCGTTTCTGCGCGAATATGGCTTGTCGACCAAGGAAGGCCTCGCCCTCATGGTGATGGCCGAAGCCCTCCTCCGCGTGCCTGACGCCAAGACCCAGGACCGGCTGATCGAGGACAAGATTTCCGCAGGCGACTGGGTCAGCCACGAGAAAAAATCGGACTCCATGTTCGTGGCGGCGGCTGCATGGGGCCTCGGCCTCACCAACCGGGTGATCCGCCCCGGCGAGACCCCGCAGAACACCCTCCAGAACCTCGTGAAGCGCCTCGGCATGCCGACGGTCCGCATGGGCGTCAGGCAGGCGATGGGCTATCTTGGCCACCAGTTTGTCCTTGGGCAGACGATCGAAGAGGCCCTCAAGCGTGCCCGCAAGGAAGAGCGTCAGGGCTACCGCTTCAGCTACGACATGCTCGGCGAGGGTGCACGGACGACCGCCGATGCGGATCGCTACCTCACCGCCTATCACGAGGCGATCGAAGCCATCGGCAAGGCGCCGGGCAATGACGAGCCCGGCGCACGCGGTATTTCGGTGAAGCTTTCGGCGCTCAATCCGAACTATCACCCGCGCCACTGGGACGACGCGGTTGCAGACCTTGCGCCGAAACTGTTCGAGCTTGGCAAGGCTGCAAAGAATTACGACCTCAACATGACCGTGGATGCCGAAGAGGCCGAGCGGCTGGAGATGTCCCTTGATGTCATCCGCCGCGTGTACACGGATGATGCCCTGTCAGGCTGGGATGGCTACGGCCTTGCGATCCAGGCCTACCAGAAGCGCGCCATGGCCGTCTGTCAGTGGGCTGCCGACCTCGCCGAAGAGCGTAGCGGCCGCATGATGGTCCGCCTTGTCAAAGGCGCCTACTGGGACACCGAGATCAAGCTGGCCCAGCAGGCGGGCATCCCGGACTTTCCTGTCTTTACACGGAAGGCTGCGACGGACCTCTCCTATATCGCCTGTGCCTCGAGGCTCCTCGATGTGGCGCCTCGGCTCTATCCGCAGTTCGCAACCCACAATGCCCTCACCTGCGCGACCATCATCGAGATGGCCCACGCGAAGGACAGCCCTCAGGACTTTGAGTTCCAGCGCCTCCACGGCATGGGCGAGAGCCTTTATGAGCAGATCACGGAGGAAGGCATCCTGACTGAGCGCGGCGAGGAGAAGTATCCCTGCCGTATCTACGCACCCGTGGGCGGGCACCGGGACCTTCTCGCCTATCTCGTCCGTAGGCTGCTGGAAAACGGGGCCAACAGTTCCTTTGTGGCCCAGGTCCATGACGATACCGTGGCCGATGACAGGCTGCTGGAGCAGCCTCGCCCACGCCTTGAGCGGCTCGGCGGTTATCGCCATTCGTCGATCAAGCGCCCAACAGAAATCTTCGGTGAGCGAACCAATTCTGCTGGTCTCGCATTCGGCGATTCGGTCGCCTTGACTGATTTGATGCGGGGAATGGATGGCGCCGACCTTGAAGGCCTCAACGTCGCCTCGATCATCGGTGGCGAAGACCGTCCGGGCCCTGAGGAAAGGGACCTTCTGAGCCCCAATGACAGCCAGCCCATCGCGAAGCTTTCCGAAGCTGACGAACGCATGGCCCGCGAGGCGGTGGACGTGTCGGCGCGCGGCTTCCGCGAATGGAACGAAACCCCGCCTGAGGCTCGTGCCCTGGCGCTTGAGCGCGCGGCGGACCTTCTCGAAGTGAACCGCGACAGGCTGATGGCGATCCTCGCCAAGGAAGCCGGCAAGAACCTCGAAGACGGGATTGCCGAGATCCGCGAGGCGGTCGATTTCTGCCGCTTCTATGCCGCCGAAGCGCGACGCCTCTTCCAGCCTCAGCCTCTTCCAGGGCCCGTTGGTGAGGAGAACCAGCTGCGTCTTGAAGGACGCGGCGTCTTTGCCGTTATCTCGCCGTGGAACTTCCCGCTGGCGATCTTCCTTGGACAGACGACTGCGGCCCTCGCCGCAGGCAATGCCGTCGTGACCAAGCCGGCCGAACAGACCCCTCTTATCGCGCAGGAAGCTGTCCGCATCCTGCATGAGGCTGGCATCCCTACTTCTGCCTGCCAGCTCCTCCTCGGCGACGGCAGAGTCGGCAAGGCGATGCTGGATCATGAAAAGATCGCAGGCGTGGTCTTCACCGGCTCCACGGAGGTTGCCAAGCTCATCCAACGTCAGCTTGCGGAGAAACCTGGCCCGATCCTGCCGCTCATCGCGGAAACGGGCGGGGTCAACGCCATGGTGGTCGATGCAACGGCACTGCCCGAGCAGGTCACCGACGATGTGGTCGCCTCGGCCTTCCAGTCCGCAGGCCAGCGATGCTCGGCTCTTCGCGTTCTTTACGTGCAGGAAGATGTCGCTGATACGATGCTCAAGATGATCATTGGGCGGACGAAAACGATGAAGCTTGGCGACCCGGCTCTCGCCACGACCGACATCGGCCCCATCATCGATGAAGAGGCACGGAGCAAGCTCGCCAAATATGCGGGTAGCCGCGAGGGCCTCGTCTACAAAGGCGATGCGCCGAAGGAAGGCACCTTCCTCGCGCCCCATATCTTCGAACTTGGCGATGAGGAAATCCTCGAGCGGGAGCAGTTCGGCCCGATCCTCCACGTCAAACGCTTCAAGGCCGGCGAGTTTGATCGTGTGCTGAAAGAAGTTGCCTCAACAGGCTACGGCCTCACCTTTGGCATCCACACGCGGATCACCGAGGTGGCCCAGCGTCTGGCTGAGGAAGCGCCCGCGGGCAATGTCTACGTCAACAGGAACCAGATCGGCGCCATTGTCGGCTCCCAGCCGTTCGGCGGCATGGGCCTCTCGGGCACGGGCCCCAAGGCGGGCGGCCCGCATTACCTCCTCCGCTTCGCAGAGGAGCGCGTGATCTCCACCAACATCGCGGCGGCAGGGGGCAATGCCTCGCTGATCGCGATGGAGGATACGGAGTAAGCTGGCCTCCTCGCGCCTTCGTGTGGTTTCATCGCGGCGAATTCGGTGCCACAAGCTGGCTCTCGCGTGTTGCAGAGTATCAGTGAGCGCCGGAGGACCGCGATGGACCGGGGGGACCTTGAGAAGCATATAGCCGCGCACCCGGTGAAGGGTGCGCCCGCCCTGATGCGCGAGGCCTTCGAAGCGATGGCCCGGCCCGCCACCGTTGATGTCCCGCAGGGCCGGTGCCCAGGCATCCAAGGCCTGGACGGGCTCCTCTTTGGCGAACATGGCGGCGCCCCGATCCTCTTCCTTCACGGCGGCGGCTTTGTGTTCGGATCACCTGAGAGCCATGCAGGCCTTGCGTCGGTTCTCGCCAAGCATAGTGGCCGCGATGTCCTGGCGCTTCGCTATCCGCTTGCTCCGGAAGCCCTTTGGCCCCGGCAGAAGAATGCCGTCCTCGACGCCATCGACCGCATGTCCGATGCCTATGGCTACGCTCCCGCACTGGCTGGGATCAGCGCAGGCGGCCAGCTGGCGTTGATCGCCGCGACGGAGCGGGTGCTTGAAGCCGTGGTCGCCTTCTCGCCCAACACCGCGCGAGGCGACGCTCGCGCCTCAAGCCGCAGGGCCAACGCCGAGGCTGACCTGATGAACGATCCGGAGATGGATGCGCGCCTCGCAGACATGGCCATCGGCGAGGAAGAAGCGGGTGATCCCGACCAGAACCTCGCCCTGCGCGATCTGTCCCTCCTCCCGCCCTGCTACCTGTCCGTGGGCACGGGCGAGGTCCTCCTCGATGACAGCCTGATCTTCGCCGTCGAGGCTGCGCGGGCAGGTGCGCCCCTCACCCTTTCGACGCGGGAGGGTTTCCACATGGAAGAACTCTTCGCCCCCGTCTTCGCTCCGGGAGAGGCAAGCATCGCCCGCGCTGCCGCATGGCTCAGCAGCGGGAATACTCCGAAGGCCGACTAGTTGAAGAGCGTCAGGATCTGGCTCTGGGACCTGTTGATGATGCCGAGGTTTTGGAGCGCGAGCTGTTCTTGGACCTGCACCGCCTGAAGCCTGCTGGAGGCTTCTTCGAGATCAGCCTCGACAAGTGCTGACACGGCAAGATCAAGTCCGCCGGTCAGGTCGCGAAGATATGTGTCCTGACGGTCGATCAGCCGGTCATAGGCACCAAGCTGGCTCTGGTAGATCGAGAGCCGCGAGCGCACCTCTTCGATGATCTGCATCGAATCTTCCGGAGCCAGACGAATGGCAGAGGGATTGACCAGCGTCAGGAGCTCATAGATCCCTGCGGACGCCCGACGCTCGGCCCCGAACTCAGCATCGGTGAAGTAGGGAAGGTCCGAACCGCTGATCGGCGTGGGCGGCGGAAGCGGGGTTGCCGCCGAGGGCTCCGACGGATCCCCTTCGATGAACTGGATGCCGTCGATGGCCGTGCCATCTTCGCGCCCCCAGATATTGAGCGTGTAGATCCCCGGCGCCGCAATATCGACAAAGACCCGCGCACCGCTCAGCGTGTCCCTGGTCCCCCAGCCGCCGCCATTGGGGATTTGCACGCCGCCCGTGCCGGTCAGCACATTGCCGTCGAAACCCACATGGATACTGTCGCCAGCAGGCGCGACACCGATGCCCCGGACGTTGACGTAGTAGCGTCCCGGCGTGTTCACCTGCACGCGATAGTCAATACGCGGAGCATAGGCGAGAACGTCCGATGGGTCCCTGTAAAGGTCCGTCCGGCTGCCAGGTGAGGCGTCCGCGAAGAAGTCGTCCACTCCATCTTCTTCCCAGACCATGAAGCCTTCGAGTGCGCCTGTCCCGGCGACCCATTCATTGACCAGACCATCGCCCCGACCGATCGCTGTCTCGCGGCTGGTGAAGTTCTCCGCATTGATGACGAACTCGCCGTCCAGCTCTTCAAGGCCATCAAAGAAGCTGTCCCTGAGGAAGTCGCCGCCCGCCAGGCTGAGCGTTCGGAAGTCGAACCCCGAGCCTGAGCGATCGAGCCCGATCACCGATGTGGAGATATCGGACTGGGTGAGAAGGTTCGTACCCTGAAAGCTTGAGGCGTTGATGGTGTCGCGGAACTGCTTGAGGATTTCGCCAAAGACGATGTCCTGTTCCTCGATGGCGATCCCCGTCTGCGCCGTGGGGACGAGGTCGTAGATCTGCTCGACGAGCCGGTTGAGTTCTTCGATGCCTGCATTGGCTGCACCGATCGCGCCCTCCACGACCGTCAGGTTCTCCCGCAAGCCGGAAAGGACGGTGACGTCGCTCCGCGTCTTCTGCGAGACGAGAAAGAAGGCTGGGTTGTCATTGGCTCCCCGGACCTTGAGCCCCGTGGAGATCTGGGCGCGCACATCTTCGCCAGCGCTCTGGACCGCGCGAAGGGTCCTGAGCGCCGTCTGGACTGACGAGATGTTCCCTAGCCCCACCAACGATGAACGCTCCCACGCGGACACAGCTTCCCGGGATTTTATATCGCCCAGAGGGGTGGAGAACTGGTGAAGATACCCCGTCTCGATGCATCGAATGCCTTGCCAGCCTGCCGCACGGGCGACATAAGGATTTCTTTATATGCCGATCCAAGAGGGCCAGCCCGTGACGCGCCAAGACTACATCTTCACCTCGGAGAGTGTTTCCGAGGGCCATCCGGATAAGGTTTCCGACCGCATCTCCGACGCCATCGTTGACCTGCACCTCTCCAAACAGCCCGAGGCCCGCGTGGCTGTGGAGACCCTGACCACCACCAACCGGGTGGTGCTGGCCGGTGAGACGCGCTGTGAGCCGGGCGTCTCGGCCGAAGAAATGATCGAGACGGCGCGCGGCGCCATCAAGGCCATTGGCTATGAGCAGGACGGTTTCCACTGGAAGGACGCATCGATCGAATGCCACGTCCACGGCCAGTCGACCGAGATCGCGATGGGCGTCGATGCCGGTGACGACAAGGACGAGGGCGCTGGCGACCAGGGCATCATGTTCGGCTTCGCCACCGACGAGACCGAGAGCCTGATGCCTGCCCCGATCGCCTTCAGCCACGCCATTGTCGGCGCACTGGCGGATGCTCGGCACAAGGGCAGCGAGGATCGCCTTCTTCCTGACGCGAAGAGCCAGGTCACGGTGAAGTATGAAGGCGGCCGTCCGGTCGGCACGACCTCGGTCGTCGTCTCGACCCAGCACGTCGCCGGCCTGTCCCAGGCCGACGTCCGCGAAATGGTTCGCCCCTATATCGAGAAGTGCCTGCCGGAAGGCTGGATGCCGCCTGAAGACGAGCTCTATGTGAACCCCACAGGCCAGTTCGTGATCGGCGGCCCCGATGGTGACGCTGGCCTCACCGGCCGCAAGATCATCGTCGACACCTATGGCGGCGCAGCGCCCCACGGCGGCGGCGCTTTCTCAGGGAAAGACCCGACGAAGGTGGACCGCTCGGCTGCCTATGCCTGCCGCTATCTCGCCAAGAACGTCGTCGCCGCTGGCCTTGCCAGGCGCTGCGTCCTGCAGGTCAGCTACGCCATCGGCGTCGCCAAGCCACTGTCGCTCTATGTCGACTTCCAGGGCACGGGCGAAGTTGGCGAGGCGGAGCTTGAGAGCAAGCTCCTCGACATCATGGACCTCTCGCCCCGCGGTATCCGCACCCATCTCGGCCTCAACAAGCCGATCTATGAGCGCACCGCTGCCTATGGCCACTTCGGCCGTGAGCCCGACGCCGATGGCGGCTTCTCCTGGGAGAAGACGGACCTCGTCGACGAGCTGAAACGCGCTTTTTGAGCCTGAAAGACTTTACCTCTCCCTGTGGGAGAGGTCGAAGACTGCGCAGCAGGCTTCGGGTGAGGGCAGGCGATCCCATCGGCCGGTCGCCCCTCACCCAAAATCGAAGATTTTGACCTCTCCCACCGGGAGAGGTAGGGCGCTGATCTTCTAGCGAGATGCCCCATGCCCGATAACACCAAACGTCCGTCTGCTGACCGCTCCGAACATCCCGGAGGGCGCCTCTTTGGGCGGAACAAGGACAAGACGCTGAAGCCCCGTCAGGCACGGCTGGTCGAGGAGCTTCTGCCGAAGGTCAGCTTTTCTGCTGAGGACATCGCCGCCCGGATCGAGGCGCATCAGGGGGCCGTTGCCTTCGAGATCGGCTTTGGCGGCGGTGAGCATCTGGCATGGCAAGCCGAGCGGCATCCCGACACGCTTTTCTTCGGCGCGGAGCCGTTTATCAACGGCGTCGCGAAACTCCTTATACAGATCGAAGAAAGGAAGCTGCCGAACGTCCTCGTCCTTGAGGGTGATGCGCGGCCAGCGCTCGAAGCCGTCCCGGACGGTGCGCTCCAGACGCTCTACCTCCTTCAGCCCGACCCCTGGCCGAAGAAGCGTCACCACAAGCGGAGGATGGTCAGCCAGTGGTTCCTCAGCGAGGCTGCCCGCGCCATCAAAAAAGGCGGTGAGCTGAGGATCAGCTCGGACATTGCCGACTATATTCGCTGGACGCTCATGCACTGGCAAATGCTTGAGCGCGAGGGCGGAGCCTTTGATTGGCAAGCTGAGGCAATGTCCGATTGGACCGATCCTGGCGAGGACTGGCCGAAGACCCGTTACATGGCCAAGGGTGAGGCGGCAGGCCGCCCTGTCACTTATCTGACCTTCACGAAGCGCTGATCGGGCGGACGTCAGGCGACGCCACTTCCACGTGGGAGTAAGCCGGAACGTCGGTCATGACCACGCAATTGGGGCCGATCACGCTGTTCCGCCCCACAGTGACCCGTCCTGCGATCACAACGCCAGCACCAATGTTGACCCCACTCTCTATGATCGGCTTTCCTCCGAGGTCGGACAGGCGCGCGACCCCAAAGGTCGTGTTCTGACGGATCGTCACGTCATCGCCAATGCGTAAGGCACCGAGCATCATCCCGCCAAAGTGCTCGATCTTGACCCGGCGACCGACATTGACCGTATAGTCGAGCTTTATTCCGCATACGACATTCACGGCCATGTTCATAATCCGGTAGAGAAGGGTGAGGGGTGCCCTCAAGAGCTTCATCCGGACCGACATTCGCCAGTTGCCGAACCTGTGCCAGAAGAGTGCCCAGAAGCCGTAAGAGAGAAGGCTGCCGTCATTGGTGCGCAGGTCTTCCCGCACCAGGTCCCAGTAGCTGATACTTTTGGGGTTCTGGTTCGTCGCGCCGTCATTGACGGGCGCGGCCTCTTCGGCACGCAAGCCTTTCTCCTGTCGAAGCAAGTCGCGCACAGACTGGGTCCGCCAGTCAGCCGGGAGGGCGCCGACCCTCTCTTCCAACAGCATGCTGAGGTTCAGGACTTGCAGGCTGTCGATCTCTGCCTCGGCCGCGCTGATCCCGGTGTCAGCGTAGTCATCCCCGAGGATCGCGCCGATGGGATCCTGCGGCGCAGTCGGGCTGTCCTTAACGAGTCCCGCCAATTCACGGCGCTTAATCTTTCCCGTCTGTGTACGGGGCAATTCATCTGTCTCTGCAAAGGTCAGAACGCTGCGCGCCGAAAGCTCCATGCTGTTCAGCACCTGCGTTGCTGCATCTTCGAGAGCATCCTTAGGCGGGCCGGAAGCCTCCCGGAGAAGGAGCACCCGCTCACCATAGACGGGATCGCTCAGGCACCCGATGGCGAAGCCCCCCGAAAGTCCGTACTCGGAGGCGAGCGTGGCCTCGATCGCTTCGGGCGACACCTTCTTACCGCCGCAATTGATGAGGTCGTCTGCCCTGCCCCCGAAGAAGAGATATTCATCTTCGACGCGCCCAAGGTCTGAGGTACGGAGCCACCCCTCTTCATCCGTAAGCGGCTCGATCCTGTCCCCTGAAAGCTTACCCAGAGCGAGGTGGGGGCCGCGAATTTCGATCAGCCCACCCTCGCTGAGGCGCACCTCGACGCCGTGAAGCGCTTGCCCGACGCTCTCCAGCATCGCTCCGTCCGTCTGGTCGATCCTGAGAAACGTCGTACGCGACGCTTCGGTGAGGCCGTAATGCTGGGTGATGGAAGCGTTCGGGAACTGATCCCTCACGGCCCGTTTCTCCTCCGCATTCATATATTGCGACCCGATCTCAATGAAGCGGACCTTGGGCCCTGCCTCCGAGAAGAGCTCTTTTCGCTTGAGGAAAATCCGCAGTTGGCTCGGGACGGCGGAGAACGCATCCACCCTTCCTGAAAGCAAATGCTCTGCGAGCTCATTTGGATCGAAACCGGCTTCAGGCAGAACCGCTTCGCCTTCGACAGCAGCGAGTACGCGGCACCGGCCAAAGCCGAAGGAATGGTGGAGAGGGACGCCGATATACTCGCGCGTCCCGCGCTCGATTCCGCTGACGCGGATTAGCCGGTCGACCGTGTTGGCGAGGGCACCTGACGAAATCACGATGGCCTTGGGGAGACCTTCCGTACCCGATGTAAAATTGATAAGCGCAGGCTCGTCACCGGACGCTGGGAAGGCTGGCAAACCCTCACCACCACCGGAAACTGCGCGCACCTCAGAGACCCCAGCGGCCTCGATGCGCTCGGCATCGTCCTTGGACCGGAGCGGAACAGCGATGACTCCCTCCTGGAGAATTTCCGCCAGTTTACGGATGTAATTCAGGCTGTTCTCGGCCACCAAGCCGATACGCGGCTTCATGGGTTGTTCCTCTGTGGCGCAGGCTTCATCAGTGAGCCGACAAAGCACTCCTTCGCAAAGGTACCGAGCGCAATGCCGCCGCTTTGCGGCCTGCCCCTCAAGCCATCGACCAGCCTCATGGCGCCCACGCCCATTAAATGGCCGACCGCCGCGAAGGCCGCATAGAGCCTGCCATGGTTCGAGACGAAGTAATGCCGCCAGCTTTCATACCAGTAGGCCGGCAGGGTCTTCGCCGCAGCGCGCCCAGCCTTGATGCCTGTGGAGACCCCGGCATGGTGCATACACCGCGCACCCGGATGATGGAGCGTCTTCCACCCGGCCTTCGTGATCGCCCGCTGGAAATCGATCTCCTCGAAATAGAGGAAGAACCGGTCGTCCATGAAGGGCACGTCTTCGAGGGCGGAACGCTTGACCAAGAAGGCCGCGCCCGACACCCAAGCTACCTGATAGGGCTCGCCATCCTGCGACGCCCGGCGGTAGCTAGACTGGAACCCGAGCTTCGAGGCGAAGGGGGCGTTCGTGGTCAGCTCGCCCATGAGGCTTGGGAAGACGAAGGCCGAGGCCCGCTCGCTGCCGTCCTCGTTTTCAATCCGTGCTCCGACAATGCCGACCTTATCTTCTGCGAACAGCGCCTCGGTGAGCTTCTGCGCACAATTCTCGGCCAGCAGCGTGTCGGGGTTGAGGAAGAAGACCGCGTCGGGCTGCTCCTCCCGGGCGTAGACGGCGCGCAGGCCCTCATTGTTGCCGCCGGCAAAGCCGGTGTTGCGCTCCGCCTCGATGAGGGAGACCCAGCTTTCCTTGTCTGCGACGGCTTCCTTCAGCATCGCGACCGAACCGTCGCCCGAAGCATTATCAACGATCACCACATCGAGCGTCAGGCCATCGGCCTGCCGCACAGTCTCGAGCCGCTCGAGCGTCGGGAGGATGTACGCGGCGGCGCGGTAGTTGACGATGATGACCGTGACGGAACGCATAGAACTCACATTCGGGGGTGACAGGCGGGTCTCCGCCTCCTAACTAGCAGGAACAGTTTTCGAAACCATTCGAGAGCGGCCCCGCGGGGCCGCTTTTTTGTTGCCCAAAGCTATGACCACTTACGAAGATCGCCTTACCGAAATCTTGGAGCCAGCCATCGAGGCTGCGGGTTTTGAGCCTGTGCGTATCCGCATGACCGGAAGCCGGGAGAAGACCCTCCAGGTGATGGCCGAGCGCCCCGACGGCACGATGTCGGCGGAGGACTGCGCAGCCCTCTCCCGCGCCCTCTCCGAAGTGTTGGAAGAGAAGGATCCGATCGAGGATCCTTACACGCTGGAGGTCTCCTCGCCGGGGATCGATCGGCCATTGACCCGCCTCAAGGATTTTGAGCGCTGGGATGGTTTCGCTGCCAAAATTGAATTGACCCAGGCTGTCGAGAATCAGAAGCGGTTCCGCGGCTATGTCGCAGGGGTCGAGGATGACAATGTCCTCTTCGACATTGAAGGCGAGGACGAGACGGCGCTCATCCCCTTCGAGCTGATCGCCGCTGCCAAGCTCCTGATGACCGACGAGCTGATCACCGAGAGCCTCCGCCGCTCGAAAGCCGCCTTGAAAGAAGGCGACGCCGAGTGGGAGCCGAACCGCGACGGCCCACGGACGAACAAGATCTGATGGCGCGCCCCCTCCCCTCTCACCCGTCTTCCCGGAAAGCCAACGGCTTATCCGGGATCCATGGACTGACCGGCGCACAAGATAATGTGGTGGGTCCATGGGTCCCGGCTCTCCGCTGCGCTGCGGCCGGGATGACGGTGTTCCTGAGCGGTTGCGAATTCCTTGCTCAAGACTCTTGTCTCGACGATGGCGGGGTCTGGGATGCCGAGACGGAGGAGTGCTCCTGCACCTACACCCAACGCGGAACCTACGAAGACGAGCCGTCTACAGAACAACTCGAATGGCGCGACTGGTGCGCCGACAAGTCCAATCTTGAATCAATCCGGAACGCGGCCACCCCCGCGCCGAGCCCATAAGGGAGACTAACCCATGGCCGTCACAGCCAATAAACTTGAACTGATGCAGATCGCCCGTGCTGTGGCGATGGAGAAGTCCATCGACATGGACATCGTCATTGAGGCGATGGAGGATGCGCTCTCCCGTGCGGCGAAGTCCCGCTACGGTCAGGAGACGAACATCCGTGTCGAGATCGACCCAAAAACCGGCGAACAGCGCCTGTGGCGGCTGATGGAGGTCGTGGACGAGGTCGAGAATGACTCGACTGAGATCAACCTCAAGGCGGCCCAGCGTTCGAACCCCGAAGCTGAAGTCGGTGACTTCCTCTCCGATCCCCTGCCGCCAGTGGATTTTGGCCGTGTCGCAGCCCTCGCCGCGAAGCAGACCATCACCCAGCGCATGCGCGATGCCGAGCGTGACAATCAGTATGAAGATTACAAGGATCGCGTTGGCGAGATCATTTCGGGCGTCATCAAGCGCCTCGAATATGGCCACGTCATCGTCGACCTCGGCAAAGGCGAAGCGGTCATCCGCCGCGACCAGCAGATCCCGCGCGAGCCCCTGCGCCAGGGCGACCGCGTCCGCGCTTACATCGCTGACGTCCGCCGTGAGGCTCGTGGCCCGCAGATCTTCCTATCGCGTAACCACCCGCAATTCATGGCAAAACTCTTCGAGCAGGAAGTGCCGGAAGTCTATGACGGCGTGATCGAGATCAAGGCCGTGGCCCGCGATGCAGGCTCCCGCGCCAAGATCGGCGTCTACTCAAACGACAGCAGCATCGACCCCGTCGGCGCCTGTGTCGGTATGCGCGGCAGCCGCGTTCAAGCCGTCGTCGGTGAACTCGCTGGCGAGAAGATCGACATCGTTCCGTGGTCGGAAGACATCGCCACCTTCTGCGTCAACGCGCTTGCCCCGGCTGAGGTCGCCAAGGTCGTCCTCGACGAAGAGCTTGAGCGCATCGAAGTGGTCGTCCCTGACGAGCAGCTCTCCCTCGCCATCGGCCGCCGCGGCCAGAACGTCCGCCTCGCAAGCCAGCTGACCGGCTTCGAGATCGACATCATGACCGAGGAAGAAGAGAGCGAGAAGCGCCAGAAGGAGTATGCGGAGCGTTCCAAGCTCTTCATGGAAGTCCTCGACGTCGACGACATGATCGCCAACCTCCTCGTGGCCGAGGGCTTCGCCCGGGTCGAGGAAGTGGCTTACGTCGACATCAACGAGATCGCCCTGATCGAAGGTTTTGACGATGAAACCGCCGAAGAGCTTCAGGCCCGTGCCCAGGAGTACCTTGAGAAGGAACGTCAGGAGCTCGACGCCAAGCGCACCGAGATGGGTGTCGAAGACGCCATGCTCGAATTCGAACAGCTCGACCTCAAGATGATCGTCGCCCTCGCCGAGGAAGGCGTGAAGTCGGTCGAGGACCTCGCTGGCTGCGTCGCTGACGACCTCACCGGTTGGACCGAGCGGGTCGACGGCGAGAAGAAGCACTATGAGGGCATGCTGGAGAAGTTCCGCATCAAGCCTGACGCTGCTGAAGAGCTGATCGCCGAAGCCCGTGGCCGCATGGGCTGGGACGACGAGGAAGAAGGCGAAGAGGCGGAACAGACCGCCTGATTTTTCCGCTCACAGGGCGTTTCTGATAAAATTGTCCGGAGTTTACAAAGCTCCGGACAATTGAACCTGATGTAAGCAACATCAGGGATTTAGAGGCGTTTTCCTGTGGTTTTCCAACGGTCGCTGATCGGACGGCTGATCGCGGTGGCTTTGATGGCCGCCGTAGGCACGATCACGGTCGTCTCGGTGGTGATCTATTCCATCGCCTACGAGGAAACCGAAGCGGTCCGCATCGAGGCCCTTCTCGACAAGACCGTCGCCCGCGCAGGACAGCAGCGCGCCACCTTCAGCCAGCTTGAAACTGCGCTCCTCGAGAGCCGCGCCACCTTCGAGCGCATCGCCGAAGAGCTGGATGTCGACGCGAGCCAAGACCGGTTCAGGACGCTCTTCCCCTCCTTCTTCGACGGGACGCGACGAAGCTCCGATGCGCTGTATGACGGCGTGACGGATCCCTATGGCCACACCGACATGGGGATGGCGGGGTTCTTTCCTCGCGAGAAAGAACTGAACGGCGAGCGCCTCCTCCACGCCATGGCAGCCTTTGAAACGGTCCGGCGCTTCGGACCGTCGCTGCACGGACAGCTCCCGAATTTCTGGTGGTACTCCCACCACGGCGACATCATCGTCTTCGCTCCGGACCGGCCCGATCAGCTCCGCCCCTATCGCTTCGACCTGCCCGCAGATTTCGATTTCTCCGACCAGGAGATTGCCCAGCTTTCCACTCTCGCGGTGAACCCCCAGCGCACCATGGCCTGCGGCAAGCTCAGCCCGATGGTCTATGAGGCGAGCGGCGCGAACACGGTGCTGACGTCGAGCTGTCAGATCCCGCTCGATACAGAAGATGGGGTCCCCATCGGCTCCTTCGGCGTTACGCTCGCCCTCACCGGCTGGATGAACGAGACCGTCGCCACCGACGACACCGAAGAGTACAGCTTCATGCTGGTCAGCCCGCGCTATGGCCTCCTTGCGCACTCTGATCTCACAACCGGCGGCTCTGCAGAAGAAGTCGCTCGCTTCGCCGAGCGCGAGGGGCTCGCCGAGTTCATCGATCAGCTGCAAGGCAAGGGCGGCGTGATCATGCCCGAGAGCGGCAATTCGCTCGTCACCTACGCCATGATCGATGGTCCTGACTGGGTGCTCGTGGCGGTGAAGGACCGTGCCATCATCGCAGGAGCGGCAGCGTCGGTGGCGTTGCGGGCAACACTCGCCATGGCGGTGACGGCAGCGCTCCTGATGCTGATCATCTGTATTCTAATCTGGAACGTGGTGGCCAAGCCGTTGAGCAGGCTTGCCAACGATGCCGAGCATGACATCACGCCGTCACTTTCCATCAAGGAGCTGACCGCTCGCTCTGACGAAATCGGCCGCCTCGCCAAGTCACTCCAACAGCGTGACGACAGGGTTCAAGGCCTTGTCGAAACCCTCGAAGACAAGGTGGATGAGCGAACGGCAGAGCTCGCCTCGGCGACCCGCCTTGCAGAGTCGGCGAACGACGCGAAGACGGCCTTCCTTGCGACGATGAGTCATGAAATCCGTACACCGATGAACGGTGTCGTCGGCATGGCCGAGGCGCTTGGGCGCACCGAGCTGTCTCAGGAACAGCGCGACTATCTCGCCGTCATGCAGAGCTCTGGCGGGGCGCTCCTTGCACTGATCGACGATATTCTCGACATCTCGAAGATCGAAGCTGGCAAGCTGACGCTGGAGCCGATGCCGGTTCATCCAGCTGAAGTTGTGGACGAGGTGTGCGGCCTTTATCGCGCTGCCGCCGACCGGAAAGACATCGAACTCATCAGCGAGACCGAACAGCTGTCGAGCGAGCCGATCGTCACTGACCAGCTCCGCCTCCGCCAGATCATCTCCAACCTCGTCTCCAATGCCATCAAGTTCACCGAGCAAGGCTTCGTCCGGGTCGAGGCGCGCGCCCTCCGCGATGGCCGGCTGCAGGTGGTGGTCGAGGACACAGGGCCGGGCATCCCTGCGAAAATGCAGGCGACCATCTTCAACAAGTTCGAGCAGGCCGAGACATCAACGACCCGCCGCTTTGGCGGCACGGGTCTTGGCCTCGCCATCTCCCGTGAGCTGAGCCACCTCCTCGGCGGCAGCCTCGAGCTGCAGTCGGAAGAGGGTCGCGGGGCGCGCTTCATCCTGACCATCGCATCCCAAGGCGAGGCTCAGGTGCGCGAGCCGGTCTTCAAGACCCCGGCTGCCAACAGCGATGACGCGGACAAGGCCGTTGCGGGCATGAGGATCCTCGTCGCTGAGGACCTGGCCGTGAACCAGCAGGTCCTGGCTGCCATTTGCCGGCCGCTCGATGTGACGCTCGTAATGGCTGACAATGGCCGCGAAGCGATCGAATTCCTGAAAGAAGAGCGCTTCGACGCCGTGCTGATGGACCTCCGTATGCCGGTCATGGATGGCCTCGAAGCCATGCGCCGGATCAGGGCGGGCGAGGCGGGAGAAGACGCAAAGGGCCTGCCAATCATCGCCCTGACGGCCAACGCGATGCGGGAGCATGTCGAGGAGAGCCTCGCTGCCGGCGCAGATGCTCATGTGGCGAAGCCCGTCTCCCGCCGCGCGCTCACGGCGGCTCTTGCCGCGCATTGCGGCCTGAGCACGCCCGCCGAAGAGCGGATCGCTTACTGATCGCCTTGCGAAGCCTTTGTCTTTGCGCGACAGAGGCCAGCGATGACCGAACTGCCCCCCGTCTCCGCCTATATCAGGACCAAGAACGAAGCCCGCCGCATCGGTGAGGTCGTGCGCGCCGCGAAGAAGGCTGCGCGCGAAGTGATTGTCGTGGACTCAGGCTCCGACGACGGGACGGAAAGGATCGCCGAGGAAGCTGGCGCCATCGTCCACCACGTGCCCTGGCGCGGGAATGGTGGGCAGAAGCGGGCCGCGGAAGACCTCTGCACCCATGACTGGCTCCTCGATCTCGACGCCGACGAGGTGATCGATGACGAGATGGCCGCCTCGATCAGGGCCTTCTTCGAGGATGGCGGCGAGCCTTCGAACCCCGTCTACGGCCTCCGTCAGGTCCATGCCGTCCCCTTTGGCAAGCCCTGGTACGGCACCGATATCATCGTGAAGAACAAGTTCTACGACCGGCGGCAGATCAGGATCCCTGACCACCCCGCGTGGGACCAGCTCGAATACTCCAAGAAGACGAGCCCGCGCCTTGGCGGCTTCATGCTCCACTACATGTTCTCCGACATCGGGGACCTGGCGAAGAAGCAGGAGCGCAACATGACGCGCCGCGCCGCCGGGGTGAAGCAGAAGGCCAAATGGGTGCTGGCCCTGAGGATCGTTTTCAACCTGCCGATCTATTTCCTGAAGCGTTATCTCGGGAAGGCGCTCTTCCGTAAGGGAATCTACGGGTTCGCTTTCTCGATGACGATCGCCTACGGCAGGTGGCTGAAGGACGTGAAACTCTATGAGCGGCACCTCGCCGCCGAACAGGAAGCGAAGGAGGCAGAAGCCTCCTCGAAGACGGAGCCGCAGAATGCTTAATTTCGACGCGCTGAGATCCGCCCGTACACGGACTGAACCCTTCACTTATATCGTGGCCGAAGGCGCGGTGACCTCCGAGGAAGCCGCCAGCGTCCGGGAAGACTATCCTGCGATCGACAAGACCGGCTACCTGCCGCTTTCGAAGCTCGACAGTCAGGGTAAGTTTCAGGAACTGGTCGAAGACCTGCAGTCTCCCGAACTTGCCGAAGTCCTCTCCGAGAAGCTCGGCCTCGACCTTATCGGCAAGCCGCGGATGATCACGGTACGGAAGCTTTCAAAGCTCGGTGATGGCCGGATCCACAACGACTCCGTCTCCAAGATCTGCACCATGCTGATCTATCTCAATGATGGTTGGGACAAGGAAGAAGGCGGCGCTATCCGTGCCCTGAACGGTGAGCACGACATGGATGACTTTGCCGAAGAGGTGGAGCCCTTGGCAGGCAACGTCTTCGCCTTCGCCCGCTCCGAGACGAGTTGGCACGGCCACCCGCCCTTCGCCGGCGAGCGCTACGTCATCCAGACCACCTTCCTGACCAGCCAGGAAGAACTCGACCGCAAGGAAAACAGAGGCGGCATCCAGTTCGCGCTGAAGAAGATCTTCGAACGCTTCCAGGGCGGCAGAGCCTGAACAAGAAATGCCTCTCCCTCGGGAGAGGCCAGCGAGCACGGACGAAGGTCCGGGCAAGCGGGAGAGGGGCGCCCCCTCTCCCCGCGGGTACTAAGCCTAAGCCGCAGCCGCTTCGCTGCGCGGTTGCCAAGCGAAAGCCTTGAAGCCCTCGTCAACCGGGGTCTGGGCGAAGTGGTTGACGTAGTTCGACATCACCTTGTGCGACACGCCGAGAATCACATCGAGCACCGTGCGCTGATCATATCCGTGGGCGAAGAAGGCTTGGGTGTCAGCCTCCGAGACCACACCGCGCTGGCGGACGACCTTGAGGGTGAACTGGCGAAGGGCTTCGAGCTTTTCGTCCGGTAGCGGACGGTTTTCGCGAAGGGCTTCGATCACCTCGTCACGCACGCCTTGCGATTTTGCGATGCCGGTGTGGGCGGGCACACAATAGTGACAGTCGTGCTCGACATTGATCGTCAGCCAGACCGTGTTGCGCTCTTCTGGCGTCAGGGAGCTCGCCTCGAAGAGACCCGCGAGGGTCTGGTAGGCTTCGAGGTGCTGCGGGCTCGTCGCCATCACACCGTAGAGGTTCGGGACGAAACCGAGCTGCTGCTTGGCAGCTTCGAGACGTTGCTTGGCACCTTCGGGTGCGTTGTCCGTAGTCAGAATATCAAACTGAGCCATCATGGCCTCCTTTGTCATGGCGCCTTGTTCGCCATGGGGGCCCAGATGGTGACAGACAGGATGCATGCGATCCTGAAACTCTCTCTTGCGGCCAGGGCAAAACCCCGCCGCAGGAGCGGGGTTTAGTCAAGGAAACCCTTGAGGGCCGGGACGGAGCCAATCAGCTCGCGGACCGTGTCCTCGCCGACATTCTCGACCATGAAGTCCTTCACGACGGGCATCATGTCCTTGGCCTGGTCGACCGACAGGCCTGTTTGCTGGAAGGCCGAGAAGGCCGAAAGCGCTTCGCCAGCCTTGCCGCCGAGGGCACCGGCCGCTGCGCCAAGAAGGCCGCCCATGAGACCGCCCCCTGAAGGGGTGGGGTTCTCGCCGCCAGCGGGGAACTGGTCAGCCAGCGCCTCGGCACCTGCGACCTTGGAGAAAAGCTCGCCCAGCGCGGGCTGGCCTGCGGCCTGGTCCTTGAGAAGACCCAGCAGGACACCGACGCCCTGCTCCGCAGTGGCATCCGCGATACCGAGCTTGTTGGCGACGAGTTTGACGAGTTGTTCGATCATGGAGCGCTCCTTCCCTTGAGACCCCCATTGCCTGCCCCGCCCGGGCCGATCAGGCAACGCCCCCACTGCTTATTGCAGATAGTTATGCAGCCGGACGGATGATGCCTGATGCAAGGTCAGCGCGGTTGGCCTCGCATGACGCCAAGGTGGAGAGCCCATGAACCTGTTCCGTTGTTGCGCGTTTGTCTTCGCAGCCTTCAGCCTCACCAAGCCTGCCTGTGCCCAGGAGATCGGCGTACAGACTGCCCTGACCGCCAAGCCGGTAATCGAGAGGCATGTGGAGGTCAGCTCCGTGCCTGTCGATGAACGGGGCGGAAAGCTCTACTTGAGGGCGCAGGTCGTGGGCATCGAGCGGGAGTTCATCTTCGATACGGGCTCACCTTCGATGATCTCGAAGGAGCTTGCCTCTGAGCTTGGTCTTGAGACGATCGCTGAAAGCACCGGGATCGATGCGAACGGCCAAGCGGTCACGGCGGAGATCGCGGTTCTTGAGAGTGTGCAGCTTGGCGACGCGACGTTCAGGGACGTCCCCGTGCTGATCTTTGATTTCGCGACCATGCCTATGGGCGCATGCGTCTTCGATGGCGGCGTCCTCGGTTCAGAGCTCCTGCCGGGGAGCGCATGGCGCATCGACCTCGACCGCGGTGCGCTCGACATTGCAGCGTCGGCGGAGGCATTCGGAAAGTCGCGCAAGGTCCATAGCGCACCGCTAACGCTTTCCGGTTTTCCGCACATGCCGTTGATCGATTATTCCGTGAACGGCTTTAGCGACAAAGCCCTCTTTGATACGGGCAACGCGGGCTCGCTCATCCTGTTTAAGGAAATCGCGAACGACCGCGAGGTCCGCAAGGCCATCAAGCGCGGCTCTGACCAGCGCGGGCGAGGCTCCGAGGGGGTTTCGGCGGGCGGCATGGGCCCCGAAGTCGAGCTCCGCCGTTTCTCGCTCAAGGACCTCAAGATCGGGAAGCACACGATTGGCAAGGTCACTGCATCGACCCGCCAGGTCCCGCCGACGCTTCTGGGCGCAGGGTTCCTGAGCGAGAACATCGTGACCCTCGACTATCCGGGTGCGACGTTCTCCTGGTCTCCACGGGAGACGCCCGCGCCTTCCAAAGCACATCAGGGCTTCGGCGTGTCCTTTGTCGACACCAAGCCGTTGGTCGTCCAGCTGTTCGAGGGGTCCGTGGCGGCAAAGCGCGGGCTACGCCTCGGCGATGAAGTTCACTCCTTGGACGGACGTTCGCTCGCCGCCGAAACGGACGATGAACGCTGCCAGCATCTCCGATGGCTGATCAATCGACCAACCGACAGGACCTTTTCCTCGGTGACCGTCCTCAGGGACGGCCAGCCGGAGTTGATCGAGCTCGAGTGATCCCGTGAGCGGACGAAGGACTAGTCCCTGAAGTCTGGCTGTTCGCGCTCGAGCTTGCGCATCAGTGCAGGCCAGATGAGCCCGTCAGCAGTCATCATCAGGCCGCCTTTACCGATCATCTCGTTCTTCTGGATCACGGGATCCGCAGTCGGGTAGAGCGGCTTGCCCGAGGACATGGTCGCGATCTGCATCTCGCAGGCCCGCTCGAGGAAATACATCCGCGTAAACGCCTGGGCGACCGTTGCGCCGAGGGTCAGGGTGCCGTGGTTCCTGAGAAGCATAGAGCCTGCATCGCCAAGGTCCTTCTGAAGACGCGGCCGCTCATCATGGTCGAAGGCGACGCCTTCATAGTCGTGGTAGGCAAGGTCACCGATGATCAGCTGGGCGGTCTGGTTGAGAGGCAAGAGCCCCTCCTCCTGGGTCGCCACGGCCGTGCCATTGACCGTGTGGAGATGCATCACCGAATGCGCATCTTCGCGGCCCATATGGACGGCGGAGTGAATGGTGAAACCGGCGGGGTTCACATTGTACTCGCTCTCCTCGACCTTGTTGCCGTCCATGTCGATCTTCACGAGCGAGCTTGCCGTGATCTCCTCGAACAGCATGCCGTAGGGGTTGATGAGGAAATGCTCCTCAGGGCCCGGCACCCGCGCGGAGAGGTGTGTGAAGACGAGGTCGTCCCATCCAAACATCGCCACCAGACGGTAGGCTGCAGCAAGGTCGTTTCGGACCTGGCGCTCTTCTGGAGTCATCGAAGCAGGGTGCGCAGTTGTGGTGCTCATCGAGGTCTCATCCCTTGAGATTATCAGTTTGCGCCCAGCCTACCACGATGGCGCGGCCAGGCCAGCGGTGAGGCTCAGCAACCAAAACTGAAACTTTATTTGCGGTGCGGCGAAGCATCTTTCACGATGGGAACCAACTGTCGCAGCAGTTCCTGAGGGTGAGGGAATGGTCAGGCGCGCACTTGAGATCTTTCTCGCCACGCCGCGAGGCTTCTGCGCGGGCGTTGAGCGGGCTATCGACATCGTCGAGCTGACGCTCCGGAAATACGGCGCACCCGTCTATGTCCGGCACGAGATCGTCCACAATAAGCGGGTCTGCGACACGCTGCGGGCCAAAGGCGCGATTTTCGTCAAGGAAGTCGACGAGATCCCTGTCGGCGCCATCGCCATTACTTCGGCCCACGGCGTCGCAAAGAAGGTGGAGGCCAACGCGGCGCTCCGGCAACTCGACGTGATCGACGCGACCTGCCCCCTTGTCACCAAGGTCCACAAGGAAGGCCAGCGCTATGTCAGCCGCGGCTATGAGGTGATCCTGATCGGCCATCTCGGCCATCCGGAAGTCACGGGCACGCTGGGCCAGATCGACGGCCAGGTGCATGTGGTCGGCACCGAAACTGATGTCGCAGAGCTTGAGGTCTCCGACCCTGAGAAAGTCGCTTTCGTCACCCAAACGACCCTGAGTCTTCGGGACACTCGCGGGATTATCGATGCCCTGAAGACGCGCTTCCCGGCGATCATCGGGCCCGACACGCGGGACATCTGCTACGCCACCCAGAACCGCCAGACGGCCGTTGTGGATCTCGCCAGCCGTGCCGAGCTGCTGCTCATCGTCGGCGCCCAGAACAGCTCCAATTCCAACCGCTTACGCGAGATTGGCGAGGAGGCAGGGCTCCCCTCCTATCTTGTCGCCGACGCCGAGGCGCTCGACCCTCAATGGTTCGAAGGGGTGAGCCGCGTCGGCATCTCCGCCGGTGCGTCAGCGCCCGAGGAGCTCGTCCGCGAAGTGGTGGAGAGGATCGGTGCCTGGCACGATGTGACCGAGCGCCCGCTGGACGGGACGGAGGAGAACATTCACTTCAAGCTCCCCGCTCGACTTGCATCTCTCCAAGAGAAAGCCCAACCCAACCTTTGACAAACCTGTTGCACCGCACACAAGCTTCTTGAGGAGGCTTCTTCATGTCCGTTCCCGTTCGCCAGCAGGCCGCCGTGGCCGCCTACATCGCCAAGCAGAAACTGATGGGACGCAAGCGCTATCCGCTGGTCCTGATGCTGGAACCCCTGTTCCGCTGCAACCTTGCCTGCGCCGGCTGCGGGAAGATCGACTATCCTGCGCCGATTCTGAACCAGCGTTTGACGCCGCAGGAGTGCTGGGACGCTGCCGATGAATGCGGCGCGCCGATGGTCGCGATCCCGGGCGGTGAGCCGCTGATCCACAAGGAGATCGGCGAGATCGTGAAGGGCCTTGTCGAGCGCAAGAAGTTCGTCAGCCTCTGCACCAACGCCCTTCTCCTCGAGAAGAAGCTCGACCTTTTCGAGCCCTCGCCTTTCCTCTTTTTCTCCGTACACCTCGACGGCCTCGAAGAAGAGCATGACAAGGCCGTCTGTCAGGAAGGCGTCTTCAAAAAAGCCATCGCTGCCATCAAAACGGCTCAGGACAAGGGCTTTCAGGTCAATGTCAACGCGACGATCTTCGACGGCTATCCGGTAGATGACCTTGCCGACTATCTTGATTACGCCGCCGAGATCGGCGTCAACGTCACCATGTCGCCTGGTTTCGCTTATGAGCGTGCTCCGGACACCGAGAACTTCCTCAACCGGCAGAAGACCAAGACCTATTTCCGTGAGCTCTTCAAGATCCGCGACGAGCGCGGCTCGAAATGGACGCTGTCGCACTCGGACCTCTATCTCGACTTTCTCGCTGGGAACCAGGAGTTCAAATGCACCCCGTGGGGCATGCCGACGCGCAACGTCTTTGGCTGGCAGAAGCCCTGCTATCTCTTGGGCGAGGGGTATGCCGAGAGCTTCCAGGAGTTGATGGACGAGACCGACTGGGACAGCTACGGCACCGGCGCTTATGAGAAGTGTGCGGACTGTATGGCCCATTGCGGCTACGAGCCGACAGCCGCCGACGTTGCCTTCTCCCAGCCTTGGAAGATGCTACCGCTGGTGATGAACGGCATCAAGACCGAAGGGCCTATGGCGCCTGAGATCGACCTGCGCTCAGCCCGCCCCGCCATCGACGTCCATGAAGAGATCGTGGCTGCGAAGATGGACGAGCTGGCTGCCGAGAAGGCGAAGAAGGACGCGCCTTCGGACAAGGCACGCACCCTGATCAACAACGTCTGAGGCTATTCCTCCGTGGGCGGAGACTGCGGCCTCTGCCTACCGCCGGGAGGCACGGGCGGCACCCAGCGCTCGGGCGGCTCCTCACCGATCAATGGTGCGATTACCTGAATTGCAGAGTCCTCGCCGACGATGAACTGCCTGAACGCGCTCATCAGGATCTGCGGCACCCGCTGTCCGTTCGTCACGTCGTTCAAAAGCGCAGCGACATAGATGTCGTCCATATCGTCATTGAGCCGCGAGATCGAATAGGCCCGGCTCATCAGCGCAAACTCCTGCTTGTCGAGATAGACCACGAGCCCCGCAGCGACGGCCGCATCATAGCTTCCTGTCTGGACGGGGAGGATGTTGAAGCCCCGAGTCATTCCTCCGTAGGCGGCAGGAAGCAGGGACGGATCACCCATCGCCCGCGCGAACTTTTCGTACTGGTCGATATGATAGGCGCGCTGGGCGAGAAGCTGCTCATAATTGACGCGCAGCTCTGAATAGATTGCCGCCTCGGAGCGCTCGATCAGCTCCACCCGGTCCCGCTCGCCCCGGCGTTCGGCGAGATATCCGCCAAGAAAAACACCGAAGACGATGGCGATGAATTCGAGCCCGATGAAAACGAACCCGCGGCTGAGACTTCGTGGTTGCATCCTGCCTCTCCTACCCTATCCCGCGGCTCAGCCTAAAGGAGCCGCGAGACCGGGCAAGATGCGGCTGCAGCCTTACGGCTTGATGAGATACTTCGTACCCGTCGCCTTGGCGTTGTACTTCGCCATCACGTCAGGCTTCAGGACGTCATCGAGGCTGATCTCGCCGGTATAGTCGCTGGCGAAGGTCGTCTTGATCTCCGTCGCAATGCGCATAGCCATGCCCATCCGCTCTTCCGGGCTGATGGTTGCGAGGAAGTTGGTCAGCAGGAACCCACCGACACCCCATGCCATGCCCACCGAAGGCGGTACGCGCACTTCGCCGAGGTCGAGGCGGCCATAGACATACATCTGCTTGTGAACAGATGTTCCGTAGCGGGAATATTCGGTGAGCTTGCGGGACTGCGCGGCTTCCATCGCGGTGATAATCCGGCCCGACAGGTCACCGCCGCCGACCGCGTCGAAGCCGATGATCGCGCCGGTCTCTGCGCAGGCTTCGACGAGATCCGCCATGAAATTGCCGTCCTCGGAATTGAGTGCATAGTCAGCACCCAGATCCTTGAGGATCGCCCGCTGCTCGGGCTTCCTGACGATATTGATGAGCGGGATGCCGTCGGCCTTGCAGATCCGCTGCAGCATCTGGCCGAGGTTCGAGGCAGCCGCCGTGTGGACGAGCGCAGGGGAGCCGTCACGCTTCATGACCTTGGTCATGGAGAGCGCCGTCATCGGATTGACGAAGCTCGAGGCCGCATCGCGGGCCGAGACGCCTTCGGGCATCGGCATGCACATGGCGACGGGCACGCAGCGATACTCCGCGAACATGTCGCCACCTGCTGCCGCCACGAGCTTGCCGACGAGGCCTTCGCCTGCGGCATCACCCGCCGCGACCACGGTGCCAGAGCCTTCATTGCCGACCGGCATGGCCTCATCCATCCGGCCCTGAAGCATCCGCATGGCAAAGTCAGGGATTGGCAGCGACGTGGTGGTCGCATCCACGGACTTCGCCTGGGACGCATCCGTCATGCTGAGGAGCAGCGCGAGATCGGAAGGGTTAATCGGTGCCGCTTCGATCTTGACCAGCACTTGTCCGGCCTCAGGCTTGGGTGTCGGGACCTCTTCGATACGGACCTCGAGGGTGCCGTTCGATTTCGCCTCGGAAACGATCCGGCGCATGGTGGCGGGAATGTCTGCCATGGATTTCCTCCTTGTTTGCCTGAGTGGGTAGGGGAGGAGCGGGCCCGTGGCCAGAGCGGCCTTCAGGCGCGGGCGATGGAGTTGATGAGCGCCCGGCCGTCTTTCCTCAGGACTTCCAGCGCTTTGGACGCCTGCGAGCCGAGCTTCATCAGCTCAGGAAGATCGGCCGGTCGCCCGAGGAGCTTGCCAAGGGTCTTGAGCGTATCAACCGAGCCGTCCTCCTTCACCGAACTCAGGGCAGAAGGCGGGAAGGCCTGGTCCGCAGGGTCGGCAACCACACGTATCACGTAGAGCGGCAGGTGCCTCTGCTGCGCGACCATGGCAACGGCGTGGCTCTCCATATCGACAGCGCTCGCTCCGTAGGCGGAGCCAAGCCGCGCTTTCTCCTCTGCGGAGGTCACCAGATCATCCGATCCCAGAAGGGGAGCGCCATCAGCGGGGCGCGGCAGTTCCTGGCTCAACGGGTGGACGGCAAACCGGTCGCCATCGCGGTTCAGGACTTCCCGCGGCAGGAGGACATCGCCGGTCTGAAGGTGATCCATCAGTGCACCCGCAAGGCCGATCGAGACAAGGCACTCCGCACCGTCAGCCGCCAGCCGCATGGCGCCTGCATAGGCCCTTCCCGCATCGGCGCCGGAAATGGCGACCGGGTGGGTGAGCTTGCCGAGCGCTGCCGCTTCGGACTTCAGGCCACAAACGATGCCAAGCTTCACCGGGCTACATACCCCAGCCCTGGCGCGGATCGTTGGCCTTGCTCATCCGCTCATACCGGGCCTGCGCCCAGAGGGGGAAGAAGGCCGCGTAGCCATGATATTTGAGGTAGAAGACCCTGGGGAAGCCGGTTCCTGTGTAGAGGCCTTCAGCCCACCTGGGGCTATCCTCTTCACGCGGAGCGTTTTGCAGGAAAGCCGAGGCCTTGGCCACTTCGTCGGAGCGCACCTCCCCCGCCGCCATCAGGCCCATCATGGCCCACGCGGTCTGCGAAGGGTTTGAATGCACGATATCCCCGCGCCCGGGCTCTTCGTAGCTTTCAAGGCCCTCACCAAAGCCGCCGTCAGGGCGCTGCTGGGTCTTCAGCCACTGGGCCGCGCGGCGCACCCAAGGCTCGCGCAGGTCGACCCCTGCCTGCTCAAGGCAGACGAGGACGGACCATGTACCGTAGATATAGTTCGCACCCCAACGACCAAACCATGAGCCATCGGGCAGTTGCTCGCTCTTGAGATAGTCGAGGCCCTTTTCGATCGCGCTCTTATAGCGCTCAGGATCAACCTGCGCGAGGCAGCCGATGCAACGCGCCGTGACGTCCACCGTGGGCGGATCAAGAAGCGCACCGTGATCGGCAAAAGGAATGGCGTTCAGGTAGAAGTGCTCGTTTTCAGGCTCAAACGCACCCCAGCCGCCTGATGCCGACTGCATCCCTTCGAGCCATTCGCAGGCCCGCTCGATATTCTCTGCATATCGCTCCGAGCCCTGACGATGCATGGCCATGGCGACCACGGCCGTGTCGTCAACGTCGGGGTAGTCCGGGTTCTCATACTGGAAGGCCCAGCCGCCAGGCCGCACACCAGGGCGCCTCACCGTCCAGTCACCGCGGTGATCGAGGATCTGCTTCGACGCCAGCCAGTCGAGCATCGCGCCAAGCCTTGGGTCATTGCTCGCGCCTGCCTCTAGCAAGGCATGGGACGAAAGCGCGGTGTCCCAGACCGGCGAAACGCAAGGCTGGACGTAGAGCTGGTCACCGCGCCAGACCTTGAGGAGGTCGATCGACTTCCGCGCGATCTTCATGCGCGGATCATCATCCGCATACCCCAGGGTCGCCATCATCATTACGGCGTTGGCCATGGCCGGGTAGATCGCGCCGAGGCCATCCTCGCCGTTCAAATGTCCGACCACGAACTCTTCTGCCTCACGGATCGCGCCGCCACGGAGGCTCTCAGGGATCGTCGGCTCCACCGCATGAAGGATCTTGTCGAGGGCGAGGAAGACATGGCCCACGGCCGTGCCATTGGGGTTCGTCTGCCAGCGCCTCTCCTCATGGGGCGGGGTCACGAACAGCTCGTCGATCTTGACCGAGCAATCCTTCGCGCGCGCCTTCTTCGCCACCAGCACGAGAAGCGGGATCATCACCGTACGGGACCAGTAGGCCACCTTGGAGATGTGGAACGGGAACCACTTTGGCAGCCGCATCACTTCCACAGGAAGCGAAGGCGTACCGCGCCAGGGGATATGGCCGAAAAGCGCCAGGGAGTAGCGCGTGAAGACGTTCGCCCGCGCCGCGCCCCCCTTGCCGAGGATCCAGGTCCGTGCGCGGAGCATCGGCTCGCTCTCGGGGTCTTGGCCGCAGATCTTGAGAGCCCAATAGGCCTTCACCGTGGCCGAAAGATCGCCCGCGCCGCCGCGGAAGAGAGGCCACGCCCCGTTCTCTTTCTGGTCAGCGAGGAGATAGCGCCGGACGCCTTCTTCTTCCTTTGCGTTGCTCTCGCCGAGAAAACGCAGGAGCAGGACGTACTCTGCCGGGATCGTCGCATCAGCCTCGAGCTCGAAGACGAGATGGCCGTCATCCTTCTGGATCCCGAAAAGCTTTTCGGCCTGCTCGCGGATCAGCTCCTGGCGCTCGTTCTCGCGGGGCAGCCCGCTGGTCATCGAAGCCATACCGGCCCCCTCACTCACTCAAAATCCGCGCAGCCCGTTCACCCGACCGGACCGCGCCTTCAATCGTAGCAGGAAGCCCGGTATCGACGAAATCGCCCGCCAGGACGAGGTTTCGAAGCCGGGTCTCCTGCTTGGGTCTCTTCTTTACGTTCTCCGGTGTCTGGAGAAAGGTTGCACGCTTCTCCCGCACCAGACGGCCAGCCTTGTAGGCCAGCGTTTCCGGCAGATCGAGCGCCTTGCGCGTCTCGGACCAGAGCTTGGAGAGGAGGGCCTCTTCAGCCCCTTCCGCGCCCTCGACATGGTCCGCTGCGCTAACCGTCAAGCTGACGATATCGCCCTTGAGGAAGATCCACTGGGTCAGCCCGCCCACGACGCCGACGAGGGGCGGCTTGCCCTCTAGGACCGAAGGATCGTTCACTAGGAAATGGGCGTTGAGGATCGAGGATGTCTCCACCGGAGGGGCGGATTCGGGGAAGATGTCCGCGAGCCTGTGGGCCGGGATGGCGAGGATCACATCATCCTCCGCGCCGAGACTGACCGGCTCACCGCGGGCAAAATGCAGGGCAGTTGCCCGCCCCTCCTCTTCCTCGACCTTACGGAGGAGCGATCCAAACCGGACGGGGCTCCCCGCCTCTTCCAGCTTGGCCAGCGCAGGGTCGATGAGCGCCGGGCCAAGCCCGTACGGCGCGAACATCGGCCTCGCCAGACGACCATTGCGCCAGGCTTCGAGCGCGGTGGCGCGCATCAGCTTGGCGCTTGCCTTCTCAGGCGGCAGGTTCATCACCGCGAGGGACATGGGCTCCCAGAAACGGGTCTTGGCTGGCCCTTCTGCGCCGCAGAGGTCAGCGATGGTGTGACTGTCGCCAGCGCGCAAGATCGCGCCTGCGCCGAGCATCGCTCCGAGACTGACGCCCTTGGGCCTGCGGTCCTTCACAAGCGGCCACCACGGAAGGGCGCCGTCATTCATATGGACCGACCAGCGCTCTCTCGTCTCAACGTCAGCAAACGGAAACTTCGCCTCCGGAGCTTCGCACAGGGCATCAGGCACACCAGCCAGAGCGAGATAGCGCCTCACCGAAATGTTGCCGCTCAGGACCAGATGGTTGCCATTGTCGATGACCCGCCCGAGGCGAGCATCTTCATAGCTACGGCAGCGCCCACCCGCCTGGCCTGACCCTTCATGGACGGTGACCGCTTGCCCCCGCTCCAGAAGGTGGAGCGCGGCGGAGAGCCCTGCGAGCCCTGCGCCGATGATGTGCGTATGGCCGCTCATGCCGTCTGGGGGCGTCCCGGTCCGAAGAAGGCGTAGCGGAGGCCACGGAAGAGCTTGGCGCGCTTGGAAAGAAGCTCCGCATCGGGATCGATCCGCCAGCCAAGCTTCTTCATGCGAAGGAGATAGCCCTCATAAGCACCCATCATCATGAGAGCCGGGCGCAGGGCCTTGCGCTCATGCTCCTCGGCCAGCTTCCGGGCTTCGTTGTAAAGGACCTCCGCCTCAGCGCCGAGCTCCTCGCGGATCGCAGGCAGCTGCTCCGCCTGCGCGACGTCGTCAGGGCTCGCCCCCGCAAGGCCATGCTTCGCCAGAAGCTCTGCGGGAAGATAGAGCCTGCCAATGTCTGCATCTTCTTCGACGTCACGGAGAATGTTCGTAAGCTGAAGAGCATCGCCCAACGCCAGCGCGAACCGGTCCGAGACGTCGCCCTTCCACGCGCCGAAAACCCTGATCGACAGGACCCCCACCGTGCCCGCCACACGCCTTGTGTAGAGCGCCAGCTCCTCTCGCGAGGGAGCAACAATCGGTCCTTCGGCATCCATGGCCATGCCATCGATCATGCCGAGAAACTCATCCTTGGGCAGATCATAGGCTTCCACTGCGGGCAGGAGCGCCTGGCCGACAGCGGACACGGGGCTCCCCCGATAGAGCGCGTCCATCTCCTCGCGCCAACTGTCGAGCGCACGGTGCTTTACATCAGCCGTCCACGGACCATCGGCAACGTCATCAACTTGTCGGCAGAAGGCATAGACTGCGTGCATCCCAGCCCTGCGGTCAGCCGGCAGGATCCCCATCCCGGCAGCAAAGCTCGTTCCCGAGGCCGCAGTGATAAGGCTCGCCTTGCCGCCAGCGTCAGAGCCCGTATACGGCTGGGGCAAGTGATGGCCGATCTCGCTCACGCAGCCCTCCGCGGCAGGATCACGCCCTGCACAAAGCCTGCAGCGCCCGCCTTCAAAAAGTCAGCCTTGGACAGGGCCACCCGACCCGCGATCGGGTCCGCCTCTGCGAGCTTCACCCGAAGGCGCTTGGCCAGCTTCAGGATGACAGCGCTTTCCGCCGCGAGCCGCCGGCTCTTGAGGCCGGAAACCAGTTCTTCTGCCTGCTGATTGAGTTCCGAGCAGACCTCCAGCAAGCGGTCGATCACCCGACGCAAACCCGGGCTCGCCTTGCTGGCCGTGACGTCCTCGACCACAGCATCCTCCTCTGCTAGCCAGTCGGCAGGCAGATAGCTCCGTCCGATCTCGCGGAAGTCCTCCTTCAAATCCTGCAAATGGTTCAGGATCTGAAGCGACGTGCAAAGAGCATCAGATGCTCCGAACAGCGCACGGTCCTCTCCGTGAAGGTCCAGAAGGAACTGACCCACCGGGTTCGCGGAATAACGGCAATAGCCGAGGAGCTCATCAAGGCTCGCGTACCGGTCCTTCCGGCAGTCCTGCTCGAAGGCCACAAGCAGGTCACTGCCACGCTCAAGCGGCACACCCGCCTCAAGCAGCGAGGCGCGCAGGGCCGAAGGCTTCGACAATCCCTCCCCCTCACCGTGAAGCACAGCGCGATAGGCCTTCAGCCTACGCACCTTTTCCTCCGCCAGTAGGTCCGGGTCATCGCCAATATCATCAGCGCCCCGGGCAAAATCGTAATAGGCCTTCACATGGGGCCGGAGCGGCGGAGCGATCAGGAACGAGCCCACGGGGAAGTTCTCGTCGTCTGCGCCCTTGCCGGATGCAGCTTCGATATCCTCGTCCCGGAAGATCTCGGGCATGACCTCACTCCCGGCGCTTCCCTTGCTGCGCCGCACTCTCTACCTCCTTAGGGTCGCAAGGTTCCGGGGTCCAGAAGGGGTCGCTCACGTGCTTGTTCTTACGCTGCTCTCCCTGTCCGTCTGGCTGGTGTTGCTGTTCGGCAGGTCATGGTTCTGGCGCGCCGACCAGGTGCTGCCAGCAGCCGAGCCGCCCGAGGACTGGCCTGCCGTGGCGGTCATCATCCCCGCCCGCGACGAGGCCGAGACCATTGGCCGGGTCGTGCAGCGCCACCGCCAGTCAGGCTATCCCGGCGATCTCCGCATCTTCGTCTGCGATGACCACTCCTCCGACGACACCGCCGAAAAGGCCCTCGCGGCGAAGGGCCAGCATGAGGTTGAGGTCGTCCCTGTGCCCGACCTCCCCGAGGGATGGAGCGGCAAGCTCTGGGCCTTGCAGGCGGGCCTCGACAGGGCGGCCGAAGTCATGCCCGACGCCAGCTACGTCCTCTTCACCGACGCCGACATCAAGACGGAGACCTCGCTCCTCGAAAAGCTCGTGGCTGCGGCGGAGCGGCAGGACCTCGCCCTCACCTCGATCATGGCCGAGCTCAATGCGAAGGCCCGGTGGGGAAAGCTCCTCATCCCGGCCTTCATCTTCTTCTTCCAGAAGCTCTACCCCTTCCCTGCGGTCAACAATGAGAAGCGCCAGATGGCAGCAGCCGCTGGCGGCGTGATGCTCGTCAGGCGTGAGGCACTCGAGGCCATCGGAGGGCTCGACGCGATGTGTGGCGCTCTCATCGACGACTGCACCCTCGCCGCGAAGATCAAGGGCACGGGGCGAAAGATCGGGCTCTACCTCTCCACCTCCTTTGCAGAAGCCATCAGCCTCAGGAGCAATGAGAGCTACAGCTCCATGGAGAAGATGGTCGCCCGCTCCGCCTACACCCAGCTCGGCTACAGCCCACTTGCGCTGGCGGGCACGCTCATCGGCATGGTACTCGTCTATCTCGTCGGGCCTGGGATCTTCCTTACACTGCCTTTCCACGGCCAGGGGACGGCGGCGCTTGTCGGCCTCATCGTCTGGATAGCGATGGCCATCGCGTACTGGCCGACGCTCAAACGCTACGGCGCAAGGAAAGGCCGCGCCTTCGATCTGCCCCTCGCAGCTCTCATCTATGCCTGGTTCACGTGGCTCTCCGCATGGCGGCACTGGCAAGGCAAGGGCGGCCAGTGGAAGGGACGCAGCTACCCTTCCAGCAAGCCTTCCTGACGCAGGAACTCGAGCGCACGCCCGACGCTTTCCTCCGTAGGCCGCGCTTCAAATCCGAGCACTTCTCGCGCGGCACGGGCGTCGAACCGGACAGGCAGGCTCGCCAGTGTCACGCCGCTCGGCACAGCCTGCGGGCGCTGTCCTGTAAAGCGGGCGGTGAACGTCTCCGCCTGGGCCGCAAGCTGCGCCACGACAGGCGGGACCTCGAGCCCGGGCGGATCGATGTGCGCAAGGCTCGCCACGAGGTCCGCATAGTCCTTGAGCTGATAGTCATGGCCCGACAGCAGGTACGATGCGCCAGCATCACCCGCCACGAGCGCAGCGAGCGTCGCCGCCGCGACATCTTCCACATCCACCAGATTGATCCGTCCCCGCATCACCCCGGGCAGGCTTCCCGCCGCGATATCCCGCGTCATGCGCATGGGCGGGGTCAGGCGGTGATCGCCGGGGCCGATCAGTGCCGTCGGCCTGACGATCACCGTCTCGCTGTGCGCAGAGAGTACACCCTGCTCCGCGGCCCGCTTCGACTTCGGATAGGGGCCGATCAAGTCGAGGGGCGGCGGCAGGCTCACCCCGTCGATCACCTGCTCACCCCTGATCCCCCGCCCCATCAGGACCGTATAGGAGGAGACGAGCACAAGCCGCGCGCCCTGTTCCTTGGCAAACAGCGCCGCCATCTCCGCCCCACCCCGGTTGATCTGATCGTAGGCCGAGGGTTTCTTCTGCCAAAGGTCCGTCAGCGCAGCCGTGTGGATCACCCCGTCCACCCGGCCCACCGTCTCCCAGCTCTTGGGGTCGATCACCGATCCGATAACGGAGTACCAGGGCGCATCCTCCTGCGCCCGAAGATCAAGGCTCACCGGCTCATCACCGCGCGCATGGATCAGGCGGCAGAGATGCCGCCCCAGGAAACCTGCCCCGCCTGTGACGAGTATCCGGCTCACGGGGAGGGCTCGCAGACGAGAAGATGCTCCCCCCGCACGGAGCTCGCGACCATCATGCCGCCATCGGTCAGGACCGCTGCCGTCGCGCCTGAGAGCTGCGCGCCCTTGGGGTCGTCATAGAGAAGCTCAATCTCCTCCGTCTCCGGATCTACCAGAACGATCCGCGTCGGCGCGCGGTTCGTATGGCCATAACGATAGAGCCCGAACCGCCAAAGCGAAGGCTGCAATGCCGCGACGATGCCCTCGGAAGAAGCATTGAGGTTGTCCGGCGCACCGGGAAGGTCGATGGTCTCACGGTCGAGATTGATGAGCCGCCTCGCCCGCATCTCAGCGACCCAGATATCGTCAGCCCACGCTGCGATCCCGTTCGCGATTCGAAGACCATCGAGGATCACAGATCGGTCGTAGTCAGTCACCCTTTGAGAGCCGACAAAGGCAAATTCTTCCACATAACCATCTTCCGGATGCCTCAATCGCGTCCAGAAAGAAGGATTGCAGCCTCTGCTGTCGACCGTGATATACTTCTTCGATCCCTTCCCTGATCCACCCACGGAGATCATGTCGTTTGAAGCACAGTGAACCTCGAAGTCGGAGCCCTGTGCCCAGAGCGGTCGGCGTCCCTCGTCTGTAAACCTTCTTGTCTGGTAGACTTGCGTAAGTGTGGTCTTCTCGCCTTGTCGGACCAACACGGCGACACCGTGACCCGAAACGTCAACGCCGTGTGGCAGGAATTGCAGACCAGTTCCTTCGGCCCGTAGCATAGCTCCACCCCGAAGCCGCTGAGGTGTCAGAGGATAGAGATCGCCAGGCTCGTCCGTGAGCCGATCATAGGCAGATATCCAAAGAACGCCATCCTCCGAAAGCGCCAGATCCTCCGCCCCCACCACAGTCTTTCCAGTCTCCACATCGACCAGCTCAACAGTCCGGCAGTCGCTCGCTGCAAATCGCGGCTCACCAATGTCAGCGCCTGCACAGGCCGCGAGGCCGAGGAAGAGCCCGGCCCACCTCATCGCGGCACCTCATAGCCCCAGCGACCGATCCAGCGGGACCAGGCTTCGGCGATACGCTCCGTCGTCTGATCGGCCTTGCGGAAACGGTTCTTCTGGTAGCCTCTGACGCTATCGAGATAGGCAGAGAACGTCGGCGAAGCCTCGTCGAAACCCTCGAGCTCCAGCCCGTCATAGATCGTGCGGAGCGCCTCCATCGGCTCGTCATTGAGCTGGCGATAACTCACCTCGACGAAGTCCGGCGCGCCAAGCCCGGCGGTCTCCTCGGAAAACTGCGACATCATCCGGTCATAGGTTCTGAGGATTGCTCCGTCCACGTCCACATGATCGTAGGACTGGAGGGCCATCACGGGAAAGAGCTTCGCATAGAAGTTCTGCATCGACGGAAAAACGTCGAACGGGTCGCGGTGGATGTGGATGAACTTCGCGCCCGGGAACAACTTCCTCAACTGCGCGGGCCTCGCCGTGTAGACTGGATTCTTGATCAGAAGCCGCTTACCGCCGAACAGCCTGTCGAGCTTGCGCATGAAGAGGGTGAAGGCTCCCTCCCACTGGACAATATCCTCCGTTGACGCATCGTCGAAGAACAACCCTCTGTTCACGAACCAGTCGAACCGCTCCGGGAAATAAATCCCGTGATAGAAACTGAGCGGCGAGAGGTTGGCGAGGGCAATCTCGTCCTCCTGCGGGCTCGTCGGCGTCACCGGCACATTGTCAATATACCGACTATCGGGGAGCTGCCTCTCCAGCATCGGTCGCAACCAACGCCCCAGCGTAAGCATCTCCGACGGAATGCCCGTCGCAACCGGCGGAACATAGCCAAAGCCACCAAGGCTCATCACGTTGTAAAGATGCGTCGTCCCCGACCGCCAATGGCCGAGGAGGAAGATGGGCGGCTCCATCTCTTCCGCTTGCCTGAGAGAGCCCTCCTGCGCCGCCTCCAGCACCGTGAAGGGCGAGCGGCCAAGGACCGAACCCCAGATCGGCGCGAGCTTCGAGGCTGGCACGTCTCCCGCCTCGCGCAGGACCTGCGCCAGCACGGATCGCCGGGCACCGTTCAGCGGATGGGGCATGGAAAGTCCTTCGTCATGAGCCGCTTCAGTGGCCTTAGACCGCTCCTCGTCAGGGAACAAAGATCGCTTTCTGTCCGGAAAGTAATGTTAAGGGAGTGTTCGTGAGCGATTTGAACCCGAACATAGAAGGGGAAAAGTTCCAGGGCCTCTTATGACCACCACCCCCCTCCTAGACCGCGTCGTTTATCCTTCTGACCTCCGCACTTTGGCGAAGTCAGACCTTCGGCAGCTTTGTGATGAGCTTCGTTCGGAGGTGATTGATGCTGTGTCCTGCACGGGCGGGCATCTTGGCTCTGGGCTTGGTGTGGTCGAGCTGACGGCGGCTATCCATTATGTCTACGACACGCCGCGGGACCGGTTGATCTTTGACGTCGGGCACCAGTGCTACCCCCACAAGGTGCTCACCGGACGGCGGGAGCGGATCAGGACCCTGCGCCAGAAGGATGGCCTCTCGGGCTTCACCAAGCGCTCCGAGAGCCCCTACGACCCCTTCGGCGCGGCCCATGCGGCCACCTCGATCTCGGCGGCCCTCGGCATGGCCGTGGCGCGGGACCTCAAGGGGGAGCAGGACCGCAACAGCCCTGACGATGCGGCCACGGGCGGCGGCGCCAAGAATGACGACCGCCGGGTGATCGCGGTGATCGGCGATGGCTCCATGTCGGCGGGCATGGCCTATGAGGCGATGAACAATGCCGGGGACACAGGCGGACAGCTGACCGTCATCCTCAACGACAACGAGATGTCGATCGCCCCGCCGGTGGGGGCCATGTCGGCCTATCTCGCAAGGGCTGCCAGCTCGGGCAGCTATCAGGGCTTCCGCAACCTCGCCAAGCAGCTGACCAAGCGCCTGCCTCCGCGCCTCCGGGACATGGCAGGCAAGGCGGAGGAGTATGGCCGCGCCATGGTGACCGGCGGCGGCACCCTCTTCGAGGAGCTGGGCTTCTATTATGTCGGCCCGATCGACGGGCACAATCTCGACCACCTTCTGCCCGTTCTTGAGAACGTGAAGAACATCACCGACCGGCCCGTGCTGGTCCATGTCGTCACGCAAAAGGGCAAGGGCTACCAGCTCGCCCAGGACAAGGGCGACAAGCTCCACGCGGTCTCGAAGTTCGACGTCATCTCCGGTGAGGAGGTCAAGAAGACCTCGAACGCGCCGAGCTACACAGGCGTCTTCGCAGGCCAGCTGATCGAAGAGGCCAAGAAGAACGAGCGCATCGTCGGCATCACCGCGGCCATGCCGTCCGGCACCGGCATCGACAAGTTCATGAAGGCGTTCCCGGACAGGACCTTCGACGTCGGCATCGCCGAGCAGCACGCGGTGACCTTTGCAGCGGGCTTGGCGGCCGAAGGCATGGTGCCCTTCTGCGCGCTCTACTCGACCTTCCTGCAGCGCGCCTATGACAGCGTCGTCCACGACGTGGCGCTCCAGAACCTGCCCGTGCGCTTTGCCATGGATAGGGCAGGGCTCGTCGGCAATGACGGTGCGACCCATGCGGGGGCCTATGACACGGCCTACTTGGGCTGCTTGCCGAACATGGTGCTGATGGCCTGCGGCGATGAAGCTGAGCTCCAGGCCATGACCCGCACGGCGGCGGAGTTCGACGAGCACCCCATTGGGTTCAGGTTCCCAAGGGGCGAGGGCATGGGCGTCGACATGTACGCGCCCGAAGACGTGCCGCTCCTCGAGATCGGCAAGGGCCGCATCGTGGCCGAGGGCACCAAGGTCTGCCTCCTGAACTTCGGCGGACGTTTGGGTGAATGCATGAAGGCCGCAGACCTCCTCGAGGCCCGCGGGCTCTCCACCACCGTGGCCGATGCCCGGTTCGCCAAGCCCCTGGACGAAGACCTGATCCGCCGCCTCGCCAAGGAGCACGAGGTCCTGATCACCGTCGAGGAAGGCTCGATCGGCGGCTTCGGCTCCTTCGTCCTCGAGTTCCTGAACCGCGACGGCCTCCTCGATGCCGGTGCCCTCAAGGTGCGCACCATGCACCTCCCCGACATCTACCAGGATCAGGCCAGCCCCAAAGAAATGTACGAAGAAGCCCGCCTCCAGGCCGAACACATCACCGAACAGGCCTTGATGGCGTTTGGACAGGCAGCTGCAACCGGCACAGGAAACCTTCGCGCCTGACCTCATTCGCTGGTAGGGGCGACGGTGCCGCTACCAGCTCAACCCGACGCGGCGAGCTGCCGACGAGACTTCCATGCTGCGCACGACCCTTCTCATCGCCCTGACGCTCGCCTCGGCGGCCTGCACCACGAAGCCTCAGCGCCTCGAACCGCAGCCGCAGATCGTCGAGCCCTATGACCCTTGGGAGGGCTATAACCGGCGCGCCCTCAAGGCGAACGCCATCGTCGACGACCTCTATATCGAGCCGGCAGCGGACATTTATCAGTTCCTCGTCCCGGCGCCCGTTCGCAGGAGCGCTGCGAACTTCACCACCAACCTCCTCGCGCCAAGCTGGGTCCTGAATGAAGTCCTGCAGCTCGACTTCAAGGATGCCGGGCACACCACCGCGCGGTTCCTCGTCAACTCCACCGTCGGCGTCGCGGGCCTCTTTGACCCTGCGACCGGATGGGGGCTCGAGGCGCGTCCCGAGGACTTCGGCCAGACCCTTGGCAATTGGGGTGTCCCGCCCGGGCCCTATTTCATTGCGCCGGTGGTTGGCCCGACCAATGCCCGGGGTGTCGTTGGCTCCCTTGCGCGCATTGGCCTGACGCCGGATACCCAGATCCTTTTGCCCGAGGGGCTTGAGTACCGCGTCGGCTTTGTCGGCCAGCGCACCGCCCAGAAGCGGATCGAAGGCGATGCGACCCTCGAGCGGGTCTTCACCGAAGAAGACGGTTACATCCTCCTCCGAAGCCTCTACCTGCAGGAGCAAGGTGCACAGCTTCACGAGGATGGCGACCCCTATGCCAACCTGCCGGACTTCTAATCCCGGACCCGTTTCGTCATGAAAACAGTCTTTCTCGACGCAGGTCTCTGGCGCCTGATGTCCTTTTCGCGTGCCCGCCCGTTTCTCGTGGCGGGCTTCTGGGCGCTAATGACGGCCTTTGCCATCTGGCGGGTGGTCACCGGGATCTCGATCAACACCGACAGCTCGGATATGATCAGCCCCAAGGCGCCATTCCGCGTCGCGGCCACCGAGTTCAAAGCGGCCTTCCCCGATCTTGGCGACCAGGTGGTGGTCGTCGTCCAGTCCGGCACGCCTGACGAAGCTTCGGCCTTCACCGACGAGCTGGCCCAGCGCCTGATCGCGCGAGACGAGGTCTCCGCCCTCCTCGCGCCGCCGTCCGAGCCTTTCTTCAAGGAGAACGGTCTCCTCTTCCTCTCGGTGGAAGAGCTCGAAGACCTTCTTCTGAGGCTCACCAATGCCGCCCCGCTTATCGAGCGGC
Organism: Parvularcula mediterranea; assembly: GCF_013085255.1. Lineage (GTDB taxonomy): Bacteria > Pseudomonadota > Alphaproteobacteria > Caulobacterales > Parvularculaceae > Parvularcula > Parvularcula mediterranea. Next base: position 954,677 of record NZ_JABFCX010000002.1, read on the forward strand.
TCGGGCCAGATCCAACACTCGCCACCCTCTTCGATGCCCTGGCTGAAGCGGCAGAGCAGGGGGACAGCGCGGACCCCGAAACCCTCGATGCGCTCTATGCGCAGCTGACGGAAGTTCTGACGACGGAGGACAAGTCCCTCTCGTGGGAAACGCTCCTCAGCCCCGGTGAGCCTCCCGAGGCGCAAGTTCTTTTCAGCCTCGACCCGGTCCTCGACTACACCAAGCTCAAGCCGGCCAAGGCCGTGAAGGAAGCGATCCTCCAAGAAGCCGACGCGGTGCGCTCCGAAACAGGTCTCGAAGCACGGGTGCTGATCACAGGCGATCCAGTCCTTCGCACCGAAGAGCTGGAGGCGGTCTCCTCAGGCACCGGTCTTGCCCTCGGCCTGTCGGCGATCTTCGTCGCGATCCTCCTGAGCTTCGCCTTCCGCTCCGCACGGCTCGTGGCGGCCACCCTCGTGACCATCGCCGTGTCGGTGATCCTGACAGCAGGCATCGCCGTTGCGCTCTTCGGGCAGCTGAACCTGATCTCCGTGGCGTTCGCCGTCCTTATGGTGGGCCTTGGAGCAGATTTCTCGATCCACCTCCTGATCCACATCCGTGACGAGCGGGCCAAGGGCGTCTCCGAGCGGGCCGCAGGCTACCGGACCTCGCGTATGATCGGCACGGCGCTCATGCTCACCGCCCCAACGACGGCGCTGGCCTTCTTTTCCTTCGCGCCCACCGAGTTCATCGGCATGAATCAGCTCGGCGTCATCGCAGGCTTTGGCGTCATGACCGCGTTTCTCGTGGCCGTGACGCTGCTCCCTGCCGTCGTGAAGATCGGCGATGGCGCGAAGCCCATGGCCGAGCTACCCGAGGACCGCCTGCGCAAGATCGTGCCGCCCGCTGGCCTCATCGTCGGGGGCCTTGGCGTAGCGTCGCTATTCCTTCTGCCCTGGGCCCGTTTTGACGCCGATCCCATGGCCCTCCGCGCCAAGACGGCGCCTTCGGTCATCGCCTTCGACGTGGTGGTCGAGGATGAGAAGGCGACACCCTACCGCCTCAACGTCCTGGCCGAGAGCGAAGACGAACTTCTCGCCCGCGCCGAACGCCTGAAGGCTCCGGCGAGCGTCGACAGCGTCCGCCATCTCTTCTCCTTCGTGCCGGAGGAGCAGGACCTGAAGCTTTCGCTCATCGACGCGGCGAGCGTCGGCCTCGGCTTCGCCCTCATCGCAGGCGGTGACGTCGATGCGGAGTTCGAGCCTGCCTTCGCAAGGCTCATGGTCTCCCTCCGCGACGAGCAGGGGAGCCGCAATGCGGAGAAGCTGCGCACGGTCCTCGAAGGCATGAGCCCCGCCGCCCTGCGCGCCGCCGAGCCTCGGGTCTTCGAATTCTGGCCCCGCCAGCGCGAGGCGCTGCAACAGCAGCTCCGTGCCAACTATGTCAGCGTCGATGATGTCCCCCAGGTAATCCGCGACCGCTACGTCACCGAGGACGGCACCTACCGCCTCGAGATCATGCCGGTCGGCGGCGCCGTCGAACTCGACCAGCGCAGAACCTTCGTGGAGGAGGTGCTCGAAGTCGCCCCCGATGCAGCGGGCAGCGCCCGCACCGCCCTTTCAGCAGGAGACGTCATCGGCCGGGCCATGGTGCAGGCGAGCCTCACTGCCGCAGTGCTCGTCAGCCTCCTCGTCCTCGCGGTGACCCGGTCCTTCGTGGTGCTGCTTCTCCTCCTGATCCCGCTGGTTCTGGCGGGGTCCCTGACCACGGCGACGGGCACGCTCTTCGGCCTGCCCTACAATTTCGCCAATGTGCTGGTCCTGCCGCTGATCATCGGGATCGGGATCGATTCAGGCATCCACCTCGCCTTCCGGGCGGAGAAGACCGGCGATGCGCTGGAGGCGGTCAGGGGCTCGACAGGCCGGGCCGTGCTCTTCTCGGCCCTGACCACCATCGCAAGCTTCGGCAGCCTCATCATCTCCGATCACAGGGGCACGGCGAGCATGGGCGCGCTCCTCACCATCGGAATGCTCTGGGTCCTTGCCACAATGTTGTTTGCCTTACCGCCGCTCGCACAGTTCTTATATGGGCGTAGAAACAAGATTTCCGTGGGGAAGACCGCATGATTACTCGCTTTGCAGCAGCCGCCGTCGCGGCCGTGATGAGCATCTCGACCGCCATCGCAGGCGATCACCCTGAGGCTGAAGAATTTGTCATCGGCCTCGTGACCGACCTCCGCGCCAAGGCCGAGGCCGAGGGTGAAGGCTCCGCCGCTGTCCGCGCGACGCTCGAAGAGAACCTCGCCGCGGAGCAGATCGGCGCCTTCCTCCTCGCAGGCAGCGCCGCGAAGAACGCGACGGACGAAGAGACCGCCACCTATCAGGAGCTCTTTCCCCGCTATATCGCCGCGGCCTACGCTGAAGAGATCGGCCAGCTCACCTCCCGCGAGATCAACGTGAAGGCGAGCCTTGAGCGCCGTCCGGGCGACTACATCGTCCAGTCGGTCCTCGTCGATAAAGCAGGCCGCCCGCGCGCCGACATCGACTGGCGCGTCCGCAAGCTAGAGACCGGCGAGCACAAGCTCCTCGATGTCCTGGTCGAGCGCACCTCTCCCCTCATCACCCGCCGCCAGGCCTTCTCGAGCCGCGTGCGCGATGAGGGCATGGAAGGCCTCCTCACCCACATGCAGGAGACCATCGCCAAGGGCGTGACCATCGAGGAAGAGGCGGAGTAAGCCCTCTCCTCTCGCAATCGAAACAAAGGGCGGCCCTGTGCCGCCCTTTCTCATTGGGCTTGCCACAGCGCCCCTGAGCGGGAAGAGAGCGGCCGATGGACGACGCCGAACAGCATGAGAGACCGCCCCGGGCGGGCAAGCGCGTAAACCCGCGCCGCTGCTCGGCGTCAGGCGAAGAGATCGGCCCCGAGGAGCAGGCCCTGCGCTTTGTCCTCGACCCCGAAGGCCAGCTGACCCTCGACCTCAAGGGCAAGCTTCCGGGCCGCGGCGCATGGGTCAGGGCGCGCCGCGAGGACCTTCTCATGGCGCTCAAGAAGAACGGCTTCAACCGTAGCCTCAAGGGCCCGGCGAAGCTGCCCCAAGAGCACAATGCCGAGAGCTTTGCCGACCAGGTCGGCGAGGCGATCGAAGCGTCAGCTCTCGCAAGACTGGGCCTCGCGCGGAAGTCCGGCCACCTCGTCATCGGCGGCGACCATGTCCGCAAGGCCGCCAAGAAAGGCATCGCTTATCTCACGCCCAATGACGTCAGCGAGCCTGAAACCGCCAAGCTGGCTCAGTTCCTTGCGAAGAGCGAAGCCATTCCCCATCTCCCCCTTCCGGCAGCAAGGCATCCGGTCTCGATCGCCCTCGGACAGGACACGGTGCACGTCCTTCTCTTGAGGGGCGGCCCGTCGGAGGCGGCTCTTTCGGCAGTTATGCTCTGGCGGTCCTTCGCCTGTTAGGCTGCCTGCCGTAACAGCCCGTCTTTTCACGGTTCGGTAGGTAGACCAAAGGGGGCCTGTCGGTTATGGGGGCGCCTCTGGCAGAGGCGACTGTTTGGCGCCGGCCAGACGTTATGGGACCCGCGCCGTTGGTCTCTTCCGACCTTGTCGGGAATGGAATGTTGGAGGCACCGGCCTCCTTTTAAGGATTGTATGAGCGACGACACGCAAGAAAAATCGACCTCGGGACGTAAACCGCTGAGCCTCGGCCGCCGGGAAACCGGTGCCGTGAAGCAAAGCTTCTCCCACGGCCGGACCAAAACGGTGGTGGTTGAGAAGAAGCGTCGCGCGGTCAGCCCTGGCGCTGCGAAAACCGGTGCCACCAAGACCACGGCGAAGAGCTCTGGCCCCAAGCTGGTGAAACCGGCTGAGGGCAAGGCTGCGGCCGAGGCGAAAAGGGTGGTCAAGGAAAGCCCTGCCAAGAAGGGCAAGGTCCTGCGCCAGCTCTCCGACGAGGAGAAGAAGAAGCGTCTCGTCGCCCTGACGAAAGCCAAGAAAGAGCAAGAAGAGCGCGCCAAGCGTCTCGAGGCTGAGCGCAAAGAGCGCGAAAAGCGCGAGGCCGACGAGAAGGCCAAGCTCGAAGCTGCTCGCAAGGCTCAGGAAGAAGAAGAGAAGAAGCGCGCCGAAGAGGCTGAAGCTCGCCGCAAGGCCGAGGAAGAAGCCAAGAAGCTCCTCGAAGCCGAGGAAGCCGAGCGCAAGCGGCGTCAGGAACTGAAGGCCAAGGGCATCTCCGATGCTTCGAAGGACCAGCAGAAGAAGGACGACCGCTCGAACTTCGCCAAAGACGACAACAACCCGCTCTCCGCGCTTGGTGGCCGCATCAAGCAGAAGCGGAACCAGCCGGGTGCGGACAACCGCAACGCCAAGGAAGCGCCGAAGCGCCGCTCGGGTCGCCTGACGATCTCGAAGGCCCTCGAGGATGACGAGCGGCAGCGTTCGCTCGCCTCGGTGAAGCGTGCCCGCGAGCGCGAAAAGGCGCGCCGGGCCAAGCGCGGCAACCAGGCTTCGCAGCAAGCCCGCGAAGTGGTCGTGCCTGACGTCATCACCGTCGCTGAACTCGCAAGCCGTATGGCGATGCGCCAGACGGACCTGATCAAAGAGCTGATGAAGCAGGGCCAGATGGTCACCGGCAACCAGACGCTCGACGCCGACACGGCGCAGATCATCGTCGAAGACCTCGGTCACACGGTGAAGCGCGTCTCGGAAGCTGACGTCGAGGACGGCCTGATCGCGCCTGATGCCGACGATGCGAAGCTTGAAAGCCGTCCGCCGGTCGTGACCATCATGGGCCACGTCGACCACGGCAAGACCTCGCTTCTCGATGCCCTGCGCGGTGCCAACGTCGTGGACGGTGAGGCCGGCGGCATCACCCAGCACATCGGTGCCTACCAGATCACCGACAAGAACAAGAACAAGATCACCTTCCTCGATACCCCGGGCCACGCCGCCTTCACGGCAATGCGGGCACGCGGTGCGAACGTGACGGACATCGTCATCGTGGTGGTCGCGGCCGACGACTCGGTCATGCCGCAGACGGAAGAGGCCATCAGCCACGCCAAGGCTGCAGGCGTTCCGATGATCGTGGCGGTCAACAAGATCGACAAGCCCGGCGTCGACCCGAACAAGGTCAAGACCGACCTCCTCCAGTACGAGGTTCAGGTCGAAAGCATGGGCGGCGAGATCCAGGACGTCGAAGTCTCGGCTCTCAAGAAGACCAACCTCGATGGCCTGATCGAAGCGATCACGCTGCAGTCCGAGCTCCTCGAGCTCAAGGGCAATGCCGACCGCGAAGCCTACGGCACCGTGGTGGAAGCCCAGCTCGACAAGGGCCGCGGCGCAGTTGCAACGCTCCTCGTCCAAGGCGGCACGCTGAAACGCGGCGACATCGTCGTCGTGGGCTCTGAATGGGGCAAGGTCCGCGCGCTCAACAACGACCAGGGCAAGCAGGTGAAGGAAGCCATTCCTTCCCAGCCGATCGAGATCCTCGGCCTCAATGGTGTGCCTGAGCCCGGTGACCAGTTTGCTGTCGTGGAGTCAGAAGCCCGCGCCCGCGAAGTCGCTGAGTACCGCGCCCGCGTGAAGCGTGAGAAAGCCAACGCGCAGAAATCGGGCACCTCGCTCGAGCAGATGATGGCGCAGCTTCAGGACGCCGAGATCAAGGACCTTCCCGTCGTCATCAAAGGCGATGTGCAGGGCTCGGTCGAAGCGATCGTCGGCTCCCTCGAGAAGATGGCCACCGACGAGGTCCGTGTCCGCGTCCTTCACACGGGCGTCGGCGCAATCTCCGAAAGCGACGTCATCCTCGCCGAGGCTTCGGGCGCTCCGGTGATCGGCTTCAACGTCCGCGCCAACAAGCAGGCGCGCGACCAGGCCGAGAATTCGGGCACCGAGATCCGCTACTACTCGGTGATCTACGACCTGATCGACGACATCAAAGGCACCCTCTCGGGCATGCTCGATCCAGAGCTTCGCGAGACGTTCCTTGGCAATGCCGAGATCCTCGAGACCTTCATGGTGTCGAAAGTGGGCCGCGTCGCGGGTTGCCGGGTCACCGAAGGCATGGTCAAGCGCGGCTCGAAAGTCCGCCTGCTCCGCGACAATGTCGTCATCCACGAAGGCGAGCTCTCGCAGCTCAAGCGCTTCAAGGACGACGTGCAGGAAGTCCCCGCCGGTCAGGAATGCGGCATGAGCTTCGCCAACTATGACGACCTCAAAGTTGGCGACTTCATCGAGTGCTTCGACGTCGAACGCATCGAACGGACCCTCGACTAGTCTTCAGGGACCGACACTGAACAAGAAAAAAAGCCGGGCAAAGCGCCCGGCTTTTTCGTGCCTGATCGCCCGATCAGCTGGCGCAGTTCGGCGGCTTCGGCCGCGAGTAGCTCGACGGGATGACACCCTCGATCGAGAAGCCGCCTTCGACAGGGCCGTAGGTCTCGATGTTCATCTTCACCCCATCAAAGCGCTTGTCCGAGGGGAGACGCACCTCCTGCCAGAAGGCGAGGATCTTCCCGACCGACGTCATCCCTTCACTGCGGTACTCCTGCCGGATCGCCCAGTACTGATCCCACTCGTGGAACTTCAGATGGAAGTGACGGTAGACCCCGCCATCGTGCCGGGTCTCACCGAGGAAGCGGGCGTCGAAATACTCCTTGAGCTGGCTTTCGAGGATATCGGGCACGATGGCGGCGGTCTCCACCACGTAGGTTTCGTACCAACCCGCGGTCTCCTCCCCCGCCTCGTCGTTCCAGCCCACGGAAATTTTGGGGCCAGCCCACCAGCGGCCCTCGCCCTCAAGCGCCACGTCGTAGGCGAAGCAGACCTGCAGCGCCTCACTGACCTCCGCCAACGGAAGGGTCTTCACGACCCGCCCAACCGAGGTGTCGAGCCCACCGCTAGGGGTTCGCTGCACCATGGTCAGCTCAAGGCGATTGCCCGAAAGCTGCCTACGGTGCTCACCCTCGAAGGCATCGCTCAGCCAGATCGACGATGTGTTCTTGCCGTCCTTGATGAGCCCGAGCTCATTCTCCGCGACCACCGGCCCGCCCGGTGTCTGACAGGCGGCAAGCAGCAATGCTGCACTAAGCAAAATGAGCGATCGCATCGGCGTTTCCCTTTTTTCGGGGATTGAAACACCGAATCTCGCGAGCGGCCACTGTTTTTGTCAGGCGCTAACACGCATCATCTCAGAGGCCGAAGCCCTCCGCGACGATGCGGGCGATCTCCTGATGCGCAGCGTTGCCGGCGGCTCCGTCAGCCAGAGGCGCATCGACGTAGGCGGCTATGATCACAGGCGGTCGGCCGTCCCCTGTCTCAACGAAGGCGATGTCGGCATAAAGACCGTTGGTGCTCGTCCCGGTCTTATCCCCGACGACCAGGCCCTGCGGGAGCCCCGCGCGCAGGCGCTTGCCGCCTGTTGCACTGTCAATCATCAGCGAACGAACCGTTGCAGCCGCGCGTTGGCTGAACCCTGACTGGAACAACAGTCGGCTCATGAGCGCCGCCATCCCGCTGGGCGTCGTTGTATCCCGCGGATCCCCCGGCCTGCTCTCGTTCAGGTCCGGCTCGTAGCGATCGAGCTGGGTCGAGCCTTCGAACTTTCGGACCTTGGCCGTGAAGCCCTCGGGCCCGCCGATCTGGTCGAGCAGGATGTTGGCGGCCGTGTTGTCGCTCCTGACCACCGCCGCATGGGCAAGGCCAGCGAGGGACATGTACCTGATGCCCTGCTCCCGCCGGGGCTCCACCTCGGGCGACCAGCCGATCAGGGGCACCTCGTCGATGCGCAACGGCTTGGCAGGGTCGAGCCCACCATTGTCGATTTCGTCGTGGATGAAGGCTGCGAGCGGCGCCTTGAACGTCGAGCACATCGCGAAGCGCTCGTTCGGCCTGTTGCTGATGACGGTCGGGTCGCCATCGCGCATCGCGTAGACGCCGACCCGGCCACCAAGGGCGCTTTCAAGAGCTGCGAAACGGCTGGGCGATGCGTGCCCGGTGCCGATGGCCAAGCTCGCTGCGCCTACGGAGAGAAGGACGGAGCGCCGGTCGGGGAGGGTGTCCATGACAGGACGGTGGCAACAATCCGGCAAAGGATCAATCGCGCGGACCAGCCTCATCCTCTGGCGGGACCACAACGATCGTTGCCGCCTCGAAGTCGATAGCCGGGACAGCGTCCTTGGTGAAGGGAACGAGGATCAAGCCGCCCTTGCCCTTGATCTCGACGATGTCACCTGCGCCATAATTGGTCACGGCACGGACTTTACCAAGGCCCTCGCCCTCTTCCGTTTTCGCATCGAGACCGATCAGGTCTTCGACGTAGAAGTCGTCCTCATCGTCAGTCTCGGGAAGAACGTCCCGCGGAACGGAGAGGAGCTTGCCCTTGAAACTCTCGGCAGCTTCGGGCGAGGAAATCTCGGCATCGCGGCAAAGAAAAACCCCGGGCTTCATCTCGCGAAGCTTCTTCGGGGTCAGGCTCGCGCCGCCCTCGGCGCGAAGCGGGCCGTAGCCGAAGAGAGCTTCAGGCTCCTCCGTATACGACCTCAATTTGAAGTCACCGCGCACGCCGTGGGTGCCCGCGAACTGGGCCACCACAACCATGCGCGGCTGGTCTTTCTGAGCCAAAGCCCAGGCTTACTCGGAAGCTTCTTCAGCCGGAGCTTCTTCCGAAGCGCCTTCAGCCTCTGCGGCAGCCTCTGCAGCTGCGGCTTTCTTGGCTTCTTCCTTCTCGCGCTTCTCTTCGATGCGCTCTTTGGCTTTCTGGCCAGGCTCACCTTTTTGCGGGTTGTTGCCGTGCTCCCACTTGATGAGATCAGCAGCGCCAAGGAAACGAGCGACACGATCGGTAGGCTGAGCGCCTTTGTCGAGCCAGTACTTGGCGCGCTCAAGGTCGATCACGACGCGGTTCTCGTCATCCTTTTTGAGGAGGGGGTTGTAATTACCGATCTTCTCGATGAAGCGGCCATCGCGCGGGTTGCGGGCATCGGTGACGACGATGCGGTAGTAAGGACGCTTCTTCGAGCCGCCGCGGGCGAGACGAATTTTGAGAGCCATGGTTCGTTCTTTCTTCTATGGTTCGTAGACTGAGTTCAACTGTTACTTCTTCTTTGGTCCGCCAAGGCCCGGAAGGCCTCCGCCAAGACCAGGGAGACCGGCACCGCCGCCTCCCCCGAGACCGGGCAGGCCACCTGCACTGCCGGGGGGCATCGCCCCGCCGCCAGGCATTCCGCCGCCGAGCATCTGGCCGAGCTGCTGGGCCATGCCCCGCTTGCCGCCTTTGCCCATCTTCTTCATCAGGGTGCTCATGCCCTGGAAACTCTTCAGCAGGCGGTTGACGTCCTGCACCTGAACCCCGGCGCCGGCCGCAACGCGCTTCTTGCGCGAGGCGTTCATCAGCTTGGGGTTCTTGCGTTCCTTCTTCGTCATGGAACGGATGATCGCTTCCTGGCGCGCCAGTTCGTTGCCGCCGAGCGCGTCGTCAGCCATGCCCTTGAGCTTACCCATACCAGGCATCATGCCCATGATGGCGCCCATACCGCCCATCTTCCGCATCTGGACGAACTGGTCAGCGAGGTCGTCGAGATCGAACTCGCCCTTCGCCATTTTCTTGGCGGCCTTTTCGGCCTTCTGCTGATCAATTTCAGCCGAGGCTTTCTCCACGAGGCCGACAATGTCGCCCATGCCGAGAATGCGGCCCGCCATGCGCTCAGGGTCGAAGACGTCGAGGGCGTCGATCTTCTCACCGACACCGGCAAACTTGATCGGCGCGCCCGTGATCTCGCGCATCGAGAGAGCGGCACCGCCGCGGCCGTCGCCATCAAGACGGGTCAGGACAACGCCCGTGACCGGCACGCGCTCCTTGAAACGTTCAGCGGTCTGAACGGCGTCCTGGCCGGTGAGGCTGTCGAGGACGAGGAGGGTCTCGGCAGGATCGGTCGCCCGCGCGATCTCCTGCACCTCGGCCATCAGCTGCTCGTCGATCGACAGGCGGCCCGCCGTGTCAAGCATCACGACATCGAAGCCCTGAAGGCGCGCCGCTTCCATGGCGCGCTTGGCAATCTGAACCGCGGACTGACCCTCGACGATCGGCAGGGTCTTCACCTCGGCCTGCTCGCCCAGCACCTTAAGCTGCTCCATCGCAGCGGGCCGACGCGTGTCGAGGGAGGCCATGAGGACCTTCTTCTTCTCGCGCTTTTGCAGCCTGAGGGCGATCTTCGCCGTGGAGGTCGTCTTACCGGAACCCTGAAGACCAACCATCAGGATCGGAACCGGAGCGGGCCTGTTGAGGTTCAGCTCATGGTCGCCAGCGCCTGCGCCGAGGGTCTCGGCGAGGACGTCGTTGACGATCTTGACGACCTGCTGGCCCGGGGTGACGGACTTCAGGACCTCACGGCCGATGGCCCGTTCCTTGACCTTGGCGACAAAGCCGCGCGCTACGGGCAGCGCGACGTCAGCCTCGATCAGGGCGACCCGGACCTCACGGAGGGCTTCGTTCACATCCTCTTCGGACAGGGCGCCGCGGCCCCGCAGGCGGTCAAAGACGCCGCCCAGTCTCTCCGAAAGTGTGTCGAACATGCCGTCCGTCCCATGCCATGGGCGATTGGACGACCGAGAGGGCGTTACCCCGTCGGAAGGAGCCCCCTGCCCCGTCCTCGTGGATCCTTCGTTTCGAAGGGAGGGGTCGTGCAGGCAGACACGGTCAATCGCCGCTTGTCAGAATTTAGAGGCGGGGAGTGGCACCGAAGTGGGGATAAGTCAACGGGTGGCTTGGCTTCAGCCCTTGGCCGCACCGGTCCTTGCGAGAACGAGCGCGAGGGTGACGCACATCAAGCTCGCGATGAGGAGAGGAAGGCTTCCCTCCTTGCCCAGCGCCAGCTCTCTCCATGCAAAATAGACCGCGTTGGCAAGGCCAAGCAAAAGCAAAATGAAGACAGCTACAAGCCTGCCGCCCTTGCCCTTTTTCTCGCTATCCATTGCGCGTCCCTCCTGTCTCCCGGAGGGAATCTACGCTGTGTCTAAAGGAAGAGCCAGCGCGGGGTGCTGCGCTTGAAGGCTTCGAACTCATCGCCGAACAGCCTGGTGAGCGCCCGCTCCTCAGGGATGATCTGCACCGCCGTGATGACGCCGATGAAAACCGGCACAAGGAGGAGGCTCAGAAGGCTGCCAAGCTTGAGGGCCAGCGCGAGGAGGATCAGCGCCATGCCGACATACATCGGATTGCGGGTCACCTTATAGACGCCATCGGTCACGAGGGCCGAGGCAGCGCCGGGGCGCTCTGGGTGGAAGGTCGTCTTCTGCTGGCGGAACTGGACGAGGGCCCAGACAGCAATCCCGATCCCTGCGAGGGTCAGAAGCCCTGCGACTGCATCCTCAGCAGGCAGACGGAACGTCGCGCCGGGCATGGCCCTGCCGACGAAGTAGATGGCCATGAAGAAGATCGCGAACCAAGCCGGTGGGATCAGGAGCGGCTTCTCGCCTGCAGGGATTTCGTCAGACATCGAACCTTCCCAATTTCTCGTTCTTGTTGAGCTCATCGGCGCGGAACACGCAGCCATTCATCACGCCATAGACACCGGCCGGCAAGGTCTGCGCCGCGATGATCGCTCCGCCGAGGTTGAAGCTCGCATCACTTACGAAGAGGGCATGGGGGCGCATCGCGCCGGTCAGCACCACGGTCTTGGAGGGCCCGCAGCCATCGAGATAGCGCGCCGTCTCCGCCATGGTCGATGTGCCGTGCGTGATGACGATCGCATCTTCCTTGGCCGCTTCGATCCGCTCACAGACGAGCTTCCGGTAAGTCTCGGTCATGTCGAGGCTGTCGATCTGGAAGAGCTGCTCGACCTCGTGGGCGTAGCAGCGCGACTGCTCGAGGATTTCGGGCACCTGGGACTTGCCAGCTCCTGCGAAGGCGATGGTCTCCTGCCGCCAGTCATGCACCTTGTCGAGGGTCCCGCCGGTGGTGAGGATACGGACAGGCTTCATTCGCAGGAGCCCGAGATCTTGCAGGCCCCATGCTGGGCAGCCGATTGAGGATATGATTTGCGTTCGATGCCGCAGACCCTGGCCACATCATCGAACAGGCTTTCGTCCCGGTACGCCCCTTTGCTTCCAAGCCGGGTCGGGTAGCCGCGGTTGAGCGTAAGACAGGCCGGCGTGATGACCTCGCCGCCTACAAGGTCGGAATAGTCCGATGCGTAGCCCTTGAGGCTGAGGCTCGGGTAACTGGTTGCGCAGTCGATCTGGTGGAAAAGCCTCGCACCAATGTCTTTCTTGCCCATGCGGCAGGCGGCCTTGGCTTGCGCGAGACGCTCCGCACCCGGTTTTGTTTCGAAGCCGTGGTCTTCACCACCAAGCCCGTCGAGGATGACATAGGCCCGTGCCCAGCGGCGGCGCTTCGCCAGCTGATTGGCGCGGTCAGCGGCCTCGCAATAGGCGGCGCGGTGCTCGGCCATCCGTTCTTCCTGGCTGCATTCGAGATAGGGGAAGGCGGGCGCGAGGAACGCGGCCGTGAGAAGGCTGATCATGATTTGGCGCCTTTCAGCCTGGTTTCGTCAAGCTCGCCTTCCCAGCGGGCCACGGTCGTCGCGACGGCTGCGTCCCCAGTGACGTTCGTCACGGTACGCATCATGTCGAGGAGCCTGTCGAAGGGGAATATGAGCGCGATGATGAGGATCGCCTGCTCGCTTGTCACACCGAAGCTGGTGAGAACGGCAATGGCGAGGAAAAGGCTGGCCGAGGGAATGCCCGCAGCACCGATCGAGGCCGCCGTGGCCGTGACGGCGATGGCGATATAGTCAGCACCTGACAGGTCGAGGCCCACGGCCTGCGCCGCGAAGAGCGACACAATCCCGAGATAGATCGACGTGCCGTCCATGTTGATCGTCGCCCCAAGCGGCGCGACCGAACCTGCGACTGCGCGACCGACGCCGATGTTTTGGGTCAGGTTGCCGATGGTCACGGGTAGCGTCGCCGACGAGCTGGCCGTCGAGTAGGCCGTCGTCATCGCATCGAGCATACCGCGCAGGAACTTGAAGAAATTGAGCCGTGCAAGGAGCGTCACCAGCCCGCCATAGACGATCAGAATATGAAGGGCGCAGGCGAGGTAGAGCGCAATCGCGAGCTTTCCGAGATTGAAGAGCACCGCGAGCCCTTGGGTCCCGAGCACCCACGCCATGAGCGCGAAGACGCCATAGGGCGCGAGCGCCATGACCCCGCTCGTCAGCTTGAGGATCGCTTCGGCGGCACTCTCGATGGCCTCAGCAAACGGACGGCCCTTCTCACCAGCGGCCAGTGTCCCAATACCCAAAACGATCGAGAAGAAGATCACCGGCAGGATGTCGCCATTGGCCATCGCCGCGATGGGGTTCGCGGGGATAACGTCGAGGATCTGCTGCACGGCTGTGCGCTCGGCAGCTTCCGCCCGCGCGAGCCGATCTGTGATCGCAGACGTTTCGCTCACCGACTGGTAGTCGACACCCTCCCCGGGGTTGAAGATGATCGCCATGCCGATGCCGATGAAGACGGCAATTGACGTGGTGAAGAGATAGAGACCGATGGTCCTGACGCCCAAGGAGCCGAGGCGCTTGGGATCACCGAGGGCGATCATGCCGCTGGTCAGCGTCGTCACGATCAGCGGGATGATGAGCATGCGGATGAGCTTGATGAAGCCATCGCCAATAGGCTTGGCGACGCCTGCCGTCTCACCGAAGAAGAGGCCAACCGCCCCGCCTGCGACGAGGCCCGCCATAACGCGGGCCCAAAGGGGTGCGCCCGTGCGTCCCAGCAGAAAAAGACCGACAAATGCACCAAGAACGGTGCCCCAGAACGCTAGCATCATGTGATCGGCCCTGCCTCTATACGCGCGCGGGAACGTGCCGGGTTGCGGGGCGCGGCGCAAGGTTTGGCGGGTCCGCGGGCCGTTGGCGGTTTTTACTTGCTCGCTGGCGCTCGCGATGGATCCTGGATCGAGTCCAGGATGACCATAATTGCAGGGCCGGCCCTCCGCCCCGTCATCCTGAACTCGATTCAGGATCCATCCCCAAAAAAAAAGAGGCGCCGAAGCGCCCCTTCTCTCATTCATGGTCGAGGAGAACTTACTCCTCATCATACCCAATCAGGCCGAGCTCGCCTGCGAAGTACGCATACTGAAGAGCCAGCCTGCGTGCCGCCTGGTCGAGGTTGGCAGCAGCGCCGTGACCGCCCTCGATGTTCTCGTAGTAGAGGAACTCCTGACCATACTCTTCCATCAGGCGCGCCATCTTACGGGCGTGGCCCGGATGGACGCGGTCGTCCTTGGTGGAGGTGAAGAAGAACGGGCGCGGATATTCAACGTCAGCCTTGAGGTTCTGGTACGGGCTGATCTTCTCGAGGAACGGGCGCTCCTCGGGATTGTCAGGATCGCCATACTCACCGACCCACGACGCACCCGCGAGGAGCTTGTCGTAGCGCAGCATGTCGAGGAGCGGCACGCCGATGCCGATACCCTTGTAAAGATCAGGACGCTGCACCATCGAGACGCCCATCAGAAGACCACCGTTCGAGCCGCCCAAGATACCCAGCTGCTCCTTGGTGGTGATCCCGCGCTCGATCATGTCCTCTGAGATCGCCTGGAAATCATCATAGATGATCTGGCGCTTGCCCTTGAGGCCGGCCTGGTGCCACGCGGGGCCGTACTCGCCACCGCCGCGAATGTTGGTGTTGACGTAGACACCGCCGCGCTCGACCCAGAGCTTGCCGGCCGTTGCGCCATAGCTCGGCAGGATCGGGATTTCGAAGCCGCCATAGCCGTACTGGATGGTCGGCGCGGGACCGTTTTCCAGCGTCTCCTTGAGAGCAATCACCGTATACGGAATCTTCGTGCCGTCAGATGATGTCGCCTCGTAGCGCTTCACCATCATGCCCTCCGCATCGAAGAAGGCCGGCGAGCGGTCGATCTCCTTCGGGCGACGGTTCTCGATCAGGTAGAACGTGTCCGGAGTGATTGGGTTCTCGTAGGTTGCGATCACTGCGCCGGTGGAAGGGTCCATCGTCCTGAGGCCGATGACGCCACCTTCGGGCAGCCTGATGTCGCGGCCACGCCACTTGCCGTTGCGGCGCTCTTCGAAGCGGATCATCCGGCCCGCAATATCGTCGAGAAGGGTGATGACGATATCGTCCTTCGACGTCGCAACCGATTGGACCGCGATTTCGCGGGTCGGCTCAACCAGCACCTGGACCTCTTCCATGGCGCGGCCCATCGCTATGACCGAACCAGTGGTGTAGGTCTCGCCGCCGAACTCCATCGGCTCTTTCAGCTCAATGACGAAATCGCCCGAAGAGAAACCGGAAAGGCTCGCTTTCTTCGGCAGCGGAAGGCGGACTGCCTCCATGTCCTCGTTCAGGACCATCCAGTTGTAGTCGTAGAACGTCTCACCGTGGAAAACGCCGCCGGTGTAGCTCTCGCCGTCCCAAAAGCTGTAGGGATAGGTCCAGATGTCGGTGGTCGCAGCCTCATAGACCTGCGTCGCATCGGCAAGGTCCTGGCCACGCTTCCAGACCTTCACGATCCGCGGATAGCCTGAGTCCGTCAGCGTGCCTTCGCCAAAGTCCGTGCCCACAAGAACCGTGTCGGCATCGAGCCAGGTGACCGAGGACTTGGCTTCGGGGAGCTCGAAACCGCCATCGACGAAGCTGCGGCTGTCGATATCGTACTCCCGCACCACCGCAGCGTCCGAGCCGCCGCGGGAAAGGGTGACGAGGCAGCGGCTGTAGTCAGGCGCCAGGCAGTCGGTGCCTGCGAAGACCCAGTTCTCGCCCTCATCCTCAGCCAGCTTGTCGACGTCGAGAATGACTTCCCAATCGTCGGACTTGGCGAGGTAATCCTTCTGGCTCATCCGGCGCCAGACACCGCGCACGGCGTCCTTGTCCTGCCAGAAATTGTAGGCGTAGCCGCCGCGAAGGGAGACCGAAGGCACCCGGTCATCGGAGGTGAGGATGGCATTGGCCTCGGACAGCATGGGCTCATAGGCCGGGTGGGCCTCAAGCACTGCCAGGGAACGCTCGTTTTGGGCACGAACCCAATCGAGAGCCCACTCGCCCTGCACCTCTTCAAGCCACAGGAACGGGTCGTTCTTCATTACATCTACCTCGCTCTGGGCATGGGCTGCGGTCATGGAAAGCGCGGCAAAGGCCACGCCCGTCAACAAACGTTTCACGGTCGTATCTCCCTGATTGGTCTTGCTTATGAATTACGCCTGAAGACGGCGCCCGAAAGGTTTTGCTGCACCTCGCGCGCATCATAGGCAGCGAGGTTGTCGGCAGGCTTCGGTCCCTTGCCGAGGACAATGAAAGCAATGGCGGTGTAACGCTGGCTCTCGCGGACATCCACGTCATTGAAACCGCGGGTATAATAGGGGAACGGGCCGAAGCCGTAGAAGCCGAAGGCACCATATTGCGGGCCGAGGTCGGTGACACGCAGGCGGCGTTCCGTCTCGGTCTCGTCGCTGACCACGAGGAAATGGTCGTAGCCGTTCTCAAGGGTCACTTCGGCCGCTCGCAGCAAGAGCGCCGTCTCGACCTGCTCACGGGTGGTCAGGCTATTGCCCCGGAAGGAGATCCGGTAGCGGTTCTCCTCGATCTTCTGGTCAGCAAAGCCGTAGCCCTGGCCGTTGGCAGGCTCGAATGGCGTCGGAGAGGCGCAGGCTGCGAGACCTGCAAATGCGAGGGGGAGGAGGAATTTTCTCATCGTGACACTCTGCCTTCTGGTCGCTCGCGCGTCCTGCGATAGGTGATCGCGCAATAAAACACTACCGCAAAGAGGGTGAGACACCCCATGAGCGATTGTATGGATATAGCGACAAAACCAGCCCACGCCCCTGCCGAGCACCCGCCCGTAGCCCTTGGCAAGGTGGGGGTGCTGCTCATCAACCTTGGAACGCCCGAGGCGCTGACCACGGGCGCAGTGCGCAAGTACCTCGCCGAGTTCCTGAGCGACCGGCGGGTGGTCGACTATCCTGCCCTCGTCTGGCAGCCGGTCTTGCGCGGCATCATCCTGAACACCCGGCCGGCCAAGACCAAGAAGGCGTATGCCGAGATCTGGGATCAAGAGACCGGTGAGAGCCCGCTGCGCCGCTACACCCGCGAGCAGGCAGAGAAGCTCGCCGCGCGGATGCCGGAGGGTGTCCATGTTGACTGGGCCATGCGCTACGGCGTCCCCGGGACGGCCGAGACCCTGGACCGGATGCAGGCAGCAGGCTGCGACCGCATCCTGCTCGTACCGCTCTATCCGCAATATTCGGCCACCACGACCGGGACCGCCTGCGATGCGGCTTATGCATGGGCGATGAAGAAGCCGTGGATGCCCGCGTTCCGGACCATGCCGGCTTTCCACGATGATGATGGGCTGATCGAGGCCCTCGCCGACACCTGCCGTCGGCATACCGATGAGACGACCGAGCGGGTGATCCTCTCCTTCCACGGGCTGCCTGAGCGCTACTTCAAACAGGGCGACCCCTATCACTGCCATTGTCAGAAGACCGCGCGCCTGATGCGCGAAAAGCTGGGCTGGACGACCGAGTTCGCCCCTCTCGCCTTCCAGTCGAAGTTCGGTCCAGAGACATGGCTCGGTCCGTCGACGGAAGACCTCGTCGAGGAGGCTGCCAAGGAAGGCCTCAAGAACATCGCCGTGATCACGCCGGGCTTCGTCTCCGACTGCATCGAGACGCTGGAAGAAGTCGGCCTCGGCCTCGCAGAGACCTTCGAGGAGCATGGCGGCGAGAGCCTGAAGGCTATCCCATGCCTTAATAGCTCAGACGCCTTCATCGACCTGCTTGAACGGCTCTGCCTGCGCGAGCTGCAGGGTTGGGTCGCTTCGTAGGCCGATGATCTTCTACACTGCACAGGACTTTAATCTGAACCTACCTGAAGGTCACCGATTCCCCGGGCAAAAATACCGCCTTCTGGAAGAGAAGCTCGTGCGGGACGGAACGCTCGCGCCAGAAATGTTGCGCGAGGCGCCGATCGCTCCAAACGAGGTCATCCTTTCGGTGCACACGGAGGAGTATCTTCGCTCCCTTGAGGACGGCTCCATCGACCCCCGCGCCATGCGCCGGATTGGCTTTCCGTGGTCGGAGCAGATCCCGAGGCGGGGCCGCAGGACCGTCGGCGGTGCCCTCGCCGCCGCAAGGCAGGCCCTCCGCGTTGGTCTCTCGGGCCAGCTTGCAGGCGGCACCCACCATGCCCACCCAGACTTCGGTGCAGGCTTCTGCATCTTCAATGACCAGGCCGTTGTCGCCACTGTCCTCTTAGAAGAAGGGGCCGTCGATCGGGTCGCTGTCATCGACCTCGACGTCCATCAGGGCGACGGCAACGCCGCCGTTCTTCAGCCTAGGGACGACTGCTTCGTCATGGACGTCTTCGGCGAAAAGAACTTCCCCTTCAGGAAGGTACCTTCGGACCTCGACGTCCCGATGCCCGACGCGGCGGAGGATGCCGAGTTCCTGCGCGCGATCGAAGAGCACCTCGACGCCGTGTGGGCTTTCAAGCCCGACCTCGTCCTCTATCAGGCAGGGGTTGATCCCCTGGCCGAAGACAAGCTCGGCAGGCTAAACATCTCGTTTGAGGGCCTGCGCGCCCGGGACGAGATCGTCCTCGAAGGCTGCCGGAAGCGCGGTATCCCCTGCTCCATGGCCATCGGCGGCGGCTACTCCGACCCCATCGAGCACACGGTCAACGCATACGCAGGAACCTACGAAGTCGCCCGCGACGTCTACGGATGGTAGCTAGAGGCGTTTGTTCTGCTCACGGAGCAAAAGGAAAGCGCCGACTAGAAGACCTGTGATAGCCAGCGACACATAGACCACTGCAAAGACCGTTTCGCCCAGAAACCGTAGTGGACCTAGCACGTAGAGAGCGAAGAATAAAAAAGCGGGAGCAAAGATAGCACCCGAAAACGACCTGATCGAAAATCTCTGTCGCCTCTTCCGGTAATCCCGTGTCCGTGGAAGTTTCGCATCATCCGAGGGCATCGCTCAGCGCCTGAACCTGCTCGTCAGTCGTCTCCCAGCTGGTGACAAACCGGCGGGCCTCACCCCCGTATTGGTCGCCGGGCTGGACCCAGTCATAGAACTCCGCCCCTGCCCCGCGCAGCTTTTCCGCTACCGAACCCGGCATACGGACGAACAGCTCGTTGATCTGAGGCTCTACGAGGACCTCGCACTCAGGATGGTCCGTGAAGATGTTCGCGACAGCGCGGCACTGCCGGGCCGAAGTCTCAGCGAGCGAGAGCCAGAGATCATCCGCGAAATAGGCCTGCCACTGGGCAGCGAGGAAGCGCTGCTTGGACATCCCCAGCCCCGCCCGCTTGCAGCGGGCCACCATCTCTTCTTCCCTGGACGGATCGAAGAGCACGACGGCCTCGGCCAGCATGCATCCATTCTTGGTCGCGCCGAAGGAAAGGATGTCGACCCCTGCCTTCCACGTCAGCTCGGCCGGGCTCGCACCACTTGCCCGCACTGCGCCAGCGAAGCGGGCGCCATCCATATGAAGGCCCATGCCATAGCGCCTGGTCGCATCGTTCAGTGTACTAATTTCATCGGGAGAGTAGACCGTCCCCCACTCCGTCGCCTGAGTCAGCGACAGGACCGACGGCGAAACGCGGTGCGCCATGGGGGGGTCATAAGGCAGCATGGCTGCCTCGATTGTCTCAACCGTCATCTTCCCAAAGGCACCGCCCGCCGGGATAACCTTCGCCCCGCCGGTGTAGAACTCAGGCGCGCCGCACTCATCGATCAGCACGTGGGCGTGCTCATGGCAGATGACCCCGCCATAAGGCGCCGTCAGCATGCTGAGCGCCACACCATTTGCCGCCGAGCCGGTAGGGACAAACGCGACCGCGACGTCACGCTCGAAAACTTCAGAGAAAAGCGCCCTCACCCCCTGGCTGGCAGTGTCCGCGCCATAGGCAGGAGCGAAGCCGCCGTCAGCAGAGGTCATGGCCTCCATCACTTCTGGATGGACGCCGCCCCAATTGTCGGAGGTAAAAAGCATCAGATCGACGAGCCCATCAGCTTGCGGCAGAGATCGTCGAGCTGGTCGAGATTGTCATAGCTCAGGACCATCTTGCCCGCTCCGCCCGAACCCTTGCGTGTAATGTCCACGTCGATGCCGAGGCTTTCGCGTAAATCCTGTTCAAGAGCGCGAGTGTCGGCATCCTTCACCGCGCGCTTGACGGCCTTGCCGAGTTTCTCCGTCGACTGATCACCGCCAGAAGCGACGAGCTTCTCCGTGGCACGAACCGAGAGGTCTTCCTTGACCACCCGCTTGGCAAGCTCGATCGGTTTCTCCGCAGAAAGGAGCGCCCGGGCGTGGCCCATGGAGAGCTCGCCCGCCGTCACCATGCCGCGCACCTCGACGGGCAGCGCCACGAGGCGGAGCATGTTGGCGACGTGACTGCGGCTCTTGCCGACGGCCTCGGCAATCTCCCCTGCCCGCTTGCCGTAGCGGTCAGCGAGCAGCTGGTAGCCATCCGCTTCTTCCATCGGATTGAGGTCGACCCGCTGGACGTTCTCAATGAGCGCGATCTCAGCAGAAGCGCCCTCCTCCACATCCTTGATAAGCGCCGGGATTTTATGGAGCCCTGCCCGCTGCGCAGCTCGCCAGCGGCGCTCACCGGCAATGATCGTGTACTGACCGCCGGCCTTAGGCCGCACAAGGATCGGCTGGAGCACGCCTCGGGAACCAACCGACTCGGCAAGGGCCGCGAGCTCTGCCTCGTCAAACTGCTTACGCGGCTGGTCCTTGTCAGGTGCAATGTCAGAGATGTTGATCTCGTCAACACCGCCCCTTGGCTCCGCCTGCGGAACATCACCAAGGATTGCTTCAAGGCCGCGGCCCAGACCCTTCTTCGCCATCACGCAGCCCTTTCCCGGCCGATCACTTCGCTTGCCAATTGGACATAGGCCTGGCTGCCGGCGCAGCGCAGGTCGTAGAGGAGTGCGGGCTTGCCATGAGATGGCGCCTCGGAGATCCGTACATTACGCGGGATCGCCGTCCGGTAGACCTTGTCCCCCAAGTGCGCCCGGACATCGGCCTCGACATCAGCACTGAGATTGTTGCGCTTGTCATACATAGTCAGGACCACCCCCTGCAGCTCCAGCGAAGGGTTGAGTCGTGTACGGACGGTTTCGATGGTGCGCATGATCTGGCTCAAGCCTTCCAGCGCGAAGAACTCGCACTGAAGGGGGATGAGAACAGCATGCGCCGCCGTCATCGCGCCGACGGTCAAAAGCCCGAGGGAAGGGGGGCAGTCGATCAAGACATAGGTCAGCTCGGGTCGGTCCTTCGCCAGCTGATCGATCGCCTCGCTCAGTCGATAGTGTCGCCTCGGATCATCGAGCAGATCGATATCCGCCCCCGCCAGCGTCATCCCGGCAGGCGCTACTTCGAGACGGGGAACGCTCGTCGGCTTGAGCGCTTCGGCGAGGGAAGCGTCACCGAGGAGGACATCATAGGTCGTCGCCTGCCTCTCGCTGACACCGACGCCCAGTCCGGTGGAGGCATTGCCCTGGGGATCGAGATCCAGAATGGCGACATGCTCACCAACGGCAGCGAGGGCCGTGGAGAGGTTGATCGCCGTCGTCGTTTTTCCGACGCCGCCCTTTTGGTTGGCCACGGCCAAGACCCGCGGTTGTTTCATGGCTTCCTCAAAGGCGCGCGTATGACCAGTATGGCCGCATCGCGGTCGGTCTGACTTGCTACGGTTTCAAGCTCAAAAGACCATTGTTCCCGCGCAGCGTCCACTTCTTGTTGTGCACGTTGGCCCTTTGGGAAAATCATCGTGCCGCCAATGGCAAGGAGCGGCGTCGCCAGCTCCAAGAGGCCGGGGAGGGCGGTGACCGCGCGTGCCGTGATGAGGTCGTAAGCTTTCTTTCGGGCAAGAGACTCAACGCGGCCGGAGAGAACCTGACAGCGATCGAGCTGCGCTTTTTGAGCCACCGCTGCCAAAAACGCCGCTTTCTTTCCGACGCTGTCGCACAGTGTCCAGCTGAGCGCGGGACGTCGCTCCTCGCACATGATGGCCATGACCATACCCGGAAAGCCTGCGCCAGAGCCAAAGTCCAACGCATTCTCGGCGTTATCGGGGAGGAGGGGCCAAAGCTGCGCGCTATCGGCGTAGTGCCGCTCCCAGCGATCAGGCAGACTCTTCCGGGCAACCAGATTGGTGTGCACCGATGTTTCTACGAGCGCAGCATCATACGCGCTGAAACGCTCAGCCTCCGCCTCACTAGCATCGATGGAGCGCAGAAAATCCTGACAGCTATCAAGCGGCACGGGAGGACTTCCTGAGCGCCACAGAGAGAAGGGCGAGGGCAGCCGGTGTCATGCCTTCGATCCTACTCGCCTGGCCAAGTGTTGCGGGACGGGTTGTATCAAGCCGCTGCCGAACCTCTGCTGAAAGGGAAGGGAGCCCGGAGTAATCAAAGTCGGTAGGAATCTGGAGAGCTTCATACTTCTGGAAGCCGGCGATATCCTCGGCTTGCCTGTCCAAAAAGCCGGAGTAGGTCGCATCGGCTTCAAGCTTTGCCGCCTCATCGGGTGAAAGATCTGCCAAGCGCGGATGGATCTTCGCGAGATCTGTCATCGAAACCGCCGGTAGTGAGAGGAGATCAAGAACCGAGCGCCTTCGACCGTCCTGCTTCACAGAAAATCCGTGGGCAGCGGCCTCGTTGGGCGTCATCTTCGTCTCTTCAGCCCAGCTGCGCAGCGCCTTCCACGAAGAGTGTTTCACGTGAAACGCCTCAGCGCGCTGCTCGCCCACAAGGCCGAAGGCGGTCCCTAGGGGCGTAAGCCGATCGTCGGCGTTATCGGCACGAAGAGAAAGGCGATACTCTGCTCGCGACGTGAACATCCGATAGGGCTCTGAGACTCCGCGCGAAACAAGATCATCCACGAGAACGCCGATATAGCCTTGGCTACGGCTAATCTCCAGCGGACCGGAGCTCGAGGCAGCACTCGCGCCAGCAACGAGACCTTGCGCGCCGGCCTCCTCATAGCCCGTGGTACCGTTGATCTGACCCGCAAGGTACAATCCAGAGAGCGCACGGAGCTCGAGAGACTTGGTCAGGCTCCGCGGATCGACGAAGTCATACTCGATAGCATAGCCATACTCTTTGACCTCAACGTCGTCGAGACCCTTGATTGTCCGGAGAAAAGCGTCCTGAACGTCCGCGGGAAGCGACGAGGAGATCCCGTTCGGATACACGGTATCGTCCGAAAGGCCCTCGGGCTCCAGGAAGATCTGGTGGCTCGCCTTTTCAGCAAAGCGCACGATCTTATCCTCGATCGACGGGCAATAGCGAGGTCCCTTGCCAGCAATGGCGCCGCTATAGACCGCCGACTTCTCGATGTTTTCAGCGATCACGCGATGTGTGGCGTGATTGGTCTCCGTGATCCCGCACGAGATCTGCTGAACCTCAATTCTGTCTGTCAGAAAGGAAAAGGGGACCGGACGAACATCGGCTGGCTGCATCTCCAATGCGTCCCAGGCGATCGAAGCGAACGCCAAACGCGCCGGGGTGCCCGTTTTCAACCGTCCGAGCGGTAGCTGCATAGCTTCTAGGCGCTCGCCCAACGTGGTGGCAGGGGCCTCGCCCACACGCCCAGCCGGAATTCGCTCTTGTCCTCGATGAATGAGACCCCGCAAGAACGTCCCGGTCGTCAGGACCACGGCGTCAGCCTCAAGCTTCTCGCCGGAAGACAGGATAACACCACAGCAGCGGTCGTCCTTGACGATGAGGTCCTCGACAGCTGCCTCGACAATTTCGAGGTTCTCCTGCTCCGCAAGGAGAGACTGGACCGCAGCTTTATAGAGCTTGCGGTCCGCTTGAGCTCTCGGACCCCGCACGGCAGGGCCGCGGGACGCATTCAGCATTCGAAACTGGATGCCTGAGCGGTCGATCGCCTTGGCCATGATCCCGTCGAGAGCGTCAATCTCTCGAACGAGGTGCCCCTTACCGACACCACCGATGGCCGGGTTGCAGGACATCTCGCCAATAGTGGAGCGCTTGTGGGTCACCAGAATTGCCTCCGCGCCCATACGAGCCGCAGCGGCAGCTGCCTCGCAGCCCGCATGGCCGCCGCCCACAATAATGACCCGTCGTCCTGACTGTTTCACGTGAAACACCTATTTACCGATACAAAAGCTGGAGAAGATATCTCCCAGCACATCGTCTGGCGCAATGCGTCCCGTCAACTCCTCAAGCCGTGTCGCTGCATGACGGATCGTTTCACTTCCCAGTTCTGGCGCTGCCTCAATCGATGCCTCAAAGCCATCGAGAGAGACAAGCGCCGCCCGGATGAGTCCGGCCTGTCTCTCCGAAGCAGCCAGCCCGGGTGCCGCCAGGTCATCAAGGCGCGCCCGGATCTGCAATGACAGGCGCTCGACAGATTGATCATCCAAGCTCGAATAGCCGTCGAGCTCGCCACTCAGGTCGGACTTCGTTCTGACGATGATATCTCCATCACGCCGGTATGACTGGAGCCAGCCGGGGAGATCGCCTGCACCGGACGGGTAGCAGAGGAGGCGCAGGTCAGCCTGTTCCGCGGCGCGGACGGCCAGCCCGATCCCCGTCGCCTCGACAGATGAGCTCGGGTCCTCCCGCACGCCAGCAGTATCGAGGAAAGAGACGAGGTGCCCGTGGAGCTCCACCCGCTCAGAGACCACATCCCGTGTCGTTCCCTCCTCAGGCGACACGATCGCCCTCTCGTCAGCGACCAACCTATTGAATAGGCTGGACTTTCCCGCGTTCGGGGGGCCAAGGATCGCGATGGTCACGCCCTCGGCGACCCGGCGCGCGCGCGCGGCGGTGGCAAGCTGGTCACTCAGGGCGGTGCGCACGTCCCGAACGAGAGGAAGAGCCCTTTCAGCAATCTGAGCAGGCACATCCTCTTCGTCGGGGAAGTCGACCGCTGCTTCAAGCTGCGCCAGCGCCGAGATGAGGAGCCCTCGCCATTCATCGGCCAGCGCCCGGAGCTGACCTGAGTGCCCCGCCAACGCCTGCTTCAATTGAAGCTCGGTCTCCGCTTCCAAAAGGTCGCTCAGCCCTTCGGCCTGGGTGAGATCCATCTTGCCGTTCGCGAAAGCCCGCATGGAAAAGGCACCCGGTCCAGCAGGCTCGATCCCGAGACCCGTCAGAACCTCCGTCAGCCTCCGCTCCACCGCAATCGATCCGTGAAGCTGTAGCTCGGCGACATCTTCGCCGGTAAAGCTGGCGGGACCTGGAAACCAGAGTGCGAGCCCATCGTCGACCTGCGCCCCATCTCCATCACGCACAGTAACGCGGCGCGCGGCGCGCGGCTTGCCCGTGCTGCCGGTCAGCGTTGAGAGAACGCGCCCGGCCTCCGGGCCTGAAATTCTATAGACAGCAACGCCTGAGCGACCGCTCCCCGACGCTTTTGCGAAAATGGTCGCGCTCAACCTTTGTCAGCCGCCTTCATGGCCTGACCGAAAGCTGCCTGCATCGCGTCGAACGATTGGCCGGAGGTCGCCATGGCGCGCTCCCAGAAGCGGACAGGGTCGGACAACGTGTCGATGTTCTCCTGAACCCGGACCTTCAGCGCTTCGGTCACCACCTCGTTGACAGCGGTCAAGTCGGGAAGGCCGAAGAAGGCTCGCGCCTCGGCAGGCGTGCAGTCGATATCAATGGAGATTTTCATGGCTTTGGGAAACGCCTTCGCTGCGTCACTGTCAAGACAAGAAAAAAGCCGCGGACAGTCGCCGCGGCTTCTTGAAAGGCTCTGACAACAGGTTCGTCAGGTGTTCATCGAGTCAAAGAAGTCCTGGTTCGTCTTCACCTGACGGAGCTTCTCCAGGAGGAAGTCGATCGAGTCGTTCGGGTTCATCGGAGAGAGGATCCGGCGGAGAACGAAGATCTTCGCCAGCTCGTCCTTCGGAATGAGGCGGTCCTCGTTCCTCGTGCCCGACTTGGCGATATCGATCGCCGGGAAGACCCGCTTGTCGGCGACCTTCCGGTCAAGGACGATCTCGGAGTTACCCGTGCCCTTGAACTCTTCGAAGACGACCTCGTCCATCCGCGAGCCCGTGTCGATGAGGGCGGTCGCGATAATCGTCAGTGAACCGCCTTCTTCGATGTTCCGTGCGGCACCGAAGAAACGCTTCGGACGCTGGAGCGCGTTGGCATCGACACCGCCGGTCAGCACCTTGCCAGAGCTTGGCACGGTGGCGTTATAGGCGCGGCCGAGGCGCGTGATCGAGTCGAGGAGGATGACCACGTCGCGGCCGTGCTCGACCAGGCGCTTTGCCTTTTCGATCACCATTTCCGAGACTTGCACGTGTCGCGTCGCAGGCTCGTCAAAGGTCGAGGAGACAACCTCTCCGTTCACGGAGCGTTGCATGTCCGTGACCTCCTCAGGGCGCTCGTCGATGAGTAGCACGATGAGGTAGCATTCAGGGTGGTTGGCCGTGATCGCGTGGGCGATGTTCTGGAGGAGCACTGTCTTACCCGTCCGCGGCGGTGCCACGATGAGCGAGCGCTGGCCCTTACCGATCGGCGCGACGATATCGATCACGCGGTTCGAGAGGTCTTTCTTCTCCTTCGACTTCAGCGTCTCTTCGGTGATCACCTCCATGTGGAGGCGCTCGTCCGGGTAGAGAGGCGTCAAGTTGTCGAAGTGGACTTTGAGGCGGGCCTTTTCAGGATCCTCGAAATTGATCTGGTCGAGGCTCGTCAGGGCGAAGTAGCGCTCGCCGTCTTTGGGGCTCCGGATCTCGCCGAAGACCGTATCACCGGTTTTCAGCGTGTGCTTCCGGATCATCTGGGGCGAGACGTAGATATCGTCGGGACCTGCAAGATAGTTCGCGTCAGGTGACCTCAGGAAGCCGAAGCCGTCAGGCAGGATCTCGAGCACACCCGAGCCTTTGATCTCGACTTCCTCGTCGGCCAGCTCTCGGAGAATGGCGAAGAGGAGGTCCTGCTTGCGAAGGGCGGAAGCGTTATCGACGCCGACATCCTCGCCAAAGCTGACGAGGTCCTGCGGTGTCTTTTCCTTGAGCTCGTCAAGGGTGATGCGTTCGGGAAGCATAGAGGGTCCACACGGGAAGAGCGGCCAAGACGGCGCTATGGACTGAAGAAAGGGGAACAACACGGCGAGAACCGCCGCTCCCTTTCAGGTAGTGAAGGGATTTCCGTCCGTCAACTCTGCTGGGTAGCGGCGAAGGCGGCCTTCGCCCAGGCGACACGCTCGGCTGGAGCTCGGAGCTCCTCCGCTACACCGTCGATGGCATCGAGCCGGGCCTTTAGCCCCGCGGCATTGGCAAGCTGGACGGCGAGGCCGGGCCGGCCGTTGAGCTCGAGGAGGAGGGGACCACGGGTCTTATCGATCACGAGGTCGACCCCAAGATAGCCAAGCTCGACTTCAGGATAGCAGCGCGCGCCCATCATCAGCATCTCTTCCCAATCAGGGATTTCGATACCTGCGAGGTCGAGGCCGGTATCGGGGTGGGTGGCGACACAACGGTCATGGTGGACCCCGCCGCAGGTGACCCCCGTCGCGATATCGACGCCGATCCCAACACCGCCGCGGTGGAGATTGGCCTTCCCGTCGCTCTCCGCGGTCGGGAGCCGGACCATCGCCATTGCGGGCACGCCCCGATAGATGATCAGGCGGATGTCCGGCACGCCGCTCGGCGCGACCTTCGAGAAGGTGTCGGAGAAGGTCACAATCTCTTCGATAAGGGCGACGTCACTCAGGCCGCTGAGGGAGTACATGCCCGACAGGATGTTGGAGATGTGCCCGTAAAGCGCTTCGTCGCTGATTGGCTTACCTGACGTTGTTCGCCAGCGTCCGTTGATCCTGTCACCGATAACCAGAATGCCGTTTCCTTGCGAGCCCCGCGCCGGCTTGACGACAAAGCTCTTCCGCTCACCGATCAGTTCTGCGAGACGCCGCACACGGGCGTTGATCTCGATGACACCGAGCTGCTTTGGCGCGGGGACGCCGGCGCGCTCCGCTA
The DNA here is from genome assembly GCF_013085255.1 of Parvularcula mediterranea. Taxonomy (GTDB): domain Bacteria; phylum Pseudomonadota; class Alphaproteobacteria; order Caulobacterales; family Parvularculaceae; genus Parvularcula; species Parvularcula mediterranea. Next base: position 982,653 of record NZ_JABFCX010000002.1, read on the forward strand.
TCCTTTTGGTTTCCACCTTGTCATCGACGATCCGCATCTTCCTGGGATCATTCATCACACTGACATAGGTGACGTTCCGGCCGTTGATGCCGAGGACGCCTTCACCCGACAACTGACCCAAGGCGAGGAGAGGAGCGGTCATGACTGCGCCTTCCTTTCCTTCGCAATCAGGTCCCTGAACCGCCATAGCTCTGTCAGTCTGTACCCGGAGTAGCGGCCGAGCGCGAGAACACCTGCCGCGATGACGAGCATGAGCTCCGGGAAGGTGAAGACCAAATGCGTCAGCGTCCCCCATTCGAGCATCAGGTGAATGATGACAGCAACCAAAAGGCTTCCGCCCGCCTGCAGGAGCGCATCACGCGCGCCCATCTGCTCCCAGACAACGGCAACGCGCTCGATGGTCATGGTCAGAACGACGATCGGGAAGAGAGATACCGCTGCACCAAGGCCAATCCCGATCCGGTCCGCGAAGAGCAAGACCCCGATCATCAGGAAGATCACGACGATCAGCATCGCCGCCAGCCGGGGTACGAAAAGCAGGTGGAACTGGGCGAGATAGAACCGGACGAGTAACCCGAAACCAATCAGCATCGAGAAGAAAAGAACCCCGTAAACCGCACCCGTCATCTCGAATGCCAGGGCGATAAGCACAGGCATGAACGTCCCGATGGTCGAAAGGCCCACCACCTGCCTCAAGACGACGAGAAGGAGACCTCCGATCGGAATGATGAGGAGAAGCCGGACGATCGCCTGGGTTTCGACAGGCAGGCGCAAAAGGGAGAATGCTGAGAGAAAGCCTTCGCGCTGGACCCCGCTTCTCGCCTGCAGGGCTTGGGTGCCGCTGATCTGCTGAGCGATGAGCGTCACGGAGAGCGCGCTTTCCTCCGCACCAAGAACTCTGAGCGGTGATTCAGCACCCCGGTACCAGACAAGACGGTCACGGGGGTCGATCATGTCACCTTGCGGATCAAAGCTAAGCCACACGTCTCCGTCCCAGACCTCGAGCCAGGAGATGGCGACCGCGCTCCTGTTGTTTTCCGCGAGAAGAAATCCGCGAACCGCCCGCGCATCGACGCCATCAAGAGAAAGGACAAAGGCAGCTGTCTCGATGACATCTGCATCAGAACTCTCTGCGCGAAGGAGGCCATAGGGACTTCGGTCGCTCCGGTCATCACCCAGGCGTTCAAGCAATAGGCGGCTCATCGTTGCTGGTCCTGCAGCGGACGGCACGATGTCTCTCAAGAGACCGCGTGCTGCCAGGATCCTGTCCTGATCTGCAGGCGGATCAATAGGCTCACTCAGCATATCCGGGGGGGCCAGCGCTGCTTCCGAAGCGATCACGTCCAGTCTCAAGATATAGAGGCCACGATAGCGGAGGCCGATCCGATCGGGCGCTTCTGACGTCGACCAGATGGCTGCGCGGTTTCCGCTCTCGCTATCTTGCAAAGCCATACGCAGGCCTGACCCGGCGAACTGTTCTTCCACCGGGGCGAAGCGGCCATCAGCAGGCGGAACAAAAAGCTGGATGCGCGCTGGATCGCCCGCACCCTCCGCCTCTGCGTTGATTTCGATCTGCCAGAGCTGCGTGTCCCTGTCAGGCAGGATGGGAAAGCCAAGGCCGAGCCACCGGACAAGGAAGATGCCGAGGCCGATCGCAACCAGCAAACCGATCAGGAGCTTGAGATGCCAGCTCACTAGTCGATGATGCCGTCGCAGGTTGGTTCATGGCTGAATTTCTGGGCGACATTGACGAGAAACCCTCCATCGGAGAGCAGGTCTCGGCCCACAAGAAGCCGGTAATTCAGGCCCTTGCGGTCCGCGAGATTGACTTCCACCGTACGCAGAACATCGGAGAGGCAAAGCTCGAGCTCGACGACGAGGCGCTCGTCTTCCGTGTCGCCCGCGCTCACAATGTCCACGCGGTCGACCACTTTGCGCTCAAGCGCCGCACTGTCGTCGTCATTGGTGCGCACTTCGAAGCGCACCCAGGGATCGCCGTCTCGCTCGAACTCCTCGATGTTCCGGGCGTCGATCGATGTGGACGTGGCCCCTGTGTCGATCCTCGCCGCAAAGCTGAGTCCCGCATCGGCCAGATGCACGCGCTCCACCTCACCAATGATGCTGAGGCTGCGTTTCTCGGGCACGTCCTCGTCTGTAGCGAAGGAAGACCCCGCTCCTGCGAAGACGATAAATGATGCGATGGCGGTACGACGGAGCAAGAGACACCTCTTTGCGATCTATCGTATGTTAACGACCAACCTCGCCGAGAGTTCCTTCCGGTGGGTCGGGTCAGCAGCTGCGATGCGCTCTACCGACCCCTCCCACACCCCTTCGATCAGGTCAGGGCAATCAGGAGAACGGTGTAGATCAGCACCGCGCCACCGATGAAGTAGGGGTAGTACTTCCCTCCGAGCGAGGCTCTCGCCTGCTCACCGACCCGGTGGAGGAGTTCGGGCCAGGTGTAGCTGACAAAGTCGCCCTGGCTCATCATCACCACGGTCCCGCCGGCCTCTTCCTGCACAGGAAGGTGGCGGAAACGCTCGTTCGACATCAGGCGCAGCCAGTCGATGAGGTTGTCCGTCGGCTTGGCCACCTTGAGTTCGGTGGTCATGACATCCGCGAGGGTCGTCGCCCTTGGGTCCTTATCCTGTGCAACCACCCGGCGCATCAGGTCGCGCTCGGTGAAGATGCCCACCAGATGGCCGCTCTCGTCCACCACCGCGCTGGCACCGAAGTTCTTCTTCGACATCTCCGCGACGGCATCGCTCACGCTCGTCGTGGGGGGAAATTGCAGGGCGGGCTGCTTCTGCTGATATTCCGGGCGTTCGCGGATAATCATGGGCACCTCTCAATCTGTCTCCAACCGAAGAGACAGTGCGTTTTCACAAGAAGGCGCGCTTCTTTTTTGCCGCGCGGCAGACTGTCACCACACGAACGGCTTCAGGATCACCATGAAGACGATGATGGCGAGGAGGCCGAAGGGGGCTTCGTTGATGACGCGCCAGAACTTCTCCGTCCTTGGGCGCTCACCCATCGCGAACTTCTTGCGGCTCGCCGAGAAGAAGCCGTGGAGGCCTGAGAGGGCTATCACTGCGGCGAACTTGACGATGAACCAGCCATCGTTCGCCCATTCCGGCGCAGCGGCGATCAGCAGGAGGCCAAAGACCCACGTTGCGATCATGGCTGGGTTGAGGATCCGCCTGAGGAGCAGCTTCTGTGCATTGATGAGGATGCGCTCACCCTCACCGCCTTTCTCGGCCGCAAACTGGTAGACGAAAAGGCGCGGCAGGTAGAGCATCCCGACCATCCAGGCGACGACCGCGATGATGTGCAGGGCCTTCAGCCAATTGTAGAAGGGGGCGAGCCATTCCATCGCTTGTCTCCTCAGATGCCTTTGATGATCCGCGACAGCTCAGCGACATGCTCTGGCGGCGTTTCGGGAACGAAACCGTGCCCGAGGTTGAAGATATATGGCGTGCCTTCAAACGTGGCGATGAGGCGCTCTGCCTCATCGCGCATGGCTTTGCCGCCTTCCACCACGAGGAGCGGGTCCATCCCGCCCTGGAGGACAGCCTTGGGGCCAAGCTCACGCTTTGCCCAATCCATCGGCATGTGCGTATCAAGCGCGAGGCCATCGAACGCACCGCTCTGGGCAACTTTGAGATAGAGGGGGCCAGAGCCTTTCGGGAAGTAGATGATCGGCACATCGACCTTGGCCTTCACCCGGCGGGCGATCTCGACATTTGGCCTCAGGCAAAGCAGGTCGAAGAGCGGCTCTGGCAGGCCGGCAGCCCAGCTGTCGAAGAGCTTGAGGACATCGGCGCCGGCTTCGGCCTGGCGGATCAGATACTCCGCCGTGGAACTGACCAGCATTTCCATGAGATCAGCCATCGCCTGCGGTTCGCGATAGGCGAACACCCTTGCAGCGGAGGGGTCTTTGGTGCCCCGACCGTTGATCATGTAGGTCGCCACGGTCCATGGAGAGCCCGCAAAACCGATCAGCGTCTTGTTGTCGCCCAGCTCGCGCCGGACGCGCGCCACGGTCTCGTAGATCGGCGACAGGCGGTCCGCCGCGCCCTCTGCGGAAAGTCGAGAGACGAGGGTAGGGCTCAAGGATGGCTCGAGCAGAGGACCCTCGCCCTTCACGAACCGAACGTTCTGACCAAGCGCTCCCGGTATAAGAAGGATGTCCGCAAAGAGGATGGCCGCGTCCATATCGTAGCGGCGCAGCGGTTGGAGGGTGACTTCCGCTGCGTCTTCGGGCGAAAAGCAGAACTCGATGAACCCCGGATGGCGAGAACGGATCTCGCGGTACTCCGGCAGGTAGCGCCCCGCCTGCCGCATGAACCAGAAGGGTGGTCTGTCTGCGGTATGACCACCCAGTACCTTCATCAGGGGTTTCGACCCATTCAAATCCATCATCAAAATCTAGAGTCCGAGTCTTCTGCCGGGGGAAACTGTGGGTAAGCCCAGGGATGACCGGTTGCCAACAGTTTTCACAGGGGCGCACGCCGATGTGGGAAACGACAATTCACAGACCTGAGAGCAAACGACTCAGCGTCAAGGAATAGTTACCGGGAAGTTAACGGCAGCGTTTCGCACGGGCGAAGGGGGAAAGGTTTCCCCGGTGGAAACACGGCATAGCGTGGGGCAAAGGGGGATGATTTTCCGCCCGACCCGATCTATGGGCGTAAGGCTTCAGTTCTTAACAGCCGGTAAACGGATGGCTCACTCGGCGAATGCCGCTCACCAGAAAGCCGCGAGGCGCACTTTCTTCCACGTGCATCTCGTCTCGGATTCGACAGGCGAAACGCTCAGCGCACTGCTGAAGTCGGTGTCTGCGCGTTTTCCCTCGGCCAAGCCGCTTGAACACGTCGCCTCCCTCGTCAGAAGCCAGACACAGCTCGATAGCGTTCTCGCCCGGATCGAACAGGCGCCGGGTCTCGTCCTCTATACCGTGGTGGATAGCGGGATGCGCCGCCGTCTCGAAGTGAAGTGTGCGGAGCTTCAGGTGCCGGCAATCCCGGTGATCGACCCGCTCCTCAATGCCTTCGCCGACTATCTTGGCCTCGAGCAGACCCACCAGGCGGGGATGCAGCACGAGCTCGACGAAGACTATTTCCGCAGGATCGGCGCGATCGATTTCACGCTCGCCCATGATGACGGCCAGAACACTTGGAATCTTGAAGCGTCGGATGTTGTCCTCGTCGGCGTCAGCCGAACCTCCAAGACGCCGACCTGCATGTATCTTGCGAACAAGGGCGTCCGCGCCGCAAACGTTCCGCTGGTTCCCCATGTTGATCCGCCTCCGGAGCTTTCCCAACTCAGAAAGCCCCTGGTCGTGGGTCTCACCGCGAACCCGGACCGCCTGACACAGATCAGGACCTCGCGGCTCTCGAACCTTGGTTCAGAAGACCGGGCGCAAAGCTACACCGACGCCGAAAATGTCCGCGATGAGGTCAGGAAAGCCAAGCGCCTGTTCGTCAAGAACGAATGGCCGGTGATCGATGTGACCAAACGCTCGGTGGAAGAAACCGCCGCAAAAATCCTGACACTGATGTCTATCCGCCGGGGAGGCGAAGGATGACCCCTATCGTGCTTGCATCGGGCAGCGCTTCACGCCGGGCGATCCTGACGGGAGCAGGAATTCCTTTCGAAGTGATCCGCCCGACGGTGGATGAAGAGGCGCTGAAGCCTGGCTTTGCCCACCTCACACCCGCCGAACTGGCCCTCGCCCTTGCAGAAGCAAAGGGGTTGTCCGTCGACGCGCCGGGTGCACTTGTGGTCGGCTCGGACCAGGTTATGGAATTCGACGGCCGCGTCTTTGATAAGCCCAAGTCGCGCGAGGAGCTCAAAGCCCGGCTTCGCGAAATGAGCGGCAAGCCTCACTACCTACGAGGCGGGGTGATCGTTGCGCGGGACGGAGAGGTGATCGAGCGCTTCTCCGCGACATCGACCCTCCTCATGCGGACAATGACGGACGCGGAAATCGACGCCTATGTCACAGCGATCGATGATGATGTACTCGGCACCGTTGGCGGCTATGCCCTCGAAGGCGTCGGCGCACGGATTTTCGAGAAGGTCGAGGGAGACTATTTTGCGATCCTCGGCCTGCCGCTGTTTCCGCTTCTTGAAATCTTCAGGAGGGAGGGGGCGCTGCCATGGTAATGAAGGCGGCCGTTCTCGGGCATCCAGTGAGCCAGAGCCTCAGCCCACGGATCTTTAACGAATGGTTCGATGCTGTCGGGTTTCCAGGGGAGTACGAGGCTATCGATACGCCTCCCGATGCTTTCGAGGAAACCGTCCGAAGGCTGATGGCTGAGGGCTATGCAGGGGTGAATGTCACCCTCCCGCATAAAAATGTAGCAGCGTCCCTAGCAGACTTTCGCAACAAGGCTGTGGAACGCTGTGGAGCTGCGAACCTTCTTCTCTTCCGTTCGGGGAAGATTATTGCTGACAACACCGACGGCGCAGGGTTTGCCCGCTGCCTCGTCCGGCGCGATAAGCCGGGTGCATCCCTGCCATCGAAGGCCGTGGTTCTTGGCGCCGGCGGTGCGGCATCGCCGGTGATCAACCAGCTAACCCCTCAACGGGTGCACATCGCAAACCGGACGAAAGCCAAGGCTGAAGCGCTGGCGGAGAATTTCGGGCCGTCCTGCTCCGCCCATGATTGGGACGAGATTCCTGAGCTGCTTAAAGGGGCAGACCTTCTCGTGAACACCACGAGCCTTGGGATGAAGGGGCAGCCGACGCTCGATATCGACCTCGCTCCCATGTCGCCTGACGCCCTCGTCGTCGACATCGTCTACGCGCCTCTCCAGACGGAGCTTTTGAAGCAGGCGAGGAAGCTCGGGCTCGGGACTTCGAACGGACTGACCATGCTGGTCTATCAGGCTGTGCCCTCGTTCCTTGCTTACACAGGGCTGCGCGCACCGAGCCCCGAGAAGACGCTGCGGGCGCTGGAAGCTGAGAAGCGATGATCAGCGTTGGCCTGACCGGCTCGATCGGCATGGGCAAAAGCACCACGGCGAAGATGTTTGCCGAGGAAGGGGCAGCTGTCTGGGATGCCGACGCAGCGGTGCATCGCCTCTACGCCCCCGGCGGCGCCGCTGTCGCTCCTGTCGGTGAAGCCTTCCCTTCAGCTCTGAGCGAAGAGGGCGGGATCGACCGCGATGCGCTATCCCGCGAAGTCGTCGGCCAGCCTGATCGCCTCAAAGCGCTCGAAGCCGTAGTCCATCCGCTCGTGGCCGAAGACCGGCAGGCCTTTATCGAAAAAGCAAAGGCGAGCGGAGCCGATTTCGTCGTCCTCGATATCCCACTCCTCGTGGAGAATGGCGCGCCGGGTTTCTTCGACGCGGTGGTCGTCTGCACGGCAGATGAAGCGATCCGGCGGGAGCGGGTCCTGGCGCGGCCCGGCATGACCGAAGACAAGCTCGATGCGATTCTCGCAAGGCAGGCACCGGAGGCTGAGCGCCTTCGCCACGCGACCTACACGGTGAGAACGGACAAGGGCCTCGACCATGCGCGGGCCGAGGTTGCGGCGATCATGGCTGATCTTCGGGAAAAGCATGGGCTGGCGCAAAACCCCGAACGCGGGTGATATGCACCATGCCTAGACAAGTCATTTTCGATACCGAAACAACAGGTTTCTCGCACAAGGACGGCGATCGCCTCATCGAGATCGGCGCTGTGGAGATGATCGACGGCAACCTGACGGGCGAGAACTACCACACCCTCGTGAACCCTGAGCGGGATGTCCCGATCGAGGCGTTTCGGGTGCATCAGATCTCGACCGAAATGCTCAAGGACCAGCCGCTGTTTCCGCAAGTGGCCGAGGCTTTCCTCGCGTTTATCGAGGGCGCTGAGCTGATCGCGCACAACGCGCCCTTCGATGTCGGCTTCATCAATTTCGAGCTGACCAGGGCAGGCTTCCCCGAGCTCTCCAACAAGATTACCGACACGGTGCCGATCGCTAGGCGCAAGTTCCCTGGCGCGCCTGCATCGCTCGATGCGCTTTGTGCCCGGTTTGGGATTTCCAAGGCGGAGCGCGAGGAGAAAGGCCACGGGGCGCTTCTCGACTCAGAGCTTCTCGCCAAGGTCTATATCGAGCTCACCGGTGGTCGGCAGGCTGGCCTGTTCGTTTCGGGCCGTTCCTCGAACCGCAACAACGCTGAAGAGCAGGTGCCGGTGAGGTACCAGCGGCCACGACCGCTCGCCTCCCGTCTCACGGACGAAGAGAAGGCAGCACACCAGGCATTTGTTGAGGAACTTGGCGAGCCCATCTGGGCGAAGCTCAACTAAGGATTAGAGGCCGCTCGGCGGATCGATCTTGAGGATGCCGTTCTGCTCGCGGTCCTTGATCACCCGTTTGACCATGTCTTCTGCCACGCTCTCGCTACCAGCCGCGAAGGCGTAGACCATGGCCGTGTCGGCGATGATGTTGATCTGGCGCGGAATGCCGTTGGTCGCGTCGTGGATGCGGTCGATGGCTTCGACGGCGAAAAGCTCGGGATTGCCGCCGGAAGCGGCGATCCGCGAGGCGACATAGTCCCCGGTCTCGGAGCGGTTGAACGCCCGGAGGTGGTAGTGGCTGACGACCCGCTGCCTGAACTGGGCAAGCTGGGGCATGTTGAGAAGCGCGCCGAGCTCGGGCTGGCCGAAAAGGACCAGCTGCAAGACCGGATGACCGCCGGACTGGCGTTCCGCGAGAACTCGGACCCGTTCGAGAAGCCGCGCTTCGAGGAGCTGGGCTTCGTCGATGAAGAGCACGGCCTTACGGCCGGCATTGCGGTTCTGCGCGAGGAACTTATCGAGCTGCGATAGCGATTGGCTGGGCGAGCTGCCCTTCGCTTCGATCCCGAAACCATAGAGGATCCATGCGGCGACATCGCCGTCATAGCCGATGTCACCGGTGAGGGCACCGAAGCGATTGCCGTCCTTGTGACGCCGGGCAAGGTCATGGAGCAGCGTGGTTTTCCCCGCGCCGATTTCGCCCGTGATGACGACCGTGCCGTTGCCTGAGGTCAGACCGTAGGTGAGCATGGTCCGGGCCATCTTGTGGCCATCGGACCAGAACAGCATGTCCGGTTCTGGATGGCTGGCGAAGGGTTTCTTCGCGAGCCCGAAGTGCTTCTCGTACATTCCAACCTCTGGAGCGTTTCGTCAGATCATGCCTGACGAAGCGTTAAAGACTTGCGAGCCCCGCGCGGATGGCTTCCTCGCTAGCCGCTTCGGTCTTGCCCGGAGCTTCCAGCGCGCGCTCGAAGGCGTCGCGTGCCGTTTCGACATCGCCGTTCGCAGCAGCAATCGTTCCGATATGGAAGAGGATTTCGGCATTATCCTGATTAAGCCGCTTGGCAATGTTGCTGTACTGTACGGCTTCTTCGAGCTGGCCGTTCTTGAAATACGCCCATGCAAGGGTGTCCGCGAGGAAAGGCTGCTCGGTTCCCTCGAACCGCATGGCGATCTCGAGCGCGACGGCGGGATCGTCGCCAAGGTCGAGCATCAGGGCAGCGAGGTTGTTTGCGGCGAGGTCGTTGAGCTGGCCGTCATCATAGAGCGACTTCAGCACATCACGTGCGCCAATGCGGTCGTCCTCGGCGAGAAGGCGGTTGGCTTTCAGCGTCCTGAGGGTGCCCGTGGTGGCGGCTGTCGCAATGCCTTCTTCGAGGGCAGCGTTTGCCGCGTCGGCATCCTGAAGAGCGACCTGCGTGTTGTAGACGAGAACATAGCTGTTCTCGACTTCCGGGAAGGCTTGGGTCGCGCTGCTTGCAATGGCAGCAGCCTCAGCCGTGTTCCCGGCATTGGCTTCAAGCTGAACAAGAAGACCGAAGGCTTCGAAGATCTCACCATCGGCGACAACGCCTTCGAGGTAGGTGCGAAGCTCGTCGGTGCGGCCCTGACGGTTCAGGATCTCTGAGCGCAGCTGAACGGTGGCGGCATTGTTGGCGCCTTCCTTGCTGAGGTCATCGAGGGCAGCGATCGCGTCGTCGAAGCGCTCCTGCTGGAGAAGGGAAGTCGCGAGGACCCGGCGGGCAGCCTGATCGTCAGGGTTCGCACGAATGAGCGAGCGGGCCACGACTTCAGCTTCCTCGCTGCGGTTCTGGCTGATCAGCACCGCGGCGCTCTCGCGCTGGACCTGCGGCGTGGCGTTGGCCGTCTGGGCGTAGCGCAGGGTCAGGTCAGCGGCCTCTTCAGCCTTGCCGTTCCTGACCAGCATGCCGCGATAGGCATTAAAGAGCTGGGGCGACAGGCCGAGGCGGTCGATTGCCTGAGAGAGCTGGGCCTCACCGAACGTGGTCCGGCCGTTTGCCTCATAGGCAAGGCCGAGGAGGATAAGGGCCGCTTCCTTGTCCGGCTCTTCGTTAAGGGCCAGGCGGAGGGTCTCGATCGCGCCTTCGCTGTTGTTCTCGGTCAGCTGGATCTTGCCGAGAAGCGTGAGGGCATCGGGGTTCGTTTCGTCTTCGGAAAGAACACCCTCAGCGATCTCGCGCGAGGTTTCGAAGTCCCGCTGGGAGAAAGCGCGCTCGGCCAGCTGCACATTGGCGCGGGAGCGGTTCTCGAGGGTTTGGTCGCTGTCTTCTGCGATGCTGCGGAACTCGGCTTCGCAACGTTCTTCCTGACCAACTTCGCAGAGGTAGGCAGCAACAGCGAAAACCAGATCGTCTTCGGGGTACTCCGTAACGAGCTCACGGAGGCGGGCTTCGGCAACCTCATCACCGTCCTGCTCACGGATGATACCGATGAGGCGACCGACGACAGGGGTCTTTTCGGCGAGAAGCGGAAGGGCGCCTTCGAACTGCTCGCGGGCATCGTCGAGGTCGCGGCGTGCGAGAATGAGGAACTCGCCGTAGCGCTCTTTGTAGAAGCCGTTCTCCGGGCTGACCTCGATCAGGGTCCTGAACGTCTCGCCCATGCCTTCAGGGTCCTGACGGCGTTGGGCTAGGAGGAGCTTCACGACGAGCAGGGCTTCATTGCCCGGATCGGCGCTCAGGCCTTCGTCGATGATGTCCTGGGCCTGCTGGAAGTCCTCGTCGCGGACGTAACGGGCCGCGAGGAGGTTACGGACCTCGGCATTGTCCGGGGCCTGGGAGAGGGCCTGCTCGAGGACCTCGCTGGCGCCGTCGAGATTGTTCTGAAGAACGAGGGCGGCACCCTTCACGGTGAGGGCGTCGAGATTGTCGGGCTCGGCTTCGAGGACCCGGTTTGCGCTCCTGAGCGCTTCGTCGGGCCGGCCGCCGAGAAGGTTGAGGCGTGCGATCTTCGCGATCGCTTCAATATCGTCAGGATCAAGGGTGACGATGCGCTCAAGGAAGCGGAGCTGGTTGCTCAGCTCTTCTTGCTGCTCGGCCACTTCCGCTGCGCCGCGCAGGGCAGCGAGATTGTTGGGGTCGTTCTGCAGCGCGTTCGCGAACTGCAGCTTCGCGCGCTGGAGCTCACCCTCTTCGAGATAGTCCTGTGCGTTCTCGGTGAAGCGCACCGCTTTGTCTTCGCTGCTTTCACAAGCCACGAGGGCGAGAGCTGCCATGGACACGCTAAGAAGTTTCAGAGCTTTCATCGCTGGTACCTGTCTGGTCGGCCGTTCCGTCGGCGAAGGGTCTGCATGAATCGGGCCGAGAGCCGCATTCTAGCCTTCGATTATAAATCCAAAGAGTTCGTTAGAGTTAATCGACAGCTCAACTGAAGTCGTAAGCCCTGCCGGCCTTCTCCCAATCCCCATAGCGGGTTGGCTCGCTTTTCCGGTCCCCGCCGTCAATCTCTTTCGGCACATCAGCGCGGGCGTCGATCGCATCGCGGCGGGCTTTTGCCTCGCGTAGGATCTCGATCTCCATGTCCGACAGCTTTCTGCCGTTGGCGTAGAGAGGGATGCCGTCCTCTGTGGTGGGGACGGGTTCCTCGGTTTCGGTTTGAGGCGCGTCGTTCTCGCTCATGGGAAGTCCTTCCTCTTTATTATCGCGTCGGGGAGCCCACATTTAGGCCTCTGATCCGAAACGTCTCTTGGACCAATGACCGCAAATCTTCGAACCTTCATTCTCATGGCCGCGATGACGGCCCTTTTCGGCGTCATCGGCGCGCTCATTGGCGGGCGCGGCGGCATGGTGCTGGCTTTGGCCTTTGCCGGGCTCAGCAACCTCTTCGCATTCTGGAATGCCGACAAGATCGTCCTCCGGATGTATGGCGCGCGGGAGGTCCTGCCTGACGAGCGCGACCCGAGGCTTCGGCGCTACGCTGAGGGCGTCGCCGGGCTCGCGGGCCGTGCAGGTATGCCGATGCCCAAGGTCTATATCATCGACCAGGCCCAGCCGAACGCCTTTGCCACAGGCCGCAGCCCTGAAAAGGCTGCAGTCGCTGCGACCCGGGGGCTGCTCGACATGCTCACCGAAGAGGAGGTTCTCGGCGTGATGGCCCATGAGCTCGCGCATGTGCAGAACCGCGATACCCTGACCATGACGATGACAGCGACCCTTGCGGGCGCGATCTCGGCCCTTGCCAACTTCGCCTTTTTCTTCGGCGGAAGGCGGGAGGGGGCGAACCCGTTCGCCCTCATCGCGATCATGCTGGTGGCGCCGATTGCGGCGAGCCTCGTCCAGATGGCGATCAGCCGGACCCGTGAGTTCGAGGCTGACAAGCGCGGTGCGGAGATTTGCGGGCGGCCAGACTGGCTCGCCTCGGCGCTTGCCAAGATTTCCGGCGGCGCGGCGAAGATCCCCATGCCGCCAGCCGAGCGCGTCCCTGCCTCTGGCCAGATGATGATCGTCAATCCGCTGTCAGGCCGCGGTGCTGCCAATCTTTTTTCGACCCACCCGCCAATCGAGGCACGGATCGAGAAGCTCATGGGAATGGGCGGCGGCATGCAGGCTTCGCCCTGGGAGGCGTCTAAGCCCACCCCGCGCCAGCCTAAGGGCCCTTGGGGCTAAGTCTTATTCAGGCTTGGTCGTTTCGTCCTCGGAAGAGCTCTCTTCAGGCTCATCAGACTTGTCGCCTTCGCTCGGTTCCTCGTCCCTAGCGGTACGGGGAGCGGGGTTCTTCATCGTGGGCGCAGCCTTTGGCGGGGCCACCGGGTTGAGACCTGTCGAGAGACTGTCAGGGGACGCGCTCTCGCCCCGCAGATTGTCGTCGATCGAGAGGACAGCGATCACGACCTCGGCGCCGACCCTCAGGAGGAGGAGCGCCACAAAGAACCTCAGCGGAATGAAGACGAGGAACTGCCACAGGTTCGGCCAGAAGGCCTTGGCGAACATCATGTAGACCGCCGAGCCGAGCCCAAAGAGCGTGGTCACCACGAGAAGGAACAGGAGCACGTAATAGACGAACTTCACGAGGCCCCGGCCAAGGTGCTCCTCGAAGCTCAGGAAACGGCCGACAAGCTCGGACATGATGCTCTCCTCTTGATCTTCCGGCGCGCTAGCCGTTCCCGCTGCTTCGCGAAAGAGGAGAAGCGGCCCCATTCGCGTGATGAAGCAGGAGTGGACCCTAGTGAGCTTCTTCCCAGTTGGGAGCAGCGTTGGCCTCGACTTCGAGCGGGACAGAGAACTCGGCCGCCGGGTGGGGGGCGTTCATCATGACGTCGCGGACGATTTCGCAGACCTTGTCCGCTTCCTTTTCCGGGCATTCGAGCACCAGCTCGTCATGGACCTGAAGGAGCATCTTCGCTTTGAGCCCAGCCTTCTCAAGCGCTGGGGGGACACGGACCATCGCCCGCTTGACGATATCGGCAGCGGTGCCTTGGATCGGTGCATTGATGGCTTGGCGTTCGGCGAAGGCGCGCATGTTGGGCTGCTTCGCGGTGATGCCCTGAATATGGGCCCTCCGTCCAAAGACGGTTTCGGTGTAGCCAAGCTCACGTGCCGAGGCGATGGTCTCGTCCATGTACCGACGGATGCCGGGGAACTTGGCAAAGTAGCCGTCGATATAGTCCTTGGCGACACCCCGCTCGATACCGAGGCGCGAGGAGAGGCCAAAGGCCGAGATGCCGTAGATGATCCCGAAATTGATCGTTTTGGCTGAGCGCCGAAGATCGGACGTCACCTCATCAAGGGGTACACCGAAGACTTCTGATGCCGTCAGAGCGTGCACGTCGATGCCTTCATTGAAGGCTCGCGCCAGTTCCGGGACATCGCCAATATGAGCAAGGAGCCTGAGCTCGATCTGGGAGTAGTCGGCGGAGACGATGAGGTTGCCCTTCTCCGCAATGAAGGCCTTCCTGATCTTTCGGCCTTCTTCTGTCCGTATAGGAATGTTCTGAAGGTTCGGGTCGTTCGACGAGAGCCTGCCCGTCGTCGTCGTGGCGAGGGAGAAACTCGTATGCACACGGCCGGTCTCGGGATGGATCGCGGCGACCAGCGCATCAGCGTAGGTGGACTTGAGCTTCGACATCTGCCGCCAGCCAAGGACAGCCTTGGGTACCTCATGACCTTCAGCAGCAAGCTCGTCGAGAAGGTCAGCGCTCGTTGACCATGCACCGGTTTTGGTCTTCTTGCCGCCCGGCAGGCCGAGCTTGCCGAAGAGGATCTCGCCGATTTGCTTGGGGCTGCCGAGGTTGAATTTCTCGCCAGCTGCTTCGTGGGCCTGGTCCTCAAACATCGCCATCTTCTGGGCGAATTCGGAGGAGAGGCGGGAGAGCTCTTCGCGGTCGACCTTGATGCCCTCGCGCTCCATGTTCGCGATGACAGGGACGAGGGGACGCTCGATCCGTTCGTAGACAGAGAGAAGACTGTCACCAATCAGCTTACCCTTCAGGGTCTGCCCGAGGCGCTGGGTCACGTCTGCGTCTTCGGCGGCGTACTTCGTGGCGTCAGGGATCGGAATCTGGTCGAAGGTCTTCTGGGCCTTGCCCTTGCCTGCAAGCTCCGTAAACGGAATGCAGCCATGGCTGAGGTGCTTCTCGGCCAGCTCGTCCATGCCGTGACCGTTCTGCCCGTTCTCAAGGACATAGGACATCAGCATGGTGTCATCGCAGGGGCTGAGCGTCGCGCCGTGGCGGTTCAGGATGACGAGGTCATATTTGAGGTTCTGGCCGACCTTCATAACCGATAGGTCGTTGAAGATTGGCTCCAGCGCATCGAGCACTTCATTGGTATCGAGCTGCTTCTCGCCTTCGCTGTCGCCAAGGTCGAGGCCGTCCGTACCATGAAGAAGCGGGATATAGATCGCATCTCCCGGCGCTGCGGCGAGGCAGATGCCGACCAGCCGAGCGCGCATGGCATTGAGGCTGTCGGTCTCGGTGTCGACGGCGAGGGTGCCATAGTCCTGCGCGCGAGATATGAAGGCTTCGAGCTCATCCATCTTGAAGATCGCCTTGTAGGCGGAGGGGTCGATGGGGCTGTCAGCAGCGGGCGCTGCGCCCGGTGTGGCTTTCGGCTCGGAAATTCCGCCATCGTCGCGGACACGCCTTGTCAGCGTGCTGAATTCCATCTCCTCCAGAAAGGCGACGAGCCTGCCATGGTCGAAGGGGGCGAGGCCGAACTCCTCGGGGCCCTCGATATCTTTCATGTGAGCGTCGAGGGTGACGAGCTTCTTCGAAATGCGCGCGGCGTCGGCGTTCTCGATGATCGTTTCGCGGCGCTTCTTCTGCTTAATCTCCTCGGCGCGCTCGAGAAGCTCTTCAAGCGTTCCGTACTCGTCAAGAAGCGTCGCTGCAGTCTTGGGGCCAATACCGGGAACGCCGGGGACATTGTCCGTGGAATCGCCCATCAGCGCCTGGAGGTCGATCATCTTTTCAGGGCCGACACCGAACTTTTCGATCACGCCATCGGTGTCGATGATCTTGTTCTTCATCGGGTCGAACATCACGACCTTGTCGGTGACCAGCTGGGTCAGGTCCTTGTCCGAGGAGACGATGACGACCTCGGCGCCCCTCTCCGACGCCTCGCGGGCGTAGGTGGCGATGATGTCGTCCGCCTCGAAGCCCTCTTCCTCCTTGCACGGAAGGCCGAAGGCGCGGGTGGCGTCGCGGATAACGGAGAATTGCGGGCGCAGGTCCTCGGGCGGCTCGTCCCGGTTCGCCTTATAATCCGCATAGAGATCGTTGCGGAAGGAATAGCTTGAATGATCGAAGATCACCGCGAAGTGGGTTGGCGTGCCGATATGCTCGACGGCGTCGTTGGACGCATCGGAGAGAAGCTTCCACAGCATGTTGCAGAAGCCCGACACTGCGCCAATCGGCATGCCGTCCGACTTCCGCGTCAGGGGCGGCAGCGCGTGGAAAGCGCGGAAGATATAGGCGGAGCCGTCGATCAGATAGAGGCGGCTGTCTTCGTTCAGGGGAGCGTGCTTCGGCATGGCCCGGGCTTAGGCCGGAGCGGGGGGCCTGTCACCGCCCCTCTCTCATCGCAGCTGTGGTCCCAGGGGGCTCACGCCACCCCCTGCTCGCGACCGCCGACAACCTTCAGGCCGTGGCCGCGAAGGATCTCGCGCTCTTCCTCGACGCTGAAGCGCTCGAGGATGAACTTGGCGAGCTTGGGCTGGATCTCGTTCCGCCATTTCGAGCCGTTGAAGACGCCGTAATGGCCCGCGCCCTTCTGGACGTGGTCGAGCTGGTCCTTTTGCGGAATGTTCGAGCAGAGGTCGTGGGCAGCCTGGGTCTGGCCGATGCCGGAGATGTCGTCGAGTTCGCCTTCAACGGTCATCAGGCCGATGTCGGTGATCTTCGAGGGATCCACGATCTTGCCGTTATGGGTGAAGAGCCCGCGCGGCAGGAGATATTCCTGGAACACGTCGTGGATCGTCTGGAGGTAGAACTCCGCGGTCATGTCACAGACGGCGAGATACTCGTCGTAGAAGACCTCGTGCTTCTTCGCCGCGAAATCCTCACCGGAGAGGATGTTGCCGTAATAGTCGAAGCTGGCATTCACGTGGCGCTCCATGTTCATGGACATGAAGCTGAAGAGCTGGATGAAGCCCGGATAGACCTTGCGCGTCATGCCGCCATAGGGGGCAGGCACGGTCTGGATCATGTTCTCCTCGAACCACTCGAACGCCTTCTGCTCGGCGAGAATGTTCGTGACCGTGGGGGATTTTCTCGCGTCGATCGGAGAGCCCATGAAGGTCATGGTGCGCGGGCGGCAGGGATCGTTTTCCTCGGCCATGATCGAGCAGGCGGCGAGGAGCGGTGGGCCCGGCTGGCAGACGGCCATGGTGTGGGCACCCGGACCGATCATGCGGATGAACTCGATCAGGTAGTCGATATATGTGTTGAGGTCGAAACGACCGAAGAGGACAGGCACGTCTCGGGCATCGGTCCAGTCGGTGATGAAGACCTCATGGCCCGGCAGCATGGCTTCGACCGTGCCGCGCAGGAGGGTCGCATAGTGACCCGACATCGGCGCAACGATGAGGACGCGGGGCTGGGGCTCGTAACCCTTGATGCCCGCAAGAACGGCAGGGTCGCGGCGGAAGCGGATGAGGCGGCCAAACGGCTTCTCAAGCACGGTTTCGACGGTGATCGGGACTTCGGTGCCATCGATCGTCGTCGTGTCGAGGCGCCATTCGGGCTTGGCGTAGCGGCGGGTCGCCATTTCGAAGACATTGTGCCCCGCGATATAGGCGCGGCTTCCCCAGCTATCGCGGAAGAGATTGGCAGGACTATCGACGACGCTCGCAGCCGCACGGGCCGCCTGCCGGACAGGCGCCATCAGCTGGTGCGCCGCTTCATAAGCCGAGTAGATCATAATGCTTCCCGAATGCCGTCCCTAAGACCCGTGCGATGCAACACGAGACCACAGAATTTAGCAAGAACCGTATACGAAACGTATCGAAGCCTACAGGAACGCCTTCAACCTCTTCGCAAAGACGTCAGGGGCGATGCTGTCATTAAACGCTCTGATCGGTCTGCCGTTCTCGTCCGTGAGGAAGAACATCGACTGGTGATCGACGGTGTAGCCGACCGCGCTGTCCTCCAGAGGTACCTTGGCGGCAAAGACGCGCATCCTTTTCATGGCTGCTTCGATGGCTTCTTCGTCGCCTGTGAGGCCGAGGATACGCTCGTCAAAGGAGAGATGCTGGACGAGGCGCGCTTGCGTGTCGCGCTCGGGGTCGACCGTGATGAAGAGTGGCTGGAGCCCGCTTGCATCCTTGCCCATCTCCTCGAGGGTCGCGGTCAGCACGCCAAGCGCTGCGGGGCAAACGTCGGGGCAGCTCGTGAAGCCGAAGTATATAAGCATCGGTTTGCCTTCGAAACGTTCGTCGGTGGCGTCCTCGCCATACATATCCACGAGGTCGAACTCGGCTGAGAAGGCTTCGTTGAGGGTGATCTCACCGGCTATCGGTCGCTCGTCGGCGCAGCTTGCGAGCAGAGCTGCTGCGCAAAGACCGGCAATGAGGTGCTTCATAGTGTCCATGGGCCTAACTCTCCGTCGGTGATGGGCGCTAAGGAGCCTTTGATGACACCGCACGCTTTCGACAACCCGTCTGTTCTTCGTCAGGGGACACTGACCGGCCTCAGGTGGTTCGCCGTGATCGGCCAGATGGTCGTTCTCGTCACCGTCCATTTCGGCTTCGGCTTCGAGCTCCCCTTGGCGCCCGTCCTGCTCGCCGTCGCGGCGGCGGTCTGGATCAACCTCTACGCGACCTTGAGCTTCAGCCCCGCACGACCTCTGTCGCACAGGGAAATCGTGGCGTTCCTGAGCTTCGATACGCTCCAGATTTCAGCGATCCTCTTCCTCACCGGCGGGGTCCAGAACCCCTTCGCCCTGTGGCTGATCATGCAGGCCATGCTGGCGGCGAGTTCGGTCCCGAGGCGCATGGCGCTTGGCGTGATCGCTTTGGTCGTGGCCTGTTACACGGTGCTGTCGATCTGGCATTATCCGCTGCCCTGGCGCACCGAAGACGGCTTCAGCCTGCCGCAGATCTACAATATCGGTATCTGGATCGCCCTCGTGATGGGGGTCGGGTTCACCTCGGCCTATGCCTACCGGGTGGCGCGGGAGCGGACGAAGCTCACCGAAGCCCTGTCGGCCACGCAAATGGCCTTGAGCCGCGAGGAACGCCTGACGGCCCTCGATGGGCTGGCGGCGGCAGCGGCGCATGAGCTCGGCACCCCTCTTGGGACGATCCAGGTCACTGCACGGGAGATGGAGCGCGAGTTGCCCGATGGCCCCCTCAAGGAAGATGCGAGCCTTCTCATCTCCCAGACCCAGCGCTGCCAGCGCATCCTGCAACGCCTCTCCGAGGCGGGGCAGGCCGGGGACATGGTGCATAACGTCATCTCCCTCGATGCTCTTCTGCGCGAGGCGGCGAGGCCGTTCATGCAGGACGAGGAGGATCGGGTGAGCTTCCGTTTCGATCCCGAAAGCGGCGCGCTCCCCGAAAAGCTACAGCGCCGCCCTGAGATCATTTACGGCCTCAGGAACCTGATCGAGAACGCCAACAAATACGCAAGCTCCCACGTGGAGATCTCGGCCATGTGGCGCGACGGACAGCTCGACGTAACGATCAGCGATGATGGCCCGGGCATTCCCCACGAGACCATGATGCGCCTCGGCGAGCCCTATCCTGGCTCAAGTGGCAGGCGTGAGAACGCAAAAGGCGGGCTTGGCCTTGGCTTCTTCATCGCCAAGACGCTGTTGGAACGCACCGGTGGTGTCCTGCGTTTCGGGAACAATCAGGACCGCACCGGCGCATGGGTCACCGTGTCCTGGCCGCTGGCCGAATTGTCCGAAGGAACTAAATCACGGGAAAACACGCTTCTTGGAGAGGCTTACGCAACATGAGTGAAACTGCACCAGCGACCATTCCCGGCGACGCGAGCTGCCTGATCGTCGATGACGACCAGCCGTTCCGCACGCGGCTCGGCCGGGCCATGGAAAAGCGCGGCTTCGAGGTGACCCTCGCCGAAGGGGTGCTCGAGGCGAAATCTGCCATCAGGAACAAGGCCCCCGCTTTCGCGGTGGTCGACCTGCGGCTTGAGGACGGGGACGGCATCGATGTCGTGAACTTCCTCCATGAAGAGCGCGCGGACAGCCGTGCCGTCATGCTGACCGGCTATGGCAACATCACGACGGCTGTCGCTGCGGTGAAGGCCGGCGCCATCGACTATCTCGCCAAGCCCGCCGACGCCGACGATGTCCAGAAGGCGCTCCTCCAGCGTGAAGGCGCCATGCCTGAGCCGCCGGAAAACCCGATGTCCGCCGACCGGGTGCGTTGGGAGCATATCCAGCGGGTCTACGAGCTCTGCGGGCACAATGTGTCCGAGACGGCGCGCCGCCTCGGCATGCACCGCCGGACGCTGCAGCGGATCCTAGCGAAACGCGCGCCCCAGTAAGGTCGCGACCAAGATCAAAAAAAGGCCGCCTGAGCTGATCGCTCGGCGGCCTTTTTTGTTTCTTGGGTCCGGTGCCCTTCTTGCCTATTGGGCAGCGAGGCCGGTCTTGGCCCATTCGCGGTGCTCGGTGTCGAGCTCGTAGGCGGCGATGGCGGCGAGGGTCATGATGTCCCCGACCTGCACCCCCGTCTGGACGATCTGTACAGGCTTCGAGAGGCCGATGAGCACTGGCCCGATCACCGTCGCGCCGCCGATCTCGGAGACGAGCTTCGAAGCAATGCCCCCTGAGTGCAGGCCCGGTGTGATCAGGAGGTTCGCGTCACCCGTCAGCCTGCTGAAGGGATAGATATCGCGGAGGCGTTCGTTGAGCGCCATGCGCGGGGTCATCTCGCCTTCATACTCAAAGTCGATCTCTGGCCGCTGGTCGAGGACGCGGACGGCGTCGGAGATACGGCGCATGTGCTCGGTGTTCGGATTGCCGAAGTTCGAGTGGCTGACAAAAGCAACTCGCGGTTCGAAGCCGAGCTGGCGAACAGCGTGCGCTGACTGAACAGCGATGTCTGCAAGTTCCTCCGACGTCGGATACTCGGCAATGGCAGTGTCAGCCATGAAGACTGTCCGGCCCTTCGCGAGGATCACCGACATACCGATCAGGCGTTCACCCGGGCGCGGGTCGAGGGCAAATTGCACGTTGCGGAGGGCGACATTATAGTGGCGGGTGACGCCGGTCACCATGCCGTCAGCATGACCGCAGGCGAGCATGCAGGCACCAAAGGCGTTCCGGTCCTGATTGACGAGGCGGCGGCAATCCCGCTCGAGATAGCCGTGACGCTGGAGCCTTCCGTAGAGATAGTCGGTATACCGCTTGGTCTGCGCGGACTCCCGGGCGTTCCAGATCTCGATCTCGTGTTTGCCGGTCAGGCCCAGCTTGTCCATCGAGCGGCGGACCATGTCCTCGCGCCCGATGAGGATGGCCTGTCCGAGGTTCTGCTGCTGGAAGTTATAGGCGGCGCGGATGACCGCTTCCTCCTCACCCTCGGCGAAGACGATACGCTTGGTCTCGGACGAGCGGACCGACGCATAGACTTTCTGGAGAAACGCCGCAGACGGATCAAGCCGGGTGGCCAGCTGCTGCTGGTAGGCGTCGAAGTCCGTGATCGGCTTACGCGCCACGCCGGTCTCGCAGGCTGCCTTGGCCACGGCAGGCGGGATGCGGGAGATGAGACGCGGATCGAACGGCGTCGGGATGATGTAGCCGGGACCGTACTGGAGCCGCGTGCCATAGGCGTTGGCGACCTCGTCAGGAACATCCTCCCGGGCGAGGTCAGCAAGAGCGCGGGCGCACGCGGCCTTCATCTCCTCGTTGATCGTCCGTGCACGCACATCGAGCGCACCGCGGAAGATATAGGGGAAACCGAGGACGTTGTTCACCTGGTTGGGATAGTCCGAGCGCCCCGTCGCCATGATGGCGTCACCGCGCACTTCGGCCACCTGCTCAGGGGTGATTTCAGGGGTCGGATTGGCCATGGCGAAGATGATCGGGTTCGAAGCCATCGAACGGACCATCTCCTTGGTGAAGGCCCCTGCCGCGGAGAGCCCGATAGCAACATCTGCGCCGTCCATGGCATCCGCAAGGGTTTCTTTGTCCGTGTCCACCGCATGAGCCGACTGCCATTGGTTCATCGGCTTGTCGCGGCCTGGCTTGAGGACGCCCGACCGGTCGCACATGAGGACGTTTTCGTGCTTGACGCCAAGGGTCTTCAGTAGGCTGACGACCGAGATTGCCGACGAGCCCGCGCCCGAAACTGCGACCTTAATCTCACCCATCTTCCGCCCGGTGATGTCGCAGGCGTTGATGAGGCCAGCCGCCGCGATGATCGCAGTGCCGTGCTGGTCATCGTGGAAGACGGGAATGTCCATCAGCTCCTTCAGTCTCTCTTCAATGTAGAAACTGTCAGGGGCCTGAATATCCTCCAGATTGATGCCGCCGAAGGATGGGCCGAGGTGCTTCACCGCGTTGATGAAAGCATCAGGGTCCTCGGTGTCGACCTCGAGGTCGATCGAGTCGATGTCCGCGAACCGTTTGAAGAGGACCGACTTGCCCTCCATCACCGGCTTCGATGCCAGCGCGCCGAGATTGCCAAGGCCGAGAATTGCTGTGCCGTTCGAGATGACACCGACCATGTTCCCGCGGGTCGTCAGCTCATAGGAGCTGTCCGGGTCCTCCGCAATTTTCTTCACGGGCACGGCCACGCCAGGCGAATAGGCAAGGGAGAGATCCCTCTGCGTCGCCATCGGCTTTGTCGGCGTAACCTCTAGCTTGCCCGGCTTCCCCTTGCGGTGAAAATCAAGCGCTTCCTCGTCGGTGAACTTTGTCGTTGTATCGTCGGCCATCTGCGCGCCTTAGCTCCGGTTGTGTTAAGGCACCAGCCACGTCGGTTCCGGCGGTTCAACCGAAAACTTCACAAGGGCGCGCCGCGGGGCCTCCCCTCCGAGGTGGAGGAGTTCTGCTCGATGGAAGGTGAAAAGGATGACGGCGAGATTTTCACGCAGATCGTCAGGGTTCTGATCAAAGCCGTCCTTTACATCAATCGCGGTCCCCGGGGCGGGAGAGCGCACGAAATCGGCGGCTTGTGCCTGCCCTGTCCGCTTGACCGCCTCGTCGTGGAGAGGGCCGTCCGTCAGGGTCTCGGCGACGCCCGCGAGCCGGAGCTGGGTCCGGTGCCTAGTGTCATAGACATGGATGGCTGCCGCAGCATTCGCTTCAAGCTCGGCGACCTTCTTGGCGCGCCGGTCGGTGTAGATGATGAGCTGCCTCTCCTCGCGGATGAGGCGCCTCAGGACGACGGTCCGCATCCGCGGAGCGCCGTGGGGATCGGAGGTCCCAAGGGTCGGCCAATGAAAAGGCGATTTGGCGTCGGCAGAGCCGCGACCGAGCTGGTCGAGGATGAACTTCGGCAAGTCGTTGAGGTCGCTTGGAAACATCGAGAGTGAGCCCGTTCACAGCCGCTGACCCGTTCATCTAGCGTCCGGCGGGCCAGCGAATAGTCTCTGGACAAGGTCGCCCTGCGTGAGGAACGTAAGGCTTTAGGGAGTGGGCAAGATGAGCAGCAATCGCAGGGCGGCTGATCCTTTTGACGAAACTGGGCACCGCGGGCGCAGGGGCGGTGGCCTTCTCAAGGGCGCAAGCGGGCTTATCGCTCTCATCGCTACGGCGGCGGGTTTGTCCTATCTCTTCGGCGACGAGATCCAGGCCTTCGTGGAAGAGGTGGACGCGGAGCGGCGCGCCGCTAATGAGACCTTCAAGACCATGGGCTCCGATGAGCTGAGCAAGCTCCCTCCTGATCGGTACGAAATGGCTGGCTTCAAAGTCTATTTCGACACCGGCTCGGACACCCTGTCAGACTATTCCAAACGCCGCATCTCGGAGGCTTACGAGGCGTCGGCGAAGGCTTGCGAGGGCGACCTCCATATTCGTGCCGTGGGCCACGACGACCAGCGTTCAGAGGAGCAGGCAGCGTACTATCTGGGTTGGGACCGCGCTGAGGCCGTCGCGCGCCACCTTTATGACGAGGTCGGCATGTGGGGGGTGGTTTCCTATGGGTCGGTCGGGAACCGGGCGCCTGATGTCCGGTCCGAGGGGCCTCTCGCCTGGGCTCAGAACAGGAGGGTCGTTGGTCAGACCTTCTGCGACACGCGGTGGCCGCGGTCTGAAATTCTCGGCGAGAAGTCCCCAAGGAAGCTGCTCGTCGATGAAGAGGAAAAAGCCAAGCGCCGTGCGCCGCCGTTCTGGGAGACCTACAGCTTCTCGGTCTATTTCGGCCACGGCTCATCGGAACCCCAGGTGCCGGAGCGGTTCACGATCGAAAAGTCGATGCTGAGCGCGTGGGAAGCGTGCGAAGGCGCTCTTTCCATCGAGCTTGAGGGCCATGATGATTTCTTTGGCGACCGCTTCTCGTCCTTGGACATCAGCCGGGAGCGGGCATCGCGGGTGGCCGACGTGATGGTCGAAGACCTCTGGGCAACCCAGAAGGGCGATATCCGCAGAGCGGGCTATGGGCGTGAGCAGCCTAAGTTCAAAGGCATCGATAGTGAAACGGCAGCGCTCCACAGGCGGGTCGATGCGAAGCTCTACTGCAACGCGGCCCGCGCAAATGCTGCGCGGCCCGAGCCCCAGGACTTCGGGCTTTCCCTCGTGTTTTCGGAAGACCAGCAATCGCTTTCTGCCCTCGACACGGCGCGGATATCGAGCCGTGCCAAGCGCGCGCGGGCGGTCTGCGCGGGTACGCTCTATGCCGATGCGACCCTGTCCTCAGGTCCCGGTGGCGATGATGGCGAGCAGAACCGGACCCGGCGCGAGGCATCTCTCAAGAGAACGCTTGAGGGAAGCGGTGGTTTCGATGCCGAGACGTTGGAGGTTGCGGTCTCTGGAAGCGAGGCCGCGAGCGATGCTGCCAGGGCCGAGATAGCCTTTCGCTGCGAGGCCTGATCGGCCTTCTGGAATGCGGCTTGATCCGGGGCCCGCGAGCGGCCATCTCCCGGTCATGTTCATTCGCACCGAAGACACGCCGAACCCGAATTCGCTGAAGTTCCTGCCTGACCAGCCTGTGCTGGGACCGGGCGAGCTGGGCATGGATTTCCCCACGCCCGGGGCGGCGAAGATCTCGCCTCTCGCAGCGGCGCTGTTCGATGTGGACGGGGTGGTCTCGGTCTATCTGGGCGCGGATTTCGTGACGGTGTCGAAGGACCAGACGGTCGATTGGGAGCCTTTGAAGCCGGCGCTTCTCGGCACCATTGCGGACTTTCTCGCCGCCGGCATCCCGGTCGTAGACCAGCGCGCCAGCACGGCCGCTGAGGGTGTGACGTCGGTCGAGGACTATAAAGGCGAGGATCGCGAAGTGGTCGAGCAAATCATCGAGCTCCTCGACACCCGCGTCCGTCCCGCCGTGGCGCAGGATGGCGGCGATATCATCTTCCACCGCTTCGAACCCGGTGACGGCATCGTCTTCCTCACGATGCAAGGTGCCTGCGCGGGCTGCCCTAGCTCAACCATGACGCTGAAGAGCGGCATCGAGAACCTCCTCAAGCACTACGTCCCCGAGGTGCAATCCGTCGAAGCCGTCGCCTGAGCCAGCCTTGGCCAGCCTCGTCATCGACACATGCCTAAAGGCCCTGACGCTTGGTGTGAGGCTCGAGGACGGCACGACCGTTTCGGTATCGGACCGGATTGGTATCGGCCATGCCGAGCGGATTGGGCCAGCCTTTCGGCACGTTCTTTTCGAGGCCAGGATTGAGCCCGAAGCGATCAAGCGGATCGGGGTCACTGTTGGCCCCGGCTCCTTCATGGGCCAGCGGGTCGGGATCTCCTTCGCAAAGGGCCTCGCCCTCGGAAGCGGCGCGGAGACAGTGGGCGTGACGACCCTCGAAGCCATCGCAGCAACGGCTGGTTTTCCTGTGGCGGTGTCGGTCGATGCGCGGCGCGGCGAAGCCTACGTCCAGGCCTTCGGCGCAGACGGTACGCCTGAGGACGAGCTCCGGCTGATCCCCTATACGGAAGCGCTGGCGTGGCTTTCCGGCCGCGACAGGGTGGCGGGCAATGGCGCTGCGGCTTGCGGTTTCGAAGGCGACGTCCTGCCGATTGAGACCCCTTTGGCGGAGGCGATGCTCGACCTGATCGAGACGCTTCCTTCAGGGGCGATCCAGACCCTCTACCTCCGTGACGCGGATGCCAAGCCGCCCTCCAAGCCCGCCCTGTGAGCATCCGTCGCGCGACCGAAGACGACGCCGTGTTGCTCGCGAAGCTGCACGGGACAGTGTTTCCCGACGGCCCGTGGGACGAGGCTTTCTGGCGAGGTGCTATCGCCAGCTCTCATGATCTCATCCTCGTCCTTGAGGACCGCGCTTTCATCGCGCTGCGCCTGATCGGGCCCGAAGCTGAAATCCTGACCGTCGGCACGACGCTGCCCGGAAAAGGCGACGGCATGGCCCTTGTTGAGGAAGCCAAGCTGCGGGCGCTGGCCGCGGGCGCTCAGAGGTTGTTTCTCGAGGTGAGCATCGCCAATAAGGCGGCGCTCGGCCTTTACGGAAAAGCGGGGTTCGCCCGCGTCGGAAATCGGCCGAACTATTACAGCGACGGGTCAGACGCGGCGATCATGCGCTTCGACCTCGCCCAAGGAGATGAATGATGGACCGCCTGGAGAAGATCTGCGCCGAGAAAGGCCTCCGCATGACCGACCAGAGGCGTGTCATCACAAGGGTCATTTCGGCTGCGGACGATCATCCGGATGTCGAGGAGATCCATCGCCGGGCCATGGAGATCGACAACCGCATCTCGATCGCCACGGTCTACCGGACCATGCGCCTCCTCGAGGAGTATGACGTGGTCCAGCGCCACGACTTCCAAGACGGCCAGGGACGGGCGCGGTACGAAGAAGCCTCAAACGACCACCATGACCACCTGATCAACGTGAAGACGGGTGAGGTGATCGAGTTCATGAACGAGGAGATCGAGCGCCTTCAGGAGCGGATCGCCAAGGAGCACGGCTTCCGCCTCGTCGATCACCGGCTCGAGCTTTACGGTGTGCCCCTCGGAGAGGATGACTAGGGTCCAGACCTCTAGCCCTCGATAAGGCTCTCCGCGATAAGTGCGAAGCGTTCCTGACCCCAGAAGGGCTCTGTCTTGCCTGATCGGTCGATGACGGCGAACGGCACGCCGAACACCTGATCCTTCGAGATCCACGCCCGGTCTTCTGCCCGGTGCGCTTCGGTGTCGGTGCCGCCGCCAAGCTCGACGCCTGCTTCCTCGGCGCATTCCTGGAGGACGCTCTCATCGGCGATATCCGCGCTCCGGCCCCAGCGGGCGTCGGAGAGCGCGATGGCGAAATCGAGCCCCTTGCCCTGCTCTCGCGCCTGATAGAACGCGGCGATGCCCGCTGCGTAGTCCGGTTCAGGCCGAAGAGGCGGCGCGATCGCCAGACCTGCGCGCAATGTCATTCGCGGCGCGTCCTGCAGGATGTAGCGGAGCTTCGGCTTTGAATCGGTGGGATTGAGAAATGCCGTGCCCTCGGGCGGCCCTTCGAAGACATGCACGCTCAGATCCGCCCGTTCCGCGAGGCGCTCTTGCCGCACAATGTGCAGGCCGAGGCGTGAGTAAGGGCTCCGCGGATGGAAGTAGATACGCAGGTCGGTCATCGGGCTCTCCTTTGTTGGGTAGTACCTAGCTTTGAGGGCCGAAGGTCAATGTTTATGCGCTGTCTGAAAGGTCGCCTGTGTCCAGGATCGCTACGGTATGACCAGTATCCAAGTCGGTATGGCCGCGCAGTGCGTGGTCAGAAGCGCTGGTAAAGAAACTCGTGATCGGCATGGTCGCCGACCATGTAGTCATACTCCTTGATCTTCCGAAAACCGTAACGGGCGTAAAGCTTCTGGGCGCCGAGGTTCTCCGAGAAGACGCTGAGATAGAGCTGGTCATACCGCTCCTCGAGCCATGAAAGAGCGATCTCCAGCATATCGATGCCAAGCCCGTGCCCCTGATGCGGCTCGTCGACATAAAGCCTGCCAAGCTCGCCCGCGCTGTCTGGCATGTCGTCCACCGGGAGGGTGCAGGGCCCGGCGACAGCGTAGCCCGCTGCCTCGCCAGCTTCCGTCTCGGCCAGCCACGCTGCGCCGCCATCTTCGAAGAGCTGCCGGTAGGCCCCGGGCGAATGGGACTTGGCGAGGAAGGTTGCGAGGTCCTTCGGGTCATAGAGATGCGCAAACGTCTGCCTGAACGTCTCCGCCCCCACTTTCGCGAGGGTCTCGGCGTCTGCAGGGCCAGCGGGTCGGATCGTGAAACGGGGAGCCATCCCGGCTCTTTTCGTCGCACGTTGCGCGAGCGCAAGCCCCTGCTTCACCTGCTGCGCAGCGCTGTTGTTGCGGGTAAGAAGCGTGGTTAGCTCCCAAAGGAGATCAAAGAGGTAGAGGCGATGCAGGTCGAACTCGACGAACGGGTCCCGCGGGGCGGAAGCAGCCTGATGACAGTCTTCGGACTGCCGGGCGCTGCAGTAGGCTTTCTCTTCTGGGTGGTAGTCGACCGGATCGAGGGGTCGCAAACCCTTCCGCCGCTGCTCGTGGCGCTGGCCCTCGGTATCTCGCTTGCGGGGGGCACCTACCTCCTGACGGTTCTCAAGGGGCAGACCGTTCGCGCCGTCGTTGCAGCGATCGGCGTGGGCATCCTGACGGCGGCGCTCTTCTACATGGCGAGCCATTACCAGGGCTGGGCGATGTCGGAGGGGGTGCTGCCCTTCCTCGCCAATGTCCTGATTGTCGTCGTGCTGCTGCCTTTCCTGAGGGCCTCGGCCAAGGGAAACAGCTTCTTCGACTATCGCCCGCTCTTCGCAGACGCATGGTCGATCCCGGCGATTGTCGGCGTCGCGCAGGCTTTCGTTCTGGTCGGCGCAGCGCTGGCCGCGCTCGTCGCCGCGCTCTTTGCGTTCATAGGGCTCGATTTCGTGCGGGACCTCATGGGCGAGCCCTGGTTCTTCATGACCTATGCAGGCCTCCTTCAGGGCGTCGCCGTCGGTGTCGTCAGGCAGCGGGAGAGTGCGGTCCTCGCCGTTCGGTCGATCATGATGGCGCTCTTGCGCGTCGCATCGCCGGTTTTCGCGGCCTGCCTGACCATCTTCCTCGCTGCGGTGATGATCCGCGGCTTCGGCTCGCTCCTTGATGGGTTGAGCCCTGTGGCGACCCTGACCTGCGCAGCGGCTGTGGCGATCGTCATGATCAACGCCATCGTCGCTGATGAGGGTCGGCCCCAGACGCCTCTCTTTGCGGCGACCTCGCGGCTCTTTGGAGTTCTCCTGATCTTCGTGATGGCGCTTGCGGTCTATGGCCTCGCCATGCGCATCGGGGCGGAAGGGTTCACGCCTAACAGGATCGTAGCCCTTCTCGCAGTGACGGTGATCGGGCTTTACGCGCCGATCTACGCGGCGGCAGCGCTCAGCGAGAGCTGGGTGATCTTGCGCCAAGGCAACATTGCCATGTCGGGGGTGCTTCTGGTGGTCGCTGTCTTCATCCAGACGCCGCTCTTCCAGCCGCACAGCTGGTCGGTCGCCTCGCAGCTCGCGATCATGGAGGAGGCCCCGGGCGAGGTCTCGCCCTCGGATCTCATCTATCTCCGCGATGATCTCGGTGACGAGGGCAAGGCTGCCTTTGAAGAGCTGAAGGCCGGGCAAGGCGAGCTTTCCGACATGGCGAGGCATATCGGTGAGCGGCCGGGCTATCGCCTGCCGACCCTCGAAGATGCCGGCGATATCGGTTCGATCATTGCCGGGCCTCATGACATGGAGATCCCCGAGACCCTCCTCGAGGCGATCCGTGCCAAGGTGCTGATCGGCGAGGAAGCCATCGTGACCATGCCTGCCGCAGGCGAAGCCATCATCTTCAAGTACCCGAAGGAGCGGGGGTACATGACGTTCCTCCTCTTCCGGCAGACGGAAGGGCAGTGGCAGGAGCTTGACCAGCAGGGCATCTATTTCCGCAGCGATGAGGAGCGCGATGCCTTCCTCGAAGAAGCCCGCGCAGGCCGGGTCGGGTTCGAGACGAAGAGCTTCCGGGTGCCTGTCGTGGGCGACAAGGTCCTCACCAGCGCGGCGGATCGGCTCAAGCCCTATGAAGTGACGGAGGACCCGGCTAACTGACCCCTCCGTCAGTCCAAGGAGTCCCCATGTCCGAAGCGCCCAAGGCCGAGAAACGTCCGCTCGAAACCGTCCAGCACGGCGAGACGCGGATCGATCCCTACCACTGGATGCGCGACGACAATTGGCAGGAAGTCCTGCGCGATCCCACCGTCCTCAAGGACGATGTGCGCGAGCATCTCGAGGCGGAGAATGCCTACTATAAAGCGCAAACGGACCATCTCGAGAAGCTGCGGGATCTTCTGTTCCAGGAGATGCGTGGGCGGATCAAGGAGAATGACAGCTCCGTTCCGATGCGCGACGGGCCTTACGAATACTATGCCCGCTACCGCGAAGGTGGTCAGTACCCTGTCTATGCCCGCCGCACTGAAGAGGGCGCTGACGAAGAAATCATGCTCGACGGCGACAAGGAGGGGGAAGGCAAGGACTTCTACTCCATCGGAGGCGTCGATGTCTCGTGGGACCATGAGCTCTTGGCGGTCTCCACCGATACACTGGGTTCGGAATATTACGACATTCGTGTCCGCAACCTGAAGACAGGCGAGGAGCTCCCCGACCAGATCGGCTCCACCGACGGAAGTGTCGTCTGGGCCAAGGACAACAAAAGCTTCTTCTATGTCGAGCGCGACGATCACCAGCGCCCCAAGCGTGTAAAGCACCACCTGCTCGGCGATGATCCGTCGGGTGACCGTCTCGTCTACGAAGAAGAGAGCGACGAGATGTTTCTCTCGATCGGCGAGACGGCGTCCGATGCCTATATGGTGATCTCGCTCGGTAACGGGAACACGTCCGAAGAGCACCTCGTGCCGCTGGATGCGCCGGAGACTGCGCCGAAGCTGGTCGAGGCGCGAAAGTCAGGCGTTCTCTACAGCGTCGATCACAAGGACGACACGCTCTTCATTCATACGAATGCAGATGATGCGGTGGACTTCAAGATTGTCACCGCGCCGGAGGAGTCGCCTGGCCGGGAGAACTGGAAGGATTGGCTTCCTCACACGCCGGGGACTTACGTTGCAGGTGTGGAGCTCTTCAAGGACTGGATCGTCCGTGAGGAGAGGTTCGACGCCAAGCCCCGCATCATCGTTGGCCGCTATGACCGCACCGGCGAGCATGAGCTGAGCCAGGACGAAGACGCCTTCTCCCTGAGCCTTATCGGCTGGGGCGAGTTCGAAACCGACACGATCCGCTATGCCTACGAAAGCCCGGCGCAACCAGCGCAGGTCTTCGACTATGACATGGCCACCCGCGTCCGTACACTGAGAAAGACGCAGGAGATCCCGTCAGGTCACAATGCCGATGCCTATGTGGTTGATCGCATCGACGCGAAGGCGAGGGACGGAGAGAGCATTCCCCTCGTCACGATCCGCAGGAAGGACATCGCACCCAACGGCGACCTGCCGGTAGTCCTTTACGGCTATGGTTCGTACGGGATCTATATTGATGACGATTTCTCAAGCCACGTGCTGAGCTTCGTCGATCGGGGCGCTGTCTTCGCCGTGGCGCATATCCGGGGCGGCTCGGCCAAGGGGCGCCAATGGTATCTCGACGGCAAGCTTGAGAAGAAAGAGAACACGTTCCGCGATTTCAACGACTGTGCTCAAGCCCTGATCGATGAAGGGATCACCAAGCGCGGGCGTATCGTCGGATACGGAGGATCAGCTGGCGGCCTCCTCGTCGGTGCAGCGGTCAATCTCGATCCTGGCCTTTACGGAGGGATCATCGGCGCGGTGCCGTTCATCGATGTCGTCAACACGATCTCTGACGGCAGCCTCCCGCTTACCCCGCCCGAATGGGAGGAGTGGGGCAATCCGATCACGGACAAAGCGGCCTTCGCGACGATCAGCGCCTATTCGCCTTACGATAATATCCGCGCGGGCGAGACCTACCCGCCTGTCCTCGCGACCGGAGGGCTCACCGATTACCGGGTCACCTATTGGGAGCCGGCCAAGTGGATCGCGCGCCTGCGGGATGAGGCTGAGGGCGGGCCGTTCCTCCTCCGCATGAACATGACGGCAGGCCATGGCGGCTCTGCGGCGCGGTTCGAGCGGATCAAGGAGCGGGCGGCGGACTATGCCTTCGCCCTCGACATTCTCGGGCTCGCGGAAGCGGAGCCTGATCGCGGGCTCTGACGGGCTGATAACCGCGCTTCGCTTCGGGCAGGCGCGGGCCTAAGTTAACACCAAGGATCAAGGAGAACCCCATGCTTCTGACACTTCTCGCCTCGACGGCGCTTTATGCGCAGGAAGTCCCCAAAGGCGTCCCGCACCCTTTTGATGCCGAGACGATTGTTGATCTCGATCATCCGTGGGCCATGACGTTCCTCCCTGACGGCAACATGCTCGTCACGGAAAAGGATGGCAGACTTCTCTGGGTCAGCGCCGATGGCGGCACGACGATGGAGATCAGCGGCGTCCCTGAGGTCGATTTCGGCGGCCAGGGCGGTCTTGGGGATGTTATCCTCGGCCCGAACTTCGCAGACGACGGCATGGTCTACCTCTCCTACGTGGAGAAGACCCGAGGCCGTAAGCGCGGCGCAGCCGTGGGTCGCGGCACCCTCGACACGTCGACCGGCGCGATTTCCGACTTCGAAGTGATCTGGCGTCAGAACCCGACCACCACGGGCCGGGGTCACTATGGTCACCGCCTCCACTTCTCCCCTGACGGCGAATATCTCTTCATCAGCTCGGGCGACCGGCAGAAGTTCGACCCGGCCCAGGACATGACGATGAACCTCGGCAAGATCCTGCGGGTCTTCCCAGACGGCTCGATCCCGGAGGACAATCCCTTCTACGACCAGGGCGGCGTGACGGCGGAGATCTGGACCATCGGTATGCGGAACCCGCTGGGTATCGACTTCGACGCCGAGGGTACCCTCTGGGAAATCGAGATGGGCCCGCGCCACGGCGATGAATTCCAGAAGATCGAGAAGGGCGAGAATTACGGCTACCCGACCGTTTCGAATGGCGACCATTATTCAGGTGATCCGATCCCTGACCATTCCGAGGGCGACGGCTTCCGCGCACCGGATGAGTATTGGGTGCCTGCGATCAGCCCCTCATCGCTCCTGATCTACCAAGGCGACGAGTTTCCTGCGTGGAAAGGCGAAGCGCTTATCGGCGGTCTCTCTTCTGAGGCTCTCGTGAAGGTGACCTTCGACTGTGCCGAGGAAGGCCGCGATATCTGCGAAGAGGAACGCTACGACATGGACTACCGCGTCCGCGGTGTCGTCCAAGGGCCTGACGGCCTCGTCTACCTCATCGAGGATGGCGGCGAGCGCGGCGGCGAAGGCCGTATTATCAAGCTGACGCCGAAGGATTGATCGGCTAGGCGGGAACTTCTGTTTTCAGGAGTTCCCCCCGATGCCGCTCGATCTACCCCGTAGTGTGAGAACCGATTGGACCCGCGAGGAAATCGCGGGTCTTTTTGATCTTCCGTTCTCGGAGCTTCTGTTCCGTGCGGCGAACATCCACCGCGAAACCTTCGACCCGACCGAGATCGAAGCGGCGCAGCTCCTCTCGATCAAGACCGGCGGCTGTCCCGAGGATTGCGGCTATTGCAGCCAGTCAGCGAAGTTCGACACGGGGCTGAAGGCTTCCAAGCTGATGGCCACGGATGAGGTCCTGGCCGACGCGAAGCGCGCGAAGGAAAATGGCGCGACACGCTTCTGCATGGGTGCGGCGTGGCGCTCGCCCAAGGAACGGGACATGCCTGCGTTGACGGAGATGATCCGCGGCGTGAAGGAGATGGGGCTTGAGACCTGCATGACCCTCGGCATGCTGACGGAGACCCAAGCCGTGGCACTCAAGGAAGCGGGCCTCGATTTCTACAAC
Organism: Parvularcula mediterranea; assembly: GCF_013085255.1. Classification (GTDB taxonomy): domain Bacteria; phylum Pseudomonadota; class Alphaproteobacteria; order Caulobacterales; family Parvularculaceae; genus Parvularcula; species Parvularcula mediterranea. The sequence continues at coordinate 1,016,417 of NZ_JABFCX010000002.1, forward strand.
CACAATATCGACACCTCGGAAGAGCACTATTCCGAAGTCATCACCACACGGACCTTCAAGGATCGCCTCGAGACGCTGGAGGCCGTCAGGAAGTCAGGGATGCAAACCTGTTGCGGCGGTATCCTCGGCCTTGGTGAGACCCGCGCCGACCGGGTGAGCTTTGTCCACACTCTCGCCACCTTGCCCGAGCATCCCGGCAGCGTGCCGATCAACGCACTGGTCCAGATCGAAGGGACGCCCTTGGCCATGGCCGAGCCCGTCGAGCCGATTGAACTTGTGCGCACCATTGCCGTCTGCCGGATCACCATGCCGGAAAGCGTCGTGAGGCTCTCGGCAGGACGCGAAGAGATGTCCGATGAGACCCAGGCGCTGGCGTTCCTCGCGGGGGCCAACTCCATCTTCGTCGGCGACGCCCTCCTGACGACGCCGAACCCCGAGCCAAAGAGCGACGCCGCGCTCTTCCAGAAGCTCGGCCTCAAGCCAGCGCAAAGCAGTCTTGCGCAGGGCTGAGACGGTTCTTACCTTCCTGTCAGGTTGAAGCGGCCTTTTAGGGAGAGGGACGGCAATGGATATCTTTCACGGCGCACCGATCGGAGTCTTTGGCTTCGTCATTCTGATCATCCTGATCGGATCGTTCTTTTCCTTCATGAAGGTTCGTTCGAACAACGAAACGATCAAGGCACTGGCGCAGTCAGGCCAGCCGATCGACCCCAAGCTCCTCGCTCATCTTGGGCGGGAGGACGGCAACAGCCGCGGCGGTATGCTGGTCGCCGGCGTCATCGTCCTGTTCGTGGCCGCAGGCCTTTACTTCTTCGGGCAGCAGATCGGCGCCGCGACGGGGGACGAAGAGGTTGGCCCGGTCTTCCTCGGCATCGCGACGCTTGTCGGGTTTGTCGGCGGCGGCCTACTGCTCACAGGCCTCGCTCTCGCGGTGTTCCGCAAGAAGGACGACGACGCCTGATTGGTCTACCGCGCGGGTCCTGCTACCCTTCCGGAAAAACCGGGAGGAGTGACCCATGCGGCAGTACACGACCTTCGAGCAGTTCTGGCCCCATTACCTGCGTGAGCACGCCAAGCCGGGCACGCGTCTCTACCATTACATCGGCACAGGCCTCGGCCTGATCGCGATTGCCGCGGCGGTGGTCACGGGCAACTGGCTTCTGATCCTCCTCGTGCCGCTCCTTGGCTACGGCTTCGCTTGGGTCAGCCATGCCTTCGTGGAGCGGAACAAGCCTGCGACCTTCACCTACCCGTTCTGGTCGCTGATGAGCGACTACCGGATGTTTTTCCTGGCCATGACAGGACGGCTGAAGCCTGAGCTCCAGAAGGCTGGCGTCAGCGATGCTTCTCCAGCGGACGGGCTTCGTTCTTCACCCAATCAATAAACGCCTTCACGTCGGGCAGGGCGGCTTTCGCCTCCGGGTAGACGACCCAATAAGCAAAGTCCGTAGGCGTTTCGTGACCGAAAGGAACCACGAGACGCGCGGCCTCTAGGTCTGCGACGGCGAGCGCGTAGCGGGCAAGGGCGACGCCTTTCCCGGCGACGGCGGCCTCGATCACCAGCGATGACTGGTTGAAGCGCGGGCCCCGCTCGCCGCCAGCTTCGACCCCTGCAGCGCGCAGCCACATGGCCCAGCTGGCCACGCCGTCGCGCTCGCTGTCGTCGTGGATCAGCGTGTGGTTCGCGAGATCCTCGGGCTTCTCCAGCGGTGCTTCCTCGGTGGGAAGGCCCGGCGCGCAGACCGGCACGATGCTCTCCGTCAGGAGGCGCTCTGCCATCAGGCCTTCATAATTGCCTCTCCCGAAGCGGATGGCGACGTCGACATCGGCGGTGGCGAAATCCACCACCTCCATATCGGCGTGGACATAGACATCGAGGTCGGGCCGCTGCTCCTGGAACTGGTCGAGGCGCGGCACCAGCCATTTCGAGGCAAAGGACGGCGCTACGGAGACGGTGATCTTTGATGGGCCAGTGCCTGCCTGCATCAGTCTCGTTCCGGTAGCGAGACGGTCGAAACCCTCTCGCATGTGCGGCAGTGCAGCGATGCCAGCTTCTGTCAGCTGCAGCCCCTTGGGGTCGCGCTTGAAGAGCGGGCTGCCGAGCCAGCCTTCGAGGATCCGCATCTGCTGGCTGATCGCGCCGGGGGTCACGGACAGCTCATCAGCTGCGCGAGAAAAACTAAGGTGCCTGGCCGCCGCTTCGAAAGCGCGGAGGGCGTTGAGGGGAGGAAGCTTGCGCATAAATCGTAGCCCTTGAGGAAACCTAACGCGATACCCGACGAACAATCGTTTGCCTTGCCGGTCTGGCGGGCACACATAGGCGCTTCGAACGAGATTGAATAGGTTTTCTAATCATGCGGTACTTCCCGGCCTTTATGGACCTTCAGGGGCAGACGGTGCTGATCAGCGGAGGAGGCGAACTGGCCGTGCGCAAAGCGCGGCTGCTTCTTCCCTCCGGCGCGCGGATCGTGGCCTATCATGCCTCCGAGGACGGTCCCCTTGCTCGTGAGCTCTCTGACCGTCTTATTCTCCGCACCGAGCCAATAAGTGACACCGCCTTTAGAGAAAATATCAGGCTGGTGGTCGCGGCAACCGGTGACGAGGCCGAGGACGAGCGCGTCGCCAAGCTTGGCCGCGCCCACGGGGTGCCGGTCAACGCCGTGGACATGCCCCACCTCTGCGATGTGGTGATCCCCTCGATCGTCGAGCGAGGCGACCTCGTGATCGGCATTTCGACAGGCGGTGCAACCCCAGTTCTGGGGCGCAGGCTGCGGGAGAAGCTGGAAGCGATGCTGCCTGCGCGCCTCGGCGAGGTGATCGCCTTCGCCAAGGAGCGGCGCGGCCGGGTGGCTGAAGCCCTCGAGCCGCAGAAGCGCCGGGCCTTTTGGGAGCGGTTCTTCTCGGGCGCAGCGAGCGATGCCGTTCTCTCCCGCGATGAGACCCGTGCTGAAGCGCTCTTCTCGGAGGAGCTGCGCGGCGAGACGCCGGGCCATGTGCATATCGTTGGCGCGGGTCCGGGTGACCCTGAGCTCCTGACGCTGAAGGCACTGCGTGTCTGTCAGGAGGCTGATGTTATTCTCCACGATGCGCTGGTCTCTGACGAAGTCCTCGCGCTTTGCCGCCGGGATGCAGAGCGCATTTATGTGGGCAAGAAGCGCGCGAACCATGCGCTGCCCCAACCTGAAATCGGTGCACTGATGGTAGAGCTCGCCCAAGCGGGCAAGCGTGTCGTCCGCCTCAAGGGCGGTGACCCCTTCATTTTCGGCCGCGGGGGCGAGGAGTTGGAAGTGCTCGAAGCCGCCGGAGTCGAAGCATCGGTCATTCCCGGCATCACAGCAGCCACGGGTTGCGCCGCGCGGGCCGAGCTGCCGCTCACCCACCGGGGCCTCAGCCAGTCGGTAACGTTCGTCACCGCAGAAGCCGGTGGCGGCGGTGCGCCGGATATCGACTGGAAGGCACTGGCCTCCGTAGGCGGAACGATTGCCGTTTATATGGGCGTCCGGCGCGCAGGCGATGTTGCAGCCGACCTGATGCGCGGCGGGCTCGATGCCTCGACCCCCGCAGCGGTGATTGCCAACGGAACGCTGCCGACCGAACGGATTATTCGCGCGGACCTCGCAACGCTAGGCGAGGCGGCCGATCAGATCTCCGCACCCGGACTTCTTGTGATTGGTGATGTCGCCGCGAAGGCGAAGGGCGAAGAGCTCCTTTCGCTGGCAAGGCAGGAGATTGCAGCATGAGCGCCGACGTCGTGAAGATCGCCACCGGCGGCGTCAAGAAGGGGAAGAACCAGGGCCTGAAAGTGGTCACGGCCAATGACCTCTTCACCGGCGCGGTCATCTATTGGTCCAAGGGTGATCTTTGGACGGAGGACCTGTCTGACGCACTCGCGGTGGAGGGTTCCGATGCCCTCACCGCACTTGAGAAGGCTTTCGCTGACGAAAAAGCGGCGGTCGGTCCCTACCTTATGGATGTCGAGCCGGACCTCAGCCCGTCAGGGCGCGGACGGCTTCGCGAGACGATCCGCGACCGCGGCCCGACCATCCATCCCGAGTTCGGCCGTCAGGCGGAGGAACGCTGACCCATGTACCGCTATGACGACATCGACCGCGCCATCGTGCGCGACCGGGTATCCGAGTTCCGCCGTCAGGTCGAACGCAGGGTCTCAGGCGCGATCACCGAGGACGAGTTCAAGCCGCTCAGGCTGATGAATGGTCTCTATCTACAGCTCCATGCCTATATGCTGCGGGTAGCCGTTCCCTACGGTACGCTGAACCCTGATCAATTGCGGGTGCTGGCCTCGATCGCCCGGGATTATGATAAGGGCTACGCGCATGTCAGCACACGGCAGAACTTCCAGTTCAACTGGCCGAAGCTCGCCGACACGCCGGATATTCTCGAACGCCTCGCAGAGGCCGAGATGCACGCCATCCAGACGAGCGGCAACTGCATCAGGAACACGACGACCGATCACTTCGCAGGCGCTGCCCAGGGCGAGGTCGAAGACCCGCGCATCACCTGTGAGGTGATCCGTCAGTGGTCGACCTTCCACCCGGAATTCACCTTCCTGCCAAGGAAATTCAAGATCGCCGTGAGCGCGACGGAGCATGACCGTGCCGCGATCCAGGTCCATGACATTGGTCTCCAGCTCGTGAAGAACGATGCTGGCGAGCCGGGCTACAAGGTGCTTGTGGGTGGTGGCCAAGGCCGAACGCCCATGATCGGCGAATGGCTGCACGATTTTCTTCCGCAGGCAGAGCTTCTGTCCTACCTCGAAGCGATCTTGCGCGTCTACAATGTCTACGGACGCCGGGACAATATGTACAAGGCGCGGATCAAGATCCTCGTCAGCGAGATGGGTCTCGACGATTTTCGCGCCGCTGTGGAGCGGGAGTTCGAGCACTTCCGCGCCATGGGCCCCGGCGGATCGATCGACTTGCCCGAAGAAGAGCGCGCGCGGATTGCGGGCTATTTCGCACCGCCTGCCTTGCCTGAGCGGGCAGGGGCGAGCGAAGCCTTCGACAATGCTTTGGCGTCAGACAAGGATTTCGCCCGTTGGGTCAGGCACAACCTCCATCCGCACAAGGAAGAAGGTTATGTCTCAGCGACCGTCTCGCTGAAGCCTACGGGTGCGCCTCCGGGCGACATCACGGACACGCAACTCGAGGTCCTTGCGGACATCGCAGAGCGCTTTGGCTATAGCGACGTCAGGACGACCCATGAGCAGAATATGGTCCTTCCGCATCTGGCGCTTGATGATCTTTATGCAGTCTATCAGGAGCTTGATGATGCAGGCCTCGCGACCGCCAATGCGGGGCTTTTGTCCGACATCATTGCCTGCCCGGGGCTCGACTATTGCAACCTCGCCAACACGCGCTCGATCCCGGTGGCGAACCGTATCCAGGAGCGCTTCGAAGACATCGACGCGCAATCGGAGATCGGTGAGCTGAAGATCAAGATCTCCGGCTGCATCAATGCCTGCGGGCACCACCATGTGGGCCATATCGGGATTCTTGGCGTCGATAAGAAAGGGGAGGAGTTCTACCAGCTGACCCTCGGCGGCTCGGCCGATGAGAGAGCGTCGATCGGCGAGGTCGTCGGGCGTGGTCTTTCTACGGACGAAGTGGTTGATGCCGTCGAGCGCGTGATCAGTCGCTATCTCGATCTCCGTCAGTCAGCAGACGAACGCTTCATCGATGCCTATCGCCGCCTCGGCGCGGAACCTTTCAAGGAGGCGCTCTATGCCGAAGCTGCTTGATCTTAGGGCCGGCGACATCGCTGAAGCGCCAGAGGCCGATCTTGCGCTGGCCAATGATATTGATCTGATGACGGAAGAGCTTGCTCTTGAAGGCGTATCGTCTCTCCGGCTGGAGCTTCCTGCTTTCAAGGATGGGCGCGCCTTTACCCAAGTGCGCGTGCTGCGGGAGCGCCACGGTTTCACTGGAGAGATCCGCGTGGCGGGCCACGTCATCCCCGACCAGGCATTGATGCTCCATCGTCTGGGTGCGGATAAGGTCGAGATCACCGACGAAAGCCGCGCCGAAGACTTCCGCGCGACTCTCTCTTCCTACCGGTTCGCGTATCAGCGCCCGGTTCGGGAAGAGCCGGCCTTTGCGCTCAGGCGGGGCAAGGCATGACCACGCACCTCGCGGTTGTCCCGGCCGCTGAGACACCAGAGGACTGCGCCCGGCGCCTCGCCCGTGAGTTTCACGGCGCGGATGCCGAGGCGATCCTCGATCATGCCATCCGCCATGCCTTCACGGAGGAGATCGCGCTCGTCAGCTCCTTCGGTGCGGAGTCCGCTGTGCTCCTCCATCTGGCGAGCAGGGTCGATCCGTCCGTACCCGTGGTGTTCCTCGATACCCAGAAGCATTTCGCCCAGACCTTGAGCTACCGACGGAAGCTGGCGTCAAAGCTTGGCCTGACGGACGTCCGGGACATTCGGCCGGATGGGGGCGAGGCGGCTGAAATCGATCCGCATGGCGACCTCTGGCGCCGGGATACCGATGCCTGCTGTGACTTGAGGAAAGTCCGTCCCCTGAAGACCGCGCTTGACGGGTTCGGAGCCTGGGTCACGGGACGCAAGGCGTTTCATGGCGGGGAGCGTGTGAGCCTTCCGGCGTTCGAATGGAACGGGAAGCACTTCAAAGTAAACCCGCTGGTCAGCTGGTCCCGGGACGACGTGGCGTCTTACATGGAGCTGCACGAGATCCCGCAGCATCCCCTGGTCGAGCAGGGTTATCCCTCGATCGGCTGCTGGCCATGCACCCGGCCGGTGGGCGACGGCGAAGATGTCCGGGCTGGCCGCTGGTCGTCGTCGGACAAGGCCGAATGCGGCATCCACGTCCGCTAGGCGCATCTCCATCGCAGGTTGCGAAAAGGGCAGTCGGCGCCTAGCTCTCCTCCCATGGCATCACGCTTTTCACAGACATCCAAAGGCCCTTCCCAGCGCCAGCTGCGCGCGGGGGAGCTGATCCGGCACGAACTCGCCCAGGCGCTCCAGCGCGGCGAAGTCCATGAGCAGACCCTCGAAGGGCTCAACATCACCGTCACCGAGGTTCAGGCCTCGCCCGATCTCAAGCACGCCAACGTCTTCGTCACGACCCTAGGCGGGATCGATGTCGACGGTGCTGTGGAGAAGTTGAACGCTGCGGCACCGAAGATCCGTCACGCGCTCGGCCCGAAGCTGGCTCTCAAGTTCCTGCCTGAACTGAGGTTCCGCAAGGACGAAAGCTTCGATCACGCAGATCGCATCTCGGAGTTGCTGCGCGATCCGCGGTGACATTCTGCGACAGAATAAATGCCAGGCGGCCCTAGCGCTCACCCCTTCGAATTGTTAACGTAGGGTGCAAAGAGACACGTTCTGCGCGATGGGCTCGCGTGAGGGCATTTGGAGGGTGGCATGTTTTTCCGGCGTAAGAAGGACGACGATTCGGATCTCCAGCAGGAGTTCGAGGCTGTGAAAGCTTCGGTCGAGGGCACGCTGCCCGACGCCGTTGAAGAAGAGCCGGTAACCGGCCTCACGCCGATTGCAAGCGCGCCGCTGGTTTCGAGCGAAGCCACCATCCGCCTGTTCCCGGGCTTTGAGCACGAGGATTTCGAGGTCGGTTTCGCTGCCGAAAGCGCTGAGCCGAGCCTTGTCATGCGCTGGAAGGATGGCGGCAGCTGGTTCACCATGCCGGCCATGTTCAACCGCGCCGTGCTCTCCTCGATGGATGAACGCGAAAGCGCCAACGACCTGCCGCGCCTCCTGCGCAGCTACGGCTATGATGTTGAGCCGCGCGCCTAACGGGCACGCCAGCGCTTGACGAAAGAGGGTCTGGGGCATAGCCCCCGGCCCTTTCTTTTTGTCTGGAGACGAGGCGCATGGCGCGGCGGAAAAAGGGCCGGAAGGTCCACGGCTGGCTTATTCTCGACAAGGGCTACGATGTCGGCAGCACCGAGGCAGTGTCCCGGATGCGCTGGTTCGCCGATGCCCAGAAAGCAGGCCATGCGGGCACGCTCGATCCGTTGGCGACGGGTATCCTGCCGATTGCGTTCGGCGAGGCGACGAAGACCGTCCCCTTCGTGCAGGACGGGCTCAAGACCTACCGCTTCACCGCGCGGTGGGGTGTTCGGACCACCACCGATGACCTCGAGGGCGAAGTCGCTGAGGAGTCAGATGTCCGCCCTGACCGCGCAGCTATCGAGGCGATCCTTCCTGACTTTACGGGGACCATCGAGCAGGTTCCGCCGCAATTCTCGGCGATCTTGGTGAATGGTGAGCGCGCCTATGACCTCGCCCGCGACGGGGAAGAGGTGAAGCTGAAGCCCCGCGAGGTGGATATTGAAGACCTGCGCCTCGTCGAGATGCCTGACGCGGACCACGCGGTCTTCGAGGCGGTGGTGGGCAAAGGCACCTATGTGCGGGCGCTCGTCAGGGACATGGCGGAGAAGCTTGGCACGGTCGCCCACGTCTCGGCGTTGAGGCGTACGGCGGTGGGGCCCTTCACGGAGGATCAGGCGATCACGGCAGAAGAGGTCACCGGCGTTGCCGATGATGTGCGCCTGACGCCTGAGCAGCGTGACCATGAGCGCTTCGATGGCTGCCTCGTACCGATTGGTGAGGCGATGGCTGAGTATCCCAAAGAGAAGGTCGCCCCCTTCGAAGCATCGCGTCTCCGTTCAGGGCAGGGGATCGTTTTGACCCCGAACCGGGCGAAGGTACTGCGCGCCGGTCACTCCGGCGAGCTCGAAACCGTGCTCGCCGAGAGCGATGAGGGCGAGGTCGCGCTTTGCCGTCTCGACGGCCTGACGCTCGCGCCTCAGAAAGTCTTCCAACTCGGCTGATCAGTCCTCGCTGTCGTCCTTTTTGGCTTCGGAGTCCTTAGCCTCCTCGGCCTTCTCGACGGTGGCCTGCGTCCGCGCCTCGTCGTCGGTGCGGAAGTCGCGGTAGCGGTCCATGGTGCTGTCGTCTTGCATGGGAAGTTCGCGCATTGGGGGCTCTCCTTAGTTGCTGCGGTCGATGAATTTGATGAAGCGGCTCTTCGACCCGTCCTCGGTCTCCTCCTGAAGGAGGGCGGCGAGGGACTTGTCGTCAAAGTGATCGAAGAAGGTGTCCCAGCTGACGGTCTCGAGATCGTCCTCGTCCTGGAACTTGATCCTGAGGATCACACCTCTCTGGCTGTCGTTGAGCGTTTCGCCCACGAAAGCAGGCTCGCCGCCTCTCGCTTCCGCCCAGGAGCGGATCTTGTCGTGGTCGGTGGTGGTCATGGCTTCGGACATGAGCGTGCCTCCTTTTGCCCCACGGACACGGTGGGGAGGGGCAGCGTTCCGCCGTTGAAGCCCGGGGAGAGTTCCTTCACGTAGGCGCGGACTTGTCGAATGAAGGGACGTCAGATGATGAGGCTGTTGTTGTTGGGAGTGGGGGCTGTGGCGCTGGCTGCCTGTGGCTCCGAAGACGAAACCAAAAGTGCGTACCCGGACAAGGATCCCTTCCCGTCGACCTATCAGCCCTACCCATCGGAAAACCTGATCATCGTCGGCGCGACGATCCTGACCGGCACCGGTGAGAAGATCGAGAACGGCGTTGTCACGGTCATGAACGGTGAGATCGCCTCGGTCGGCCCGGCGGCGAACATCCGCGAACCGAAGGGCTTCACCAAGATCGACGCGACGGGAAAGATCATCACACCGGGCATCATCGACCTTCACAGCCACCTTGGCGTCTATCCCAGCCCGTCCAACCGTTCGACCTCGGACGGTAACGAAGCGACCTCGCCGAACACGGCAGGCGTCTGGGCAGAGCACTCGATCTACCCCCAGGACCCGGGTTTCGGCCGCGCGCTGGCCGGGGGCGTGACGAGCCTTCACGTGATGCCGGGCTCTGCCAACCTCTTCGGCGGCCGAACCGTGACCCTGAAGAACGTTCCCTCACGGACGGTTCAGGGCATGAAGTTCCCAGATGCGCCCTACGGCATCAAGATGGCCTGCGGCGAGAACCCCAAACGGGTCTATGCGAGCCGCGGCCCTGCAACCCGCATGGGTAATTTCAAGGGCTACCGCGAGGCATGGATCGGCGCGAAAGCCTACAAGCAGGAATGGGACGGGTACGCACGAAAAGTCGCTGACGGCGAAGGCGGTAAGGCTCCCTCGCGTGACCTTTCCAAGGAAACCCTAGCGGGCGTCCTCGATGGCGATATCATCGTCCATATGCACTGCTACCGCGGTGACGAGATGGTCAACGTCCTCGATATGGCCGAGGAGTTCGGCTACAAGGTCGGCACGTTCCACCACGCCATCGAAGCCTACAAGGTCGCTGACTATCTTGCAGAAAACGAGGTATGCGCAGCAGTTTGGGCGGACTGGTGGGGCTTCAAGTTCGAAGCCTACGACTCCGTTCGGGCCAATGCAGCGCTCGTCGCAAACCAACCGGGCGGCTGTGTGGTGATCCACTCCGATGATGGTGTCGGCATCCAGCGCCTCAACCAGGAAGCCGCCAAGGCGATGGCTGACGGCCGCAAGATCGGCATCGATTTCAAGCCGGAAGAAGTGATCACCTGGATCACCGCCAACCCTGCGAAAGCCGCCGGTATCATTGATGAGACCGGCACGCTCGAAGCGGGCAAGGATGCGGACTTTGTGATCTGGGATACCGATCCTTTCTCCGTCTACGCACGACCGGAGCAGGTCTATGTCGATGGCGCCCTGATGTTTGACCGCGAGGACACTGCGAACCAGCCGGTCTTCGATTTCGAGCTTGGCCAAGCCGGTCGGGAGGACGTGTAATGTTTTTGAAAACCCTTCTCTCCGCCGCCGCCGCCCTGACCTTGGGCGCGGCAGCCTTCGCCCAGACGAACACGGTCGCCATCACCAACGGTGAGCTTCATATGACGTCTGCTGATGGTGACGTCGTTATGGACGGTACCATCCTGATCCGCGGTGGCCGTATCGTTGGTGTTGGTCAGGACCTCGATGTCCCTGACAGTGCCGAAGTGATCGACGCAGGCGGTATGCCTGTGACGCCCGGCTTCTTCGTCTCCATGTCGGCCATCGGTCTCAACGAGATTGGCGCCGTCCGCGAGGCCAACGATCAAGGCACGGACAATATGGCGCTCTCCGCCGCGCTTGATGCACGGGACGGCTACAATGCCGATAGCTCCGTCATCGACGTGACCCGGGCTGGCGGCATCACCCGGGCCTATACGACACCTTCCGCAGGCGGAACGCTGTTTGGCGGCTGCGGCATGGTGATCTCGATGGAGCGCGGCTTTGACGCCATCGTCGAGCCTTGCGCTGCGCAGGTCGCAACCCTTGGCGAAAGCGCCGCGGGCCAGACGGGCGGCAGCAGGCAGGGGGCCATGGCCACCTTCCGCCGCGCCCTTGAAGATGCCATCGCGTATGATGACGATCCCGAGGCTTACGCGGCATCGGGCGCTGAGAACCGACTGTCGGTAGAGGACGCCAGCGCCCTCGTCCCAGCAGCGATGGGTGATCAGCTGATGATGATCAGCGTGCACGGTGCTTCCGACATCCGCCGGGTGCTGGAGCTTGTCGAGCGCTATGATCTCGATGTCGTGCTGGTCGGCGCGACCGAAGCATGGCGGGTGGCCGATGAGCTGGCCGAGGCGGAGGTTCCTGTGCTGATCAATCCGCTGGCGAACCTGCCTCAGTCCTTCGAGCGGATGGGCGCGACCCTCACGGCGGCGCAGAAGCTGTCGGACGCAGGGGTTACCGTCGCCTTCTACGACGCGGGCATCGGGTACACGCACAATGCTCGCCTCCTGCCTCAGCTTGCAGGCAATGCAGTGGCGAACGGCATGGACTACGCCGCTGCGATGCGGGCCGTGACTCTCACGCCTGCGGAGATGTTCGGTCTTGGCCGGAGCCTTGGGACGCTCGAGCGCGGCAAGCTGGCTGATGTCGTGATCTGGGATGGCGACCCCTTCGAAGTGACGAGCCGTCCTTCGCGGGTCTTCATCGAAGGCGAGGAGAAAAGCCTCGAGAACCGCCAGTCGCGTCTTGAAGAGCGGTACAAGGACCTCTCGCGCGGCGACAAGCCGTTCCAGTACCGGAACCGCTAAGCCTCACGCTCCGTCTGCGGATTACCACTGCAGGCGGAGCTACTCCTCTTCGTGGAAGCCTGCTTCGATCAGGTCTTTCACCGCGGTGAGAGACTCTTCAGCGTCAGGGCCTTCCGCATAAAGATCGACGCTCGACCCTTTCCCAGCCCCGAGCATGAGAAGCGCCATTAAGGAGCGGGCACCAACGGTGGTGCCACCTTTCGAAAGGGTGATCCGGCTTTCGAACGGCGCTGCCGTCTCGCAGATCTTGGCAGCGGCCCTCGCATGGAGGCCGCGCATGTTGACGATCGTGACGGTTGCCGAGGCGGTGCTCACGCAGCGCCCTCTTCGCCTTTCAGGACCCAGGACGCGACGGAGATGTATTTCCGGCCGGCCTCATGGGCATCGCGGACAGCGTCCTCGATCGAGGTCATCTGGCGGTAGGCTTCAGGCGCGAGCTTGATCAGCATGGGGAGGTTCACCCCGGCGATCACTTCGCTCTGGGCCTCTTCCATCACAGCGATGGCAAGGTTCGAGGGCGTGCCGCCAAACATGTCGGTGAGGATGACCGAGCCCCTGTCGCCGCCCGCTTCCTTGGCCGCGCGCACGATATCCCGGCGGCGCTTCTCCATATCATCGTCAGCGCCAATGCAGACAGCGCGCATTCCTGGCTGGGGCCCCACCACATGCAGGGCAGCCTGCAAGAGTTCCTTGGCGAGGTTGCCGTGGGTCACGATCACGATGCCGATCATCGGGCGGTTCTCCTTAACCGTCGGGTCCTGGTTCAAATCCGCACCACAATGACTGGCCGGATGCAAGAGACCTGAGCGCCAGTCTCAGGCCAGCTGCGGTGATGTGCTCAGGATCTGCAGGCACTTCGCGCGCGTTGTCGAGGGCTGGCTCGCTCTCATCATACTCCGTGGGGCCGAGCTTCACGAGGAAGTCGATGCCCATGGGCGGCGCCTCGCGCACCTCGGCGATGCCCATGCCGCGCAAATGGAGGAGGGGCCCGGTCGCAGGGGGCTCGGCCCATCCGCCGCCGTCGAACTTGACGAGATCATCCGCGATCAGCCCGGTCCGCTGGTAGGGGCAGTGGGCGATCAGCTCGGCGGCGAGCTTCGACTTACCGCACCCCGGCGGCCCGACGAGCATGACCCCGCGCAAGGGGCTTTCTTCGTCGAGGGCGATGCCGAGGGCTGTTCCGTGAAGTCCGCTCAAAAACCGCCCCCGGTATGGACCGGGAGTTCAATGTGGAAGCGCGCCCCTGCTGGCGAGGTGTCAAAGTCAGGGTCGCGGGGCGGCAGATTCTCGCACCAGATCCGGCCGCCATGGCTCTCGACGATCTGGCGCGCGATGGCGAGGCCGAGGCCTGAGTTCGAGCCAAACGTCGCCCCTTGCGGGCGCGAGGTATAGAAACGGTCGAAGATGCTCTCGAGGTTCTCAGCCGGCACGCCGGGTCCTTCATCGCTCACGGTGACAAGCAGCGAAGACTGGCCCGAACCGGGGGCCTTCTCAAGCGCGACTGTCACTGCGCCTGAACCCGGAGAGAAGCTGACGGCATTGTCGATGAGGTTCCTGACGACCCGGCCAAGAGCTGCGGGGGCGGCGAAGATGCCCTGCTTGCCGTCCGTTTCGTCCCAGAAATTGACCACGGGACCTCCCGCGTCCGTCACTGCGCGGTAGCTTCCAGCAACGTCGCCGACGAGCTTCGAAGCGCTGATCGCGTGGCGGGTCTCGGTCGCGAGCTGCGCATCGAGGCGGCTGGCTGACGAGATGTCGGAGATCAGCCGGTCCATGCGCTCGACGTCGAGGGCGATCACTTCCATCAGGCGCGCGCGCTGCTCGTCCGTCTTGCACTTGTCGACAGTTTCGATGGCGCTCTTGATCGAGGTGAGGGGGTTCTTGAGTTCGTGGGAGACGTCGGCGGCGAAGCTGTCGATCGACTCGATCCTGTCCACGAGGGCCTGGGTCATGGCCTTGAAGGCGCGGGAGAGGCGGCCAACATCGTCGCGCCGCGCGTCATAGTCAGGCAGCTCCACCTGACCCGCGCGGCCTACCGAGGCCCGCACCTTCTCAGCTGCGATCGCCAGCTGACGCAGGGGATGCGTGACCGCTGCGGTCAGGCCAAGGGCGCAGAAATTGGCAAGCCCGAGGGTCAGGACGATGATCGGCAGGAGAGCGCCGCGGACCCTCTTCGAGACGACGTCGATCCCTTGGCTCTCGGCCACGACAAGACCGCGGGTCGCACCACCTTCCACCACTGGGATGGCAATGGATGCGACGAGCTTGCCCTGGGGGTCGTAGCGCAGGTTCTTCCCAGAGCCCGGTGCGCCATTGAAGATCGCAACGACCTCGTCCTCGATCGTCATATCGGTAATCCGACCCCGGAGCGGCCACTCGAAGAGCACCTTTTCGACCCAGCCCGTCATTGTCTCACCCACGCCGCCCGACATGGAGGTCAGGGGAAGGGCGTCGGGGATCGGGACAGCAGCCGGAGAGGGATCATTCTTCGGTACGTTTTCGGCAACGAAACGAGGAAGGCCGCTCTCGGACCGGAAGAGTGAGACCCGGCCGTCAAAGCCTGCTGTGGCTTCGCCGAGGACGAGGGTCGCCTTGATCGGATCATCGAGGCAACTGCCGCCGCCGCAGGCCGCCAGCGCATCGCCGGAGACGGCTGCTCGGGCGAGGACGGCCTGGCGTTCGACCATCTCGACCCGGGCCGTAAGAAGCCCGTCGCGATAGGCGCTGATCGCCATGGCGCCGAAGGTCAGAAGGATGATCCCGAGCGTGTTGCCGATGAGCAGCGCGCCGCCGAAGCGCCCGCCAAGCCGTGCAGGCTTGGCCAGCTTGATCCTCGTCGCCTTCGGAAAAGCAGCCCGCGGTGCTTCCGCAGCCTCGGCCCCCCGCGTGACGTCAGTCGCTCTTATACTTGTAGCCGACGCCATAGAGGGTCTCGATCCCGTCGAAGCTTGGGTCCAACTGCCTGAATTTCTTGCGGATACGCTTGATGTGGCTGTCGATCGTGCGGTCATCGACATAGACCTGGTCATCGTAGGCCGCGTCCATCAGCGCATCGCGCGACTTCACGAAGCCGGGGCGCTGGGCGAGGGAGTGAAGGATCAGGAACTCGGTGACGGTCAGGGTGACCCCTTCGCCCTTCCAGCTGCAGGCATGCTGCGGCGGGTCGAGGGTGAGCGAGCCCCTGCGGATGATCTGGTCGGCATCGTCGCGGCCTGAGGTTGGCGCGGAGGTCGTGCGCCTGAGGACCGCCTTGACCCGCTCGAGCAGGAGGCGCTGGCTGAACGGCTTTTTGACATAGTCGTCGGCACCCATGGTGAGGCCGAGCATTTCGTCGATCTCTTCGTCCTTGGAGGTCAGGAAGATGAAGGGGACGGAGCTCTCGGCGCGCAGGCGGCGGAGGAGCTCGACGCCATCCATGCGGGGCATCTTCACGTCGGACAGGACAAGGTCAGGCGACTTGGCGAGAATACCGTCGAGCGCTGATGCGCCATCGGTGAAGGTCGTGACGCCGTAGCCCTCGCTCTCGAGCGCTATCGAAACAGACGTCAGGATGTTCTCGTCGTCGTCAATCAGGGCGATCGACGCCATGCGCTCTCTCCCACACTGGCCCCGCAGGAGAACTACCAGCGAAAGGTGGGTGATAGACTAACGTTGCCGTTGGCGTTTGATCCGCCTTTTCATCTGTCGAGATTGCGTGCGCCGTTTAGAACATCCTTAGATTGTGCCGTTTAGGCTCCTTTTAGCCTCGAGAAGGAGCGTGCCCATGAGCGCCACCGCCATCCGTGATGAAACCAGCTTTGCCGATCTTCCGATCGAGAGGGACCGTGATCAGTTCCTCCGTGAGCTGATAAGGGAGCTTTCAGGTGTCCTCGAGAGAACCGTTGGCCTTGAGGACGCAGAGGGCTTCATTGCCATGGTCGGCGACCGGCTGGGCCACGTCATGAATGACGAATACAAAGCGGCGCTCGGCAAGGAGACACTCTCGCGGCGTGAAATCGCAAAGGCGCTTGTCGATCTCAAGGACCGGATCAAGGGCGGCTTCTCCGTCGAGCGGATCGAAGGTGACGCCATCGTCCTCGTCAATGACCGCTGCCCCTTTGGCCGGTATGTCCATGACCGGCCATCGCTCTGCATGATGACATCGAACGTGTTCGGACGGATCGCAGCGGAGAATGAAAGCTTCGCAGAGGTGACGATCACGGAAGCCATTGCACGAGGCGATAGCCGCTGCCGGGTCGTGGTCTCGTTTGGAACCAGCGCCGAAGGGAACCACGAAAGCCGTTCCTACTATGCCGCTGATTGACGAGCGCGTCCTCTCAGACCTGTTCGTAGGCGGACAGACGGCCCAGGTGGTGACTGACGACGCCATGAAGGTCCTCTTGGCCAACAAGGCAGCGGCGAGGCAGTTCGGCCTGAAGGCAAGGGACCCTCTTCCTACGGCAGACCCTGAGGCCCTGTCCCGCGCGATGGCCGAGGCTTCGGGGACGGACCGGTGGCATGTCGTCAAGACCTGCGATCATCAGGGCGAGCGTATCGACCTTCACGTCCGCCGCCTGAGGTCCAGCCGCAGCGGGAAGCTGTTTGCTATCAAGCTCAGCCGCACCGGCCGTGAGCGTCAGGCCTTCCTTGAGCTGAAGAAAGCTGACCGGCGCGCTCAGGAGAGCTTCGCCCAGGCGCGGGCCGAGGCCCTGCGGAACCAGTTCCTGACGTCGGTCAACCATGAACTCCGCACACCCCTGACCTCCATCCTCGGAACCCTTGATCTCGTCACGTCCGGTGCCTTGGGGCCCATGGACGCCCGCGCCAGGGGCATTCTCGAAAATGCCGCTGTGAGCGCGCGATCGCTCTTGAAGCTGGTGAATGATCTTCTTGATGCGGAGCAGATGCAGGCAGGTGCATTCCACGTCGACCTGCAGCCGACAAGCCTTGGCGCGGTCGTCCGTGACGCGGTCGGTGCTGCGGCAGGCTATCCGAGGGCGGGGAATGTGTCGGTCCTGATCGAGGACACAGCCGAAGGCGACGTCGTCGCCGATCCCGACAGGCTGAAGCAGATCATTCTCAACCTGCTCTCCAACGCACTCAAATTCTCGCCGCCGGGAGGGATTGTCCGCGTCAGGACGGAACGGCTGAGCGCGCACGTCCGGCTGACGGTCGCCGATGAAGGCCCAGGCATCCCGGCAGCCTTCCACCCCCAGGTCTTCCAACGGTTTGCGCAGGCCGAGCCCGGTCGCCGTGGCCAGACGGCCAGCACAGGCATCGGCCTTGCGGTGGTGCGGGAGCTGACACGGTCCTTCGGCGGGGAGGTCTCTTTCGACACAGGCGCAGGCACGGGCACCCGCTTCCATGTGGATCTCCGGCCTGCAGGGAATGAGCGCGCAGGCCTCGTCAGGGTGGGCGGCTGAAGATATAGCCTTATCCTATAGGGCCGACACAGGGCCATTGGAGAGGCACACCGATGCAGGGACGATCCCAGGACATCACACTCAGGCAGCTGCGCTACCTCGTGGCGCTGAAGGGTGGGGGTGGCTTCAGGAAGGGCGCTGACCTCGCGGGGATCAGCCAGCCCAGCTTCTCCGCCCAGATCAAACTGCTCGAGCAGACCCTCGGCGTCAGGGTCGCCGAGCGGGGCAATGGCAGCTTCGCCATGACGCCGATCGGGCGTGAGCTGGTGGCGAACGCTGTCGACATCCTCGACCGGGTCGATGGCCTCGTGAAGATGTCCGAAAGCGGCCCGCTGACAGGGGTTCTGCGCCTTGGCGTCAAGGCAACGCTTGGCCCTTACCTCATGCCCGGGGTGGTCAGGCAGCTGCACAAGACCCACCCGTCCCTGCGTCTCTTCGTGCGCGAAGGCCCGCCCGTGGACTTGGAGCGGGAGCTGACCGATGGCCTCCACGACGTGGTGCTGGCCCAGCTTCCCTTGGGTAGCGCTGACGTCCAGTCGATCAGGCTCTTCCGCGAAGGTCTCTTTCTGGCCGTGGCCACTGATCACCCCCTCGCAGGGCGCGAGACGTTCGAGCCGTCCGACCTGTCGGGCCTCGACGTCCTCTCGCTAAGCCCCCGCTATCACCTCCATGACCAGGTCCTGAGGCTGTGCGAGGAAAACGGCGCGCGGTTGCGGCGGGACTATGAGGGGACGAGCCTTGATGCCCTGCGCCAGATGGTGGGCATGGGGCTGGGCGTGACCTTCCTGCCTGCTCTTTATGTGAACTCGGAGGTGCGGGGTGCTGGCGACGTGGCGGTTTTGAAGCCGAAACGAAGCCAGCTCGCCAGATCCGTGGGGCTTGCATGGCGGCGGGGATCGTCGCTGACCGAGGCCTATGAGGCGATCGCCGAATCTGTCCGCAGCGTGGTTGGCGGCGGTACATGGGGCGTAACGCCCGAGGCCTGAGCCGATGGGCACTGATAGTTTCAGGCTATAGGGATTGCCAAATCTACTCCTGAATTCATATCAGCCTCATCGGAAGTTCACCGGCTGCGGCAGAGAAACCTGTCCCCACTGTCTGCCGCCACCCTCCCCAAGGTGATCTTCCGTCTGTTAGCGGTTGGGGAGTTGAGGAGTGAACATGATCCTTGCCTCCCTTGCCGCCATTATCCTGAGCGAAGCACCTGTCCCCTTTGACTTCGCCCCGGACCTCCGCGGAGACCCATTCGCCGATGGCTCCGCTCCGGCACTGGCTTTGCCCGACCCTGATGGGCTCCCTATCCCCCTCGCATTGACGGGCAAGCCGGTGCCGGCGCTTCCTTTCGAACTATCCGAGAGCGCCTCCTCGGATGAAGATTGGCCGCGGCCGGAAGACGCCTCTGCACGGACGCCTTACGCAGAGGATCTCTACCGCCGCGAATGCCCTGCGGCGTCGGGGATTGTCCTCGGAAAGCTTCCCCCGAACCCTGGTTACCAGGGGTCATCGGACGTGGTTTTCCTTCACAGCCAGGACATTCCCGACGCCTGCGGCGGCAAACGGCTCAGGGACGTAGCGCGTCGATAAAGCCCGCCATCGCGACGTCGCGCTCGGACAGACCGTCAGCGTCATGGGTCGTCAGTGTGATCTCCACACGGTTGTAGACATTGAACCATTCAGGATGGTGGTCATGCTTGTCGGCATAGATCGCCACCCGGCTCATAAAGCCCCATGCCTCGTTGAAATCTGAGAACTGGAGCTTGGTCTCCGCGGCGTCCTTGCCGTCCGCCGGTGACCAGGCAGGGTGGTTGTCGAAGAAGGCTTTGCGGGCGTCTGCCGAGAGTTTTTGAACCATCACCGCCAGCTAGCGCCGGAGGGCGGGCTGGCCAATCGCCAGATGACAGTTTCGTCCGCCTTATTAACCGTGCTTGATCGAAGCCGTGGAATAGCGGAGAAGACATCCCGTCGAGGATCGTTCATCACGACGGGGCTGATTTGCTGAAACTGACCATCCGCCTGGCGGCCTTCGCCATTGTGCTCGCAGCGCTCGGGACGACCAGCGCGCGGGCTGAGTACAGCCTTTGCAACAAGACAAGCTTCGCGCTGTCGGCGGCCCTGGGGTTTGTCGAGGAGGACAACCTCCTGACCCGCGGCTGGTGGCGCCTGCGCCCCGGCGAATGCAAGACGGTGATCTCCGAAGGGATCGAGGCGGGACGCTACTATGTCTACGCCGAGGCTATCCCGGGCCACCGTGGCGAGCTCAAGACCTGGTCTGGCGAGACCCCGCTCTGCGTTCAGAACGACAGCCTCTTCACCCTGCGGGACCAGTCGGTCTGCAAGGAGGACCCCAAGCGGTCCCGTGACTTCAACGGCGTCGATGTCACCTCCGAGGATGGCGGCAACTTCACCACCGATTTCACCGACGAGAACAATTTCACCACCTACCAGGCGCAGGTCGCGGGTGTGCAGCGGCTCCTGTCCGACGTCGGCTTCGACATCGGCGCGATCGATGGCCAGTTCGGCGCGACCACGAAGTCGGCGCTCCGCCAGTATCGCCGCTCGCGCAATCTCGGTCAGGACGGTGTCATCGACGATCAGGTGATCGACGCGCTGATCACCGAAGCGAACAATGAAGACGCCAAGCTCGGCTTCTTCTTCTGCAACGAAACTCTCCTTCCGGTCTGGGCAGCGTTTGCTCAGCCCACCGATGATCGCGAAGGCTATCGCTCTTCGGGCTGGTGGCTCTTGGAGCCTGACAGCTGCGCCAAGGTGCGCCGGGGCGAGCTCGCGGCTGAGCCTTACTACGTCTACGGAATCATGCAGGCAGAGGACCAGGAGCTGGTCCTCGCAGGTGGCGACACGACGTTCTGCGTCTCCGCGGTCCAGTTCGATGCAGGCTCTGACCTCGCCTGCGAAGCATCAGGCTTCGACGAGGCAAGCTTCCGCCGTATCGACACGGGCGGGGAGCGGGCATGGACCTTCGTCTTCCGCGCTGAGCAGTTCAATCAGGACCTTGTCAGGACTGAAGAACCTGCCGCCGAAGTGATCGCCGACGAAGAACCGTCCGAGCAGTGACGATCCCTGGAAAGGCCTCGTTTGCAGGCGTCACGGACTGGGTCTTCGATCTCGACAACACGCTCTACCCCGCGAGCTGTAATCTCTTCGCGGAGATCGACCAGCGCATGACGGGGTTCATCGAGACGCTGCTCGATCTTGACTATGACAGTGCACGGAAGATTCAGAAGGGTCTCTATGTCGAGCACGGCACGACCCTCGCGGGGCTGATGCGCGAGCATGACGTGGATCCTCACCGCTTCATGGAGCATGTTCACGAGATCGACCTCAGCAAGCTCACGGTCGAGGACGGCCTGCGTGCGGCACTCGAAGCACTGCCGGGCCGCAAGTTCGTCCACACGAACGGAAGTGTTCGGCATGCGGAGAATGTGCTTGGCGCGCTTGGGTTGACCGGCGTCATGGACGATGTGTTCGATGTCGAAATGGGCGGCTGGATCCCTAAGCCTTACCGGCAGAACTATGACCTCAGTCGCCAGCATTTCGGCCTCGACCCGGCAAAAGCTGCGATGTTCGAGGACATGGCGGTGAACCTCGAAGTGCCCCACGCCGACGGCATGACCACGGTGCTCGTGACCACGGATGCGCCCTGGATTGCTGACGAGCCGGCCGAGAAACGCCCTGGTGCGTCTGCCGATGCTGAGCATGTCCACCACACCACGGGCGATCTGGTGGCATTCCTCCGGGACATTGCTGGCTGACGGACAAGGTGCCGCCTCCCTCTCCCCTCGCGAGAGGGAGTTGAGCGCTGAAGGCGATCGACGGTGAGGGCCTTCAGCGCGCCGCCCTTCAAGCCCTCACGCGAAATCGGAGATTTCGACCTCTCCCGGAGGGAGAGGTGAGCCTCCTCCCAATCCGCAATCCGCAGATTGAGCGTTTCGGTTCTGGCCTAGCGGGATCGTTCCCGCTATTAGCGCCCGATGGACATGAACCAAGCCCGCCAGCTCATCGATGCAGGCTTCGACGCAGCTTCCAGCGTCGATGAAGCCGACCTCAAATCCGCCGTTACTCATGCCCTCAAGGGCCTCGACGATGGCAGCTACCGCGTCGCCTCCAAGGGCGATGATGGTCAGTGGACGGTGCATCAGTGGCTGAAGAAAGCGGTGCTTCTCTCCTTCCGGCTGACGCCCAACGGCACGATCCCCGGCGGTCCCGGCGGCGGCAACTGGTTCGATAAAGTCCCGTCCAAATTCGAAGGCTGGGACGATGCAGCCTTCGCCGACGCAGGCTTCCGCGCCGTCCCGCCAGCAGCCGTCCGGCGCGGCAGCTTTGTCGCCAAGGGCGCGGTGCTCATGCCGTCTTACATCAATATCGGCGCCTATGTCGGTGAACGGACGATGGTTGATACCTGGTCGACCATCGGTTCCTGCGCGCAAGTGGGCGCGGACTGCCATATCTCCGGCGGCGTCGGGATCGGCGGTGTCCTCGAGCCGCTTCAGGCCGAGCCCGTGATCATCGAAGACAATGTCTTCATCGGTGCCCGCTCGGAAGTCGCCGAGGGCGTCATCGTCCGCGAGGGCGCGGTGATCTCGATGGGCGTCTTCCTCGGTGCCTCGACCAAGATCGTCGACCGCGCGACCGGCAATGTCTCCTACGGCGAAGTTCCGCCCTACGCTGTGGTGGTCCCTGGCACCCTGCCGGGCTCATCGCCCGAGGCGCCTTCGCTGGCCTGCGCCGTGATCGTGAAGACCGTTGATGAGCGCACCCGCTCGAAGACGGGCATCAACGAGATTCTGCGCGGCTGATCAATCCCGGGTGGTGCGTTCCGTTTAGACCGCCCTGTCAAGTCTTGTTCCAAGAGTCCTGTTTCGATAACGAAACAGGAGATACCGGAGTCCCTGTTCGTGAGTCAGACGGATTTTCTTACCCCTTGGCGCGATGTGATGGTGGAGCTGGTCCGCGGTGACCAGCCGGACCTTTCCATGCGCCAGTGGGCTCTCCTTCTGACGGTCTACCTCACGCCGGGACCGCACACCGTGCGTCGCCTCTCCGAAGACCTCGAGGTCCCGAAGCCGGCGATCAGCCGCGCGCTCGATGCGCTGTCGATCCACGGCCTCGTGAAGCGCGAGCGCGATGAGGCAGACCGCCGGGTGGTGCTGGTTCGCAAGACGCCGGACGGCTCTGAGTTCATCGACCGCTTCGCTTCGGCGGTGGATGCCAGCGAGCGTTCCTCGGACCTCGGCTACTACTGATCCAAGCTGCCAGCCGGCCAAGAAAAAGCCGCCCCGGTACGGGCGGCTTTTGTGTTTTCGGCCGAGGGTGACGGGTCGGCTTAGCCGTCGTCTTCCATCGTGTTGACCTCTTGGTCAGGCAGCTCGGTCTCGCCCGGGCCCGGCGCTTCGAAGTCAACGCCGTCAGCGGCTTCTGCAGCAGCCTCTTCCATCGGCGCTTCTTCGGCAGCCGGCGGGACGCATTCGGGGACCTCGATCGGGTTGTCCGAAAGCGAGCCCAGATAGAGGAGAATGTCAGCGCGCTTGTTATCCTTGCGGATCGCCTGGTTCATGTTGGTGCCCGGCACATAGGCGGAGCTGTTGTAGAGGTACTGGTCGAGCTTGTCGTAGGTCCAATCGCCACCGAGAGCCTTCAGCGCACCGGAGTAATCGCCATAGCCATCGACGCTTGCGACTTCGCGGCCAAGGACGTTCCAGAGCTTCGGACCGGTGAGGTTCGCGCCGCCTGCGTCAAAGCTGTGGCACGCTGCGCAGACGCCTGCGCTGCGCTGGCCGCGGGTGGCGTCGGCTTCGGCAAGGAGGCAGCCCAGGGAGACCTGCACCTCTTCGACCTGTGCACCGCCGGAAACGGCGAGTTCGGCGTAGGGCTGGTAAGCGAGGCCGAACGGATTGTCCTCTTCGTACTCGTGGCCATGGTGGCCACCGAACACGACGCCCATGGTGTTCACGACCACTGGCAGGCCGATGAAGAGAAGCAGGACGATCAGCACGACAGCTGCGAGTTTGTTACTGAACAGGGAGTCTTTCATGGTACGGCCCGGACCTTGTATCGTGTCTCAAAAGGGCGGATCCCGCCCCCATTTGCGCCGCACATAGCCCCCAAGTCCTCCAATCGCAACGCGCCGATTGGTCCATTTACAAAGGAACACCAGCCTTGGCGAAGATTGCGTACCAGGGAGAGCCCGGCGCCTTCAGTGAATTATGCTGCGCAGCCTTTGCAGCAGGTTACGAACCCGTGCCTTTTCCGACCTTCGACACGGTCTTCCAAGCGGTGAACTCCGGCGAGGTCCAGGCGGCGATGGTCCCGGTGGAGAACTCGCTCGCGGGCAGGGTGGATGATGTCTACCGCCTTCTGCCCGACCGTGATCTCGCGGCGGTGGCGGAGCATTTCCTGCCTGTTCACATGCAGCTGATGACCCTTCCTGGCGCGGACCGTTCGAAGCTGAGGATCGTCAGGTCCCACCCGATGGCGCTGAGCCAGTGCCGGAAGACGATCAGGCGGCTGGGCCTCATCCCTGATGCTGCGCGGGATACAGCTGGCGCGGCGCGGGAGCTTCGCGATTCCCAGGATCCCGAGGTCGCGGTTATCGCGCCCCGCGGCGCCGCCGACCGCTACGGCCTCGAAATCATCGAAAGTGACTGCCAGGACGCCGACCGCAACGTCACCCGCTTCCTGCGCCTGCTTCCCGAGGCGGAGGTGAGCTGGCCTGCCCCCGGTGCTGTGCCGATGCTGACAAGCTTTGTCTTCCGCGTCCGCAACATCCCGGCCGCACTCTACAAGGCGCTCGGCGGTTTCGCGACCAACGGCGTCAACATGACCAAGCTCGAAAGCTATCAGGAAGACCACAGCTTCGAAGCCACCCGCTTCCAGGCCGAGGCCCAGGGCCATCCCGATGACCCGGCCATGAAGCGCGCCCTCGAAGAGCTCGAATACTTCACCTCCGACCGCAAGATCATCGGCGTCTTCAACGCCGACCCCTACCGCATCAGCCGCCAGATCGGGTGAGGCTGCGCCCCGCGTAAGGGAAAACCCTACCGTTGCGCAGGGTCAAAGTTCTCGTGGGGGATCGGCGCTCTTCTTCCTTCGTAGCTGATGCGGAGGCGAGATGTCGGAGGTTGAGCGTAAGGTCGTACGGCCGCGGTCGTTCCCTGAGAGCGGGCCGATTGCAGTAGCAGCGGCCGCAAATGAACGGGGTGGCCGCGCCGTTGCGAGGGGGTGCCAGCTGGCGCGGGAGCTTCGCCGCGATCTTGCCTTCGTCCAGATCATTGACGGCACAGCTTTTCGTGAGCGCCGGTCTACGGAGCTTTCTGACCTTGAGACACGGACGGGCGAGGCTCCTGGCCTGTCGGGTCTCGAGGTGGCTGTCGCCGCCTATCCCGGGCACCATGTGGATCATGAGTATGGCAGGGCGGTCACGCTTTGCGATCATCTGGGCGATGTGGGTGCAGGCCTGGTCGTCATCGGAACCCGCGACATCGGGGCGAAGAACAAGCCTCTTTCAGGCAGCATGACCCAGCGGCTTCTTCAGTACACGCCGTGCCCTGTCCTGGTCGCGCAGAATGCGGCACCGGAACCCTATCACAAGGTGGTCGTCGCCGCCGATTTCTCGGAAGTATCGGAGAGCCTGATCCGCCAAGCGCTGGATCTCGCGCCGGAAGCCAGCATCGAAGTTCTCACGGCCATCGGCGCCAAGGATGATCCCGACGAGGTTCTCAAGGAATTCCGTATGCTCACCGATGCTGCGGCGTTCTCGGAGGATGCGCGCCGCAGGCTGTCCTTCAGGACGATCCCCGGGCACGCGAAGAAGATCCTGGCCAGTGAAATCGCGCGCCTTGCGCCTGACCTTCTCGTCCTCGGAACGCGCGGACGCAGCGCCGTGGCGCAGCTGATCCTCGGCAGCGTGTCGAGCGCCTTCGCCGACAATCCCCCTTGCGATCTCCTCCTCATCCGAAGCGCAGGCCAACACTAGTGAAAGGATATGCCATGACCTTCCAGAACATTCTTCTCGTTGCAGGACCTGATGCTGACCTTGACGGCGCACGGGCGCTCATCCCGCAAGCCAGGGGCCGCGGCGCGACGGTCAGCAGCCTCGGCGTTGTCTCGCGGATGCCCACTGCGGGCGCTGCATCAATTGTCTCCGACGCGGCACGCGGACTGGAGGCGCGGTACGCTGAGCAACTTGGCGAGACCCTTTCCGCCATGGCGGAGCCTGCCTCTCCGCCCCGCATCGGCTACCCGGCGGAAGATGCTGCGCACGTTGCGGCCGAGAAGGGCGCGGACCTCATCGTCACGCCCGGTATCGGCTCCGAGAGTGCAGAGAGCCTTTTTGGTTCTTCAGGAAAAAAGCTCCTCCGGAAGAGCAGTGCGCCTGTTCTTATCCTCCGTAAGGGGATCACTGACGGCAATATCGGGCTAGCCCTCGAGGCGCCGGTCGACGAAGGGGATGCGATCAGCAATCTCAATGACCACCTTGTCGACGAGGCTGTGAAAGCTGCGAAGCTCGTTGGCAAATCGGAGGTGCAGCTCTTCCACGTTTGGACCTCCGGGGGTGCGGAGATCTTCGAGCACCCGCGGGTTGGCCTTTCGCCCGAGGCGGTCAGGCGCTCCGTAGACGCATGGGAGGAGAACCGTCGCGACTGGCTGTTCCGCTATGCTCAGGAAGCGACCGAGCGCTACAAGTCCGAGGGGATCAGCTTCCATGCCCGGCTCCTGATGGGCCCACTTCACAGCGCGCTGCCGGACGCTATCAAGGACTACTCCGTAAGCCTCATGGTCTTAGGGACCGCGAACCGGAAAGGTCTCGCGGGGCTCTTTATCGGCAACACGGCGGAGTGGCTGATCGACAGGATCGAGACGAGCCTCCTCGTAGTGAAGCCGCAGGACACCGCGGAGCTTCTGAGGGAGCTGGCGCTCCGCCGCTGAGCTCCCGTGACAGTCGTGCCTTGGCGCGCTACCCGTCCGGGCATGACCCATGTGACCCATCTTGAATGCTCGATGACCGGCGAGCGCTATGTCGCCGGTGAACCCCACGGCCTGTCGAAGGTCGGACGTCCGATCCTCGTCCGCTACGACCTCGATCAGGTGAAACGGGACCTCACCAAGGAGCAGCTCGCTCAGAGGACGGAAGGGTTCTGGCGCTACCGGGAGCTGCTTCCTGTCGAGAAGGCCGAGAACCGGGTGAGCCTCGGTGAGGTGGTGACGCCGATCCTGCCCTTGCGCCGTATGCAGAAGAAAGTGGGTGCGACGGGCGATCTGCTCGTCAAGGACGAGGGACGGCTTCCTACGGGCTCGTTCAAGGCGCGGGGTCTCGCGCTCGCTGTGTCGATGGCGAAAGAGTTCGGCATCGAGCATATGGCGATGCCGACCAACGGGAACGCTGGAGCCGCGCTGGCCGCCTACGCCTCGGCGGCGGGGATCAGGACGACCGTGTTCTGCCCGGACGATACGCCGAAGGTGAATGTCGACGAGATCGCCTTTCAGGGCGCGGACGTTCGTCTCGTCAACGGCCTTATCAATGATTGCGGCAAGATCGTCGGGGAAGGCAAGGAGGCGGTAGGCTGGTTTGACGTCAGCACACTGAAAGAGCCCTACCGTATCGAGGGCAAGAAGACGATGGGGCTGGAGCTGGCCGAGCAGCTCGGCTGGACGCTGCCCGATGTCATCTTCTACCCCACCGGCGGCGGCACAGGCCTGATCGGCATGTGGAAGGCTTTCGATGAGCTCGAACAGATCGGCTTCATCGGCCCCGAACGTCCGAAGATGGTGGCGGTGCAAGCCACGGGCTGCGCTCCCATCGTCAAGGCTTTCGAGGAAGGCGAGGAGCACGCGCCGGTCTGGCAGGACGCCTGGACGGCTGCTGCGGGTATCCGGGTGCCCGTGGCGGTAGGGGACTTCCTGATCCTCCGTGCCGTGAGGGAGTCGGGGGGCTTCGCGATGGCTGTCGAGGAAGAGGATATCTTCGCAAGCTGGGCCGAAGTGGCGCGAGAGGAAGGTTTCCTCCTTTGCCCTGAAGGCGCCGCGACTTACGCCGCCTACAGACGGTCGCTGGACGAAGGCCTGATCAAGCCGACGGACCGGGCGCTCCTCTTCAATTGCGCAACAGGTCTCAAGTACCCGATGACGGCGGAGGTTGGCCGGCTCGATCGCAGCACGCCGATAGACTACAGCCAGTTCAAGGCTTGAGTTCTCGACTGAGGTCAACCCTTGGCAACATCGTGTCGGTGTGCGCAGCTTGTCTCAGCAAGTCACTGAGGGCACAGGATGCGCTACTCCGCTGATAACGTAGAGCACGCGAAGAGTGAAGACGGCCGCATATCCGTTTACATCGATAAGTATCACCGGTCTGCTGCAGGAATCTTCCCAAATACAACGGTGTATCTTGTTCCTAGCAAGATAGAGAGAGCGCTGATCATCACGACGATCCACCCCGAGAGCTGGGGGGATCTATGGCGAATGGAAGCGGATAACTTGAACAAGCCAGGTGCCTTTCATCATTTGGTGGAGACGCTTTCTCGCAATAATATCAACATTCTTCCCTTTGAAAGCACGTCGGAGCAATTCCAACCGAACGGTGGAGCGCTCTTTCGATCGACATTCATCATCGACCTCAAAGACTACAAGGATGACGTCGATAAAGACTCCGAGGGGCGTAATCAGGTGATGAAGCCATACCTCGTCCCTTACGCTCTCAGGACAACCCTGGCGCTGGCCTGCCAAGACCTTTTGCGACCAAACGATACCGATAGTGATTGGGGCATCACAATCGAACGTATGCGGTATTTCTTTGACCACAAGTCATTGCGTAGCGAGTACGAAGAGAAGGTTTGGAAGAACAAAAGCCTCTCCTTCTCGAAAAGTGACCTGCGGTCACTTTTGCCTCACCTGGATGTCTCAGGCGACATTTCCTACTTCACGATAAGCGACACCGAGAACAAGTACATCAAGATATTCTTCCTCGATGGAAGTGCAGACCCGACAGTTGCACTCCGTATACAGCACGATGAACGCCTTGGTGTTGTTTCAGAGATGACGTCATTGCTGGAGCGTAGAGGAGCCAACATCGAAAGTACCTATAATCGCCTACAGAAGATGGGGGACCGAGCCTATTGG
This sequence comes from Parvularcula mediterranea, assembly GCF_013085255.1. GTDB lineage: Bacteria > Pseudomonadota > Alphaproteobacteria > Caulobacterales > Parvularculaceae > Parvularcula > Parvularcula mediterranea. Next base: position 1,045,011 of record NZ_JABFCX010000002.1, read on the forward strand.
AACGTCCTTTTTGATGTGGCGGAGCAGGAAAAAGTCTACGGCATCATTGAGCAGTTTTCTCATCTCGACAGTGTGCTGAGCATCGATATCAAGCGGACGCATAACGTCGACCGGAAGAAGTTGTTTGAGAAATTCGACAGCTTTCCCAAGGTCCGCCTGGTCAATGCAACGCCGCCGCAGGCACCAAACGGACGAAAGAGCAAGGCTGATGCAGAGGGGTTAAGGCTCGAGCCTGTTTGGGAAGGTAAGGACTTCAGTTTCGATCCAAGGCAAGCCTTCGTCGCTATGCCATTCAGAGAGGACTTCCAAACGCTCTTTGATGAAGTGCTCGTGCCATGTGCGAAAGAGGCCGGCTTCGATGCCGTTCACGCAGATGTACCGAAGCAGGTTCGTCGAGGCGAGAAGCTTTTCGACCGCATACTGAGAATGATTCACGAGTCAGCGTTTGTTATTGCCGATGTCACAGGGGCGAACCCGAACGTTATTTATGAGCTTGCCGTCGCACAGACGATCGGGAGAGACGTCATTCTGATCTGCGACGAGGATAAGTCTGGCCCTGAGGACCATGATGCCTTCGCTCAGATCCCGTTCGATCTGAAGAATTTCGAGATCATCTTCTATCGCTTCGCCTATCGAAACCAACTGCTCGGCAAGATGGCAAAACGCATGGATGCTATGGGGCTTGGCTCAAGGGAAGTCGGGCGCAGCTAGTGGTCTCGCGCTTCAGCCTGTTCCACCAACGCTTCGAGGGCTGATTGCTGGCGTTCGAGGACGTCGGAGAGGCGGGCGATGGTTTGTTGATCGCGCTCGCGTTCGGCCTTCAGGAGGTCGAGTTCTTCTTCGAGATCGCGGCGGATCCTGACACGCATTTGCTCGAAGGCGGCGCGGGCGACGCCTGAGCCGGGGACGAAGTCCATGGCGACCTCGGCGAAGGAGCGGTACCAGCTCTTGCGCTCGCGATCATCCGTTCCGTTCACGGAGGGCCTCCACTCTCGCAATCAGAGCGCTTGACCGGTCCATCACGCGGTCCGCCGCTTCACGGGCTTCGGTGCCGCCAAGGACGGTGCCTTTGACGGCTCGCTTCTCGGCCTTGAGCCAATCCTTGTAGTCGGGGCCCAGGAGCTCTGCATCGGACATGCCTTTGATGTCGCGCCCGTTCCATGCGACGATCTCCTTGGACTTATCATCCGTAGGCGTCGTCATTTCTCGTTGTCGAGCCAGTGCTTGATCAGCTGGTGCGCGATGGCCATGGGCGGAGGACATTGGATTTCGTGGTCGCCATCCATCACCGCCTGCGCTTCGTCGCGGTCAAACCAGCGGGCGGCTTCGATTTCGTCAGGGTCTAGCGTCAGTTCGCGGCCTGAGACCTCGGCGATGAACCCCATCATCAGCGAGGACGGAAACGGCCAAGGCTGGCTGAAGAGGTAGCGCATGGAGGTGGCCTGAAGGCCTGCCTCTTCGAAGAGCTCCCGCTCGCCGCATTGCTCGAGGGTTTCCCCGGGCTCAAGATAGCCGGCGAAGGCGCTCATGAAGTTCTCGGGGAAGTGCGGGCCACGGCCAAGGCAGATGCTGTCGCCATGGACGGGCAGGACGATCGCCACGGGATCGGTGCGCGGAAAATGTTCCGCACCCGTCTTTGTGTTAACGCGCTTGAAACCGCCCTCGCGGCTTTCGGTCCGGTCGCCGTCCCGCGCGCAGTAGCGGTGGTTCTGGTGCCACTGGAGGAGCCACGCAGCTTGGCCGGCAGCTGAAACCTCCTGGGGCGGAAGATAGGGTGCGCACTTTCTGAGCGTTGCGTACTCCGCGACATCGGAGAAAGGCGGCTTCTCAGCACCCGAAGCGTCCGCCGCGAAGATCGGCGCGCCATCCCAGAGGCCGAGAAAGACCACTTCCTTGTCCATCGGCAGTGATTTGAGCGCTGGCATCGCCAGCCACTGGATTTCCGATGTCGTCGGCTGGCGGTCGATTAAAAGCTCGCCCCGCCAGAACAGCATGAGCCGCGCCTTGGGGTCTTCACGCTGGGCCTTCAGCCATGTCTCGTTCTTGCGGAGCACCCCCGCCCGGTCGAGCGGGTTCTGGCAGAAGGCGTTGGGATTGCCGTGCAGCATTTAGTCGTCCTGAAGGCAGCGTTTGGGATGCATACCGTTGACCATGCCGATGAAAGGGGGGTGAACGGAGTAGCCAAGGAGGCGCTGCATCGCTTCGTCCCGGCTCTTCACCATCTCCTTGGGGACGGCGAGGAAATAGTTCTCCTGGGTCCGGCACCAGGGCTCGCAATATTGCGCGGTGAAGGCGAGGCGCGGCTTGTCCGTCTCGTTTCCGCCGCCGCCGTGCCAGGTGGTCCCGAGGAAGAGAACGCAGGAGCCTTCAGGCATCACGGCTTTGACGACCTTGGCATCCGCAGGCGGTGCGCCCGGCCCCCATTTGTGGCTGCCCGGATAAACGACCGTCGCGCCATTATCCTCGGTGAAGGCGTCGATGGCCCAGATCGTGGCGGCGCCGAGATGGGGGCGGGGCCTTGGCCAGTGGTAGAAGGCATCGTCGTGGTGGATCGGCTGGGCCACTTCGCCGGGGAGGATGTTGATCCCCTGGCCCTGGCTGAGAAGGAAGTTCGGCCTCATGACCCGGTCGAGGACGGCCATCACCAGCGGGTGGGCGATCATCGGGTCAGCGGCATAGATCTTGCCTGGAACGCCATAGACACGCTGGGTCTTATCGCCTTCGAAATTATTCCTGCCCGTGCGGGTCAGGTGGGGCATGATCTCTTCGCGATAGGTGTCGAGCTGTTCCTTAGAGATGATGCTCTCAAGGATGACGTAGCCGTTCTCGTTCAACTCTGCCGCGAGGGCGTCGACCTGCTTGTCGTCGGCCGAGCCGATCCCCGCGGTCGATTTGAACGTGCCCGCGAGGTCGGCGTCGAGATAGTCGAGGGTGAGATTGCCAGTCTTCTGGTTCACCGCTGTTTCCTCCGTGATCTTTTTGGGAGGGAGGGTGCCACGCGCGGGCCTGCGCTCCAAGCTCTAGCCGAGGAGAGGTTTCAGGGCGTCGAGGTAGCTTTCGAACGCTGCCCGTCCATCCTTGGTCAGGTGGATCGTCGTCAGGGGGCGGCGGCCCTCGAAGCTCTTCTCCTGGGTGACGTAGCCTGCGTCCTCGAGCTTCCTGAGATGGGTCGAGAGGTTCCCGCCGGTGGCGCCGGTGGTGTCCTTCAGCTCGTTGAAGGTCGCAGGGCTCGCCTGGGAGAGATACGCCATGATCCCAAGCCGCAAGCGGCCGTGGATGGCGTCGTCCAGCTTCCCGGCGTCGAACTCCTCGCTCATGCTTCCTCTGGCAGCGATTTGGGCTCGGCGAGCAACAGCCGGATGCCGGGGACGAGGCTGACGGCAATGACGGCCGCAGCGCCGAACAGGTAGACTTCAGGGCGACCGGCAAGGATCGGAATGACGCCGACGGAGGCCATCGCCATATAGGCAGGGGTCTTCAGCCACCTCGCTCCAGACAGGCTAGCCGTGGTGTAGAGCGCTATGCCGTATCCGGTGAAAGCGACGGCAAGGATGTAGTCGAAGGCGACGACACTCACCTGCCCGGTCGCTGTCCCAAAAAGGATGCCCGCGAAGAAGATCCCTATGGTGAAGCCCGCGATCATCCAGCTAGCAGCCTCTGCCTTGTTGCCAGCTGCGCCCCGGCCTGGCTTGCGCTTCAGGGATCTGAGGAGGAGCGGCATCCCTACGGCGATAGCGATGCCGAAAGCGATCCAGATGAAGGCGATTGTCACCGGAGGCAGGCCGAAGCGGCCATCCAGCACCATCCACTGGCCGGCATAGGCGAGGGGGATCAACGTTCCGAAGAAGACGAAGAAGCGGCCGCCGAGAAGTGGCGCGGAGCTTCCTGCTTCGGCCATATCTCGCATGAAGGCGAGGTCGTCGCGGGTCTGCTCGTTCATCACTGGCTCCTGTCCTTGGCAGAATAGTTTGTAATTCAAACCATCGGATATTGCAACCCCTGTTTCCCGTCGGGCGAACGGTCTAGACGATGCTTATGAGCCGCCTTGCCGTCTTCTCTCTCGCTGCCCTCGCGCTCGCATCCTGTGCCGAGGAGCTGCTGGTCGCGCCCTCCGCGCCGGGGCTTGAGGGTGCGCTGACCGATGGCCGCTGGGAGCATCGCCAGAGGACGGCGGCCACTTTCTGGCCCCCGACGGTCGGCGAGACGCGGTTCTCCGAAATGATCGACTTCACCTGTGTCGAAGGCGCCAAGGGTCAGGTCCGGGTCGTGATTACCGGCGATACCGAGAAGACCGGCCTATGGATCGCGGGCGAGCGCATGAGCGAAAAGACCGTGGTGGTCGAAACCGCCCGGGGCTCGACGGATCTCGCATTCTCGGCAGGTGAGCTGATGCTGCCTTTCAGGGTGGTGCGAACCGATGCTGACTGGCTCCAGCCGCTGAAGACCCCTGGTACGCGGGTGGCGATCAATGCCTATGGCGACCGCATCTACCGCTTTGACGTGACCGAGAAGCTGAGCCGGACCCTCAGCCGTTGCGGGAGCCCCCAATGAGACGACCGCTTTTCCTGATCCCGTGCGGCATCCTCGCGGTGCTGGCGATCTTCATCATCATCCTCTGGACGCCGGACACCGACCGCGAGGCCATGAAGGCGAAGTATGGCGGCGAGGCTGCGCGGTATTCCCTGACCGATAGCGGTATGGAGGTGCACTACCGGGTCTCAGGGCCTGAAGATGCGCCGGCCCTCATCCTGATCCACGGCACCTCGTCGAGCCTCCACACATGGGAGCCGCTGAGGGCTCTCCTCGATGACCGCTACCGCGTGGTGGCGTATGACCAGCCAGGACACGGCCTGACAGGCCCGCACCCTGAGCATGACTATACCTACCCCGGTATGGCCGCAGGTCTCGATGCGGTTTTCGAGGCCGAGAGCATCGAACGAGCGGTCCTGATCGGCAATTCGATGGGCGGCTGGGTCGCCTGGGTCGATGCCCTCGAGAACCCTGAGCGGGTCGAGGCCCTCGTGCTGATCGACGCGCTGGGCATACCGGAGACCGTCGATCCCCACGCCAATCCTGCTTTCGGGATCGCCCAGTCGGCAGCTGGCAGGCTGGCGATGCGCAAGGTGACACCGCGCGGTGTGGTGGCGTCCTCGATCGAGGCGACGGTGGCCGATCCCAAGCTTGTCGATGATGCGATGATCGACCGCTATTGGGAGCTCCTGCGCCTTCCAGGCAACCGTCGCGCCGCCGGTGAGCAGTTCATAAGCCCCCGGGCCGAGCGGTCGGATAAGCTCTCCCAGATCGAGCAGCCAACCCTGATCATCTGGGGTGAGGAGGATGCGCTGATCTTTCCGCTGGCTGCAGACGAGTTCGAGCGCAGAATCCCGAACGCCCGTTCGGTGACCTATGCCGATGTTGGCCATCTGCCGATGGAGGAAGCGCCTGCGCGCACGGCCCGGGACATCTCCGAATTTCTCGAAGCGAATCTTGCCGGTGCCCCCCTTGCGCCCATCGGTTCGGCCAGCGATATACCCCTCTAGGAGAGCCGCGCGGACGTTGCCCTCGCCAACCCGGTCAGGTCCGGAAGGAAGCAGCCGTAACGAGTTTCCGCAGCGGGTCGCGTCGGCTTTCCGCCTTATTCCCAGCTTCGCAGGTCCCCATGCTTGAGCAGATCTTCGTCACGCTCGCAGCGGTCCTGACGACCGCGAGCTTCATCCCCCAGGCGGTCAAAGTGCTCCAGACCAAGGAGACCGAAGGCCTGTCGGCGACCATGTACACGATGTTCACCGTCGGGGTCGGCTTCTGGCTCCTCTACGGCATCGTCGTGGGCTCCTGGCAGATCATCATCGCCAACACGATCACCCTGACCCTCGCCAGCATCATCCTCTTCATGAAGCTGCGCGCGGTCTTCGGCGCCTCTCCAAAACCCTAGCCTTTCTGCGGGTCCCAGCTCCGCAATGTGCGAAATACGCGCCTCCATGTAAAAAATACCTTGCATAAAGTTCGCTGATGCGCACATTGAGAGGGAGCGGAACTTGAAGGAGGGAAAGCTCATGGTGATGCGTGAAAAGGTGACGGCGGGGGTGCTGGCGGTCCTGGTTGTCCTCGCGGTCTGGTTCGGGTTCGAGATCATGGCGCGGGGCATCGAAGCCTCCACCGGGTGGCAGATGCTCGTCGCGGTCCTTGTCTTCGTCATGCTGTCCGGCGGGATCGCAGCGGTGATCGCGCTGTCCGGGCGCTCGAAGACCCAGCAAGTGGATGAGCGGGACAACCGTATCGCCCTCCAGGCCCAGAGCCTGAGGGGCTTTCTCTACCTCGCCCTGTCGTTTCTCGTCCTTGGGCTCGCCATCGGGAACGGCGACTTCGGCCTGGCGAACAGGCTGTTCCTTGCCATCCTCGGCATCGAGATCGTCAGCGGTCTCGGCATGCTCATTCTCTACCGCATCAGCGCCTGAAGGGAGGCGGACCCATGTCTTTCGGTGAAAAAAGCAACTTCGCGATCCTCGTGGCGCTCTTGGTGAGCCTTGCGCTTTACGGCGCGCACCTGACGGGCTTTGGCCTCAGGATCGGGGCCTTCTCCTCGATCCTCGGCGCCGTGATCGGCTTCATCGTGCTGGCGGTAATCGGGCACATCATCATCGCCATCGCAGGCGGGAAAGGCTCGGACCTCAGCGATGAGCGCGACCGGGACGTTGATCTCAAGACCGACCGGTTGAGCGAGTTGACCCTGACCGCTGTGATCCTTGGGCTGATCGCCTACGGCATCGCGCAGGATGACATGCTGCTCGCCAATATCGCCTTCTTCGGCCTCTTTGGCGGGGCGCTGGTGAAAGCCATCGCCAAGCTTGTCCTCTACCGGATGGCGGCATGAGCAAGGCGAAGAGCCGGCTGCAGAACAGGGTGCGGGAGCTACGCTTTTTCGCAAACGAAATGACCCAGGCCGAGCTCGCGGAGAAGGTCGGAGTCACCCGCCAGACGATCGCAGCCATTGAGAAGAACAAATACGCGCCGTCTCTCGAGACAGCGTTTCTCATCGCCGAAGCCTTCGGAAAACCGATCGGTGATGTCTTCAGCTTCGGGCCCAAGGAGGGCTAGAACCATGGGACTTTTACGACCGTCGCTGCTCGGTTTCGGCTGGGCATCGTTTGTGGGGAGCGTCGCAGACGCCCTCATCCTCAGCCACCATCTCATCCTGTCGGTCAGCGGCGAGAGCGCCATGATGGCTTCGGTCAGGGACCATATCCTGGATCATCTGCCGTTCCTCGCCTGGCTGATCCCGCTCGCGCAATGGATCCTGCCTGAGGGATGGGCGGACTGGCTCTTTGCGCTGCCTGCGGTGGGCTATTTCCCGGTGCGGATCCTCTTCAGCATCGTCACTGGCACCCTCGCGCTCCGTTGGGCGGCGCGGATCAAGGCGGCTAGAAGCTGACCCTGCGGTTGAGATTGCACCGGACGAAGGCCCAGTCGATGCGGCTGAAATAGCGGTGCCAGGGCTTGGGCGCGATGAAGCCGATCTTCTCGCCATCGGGCCACAGGGGAACCACGGTTCCCTTGAGCCCCGCCCGCACGGCGGCGTCGGCATAGCCTTCGAGAAGAGCTCTCCGCCTTGCGTCGCCTTCTCTTGCGAAGGTCTCGTCGAGGGGGACGAGGATCATGTCCTGCCCCTGCTCGTTGATATGCGCACACGCGAAAGAGCCCATGATCGCCTCACCGATTGCTCGCTCAGGGCACAATTGTGGCCAATTTCCGGCGCCCTTGGCCATAGTCTCGCCGAATGTGGCAAACGAACCGTTGCTACGGGGTGCTGAACCCCTTTCGCGGCGCGTCCCATGAGGGTTAAGAGAGGCAGTGACTGACGCTGTCCCCTACCAGGTTCTCGCCCGGAAATACCGGCCTACCAGCTTCGATGACCTGCTCGGTCATGACGTGATGATCCGTACCCTCAGGAATGCGTTCGAGGCGGGCCGGATCGCCCACGCCTTCATCCTGACCGGCGTGCGCGGGGTCGGGAAGACCACCACCGCCAGGATCATGGCGCGGGCGCTCAACTACGAGACCGACGAGATCGACCGGCCCACCGTCGATATCAAGGAAGAGGGCCGCCACTGCCGCGCCATTGCGGAAGGCCGCCATCCTGATGTCATCGAGATGGACGCTGCGAGCCGGACGGGCGTCGACGATATCCGTGAGCTGATCGAGGGCGTGCGCTATGCGCCGACCGTGGGCCGCTACAAGGTCTACATCGTGGACGAGGTCCACATGCTCTCGAAGAACGCGTTCAACGCGTTCCTCAAGACCCTCGAAGAGCCCCCGGCCCATGTGAAGTTCATCTTCGCCACCACCGAGATCAGGAAGGTGCCGGTCACGGTGCTCTCCCGTTGCCAGCGGTTCGATTTGGCGCGGTTCGATGCGGTGCAGCTGTCGGGCTACCTAAAAGACATCGCGGAGAAGGAAGGCGTCCCCGCCGAGGATGAGGCCCTGATGCTGCTCGCGCGGGCGGCCCAGGGTTCGGTCAGGGACAGTTTGAGCCTCCTTGATCAGGCGATCCTCTCGCGAGAGGGAGACGCGATCGAGGCGGAAGCCGTGCGCCGGATGATCGGCCTTGCCGACCGGGGCTACAGCTGGGGCCTCTTCGAGGCAGTGCTCAAGGGTGAGAGCCAACAGGCGCTGGAGCTGTTTCGCCATCAATATGATTATGGCGCGGACCCTGCCGAGGTCATCCGTGACCTTCTCGACGTCTGCCATCTGACCACCCGCACCAAGGCCGCAGGGCCTGAGGCGGCGTCCGATGGCCCAGGCGGATCGACCGATGCCGCGGCCGCGCAAAGGCTCGCGGGCGCGCTCTCCATGCCAGCGCTGACCCGCTGCTGGTCGCTGTTGATGACGGCGCTTAGTGAGACCCAAGGCGCGCCGGATCCTGCGGCGGCAGCCGAAGTGGGCCTTATACGTCTAGCCTATGCAGCGACCCTCCCGACCCCCGCGGAGGTGCTGGCTGGCGCGCCCCTCAAGGAGGCGCCGGGAAAGCCTGAGGCGGCGCGCGAAGCGCCGGAGCGGCCCCCAGCGCCTGAACCTGAAAAGCACCAGCTGCCGACGAGCCTCAAGGAGATCGCAGCGCTCGCGGGGGCTCATGGTGACCTCCTCCTGAGGCAGGAGATCGATCAGAAGCTGCGGCTTGTCGCCTTCGAAGGGACGAAGCTCACCGTGGCTGTCGAGGCCGGAGCGCGGGCAGGGCTGCCCGGGCGTCTCCAGAAGGCACTGATCGAATGGACCGGCACCACCTGGGACGTCGAACCGGGTGACCCGATGGCCGCTGAACCTACCTTGAAAGAGGCGCGCGAGAAGGCCATCGAGGAGCATCCGCTGGTCAAGGAAGCCCTCAAGACCTTTCCCGGCGCCACCATTTCCCAGATCCGCCCCATCGGCGGTAAGGAGTAGACTGATGAAAAACTTCGCCGACATGATGAAGCAGGCGCAGAACCTCCAGAAACAGATGCAGGACGCGCAGGAAAGCCTCGCCGCTCTCGAAGCAGAAGGGGTCGCTGGCGGCGGTCTCGTCCGTGTCCAGATGAACGGCAAGGGCTATGCCCGCAAGGTCGAGATCGATCCGAAGATGTTCTCTGAAGAGGACAAGGAAGTGCTCGAGGATCTGATCACCGCCGCAGTCAATGACGCCAAGGCGAAGCTCGAAGAGCAGTCTGCGGAGAAAATGAAAGAAATGACCGCCGGGCTGCCCCTACCGCCGGGTATGAAGCTGCCTTTTTAGGGACTGAAGAGCAGGTCACTCATGCTTCATGCCGCAGGGCTCTTCGTCTATCTTCTGGCGACTTATCTTCTCGGGCGCCTCGTAGGCCGATCTTTGGATTGGTTGGGCGAATTATCTGCGTGGCTTCCGTTACTGGCATTAATCGTGGGTATGGCGCTCCTTGTCTTTCCGGGCCTGCTAATTCTCGATTTCCTAGTGGCCGGTGTGCTTCCCGGAGATAGAGCGAATGCGTTGGAGCCACTTGTTTTCTTCGGAGGTGTTCTCGGTCAGGTCATGTTCTTTCTCCGTGGTGAGCGTGATGAGCGCAGCCCGCTTCACGCAGGGAGACGCTGATGCCTAGAACTACCGCAGGACCCGAGCTCGACCATCTCATCAGCCTTCTGAGCAAGCTGCCGGGCTATGGCCCGCGTTCGGCAACGCGGGCGGCGCTGCATATGCTGAGGAAGCGCGACGCGGTCATGCGGCCGCTGGCTGACGCTCTCTCAAAAGTAGCGGAGACAGTGAAGGCGTGCTCCGTCTGCGGAAACTGGGATGCGTCCGATCCGTGTACGATCTGCTCTGATGAGGCGCGTGACCGATCGGTGATCTGCGTGGTGCAGGACGTCTCCGATGTCTGGGCGCTGGAGAGAGCGCGGGCGCACCGGGGGCTCTACCATATCCTTGGCGGCGTCATCTCGCCGCTCGACGGTATCGGCCCTGATGATTTGCGCATCGACAGCCTCTCCGAACGAGCGTCGGAGATAGAGGTGCGGGAGATCATTCTGGGCATGTCGGCCACCGTCGATGGTCAGACTACGGCGCATTACGTCACCGAGCGGCTCGAGGGCCGGGGCCTCACCATCACCCGGATGGCCCACGGCGTGCCCGTCGGCGGCGAGCTTGATGTCCTCGACGAAGGCACCCTCGCAGCGGCGCTCAAGGCACGGCGGCCCTTTTAGGTTTTCGGTCACACGATTTCCGCTAAGTGGGACCTCGAGAGGAGCCCCTATGACCAAGAAGCGCCGCGCTTTCATGTGCATGGGCGCCTTTGCGCTTCCTTATGCGAAGAAGGCGATCACGTCGCTTCTTGAGGGCTCGCTTGAGCCTGTGGCGATGGTGATCCTGACCGACGGTCCAGACGATGTCGCCGCCGTCGAGGCGGCGCTGGCGGACGAGACGATCCCGGAGCAGCATTCGGTTCGAGTCGTTGGCGAGGAAGAGTGCGCGGCTGTGGCCGAAGAGCGCTGGGCCGACTGGCCGGCGCTCCGGCAGTTCCGGGCGGGTCACCCTTGCTGGCGCAAGATCTCTGATCCGCTCCTCTTCTCGGAAGGCTCCGAGGAGATCATCGTCCTCGACCCCGATCTTTATTTCCCTGGTCCCTTCAGTTTCGAGCCGACGCCGGAGGAGGGGATCCTCCTCATGTGGCAACGGAACAATTGCCTTGGGCCAGTGCCTGCCGTCTGGCGTGCGTTTGAGAAGGGCTACCGCCTCGCGCACCATGTCGATATCGGTGCGGCGCAGCTGCGGGCAGACACGATCGACTATCAATGGTTCTCGGACTTCGTGACTGATCTTCAGACGGAGGAGTTCACCCGGTTCATGCATATAGAGGCTGTCTTTTGGGCGGCCCTCGCGATGAAGGTGGGCGGCGGTTACTATGACAAGGACCGCTGGTTCTGCTGGCAGCGCGGGCAGATCAAGCGGGTGGCTATCCGCCTCGGGATGCCGGGGCCGATGTCCCTCGGTTTCGAACCCATTGAGGCGTCGAAATGCTCGCATCTTTCAGGGCCATCCAAATGGTGGATGGCTGAGCTCGTCAAGCAAGGGAAGCTCCGTGAGCGGAGCGAAGAGCTTGCTGATCCCTCGCCGGTCACCCCGTTCGTCGAGCTGACGAAGGACGACTTCGCCAAGGAGCAGCGGGTCAAGGGGTTGGCGCGGAAGCTCGGGTACCAAAAGTTCGTCGGCAACTGATCGAGACGCGAGCGCTCAAAGAAAAAGGCGGCCCTTGGGCCGCCTTTTTTGTTTCGATGGATCCTGGATCAAGTCCAGGATGACGGTGGCGCTGCTTAGTAGCGGTACTCTTCCGACTTGAAGGGCCCCGCTTGCGGCACGCCGATATAGTCAGCCTGGTCTTTCGTCAGCTCGCTGAGGTCCGCGCCGACATGGGCGAGGTGGAGGGCCGCGACTTTCTCGTCGAGGTGCTTGGGCAGGACGTAGACTTCGTTCTTGTACTTGCCGTCTTCATTGTTCGCCCAGAGCTCGATCTGCGCGAGGGTCTGGTTGGTGAAGGACGCGGACATCACGAAGCTCGGGTGGCCCGTGGCGTTGCCGAGGTTCACGAGGCGGCCCTGTGAGAGAAGGATGATCCGCTTGTCGTCCTTGATGTGGACCATATCGACCTGGTCCTTGATATTCGTCCACGGATAGTTCTTCAGCGCATCGACCTGGATCTCGTTATCGAAGTGGCCGATATTGCAGATGATCGCCATGTCCTTGGCTTCACGCATGTGATCCGCAGTCAGGACGTCCTTGTTGCCCGTGGCAGTCACGACGATGTCCGAACGCTTGATGGCGTCTTCCATGGTGGCGACTTCGTAACCGTCCATTGCGGCCTGAAGAGCGCAGATCGGGTCGATCTCAGTGACAACGACGCGGCAGCCTGCGCCGCGAAGCGAAGCAGCCGAGCCCTTGCCGACATCGCCGTAGCCAGCGACGGTGGCGACCTTGCCGGCCATCATGACGTCCGTACCCCGACGGATCGCATCGACGAGCGATTCCTTACAGCCATACTTGTTGTCGAACTTCGACTTGGTGACCGAGTCGTTGACGTTGATGGCGGGGAAAGGAAGGGTGCCTTCCTTGGCGCGCTGGTAGAGGCGCATAACGCCGGTGGTGGTCTCTTCGGTGACGCCTTTGATCGAGGCTTTGACGCGGGAGTAGAAACCCGGGTCGCGGGCGAGGCGCTTCTTGATCGTCGAGACGAAGGCTTCTTCTTCTTCGTTCTGCGGGTTCTCAAGAACCGAAGGATCGGTCTCAGCCTGCGCGCCGATGAGGATGAGCATGGTTGCGTCGCCGCCATCGTCGAGGATCATGTTGGCAAGGGAGCCGTCCTGCCATTCCCAGATGCGGTCGCAGAAGTCCCAATACTCTTCCAGCGTCTCACCCTTGTGGGCGAAGACCGGCGTGCCAGAGGCCGCGATGGCGGCAGCGGCGTGATCTTGCGTCGAGTAGATGTTGCAGCTCACCCAACGGACCTCGGCGCCGAGCGCTTCGAGGGTGCGGATCAGGACCGCAGTCTGGATGGTCATGTGCAGCGAGCCAGCGATCTTGGCGCCCTTGAGAGGCTTCGCCTCGCCGTACTCGGCTCGGGTCGCCATCAGGCCCGGCATCTCGTGCTCGGCAATTGCAATTTCCTTCTCACCGAACTCGGCGAGGCTGATGTCCTTGACGGCGTAATCCTGTGCCATGGGGTCTCTCCATTCCGTGCAGGCCCTGACGCCTGCCTTGTCCTGAGGGCGCGGGTAGCAAAGGCACAGGAGGATATAAAGCTTTCTTTATATGACCTGCCCGGGCCATCGCAGCCAGGGACGGGACAGGGCGCAGGGCCGCCCTAAATGCCGAGGCTGGAGGAGTCCCCCATGACCCAAGCGACCCCGCCGCAAGGCGCCTATGACCTTTATGACCGCTATTGCCACGGGCAGATCGACAGGCGGGCCTTCTTCGACGGGCTGGGGCGCTATGCCGTGGGCGGGCTGACGGTAGCGGGGATGGCCGCCTCGCTGATGCCGAACTATGCGAAGGCACAGCAGGTCGACCCCGGCGATCCCTCGATTGCGACGGAGCGCTACAGCTTTGAGGCAGGCGGGAAAACCATTGAGGGGCTCATGGCGCACCCTAAGCGTGGGGACCGGTTCCCTGCGGTGCTGGTTGTTCATGAGAACCGCGGACTCAACCCCTATATCGAGGACGTGGCGCGGCGCCTCGCCAAGTCGGGCTACCTGGCCTTGGCGCCTGACGCGCTGTCACCGCTTGGCGGTTATCCGGGTAATGATGATGATGGCCGGGCGATGCAGCGCCAGCGGGACCGCGGTGAGATGCTGGACGAGTTCGCCACCGCTGCGCGGCTTCTGGCTACGCACCGTAAGAGTACCGGCAAGGTTGGCGCTGTTGGCTTTTGCTTCGGCGGCGCGGTCTGCAACAGGCTGGCGATTGAGGTCGAAGAACTCGCAGCCTCGGTGCCCTATTATGGCGGTTGGCCAGCGGTGGAGGATGCCGAGAAGGTTGGCTGTCCACTGATGATCCATCTGGGTGGCCTCGATGAGCGGGTGAATGCGGGCTGGCCGCCTTATGAGGCTGCGCTGCTGTCAGCGGGGAAGGAATATTCCGTCCACGTCTATGACGGCGTCAATCACGGCTTCCACAATGATTCGACAAGCCGCTATGCCGAGGAGGAAGCGGAGCTCTCCTGGCGCAGGACGCTGGCGTTCTTCGGGACCTACCTCGCTTAGGCGTCCGATCCTTTGTAAATCGCGCTGAGGCCTTCCCTATACGAAGGATAGTGGAGGTCCCCGACGAGTGCCTTGAGGCGGTCGTTCTTGAGCCGCTTGTTCTCGGCATAGAAGCTGCGCGCCATGGGGGAGAGTTCGTCCTCGATATCCTCGAAGCGGACTTCCGGCGGGGGCTCGATGCCGAGGAGCTCTGCTGCGTAGGTGATGGGCTCGGCGGGAGGCGTCGGAAGATCGTCGGTAAAATTGACGATGCCCGGCGTGGCGCTCGCATCGATCAGAGCTTTCAGTCCCCTGACGATGTCGTCGCGGTGGATGCGATTGAAGACCTGTCCCGGTTTGATCAGCCTGCGGGAAAGGCCTGCCCGAGCGCCCGGTGTGTCGCCTCGCAGACTGTCCACGGCACTGCGCCCGGGGCCGTAAATGCCTGCTAGGCGGCAGAGGGTGAGGTCGGCGCGGGTTTCGTCAGCGAGCGCTTGCCAGCCCTTCTCGGCAGCCAGCCTGTCGCGCCCCCGCTCAGTGCCGGGATTGCAGCGTGTCTCTTCGTCCACCCACTCGCCGCCAAAATCTCCGTAGACGCCGGATGAGCTGAGATAGAGGAGCTTCGTATCCGACATGAACGGCCGGAACGGCACGGCGCTGAGCGCTGGGCAGGTGCCGTCCTTCGGTGCCGTGCTGATGACCACAAGGTCCGCTGTCTCGAAAGGCTCTTCGGGCAAAGGCGCAGGCGCTTCCCAGACGAGCGGCCTGATGCCGCCCGCCGTCATGGTCATCGCCTTGGCGCGGTCCCGGGTGGTGCCGGTGACCTGCCAGCCCTCGCATGCCAGTTCCTCCGCAAGCGGACGGGCCGTGTAGCCAAGCCCCAGGAAGACAGCCTCAGCCATTCTGCTTCAGTTCCGCTATCAGCGCGTCGATCCCGTCCTCGAGAAGGTCAAGAACCTCCTCGAAGCCCTGATCGCCGCCATAATAGGGGTCAGGGACATCGCGATCCAGCAGCATACGGACGTCCGCTGTCCAGTCAGGTAAGCGCCTGTCCTCGATATCGGCGAGGTTCGAGGCATCCATGGCGAGGATGTGGCTGAAGGTATAGCCATCGCCATCGTCGATCTTCCGGGCCCTGATCGGTGAGAGGTCGTATCCCCTCGCCGCAGCCGCCTTCATCATGCGTGGGTCAGGCAGGGCGCCTTCGTGCCAGCCGCCCGTGCCAGCGCTATCGATCGCCACGTCCAGCCCAGCCTCTGCCGCCCGTTTGCGGAAGACGCCTTCCGCTGCGGGAGAGCGGCAGATGTTGCCGAGGCAGACGAAGAGGACGCTGGTCATGCAGCCTTGTGCTCTTCGATCCAGGCGTCGATCACTTCCTCAAGAACACTGAGCGGCACGGCCCCGTGGCCGAGCACGGCATCGTGGAAGAGCCGCACGTCGAAATCATCGCCCAGCTGCTCCTCAGCCTTTGCCCGGAGCTGACGGATCTTCAGCTCACCGATTTTATAGGCCAGCGCTTGGCCCGGCCAGGTGATGTAGCGGTCGACCTCGCGGATGATATTGACCTCCGACAGTCCTGTGTTCTCCAGCATGAAGTCGATCGCTTCCTGCCGGGTCCAGCCCTTGGAGTGCATACCTGTATCGACGACAAGGCGGCAGGCGCGCCACATCTCATACGAGAGGCGGCCAAAATTGGTCTCCGGGGTGTCGTAGAACCCGACTTCCATGCCGAGCCGCTCGGAGTAAAGACCCCAACCTTCCGTAAACGCCGTAAAACCGCCAAAGCGGCGGAAGGGCGGCAGGTCCAATTCCTGGCTCAGCGCGATCTGGTGGTGGTGGCCCGGCACCGCCTCGTGCAGCGTCAGCGCTTCCAGCTCGTAAAGCGGACGGCTCTCAAGCTTTGTCGTGTTGATCCAGTAGGTCCCGGCGCGCGTGCCGTCAGCGGCGGGGCCCGAGTAATAGGCCGTGGTCGTCCCTTCTGCGACATCGAGCGGAATGGGCAGGATGTCGTAGGGCATGCGCGGGAGGACGGTGAAGAGGTTCACCATCTGGCCATCCATCCGCTTGGCAATGGTCGACGCCTTCGAGACACGCTCCTCAGCGGTCTTGGGATAGTACTCTTCCGACGTCCGAAGGTGCTCCTGGAAGGCGGAGAGCTCGTCGAAGCCAGCCTGGCCAGCAACCTCGGTCATCTCCGCCCTGATCCGCGCAACCTCTGACAGGCCGATCTCGTGAATCTCGTCCGGCGTCATGTCGGTGGTGGTATAGCTCCGTGCACGGTAGGCGTAGAAAGCATCACCGCCGGGCAGGCTGCCAACGCCTGCGGTCTGGCGGCAGGCTGGGGTGTAGGTCTCTTCGTAGAAGGTGCCGAAGCGTTCATAGGCCGGAACGATCCCCTCACGGATGGTTGTCACGGCCCGGGCGCGGTCGTCATCGCTGACCCGGGTGTTGCCAACGAGCGGTTGGTAGAAGACGGACGTCTCGGGATCCTCGACGATGTGGGTGCGGTAGGTGCGCTCGAACCCCTGGAGTGCCTCACAGGGCTGGGTCCAGCCTTCGGAGATGCCTTCTTCGAGGCGGGCGATCACCGAGTCCATCACACCCGGCATGGCGTCGAGGCGATCAAGATAGCTGTCCACGTCCTCGTCGCGGCGCAGGCGTGCTCTCTCTGCGACGCGAGCGAGGCTGAGGTGCGGTGCGGAGTAGGTGGTGAACATGAGATAGCGGCCTGGGTGCTCGCTCGCCTCGATGTCCCCAGCGATCTCGGAGCTCAAGAGCCGGTGGTTGAGGCGCTCTTCATCGGTCAAGGCCGAGGTGTCGATGGCGTCCAGCCGCGCTTCAAGAGCGCGCCGGGCTTCGATCCCCTCCCAATAGCCTTCGAGGGAATAATCCGACAGGCGGCCCCGTCCGCTCTCTTCGCCAAGCTGCTCGGCAAGGATTGGGCTCTCCTCGAGGGACAGCGCCCAGTGATCGTCCATGACGCTGCGGAAATCCCGCGACGCCGTGCTTTCGGTGGCTTCGGTCTCCGCAGCGGGGCCATCGGGCGAGGGCTCCTGGGCACAGGCGGCGAGAGCGAGGGTGGCGGCGGTGATGGTCAGGCGCTTGAGCATGGCGAGGCCTTAACGGCTCTCAACTGTTTTTGCACGTCCGCCTCCTGCAGAGTGCCGCCCCGCGCGATGGCGTGCTAGTGATGAGAGACCGTGACGCTGCTCCTCGATGATGCCCCCAAGACCCGGCTTCGGGTGAAGGTCCTGCTGCCGATGCCGGCAGGAGATGGGTACGACTATGCCGTGCCCGAGGGGATGGAGCTTTCGCCCGGGGACATCGTGACCGTGCCGCTCGGGCCGCGTCAGGTGACTGGTGTCGTCTGGACCGATGCTTCCGATCCGAACGTGCCCGACGCCAAGCTGAAGGCGATCATTGAGCGCTATGACGTGCCGCCATTGGCGCCGCAGCTTCTGGCGTTCGTGGACTGGGCCGCGCGCTATTATATGGTGCGGCGTGGGGCGTTGCTGCGAATGGTGCTGCGGGGGGAGCAGGGGCTCTCCGATGTGCGCGGCAAGACAGGGTTTCGGAAAGCTCCGCTGCCTGACGATGTGCGCCTGACGGCAAAGCGGATGGCCGTGCTGGAGGCGGCGGGTGAGGCGCCGCTGACGGCGAAGGACTTGGCTGAGCGCGCGGGTGTCACCGAAGCGGTGGTGCGCGGCCTCGCCAATGCCGGGGCCTTGGAGCGGACGGTGTTTGACCCCGACCCGCCCTTCGATGCACCGCAGTATGGCCTCCCCGGACGTGCGCTATCGCCAGAGCAGTCTGCGGGTGCTGGGGAACTCCGTGAGCTGATTGCTGAGGGTGCAGGCACGGCGCTGATCGACGGGGTCACGGGCTCCGGCAAAACGGAGGTCTATCTCGAAGCGGTGGCCGAGGCGTTGAGGGCCGACCCTACGGCGCAAGTGCTGGTCATGCTGCCCGAGATCGCACTGACCTTGCCCTTTCTCGCGCGGCTTGAGGACCGGTTCGGTGTGCCGCCTGCGCACTGGCATTCTGATGTTTCCTCCGCCCAAAGACGAAGGGTTTGGAAGAGGGTCCTCGACGGCTCCTGCCGGCTTGTGGTGGGCGCGCGGTCAGCGCTGTTCCTACCCTGGCAGAACCTGAAGCTGATCATCGTCGATGAGGAGCATGACCCTGCCTACAAGCAGCAAGACGGCATCCTTTATCATGCCCGCGACATGGCTGTGGCGATGGGCGCGCGTCAGCGTTTTCCAGTGGTCCTCGCCTCGGCGACGCCGTCGCTGGAGACGGTGCTCAACTGCGAAGACGGACGCTACAGACGGGTGGAGCTGCCGAGCAGGTTCGGTCCTGCGGTGCTGCCGGAAATCCGTGTGCTGGATATGCGCGGCGAGGGGTCGGAAAGCGGGCGCTGGCTTGCGCCAAAAGCTGTCGGCGCGATCAATGAGACGCTGGCGAAGAAGCAGCAGGTTCTCCTCTACCTCAACCGCAGAGGCTATGCGCCAGTCACCCTTTGCCGCCGTTGCGGCGAACGGATGACGGCGCCCGACAGCGACACGTGGCTTGTCGAACATAAGTACACGAACCGTCTGGTCTGCCACCAGACGGGCTTCTCCATGCCCAAGCCTGACAAGTGTCCGCACTGTGACGCGGAGGGTACGCTTGCGCCCTGCGGACCAGGCGTGGAACGGGTGGCCGAGGAGGCGCAGGAGCGCTGGCCCGATGCCCGGGTGGAGATTTTCTCATCAGATACGGTGGATCGTCCGGGGTCAGCGAAGGACCTCCTGAAACGCATGACGGCAGGTGAGATCGATATCCTCGTCGCGACCCAGGCGGCAGCGAAGGGGCATAACTTCCCTGCACTGACTTTAGTGGTGGCTGTTGATGCAGACCTCGGCCTCTCAGGCGGCGACTTGCGCGCGGCAGAGCGGACCTACCAAGTGCTTAGCCAGGTCTCAGGTCGCGCGGGCCGCGCGGCGGACAAGGGCCGTGTGCTCCTCCAGTCCTACCAGCCCCAGCACCCAGTCGCCGCGGCGCTCTCATCTGGTCTTCGCGATGATTTTCTGAATGCGGAGCTTCTCTCGCGGGAGGAGATCGGCATGCCGCCCTTTGGCAGGCTGGCCGGGATCATCCTCTCAGCCCAGGAAGAGCCCAAGCTGATGGAGGATGCGCGCGCGCTGGCCCAGGCTGTTCCCCATGCGGACGGTATCGAGGTGTGGGGCCCTGCCCCCGCCCCCTTCTACCGCCTGCGCGGGGTCTATCGTCAGCGGTTCCTCGTGCGGGGGACGAAGCGCTCGAACCTCCAGGCGTTTATTTCGGACTGGCTGGGTGCCGTCAAACCGAAGAACGCCGTCAGGAGGGTCGTGGACATCGACCCCTATAATTTCTTCTGATCCCTACCAGGGGATCTCTTTCCCGGCGTAATCGAGGAAGGCAGCTTTGTCCGCAGGCTGAAGGCCATCGATGACCTTGGCGAGGCCCTTGGCGCTTTCCTCCGGCGAAATGTTGCCATTGGGGCCGCCCATATCGGTCCTGACCCAGCCGGGGTGCAGCGTGCCAACTGCGATGCCCTCACCCTTGAGCTCAAAGGCTCCCGCGGACATGACCATGTTGAGTGCCGTCTTGGACGCCCGGTAGGCAACAGCGCCTCCCGAAGCATCCTCGATCGAGCCCATCTTCGACGTGATCGCGACCATCTTCTTACCTTCGCCCTTGCGGACGTGGGGTAGGAAAGCCTGAAGCGTCTTGAGGGATCCCGTGACGTTGACATTGAGGGTATAGTTCAGCTCGTCAGCAGACAGAGCTTCAAAGCTCTGCTCCGAACGTGACCGTCCGTAAACGCCAGCATTGGCGATGACGATATCGACCGGCTCTTCGATGCTGTTGGCCACCGCATCGAGCTGGCCTTGGTTGGTCGTATCAAGCGCGTGCACCGTGACGTCGCCAGAGACGGCCTTGAGATCACGTGCCTCCTCCGGCGTTCGGCAGCAGGCATGAACCTTCGCGCCTTCGCCAGCATAGTGGCGGACAAACTCGAGCCCGATGCCCCTGTTGGCACCTGTGATGAGAACTGTGGTCATGGCAAAGCGCTCCGAATGCGAGCGCGTCATTTAGGGTGCCTAACGCTTTCAGCAACGGTGTGCCGCCTCGCCGGCTGAGACGGTTCCTTGCGCGCGATGGCGTTGCCGCTCATCTTCGTCGCGGGCGAGGAGAGAGCGATGACCGATACCAAGCGCGCGATGATCGGCCTCGACGATATCTTTGGGGACCTGTTTGGCCTGAATATCAAAGGTATGCGGAGTATCGTGGACGTCTGGATCAAGCCAGCGACCTACGCGAAAGCCGCCCGTGATGAGGGCTGGGAAGGGCGTTACACCCCATCGATCCGGCTCTGGCTGTCCATGATGGCTGTGGGTTCGTTCCTGCAGTTTCTGTGGATCAGCGATGATGCACCCATAACCAAGGTCTTTGCCGAAGGATTTAGGGACGCGGGTCTGAGCGCTCCTGAGGGCATTACGCTTACGGAGCTGGGCCAGGAAGCGGCGGTCTGGACCTACGGGCTTATGCCTGTCGTCCAACTCGTGTTCCTGATGTTCCTCGCGGTGTTCTGGCGCTTATGGGGAGCGCCTACGACGGTCGGTCTGCGTGTCCGCTACTTGCTCGGCGTTATGATCCCGTCCGGCTCGCTGATGCTTGCGATCCTGCCGGTCCTCGCCGTCATGCCCGAGGCTTACATGACCGCCTACGGATTGTTGCTCGCAGTTCTTGCTGCGCTCGTCGATTGGCAAACGTCTGCGCGAGGCTTCATCACCGCGAAGGCGCGCGGAGGAAAGCTCCTTCGCGCGCTGGCCCTCGCAGTGATGATCTTCGTCGTGAATGTCGGCGTCAGCATCATCGTCCAGGTGGCTGGCGTGATCATTGTCGCCAACAAATATGGCCTGAGCCCCGCCTAGAGTAGCTCAACCCCGACAGCGGTCGCTTCGCCGCCGCCGATGCAGATGCCTGCTGCGCCGCGGGACAGGCCGCGATGCTTGAGGGCGTTGACGAGGCCAGAGACAATCCGTGCACCGCTCGCGCCAATCGGGTGGCCGAGGGCGCAGGCGCCGCCATTGACGTTCATGCGGTTGTGCTTGATGCCGAGCTCTTCCATCGCTGCCATCGGGACCACGGCGAAGGCTTCGTTGACTTCGAAGAGGTCATAGTCCGACTGCGAGGTGCCTTCGGCATCGAAGAGGTTCTGGAGGGCGCCCACCGGAGCCGTGGTGAACCATGCAGGCTCCTGGGCATGGCTCGTCATGCCAGTGAGCTTGGCGATCGGCGACAGGCCGCGTGCATCGGCTTCACTCTTCCGCATAAGGACGAGAGCCGCCGCGCCGTCGGAGATTGAGCTGGCGTTCGCTGCCGTGACCGTGCCGCCATCCCGGCGGAAGGCAGGCTTGAGGGTCGGGATCTTCTCCGGGCGGGCTTTGAAGGGCTGTTCGTCCTTGGTGTAGGTGGCGGAGCCCGAACGGCTCTCAACCGTCACGCCGACGATTTCGTCCGTAAACTGCTCTTCGGAAGCGGCAATCGCCCGGTCGAGGCTGGCGATCGCGTATTCGTCCTGCGCTTCGCGGGAGAACTCGTATTTATCAGCACACAGCTCAGCGAACGTACCCATCAGGCCGCCTTCGTAGGCATCCTCGAGGCCGTCGAAGAACATGTGGTCGATGACCTGACCGTGACCCATCCGGTAGCCCGAGCGCGCCTTTGGCAGGAGGTAGGGGGCGTTAGACATGGACTCCATGCCGCCAGCCACGCCGATCTTCACCGACCCGGCTGCGATCGCCTGGGCCAGCATCATGATCGTCTTCATGCCCGAGCCGCACATCTTGTTGACGGTGGTGCAGGGGACGGAGGTCGGCAGGCCTGCGTGGATGGCCGCCTGCCGCGCCGGGGCCTGGCCCTGACCAGCGGGAAGGACACAGCCCATCAGGACTTCGTCGATTTCCGAGCCTTCGACCCCGGCGCGATCGACCGCGCCCTTGATGGCCGCCGCACCAAGGCGGCTCGCAGGAAGGGAGGAAAGCTCACCCTGCAGACCGCCCATGGGCGTTCTGGCATGAGAAACAATGACAATCGGGTCGTCTTGAGGAAGGAGCATGGCCGTCACCTGTTTATCGGTTTCGGCCTGCGTCTAGCGCGCCTATGAGGCTCGCGTCACCCGCGGTTGGTGCTCACATCCTTGCGCGGACGCCAGGCGAGGGCCATCGACAGGGCCATGACGGCGAGGAGGGGCCAGCTCGGCGCGCCGTCTGCCTCGACAGCAGCGGCAGCAGGAGCTGCAACGGCTGCTTCCGCTGCCGTAGAGAGCATAATCAACCCAACCATCATGCACTGCACATAGCACGTTCTGGCAAGCATTTCTTCACCTTTCGCGTCACAACGGCGCGATGGCCGTTCGCTGTTGCGAAAAGGACGCTGCAAGCGAGGTGCCAGCGGTCAGCCGCCGCAGACGGAGCAGCCGGGATCACGGGGAAGCCCCACCCTGCGGACTTCTCCTGTCCTGAGGTCAGCTGTGAGCATATGGCCGGAGAGAATGGGCTGAACGTCGCATAGAAACTTGATCGTTTCGATAGCCGCAAGACTTCCAACTGCGCCGACAACGGGCCCAAGGACACCATCACGATCGCAGAGGCCATCCTCTTCGGCGTCCTCTGGCACAAGGCAGGCGTAGCAGGCCGAATTCGCGTCAGACGGGTCAAAGAGGGTCACTTGTCCCTCAAAACGGGACGCTGCGGAGGAGAGGAGCGGGATCTTCGCCTCCCGGGAGAGCCGGTTGATGAGGTGGCGGCCCGCGATCCTGTCGATGCCTTCGACGATGAGATCAGCGCCCTCGATGAGGGAGAGGCCGTTCTCAGCCGTCAGCATCTGCGGAACGGGGCGCACTTCGATCCCCGAGTGCTGAGCGCGAAGACGCCTGGCTGCAGCGATGGCCTTGGGCCGACCGACATCCGCTTCGGTGTAAAGGATCTGCCGCTGGAGGTTCGAGGTCTCTACCTCGTCGCCATCAATGATGGTCAGATGGCCGACACCTGCCGCGCCGAGATAGGCAAGGATGGGGCAGCCGAGCCCACCGGCGCCAACCACCACGACCTTCGCGGCGGCAAGGCGCTTGATGCCCTGACCGCCGATCTCGGGAAGGAGGAGGTGGTGCTTGTCGCGCATGGCGCCCTTTGGGCTCAGACCCCGGTGGAGCCGAAGCCGCCCGTACCGCGCACGGTCTCCGGCAACTCGTCGGCGGTCTCTTCAAAGTCCGCGCGAATGTAGGGGGCGACCACGAGCTGAGCGATGCGCATACCGCGCTCAACCGTGAAGTCTTCCGTGCCAAGATTGATGAGGCTGACCTTCATCTCGCCGCGATAGTCCGCATCGACGGTACCCGGGGCATTGATCACGGTGATGCCGAACTTGGACGCAAGGCCAGAGCGCGGGCGGACCTGGCCTTCGGTGCCCTTGGGCAGGGCGATGGAGAGGCCCGTCGGGATCATCGCCTTGGCGCCGGGGATCAGGACAATATCATTGTCGATGGCGGCGCGGAGGTCTGCGCCCGCAGAATCTTCGGTCTGATAGCTCGGAAGGTCAAGACCTTCAGCATGCGGAAGACGTTTGATAAGGACCTTGGCCATAACGGGTTCTCCGGTTACTCGGCGTTCTTCTGCAGCACCTCTCCCGCAAGGTAAAGCGAGCCGCAGATGAGGACTCTCGGCTGGCCTTCGCCCGACTTGCCAAAGGCTTCCACGGCATGGGTCAGGGCTGCCTCAACGCTGTCCATCGGCTTGGCGGGGAGCCCTGCGCGCTGAGCCGCTTCGGCGAGCTGGCCTGCATCCATCGCAGCGGCGTGTTCGGCCTTCACTGTCAGCACTGTCGAGGCGAGGCCCTCGAAGGGTGCGAGGAACTCTTCGGCATCCTTGTTCTTCTGGATACCGACGATCAGGACGAGAGGGCGGGGGCTCCGCTCTTCGAGGTCCGCGAGGGTTCTTGCGAGGGCGCGGCCTGCATGGGGGTTATGTCCGCCATCGAGCCAAAGCTCACCCGGGTCGCCCTGGTGTTTCGTCACGATGGAAGTGAGTTTGCCGTGGCCCAAACGCTGGAAGCGCGCGGGCCACTCAGCAGCTTCGATCCCCATGCTGATGAAATCATCGTCCGGCGCGAGGCCAGCCTTCTTGAGGGCCGCCACTGCAAGCCCTGCATTGTCGATCTGGTGCTGACCCACCAGGCGCGGCAGCTTGAGGTCGGAGAGCCCGTGCTCATCCTCATAGGTGAAACCGCCGCCTTCGCGGACGAGCTGCCAGTCTTCGCCAAGCAGATGCTGGTCTGCGCCGAGCGCGAGTGCCCTGTTGCGGAGGACGTCTAGAACCTCAGGGCGCTGAGCACCTGTCACTAGGTTCGATCCCTGCTTGATGATCCCGGCCTTCTCGAAGGCAATTTCTGCAAGGCTGTCGCCCAGCCAGTCCTGATGGTCGAGGCCAATCGGAGTGATGACGCAGGCGCGGGGGTCGGGGACGACGTTGGTGGCATCGAGCCTTCCTCCGAGCCCCGTCTCCAGCAGCAAAACATCAGCAGGCGTCTCTGCAAAGGCTAGGAACGCTGCGGCCGTTGCGGCCTCGAAATAGGTCAGCGGCAAATCACCCGCTGCCGCTTCGCAACGGCCGAGCACGGACGCCAGCTTCTCATCGGAGATCTGCTCGCCAGCAAGAACGACCCGCTCATTGAAGCGGACGAGGTGGGGCGAAGTATAGACATGCACGCGCCGCCCGGCCGCTGCGAGGATCGTGCGCATGAAGGCAATGGTCGAGCCCTTGCCATTGGTTCCTGCCACATGGATCGTGGGCGGAAGGTTCCTGTGCGGATCACCAAGGCGCCCGAGCGCCTTCTCGATACGGTCGAGGCCGAGAACGATCTCGGCCGGGTTCGTGTTCTCGAACCTCGTGAGAAGGCGTTCGACTTCTGCCTTGGCGGCAGGGGTGTTCATCTACTCGGCAGCCTTCGGAAGCTCGTCAGCGGCAGCTTCGGGAGCGGCGTCATTGGCAGGCTGGGTCGTCGCCTCGGCAATCGGCTCGGGCAGCTCCCGCTGGACAGCGCCGGTCGGGGCCATCAGCACGCTGAGAATATTGCCAAGCTCGGCAGCCATCTCGCGCCGGTCGGTGACGCGGTCGAGCATGCCCTTGTCAAGGAGGTATTCGGACTTCTGGAAGTCCTCAGGAAGCTTCTCGCGGATCGTCTGTTCGATGACGCGCGGGCCTGCAAAGCCGATGAGCGCGCCGGGCTCGGCCATGTGGACATCGCCCAGCATGGCATAGCTCGCGGTGACGCCGCCCGTGGTCGGGTTCGTCAGGATCACGACGTAAGGAAGGCCAGCCTCGCGGACCTTCTGCACGGCGATGGTCGAGCGCGGCATCTGCATCAGGGAGAGGATCCCCTCCTGCATCCGCGCGCCGCCCGATGCTGTGACGACGATCAGCGCCGCGCCTGCATCAACGGCTGCGTCAGCCGCGGTGAGGAGGCCCTCGCCGATGGCGGTGCCCATGGAGCCACCCATGAACTTGAAGTTCTGGACCGCCACGACAGCCGCGCGCTCGCCCAGCATGCCCTTGCCGACGACCAGCGCGTCACGCTCGCCGGTGCGCTTGCGATAGTCCTTGAGGCGCGCAGGGTAGGGCTTGGTGTCCTTGAACTTGAGGGGGTCGTCCGGCGTCTCGGGCAATTCCAGCCGCTCCCACTCCTCGCCGAGGAGGTGGAAGAGCCGCATGACCGGAGTGATCGGGTGGTGGTGGCCGCAATTGGGGCAGACCATCTGCTCGGCCTCGAGGTCCCGGTTGAACGTCATCTGCTCGCATGACGGGCAGCGGGTCCAGAGTGCCTGCTGGTCGTCTTGCGCCCGAAACATCTTCTTGATGCCGGGAGGCGTGATGTCGGTGAGCCAGTTCATGAGCCTTCTCCCATTCCGTGCGTGGCAGCAGCGATGTCGCGCGCCAGTTCCAGAGCTGCGTCAGGGCCTTCTACCGCAAGCGTTTTAACGATGGCTGAGCCCACGACCACTGCGTCGGCGTGTTGGGCCGCAGCCCTTGCCGATGCGGCGTCCTTGATGCCGAACCCGGCGGCGATGGGCAAGGAGGTCTTCGTGCGCAATCGCGCGATGGCTTCGCCCAGCTCGTCCGCGCCAGCAGAGCGGTCACCCGTCACGCCTGCCACGGCAACGTAGTAGAGGAAGCCCGAAGCCCGCTCGACAACCCTGTCGATCCGCTCATCGCGGGTCGTGGGCGTGGCGAGGCGGATGACGTCGAGGCCAGCCTTTTTCGCTTGCGCGTCAAGGGTTTCGCTCTCTTCAGGCGGCAGGTCGACGAGGATCAGGCCATCGGCGCCCGCTTCAACGGCATCGCTCGCAAAGCTCTCGCCATGCTGTAGCACCGGATTGGCGTAGCCCATGAGGACGATAGGGGTCTCGTGACCGGCCTCACGGAAACGTTTCACCATCGAAAGCGTGCCCTGAAGCGTTTGCCCCAGGGCAAGGGCGCGCTGGCCTGCCTCGGCGATGATCGGGCCGTCCGCCATTGGGTCGGTGAAGGGAAAACCAAGCTCGATCACGTCCGCCCCGGCCTCGGGAAGCGCGTGGAGCAGCTTCTCCGTGGTCTCGGCGTTCGGGTCACCGGCCATGATGAACGGAACAAAGGCCGTGCGGCCCTCGGACTTGAGGCGGTCAAAGGTCTGAGAAAGTCGTGTCACGGGCTGTGCGTGCCGTCTGTGCGTGGTGAGCGCAAGGGGTTTGAGGAGGACTGAGATGGAAGGTGCCGCCTCCCTCTCCCAATGGGAGAGGGATTGAGGGTGAGGGCCTTCGAGGGCAGTCCATCACCTGCCCTCACCCGAAATCTGCAGATTTTGACCTCTCCCTGAGGGAGAGGTGGGCTCAGTTGCCGCCGATTGGGCTTCCCGGCGGGACCTGCGGATCGGCTGGCTTCGGCGATGCCGGCTGCGCAGGGGCAGAGAGATGCGCTTCGATCTGCCGCGCGAGGAAGGCCGAGTGGCTGTCCGTGCGGTCGTCGAGTTCATCCTGAACCCGCGCAAGGGCTCGCTGCACCTCGGCACGAACAGGCGTCGAGGCATTGCCGCTGTCCACATCCATCAGCGCTGCGACGAGCCTCGCTTCGACGAGCGCCGCCAGCGCTTCGCCCTGAGCCGTCTGTGGCGAGGCGGAAAGGATCGCGTCGAGGGTGTCTTCCAGCACCTCCTCGAGCGAAGGGTTGGCGTCATCCCGGGCTGCGAACTGGTGGAGCCGCTCAAGCCTGCGGGGGGCGAGGATCGCGCCGAGGCTGATGTCAGCGGAGGCTTCGGCTGCGCTCATCAGGTCAAAGATCTCGCCCGTCCGGCTGCCAAAGGCTTCGCGGCTCGAAACACCGACCATGGCGCCTGCGCCCGGCGGCAGGATCGTGAGGAGCTCATCGGGAAGGTCAAGGAAGTTGGGGTCGAGCGTCCGAAGGATGAGATCAAGCGCCGTGCGCTGACGTTCTGGCGAGACGATCTCAACTTGGGGGACGACATCGCCGACCTGTCCATATGTATAGCGTGCTCCGCCGAGCGACTTGGCTGCCGCGACCACTTGATAGCGGTGGTAGAGATAGATCGGCACCAGCGCCTGACGCAGGCGCTCCGTCCCTTGACCATCGGCCACACGGCTCGTGTCGAAGCCTTCGAGGCCGAGCGCCCTGACGGCGATGACATTGGCAAGCTCCGTCACAGGATCTGCACCATTGTCCCAGACGGCTGCTTCAGGATGGGCCGAACCGACGCCGCGGCCGTGGCTGTCCTGAATGAAGGGAACGCCCGCCTCGCGTGCCTCTTCCATCAGCTCCGACGCGTCCTCACCGCCATAAAGCCAGCGCACAGTCAGCTTGTCCCATTCGCCAAGGCCGGTGGCGTAGGTCTCGGAGAAATCGAGCTGGCCGTTCCGTGCACGAACGTAAGGGGCGGGATAGTCCATCACCGACGCCCTGTCCGCGGTCGAGGCTGCGAAATTATGGTCAAAGCCAAGCGCGTGCCCGACCTCGTGGGCAGAGAGCTGGCGGATCCTTGCAAGGCTCAACTCGATGGGGTCATCCGCATCGCCGCTGCCTGTGCCCGAGACGCCCGCCAGGCCTTCGAAGATCATGCGGTCCTGGCGCACCCGCTGGGAGCCGAGGATCACATTGCCCTTTAGCATTTCTCCTGTACGCGGATCAGCCACGGCCCCGCCATAGGACCAGCCGCGTGTCTGGCGGTGGACCCAACGGATCACGTTGTAGCGGATGTCGGCGGGGTGGATACCTTCGGGCAGCTCTTCGACGCGATAGGCATCAGGCAGGCCAGCGGCCTCGAAACCTTCCGCCCACCACATGGCCCCTTCGATGAGGGCCGACTTGATCGGCTCCGGCGCGCCTCGATCGACGTAGAAGACGATGGGCTCGCCTTCCTCGATCCGATGGCGCATGGCGAAGCTGCGCGGCACTTCCTCCGCAAGCGGAGCAGAGAAGTCATAGACAACCTGCTCAAACGCGCCGAGGCGGCTGTCATTGCGCTTGGGCTCATAGCCCTCCTCGGGAAGCCTCGCGAGGGTGTGGTGTACGGACAGGGTGACAGCCTTGGAGAAGGGCGCAGTGCGCCTCACCTCGATGCCGGGGTCGGAGCCTGCGAAAGTCAGCTCGGTATCGATCTCGGTGTTGTCGGGAAAGCCGAGAATGCCTCCCGGCATGATCATCGAGCGGTCCTTGGCGAGGGTGAAGCCGCCCAGCCCCTCGCCAACACCGAAGAGGTCGGTGAGGAACAGGCCTGAAAGGTCGACCCTCACCCCTTCGTCGCTGACCTTCTCCGCTACGCCTGACCAGAGGATCGAGCGGCCGAAGCTTTGCTCCGTAGCAAGACGTTCGTCGTTGTTCTCCGCGCTGGCACGGAAGGTCGTGTTCTCAGCCTCGGCCGTGACCCGCTTGCCGATGATCCGGAAGCGGATGACCCGCCCCCGCTCGCCAAGGCCGCGGTCGAGGCCGAGCGGGTTGGAGCCTAGCCCTGCCGAAAGCGACATGGCGTGAATGGCGCGCAGGCTCACCCCGTCCGTGTCCGGCACGGGGAGGGTCGCGATGAGCTTGCCGTCTTCGGTCAGTTCCAGCGGGACAAAGCCGCCGGATTGGGCGAGGAGCGCTGGCTTTTCGACCGCCTCGCTCGCGGGGCTTTCTGTGGGCGGCTCGCCTCCTCCGCAGGCCGAAAGGGCGAGAACGGCGGCGGAAAGGACCAGCCAGTGACGCATGAGGTGTGCTCCTGAAAACTAAGACGCCGGACGGTAGGAACCGGCTTTCTCAGGCGCAACGGTGAATAGCGGTTATCGGGAAGGGCCATGGGACGCGCCCGCCCGCTTGGCCTAGTCTCTCGGGGGAACGGAGGGACGTCATGGAAACGCTCACCAAGGTCTCGTGGGGGCTTCTCGCCCTCCTGCATCTCGCGCCAGCAGCGGCAGTTTTCTCGCCATCGGTCGTCGGCAAGCTTTACGGCGTCGATCCCGCAGGGGATGTCGGCGTGCTGCTCATCCATCGCGGCGCGCTGTTTCTCGCGGTGCTGCTGGTCGCTCTTTACGCCATCATCAGTGTCGATGCCCGGCGTGCTGCGTCCCTTGTCGCGATCGTCAGCATGCTTGGCTTCCTGATTGTCTACGCGCGGGCGGGCATGCCCGCGGGACCGCTCAAGAAGATCGCGGTTGCAGACCTCGCAGGGCTTCTCCCGCTGGCGTTCGTCAGCTGGCAGGCCTGGCGCTAGACCTCGACGCCCAGCGCTGCCGCGACGGTGAAGACGTCCTTGTCGCCCCGGCCGCACATGTTGAGGAGGAGGATCTGGTCCTCATCCATCTCCGCTGCGACCTCGAGGGCGCGGGCGAGGGCATGGCTTGGCTCGAGGGCGGGGATGATCCCTTCCGTCCGTGCACAGAGCTGGAAGGCTTCGAGCGCTTCGGTGTCCGTGGCAGAGATGTACTCCACCCGCCCGCTCTCATGGAGCCATGCGTGCTCTGGGCCGATACCGGGATAGTCGAGGCCCGCCGAAATTGAGTGGGCGTCGTCGATCTGTCCGTGCTCATCTTGCAGGAGGTAGGTCTTGTTGCCGTGGAGGACGCCCGGCTTGCCGCCGGTGAGGCTCGCAGCATGTTCCGTCGTCTGAAGACCTTTCCCTGCCGCCTCGACGCCGATGAGGCGCACTTCCTTGTCATCAAGGAATGGGTGGAACAGGCCGATGGCGTTCGAGCCGCCGCCAATGCAGGCCATGGCAACGTCGGGCAGGCGGCCTTCTGCCTTCATCATCTGCTCTTTGGCCTCTTGTCCGATCACGGATTGGAAGTCCCTGACCATCATCGGATAGGGGTGCGGGCCCGCCGCGGTGCCGATGCAGTAGAAGGTGTCCGCAACATTGGTCACCCAGTCGCGAAGTGCCTCGTTCATGGCGTCCTTGAGGGTACCCTTGCCGGAAGTGACAGGGACGATCTCCGCGCCCAAGAGCTTCATCCGGAAGACGTTCGGCTTCTGCCGCTCGACGTCCTCAGCGCCCATATAGACAACGCACGGAAGACCCATCAGGGCACAGACGGTTGCTGTCGCAACGCCATGCTGACCAGCGCCGGTTTCGGCGATGATCCTTGTGCGCCCCATTCTCTTGGCAAGGAGGATCTGCCCGACGCAATTGTTGATCTTGTGCGCGCCCGTGTGGTTCAGCTCGTCCCGCTTGAGAAAGATCTTCGCGCCCTTGCCTTTGCCTGCAGACTTGCGGGCATGCTCGGTGAGGCGGCCCGCATAGGTGAGGGGCGAGGGGCGTCCTACATATTCGTTCAGTAGGCGGTCTAATTCTTCCCTGAAGTCCGGGTCTGCTTTCGCGTCCTCGTAGGCGCGGCCGAGCTCGAGGATCAGCGGCATAAGCGTCTCGGCGACGTAGCGGCCACCGAACGTGCCGAAGTGTCCCGTATCGTCGGGCCCATTGCGGAAGCTGTTGAGCGGGGTGCGTGGGTCGTCGGCCATCGAAATCTCCTGAGGGGCGGGGCCTAGCAGCGCAAAGCCCGATCTTCCAAGGGGTTCCGGCGCGGAGATGCGCCCTCTGTTTGTCGCAGGAGGCCCCGCTCTTCTAAGGTGTCTCCTTCCCAAGAGGCCCCATGACCAAATTTCGACCCATGAGACCCAGCGACCGGTCGAGCATCATCGCTATGCTCGATGCCAATATCCCGGAGGCGTTTGCCCCCGGGGAGCGGGAGGTCTTCCTCTCCTTCCTCGACGCGATTGGCGAGCGCTACCGGGTGTTCGAGGAAGCCGGTGAGGTTCTGGCTGCCTACGCACTGTCCCCCGATGACGAGACGGGCGAGGCGCGGATCCAATGGTTCATGGCGCACCCGGCTGCCCACGGCCGGGGCCTCGGCAGGGCGATGATGGCAGAGGCCATGACAGGGGCTCAGGCGATGGGCGCTAGGTGCATCCACATTGCCGCGAGCCATGTCTCGGAAGGCTTCTATGCCCGTTGCGGAGCCGAAACAGTACAGAGAAAGAGGGATGGTTGGGCCCCCAGGATGCACCGGGTCGATATGGAGCTGAAGCTCTAGGCCTCCTTTGCGGCTTCGATGAAGGCCTTGATGAGGCCCGCGTCCTTCACGCCCTTTCCCCGCTCGACGCCGGAGGAGACATCGACGCCCACGAAGCCGCTATGCTGGCGGGCGGCGCGGATGGCTTCGGCGACGTTTTCGGGAGTGAGCCCCCCTGCGAGGAGGAACTTCCGCTCGCCTTTATAGCCAGCGAGTGCGTCCCAATCGAACGCGACGCCGTGGCCGCCTTTCTGGGCGGAGCCTTCAGGCGGCTTAGCATCGAAGAGGAACGCGCTGGCGTGGCGCCTATCCGCTGCTTCGGCTTCTGCTGCCGTCGCGACCGGGATCGCGCGCAGGACGGGCAGGCCGATCTCCTTTTCAATCCGCTCGGCGAAGGCATCGTCTTCGCCGCCGTGGAGCTGGATGCGGTCGAGACCCACGGCATTGTGGGTGGCGGCGATCTCCTCGAAGGCATTGTCAGCGAAGAGGCCGACCACTTCTGCGTTGCCGAAGAGGATGTCCCTGACCTTGTGCGCCTCGCGCAGGTTCACCCGGCGCGGGCTCGCCTGGGCAAAGACCAGCCCGCCAAGCTGTGCGCCATTGTCGACAGCGGCCATCGCGTCCTCAGAGGTCCTGAGCCCGCAGATCTTGATGAGGAGAGGGCTCGTCACCTGACAGCCGGGAGGTTGGTGCCGCCTTCGGAGGTGGCTGGCCGTTCGTTCGCCAGCTTCACTTCGCGCTCAAGCTCACGCACGCGGCGTCTCTGCTCTTTGGCGTTCTTCCTGAGGCGGGTGTTCGAGATCCACATACCCACCGCGCCGAGGACGAAGCCCACCAGCAGCGTTCCGGAAAGCCCAGCCCAAAGCGGTGCCGTAAAGGCGAGCGCTGGCTCCTCAAGAGAGGTCGGGTCGAAGCTGATCGTCACGAGGCTCCGGTTGGCCACGAAGAAGGCCACCAGAACGGGCGCGAGCAAGATGAGGAAGACGGTCGTCAGAAAGCGCGGCATGTCCGCTATGTGGCGAGGTTGGGCGCTAAAGGAAAGCCGTTAGGCCTGCGCTGCCTTGGCACTGCTCCGGCTTGTGACCGGATGGCCCGCGCGTTCATTGATACGCTCGCGAATTTCCTTGCCGGCCTTGAAGAACGGCGCCCATTTTTCCTCGACCTCGACAGTGTCGCCGGTACGCGGGTTTCTGCCGACGCGGGCTTCGCGGTGGCGGACGGAGAAGGCACCGAAGCCTCTCAACTCCACGCGGTCGCCATTGCACAGAGCATCGGTGATCTCGTCGAACACGACGTTGACCATTCTCTCGACGTCTTTTGCAAACAGATGGGGGTTCTCTTCTGCGAGGATCTGGATCAACTCGGACTTAATCACAACAGTCGCTCCAAGCGCTTTTGGTGGGACAAGTATCCTGAGGAACTCTTTCAGGAATAAACCTGTGCTAAGATTCACACAAAGCATGAACCGTGACTATGGGTCAACTCTTTGGACCTTAAATGCGATAGTGCTCTCAACACTTTGACCTGCATCAAGGAAATGGAACCTTTTCCACGGGGTGCGGCGATCCTCCGGGTGAAAATAGCATGGAAAATTTGAGTAATTTCTGCGAGGCGGCGCCGGTTCGCATCGCGTGGAGTTCCCTTGAAGCCTTCTCTCCGTCTCGCAGCGGTCTCCGCTGTCGCCCTCCAGGCTGCTTCCGCCCAGACCGTTGACCGGATCACTGTCAGGGCCGCTCCGCCCGAAAGCCTCGACGACCGGCCAGCCAGCCTCAGCCTCTTGGATGGGCCCATTCAGGAGCTGATCTCACCCCGCGCGCCAGCGGAGCTTTTGAACCGCGCTCCCGGCGTCTTCGTTCAGTCAGGCTCGGGCCGTGAGCATCTGACCGCGATCAGGTCCCCAGTCCTCACAGGAGGAGCGGGCGCAGGCTCTTTCCTCTTCTTGCAGGACGGCATTCCCCTGAGAGCGGCAGGCTTTGCCAATGTAAACGGCCTTTTCCACGCAGGTTTCCCGTTTGCCGAGAGCGTCGAGGTCCTGCGCGGGCCGGGGGATGTGGCTTATGGCGCGAACGCCCTCCACGGTGCGATCAATGTCCGCTCAGCAGCCCCAGGCGAGGGCGACACTGCCTTCACGCTGAGCGCCGGAAGCTTCGACCGCGGCAGGGCCATCGGCTCCTTGAACCGCGAAGGGCTCTCCGCCGGGCTCAGCGTTCTCCAAGATGGCGGTTACAGGGCCGATTCCGGTGCGCTCGAGCTTAAAGGCCAGCTCGCAGCAAAAATAGGCGAGGGCACGCTGAGGCTCTCGGTCCATCATCTGGAGCAGGAAACAGCAGGCTTCGTCCTCGGCGATGATGCCTTCAAAGACGACGCCCTGCGCCGCTCCAACCCCAATCCGGACGCCTTCAGGGATGTCCGGCACGCTCTTGTCAGCTTCGAGCAGCCTTTCTCCGCTGGCGGTTGGGAGGGCACCGTGACGCCCTTCGCCCGGGCGACGGATATGGAATTCAGGATGCATTTTCTCCCCGGCACGCCGCTGGAAGAAAATGACCACGCGAGCATTGGCGTCCAGAGTATTGCCTTTCGGAGCCTGTCAGACGCCATGCAGGTAGCTGTTGGTTTCGATGCCGATATCACTGAAGGTGCCCTGACGGAGATCCAAACGGCCCCGACCCGCTTCTCGTTCGTCCAGGGCGTCCACTATGATTTCGAGGTGGTCGCGCAGGAGGCAGCACCCTTCGCCAAGCTCCTCTGGGAGGCTTCGGACAGGCTGGCTCTCGAAGGCGGGGTGCGCCTCACGCACACGCGCTACGATTATGACAACAACACAGCGGCCAATGTTGTTGGCCGCTTCCGCCGCCCTGCCGACCGCGAGGACGACTTCACGACCGTGACCGGCAAGCTCGCAGGCACATTTGCGATCTCTCCCGGGCAGTCGGTCTACGCCTCCCTCGCAAGGGGTGCCCGGGCACCGCAGATCGCCGAGCTCTACCGGATCCAGGTGAACCAGGACCCGGAAGGCATTGAGCCTGAAACCCTCGACAGTGCGGAGCTTGGCTGGCGCGCAGGGGGCGGCTGGGGCCAGCTGGCGCTCACGGCATTTGCCATGCGCAAGGAGAACGTCTTCTTCCGCGACGCCGACGGTTTCAACGTCACCGATGGCGAGACCACGCATGTCGGGGTCGAGGGCGAGGCGACGTTCAGCCTCCACGAAACCCTCTCCTTGAGGCTCAGCGGGACCTATGCCGAGCATCGGTACGGCTTTGACCGGAATGTCGGGAACGCCTCCGAAGTGATCACTGACGGGGACACGGTCGACACGGCGCCGGAAACCCTGGGCACGGCGCAGCTCACTTGGACGCCATCGTCTGACTGGCTCGTCGAGCTGGCAGCGACCCATGTCGGGGATTATCCGATGAACGCTGCGAACACCGTCACCTATGAAGGCCACGACCTTCTCGACCTGAGGGTGCAGAAGCAGCTTGGCGACAAGCTCTCTTTGACAGGCATTGTCCGCAATGCACTCGACACCCGGTACGCAAGGCGAGCAGATTTTGCTTTCGGAAACGAAAGGTTCTTCCCCGGCGAGGAACGGGCCTATGAGCTGGTTCTTTCCGCGAAGTTTTGACCCTGCGGCTGATAGGTTTAGAGACCCTTCGCCCCTCCCGGCCTATGTCCGCCTAAGACCTTCAGAAAGTCCCGTCCGATGAGCGAAGAGAAGACCGTCCCCTTTGGTGCCCGCGATGTCTCGCGGGAGGAGAAGGCGCCTCTCGTGCGCGAGGTCTTCCGTTCGGTCGCGACCTCCTATGACGTGATGAATGACTTCATGTCCGGCGGCATGCACCGGGTCTGGAAATCGGTGACGGTGGACAGGATGAACCCCCAGCCGGGACATCACCTGATCGACGTGGCTGGCGGCACAGGAGACATTGCTGCGAGCTTTTTGACGCGCGCGGGTGAACGTGATCCTCGCGGGCGCGCTCCAGCCGAGGCCGTGGTCTGCGACATCAACCATGCGATGCTCGATGCGGGGAACGGCCGTGACCATGCGGCGCGGGTCTGCGGCGATGCGGAAAAGCTTCCGTTCACGGATGGCATGTTCAGCCACTATTCCATCGGCTTTGGCATTCGAAACGTCACAGACAGGGCAGCCGCCTTCCGCGAGGCCTTCCGTGTGCTGCGCTTCGGCGGAAGGCTCTTCGTCCTCGAATTCAGCCAGCCTCCGACAGAAGGCTTTCGCGCGGTCTATGATCGCTATTCTGATGAAGTCATTCCGCGCCTCGGAGAGGCTGTGGCGGGCGATCGGGAGAGCTATCAATATCTCGTCGACTCCATCAGGCGCTTTCCGGGCCCTGACGATCTGGCGAGCGAGATCCGTGCCGCAGGGTTTTCACGCGTGAAGTATGAGCGCTTCACGGGCGGCATCTGTGTCCTCCACATGGCGGCGAAGATCTAACTTATGTTCCGAGGGCTGAGCGATCTTCTGAGGCTGTTGCGGATCACATGGATCCTGGCGCGTCATGACGCGCTGATCCCGCGTGAGTTCGACCGTCAGGTCCCCTCATGGGTGCGCCTTGTGGGCAAGGTCACGCGTTTCGGTACCCGCGCGCGGGGGCGTCGCCCGGGCCAGCGTCTCGCCGATGCGTTGGCGGGCCAAGGGCCTGCCTACGTCAAGTTCGGCCAGCTCCTCGCTACAAGGCCTGACATTATCGGCCTCGAAATGGCGGAGGACCTGGCGAAGCTTCAGGACCAGATGCCGCCCTTCCCGCAGGCCGAAGCCATCCGCGAGATCGAGCGTTCCTTCGGCAAGCCAATCGCGGAGCTGTTCACGTCTTTCTCGGAACCGGTCGCCGCGGCATCGATTGCGCAAGTCCACCGTGCACGGACGCTTTCCGGGAGTGACGTGGCCGTCAAAGTCCTCCGCCCCGGCATCGAGAAGACCGCGAGACGGGAATTCAGGACACTCCTCTTGGGCGCGAAGCTGACCCAGCGTTTCGTGCCTGCGGCCCGGCGTATGGAGCCGGTGAAGTTCATCCGCACCCTGATGCAAAGCTCCGAGCTTGAGCTTGATCTTCGGATCGAGGCAGGCTCGGCTTCTGAGCTTCGCGAGAATCTTGCTGAGTATCCTGACCTCGTCATTCCCGAGGTTGATTGGCAGCATTCCGCCCGGCGCATTCTCACCCTTCAATGGATCGAGGGTACGCCAGTCACCGATCTCGAAGCGCTTGGTGCACGGAATATCGACCGTTCGAAGCTCGCCATCCTCGCGATGCGCTCGTTCCTGAGCCAGGCCCTCGACCACGGCTTCTTCCACGCCGACATGCACCAGGGGAACCTCTTCGTCGACGAGAAGGGGCGGCTTGTCCTCATCGATTTCGGCATCATGGGCCGGCTCGATGAGAAAGCCCGACGTGCCTTTGCCGAGATCATCTACGGCTTCATCCGGCGGGATTATCGCGCAGCGGCGCTTGCCCATTTCGAGGCGGGCTATGTGCCCGAGCATTTCAACGTGGATGCCTTCGCCACGGCCCTTCGCGCGGTGGGCGAGCCGATCTTCGGAAAGAAAGCGGACCAGCTCGACATGAGCAGGGTGCTCCAGCAGCTCTTCGACGTGACCGATGTCTTCGACATGCACCTGCGGCCGGAGCTCGTTCTGCTTCAGCGCACGATGGTGGTGGTGGAAGGCGTAGCGCGGGTCCTCGATCCGGAGATCGACCTCTGGGCGACCGCCGAGCCGATCGTCAGGGACTATGTGAAGCGCGAGGTGGGCGGCAAAGCCTTTGCCCGCCAAGCCAAGGCCAACTTCGACGCCGCCAAGGACTTGGTGGAAGCATTCCCCGAGTTCGCCCAGGCTGCGGAGAACGTCGCGGGCCAGCTCGCCAATGGCGGGCTCCGCCTCTCAGACGACTCCATCGAGCGGCTAGCGCGGGCCATCAAGGGCAAGCCTGTCCGCCCGGGCAAAGACAAGCCAAGCGCCTGATCCTCTCTCATCGCGACAGGTAGGCAAAGAAAAAGGGCGAAGCCGAAGCTTCGCCCTCTTCAATCTGCGGCGTCAGCTGCTGAAGCTTAGAAGCTCCAGCGGTAGCCGACTTCGGCGATGAACTGGTCAACGTCGATTTCGAGATCCGAGACGAGGCCGAGTGCGCCGCCGGTTTCGACTTCAACGCTTTCAGCTGCGCGGTAGCGGAAGCCAGCGTGCAGGGCCGTGGTTGCGGACAGGTCGTAGTCGACGCCAATCATGGCCTGCCAGCCGAAGCCGGTGCTGTTGTCGTCAACGAGGCCGAGGCCCGAAGGATCGTAGTCGACGTTGGTGTTCACGACACCGATGCCGAGGCCGATGAACGGGTGCACGTCTTCGGAAGGAACGGTGAAGTCGTAGTAGCCATTGACCATGAAGCCGATCGTGGAGACCGAGCCCTGAGCGTCTTCGATGACGCGGCCGATGTTGATGCCGAGCGGCTCGGTCGCGCCGACGAGGACGCCTGCGTCCACAGCCTGGAGGCTGCCGCCGAGAGCGCGGAAGTCGTCATGGTCTTTGACGTTGGCGCGGGTGTAGCTGAGCTCGAGCTCGCTGCGGAACGGGCCGAGGGCCGTTGCTTTACCGAGAGCGATCGAAGCGAAGCCGCCGACTTCGAATTCGGAGTCGAAGACGTAGTTGGCGTCGCTGGTGAGCGTGCCAGCGTCGAGGCCGAGAACGAAGTTCTCGCCGACATCGCCGGAGTTGCTGCTGTCGGCGCTGAGAAGGAAGCCCAGCTTGCCTGCGACGTAGTAGTCTTGGGCTGCGGCGCCGGCCGAGGCCATTGCCAGACCAGCAGCGGTCATCATCATGAGAGTTTTCGTCATTTTTGGCCTCCTCAGGCGCCCTGCCGTTACGATTCGCAGGCGCAGTTGATTCATGGCGCGTGCATGCGCGCGCTCTTCCGATAAAGCGTTCAACGTTGCGTATTCAAGTGAGTTCCCGCAGTGCACCCCAAGAAACCTCAGCGGGCGGCAAAAACGCAACAGAGGAAATTAACGTAACGGCTTCCCTTTTCGCGCGAACGACGTGCCAGACAAAGGCTTGCCAGCGTAAACAGGGAGACAAACCATGACGTCAGAAGAGCACCGGTCACGCCGCGTCCTTTTGGTCGTGGGAGGCGGGATCGCGGCGTACAAGTCGCTGGAGCTCGCCCGTGAGTTGTCAAAACGCGGCGTGACGGTCACTTCCGTGCTCACCAAGGGCGGTGCCGAATTCGTCACGCCCCTCTCTCTTTCGGGCCTCACCGGCGAGAAGTGCTACACCGATCTTTTCAGTCTCACCGACGAGGTGGAGATGGGCCATATCGAGCTCAGTCGCTCCGCTGACCTTGTTCTCGTGGCGCCCGCGACTGCTGATCTCATGGCGAAAGCGGCCCAGGGGCTGGCCAACGATCTCGCATCGACCCTTCTCCTGGCGACGGACAAGAAGGTGCTCTTCGCCCCCGCCATGAATGTGAAGATGTGGGAGCACCCTGCCACCCGGCGGAACCTCGCGCAGCTCAGGGAAGACGGCGCAGAGTTCGTTGGCCCGGGCGAAGGCGCCATGGCCTGCGGCGAATTCGGCGAAGGCCGCCTCGCGGAGCCGTGGGAGATTGCCGACGCTGCCGAAAAGCTTCTTCCCGCCCCCCAAGGCAGGCTGTCTGGCAGAAAAGTGGTGATCACCGCAGGCCCGACCCATGAGCCGGTGGACCCGGTTCGCTTCGTGGGCAACCGCTCGTCGGGCAAGCAGGGCTACGCGATCGCCGCTGCCTGCCGGAACGAAGGAGCAGATGTGACCCTGATCTCCGGCCCCGTTTCCCTGCCTGCGCCGTCGGGCTGCGACGTCATCCATGTGCAGACGGCGCGCGAGATGATGGCCGCAACGGAACAGGCGCTACCAGCCGATGTCTTCATCGCCTGCGCTGCGGTGGCCGATTACCGCCCTGCGGTCGAAACGCCGCACAAGGTCAAAAAAGAGCGGGGCGGCCTGACGGCCATCGATCTCATCGAAAACCCTGACATCCTCGCGACGATCTCGCAG
This sequence comes from Parvularcula mediterranea, assembly GCF_013085255.1. GTDB lineage: Bacteria > Pseudomonadota > Alphaproteobacteria > Caulobacterales > Parvularculaceae > Parvularcula > Parvularcula mediterranea. The sequence goes on from NZ_JABFCX010000002.1 coordinate 1,084,886, forward strand.
CTCGATGTGGGGAGGCCGCAGCTGGTTGTCGGCTTTGCGGCTGAAACTGACGATGTGCTCGGCCATGCTGAGACCAAGCGCGCCCGGAAGAAGTGCGACTGGATCGTCGCGAACGACGTCTCGCCGGGCACCCCCTCCATGGGCGGTGACAAGAACGAGGTCACGATCATCACCGGCGACGATGACGAGAGCCTGCCGATGATGGCGAAGGACATGCTCGGCGCCCACCTCGCAAGGCGGATCGCCGACAAGCTCGATCAGGGGTGACGGCTAGAGACGCTCGACGTCGTAGCCGCGGCCCCTGAGCATGTCCTGCAGCGACGCGTCGCCTGCGAGGTGGCCAGCGCCGACGGCGACGACGAAGGTACCGGGCTCATCGGTCAGGACCCGGTCGATCTGCTGAGACCAGTCCGCGTTGCGGTCGGTGATCAGACGCTCGCGCAGCTTGGGATAATCGGCGAAGGCACTGTTGATCAGGTAGTCGACCCGCTCGACATCCCCTTCGTACCAGGCCCCCATGAGGTCGGCGTAGTAGGCTTCGCCCTCTTCAAGATCATCAAGGACTTCAAGGAAATAGGCGGCATCGCGCTCGTCATCGCCATTGGCCAGCATCTGTATCTGCTGGGCTGCGGTCTCGAGGTAGCGGAGCGGCACGCCGCGCTCGAGCATCTCGCGGGAGATGATGACGTCAGCGCCTGAGGCTGGATCGCCGCCCGCCTTGATGAGCGAGAGGACGCTCATCTGCATGGTCGCGAACCAGGGACGGAAATTGTTCAGCTGTGAGAGGCTGAGGTCCAGCTCGCCGAGCGCCTCGTCGATCCTCTTCTGGTCCTTCTTCTCGAAGAAGTCCGACAGCGTCATGTCGTTCTTGAGCTCTGCGGTCTGGGTGACGACCAGGCCCATCGCCCTCTGCGCTTCACGGGAAAAGACGTCGGCTTCCAGGAAGACGGCCTCGGCCTGGTTGAAGGCGGTCCTGATGTCCTGGGTCTGCCATTCGACCCCGGGCTTCATCAGGTGGACCGTGCCGAGGAGGTAGACGACAGTGTCCTCGTCGGAGACCTGCCAGATGGCGACGTTGCTTTCGCCTTCTGTGGCTTCATCGAGGTTGGAGGGGCGATCCTTGCCGCCAACCGGTTCTGCAATCTCCTGCTGACCGCCGAGTTCCTCGATGACGATATCGCCCGAGGCGGCGTCATCTGAGCACGCGCCTAAGAGGCCCGCAGAAAAAGCCGCCAGGGCAAGCGGGAATGAAAAGCGCATGGAGATTCCTCTTTTTGGTCGCCACGGAGTTAGCACGATCCAGGAAGCGAACCGTGTCCGAAAGACAACGTCCGGTGCTTCCTGGAACCCAGCCAAAACAGCCTTAATTCCGTAAACAAACCTTACCTGCGTGCTTACCATAGTTTGCACTCACATTAACGCGATAGGCACGGTTGGTCCTCTAGATACTATCACACGGAAGGGAGGGATCGCTGTGCTACTGACAAATGCCTCGGCACAAGTCGCGTTGAAGACATTGCGCACGGCGAATGTGAACCTGCAGACGACGCAGGACCGCATCTCCACTGGTCTCAAGGTTGCGTCGGCCGACGACAACCCGGCCTTCTTCCTCGTCTCAACGACCCAGCGTTCCGACGTGGTGGTTCAGGACGGCATCCGCGAGAATCTGCAGGTCGGTCTTGGCGCGCTCCGCACCGCGATGGCAGCGCAGCCAGCGATCGATGACGCCATCCTCAACATCAAGAACGCGATTGTCGCCCTCGAAAACGGCACTGCCGAAGAAGAGCTGACGACGATCATTGAACAGCAGATCGATCAGGTCCGCGAAGTCCTGAAAGCTGCGAGCTACAACGGCCTCAACCTTCTCGACACGCGCGAAGCCCAGACGATGGTCATCGGCGCTGAACGCGACGGTGGCAGCTACGACTTCCAGACGCTTGAGCTTGTTGGCGCAGGTCTCGGCATCAGGCCGACCGTTGCCTCGCCCACCGTGGCGCCGTTTGCGGGGTCCGTCCTCGACCTCAACTCAACCCGGGATAACGGCACCGAGGGTACCTATGGCGGCTACACCGTTGGTACGGTCAATGGCGTCAACACCGGCACCAACGGTTCTGGCGGTGTCGACGAGCGGACCTTCGGCATCAGCTTCGAGACCGGGTCGGACATCACGACCCAGCAGGTGATCTACGAAGAGGGCGGCAACGTCCGCGGCCTCAACATCTCGATCCGCAACGGCCTTCTCGTTTTCGGTGGCTACAACCTGCCAACGGGCGACCCGGGCACCGAGTGGACCTACCGCGAGGTCCAGGTCTCGATCGAAGCCAACACACGCTACACCGCGCAGCTCGTCCTCGATGGCGACGCCGCAGCGACGGGTGAGTTCCGGGGCTATCTCAACGGCGAGTTCGTTGATCGCGTCGGCGGCGTCGGCGTCCTGTTTGACCACCCCGGCGGTATCGGCGTTGGCCGGATCAACGGCAACGCTGTCGTCAATGGCTCTGTGGTCAACCGCATCACCGGTCCTACGGGTAACGACTTCCAGGGGTCGGTGGACAAGGTCATCGCCTACAACTCGATCTTCACGACGACCGAGTTCGACATCATCAACAGCTACCTCGCCGAGGACTGGCTGCCTGAGCGCGGGATCCAGTACTATATCGGCTCCGAAGAGCGTCAGGAGACAGCGTCCCTGATCCAGCTTCTCGAAGCTGTGGTGCCGATCGATCAGGACGGCTTCTCGACTTCCGCCGCGCTCGAAGTGCTCGACGCAGCGTCGAAGAAAGCCAACCGCGCGTTCAGCACCTTTGGCTTCTACGAGGCCCGGCTCGAGCGTCAGCAGGACTACCTCTTCAACCTCTCCGGTTCGATGGAGAGCGGGATCGCGGCGCTTGTCGAAGCGGATCTCGCCGAGGAGTCCGCCAAGCTGCAGGCCTTCCAGGTCCAGACCCAGCTGGCGCAGCAGAGCCTCCTGATTGCCAACCAGCGGCCGCAATCGCTCCTCCGGCTTTTCGCCTGATCTTGATTTCGTAACGCCCCTGTGGTCCGTAACACCCGGTCAACAAACCGATCGGGTGCATGTCGAAAGCCGTCCACATCCTCTTGGCCATCTGGCTACTCGTGACGCCGGCACTCGCCGCGCATCATGATGCGGAGCATCTGGACGATGCCATCGCCGATCATACCCAGTGCGTTCTCTGTCAAGTTGGCGAGCGCGACGATGACCTGCTCGCATCAGGAATTGCGCCGCAGACGGCAACTTTTCAGCCACAGAACCCTGAGGCGCTGAAGCCCCAGGCCGGGCTGACCCATTACCTGCAATCGGAAAGCATCAGGGGACCCCCGGCGTCTCTCTGACACCGAACCTCCCATTCAGCTTTCCAATGAAGTCCCGCGCCGGAAAGGCCCGGGCATGCAGGGTATTAGACCATGAAACGCAATCTCCTCCGCGCCAGCTGCGCGATCCTTCCGCTTGCCATCGCTTCGGCCCACGCCAACACGGGCGCTGCCCACGATCCCGACGAAGACACCATCGTCGTCACCGCAACGCCGCTCGACAAAACCGCAGGTGAGCTCCTTGCTCCGGTCTCGGTTCTCGATGGCGACGAGCTCCGTCGCCAGGCCCGTGAGAGCCTCGGTGAGACGCTTCGCCGCGAACCGGGCGTCAGCACGACCTTCTTCGGCCCGGGCGCCAGCCGCCCCATCATTCGCGGCCTCGGCGGTGACCGGGTCCGGACGCTGACCAACGGCATCGGCACCATCGATGCGGCGGCAGCCAGCCCTGACCACGCCACCCCGATCGAGCCCGCTCTCGCTGAGACCATCGAAGTCGTCCGCGGCACGGGCCTCCTGCGCTATGGCAGCTCTGCCGCTGGCGGTGTCGTCAACGTCCTCGATGGCCGCATCCCGCAAGAGGTTCCTGAAGGCGGCGTCGATGCTGCGGTCAGCGCGGGCTACTCGACCGTCGACGAAGGCACCTTCGTCTCCGGTGCCGTTCAGGCGGCCATCGCCAAGCTCGGCAACCATGACCTCGTGATCTCGCTGCAGGGCAGCCGCCGCGACGCGGATGATTACGAGATCCCGGGCTTCGCCGAGTCCGAAGCTTTTATGGAAGCTGAAGAGGAAGAGGAGCACGACGAAGGCGATGAGCACGGTGACGAGCATGGCGATGAGGAAGCCGAAGGCATCCTTGAGAACTCGTTCCTCGAAACCTCGACCTACGCCGCTGGCCTGTCGCTTGTCGGTGACCGCAGCTTCCTCGGCTTCTCGGTCCAGCAGGTGAGCTCCGAGTACGGAATTCCTGCCGGTCATGGTCACGGCCACGGCGAAGAGGAAGAAGAGCACGGCGACGAGCACGGTGAGGAAGAAGAGGGCGGCGTCACCCTCGACCTCGAGCAGACCCGCTACGACATCAATGGTCGTCTCGAGTTTGGCGGCTTCATCCAGGCAGCGAACCTTTTTGCGGGCTATGCTGACTATGAGCACACCGAGTTCGAGCCCGACGGCGAAGCCGGTACGGTCTTCTCGAACGAAGGCTACGAGATCCGCATCGAGGCCGTTCAGGCCACCATCGGCGGCTGGAGCGGTGCGTCGGGCATCCAGCTTCGCTCGCGTGATTTCTCGGCGGTTGGCGAAGAGGCCTTCGTGCCGGAAACCGAGACCGAACAGTTCGGTATCTTCACCTTCCAGGAGGTCGAGAACGGCCCGCTCCTCCTCGAAGCCGCCCTGCGCTACGAACATAATGAGCAAAGCCGTGCGCCTGCTGACGAGTTCCTCGTTATTGCAGGTGAGCCCGCCATCGTCGAAGCCATTCCGGTGATCGAAGAACGGACCTTCGACACCTTCTCAGGCTCGGCCGGTGCACGCTTCCAGCTCTCGGAGACCGTATCGGTCAACGCGCAGCTCTTCCGTACAGAGAGGGCTCCGGTCACCGAAGAGCTCTTCTCCGGCGGTCCGCACCTTGCGACCCAGAGCTTCGACATCGGCAATCAGGACCTCGACATCGAAGAAGCCGTTGGTCTTGAGTTCGGCCTGCGCTTTGCCGGTGAGAACGCATCGGTCCGCGCCAACATTTTCCGCACGGATTATGATGGCTTCATCTACCAGCGGAACACCGGCCTCGGCGGCGGTGCGATCCTGGCCTTCGAAGGCGAGGACGACCCCGAAGAGCTCGAAGAGTTCGGTGAGCTGACGGTGCTGCAGTTCGACCAGGCCGACGCGATCTTCACCGGTTTCGAGATCGAGGCCTCGGCCAATCTCGGCACCACGGGTCCGATCAGCTGGTCGGGCGACATTGTTGCTGACTATGTCGAAGCAAAGCTCGACGAGGCGGATGCGTCGGGTAACGCACAGCTTCCCCAGATTCCGCCCTTCGGCGTGATCGCAGGCATCGAAGCTGACATGGCGCAGCTCTCGCTGCGTGCAGAGGTTGAGCACAATGCCGAGGCCGACGAAGTCTCGCGCTTTGAGCTTCCCACCGAAGCCTTCACGATGACCAACCTCTATGCTGACTATCAGCTGACGGAGCGTGTCACCCTTTCGGTTGCAGGTCTCAACCTCACCGATGAAGAGGCGCGCCTTCATACGTCTTTCCTTAAAGACCAGGTGCCACTGCCCGGACGGAACTTCCGTTTCTCTGTTCAGGTCTCCTACTGAGCTTACTGAACATTGCTCACACTCTGCGAGGAGGGTTCACAAACCCTCCTCGTTAGGTATTCTCGCCTCATAGGGAGAGCCACTGTTTAGCGGCTGCGAGGGGCAGCCTGGCTCTCTGCAATGAGGGAGTGATCTATGGAAATCAAAGACAAGGCCCAAGGGCCTTCGAGAAGAACTGTGCTCGGTTCAGCGGCTGGTGCTGCGAGCGTTGCCGGAGCGATCGGGCTCAGTTCCGCTGCATCCGCAAAGAGTGGCCGGGGCGGCCCGCCGCCCGCCAGCAACGGCCACCCGATCCTTGCCGATAAGAACACCCACCGGAAACTCGATGCCGTCCGCCTGCGTTTCAAGGCTGCGCGGGACCTGCTGAACCCCGGCCTGCCGCGTCAGGAGACCAGCGGCGACGATAGTTACGCTGACCGCCGCGCGAGCTTCACCAAGACGCTCCCGCATAACGAGTTCGGCGAGGTCGACACGGCCGCGTACCAAAAGCTTCTCGATGCGCTCGCCAGCCGCGAGCAGGACGATTTCGACGCGATTCCGCTCTCGCCGCTCGCGGACCGGAAGCTTGCCAACCCGCAAGGCGCCTACAAGTTCGAGCTGACTGGGCTCGATGGCCAGCTCACATGGATGCGCCCCGCACCGAAGTTCTCGGGCCTCGAAACGGCTGCGGAGATGGGAGAGCTCTACTGGAAAGCCGCTTGCCGCGATATTCCGTTCTCGGATTATGAGACCAACAACCGCATCGCGAATGCGGCCGCCGATCTCAACGGCTTCTCCGAAACCGTGGGGCCGAAGGATGGCGGTTCCGTCACCCCGCTGACGATCTTCCGTGGTGAGACCCCGGGCGATCTTACGGGTCCCTATATCAGCCAGTTCCTCCTCAAGCCGATCCCGTTCGGTAATGGCCGGATCGAGCAGCGCTATGACCGTCCTGCGCGGGGCGATGACTTCATGGATGACTGGGCCAGCTATCTTGCCGTCCAGCGCGGTGTTGCACCGACGCCGCTCGTGAAAGGCAATCCGCGCTACATCACCAACGCCCGGGCGCTTGGCGAGTTTGTGCATGTCGACTTCACCTTCCAGGCCTATCAGTCAGCGGCGCTGATCCTGCTCGGTATTCCGGGTGCGTTCGATATCGGCAACCTCTACAACACGAACGCGACGCAAGGCGCGTTTGTCTCGCTCGGTGGTCCGGACGTTCTTGACCTTGTCTCAAAGGCGGGCAACCTCTCGCTGACCGGTGCCTGGTACCAGAAGTGGCTGGTCCACCGCCGCCTCCGTCCCGAAGCATACGGAGGAAAACTCACCCAACAGATGCTTGGCAATAGGGACTACGGCCTGCCTGACGAGATCATGGACAGCCGTGCGGTCCGCCGCACCCAGCGGGTGCAGGGCAACGCGCTTCTGAGTCAGGCCTTCCCAGAGGGCTCGCCGACGCACCCTGCTTATCCTGCAGGCCACGCGACCATCGCAGGCGCTTGCTGCACGGTACTCAAGGCCTTCTTCGAAGAAAGCCTCGAAATCCCGAACCCGGTCGTGGCCAACCGCAACGGTACGGCGCTTGATCCTTATGCGGGTACGCTGACGATTGGCGGCGAGATCGACAAGCTCGCCAACAATATCGCCCTTGGCCGCGACTGGGCCGGTGTCCACTATCGCTCTGACGGCGTGGACGGCCTTCTCGTCGGCGAGCAGCAGGCCATCGGCCTCCTGCGCGACTATTCAAGGACGTATAATGAGCGTTTTGACGGCTTCACGCTGAGGAAGTTCGACGGCACGCGTATCCGCATCAATGCCGGCGAGGTCTACGCCGCCGGCGCCTGATCGGAACCATAGGTCATCTCGAGGAAGACATCCTCGAGATCGGCCTCCACGGTGGAGATGTCCTTCACCGAGACCCCTGCGGCGCTGACATTCGACAGGATGTCAGCGACCCGGGTCAGGGACGGGCGGTAATCGATATAGAGGTTGCCGTCCTTCTTGATCTGCGCCCCCTCGATGCCGCGCACGGCTTCGTCGGAAAGCGCAGCCTCAGGCACCACCATCAGCGTTTTGCGGTCGAGGCTCTTGATCAGTTCATCCTTGGGCTGAACGGTTCGGACATTGCCCTTGTGGATGATGCCGATCGTATCGCAGAGCTCCTGGGCCTCTTCGAGATAGTGCGTGGTCAGAATGACCGTCACGCCTCTCTCATGAAGCTCCATCACCTGCTCCCAGAGCTGTTTCCTGAGCTCGATATCGACCCCAGCGGTGGGCTCGTCGAGGATGAGGACAGGCGGATCATGGACCATCGCCTTGGCAACGAGCAGCCTGCGCTTCATGCCGCCTGACAGTGTACGGACATAGGCCTCTGCCTTGTCCTCGAGGCCGAGGGAGCGGAGGATTTCCATGGTCCGGCGCTTCGACTTCGGTACGCCGTAAAGGCCGGCCTGAATCTCCAGCCCCTCGCGGGGGGTGAAGAAGACGTCTGTGGAGAGCTCCTGCGGCACGACGCCGATCGAGGCGCGGGACTGTCGGGGGTTCTGATCGATGTCGAAGCCCCAGATCGAAGCCGTGCCGCTCGTCTTGTTCACGAGGCCTGCGAGGATATTGATGAAGGTCGACTTGCCTGCGCCGTTGGGGCCGAGGAGCCCGAAGACCGACCCGCGCGGCACATCGAGGTCGATACCTTCGAGCGCTACTTTCTCGGGCTGCCCCTTACCGCCCTTGTAGACCTTGCGCAGTCCGCGGGCGGAAATGGCGGCTTCGGGGGCGCTGTTCACTAGGGCATCGGACATGGCGTGGGCATTTCGGCGAAGCCTCTCCCTGCGTCAACCGAGCGAACTGCCGTAAGCTTGCAGGCCCGCCGCCCCTCCGGCATAGGGGGGCCATGGCGACGAAACTTCCAGCGCATAAAGAGCCCCGCAGCTACGAGCAGATTCTCACCGAGGTCATCCATGACCGCGATGCGCTGGAGGTGGTGTTCACCGACCACCGCCGGGTGGCCTGCATGGGCTCGGGCGGCGCGCTTGGGCACCCGAAGACGTTCTACACGATCGGCGACAAGGGCTATGTCGAGTGCGGCTACTGCGACCGGGTCTTCGTCTACGACAAGGAACGCGCTGGCGAAGAGCAGCACGGCCTTGAGGAGCGCAAGGCTCTTCCCGGCGACGGCGTTACCGAGAGCGCAACACCTCGTCCCGGAGAGTCCCTGGACGCTTGAGGTGATAGCGGCGCATCACCGCGTAGAACACGATCACCCAAAAGAGCAGTAGGCTGAAGAAATTGAAGAACCCGCCCCATCCCTGAAGGATGAGCTGGAGGGCTTCGAGATCGGCTGTGCGGACGAGCCTGATCCCATCGGCTGAAAGCTGGATTTGCTGGGCCTGCTCGCCGGGCTGGGGGATAATGCCTGAGAGCTCCATGAAGCGGATGACCGTCGTCGTCAGCGCAAGGACCAGCGGCGCGAAAACGAGAAAGATCCCAACAGCCGTGAAGGTATAGAAGGGCGCCCGGGGCGCCTCAACCCGCGCGAAGATCTCGCGGAACCGGTCCTGGGTCAGCCCTTCAAGGAGCTTGGGCTCTTTCCGCTCGATGAGCTTCCACTCTTCCTCCGAGCCAATGCGGACATCCTCGTCGATCCGCTTCTGCCAAGTGCGGAGGACGCCGTACCAGGCGCCGAGAATGACAAGGACGAGGAGGTAGTAGGTCAGCAGCATAGCCGCTTCCTAACCCCGCGCATGCGCCCCGTCACCTGAGGATTTGGGAGGGTGAACCACCGTCACCAGTGCCCAGCTCAGGATCATCAGGATGAACCAGGCGGGGTATTTCTGCCAGCTCACCGGCCGCCAGACCTCTTGCTGGTCTGGGTAGAGCCAGATGCCCGCCAGCGTCGCGAGGTTCTCCGCAAGGAAGATGAACAGCGCCACGAGCGCGAAGCCAAGGAGCAGGGGCATTTTGTGCCTGAACCGCCAGACCCGGTAGTGCACCCAGGTCCTCCGGTAGATCCAGGCCGTCGCCGCCAGCAGCAGCCACCTGATATCCGGCAGATAATGGTGCGCAAAGAAATTCGCGTAGATGAGCCCTGCGACCACGAAGGTCTGCCAGCGCGCCGGATAGCGGTCGAAGCGGAACTCGAAGACCCTCATGCACCGCGCGAGATAGCTCCCGACAGCCGCGTACATGAAGCCCGAGAAAAGCGGCACGGCGCCGATCCTGAGCATGCTCGCTTCGGGGTACGTCCAGCTGCCCGCACCCGTCTTGAAGACTTCCATCGCGGTTCCGACGGCGTGGAAGATGAAGATGACCAGCGCCTCCTGAGGCCGCTCCAGCTTCGTCACGAGGAACAGCACCTGCACGGTCAGGGCATAGGCGAAGAGAAAATCGTACCGCGCGACCGGGCTGTTCTCAGGCCAGAAAAGGGCGGTCAGGAGGATCGCTGCGAGGATCAGCCCGCCAAAGAGGCAGGCCCAGGCCTGCTTGATCCCGAAGACGAGAAACTCGGTCAGGCCATTCGCCAGCCGTTCCCCAAGGGTACTTCGCAGGAACGCTTCCACCGGCACGAGCGCGCGCTGGAGAAGCTGGTCCACCCGGGAGATCTCTTGATTGCTCGTCACGCTCGCGCCCCTCAGGCGATAGCCCTAGCCTGACTTGAGCGCGGTGGGCAGGCCTCGAAGGGCTGCTGGTCACGGCTTTGCGATGTGACCTCAGACGATGGGTTACCTAGAAGTTGAGGGGGAACTCTGGGGAGAGACCATGAAAAAAATCACTGCACTGGCCGCCGCTCTTGGCGCGCTGACCATCACCGCGGCCCATGCCGCATCTTTGACTATCGCGCCCGATGCCGACGGCACGGTCCAGGTCTTCGGCGGCGACAGCGTCATCACCGATGATGCATCGCTCAACGTGACCCAATCAGGCGGCCTCGCAAGAAACGCCATCTTCGAATTCGACCTCTCGGGCATCGGCGATGACGCGACCATCACGGGGGCAACCTTCTCGATCACCCTGAGCCGGTTCGTCTCCAACACAGGCGGAAATCCGGCAGCCGTTGATCTCTTCGCCTATGGCGGCGACGGCGTCATCGACATTTCGGACTTTGGTGCGGCTGGCGCTCAGGTCGTGGATACCACAATTCCGGCTGGCGGAAGCGGCGGCACGGTTTTCGACTTCACCTTCACGGATGTTGCGACCCTCCAGAGCCTCTTGGTCTCGGACCTTCTGACGCTGAGAATGGAGACGGACAGCTTCGCGTCCATCGCGATACAGGCTCTAGAAGCCAGCAATGGCGGGGCGGCGAGCCTGACGATCAATTTCGATGTCCCCAATGGCCCTGCAATCCCGATCCCCGCGGCGGCGTGGCTCTTTGCAGCGGGCCTCGGCGGCATCCTCCGCTTCCGCAGCAAACGCTAAGCGGCTTGGAAGTGTTTGGGACGGCGGCTCTTCAGGAGCCGCCGTTCTGCTGTCCGGCCCACCAGTCGGCGTAGCTTGAGTTCTTCGGGTGCTTCCGTGTTTCGTCAGGGGCGCCATCGTCCCACCAGACCGGGCCACGTTCACCGAGGGAGACCTTGGCTTCATGCACCTTGGCGCGGGCGGCCTTGGTCTCTTCTTCTGACGTGGCATCGCGCACGGCGCGGCGGGCCGCCTTCAGGTCTTCGACCAAGCCCTTGCGGGTTTCCTGATCGAGGCTGGGGTCTGACTTCCGCCAGAGGCGCTCCTTGGCCACGAAGTAGCGGCCATCGGGGGTCTCGGGGTATTTCAAGGCGTTCGGGTTTTGCTGAGCGCGGCGGAAAGCGCATCGGCGAGCTCTCCGCGCTCCTTCGGCGAGAGAAAGCTCCCGATAATCAGTGTCTTGCCGCCTTCGGTGAGCTTCAGCTGGCTCTCATGCTTCACGGGCCGATCGATCCACAGGCGCACCCAATAGGGCGACAGCTTCCACCGGGTCTCGTGGCCTGAAGGGAGCACGCGGCTCACCCAGAGCGCCTCGTCGGTGAGCATCACCCGCTCATGCCGCCGCCCTTGTGCGTAGGACAGGCGGAAGGCCCACCAGACGATCAGAATGTCGATCCCGCAGAAGAAGGCCACAGGCCACGCGCCGAGGGTCAGATAGATGAACCCGTTCACAAGGTTGACCCCGATGACCACCGCCAGAACCCTGAAAAAGCCGTCCCGCGAGAGTGACCGGTTAGGATAGAGAAGCGCGTGGAACCTGAAATCATCCTCGGGCGCCACGGGGTCAGGACCGGAAAGCCTGGCCTTTCCGGTGGCGTGGGGCGGCATGGTCTCGATGGAGGTCGTTCTGGCCATGGGGGTGATCTGCCTCATCCAGCGCCAGAAGCAACGGCGCGCAATGTCGCCGCAATTCTGCGCCTTTCCCTTGCGCTTGAGGGCCGCAGCGCGCCAGTCTCCCACGACCTAACACTAGGAGTGAACCATGGCTGATTTCGAAGAGCACCTCGCGGACGTCCGCAAATATGACAGCGGCGCCGATGAGGCCGTCGTAAAGAAGCTCTACAACCGCCTGCGCCTGACCATCTCGAACCGCGATGCGGCGACGGTGGCGTGCTCGGACAAGTCAGAGCTCGAGACCGTGCGCGACGGCTTCTGCAAGAAGACCCTCGGCCTCGACGCCAAGCATTCAGACGATGAGATCATGGGCGTCCTCGAGAATGTTTGCCAGGAGATGTCCGACGAGAAGCGCGGCAAGCCGCGGGTGCCCTACTACTACCTCGTTGCGAAGCACACGGGTACGCTCGACAAGCTTTAAGTCTCTGAGATTGCTGGATTATGGAGCGCGCGGGCAATGCTCGCGCGCTCGTTTTTGTCTGATGGATGCTGAATCGAGTTCAGGATGACGGGTGGGGAACAGACCTCGCAGTTATCGTCATCCCGGACTTGATCCGGGACCCATCACAGAAAGAGACCGCGCGAAGCGCTCCTTCGTCACGCTGGACATAAGCGCGATGTCAGCCCTACTTCGCCCCATGCCGCGCCCCATGAAAAAGGACGATATCGAGGAGTTCATCCGCCGCCTTTCCGAGGCGATGCCGGAGCCTGAGACGGAGCTTGAGTATCAGAGCCCGTTCGAACTCCTCGTCGCCGTGGCCCTGTCCGCGCAGGCAACGGACGTGTCGGTCAACGCCTGCACGCGGAAGCTCTACCCGGTGGCCAATACGCCCGATGCGATCCTCGCTCTCGGTGAGGAAGGGCTGGCGGAATACATCAAGACCATCGGGCTGTGGCGGAACAAGGCGAAGAACGTCATCGCCCTCTGCCGCATCTTGATCGACGAGCATGGCGGTGTGGTGCCGGAGACGAGGGAAGAGCTGCAAAGCCTCCCGGGCGTCGGGCGCAAGACGGCGGATGTCGTTCTCAACGTCGCCTTCGGTCAGCCGACGATTGCGGTCGATACGCACATCTTCCGCGTCTCGAACCGCACCGGGCTCGCCAGCGGCAAGACGGCCGACCAGGTGGCGGACAAGCTGCCCAAGCGCATCCCTGCGCCCTATCTTCAGGATGCCCACCACTGGCTGATCCTGCATGGGCGTTACGTCTGCAAGGCGCGGACGCCCGAATGCTGGCGGTGTGAGGTCAATGACCTCTGCGGTTTCAAACCGAAGACCCCTTCCCCCGAAGAGCAGAAAGCGGCGAAGAAGGCGGCTCCTAAACGCAAGGCGGTGAAGAAGGCCGCCAGGAAGAAAAAGGCCGCGTAAGCCATGAAGGACAAGGTCATCACCGCCCTCGACCTCACCACCGTCGAGGAAGCCGAAGCGCTGGTGGCGCTGCTCGGTGACGAAGGCGTCGCCTATAAGATCGGCTACCAGCTTTTCCCGCTGGGCGGCTACGCGCTCGCCCGAAGGCTGGTGGAGCGAGGCAAGCAGGTCTTCATCGACGCCAAGCTCCTCGACATCGGTTCCACCGTCGAAAAGGGCGTCAGGAGCCTCACCAAGATCGGTGCGCATCTCCTCACCGTCCATGCCGACGGCGACGCGATCCGCGGCGCGGTGGAGGGGCGGGGAGACAGCCACCTGAAGATCCTCGCGGTCACGGTGCTGACGAGCTGGGACCAGGAAGCGGTGACAAGCCACGGGATCACCGACAGCGTCCCTGACCTCGTCCTCCGCCGGGCAGAGCTTGCTCTTAAATCCGGGGCAGACGGCCTGATTGCTTCGGCCCAGGAGGCACCGGTGCTGCGCGAGCGGTTCGGATCGGAGCCCCTGATCATCACTCCGGGCATCAGGCCCGCAGGCTCTGCTGCCGGCGACCAGAAGCGGATCGTCACCCCTTCGGAAGCCATTGCCAACGGCGCGAGCGCGCTCGTGATCGGGAGGCCCATCACGGCAGCGGAGAGCCCGCGCGGTGCGCTCACGAAGATCTACGAAGAGCTCGAAGGCACGGCGTGAACAGCCCCGCATCTCTCCTGAGGGGCGCAAAGCGCCTCGTGGTGAAGGTCGGCTCGTCACTCGTCGCGGGGGGCGACATCTTTCGCCATGACGGGTTTGCGGGCGACCTTGCTGGCTTGAGCGCCGAAGCGGTCCTTATCAGCTCTGGCGCTGTGGCGCTCGGGCGGCGGGCCGCGCCTGACGTGGCAGGTGAGACCCTGGCGCAAAGGCAGGCGCTTTCGGCCATCGGCCAGCCGCTCCTCATGGCGACGTGGGAGCAGGCGATGGGTGGGGCCAACGCGCGGACGGCGCAGGTCCTCCTGACCCCTGACGTGACGGATGATCCCAAGCGGCGGGAGAACGCCAAAGCGACCATCGAAGCGCTTCTGAGCGCCGGGATGCTGCCGATCGTCAACGAGAACGACACGGTGGCGACGGACGAGCTGCGCTATGGCGACAATGACAGGCTGGCGGCGCAGACGGCGGCGCTGGTCGGGGCGGACCTGCTGGTCCTTCTCTCCGACGTGGAAGGCTATTTCGACGACGACCCCGGCAAGTCACCGGGTGCCAGGCACTGGCCGGTGATCCCACCTGAGGTGCTCAGCGATCCTGCAGCGCACATCCCGCAGGAAGCCTCCGCCCTCGGCACCGGCGGCATGCGGTCGAAAGTGGAAGCAGCCCGCCTCGCGGTGGAGGCAGGCATTCCGGTGCTGATCGGTTCGGGGAGGGGGCAAAGGCCCCTTGGCCGCCTCGCGGGCGGTGAGGGCAGGGCCTCGATGGCCCTGCCGCAGGGTTAGCCGGCGCGCGGAGGCATCGGCGGCTCAGGCATCGGGCGCGAGCGCATCTCCGCTTCGAGGTCAGCGAAAGCCATCTCGATCTCGGACTGGGTGGCGTTCGGGTCCACCGTGCGGCTCTCGGCCATGATGGACAGCGACCGGCGTGCTTGGTCCTCAATGTCGTAGGTGACGATTTCGAGGGTGATCACCCGGCTCATCTCGCCGTCTCGTTCGATCGTTTCGACCGAGCGCTTGGAGAAGCTGCCCTGGGGCTCGAACTCTTCAGGGGACAGGGTGCCGCTCTTGTCGGTGTCGAGGGCTTCGAAAAGGCGGCTCATGCCATCAGCCGAGCGCGGGGCACGCGGCGCGGGCGGGGCTTCCATATTGCCCTTGCGCTTGACGATACGGACTTCCTCGACCTCGACATTGTCCTCGGTCATCTGCCCGCGATCCGCGAACTCCGACAGGCTCAGCGCACCGTCGCCATTGCGGTCATAGGCGCGGAACGTTGAGTCATCGGCAAGGCTGACACCGGTGCCGAAGGTGGCGGCCGCAAGGGCTGCACCGATGCCGCCCGCAGCGGTCTTGAAGGGGTTGTTCTTAAACATGGACATAAGGCTTCTCTCTTCCTGGGTTGGAAGGGCCTGGGCCTCGAGGTCGTCGGCGATGAACTGCCTGACGATATCCGACGCGGTGACACCGCGCTCCTTGCAAGCCTCCATGAAGGCCCGCTTCTGGGTGTAGGGAAGCCTGATCTCCAAGCTCTCGGATTTCTTTTCCGGCCGTTTCATCATCGTCTCCTCATCGAGGTCCCGGGGCCCGGGTGAGGAAAGCCGAGCAGGAACCAGCGTCCCGAAGGTAGTGAATGTGCGCCCGGATGCACGTGAAATGCTGTCCGGACGCGCAGAATTGCTGCAGTTTTCGTGCCTGAGAAGGGCCTAATCAGCGTCCCGCTGTGCCCGCCATTCTTCGAGGCTCAGGCCCTCGCGGACGCCTTCGCAGACATATTTCTGGAGCTCGTCGGCGGCTTCCTGATCGTCGTCGAGAAGCTCTTCGGGCTGGATCGGCTTGCCGATCTTGAAGTCGAAGGTCTGGCCCTTCTTGTTCATCAGCTCGTGGAACAGGGTCATGTTCCTCAGCTCCTCGTCGATATTGTTGAACCAGTAGTAGAGCCATGAGTTGCGGCTCTTCAGGTTCACCGGGATCACCGGGCACTTGTAGCGTTTGGGCAGGTTGGCGACCGTCGACATCCAGGGGCGCTCGATGAGCTCCTTGTCGTCGTTCATGTAGGCGAGGCGGCCTGACGGGAAGAGGATGATCGACCGGCCCTGGTCGAAGGCTTTCTTCGTGGCCTTGAGGGTTTCACGGCTCTTGGCCCGGCTTTTCTTGTCGTCGCGCCACTCGACCGGGATCAGCTTGTCCGTGAGGCGCGGGTTGAGCCTGATCGCGTCGGCATTGACGAAGACGATAGGGTCGGGGCGCACCTCGGTGATGACGTCATGGAGCGCGAGGCCGTCAGCGATACCTGTGGGGTGGTTGCAGGCGATGATGCAGGGGCCGTCCTTGGGTATGTTCTCGATACCGTCGACCTCCAGCTTCATCTGGATCATGCGCGAGGCGTATCCGAAGGCCTCCTTGGCATCCATGCGGCCCGCCTCGTCGACCATGCGCTTGGCTTTGCCGTAGTCGAGGACGCCGTTGAGGGTCAGCCGGTAGAGCGGCCAGAACGTCGACTGCGAAAGCTTGATCGCCCGCTCGCGGATCAGCTGGTCCACGATGTGCTGGTGGCGCGTCAGGTGACCCGTGTCTGTCGGGGGCCGCACATAGTAGGGGCTGGTCGACTGCCACTCATAGATCTCGCGGTCGGCCTCGCTGCCCTCAGGGGAGAGCGGCTTGGCGTCGGAGCCGAGCATGGTGTGGTCGATCTCGATAGGCGTCTTGTCGTCCAAGGATCAGACCTCGTTCTGCTTGGCGGTGAGCTCGGCGCAGCCCTGCTTGGCGAGGGCGAAGATGGCCTGGAACTGCTCTTCGGAGAAGGGATCGCCTTCAGCCGTGGCCTGAACCTCCACCAGACCGCCGGTGCCGGTCATGACGAAGTTGGCGTCAGCTTGAGCGTTGGAATCCTCGTCATAATCGAGATCGAGGACCGGGCCGCCACCATAGAGGCCGCAGGATACGGCTGCGATCGAGCCTGTGAGCGGGTCCTTGGTGATAACGCCGTCTTTCAAGGCCCAACGGATGGCTTCGCGTAGGGCGACGAAACCGCCGGTGATCGAGGCGCAGCGCGTGCCGCCATCGGCCTGGATGACATCGCAGTCGACGGTGATCTGACGCTCGCCGAGGGCCTTGAAGTCGACCACTGCGCGCAAAGAGCGGCCAATCAGGCGCTGGATTTCCTGGGTCCGGCCGGACGGGCCGTTCTTGGTATCGCGGCGACCACGGGTGTGCGTGGCCCGCGGAAGCATCGAGTACTCAGCCGTCACCCAGCCCGTACCCCGGCCGCGCATCCATGGCGGGACGTTCTCTTCCCAGCTGGCCGTACACAGGACGTGGGTGTTGCCCGCCTTGATCAGGCACGAGCCCTCGGCATAGCGAGAAACGCCTGTTTCTATAGTGACTTGGCGAAGTTCATTGAAGGTCCGACCGGACGGGCGCATGGGCACTCCTTAATCTTGAAGCGCACCCCTAGCGGGCGTCAGGCGCGGCGTCGATGGTGACTGGGTTACGCCCCTGAGAAGCTTCAGTTCCTACCGAATCGTCATCACGCGGCCACAGTTCCGCCTCTTGAGTGCCCCCGTTTTCTGGACAAGTGTTCCGCCCGGACCTCACGGGAACGTGTGGGTGGGTAGGAGGAATTACCAATGTTCAAGCTTCGGCTGACGGCCGGCGCCGCGTTGATGGCGCTTGTCTCGGGGTGTTTGCCCCAGGGCTCGGGGAGCGGCTCAGCAGGGGGAGCAGGAACTGGGGGCGGTCAGGCACCGCCGCCGCCAACATCTATCAGTCAGGCAGACGCCGTGCGCTTCTTGCAGCAGGCCAGCTTCGGGGGAACGCCCGAAGAGGTCAGCCAGCTCAGGAACAACGGCATCGAGCCCTGGCTCGTCGCGCAGCTCAACGCGCCTTACGCGCCTTACACGCCGCGGATCCAAGAGATCGACCGCTCGCGGTTCATTCAGACAAGAGACTATGTCGAGCTCTGGTGGGAGCGCATCGTCAATGGCGACGCCCAGCTTCGGGAGCGAATGGCCTATGCGCTTTCGCAGATCGTGGTTGTTTCCCTCCGGGACCCCGGCGTTGCCAAGCAGCGACTTGCATTTGCAACGTATACAGATCTTATTCAGCGTGAGGCACTCGGGAACTATTGCGATCTCATCCGTGAGGTGACGATGACGCCCGCAATGGGCATCTTCCTCACGCACCTGGGGAATAAGAAGGCGGATGCCGAAACAGGCTTCGTTCCTGACGAGAACTACGCGCGTGAGATCCTTCAGCTCTTCACGATTGGTCTCGAAACGCTCGATGCCGCGGGTCGGAGTACGGGTGCTGAGACCTACACCCCTGAGGATGTGTCAGGACTGGCCGCGGTCTTCACGGGCCTCTCATGGGCGGATACAGATTTCGACCGTCCACGGATTGATGAATTCAATCGCTACGCTCTGATGGAGGG
This sequence comes from Parvularcula mediterranea, assembly GCF_013085255.1. Lineage (GTDB taxonomy): Bacteria > Pseudomonadota > Alphaproteobacteria > Caulobacterales > Parvularculaceae > Parvularcula > Parvularcula mediterranea. The sequence goes on from NZ_JABFCX010000002.1 coordinate 1,103,338, forward strand.
TTACCGGGCAGAGCACGAGGCGATGCCGAAGAGCTTCCTCGGCACGACAATCGACTTCGGTGAGGACGCGGAGACGAGCGTTGCGGCCACGCTGGACTTCCTCCTGAGCCATCCGAACGTAGCGCCCTTCATCTCGAAGCAGCTGATCCAGAAGCTCGTGACGTCGAACCCCTCGCCGCAATATGTGCGCCGGGTGGCTGAGACGTTCGAGGCAGGCAGGTACACGCTGGCCAATGGCCAATCGATTGGAACGGGCAGGCGTTGCGACCTTGCGGCTACCGCGGCGGCCATCCTCACCGACGAGGAGGCGCGTCGTCCTGCCGGCAACGATTACGGAAAGATCCGCTCGCCCATCCTGCGCCTCGCTCAGCTCATACGAACCTACCGGGTCGATCAGGAAGTGACCCGCTTCGGTGAAATCCCGAACGCCTTCTTCATCAGCGATGCCGAGGACTCCGACAAGTTGGGCGTCAATGCCTTCCTGTCGCCCTCGGTCTTCAACTTCTACCGACCGGGTTATGTCGGTCCGGGTACGGAGAGTGCAGACCTCGACCTTGTCACGCCGGAGTATCAGCTCGCAACGACGCCTTCACTGGTTGGATACATCAACGCTGTCCGCCGGTATGCGTCCCAGCCGAACCGCGGCGTCACTGATTTTGACGTTGCTGTCATCGACTACCAGCGGCTCACCGATGTTGCTGACGATGCCACGGCCCTCCTCAACAGGGTGGATGGCGATCTGACGGGAGGTCTGCTTTCTGCCGAAAACCGAGAGAAGATTCTCTCCGTCCTCGAGATGATCGAGGTAAAGGGTAACGATGCCGACAATGATCGGAAGAAGCGGGTTGAGACCGCGCTCTTCATGGTCGCCATCTCCCCCGAATATGTTGTTCAGCGTTAGGAGGATATGATCATGCTCGACAGACGCTCTTTCATGATGGGGACTGCAGGTGCCCTTGCGGCCTCTCCGCTCCTCCCCTCAGCAGCGCTTGCTGCTGACCGTTCCGGCTACAAGGCGCTTGTGTGCGTGATGATGCTGGGCGGCGCCGATACCCATGACCTCCTGATTGGTCATGACCAGCCCTCCTATGATGCGTGGGCGGATCAACGTCGCTCAATTCTCAACAATTACGAGGCAGGCGAAAACCCGACGGCACGTGCCCGGGACCGTCTCCTCCGGCTTGATCCGCTCAATGGGGGCGAGTTTGGCTCCAGGGCCTTCGGCATGCCGCCGGAGATGGCGTCGCTCAAGGACCTCTTCGACAGGGGCGATATGGCCTTTGTACCAAATGTCGGCCCACTGATCGAACCGGTGACGCGCCAGCAGGTCAAGGACAAGACTGCTCGGGTCCCTTCCAAGATCGGCTCGCACAATGACCAGCGATCGACCTGGCAGGCCTTCTCTGGCGAAGGTGCCAAGGCGGGCTGGGGCGGCCTCATTCTCGATGCGGTGGGTGAAAGCTCTCCTTACACGGCGATTTCCGCGAGAAGTCAGACTGTGTTCCTGCAAGGTGAGGACACCGTGCAGCTTCAGGTCCCGTCCAATGGCCAGTTCAAGCGCGCCTACGGCATGGACAAGACGATCTACGGTAACGAAGAGATCACCCAGGCCATCCGGAGCTACTACAGCAATGCGGCTGACCACCTCTCCAACCCGCTGATGCGGGACATCGTTCGTGCACAGGGCAATGCCGTGGACAATATGGAGGTCCTCGCCGAGCTTCTGGATGGTCCCTCCATCGGAGATACGGTCCGGATCGAAGGCAATGGCTGGTCGCAACAGCTTGCGACGGTCGCCGACATGATCGGGCTCAGGAATGAGTTCGGTGTCAGCCGTCAGGTCTTCCAGGTGAGCGCGGGCGGGTGGGACACCCATAAGGACCAGCACGAGCGTATTCCTGGCCTCCTTGGGGGTCTCTCCCAGGCGATCGCCAGCTTCCAGGCTGCGATCGATGCGGCCGGTCTTTCAGATAGCGTAACGCTCTTCACGATGTCGGACTTTGGCAGGACCCTTCAGGCCAACTCGTCAGGGACAGATCATGGCTGGGGCGGTCACCACATGGTGGTTGGCGGCGCTGTCCGTGGTCAGAGGATTCACGGCCGTGTGCCTGAGTTTGCCCCTGACCACGACCGCGACTTCAAACGCGGCGCACTGATCCCTGAGATCTCCGTCGACCAATATGGTGCAGAACTGGCCCGCTGGTTCGGGCTCACCCAGAGCGAGCTGGATCTCGTCTTTCCGAACCGCCGCAACTTCGACCCGGGGGCGCTTCAGCTCTTCGCTTGATGCGCTCAAAGGCCGATCGCAAGAAGGCCCCGCACGGATGTTCCGTGCGGGGCCTTATTTTGGTCTTTGCGGTGGTGCGAAGGGGCTAGCGCCAACTGAACTCGAGGCGCTCGAGGTCGTTGACCACCTGCCAGGTGCCGCCGCCTTCTTCGACACGGGCCTGCCAGTCTTCAAGCCGTTTCATGTACTCGCGCGGATCGACATTGTCCGACTTCAGCTTGGTCACATTGAGGGCGATGACATGGAAGCCGTCGAGGGTCAGGGGGATGTCCCTGATATAGCCAGCGGGGAGATCTTCCTTGAGGTCCGAGAAGATGAAGATGACCTTCCGGCCCGTCTCCTTCTCGATCAGGAACTCCGAGGCCTGAAGAACGCCGCCTGTGATGTCCGTGTGGGAGGAGGGAGCGACGTCCTTGACGAAGCTGTCCACCCGCTCACGGAACTGGCGTTTCTGCTGGTTCGCGACCGAGGGACGGTCGTCGAAGTGCATCTTCGCGACGATGTCCCGCTCGGAGAAGCTGCCCGTATCGACGCGCGCGACGGCAAAGGCGTCGTCGGGTTCGAGGCGGGCGAGGATCACGTTGATGATCTGCTGCGCCTGGTCGATCTCCCGGGTGTAGGTGCCCGACGTGTCGATCAGCATGTAGACCCCGGTGTTGGTCACAGGGGGCTCTCCACAGGCAGCGAGGCTCGCTGCCATGGAGGTGGTCAGGGTAAGGATCGTTTTCCGCATGGCTTCCTCCTTAGGCTGCCTTTTGTTCCTGAAGACGGGCTTCGGTGCTCTCCAGCATTTCCCGCGCGCCGGACGGGCTCTTCATTTCAGCGCGGACGTCGAGGAATCTGCGCTCTGCCCAGAGGGGAGCGAAGATCACGACGTCGTAGAGCTGGGCGAAGACCCGGCCGAATTCTTCGAAGACCCGGGCAAGGAGCCTCAGGCCAAAGGCGGAGACCATCAGCGTCCCCGATGCCATCCATCCGAGGACGGAGCGCATGGAATGGATGAAGGTCTCGAGCGGGATCGCGATGAAGGTGAGGGCGAAGGGCAGGATGAAGCCCATGCCCATCTGCGCCGCCGTGGTGATCCACAGGAAGGCGACTTCCTGGGTCTCGTCGCCACGAAGCACGGCCGAGGTCGCAAGCTCGTCCTGAAGGAGCAGTTCCCGCATATAGGCGAGGCCAGCCTCCACACAGGCGAGGGACAGGAGGAGCGTGAAACTGACCACCGCAAGGCGGTGCCTGACCTTGTCGGGCAGGGAGGCGATCACCGGGAAGAGCGAGGTGATCCTGAGGCATTCCATGAGGAAAAGGCCCATCGACAGCTCGACAAGGATGATGACGAGGGCAGCGATATCGGCGGTCTTGAAGCTGCCGATATAGGTGTTGCCGCCGACCATTTCGGACATGGGCCGGGCGATGAGGTGGAAGTTCACCACCGCGCCGCCTGTTGCGACGATAAGCACGAGGCCTGCGATAAAGAACTGGACCAGGGCCGATGACTGGAGCGCCATCGCCGCCTGATCGGTATCCTTATGAATATCCTCGAACTTCTTCATCGAGGCATCCACGGACGCAGCCCGCTCGTTGAGGCTCTCGACCCGGCCCTTGACGTCGCCGAGGAGCTTCACACTCTCCCGCCAAGCAGGGGCCATGTCGTGGAGATGCTTGTGCCGCTGTCGGCAATCCTCGCGGTAAGCCTTGTTGGCCTCCTCGCCGGCCTTCTTGAAGGAGCCGTGGATCGATTCGAGGACCTGCCGCAGAACCGGCTCCGCCTTGTCGGGCACAGCCGCGACGGCTTCCACCGCGTCGGCCCAGCCGGGAGGCGATGGCGGGTTGGAGGCAGACTTGGCGTAGTCTTCATCAAGGCGCGTGGCATGGCCTGCCAGTTCCTGATGAAGGGTTGGATAGTCGCCAAGGTCACGGCGGACCTTGTCGGAGAAGCGCTCATACTCTCGCTCCACGAGGCGGGCAGCGGCATCGCGGCCAGCGGCGAGAAGGACTTCGCGGTTCCGGGCGACCAGCCTTGTCCTGACACGGATCAAACTGCGTGAGGCAAAGCGTAGTCCTGCGCCGATGGCAGACGAGCTTTCGCTCAGAACGCTCTTGATGGGCACTCTTGCGAGATAGAGCGCCACGATGGCGCCTGTGATGATTGCAGCGGTGCCGGCAAAGCTGTCGGCGAAAAAAGTAGCGTCGGACAAGGGTAGCCCCTCCCGTTTAAAAACCATCGCCCACCGCAGGCGCGCAAAGGTCCGCACGCTGCCCATCGATCAGGGTGCTCACGGAAAAGGTCTGCATGCAGGCGAGTTCGCGGCGAAAGTGAGGCAAGCACCTGAGCGCCAGGCGTAGTCTAGTGTTGCAGCGCACAAGTATTCACTGCGTAACGCTCTTGATAGAGTGCGCGACAGCTGGTGGATTGTTCAGAAAGGGGAGAGGTTCATGAAAAGGATAATCGGCGCGCTTGCCGCGATTTCTATGCTGTCCGTAGCTCCAGCTTATGCTGCAGTTTCCAGCACTTGTGGGGGCTCCAGTTGTACGCTGACCGAGCTGATTTCCGGCGAAACGATTACCATCGACGGTGTAACATTCAGCATCTCGGATTTCTTCGACACAAGCTCAGTGGCCCTCGATACCGACGTGATTACGGTCACCGGATCGTCTGAACCGGGGAAGGCGTCTTTGAAGTTCGAGGCAACACCGGCCCTCACCGTTATGGGTGATCTCGACTTTCTCGGTGCTGATTTCACGCTCGGCGCTGTGGTCGACATGATGTCGCCGGCGACGATCACAGGAGCATCCCTTGAGGCTGGTGCCGATGATCTTGCCATTTCAGGGCCCGGAGTTTCGTCGGCATTGTTCGACGTCGATGGCAGTTTCCTCGAGGTGTTTGACGATTCCGATTTTGGTGAGCTTCTCAGCAGTGCCACCGCGCTGGGCGGGGTCAGCATGATTTCGGCTCTCGGCAGCATCGGCCTCTTCGGTCTCGACTCATCATCAACGGCGAGCCTGACGGGCTTCACCTTCGCGCTGGACCTCGACGGGGTCCCGGAAATTCCGGTGCCCGCGGCGCTGCCTTTGTTCCTGGCAGGCCTCGCAATCATCCGCAGGCGGCGTACTACCTGAGCATACGCTCAGGCGCCTGCCTTAATTCATCTGTGTACATAGGGACCCGTGGAGCCTCCACGGGCATGAGGAGGAGTGAACCCATGAAACATTTCTGGAAGAAGACTGCGGCGACGGCGGCAGGGCTGTTCGCCCTGGCTGGCGGACAAGCGGCGGCACAGGAGTTCTACCTCGGCCAGATTATCTGGGGCGGCTGGAACTTCTGCCCCCGCGGCACGGCGACTGCCAATGGAGCGCTTCTTTCCATCTCGCAGAACCAGGCGCTCTTCTCGCTGCTCGGGACCCAGTATGGCGGGGATGGCCGGACGACGTTCGGCCTCCCTGACCTGCAGGGCCGCATGGCCATGGGGCAGGGCAACGGCGCTGGCCTCACACCGCGGAGAGAGGGCGAGGAAGGCGGCTCGGAAACAGAGACGCTGACCGAGGCGCAGATACCTTCGCACGACCATGATCTGAAAGCGACGACGGCCCTTGGGAATACCAACAACCCCAATGGCGCGGCCCAGGCCAATGGCCGGACGGCACGGGTCTATTCGACGAGCGCACAGCCTTTGAACACGACGATGAACGGCGAGTCCGTGGCTGATGCAGGCGGCTCCCAGTCCCACAACAATCTGCCGCCCTACACGGTCGTGAGAGCCTGTATTGTCACGGTGGGGACCTTCCCGTCCCGCAACTAGGGACCGTCCGGTCTTCCCTCTCTGCCACGAGCCGCGCTAAGCTGTGCTCGTGGCAAAATTGACTGATATCGACGTCCGCTCTCGGCAGATCTTCAAGGAGCTGGTCGAGACCTATCTCGAAACCGGTGAGCCCGTGGGCTCCCGGACCCTTTCCCGGCGCGATGGGGTTGATGTCTCGCCCGCCACGATCCGCAATGTGATGGCGGACCTTTCCGAGCTCGGCCTTCTCGATGCGCCGCACACCTCCGCAGGCAGGATGCCGACAGAGCGGGGGCTGCGGCTGTTCGTTGACGGGATGCTGGAGGTTGGCCAGCCGACGCCTGAAGAGCGCGCGGTCCTCGACCAGCGTGCAGGCGCGGGCGATGCCGAGGCCATGCTCGACAGCGCGGCGGGGATGCTCTCGGGCCTCACCCGCATGGCCAGCGTGGTTATGGCGTCGAAGAGCGAGCGGCCGATCAAGCATCTCGAATTCGTCCGGCTTGATGACCGCCGTGCGCTCGCCGTTATCGTTGATGAGGGCGGTGACGTGGAGAACCGCCTCCTCGACCTGCCACCGGGGCTACCCGCGACGTCGCTGATCGAGGCGGCCAACTATCTTAACGCCCAGCTGACGGGCCGCACCTTGCGCGAGGCCCAGCGGCTGGTGAATGCGGACATTGAAGCCCGCAAGACGGCGCTCGATGATCTGACGACGGAGCTTGTGAAGCGCGGCATCGCAGAGTTCAGCCAGGCTGGAGGCCGACAGCTTATTGTCCGGGGGCAGAGCAACCTCCTGGCGGGTGCGCAGGACGACCTTGCCCGGGTGCAGCAGCTCTTTGACGAGCTGGAGCGGAAAGAAGGTCTTCTGGATCTCCTCGAGGCGGCGCGGGATGGCGAAGGCGTTCGCATCTTCATTGGGGCCGAGAATCGTCTGTTCTCCCTCTCGGGTAGCTCGGTGGTGGCAGCGCCTTACAGGGACCGGGACCGCAACATTGTCGGCGTTCTCGGTGTCGTGGGTCCGACGCGCCTCAATTATGGCCGGGTCATTCCGCTAGTCGATTACACAGCAGAGCTCGTCACGCGCATGATGCGCTGAGGTCCAGACCTTGCGGGGTGTCCTCCTGGCTCCAACATGGCCCTGCGGGAGGAACGTCATGATCAGAACAGCCATTGCCGGGGCAGCGCTTCTCGCGGCCTGCGCCACGGCCCCCGAAGAGCGCATCGATTTCTCAGGCGTGCAGGACGACCTCGCGGGCGAACCGACCAAGGTCCTGGTGCTGGGCACGGTCCACATCAATCAGCAGCCTGCCGAAGCCTTTGACCTCGCCAACCTCTCGCTGGTCCTTGAGAAGCTCGAAGCGTTCGAGCCCGACATCATCGCGATCGAGAATGTGGACGGTGAGGACTGCTTCGTGATGCGCGCTTTCGGCAATGTCTATCCGGGCGTTGCCGACCGCTACTGCCCTGATCCACAGCCGGCGCTCGCCTCTCTTGGCATGACGCAGCCGGAAGCGACCATGGCGCTCTGGACGCTGCTCGACGAAGTGGGCGACGACCCGGCCCCTGCCCAGCGGCGACGGCTCGCTGCGCTCTTCTGGGCCACGGGCAATCCCTATTCCTCCGTGGTCCAATGGTATGGACTAGATGAAGCTGAGCGCAGGACTGGGGATGGCATCGACGAAAGCCTCCTTGAGCTGATTGAGAAGCGAAGTCAGAGCCGAAACGAGAGCAATGCCATCGCCGCTGTGCTCGCCGACCGTGCAGGTCTCCAGCAAGTCCATCCGATGGATGACCATACCGCCGACCGCGTCATTATCCGTTCAAAGACGAACCCCTACAAGATCCTCGGCGAAGAGGTCTGGGGCAAGTATGCGCCTGCAGGCCGGGCGTTCTACGAGGAGACCCTGAAGCTCATCGGTACGCAAGAAGGTGTGGTCGAGGCCTACAGGCGGCTGAACTCCCTCGAAGCCCAGAAGATGACGATCGCTGGTGACTTTGGCGCTGCCGCCGCCCATAGCGAGGAGACCCGGACCTATGTCGCCTGGTGGCAGGCGCGGGGGCTGCGCATGGCGGCCAACGTCGTGGAGGCTGCAGGCACGGAGCCGGGCGCCAGGGTGCTGGTCATCGTGGGCGCCTCGCACAAGGCCTATTTCGATGCCTACCTCGACCAGATGCAGGATATGGAAATCCTGTCCGTAGACGACGTTCTGGCAGACTAGTTCGTGTAGAGAATGAGCTTGTCGCGGGTGGTCTCGCGACGCTCGAACCGGTTGAGACCGTTGACCCCGAAGAGGCTCGTGGAGAGCTTGTCATCGGGAAGCACGACAACGGCAAGATCGCGCAGGATCAGCTCGTCGATTTCGAGGGCCGGAAGGGTCGCAGGCGCGCCGAGCACTTCGCCATTCGCCGTCTGGAAGGGGATCCGGTAGTCGCGCTCGCTCGGCTGGATTCCTGCCTTGCGCGCGTCACTCTCGCGGAGCGTCACGATGCTGGCGCCAGTGTCGACCATCATCCGGGTCGGGCGGCCATTGATCCGGCCGTCAAGCATGAAGTGCCCATCACGCCGTGCACTGATGATGATCTCTGACGGTGCGCCATCCATCATCTCGACCCGCAGGGGCTCAGGCTCGCGCAGGGGATTGTACCGGCCATCATCATCGAAGCCGCGCAGCCCGAAGAACAGGACCACCACGGCAAGGGTGCCGACCGCGATGAAACCATTGTTCTGCAAACCGTACTCCTTCGGTGGGTGATCCTGACCTTCCTTTCAGATAGGATGCTTCCGTGCAACGCGCGAGACCCAGATAGATGAAGCTTACGGCATGTGCCGCCATTCTCGGCTTTTCCGCGGTCGCTCTCGGCGCGTTTGGAGCGCACGGTCTTGAAAACCGCCTGTCTGCCGAAGCGCAGGGCTGGTGGGAGACAGCGAGCTTCTACCTTTTGGTTCACGCGGCCCTCGGCGCGGCGATGGCGGGGCAGGGGCGCCGGTGGCGGTGGGCGGTCGTTCTGTTGCTTGGTGGAGCGGCGCTCTTCGCTGCCACCCTCTATGCCATGGCGCTCGGCGCCCCGCGCGTGCTGGGCGCAGTGACGCCGCTTGGAGGGCTGGGGATGCTGGCAGGCTGGGCGCTGTTCGCACTGCAGGCCCTGCGTGGTCATGGGGCAGGGCTCAAGCCCGGCGGCAAGCGCCTGCGCTAGCGGGAGAGCCCGAGGACGTCGTCCATGCCGTAGAGGCCAGCGGGCTTGCCGATCACCCACTCGGCAGCCTTGATCGCGCCGCTGGCGAAGGTTTCGCGGCTGAGGGCCATGTGGCCGAGGCTGATGGTTTCGCCGTCAGCATAGAAGCCGACCTCGTGTTCACCGAAGACGCCCCCGCCGCGCCTGACGGCAAAGCCGATCTCCTCCGCCTTGCGGGCTTCGTCACGGCCGTGCCGGCCGAAATGCGCAGCTTCCGACAGGGCCGTTCCGCGTGCGCGGGCAGCAGCCTCGCCCAAGAGAAGCGCCGTGCCCGATGGGCTGTCTTTTTTATGCCGGTGGTGGGTCTCGAGGATCTCGATATCGAAGCCTTCGAGGCTCTTCGCTGCCGTGGCGACAAGGTGCTTCAGGACAGTGATCCCGAGAGACATATTGCCGGACTGGACGATAGCAATGTCAGCTGCCGTAGCCTTGATCTCCGCCTGCTGAGCATCCTCGATCCCCGTCGTGCCGGTGACGAAGGGGATGCCGTTCTCCCGGCAGAAGGCGAGCGCTTTCACGCAGCCTTCAGGGGATGAGAAGTCCACGACGACATCGATCTTCGAAGCATCCGCAAACGGATAATCCTTGGCCGGGTGAAGAGCCTTGATGGCTTCACCCATGCGCCCGCCGCCGCCGACAAGGCCGAGCTTCATGACGACACCGCAGCGAGGATCGCCTTGCAGTCCGTTGCTTCTGCCATGGCGGCCTGGGTCGCAAACCGCGCAGCCACGGGGCGGCCAGAGCCTTCCCATTCACCGAGGGAGATGTTCCCCTCATCGCCTAGAATGATGATCGTGGTCTGGAATCCGCGGGAGCGGAAAGCGGGCAAGCCGCAGAGAGTCAGGGCTTCGACGCCTTCCTCGCGGCGGCGCTCGGCGGTCATGGTGCTGACGTTTCTGGCGAAGGCTTTGCCGTCCGGCGTTGTGTCCACGGAGAAGTCGTAACTGTTGCCGTCATCCGAGCCGCACCGGCGCGAGAAAAGGATGCCTTCGGGTTTCGGATCGACCGGTTTGCGTTGGTAGAAGGCCGTGTAGTTCTGATAGACATCAGCCGTATCGTCATTGCACGTCTCATCGTTGAACGTGCCCGGCAGGGCGTTCGCAATGGCGCGGCCAACATCGTCGAGGGGCATGGTGTCCGGCATGGTCAGCGCGTCCCTGGCCTCAGCCTCGGCTTCCGCCCCCGCCATCTCGTCCGCGACGTCCGCAACCTTGCCATTGATCAGCTCATCAAGGCGGGCCTCGATGGCAGCCATCTCCGCCTCCTGCTCAGGCGTGATGGCTCCGCCGTTCTTGGCGATCTCCATCGAGATTTCGACGAGCCGCTCCTGACACTCCTCGAGCGTCATCTCGGAGACAGGCTTCAGAAGCAGCGCCGCCAGAGCAGCAGCCAGCAGGAGCTTGAACATGGGCACTTCCCTCTTCCCTCGGGTTCCGGATGAGAGACTAGAGCCTCAGGGCTCAGGGCCAAGCCTTTTCGTTAGCCGTCGGTCCCGTTGAGCTTGTCCCAGAAGTCCTTGGCCTTGCCCAGGAAGTCGTTCGACTTCGGGCAATCCTCGCCATCACCTTCCGCGCAGAACTCCTTGAGGAGCTCCTTCTGGCGGGCGGTGAGGTTGGTCGGGGTCTCGACGCGCAGCTCGACAAACATGTCGCCCCGGGTCTTGCGCCTCAGCTGCGTCATGCCGGAGCTCCGTAGGCGGAACTTCGTGCCGGTCTGGCTGCCTTCGGGGATCTTGATCTTGACCCGGCCGCCTTCGATGGTCGGCACTTCAACTTCGCCGCCGAGGGCCGCTGTCGCCATCGGAACGTGCACGTCGCAATAAAGGTCTGGCCCGTCGCGCTCGAAAAGCTCGTGGTCCGTCACGGAGACAAAGAGGTAGAGATCGCCAAAGGGTCCGCCCCTGAGGCCAGCTTCGCCTTCACCCGTCAGACGGATGCGGGTGCCATCCTCGACGCCTGCAGGGACATCGACCTGAAGTGTCCGGGTCTTCCGTACACGGCCCTGGCCGCCGCAATTGTCGCAAGGGTCGGAGATGACCTCTCCCTGGCCCTGACAGGTGGGGCAGGTGCGCTCGACCGTGAAGAAGCCTTGCTGTGCACGAACGCGCCCAGCGCCGCCGCAAGTGCCGCAGGCTTTGGGCTGCGTACCCGGCTTGGCACCTGATCCTTCGCAGACGTCGCAAGCCTCGGACGAGGGGATCGTGACTTCTTTCTCGATGCCACCAAACGCCTCGGCAAGGGAGATCTCGAGGTCGTATTTGAGGTCGGCTCCTCTTTGTGCGGAGGTACGCTGGCGCCCACGGGCCTGTCCGCCGCCGCCCATGAAGTCGCCGAAAATGTCTTCGAAGATGTCGGAGAAGGCCCCTGCGCCGCCGCCGAAGCCGCCGCCCATGCCTCCCCCAGCATTGCCCATGCCGCCGTTCTGGAACGCGGCGTGACCAAAGCGGTCATAGGCTGCCTTCTTCTGCTCGTCGGAGAGAACCTCGTAGGCCTCGCCGATTTCCTTGAACTTCTTCTCGGCTTCTTCATCCCCCGGATTGCGGTCGGGATGGTACTTCATGGCGAGCTTGCGGAAGGCCGACTTGATAGCCGCCGGATCCGCGCTCTTTTCCACGCCGAGAAGGTCGTAATAGTCTTGTGCCATTGCTCACTCGCTGCCCACCGATATGACATCGGATTGTGGGTGGCTCTCGTCTAGAGAGAAAAAGATTCCGCCATCGACGATCAGCCGTCGCGAACTTGTCCAGTTTAGGCTTTTGGCCTCGCCGTCGAAGACGGCTATCCGGTCATCAGGGGTCAATGCCGCCCCGGCTTCATCGACCAGGATCCAAGTCGCGTAGCCCGTCGTCGCGCCACAATTGACGATGTCGATCGCCGCAGAGAAGGCGCCATCCGGCGACGTCACTGCTGGTTTGATGTCGTGGCCACACTCGCCAAAAAGCGAAGTACCATCGCACGCTCCCAGAAGAAGAGCAGAAATCAAGATGCTGCGTTTCGGCATGGCTCACTCGCTCGGCTGACGCCGCCACCTCAGAACCGGGACCCATCTATGAGAAAAGCCGGCTAGGCCGGCCCCGAGGGTCCCGGGCAGCGCCGGGGGCGCTGTCCGGGATGACGGACGGGCCGTCTTACTTCTTCTCGTCGCCGTCGACTTCTTCGAAGTCGGCATCGACGATTTCGGCGTCCTGGGCGGCTTCTTCGGCGGCAGCGGCTGCTGCTGCGTCCTGTTCCGCCTGGGCGTTGCCTTCGCCGTAGATGGCTTCGCCGAGCTTCATGGAAGCGGTGGCGAGGGCCTGGGTCTTCTCGTTGACCTCATCGGCGGTGACATCATCGTTCGCGAGCGAGGTGCGGACATCGGCGATCGCGTCCTCGATGGCTTTCTTCTCGGCGTCGCCGATCTTGTCGCCATGCTCCTTGAGGGAGCTTTCGGTCGAGTGCGCGAGGCTTTCGGCCTGGTTCTTGGCTTCGACGAGCTCGCGGCGGGCCTTGTCGGCGTCGGCGTTCGCTTCGGCGTCCTTGACCATCTGCTCGATGTCGCTGTCCGAGAGACCACCCGAGGCCTGGATGCGGATCGACTGTTCCTTGCCGGTCGCCTTGTCCTTCGCCGAGACGTTGACGAGGCCGTTGGCGTCGATGTCGAAGGTCACTTCGATCTGCGGAACACCGCGCGGTGCCGGCGGGATCGAGGTGAGGTCGAACTGGCCAAGCAGCTTGTTGTCAGCAGCCATCTCGCGCTCGCCCTGGGCAACGCGGATGGTCACGGCAGCCTGATTGTCCTCGGCCGTCGAGAAGACTTGGGACTTCTTGGTCGGGATCGTCGTGTTGCGGTCGATGAGGCGGGTGAAGACACCGCCAAGGGTCTCGATACCAAGCGACAGCGGCGTCACGTCGAGGAGGAGGACGTCCTTGACGTCACCCTGCAGGACACCGGCCTGAATGGCTGCGCCGCGAGCGACGACTTCGTCAGGGTTCACGCCCTGGTGGGGCTCCTTGCCGAAGAAGTTCTTCACGGTCTCCTGGACCTTCGGCATCCGGGTCATGCCGCCGACGAGGACGACTTCACCAATGTCCGAAGCCTGAAGGCCAGCGTCTTTGAGCGCAGCCTTCATCGGGTCGATGGTGCGCTTGACGAGGTCTTCGACAAGGCTCTCGAACTTGGCGCGGGTCAGCTTGACGTTGAGGTGCTTCGGACCGGTTGCGTCAGCGGTGATGTACGGAAGGTTCACTTCGTACTGCGAGGCAGACGAGAGCTCTTTCTTGGCCTTCTCGGCCTCTTCCTTGAGGCGCTGGAGAGCGAGCTTGTCCGAGCGCAGGTCGATGCCTTGGTCCTTTTTGAACTCGTCCGCGAGGTAGTCGACAATGCGAAGGTCGAAGTCTTCGCCGCCGAGGAAGGTGTCACCATTGGTCGACTTCACTTCGAACACACCGTCGCCGATCTCGAGGATCGAGACGTCGAACGTACCGCCGCCAAGGTCGTAGACCGCGATCGTCTTGTTGTCCGACTTGTCGAGGCCATAGGCGAGCGCAGCCGCCGTCGGCTCGTTGATGATGCGCAGGACTTCGAGGCCCGCGATCTTGCCGGCGTCTTTAGTGGCCTGGCGCTGGGCGTCGTTGAAGTAGGCCGGAACCGTGATGACAGCTTGCGTCACTTCTTCGCCGAGATAGCGCTCGGCGGTCTCTTTCATCTTGGTGAGGACGAAGGCTGACACTTGGCTAGGCGCGTACTTCTCACCCTTGGCTTCGACCCACGCATCGCCATTGTCGCCATTGACGATAGCGTAGGGAACCATGCCCTGGTCCTTCTTGACCGTCGGGTCGTCGAAGGTGCGGCCGATGAGGCGCTTGATGGCAAAGAAGGTGTTTTCCGGGTTCGTGACTGCCTGACGAACAGCAGGCTGGCCGATCAGGCGCTCACCTTCGTCAGTGAAGGCGACAACCGACGGGGTCGTGCGAAGGCCTTCAGCGTTTTCAATGACTTTGCTTTCGCCGCCTTCCATGACAGCGACGCATGAGTTGGTCGTACCGAGGTCGATACCAATGACTTTTGCCATGGTCCGTGTGTCTCCTTGAAGCGGACCGTCATTGCCGGAGCCTGCCCTGAGGCCTCCGGTCGGCGCGGTCCCTGTTGGACAAATATGTGCGTGCGGGATCGGCGTTCTGCCGCCCGCAGCAGGCCATGTGGTAAAGAATGGCCGCCGATGCAACGGGTCTGACGCCCCTTTGAGGAAATCTTCTTGGGGTTCCCGTCAGGGCGCGCTCAAGGGAGGAAGTCGGCGAAGAAATCCGCTGCGTTTTCCTGGTCCTGAAAGCCAAAAATGTGGGCCGCTTCTACCGTGTCGGAGAAGTCGAGCCCGCCTTGCGTGACGGTCGGGTTTTCGTAGCCCACGCCGTTCCACGCCTCGCCCTGCTCCTTCGCCATTTGCCAGATGCCGCCCACGCGCTCGCTTGCGAGGGGGAAGGACCAGAGACTGGCGTCCTGCGTGTTGTAGTTGGGTGTCCCGTTGCCGGGGCCATTGCCATCCGCGATCTTGCGGTAGTCGGTCATCGCTTTCACGGCTGAGAGCTTTTCTTCCGTCGTCACGCTTTCGTTCCAGTCGCTGTGTTGGACGACGTGGACGTCGTCCTTGAGCAGCAGTGTGCCCGATGTTCGTACAGCCATGAGCATGTCATGGGTGAAGTCCGACTGACCGCCCTCCATCACCCAGACCTCCCCGCCCGCCTCCAGCGTCTCTGAGACCCGATCGGCCACGTCCTCGAGGGCGATCTCGCGATTGTTGTGCGCGTCCCGCCAGTTCGGGCCGAAGGCTTCGGCAAAAAGATCCTTGCCCGGAACATATTCGCCGCCTTGCGTGCCGTAGGTGCCGGCGACCGCGATGTAAGAGACGCACCTGAAGTCATCGGTTCCGAGGAAGGTCGCCACGGCAGCCGCGGAATGGAGGTCGTCGACATCTGTCTTGATGTCGAAATGCGCGAGGAAGAGGTCTATGGACGGATCGAACTGGCCGATCATCGCCGCGCCGGCACAGCTGTCCGCCTCTGGCCGGTCGCTTTCCGCACATGCCGTGAGAATGAGCCCTAGTGTCGAACCGAACGTCAGAAGTCTCAGCATGGTCCCATCTTCCCATAGGCAGAGAGACACTTGGCGCCCTCGGCCCCATCGGCGTCAACGTCCCCGTGCAGCTGAACGGTTGTAAGGTAGACTTGACAGGCGCGGATGTAACGCTTACCTGACACATACTGTCAGGAGGACTTTACATGCGAGCCTTGAAATCAGCCGTAGCCGCGATGGCGCTGAGCGCGCCGCTGGCCTTTATCGGCGTTGCGTCCGCGCAAGAGGGCCCCCAATGGACCGAGCGGATCGGGGTGGAGATCGAAGGGGAGGGCGCTGACCGCGTGTTCATCCCCGGGCTGACGTCCTCGCCCAAGGTCTTCACCAAGACCACCCGGGGACTCTCGGGTGAGCTTCACATGGTGACCGTGCAGGGCTTCGCCGGGACCGAGGCACCTGACGACCTCTCAGAGTTTATCGGCCCGGTTGCCAAGGCGATGGCCGACTATCTCGAAACTGAGGGCATCGAGGACGCCAGCCTCATCGGCCACTCCATGGGCGGTATCGTCGCGATGCTTGCTGCGGAACAATCGGACAGGATCAGCCGTGTGCTGATTGTCGACAGCGTGCCATTCCTGCCCGGTCTCTTCACCCCAGGGGTTACAGGCGAGCAGGCAGCGCTGATGCGCCCTATCCTCCGTCAGCAGATGAAGCGCATGACCAAAGAGGCGTGGATGCAAACCGTTCGCCAGGGCCTGCCCCGTCAAGCCATCAGCGACGAGGCGCGGGCAGCGATCCTGAAGGTCTCGGAGGAAAGTGACTTCGAAGCAGCCAAGGCGGCCTTTGTCGAACTGATGACCACAGACTATTCCGAAACCTTCGCGAAGGTTGATGTGCCCGTTACTGTCCTTGTCCCCTTCGATCCCTCTGTTGGCTTCAGTCGCGAGGCCGTGCTCTCACGCTATCAGGATCAGTATAAGGACGTTCCAAATGTTGAGCTGCGGGTGATCGAGAACAGCCGCCACTTTGTCATGATGGACCAGCCCGAGGCATTCCGTGCCGAACTCGAACGCTTTTTGTCTAAGGAGGACTGAGCCATGCCTGCCAAACGTTATCCCTTCTATGCCATTCTCGCGCTTGTTGCACTGACGCCCTGTGTGCTGACGGTTTACTTCCTGACCGATGGCCAGCGCGGTTCGATCGAGGGGTTGATCATCGCCGCTGTCGCAATCATCGTTCCGGCCATCAGCGCAGTGCTTACCGGCAAGAACCGTTCGAGGGGGGAGTGATGAACCCCTTCAACTCGAAGCGCTACATGGCCGAGTTCATCCCGGCCATGGGGCTCTACATGGCAGCGATCCTCGGGCGCGGTTTCGCCGATCTCGATGCGATGGCCCCGGCCCTCAAATACCCGCTTCTTTTCGCACCGGTTCTCGCGTCGATTATCGTCACAATCGTTATCTTGCGGGCGGTGTTCACAATGGATGAGGTTCAGCGGCGGATCATCACTGAGGCATGCCTCGTATCCATGGTAATCGTCGGTATGGGGAGCTTCAGCTACGCTCTAGTCAATGGTGACCTTGGGCTGCCTGATCTTTCCCTGATCTGGGTCTGGCCTGCGCTGATCGCCGTCGCAGGCATCGCCCAGTGCGTCCTGACCCTGCGCATGCGCTGATGAAGAACCGTATCAAGGAGCTTCGGGAGGCTGAGGGCTGGAGCCAGGGGGCGCTCGGCGAGAAGGTCGGCGTTTCCCGCCAGGCCATCAACGCCGTGGAGCGCGGGAAGCATATCCCCACGCTCCAGCTGGCGTTCAAGTTCGCAAAAACCTTCGGCCTGCGGATCGAAGAGATCTTTGTTCCGCAGGAGAACTGATCAACGGCAGCGCGAGAGGAAGCCGTCCATCTCGCGCAGCATGGTGATCCGGTTCGTGCCCACATTGAGGTAGTGCGAGCCTTTGGGCAGGGTCACGAGCTTAGTGTCCTTGCCTGCCCGCTTGAGGGCGCGGTGCATGTCTTCGGAATGATCAGGGCGCACGACGCGATCTTCTTCACTCATGATAATCAGTGTGGGGATCTTGATGTCATCAGCCCGGCGTGCTGGCGAGTTCTCCGCCAGCATCTTCCGGTCACCCCACAGCCTGCCGATATGCCGCGTGCCGTAGGTCCCGCCGACATAGTCCTTCCCATCCTTCAGGATCTTGGGGAGGTCGGTCACGGCGTTGATCGCCACAGCGCAGCGGTAGAGGTCAGGCGTTTTCACCGCACCCATGAGGGCTGCATAGCCGCCATAGGACGCGCCGATGATCGAGGTCTTGCCTGCGTCGGCCATGCCTTCACCGATCAGCCACTTCGCGCCATCGGTGATGTCGTCCTGCATCGCCTGGCCCCATTGGCGGTCGCCAGCGCTCTTGAATTCCTCACCGTACCCTGACGATCCGCGGAAGTTCATCTGCATCACGCCGAAGCCCTGGTGCGCAAGGAACTGCGCGAGCCAGTCGAAGCCGTAGAAATCCCGCGCCGTCGGCCCGCCATGGGGAAGGAGGGCGAACGGAAGATTCTTCGCTTCCTCGAGGCTGCCCATGCCCGGAGGCAGGGTCACGAAGGCCTGGATGTCGAGGCCATCGCGCGCCTTGTAGCTGGTGACGATCACCTCGCCGAGGGTCGCGTCGTCGAGCGCAGGATACTGGCTCGGCAGCTCGGACATCATGCCGGTCGCATACTCGAACGCCAGGTAGCGCCCCGGCTCGACCCCTGATGACTGATAGAGAAGCGCGTGGGAGCCTGAGAGGTTGTAGCCTGCGAAGCCGACGCCTTCCTGACCGATGGCCTGCTCGATGGCTGCGACGGTTTTCTTGGGTTTGGAGTCACTGAACCAGTGGATGACCCTCGTGTCCTCGCCGTAGATTGCGCCGATGGCTTTCCCGGTCTTCGGGTCCTGCCTGATCCCGAAAACGTCAGAGACCGGATGGCTGAAGAGCTTCTCCACAAAGCTGTCCGACGGAATATCGAAGAGATAGAGTGCGCTCGTTGCCCCCTCATGCGCGGAGGTCACATAGGCCTTGGACGGATCATTCGGGAAGCCGACGATCCTGAAGTCCGGCGCGCCTTCCTTGAGGCGGTGGGAGTATTCCTTCCACTTGCCGTCGGGCATGACGAAGGCAAGGCGAAGCTCGCTTTCGTTCCTGAGGCCGTAGCTGCCCCTGATCTTACCGGTAAGGTCAGCATAGAAATCAATCGAGCTGTAGATCCCGCGCTGGACGACATCCGGCTCGCGCATCGCGTCGATCTCGACCTCGTAGGCTGCGGTGTATTCGCCTCCCATAGGACGATAGCCGACGAGCACGTGCTCGGGGTCACTTGGCAGGATGGAGATGATGTTGTCCTGGATCTGGGGAGGGGCGGCACCGCGCTTGTAGGCACGGCCCATGAGGTAGGTGAGCTCGGTATCGGGCGTCGGGCTGAGGCCGAAGAGACGGGTCTCGACGGTAGGGGTGCCGTAGCGTTTGCCCGGGACGCGGGCGGCCATGACGAGACGGTCGTCGCGCTTCCAGAAGAACCTCCTGATCTTCAGGTCTTCCTGATCGCGGATGAACGTGAGGTAGCGGAAGCCTCCCTCCACCGTGAAAACGCCAAGCCCGCTGCCCTCAGCCGTGTTGACGAGGGCTGCGTAGTTCTTGCCGTCAGGGGAGATTTCAATATCGCTGAAGAGCGGCAGCGTGCCGAACGCGACCGCCGGGTCTTCTAGGGGCGCAGCAGCGACCGATGCTGCTGCAAGAAGGGAGAGGATCACTGAATATACTCCGTAGAACGATAATTGATGGATTAGCGGCATGTGCGGAGGAACTGCGCGGTTCCTCTCAGCAGTTGCTCTCGGTTGTTCCCCACATCGAGGTAATGGCTGCCCCGCCTAAGGGAGATCGCGTCCACAGGCTTCCCCGCCTTCTGGAGCGCTTTGAGCATCAGCTCATGCTGCTCGGGAGGGACGATGTCGTCATATTCGGATGTCGCGAGAAGCACCGGGATGGTAATCTTGTCGGCGTGACGAAGGGGTGAGTTCTCGCGCAGCATCTCGCGATCGGACCAGAGGCTACCGATATAGGCCGACCGGCGCTTGCCGCCTGGTTGCCCCCGCGCCCACGAGAGGAGGCGGGGAAGGTCCGTCACGCCATTGATCGACACGGCGCAGCGATAGAGATCAGGGGTCTTCACCGCGCCCATGAGCGCCGCGTAGCCGCCATAGGACGCTCCGATAACGGAGATTTTCTCCTCGTCAGCCATCCCTGTGCCGATCAGCCATTTCACGCCGTCTTCGATGTCGTCCTGCATCGCCTGACCCCATTGGCGATCGCCAGCATTGCGGAAGTTCGTGCCGTATCCAGCTGAGCCCCTGAAGTTCATCTGGAAGACACCGAAGCCCAGCTCCGCAAAGAACTGCGCCATCCAGTCGAACTCGCCATAGTCGCGCGCCTTCGGTCCGCCGTGAGGAAGAACGATGAAGGGCAGCCCGTTCGCATCCTCGAGTTCGACATAGGCAGGAAGCGTCACATAGGCTTGGATCTCGAGCCCATCCCGCGCTTTGTACGTCTGCGAATGAACCTTGCCGATGAAGCGGCCATCAAGCTCTGGGTATTGGCTTGGCAATTCGGTGAAGTGGCGCTTGTCAAAATCGAAGACCACGACCCTAGGGGGCTCGCGGTCCTTGTGGCTGACATAGACCCCGACGCTCCCGGTTTCGTTCACGCCGAGCAGCTCGACCCGCTTGGCACCCAGGCCTTTCCGGAGGGCTTCGGCAAAGGCCGCATACTTGGTGTCCCGAAGCCACTCGGTCCTGATGTTCTCATCCGCAACGGTCACCCCGATCGCACGGCCATCGAAAGGGCGAACGACGATATCGACGATGTCAGATGTCGGATCATTGAAAAGCGAAGGGCCGAACGAGCGCTCGTCGATCTGGTAGGCGTAGAGGGACTCGGTGTCTGTCTCGTGGTCCGAAGCGATATAGACCGTGTTCGGATCGTCAGGGAAGCCGAGGATCCTGAAGGTGGTGTCGAGGTTGTTGAGCGGCGCGGTAAAGTTGGCCCAGCTGCCGTCAGTCTCCCGCAGGTGCGCAACAAATCGTCCGCTTGCGCCATATCGCCCTCGCGCCCTGATGGCGCCTGTGGGGTCAGTGAACCAGACGTCGGTATCCTTGCGAGCCCGCTCGACCTGAATATGGCCACCGGTCTGGTCGATGGCGACCTTGTAGACGCCAAGCCCGCCGCCGATGGATGGTCTGTACTGCACGAGAACGTGCCGCGGATCGTCTGGGAGCAGCGAGATGATCTCGTCCTGGACGACGACTTGCTTGTTGCGCGTGCCGGGCTCGAAGAGCGGGAGCTTCTCCGCAGTCACGGGGTTCACGCTGAGAAGGTGGCGCGCCTCCCCGATCATGATCCTTCGCGAGGAGGACCTGATTTCGAACCGTCCGAAGGAGACGAGAAGGCGATCCTCGGCCTTCCATGCGAACCTCCGGACGCGGAAATCGCCTTCGTCCTTCAGGAAGAAGCTGAAGCCGCCATCGCCGTCGAGCTGGTAGATGCCGAGGCCGCTATAGTTGCGGTCGTTGACGAAGGCCGCGAACTGATCGCCGCTCGGCGCAAGCGACACGCCTGAAAGGTAAGGGCGCCGACCATAGGCCTGCGCCGCATCAAAGTTCTGGTTGGTCGCGGCACTCAGCGCTGCCGCAACGAAAATGGCCAGCATGCCCCTGCTCACCTGTCTGCCTTCCAGGATCATGGGGGCAGAAAGGTCGCAGGATCAAGCCATTGGCTGCGAAAAGTTAATCTTCGCTCGGAGCTTGCGGGGCCGCGCCTGCACCGGTGGAGACCGTCACCATGGCCGCGCGGATGACCCGGTCGCCGATGACGAAGCCTGGGGCAGCGACGTCGACCACATGGTCCTTAGGCTCGCCATTGCCCGGTACCTGCGCGATGGCCTGGTGCACGTTTGGGTCGAACTTCTCCCCGGCGGGTTCGATGCGCTTGATGCCGTTGCGCTCGAAGACGGTGATCAGTTCCTTCTCCGTCATCTTCATGCCGTTGATGAGACCCTTGAAGCCTTCAGGGTCCATCTTGGAGGGATCCTCCGGCGCAAGCTCGAGCGCGCGGGCGAAGTTGTCGGCGACAGAGAGAAGGTCCCGGGCGAAGTTCGTGATGCCGTACTTGGCCGCTTCCTGCTTTTCGCGGTCGGCGCGGCGGCGCGTGTTCTCAAGCTCGGCTGCGAGGCGGAGAGCGCGGTCTTTCTCCTGCTCGACTTCCTTCTGCAGCTCGGCGATCCGGGCTTCTGCGATCTCCTTGACCTTGCCGCCGTCGAGGGCTGCGTCGGTCAGGTGATCAGGGATGTCGAAGTCAGCCTGCTCGCTCGCGCCTTGGGTTTCAGGCTCGTCAGCGGGTTTGTCGTTCGGGGCGTGGCCGTTGGTGTCGCTCATCAGCGTCCATCCATTCTGGTGATTGTTCGAAGAGCCGGGCATGTATCTCTCCGGAGGCATGTGTTCAAGCGGAGGAACGCCATGACCGTCATCATTGTGACCACCACCGTGGGGTCGGAAGAGGACGCTGAAGCCCTGGCCAGCGCCCTGGTGGAAGCGCGGCTCGCGGCTTGCGTCCAGATGAGCGACATCAAGAGCTGCTATCGTTGGGAAGAGCTGAAGTGCGAGCGGGAGGTGCGGCTTGAGCTCAAGACCGCACCCGACCGCAAGGACGTGCTGCTGGACGAGCTCTCGGCGCGGCACCCCTATGACGAGCCGGAAATCCTCGTGACCGAGGCCGCAGCATCAGGCGGCTATGCGGACTGGGTCAAAAAAGAGACCCGGCCAAGCTGACCGGGTCTCCTTCCGAAAGGGAAAGGCTGGTTAGCCTTTCAGGGTAATGCGGGTTTCCATATCTTCGCCAAGCTCGATCATGGCATTGGCGAAGGTCGGGCGGCCTTCAACGTCACCGGAAAAGCCATAGGGTTCGCTCGGGCGCATGTTCTTCATGGTCAGCTCGCCATTGCCGTCCGTATCCTGAAAGACAGCGACTGCGTAG
This sequence comes from Parvularcula mediterranea, assembly GCF_013085255.1. GTDB lineage: Bacteria > Pseudomonadota > Alphaproteobacteria > Caulobacterales > Parvularculaceae > Parvularcula > Parvularcula mediterranea. The sequence continues at coordinate 1,125,749 of NZ_JABFCX010000002.1, forward strand.
GTGCCCGGCGTGACGTCTTCGATCATGACGTCCTTCCGCTCGGCATCACCTTCGACGACCTTGGTGAAGTTGCCAGCGTTCTTGGCGAAGTCCTCGCGGCTCTGGAGCGCGATATAGACCTTGCCTGCATCGGCATCGATATTGTCGATGGTCATCGAAATCGTGACCGGAAGCTCGGCTTCCGCTTCGGTCATGGTCGCGATTTCGGCGGTCTCGACGTCCATCTCAGGGCGATCCGTCGAGCTCTCGACCGGCTCCGCATAGTCGGCCGGCATCTCGGAGCTTTCCTGGCTGCATGCTGCTGCAACAAGGGCGAGGGCGCTGGTGGCGATGAGCATCTTCATGGTCTCTTCTCCTTCGTAATGCGTCGTTCACGGAGCTAACGCGGGAGGAGAGGAGATCGTGCGGCGTGCTACGAGCCTTTAAGAAAAACCGCGCCCGATAGGCGCAGGCGCGGCATTGTGATGGTTCCGGATCAATCCCCTAAAGCGGCTGCATCAGCGCCGGGAGCTTGCCGAGGTCAGCGCCTGAGGCGCGCATGAAGAACCTCCGTGCGGGATCGATACGCTGGACGATGCCCAGGCCCACGCCCCTCAGGTGCTTGAGGGGTCCGAAATTGTTCGAGAACAGACGATTGAGTGTGTCGGTGCCGAAGGCAAGGCTTGCGCTGTCGAACCGGCGCCAGCTGTCATAGCCGGCCAGCACCGTACCGTGGCCGATGTCGAGGCCCGCCTGGCGCGCTTCGTCGACCGTCTCGCACAGCGCGGCAATGTCCTTGACGCCGAGGTTGAAGCCCTGTCCCGCAATCGGGTGGATGCCGTGGGCCGCGTCACCTGCCAGCACGAAACGGTCGGCCGTCAACTTCGGCGCGTAGAGGAAGGAGAGGGGAAAGCTCTGCCGCTCGCCCGCGAGTTCCAAGGCTCCGAGATGATCGCCAATGCGTTCTCTGGCGGCCTCCAGGAAGGCTGTATCATCCATCGCGAGGAAGCTCTTCACCGAGGCATTCCGCTCCGTCCAGACGATCGAGGAATGGTTGTTCCGCATCGGGAGGATTGCGAACGGGCCATCAGGGTAGAAGACCTCATGGGCAACGCCGCCATGGGGCTCTTCATGTTTCACGTTGAAGATGATCGCCGTCTGGTCGTAGCCCCATTTGACCGTCTCCAGTTTCATGCGTGCACGGAGGGGTGAGAACTTCCCGTCGCAGGCTGCGAGGAGCTTTGTCTCAATGGTCGTGCCGTCGGAGAGGCTCACCTTACCGTGCCCCATGCCGGGGCCGGCATCATAGTCCACCACCGAAGCGCCATAGAAACCCTCGACAGCCGATCCCTCGAGTGCCTCAGCACAGACTGCGAGAAGGTCGGCGTTCTCGACAATGTAGCCAAGCGCTTCTTCGCCCTCAGTTTCGTCAGTTCCGAGAAGCGTGACGGGGAAATGGAGCTGTCCGCCGAAGAGGCCGCCTTTTGAGAAGCGGCCCCGCGGCTCGCCGTTCGACACCATGATGTCGGTGATCGGCTCTGCCTTCGGCGCAAGGTCCTCCCAGAGGCCGAGCCGCTTGAAGAGCCTGACCGAAGCGTAGGCGAGCGCGACCGTCCGGCCGTCCCTGATCGGCGTGCTCGGCAGGCCCCGGTCGATGAGAGCGACCTTGAAGCCCAGATGATCAAGTGCGAGCGCGAGAAGCCTGCCGGTCATGCCAGCACCGACGACGGCGGTGTCGAAAGTTTGCGTCATGGGAAGCATCTAGGCGGCAGAAGCCCCGCTCGCAAAGCGGCGCGTTGCCCTCTCGGCAAAGAAAAAGGGCTCACCCGGCAGGTGAGCCCTCAAATCTTGATCCAGCCCTGGAGAAGGGCGGTTCGTTAGGCCTTCTTGCGACGGCGGGCGATGAGGCCGAGTGCCGGAGCAAAGAGAAGGGCCGCAGCCGGGATCGGAACTTCCGTCGAGCTGATGGCGCCAAGAGCGTTGATGTCAGCGCCGACGAACGTGCCGGAGCGTTGACCTTCGTTCGGATCATCGATCAGCTTCACGAAGAAGAACTTGGTCGAGAGCGGAATGCTGTTGGCGTTGAGAAATGCGTCGATGTCGACGCCGCGCGTGCCGCCGGTCACTTTGCCAACCTCAAGGAAGGTGATCCCGTCGGTGGAAATCTCGACAAAAGTGTCCTCAACGTCCGAGCCAATCTCGAAAACGTAAAGGTCATCAGAGCTGTCGCCCGATGCAATCACAGCGTTGTCGGTGAACTGGAGAACAATTTCACCGCCACGGCCGAGCGAGACGTAGTTGTTGCCATTGGTTGTGCTGGGCGCATCGGGACGTCCAACAGCGTTTTGCGGGTCCTGCGTGCCGGCCGCCGTTGCAGCAGGGTCACCTGGCGTGAAGCTGACAACAGCGTCGGCAAACGCCGCGTCGCCATCATCGAACGTGATGCCGTCAAAGACGAGCGGTGCTGCATTGGCGGCGCCAAAAGCAGCTGCGATTGCCGCGGATGCGGCAAGAAGTCGTTTCATGGGATCCCCCTCACTCACTTAACTCTTGACGAATTACACGAACTTGCGATCATTTCAATTGTACCAATCGGCCAAGCGTAGATCTTTTGCTGCCGCAACAGATCGTTAAGGCTTAAGGGAGGCTTAACCCCGCAGGGGCTTCATTCGGCGCGACCTGAAGCTACCTGATCGCCAGAGCCCGTGCCCCGCCGCAAGACCTCCCGCAAGCCTGACCCCAAAGAGCAGCTCAAGGCCGCTATCCGCCTGTCCGTGGCGCGTTCGGGCGGTGCTTCGCTCGTGCTGGCGGCTGTTTTCTCGCTTCTCGCGATCGCGAGCTTCTCGATCAGCGATCCGAGCCTTTCGAACGCAACGGCCCGAGAAGTGGTGTCGAATGTCGGCGGCGGCCTCGGCGCGGTCATTTCCGATGCCCTTCTTCAGGGCTTTGGCGGCGCGGCGATCCCGGCGCTCCTTGTTCTTCTTCTCTGGGGCGTTGATGCGGTCCTTTACGGCACACCGCTCCGAACGCCTCTTTCGGCATGGCTGAAGGCTGGCGCCCTGCCGCTCGGCGTCCTGCTGTTTGGCGGCTGCCTTGCTGCCTGGCCCCGCCCGCTCGACTGGCCCTTCGTGGTCAGCCTTGGCGGGCTTGCAGGCGATGGCGCCCTGTCGGTTCTTCAAGGCGGCTTTTCAGCTGTCTCGCTTCCCTTCGCCCGGATGATCGCCGCTGGTCTCCTCGGCGCCGCGGGCACCGCGCTTCTCGCCTTCGCAGGCGGCGTGCGCATCGCCCACGCCATCGCCGCATGGGACGCCATCGTCTTCAGCTACGACACGGCCGCTGAATGGGTCGAAGGCCAATACCGCCGTTTCTTTGTCCGCGAGGTCGAGGAAGAGGAGGGCGAGAGCCTGCCTGAGCCTGGCCCGATGACCGCGCTCGACGAAGAGGCGGAGGAAGAAGCTCCGGAAGCGGAAGAGATCTCCGACATCCCCGAAGCGATCAAACCTGCGCCCAAGTCCAAAGAGCCGCGCATCAAGCGCGAGGTCCGCAAGGTGCCTCCGAAGAAGCGCCCGCATCTCAGGAAGCCAGGCGACGCCTACGAGTTCCCCGGCGTGCAGCTTCTCAAGGCGCCGAATGCCAAGGACCGCAAGGTCCTCGCCGATGCCGACCTTGAAGAACGCGCGCGGATGCTTGAGCGCGTCCTCGCCGACTTCAAAATCGGCGGCGAGATCATCGGTGTGCGTCCTGGCCCTGTGGTCACGCTCTACGAACTCGAGCCGGCAGCAGGCGTGAAGTCCTCGCGCGTGATCGGCCTTGCTGACGATATCGCCCGGTCGATGTCCGCCGTCGCCTGCCGCGTGGCCGTCGTGCCGGGGCGCAATGCCATCGGCATCGAGCTGCCGAACGACGACCGCGAGATGGTCTACTTCCGCGAAATGCTGGTCACGGAGGAATTCGAAAGCGGCAAGGCCCTGACCCTCGCCCTCGGAAAGGATATTGGCGGCACGCCGCAATATGCCGACCTCTCCAAGATGCCTCACCTCCTGATCGCCGGTACGACCGGCTCGGGTAAGTCGGTGGGCATCAACACCATGATCCTGTCGCTCCTTTATCGTCTGCCTCCTGAGGAGTGCAAGATGATCATGGTCGACCCGAAGATGCTGGAGCTCTCGGTCTACGAAGGGATCCCACATCTTCTCGCTCCAGTCGTCACGGACCCTCGCAAGGCTGTGGTCGCTCTCAAATGGACCGTCCGCGAGATGGAAGAGCGCTACAAGCGCATGTCGAAGGTCGGTGTCAGGAACATTCACGGCTTCAACGACAAGGTCGCCGAGGCTGCCAGCACGGGCGAGCCGCTGACCCGGAAGGTGCATTCAGGCTACGACGCCGAGACGGGCGAGCCGACCTACGAGGAGGAGATCCTCGACGAAGACAAGATGCCCTATATCGTCGTGGTGATCGACGAGGTCGCAGACCTGATGATGGTCGCGGGCAAGGATATTGAAGCGATGGTCCAGCGCCTCGCCCAGATGGCGCGGGCCGCAGGCATCCACCTCATCATGGCTACCCAGCGGCCGTCCGTGGACGTCATTACCGGTACGATCAAAGCTAACTTCCCGACCCGCGTCTCCTTCCAGGTCACCTCGAAGATCGACTCGCGCACGATCCTCGGTGAGCAGGGTGCGGAGCAACTGCTCGGCCAGGGCGACATGCTCTATATGGCGGGCGGGGGCAGGATCACCCGCGTCCACGGCGCCTTCGTGGCCGATGGCGAGGTCGAGAAGATCGTCGATCACCTCAAATCGCAGGGCAAGCCTGATTACATTCAGGAAGTCACCGAAGGCGACGAGGATGACGACGCAGTCGCCAGCCAGCTCGGCCTCGACCTTGGTGGCAACACCGGCTCCGGCGATGCGCTCTTTGATCAGGCCGTGGCGATTGTCGTCCGTGACCGGAAGGCTTCGACCAGTTACCTCCAGCGCCGCCTGCAGATCGGCTACAACCGCGCAGCGACCCTGATCGAAAAGCTCGAAGACGAGGGGATCATCAGCCAGGCCAACCATGCTGGCAAGCGTGAAATCCTGATCGGCGAGGACGCCGCATAGAAAAACGGCCCCGCCGAGGCGAGGCCGTTTCCGATACGTCTTGGTACAAAGCTTATGCTTGGCGGCGCTTCCGAAGGCCGAGGCCAGCGAGGCCGGTCACGAGAAGCAGGCCAGCAGCCGGAACAGGAACCGCAGAGATGCGGGTCGCAAGACCGGTGCCGAGCTCAAGCTGGGTCGAGCCTTCGCCTTCACTGAAAACGAGGAAGCTGCTGAGGCCGGAGAAGGATTGGAATTCCTGCTCGAGCGAGAACATCCCGCTCAGGTCAAGCGCGAGGCCATCCGTGCAGCAGCCAGCCCAACGGAAGCCGTAGGAGAAGGTGTTGCCGGACACCGAAGCCGATTCCGAGCCATCGTCAGAGACGGCGACCGAAGCCGAGCCCGAGAGCATCTCGATGGTCTGTGCGGCGTTGCCGCGCGTGCTGTCGCTGATGCCGTCGAAGACCATGAACAGGGCAGGACCCGTGCTGGAGTCGACGATGAACATCATGACGCCGTCTGCGACCGGAACAGGCAGGCCCGGGCGGCCGTTATAGCTGGCGTTGCTGAGGTTGTAGTTGCCCGCCGTGGTGCGGGTGGTGCCGTCGTAGCTTTGGATGGTCGCGACCGTCGTGAAGACGTTCGAGCCAGCCGAAGTCTCTTGTTCGACGATGTAGGTGCCAGCCTGGGCCATGCCGAAAGCGGCTGCGGCTGCGGCGAGGCCGCTGAGTAGTTTGTTAAGCATGGGTCTTTCCCCCGAAAGCGTGATCCGTCGTCAAGATTATCACGGAATCGTTAGAAATGAAACGAGAACGTTTACATTTATAACGGGAGGAAAGCGGGCCCTCTCGCGTTGCGAAAAGGCCCATTGTGTTTGATCAGGCCTTCCGGCGACGGCGCAGTGCCATGCCGCCAAGACCGGTGAGAAGAAGAAGCCCTGCCGCAGGAACTGGAACAGGATCCACGATCGCGGAGGTCGCTCCGAGGGTGATGTTGTCGAAGGCCACACGGTTCGCAACGCCGCCAAAGTCGACGGAAAGCGCGGTCCCGACGAATGACACACCGTAGTTGCGGAAGGTGTTGAACGGCCCCGAACCGCCTGGGTCACCCGGACCGGTCGGGGTCGGGTCAAGGTCAATGCTCGCCAGGACGTTCCCGGTTCCGTTCAGGCCGTCATAGACCGTCACCGAGCCGGAGCTGTTCGTGGTGTAGAAGAACGAGAAGCCGGTGCTGAAGCCGTTAGCGACGTTCATGGTCGCTGCCCCGCCGGATAAGAAGTAGATCACAGTGTCGGCGCTTGCCTCATTGGCGAAGTTACCGGTTCCCCCCGCATCAGCGTCGATGAGGCCAAGGGCATTCGAGAACGAGATCCCGTAATTGGCGCCCGCTCCGCCATTGTAGAAATTGCCGACGAGTTCGTTGTTGCCCAGACCCTCGAAATCGAGAACCGTCGTTGCCGCAAGGGCCGGTGCGGACAATGCCGCCGCTGCGCAGGCAGCCATAGTCGTGATAGTACGCATAAGGAATTCTCCCTCTTTTGGATCGTTGCGGTAAGCTTTATTGATGGGTCCGCCTGATCGTCTGTTCTCAGACAATCAGGCGTTTGAGGTCAGGCCTTGCGGCGACGACGCGCTGCCATGCCGGCGAGTCCGGTAACCAGAAGGAGGCCTGCTGCCGGGGTCGGCACTTCGCTGTTGATCGTCCTGATCCGGGCGCGGCGGCCCTCTTCGAGGATGAGGTCGGTGTCGACGCCATTACCACGCACGATCCACTGGCTGAGGCGGCTGAAGCTGTCGAACCCGCCAGTCATGACAAACTCGCCGTCAAGCTCGCCAATCACGTAGCCGTCGGTGCAGCAGCCGAACCACTGGTGGTCGATGGAGAAATCGTAGGTACCTTCCGTGTAGAAATCATTGCCCGGATCGTCGTCACGAACCATGAGGCCGGCGCCATTGGGATCATCAGCGAGGTTCCAGAACGTGTCGGCGTTGCCGCCAGAGCCGTCGTTCACGGCATCCAACACGAAGAAGAAGGCGAGACCTTCAGAGGTGTCCACGAGGAACATCTGGGCCTGGCCGGACTGGGCGGCGGGAAGGCCGTTCAGCTCGCCATTGTAGCTGTAACGGTTCGGCGTGTGGAAGGAGTAGGCTTCGGCGGCGGTCATGCCGGAAGCGTCATAGCTGTCGAGATAGCCGAGCATTTTGAAGTCGCCGGCGCCGGCAGTCTTTTCCTGCTCGACGATGAAGGTGGCGGCGCTGGCCGATGCTGCTGCCATGGCGGCGGCGGTGAGGGCCGCTGCTGCGCCCTTGAGGAAGTTGTTGCCCACGGTGGTTGTCCCTTTGTTGCGGCATGAACGAGGGGACAGCCTTGGTCTTCGCCAGCCCCGCGTTAGGGACTTGCAAAGGATATTCCATCACTCCCTGTTAACCACCCGGCGCTCGTGCTCGAGGAGCCAGCGCTTCCGCCAGACCCCTCCTGCATAGCCTGAAATCTTGCCGTCAGCCGCGATGACCCTGTGACAGGGGACGATGATGGCGAGGCGGTTCGAGGCATTGGCCCGGGCCACGGCGCGCATGGCGGAGGGCTTCCCGATGCGCTCCGCGAGGGTTCGGTAGCTGATGGTTCCTCCGGGAGGGATCCCGGTGAGCGCCCGGTGGACGCCGCCGGTGAAGACAGTGCCGTAGGGGATGACCGGGGTTTCGAAGGAAAGCTTGTCCCCTGAAAAGAAAGCGGAAAGCTCTGCCTCGATCGTGGCGAGGGACGCCTTTGGCGCAAGGCTGACTTGGGCTCCGGCCTGCGTCTCGACCGAGGCAATCTCTTGAGGCAGCTCCTTCCGGTCGGCGAATTCGAGGAGCCAGAGCGCTTTGTCATCGCCGATCGCCACCATCGGCCCGAGGGGCGTCTGGATGGCGGTGGCCCCGAGGCTCGATGCCTTATTGAGAGCAGACGGTGCCCGGCCAAGAAGCTTCGCGAACGCGGCCCTGAAACCGCTTGGGCTCTCGAAGCCCGCCGCGAGCTGTGCGTCTATGACCTTTGCGCCGGCGGCTTTCTCCTTCGCGGCCGCACCAATCCGGGACAGGCGTGCCAATTCGAGAAAGGTCTTGCCCACCGAACGCTTGAACGCGCGCCTGACGGTGGAGGGGTCATGGCCGAGGGCTGCGATGTCGGCCTCGCTCCAAACCTTCGCAGGCTCGTCGCTCAGCGCCTTGAGGAGCGAGGCCACGAGCGGATCGCGCCCATTCTCCAAGGGGCGGCAGCGCCTGCAGGGCCGGAACCCCGCTTCCATGCAGGCCTCCGCTGAGCCGAAGAAGCGAAGGTTTTCAGGCTTGGGCCTCCGCGCGGGGCAGGAGAAGCGACAGAAGATGCCTGTGCTCGTGACGGCGGCGAACGCCTCGCCATCAAAATTCGGATCGCGCCGGTCGAAGGCTTCGAAAAGCTCGGCTTGGGAGGCGGGAAGGCTGTCCATGCCTGGCCCCTAACACGCCTCGTTACAGCGGGCCGCCACGGATCGGGCGTCAAAGCAGTTCCATTCAGAAAGAACTGTTGCAAATCAGCCAGTATCCGGGAGATTTCCGGATCGACACTTCGCGGCCAACGCCCCCGCGTCTAAGCCGCGAGGGTCAAGAAAGTCAGGGTTCTTTTCGTGTCCGTATCGCACCTCGTCCTGGCAGCCATAACAGCTGCCACAGTCTCCGCCGCGCCGCTCTCCTCTCAGGATGACGGACCCGCCAGCGATGCCGAGGTCAGCGAAGGCCGCAGCCACAGCCTTCTGGAGGCTGCTGCCGAGGGGCTCGAATCGATCAGCTCGATGGAAGCTCAGTTCACCCAATACGCACCGTCGGGCGAAATCTCGAAGGGCCGCTTCTATCTCTCGCGTCCCGGCAAGCTTCGCTTTGAATATGAAGAGCCGAACCCGATGCTGATCGTGGCGGTTGGCGGTATGGTCTATGTCCATGACGCTGAGCTCAAGACCACGGACAGCTATCCTGTGGGTCAGACGCCGCTCAGGTTCCTCCTTTCCAAGGAACTCGACCTCGAAGCGGCTCAGGTTCTCTCCGTCCGTGAAGACCGTCACGGCATCAAGATCGTGCTCGCGGCTCGTGACGAGGAATTGCGCGGCAGGCTCGCTCTGCTCTTTGAGCCAGAGAATATGCAGCTGGCGGGCTGGTCCTTCATCGATCCCGGTGGTCAGATGACCGCGGTGAATCTCGAAGGCGTCGAGGAAAAGCGCAGGCTTCCCAACCGCTTGTTCCGGGTCCCCGAATCCGAAGGACTGTTTCTTTCGGACAACTAGCTCTTTGAGTGTGTTGTTATCCTACCACAGTCAAATTTTACCGCGGTGTAACTATCCAGAAAAGAGTTCCAGCGTTACCGTAAAAGCACGGTTCCGGTGAACTCTGCCCCCCCGAACTGGAACCGTACGGGCCGCGCTGGCCCGGAAGACGCCCTAGACCGCGCCCGCTTCCCGTCCGAAGGAAGCGGGCGCTTTCTTTTCCAAGGCGGAGTGATCCCTTGAACCCTGAGAACGAAGAAGACCTGCCCGAGGTCGATCCTGAGCTGTTTGGTGAGCTGGAGCGGGAGATCCCCTTGCTCTTCGGCGTGCGCCGCCTGTCCGAAGGGCTGACCCAGTTCAGCTGGTTCGCGCATCTGGGCGAGCCGCCCACGGACAAGGTGCGCCGGACGGCCGAAGCCTATGTCGACGCGCTTGGCTTCCCTGAAGCCGACCTCGCCATCTTGCCAACGCCCGAAGATGCTGCGGATGCGGCTGAGACCAATGACTGGGCGAGCCCTGCGTGGGAAGCCGAAGAGCTGGCGCGGGCTGACCTGACGGCCCGAGCGCTCGAAGTCCTGTCCGAAGACGCCCTCGAGATCGCCGTGCGCCTTATCACCTCCAAGGCTGGCGAGTCCGCCAAGGAGGCGATGGAGGAAGAGAGCGCCATTTGGGAGATCGGCGACGAGGCAGTGAAAAACCTCGCAGTCGGCGCTGCCGTGCAGGCTTCGGTCAACGCGGCGCTGGCGCTGCTCGTGGCGGAGATCGATCCGGAGATGGAGCTTGAGGAGCACCTCTTCACCCGTAAGCTCAAGCTCTTCGAGCTTGGTCGTTGGCCCGTGGCCGTGGTCGGTCAGTCCTTCTCGCTTTTTTAGTCTGAGACGGCGAGGAAGATCAGCCAGACGGCGAGCGCCGTCAGGAGCCACTTCAATGCCTTGCGGAAGAGGGCTTCATCGATGCGTTTCAGGAAGCGGGTGCCCATGAAGGTACCCGCGAACCCTGCGACGAGTGCCGCTGCCATCAGGCCGAGCCAGGCCCCATAATCAAAGCCGCTGATCCCGAAGATCAGGACCTTTCCGCCATGCTGGAGGGTCATGCAGGCCCCTGCCGTCGCGATGAGCGCCAGGCGCGAGAACTGCGGGATCTTGGCAAGGATCGCCGTGATGAACGGCCCTGAAGCCCCGACGAACAGCGTCAGGAACATCGAAAGCCCTCCCGCAAGCGCATAGAACGGCGCGCCGAGCGGCAGCGAAACCTTCGGCCCCCACTGGGTGAAGAGGATGAAGGCCGCAATCGCGAGCCTCAGGATCTGGGGCGGCAGACCAAACACGACCTGCGCGCCGATCAGTCCGCCGACCAGTGCACCAGCTGCAAACCAGCCGATGATCCGCCACTCCACATGCGGAAGAAGAAGCCCCGACCGGCCCGCATTGCTGCCCACCATGACCACCGCATGGACGGGAATGACGGCCGCGGGAGGGAGAAGGGCGCTCATCGTTCCGATAAGAAGGAGCCCTCCGCCAATCGACAGCGCCGCCGTGATCGCCGAGCCAATGAAGCTGACCAGCATGATCGCGAAGAACGCCCAGAGCGGCAGGGCCTCGGGAAGAAACGCATCCATAACCGCCCGCTAGACCTGCCCAGCCCAGTCGTCAAAAGGCTTCGCGGGCAACCGTAAGAAGAAGGTGGCGCGCCTAGGCACCCCGGAAATCCCATGCTAAGGGTTCGGTAAGGTTTCTTAACTGGGGCGTGGGCCATGATGGACCTGTTCGGGCAGATGATTGGCGTTTTCGACTCAGCCGCGGGGGTGGCTGTGCTTGGGATGGCGATGCTCGCCTTCCTTGGACTCTTCATCTTTGTTTTCTGGGACAGCCTGAATTCGCCGCGTCGCGACGAGGTCAGGACCAACAGCCTGCAAACCTCACCGCCGCCGCTTCTGGATCCTGAAATCGTTGGTCGCAGCAGCCAGTCCGGCTGGCGCGCAGGCGGCACGCCGATCATTCGTAATTCGGTGCTGGTGGGCATCGGCGCTCTGTTCGTCGTCGCCGGTTTCATCGCAGCCGGCACGCTCGCCGATGAGAACGCAACCCGCACCACCGTGAAGGCTGGCCTCGCCCGCCCGCACCAGGCCGTCCTCCTCCAGCCGCAGCCGCAAGTGCGCACGGTCAGGACGTCTCTCGCGGCACCGGCTGAGCGGGCGTCGAGCCATGTCAGCCTTTGCGAGCCGTCGGGCTCCTTCGCTGACCGGGCCATCGAGACCTGCGCCAATGGCGCTTCGGTGCGTTTCGATCTCCTACGCTTCAGCCACGGCGACCGCTATGTTGTCCGCCCGGCCTGGAACAACGCCGCAGCGACCTTCGTCAAATCCGACAGCCACGCTGTGCCCTTCACCTTCACCGATGCGGTGAGCTTCGCAGCCCCTGAGACCGTTGAGGCGCCGCGCTATGACGGCTTCCTGGTCATCGGCGTCGGTGACGGCGAGAAGGCCGCCCGCCGCGAGGAGGCTCTGCGCGACTTTGCCATTGCCAAGCTTTCGGGCGGCGACCGCTCCGAGTGCACGAGCAGCGAGCGCGTCTTCTCCGTCTCTGCCGATTTCGATGCGGCCCGCGTCGCGGAGCTCAATGCTCTCCGCCTGCGGATCGCCTCGCTTGAGAGACAAGCCCGCCGCGACCAGAAGGCCAGGAGCGAGCTTGCCACGGCGCGTGAAGAGCTTGCGCGCCTCCAGCTCTTCGTTGTCGACAACCCGGCACCGATCGTCATCGGCATCACGGCTGACCCCAACTCTTCCGACGCGGTGGCTGATATGCTCGCCGCCTCACGTGAGTTCGTCCGTATCCACCGCCGCGATCTTCAGATCGACAATCCGGGCCCCGTGGGCACCATGCGCGCCTGCGCCAGGGGCGAGGGAACGCTTTGACCAAGGCGACCCTCTACGGGTCCCTTACGTCACCCTATGTCCGCCTCTGCCGCCTCGTGCGTGAGCGCTGCGGCGCGGAAGCTGACGTCGCCTTCGAGACCGCCAACCCGTTTGACGACCACTATCGCTCCGTGAACCCGCTGGCCCGTGTTCCGGCGCTCATCATGGCGGACGGGCTTGGCCTCTACGAAACGCCGCTGATCTGCCGGACGCTGATGGATATTGGCGGCAAGGACTTGCGCTCAGTGGACCCGGCTCAGCGCCTTCGCGAAGAGGCGATGGTCGGTGTGCTGATGGGCTTTCTGGAGCTCGGCGTCGCCTACTTTCTCGAAACAAGACGTCCTGAGGCGGAGCGTTCTTCGGACTGGCAGGAACGCCGCATGGCGGGCCTCGTCGCCGCTCTTGAAGAGATCGGCACCCGGCTCGCCACACCGCTGCCCGAGCAAGGCTACGGAGCGCTCGCTCTGGTCTCCACCCTCGATTGGGCCGAGTTCCGGCTCGCGTCATTTCTCGACTGGAAAGCCATCGCGCCCCGTGCGGCTGCTCTCTGCGATCAATTGAACAAGGTCCCCGATATTGCGGCGACCCACCCCTCGAATGCTGACGGCAGTCCGATGCCGGGCATTCGCAAGGCCTGACCCTCGGCCAGAAAGTCCCCATGCGTATCGTTACCTGGAATATCAATTCCGTCCGCCTCCGCATCGATTCCGTTATCCGCTTCTTAGAAGAAGAGCAGCCGGACGTCCTGTGCCTTCAGGAGACCAAGTGCCTGAACGACCAGTTCCCGGCCAAAGCCTTTGCCAAGGCTGGCTATGAGCACATGGCCGTCAATGGGCAGAAGGCCTATCACGGCGTCGCCACGGTCGCGCGGGTGCCGCTCACGGATCATCAGCCGATTGAGTTCTGCGGCATGGGCGATGCGCGCCATATCGCCGTGACCCTGCCGGGCGGGGCAAGGCTTCACAATTTCTACGTTCCTGCGGGCGGCGATGAGCCGGACCCGGAGAAGAACCCTAAGTTCGCCCACAAGCTCGCCTTCATGGAGGAAATGACAAAGCTCTTCTCCAAGAAGAAGAAAGAGCCGCGGATCATTGTCGGGGACCTGAATATCGCGCCTGGAGAGCACGACGTCTGGTCCCACAAGCAGCTCCTGAAGGTGGTCAGCCATACACCCGTCGAAACCGACGCCATGAAAGCCCTGATCAAGAAGGGCGGCTTCACCGACGTAGCGCGGGAGCTGACCACGGAGGACGAGAAGCTTTACAGCTGGTGGTCCTATCGGGCGAAGGACTGGGCCGCATCGGACCGGGGACGCAGGCTCGACCATATCTGGGTGTCCGAGCCCCTGCGCGAAGCAGCGCTCGCCAAGGGGCCACAGGCCCTGAAGATCCACCGCGATGTCCGGGGATGGGAGAAACCCTCCGACCACGCGCCGGTCAGCCTCGACATCGACCTCTAGGGCGCGCGGCGTACGAAAAAGCCCCGCGCGGCAGGTGCCGGCGGGGCTTCGAAGCTTATGCTGTTAGGCGAGAAGCTTACTTCTTCTTGGCGGCCTTACGACGGGTCGTCTTCTTGGCAGCTTTCTTGGCAGGGGCCTTCTTAGCCGGAGCCTTTTTCTTGGCTGGTGCCTTCTTCTTGGCAGGAGCCTTCTTCTTCGCAGCTGCCTTCTTCTTAGCCGGGGCCTTCTTCTTGGCCGGGGCTTTCTTCTTGGCAGCGCGCTTCGGAGCCATGGCTTCAGCTTCGATCTTGTCGAGAGCTTCAGCGTAGGACTTCAGGGCTTTCATGAATGCAGCCTGCTGGGCTTTCGGCAGGAGGCCGAGAGCAGCGGTTTCAGCTTTCATGACCTTCGATTCGTGGCTCGAGAGGACTTTCTTGCCAGCGGCGGTCAGCTTGACCGAGTTCGCGCGGGCGTCATCCTTCGTGCGCTGACGAGCGACGTAGCCTTTGGAGATCAGGCGGGCGATCATGTCAGCAAGGGTCGAGCGGTCGATGCCGGTGCGGCGAACGAGGTCGGTCTGCGAGAGGCCTTCCTTTTCGCTGATGGCGTTCAGGACCGTGAACTGACGAGCGGTGAGGCCGCCAGAGCCAACCTCTTTCTTGTAGAGATCGTCTGCATATTGTTGGGCCCGGCGGAGGAGGTGGCCAGGGCTTTGTTCGAGCGCGTATTTCGCCATGATGTCACTTCTCTTTGACGTCTTTGGCGCGGGAACACCGCGCCGGGTTCAAGGGTTAGGGGCGGCAGCCCCACTATTGTTCCGCTAAAGAACGTCGCGTGCTGATCGCCTTGACATAGGCACTTGACACGTTGTCCTTAACGAACATTTGCCAATTTGATCACTTCGCACACGGAAGCAACCCTTTTTGGCCTCGAAACGATAGGAACGCGGAGAATCTCTGCAGCTGGAGACCGGAAGAGATGACGAATACCGATGATTCGCACCCCTCCTTTCAGAAGGAAGTGCCCGATGGAGATGACCGCGAACGGAAGGTCTGCACGCGGTGCGGTTTCATCGATTACCAGAACCCGAAGATCGTCTGTGGATCTGTTGCGACGTCCCCGGACGGCCGAATTCTCCTTTGTAAACGGGCCATTGAGCCAAGGAAGGGCTTCTGGACGCTGCCTGCCGGATACATGGAGCTCGGCGAAAGCGTGGAGGACGGAGCACGTCGCGAGGCGCGGGAAGAGGCGCTTGCCGAGCTCAAGCTCGACCGCATCCTGGCGGTCTATTCCATCCCGCGGATCGGCCAAGTTCAAATTATGTTTAGGGCGGAGCTTCTGAACCCCGAGGGGGTCGGTGCGGGTCCTGAAAGCGAAGATGTCAAACTTGTGACGTGGGAGGACATTCCCTGGACGGAGCTGGCCTTCCCGACGGTCTACTGGGCGCTCCGTCACCACCGGGAAGTCATGGGGCAGGAGGTCTTCCCGCCCTTCTCAAACCCCGCTGACGGGGTCTGACGATCAGCCTTCGGCGTTCTCGTCCGAGGGCGTCTTTTCGCCTTCGTCCTTGATATGCTTCATCAAAAGCGGCGCGTTAGCAGCGATGAAGACGAAATAGGCGATGGTGAAACCAAAACCCTTGATGCCCAGCCACCACGCCTCGCCAGCGCAGTCCTCGCCGACAACGCAGCCTGAAGTCAGAGTGCGCCAGAGGATCTCATTGGCGAGGGCCATGGCGGCGTTGAACCAGACGAATCGCCAGGTGAGGGTCTTCCACGCCTCATCAGGCATCTCGAAGGCGCCGTCGAACAGGATCTTGAGGAAGTTCTTCCCCGCCAGCTGCCCGCCAGCCAGCGCTGCTGCTGTGATCGCGTAGACGATCGTGGGCTTGATGTAGAAGAACCGCTTGTCCTGGAAAACAAAGGTCAGGATGCCGAGGCCGATCACAAGAACGCCTGTCACCGCGAGAAGCGGCACCACCCTCTTCGTGCGGATCACCGAGAAGGCGAACGCTGCAAGAAACGCAGGGATGAAGAGCGCGAGGCCCACATAGAGCCTGCCATCATCGGCGCTGAAGAGGTCCGAACCGAACAGATTGTCGAGGAGGGGTCCCAACCGTCCGTGCAGCACATAGCCGGCGATGAGCGCGAAAATCGGCCCGAACTCGACCGCCATTTTCTCATTGCCCTCGAGTTTGACGGGACCAGTACCGGGCGCTTGTTCCATGATGTTCCTTTGGCTGATCGTCAGACTTCGGCGGTCAGGGCCTTTGCGAAGTCCTGAGCCTTGAAGGGCCTGAGGTCCTCGATGCCCTCACCGATGCCGATATAGTGGATAGGCAAGGCGAATTTGTCACCGAGTGCAACAAGGATGCCGCCTCTGGCCGTGCCGTCGAGCTTGGTCATGACCAGGCCCGTGACGCCTGCGATTTCTGTGAAGGCCTGGGCCTGGCTGATGGCGTTCTGGCCGACCGTCGCATCGAGGACCAGAAGCGTGTCGTGGGGCGCATCGGGCGCCAGCTTGCGGATCACACGGACGATCTTGCCAAGCTCATCCATCAGCTCCGAGCGGTTCTGGAGTCGGCCTGCCGTATCGATGAGGACTACGTCGCGCTTTTCTTCGCGGGCCTGCTCTATGGCCTCATAGGCGAGGCCGGCAGCATCGGCGCCGTGGGCCTTGGTGACGACCGGCACGCCTGCGCGCTCGCCCCAGACGGCCAGCTGCTCGATCGCCGCGGCGCGGAACGTATCTCCTGCGGCGAGGAGCACGGAGTGTCCGTCTGCCACATATTTGCTGGCGAGCTTGCCGATCGTCGTCGTCTTGCCCGCTCCATTGACGCCGACGACGAGCACAATGTGCGGGGCGTGACCCGGGTTGATGGTGAGCGGCTTCTCCAGCGGCTCCAGCGTTTCGGAGACGACATCGGCGAGGATGGTCTTCACCTCCTCATCGGTGACGTCCTGCCCGACCCGCTCCTTCCGTAGGCGGTCGATCACCCGCTCGGTGGGTCCGAGGCCAAGGTCTGCGGAGATGAGAAGGTCTTCAAATTCCTCCAGCGTCTCTTCGTCGAGTTTGCGCTTGGTGAAGATGTCGGTCACGCCCGAGGCGAGCTTCGATGACGTGCGGCTGAGGCCCTCCGTCAGCCTGCCGAAGAAGCCCTTCTTCTTTGGCGCCGGCTCCTGCTCTGCCGGCGCTTCAGGCTTTTTTGGCGGAGTGTCCTCGGTCTCATCGGCCAGGCCGCCTTCTTCTTCCTTCACCTCATGAAGGAAGGTGGCTTCGCCAGCTTCCGTGTCCTCTTCGACGGTGGCAGAGTGGACTTCCCGCTCGGCGCCCCGGCCCAAGTCTGGCGAGAGGTCCTCGGCAACCTGCGGCGAGGTCTCGTCTGGGCGCGAGGTCTCCTCGACCTTGGGCTCCTGGGGGTCGTGCTCCTTCTTCCGGCCGAACAGCCGGGACATGAAGCCTTTCTTCTCTTCCGCCATGAGGCGCTCCTTGAATACGCTGTGCCTGATATAGGCGCGCCGCCGATGGGGTGCATCGGCGGCAAGAGTTCCGGCGGCTTCCCTATCGGGGCGCGCCGCTGAGTCAAACAGGGACGCTGCGGTCAGACTGTCTTCATGGCGTCGCTTATGAGCGTCGACCCGCTGGCGATCTCGAACGTTTTTCCTTTGATGGAGGCATCCTCGGTGGCGGCGGTGAGTACGCGCGCAACGTCCGCCCTTGCGATCTCCTCGCCTTCGACGTGACCTGCGAGCTCAATCATCCCCTTGCCCTGGTCATCGGTGAGGGCGACGGGGCGGACGATGGCGAACTCCATGCCTGCATCGCGGAGGTACACATCGGCGGCGTGCTTCGCCTCGAGGTAGCACGCCATGCCGTCGGGAGCCTGCTCCGGCGTGTCGGCGCCTTTCGAGCTCAGCATGACGAAGCGTTTGATCTTGGCCTCGGCAGCCTTGTCGATCAGCGCCTTGGCGCCATCGCGGTCGATCTTGCGGGTCATTTCCTCATCGGTATCGCCGCCTGAGCCAGCCGCGAAGATCACCGCGTCCACGTCCGCAGCGACGTCTCCGGGGAGGTCAGAAAGGTCGGCGAGGCGGGTCTCCGTGCCTTCGGGAAGGACGGAGGTGTCCGAGCTTTCGCGCACCATGGCGACGGGCTCATGGCCCTGTTCCTTGAGGTCACGGACGAGAAGGCGGCCGGTTTTGCCGGTGGCGCCGGCGACGAGAACACGCATGTCGGGTCTCCAAATAGCTTGGAGAGGAAACGGGCGCGGGACGTCTGGAGTTCCTGAGCGGGCTAACCCGCCGCGGCCGTGAGGTGGCGGCCTTCGCGTGAGAGGAGGCAGGCGCTTATTCTGTCGCCTGCCTTCAGGGGCGCGCCCTCGGCGAAATGCACGTCGGTGAAGTCCGCGAGCCGTCCCCGCGGTCTTCCGTTCTTTGTCTCCTCGATCAGCACGGTGCCTTGGGTGTTGGTGCGTGCTTCGAGATGGCGGTTGAGCGAAGCCTCCGCCACCTCGCGCAGGCGCGCGGCGCGCTCCTTGATCAGGGCACGGTCATGCTGGGGCATTTTGGCGGCTGGGGTGCCGGTGCGCGGGCTGAAGGGGAAGACGTGCACGTAGGAAAGGCCGCACTCCTCAACGAGGGAGAGGCAGCCCCCGAACATCTCCTCCGTCTCCGTCGGAAAGCCCGCGATAAGGTCCGCGCCGAAAGCCATCTCCGGACGGGCTTCTTTCAGGCGCGCGCAAAGCTCAATCGCATCGGCCCGGCTATGGCGGCGTTTCATCCGCTTGAGGATCATGTCGTGGCCATGCTGCAGAGAAAGATGCGCATAAGGAGCAATCCGGTCCACTTCCGTCATGAGGCGGAAGAGCCGGTCATCGATCTCCGCCCCGTCGATGGAGGAGAGCCTGATCCAGACATCGCTTGGCAGCGCTGCGTCGAGCGCCTCGACCAGATGGCCAAGCGACAGCCCCTCGCCGAGGTCTGGCCCCCATGAGGTGAGGTCCACCCCTGTCAGCACGACCTCCTTCGCGCCGCGGTTCACCAGCGCCTTCGCTTCGAGCACCGCGTCTTCGATCGGGAGCGACCGCGCATCGCCCCGGCCGAAGGGGATGATGCAGAATGTGCACCGGTGGTCGCAGCCATTCTGCACGGCCAGCGGCGCACGCACATCGATCCGGCGCGGCGCGCGGGCGGCATCTCCGGGCAGCGACCATGAAGAGGGGGCGAGCTTTTGCTCGTTCGGGATGAGCCTCGTCACCTCGGGCATGGCTTCGAAAGCCTCTGTCTCGAGATCAGCGGCGCAGCCTGTCACCACGACCTCACGTCCGGGGTTCTCCCGGGCGGCGCGCCTGATCGCCTGACGGCTCTGGCGGACGGCTTCATTGGTAACCGCGCAGGTGTTGACGATCACCGGGGCCTGCCCCCCGCTCTCGGCGAGCGCCGCCATCGTCTCGGTCTCCGAGGCGTTGAGGCGGCAGCCGAGATTGACCGTGATCGCGCGTTCCTTGCTCATCGCGCCCATCTGCAATCTGGCGCGCCGTCCCGCAAGTGAACCCTTAGAAGCGCCCCTCGCGATGAAGGCACGTGGGGCCAGCCATCAGGACATGACCCGTCTCCTCATCCCATCGGATGCGCAGGCGGCCTCCATCGGCCACCACGTCCGCCTCGCGCCCTGTCAGACCGAGCCGGTGCGCATTGACCAGCGCCGCGCAGGCCGCCGTCCCGCAGGCTGCCGTGATGCCGACCCCGCGCTCATAGGTCCTGAGCCGGATCACCCCGTCCTTCACCGAGGCCGCCGAGACATTCACCCGGTCGGGAAAGAAGGGATGGCTCTCAATCTCGGGCCCGAAGCTTTCGAGGAGGGCGCTCTCCGCATCGTCGACGAAGAACGTCGCATGCGGATTGCCCATGCTGGCACCAGCAGGGCTGGGAAGGCCGAACCTGGCCCTGAGCGCAGGATCGAAGGGCAGGCTCGAGGTATCGTCGCAAGGCTCCGCGAGAGGGATTTCGTCCCAATCAACACGGGGGCTGCCCATATCGACCTCGACAAGGCTGTCCTGAAGCGATGCGCGCAGATCTCCTGAGGGGCTGCCGAAAGCCAGCGCCTCGCCGCCCTCTTCGCCAAAGAGAATCTTGGCCACGCAGCGGGCAGCATTCCCGCAGGCCCCGGCGGCGGTGCCGTCGGCGTTCCAGATCGACATGAAGGGCCGCTCGCGACGCTCCTCGAGCACGATGATCTGGTCGCAGCCAAATGGGCCGTCGCGGTCACCGAGGTATTGTGCAGCCTCAGCGGTCATACGCCCGCCCTCGCGGAGGTCGGTAATGACGAAGTCATTCCCCGCCCCATCCATGATGAAGTAGGGCTGGCCTTCGAGGGTCTTGAGCTCAGGATGAGTCATAGTCCCGGCACTTGGGACGCGGAGGACATGGCGGCAAGGGTACCTATGGCTGCGACGGCTGCTTCGAACGGCAGGGGAGCCCTGTTCCTGACGAGGAAGCTCGCCGCAAGCGCGACCATGAGGGCCCCGAGGACAGGTGACATGCCGGGGGCGAGGAGAAATCCCGCGCACACAACGGATGCGACCGCGCTGATCCGCCACCCGGGCATGCCGCGGAGAAAGACGCTGATGGCGAGGGGCGTGAGGCTCAAGGGGAGGCTCGCCGTGATCAGTTCAGGTCCCACGGCTCCGCCTCTCCCCGGCAGGCCAAAGAGGAGCGCGCCGAGCGCCATGGCGATGAGCGCCGGGAACAGCGCCACGAGATAGAAGGAGAGCATGTGCCGGTCGATCATCGCCTTGGGCGCGATGAAGAACAGGGGCGAAGCGAAGGCCAAGGCGACAAGACCGAAGTCCGGCACCGTCAGAGCACAGAGGAGAAGCGCAACACCAAGCGCGGGAACAGAGACGGGCCTCCGCGCTGTCTCGACCCGCTGCGCCGTCACGAAGAACAGAAGGACGGCGAGGACCGGCAGACCCCATCCTGCGAAGACGGCGACGCCGACCGCGGGGTGCGCAAGAAGGGGGATAAACCCCTCCGCCCACGGACGCCTGTAGAAGAAGGCAAAGCATCCAATCAAGCCGAGGATGCCCGTCGCAATGCCGAGGAGATGGCTCCCATCCGCCTCTGCTCTCAAGGCAAAGATCACCTCACCGGTGAATGCAGCGATCAGCGCCATCAGCGCGAAGGCGCTCACAATGATCCGCTCACGCATATTCTGATCCGCTGTCAGGAGCGTGACCTGCCGAATGGTCCGTCTTCTCCCAATGGTGAGGCCTGACCACGAAATCGTAGAGAGCCTTGTACCCCGCCACGGACTGCAGCCCCAATAGAAAGGAAGGTGGAGGGCTGTCGCGGTGAGGTCGAGCCATCCCCTGTTGAGGGGCGCGATGAGCAGGAACCAGATATGCGCCGCCGTGCCTCCCACAAACAGCATGAGGCAGGCCTGCCCCAGCCACCCCTGGAACACAGGATCCAAAAAGGCAGCACCGGTCAGAAGCCAGATCGTGAAGAATGCCCATGTGATGGGATTGATCACGGAGCTGATGAAAACGGCACCAAGTGCGAAATGGTTCACCACATGACGCTGCCAGCTCGCGGGCTCCCGCAGGTGCACCACCCAGGTCTGGAGGTAGCCCTTGAGCCAGCGCGAGCGCTGCTTGATCCAGCTCCCTGGCGTGTCGGTCGCCTCCTCGAACGTCGTGCTGTCCACCGTCCCTATACGGAAGCCTGCTGCATCAAGGCGCATGCCAAGGTCTGCGTCTTCGGTGACGTTGAAGGCGTCCCAGCCATTGGTCGCCTCCAGCGCCTCGCGGCGGATGAAATTGCTCGTGCCGCCAAGGGGCAGCGGCAGTCCCAGTCGCGCGAGACCTGGCAGGAACCAATCGAACTGAAGGGCGTACTCAAGAGCGAAGAGGCGGGTGATGATCCCGTCGTCGCGATTGTAGTAATTGAGGCGAGCCTGAACGCACCCCAAGCGCTCCCCGCCCTGATCGAATGCCGAAGCGATTTTCAGCAGCTGATCTGAAGACGGACGATCCTCAGCATCGTAAACGCCGATAATGTCCCCGCGACACCGCAAGAGGCCGTGATTAAGGGCATTGGGCTTGGTCTGCACGAGGCCCTTCGGAACTTTCTCGACGCGGATGAAATGCGGTAGCGAACCAATGCCTTGCTCGGTGGTATCGTCCGCCTCTTCGATCAAAAGGATCACTTCGAGAAGGCCGCGCGGGTAGTCGATCATCGCAATCGACCGAACGAGGTTCCCGACGCTCAAGGGCTCATCGTAGAGAGGGCAGAGGAGCGTGATCGCCGGAAGCTCCGCGGGCAGACGATGAGAAGGCTGGCGCCTCGGCCGCAGGATCATCATGCCGATCGATGCGGTACGCAGCGCAAGGAACCCGAACGCGGCGCCAAGGTGTAAAAGCACTGCTGCTTGCGCGAGGCTTACCCAATCGGTGACAGCCCAAAGAGGGAGGGCGAGGGCCACAGCGAGCGCCAACCGGCCCTGAAGAGGAGAGAAGCGTCTTGCTGCCCCGTAGGAAAGCCGCCCTTGAGAGGACGTCAGAACAGCCGCCTCATACGCACCGCTGCGATCCCGCCGATGGGAAGGGCGACAAGAAGAATGCTGAACCAGGGAAGGTCAGTGTCAAGAGCGATGCCTGAGGGGAGGGCGGCGGTGGCGGCCCCGACTGCGACGAACATCACGAGGAAAACAAGCCGAAAAATAGAGGGTTTCATATACGTCTCCAGATGGAAAAAAATGCTGCAGTGCCAGTATCAAGGTTTCGTCCGTAAACGTCTTGCCGCGCTCCGATCTGGAGCGACCAATCCTCGCGAAGAGGCGCGACGTAGGAGAAGGCGACCTGTCCAAGGTCATAATCGGTGCCGCCGCTGCCAGTGCTTTTGAGGCTAACCGTGTTGAAGCTCTGGAGGAGCACCATTCCTGCGCGGCCCTTGAGACCTGTGGTCACGTTGTGGCGGACCTGGTCGGCGTCATCGCCGAAGCTCTCACGGTACTGAATATCTGTCTCGGCGAAGACATGCTCGCTGCCCACGCCCGCTATCCCGCCTATGCCGATAGCTGCGTCCTGACCCATGACCCTCTGGCCGCGGGCGAACTTGCTGGTCCCGAAGATCGTGGTGAGCCGACCTGCCAGGGCCACTCTCCCCCGCCGGGGCGCATGGAAGAGGGCGAAGAGCTCGGCCTCGCTGACCCCCGTGCTGTCATTGAGGTAGCCGGGCCCCGCGGCTTCCTGCCATGCGCTGGCCAGCTGCCCGCCAATGCTGAGGTCATCGCCGAACTGGCGGACACGGTAGGTGCGGAGGACCACCTGCTGGAAGCTGCGGGCTTCGGCGCGCGCTGAGAAGGCTTCAAGCGAGTCGATCGCCAGCCACCGCTCATCGCCAAGTCGCCAGGCTTCAGCGCAAGCGCCCTTTGTTAGCGCAAACAGAAAAGCCACGGCGAATACAGAGAGTTTTACGCAAAAACGCACGTAATCTGCCCAATATTGCCCGCTAAGGCCTTAGGCAGACAGTATCTTTTATTCGCCGTACTTAAGGTTGAATGTCAGTCGTGCCGCGCGCGTTCGGCGAGTGACCTAGCTGCAAGCCTGCTCGACACGCTCAAGAGCCTTGGAAATGCCGAGGAGCGAGAAGGTGTAGTTGGTCGCCGTCGAGCGGGCCGACGTGGCGGAGACACGCATCTCGCGCCCGCGGCGCATGGCGTCGACGAGGCGCTGTTCCTGACGTGCGCTATCGATGAAGCCCTCGCGCTCGGCGCTGAACATCTCCCAACGGTCAGAACCAACCCGGACCATCGGCTCGGAACCATTCTGGAGCTGGTAGCCTGCCATGAAGCTCGGCTGGTTGGACGCTGCGCCCGACTTCCAGCTCGAGACGGAGAAGAAGACATCGCCGTGGTTGGCAGAGACCGGGGATGTGTCCTTAGGCTCCGTCACAGCGTAGCAGATGCGGTCGCCCTCGGCCGTGTCATAGGTGAAGACCATCCAGTCCTGGTAGGTCGCGACCTGCTGCGGCTCCTGCGCCTGAGCGGCGGCGGTCATGGAGAGGGCGGCAATGGTGGCAGCGATCACACGCATGGAGGGTCCTCGGATCTTTGGCTTCGTCTTCCCTATAGGACGAACTCCCCGGCTAACGAAAGCCGGGTCTGCCGTGATCGTTACGTAAGCTGGAGCCTGATCGCCGCAGCCGACAGGAACGGGCAGATGGCAATGGCCTGAAGGCTGTAGGCCGCGAGGATCAGGAACGGGACGAGCCCGCCCGTCCCGGCCTGTGGCCCGAAGACCAGCGCCGGGATGATGAGTGGCATGGCGCAGAAGACGAGAAGCGGTGCGCCGCGCCTCTGGCCGGAGGAAAGGGCGCTCACGACCCCTGCGGTGAAGACGAGACCGGGGCTTGCGAGGATCAGCGCGAGGATGCCTGCCAAGGAGGCTTCATAGGCGAGGAGCAGGATCGGTGCTGCGACGAGCAGCGGGATCAGGAGAAAGACCCACGCGACCCCGAGCTTCACCAGCATCACTTCGGCAAGGCTCGACCGTGACAGGATGAACTGCTCGAACGCGCCTGACGTCAGGTCATCTTCGAAGAGACCTTCGACGCCCAGGAACACCGACACTCCCAGGATCAGCCAGAGAAGCCCGGGCCCGGCTTCGGCCAGCAGCTCGCGCTCATTGCCAATGGCGAGGGGCGCAAGGCCGCCAAGGATTAAGAACAGCCCGGCCCCGACGGCCCAGCCGCCTTGGCGCGCGCGCAGCGCGGCTTCGCGCAGGAAGAGGGCCATGCGCGGGCTCATGCGGCCTCCACGCGGAGGGTTCTGGCGCCTGGGATGTCTTCCTCGTCGTGGAGCGCGATCAGGACAACGCCGCCCCGCGAGCGGTGCGCTTCGATCAGGGTCCGGACGATCGAGCGGCCTTCCTCGTCGAGGCCGGAGAAGGGCTCATCGAGAAGCCACAGCGCCCGCTTGTCGATCAGCAACCTGAGAAGCGACAGCCGCCGCCTCTGCCCCGTCGACAGCGCTCCCACACGCTCCTCCGCCTGCGGGACAAGGCCCAGCTGCAAGAGCGCGTCCTCGGCATCGCCTCCGTAAAAGCCGCTCTCGAACTGCGCGGTCTCCTCCACCGTCAGGCGCGGATTGTGCCCGCCATCGGGGGTGACGAGGTGGATCTCTTCTGACCGCATGAAGGCTGGATCGAGAACCTGCACCCCGCGGGTGAAGTAGATCTCCCCCTCATGCCGCGCGAGCCCTGCAACGGCGCGCAGGAGAGAGGTCTTGCCCGAGCCATTCGTGCCCCGGACCATCACCGCGCTCCCCGGCGCCATATGCATGCTGACGCCCGCAAGGACAGGCCGCCCCGCACGGGAGACCTCCACGTCCTTGAGAGAAAGCGCCATCTCGAAAGCCATCCCCTCCCATGCCCCGCACCGGGAGGAGGGGGCAAGGCCACCCGCAGAAGCAGAGAGTTCGAAAAAGGGTGCACGCCGAACTGGCGTTCAGAACGCGCTTCGCTAGGCTCTTCAATCGGGTCAGAGCAGAATACGAAATGTCTTACGAAAAGCAGTCGGGTAGATCTAAGAAACGAACCTATTGGGTAGTGTTGGTTCACGGCACGGGAGATAGCGCCTACCTGACGGACGATCGCCGTCGCTGGTGGCAATCAGACAGCTCTTTCAACCAGGAACTCCGGTACCAATTCGAGCGTGTCGGGAAGCGCCTTTGCGAAGAGGCGAAAGTCGATGCGGAGGAGACGCTCCCGGATATCCGCATTCTGCCTTTCCGGTGGAACGGAGCCAATAACCAGACGAAGCGATTACTGGCCGCGCTCAATCTCAAGAGGCATCTGGAGCTCCTGACCCCGGAAAAGGAAGAGCGGTCAGGTGAGATGCTCAGAGCTCTTTCCGGTCGACAGCCCGCACAAAAGGGCACGGGCCTCGGCGGGCAGTGGAGCGATTTTTTCCCCAAGGAAACGATCGGCCCAGACGATAAGGTCTTCGTCGTCGCTCACAGTCATGGCGGGAACGTCGCCATGGAAGCACTTCTTTTCGCGGCCGCTCAAAGCGGGAGCGGCTCTCAAGGCGGCTTCCGCGATCAACGCGAAAATGAAAAGGACCGGTCAACGCTCGAACACATCGACCGTTGGATTACTGTCGGAACTCCGTTTCTGCGCTTGGCGCCTGGCGGTCTCAGGCCTAAAATTTTGCGAGCAGCGGCTTGGATCGGCGATTACTTTGGGAGGATTCTCGCTGGAGTTCTCTTGGTCTCTGCTCTGGTTCTGGGGACTGGTTTTTCAGATCCGGTTGGAAGCCTTGCGTCAATCATGTGGGACGATGCGGATGCTACGGTTTCGATGGAGGCCTCCACCGGTGAGGCAGAGAGCAGCTTTCTAGGACTTTTCGGCAGCGACTTCAGTGCGCTGAATGCGCTTCGTGTCCTGGTTGCCATCTTTGTCACTGGAATGGCTTTGCGGTGGGTCATCAGGGCTCTATTTTGGCTTTTTCGTCAACTTAAGTTGAAAAAAGCTCAGGAAGAGATCGCCGCTGAGCTTCAAGAGGAGGTTCGTAGAAAGCCTAGATACAAAAGAGAACAAAAAAACGCTTATCAACTAAAAAGCTGGCTCAAATTCCACCAACTCTTCGGCAGCAAATTGATTGCTCTTTACAGCCGTCAGGACGAAGCGATCGCTGCGCTGGTCCGGCTTGATCAGAACAAGACGCCTCTCGGGCGCCAAACCGCAGAACGGCTCGGGGCGAGCTTCGTAAGCAAGTTTGTGGAGCCGGTCGTCACTGCAGCGGTAATCGTTGGAGGTGTCTATCTTCTCGAACCGGGTTCCCAAATGCCAGTCGTGTTTCTTTCGGCAGCCTTGGCGGCGTGGATAGTCCTCCCCCTGTTTCTGCGAGGACCGGTTCGAAAATTCGGCTCATCCTTTTTTCGTTGTGTGCACCGCTTATTCTGGGGCGTGCTCCGCGCAAGGGGATTGGGGATCGATGGCTCCTACGGAAGGATTGAGAACGCCGCTGCGTCGCCTAATCGTTTCCGCGAGAACGGCGACCCGCCCTCGGGCTACGCCCACCTAGCGGACTTGCGGGGAGAGGGCCTCCCGCACGAAATCGAGGCCGACGTTTACGCGGAGACCGTGCGACCGCCCTATCAAGATAAATGGTCAGAGGGTAAACTCGTGGAAGCATCGGAAACTGTCACGACCGATGCTGGTTTCATCGATTTTCTAATCAAGAGGACTGGTCGTAAGCCGCTTATCCACAATGGTTATTTTCGAAGCAGACGGTTCACGGAGCAGCTTGCCTATGAAATCCTCCACGAGTTCGATGCCACAAAACGTGCAAAGGATCGTGCAGTGGAGACCGATAAGCTCCGCGGGCAATCGAAACAGATCTCTCAGAGTTTCGAGGGCGGAACAGCCGAGCGTGTCATGAAACGGAGATCTGCCTGAGCGCTGTCAGGTTCCCACTTCCGTTCGGGTACGACCAATTGCTGAGAGCTTTGCCCGATGCCGCGTTGCAACAGAGGCGATCCCGGACCATAAGCGGCTCAAGAACAACGCAAAACTTGCGAACCATTCTCAAGAAGGAGCCGCGCATGATCCCCGGCAAGGACAGCCTCAAGACCAAGACCTCGCTCTCCGCGGGCGGGAAGACCTACGCCATTTACTCGCTGAAGAAGGCTGAAGAGCGCCTCGGCGACCTCTCGAAGCTGCCTGTGTCTCTGAAATACCTGCTCGAGAACATGCTGCGCTTCGAAGACGGGCGCACGGTCACCACCGACATGATCGACGCCTTCGGCACCTGGCTGAAGAACGGCGGCAAGAACCCTGTCGAGATCGCCTACCGTCCGGCCCGCGTGCTGATGCAGGACTTCACCGGCGTTCCGGCAGTCGTCGACCTCGCCGCGATGCGTGATGGCCTCAAATCGCTTGGCGGCGATCCAGAGAAGATCAACCCGCAGGTCCCCGTCGACCTCGTCATCGACCACTCGGTCATGGTCGACTATTTCGGCTCGGACGAAGCCTTCGATAAGAACGTGAAGCGCGAATATGAGCGCAACAAGGAACGCTACGAGTTCCTCAAATGGGGCCAGGGTGCGTTCGAGAACTTCCGCGTCGTGCCCCCGGGCACCGGCATCTGCCACCAGGTGAACCTCGAGCATCTCGGCCAGACCGTCTGGACGGCCGAGTATGACGGCGAAACCTACGCCTATCCTGACACGCTCGTCGGTACCGACTCGCACACCACGATGGTCAATGGCCTGTCGATCCTTGGCTGGGGCGTCGGCGGTATCGAGGCTGAAGCTGCGATGCTTGGCCAACCCGTCAGTATGCTGATCCCTGAAGTCATCGGCTTCCGCCTGACCGGCAAGCTGCCCGAAGGCGCAACGGCTACCGACCTCGTCCTGACCTGCACCAAGATGCTCCGTGACAAGGGCGTGGTCGGCAAGTTCGTCGAGTTCTTCGGCCCGGGCGTCGGCAACCTCTCGCTCGAAGACCAGGCCACCCTCGGCAACATGTCGCCGGAATTCGGTTCGACCTGTGCCTTCTTCCCGGTCGATGACGAAACGCTCCGTTATCTGAAGACCACGGGCCGCGACGAAGACCGTATCGAGCTCGTCGAAGCCTATGCGAAAGAGCAGGGCATCTGGCGTGATGACAGCATCGAGCCCGTCTTCACCGACACGCTCGAGCTTGATCTCAGCACCGTCGTTCCTGTCATCTCGGGTCCGAAGCGTCCCCAGGACAAGATCCTCCTCACCGAAGCTCCGGAAGCCTTCCAGGCTGCGCTCGACAAAGAGTACGGCATGGGTGACCAGGCCGGTAAGCAGGTTGCTGTCGCTGGCGCAGACTACACGGTCGGCCATGGCGATGTGACGATTGCCGCGATTACGTCGTGCACGAACACATCGAACCCCTCGGTCCTCATCGCCGCCGGCCTGGTGGCCCGCAAGGCGCGCGAGAAGGGCCTCAAGGTGCAGCCTTGGGTGAAGACCTCGCTCGCGCCGGGTAGCCAAGTGGTGACGGACTATCTCGAGAAGGCTGGCCTCCAGGATGATCTCGACGCCCTCGGCTTCCATACGGTCGGCTATGGCTGCACCACCTGTATCGGTAACTCCGGTCCGCTGCCTGAGCCGATTTCGAATGCGATCAACGAGAACGACCTCGCCGTGGCGTCGGTCCTCTCGGGCAACCGTAACTTCGAGGGCCGTATCAGCCAGGACATCCGCGCCAACTTCCTCGCCTCGCCGCCGCTGGTCGTTGCCTATGCGCTCCTCGGCACGATGACGAAGAACATCACCTCCGAACCGGTCGGTCAGGACACGGACGGCAACGATGTCTATCTCAAGGACATCTGGCCGACCTCCGCCGAGATCGCTTCGATCGTCTCCGAATGCGTCACCCGCGAAGCGTTCATCGAGCGCTATGCCGACGTCTTCAAAGGTGACGAGATGTGGCAGCAGATCGAGGTTTCGGGCAGCGACACCTACAACTGGCCTGCCTCGACCTACGTAGCGAACCCGCCTTACTTCCAGGGCATGGACGCGCGTCCGGGTGATCCCGAGCCGATCGAAGGCGCGAAGATCCTCGCTCTCCTCGGCGATAGTGTGACCACGGACCATATCTCGCCTGCTGGCGCGATCAAGGACGACAGCCCGGCTGGCTCCTACCTCCAGGATCACCAGGTGCCCGAGCGCGAGTTCAACTCCTACGGCTCGCGCCGCGGCAACCACGAGGTCATGATGCGCGGCACCTTCGCCAACATCCGCATCAAGAACCACATGGTTCCGGGTACGGAAGGCGGCATCACCAAGTACAATGGCGAGACGATGTCGATCTACGACGCGGCCATGAAGCACAAGGCGGACGGCAAGGATCTCGTGGTCTTCGGCGGCTCGCTCTACGGCAATGGCTCGTCGCGTGACTGGGCAGCCAAGGGCACGGTGCTCCTCGGCGTGAAGGCCGTGATCTTTGAATCGGTCGAGCGTATCCACCGCTCGAACCTGATCGGCATGGGTGTCCTGCCGCTCCAGTTCAAGGACGGCGACAGCTGGGAGAGCCTTGGCCTGTCTGGCGACGAGGAAATCACCATCCACGGCGTCGAAGACCTCAAGCCGCAGGAAGAGCTGAAGATGTCGATCAAGATGTCGGACGGTTCGACCAAGGACGTCATGGTCCTGGCACGGATCGATACGGCGGATGAGCTCGACTACTACCGCAATGGCGGCATCCTGCACTACGTCCTCCGGAAGCTCGCTGCGTAAGCGGGCTTTCCTCCGGGAACGGAAAAAGGCGGCCTGCCGAGGCCGCCTTTTTTGTGCCCAGTCTCCAGACTGGATCCGGCAAACAAAAAAAGGGCGCTCCGGTTGTCCAGAGCGCCCCTCTCGTGTCAGCGATGATCAGTGTCGAGATCAGGCCTTGCGGCGACGCATGGCGGCGATACCGCCAAGGCCTGCAAGCATCAGCGAGAGCGCACCCGGAACCGGCACGACAACTTCGTCGAGGGCCGAGGCGGCGATTTTCTTCAGCTTGAAATAGTCGTGCCTGCCATCAGCGTGGATCGCGATCGTCGAGGCCACATAGCCGAGAAGCTGGGTCTGGTTCACGCGAACCGGAACTTCGTCAGCAACACGGCTGAGATCGACGTAGCCGGCCTGGCTCGTCCAGACGTCGAAGTCGGTGCGCCGATCGCCTTCCCAGCCAAACAGGACGCTGTCCCAGCGCACGGCCTTGATGTCGCCGGTGGCGCGGTCGCGGGCCTGGAAGATCAGCGCTTCGTTGCGTCCGCGGCCATCGACGGCGTGCTGCGGGCTGTTCTCGCCGCGATCGATGCCGAGGCCGCTGCTCCAGCGGACAAGGCCGGAGCTGATCGGCGTGAAGGCGCCATAGCGCTCGGTCGATGCGTAGACATAGAGGTCGATGACGTCGCCTAGATTGTTGGTGACGTTGCCGACATAGCCGCCGCTGCCGCCGGACCAGAGGTGGAAGCTTCCGGAATGGAACGTCGCTGCCGATGCTGCCGACATGACGCAGAGTGCGGCCGAAGCGGCCGCCGCGAGAAATTTACGCATGAGGATTCCCCCAAAGAATCGAGTGTGCTGCACCGCAATAGATCACGGGTCCGTGATCATCAATCTTGTATTTTAATGTTTTGATTAAACCGCGGGTTGCGCCTTGCCTCATGGGCGGTGAGGCGCCAGCTACCCATCATGGCTAGACCCGTTACCGTGACCCTCGACCACGATAAGTCCCCAGAAGAGCTGAAGGAGCGCATCGACGCGAACCTCGATGAGCTGACATCAGGGCTGGCGGGGAAGATGGCGCTGAAGGTCGATCGCCGCTGGGAGGGGGAGATCCTCCACTTCTCGGCCAAGGCCATGTTCCAGAAGGTCACCGGTACGATCGAGCTTTTCCCGCAGCACGTGCGGATCACCGTGGTGCTTCCCGATATGCTTGCCGGGATGGCGGAAAAGGTGACCAAGCAGCTTCAGAATAAGGGCGCCCTGATCCTCGAAGACAAAAGCGGCTAGGCCTGAAACGCCAAGAAATTGATCTTTCGGGTTTACCAAACCGAAAAAGACATTAACGGCGCGAAACCCATCTGCTAGCGTCTCCCGCAGGTCTGGGAGATCCACATGGGCAGTCTTTTCATTATCATCGCGCGTGCGCTTATCGTTGCGCCGTTCCTCGTCACCGCAGCCATGGCAGGGCTCGACTATTCGTCGGCTGCTTCGGCCTTTGCTGACCAGTATCCGCAGCTGGGCTCGGCTTATCCGATCATCCTCGGCGTGCAGGTCATTCTCGGCCTCGTCATGATCCTTGGGCTGCCGTTCCACCGGGTGCTGGCTGCCATCCTCGCTGTGGTCGTCGTGATCCTGGCCACGATCCGTGCGCCGTTCTGGAATTACCCCGCAGCCGAAGAGATCCAGATGCTGAACATCTTCGTCGGCGCGATGGCGCAGGCCGGTGGCCTCCTGCTCGTCGCGGTCATGCCGAAGGGCAACTGATCACCGCTGCGCTCCTCTGGGAGCGACGGGGCATCATGAGGGCCGGGCGGCAAAGCTCCGGCCCTTTCTCTTGCGCGGGGGGGCAGGCGCTGAAAAAGAAAACCCCGGCACGCTGGCCGGGGCTTCTCGCTGTCAGGACGACAGAAGGTCGGTGACCAGATCAGTAGGCGCTGAAGTTCACGCGGCCATACTCCATCGAGACCTTGATCAGGTCGGAGAACGACGCCTCGTCGGCGAACTCTTCATGGCTGCCGCGGGTCTGGTTCAGCTTGGCTGCCAGTTCCGCATCGCGCGCCTTCACCTCAATGCGGGTCATGCCCTTGTCGAGGATGTAGGGGTCCTGCTTCACCTCGAGAGACACGCCAAAGCTGTTGGCGCCTGACGCGTAGGGGGCGACCATGTCGCGATAGCTCGCGAACTCGGCGCGGAAGAGGTCGAAGTTCGAGCTGACGTTGCCGTAGTCCGTATTGCCGACGATCAGCGCGGTGTCAGCCAGCGCCGCTGAACCTTGCGCGGTGAAGGCCTTGTAGAGCGACGTGGAATTATAGGTGTTGAGCTTCTGAAGCGGAACGGATGCGGCGCCCTCGACGATGCTGCCCATGATGAGGAAGTCGCCGACGCCGTTCTTGTCGACATCCACAAGGGTCATCGCCCAGCCCCAGCCGGTGCTGTCGCGACCGACAGTCACCGCAACGGCGCCATCGGGAGAGTACTGGGTGTCGGTGACCTGAAGGCCCTTGGACTGCATCAGCGCCGCGACCTGCTGCGGGGTCATGCCGGCCTGCGCCGTCGCCGCCAGGCCGAAGGCGAGCGCACTTGCTGCACCGAGTTTCCAAATGTTTTTCATGTCTTGCCCTCCCAGCGGACGCCACCTTGAAGCCCTGCCGCGTGTGTCTCCGAGAGAACGAACGCGGCCCATGGCGCCCACCTTTGCTTAACCCACGGAGCCCGGCAAGAAGAGAATGCCGAGCCCTTTCCCTTGATCACCGAGGCAGGCGGAGTTTCTTCGAGAGACGCTTCGCGACCGAGGCCATCTCTTGAACGCGCTCGTCGCGGATGCTGTCTACCGAGCCACGGGTCATGTTGAGAGCCCTGGCGAGGGCCGCATCGCGAGCCTTCACTTCAACCCGTGTCATCCCCCGGTCGAGGCGGTAGGGGTCGCTTTTTACATCCATCGACACGCTGACGTTGCTGGCATCGGCGCTTCCCCGGATGGCCCAATCGAATTCGCCGAACCTGGCCACGAAGAACTCAAAGTTCGCCGTCACGTTGGCGACGCTGGCCCCGCCGATCTGGACATCTGTGTCGTGAAGGACAGGCGTGCCGTCCAGATTGCTCGCCGTGAACCAGCCCGACGCATTCCAGTCCATGAAGAAGTCAGCCCCGGGGGTGGCCGAAGGCGCGTACACGGCGGAGAAGAACTGAAGCAGCTCCGCATCGCCGTCATTGTCGACATCGACAATCGTGACCCCATAAAGGCTGCTTCCCTTTGACCAGATGGTCGCCCTGATCATCCGATCGGCCGAGACGTCGGTATCCTCGAGCGCGAAGCCCTTCGACGTCATGATTTCTGCGACCTGCGCGTCGGTGACACCCGCATTTGCGAGGCCGCCAAGCGCCGGAAGAGCTGCAAGCAACACAATTGCTTTCTTCATAGATTTCATAACCCTGCCCGTGTCCCTGAAGCTGCCCCGGCAAAAACAGAGTTGAGCGTAGCCTGGCGCCTCGAGCAAGCCAAAGACGTCGCGAGGCTTCCGCGGGCGAGGCTGGAGAGAGGCGTTGCCAAGGCTTCACGCGCTTTGCGCGACCGCGCTCCGAAACCGCATGGACGCGGGAAGCGCCGGGGCTTATGGGGCGGCTATGACCGACCTTTCCCGTATCCGGAACTTCTCCATCGTGGCGCATATCGACCACGGCAAATCGACCCTTGCTGACCGCCTCATCCAGGTGACGGGCGGCCTCACCGAGCGTGAGATGCAGGAGCAGGTGCTCGACAATATGGAGCTCGAGCGGGAGCGCGGGATCACGATCAAGGCGCAGACCGTCAGGCTCACCTACACGGCCAACGACGGGAACGAGTACATCCTCAACCTGATCGACACGCCCGGCCACGTGGACTTTGCCTATGAGGTGAACCGTTCGCTCGCGGCTGTCGAAGGCTCGCTCTTGGTCGTCGATGCCTCCCAGGGCGTCGAGGCGCAGACCCTCGCCAATGTCTATCAGGCGATCGAGGTCGATCACGAAATCGTCCCCGTCCTGAACAAAGTGGACCTCCCTGCGGCAGAGCCTGACCGGGTGCGTGAGCAGATTGAAGAGGTGATTGGCCTCGACGCTTCCGACGCGGTGGAAATCTCAGCCAAGACCGGCCTCGGCGTGCCTGACGTTCTTGAGGCCATCGTCAACCGCCTGCCAGCGCCGAAGGGCGACCCCGATGCGCCGCTCAAGGCCATGCTGGTGGATAGCTGGTACGACCTCTACCTCGGCGTTGTGGTCCTTGTGCGGATCATCGACGGGAAGATGAAAAAGAACCAGAAGATCCGTATGATGAAGGCTGGCGCCACGTACCAGCTCGATCAGGTCGGTGTCTTCACGCCTAAGAAAGTCGAAGTCGATGAGCTTGGCCCGGGCGAGCTTGGCTACTTCACGGCTTCGATCAAAGAAGTCGCGGATACGGCTGTCGGCGACACCATCACCGATGACAAGAAGCCTGCCACCGAGGCGCTTGCAGGCTTCAAGCCGAACCAGCCCGTGGTCTTCTGTGGCCTCTTCCCGGTGGACAGTGCGGACTTCGAAGACCTGCGCGACGCCATCGCCAAGCTTCGCCTCAATGATGCGAGCTTTGAGTATGAGATGGAGACGTCCGCGGCTCTCGGCTTTGGTTTCCGCTGCGGTTTCCTCGGTCTCCTGCACCTCGAGATCGTCCGTGAGCGGCTTGAGCGTGAGTTCAATATCGATCTCATCACGACGGCACCTTCGGTGGTCTACCACATGTACAAGACCGACGGTGAGATGGAGGAGCTCCACAACCCGGCCGACATGCCTGACCCCGTGCATATCGACCATCTCGAAGAGCCGTGGATCAAGGCGACGATCCTCGTGCCCGACGAGTATCTTGGCGGTGTCCTCAAGCTCTGCGAAGACCGCCGCGGCATCCAGCAGGACCTGACCTATGCAGGCTCCCGCGCGATGGTCGTGTACGAACTACCGCTCAACGAAGTCGTCTTCGATTTCTACGACCGGCTGAAGTCGATAACCAAGGGCTATGCCAGCTTCGACTACCAGATCATCGGCTACCGGGCTGATGAGCTTGTCCGTATGCAGATCCTCGTGAACGAAGAACCTGTCGACGCCCTTGCCGTGATCGTCCACCGTTCAAAGGCTGAAGCGCGCGGGCGGGCCATGTGCGAGAAGCTCAAGGATCTCATCCCGCGCCACCTCTTCAAGATCCCGATCCAAGCAGCTCTCGGCGGCCGGGTCATCGCGCGGGAAACCATCGGCGCCATGCGCAAGGACGTCACCGCGAAATGCTATGGCGGCGATGCCACGCGGAAGCGGAAGCTCCTTGAAAAGCAGAAGGCCGGTAAGAAGAAGATGCGCCAATTCGGCCGCGTCGAGATCCCTCAGGAAGCCTTTATCAAGGCCCTCAAGATGGACGACGCCTAGGCGTCGTCTTCTTCCGCCGCGGTAAAGCTCAGCCGCACGGTGAAGCTGTCCGCGGTTTCTTCGATGGCGGCGTCGTCCCAGTCCGAAGCCCTGACGAAGGTCTTAACGAGGCCCACGCCAAATCGGCTCGCCTCGGGCAGGCTCGCATCCTCCGCCCACGTCATACGCAGCTCGCCATCCTGCTGGTGCCAGAAAAGGGAGACCTTGCGCTTCTTCGAAAGCGCTCCGCGTTCGGCAGAGAGTGCCGCGAGTTCGTAGATGATGATGGCGGCGTTGACGCCTTGTTTCCCGTCCAGTCTGGCGCTGTCGCCATCACGCGCGATCAGTGTCTCGTCAGGATCGAAGGACTGCAGAACCGCTGCAGCGATGTCGCCCATCTCCGCAGTGGTGTCCGACATGGAATAGACAAGGGCGTGGGCTGATGAAAGCGCCTGGAACTGGTAAAGGAGCCGACGCCTCAGCCCCTCGGCCGTGCCGTCCTCGGCTTCTGCTCCCCGGACCAGCACCTGCGCCATGCCGAAAAGGTTCCGTGTACGGTGATCAAGCTCCGCCAGCAGGCGTTCGCGTTCCTGGGTCAGTTCGACCTGCTTGGTCACGTCGCGCTGAACGGCCAGCCAGCTGTGCGGCTCGCCATCGGTTCCCCTGACAGGAGATACGGACCATTCGATCCAGAACGGGTCCCCGTTCTTGCGGTAGTTCACGGTCCGCGTGTTCGAGTGGCCGACGCCGCGTTCAAGGCTGTCCTTCAGGCGGTCCAGCGCTTCGCGGTCGGTTTCGGGGCCCTGAAGGAAGCGCGGCGAGCGGCCAACGACCTCATCATTGGTGTACCCCGTCATCCGTTCGAACCCGCGACTGGCCCACAGGATCTTCGGCCCGGGCTCTTCAAGCGGTTCATACTCGGTGAGGAGAAGGCTGTCCGTCGCCTGATCGAGAGCATATTCGAGGAGCTGCGAGCGGTCAGATTGATCCGCACCGAGATAAAACGCGCGGCTGTTGCTCTTCTCTTTCTCAACCACTTCCCATTGCGAGCCGAAGAAGTGGGTCAGCTCTCCCTGGTCATTGTAGACGGGGCTGATGTGCAGGGCGTTGCGGAAGGGGGTCCCGTCCTTGCGGTAGTTGAGGAGCTCGAAATAGCCGAACTCCCGCTTCTCCACGGTCTCGCGGATCTGGGCGACGAGAGACCGGTCGGTCTCCTCGCCCTGAAGGAAGCGGCAGTTCCGGCCAATGACCTCTTCCGCGCTGTAGCCAGTCAGCTGCAGGAAAGCGGGGTTGGCGAAGACGATCGGATTGTCCTCAGCGCGCGCGTCGGTCACGGTCATGGCCATGCGCGTTTGCGCAATCATCGTCTTGACCAGCCCCTCGGGCAGGCCCGCCAATGCGTCGTTCATCTCTGTCATGGAACTCTCATGCCTGACAGAATGTCGCAGGTCGAGTTCATTTCCATAACAGATGTGTGTTTGTCCCGCTAAAGCAGGGGCTTAACAATTGTTAGAACTTGCAACATTGCCTGAAGTCCGGCCTCAGAACCAATCCCGCGCCTTGAAGAATATGCCCGCAACGACCCCGATGAAGGTGCAGACCGCGACCACATAGGTGAAGGCGAGGGGGTTCTCGGTCCCCGGAAGGCCGCCGACATTGATCCCCAGAAGCCCGGTGAGGAAGCCGAGCGGTAGGAAGATCGCCGAGACCACCGACAGGACCATCATGTTGTTGTTCATCTTCTCCGAGCGTGCCGCCGCCATCTGATCGACGATGACCCGCGCCCGGTCGATGGTGATGCCGAGCTCCTCGACCACCCTCTCGGCGCGGTCGGCCTCCTCCTGCAGGGAATCATTCTCGTCCTGGGAGATGAGGGCATGGTCACGCCCGTTCAGCTTGGCGATCGCGTCCTTCATGGGCCCGAGGTAGCGCAGATAAATCGCCGCATCGTGCCGCATGGATGAGATCTCATCGCGCAGGGCGTCGTTCTGGCCTTCCGTGAGCGCGCGGGCTTCGAGCCCGTCCAGGCTGTCGGCTAGCCCATCGACCACCGGGTCGATAAGGTCCATCAGCTTGCGGATGATCTCGACAAGGAGCTGAGCCGGGCGTTCATGGCCTTCGCCCTCGCGGTAGGCGTCGCGGAGATGGTTCACCGCGATGCTGCGGCGCTTCCTGATGGTGATCAGGCGACCGGGTTCGAGCCAGCACCTGAGCGACAGCATGTCTTCGGGATTGGCGCCGTCATTGAGGTTCACGCCGCGCAGGTTGATCAGGATCCCCTTGCCGAGGAAGCTCGTCCGCGGCCGCGTCTCGGCAGCGAGGAGCGCCCGTGCGACCTGCTCCGAGAGACCCAGGCCCTGGGTAACGAGCTCTTCGGCTTCATCGAGGTTGAGGTGCAGCCAAAGATAGCCGCCCCGGGGCACCCGGGCGTTCCTCGGATCAGGGAGGATGCTCGCGACACCCTCTGCATCGACGCTGAACGCCTCGACGACGCTACCCATCGGCAGCACGGGCGGTTGCGTCTCGTCTGGGGAACTCTGATACTCGTCTGACAAAAGAATTCTCCGGGAGTGAGGCGATGGAAGACGCAGACTACGTCATCGTCGGCGGCGGGTCGGCAGGGGCCGTGCTGGCCAACAGGCTGAGCGCGGACGGGAAATACAAGGTCGTCCTTCTAGAGGGTGGCCCCAAGGATAAAAACCCCGCGATACATATACCCTTCGGCCTGACCGTCATCACACACATGAAGAAGATCATCACGGGGTTCGAGACTGTGCCGCAACCCTTCGTGGACGGACGGACCATGTACCAGCCGCGGGGGACGACGCTCGGTGGATCGAGCTCTGTCAACGCGATGTGCTATATCAGGGGCGACAGCTCGGATTATGACGAGTGGGCCGAGATGGGAGCTGTGGGCTGGGGCTGGGATGAGGTGCTTCCCTATTTCAGGAAGGCTGAGGACAATAGCCGCGGCGCTGACGATTGGCACGGTGAGGGTGGTCCGCTCGGTGTCTCGGATCTTCGCCATGTCAGTTCACTGACCGATGATTACGTAGAGGCCGGCGGAGAAATCCAGATCCCTTATACGGACGACTTCAATGGCCCCGACCGAGAAGGGCTTGGCGTCTATCAGGTCACCCAGCGGGGCGGCCAGCGTTGCTCAACGGCCAAGGGCTACCTCACGGATGAGGTGAAGGCGCGCCAGAACCTCAAGATCGAGACTGGCGCGAAGGTGCTACGCATCTTG
This sequence comes from Parvularcula mediterranea, assembly GCF_013085255.1. Classification (GTDB taxonomy): domain Bacteria; phylum Pseudomonadota; class Alphaproteobacteria; order Caulobacterales; family Parvularculaceae; genus Parvularcula; species Parvularcula mediterranea. The sequence continues at coordinate 1,164,341 of NZ_JABFCX010000002.1, forward strand.
ATGGACGAGGGCCGGGCGACAGGCGTCGAGTACCGCGTGGGATCAGACGTCCGTACCCAGAAGGCACGCGCCGAAGTCCTTCTCTGTGCTGGTACTTTCGGTACGCCCCACCTCCTCATGCTGTCAGGTATCGGCCCTGCTGTCTCGCTGAAAGAGGCAGGGGTCACGCCCGTCCTCGACATGCCGGGTGTGGGACAGAACCTTCAGGACCATCTCGACGCGCATCTTACCTACCGGATCGAGACCCATGCGGGGTATGCGAACAGTTTCCGTTTCTTCGCGCGCATGGCGCCTGAGCCGCTGAAATACGCGACGAAGCGCGAGGGTGTCCTTTCCTCCAATATCGCTGAAGGCGGCGGCTTCGTGAAATCCTCGCCTGACGCGGAGAAGCCGGACCTTCAGTTCCACTTCATCCCCTCGATCCTTGTGGATCACGGAAGGAAGAAGGAGTGGGGCCACGGCTTCACCTTCCATGTCTGTCTTCTGTACCCTGATAGTCGCGGCGAGGTGTCTCTCCGCTCCGCGGACCCCGACGAGGCGCCGCTGATCGATCCGCGCTATCTCTCCGACCCGAGGGACCTGCCACGCATGCGCGCGGGCTACAGGCTCTGCCAACGGATTGCCGATGCGCCGAGCCTTAAGAAGCACGCGCCGCACCCCCGCGAGGCGCAGACAGGGGCCGAGACGGACGAAGAGATCGATGCTCTCGTCAGGCAGACAGCGGAGACCGTCTATCACCCGATCGGCACCTGTCGTATGGGTACGGACGATGAGGCTGTTGTGACGCCAGCGCTGAAAGTGCGCGGCGTCGATGGCCTGCGCGTCGTCGATGCGTCCGTGATGCCAAGAATCATCGGCGGAAACACCAATGCCCCCACGGTCATGATCGCGGAGAAGGCGGCGGACATGATCCTCGCCGACGCCCGTGGCGCTTAGGACGTCCCGCAAGGGGAACCCTCTGCCCCCTCCCGTGTCAGGGACTCGCCTTTGAAGGAGAGCCCTGCATGGAAGCCGTCCACGCCAATATCGAGAACTTCACGTCCCTGACGGATGTCCAGTACCAGCTCGCGCTCGTCGCGCTGATGATTGGCTATGGCGCGCACTTCGCCTTTGCGCCGTTCTTCCTGGGCAACGCCATCCACTTGAGGCCCCAGTACCGCATCGTGCCGATGATCTCGGCCGTGGTGATGATCGCCGCTGGGCTCAGCCTCTTCCGGGAGTTCTCGACGCTCAAGGAAGCCTACGTCTTCACCGGCACCCTCTGGCTCCCGGCGGCGGATACGATGCACTCCAACGCCTTCCGTTACGCCAACTGGATGATCACGATCCCGCTGCTCCTCGTGCAGCTTCTCCTCGCCATGGGGATCAGGCGCGATGAGTTCATGGGCACCTTTGCCAAGCTCGTCATCGCGGCGGAGCTGATGATCATCACGGGACTGATCGGTCAGTTCTACGAGCACGCGAATGTCGGCATGATGCTGCTCTGGGGCGCGATCAGTACCCTTCCGTTCGTGTACCTCGTGATCGCCGTGAAGGGCGTCCTCGACAAGGGCGCAGCGCGGGCACCGGAAGACCTCAAGCCATGGTCGGGCAAAATCTTCCTCTATTTCCTCTTCTTCTGGGGCCTCTACGCCGTCGCCTACATGGTTCCTGCGTTCGCTGACGAAGGCGGCGGGGTCGTGGTGCGCCAGTGGATGTATACAGTGGCCGACGTCTTCTCTAAGCTCGTCTACGGCGTTATCCTGACCCGCTACGTCCTGCGCCTCAGCGCATCGGAGGGCCATGAGCCTGCGCTGGCCAGCCTCCTGCCCGGCGAAGAGACGCTGGCCCGCCGGGAGGATCCTGAGCCTGAGAAGTCAGACGACTGATCAGCCTGTTTCTTGGGTCTTCCGCACCACGCGGAGGACCCGGCTTTTCGGGATGAAGGGGAGGAGCGCGTAGGTGATCCTGCGCGCGAACGGCACCCCTGCGATGACGTTGAGCTTGCCTGCCATCATCGCACTATAGCCTGCCTTCGCGACACTCGCTGCGGAGGCTGTCTCCTTGAAGAGCTCCGTGCCTTCGAGGCCCGCTTCGCTGGCAAAGCCCGTCTCCGTCGCACCGGGCATGAGCGCCGTCACGGTGACCTTTGTCTTACGAAGCTCTTCATGCAGAGCATTGGAGAGAGACGTCACGAAGGCCTTCGTGGCGAAATAGGTGGCCTGCAAGGGCCCTGGGATGAGCGCAGCCGTCGACGAGACGTTCAGTACCCGGCCTTTATTGCGCGCAACCATATGCGGGATGAAGAACCGGCAGAGCTCGGAGAGAGCGATGACATTGACCTCGATCATGTCCCGGTCCGCTTCCCAGTCCCGTTCGATGAACGCGCCCTGACCGCCAAAGCCTGCATTGTTGATCAGCACCTCGATCTCGATGCCCTCGGCCTGCACGCGGTCGTGGATTCTCTTCGCGGCGCCCACGGAGGAGAGGTCCTCGGCGATGACGAGGACGGAGATGCCGTGCTGTGATTCAAGCTCGCTCTTCAGCTCCTCTAGCTTGCCGACCGACCGGGCGACGATGACGAGGTTGCCTTTGCGCCTGGCGTGGATGCGCGCCAGCTCGAGGCCAATGCCGCTCGATGCGCCGGTGATAAGGGCGGTTCCGGTCATGGGACTCTCCTTTTTCTGAAGGACGCCTAGCCTGCTCCGCCCGGCCCTGCAGCCGCGATGGACAGTGCAAAGAGGCACTGCGCCCCGAAATAGAGCGGGGTGATGATGAGATTGTTCCGAGGCTCCCGCACAACAAACCGATCCCGCGCCACGAAGAGGTCGGAGACAGCGAACATCAGAGCTGCTGCGACGATCCAGATGGGAAGTGCACGGTCCGCTACATGAAATGCGCTCGCGACCATCGTGCCGATGACAGGTGCGTAGAGCATCACGGAAAGCTCGTGTTCTCCGGGAAACCTGAAATGCGCCCACAGCCAGACGCCCGTTACGAGTGCGAACGTGATCACGGCTCCGACGACCGTCAAAGGCGAGAGGTCGTAAATGGGAAACCAGATGAAGCCGCAAATGTATGCGACGTGTGCCAGCCCGAAGGCCAGCATCCCTGCCTTGAGGGCCAGCGACTTATCCCTCGGAAGCAGCAGAAGGTCGCCAAGCGCGGAAAGAATAAGCCCTGCAAAAATGAAGCGCCCATAGGGCTCGCCGAATGGCCCAATCATCCCGGCCTGAATGATGAAGAATGCAGCTGCCATCGGCTTGAAAAGCCACTGCTCCCGGCGCTTCCCGCGGTACTCGGCCCAGACCAGTCCCACCGCGAAGGTCATGCACACAAGGCTCGGCCAGATCATCTCGAAACCCATCGTGAGCGCTCCCCCTTCTGATACCCGCCACTTCTCCACCCGGACGCATTGCATCCGCGAATAACGAGTGCTAGCCGCGCCGCGATGCGCGGAGGTCTTCCGCTGCAACCCATTCCGACGCCGCTTTTCGCACCCTACCGGATCAGCGGCCACCCGTGACGGAGAATGATAACGAATGGCCGACTCACGGTCCGAAATCGCTGAACGTTACGCCAGCGCCTTCTTCGAGCTCGCCCGCGATGAGGGGAAGCTTGAGAAAGCTGAAGCCGACCTCGACGCTTTGCGCAGCGCCTATAATGATAGCGACGACCTTCGCCGCCTCGTGCAGAGCCCGGCTTTCTCCGCTGACGCCAAGAAAGAGGGCATGAAGGCTCTTCTGGACGGCAAGGCCGATGCGCTGACCTCGAACTTCATCCAGCTGGTCGCCGCCAAGGGTCGCCTGACCCTGCTCACCACGATCATCACCGATTTCAAACGCATCGCGGCGGAAGCCCGCGGCGAAGTCGCGGCGGAAGTGGTCTCGGCCCACCCGCTGAGCGATGACCAGCTCAACGACCTCAAGGCGCAGATCCGCGCCTCCGTCGGCAAGGACGTCACCCTCGATGCCCGCACCGACCCCGACCTCCTCGGTGGCCTGATCGTCAAGATCGGCAGCCGCATGATCGATTCATCACTCAAGACCAAACTGGCGCGGATGCGCGCCCGACTGAAAGAGGCGTAAGCGAATGGAACTCAACGCGTCCGAAATCAGCTCTATCCTGAAGAGCCAGATCAAGGACTTCGGCAAGGACGCCGAGGTCTCCGAGATCGGTCAGGTTCTGTCTGTCGGCGACGGCATCGCCCGCGTCTACGGCCTCGACAATGTCCGCGCAGGCGAGATGGTCGAGTTCGAAGGCGGCGTGAAAGGCATGGCGCTGAACCTCGAAGAAGATAATGTCGGTGTCGTTATCTTCGGCAACGACCAGGGCATCGCCGAGGGCCAGACGGTCAAGCGGACCGAAGCCATTGTGGACGTCCCCGTCGGCAAGGGCCTCCTTGGCCGCGTCGTCGACCCGCTCGGCAATCCGCTGGACGGCAAGGGCCCCATCGAAGCCACCGAGCGTCGCCTCGTCGATGTGAAGGCCCCGGGCATCCTGCCGCGTAAATCGGTGCACGAACCGGTGCAGACGGGCATCAAGGCCATCGACGCCATGATCCCGGTTGGCCGTGGCCAGCGCGAGCTCGTCATTGGCGACCGCCAGACCGGCAAGACCGCCATCTGTGTCGACGCCATGCTCAACCAGAAAGAGCCGAACGCTGCGGCTTCGGACGATTCAGGCAAGCTCTTCTGCATCTACGTCGCCATCGGCCAGAAGCGTTCGACCGTCGCCCAGATCGTCAAGACGCTCCAGGACAATGGCGCCCTCGACTACACGATCGTCGTCGCTGCGACCGCGTCGGATCCGGCACCACTCCAGTTCCTCGCGCCGTTCGCCGGCACCGCGATGGGTGAGTATTTCCGCGACAATGGCATGCACGCCGTGATCGTCCACGACGACCTCTCAAAGCAGGCCGTCGCCTACCGTCAGATGTCGCTCCTCCTCCGCCGCCCGCCGGGCCGCGAAGCGTTCCCGGGTGACGTCTTCTACCTTCACTCCCGCCTCCTCGAGCGCGCGGCGAAGCTCAACGAAGACCACGGTTCCGGTTCGCTGACGGCCCTGCCGATCATTGAAACCCAGGCCAACGACGTCTCGGCCTACATCCCGACCAACGTGATCTCGATCACCGACGGCCAGATCTTCCTCGAGACGGACCTCTTCTTCCAGGGCATCCGTCCCGCTGTGAACGTCGGCCTCTCGGTCAGCCGCGTCGGCTCGGCCGCCCAGATCAAGGCGATGAAGCAGGTTGCCGGTAAGATTAAGGGTGAGCTTGCTCAGTACCGTGAGCTTGCAGCCTTCGCCCAGTTCGGCTCGGACCTCGACGCCGCAACCCAAGCGACGCTCAACCGCGGTGCACGCCTGACCGAGCTCCTCAAGCAGCCGCAATACTCACCGCTGCAGGTCGAAGAGCAGGTCGTCGTGATCTTCGCCGGTACCCGCGGCTATCTCGACCGGATCGAGACCGCGAAAGTCGGTGAGTTCGAAGAAGAGTTCCTCCGCCACATGCACAGCCAGCACGCGGACATCCTCACGACCATCCGCACCGAGAAGAAAGTCTCCGACGATACCGACAAGAAACTGACGGATATCCTCGAAGCCTTCACCAAGTCGTTCGCGTAAGGACTTTCCATGACCGGCGCTGGGATCTCGGGAGTGCTTTTTGCGGCGAGTCTTGTACTCGTCTCTGCCTGCGCTTCCGTCCAGCCGCCCGTCAGTGACGAGACCTGCGAGCCTTGCGTGACGATAGCGACAGGGCCCGAAGCTGAGTTCGACTTCTACAGCCAAATCCTGACGATTTTAAACAGGCTCTACCTCGACGGGAAACAGCCTTATGTTTCGCTCACGCGTGATTTTGGTCAGCGAGATGGTGCACGGTTCGTTGTCGCGCCCGCTTTTGACCCTGTTATCATGGTTACACTCCAGAACATGAGTGAACCTCAACTCGAGCCAAAGGGTTCGCGTCGAGAATTTGCCGAGCTCAGGGTTGTCCGTGGTCGGAGCAGTCGGGAGCTTCTATCAGCTATCGATGGCGTGACTAAGAGCGAAGTGTTTGTAGAGGTTTGGGCTGAGGAGCTCTCACGAGCTGATTCTCAGCGGCTCTTGGATGAGGCGGCGCTTGCCGATGTCGAGTGGGGCTCGTCCGAATATGCTTGCGAAGATGGTATCACGATCTTCGGTGAAGAACTGCGCGGCGGAGAGCACACGATCGTGGATTTCCACGTCTGTGATGGTGCTGCCTATGATGCTCTCAAAGCACGATTCAGCGGTCTGTTGACGCGTGCTGAACAAATGGATCAGAAAATCGCAACGGACCTCACGGCGACTTTCTCCCGGTACGAATGAATAGAGACAGCTATGCCTAGCTTGAAAGACCTCAAAAACCGGATCGTCTCGGTCAAGTCGACCCAGAAGATCACCAAGGCCATGCAGATGGTCGCCGCGGCCAAGCTGCGCCGGGCGGAAGATGCCGCTCGCGCGGGCCGTCCCTATGCTGAGCGTATCGAGACGGTGCTCGCGAACCTCGCCGCTGGCATGACGCCGGGCGCGCCGGGGCCGAAGCTCCTGACGGGTACGGGCGAGGACAAGACGCACCTCCTGGTCGTCGCGACATCCGAGCGCGGCCTTTGCGGCGGCTTCAACTCCTCGATTGTCCGCCTCGCGCGCGAGACCATTGTCCGCATGCAGAGTGAAGGCAAGACGGTGAAGATCATGACCGTCGGCAAGAAGGGCTATGAGCAGCTCAAGCGCCTCTACGCCGACCTGATCATCGAGCACACGACCTTCGAAAACGTCAAAACCGTCGGCTTCGACCAGGCTTCGGCCATCTCCGAGAAACTCCTCGAGATGTATGAAGACGGCGCGTTCGACAAAGCGCACATCTTCTTCGGCGAATACCAGTCGGTGATCTCTCAGGTCCCAACCGCGCTGCAGATCATCCCTGCGCAACCACCCGAGGTCGAAGGCGATGAGAAAATCGCTGCGCCTTACGAGTACGAGCCGGGTGAAGAAGAGATCCTCGAAACCCTGCTGCCGCGCTACGTCGCCGTGCAGGTCTTCCGTGCACTGCTCGAGAACGCAGCGTCGGAGCAAGGCGCCCGCATGTCGGCCATGGACAACGCCACGCGCAATGCTGGCGACATGATCGACAAGCTGAACCTTCAGTACAACCGCGCCCGCCAGGCGCAGATCACGACCGAGCTGGTCGAGATCATCGCAGGCGCCGAGAGCGTCTAACGAGCCAGAGGTCCCGCCGCGAAGGCCGCATCCGGGCGGCTTGGCGGCCGGCGACCTCACAAGAGGGACCGACCGGCCAGGCGATGAAGCGTCACGCGATCCTCACCAATGGCCGCTCGGGTTCGAACTTCTTCGCCCAAGTCCTGAACCAGCACCCCCATGTTGTGAACTATGGTGAGGTGCTTGGGCCCTGGACCCTTCCGGGCAAGCATATCAAACCGCGCTTTTCAGGGGTTGGCCCCTATCTCGACTGGATGCTGTCGAGCCGCGCTGCGTTCTACGCAGGGCAGGGGGCATCCTTCGCCGCGCGCCTCAAGGCAGGCAAGGACCGCCACTTCCGCAGGAGGAGCGAAGTTCGCTCGATCGGCTTCAAGGAGTTCGAGATGAACTTCCGCCGCATGGAGGGCGTCGGCTATTTCAAAGCGCGGCCAGACATTGCGCTCCTGATTCTGATCCGCGAGAATATCATCGACCGTCACGTCTCAACCCGGCTCCTCGAAGCCACTGGCGTGGTAGCGGATAAGGACAAAGCCGCGACCAAAGCGCAGACCGTCCGCCTCGATCCAGAACGAATCATCTGGGAACTCGACGTGATCGCCAACGAGAACGCTGAGCTCCTCGAGACCCGTGACAGCCACCAGGGCGACACGATGACCATCACCTATGAAGGCTTCTTCGCAGGCTCACCTGATGAGCAGGCTGCGAAGCTCAAGCAAATCCAAGAATTTATTGGCGTGGAGCCACATGACCTCGCGTCCGAGCACAGGAAGCTCAGGCGCACGTCACTCCGCGAAACTATCGAGAATTTCGGCGAGATTTCAGAGGTCCTCACCGCATCGCACCATGGCGAGGCCTGGAACGCAGCAATCTCCGCCGAAGGGGCCAAAAACCCATAGAAAAGGCGGGAAGCTGGTGCTAGCGACCCGCTCAGAACGAAGAGGTCACGAATGACACAAGGAAAAATCGCACAGGTGATCGGCGCGGTCGTGGACGTCGAATTCGACGAACACCTCCCGGCGATCCTGAACGCGCTCGAAACTGACAATGGCGGCAACCGCCTGGTCCTCGAGGTTGCCCAGCACCTCGGCCAGAACACCGTCCGCACCATCGCCATGGACTCGACTGAAGGTCTTGTCCGCGGCCAGGAAGTCAAAGACACCGGCGACGCCATTCAGGTCCCGGTCGGCGAAGGCACCCTCGGCCGTATCATGAACGTCATCGGCGAGCCGGTGGACGACATGGGCCCGATCCCATCGGACGTGAAACGCCCGATCCACGCCGAAGCCCCTCCCTTCGTCGAGCAGTCGACGGAATCGGAAATCCTCGCCACCGGCATCAAGGTCATCGACCTTCTCTGCCCCTACGCGCGTGGCGGTAAGATCGGCCTCTTCGGCGGCGCAGGCGTCGGCAAGACGGTTCTGATCCAGGAACTCATCAACAACATCGCCAAAGTGCACGGCGGTTACTCGGTCTTCGCTGGCGTTGGCGAGCGGACCCGTGAAGGCAACGACCTTTACTGGGAGATGATCGAGTCGAACGTGAACAAGAACCCGGCGGAAAATGGCGGTTCGGCTGAAGGCTCGAAAGCCTCGCTGATCTACGGCCAGATGAACGAACCGCCCGGTGCCCGTGCACGTGTCGCGCTCACCGGCCTGACCGTTGCTGAGCACTTCCGCGACCAGGGCCAGGACGTTCTCTTCTTCGTCGACAACATCTTCCGCTTCACCCAGGCGGGTTCAGAAGTGTCGGCGCTCCTTGGCCGTATCCCTTCGGCCGTGGGCTACCAGCCGACGCTCGCCACCGACATGGGCGCGATGCAGGAGCGGATCACCACGACCACCAAGGGCTCGATCACCTCGGTTCAGGCTGTCTACGTCCCTGCAGACGACCTCACCGACCCGGCCCCGGCCACGACCTTCGCCCACCTCGACGCGACCACGGTTCTCAACCGTGCGATCTCCGAGAAGGGCATCTACCCGGCGGTTGACCCGCTCGACTCCACCTCGCGGATCCTCGACCCGCGTGTCGTCGGTGAAGAGCATTACGAGGTGGCCCGTTCGGTCCAGAACATCCTCCAGCGCTACAAGTCGCTGCAGGACATCATCGCGATCCTCGGCATGGACGAGCTCTCCGAAGAGGACAAACTCACCGTTGCGCGTGCGCGTAAGGTTGAGCGCTTCCTCTCGCAGCCGTTCGACGTTGCTGAGGTCTTCACCGGTTCACCGGGTGTCCAGGTGCCGCTCGAAGACACGATCAAGTCGTTCAAGGCTCTCGTGGCTGGCGAGTATGACCACCTGCCTGAGCAGGCCTTTTACATGTGCGGCGGTATCGATGACGCGATCGCCAAAGCCGAGAAGATGGCGGAAGCTGCTTAAATTTTGTGCGTGGCGGTAACGCCACGTCAATCACATTTGCCTTGGGGGCACGAACCAGCCCCCTAGGCACGGCCTTTGCAATCACTAGATACAGGCGATTGCGGAGACCGACATGATTGTGACCTTCCTCGACAAACTCTGGATCCAAGCGGGTCTTCAGCGTGAGGAACTGCGTCGCGAGCGTGGTCGCGGCGTGGTCTATGCCATTCTCGGCGTGGCCGTGCTTGGCTCGACCTTCCTCGCGGCGGATCTCGTCCTGAACATGTCAGGCCGTTTCAGCTGAAGCGCCTGACGCCCAGAACGGGAACCTCGCCCTGACCCCTCCCTCAGGAGGTGTAATCGGCAAGGACCGTGCCAGAGTTTGACCTTTGACGAAGGGCGCTTGCTTTGAGCGCCCTTTTCCTTTTGAACCTGCCGGAAACGGGCGATCCCGCCCTCCCGATCTTTACCTGGTGATCCCATGGCCCAGTTTGCCTTCTCCCTCGTCTCCCCCGAACGCGAGCTCTTCAGCGGCGATGTCGACGCTGTTGTCGTCCCTGGTACTGAGGGCACCTTCGAAGTCCGCGCGGGCCACGCCCCGCTGATGGCAACGCTCTCGCCGGGCCTTCTGGAAGTGCACCAGGGCGGTGAAGTGACCCGCACCTATGTCCGCGGCGGCTTTGCTGACGTCGGCACGAGCGGCCTGACGGTCCTCGCCGAGAAGGCGATCAACGAAAGCGACCTGCAAGGCGACACGCTCACTTCCGAGCGCGACGAAGCCCAGGCGACCGTCGATGCCGAAGGCGAAGAGCCCGAGAAGGTCCTCAACGCCCGCCGGGCGCTGGACAGCCTCGCCAAGTACTAAGCACGTGGTCTCGTAAGCACCCACGCCAGAGTGGAAAGGGTGCTCGCGCCAAGCGAATAGAAAAACATCGCAGCCTTTCCGAAGCGATCCGCATCATCGAGCGGATCAGCTTCGAACCAGTCGTACCAGAAGTAGTAGGCGAAGGCACACGCGGGCAGGGCGACGAGTATCAGTTGCACGAAACTCGAGAGCCACCGCTGGCTCAGAAGTAACCCCGAAAATAGCGTGACTGCCAACGCCGCCAAAGCGATCATGATGACGACGTCGGTCACTGTCTCGCTCTACTCGGCAGGCGCGGCTGCTGCGCCGCCGCCATCGCGCTTCTGCTGGATCGCGCCGACCTCCACGCCGGGGCCGTTCTCGACCGGCTTGCCTTCGGCCAGCGCCTTTCGCTTCGCGCGGCGCATCATCATGTTGAGACCCTCGACAAAGGCGGAGAACGCCATCGCTGCGTAGATGTAGCCCTTGGGTACGTGGGCTCCGAAGCCTTCGGCGATCAACACCGTGCCGATCAGCAGGAGGAAGGCGAGGGCCAGCATCACCACGGTGGGGTTCTTCTCGATGAAGTTGCCCACCGGGTCAGCGGCAATCAGCATGACGGCCACTGCAATGATGATCGCGACATACATGACGGCGATGAACTCGGTCATGCCGATCGCGGTCAGGATCGAGTCGATCGAGAAGACAGCATCGAGGATCAGGATCTGAACGACGACGGATGCCATCGTCGCTGTGCCAGCGGCTTTGCCTGCCGCATGGGCGAGATGATGCTCCTCAGGGTCGGTCTTCTCATGGATCTCCCGCGTTGCCTTGAAGACGAGGAACAGCCCGCCTGCGATCAGGATAATGTCTTTCCAGGAGAATTCGTGCCCGAAGGCTTCGAACAGCGTCTGCTTCAGCCCGATGATCACCGTCACAAGGCTCAGGAATACGAGCCGCAGGACCGCCGCCCCGCCGATGCCGATACGCCGGGCGCGTTTGCGCTGGTGCTCAGGCAGCTTGTTGGTCAGCACCGAGATGAAGATGAGGTTGTCGATGCCGAGCACGACTTCCATCACCACAAGCGTCAGCAATGCGGCCCAGGCCGCGGGATTCGAAAAAAGCTCGATCATCGGTCGTCCTCTAGATCACCAGGTCAGGAACATAGGCTTCGCCTAGCACGATCCCTGAAATCGCAATCGTGAATGCGATCCATGCGAGGATAATCCTCCCGACCCCCGGCTTCGATGCCCGGCCGGCCCAGAGCATGAGGATGAGGAGCACGACCATCATAGCGATCGGCACGGTCCACGCGCCGATGCCGATCATCTCGCTGACCCGCATTTCGTCATTAGGGCTCTTGAAGGAGATGACCTGCGCCATCAGGCGCATCATGAAGGCGGTGAAGACGCCCCAGAACGCAAAGACACTGCCCGTCGCCCTCGCGACGAGCGCGAAGAAGATAGCCTGAACCAGAGTGACCATGGGGCCCGTGATCGCGCCGACAATCGCGTCGCTGGTCGAGTTGACCCCGCCGATGGGCCCTGCGCTGTTGATGTTGATGCGCACCTGGTCATAGCCGAGCAGGTCGTAGGCGAGCCCGTGACCCGCCTCGTGGACGAAAAACGTCAAGGCGGTGAGGATGATCACCGTGACCAGAGTTTTCATGGATTGGCTCGCTCGCTTCCCTCGCGATTTATTGTGAAACGGCAAAGCCCACCTGTCGAGGGGGGGGTGCGCGACTTCCTTGCTTCGGAGCGCTGAAGTTGCACATGACCGGGCACGGACAAACGAAGGAGCTGCCCATGACCTCGCCACGCACCACCGAAGGCCGCGGGAAAACCTATGCCTCGATCGTCGACACGATCGGCGACACGCCTGCGGTCAAGCTCCAGCGCCTCTCCCCTAAAGGCGTCGACATCTATGTGAAGGCTGAGTTCTTCAACCCTGCTTCGAGCGTGAAGGACCGCCTCGCCATCGCGATCATCGAGCATGCTGAGAAGACAGGCGCGCTTAAGCCCGGCCAGACCGTGGTCGAAGCGACGTCAGGCAACACCGGAATCGGCCTCGCCATGGTCTGCGCAGCCAAGGGGTATCCGCTCGTCATCACCATGGCCGAGAGCTTCTCGGTCGAGCGGCGCAAGCTGATGCGCTATTTCGGCGCCAAGGTCATTGTGACGCCCAAAGCCGAAAAGGGCTCGGGCATGGTCACCAAGGCCAAGGAGCTCGCCGAGAAGAACGGCTGGTTCTACGCCCGGCAGTTCGAGAACGAAGCCAATGCCGACATCCACGAGGCCACCACCGGCCGGGAGATCATCCGTGATTTCCAAGGCAAGCGGCTCGACTGGTTCGTCACGGGCTTTGGCACCGGCGGCACGGTCACCGGCGTGGCGCGGGTCCTGAAGAAGGAGCGCCCGGAGGTGAAGATCGGCCTCTCCGAACCTGACCTCGCCCCCATGCTCGAAAGCGGCAAGCCCCAGGAGCGCCACGAAGACGGCTCAGCCGCAGGCAGCCACCCGGCCTGGCAACCGCACCCGATCCAAGGGTGGAGCCCTGATTTCATCCCGAAGGTCCTGCAGGAGTCCGTCGATCATTCGTACTATGACGAACTCCTCCCCGTGACGGGCGCGGAGGGCATGAAGGGTGCCCTCGATCTTGCGGCCAAGGAAGGGATCATGACGGGGATTTCGGGCGGTTCGACCTTTGCCGTCGCGCGGAAGCTGGCGGAGCGTGCCGAGAAAGGGAGTGTGATCCTCTGTATGCTGCCTGATACGGCGGAGCGATACATGACCACGCCGCTCTTCGAAGCGATAGGTGCGGATATGGATGACGAGGAGAAGGCGCTGTCGCTTTCAACGCCCTCGGCGCAACTGCCTTAAGAGCGCGGAAGCCGGCGAACGAGGCGGCGGGGCATTTGCTCCGCCTTCAAAGCCGGCTTCGCCTCCGCCTCGATGGTCAGCATCTCGCGGGTCTCGAGGCGCTCACCCTGACGGTCGCGGCGCAGGGCTGCGACCTGCTCGGTCAGCTCGGTGACGGCTTCTTTCAGCTGCTGGGTCTCAGAACGGCCTTTGAAGACCGCGCCGAACACGCCGCGGATGACGTAGAGCGCCACCACCGGCGCCAGCATCACGGCGAGATAGGGTCCAAGGGCATTGATCTTGTCCTGCATGTCGCCAACGCCCTGCAGCCCGAAGAGCAGGATGCACGCGACCAGCACCACGACGGTCAGATAGTTGGCAAGCTTGGGCAGCGGAGAGAACGATCCCGTCAGCGCCAGCAGCACCAGCGACATGACGAACAGGACGATGCCTGTCAGGCCGAGAAAGTCGAAGAACCCGCCGAGCAGCGTGACCGCCTGGCCGAGAAATTCCGCAACGTTTCCGAGTTCACGCATGACCGTCTGCCCTGCTGGCGTGCGGCCATGCCATCATGCCCGCTTCGCGCCCTTAACCTTGGGGTAAGGATAGGGCGAAAGCGCGACATTGTCACCTCACAGGCGGGCCGTTTTCGACAGCTTCGAAGACATCGTTCCTGAACCGTGCAGGGGGCTGGATATCCCGGACTTCGAGGACGGTCGTGTCCTCCGTGACCCGGCCGTGGCGATCGGTCGCCCGGACCCTTGCGACGTGAACGCCTTGGGGCAGGTCGTCAGGCAGGCGCGCACGCCAGAGGTGGCTGTTGCGGTCAGCGACCGAGCCCTGCGGCTGCGGGGTGGAGGGACCGAAGCGATTGCCCTTGTAGGCTTCCCAGCCCTGGTTGCGCTCGATGCCTGAGCGGCTTTCCAGCGCATAGCGGGCGACGGAGAGCTGGCGTTGGGCGGCGAAGGGGTCAGCCCATTCAGCGCCGATCCTCGCCGCCTCGCCTTGCGCTTCCTGAGTCCTCTCCATTGTGATCGTCCGCTCACCGATGATGACCTCAGCGCGCGTCTCGGTGGAGCCGTCCCAGATGTTCGCCGTTAGGAAGGTGCCGCGCGACAGGTCCCGCGGCGTCAGGATCTTCACGTCAGGCAGGTCATTGATGGAGAGAGGCGGGACGGGATCGCGGCGGTTCCTCGGCGTATCACGCCATGCCATGATCTGGGTGTACCAGCTCCTGAAGATCGGCGTGTTGACCGAGACCCACATGCTCCGCTCACGGCCGACATTGGAGCCGATGTAGCGCTCTTTGTACGTTGCACCGTCAAAATCGAGGCTCAGCCAGCCGCGCGGTGCGCCCATCCGCTGGAGCGCCATCGGCACCCCGTGATGGTCGAAGTCGCCATTGTACCATGCGCCAGAAGCGGCCCCTGCAATGATGTGCCGGAAGGGCAGGCTTTCGACGCCGACCATCTTTTCCCAGCCTTCAAAGCTGTCGCCAGGCGCGAAGTTTTCGGTCGTGTGCGTATGACCTGAGAGCGACAGCGCCTCGCGTCCCTCGGTCAGTGCATAGAGCTCCCGCACATTGTCCGTCTGGTGGGCGCCTGCGGTCTGGTCGAAGAAGGTTACGAAGGGGATGTGGTGGGCATAGACCACCAGCTTGTTCTCATCCGTCAGGGCAAGGAGGTTCTCGACAAACGCCATCTGGTCGGTCGTGATGCGGCCGTTGTAGCGCTTGTTCTTGTCGTCGGTGCAGAAGCGCCGCGCCATCTGCGCCTCGTCGAACCATTTGACCGGCCATGCCTCGTAGGCAACATCTTCCTGCGTGCACGGATAGACCACATTGTCGAGGGCGATGAAAAGCACATCACCGATCTCGAACGCGTAATAGTTCGGTCCCCAGAGCCTCCGCCAGCTATCCGCGGAGTCCTCATCATAGTCAGCATCGAAATCGAGATCGTGGTTGCCGTGGATCCACCATTGGGGAGCCCTCAGCGTGCCGATGACCTCCGCCATGCGCGGGATCAGGCCCAAATCATCACCCATGACGTCGCCAACGGCCACGATGCAGGCAGGATGCTCAGCCTCAGGACGATCCAGGATGTCGTCGACAGTCGAATCCCGGAAATAGCCGATCTCCTGATTGGCATAAGTCTGAGTGTCGCCAAGGATCGCGCAGCGATAGTTGTCACTCGTCCCTGTGCGGATGAGGGGGAAATTGATCTCGGATGGCAGCGGGCCGGTGGCTGGAAGGCCGCCATACCTTAGCGGCTTCGGAGACCCCGATGGCTTATGCTGGTAGGCGAACTGCGGGACCCAGTTCTGGTTGTGGGGTACCTGATAGCCCGAAGGCTGGATCACGAAGACCGCCATGTCATCCCGCGCGGGCAGGCTGTAGCTGCCATCGGCGCCTGTGAGGACAACTTCCCGGCCATTCGAGACCTTGACGCCCCTGACACCGGGCTCGTCCTCATCCTGCGTGCCGTTGCGGTTCTGGTCGTCAAAGACCGTCCCACGCGCTTCGTCGGAGGGCGCACCTGACCGGCGCATGATCTCAGGCGTTCCCTGATAGTCGGAGAACAGCGGCCCGCGGGGCGCGGACACCGAAGCGCTATCGGCGGGAACGGTTTCGCAGGCTGCGAGCAGCGCGCCTGTCACGAGACCAAGGGCGAGAGTTCGTCGCATCACATCTCCACATCGGGGGCAGGTCGTCTTACGTCCCCGTCATGGCGAAGGAAGGTGGCACTTAAAAGGCACATATCCATGAACGCCTGCACAAACGAAGGACATCACCCATGAAGGCACTCGCGGCAGCTCTCCTCTCTGTCTCGTTCAGCGCCTCGCAGGCACTGGCAGGCGGCGCGGTGATCGCTGTCCAGAAGGGCGGTGCGAAGCCAGAGATCAGGGTCCTTGGCGATGGTGTCTCCGGCGAAGCCTATCAGGTCGGCTCCATCGGCAAGGTGGCCTGCACGCTGGCGGCCCTGAGCCTAGAGAAGCGCGGCAAGCTCTACCTCGACAGCCCGATCGGAGAGCTGCTCCCAGGCTATGACGGTGTTCGCCCGGAGGTGACCTTGCGCCAGCTCCTCGCGAACCGTGCCGGGATTGCAGACGGCGCTGTCGCTGCATTGCTTCAGGACCGGTCAGTGGCCGAGGCCTCCATGCCTGCGCTCGACGCGGCAAACCGGTTCGCCACCGAAGCCACGGACGATGCTCCGGACACGACCTTCGATTACGTTCAGACCAACTGGGTGATCATCCAGGCGATCCTCGAGGAGGCGAGCGATAAGCCGATCACGAAGCTGATCCAGCGCGAGGTCCTTCGCCCTGCAAGGATGCGCGATTCCTACGTTTTCATCGGAGATCTCGACCGGGATGGCATCCCTCAGACGGAGACGCCCTATCTTCCGCTTCCGGACTTTATCTCCTGCGCAGGTGGGCTGGCCGCAACCCCTGAGGACATCATCAAGCTCTCGCGCCTGCCTTTCGTCTCACGGCGCTTCGATGAAGCCAGACGTGAAGCGCTGATGGCCGTCACGACGGAGGAACAGGACTATACCCTCGGGGGAAGGTTCGAGACCGTGACGGACCGCGAGGGCAACACCCGCCGTATCTCATGGCAGAGCGGAAACAATGGTCCGTGGTCGGCGCAGGTTATCTATGACCATGTGCAGGACGTGGCGTGGAGCGTTGTCTCGCTGGACGGTGACTTCGAGGCGATCCTTGCGGACAGGGCGCAATGGCTTGAGAGCGAGGGCCTCACCTGGGACGAAGCGCCTGCTGATTAGCGGGTCGGGACCGGGACCTCGCCCTTGTAGTCGTAGAAGCCGCGGCCAGACTTGCGTCCGAGCCATCCTGCTTCGACATATTTCACAAGCAGCGGGCACGGACGGTATTTGGAGTCAGCCAAGCCGTCATAGAGGACCTGCATGATCGACAGGCAGGTATCGAGGCCGATAAAGTCAGCAAGCTGAAGAGGGCCCATCGGATGGTTGGCACCGAGCTTCATGCCGGTGTCGATCGCGTCCACCGTGCCGACACCTTCGTAGAGACAGTAGATTGCCTCGTTGATCATCGGCATCAGGATGCGGTTGACGATGAAGGCCGGGTAGTCCTCGGACACGGCCATTGTCTTGTCGAGCTTGTCGACGAGGCCCTTGGCGGCTTCGAAGGTCTGCTCGGACGTGGCGATACCGCGGATGACTTCCACGAGTTTCATCACTGGCACCGGGTTCATGAAGTGAAGGCCGATGAACCGGTCGGGCCTGTCGGTGACGGCGGCGAGGGCCGTGATCGAGATCGACGAGGTGTTCGTCGCGATAATCGAGCCGGGCTCGAGCACTTCGCTCAGCTCACGGAAGATGGCCTTCTTGAGTTCGATGTTTTCCGTCGCCGCTTCGATGACGATGTCGCATGCGGAGAGTTGGTCGAGCTTCGGTGCCCCGGCGATGTGCGCGAGGGCGGAGGCTTTCTCCTCTTCGGTGATCTTGCCCTTGAGGAGCTGCCTGCCGAGGTTCTTGTCGATCAGACCTTTGGCCTGGTCGATGGCGCCTGCGTTGACGTCATGGAGGTGGATATCGAACCCAGCCAGCGCGAAGACATGCGCGATGCCGCTTCCCATCTGGCCCGCGCCGATCACGCCGATGCTCTTGATTTCGTCCAACGCCTTGGCCTCCTCAGGTCATTCGCGACCCTTATGTGACACCATCATGCACGGCGCCGTGCTGCGGTGCAACAATCATCCCGGTAAGACAAAGGTCAGATAGGCCGTGAGGGTCAGGAGGCCCAGCGACGTGCCGATGGCAACCACACCTGAGACACCACCGATCCACTGGCGGTAGACCGAGGCCAGGACGATCGAGGCAACCGCTGGCGGCAGGCCAGTGAAGAGCGCGGCGACGGATGTCGCGGTGGGATCTCCCGTGAAGAGCCAGACGAGCCCGGCTGTCACGCCTGGGAAGATCACCAGCTTGAAGGGGAGAAGGAGCGCTGCGCCCTTCAGCTCGCCGACCTTTCGGCTGAGGAGAAGGTCAGCAGCGTTGAGGCCGAGCACGAAGAGGCCCACCGGCCCCGCGGTCTGGGCCATGAAGCCGAGGAACCCCTGGACCGGCGCGGGCGGCTCGAACCTGACGAGCGAAGCGATGAGGCCAAGGGACGTGCCCACCACGATCGGGCTCCTGATCGAACGGAGCACCGCCTGCCGGACGGTCGTCAGCACGCTTGCCTCGCCGCTCGCAGCCTCGCCTTCGGGCCAGGTCATGAGCGCGGAGGCGATGGCAAAGACCACCGTGCCTTCGAAGAGGACGAGGATGAGGAAAGGCGAGGCCCACCCGTCGACCGCCGCCGCAATCGGGATGCCGAGGAAGATCGCGTTGCCGCAGGTCGAAGCGAAGACTGCGGCCCCCGCTTCCCTGATCGTCAGGCCAAGGATCGACCGCGACAGGATGAAGACTGCAAACGAAATGAGCGCGAGACTGAGCACGTAGCCCGCTGCGAGCCCCACGAAGATCTCGCCGTCCACCTGGCTCTGCCGCATGAACTCGAAGCCCGCGAAGGGCATCGCGATCATGAAGACAAAGCGCGACATGCGCCGAGAGTCTTCCGCGTCGAAGAGCTTCAGGACGCGGGTGCCTGCGCCGACAAGGATGGCGCCGAACAGCGGGACAAGAAGTGAAACGAGGGAACCCATTGCCGGGGTCTAGGCAGATTGCCGCGCCGTGCAAGCGCTGAAGTGCCGGTCAGGAGGGCAGGGCGGCCAGACGCGGGATGCCCTCGGGGGGCTGGGGGGCGAGATGTTCCGAAGGCAGGATCAGTCCCTCGCCTGGCCGAGAAAAACACTGGCCCATGAATGAGGCCATTCTGGGGACGATTGTGGGCGGCTTCGGGATTTGCGCTCCTAGGCAGCGTTTGTTTTCAGGGCTTCAGCCAGTTCAGCTTTCGTCATGTCCGAACGGCCCTCAACGTCCTGCTCTTCGGCAAGCTTGTAGAGTTCGTCCTTCGTCTTGCTGCTGGGGTCTGAGGGCGCTGGATGGTTGGCGATGGCATCGGCGAGCTCATCCTTTGTCATGTCCGAGCGGCCTTCGATCTCGCGCTCCTTCGCCATCCCGTAGAGCGCGTCTTTCGATTTCTGGTCGAGGGAGACCTTCGAGCCTTTTTTCCGCCCGTTCTCGTCCGTGGCCTCCTCGATGGCTTCGAGAAGCTCTTCCCTGGTCATGTCCGAATAGCCAGTGAGACCGAGATCCTTGGCCCGTTCGAGAAGCATGTCCTTGGTCGGCCCGTCCTTTTTGATCTTCGAGACCTTGTCTTTGACGTCGCCGGGCTGGTCGACGAACTGCTGGTCGCCGTTTTTCTTCTTCTGGGTCGAGCGGGCGTATTCGTCCTCGGTCAGGAGCATCCGCACCTTCTTCGGCAGGTAGCGCTCCCCGCTTTCGAGGCTCTCATCGCCCGACTTGGTGCCCCAGTCCTGCTCGGTCCATTCGTGGAGGTCAGTCTCTTCCTGGGAAGCACCATCATCCTCGTAGCCGCCGCCACGCTTTTTATACGCCTGCACGGCCATCTGGGCCTTACGCGCGGACCACTGTCCGGGATCCCCGCCCTTATCCGAGGCCATGATCTCGTCCTTCACCGCTTCCCAGAGCTCAGGGTCTGATTTCGTGGCGCTCGACATAAGGGTCTCCCGGATCAACTCGGTGAAAGAATGGGTTGAGCGTTACGAGCGTTCCCAGGCTGCGGCACCTCGCCGAAAGGGAGAGGCTTGCCGGTTAAGCGTTTCGGGGTAGGCTCTTCTCATGCGTGAGACCCAAGGGCAGGCGCGCCGCGCGCCGACCGTTCATTTCGACCGCCGCGAGCTCGATAGGCTCCTGCAGCTCTACGGCTTCTTTGTCGCGAGCGGTGACTGGAAGGACTACGCCATCGATGACCTCCCGGACCGGGCGGTCTTCTCCGTCTTCCGCCGCGCCGCGGAAATGCCGCTCTATCGGATCGAGAAAAACCCCAAGCTCAGGGGACGCC
This sequence comes from Parvularcula mediterranea, assembly GCF_013085255.1. Lineage (GTDB taxonomy): Bacteria > Pseudomonadota > Alphaproteobacteria > Caulobacterales > Parvularculaceae > Parvularcula > Parvularcula mediterranea. The sequence goes on from NZ_JABFCX010000002.1 coordinate 1,184,620, forward strand.
AGGGCCAATGGTCCGTCGTCTCGATGGGCGGGCAGATCCTCAAGCGCGGGCAGGAGCTTGAGAATGTCCTCAAGGTCTTTGATTCAAAAAAGCTGAAGCTCGTGACCTGAGCTGCGCTGGCTCGTTTACTAAGTTCACGGACGCATTATCTTCCTCTCGGGAATAATGAGGGGATCATCATGAAAAAACTCGCCATCGGCGCAGCGGCGCTGGCGTTCTTCGGAATGGGCCATGCGGCCACGCTCGGCGTGCAGTCGGCTGCGGACGCGAAACCTCTTGGGTTCGAAAGCGCTTCAGGGCCGATCCCAATTCTTGCCGGGTCCTTTTCGTCGAGGGTCGTCGGTGACGTCACGATCAGTGCCGTGCCGCCCTCCTCGCTCAATTTCCGCCAGGACTGGACGACCCGCATTTCCGGAAACCAGTTTGCAATAAACAACGTGGAGAGCTTCGACCTGACCTTCAGCGGCCTGGTCCGCGGCTTCGGGTTCGACTTCGTGGAGGCGGAGAACGATCCTCTCGTCAATGGCGCGTTTGTCGACTCTATTTTCGAGATCACGCTTTGTGACGGTACGGACTGCTTCGACAGCGTCATGCTCGATGCGGCCAACGACACAGGCCTGTTCGTCTTCGTCACGTCGAGCCGTGCGTTCGACAGTGTCGAGATCCGCGAGACCACGGGGAACATCGGCAACGAGTTCTTCGGCGAGATCTACACACAGGCCGTGCCCATCCCGGCTGCAGCGCCGCTCTTCCTTGCAGGTCTCGGCCTTGCGGGATGGCGCGGACGTCGCAAGCGCTGAACGGTTTGGTTCCGCCGGGTGTTCCCCTGCCAAGACACGCAGGAGAACGCCCATGGCCGACGCAACAAGCCTCACCATTGGCGCGGATGAAGTCCGCGCCTTCGCCGCCCAGCTGAAAGCCTTCCACGGCAAGGCTGCGTTGACGGGTCAGAATGACGGCTCGAACGAGACCGATACCCAGCAGGACAATCTCGAGCTGACCGACAAGGCCGGTGAGATGGCTGGCTTCCGCGGCACCTATGGCGAAATGAACGCAGCGAAGCGCCTCGACCTTGCCGCCCTGACGCTCCTGGGCATGGAGCAGGCTTCGACCTTCGACGAGGCCATGACCATCGCCAAGGACCGCAACGGTCCCGATCTCGATGCCTTCCGGGAGATGCCGCTCAGCCCGAACTTCCTCCTGTCGGGCCTCGACCAGGTCGGCATGCCCGGCGGTGACGACATCGAGGCGAAGCGAGAGCCCCAATAAGCGCTCCGGCTTCCTGACAACAAAAAAGCCCCGGCACGATGGCCGGGGCTTTTCTCGTTCTGAGATCAGCGTTCGCGCTATTCGCGCATGATGCCGAGAATGTTCAGGACGTGAATGAACAGCGTCACGAAGCTGCCGTAGAGGGCAAAGGCGCCGAAGATGGCGGCCCGCTCGTTCTGCTCGCCAGCACCCTCTGCGTAGAGGTTCTTGATCATCTGGGTCTCATAGGCGGTGACCGCCGAGATGAAGAGGATCACGCCAGCGGAGATCAGGAAGCTGAAGCCCGTGGACTGGATGAAGAAGTTCGCGACGATCAGCACGAGGAACCCGATACCCGCCATGAACAGGAACTTGCCCCAGGGCGAGAGGTCCTTCTTCGTCGTGTAGCCGAAGAGCGACATGGCCATGAAGATCGAGGCCGAGATGAAGAAGGCCAGCGCCACGTCCTGTGCGAGGCCAAGGCCCACATAAATTGCGACGATCGGCCCGATCAGGACGCCCCAAAGCGCGACATAAGCGGCGTAGGCGCCGAACGCGACGGCACGGCTTGCCGAGAAGATCATGCGCGGGGCAAGCCAGCCAAGCGCGATCACGCCGATGAAGCCGACGATACGCAGGGGGCCGAGCGCGGCGATCCACTGGGGGTTCATGATAAAGGCGAAGGCGACCAGTGCGGTGCCTGCGATACCAAGCGCCATGTAGTTGTAGACGCCAAGCATATAGCGCCTCAGGCCCTCGTCATAAGCGACGGCTCCTGTGCCTGCGCGCTGCTGGAAACGTTCCGTTTCTGACATTCAAATTCTCCTTGCCGCGGCCTGAATGGCCGCTTGCACGTGCCTTGAAGATAAGGAACATCGCGCTGGGCGCAATGGTCCTAGGCTCCGGTTAGCAGGGCAATAATCACGCTCGCGGCGCAGCCCTTGCAGACGATCCTCCCATCGATACCGAATTTGTTACCAGAGCGTTGCGCTCAGCGTCCAACTTGTTACGGTATCTTTAAGACATGGGCTGGGGGCACCGCTTTTGGGCGCGGTGGTTCCGGCAGGACCTGGGGAAGGGCATAGTATGATCCGCAATCTCAAGACGCGCGCGCTGCTTGGCGCCGCCGTTTCCGCATTCACGGTTTCGGCTTTCGCCGCGGCTAACGCTCAGGAAGACAAAGGTCTTCCGACGATCGCGGAGAAAACCGAAGGCTACGAGCAGATCGAGGGCCTCTTCCCGTTCTACCGCAATGCGGACACCGGCGAAGTCCTGATGGAAGTCACCGAGGAGCAGCTCGGCGACGAGTTCATCGCGTTTACCTATGTGGAGAACGGCGTCCTCGACGCGGGCGTCTTCAAGGGCCTCTTCGCTGACCAGCGCATCATCCGCTTCGACAAGCATTTCGGCGCGCTCGAGCTGAACGAAGTCAACACATCCTATTACTTCGACCCTGAGAATGCGATCGCGAAGGCCGCTGACGCCAATATCGCCCCGGCGATTATCGGCACCCTCGACATCGTTGCCGAGACCAAGGGCGATGATGATGGCGACGACCGCTACCTCATCCCCGCAGCTCCGCTCTTCAAGTCGGAGATGCTGACCCAGATCAACCGCCCGAACCCGCTGGCTGGCCCGTTCCAGTTCAACCTCGGCGGCCTCAACCCGCGTCAGACGAAGTATGACGACGTCCGCGGCTATCCTGAGAACGTCGACGTCGTTGTCGACTACGTCTTCAACAACCCGATGCCGTTCAATGGCGGCTCGTCGACCGTTACCGATGCCCGTTCGGTCACGCTGCAGGTCCAGCACTCGCTGATCGAAATGCCGGACGATGGCTACGAGCCGCGCTTTGACGACTACCGCGTCGGCTACTTCTTCGACCAGACCACGGACCTGACGAGCTACGAAGCGGCTCCTTATCGCGACGTCATCAACCGCTGGCGCCTCGAGAAGAAAGACCCGGCCGCTGCGATCTCCGATCCGGTCAAGCCGATCACCTTCTGGATCGAGAACACGACCCCGGTCGAATACCGCGACATCGTCGCCGAGGGTGTCCTCAACTGGAACGAAGCCTTCGAGCAGGCCGGTTTCTCGAACGCCCTCGAAGTGAAGGTGCAGCCTGACGATGCCGAGTGGGACGCGGGCGACATCCGCTACAACGTCCTGCGCTGGACCTCGTCGCCGATCCCGCCCTTCGGCGGCTACGGCCCGAGCTTCACCAACCCGCGCACCGGCGAAATCCTCGGCGCGGACATCATGCTGGAGCTCGTCTTCCTCCAGAACCGCGTCTTCGCCTCGCAGACCTTCGAATCGATCGGCCTGCCTGAGTGGATGATGGACGAGGACAAGTTCGACGAAGAAGGCCACATCATCACGCCTGAGCATGATGAGCACCGCCACTGCATCGCCGGCTCAGCGATGCAGGATAAGCTGAACTTCGGCATCACGGCTCTTCAGGCGCAAGGCGCGCCCCAGGAAGAGATCGACGAGATGGTTCGTCAGGCTCTGATGACCCTGATCCTTCACGAAGTCGGCCACACCCTCGGCCTCAACCACAACATGAAGGCGACCACGATCTATGGCCCTGACGAGATCCACGATGCGAGCGTCACCCAAGGCGCGCCGTCGGGTTCGGTCATGGACTATCACGCCACGAACTACGCCCCTCTCGGCGTTGAGCAAGGCGACTACGAGCACACCCGCGTGGGTGCCTACGACAAGTGGGCGATCGAGTTCGGCTACAAGCCTGAGGTCTCGGACCCTGAGGTTCGCGCCGAAGTTCTGTCGCGTTCGGACGATCCGATGCTCACCTTCGGCAACGACGCTGATGACATGCGTTCGCCTTGGAACGGCATCGACCCGCGCGTGATGATCGGTGATCAGTCCTCGGACACGATCGAGTACGGCATCGACCGTATCAAGCTCGTCCGTTCGCTGATGAAGGACCTCCTCGCCAACCACGAGGGCGACAGCTACCAGATGCTGCTCCGTCAGTACTTCACTCTGACTGGCCAGCAGGCCCAGGCGGGTGTCGTGATGTCGAAGCAGATCGGCGGGGTCTATGTCGAGCGCATCGAACCGGGTCAGGAAACGGATAAGCTTCCGTACACGGCCGTTCCGAAAGCCATCCAGAAAGAAGCCATGGACACGCTCGCCGAGTATGTCTTCGCGGCTGATGCCTGGGATGCGCCGGAAGACCTCATCCGTCACCTCCAGCCCCAGCGCCGCGGCTACAACTTCTTCTTCAACACCGAAGATCCGAAGCTCCATGAGCGTGTGCTCGGCATCCAGAACGCGGTCCTCAGCCAGGTTCTGAACCCGAACGTCATGCGCCGCATGACCAACTCGGCTCTCTACGGCAACGAGTACTCGGCCGCTGAAGTCGTGCAGGATCTCAACGACGCGATCTTCGGCAACGATCTAATGGGTGTGACCAATACCTACCGCCGCAACCTGCAGATCGCCTACGTCCAGCGCTTGACCCGTATCGCCTACGGCTTCGGCTGGGATCCGGTTGCGCAGGCTGCTGCCCTCGCAGGCATTCAGGACATCAAAGGCCGCTTCGGCCTGATGCCGGAGATGCTCCTGCCGCTCGAAACCCGCGCCCACCGCGCCGCGATCCGCTTCGAGCTGCAGTGGGTCGGTTGATCCTCTGAAGGCAGATGAATTGAAAAGGGGCGCCCAAGCGGCGCCCCTTTTCTGTGTGCGGATTTTTCAGCAGCGTGCTACGCCCACCTCTCCCTATGGGAGAGGTCGAATTCCATGATTTCGGGTGAGGGTGTTCGGATTCACGGCACAGATCGCCCTCATCCTCAATCCCTCTCCCTTTGGGGGAGGGAGGCGGCACCTGAGCAATCAGTCTTAAAAAAGGCGGTTTTCGCTCAGCCGTTCTTCCGCAGGCGGCAGGCGAAGAAGCCGTCCATGCCGCCGTCTTCCTGCATCCGGTGGGGCAGGGTGCGCACATCACCCTCTTTCGTCAGCACAGGGAGGTTCGCGACCTCGTCTTCTGTCACCGGCACGCGCTCGACATCGTCACGGCGCTCAAGAAGCGCTGCGATCTGCTCTTCGCCTTCCTCCGGCAAAAGCGAGCACACGGCGTAAACGAGCGTACCGCCAGGCTTCACCAGCTCCAGCGCCTTGTCGAGCATCCGCGCCTGGAGCCTGACAAGGTCAGGCACCTGGGTCTCCCGCGACGTCCACAGAAGATCAGGGTTCCGGCGAATGGTACCCGTCGCCGAGCATGGCGCATCAAGCAGCACCCGGTCGGCCGCATTGGGCGGGCTCCATTTGAGGACATCCTCCTCAAGGACCACAGCTTTGAGGCCCGTCCGCTCGAGGTTCTCGCGAAGGCGGATCGTCCGTGGCCCTGAATGGTCCACTGCAAAGACGTTCGCGCCCGTGGAAGCGAGCTGCATCGTCTTCCCGCCCGGCGCGGCGCAGAGGTCGTAGACCGTCTCACCCTCCTGCGCGCCGAGGATCTCGGCTGGCAGGCTGGCGGCCAAATCCTGGGCCCACCAGAGGCCCTCTTCGAAGCCCGGAAGCTCCCGCACCTGGGTCGAGCTCATGCGCACCGTGCGCGGCCCGATCCGGCGTGCGCCGACTTCCTCAGGCCAGTCGATCTTTGCCGAAGGATCTCGCAGGGAGAGATCGAGCGGCGGCTCGTTCCGATGCGCCTCGGCAATCGACCCAGCCCGCTTCGCGCCATAGGCCCGGGCGAGCTTGCGCCAGAGCCAGCCCGGCGTATCCGCCCGCAAGGGCACGGCTTCCGCCTTCGCCTTGCCTTCCTCGGCAATCCGGCGGGAGACAGCGTTGATCAGGCCCTTGTAGCCCTTGGTCTCGACCCGGAGCTTCGAAAGCTCCACCGCCGACCAGGCAGCCGCGTGGGCTTCGGTACCCATGAAGCAGAGCTGCGCCGCGGTGATCCTAAGAATGTCCGCAAGGTTCGTCTGCTTGGGCTTGAGCGGCTCGCGCAGATACTGGGCGATCACCTCGTCGAGCGTCCCCCGGCGCCTGAGCGTCGTCGATGCCAGCGCCCGGGCGAAGCCCCGGTCAGACCCCTCCAGCGCATTGAAAGTCCTGCAGATTTCAAGCGCTACATCGAGCGTGAAGCCCTTTCCCGTAAGGCGCAGGAGGTCGATCGCGGCGTTCCGTGACTCCACCCCCGGCGGTAGCGGCGGCAGCTCTTTCTTGCGCGGCGCGTCATCATCGCGGTCGCGGCCTTTCGGGCCGTCAAAGTCCCGTTTGCGAGGACCGTCGAAGTCGCGCTTGCGCGGCCGGTCTTCATCCCGGCCGGAGGAGCGTCGTTTACTCCCCCTTAACTCTTCGCTACGCTGGGGTCTGGCTTTATGGGGCGGCTTCATGATGAGACATCTGATCTTGGCTGTGGCAGCAATGTTCGTGGGCCTCGGCTCGGCCGCGGCACAATCCAACGCGCTTGGCACGTCGGGCAAAATCCGCAACCCCTCGCAGACCTTACCGAGCCTCCACGCTGAGGCTCTTATCCCGGTTCTGAAGCAAATGGGCCTCGGCTATGAAGGCGCCACGCTGCCCGGCGGTGAGAAGGCAATCCTCGTCCAGACCGCAGAAGGCGTGCGTTTCCAGATCACTCCGATGGCCTGCGACCGCTCGAACCGCTGCCGCGGCATGCACCTCGTCACCATGTTCGAGACCGAGGTCGACCGCCGTACGGTCGCTGCATTCAACGACCGCTACGCCTTCATTTCCGCAGGGCTGAGCAGCGACCGGCTCGCCTACCTCGCACGCTATGAGATCGCCGACTTCGGCATGCCCCGCGGCAACGTCGCGGTGTCCATCGAGGTCTTCCTCGAAACCGCAGGCCTCTTCGCCGAGCATCTCCAGAAGGCGCAGCCCGGTCTCAAGAAAGAGCCCCACGGCAGCGACCTCTCCGCCAATGGCCTCAACATGTCCGGCCTGATGCGCTCGGTCTCCACCGGCTTCGCACCCCGCGTGGCCATGCCACACAGCCATGCGCTGAGCTTTGAAGAGACGACCGACATCGTTGAGACCTTCGTCCGGGCCGAGAAGCTCTACCCCGGACGGATCGTCAACGAGCTCGATCCCCTGAAGAAGTAACGCCTTGCCAAAGGGGGCACCGTGCCCCCATACGGTCCCCCCGGCATCAGCACCCATAGCTCAGCTGGATAGAGCGCTGCCCTCCGAAGGCAGAGGTCATAGGTTCGAATCCTATTGGGTGCGCCATTTTCATTGTTTCACGGGCCGTGGGCCCTCCAACGGGGCGGCCTGACCGGCCGGGCCGCGGTCGCAGCCTTAGCTCGTCGCCATAGCGACGAGCGTGCTGAAGCGGGCCTGTTTGATATTCAGTCCTGACTTGTCGGCCTGACCGAAGTCCTACCTTATGACCTGGCGCTACGATGTGCTGGCTGAGGAGGATGTCGATGAGCGGAACTGCTGGAGCGCCGGGGCGGAGCCTTTCGGTGAGTGCGACCATCGCAATCTTCGAGCCGCCTCAGTTCGACCCCTCCCAGACTTTGCCTTCGCTCATGCTCAATGGAGAGCCTGAGACCTCGCCGCTCGAGGACCCTTGGCCAACCACCCCTTCCTTCGGCGAGGCGCATGGCAAGCGCACCGTGGACATCGCTATTGATCGCGACACAGACCTTTACGGTACGGGCGAGGTCACAGGCCCACTTCGCCGCAACGGCCAGACGATCGAGCTGTGGAACACGGACAATCCCAGCTACCGCCGGGTTCAGGGCCAGCGCCTTTACCAGTCCCACCCCTGGGTCCTTGGCGTCAGGCCAGACGGCAGCGCCTTCGGCATTCTTCACGACAGCACCTGGCGGCAGTCCCTGATCTGTGGGCGGACCATCAGGTTCGAGACTGACGGCCCCGCAGCGCGCGTCATCGTCATCCTCGGCGAGGACGCAATGGATGTCCTGCGCCAGCTCTCCAACCTCACCGGCAAGATGGAAATGCCGCCACTCTGGGCCCTCGGCTATAACCAGTGCCGGTGGTCCTACTACCCCGACGCGCGCGTGCGCGAGATCGCCAATGAGTTCCGCTCACGGAAGATACCGCTCGACGTCATCTGGGTGGATATCCATTACATGGATGACTACCGGGTCTTCACCTTCGACCCTGAGCGCTTCCCTGATCCTGCAGCAACCAACGCCTATCTCCATGAGAGGGACGTGAAGGCCGTCTGGATGATCGATCCGGGAGTCGCAAAGCAGGATGGCTACTCTGTCTACAACAGCGGCGAGGCACGCGATGTCTGGATCAAGACCGCTGACGGGCAGCCTGCCCAAGGCGAGGTCTGGCCGGGCCAAACAGTCTTTCCCGACTTCACCACTAAAGAAGCTGTCCATTGGTGGTCGGAGCAATATCAAGACTTCCTCGCGGTTGGAATCGACGGTGTCTGGAACGACATGAACGAGCCTGCGATCTTCGATGCCGAGACCTGGACCTTGCCGGAGGACGCTGTCCACCGCGGCGGTGCTGCCCACGCAGGTTTGCCGATCCCTGAGGGTCCGCATCTGCGCTATCACAACGCCTACGGAATGCTGATGGCGCGCGCCACACGCGACGCGGTTTTGAAAGCCAAGCCGGACAAACGGCCTTTCGTCCTAACCCGCGCCAATGTGCTCGGCGGGCACCGCTATTGCGCAACCTGGACAGGAGACAATCGTTCGTGTTGGCATCATCTCAAAATGTCGATCCCGATGAGCGTCAACCTCTCGCTATCCGGCCAGCCCTTCCACGGCCCGGACATTGGCGGCTTTGAGGGCGAGGCTTGGCCAGAGCTGTTCGCTGAATGGATGGCCATTGGTGCCTTTTTCCCCTTCTGCCGTGGGCACACGATCGAGAAGAGCGCGGATCACGAGCCCTGGTCTTTTGGTCCGGAGACGGAGGAGGTTTGCCGCGTGGCGCTGAGGCGCCGTTATGCGTTGATGCCCTATCTCTACACGCTGTTCCGCCGGGCAAGCGAAACGGGTGCGCCCGTTATGCTCCCGGCTTTCCTCGCCGATCCGGCGGAGGAGGAGCTGCGTTTCTGCGACGATCGCTTCCTCCTGGGTTCCGATCTCGCCGTCGAGCCCGGCTGGGCGGATAAGACGATCTCCCTTCCAGAGGACTGGCGGCTGATCCCTCCGCTGGCGGAGGAAGTGCCCGGCGATATCCATCCGGCACTACGCCTCCGTCCGGGAGGGTTGATCCCGGCCTGTGCGCCCGCGGTCAGTACGGAAGCACTGACGCTCGAAACCCTGACCCTCCATGTGAACTTCGACCAAGATGGGCACGCGACAGGGTCGCTCTACTGGGATGAGCGAGAGGGCTTCGGCTTCGAGAATGGTGCCTATACGGATCTGTCCTTCGTCTGCCAGCGCACCGATGCAGGGGCCACGCTCAAGGTCACGGCAGCAGGCCAGAGGCCGTTGCCAGCTGAGACAAAGATCATCGTGATCGATGTCGCGAACGCTGAACAACCAGTGCTCGCAACAAGGCTCGGCGCGGTGCTCTAGCCTCCGGACGTCAGTCGTTCTATGTCAAAGGTTGCGGCGAGGTAGGAGATCCTCGCGGCGGCAAGGGCAAGCTCCGCCTCCGCGACCCGCACCCTGGCATTTGCAGCCGTCTGTTCACGGATGTTGACGAGGAAGAAGTCACTGGCGCCGTTCCTGAAGCGCCGCCGTTCTGCTTCCTCCAGCTCAGCTGCCTGTTGCGCCTCTAGTGTCGCCAGTTTTAAAAGCTCCTCTGCCGTTTCAATCGAGACGGTCAGCTTGCGGATTTCCTGCGCGATACGATCGGACAGCAGCCGCTGGCGCTGCTCGAGAGCATCAAGCCGTGCATTGGCCGAGCGGACACGGCCGCGCGCATCACGGCGTCCGAAGGGCACTTTGAGGGTCACCCCTGCGATGACTTCAGCGTCGTCGCGGCTGATCCCGCCGGGGCCTATGGCACCGAAATCGTCACCCGCTTCGACCTTGAGGTCGAGGTTCGGCAAGAGGTCATTGCGCGCAAGGTCACGCTTGAGCTCGAGCCGCTGCCGGGCAATCTTCAGGAGGCGAAGTTCTGGCTGTCCGTCGACAATCGAGGCCAGCTCCGCAAGGGACACAGGGCTCGGTAGGTCAAGGTTCAAAGGCTGCTGCTCAGGAGACGGAACGATCGGCTCGCCATTCTCATCCCTGAGATAAAGCGCCAGATCGTTTGCCGCGAGGGCGAGGGCGAGGTCTGCGCGGCGGACACGGTCACGCCTCCTCGTCAGGTTCTGGGCATTCTCGGTCAGGAAGATCGCCGCTCTCGCGCCTGAACTGACCTCACGCCTGAGGGCGACATCGCGCCGCTCGGCCAATGCGAGCAGCCCGGCATAGGCCTGCCGTTCACGGCCCGCGGTCACCCACTGCCAGTAGGCGATCTGCGCACGCTCCTGCACCTCGAGGCGAGCGATCAGGACATCCAGCGCGGCCTCGCTGAGGCCAAGTTCGGCTTCGAGGATGCCCGCCCGCCGGCTATCAATCGTCCGGTTGCGGAGGAGCGAGAAGAGCACGCCGACCTTGGCTTCGCCGCCTTGGTTAGTGAAGTACTCATCCTCATAGATCGGGAAGTCGCCCTGGGACAGACGATAGCCGCCATAGACCTCAGCACCTAAGGGGGCGAGGGGCTTGGTCGCCTCCACCGAGGCAATGTCGCCTGAGTAGAAGCCCGCGAGCCTGCCCCTCAGCCTGCTTTCGATGACCGTGTCGAACGCGCCCTCCGCGCTCAGGCGTTCTCCGGCTGCTACGCGCTGTTCCGCCTCGGCTGCGAGGAGCGCGGGGTAGTGGCGCTCAACGGACTGGATCACCGTTTCGGGCAGGAGTGGTGCCGTCTGGGCATGGGCAAGCCCTACCAGGAAGATCAGTGCAAGGACAACATACCTCATTGAGGTGCGAACCCGTCGCTGCTGGCCTCGCCGGTGAACTCCGGCGGGAAGTTGTTGAGCTGGCGCCAGAGCTCGAAGCCAAGGGGCACGGTCTCGAGGAGGATCCAGCCGCGCACCGTGGCGCCGTAGCGGATGAACCGCTGGTCAGGCCAGGGCACTTCAGGATTGTCGACTTCTGTCACCAGAACGCGGAACTGACCGTTCGGCTGTGCCGTCGGGTCGATCGTAAGGACCCGTGCCTCGAACGTGCCGACAGCGACCGATGGCCAGCCGGAGAACTGCACCGCTGGCCACCCCTCGAAGAGGAGGCGGACATCGTCGCCCGGCTTGACCAGGGCCACGTCGCGGCCGTCGATGAAGAGTTCCACCGCACGCTTCGCGCCATCGGGCTGGAAGGTGGCGACGGCGCTCCCTGCGGAGATGGTGGTGGCGACGTCGCCTGCATTGAGGCGGAGGATCGTACCGTCCCTCGGTGCACGGATGAGCTGCAGCGACTGGCGCGAGATATCGACCTGCTGGCGGGTGAGGGCCGCTTCGGCGGCGGCAAGGTCAGCGCGCAGGCCTTCCACGCGGATCGTGGCCTGCTCATAGTCGCGCCGCGCGGCGAGGCCGTCCTCGAACAGGCGCTGGGTCCGTTCAAGGTCGATCCTCGCGGTGGCAAGGGCGGACGCTGCGGCATTGCGCTGCTCGAGTAGCTGCTGTTGCTCCGCATCAAGACGTTCGAGGAGCTGGGGGTCATTGTCAGCGACCTTCAGGATCGGATCGCCCTTTTTCACCCGCGCGCCATCACGGACGTACCAGCGCTCGATCCGCCCTGAGACGAGGGCGTTGATCTCCTGCTGGCGGTCATTGGGGTCGAGGGTCGTGACGATCCCGGGGCCTGACGTGGTCTGGACCCAGGGCGTCATGGTCAGGAAGGCAATCGTCGCGGTGATGGTCACCACGAGGATGATCGCCACCGCGGTGAAGATCCGCGGCTTCTTGATCGAGGCCAGGGTGGTGAAGTGTTTGATATGACGCTCACGGAACGGCATGGATCAGGCGCTCTCCATCACGGATGCAAGCGGGACAGGTTTTCGCGCAGCCTCGGCCCGGTCGAGGGCTTCGCAGAACGCCGTGTAGTCGCGGTGGATCGTCTGCTTGTCAGGCTGCAGGAACAGATATCCGTCAAGGTCCATGTCATCCCGCCGGTTCGAGAAGACGATCACGGTCGTCGGCGCTCCGCCGTCCGTCGTGGACAAGGCGATCGCCCGCTTCAGGAGCGAAGCCGACATGGTGTCGTAGAGCTGGTTCAGGATGAGTACGGACGGTTTCGACAGAATGCCTGCGGCAAGCTTGAGGCGCATCGCCTCACTCACCGACAGCGGCCAGCCTGTAGAGCTCAGCATCGTGTCGAGCCCGTCCTCAAGCTCATCAAGCGCCGTGTCGAGGCCGACGGCCTCCAAGGTCTGGAGCATTTCCTCCGAGCTGACATTCTTGCTCGAGAGGCGAAGATATTCGCGCATCGTCATCTCAACGAGGGTCGGCCGGTCGAGCACAACCACTTCGCGGCGGAGAGCATGGATCTCCGTGTCGCGCAGGTCATCGCCGCCAAGGGTGATGATGCCGCCTTCGGGGCTCTCAAAGCGCTTCAGCAGGTTGCCGAAGAGGCGCTGGGTACCGTGGGTGGACGCGACCGCCTGCAGCTTGACGCCTGAGGGGATATCGAAATCGAAGCGCGCAGGAATGTTCCGGGCACGGCCTATGACTGAGCGGAAGTGCAGCGAAGCGTCGAGGCGGTCAGGCGTCAGCTGGCCCACGGGCGCTTCCTGCTCGACGTCCCAGAAACGGCTCAGCTCTTCGGCTGCCGCGCAGAGATCATAGAAATAGACAAGGTACGTCCCAAGCTGGCTCACGCCGAGAAAGGCCACCGACAGCACGAGCTCAGCTGCAACAAGCTGGCCGAGGGTCAACTGCCCTTCGATCACCAGCCAGCCGCCGAGGCCCAAGAGCGCCGCGCTCGCGGCTGCGTAAAGGATCAGGAAGCTGACCGTCTGGGAGAAGTGCCGGCGGAAGTGGATGCGGTGCTTCTTCACATACTCCGCGGTGGTGTCATCGGTCTTCCGAAGGGCGAAGGCGATATGGTCGTCGGACTTGAAGAAGCCGTTCGAGGCACCGAGCCCCTCGAGCCACGCTGCGGCCTTGTGCTTGGCGATGGAGAGGTCGACCGACGTCCTGATCGCCGAGGGCCCCCAGATCAGCCAGATCGCCCAGATCAGCACGATCATCACGAGGTTCAGGGCGAGGAACAGCGGATGGTAGAAGCTCGTCAGGACGAAGCCGACCCCTGCCTGCAGGATCACCGTGAAGCCGCCGATCACAAGGACCGGCATGGCCTTCTGGATGATGATGATGTCGAAATAGCGGTTGAAGAGCGGCCCGCGACCGTCATCGAGGAAGAACGGGTTCTGCGCATAGAGCGCTCTGAGGGCGATTTCTGACGTCATCCGGGCGTAAAAACGCCGGGCGAAGATCTCCATCAGGTGCACCCGAAGGGCATTGAGGAGGCCTGAAGCCAGAAGCAGGAAGAACAGCGTGAAGGACAGAACCACCAGCGGTACGGCGAGCCCTGTATAGCCCACCGAGTTGATGAGCACCTGCACCGCGATCGGCGTTGCAAGGCTCAACAGGCTGATCCCTATGCCATAAATGACCGCCAGCGCGACGAAACTGCGCTCCGGCTTGATGACATCAGCCGCCAGGCGAATGACGTGGCGCGCTGAAGGGGTCTCTGGTGATCCAGCGTTCAAGTCCGACTCCCGACGAAAAAAGGGCCCAGCTCTGCCGCTGTCCCTTGGATCAATTAGAACCGGGAAAGATTGAAACAAGCCTATGGAGACAGGGTCGACTGATAGGTTTTGCGCTGCACCATGGAGCGGATGCTTGAGGGCCCTCCCAGCTTGCGGCAGCATTCCGGTCAGGGAGACTACGCCATGATGAGAACTGCTCTTGCAGCGTCCTTGATCCTGCTGACCGCCTGCGGAGGCGAGCAGGAAGCCGCCGCGCCTGTGACCGATGCCAGCTACCAAGAAGAGCTGCAGCTTGCGCTCCTCGACGCACAGCCAGGCGATGTGATCACCATTCCCGCAGGCACCTACGCCTTCGACCGGGGGCTCAGCCTCACTGCCGATGGGGTGACGATCCGCGGGGCCGGGATGGCAGAGACGGTGCTAAGCTTCAAAGGGCAGCTCGCAGGGGCGGAAGGGCTTCTCGTCACCGGCGATGACTTTCTGATTGAGGATCTCTCCATCGAAGACGCCAAGGGTGACGCACTCAAGGTCACCGAAGCGGACGGCGTGACCATCCGCCGGGTGCGGGTCGCGTGGACCGGCGGGCCGAAAACCGAGAACGGCGCCTATGGATTCTATCCGGTGCAGACCACCAACGTGCTGATCGAGGACTCTGTCGCGGTCGGCGCCTCGGACGCTGGCATCTATGTCGGTCAGTCGAAGAACGTCATTGTCAGGAACAATCTCGCCGAAGAGAACGTCGCAGGTATCGAGATCGAAAATACACAGGACGCGGACGTTTACGGGAACGTCGCGAAGAACAACACGGGCGGCATCCTCGTCTTCAACATGCCGAACCTCAAGCAAGCCGGCGCGAACATCCGTGTGTTCGAGAACGAGGTCGAGGAGAACAACCTCGATAACTTCGCCCATCCCGGAACGCCCGTGGCATCGATCCCCGCAGGCTCCGGGATTGTCGTGAACAGCCATGACGATGTCGAGATATTCGGCAACACCGTGCGCGACAACCGCACGGCCAATGTGATCATTTCTTCCGTCTACAGCTCAAACTACGCCGATGATAGCTGGTCAGACAGTTTTGATCCTTATCCTGAGCGTATCGCACTCCACTCGAACACCTTCGAGGGCGGCGGCAATCGCCCCGACGGGATGGAGCTGAAGGCTGCGAAACTCATGCTGTTCGGCCCGACGGGGCGGTTCCCTGACGTTCTCTGGGATGGCTACGCGCCAGAAGGCCGTTCACCCGAAATCTGCATCGGTGACCAAGGGACCGAGGTCCTGAATGCCGACATGCCGAACGGCTCAAAGAACATGCGGGTCGACGCGGAAGGCTTCTCCTGCACGCTTGAGCCGCTAGCGGCGGTGAGGCTGGCCGAGGCGCTGTAGTCGAGGATGAAGAGAGCCCTCCTTGCGATTGCCATGCTTCTCTCTGCATGCGGAGAGAAAGCTGTCGAGCCCGTCTTCTTCCCTGATGAGAACCCGCAGCTCCTCTCTGACTGGGGTGCGGTTTCGGTGGACAGGGGCGAGCTGCGCCTTGGCGAGGGCGTCACGCCCTATGCGCTCAGGACGCCGCTCTTCACCGACTATGCGCACAAGCTCCGCACCGTGTGGTCGGTTGGCGAGGCCACTCCGCGAGGAGATTGGGCGCCGGACTTTCCCGTCGGGACCGTGCTGACCAAGACCTTTTACTACCCTGAGAGCGGCAGCAATGTTCTGAAGGCTGAGGACATGCAGCCGGTGAACGGGACGCGCGGTCTGGACCTAGCGGAGCACAGGCTGATCGAAACCCGCCTCCTCGTCAGGCGCAGCGATGGCTGGCACGCTCTCTCCTACGTTTGGAACGAGGATGAGACCGAGGCTCGCCTCAAGCGCACGGGCGCAGTGGTGCCCCTGACGCTCGCCTCCAGCGCAGGGGAGGAGGCTTTCCCCTACATCGTGCCCAATGAAAATCAGTGTGCGTCCTGCCACATCCGCGACGCGACTGATGGCGGTCTCGAACCCCTAGGTCCGACCGAAGCACAGCTTGATCATCCGTACGGCTACGCAGGCGGTGAGGCGAACCAACTTGCCGCCTGGCGGGAACGCGGCCTTCTGGTGACGACTGGTTATGAGCCTTCCAGCACGGACCCGCTGGCGAGCCTCGATGGCCGGGCGCGGGCCTACCTCGCTGCCAACTGCGCCCACTGTCACAACCCCGTCGGCCCTGCGGACACGTCCGGGATGGATCTGACGCTCTCCGCCGATGGCCCGGCGCTCGGGCACTGCAAGCCGCCGATCGCGGCTGGGTCCGGCACAGGGGGCAGGCGCTTCGGAATTGTTCCGGGTGCCCCTGATCAGTCCGTCCTCACCTATCGTGTCGCTTCCCGCGACCCCGGCGCCATGATGCCCGAGGTCGGGCGGAGCCTCGTCGATGAGGAAGGCCTTGCGCTTCTCGAGGAATGGATCGGGGCGATGGACGGGGCCTGCAGCTAGTAGCCGAACTCGATACCGAAGCCGAAGCTCCGGCCTACGATGTCGTAGTGCTCTGCATAGATGTTCCGTCCACGGGTGAACCCGACAATGCCTGGAGTGTCATCGGTCAGGTTGGAGATGCTCGCACTGATCCGTACCCGGTCGCCAATCTCGTGCCGATAGGCGAGGTCAAGCGTCGTGATCGCATCAATCTCCGACTGCGGAAGGTCGAGGGTCGTCGTCCTGACCCGGCCCCGCCGTCTTAGCTGCACCGCGATCTCCTGCCGGTCCCATTGAATGCCTGCAGCGGCCAGGGTCTCATGCCGCGGCGCGTTGACTTGCCCTTCCTCAAGCGCGCTATCAAGCCGAGCTTCGAGAAGCCACGTATGGAGCCCCGATGCCCACAGCCGCTCGACCCCAAACCGTCCATCAAGCGACTTCACATAGCGGCTTTCGAAGTCAAACCCACGCCATTGCAGCCGCTGGTCGTTCTCAAGAACATAAGCATCGCGGAGCAACCGCCCCGTCTCGTCTTCCCGAAGGATATAGGACGCACCCGAAGGATCTACGCCGCAGGTAGGATGCTCAAGACCCTTTGAGGCCAGGCATAAACCCGTTGCTGTAGCGAACCGCCTGCCGCGCCTTAGGAGGTGGTCCGTGTACGATGCCCTCAGCTGAAGCCGATCGTTCTCCCACCCCAGAAGGTCATGGGGCTTGATGATGATATCGCCGCGATAGCTGACTGTGTGCTCTGGTTCGCCGCCGCGAAGGTCGAGGAGGGGAGTCTCCAGAAATCCTGCGCCCAGGACCGGCGCCGGATCGACGCCGTTGGGCAGCGTCTGCCGGCAGTTCACCGCAACCGTCCTTTGGTCCGCAGGGAGAAGACCTGCGCAAGGGTCGCGGGCGTAGGACACCTCATCTGGCTGCCGTGCGAAGACCTCAGAGAGGTTGGGTGGCCTGCCCGCAGCCGTCGCCATGGCGCGCACATCCACCCACGAGCGTGGGTTCCAGGAGAACCCTGCCTCGCCAGCGCCCGTCCAGTCCGCCTCTTCGCTGTGGATGGCCCGGGCGCCAAGATGGAGGTTGAAGGGCCCGAGGACGCTCTCCTCACCGTTGAGAGGGATGACCGCTCGCAGCGCCAGCTGTCCCAGCCGCTCATGGCCTTCAAAGCGCGTCCCGTCAAAGACACCGATCAGGCGATCTATCGCGGTACGATCCGTATGCGTAGAAACGCTGTCCCAGCGAACGCTGCCCTGCGCACGAAGCTCGATGTCTCTGCCGATAGGCGTACCAATCCTCTGGAAGGCATCGGCGAGAAGCTCTGTCTCAGCGACATTGTACTTGGTGCGCTCGGTTCCCGCACGGATGAAGTTTTCGGTACCCGCAAAACCATCAGCATCAAAAGGCCGGGCGACAACGCAGCCCGCTGTCACCGCGCAGAGATTAGGCGAGAGGGTAGCTTCGAGCGCTCTACGGTCCGCGATGTTCTTCTGCCTGAAGCCTGTCTGGGTCAGGCCCTGACGCAGCTGAAAGCTCAAGGACAGGCTATCGGTAGGCTGAACATCCACCCCGAGCGCGGCATCCAGCGTCAGCCGGTCTGTCTCACTGATCCGGGGGCCGAGCGCCGTGAGGCGCTTGTCGAGAACAATCGACGAGACGCCAAGGCCCTCGAAATTCGCCCGGATCGCCTCAGGCACGAGGCTGCTCTCAAGATCAATGACCAGCCCGCTGCCCGTCGCATCCGGGCCTGCCGAAAAGCTGACGGCGCCCACAGGAGAGAGCCGCGTCTCTGTCCGGTTCGCGCCAAGATGCAGCTCGGTAAAGAGCGCGGCGCTGTCGGAAAGCTCATAGTCCAGCTTGCCATAGCCGAGGAGACGTTCATTGGGCAGGAGCGTGCTCTGCCCCGCCGACCAATTGTAGAGCTGGTCTCGCGAGCCGACGAAAGGCTCGAGCGATCGTCCGTCCCCTGACACGATCAGAGCATTTGTCAGGGAACTGGCCTGCACGATCGAGCCGTCATCAAGCACCGCAAAACGCAACCGCCCCTCAGGCGTCAGAGCGCTGCCTCCAAATCCCGGCAGAAGCTCTCCCGTTCCGGTTTCGGAGAGAAGTCCGTCCACGGCAAAGCCATAAGGCTCACTGGTCAACGCGCGGTCCCGGCCCACAAGGCCATCGGCGATGGTCCCTTCGAGGCCGAGAACGAAGCTTCCCCGCTCGCCGCGGAACTGCCCTCCGTACACAGTGTAGAGGCTGTAGAGTTCGCCATCGCCTTCTTCCGAGACTGAGCCCCGCGCTCCCACCTCAAGACCCTCTGCGGCCTGGCGCAGGACGATATTGATCGAGCCCGCTGCTGCGTCGGGGCCGACGGCAACGCTCTGGTTGGAATCGAGGATCTCGATCCGGTCCAGAAGCGCCGTCGGGATTCCGGTCAGGTCCACCGCGAATACCGTGCCGTTGCCCCCCGAAACGGGCGTCCTGCGCCGACCGTTCACGAGGACCTGCGTCCTGTCAGGGCCAAGGCCGCGAAGGTCGGCCAGATTGAGGCCCGCGGTTGCGCCAAAGAGCGCCGTGTTGGCCGAGGTGAAAGAGGCGAGGGTCTGGGGCAGGTCGAAGATCGCGTCGGAGATATCGGTATCGTTCAGGAGGCGGAGCTCTTCGCCCTCGACGACGGTCACCGCGCCCTCCTGGGCAAACCGGGTCGCGATCGGCGCGCCTGTCACGACAATCGTGTCCACGAGCTGGAGGGAGGGGTCGAGGCTCGCCACCACCACAGGCTTCTTCGGGCCTTCGGTCCTGATGGCGAAGGTGCCGCGTCCTACCCGCTCGAGCTCCATGCCGAGGGACTGCACGACATCCTGCAGTGCACGCCGCGGATTACGCGCAGGGTCGATGGCCACCATCCCTGCGCGGTCCAGACGCCTTGGGTCGTAGATGACCACGAGCCCCGCCTCGTCAGCGAGAGTCTGCACGGCTTCGCGGGCAGGCACTTCGTAGACGGTCGAGCTCGCGAGCGCCGTCCCCGCGAGGCCAGCCGCGAGGGCCGCTAGACTGATCGTCAGCCTGCGCATCTAGTCCTCGCTCACCGGTCGCGAGAGGATGATACCGCCGGGCACGCGCTCGACGTCGAGGCCGAGGGCGACACTGATCCCGCGCACGGCCGTCTCTTGGCTATCAAGGGTGAAGGTGCCAGTGACAACCTCCTCCGCACCAAGATCATCCCCAAGCCTGATCTGTGTCACGAAATAGCGGTTGAGCTCCTCCACCACCTCGCCGAGGGGCGCTGCGTCAAAGACGAGCCTTCCGCCGCGCCAGGAAAGAAGCGCGTTCGCGTCGAACCTGACGGGCAGCACAGCCTCTCCATCGGCACGGAACATCACGGCTTCTCCGGCGATCAGGGTGACGGGGCTCCGCCCTTCCGGGCTGACCTCGACCGTGCCTGAGAGGACCGAGACGTGGGTCTCGGGGCCCGTCTGCCTGACGTTGAAGCTCGTCCCGATCACCGTCACCCGGCCATGATCCGTATCGACCGTAAAGATGCGGGAGGGATCCCGCTCCACGTTGAAGAAGACCTCGCCTTCATCAAGGGTGACCATGCGCGCATCGTCGGTCAGCGCGACTTCGACGGCGGTCCCTGTGTTGAGGGTCATCACCGAAGCATCATCGAGCGTCACGGTGCGCTGGGCCCCGATCCGCGTTGCGTAGCGGGTAGGCTCGAGAGGTTCCGGTGTGCTCGGCAGGCTGAAGAATATGGCCGAGGCCGCCAGCACGACCGTGGCTGCAACAGCTGCAAACGGCCAGGGCGAGCGGCGTTCAGCACTTCCTTCTGAAAGCGCGTGAAGCTCTTCCTCGAAGCTCTCCGCAAGAAGGTCCTCAGCATGGGGATCAAGCGCTGTCACTGCCCGCTCCATCTCCCCGAGCGCATCCTCATTGGCAGGCTCCGCGCGCCATTCAGTAAAACGGCGCTCCTCGTCGGGGGTGAGGGGGCCTCGTTCGATCCTCGCGAACCACTGGGCGACTTCCGCTTCGGTGGGTTTGGGGGTCTGGTTCATGGTCATGGTCCTAGCGCCCCCTACCGCGGCCTGGCGCGTTCAGCGGGACGACATTGCTGGCCTCGTCACCCCTGACCGATGCACGGAGATGGGCGAGGGCGGCGATGATATACTTTTCGATGCTGGACACTGAGACACCGAGAACGCCCGCTATCTCAGCGTAACTCTTCTCTTCGAAGCGCGACATAATGAATGCCCGCCGCTGCTTCTCCGGCAGGCCGCGGATTGCCTCGAGGGCGGAGAGGGTCTCGGTGCGGGTCAGGAGCTGGCTCTCGGGCGAGGGGCTGTCCGACGGCACACTGGCCACAAGATCAGTCTCGTCGTCCTTCGACTGCTCGGTCAGGCCAGCCTTACGGCGGCGCGAGCGGGAGCGGAACTCGTTGGCGGCAAGATTGGCGGCCGTCCGGAAGAGGAGCGCCTTCACGTTCTCAATGTCGTTGCTTTCGGCGTAGCGCCAGACGCGCAGATAGGTGTCCTGCGCCAGGTCTTCCGCCATCTCCCGGTCGCCGAACTTCGACGTGAGCCAGCCAACAAGCATGCGGTGATGCTTGCGGAGCTGCCTATCCAGAACCCCGCGGTTTCCTTGGCCTGCAAGGATCCTCTCAGGATCATCAGTCATAACGCATCCAACTCTGCCGGGCACGCGCCCGGCGTTTCTGCCTGACCGTCAGGATCCTTGGGTGCGCTCCCTCCTGCATTTTTCATGCAGTGCCTTGAGGGGTCTTTGCGTCCCGGTGTCCTTTTGGTCGGGCAGTCAGTTGATGCTGAGTGTCCTACCCCAATGAACTTGGCGGATCCGAATGCCTCTCGGATCCGCCGCTTTTGTAGGATCGAAGAACAGCGCTTGGCAAGCGCCGCCGCCTCAAGAGAGCCTCGGAAGAGGCTGGGCGTTGCGTAAAGAGCACGAAAAAACCGCGCCCTTTAGAGCGCGGTTTTCGTCGTGTCCGGAATATCCGTAGGCGTTAGTCTTCGGCGCGGAACCTGACAGCTGCACCGCCGCCTGCGCCAAGGTCGAAGGACATGGTGTCGGCTGACGTCACCGTCTTGTCCTCGCGGACGAAGGCGTAAGGATTGGTTTCCCAGTGGGCGCCCTCACCATCGCGGTAGATCTCCGCGACATAAGACTTGCCCTCTTCGAGGAAGCTCAGGTCGAAGCTGACTTCGCGAGCGTCTTCGTCCGTCAGTGCACCGACATACCAGTCATCGCTGTCCCAGTCCTTGCGGGCCTGGACGATGAAGTCACCGACTTCGCCTGCGACGGCGATCGATTCTTCCCAGTTGGTGGGGACGTCCTTGATGAACTGGAACGCCTCCGGCTTGGCGAGATAGTTCTGCGGCAGGTCCGGTGCCATCTGGATGGGCGAATAGATCACCACATAGAGCGAGAGTTGCTTGGCGAGCGTCGTCTGGGTGAAGGCCTCGGGGCTGTTCCGGTCGTCAATGTCATAGTCCGGGTTCTCGTTCGGCCTCAGGTCAAAGATGCCAGGGGTGTAGTCCATCGGACCCGAAAGCATGCGGGTGTACGGAAGGATAGCCGTGTGCTCCGGCACATTCGGCGGCACACCCCATGCGGAGAACTCCATGCCCCGGGCACCCTCTCGGGTGATCCAGTTCGGATAGGTACGGCGAAGCCCTGTATCCTTGATCGGCTCGTGAGGGTTCATGGCGATCATGTGGTCATGCGCCTTCTCGAGGACGAGGATGTGGTGGTTCGAGTTCTTCTGTCCGTCGTGGAACTCGTACTGCTCGATGCCGTTTTTATCCGTCCACTTCAGGTTTCCGCCATCGGCGACATAGCCTGACTTCACCTGGCGCACGCCATGCTTCTCGTAGAGGTCAAAGGCCTCGTCGATCTGGTCTTCGTAGCGGCCGATATTGCCCACGGTCTCGTGGTGACCGATCAGGCGGACGCCCTTGGAGAGGGCGTAGTCCGTGACTTCCTTGATGTCGAAGTCAGGGTAGGGCTTGGCAAACTCCATGACGTCGCCGGCATTGTACCAGTCGCCATCCCAGCCTTCGTTCCAGCCTTCGATCAGCACACCGACAAAGCCGCTGTCAGCTGCGAAGTCGATCATTTCCTTCGCGTACTCGGTCGTTGCGCCATGCTTCGGTCCCGAGCCCCAGGTCTTGGTGCGGATGTGCATGTCCCACCAGATGCCGGTGTATACCCCGAGGTCCTCGGCCACATAGGCGACATCACCAAGCACGTTCGGCTCATTGAGGTTCAGGTAGATATCGGTGCCGTTGACGAGGCCCGGCGCATCTTCGGCGATCTGCACGGTGCGCCAGGGGGTGTTGAACGGCGCGCGTTTCTTGACCTTAGGGCCGTCCGAACGCGGAGCAAGGTCAGCTTCGAGGATATTGCCGCGCTTGAGCTGCAGGGACATGCCCGAATAGTCGAGGAGCGCCGCTTCGTGGATCGACACGTGGGTGCCTGAGCCAAGCTCCAGCGTCACCGGCGTGTGGACCTTCTGCATCCCGCTCACGGGCGTTGTGTCATAGAGATATTCGTAGCGGTTCCAGAGGCGGGCGCCGATATGGAAGGCGGTGGCATCCTCCGCGGGCAGAGCGAACTCTGTCAGCTCGTCGACAATCGCGATCTCACCGCGCAGGGCTTTCTGCTTGGGAAACTCATAGCGGAAACCGATGCCGTCATCGAAAGCGCGGAAGCGGACGTCAAAGCTGTGGCGCTCATCGTCGGCGTCGCGGAAGGTGACGACCATCTCATTGTGGTTGTCGCGCACATAGCGGCGCTCGCCCCAGGGCTGCTCCCAGGTCTCATCATGGCTCGCCGTGCTCTTGCGGCCGATGAGGAGGTTGTCCTTGAACTGCTTATGCTTGGCGAAGCGCATGCCGAGCTTCGAGCCGAGGACCACCGGCTCACCGTCATGGGTGACCGCATACATCGGCTCGCCATATTGGTTCGTGAACGCCGTGATTTCGATATCGCCGTCAGGAGAAGTGACCGAGTAGCGGGCATCGTCAGCGAAGCTGATATCCTCCTGCGCTGCATGGGCGAGGCCCAAGCTTGCGACGGACAGCATCATCATTGTGCGGATCATTATCGTCTTCTCCCTGTCAGAGACCACTCGGCCGAGGGTCTTCCCGCGGCTCTTTTCTGGCCCTGACTTGCCCCACCAATGGCGCTCTTGCCAAGCCTTTATGCGGGTTTCGTGCAGTTTGCGTCATTGACCGGAGGGGCCTCACCGCGCATCTTCGGGGTCCAGTTTGGAGTGTCCGATCAGCTTAGGACGCATAAGGAATGACCATGACAACGATGTTTGGCGCCCTCGCCGGAGCGGCGGTTCTCGCCTCCTCTTTCGCACTTGCACAGAGTGATCTGAACAGGCCCGTGGAGGACGATGTCATCTACTTCATGCTCCCCGACCGGTTCGAAAACGGCGATCCGTCGAACGACCGCGGCGGTATGGAAGGGGATCGGCTTACCCATGGTTTCGATCCGACCCACAAGGGCTTTTATCATGGCGGTGATCTCAAGGGCCTCACCGAACGGCTGGACTATCTCGAGGAGCTGGGCGTCACTGCGATCTGGCTCGGCCCCATCTACAAGAACAAGCCCGTTCAGGGCGGCCCGGGTTTTGAGACCGCAGGCTATCACGGCTACTGGATCACCGATTTCCTCGACGTCGATCCGCACCTTGGCACCCGCGACGATCTCAAGCGTTTCGTTGATGCGGCCCACGGCCGCGGCATGAAGGTCATCCTAGACATCATCACCAACCACACCGCCGACGTCATCGCCTATCGCGAGTGCCACGACAGCGAGAGCCCTCTTTTCATTGGCGAAAACTGCGGCGGTTACCGCTCCGAAGCTGACTATCCCATGACCACTCGCGGCGGTCCCGACGGTGTGCCGATCAACCAGGACTTCCTGGGCATGGATATCAGGACCGAGGAAAACTTCGCCGCTCTCGAACGCACGGATTGGGCGTACACGCCCTACATTCCTGCGGGCGAAGAAGAGGTGAAGAACCCCGCCTGGCTCAATGACCCGGCCTATTACCACAATCGCGGGAACTTCGATAATCCGGGCGAGAGCTACGTCAACGGCGACTTCTTCGGCCTCGATGATCTGATGACGGAGCACCCCAAGGTGGTCGAAGGCATGATCGAGATCTTCGGCAGCTGGATTGAAGACTTCGGCATTGATGGCTTCCGCATCGACACGGCCCGCCATGTCAAGCCTGCGTTCTGGCGTGAGTTCCTTCCTGCGATGGAGGCCAAGGCCAAGTCCGTCGGCAAGGACGAGTTCTACATCCTCGGCGAAGTCTTCGACCCCGACCCCGCCGCGCTCGCGCGCCATACCTGGGACGATAAGTTCCCGACGGTTCTCGACTTCGCGTTCCAGGACGCGGTCCGCGATGTCGTGGCGAACGGCGAGGGCACGGACCGGCTGGCCTATCTCTTCCGCGCCGACACCCTCTACCGCGGAGGCCATGCTGGCGCCCGCAAGCTGCCGACATTCCTGGGCAATCACGATATGGGCCGGTTCAGCCAGTTCATCCGCGAGGCCAACCCCGACGCCGGTGAGGAGGAGATGATCGCGCGCCTCAAGCTCGCCCACACGCTGCTCCTCACGGCGCGCGGCGTGCCGACGCTCTACTCAGGCTCCGAACAGGGCTTTGTCAGCGACGAGGGCGACCAGGGTGCGCGGGAGGACATGTTCCCGAGCCGCACGGCCGTCTACAATGACAACGATATTCTCGGTACGGACGCGACAACAGCCGAGGATAATTTCGACACGGATCACCCGCTTTTCGTCTTTATACGCGATATGATTTCGCTGCGCCGCAACAATACTGCGCTGCGACATGGAACTCAGGTCACGCGTTACTTCGAAGAGGAGGGCGGACTCTTCGCTTTCTCGCGTATCCATCCCGAGGATGGCGAGGTCATCGTTGTCATCAATTCAGGCGAGGAGGATCGCGTTAAGAATGTCTCCGTTGAGCCCCAATCGGTTGAATGGGAAGCGCTTTTCGGAAATTGTGCAGTGCAATCAACTGCTCAGGCTACGGTACGAGTCGAAGTTCCGGCGCTGTCTTCTGTGATTTGTAAGTCACAGTAGGGTTAGCGCGAAATTGTCCCTCCCCTGACTGACTTGCTTCGCTCAGGGGAGGGGAGCACCCTCTCCTCCTAAGGTGACCGGACACAATAAATCCGGACGTCTGTAACAGGGAGGACATCAATGTTCAGGATGAATCGCAAAGCTGCTCTGCTTTGCTGCGCTGCACTGCCAGCCATCGCGATCTCGACGGGCTTCGCCCAAGAAACCGCGGTTGAAGAAGACGGCGACGTTATCGTCGTTCGCGGCATTAAGAAGGCAATCGAGGACTCGCTCGACGCCAAGAAGAATTCCAACTCGATTGTCGAAGCGATCTCTGCCGAGGACATCGGTAAGCTTCCCGACGTGTCGATCGCCGACTCGCTCGCACGCCTCCCCGGCGTGACCGCCCAGCGCGTTCGTGGCCGCGCTCAGCAGATCTCGATCCGCGGCCTTGGCCCGGCATTCTCGATCGCTCTCCTCAACGGTCGTGAGCAGGTCTCCGCAAACAACAACCGCGGCATTGAGTTCGACCAGTTCCCATCGGAACTGATCGCCCAGGGCCTCGTCTATAAGTCGCCTGACGCAACCCTTGCTGCGACCGGTATCGCTGGCGCTGTGGATCTTCGGACGGTTCGCCCGCTCGACTACAGCAGCCGCCGCGTCAACGTTTCGGGCCGCTACGTCGTCAACAGCGAAGACGAAGCCAACCCTGATTTCGACCGCAACGGCTACCGCCTGTTCGGTTCGTACATCGATCAGTTTGCGGACGGTACGATCGGTGTCTCGATCGGCATCACCGACCAGTCGAACCCGACCCAGTACACCTCGCGTGAGCTGAAGACGAACCCGTTCCAGATCGCCATCGATCCGGACAACGGCCTCTTCTATCCGTCGGACAACCCGCGGACTGGTGTTGTCAGCCGTGACTTCGAGCGCACCTCCTACGCTGGTACCCTCCAGTGGAAGCCGAATGACCGCTTCGAAAGCACCTTTGACGCCTTCATCACCGAGACCGAAGATGCAGGTATCTTCCGCGGTGTCGAAACGCCGATCGCTTCCTGGTCGGGCGCTCAGTTCGAAGGCACCACCGGCAATGGCGGTTTCTTCGCTGACAGCGCAACCTTCAGCGCCGTTGTTCCGATCCTCCGTACCGATACGGAAAGCAGCGAATCGACCATCGAGTCCTATGGCTGGAACACCGAGTACGCTGTCACCGACCGCTTCAGCATCATGCTCGACGTGGCGCGCTCCACCATGGAACGCACCGACCTCGACTATGAAAGCTATGCCGGTACCGGCGTTGCCCGTTCAGGTGCTCAGGACACGCTGACCTACAACATCGACCCCGATGGCGAGTACTCGATCACCTCGCAGATCGACTACACCGATCCGGGCGTTGTGCTCCTGACGGACCCGGGTGGCTGGGGCCAGGTCGGCTTCACCCGTTCGCCGAACATCGAGGACGAGCTCGACCAGATCCGCCTCGAAGGTGAGTATGACCTCGAGAAAGGCTGGCTGGACTCCGCAGTCGTCGGTTACCTCTACACGGCCCGTGAAAAGTCCTTCCAGGACACGGCAGCATTCATCCGTGCAGGGACCGGTTTCAACACCGACCGCGAAGCTTCGATCCCGCAGGACGCCATCGTCGGCCAGACCGACTCGGGCTCCATCGGCCTCGACATCATCGCGTATGACCCGTCGGCTCTGATTGCCAACGGCACCTACATTGTCGACCCGACCCCGGGTAATGACGGTTGGACGGTCGAAGAAAACATCGACACCTTCTACGCGATGTTCAATCTCGACGGTGAGCTCGGCGGCAAACCGCTGCGCGGTAACGTCGGTGCTCAGTATGTCATGACCGAGCAGTCCTCGACCGGTACGCTGGCTGGCGGCAATGGTGGCCTCCAGACTGTCGACTACGAGTACGAAGACTTCCTGCCGAGCCTCAACCTCGCGCTTGAAGTCGCGGAGAACACCTTCCTCCGCTTCGCAGCCGCCAAGCTGATCACGCGTCCGCGCCTCGACCAGCTCGCTGCCAACCAGAGCATCGGGTTCAACCCGCTGAGCTGTGTGGACACCGACTCGGACGGCTTCCCGGACCAGGTCATCGACTTCGACCCGCCGCAGCTCGTCTGCTTCAACATCGGTGGTGGTAACGCGACCCTCGAGCCGTTCCGCTCGACCCAGTACGACCTCGCCTTCGAGAAGTATTTCGGCGATGCCAGTGCGCTGTCCTTCGCAGTCTTTCACAAAGACCTCTCGGACTGGGTGGTCAGCCGGAACGACTTCATCGACGGCACCGGTACGATCCAGAACTTCGGTGACTCAGGCGATCTCCTCGCTACCAACCCCGAAGTTGCGCTCACCGGCATCAACGGCCCGGTCAACTTCGCTGACGGTTCGCTGACAGGCTTCGAAGCCACGGTCCGCGTTGGCCTCGGCGACGTCTACGAGCAGCTCGACGGCTTCGGCTTCTCGGCAAGCTACACCTACACCGACAGCGAACTTGAAGCTGACGGCGTGGCGATCCCGATCCCGGGCTACTCGGAAGAGATCTGGTCGGGTGACGTCTACTACGAAAAAGGCGGCTTCCGCGCTCGCCTGAACGCCCGTCACCGCGGCGACTTCCGCGCCGAGGTCACCCAGTTCGACGGTGCGCTCATCGGTTCGGACCAGCTCGGCGAGACGGTTCTCGACGGTCAGATCGGTTACGAGTTCAACGAAGGCGGCCCGCTTGGCGGCTGGTCCTTCATCCTCGAAGCCTACAACCTGACCGACGAGCGTATTGGTGATCAGAACGACATCTTCACCAATAACGATCCGAACAATGGTGACGTCGTCGGCACGTTCCCGAGCCGCTTCGAGCAGTACGGAACGACCTACAACTTCATCGTCTCGAAGAGCTTCTAAGCCCTTCAAGACAAGATAAGTTCTCCCTTGCCCGTCGGAAGGTCGCACCTTCCGGCGGGTTTTTTTGTGGTATAATGCCCAGGCAAGACCAGGGAGATACAGATGGCGCGCCAGCCTATCGAACGTGTGCTGATCGTCGGCGGAGGAACCGCAGGCTGGATCACCGCTGCCGCCATGTCCAAGCTCCTGCCAAAGAGCATCAAGATCGAGCTCATCGAAAGCGACGCTATCAGAACGGTCGGTGTGGGCGAGGCCACCATCCCCCAGATCCGCAGGCTGAACATGATGCTCGGCCTCGACGAGATGGAGTTCGTCCGGGAGACCAAGGGCACCTTCAAACTCGGCATTGAGTTCAACAATTGGGGCGGCAAGGGCGAGAGCTACATCCACACCTTCGGCGACGTCGGCATGCCGCTCGCAAGCCTTCCCTTCCAGCACTACTGGCTGCGCGCGAAGGAAGCGGGGCAGGCTGACGACCTTTGGCAGTATTCGCTCCACCGCCGTGCCTGCGACGCGGGCCGGTTTGCGCCGCTTGAGCGCGTAGGCCGTACACCGATGGGTGGGCTCTCCTACGCTTTCCACTTCGACGCTGGCCTCTACGCCCGGTATCTCCGCAAGTTCGCAGAAGCCCACGGCGTCACACGGACCGAAGGCCTCATCGAGGATGTGGCGCTGGACAGTGAGACCGGTTTCATTCGCTCGGTCTCCCTCAAAAGCGGTGAGGTCAGGGAAGCCGACCTCTTCATCGACTGCTCTGGCTTCAGGGGTCTCCTCATTGGCGGCGCCCTCGGTGTCGATTATGTCGATTGGTCGAAATGGCTCCCCTGCAACCGCGCGGTGGCTGTCCCTTGTGAGCGCACTGACCCCCTTCTTCCGTACACGAAAGCGACCGCCCATGACGCTGGCTGGCAGTGGCGCATTCCGCTCCAGCACCGGACCGGCAATGGGCATGTCTTCTGCGATGGCTTCACCACGGAGGAGGCCGCGACGGAGACGCTGCTCGCGCATCTCGACGCTCCGACCACGGCGGATCCGCGGCCGCTGCGGTTCACGACCGGCAGGCGGAAGGATTTCTGGCACAAGAACTGCGTCTCGGTCGGTCTGTCGTCAGGCTTCCTCGAGCCACTGGAGTCGACCTCGATCCACCTGATCCAGTCGAACGTCTCGCGCCTCTTGGAGCTTTTCCCGGACAAGAGCTTCAACCCCGCGACCATCCGCGAATACAACCGCGTCGTGGGCAAGGAGTATGAGCTGATCCGCGATTTCCTCGTTCTTCATTATCACCAGACGGAACGTGAGGACACGGAGTTCTGGCGTTACTGCAAGAACATGGACGTCCCCGACAGCCTTCGCGAGAAGATGGCGCTCTTCGAAGAGAGCGGCACGATCTATCGCGAGGCGGACGATCTCTTCCGCGATTCTAGCTGGATCCAGGTGATGGTCGGGCAGGGCGTCGCGCCAACAGCCTACCACCCCATGGCTGACCGTCTCTCG
The DNA here is from genome assembly GCF_013085255.1 of Parvularcula mediterranea. GTDB lineage: Bacteria > Pseudomonadota > Alphaproteobacteria > Caulobacterales > Parvularculaceae > Parvularcula > Parvularcula mediterranea. Next base: position 1,214,527 of record NZ_JABFCX010000002.1, read on the forward strand.
GATGATCAGCTCAAGGATTTTCTCGGGAACGTCGACAGGATCATCGACCAGGCTGTTGCCAAGCTTCCGACCCATGCTGAGTTTATCGATCAGACCTGCGCTGCTGGGGCATAGCCAGCCATGAAATCCTCATGGCTCGGCATCTCATTTGCCGCGTCACCGATGGCTGCCTTCACTTGCGCAAGCCGCTCCGCCACCGGGACGCCCGTGCGCATCTCCGTCATCACCGGCGCGCGCTCCGGCACGATGTTCTGGCCGAAGTAGACCGCCAGCCAGCTCGGGTTCCGGAACAGCTCGCCATCCTCGGCGACGACCATCCCGTAGTTCCTAAACTGATCAATCTTGTACTTAAGGGAGTCCGGGATCTCCATATGCGCGCAGTAGCGCCAGAGCTCCGTGTCCCGACGCTCCGTCGCATGGTAGTGCAGGACGAGGAAATCGCGCACCCGCTCATACTCCTGCTGGGTTAGACGGTTGTACTCTTGCGCCAAAAGCGGCGACATATCCGCATCGGGGAAGAGGGCGAGAAGGCGCATGATCCCGTACTGGATCAGGTGCAGCGACGTTGACTCCAGTGGTTCCATGAACCCGGCAGAAAGACCGATCGCAACGACGTTCCGGTGCCAGAACTTCCGCCTACGCCCTGTCGTGAAGCGCAGCGTCCGCACATCGGCAAGGGCCTCGCCATCAAGATTATCGAGCAGCGTCTTGGTAGCTTCCTCTTCTGAGATGAAGGCATCACAATGGACATAGCCATTGCCCGTGCGGTGCTGCAGCGGAATGCGCCATTGCCATCCCGCTTCGCGCGCCGTCGAGCGGGTGTAGGGCGCCATTGGCCCCGTCTTCGCGCAAGGCACAGCCACGGCCCTGTTGCAGGGTAGCCAGTGGGACCAGTCTTCATAGCCCGTATGCAGAGCATCTTCGATAAGAAGACCGCGAAAACCAGAGCAATCAATGAAGAGATCGCCCTCGATCTCCTGCCCGTCTTCGAGCGTGACGGAGCGGACAAATCCGTTCTCAGGATGAAGGGAGGCGTTGCTGATCCGCCCCTCGCGCCGGACAACGCCGCGCTCCTCGGAGAACCGCCTCAGAAAGGCTGCATAAAGAACAGCGTCGAAGTGATAGGCATAGTCAAAGGTCGACTGGATCTTGCCGCGATCGCGCGAGGGGTGTGAGAACTTGCCCGCCTCCGCCGCACCCCATGCCATGCAATAGTCCTCAAGACGCCCGGCACGCCCCGCCAGGTGCTCCTTCATCCAGTGGTGGTAGAAGGGGACGAAATCAAACTCCGCCCCGTACTGACCAAATGGATGGAAATAGGCGTCGCCTTTCTTCCCCCAGTCGACGAACTCGATGCCGAGTTTGAAGGAGCCTTGGGTTTCGCGTAGGAAGGTCTGCTCGTCGATGCCAATGCGCTGGTTGAAATAGCGGATGGGCGGGATCGTCGCTTCGCCAACGCCGACCGTTCCGATGGTTTCGGACTCGATCAGCGTGATCTTCGTCGACCTTCCGGCTGCAGAGGAAAGGGCCGCGGCTGTCATCCAGCCGGCAGAGCCTCCGCCGACGATCACCACGTTTTTCAGCACCCTGCTCATGGCCCGGTCTCCCTTGCGGACAAGCCGCTTTTTCTAAAGCCCATCTTGGCGAAAAGCCCCGCAGCGGACAAGCCGGAGTGATGCCGCATCCCTTGCCTATGGGGCCGTCTCCGTGCTGGAAAAAGGCCATGGTGGCCTTCACGCTCAACCCCTCACCCGACGTGACGTTCCGGCAGATGGGCGACGAACAATCGCCCCTGCTGATCCTCGACAATGCGACTTCGGGGGCGGAGGAATTGGTGGCTCTTGCCAAGGCCGCGACCTTCACGCTGGAGCGCGGCAGGGGCAATCATTTCCCGGGGGTCAGGGCGCCTCTGCCCGATACTTACGCCAACGCGATGGAGGCGTTGCTACGGCCGCATCTCCACCACTTCGGCCTTGCTGAGGCAGCCCGTTCGGCAACCCCGCTCAATGCCCTTCAAATGGTGACCCTCCCGGCGAGTGATCTCGCGATCCCGCAAAAGGTCCCTCACTTCGACACCTTCGAAGAGCACCAGATCGCGGTTCTCCACTTCCTCACTCATGAAGACCGTGGGGGTACGGATTTTTACCGCCACCGAGAGACAGGCTTTGAGCGGATCAGCGAGGAACGCTTCACCCCCTATACCCAGACATTGGTCAAGGAAGTGCAACGGGACGGGATCGGTGAGGGTTATATGCAGGGGGCTGATGACCGGTTCGAACTGATCGACCATGTCGAGAGTAAGTTCGATAGGGTCGTCGCGTACTTCTCCAACAGCTTGCATTCTGGCCATGTCGAAGGCGCTGGTCCGTTCCCGGATGATCCGGAGCAGGGTCGCCTCATGGCCTCGGTCTTCCTACGCTTCAACCCTGGCGCCTGACTGCTCAGCTATCCCAGCCGCGTACATTTCCTCGATCTGGTCTGCGAGGACCAGGATGTCGAACGGCTTCGCGATGATGCCGAGGGCACCCATACTCTCGATCTGCATCTTCGCCTGCGTCTTCGCGGTCATGAAGATCACAGGGGCCAGATGGTCCTTGTGCTGTTCTTTGATTGTCCGTGCCGCGTCGATGCCATCAAGGTCGGGAACCATGACGTCAAAGAGCATCAGGTCAGGCTTCACCTCCGGAAACCGCGCGATCGCATCGGGACCCGTGGCAACATGGACAAGCTCGAGATCGTCACGGGCGGCCAGAGCGAGCAGGACCAGCTCCGAGATAGCCGGATCATCTTCCAAGTATAGGATAGTCTGAAGCTTTTTCGTCACAGCGCGACCTCCGCGCTCATTTGATCCTGGCGCGCTTTCAGGAGCGCAGTGGCCTCTCCAACGACGACATCGGGCATGAAGGGCTTCTGGATGTAGCGGACATTCTGTTCCGAAAACCACGCAGACGGAGCTTTCGCCGAGAGCACGATGACAGGTATCTTGGAGAGCTCGGTATCTTGTTGAAGCTCCAGCAGGACCGACGTGCCCGACATGACAGGGAGGCCCCTGTCGAGGATAATCAGGTCGGGGCGTCTGTGCTTGATCGAAGCCATGGCTGCGATCCCGTCCCTCAGGACTTCCGTCTCATAGCCAAAACGCGAGAAAGCCGCCCAGAGAAGGTCAGACACGGACGGATCATCATCGACCAGAACGATGCGCGCCTCTTCCTGTCCAAGAGGAGCAGCGGCTTTCGGCGCAGAGGCGGAAGAGCGTTCTTTCCGCAGTTTGTCGAGCTGGCTTTCCTGACGATAGAGCTGAACCGCACTGTCGACGGCGTCGCGCAGCTGGGTCAGCGTCATGGCGAGATCGCGCGCATCCCGGTGACCGGAGATCGCGGCGTCGAGGGAGTCCTCCGCCGCAAACGCAGCTTCGCTCACATCCGGAAACCCATAGGTCGTCCCCGAACCTGCAAGCCTGTGCACGAGGTCCCTGAGAACGAAGAGATCGCCTGGCTTCTCGCCCGACTGGGCACGCTCAGACGCCAGATTGAATGTCTCGCAGGCTGCCTCCAGCCGCTTCAGATAGCGCAGGCGCAGCTCCTTGAACAGCGCGCGGCCCGAGCCCGATCCCTTGATGTAGTCTGTCATAGTACCGCTCATTACTTCGTTTGCCGCCAGCCTACGATCATCAAGTTGCCAGTCCCTCAACGCGCAATTTCAGATTGTAGGCCTTAACCATCGCCATCGTTACGCTGCGCTTTCCGATGCCGTTTCCTTAACAAGACCCGCGATCGTCCGCAGAAGGAGGTCATGATCGATGGGCTTCGGGACATAGTCGTCAGCCCCTGCCTGCAGGTACTCGTCACGCTGTTGGCGCAGGGCGTTCGCGGTCAGCGCAATGATAGGTATATCAGCCTGCGGAACATCACCTCGCCGGATCGCACGGATGGCTTCATCGCCTGTCATGATGGGCATATTGATATCCATCAGGACGATATCGAAGCGTCGTGTACGAAGCATATCGAGCGCCTGCTTCCCGTCCTCGACCGTCGTCACCTCGTAGCTTCCTGCGAAGGCCAGCATCTCCTCGACAATCTCCTGATTGACCGGATTGTCTTCAGCCAGAAGCACGGCTGCGTTCCCGCTGGGTGCGGTGGGCTCCGACTCCTCAGGAGCTGTTGTGGGCCGCTGGATATGGCCGTCCTCGACGCAGGGCAGGGTGAACCAGAACGTTGAGCCCTCGCCCAGCTTGCTCTCGACACCGATGGCCCCATTCATACTGTCAATCAGCTCACGGCTGATCGCAAGGCCGAGGCCGGTGCCGCCGAACTTACGGGTCGATGAGCTGTCCGCCTGGGTGAACCGTTCGAAGATCTTGGCCTGGTGCTCCTCGGAGATCCCAAGGCCCGTATCGGTGACGCTGAAGCGCAGGACGTCACCCTGTTGCCTGACAGCCATCGTCACAGAGCCGCTTTCGGTAAACTTCACCGCGTTCCCGACAAGGTTGAGGACGACCTGGTTGATCCGCTTACGGTCACCACGGCTCGCGGGCAGCGGCTCCTCAGGCAGGTCCACACGGAGCTTCAGGCGCTTCGAGGCGGCAAGGCCAATCGCAGCGTCCCTGACCTCTCCAAGCATAGCAGGCAGGTCGAGGCTCTCCATTTCGAACTCGATCTGACCGGACTCGATCCTTGAAAGGTCAAGGACATCATCGATGATCGACAGGAGAGCATTCCCGGACGCGCTCAGGCGCTTCACATATTTGTCCTGCTGGGGGTCAAGGTTCGTCCTCGACAGAAGCTGCGCCATGCCCAGAACGCCATTGAGGGGTGTGCGGAGCTCATGGCTGATGTTGGTGAGAAAGTCCGTCTTCTGTCGGTTGGCTGCTTCGGACGCATTCCTCGCCTCAAGAGCCTCTTCGAGCCGCCGGGCATCGGCCTCGATGTCATCGGTACGCCCCAGGACCTCTGCACCGGAATGCCGACTGCCCTTCGATACGACGATCTTGGTCCGGTAGCGGCGCACCTCGCCGGGATGGAGCGTCAGGCTATGCTCGAAGGTGAAGCCGCGAGCAGATTCCACGGCCTGGATCAGCTGTTCATCGAACAGGCTCCGCTCCTCGCTTCTCATCCGCCCACGAAGGAACTCGATCGACAGGGGTTGGTCCTGCACCTCCGTCAGCTTTGCCCGGAGGAGAGGGTCGAGATGCAGCGCGTTGCGCTCCACATCCCATCGCCAACGGCCTTCGTCGAGTACGCAAGGGTCAGGAGACTGACGAGAAAAGCTGTTCAACTGGGTAGCGGCTGCAACCATGACGCGAAGAACTCCCGGGGCGGCCAAGGACAAAAGAACAGCCTTGTTGCAAGGCTGGCCTAAGGTCTGGTGAAGCTGACCCTGAAAATCTTCTGCTGCGTTGCAAGCGAAGTCTTTACCGCCACAACCCTAAAGAGTTCCCGTCAACAAATCGGCAGGGGACATCATGGAACTATCGCTCGTTGAGACCATCCTTTCCATCGCGCTGGCTGCGGCGGGTGTTTGGGTGCTGAAATTGCTCTCGGAGAAGAGAGCGGAAATGGAAGCGGCGCGGGCAAGGCTCGTCTCGCGCTCCCAGCTCATCAGGGCAGCTGCCCATGAGCTACGCCAGCCCCTCAACGGAATCGTCGGGCTTGTCTCGACCATGAGAAGTCAGTCCGGGAACGATCCTGCATTCCGGGAGGAGATCGCAGAGAAGATCGACGTCTCGGCGCGGGAACTGAATGCAGCCTTGATCGACACGCTCGAGATCTTCGAGCTTTCGACGGGCGACCTTGGCTTTGATCAGGCACCGATCGACCTCAGGACAGAAACGAAGCTCCTCATCCGCAAAATGAACCGTGAGCTGAAGGAGAAGGGAAGCGAGATCACGATCCTCGGTGGCCACCTGCCAGAGATTTGGGTCGAGCTTGACGGCATGCGCCTGAAGCAGTGCCTCCGTACCCTGATCGAGCAGGCCATATCCCAGTGCAAAGCTGGCCATGTCCGGGTGTCGTTCAAGGTCGAGAAGGTCAAGGGTGCGCGTCACCGGATGACCTACACGATCCGCGACAGCGGCGCCGGAATGGACCAGCACCGTGCACGTCGTTTCTTCGATCCTGTCGAGTACAACGAGAACCCGGCGCTCCGCGGCAGGCCAGCAGCGATGCTGCGCCTCAACCTTGCTGCTGGCCTTGCTGAGCTGATGCAAGGGGGGATTGCGGTCGAGAGCAGCCTCGGGCGCGGAACCTCGTTCACCTTCGTCCTTGAAGCTGAGACCTGTCCGCCGATCGAGAACTTCACCCACGAAGAGGAGAGCCGCGCTGCCGAGGAGATGATCGACCCGAGTTTTGGAAACCTCAGTGTGCTGTTGGTTGACGACAACGAGGTCAACCTCTTCGTCCTCCAGGAGTTCATCATGCCTTTGGAGTTTGGCCGGGTGGTCTGCGCCAAGGGTGGCCAGCAGGCCATCGACCGGGCGGAGGAGGAGCATTTCGACCTCATCCTCATGGACCTCGCCATGCCGGAGGTCGATGGCTTTCAGGCGTCCCGCGCCATCAGGGATGGTGTGAAAAGCGCGGGCGCTCCGATCATTGCGGTGTCCGCGGAGCATATGCGCCGCGGCGATGACCGGCTGGCGAAGGCAGGCATCGACAATTTCGTGCCGAAGCCTGTCGTCAACGCGGACCTCTTCGCCGCGATCCTGAAGGCGACCCCTGACATGATCGCCAATGCGAGAGCGCGCGGCGTAGACGTCGAGCGCTCCGGCGAAGCCAAGCTCCGCTTGACGGCCTAGAGGCCGGCCTTAGCTTCGGAGAACTCCGTGGCCAGACGATCAACCAGCTTCGAGACAGGGCCGACGCTCTTCACCGAGCCGATGCCCTGTCCTGCACCCCAGATGTCCTTCCAGAGCTTCGCTTCGCTATCTCCGCCGGACTTGAAGCTCATCTTGGAAGGGTCAGCTTCCGGCAGATTGTCCGGGTCCATGCCCGCCGCCTTGATCGACGACTTCATGTAGTTGCCGTGGATGCCGGAGAAATAGTTCGTGTACACGATATCTTCCATATCGCCCGAGGCCACGCCCTGCTTGTAGGGGTCAGGCGCATTGGCCTCGTCCGTCGCAATGAAGGCCGAGCCGACGTAGGCCGCGTCAGCCCCCGCCGCGAGCGCCGCGAGGACGCCTGCGCCCGAACCGATCGCCCCTGAGAGGAGGATCGGGCCGTCAAACCACTCACGGACTTCCGCCACGAAGGCGAAGGGGGAGAGCACCCCTGCGTGACCGCCAGCGCCAGCCGCCACGAGGATCAGGCCATCGGCGCCTTTTTCGACAGCCTTCTTCGCGAAGGTGTTGTTGATCACATCATGGAAGCACAGGCCGCCATAGCTCTGGGTCGCTTCAAAGACCTCTGGCCGCGCGCCTAGCGAGGTGATCGCCATCGGCACCTGGTGCTTCACGGTCACTTCGAGGTCATGCTGCAGCCGGTCGTTCGAGCGGTGGACGATGTGGTTCACCGCGAAGGGCTTGCCGACGGTCTTGATCTCGTCGAGCCACTCGGTCAGCGCCTCGGCAGGCCGTGCGTTGAGCGCGGGGAAGGAGCCGATGACCCCGGCCTCGCACTCGGCCTTCACGAGCTGGGGGCCCGAGACGATGAACATCGGCGCCGCAACGACCGGCACTTTTTGTTGGGAAATGAGGGATTTGAAGTGGGCGCGCGCGTCGGCGGGCGATCTCTTGGCCATGGTTCCTCCCGTGGCGTCGGTTTCAGGTTTGGGCCGACAGTCGAACCGAGTGGGCGCGGGGTCAAGCGCGGCGCTTCGGGGCACTGTTTGTTCTTGACGGAGAGCCGCTTTCCCACTAGCTGCACCCGCTCACTGGGGCACCAGAACCCCGGGCCAAAAAGGCAAGTCATCAAGCTTAGCGGAGCAACATTATGAACTACGCAGTCATCAAGACTGGCGGCAAGCAGTACCGCGTGAAGTCCGGCGACGTGATCAACGTCGAAAAACTCGCCGGTGAAGCGGGCGATACGGTCAAGCTCGAGGACGTCCTCATGCTTGGCGGCGACGATGTCAAAATCGGCGCACCGCTCATCGAAGGCGCTTCGGTTGAGGCCGAGATCCTCGAGCAGGCACGCGACAAGAAGATCATCGTCTTCAAGAAACGCCGCCGCCAGAACTACCGCCGCAAAAAGGGCCATCGTCAGGAGATGACGGTCCTCAAGATCAACACCATCAACGGCTAAGGAGCCTAGAGGACCATGGCACATAAAAAAGCAGGTGGCTCGTCCAGGAACGGCCGCGACTCAGAAGGCCGGCGCCTTGGCGTCAAGAAGTATGGCGGCGAATCCGTCATCCCCGGCAACATCATCGTCCGCCAGCGCGGCACGAAGATCTTCCCGGGCGACAATGTCGGCCTCGGCAAGGACCACACGATCTTCGCCAAGATCGCAGGCAACGTGAAGTTCCGCACCATCAAGGACGACCGCAAGGTCGTCTCGGTCGAGCCTCTCAAAGCCGCCGAGTAACAAAGCGCATCGGTCCCGTCCTCCCGGCCGAAGCGCGTCAGCGCTGAAGAGCCGGGACCCATGGACCGATCGCCAGCAGCCCTCGCTGCGCCGGTGTCGATCTTCATCCATGGATCCCGGATAAGTCCTTCGGCCTTTCCGGGAAGACGCTGGAAAAGACGATGCCCCACACGATCAGAACCCAACGCCTTCTGATGCGCCCGCCGTCGCCCCGCGATGCGCGGGTTTTCTCTTTGGTGCTCAATGACTGGCGGGTCGTCGCCAACACCGGCACCTGGCCCTATCCCCTGACCAAGGAGCGGGCAGCCTTCCGCCTTCGCTATGCGCAGGGGATGAAGCCCCTCGAGGATCACGTGTTCGCCCTTTTCCATGGGGGCGCCTTCATCGGCACCTGCGGCATCCATAGGGAGCGTGGCCCTGTCTACTCTATCGGCTACATGCTGGGGGTGGATTACTGGGGCAAAGGCTTTGCCACAGAGGCGTTGCGCGCTGTCTGCGACTTTGGCTGGCGGATCTGCCGGGCCGAGCGCATCGCGGGCGATGCCTTCATCTCCAACCCCGCCTCCTGCCGCGTCATGCAGAAGGTCGGGATGGGTTTTGTCAGGTCAGAGCCCGGCTGGTCCGCAGCAAGGGGTGCGTACCTGCCCATGAACCGCTATGAAATGACGCGTACGGAGTTCCGGCCATGAAGTTTCTCGACCGCACCAAGATCTATGTGAAGGCAGGCGATGGCGGCAATGGCGCGCACTCCTTCCGGCGTGAGAAGTATGTCGAGTTCGGCGGCCCCGATGGCGGTGATGGCGGCAAGGGTGGCCACGTCATTGCGCGGGCCACGGATGATCTCAACACGCTCATCGACTACCGCTACCAGCAGCACTTCAAGGCCCAGAACGGCAAAGGCGGGCAGGGGCGCCAGAAAACCGGCGCAGGCGGCGACGACATCATCGTCCTCGTTCCAACGGGTACGGAGATTTACGAGGAAGACGAAGACACGCTGATCGCTGACCTCGACAAACCCGGGAAGGAAGTCCTCCTTGCCAAAGGCGGCAATGGCGGCTGGGGCAACCTCCGCTTCAAGACCTCCACGAACCAGGCCCCGACCCGCGCGAACCCCGGCCATCCGGGGGAAGAGCGCACCGTCTGGCTGCGCCTCAAGCTCCTCGCGGATGCAGGCCTTGTGGGCCTTCCCAATGCGGGCAAGTCGACTTTCCTCTCGGTGGTCTCGGCCGCGAAGCCGAAGATCGCCGATTATCCGTTCACGACCCTTGCGCCCCAGCTCGGCGTCGTGAGGCTCGGCCCCGGCCAGAGCTTCGTCCTCGCCGACATCCCCGGCCTCATCGAAGGCGCCCATCAGGGCGCAGGGATCGGTGACCGGTTCCTCGGACATGTGGAGCGCTGCGCCGTCCTCATCCACCTCATTGATGCGGGTGCGGAGGATGTCATCGAAAGCCACCGGGTCATCAGGGGCGAACTCGAAGCCTACGGCCACGGTCTCTCGGAGAAGCCTGAGATCCTCGTCCTCTCCAAATCCGACACGGTGGCGGACGAAGACCTTGAAGAAAAGCGCAAAGCCCTGGAAGCCCACGCAGGAAAAGACGTCCACGTCATTTCCGCCGCCACCCAGTCCGGCCTCGACCCCGTCCTCACGAAGGCCCTCGACGCCTGCGAGCACCTCAAGCCCTCGCAGATGAAACCCGAAGAGCCGTCTACGGACGAAGACGAACCCTGGCGACCGGACCTTTAGCCGAAAGGGCAAAGACAGCTCTCCTGATTGTGCTTTCGGGTACGGCGTGAAAGGTTTCTCTCTTTCAGGAGGGAGCAACTATGAAAACGCGTTCGATCGACCCGACCCCTTCGCTTGAGCATTTCGGCCTCAGCCATGCCGTTGAGGTCTCAGGCGGTGCGAGAACTCTTTACCTTTCAGGCCAGACGTCGACCGGTCCTGAGGGAGAGCCGCTTCATCCCGGTGATCTCGTGGCGCAGTTCAAGCTGGCATGGAGCAATCTGAAGGATACGCTGTCAGCCGCAGATATGGGTCCCATAAATGTGGTCCGCCTGAACATCTACACGACCGATGTTCAGGGCTTCATGGCGAAAGCGGAGGAGTTGGTGCCGATCTGGGCCGCGGACGGTATCCGGCCGAGCTGTACGCTTCTCGAAGTTTCGGCACTCTTTGACCCAACCCTGTTGGTCGAACTGGAAGCAACCGCAGTCGGAGACTGACTTATCCCCCTCGCGTGCTGGCGCTGTAGAGTTGATCGGTCTCCTGAAGATCGCGGGCCTGACCGGTCGTTCCGCTCATGGCTTCAGGAGCGGTGCCGATGGCGCGCGAGGCGTAACGACCCCCGTGCGTTGCCCGAGAGTTTGAAGTGCTTAGCCGCCGGGTCTCAAAGCCCCACGGACATGGCCTCTCGCATAAAGCACCGCCGGGCGCGGCCTTGTGCTGCGCATACAAACTATCAGCTTACGCACGGCCAAGGCTGCGCCCGGGCTCCCGCAACGCTTCGGAACCGCCTACGGGCGGGTATCTGTGCTGGGACGAGCCCTCAAACAGGCACTTCCGGCGAGAACTGCCCCTGCTTCCGGTAGCGGAAGAGGTAGGTCGGCAGGACCGCGTCGAGGGTCTCTGGCGTGATGCCGAGATCGTCGAAGGTCTTCACGCCCTCGCCGACGATGTTGTCGCGCTTGAGCATCTTGACCTGATCTTCCGTAATCGGAGCTTGGATGATCGGCAGCTTGGAGACGAGGTCGCCCATCTGGCCCATCGGCTTCGCTGCGAAGAACGGGACCGGGACCAGCGGACGGCGGCGGTCGACGATCTTGAGCATCAGCTCGAGGCATTCCTTGAAGGTCAGGACCTCAGGGCCGCCAAGCTCATAGGCGCCGCCGGTCTCGGCCTCGCCGTCGATCAGGCGGGCGATCGCGTCGGCGATGTCGTCCACATAGACCGGCTGGAACTTCGTCTTGCCGCCACCGATCAGGGGCAGGGCAGGGGCCATGCGGGCCATCTCGGCAAAGCGGTTGAAGAAGTCATCCTGCGGACCGAACACGATTGAGGGGCGGACCACGGTGACCTTGTCGCCAAGGTGCTCGCGCATCGCGGCCTCGCCCTCGGCCTTGGTGCGGGCATAGACGCTTTCACTCTCCGCGTCGGCGCCGATGGCGGAGACGTGGACGACATTGTCGATACCCCCACGGGCGCATTCCCGGGCGATATGCTCGGCGCCGTCGGCCTGCACCGCCTGGAACTTTTGCTTGCCGCCCTCGGCGAGGATGCCGACCAGGTTCACGCAGGCATCAGCCCCAGCCAGCGCATCGGAGACCGAGGTGCGGTAGCGCACGTTCGACTGGAAGAGCTGGATCTGCCCAACCGCGCCCATGGGCTGGAGGAACACTGCGTCATGGGGCCTGCGCACAGCGGCGCGTACCCTGTGCCCGCGCTTCGCCAGCTCGCGCACCACATGCCGGCCGAGGAAGCCCGACGCCCCAAAGACAGTGACCAGTTTCGACATGTTCAGCCTCGTTTCCTTGCGTCTCACAGCGTGAGGATCGCCTATCAGCCCCGCCCGTTAGGACAAGCCCGCTCTTTTGCCCAGAGGGCATGAATGCTTCTTGACGCGAGCCTCACCAGAAAGGTATGGCGCGCCCTCCACCTGCCCAGGTGGCGGAATTGGTAGACGCGCCAGCTTCAGGTGCTGGTGTCCGTATGGACGTGGAGGTTCGAGTCCTCTTCTGGGCACCATTCCTGGTCAAAACTGGGCACTTCGAGCCCGCTCCCGCTTGGCGCAGTCGCTTTGGCGAGTATGGCGGCGTTGGGGCCTTGGATCGTGATGGCTTCCTTGGACACGGATACATCGGAGACGAGCGTCCTGAGATAGGCGCGGCGGAAGCTTGGGTCGGCTTGGTCTGTGAGGCGGGTTCGGGCGGCTTTGGCGAAGGCTTCGATCTTCGCGCTTGAGAGCGCTGCCAGCGGGGCTTGAGTCGCCGCTTCGATCCTCGCGAGCTGATGGTTGATGCGGGCGATCGCATCTTTGCCGCTGTCGATCTTTCCACGGAGAACCGTGTCGAGTTCGAGCGCGCCCTCGGCGAGGAGGTCGTAGAGCCGCTGGAGCTTTCGGGTCTCGGCGGCCTTGCGGTTCCTGAGGTCACGGATGGCGGCAGCCTGATCGCCGCGCCTGTCCTGAAGCCGCTTGATTAGTAGAGGAAGCATCTCGCTGAGGCGCGAAGGGGCAAGGGCTTCGTCGAGAACAGCCTCGGTCACAGCGCTGTCGAGGGCCGCTTCGGGGACAGACACGCCATCGCAGCGGGCCTTGCCGCTATCGAGCTTGCGGGCGCATTTATAGTAGCGGTAGCGGCCTGCCTTGCCCGTCGCGATCCGCAAGGGCCCTCCGCATGCCGAGCATGTAGCGAGGCCCGTTAGGAGTACCTTGCTGGTCGTCACCCGGGGCGGGGTCTTGAGCGGGTGCTGGCGTTCAAGCTTCTCTGCAGCCTTGGCAAAGACCTGCGGTTCGATGATCGCGGGGACATCCATCTTCACCCAGTCCGCAGACGGGCGAAGCGCGCCGGTCTTGGCGCAGGCGCGGCCGAACCAGTATTCGCCGATATAGGTCTCGTTACGGAGGATTTTGGTGATGAACTGCTTGGTGAAGGCGGTCCCGCGCCGCGTCTTGAGCCCAAGCCTGCCGAGCTGTCCTGCAATAGCCGTGACGCCGATCGGCCCTTTCCGGCCATCGCCGGTGACGTAAAGCGCGAAGATGAGCTTCACGATCTCGGCTTCTGCCGGGTCGATCTCCAGCTTCTTCTTTTGCTTCTTGCCCCGGGTCTCGGCGACGTGAGTCCGGTAGCCCAATGGCGGCTGGCTCCCGTTCCAGAAGCCCTGACGGGCATTCTCCAGCATGGCGCGGGTGGTGTGCTTGGAGGTCTCCCGGCTCTGGTGCTCATCGAACATCCCGATCATGGCCCGCATCATCGGAGCGGTCTCGGCATCACCGAAGTCCTGGCTGATCGAGACGAGCTTGACGCCCGCTTTTTGCAAGGCGCGTTCGTGGATCAGGAGGTCGGTCAGGGATCGCGCAAAGCGGGACTGCGAATGAACGACGATGACGTCGAAGGGGCGCGGTGTGCCCTTCGCGGACCCTAGCATCGCCTGAAGCTCAGGCCGGTTGTCCGTGGTCGCACTGTAGCCGCGATCAACGAATTCCGCTTCGCCGCTCCAGCCTTTGGCACGAATATAGTCCTGGCACCTCGCAATCTGATCGGGGATCGAAAGCTCCGCTTCGGCCTGCTGGCCCGTGGACACCCTCGCATAGATCACCGCGCGCATGGTCTTTGTCCCTCGTCATTGTCGTTGGCTGCCAGAAGCTCAGCGATCAAGTCTGCAGCATGGGATTCGAACAGCGCAAGCTCCTCGACTGTGATGTGCGGCGGGAAGGATCCTTCGAAGCGAACAGAAGGCGCGTTGTCGTTAGCGGCAGGCTGCATGGTCTTGCTCATCGCTTGACCTCCAGCGCATCCATCTTGGCCCGGACGTCGGCGTCCCAGAGAGGCCCAGGACAATTGTCGTTGGCGCGCCTCAAAAGGAGCGCGAGGGCATCGTCCGTGCTCAGGATGTGATCACCACCCTCCAAAAGGCTGGCTTCCGCTGCAAAGCGCTTGAGATAGCCGAGGATCGCGAGGGCGGAGCGCTCATGGACTACCGCCAAGCTGTCGGGCCATCGCTCCTGTGGCGTCTCGATATCGAAGCCTGCGAAGCTCCGTGAGCGTTCGATGAGATTACGCCAGAGGAGGTGGAGGGGCCAGCGGGAGCGGTTCTGGTCATCGCAGGGCTGCCTCAGGCTCGTGTGATCCGATGCGAGGCTCACGAGAACGCCGGAAAGCCTGGCCCCGAGATCGTGAAAGCTGTCGATACCCCGTTCCTTCAAGGCCTCACGCCGAAGCTGCCATTCGATGCGCCAGACATCGTCCTTGATACCCCAAAGTGGGTGGAACCACGTCTTGCTGCTAGCCTCGACGATCTCGGCGCTCTTGTCATAAACGCGGAGCTGGAGGTCGCCCGAGCCAAGATGCATCGTCTGGACCTGGCCTGAGCGCCGGAAGCGTTTGTCCCGCCGCAGCCGCGTCACGAAGTGATCGAGGCAAAAGTCCATCACCGGGAGGTGCGTGTCGAAGGCGACATCGACGCGGCTCACCCGATCAGGCCCCAAGGGTGTCATGCCAAGGGCTCCGCACCAGTCCCGAACGCTCTGCACCAAGGCGACTGACCCAAAGTGCCAAAGGGCTTCGGAGCGGAACTCCACAAAGAGGGCCGGGCTCATCCGCTCCGCGAGCTTCAGGGTGAAGTGCGGATGCTCGAAGACATGGGCGTAGGGGAACTGCCCTGACGGCAGGAGGCCTAGCTCCAGCCCGCCGAGGGTCATGCGGTGGACTGAGCGTTTCGGGTCATCGCGAAGAAGCTGCTTGAGGTAATCAAGCTCGGCAAAGTCGATGGCGCTTGGCCGGGGGTCGACGTCGAAGCTTAGATAGAGGCTGTCGATGCCGGAGATCAGAGGGCGGAAGGTGTCGTTCACGGTTCTCTCCTTATGAAACGAGATCACGGGAGAGGCGCTTCGCTTTGCTACGCGCCACGTGTTGGGCGTCAACCGGGTCCCTCGTACTGCCCTTAAGGGCACTTACCGAAGGTTCATCTTGGCCCTTAAGGGACATGCGTCTTTTTGATCTGGGTAGGACCCGTAATGAGGCGGCCCGGTTCTTGATGGCAAGGTCACCAGCAGGGGGTAAGGTTGGTGTGTAGACTGACATATCGGCTCCGTGATCGGGAGCGTCAGTCACCAATGAGTCGGTATACGGAAATACACCCGAACATGCAGGTCATTTGAACGAAGGTTATGGGTGAAGTGTAGGTGAGATGCAGGAAGCGGCTTCCAAAGCCGCTTCAGCTCGAACGGCGTGACGTCCACGAGGGATAACGAGTTGCGCGATGCCCTTTCTTTCCCTGGTGAGCTACTCGCTGCGAAGCTGCAGCCTCAAGGGAACCCCGGCTGCGCCGTGGCGGCCCTTCCGGGCCGCCCTTGACCCTGCACCTTCAGAGCGAGGGAAGGGCTGCCATACGGCTTGCTACGCAAGCCGCCTTGGCGAAGGCGACGGGATCAGACCCGGCTGAACCCCTGCTCTGAGCCCCCTGAGAACGCTCAAGCGGAGCCCATGTCGGTGGAGGCCCCCGTGTTACTGATCACGGGGGCCTAGGGATCGAGAGATTAGAGCCAGATGCTCCTCAGCGGGCCTGCACCAGGTATCGCATCGTCACTTCGCTACTGCGCCTCCGGGATACTACATTCTGGCGGTCATCGCCGAGCGTTTCCCCGCAGTAGGCTAATGCTCAGCGCGCGTCCCAGCAGATGGCAGCGATGCTGAGCCTTAAGCCGTCCGAGGAGCTTGAAGCGCCCGTCGCGAGCCAAGTCTTGCTTGCAAGCTCGGCTTCAGCGGAGTGCCTCCGGAGGGCGGCTATACCTGAACAGACGTTTGAGGCTCGTGAGATGAACCTGCGGCTTGGTACTAAGGCGCAAGGCAGCATGACGAAGCTGATTGATGGCCTGCTGAAACGCGGTGGGGAGAGAGGAAGCAGACGGTCCATGTCCATCACTATAAACACTGCACCGATGCGAGGACCCAAGTTGCGGCGACGATCAACATTCAGGGCCCTTGGGAGGGGCAGAGCGAGAATGGAGGACAACTACATGAACCCCAAGCTCTCTGTTACCAGCCCAGCCTACAGGCTGAACCTGACCCTGCGCTGCGGAGAAAAGAACCGGCAGGGTGCGCAATGGCAAGCCCCAGCGATGCGCGGACGGAAAAGGTGTCGGCTGCACGGAGGAAAGGCTACGGATTCGACAAAAAGGTGAGGGTAACGCGATGAGAAGTTCTACTCGGGTCTCTGGCCCGGGCTGACACACACTCGGACACCATTAAAAGAGCAATTGCACCCGGGTTCTGGAAACAATACTTCAAAATGATCGTTCGTGAGTTAGGTCTCAGGCTATGTACCTGCCATTTTGGCTCTAAGTGCACTAACGAATCAACATCTACGGGCCAAATTCCAAGGAAAGGTTATCCAGGCACCGCACTCTCAGGCGCCCTAAGCCGGTCGCTTTTCCTATGTCGGTTTGGCAAGTAAATTTGACTGTTGTCTCTCGAGAAAAGAGCGATCACTGAAAAACCTAGCCTAGCTCTAATCAAGCGCTTCGGATGCTCGAGTATCACAGGCATCTTTGGACGAAAACAAACCGATTCCATCGGCAGCAAAAATTCCAGTCACGAAGCCTGCAGGTTCAGAATTCCACACGACTATGGTTTGTACACCACGACAGAAGTCATACTCGTAAACTGTTAGATAGCCATCATTCGATCGCGCTGTGACTAACCAACCATCCGCAAGCACATTTGAGACGGTGAACTGTGTTTCCTTAACCGTCCAGTCTACGATCGATACATCAATTGGGATGCTAATCCGAGCATTCATTGCCGGGATGGTTAGGCATTTAATCTCCGAAGTTGAACATACATCGATCGGCCCAGAAATAGTATCAAATGAATATGTGTCTAAGCGCTCAACCGAACGCGCCTTAACATCGATAGCATATGATGTTTTACTGTCTGGCAAAACGGGAATGTATAAGTACTGACTTTCCGTGAGCTTCTCGTCGTGGGCGCACGAGCAAGCTAGGAAGGTCAGCAAGAGGACACTACTCCGCACTATGAATGAACGCATCTAAGTCACCAAGTTCCAATTCTGTATGCGGCGCCACGATACCCTTCGGAAATGACACCCAGACGTTTACCGGCCTCGCGGGACTCCACATCATTCTGGTATTCTGCCCGCTTGAATGCAAGCTTCTGCGCGAGAAAAGGCTCTGCCAGTGCGCGTGCCCGCCGATTTCGATCCGATGCGGTAAAGTGGTATACCTCATGAATAACTATGTGAGCTGATAGATCAGAGGGCGAAAACTTGACATTGCCTTCAGAAGCGGCCTTGGCGACAGCATCAACTCCTCCCTTCCATACGTCTACTGAATTATCGGTACCAACGTTTGCCGTTGCATAACGCTGAGGATCTTTCGAATTGTGTGTCTTAGGACGGATATTAAACGCAGATATTTCCTCCCAAGCCGCAACCTCTTCCTCAGTGCCACCGTCCGCAATCGCTCCTCCAACAATCTTTATCTGCGCCTCAAGCTCGGCGACAGCGGCTTCCTCCTCAGGGGTGAGATCTTCGCGATCATGGATGTTTATCGTACAATCTTGGTAGCGCTCCGCACGAGTTCCACAAAGTCCCATTGGGTCTATTATTGTCGTGGGGCTGTTGAGTGCATACGAGTATCTATTGAAGTAAGCGGGCCCACCCGTGTCGAACTCAACCGGATCCTTTGCAAGAAACCTCCCAACCACTGGGTTGTAGTACCTCGCTTGCATGTAAGTGAGGCCAGTTGCGCTGTCGCGCACGTGACCAGTAAACGTCGGTCCGTTGTCGTTGGTCGGGCTCGATCCCGCCCAGACTTCGCCGTAGGGGGTGAGGGTCTCCTTAGCGATCACGTTCCCCTGGTCATCGGCCAGAACACTGTTCGAACCCAGATGATCCGCGTAGACATAAGTCACCTCACCATTGGTGATCCGCGCCAGTGATCGGCCAGCAACAGAAATATAGTCCGTTGCCTCATCAGGCTGCCCCGCCTCAACTTTCAACTTGTGCAGCAGCGCACCCGACGATCCGTAAACGAAATAGGTCGTCACACCACCCTCAACAGCTTTGATCCGCTTGAGATTGCCGTCGTAGGTATAGTTGGTGGTCGTCGAGCCGTCCTCGATCCTCTCGGCACGGAAGTTCCGGATGCTCACCGTTCCGTTGCCATCTAAGATTGCACGCCTGTAGACGCGCGGTCGTAGGAAGGTGTCGTTGCTGGTAGCTGTGTACTCAAGGGTATAGGTTCGCCATACACCATCTCCCTGAAGATCAACCATTTTGACCGCGGCATCTCTTTGTGCCTCTTCTTGGTAGTCGCCATCAAGACGTCTAATTAGAATCCCAATGTGCCGTCCCGTTTCTCCGGGGCGATCTTGCACTGTCCCGTCGGCTTTAATGTCGAGAGTCACACGATATCGTTCCCCCTCCTGCGCATGAATTACGTTTCGACTGACCACGGGAGCCCAAGATCGTGGAGCAATGTCGATCGACGCCACGCCATTCGCGAAGGTCCAGTCGGATGGGGGCCCAGAAGCTGGCATACCGCTACCCCATTTCGTGTATCCGGCACCGCCGAGGTCGATCGTACTTGGGATCACGCTCGAGACAATCGGCTGAGACCCGACCGTGACCTGCGTCGGTTGGTTCGCGAGATCGTAGACGAAGGTTCGCTTACCGTCCGAGAGGACGTTGCCTCGGCTATCGTAGCTCGAGTTCAGCCAGCCATCGTTCGTCGCGCTATCGCTGTAGCGTTCAAGCCGATTATTACTGTCATACTCGATATCGACAGTCCGACCGCCGAGCACCTTCTCCATGATGTTGCCCACTGGGTCATAAGAGAAAGAACCCGAACCCCACGGGCCCTGAGCCGTCTTGAGGCGCCCCATGCCGTCGTAGGAGAAGGTGCGATCGCCCTCGACGTCATCGTTGAAGTCGTTGATGCTCAGCACACGGCCAACATTGTCGTACGTGTAGCGAAGGTCGAACCCAGAGGAGTAGCTGATCTTCTCGACCTGTTGGCGGGCATTGATGTCCATGTTGAACACACTGCCATTGCCCAGATTCATCTGACTGAGCATGCCGTTGCGATGGTACGTCAGATTGGACGCGTAGCTGTCCGTCGTTCCCAGATTGGTCGCTGCTGTCGCTTGGCCCAGCGCGTTTGGATAGAACGCAACCCAGTCTCCGGTCACGAGCTTCCTTCGGTTGAGTTGTCCGCCGACTTGGTTGTTGTAGTCGGTCCTGAACGTTCTGCCTTCGTATCTAAGGGTCTCTTCGCGAAGGAGATCGGCATCCCCGAGATAGTCGTAGCGATAGCTCCAACGGCTTTGTGTCGAGCCCGACCCTCGGAACACTTCATACGGGTTGCCGTTGAGGTCATAGTCACGATTGATGTCAGGCGTGGAGCCCGGGAAATCGGTTATGTCCGGCTGTCCGAGAAGGGTGTAGCTCTGGTTGATCGTAGCGCCACTCGGCATCGAGCCGCAGCCCGATGTTTGTGGTTGGCCCTCAGCCCACTGAGTGAGTTCTCCCGCATGGTTATACCGGAAGAGCTTTGAACCCTGCTCCGGCGTGTGGTGCTGACAGAGACGCAGGCTGCCGTCATAGGAGTAGGTCTGGGTGAAGTCAGCCGAGAAGCCTCCGGAGTTACCGTACTGGCGAGCTGTGCGGATGTTCCCCCAGTCATCGTAGGCCATCACGGTGGTGCGCAGGTGCGTATGGCCCCCAGTCCACTCGTTGATATTGGTGACGTAGCCGTCGTTCGGGGATCCATACCCACTGCGGTGGATGTTTTTGTGGTGTCCCTCTGGATCAATGATCTGTGTTCGATGACCGTTCAGATAATTTGTCGTGGTCGTTGCGTACGGTGAAATGTTTTCTCGAACCTTGGTCACGCGACCAAGGGCGTCATAGGTCGTCTCGAACCCATCCTGTGGAGACCAGTCTGCCGACGGATGGCTTGTGAAGACAGGACGCCCCAATCCGTCATACGCGGTCCTCACAACGGATGCGGTCCCTGCTTGATCCGTATTGTCCCAGGAACGCGTGAGCCACGGGCGGAAGAACCCGTCATAGTAGATTTGACTATACCTGTCGCCTTGACGTTCTCTCTGATGGAAATTCGACGTTCCGACGTTCTGGTAGTCAATGATGCTGTCACCCCAACTTCCAGGCCGGTCGATTTTCGTCAGCCAGCCCATCGAGTTGTACTCGTAACTCACCACTGTGCCGACGGCATCAGTCTGGCTTGTGACCCATCCGTTATCATCGACGTCGCGGTGAACGGAGTTACCGTCATTCCGGTCAATGCGCTTTGGCAGCCCGCGCTTCCAGCTGTGATACTCTGTACGCCTATCAACACCGCCTGCGGCCAAGAAAAGTTCATGGTACCGAAGGGCGCCGGCTTGAACACCGCCTGAGTGATACCCAAACTGAGAGGAGAGGGTGCCGAATGCGAAATGGCGGTGGATCTTACCCTTAAAGCCAGTGTCGTACTCGAGTTCGTCAATCAGCTTTCCATCGATGGTGCGCTTCGTGAGCAACCTGATGATCCAGTCGGCGGGTTCAGCATCGAACTCTAAGTCGATGGTCCGTTGATCAGTCTGAAGATTGCTGGATTGAATGATCTTGTGTGGCTCGAAGTAGGCGTAGTTCGTGTTTGAGGGATTGAACTCGCGGAAGTACTCGGTCGTGTAGATATCTGCACCGCGCACGATGCGCACCTTTTGGGGAAGGTGTCGGAACTGAGTCGACAAAGGCGCACCATTGATGTCGACAACCTGCGTTTGGTGGCTGTCGTATTCGTCATAGTGAACGACCTCTAACGGTGTGGTGCTAGTGGCAGTCTCGTATCTCTCGATGCGGTCGATCTGGCCTTCGGAAGTCCCGGCCTGGACCCGGTTGATGTACGTGACGGTGCGGTGGCCCTCTGAGTCAATGACCGTGCGCTGAGTAAGGTCGGTGTTGACCGTCGCCCCCCATGCCCACTTCATTGTGGCGGAAGCGCGAGACCATTGGCCCGGCTCCTCGTGGTAGTTGTAGGTCCACTTGTCTGCAGTTGCGCCAGAGTGCGCGTAGAGCCGCTTCTCCGTGAGCGAGAGGCTGAAGAACTGCCAAGCGAATGGAGCTCCGTAGGAGCAAGCCGTAGCGCGGTTGGTTGCAGGGCCAGGGTCACCTGGCACATAGGGATAGGAAATCGGGTCTTCGACGATGTGACTGACCATACGGAGGTCAAATTCGCCGATTGCTCCGCTCGGATGACGTACACGGACTGGCCAGATCGCATTTTGCCCGGCCTGATCTGACTGTCTTTCCATCTCACATAGGTAGTGAGGATCCTCGTAAAGAGGGGCGACGTCTAGTTCCCAGTACGTGCTGTTCGGAAGCGTTACCCGATCAAGCTCGTCTGAGTTCGGTTTGTAGGCATAGGTCCATGTTCTGCCGTTTGCAGTGACCTGAGAGATGCGGCTGGTCTGGTACGTGATATCGATCTGGCGGCCATCATTGGCCACGATTTGAGTCACGCCAAAATTATTATACGTATACTGAACGGTGTTGCCGTATGCATCGGTGATCACGCTAGGCATGTAGTAGACAGTATCTGCGCGAACCCATGGCTCACCCTGCAGCAGCTTGTACTCAAATTGGCCTGCATAGCGACGGATTACCTGATCCAGCTTATACTTCACGCCCGTTGGTGAGATGGCTAGGTATCCGGTGCCCTCAGAGTGGTTGCCGGGCGCATATATCAGCCAATGGTCATTGGTTGCCATGAAACCGGGTGAAGATGCTCTTCCGGCACCAAGATCACTGGTCACGGATCCACCACCCGAAGTAACTTGCTGCCCGCTCAGATTCCTGACGGGCTTGATGCCCTGACCAGGGACGTTGAGCTTCATGCCGATGGAGACAATCTTGTTTGCTTCGTAGGAACCTGTCGTCGGAGCGTTGTGGTGCGTTACCAGCTGCCTGAATGCGATGAACGGAACATCGACGTCCCATGTGCCGAGAGGGCGGTTAGGATGTGCGTTCACTCCGCCTTCAAACCCATGACCGCGAGCTACCCGAGCAAATTCTACGGGCAGTCCGGAGTTTCCCGGGATCGAGACATCGACGTGCCGAAACGAGATCTGGCCAGTGTTCAGGTCGTACTGCTCACCCATCAGCCCCTGGCCCAGAGGAGCTAGTTCGCCCGTAATGCTAGACGGCGCAAAGTTGGCGAGCATTGTCGTGTGATCAAATGGCTCCGCATACGACTGCTGTGCCAGCGCCTGCGGGAGTGACAGTACCCACCACATTACCACTGTTGCTAGAAACCACCTGAACGCAACGAAAAAATTGTCGAAAATTTGAACAGTTCGCACTAGAAACTCACAAGCCAACTACAGTCGAAAGGATGCCTGAACAGCAGGCGGTTTCAACTCTTGTTGGCAGTGTAATTGCAGCTCACCCGCAGCGGTTTGTATGCGGGCTTTCTAGCCGAATCGGAAAGGCGTTGAGGCTCTTTGGTCGGACTGGCCTGAGCAGGTCGGGGCTCACCAAGCGACACTAACGACATCGCTCACCCAGCTCAACGCGTGTTCTTCGCGCCCGGACACCAGCATGTAGCCGTTAGCGCTCCACTGCGACTAGCCAGTGCCCATCTTTAGCCTCTTCGGTGCACCATTCGCCACTTTCAAAACCTCCGGGGAGGTTTTGAAAGTGGCGAATGCCCCGGCAGGGGCTGGCCTTTCTTCTCCGCTATGATGTCGCTGGGCGAATGGTTTCTCCTATCTCACGGCGCGTGGCGCCCGCATTTTCGTCTGCGCTACCGCTTCGCTACTTGAGCGCGGATGGGGCGGGCCTAACCGGCCCGGACGCCCGGTCGGGCGCCTTCCGGCGGGAGCGTTGGTGCGGGTGATCTCGTCTATCGAGCCTTCAGAGGACTTGTCCCCGTCTCCGCTCGTCTGCGCTATCATCCCATCAGTAGCCGCGCTTGAGGTCCACTTCGCTGCCTAGCCGTTTCGCGAGGAACTTGGGCAGGCGTTCAGCGAAGGCTTCGGCGATGTCGATCGGTCTTGTGACGCCTGAGACGTGGGGCGTGACGGTGACCTCTGGGTGGGGCCAGTACGGATGGTCTTTAGGCAGAGGTTCTTTTCGGAAGACGTCGAGGATGGCCCGGCGCACGGTGCCGTTGTCGAGGGCCCTCAGGAGCGCGTCATCGTCGACGACAGCGCCCCTGCCTATGTTCATGAAGAGCGCACCTTTCATCCGTTCAAGGAGCACCTTGCCGATGATGCCGTCGGTTTCTCTTGTTGCGGGGAGCGCTGCGATGACGATGTCTGCGCCGTCGAAGCGTTCGAGGGGGAGGGTCCTCGTAAAGCCCTCCGCCTCGCGACCAGAGCGGGAGTAGCCTGTGACCTCGCGGCAGAGGGGGGTGAGGGCTTCTGCGACGCCCCGGCCTATGGGGCCCGTGCCGAAGATCGCCACGGTCTGGTCGAAGAGATAGGTCGGGAGCGAGGCTTCCTTTTGCCAGTCTCTTTCCGCCTCGCGCGCAGCTCGGAAACCGTGCTTCTGCAGGTCGGCGAGGATGTAGCTCAGGACATACTCCGCCATCTGATGGCCCATCGCTCCAATCGTCCGTGTCAGGATGGGTGTCTTGCTCGAGCCTTTGAGCGCCGCAGCGATCCGGTCGATGCCTGCGCCGCCGATATGGATCCAGTCATAGCGGCCTATATCTTCGTCATCAGGCGCGCTGAAGGCGATGAGGGCCGAGGGTCCTTTGCCTGTCACTGGCTCACCGGTCACCAGGACGCCTTCGGGCAGCATCGGGTGCAGATGGCGCAGCACATCGTCGGGGGTCGGGGAGTGAACGCGCAAGGTGAGGAGGGTCATCGCGAAGCCCTTCTTGACGGCGAGGGGAGGCCATTCGAAAGGGCGGCCATGATCTTCGACATTATCGGTCTCATCGGCGTGGGTCTCATCCTCGCGGCCTACTTCCTTCTGCAGACAGAAAAGCTCGCTTCGGACCAGCTTGGCTATCCCGTGCTGAACCTGGTGGGCGCGCTCCTCATTCTCGTCTCGCTGACCCACACCTTCAATCTGGCGTCGTTCGTTATTGAGGTCTGCTGGATTGCGATCAGTGTCTACGGGATCGTCAAGATCCTGAAGCGGCGCAAAGCTTGACCTTTTCGCTTTTGGTCTCGACACCGCCTCCTTTCCCAAAAGGAGCGATGACGAGATGACGATCCACCACCACCGCGGCGACCTGCCCGAGGATTTCGACTGGTCGGACGCGCGCGACAATTGCGTGGCGGTGGATTCGGAGACGCTGGGCCTCAACCCGGTGCGGGACAGGCTCTGCGTGGTGCAGCTCTCGCTTGGCGATGGCGATGCGCACCTCGTGCAGCTCGCCAAGGGCGAGTACGAGGCGCCGCGGCTGAAGGCGCTGCTGGCGGATCAGAGCGTGACGAAGATCTTCCACTATGCCCGTTTCGATGTGGCGGTGATGAAGGCCTATCTCGGCGTTGATACCGCGCCGATCTATTGCACCAAGATCGCCTCCAAGCTGACCCGGACCTATACCGACCGGCATGGCCTCAAGGATCTCGTGCGGGAATCGGTGTCCGTGGACCTCTCCAAACAGCAGCAATCCTCGGACTGGGGCGCTGATGAGCTGACGGATGCCCAGAAGGCCTATGCGGCTTCGGACGTCCTTTACCTCCATGATGCGAAACTGTGGCTCGACGAGCGGCTGAAGCGGGAGGGCCGTGAAGAGCTGGCGCAGTCCTGCTTCGATTTCCTTCCCAAAAGGGCCGATCTCGACCTGATGGGCTGGGGCGAAACCGATATCTTCGCCCACAGTTAAGGCGTTTTGCGGCCTCTGATTGCCGATCACGTCTTTTAACCCAATGTTTCACGTGCCACGTAAGAGAGTGGCGGACAGATGGTGGGAGCCAGGCCAACGCGATGAATCAGTGGATGCCCAGGCGCGCGGATTACCCGGAGCTGAGCGATACCGCTCTGCGGGTGACCCAGCATACAGCGCTTGTCAGGCATTTGCGGCTCGCGGTCCCGGCCCTCGCGGTGGGTCTCGTTATTACCTATGCGATGTCCGCGACTCCGCCCCGGATCGACCGTGAGTTCCTGAATCAGTTCTCGACCATCGAAGAGACCGAAGGCGAAGACGTGCGCCTGGCAAGCCCGCGCTACGCCGGTGAGGACCTCGACGGGATGCCCTTCGAGATGGCGGCCACGACGGCACGCCGATCGGTGGATAATCCTGACCGCATCGGACTCGACATGCCCGAGGCCCGCAGGGTCCGGCAGGATGGCCAGGCGACCCTCGTTCGGGCGAAGGACGGTCTCTACGACCAGGCCGGCAGGACCGTGGATCTCTCCAATGGGGTCGAGCTTGAGCAGCAGGGCGACAATGGCACCTTCCTCCTCGAGACCGATGCCGCCGAGCTGGACCTTGAGACCCAGACCGTGACTTCGGTGACCGAGGTTCGCGGCACGGGCCAGTCAGGCACCGTGCGGGCTGACCGGGGGACGTTCTTCCAGTCGGAAGACCGCATCGTCCTCGAGGGTGACGTGAAGATTACCCTCGACCCGCAAAAGAAAAAGAAGGAAGGCGAAGCCAAAGAGGCTGAGCCCGAGACCGACAAGAAGAACTAGCGGGGCGGCTGGCTGCCCCTTGGATTTGGTACCGACGTGATCCGAACGCTCCTCATCATGGCGCTGGCGCTCTCTGCGCAGAGCTTCGCCCAGGCGCCGGGTGTTGGTTTTGACCCCTCCAAGAAGACCGAAATCGACGCAGCGCGCGCCGAATGGCGCGATGGCGGCCGGGTGGTGATTGCCGAGGGCGGGGTCTCGATCTCCCAGCCGGGCGTGATCCTGACCGCTGAGCGCATGGAAGTGACCGTGGTCGAAGGCTCCGATGAAGTGGAGCGCGTCGTTGCCACGGGCCGGGTACGCTATGCCTCGGTCAATGGCGACGCGATTGCCGGTGAGCGGGCTGTCTATTCGGCGGCTGAAGGCACCCTGATCGTCACGGGCCGCGTGGTGGTCGTGCAGGAAGGCCAGGTCGCGACGGGCCATGAGCTGACCTACAACACCGAGACCGGCGCTATTCTGCTGGTCGCAGAGCCCGGCGGACGGGTGCGCGGGCTTCTCGCCGAGCGGGACGGCTCCTGATGGAGGGCAGCGTCGCCTCGAAGCTTGAGGGCCAGACGAAGGCTCCTGACGATACGTCGGGCCTTGTCGCCGAGAACCTCCAGAAGGCCTATCGCCGCCGCCGGGTGGTGGAGCATGTCGACTTCCGGGTCTGCCGGGGCGAGGTTGTGGGGCTCTTGGGGCCCAACGGCGCGGGCAAAACGACCTGCTTTTACATGGTGATGGGCCTCGTGAAGGCCGATGGCGGGCAGGTCCTGATCGACGGCTATGACGTCACCACCCTGCCCATGTACCAGCGGGCAAGGCTTGGCCTTGGCTACCTGCCGCAGGAGGCCTCGATCTTCCGGGGTCTTACGGTCGAACAGAACATCGAGGCTGTGGCGGAGCTTGCCTGGCCCAATCGGGACAAGCGCAAGGAGGTGATCGAAAACCTCCTCGAGGAGTTCTCGATCACCCATGTCCGGGATTCGATGGCCACCGCGCTGTCAGGCGGTGAGCGGCGGAGGCTGGAAATCGCCCGGGCACTGGCGACGAGCCCCGACTACATGCTGCTCGATGAGCCATTTGCCGGGATCGACCCGCTGGCGATTGCAGACATCAAAGCCCTGATCATGCAGCTGAAAGAGCGCGGGCTCGGTGTCCTGATTACAGACCACAATGTCCGTGATACGCTCGATATTATTGACCGGGCCAGCGTGATCCATGGCGGCCGTGTCCTGTTCGAAGGTCCGCCTGAGGACGTCGTTACAAACGAAGACGTGCGGCGTGTATACTTAGGCGAAACGTATAGCGCGTAACCTTATCACGTTCGGGATTGGGGGTGCCGTGGGGGTACCGACCCGGATGTCGAGGGGTTCGCCTCATGAGCATGACAGGCCGTCTGGAGGCGCGTCAGAGCCAACAGCTCACGATGACGCCGCAGCTGCAGCAAGCGATCAAGCTGCTGCAACTGTCCAATCTCGAGCTTCAGGATTTCGTGGAAGAGCGCCTGCTGGAGAACCCGTTTCTCGAACGGGGCGAGGCCGAGGGCGATGGCGACAGCCCGGCGCCGGACGCGGCTTCCTCTTCGAGCGAGCCGAGCAGCGATGCGGGCCCTGCCGATGGCAGCGATGAGCCCCCTGTCGCACCTCGCGAGCGCATCCGTGAGAACAATTCAGGCGGTCAGGCGGGCGGCGAGGATTTCGACGCCGCGGCCAATGTTTCCGTCGAGAAGAGCCTGTCGGAGGTTCTGAACGAGCAGCTGGTCATGGCGCTCAGGGATCCGGTGCAGCAGGCGATCGGCCGCTATCTCATCGATCTCGTCGAGGACAGCGGCTACCTGACCACCGATCTGTCGATGGTCGCTGAGCGGCTTGGATGCCCCGAGGACGATATCGAGGACGTTCTCGCCGTCATCCAGCGGTTCGAACCATCGGGGATCGCCGCGCGGTCCCTGTCGGAATGCCTGGCGCTCCAGCTCCACGAGCTCGGGCTCCTGTCCGAGGAGATGGACCTCTTCCTCAAGCATCTCGATCTGCTCGGAAGCCATAAGCTCAACGAGCTGAAGAAGGTCACGGGCCTTGATGACCAAGGCATCCGCGATGCCGTGGTGCTCATCAAGTCGTGCAATCCCAAGCCGGGCCTCGCCTATGGCTCGGACCATGTGCAAGTCGTGGTGCCTGACGTCTATGTGGGCGAGAGCAGCGATGGCGGCTGGAAGGTGGAGCTCAACTCCGCGACCCTGCCGCGGGTGATCGCCAACGAGCAGTACTACGCGACCCTCTCGAAGGAGAAGCAGTCGCCTGACTCAAAGACCTTCCTTCAGGAGCAGATCAACGACGCCAACTGGCTGGTCAGGTCCCTCGACCAGAGGGCGCGGACGATCCTCAAAGTGTCGAGCGAGATCGTGCGTTATCAGGACGGCTTCTTCGCCCACGGGATCCGGCACTTGCGTCCCCTGAACCTCAAGACGGTGGCTGAGGCCATCGAGATGCACGAAAGCACCGTCAGCCGGGTCACGACGGGCAAGTACATCCACACCCCGCGCGGCGTCTTCGAGATGAAGTACTTCTTCACCGCGGCGATCCCTTCGTCGGGCGGCGAGGAGCAGTATTCGGCCGAAAGCGTGCGGCACGTGATCAAGAGCCTGATCGACGAAGAAGACCCCCTGAAGCCTCTAAGCGACGACCAGCTTGTCGACGCGCTCGCGGCCCAGGACATCGCGATTGCGCGGCGGACCATTGCCAAATACCGCCAGAGCCTCGGCATCGCCTCATCGGTGGAGCGTAAGCGGGCTGCGAAGCAGGCGATTGGATAAATCCGCCTACCGTAGGTTGTTTTCCTGATAGCAGCTTCCATTGCTGGAAGGACGGGCCCGGAAGGCCTAGGTTCCTGTTCTGTAATGACCGCTGGTCTCAGTAAGGAGGCAATTATGGACGTTCAAATCACCGGAAAAGGGATCGATCTCGGCGACGCGCTGCAGGTTCATGTCCGCGAGGCCATGGATACTGGCGTGCACAAATACTTCGAACGAGGGGCCGAGGCGAACGTCAATTTCGGCAAGGACGGCCACCGCTTCACCACTGAAGCCACGGTCCATCTAGCTTCCGGTGTCTTCCTTGCTGCCAACGGCAAGGGCGGCGACGCCTATGCTGCCTTCGACGAGGCCATGGAGAAGCTTGAGAAGCGGGTCCGCCGCTACAAGCGCCGCCTCAAGGACCATCATTCCCGCGAGCGCCAGCCGCTGCCTGCCGAGATGGCTTCGAGCTATGTCCTGCAAGGCCTGAACGGTGCTGACGAAGCGCCCGAGGAGGCTGATGCGCCCCTCGTGATCGCGGAGACGGAAACCTCGCTCAGGAGCATGACGGTGACCGATGCCGTGATGCAGCTTGATCTCTCCGACCACCCGGTGATCGTCTTCAGGAACGCCAAGAACGGCACCCTGTCGGTGGTTCACCGCCGCGACGACGGGAACATTGGCTGGATCGAATCCGCCGCGAAGCAATAACTTTTGTCACTTTCCACTGCCGCGCGCCCTCGTTAAGGGGCGCGCCTGGGATGGGCAGGGGTATGGCACGCTTTCCGCAGGGAAAGGTCCGATGCCGTTTCCATTGACCAAGGTGGGACAGCAAGAGGCGCGCCTTCATGGCTGCGAAAATGTTGTAATGACGAAGTCTTTGAGAGGTTTGATCGAGCCAAGCCGCGTCCTTCTGGACGTGCCTGCGACATGCAAAAGGTCCGTGCTCGAGCGCCTCGCCGACCGTGCAGCGGATTCCTTCGGGCTCCCTGCGAACGAAGTTCACGAGAAACTCCAGGAGCGTGAGCGCCTTGGATCCACCGGTGTGGGCAGCGGTATCGCTATTCCCCACGCCCGGGTTCAGGTCGACCACCTGCAGGGCCTCGTCATGCGCCTCCGCCAGCCGGTGGATTTCGAGGCGATCGACGGCAAGCCGGTGGACATCGTCTTCTTGCTGCTGGCTCCCGAGGCGGACAATGCCAGCCACCTGAAGGCCCTGTCGCGGGTCGCGCGGACCTTCCGGATGCCGGGCGTCGTCCAGGCCCTGCGCGGTGCAGGCGATGCCGAGGCTGCCTACGCGGCCCTTGTAGCAGAAAGCGATCAGGCCGCAGCGTAAGCGACGGCCTGACGGTCAATTCCTGAATTTTGGAAGGTTGCCCCCAGCGTCAGTGAACGCTGTGCGGCATCATTTCGTGCTGGCGCGCTGCGGCGAAAGCGATGTCGCGGTCGCTCATCAGTGCGATGCGCGAGCCGTCGTCTGCGCACAGAGCCCAGAGGATCGAGTCGTCTTCAAAGTCATGATCGGCGTCGAGCTCGGCTTCGATGTCTTCGCGCACGTCCTTGGCAAGGACTTCGCGAACATAGCAGACCCGCCTGTCGCCATTTTCAAATGCAGCCGTCGTCATGTCTTCCCTCCGGTCACCATCTAACGCCGCAGGGACTCAAGAATTCCTGAGAACCTGCGTTCAGGGTCGCCTGCAGTCGGTAAAGAGAGTCTTAATGACCGCGTCACGTCCCCGTGCCCCACGGGTCCATGCTTGCCCTATGAGTGCTAACATAACACTCAAATGCAGCGCAGCAATGGAGGCTTACGTGACAAGCCAGAGAATAAGCAGGCCCAGTGCGATCCGGTAGATGACGAAGGGCGTGAAGCTGATCTTGGCCGTTGCCTTGAGAAACAGGGAGATCGCCGCGAGTGCTGCTGCAAAGGAAAAGAGCGCGATGATGATCGCTGCTCCAATATTGCCGAGATCACCCTCGCTGATGAGATCGTAGGTCGCATAGGCCCCTGAAGCCCCGATGGCCGGGATCGCGAGAAGCATCGAGAAACGCGCAGCGTCGGTCCGGGTGTAGCCGAGGAAACGGCTGGCCGTGATGGTGATCCCTGACCGCGAGGTGCCGGGGATGAGGGCGAGGCACTGGGCAAGGCCCACGAGCAGCGCTGCCTTGAAGGTCGAGATGTCGCCCGTGTGCTTCTCAGGCTGTCGGTCGGCCCACCATAGGAGGCCTCCGAACCCGATTGAGGCCCATGCGATGACGACCGGGCTCCTCAAATGGTCGTTGAGCCCGGTGAGGGCGACGAGGGTGCCTGCGAAGAGGAAGGGGATGGTGCCAAGGGCGATCACCTCGAACAGGCGGCGGTCATCCGATGGCTTCTGCTGGGCGAAGTCGCGCAGGCCGAAGAGCAGGCGGCCAACATCCTTCCGGAAGTAAAGCATCACAGCGAAGAGGGTGCCGACATGGGCGGCGACGTCGATCATCGCGCCCTGGTCCTCGAACCCGTCGATCAGGGCCGAGGGGAGGATCAGATGGGCTGACGACGAGATCGGAAGGAACTCCGTAATCCCCTGAATGATCGCCAGAATGAGGAGTTCGAAAATGCCCATGTGCTCGCTTGCCTGAGGTCCTCGGTCTTCACTGAGCACAAACAGTTTGACGCTTAGTGTGTCCAGAGGTCTCATTATGTCGAGCGATCAAGGAAGGGAGGCGGCGATGCGGATCTTCAGGACAGCACTGGCTGCAGCCTTTGCCGCTCTCGTCCTTGCTTCATGTGCGTCAACCCCCAAGGGCGCCTTCGTGACGCCTGTCGATGGTTCGGTTTCTTCGAACTACGGGCCGCGCAAGCGCAACTTCCACACCGGCATCGACGTTGCTGCGCCTAAGGGAACGAAGGTTGTGGCCGCGCAGGCGGGGAAGGTTGTCTTCCGTGGTCGGAAGAAGCGCTATGGCCGCCTCGTGATCATCGACCATGGCGGGGGGATGCAGACCTACTATGCCCACCTGTCGAAGTTCCACGTCCGCAAGGGCAAGAAGGTGAAGCGTGGGCAAGTGATCGGCCGGGTCGGCAAGTCAGGCCGGGCCAGCGGGCATCATCTGCATTTTGAGTTGCGGGTGAACGGACGGCACACCGATCCGCGCGGGGTCGTGCCTTTCTAAAGGCTTTGGCTAACCGCCCCGTCCGATGAAGCGCAGGAGCTCGGGCATCTGGGCTTCGGCATCGCGGCGGCCCATGTCGATCAGGGCACTGATATAACCCTTCTCGAAGGTCAGGTAGCTGGGCAGCACGTAAGGCGCCTGCATGCCGCCTATCGCTCCGAGGACGAACTTCACCGCCGGCGGGATCTCATCCAAATGATCGCCAGCCACGAAGCGGACGTCTTCGCTGGGCCTGACCATCAGCGTGTCGATGGCCTTGAGGCGCGTCATGGCGCGGCGCTCAGGGATCATCGCTTCGAGGGTCGCGTTGATGCGGCCTAGGCGCTCGCGGTCGGCATCGAGATTGTCGTTGAACACGATGTCGAGGAGCTGGCCACCCAGGACACCGATCGAGGGGTACTCCTCGGCCTCGGGAACAGGGTCATCCTCCGTGTCCGGCGTTCCGTCGCGGGCCGCGATGAGGAAGAGCCGGTCACAGCCTAGCCTGATCGCGGGGCTGAGCGGCGCTGTCTGCCGAAGGGCACCGTCGCCATACCAGAACTTGCCCAGCCGCTGGGCCTGGAAGACGCCGGGCAGGGCGGCGGAGGCGAGGATATGCTCGACACCGATGGTCGCCGCTTCGCCTGAGCGTTTGGCGCGTGCCCAATCGGGTGAGGTGCCTCGCCCTTGGAAGAAGGTGATGGAGTCGCCCGTGGCGTAGGAGCTTGCCGTCACGGCGAAAGCTTTGAGGAAGCCCTCGTCGATCATCGCGGCGATGCGCGGCCCGTCCACTTGCTTGCGGAGGAGGTCGCCGAGCGGGGATGCGTCCAGGAGAGACTTCGGTGCCGTGACGCCTGCCCAGCCCAAGGGCAGAGCGAAGCCCCACCGGGAGAGGCGTCCCAGAAGATGAAGGGCATCGGAGCGAAAGACCTGCGAGCAGGTGAGGGAGCGCCAGAGGGCTTCGAGCTTGTCCGTGCCCCGGCGGAAATCATCGGCCTGCTCAGCGAGGACAGCGGCATTGATCGCGCCCACCGAGACCCCTGTGATCACCGGGAAAGGCGTGGGTCCCGGCGCTGCGTCGGCAAGGGCAGAAAGTACGCCGACCTGATAGGCTCCGCGTGCACCGCCCCCTGACAGGACGAGGCCTGCGCTCAAGGTCAGGTCCTCCACATCGCCTCCTTCCTGGTTCTCTCAGGATCGTTTGGAGCATCCTGAGCCGGTTTCGTTGTCAGTTCCTTTCGCACTTGGCGCGAAAAGGGATACGCCAAGCCCTGTTTCAAGCCGAGGCCGAAGGGAGTAGTCCGCCCGACCTATGAGCAGCGTTCGCCCCGTTTTCCTTGTGATCGGCCTCTTCGTCGCCGTGCTTGGCATTGCGATGCTGATCCCTGCCGCCTTCGACCTCTTCGCCGAGGGCGACAGGGCGCAGGACAGTTTCAACGCGTTCCTCGCCTCGTCGCTGATCTGCGTGGTGCTGGGCGGGGGGATGTCGGTATCCACCTGGGGCCGGATCGAGACGATCACCACGAGGCAGGGCTTCGTCATCACGACGCTGAGCTGGGTGGCGCTGGTGCTTGCGGCGGCGGTGCCGCTGACCATTGGCAATGGCGGGCTGTCCCTGACCGATGGGATTTTCGAGTCGATGTCGGCGCTGACCACGACGGGCTCGACGGTGGTGACAGGGCTTGAGAGCCGCCCGCCGGGCTTTCTTGTCTGGCGGTCGATGCTGCAATGGTTTGGCGGAATCGGCGTGATCATCATGGCGATCGCCATCCTCCCTTTCCTCTCGGTGGGCGGGATGCAGCTTTTCCGTCTTGAGAGCTCGGACAAGTCGGACAAGATCATGCCGGGTGCGGATGATCTCGCGGCGGCCGTCTTCAACCTCTATCTCGTCCTGACAGCGGCGTGCTTCTTCTCCTACTGGATCGTGGGGATGAGCGCGTTCGATGCCTTCAACCATGCGATGACGACGGTCGCGACGGGGGGCTTTTCGACCAAGGACAGCTCGTTCGCCTATTTCGTGGGCGACCCTGACATGGCCGGGCCAGCTGATCTGGTTGCGGTGGTTTTCATGATCCTGGGGGCGCTGCCCTTCACGCTCTACCTCCTGGCGCTGAGGGGAAATCTCAACGCGCTGCTGTTTGACAGCCAGGTGCGGTTCTTCATGCTGGCGGTGCTCGGCTTCACTGCGGTGGTGGCGTTCAGGATCATGGCGTCGCTCGGCTTTGACGGCATGACAGCCGTGAGGCTGGCGCTCTTCAACATCGTGTCGATCATCACGGGCACAGGCTATGCGTCGGCCAATTACGGGGCATGGGGACCTTTTGCGCTGGGGATCTTCTTCGTCGTGATGTTCCTTGGGGGATGCGCCGGGTCGACGTCCTGCGGGCTGAAGATCTTCCGCTTCCAGGTCGCGATCTCGGCGCTCATTGTCTATACCCAGAAGCTCAGCCATCCGCACAGGACGACGGTTGCGCGCTACAATGGCAGGCCGCTTGATGAAGGCGTGTTCCGCTCGGTGCTGAGCTTCTTCTTCATCTATTTCATGACGTTCGCGACGACAGCCGTGGGCCTGTCTCTTTTCAGCCTTGATCCGGTCACGGCGCTTTCTGCTGCAGGCACGGCCATCGCGAATGTGGGGCCAGGGCTGGGTGATGTGGTGGGGCCAGCGGGGAACTTTGCGAGCCTGCCGGGCGGGGCGAAGTGGATCCTCTGCCTCGCTATGCTGCTCGGACGGCTCGAACTGCTCACCGTGATGGTGTTGTTCCTGCCGAGCTTCTGGGTCCGCTAGCCAGCGGCCGCGGGGCTTTCCACGGGCTCAAGCGAGTAGCCTGCCGAACGGACCGTCCGGATGGGGTTCGCATCGCCGTTCTTCAGGAGGGCCTTCCGTAGGCGGCCGATATGGACATCCACGGTGCGCGCTTCGACGAACACATCCGAGCCCCAGACTGCGTTGAGGAGCTGCTCGCGGCTGAACACCCGGCCAGGGTTCTGGGCGAGGTGGTCGAGGAGCCTGAACTCGGTCGGGCCGAGGTGGAGCTCCTTGCCGTTCCTCCGCACACGGTGCGCAGTCCGGTCAACTTCGATATCGCCCACGATGACGACGTCCTCGACGAGCGAAGGACGGAGCCTGCGCATCACAGCGCGGATGCGGGCCACAAGCTCTTCCATCGAGAACGGCTTGGTGAGGTAGTCGTCAGCGCCCTGATCGAGGCCGCGGATGAGATCGCTCTCCTCAGCGCGGGCGGTCAGCATGATGATCGGCAGGCCGCGGGTCTCGGCGCGCGAGCGTAGGCGGCGGCAAACCTCGATGCCGGACACGTTCGGGAGCATCCAGTCGAGAAGGACAAGGTCGGGACGGCTTTCTTCGACCTTGAGAAGCGCCTCTTCGCCATCCTTGGCGCAGACGATCTCGAAACCTTCCTTCTTGAGATTGTATTCGATCAGCGTGCGGATCGATTCATCATCTTCGACAATCAGGATGGTGGTCGAGGCCATGGTCCTACTCCGCAGCGATCAGCGTCGAGGTGACGTCCGTCTTGACCCGCTCTGCGGGGAGTTGCTCACCGGTGAGGGCGTAGTGCACGCGCTCAGCGATGTTGGTCGCGTGGTCGCCAATCCGCTCGAAATTCTTGGCCACGAAGATCAGGTGCGTGCCCGTCGACGCAGTGCCCGGCATGCGGTTCATCAGCGTCAGGAGCTCCCGGAAGACCGAGTTGTAGATGTCGTCCACCTGATCGTCCGCGTTGCGCACGGCGCGAGCAGCATCAGCATTGCGTCGGAAGAGGGCGTCCAAGGCTTCGGAGAACTGGCGAAGCGCAATGCGGCCCATACGGACGACGCCTGCATGCTTCGAATGCTCACCTTGAAGATCGCTGTCGGCGATGATGATCGAGCGGCGGGCGATGTTCTTCGAGAGGTCGCCGATGCGCTCCATCTCAGAGGCAATGCGGACGGCCGCCATCATGCGGCGGATCTCGCCGGGGTTGCGGCGGCGCTCATGGAAAAGTTCGGCCACCAGCTCTTCGATCTGGCGTTCCTGACGGTCGGTTTCGGCATCGCGTGCGCCAACGGTCTTGGCGAGACCCGCGTCGCGCTGCTCGAAAGCAGTCAGGGCGTCGGTCAGCTGCTGCTCAACCATGCCGCCCATCGTGGCGAGGGCAACTTCGAGCTTATCGAGCCGATCGGCGTGTTGTTTCAAAATCCCAAAAGGCATGGGCACTCCTTAGGCCGCCGCCGATGCCTGATTTGTGTGACAGGATCATGTAAAACCAAGCGCGGTCGTTATTTTTTTCTTGTTCTTGCGGCGTGGCAAGCGCTGGATGTCGCTCTTTTAATGTCCAGCGGGCAGGTCACTCTCAGGCCCAGGACGCGGAGGGAAGTAGCAGGTAAATGCAGCGCCTTCTCCCTGGGCCGATTCCACGAGTATACCGCCTCGGTGGCGACCCACAATATGCTTGACGATAGCAAGACCGAGACCAGTCCCGCCTTGCGGGTGGCTCTTGTCGACATCGGTCCGGTAGAAACGCTCGGTCAGGCGGGGAAGATCGGTCCTGGCAATGCCGCCGCCTTCGTCGCGCACGCGGATATAGACGAGGTCGGAAGGCGCGCAGCCTGCCCTGACGGCGATCTGGTCGGGGCTGTCGCCTGAGCTGCTGGCTGCCTCGAAAGCATGGTCTGGCCCGCTGCCGACCGTGACGTGGACCCGCGCCCGGTCGGTGCTGCCGGTCGCGCCATACTTGAGGGCATTGTCGATGAGGTTCTGGGCCACCTGAATGAGCTGGTCGCGGTCGCCGATCATCCTGATCGAGCAATTGCTCGGCCCGGGGACGATCTCGCCATTCGCGCGCTCGGCCACGGGGGCCATCATTTCACGGACGACAGCTGCGATCTCGCAAAGGTCGACATCGTCTTCGGGCAGGCGGCGTTCGTTGAGCTCGAGCGCGGAGAGGCTGACGAGGTCACGGACGAGGCGCTGCATGCGCTCGGTCTGGGCCTGCATGATCTTGAGGAAGTGCGCGCGTGCGTCGGGATCGTCCTTGGCGTGGCCTTGCAGGGTCTCGATGAAGCCGAGGAGCGAGGCGAGGGGTGTCCTGAGCTCATGGCCTGCATTGGCGATGAAGTCGGTGCGCATCCGTTCGAGCTGGCGCTGTTCCGTCCGGTCACGGATCATGACGATCATCTCGCCCTCGGCTTCATCATGCTCAAGCGGGCTGACGTAGAAGAGGGCGGAAAGAGTGTTCGGGCCGGTGATCGAGATCTCGGCTTCCTGTGCGCCATCCATGTGCCGCGCCTCGCGCAGAGCGCCCAAGGCTGCGGGCGCACGGATGATGCCTGCGATATTGGCGCCTTCGATCCCTTCGCCGAACATGCGGAAGCAGGCGGCGTTGGCAGTCTCGATCCGGTCCTGAGCATCAAGGAGCATGAC
Source organism: Parvularcula mediterranea (assembly GCF_013085255.1). Classification (GTDB taxonomy): domain Bacteria; phylum Pseudomonadota; class Alphaproteobacteria; order Caulobacterales; family Parvularculaceae; genus Parvularcula; species Parvularcula mediterranea. The sequence goes on from NZ_JABFCX010000002.1 coordinate 1,251,768, forward strand.
GGGCTGGGGCAGGGCGTCGAGGAGGATCGAGTAGCGCTGGAGGCGCTCGACCTCTTCCGTCGCTTCTTCGGAGAGCGGCGCAAAGACCTGCTGCGGGGTGGGGACGAGCCACCTGAGAAGCAGGACCGTGCCTGCGATCCCACCGGCGAGCAACGCGCCCAGCGGCTTGAGCACACCGGCAATGAGCGCCGCCGCAAGGCCAGCTGCGATGGCACCAGCCGCCACGAGGAGGTCGTTGCGCCTCAAGGGCGCCCGGCCTTCTGCAGTGGGAGGCTTCACATTGACCGAATTGCGCTGCACGTCCATCGGACGCTTCTAGGCGCTCGCCGCCAAGAAGAAAGCCCCGGGCACGACGAAAGAAGAAGAGCTCTGATCATGGTCAACCCTCAGTTCGCCAAGACAAAAATCCTCGCCACCCTCGGTCCTGCATCGAGTTCTCCCCACAGGATCGAGGCGATGATCCGCGCCGGAGCTTCGGCGTTCCGGATGAATTTCAGCCACGGCAGCCATGAAGAGCACGCCGAGCGCTTCCGGATGGTGCGCGATGCTGCGGAGGCCGTCGGGCGTCCGGTGGCTATTGTCTCGGACATGCAGGGCCCGAAACTTCGGGTCGGCAAGATTGCAGGCGGCGAGATCCAGCTCAGCTATAATGAGGATTACGAGGTCACCCTCGGCGAGACCGCTGCCGAGGGTGCGATCCCGATCCCGCACCAGGAGCTCTTCGATGCGCTCCAGCCCGGCGATGCTGTGATGATGAATGACGGCGCGCTGCGCTTCACGGTGAAGGAAGGCGGCTCGAGCCGCATGGTCTTCACCTGCGATGTACCGGGCAAGCTGACCAACAATAAGGGTGTCAACATTCCGGGCCGGAAGCTGCCGCTGGCCGCGCTGACGGAGAAGGACAAGGAAGACCTTGCCTTCGCGATTTCGCAGAACACCGACTATGTGGCACTGAGCTTTGTTCAGACGGCGGACGATCTGCGCGAGGCGCGGGAGCTGATGGGTGACAGCCCGGCCAAGCTGATCGCGAAGATCGAAAAGCCCGGTGCGATGGATACGCTTGGCGGCATCGTCAGCGAAGCCGATGCGCTGATGGTGGCGCGCGGTGACCTCGGCGTTGAGCTGCCCCTAGAAATGGTCCCCCGGGCCCAGCGCAGGATCATCCGTATGGCGCGGAATGCGGGCAAGCCTGTGATCGTCGCGACCCAGATGCTGGAAAGCATGATCGACTCGCCGACGCCGACGCGGGCCGAAGCTTCGGACACGGCTGCTGCTGCTTATCTCGGTGCGGACTGCGTGATGCTCAGTGCAGAGACGGCTGTCGGCCGCCATCCCGAAGCTGCGATCGCGATCATGAGCCGGATCCTTAAGGCCGTTGCCGACGATGATGGCTCGATCAATGAGATTGCTGCCGCTGCGGACCCGAGACCGCCGTCGACGGACGCGGAAGTTATCGCCGCTTCGGGCGCATGGGCCGCCGACAAGGCTGGCGCGGACGCGATCCTCGCGGCGACCATGAGCGGCGGGACGGCCTATGCCGTGGCGCGGAACAGGCCCGGTGTGCCGGTCGTCGCGATCACGCCGAACGCCCGCTCGGCTAGGCAGCTGGCGCTGATCTGGGGTGTCTACCCGGTCAAGGTGGCCGAGGATAAGAGCTTCGAGGAGCTGTCCGACAAGGCTGCCGAAGTGGCGCGGGAGCGCCTGCAACTCTCCGACGACGGACGGATTGTCCTGATCGCAGGGGTGCCGAAGGGCATCAAGGGCGGCACCAATACACTCAAGCTGATCAAGGTAGGTGGATGATGATGAGCCAGGCTGAACGCATTGACGCGCTGATCGCTCATGTCCCCGTCATGCCTGTCGTCGTCATTGACGATGCGGCTCACGCCATTCCGATGGCCGAGGCGTTGCTGGCCGGCGGCATCAATGCGATCGAAATTACGCTGCGCACCGACGCAGCCCTTGATGCGGTGAAAAAGATCGCCGATGAGAAACCCGACATGGTCGTCGGTACAGGGACGGTCCTGTCCGAGCGTGACCTGATGTCGTCCATTGATGCGGGCGCGAAGTTCGCCGTGTCGCCAGGCCTTACGACGCTCCTCGCGACGGCGGCGGGCCAGCATATGGATCAGTGCCCGCTGCTTCCCGGTGTGGCCACTGCTTCCGAAGCGATGCGTGCGGAGGAAGCAGGGTTCGAGCGGTTGAAGTTCTTCCCCGCCGAACCTGCAGGCGGTGCACCCTACCTCTCCGGCCTTGCGGGACCTCTCCAGCGGGTGAAGTTCTGCCCGACGGGCGGCATCAAGCCGGACACCGTGGCGAAGTACCGTGCCCTGAAGAATGTCTTCTGCGTCGGCGGCAGCTGGCTTGCACCCAAGGACAAGATGGCAGCCGGTGACTGGGCCGCGATCGAGGCGCTGGCTCGCGAGGCGGCTGCGGGTTAGCGACTCAGCCTTTGTTGCAGAAATGCAATAGTCCAGCAGATACATTATGCGACATAATTGCGCTCGAACTTTCTTCGGGCGTGTGTTGTTGTTGCCACAGATCACGAAGGGTGATGCCCTCCCTAACGACCTCTTCGCGATCCCATCCGCCCTCTGCCCCGGCGGATTGTCCCTGGAGCGGTGCTGAGCGCTGTCCCTGCAATTGCTCAGCACCGCCTCCCGGACAGACCTCATGGGCCAACATGTCACCGGGCGGTCGTTTGACAGGTTCCTCCGTGACCGCGTACCGCGCCTGATATGGTGATGATCGATGGGTGATGTTTCAGGCGCCAGGCCGCCCCGAAGCGCTTTCTACGAAATGCGGCGGGCGATCGCCCTGTGGCTCTATGGACTGGCTGGTTGGAAGGTCGAAGGCGAAGCGCCGCCAGACGACAAGTTTGTCGTCATCGCCGCTCCCCACACGTCGAACTGGGACCTCGTCTACATGCTCGGGGTTGCCTACAAGTTCCGTATACGCCTCCAATGGATGGGTAAGGACTCGCTGTTCAAAGGCCCCTTCGGCTGGGGCATGAAGGCGATGGGCGGCATCCCGATCGACCGCTCCAAGGCAAACAATGTCGTCAGCCAGATGGTCGAGATCTACCGCAACGCCGACGAACTTGCCGTCGCAATCCCGCCGGAAGGCACGCGCTCCAACGTCCGTATATGGAAGACAGGCTTCTACAATATCGCCCACGGCGCGGGCGTGCCGATCGCGCTCGGCTTTCTCGACTATAGCCGCAAGGTTGGCGGGATCGGCGGTGTGCTGAGGACTACAGGCGACTACGAGGCGGATCTCGAGCAGATCAAGGCGTTCTATGCCGGCGTGGTCGGTAAGCACGCTGACCGGTGACGCTTTGCGTCTCTTCTTTTTTGATGGGTCCTGGATCAAGTCCGGGATGACGGGTGGTTCGGTGGTCTCTCCGTTATCGTCATTCTGGACTTGATCCAGAACCCATCACATCAAAAAAGCACGCGCAGCGCTCACCCCCGCGGCAGGAAGCCCATGATGTCCTTGACGTCCTTGAGGATCGGGGCAGCAATCGCGTCGGCGCGCTCGGCGCCTTTTGTCAGGATGCTGTCAATATGGCCCTGATCGCCCATGAGGCGGCGCATCTCTTCAGAGATCGGCGAGAGCTTCTCCACCGCGAGCTCAGCCAGTTTCGGCTTGAGCGCGCCAAAGCCCTGACCGCCAAACTCAGAAAGAACAGCGTCCACGGACGAGCCTGAAAGCGCAGCATAGATACCGACGAGGTTCTTCGCTTCAGGACGGCCTGCGAGACCATCGGCTTCCGAAGGCAGGGGCTCTGGGTCGGACTTGGCCTTCTTGAACTTCTTCGCAATGGCGTCGCTGTCGTCAGTGAAGGTGATCCGCGAGAGGTCCGAAGGATCGGACTTCGACATCTTCGCGGTACCGTCGCGCAAGCTCATGACGCGCGTTGCCGGCCCCTGAATCATCGGCTCGGGCAGGGGGAAGAAATCCTCCGCACCCATATCATTATTGAACTTCGTCGCGATGTCGCGGGAGAGCTCGAGGTGCTGCTTCTGGTCCTCACCGACGGGAACATGGGTCGCCTTGTACGCGAGGATGTCCGCGGCCATCAGCACGGGGTAGGTATAGAGCCCGACCGATGCCTTCTCCTTGTCCTTGCCCGCCTTGTCCTTGAACTGGGTCATGCGGTTGAGCCATCCGATCCGCGCCTGGCAACCGAGGATCCACGAGAGCTCAGCATGGGCCGACACGGCTGACTGGGCGAAGATGATCGACTTTTCGGGATCGATCCCCGCCGCGAGATATGCCGCCGCGATCTCGCGGGTCTGGTCCTTCAGCTTGGCCGGGTCCTGGGGCACCGTGATCGCGTGGAGGTCCACGACGCAGAAGATCGACTCGAATTCGTGCTGCATGGTCACGAACTTCGAGATCGCACCCAGATAGTTGCCAAGGTGCAGGTTGCCGGTGGGCTGGACGCCGGAGAATACGCGCTGGGGATGGTTCGTCATGGCGGGGCGGATAGCCGATGGGGTGGCCGAAGGCGAGACCCTTGACGCGAGGCAGGGCTCCTTCATCTTGAGTGCCAAGGGGAGCGCGTGATGCAAGTTCGGACGATAGGGCCTGTCAAAACACCTCTGTGGCTGGAGTATGGGCATGACCCGCGCTCTCGCGCCTTCGATGAGGTTCTGGCGGCCATGCCTCCGGAAGGCAGGGAGTTCACGGCCCCAAACCGCGCCGACGGCGCAAGGGATGCGAACTTCTCCCGCTCGTCGAAGGATGATCTCGACCTGAGGCTGTTTGTCTGGGAAGCCGATGGAAAGGAGGGCGGGACGCGCCTCCGGCTCCATGTCTATCCCTTCGGTGTTTCGGTGCTCGAGACCTTTCAGGTCGCGCCGCCGCTGTTCCCGGTCGAGACGTGCGAAGCTGCGATCCAGGAAGAAGCGATGCGTGCCTACGAGGCCGCTGCGCCTGCTCTTCTGGCGATGTTCCGCAAGATCGAGAAGCGATTGCCCAAGTCGTCGCGGAAGAGGATCGCACCTGATTACCGGCCACGCGCATCGGATATCGAATGGGTCGCCCGGTGTGTTGTCCTCACGAAGGAGGAGGCGGCGAACGACAAGGCGCGTGGCTTTATCCGCGAATGGCTGGCGCCCACAGCGAGGCCGGAAGAAGCTGAAGCCATCATCGCCGGTGACCTCGATTCGTCGATGACCTGGCTCAACTATGTCGTCATCGAAGGCGACGATGCTGCGATCAGAGACCAATTCGCAGCGATCCGAACGGCTCAGGCCTTCTACGCTGCTCAGTCGATCCTCAATCTGGACGCGCAAGAGCGTCTGGTCGCCAGAAATGATGGCGTCCCCACCAAAAGGGTCGAGGCTGAACTGGTCGATTTCAGGCGAAAGATGCAGATCCTCCGTATCTTGTTCGAAACTCAGAAGGGCTTCCTGTCGAGGCAGCGGCGGGCCAAGTTCGACGATGTTCTGACGCTGTGGGATTATGACGACCTGGTGGACAATGGGTCACGGATCATCTCCGCCAGTACCGACCGGATCGGTGAGCTTCTCAGCAAGCGATCCCAGTCAGCATCGCTTTTCACGGACTTCATTCTCTTCTTCATTGCTCTCTTCGCGATTGTTGAGGTGACGCTCTACCTGACAGAGTATAGTCGCGAGATGATGTCCCGGCCTGCGCTCGCGTTCGAAGACGAAGACCTGTCAGGGGCATTGCGTTTCTTCGCGTCGATTGACGCTGACTGGATGATCGCCAGCGCATTCGGGCTCGCTGGTACGCTCGTGCTGGGGTATCTCTTCCTGAAGAGGCGGTTCTGAGATGATACGTTTTCTGACGACTGCAGCACTGCTCTTGTTCTGCTGCATCCCCGCGCATGGTGAGCCGGTCCGTGTGTACACGGATACATTCCGGCCCTTTGTCAGCGCCGAAGACCAGCGCGCTGCCCCCGCGAGCGAACTGGTCGATATGATCCTGCGGAATGCGGGGTTGGAGCCCGGCTTCACCTATAAGAACTTCGCCTACGGATTGTACCGCGTGGGCGAGGGCGACGAAGCATTGAGCTTCCCTTGGCGCCGCAGTGCCGAGCGCGAGGAACGGGTGATCTTCTCAGAGCCTTTCCTGACTCTCGAGCACAGCCTCCATCGCAAGCTCCCATCGAGTGCGGGGTCAGGATCGCCTCAGCTGTCGCAGGCGCGCATTGGCATGGTCGGAAGCTACGTCTTCTCAGGAGATGTCGCGCAGCTCGTCGAAGCGGCGAGGCGTGAGGACAGGCTCGTCGTCTCGGCATCGGAAACCGAGGCGCTGGCCGCGCTCCTTGCCGGAGAGACAGACCTTCTCGCGCTCCCGGCACCAGTAGTCACGGCGACGCTGGAGGCGAGCTTCCCCAACCAGACGGGCCTCGTCCGCGAGCTGGAAGACGGGCCGACCGAGAGCTTTTCCCTCCATGCCGTGGCACCAAAGAATGCGTGGGGCGAAGACCTGATTGCGCGTTTCAATGAGAGCTACCGGGAGCTTCGGACGGCGGGGGTCATCACGGATGACTTCCTCACCGGACGCCTCGCCCGGCCCGCCAAGCCGGATGTCGCAGTCCTTGTCAGCTCCGAGGGCTTTCCTGTCGTCAAAGGCGCCCTCAAGGACAACCCAGACCGCGAGCTTGCTCTGCCCGCGGGAACTCGGGTCCTTGTTAGGGAGTGGAGCGCTGATTATGCCGAGCCGCTGCGGAGCCAGTCCCTCTACCGGATCATGACATCGAGCTCTCTGGTGATCGTCCTGAACGGCCCCCACGTCGGTAGGGAGCTCTATATCCAGAATATGCATCTGACGCTCGCTGAATGATACTCGCGCTCGGATGGTTGGGGCTGACGCTTTATGCAGCGGCACATCTGCTTCTGATCCTCCGCGACGGCCGGGACCGGAGGCTCTATTTCTCGATCAATCTCGTAGCGGCCATCGTCTTCACGGCCAGCGCTATCGGTCTATCAAGCTGGCAGTCGATGGCGATCAACATCTTCTGGGCTCTGACGAGTGTTCTCGGCCTCGCCGACCGTGAGAGGATTCTGAGCGGTCTCGGCAGGGGGCTGACCCTCGCGACGTTGCTTCTCAGCGCGTTACTGCTTGCTGTTTCAGGGGCGGGAGTTTTTCCGTTTGCGGACGGCCTCGGCTGGACGGGCGCGCTTATCTACTCTCTCGCCTACTTCCTGCTGGCGGAGGAGAGGATCAACCGCAGGCGCTACCTGCTGCTCAACGTGATCGCAGCGGTCGTCTTGATCCCTGTTTATAATGCGCAGGAGAACTGGCCTGCTCTTTGGATGAGCATTGTCTGGACGGTGATTTCCGGTGGCGGCTATCTTCGCGTCACGCTGACAAAGCGCGGCGGCGCTTGATTTTCCAGCGGAGGAGGCTTCACAAGCACCGCCATGGCTGATGGAATGACCGTTATTGCGGGCGAAGCGCCTGCGCCGAAACCTGCGTTGAAGGTCTATGAGCACGCCCCCTCGTCGGTGGCGTTCAAGAAGCTGCGGAAGCGCATCCTGCGGCAGACCCAGGAGGTGGTTTCGACCTTTGGCCTCGACCAGCTGCGCGAGGACGGGACGCCGCAGAAGTGGCTCGTGTGCCTGTCGGGGGGGAAGGACAGCTATGGCCTCCTCGCCGCACTTCTCGATCTGCAGTGGCAGGGCGGGCTCAAGGCGGAACTTCTCGTCTGCAATCTTGACCAGATGCAGCCGGGTTTCCCGAAGCACGTGCTGCCCGACTACCTCACAGCGCTCGGTGTACCCCATAAGATCATCACCGAGGACACCTACTCCATCGTCACGGACAAGGTGCCGGAGGGCAAGACCTACTGCTCCATGTGCTCTCGCCTGAGGCGCGGAATCCTCTACCGTGTCGCGCGGGAGGAGGGGTGTGACGCCATCGTCCTCGGCCACCACCGGGACGATGCGCTCGAGACCTTCATGATGAACCTCATGCATGGCGGCAGGCTCGCGGCCATGCCCCCGGCGCTGATGAATGACGAAGGTGACGTGAAAGTCCTCCGTCCTCTGATCTTCACCGCGGAGCGAGACCTCGCCAAGTTCTCCGAGCTCTGCCAGTTTCCGATCATTCCGTGCACCCTGTGCGGGTCACAGGACGGGCTCCAGCGGATGCTGATGAAGGACCTCCTCGACCGCTGGGAGGAGAAAAGGCCCGGCCAAAGAGACGTGATGTTCCGTGCCCTGCGCAATGTGCGGCAGAGCCATCTGGTGGATGAGAAGGTTTTTGATTTTGAGAGGCTTTAGGAGAGTTGCATCGGACTGGTCGGATATCGTAGCCTTTTTAGAAGGTTAGGAGAGGCTCTATTGATATGCTGCGAACATCATTGATCTTGACGATCGCTGTTATCGGCTCGTGTCTTAACTCCTCGTGGGCTCACGAGGTCAGCAGCGCGGAGCAGAAGTCGGAATTTCCAGAGAGGGCGCTCTCCGAACTCTCCTCGTTCTGCCGATCACAGGCCGGCGTTCTGAAAGCCAAAAAAATCGAGACCCGGACACTTCGGGTGACGAGCGACGGATGTGCGAACTCAACGTGCATGTCCCTCCTGCTTGCTGATGGTGTCGAGGCGGTGGAGGCGCGGTCCATGCCCGGGGGAAATCCGGATCTCGCGATGGCTCCCGGAACTGGCCTCTTCCGCTTCTCCCACGCCGATGCAGGTTCCCCGCGATGCGCGTGGTTCGACGGCCTCAAGAAGCGTCTCAACGATATTCTAAATGTCAGGATCGATTTGCCGGTCCCGCGCGGAAAATGTCTGACGGCCGAGAAGATCGACGCCTTCTCGACTGATTTTCTCTGGGAGCGCGAGACCGAGGATGCGATTCTCGTGCAAGGGGATGAGCGCGTCGCCGTCAGGCCGGAGATCGAAAAAGTCACCAATGTGGAGACGGGCGAAATCGTCGGGCTGACCCGCGTCTTCACCATGTATCTGGGGACGGACCGGCTCTCCTTCGGCATGGGTCCGGAGAGCGGGGTCGCGCAGCTGAAATGCCAGGGGGAGCTGCGCCCGCGTCAGATGGTCGACGCGATGACGACGCCGTAGCGGCCCCTCGCTTCAGCTCATCCGGCGCGCATCGTGGGGGCTGTCCAAACTGAAGGGCGGGATCATCGCTTCGAAGACCTGTCCGTCTTCGCGGTTCATCTCGTAGGCTCCGAACATCATGCCTGAGGGGGCGGAAAGGGGGGTGCCGCTGGTGTATTCGAAGGCATCGCCCGGGTGCAGGACGGGTTGCTCGCCCACGACGCCGTCGCCTTCGACCACGAAGGACTGCCCCATCGCGTCCGCAATATGCCAGGTGCGGCGCTTCAGGGTCACGGCCTGGGGGGAGTCATTGTCGATCCGGACGGTGTAGGTCCAGAAATAGCGACCTTCTTCGGGGCGCGACTCGTCATCCATGTAGTCCGAAGACACACGCACCCGAATCCCGTCAGTTACGGCCTCGGAGATGAGACCATCCTCGAACTCTTCTTCAGCCATGTGGCACTCCCAAAGGTCACGGTCCCACCGGTTGTGACTTTAGGGTGTTACCCGGCATCGCCCAGCTTGACCAGCGCATGACTGCGCGCGACAGCTTTGCAACTTTGAAAGGCGGAGGGATGTCCGATGGATAGGAGGCCGGGAGTTCTCGATGCTGCGGCACTGAAGGCGCTGATCGCCGAGGGCGGCATCGTGGCCGATCCCGGCCCGCGTCAGGTGCAGCCCGCCAGCCTCGACCTGACCCTCGGGCCCAAGGCGCGGCGGGTGCGGGCAGCGTTCCTGCCGAGCCCGCGGGCGAGCCTTGCCGAGCGGCTCGATGCACTGACGCTTCATGAGCTGGATCTTCGGGAGGGCGCGGTTCTGGAGAAGGGCTGCGTCTATGTCGTGGAGTTGCGGGAGCGGCTGCGGTTGCCCCGGCACCTGTCTGCGACGGCGAACCCCAAAAGTTCGACGGGGCGGATCGATGTTTTTGTCCGCCTGCTGACCGATACCCATGAGGGCTATGAGCGGGTGCCAGCAGGGTATGAGGGTAAGCTCTATCTCGAAATCTGCCCACGGACGTTCCCGATAATTGTGCGGGAGGGGTCGAGCCTCAACCAGCTGCGGGTGCGGGATGGGTCATCATTCCTGAGCGACGAGGAAATTGCGTCCGTTCTCGGTGGTGAGCCCCATGTGGCCGACGGGCTCAATGTCTCGGTCGATCTTTCCTCGGATCTTGGCGGCGTGGCCGGGTGGCGGGCACGGCGTCATGCGGGACTGATCGATGTCGACAAGGTCGGCGCGCTCGATCCACGGGAGTATTTCGAGGCCATTGCTCCGCCGCCCGAGGGCTATCTGACGCTGGACCCTGACGAGTTCTATATCCTCGCGAGCCGAGAGGAAGTCTGTGTGCCGAATGACCTTGCCGCCGAGATGGTCGCGATGGACGAGGAGCTGGGCGCCTTCCGTGCGCACTATGCTGGCTTCTTTGATCCAGGCTTTGGGGTGGAGGCCGCGAGCCGCGCGGTTCTCGAGGTGAGAGGGTTCGACGTTCCAATGATCCTTGAGCATGGCCAGCGGATTGCGCGCCTTCGCTACGAACGGCTGGGGGCAGAGCCCGAGGCGGTTTATGGCAGTGCTCAGTCATCGAACTATCAGGGCCAGGGCCTGAGGCTTTCTAAGCATTTCAGGCAGCCGTGACGAACCCGCTGGCGAGCATGGCGGTGGAGGAGCGGGCGGCCTATCTGGCGTTCGTGCTCGACCTCTATGACCGTTTCTCCCGCGAGGGCGGGCGGGTCATGGAGTTCTTCAAGAAGCCTGAGCGTAAGCCGATGCAGGCGGTCCTGCACCTCGCCGCTGCGAAGGCGGAAGGAACGGGCGGGTTCATCGCGGAGTTCGGTGTCCATAAGGGCCACTCGATCCGGGAGCTGGCCGCGGCCTTTCCGGGGCGGGGCATCCACGGCTTTGACAGCTTCGAGGGGTTTCCCTCGGATGGTCGCGAAGACTGGCAGCAGGATTTCTCCGTGCCCGTATTGCCAGAGGTTCCGGGGAGCGTGACGCTGCACAAGGGATTCTTCGAGGAGACCGTGCCTTCGTTTGCAGCAGGTTTGCCAAAAGATCAGCAGGCGGACTTCCTCCATATTGATTGTGATATCTACAGCTCGGCGCGCACAATCTTCGAGACGCTGGGCGAGCGCATTCGTCCCGGCACGGTTCTGCTCTTTGATGAGCTTGTGAACTATGACGAGTTTCTCGGGAATGAGATGCTTGTGCTTTATGAGTGGACGCGGGCGAGCGGTCTCGGCGTTCAGTGGCTCGCGACAAAGGGAAAGCTCCGCCCCCTGAAGGAGTACACGGTTGGGGTCGAAGGCGGGTTTGTTGGCTACCGGCAGCAGCGCTACTACCAGAATGCTGGCCTGGTAGTTCGCGAGGATCCAGAGCGTGATGCGCGCGAGGTCCGGTTCCTCGACGAGGCCCGGGAGCTTGTCGCCTTCTTCGGGGACAGCTCAGGGCCGTTCCGGTCTTAGCGCGGCAAGTTTTCCCCATTAACCTGTGAAGGTTTCGCGTTTCGTTCTTCCTCGTTAGACTCTAAATCATGCAGACCGCCGCGCGCCTTTCCGAGACCTGCCTTCCGGGCACCGTGATCCTCGCGGGGCGTGAGGTTGTCCTCGATTGCTCCGGCGCCATGCTGATCCCTGATGAGGGGGTGCTGGTGGTCTCGGACCTGCACTTCGAGAAGGGCTCGCATTTCGCCCAGAAAGGGCAGTTCCTGCCGCCCTACGACACGCGGGCGACGCTCGACGGGGTGGAGCGGCTGATGCGGCTCTGCCGTCCCAAGACAGTAGTGTCGCTGGGTGATGCTTTCCATGACACGGACGCTGAGGCACGGATGGATGAGGCGGACGCTGAACGTCTCTCAAGGCTCTGCGAGGCTGCGGACTGGGTCTGGGTGCTTGGCAATCACGACCCCCTGCCGCCCAAGCGTTTCCGCGGGACGGCGACGGAAATCGCGCAAGTGGCGGGCCTGACCTTCAGCCACGAGCCCGGCGACCATGAGGGCTGGCAGGTGGCAGGGCACCTTCACCCCTGCGCCGTGGCGCAGAAGGACGGGCGCGGGGTCAGGCGGCCTGCCTTCGTGACCGATGGCGCGCATATGGTTATGCCGGCTTTCGGGGCCTTCACGGGCGGGTTGAACGTCCTCGATGAGGCCTTTGCGCCGGTCTTCCCGGACGGGTTCCAGGCGCACCTTTGCGGCAAGTCCCGGGTCTATGCCGTGCCGAGGAAGAGCCTGCGCGGGGACGCGCCGCCCGCTCACTGGATGCGCTAGCCGCGGAAGAAGGGCGCGAGCCCTGCTGCGACAATGATTGAGCCTGCAGCACCCCCTGCCAGCATCACGCGGAGCTCGAAATACCAGTCCTCCATGCCAGCGCGCCGGTCCCACTCCTGGGCCAGCTGCAGCATCAGGAGGAGCGCGATGATCACCAGCCTGACCATCGGGGTCAGCTGACCCTCGCCGAAATCCTCGGGCGCGGCTGCTGCAATCCATGCGATCAACGGCGGGGTTACGGACTGGAGGAGGCCGCCAAAGGGGATGCCGGGGCGGGCATCGGGCTGGAGCAGCCGATAGACCCACCGGCCGCCGCCCATGAAACCGACGATGGTCACGCCATAGATGACGATCCAGCGCTCGACTTCGCGGGTCCAGTCTTCGCCGAGCGATGGCTCGAAGAACTGCACGAGGATCAGCGCGGCGAAAGGGATGAGGCCGCCGAAGCCCAGCTGATAGGCCGCCCTGCGCCTCAGGGCATCGCCGTCCACGCGGCTTTCTACGCTCTTCATCGCTTCGGTCTCCCCTCGGGATTCGGGAACCAGTCGTCCGGCATGAGCTGACGCTCGCCCACCGCGACGTCCGGTGCAATCCTCACCTTAAGGAGAACATAGGCCCCCAAGCAGCTGAGGGAACGAAGAACTCCCGGACCGATCTTGAGGCTGTCGCCGGGGGCGAGGAGCTTGTGGCCATAGGCGGTGACGCCCGTATGGCTGAGCGCGACAGAGGCCGGGCCGCCTTCTTCCAGGGTCAGGGTCACCTCGGCATCGACCGTGTGCCAGCCTGCCTCTTCGGTGGCGGTGAGGAGGTGAAGCCCTGCGCGGTAGCTGCCGTCCTCATGCTCCGTCTCCCGCCAGTGGCCCTCGAAGGGATGGGGGAGGAGGCGGTGGGAGGAGATGAGCGCCTCGGTGTTCAAAAGCTGTCCTTCCGGGACCGGAGCTCGGCGAAGACATCCTCTGCAGGCGCGCCGGAGAGGCCGAGGCTGGCGGCGAGAGCAGGGTCATCGGCGCGCAGGAACGGGTTGGCCTTCTTCTCTTCAGCGAGTGCGACCGGCACCGTGGGCGTGCCCTCCTCGCGTAGCCTTGCAACCTCTGCCGTGCGGGCCTTCAGCGCTTCGTTCCCGGCATCGACGCTCATGGCAAAGGCGGCGTTCGCCTTGGTGTATTCGTGGGCGCAGAAGATCGTGGTCTCTTCGGGGAGCGCGCGGAGCTTCTGGAGCGACGCCCAGAACCCTGCCTTGTCCCCCTCGAACATGCGTCCGCAGCCGAGCGAGAAGAGCGTGTCGCCCACGAAGGCCAGCTTCGCTTCCGGTGCGTGGTAGGCGATGTGACCGAGCGTGTGACCCGGCACGGCGATGACATCGAGCCGGGTCTCGCCGAGCATGACATGGTCGCCGCCTAGGATCCTGCGGTCAGCGCCGGGGATCTTGTCGCCTTCGCCCTCGGGCGCGACGATCTCTGCGCCGAAGCGCTCCTTCAGAGGCGCGTTGCCGCCGATATGGTCCAGGTGCCAGTGGGTGTTGAGGATCAGATCGATGCCCCAGCCAAGCTTCTCCGCCTCTGCCTCGATTCGCGCAGCCTCAGGCGTGTCGATGGTTGCGACCTTCCCCGAGGCCTCGTCGCGTACGAGAAAGCCGTAATTGTCCTGAAGGCAGGGGAACTGGTGAACGGTAAGTGGTCCCAGATGGTGCATCGCAGGCCGATCCTCCTTAAGTTGATGGACCTAGAGGCTCTCACCCCCGAGGGCCACCGGCGAGGAGCCGCATCCTTTGCGCACCGAGAGCACAGAGCTCAGGGATTTCTACGAAGGCCGCCTTGGCAAAGTGGCGGAGGATCGCGTGCGTCAGCGCTTGGTCGATGCGTGGGGAGAGCTTGAGGGCCTGACGGTAGCTGGCTTTGGGTTCTCCGACCTGTTCCTCGAAGCCTTCCCGAAGGCTGCGCGCCGGGCGAGCCTCGTGCCTGCGTCGGCAGGGGCGCTGGCGGGCGGCAGGGATGTGCTGGTGGACGAGGACAATTGGCCATTGGCGGAGGCGTCGGTCGACAGGCTGGTGATCGTCCACGGCCTTGAAGAGGCTGGCGATCCGCGCCGGATCATGCGTGAGGCGTGGCGGGTCCTGACCGATGATGGACGGCTGGTGATCATCGCCGCCAACCGCCACGGCTTCTGGACCTTGATCGAGAACTCGCCCTTCGCGGCAGGCAGGGCCTATTCCCGGCGGCAGCTGATGAAGCTCCTTGGCCGGTCGATGTTCGCCCCTACGGCCCATGCCTCTGCGCTTTATGTCCCGCCGATCAGGCAGCTCATGCGCTTCGCCCCCCTGTGGGAGCGTATGGCGGAGCGGCTGGAGCCGCTGCGGGTGCCGCTTCCCAATGTGGCAGGCGTGGTGATGGTCGAGGCGCGACGGTCGCTGGCGGCGCCTGTCTCTGGCTCGAAGGCCGAGGTGCTGGGGCCGATCTTCGCCAGGCCGGGACGCCGGGTCGCAGGCCTCGCCGCCGAGCGTGAGCGGGCGGAAGACTAGCAAAGCTCCCGGTTTTTCGGCATGGGCAGGCCATGACCACAAGACCCACCCCGCGTTCGGGGCTCCTCGATATCTCGCCTTATGTCCCCGGCAAATCGAAGGCCGAGGGCAAGACCTACAAGCTGAGCTCCAATGAGAGCGCGCTGGGCCCTGCGCCGTCGGCTATCGAGGCGGCGCGCGAGGTTGCTGGCGCGCTTCATCTCTACCCTGACGGATCGGCGACGGGCCTGCGCGAGGCTTTGGCGAAGCTTCACAGCATCGATGCGGAGAGGATCATCGTCGGGAACGGCTCGGACGAGGTCCTGACACTGTCGGTGAAGTGCTTCACTGAGCCCGGTGACGAGGTCCTGATGACCCGGCACGGCTTCTCCTATTATCCGATCCTGACCAAGGCGGAAGGGTGCAAGCCGGTCATGGCGGAGGAAGACGACCTCACCGCCGACGTCGATGAACTGTTGGCGGCGGTCAGTGAGCGGACGAAGGTCGTTCTCTTGGCCAACCCCAACAACCCCACGGGCACGCTGCTGCCGTCGGACGAGGTGCGGCGCCTGCGTGAGGAACTGCCGCCCCACGTACTTCTCGTGATCGATGGAGCGTATGCGGAGTATGTCGAGGCCGATGACTATGATGGCGGTCTTGCTTTGGTCGAAGAGGCCGAAGCTTCAGGCGCAGCCAATGTCGTCATGACCCGCACCTTTTCCAAGATCTACGGGCTCGGCGGGATGCGTGTCGGCTGGGGCTATGTGCCCTCTGCCCTGATCGACGTGATGAACCGCGTCAGGGGGCCGTTCAACGTCAACGCGCCGGCTCTTGCCGGGGCCGAGGCAGCGCTCGCCGACCAGGGCTTTGTCGAGGAGAACCGTAGGCACAATTTCGAGGATATGGCGCGGCTGACCCAGAGGCTGCGCGGGCGCGGCTTCGAGGTGCGCGAGACCCTCGCGAACTTCATCCTGATCGATCTCGGTACGGAAGACCGGGCGCGGGCGTTCCTGAAGCATCAGGAGGAGGCGGGCGTCTTCATCCGCTCGACGGCCAGCTCGAACCTTCCGACCTTCGTGCGGGTGTCGATCGGTGCCCGCGAGGCCAATGACGCCTTCCTCGCGGCGGCTGAGAGCTTCGACGCTTAAAGCGGCGGGATCTCGCCGATCGAGACGGGGCCGAGGCGAACCTCGCCTTCATCGACGGTGAGAGGCAGGGTCTGCTCCTTCGTCCCTTTGTCCGTCAGCAAGCCGAGGATCTGGCGAGCCATGCTGGCTTCTCCGTTCGAGATGGCGCCGGTCTCGGCAAGGACGCCGAGGAGCGGCGGCTCGTTCTTGAACTTGATCTCGAGCTCACCGTTGAGGAGGCCCTGATCATCCGTCTGAAGAGCACCTTTGGCAACGAGCTGGGTTGGCGAGGGATCATCAGCGCGGCGGATGCCGAGGTCTGCGGCTGCGACGGTGAAGACATTGGCCTCGCGCGATGCGGCCATGTCGAAGTAGGGGACCTGCACCTGCTCCTCGCCGCCAAACTCCGCAGCCTTGACGGAGACAGCGATAGCGCGGCCGAGGCCCAGCCTTTGCTGGTTGGCGATGAGCTCGCCGACCGTCACGGTGCGCGCCTCGCTGGTAAGCGAAATGCCTGCGCCCTGCGCGGCCATGAAGTCGCCTTCGAGGCTGAAGACAAGATCCTCCGCCTCAAGATCATAGTCGGTACCGAAGGCCGTCAGCACCTGCTCTCCGCGCGGGACAAAGAGGATGCGGCTGACGTCATAGGGCAGGGTCGCGACCATCAGCTCCTCAGCCTGGAACCGGGTGCGCTCGCCCTGCCAGTCAGCACCCGCGATCGCGGCGCGGAGGTTGAAGGGGAAGCCATCAACGTCGATCGTCTCGTAGGTGAAGCTTCGCCCCTGTGCGGCTTCGCGGTCTGCGAAGGCGGCAAGCTCGGCCTTCATCGCGTCGGCGCCCTTGTTCCAAAGGACCGTGTAGCCAAAGGCAAAGACGCCGAGGAGGGCGAAGGGAATGATCAGTCCAAGGCGGTTTTTCACGCGACGACCTCTTCGTCAGGGCCCTCGATCGCGGTCTCCACGGCCTTGAGGTAGGCGCGGCGGTTGCTCGCATCGTCGATGGCGGGGTGGATCTGGATGGTGATGGTGCCGGGGAGCTTTTCAGGGCCGGGCTGGACCCAGTGCTCGCCTGAGTTATGGCTTACAGGGATTGTTGGCACACCGAGCGTTTTAGCGAGGGCTGCGACGCCCGGCTGGTAGGGCAGGCGCTGGCCTGGAAGGCTGCGCGTGCCTTCGGGGAAGATGACGATTTGCGCGCCTTCGAGGAGGCGGGCCTTCGACTGGGCCGTCATGTCACGGAGCGTCTTGGCCCCTGCGTCCCGGTCGATGAAGATGAAGCCGTTGGCCCGGCAGTACCACGAGAAGATCGGCCAGTGCTTGAGCTCCTTCTTGAGGACAAAGCTCGGCCGGGGCAGGAGGACCGTGAGCTTCAGGGTCTCCCACATGGACTGGTGCTTGGCGGCAATGAGCGCTGCGCCTTTGGGAATGTTCTCCCTCCCGACGACCACATCATCGACGCTGCAGAGAACCTTCAGTGCACCGAGGAGCCCGCTTGCCCAGAATTTCGAGACAGCGATCGACCATTCGCGCTTGAGGAGCGCGGGGAAGGTCAGCGCGCCCACGATGAACGAGAAGACGAACAAGAACACCACAAAGAGGGATGACCGGATCATCTGCATGGTGATCAGACCATCGAACGCAGCTGGACGAAGAGGAACTTGAGATATTCCTCGCCGAGGAGCTTCCAGGCGCGGGGCTCGCTCATCCACCCGAACTCCGGCGCAACGCGGCTGGCCACGGGGACGCCGATGATCTCGATATCGGGGGCCGAATGGCGAAGCTCTGCGCGCGCGCGGGGGAGGTGGTAGTCAGACGTCACGAGCAGCACTTCGTCGAACCCGTTGCGCATCAGCCAGTCACGGCTCTCGATCGCGTTACCCCGGGTGGTCCGTGCCCAGGGGCCAAGGTCCACGCAGCAGGCGAGAACGTCCGCATTAGGAATATCGGAGAGATCGCCCTTGGTGGTCTGGGGGTGGACGCCGGAGATCAGGACGCGCTCGGCATAGCCAGCGGCTTGCAACTCCAGGCCCCGCTCGATCCTCGGCCCACGGTCGCCGGTCAGGACGACAATGCCGCGCTGGGCCGCGCCTTCTTGGGAGAAGCCCGCGCTCGCCCCGTCCGATGCCCTCGGGAGGAGGGCGCAGAAGGCGAAGAAGCCTGCGACAAGGGCCATGGTCGCAAGTGCGCCGAGGCCCGCGGCGGCCTTGATGATCGAATCGATGCCGGTCATCAGCGCGCCTTAGCGCCGCGCCGGAAAAGGGAGAAGGCCCAAAGCGCTGCAGCGCACAAAGCAATGATCGGCCCGGCCCACAGGAGCGCATTGCCTGCCGACACGGCGGGGCGGAGGAGGACCTCCTGCCCGTAGCGGTCGGTCAGGTAACGTCGGACCTCGTCATCACTGTCGCCAGCGGCCACGCGTTCCTCGATGAGGGCGCGCATGACTTTGGCGAGTTCCGCCTCGCTCTCGGCAACGGACTGGTTCTGGCAGACGAGGCAGCGGATGTCCTCGGCAATGGCGTCCGCGCGGGCCTGTTCCTGGGGTGCGAGGCTTGCGGCAAGGAAGAGGAGCGCGGGCAGGATCATGCGGGCGCGCCCTGGGCCCCGGGAGCCTGCGCACGGGAGGGCTCACGCCGCAACGGTGCGAAGGCCGCAACGAAGCCGCCAAGGGCCACGAGGATCGTGCCTCCCCAGAGGACGTGAATCAGCGGATGGACATAGGCCCTGACGATGCGTTTGTCGCCAAGCCCCTGACCGTTGGCTGAGGCGAGGTAGAGATTGCCGAGGCCGTGCCTGACGATCGCCACCTCGGTCGTCGCCTGATCGGCGGCTGGGTAGTACCGGCGCGAGGGGTAGAGGGTCTCAATCGCGCGGCCGTCTTTTCTGACTTTGAACCGGTCCATCTCCGCGATGTAGTTCCGTCCGCGGGTGGCGAGGCGTGTCTCATATTCAATGGTCAGCCCACGGATCGAGAGGCTTTCGCCCGGCCCGATCACCGCACGGGTCTCGGCTTGGAAGACTGAGCTGGCGGTGGCGCCGAGGAGGAGAAGCGCGAGCCCTGTGTGGCTGAGGACAGCGCCCCAGCTCGCCGGCCTGACGCTGCCAAGGCGCTGGAGCGCGGCGCCGGGCGCGTTGCCGGGCAGGCCAGCCTTGCGCGCGAGATCAGCGATCACGCCGCCGAGGATGAGGATGGCCGCGGCGAAGCCCATATAGGCGTAGGCCGAGCCCTTCAGCACAAACGTCAGGACCAGCGCGCCGAGGAGGCCGCCACCAAGGATGATCGCGTAAGGCTTCTTCCACGCGCCCCGGCCTCGCTTCTTCCACGGGATGAGCAGGCCGAAGGCCAGGGTTGCCGCCATCGCGAGAGCGAGGGGCGCAGCCATCAGGTTGTAATAGGGCGGGCCGACCGAGATTCGCGTGCCGGAGGAGACCTCCATCACCGTCGGCCAGAAAGTGCCAAGGAACACGGTGAAGAGCAGCACTGCAAAAAGGAGATTGTTGAGGACCAGCGCGCCCTCACGGCTGACGGGCTCGAAGGCGGCGTCCTTCACCAACGCCCCACCGCGCATGGCGAAGAGGATAAAGCCGCCGCCGGTGAAGAGGGCTGAGATCAACAAAAGGAAGACACCGCGTTCGGGATCATTGGCGAAGGCATGGACCGAGGTGACAATGCCTGACCGAACGAGAAACGCGCCGAGGAGCGACGCGCCGAAAGCGATGATCGCCAGCGCCGCGCACCAGGGCTTGAGCACCTCCCGGCGCTCGACGACCATGACGCAGTGGAGGAGCGCGGTCGCTGCAAGCCAGGGCATGAGCGATGCGTTCTCGACCGGGTCCCAGAACCAGAACCCGCCCCAGCCAAGCTCGTAATAGGCCCACCACGCGCCAAGCCCGATGCCGAGGGTGAGGGCGGCCCATGCGAAGAGAAGGAACGGCCTGACCGTCCTCGCCCACGCGCGGCCAAGCTCGCCCCGGACCAGGGCGGCGATGGTGAAGCTGAAGACGGCCGATAGGCCGACATAGCCGACATAAAGCGTGGGCGGATGGATCGCGAGACCGGGATCCTGGAGAAGCGGGTTGAGGCCCTGCCCGTCGATCGGGGTTGGCCAGTTCGCCGGGTAGCTGACGAACGGGCTCGACGTCAGGAGCGTGAAGAGCAGGAAGCTCAGGGTCAGGAGGCCCTGAACGCCGAGCGCAATGCGGCGCTCCTCGTCCTTCTTGCCCGGCGCGAACGCCATCGCCGCGCCGAAGGCTGCCAGCACCAGAAGCCAGAGAAGGAGGCTCCCCTCATGGTTCGCCCATGTCCCGGTCAGCTTGTAGACCAGCGGCTTCAGGGAATGGCTGTTGAGGTACACATTCAGAAGGCTGAGGTCCGTGGCGGCGTAGGCGCTCATCAGAATGCCAAAGGCGCCTAGGATCGCGAGGAAACAGGCCATCGATGCGGTGCCCGCCAGCGCGGTCATCCGGGGACTGCGCGCAGGGACGAGACCCGCGACGCTCATGCCGAGCGAGGCGAGGATGGCGAGGCTCAGAAGAAGGGTGCCGAGAAGGCTTACACTCATGCCGGGAGAGGTGCCCCGTGAAGGCCCCAACTGCAAGCAAACTGGTGCCGCATCTGGAACTTTTCGGACCATTTCTCTGGATTCGGAACCCTCCTTTGAGGTAAATTCACGAAATGGTGAGGGCCCAATTCCATCCGCGCGAAGTCGCAAGGCTTATGGCGCTGCAGAGCTACGGCGTGCTCGACACGGGCGCAGACCCGTCTTTTGACGCGCTGGCAAGCCTTGCATCGCGGCTTTGCGACACGCCGATCGCCCTCGTCAGCCTCGTTGATGCGGAACGGCAGTGGTTCAAATCGAAGGTCGGTTTCAACGAGACCGAGACCCACCGGGACCATGCCCTCTGCGCCCATGCGATCCTGTCGGACGAGCCGCTGGTCATCCCTGACACGATGGATGATGCGCGCTTCAGCGATAATCCGCTCTGCGGGGTCGACGCCAATGTCCGCTTCTATGCCGGCGTGCCGCTGATCGCAGGCGAGGGCCTGCCGCTTGGCACCCTCTGCGTCATTGACGAGAAACCACGGCCCGAGGGTCTGTCGAAGGAGCAGCTTCAGGACCTGAGGCTTCTCGGCAAGCAGGCGGAGAAGCTTCTTGAGCTGCAGCGGTCCCTCGCGCGGGAGCGGGCTTCGCTGAAGGAAAGCGTCCACCGGACAAAGAACGTCATTGCGGTCGCATCGGCCATTGCCTCACGGACCATCGGCCAGGCTGACGATCTCCAGCAGGCGCGAACCAACCTCCTCGACCGGCTGAGCGCGCTTTCGAAGGCGCAGGCCTTTATCCTCGAGGCCGCAGGCAAGGGCGCTCCGGTGAGGGCGCTGGTCGAGCGTCAGCTCGCGGCGTTCTTCAATGATGATGATCACCGCGTGCGCTGCCACGGTCCTGAGGTCGCGCTGAAAGGCGATGCCGCCGAAGGAATCGGCCTTGCCACCCATGAGCTCGTGACCAACGCCATCAAGCACGGGTCGTTGTCCGTGCCCGGAGGGCGGGTCGACATCTCGTGGGAGCTGATGGAAGGCGGCAGCGTCCACTTCGAATGGCTCGAAAGCCGCGGGCCGAAGCCTGAGGTCCCCAACGGCAAACCGTCGGGGTTCGGCACGGTCGTCCTTGGACCGCTCGCGACCCAGAAAATCGGTGGGCGGAGCGTCCTCGACCTCTCAGGAGATGGCGCGGTCTGGCGGGCGGAGATTTCCGCCGCCAATGTCATGCCGCCAGCCTGACGCCTAGCGGGCCTCGCGCAGGAAGCTCAGCTGTTCGATCCGGCTTTCGGTTTTGTCCTGATCGATCAGGCTCGTCGGATAATCACCCGTGAAGCAATGGTCCGTAAACGCTGGAGCGTCGCCGTCACGCGGTCCCTTGCCGAGCGCCTTGTAGAGCCCGTCGAGGGACAGGAAGGCGAGGCTATCCGCGCCGATCTGCTGGCGCATCTCCTCGACCGTATTGTTCGAGGCGAGAAGTTCATCCTTGGACGGCGTATCGATGCCGTAGAAATCAGGGTGCGTGATCGGCGGACAGGCGACGCGCAGGTGGACTTCCTTGGCGCCCGCATCGCGGATCATCTTGATGATCTTGCGGCTGGTGGTGCCGCGCACGAGGCTGTCGTCGACAAGGACCACGCGCTTGCCCCGGACGACGCCTGCGTTGGCTGAGTGCTTGCGGGCGACACCCATCTCGCGGACCTTTTGGTCAGGCTGGATGAAGGTCCGGCCTGAATAGTGCGAGCGGATCAGCGCCATCTCGTAATCGACATTGCTCGCCTGGGCGAAACCGATCGCAGACGGAACACCTGAGTCAGGGATCGGTGAAATGATGTCGGCTTCGACAGGAGACTCTTCGGCAAGGGTCCGGCCGAGGCGTTTCCTGATGTCGTAGACGCTTTCTCCGTCCACGAAGCTGTTGGGCCTTGCGAAGTAGATGAGCTCGAAAATGCAGGGCCGGGGGTTCTTCGCCTCTGCGGAGATCCTGCGCGAGACGAGGGAGCCGTCGCGCCCGCAGACGATCACTTCGCCGGGCTCCACATCGCGGATGAACTCCGCGCCAATCAGGTCGAAGGCACAGCTTTCCGACGCCAGCACATGGGCATCGCCCAGCTTGCCGAGCACCAGCGGGCGGATGCCCACCGGGTCACGCACGCCGATCAGCGCATCGCGGGTCAGGACCGTCAGGGCAAAGGCGCCTTCCACCGCGCGGGCCGCGTCGATGACCTTGTCGCTCATCGTCAGGCCGCGGGAGAGGGCGGTCAGCTGCACGAAGAGTTCTGAGTCAGAGGTCGTGTGGAAGATCGATCCCTTGGAGATCAGCTCCTGACGCAGGTTCCGGGCATTGGTGAGGTTGCCATTGTGCGCAATCGCGATGCCGCCGCGGTCGAGGTCGGCATAGAGCGGCTGGACGTTGCGCAGGCTGCTTTCGCCAGTGGTCGAGTAGCGTGTGTGGCCGATGCCGGACGTTCCGTGGAGCTTCGCGAGGACCTCTTCGGCATTGAAGTGATCGGCGACCAGGCCGAGCTGCTTGTCCGAATGGAACTGGCCATCATGATAGGTCGTGATGCCTGCCGCTTCCTGTCCCCGGTGCTGGAGCGCATGGAGGCCGAGCGCGACGATGGGCGCTGCAGGTCCGTCATGGCCGATGATACCGAAGACACCGCACTCCTCATTGAGGGCACGGGGAAGGATCGGCGCGGAAAGCATTCGGGCTTTCTCGCTCCGTAGGAATGATGAGGCGTGGCGCATGCTCAGGTCCCGCTGAATTCGCTGATTGGGGAGATGGTCCAAAAATCCGGCTTTGACAATTCCGTGAAGGAAACATCACCTTTGCGGATAAGGGACTGCGCCGTGCCGTCGAGGGCTGGCGCGAAGAGAGACTTGGCGATCATGGGCGGTAGCTCGGTCCCCTCATGGTAGACCTGAACCGTGAAGAGCACGAAAGCTGCGAGGACCCAGCCGCGGACGAGGCCGAAAAGCCCCCCTGCGATCTTGTCGTTCCGCGTGGGATCCCGCCCGAAATACTTGCGCACGAGGACCGCCCCGAAGATCGACACGAGAAGGTCACCTGCGAGAAAGAGCCCGGCGATGGCGATGAGCTTCCTGAGAACGCCAGGGACCGCGTCGGTCACGGGCCCTGCAAAGAGGTTGATCGCAACGAAACCTGCGCCGATGGCCGCGAGGGTCACGGCTTCCCTAATGCCGCCGCGGAACCAGCCGATGCCGGCGGAGACGGCGAGGAAAAGAAGGACGAGGAGGTCAAAGCGCGTCACGACTTTCCCCTTGCGCGGAGTCGCTCCGGGATCAAGCGCGACCTAACCATGAGGCGGCTTCGTGAAGAGACGAGAAGCCGACGCAGGCGACGGCGTCGCTCTCTATGTCCGCTGGGCCCGCGGCCCGGACGAAGCCGAGCTTGTAGCTTTCCGACAGGCGCATCGGGGCCTGGGCAGCTCTTCTGATTTTGCCCGACAGGCCGATCTCGCCGAACGCTGTGGTGCGGGCAGGGATTGCCTTTCCCTCCTTGGCCGACATGAGCGCGAGGGCTGCTGCCAGATCGGCGGCAGGGTCCGTGATCCTCAGGCCACCGGCAACCGAGAGGAAGACATCGTCCCTGCCGAAGTCGAAATTGCTGCGCGCCGCAAGGACGGCGAGTAGCTGGCTGAGCCTACCTGAGTCCCAACCGACGACGGCCCGCCGTGGCTGGGCGAGCTGGCTGGGGAGCACCAGCGCCTGAAACTCGCAGAGAAGCGGGCGTGAGCCCTCGGTGCCTGCGAAGACAGCCGTGCCCGGCGTGTCTTCGTCGGCTTCGCCCAGGAACAGCTCGGAGGGGTTTGGCACTTCGATGAGGCCAGCACCCTGCATCTCGAAGACACCTATCTCGTTGGCGGGGCCGTAGCGGTTTTTCACCGCGCGGATGAGGCGGAAGCTCCGCCCAGGCTCAGTTTCAAAATAAAGGACGACATCGACGAGGTGCTCCACGACCCGGGGGCCCGCGATCTGGCCCTCCTTGGTGACGTGACCGACAATGATGACGGTGCAGCCTTCGTTCTTGGCAAAACGGGTCAGCTCCGCCGCGCAGGTCCTGACCTGGGCCACAGTGCCCGGAGCCGAGGGCAGGTCGTCGGACCACATGGTCTGGATCGAATCGATGATCAGAACGTCGGGCTTGGCCGCCTTCACCGTCTGCAGGACATCCTTCAGCGCCGTGCCGATGCCGAGCTGGAGCGGCGCTTTCGCGACACCAAGGCGTGTCGCGCGGAGGCGGATCTGATCGAGCGCCTCCTCGCCCGATATATAGAGGGTCTTCTTACCCGACCGCGCGATCGACGCGCCGGTCTGGAGAAGGAGGGTCGATTTGCCGACCCCCGGGTCCCCGCCAACGAGCAGCGCTGAACCGGGGACGAGCCCGCCGCCGAGCGCACGGTCGAACTCCGCTGCGCCTGTCGGGAAACGCGGCGGAGGCGCGCTCTCGCCTGCCAGGCTCTCGAGGTTCAGACCGCGTCCCTTGGTCTTCTTCCCAGAGGACGGCGCAGCGAGGGCAGCCTCCTCCGGTTCGATCGTGTTCCAAGACCCGCAATCGTCACAGCGGCCCTGCCACCGTGAGTAGGTGCTCCCGCAGGACTGACAGACGAAGGATGTGGATGCGCGCGCCATGCTCTTCAGTAACGCGATTGGCGGTTAGCGCCACTCCCCTTGAAACACTCGGATTTCCACACCCTTGAGACGCATTTGCTGCGCCGCACACACGCATGGGGAGAGCCACTTTGGGACCTCACGCTTATGTGTCCGAAAATGGGTCATTTAGCTGCCGTAAACCCTGTTGAGGCCGTTGCGCGTACCCAACCATTCTGTCACGCCAAGTGCAGATGGAGTGGTGGGTCACTCTAGCTCAAAGAATAAGCTGATCACGAGTCCGTGATCTCTAAGTAACTTTTTCGTGAGCGAGGCAGAAGTCTTGTTCTCGTCCAATCAAGTCTGACGGGCTTTAGAAGTCATCTTCGGTGGGTGGCGATGAGTTCTTCAGAGGAGCAAAAGAGAGGGGTCTCTTATGGAACTCAAGAATATCCTTGCTGGCGTTGCTGCCTCAGCTGTCCTTGCGACCGGTAGCGCATTCGCAAACACGATCATTGTCGACGACTTCGACACGGCTCAGTCGGTTGAAGACGCGAGCTTCGGTGACGGCTCCGAAACGGATGGCCCGGTCGCTGCCAACGTCAACTGGAACCGCACCGTTGAGGTCGAAGCCTTCCAGAACGGCCCGGTTCCTCCGGGTGCTGGCGCGAGCGTCCGCATCGGTAATAGCGTCGCGGCCTTCTCGGGCGACTCAAACGTCGGGTTCCTTTCGACGCTGACGTTCGCTCGCGAAGCAGGCACCGCCAACTTCGACCTTCCGGGCTTCAACGAGCGTTTCCAGGTCGACGTCCTCAGTGCTGATGGCACCGCGACCTTCACCTTCGGGCTGGAAGACGTGAACGGCAACATTTCGACGACGTCCCAGTCGATCGAAGCTGCAGATCTCGGTGTGACCGAGTTTCTCTTCTCCGACCTGATGCCGATGGTCGGCGGTGGCGTCGACATCACCCAGATCGTTGGCCTCTTCTTCGAAGTCGAGGGTGATCCGGAATTCGACCTGACGATCGACCTGATCGGTGTCACGGATACCGCGATCCCGCTTCCGGCCGGTGCGCCGCTTCTGGCCTCGGCCCTGGCAGGCTTCGCAGCCTTCCGCCGGTTCCGTAAGAACTAAGAATACTCATCCCTACACAGATGATTGAGAAGGGGCCCTCCGGGGCCCCTTTTACTTTGTGTTGAGACAGGTCAACGAAACCCTGCCAATACTATGGTTAACGCGTGTTTTCCCTTGTTAACAGGCGCTTTCTATTCCCTGAAGCGAGGGTAAATAGAGCATTCACTCGATCTTCATTTCAGAACCACAGTCTTCCTCAAGATTAACTTTGACGACGACGATTCAGGGAGGCTGACATGTCGATCGAGACGCGTATTGAAGAGATCCTTTCGGCAGAGCGGGTTCCCTCGGCTGATGAGATGTACCGGATGGGTATCGAGGCTTCGACCGGTGTCGAAGGCGGGGGCGTTGACCTCGTTGCGGCCCACAAATGGTTCAACCTCGCAGCTCTCCAGGGCAACGAAGAAGCCATGTTCTACCGCCGCCAGATCACCGAGGAGATGGACAGCCGCCAGGTTGCCGCCGCCCAGCGCGATGCGCGCGAATGGCTGCGCAAGCACCGTCCGGCTGTCACGCCCGCTGCCTGAGCAGTCTCAGTATCTGACGAAGCCCTGCTCCGAGACGAAACCGTCGAGTTTCTGATCGGTGGGACCGACAGGGAAGCGGTCCATCATCTGGGCGGAGTAACCATAGCCGATCGCAACCACCTCGCCTGAGCCCCGCAAGGCTTCGAGCGTCCGGTCGTAATAGCCGCCGCCCATACCAAGGCGGCTTCCATCGGGCCGGACCGCGAGCAGCGGCGTCACCACGATGTCCGGCCGCATGACGGGGCAGCTCTCACCGGGCTGCATGATGCCGTAGGGGCCTTCCTCGAGGCCCTTGTCCACCTCGAAGAGCCTGAAGCTCAGCGGTGCGTTCTTTTTCTCCACCACCGGTAGCAGAACCGCGACGCCAGCCTTCGACAGGGCCTCGGCGAGGGGCGCTGTGTCGAGCTCGTCGCCCTTGGGATGGTAGAGCGCCACCGCGCTTCCTTCACCGGGCTCGAGGCGCATCATGAAGTGGCTGGCGGCAAAATTTCCTGCGTTGGGTTGCCGTGCGGCAGCATCGCGCCGGCCCGCCTTGGCGCGCTCGCGGAACGCTTTCTTCCAGTGGACGAGGGGAAGGGGAGGCAGCATCGCGCCCTCCTTGATCAATGAGCCGCACCGGCCGTTGGACATGTGATTCGCCCTGGACCCGAAGGTACAGGTGGGCGCCGCGTGAAAGGGACCACGGTCCCGGCCAGAGGCAGCTCCCTACGAAGTCTGTAAGGCCCCGGGGAAAGATGTCCTGACGGGCCGGGCAGCGAAGGTGTTAGCTAGGGCGCGGGACCGCGGTCCGCAAGGCGGGAGCGCCGGGAATGCCGCCGCATCAGAGGAGTTCGTCCGTCATCTCGCGAAATTCGGACAGGTGCTCCCTGACTTTGGCTGCCTCCTCCGCGCGCCCGGAGCCCTCCAGCAGCGAGGCCATCCGCTCCAACCGGTTGTAGCGCCTGGCCCAGTAGTCGCGCTGATTCTCGATCGCGCGGCGGTTTCCGCGATACTGCGCAATTTGCTGCCGGGTGTTGGATGCCGACTGCACGAGGTCGATCGAGAGATCCTGAGGCCGCTCGAGCTCTTCCAACAGCCTTCCCGCATCGTGGGCCTCAAGCACGACATCCAGGTGTCGCCTCACGGCGCGGGCCGCGGGAGCGCTGTCCCCAAAGCCCGAAGCGCTGCGGATCAGGTCGAGGACCACGGGGCCATCGTCGCGGTGGGTCGCCGCCGAATAGGCGAGTTCGAACGCCTCCCGCTCTCCGTACATGGCATATTCTGATGCGTGATCATTCTGGATCCGTTCGAGCTCGCGGTCAGCACGGGGGCTCTCGTTGCGGAGCTGTGCGAGGGCACGGATGACGTCATGCCGATATCGCCTCGCCGTACGCTCATCTTTCGCGGGCTCGTCCCAGCGCGCAAGTGCATGCTCAACCGCCTCGTCGAACTTCTTCTCGCGACGGAGAGAGGTTATGGTCTGGTGGTAGCCGTTGCGCTCCCGCGAACGCTCGGCGCGGCGTAGAAGCCGGCGCTCCTCCTCGGAAAAACTCGCAAGGCAGACGGACCGGGAGGGGGCGTCTTCGTCTTCTGCCAGCTCTTCGGCGATCTCGAATTGAACCGATGCGTCAGCCGTAGGCCCATCCGTGCCAGGCCCACGATCGCTTGCGCCCAGCATGGCAGCATCACGCGCTCCGCCCGTCGCGCTGGGCGGCTGCTCCATGACCACTGCGGTCAGGCTCGCGCCAATCGCAGCGGAGAGCACGGCAACAATAGCAAGAAGGAGGGACTGGGGCATCGGTAACTCCACCGGGACGCGCCGCGATGGAGGCGGTCCTCCAAGGGAACCTAGTGCGATGCCGCCGAAGCCGCAAAATGAAGGAGCGGAAGGCTCCTGCCGGTTTAGACCGAAGCGTTCAGAGCCTGCTCGAGCCTGGCGCTGGCGCGGTCGAGGCGGTCGGCGGCCCATTCGGCCGCGGCGCCTTCGGGCGTGATGCTGGCCCAGCGGTTCTTCGCTTCGTCAAACTCGTCGAGAACGGCGAGGGCCGCCATGATCACAGCGTGTCTCTCACCTAGGGACTGGTGCTGCGATTGAACTTCGCCCACCCGCTTGTCGAAATCGTGGGCGAGTTGCTCAAGGCGCCGCTCTTCGCCGTCATCGCATGCGAGGTCATAAGCAGCGCCGCCAATCTGAATGCTGACTTCAGCCACTTTGCGCTCCTTCTCCTTGGCGGATCACATCGCGCAATTGCCGGAGCGCCGCTTCCGCTCTTTTTTCTATCTTGTCGATCAACTCGAGACTGTTGGCAGCTTCCGCCCTTGCGGCGGCTCCGCGTGACAGCTCTGCCTCTACCCGGGATAGGGTATCGAGGAATCGATGCTCTGCTTTTTCGAGTCGGTTCATCTTACTGGAATGAACATAAGTTGAATCATGTTCAAGCCTCCAAGTTGCCTTGACCCCTGCTGACAGGCGGGGCATCGACACCTCCGAGACATGGAGGTCGGTAGGTGGCAGTAGAGCAGAATTTTTCGAGAATGTCGGCGGCCATCGCTGCTCTTTCTATGGACGCGGTGGAGAAGGCGCAGTCCGGTCATCCAGGAATGCCCCTTGGTATGGCGGATGTTGCTACCGTTCTTTTCACACGGCACATGAAGTTCGATTCAAGCCGTCCGGACTGGGCAGATCGTGACCGATTTGTCCTATCGGCAGGTCACGGATCGATGCTTCACTACTCGCTTTTGTACCTTTTGGGCTTCGAGGACATGACCCTCGAGGAACTGAAAAATTTTCGTCAAATCGGTTCGAAAACGGCTGGGCACCCCGAATTTGGCCATGCCAAGGGCATCGAAACGACCACTGGACCCCTCGGACAGGGAATCACCAACGCCGTCGGCTTCGCTCTGGCGGAGGCTCATCTGCGGGCAAAATACGGCGAAGAGCTGGTCGACCACTACACCTACACGATCGCTGGCGATGGCTGCCTCATGGAGGGGATCAGCCAGGAAGCGATCGCTTTCGCGGGCAACCAGAAGCTCAACCGCCTGATCGTTCTCTGGGACGATAATGGCATCTCCATCGACGGTGCCGTCAGCCTTTCGGACTCCACCGATCAGCTGAAGCGCTTCGAAGCCTCGGGCTGGAAGACGATGGCCGTTGACGGTCACGACATGGATGCCGTGGACGCTGCGATCACCGAGGCGAAGACCTCGGACCGCCCGGTGATGATCGCGTGCCGGACCACCATCGGCAAAGGCGCGGGCGCCAAGGCCGGGACGGCTGGCTCCCATGGTGCGCCCCTTGGCGCGGAAGCCATCAAGGCGGCGCGCGAGAGCCGCGGTTGGGGCCATGAGCCTTTCGACATCCCTGAAGACGTTCTTTCCGACTGGCGCACAGCGGGCACCCGCGGCGAGGCCGCGCGCATCGCTTGGGAGAGCAAGCTGGCTGGCTCGTCGAACAAGGACGCCTTTGAGGTGCAGATGACGGGCGATCCTGCCGCTGCCGTCGCCGCGCTAGGTGACTACGCGAAGAAAGTGGCCTCCGAGGGCAAGGCCGTTGCGACGCGCAAGGCGTCCCAGAACTGCCTCGACGTGATCAACGCCGCGATCCCGCAGACGGTAGGCGGCTCGGCTGACCTCACGGGCTCGAACAATACGAAGACTGCGGACCTCGGCATTCTCGACGCAGAGAACCCGGCCGGACGCTACCTCCACTACGGCATCCGTGAGCACGGTATGGCGGCGATCATGAACGGCCTTGCCCTTCATGGCGGGATTATTCCCTATGGCGGCACGTTCCTCGTCTTCTCTGATTACATGCGCGGCGCGATGCGTCTTTCTGCGCTGATGGAGCAGCGGGTCATCTATGTGCTGACCCACGACTCGATCGGCCTTGGCGAAGACGGCCCAACGCACCAGCCGGTGGAGCACCACGCGGCCCTGCGCGCCATCCCGAACTTCCACTATTTCCGCCCGGCGGATGAAGTGGAGACGGCAGAAGCCTGGGCCTGCGCGCTCGAGCTTGATGCCCCGTCAGGCCTCGCGCTGACTCGCCAGGGCCTGCCGACGGTCCGTCAGAACGCTGACGAGAACCTCACCGCCAAGGGCGGTTACGTCTTGCGCGATGCGGAAGGCTACAAGGCGACGATCGTTGCTACGGGTTCCGAGGTTGAAATCGCTCTCGCGGCTGCTGACCAGCTTGAGAGCGAAGGCCATCCTGTTCGCGTCGTGTCGCTTCCGTGTGCTGAGCTTTTCATGAAGCAGGACGGCAAGTATATCGCCGATACGCTCGGGACCAAGCCGCGGCTTGGTATCGAGGCGGGCATCCAGATGGGCTGGGGCGAGCTTCTCGGCCTTGGCGGCGTCTCCTGGGGCTTCCTCGGCATGGAAGGCTTCGGCGCGTCCGGTCCTTATAAGGCGCTTTACGAACACTTTGGTATCACTGCTAAAAATGCCGCGTCGAAAGTCCGCGGCTTGATCGAAGGGAACTGAACATGACCGTGAAAGTTGGCATCAACGGCTTTGGCCGCATCGGCCGCCTCGCGCTGCGCTCCATGCTGGAGAACGGCCGCGACGATATCGAAGTGGTCGCCATCAACGATCTCGGCCCTGTCGGGACCAATGCGCACCTCCTCGAGTTCGACTCGCTGCACGGCCGCCTGCCGATGGATGTTTCGTCCACGGACGATTCGATCACCGTGAACGGCAAGACCATCAAGGTCTCCGCCGAGCGCAACCCTGCCGACCTCGCATGGGGCGACAAGGGCGTGGACATCGTCTTTGAATGCACCGGCATCTTCACCGCGCCGGACAAGGCGCAAGCTCACCTTGATGCAGGTGCAAAGCGCGTTCTCGTTTCGGCTCCTTCCACGGCTGATGTCAAAACCATCGTCTACGGCGTCAACCACGACATCCTGAACGGCGATGACCGCATCGTCTCAAACGGTTCGTGCACGACCAACTGCCTCGCTCCGGTGGCTTCGGTCCTCATGGAAGTCTGCGGCATCGAGCGCGGCTACATGACGACGATCCACAGCTACACCGGCGACCAGCCGACGCTCGATACGATGCACAAGGATCTTTATCGTGCACGTGCCGCGGCCCAGAACATGATCCCGACCTCGACCGGTGCTGCCAAGGCCCTGGGCCTCGTGATCCCTGAGCTGAAAGGCAAGCTCGACGGCTCGTCGATCCGCGTGCCGACCCCGAACGTCTCGGTCGTCGACCTCAAGCTCGTGCCGACCAAGGAGACCTCGGTCGAAGCCATCAACGCCGCGATGAAGGAAGCCTCCGAAGGCCGTCTCAAGGGCGTTCTTGGCTACACCGAAAAGCCGCTGGTCTCTGGCGACTTCATGCACGATCCGCACTCCTCGACCTTCGCTGCGGCCCAGACCCAGATCGTCGATGGCGGCCTCGTCCGTGTGCTGAGCTGGTACGACAATGAGTGGGGCTTCTCGACACGGATGTCCGATACCGCTCTTGCGATGGCGAAATATCTCTAACACCAACGCGCGGCGGAGCGGCGGCTTCGCCGCGTCGCCGCCATCTGAGAATTGATCAGCATGGCAACCTACAAAACAATCGAAGACCTTGGCGATCTTGAGGGCAAGCGCGTCCTCGTTCGCGTCGACCTGAACGTCCCGATGAAGGACGGCGAGGTCACCGACACGACCCGCCTCAAGGCCGCGGCACCCACCGTGAAGGCCCTCGCCGATATGGGCGCGAAGGTCATCGTCCTTTCGCACTTTGGCCGCCCCAAGGGCGAAGAGAACCCCGAAATGTCCACCGAGCAGGTGGTGCAGGAGTTCGCCAACGCTCTCTGGCGCAAGGTGACCTTCGTTCCGGCGACTATTGGTCCGCGTGCGAAGGAATCCGTCGATGCGATGGAGAACGGCCGCATCTACGTCCTTGAGAACACCCGCTTCCATCCGGGTGAAGAGGCCAACGATCCGGGCTTTGCCGCTGATCTTGCCTCGCTCGCCGATGCCTATGTGAACGATGCGTTCTCCGCGACCCACAGGGCCCATGCCTCGACCGAAGGCGTCGCGCGACATCTTCCCTCCGCGGCAGGTCTCGCGCTCTCAAAGGAGCTCGACTATCTCGCAGCAGCGCTCTCCAACCCCGAACGCCCGATGATGGCGGTCGTTGGCGGCGCGAAGGTCTCGACCAAGCTCGATGTCCTCAACGAGCTCATCAACAAGGCCGACAAGCTCGTCGTCGGCGGCGGCATGGCCAACACCTTCCTCCTCGCCATGGGCATGGAGATCGGCAAGTCGCTGGCCGAGCCTGACCTCGTCCCGACCGCACAGGAAATCATGTCGAAGGCCGCCGATGCGGGCTGCGAGATCCTGCTGCCGAAAGACGTTGTCGTGGCCGAGGAGTTCATGGCCGGAGTGCCGACCAAGGTCCGCGCGGCCGACGAGGTCCAACCGAATGAGATGATCCTCGATCTGGGCCCTGACTCGGTCGATAGCTACGCAGCGGCGCTCGAAGGCTGCAAGACGCTGATCTGGAACGGCCCGCTGGGCGCCTTCGAGACCGAGCCTTTCCACACGGGCACCGTGGAGCTCGCGAAATTCGCGGCCAAACTCTCCAAGGAAGGCAAGATCACGTCGGTCGCAGGGGGCGGGGATACCGTTGCGGCCCTCGCCATGGCCGGGGTGACCGAGGATTTCACCTACATCTCGACAGCCGGCGGCGCGTTCCTTGAATGGATGGAAGGCAAAGAGCTTCCGGGCCTCAAGCCGCTCGAAAAATAACCATAAACCATCTCGAAAGGCCCCCGCCAGAAGGGGCCTTCACCGTCCACATCGCTAGGGGATAAAAATGGACAACGCACTTCTCGAAGAACTCAACTCGATCGCCACACGGATGGTCGACAGCGGCAAGGGCATCCTTGCGGCTGACGAATCCACCGGGACGATCAAGAAGCGCTTCGACACGATCGGTCTTGAATCGACCGAAGACAATCGCCGTGACTATCGCGAGCTTCTGTTCCGTACAGAGAGCGCCATGAAGGAGAACATCTCTGGCGTCATCCTGTTCGACGAGACCATTCGCCAGAAGGCCGCCGACGGCACGCCGCTTGTCGACCTCATCGCCGACGCAGGCTCGATCCCGGGCATCAAGGTCGACATGGGCGCGAAGGACCTCGCCTTCCATGACGGCGAGAAGGTGACCGAGGGCCTGACCGGCCTGCGCGAGCGCCTTGAAGAGTACCACCAGCTCGGTGCCCGCTTTGCCAAGTGGCGCGCCGTGATCGACATCGGCCGCGGCGGTGACCGCTCCATGCCGAGCTATTCCTGCCTGCGCGCCAACATGCATGCGCTCGCCCGCTATGCGGCTCTCTGTCAGGAGCAACGCATCGTGCCGATCGTCGAGCCGGAAGTCCTGATGGACGGCGACCACGATATCGACCGCTGCTACGAAGTGACCGAGCTTGGTCTGAAGCTTCTCTACGAAGAGCTCTACTACGCCAAGGTCGCGCTTGAGGGCACGATCCTCAAGCCGAACATGGTCATTGCCGGCAAGAAGGCTGGTAAACAGGCGTCTACGGAGGAAATCGCTGAGAAGACTGTCAAGTGCTTCCGCCACGCGGTTCCTGCCGCCGTGCCGGGCATCGTCTTCCTTTCGGGTGGCCAGTCGGAAGTCCAGGCCACGGAAAACCTCAACGAGATGAACCGTCACTATGCTGACGTCATGCCTTGGAAGCTCAGCTATTCCTACGGCCGTGCGCTGCAGGCTTCGGCCATCGAGACCTGGGGCGGCAAGTCCGGCAATGTCGAGGCGGCCCAGAAAGCCTTCGCGCACCGGGCCAAGATGAACGGCCTCGCCCAGCAGGGCGCATGGACGAAGGAAATGGAGAACGCTTCCTGACCCCTTACGTCGTCAAGAGCCTGCCGGAGAAGGAGCGCCTGATCACCCTGGCGCGCTTCCCGACGGTCGTGCGACTTTCGAGCTGGCTGGAGCTTGTCGTTCTAGGCCTTGGCCCGCTCGCCTGGTTTTTCTTCCGTCTCGTGACGGCAGAACCTTCGCCCGCGGAGCTGGTGATCCTTTTGATCGTCAGCGCCGTGGGCGCTTTCATTTTTCTGGTGACGCAGATCTACTTCCACACGACGGAGTTCGGCCTCACCGACCAGCGGATCATCTTCAAGAGCGGCGTCATCAGCCGCTACACGAACGAGATCCCGCTCCAGTCCCTCGAGAACGTCAATCTCCAGCAGGGCATCATCGGCCGTATCCTCAATTTCGGACGCCTCGAAGTGAACGGCTCGGGCGGCTCGGGCGTCTGGACCCCCTTGGTGCAGGACCCCGTGAGCCTGCGCGCTGCGATTGCTGACGCGCGGGCAGCAACGGAGAACCCGGTCCGCTATCGGGCCCACGCCCAATCTATTCATCAACAGCATAATAATGATCGGAAGTCATAGTCTGGACCGAAGACGGAAGCAGGGCCATTTTTAGGACCTGCCCGAGGAGATGATTATGGAGTTCCGCGAAGACATGTACCCGCCGGCCCAGCCGGTCCGTCCGCTTCACGCGATCAAGACCTTCATGGTCTTCATGCGCGACAAGGAAGATACGCGCCAGGTCTTCAACTTCATCAACGCGCTCAACGGAACAAGCGTCCGTCCTGCCTTCGACCGGTTCTTCGAAGGCCCGAATGGTAAGCTTCTCCTCGAAAAGGACCCGCAAGCTCTCCTCCGTGCCTTTGACGATCGCGAGACTCTGCGGCAGCTCCCTATTGGCACGGTCGGCAGGACCTATGCCGATTTCATGGACCGCGAAGGCCTCGACACCGATGGTGTCAGCCAGGCCAATAAGGAGGCCGGCTTCTTCACAGACGAGTTCGCGCGCGACTACCCCGAATACGCGGCCTTCATCTGGATGATGAACCTCACCCATGACCTCTACCACGTGCTGACCGGCTACAACCGAGACAGCCTTGGCGAAGCGGCGCTTCTCAATTTCTCCGCGGTGATGAGCTGTTCCCGAGGCACCCGCGCCCTTTCATGGCTCGCGGCGGCAAGGATCAAGTCGGAGGCACCGGGCCTGCCGATCTTCAAGATCAACGCCTATGGCCGAAAGATGGGCCTTGAGGCCAAGGATCTCCTGAAGGCCGACTGGATCGGCATGTTGGAGCGGCCCCTGCGCGAGGTTCGTGAGGAGTTGAACATCGTCCCTGACCCAGTCTATGCGGCGCTGCCCCAGGAGCGACTCCTCGCCCTGGTCGCTCCGCAGGCTGCATGACGACCGACCCACTCCTCTACCTCATCACTCCGCCGAAGATCGACGACCTCCTAGGCTTCGCTGAAGCCCTGGGCGCGGTCATGGGCGAGACCGCTGGCACGACGGCAGGCATCGCCTGTCTGCAGCTCAGGCTGAAAGAGGTGTCTGACGACGAGATCCTGCGCGCAGCCGAAGCGGTTGCACCGCTGTGCGAGCAGTTCGGCGCCGGCTTCCTCATCAATGACCGCGCAGACCTTGCGAAGAAGGCGGGCGCTGACGGCGTGCATATCGGCCAGTCCGACGGCACGTTGGCTGAGGCCCGCAGCATCCTTGGCGCTGGCAAGGACATTGGCGTCACGTGCCACGACTCGATCCACCTCGCGATGGAGGCCGGCGAGGCCGGGGCCGACTACGTGGCTTTCGGGGCCTTCTACCCGTCCTCGACGAAGGAAGGGGCCTTCCGGCCAGAGCCCGAGATCCTGACCCGCTGGACGGAGATGGCGACCGTCCCTTGCGTGGCCATCGGAGGGATCACGGCAGAGACCGCGCGGCCCCTCGCCGAAGCGGGCGCGGACTACCTGGCCGTGTCCGGCGCCATCTGGGCACACGCGGAAGGACCCATCGAGGGGGCGAAAGCCTTCAAGAAGGCGCTGGCAGCGCAGTAACGGGCATTTCCCTTCGGGTTCATTTCCTGCAATAATCATCGAACCCGGTGGGCGGAAAACACTGGGGAACAATGATGTTCAAATGGATGACCGCGCTCGGAGCCTCCGCTGCGCTCATGGTCTCACAGGCGATGGCGTCCACCGTCTTCGTCGAGATCGACCTTTCACTTTTCGACAATTCCGGCTTCGAGGATGACGACGATCTCGGCACGCTTGCGCTGAGCGAGGACGACAGCATCACGATCTACCTCGAGTTCGACATGAACCCGTTCATCGGGGACATCTCGGATGTCGAATCCAATCCGATCGGCAATGGCTTCTTCGCTGACTTCGCTGAGATCCAGGTGTTCTCGAACATGGGAGATGAATTCGACGTCTTCTCCGAGGCCTTCGGCTCCCTCGATGTGATCACCGAGCAGGCCGATTTCGGGCCGTTCACGGGCTTCTTCCTGAGCGGGTTCGATGAGTTCAACGAGTACTCGTTCTTCATCGACACCAGCCTCGATCTTGGCCTCGGCCTCGACTCCACATTCCTCGAGGCGATGACGGCGCTCAAGGACCTCGTCGAGAACGGTGATGTCTTCAATGACTTCCAGGCCGTGCTGTTCGCTGACCCGCTGGCAGCGCTCGATTTC
The DNA here is from genome assembly GCF_013085255.1 of Parvularcula mediterranea. Lineage (GTDB taxonomy): Bacteria > Pseudomonadota > Alphaproteobacteria > Caulobacterales > Parvularculaceae > Parvularcula > Parvularcula mediterranea. Next base: position 1,289,001 of record NZ_JABFCX010000002.1, read on the forward strand.
GGCACTTGCGTCTTCGACGACACCGACTGCATCTACGACTTCTTCGTGGAAGATATCAGGATCTCGGACCTGCCTGACGTGGCCCCGATCCCGATCCCCGGCGCGCTTCCGCTGTTCCTGGCGGGCGCCGGTCTCTTTGGCCTGAAGCGCAAGCTCGCCAAGGCCTGAGGCAGATCCCACTCGCCTCACAGGGAAAAGCCGCCCTCTTGAGGGCGGCTTTTTTCTATTCGTCCTTTTTGGGGTCGCCCGAAGGGGTGTCGACCCGGTTCGCCTTGGGCGGGTCCGAGGCTGGGAAGGTGTCCTCGAGGCCTTCTTCAAGGCGCTCTTCCTTCGACTTCGGTTGCTCGTTCTGGTGTTTCTCGGTCATGCCGCCTCCTTCAATTGCTCCACGAATGCAGGAGCCGGGGGGAGGGTTCCCTTTCTCCTCAGCTGCGCCCCAAAGGGTTGAACCCGGGCGCGACCTCGCCGAAGAGGGGAGGGAGAACAAAGAGGGTCCCTTGCCCGAAACCGTCCGTATCCTTGGTATCGATCCAGGGCTCCGCCGCACCGGCTGGGGCCTCATCGCTGCGACCGGCAGCCGCGTGCAGTTCATCGCATCAGGCGCCGTCGAGCCGCCGCAGAAGGCTGCGTTGGCCGAGAGGCTGTGCGCGCTGGCCGATGGGCTCGATCGTCTCCTCACGGAGCATAGGCCCGACGAGGCGGCGGTGGAGGAGACCTTCGTCAACCGCGACCCGCGCTCGGCCCTGAAGCTAGGGCAGGCGAGGGGCGTCTGCCTCCTCGCACCCGCCCGACATAACCTTCCCGTCGCTGAGTATGCCGCGAACCAGATCAAGAAATCCGTCGTCGGAGCAGGCCACGCGGCGAAGGAACAGGTGGGCGCGATGGTCAGCCACCTCCTCCCCGGCAGCCGTGCGGAAACCGCCGACGCCGCCGACGCGCTGGCGATCGCGCTCTGCCATGCCTTTCACCGCAAGGCGCAGAACCTGAAGGTGCGAGCATGATCGGACATCTTTCGGGACGTGTGCTGAGCGTTGGCGCAGACACCGCCATCATCGATGTGGGCGGTGTCGGCTATGAGGTGAGCTGCGCTCCGCGGACGTTACAGAAGTTCGTGGTCGGAGAAACGGTATCGGTCGCCGTTGAGACCCTGGTCGCCGAAACGTTCATTAAGCTCGTCGCCTTCGAGGCCGAGGATGAGCGCCGCTGCTTTCGTATGCTGCAATCGGTGCAGGGCGTCGGTTCCAAGGCTGCTCTGGCGATCCTCCAGGTCCTGAAACCCGGCGCGCTCCTCGATGCGATCTCGCTTGGCGACAAGGCCGCCGTCGCGCGGGCGCAGGGCGTTGGTCCAAAACTCGCAACACGGATCGTCACCGAGCTCAAGGATAAGACCAACGGCATTTTCGCAGGCCGCGCGCCTATATCTGCGCCTGAAGCGTCAGAGCCTGCGCCGTCTGGCGCAGGGTTTGAGGCCGTCTCAGCGCTCGTCAATCTCGGCTATGACGAAGCCGCCGCGCGGGCTGCGGTGACCGAGGCCCGGGGCGATGGCGATGCGCCTGTCGAGGCGCTAATCCCTGCGGCCCTTAAACTGCTGGCGCCGAAATGACCGAAGACCGGATCACCGAAGGCGAACGTCAGGTGACGGACGATGACGCCGCCCTGCGCCCAAAGCGCCTCTCCGATTTTGTCGGTCAACGGAGCGTCAAGGACAATCTCTCCGTCTTCGTCGAGGCCGCGAAGAAGCGCGGAGAGGCGATGGACCACGTCCTCTTCTTCGGCCCGCCCGGCCTAGGCAAGACGACCCTCGCTCAGATCGTCGCGAACGAATTAGGCGTCGGCTTCCGCGCCACATCAGGTCCCGTTATCGCCAAGGCTGGTGACCTAGCGGCCTTGCTGACGAGCCTTGAGCCCCACGACGTCCTCTTCATCGATGAGATCCACCGCCTGACCCCTGCGGTGGAGGAGATCCTCTACCCGGCGATGGAGGATTATCACCTCGATCTCATCATCGGTGAGGGACCGGCAGCGCGGTCGGTGAAGATCGACCTGCCGCGCTTCACGCTGGTGGGCGCCACGACGCGGTCGGGCCTCCTGACCAAGCCGCTTCTTGACCGGTTCGGCATTCCGCTCCGGCTTGATTTCTACGAGCCGAAAGACCTTGCACGGATCGTCACGCGAGGCGCTGAAAAGCTCGGTACGCCGATCACCGAAGACGGCGCGGCGGAGATTGCGAAACGCAGCCGCGGTACGCCCCGTGTCACAGGCCGCCTCCTGCGCCGGGTCCGCGATGTGGCCAGTGTCGAGGGCGAGGGCCGTATCGACCGCGAGATGGCGGCGAAGGCGCTGGCGCGGCTCGATGTCGACAGCATTGGCCTCGACGGCCTCGACAGGCGCTATCTCTCGACGATCATGGAGAATTTCGGCGGCGGACCCGTCGGGGTCGAGACGATCGCCGCGAGCCTTTCTGAAGGCCGCGACGCCATCGAAGACGTCATCGAGCCCTTCCTTTTGCAACAAGGCCTCATCCAGCGCACGCCGCGTGGCCGCATGGTCACCGAGCGCGCCTACCAGCATCTCGGCCTCACCCCGCCGCGCCGGAACCCGGAGCTTTTCTGATGCACCCGCTACGCACGACCCGCCAGGACTATCGCATCTATTTCGAAGACACAGACGTCACCGGTATCGTCTACCACGCGAACTACATCAAATACTTCGAGCGCGGACGAACGGAAGCCCTGCGGGCCAGCTTCTCCGACTTAGGAGCGCTGATGGAGACCGATGACCCCTGCACCTTCGCGGTGGCCAGCCTCGACATCGCTTATAAAGTGCCCGCGAAGCTCGACGATATCATCAGTGTCGAGACAACCCTCGAAAGCGCTAAGGGCGCGAAGATGGTGTTCGATCAAAAGATCTTCCGTGGCGAGACACTTCTCGCCGAAGGCAAGGTGGTCGTCGCTGTCATTACCCTCGATGGTCGCCCCCGGCGTATGCCTGAGGCGATGAAGGTCCGGATGGCTGAGCTGACAGCTTAGCCGCGCTTCCGAAAGGCGACCACACCAAGGCCTGTCAGGAATAGGAGCGGCGCTGCGGGCAGCGGGATCTCATTCGATACGCGGTCGAACTGGAAGTCACCGAACGCGCGGAAATCATTCCCCCCAAAGACCAATGTCGCAATTGGTCCAACGCCTGCGAAATCGAACAGGCGTGTGCGCGAGCTCGTTTCCATGGCGTCATCCCAGCTCCGTGCCGCCAGGAGCTGGTTGCCCGTGTCGAACGCCTGAACGGAAAAGGGCGACCGGGTGCTGGTTTGCTCAGCCTGGAAACTGATGTTGAAGACCGGCGCATCGAAGTACATGGCGCCCGATGCTCCGCAGGGAGCGAATTGCCCTTGGAAGCAGAACATCCGCTGGAAGGTGAAATTCGAGTCCAGGAACAGGATCGCGTTCGGCAGGAACCCTGGCGCATTGCTGAAGAAGCTATCGAGCCGGGCAGGACCGATGTCGAAGCCGGCCGGCCCATCACTTTGCTGTGAGTTTGCCGGAAAAGGCGTCAGGTCAATCATCGCTGCGTGTGCGGACGAAAGCCCAAGTAGTGCAGCCGCTGCGGCGGCTAGAAATCTGATCGGCATGGATATTCCCCTCATCAAAACCGTCCGCCCCCTCATCGGCGAACGGCCCGGTTTTAGCTGAGGGAAGGTGGCGGGCGAAGGCTGGGGTGCAGCCCTCGCATGGGGGGTCAGGCCTTGATCAGCTCCATGAGCTGTTGCTGCAGGCCAGCGTCGGTTTTGAACTCTCCGAGCAGTGTGCGCGTCACACAATCGACGCCTTGCTTGTTGATACCGCGGGTCGAGATGCACTGGTGCTCGCCATACATGATGACGGCCACGCCGCGGGGCTTGAGGACCTTGTTGATCGTCTGGGCGATTTGCTCCGTAAGCGTCTCTTGGCTCTGAAGGCGCTTGGCGTAGGCGTCGACCACGCGGGCGAGCTTAGAGATACCCACCACGCGGTCACCGGGAAGGTAGGCGACATGGGCCGTGCCGATCATCGGCGCGACGTGGTGCTCGCAATGGCTCTCGAAGCGGATGCCCTTCATCATGACGATGTCGTTATAACCGCCGACATCATCAAAGGTCCGCCCAAGGAGGGCCTCAGGGTCTTCTTTATACCCTTTGAACCAGTCGTCATAGGCGCCGATGAAGCGCTTGGGCGTATCGACCAGGCCCTCGCGGTCAGGGTCGTCGCCGATATATGCCAGCAGCGTACGGACGGCAGCCATGGCCTCGTCTTTGGATGGTCGGCCCATGACGTCAGCCCTTCTTGATCGCGATGAGGGTGTTGGCGGTCTCGACAGCGACCGTGGCCGCCTCTGCGCCCTTGTTGCCGAGCTTGATACCGGCCCTGTCCATGGCCTGTTCGACCGTTTCAGTCGTCAGGATACCGAAGACCGTGGGGACGCCTGTGTCGAGGCCGACCTTGGCAATGCCTTTGGCGGCTTCGCCAGCGACATAGTCGAAATGCGCCGTCGCCCCGCGGATCACGCAGCCGAGGCAGACGATGGCGTCATAGTGCCCGGTTTCTGCGGCGGCCTTTGCCGTAATCGGGACCTCGAAGGCGCCCGGCACGGTGACATGGGTGATGGCTTCATCCGCGACCCCGTGCTTCTTGAGGGTTGCGAGGGCACCTTCGGTCAGTCTGCTGACAATAAAGTCGTTCCATTGGGTGTCGATGACGCAGACGCGGAGCTTCGATCCGTCGGCGCTTCCTTCAATGCGGTTCATGATGGCCTCACGCAGCTTTTGCGCGGAGGGCAGCAATGTGCTGCTTCAGCGCTTCGGTGGTGGTGATGGGGATGTCGTGCTTGGCGGCGAAGGCCTCGAGCTCTGGCCGACGGGCCATGGTGCCGTCGTCGTTCATCACCTCACAGATGACCGCGCCGGGGCGCAGGCCCGCGAGCTTGGCGAGGTCGACCGAGGCTTCGGTCTGGCCGCCTCGTGCGAGGACGCCTTCAGGGTGCGCGCGCAGGGGGAACATGTGCCCGGGTGCGACAAGCTCGGTCGGTTCGCTTTCCGGGTCAATCAGCACAGAGACGGTCCGTGCACGATCAGGAGCGGAGATGCCTGTGGACACCCCTTCGCGTGCTTCCACGGACACCGTAAACGGCGTGCCGAAGCCTGACTTGTTCTCTTCCGCAGGGACCATGGGCTTGAGCTTCAGCCTGTCCACGATTTCCGGCGCGAGGGCGCAGCAGACGAGGCCCCGTCCGTGCACGGCGCAGAAATTGATCGCTTCGGCGGTCGCGAATTCAGCTGCGATACAGAGATCGCCTTCGTTTTCGCGGCCCTCATCGTCGGCGATGATGACAAAGCGTCCTTCGCGGAAGGCTTCGATGGCGTCCTCGACAGGTACGAAACCGCTCATGACATCCGCTCCCTGATGATTTTCTCTGCAAACTTGGCCATGATATCGACCTCCAGATTGACCGGGTCGCCCGGGTTTTTCGTGGGCAGCGTGATGAGAGGCTGGGTATGCCTGATCAACATCACGCTGAAGGAATCCTCCGTGACTTCGGTCACGGTAAGGCTGGTGCCGTCGATAGCCACATAGGCCTTCTCGACGATGTAGATGAGAAGCTCCGCAGGCGCCTCAATCGTGACCCACAGGGCATCGCCATCAGGGCGCATCTCACGGATCGTACCCATGCCGTCGACATGGCCCTGCACATAGTGGCCGCCGAGACGGGTGGTGGGCAGGCAGGCGCGCTCAAGATTGACGCCGTGGCCCTCTTCAAGGGCCCCGAGGCTTGTCCGGCGCAGGGTCTCCGGCGCGAGGCCGAAGGTCATGACGTCGCCGTCCTGCTCGGAAATGGTGAGGCAGACGCCTGCGACGGCAATGGAGTCGCCAAGCTCAGCATCCGAAGCCGAGAGCGGGCCGCGCACCTTGAGGTCAACGCCGTTACCGGTGTCGATCAGGGCTTCGACCTTGCCGATCTCTTCGATCAGTCCTGTGAACATCAGTGGGCGCTCCTTTTCTTGAGGCCGCGGAGAAGGGTATCCTGGCCGAGCTTCTCGATCTCGGTCTTCTCGAGGCGTAGGGCATTGGCGAGGCTCGTGCGGCCCTTGCTGGCGATAGCCGGACGGCCTGCACCGAGGATCATCGGCGCGGTGAAGGCCCAGACTTCGTCGATGACGTCGGCATCGAACGCAGCTCCGAGAAGGGTGCCGCCGCTCTCGATCATCACATCGTTCTGGCCGCGCTCCTTCAGGAGGCGGAGCAGTTCCTTGATGTCAGGGCGGCCCTCGCCGAGGAGGAGGACGACTTCTGCGCCTGCGTCTTCGAGCGCCGAGGCGCGGGAAGAGTCTGCATCTTCGTGGCCGACGATCAGCGTCACTCCGGGCGTTGTCAGGAGCTTCGCATCGATCGGGGTGCGCAGCTCGCTGTCGAGGACGACCTTCAGAGACGGCGCAGGCTCACGGCCCTCCGGGCGCGGGTCGAGGGAGGGATTATCAGCCAGGACCGTCCCCACACCGACGATAATAGCGCCCGTCCGCTGGCGCAGGTCATGGCCGCGCTGACGCGCTTCGGGCCCGGTGATCCACTTCGATTCGCCGGACGTCGTGGCCGTGAAGCCGTCGAGGCTCATGGCGAGCTTAGCCGTCACCCAAGGCCGCCAGCATTTCAGCGTATGCACCCACGGCCGCACGAGCTCTGCACAAGCCGTCCGCACACGGCCTTCTGCGAGCCTTGTCGGGATACCGGCCTCGCGCAGTCTCTCCGCGCCGCCAACGGCCAGCGGGTTCACATCGCGCAGGCCATAGACGACCCCTGCCACACCGGCGGCGATCAGCGCTTCGGAGCAGGGCGGCGTGCGGCCATGATGGTTGCAGGGCTCGAGCGTCACGTAAGCGACCGCGCCGCGGGCAGCGTCGCCAGCCAGGCGGAGCGCCATCGCTTCGGCGTGCTCCTGCCCCGGGCCCTTGTGCCAGCCCTCGGCCACCACGGCGCCATCTTTCACCAGGACGCAACCGACCATGGGGTTCGGATGGGTGAACCCTTCGGCATTCCTGGCGAGCGCGATGGCCCGTTCGATGTGCTGGGCGTCTTGCAACGCGCCGCCTCCAGTTCTCGAGCGTGAAGGGGCGCAAAAGCCGGATGAGAGCCATCATGCGCCGAGAACGCGCAGTTTCCCGCGTGAAGGCGCACCCATGGCGTCAGCAGGGTACGCGAGAACGCGCGCCCATCCGGCCAAGCTTTCTACCATCCGGACTATGACCGTCGGCACCGGAATCACACCGGTTCCTGCTTCCGCGAAGGGCCTAAGGGCCCCTGATCGCTTCGGCTCGCGGGCTTAGGGAGCGAACTCCCAACACCGCCGGTGGGGACTTCCACCCCGCCCCGAAAGCTCATGTTGAGCCCGCTAGGTAGGAGCCACGGAAAGAAAGAGCAAGCGAAGCGCGCGGTTTCGCAACTGCCGGGGGAGATAGGCCGCACCGGGCTCCCTCAAGACGGGAGAACTCGGAGGTTTTGCCCGGGGCGAGTTTGCGTTAGGACTCTCATGGTCTTTGGGGAGGTCCTTCGATGGTCCGCGCAGCTCTTCTGGTGATGCAACTCACCGCCGCTCTTGTTCTTGCCGTCTCGCCCGTGCGGGCGGCGACGCCTGACAGCTTTGCAGACCTCGTCGAGCGGGTCCTTCCTTCGGTGGTGAACGTCTCGATGCTGCCCCCTGGCGCTGACCTCTCGGCAGAGCCGCGGGCACTTGGTTCGGGCTTTGTGGTCGATTCCTCCGGCCTGATCGTCACGAACAACCACGTCATTGAAAACGCGACGAACATCGTCGTGATCTTCGGTGAAGAGAAGCCCTATCGCGCTAAGATCCGCGGCCGTGACGTCGAGACTGACGTTGCGGTTCTCGAGATCATCAACCCCGACCGCCGCTTCAAGGCGCTGCAGTTCGGCGACAGCGAAGGCGCCCGCGTCGGTGACTGGGTCATCGCGATCGGCAACCCGTTCGGCATCGGCAGCTCGGTCTCGGCAGGCATCGTCTCCGGTCAGAGCCGGGACATTGGCGCTGGCCTCTACGACAAATTCATCCAGACCGACGCCGCCATCAACCGCGGCAATTCGGGCGGCCCGCTCTTCGATCGCCGTGGCCGGGTCATCGGCATCAACACCGTGATCTTCAGCCAGACCGGCGGCAGCGTCGGCGTTGGCTTCGCTGTTCCGGCAGAGCTCGCTTCGCCGATCGTGAGCCAGCTGATCGAGAACGGCTCCACCACCCGGGGCTATCTCGGCGCTTTCCTCGATGACGTGGACGGCCCGACCCGTCAGCGTCTCGGGCTTGAGCGGAACCAGGGTGCGCTTGTCACCGGCATCGCCGTGGCAGGGGGCCCGGCGGACACCGCAGGCCTCCAGCAGGGTGACGTCATCATCCGCTTTGGCGGTGTGGCCATTCAGGACCGTCGCCAGCTGACCCGCCTGATCGCCGACGCGCCGATCGGTGAGGCCATCCCGGTGATCATCAACCGCGGCGGCCAGACCTTCCGCGTGACCGTCGTCCTCGAAGTGCGCGAGCAGCGCCTGGCGGGCATCGCTGACCCCGGCGACAATGTCGAAACCGCTGGCATGAGCCTGCAGACCGTCTCGAACGAGCTGGCCGAACGCTACAATCTGCCGAAGGGCACGGAAGGCGTCATGGTCACCGGTGTCTCCCACCACCTCTCGAACAGCCGCCTGCAACCGGGCGACGTGATCCTCGAGCTGGGTTGGGAGCAAACCAACGACGCAGAGGAGCTGAGCCAGAAGCTGATCAGCCTGCGCGAGCTGCGCTCGGGTCCGGTCAAAGTGCTGGTCCGCCGCGGCGACAAGCTCTTCTATGAGACGCTGATGCCGTAACGCCTACGGGCTCTATCTCCCGGTCATGGTGTGTGACTGGGCCACTCTTTCCCCGATGCGAGGCGGTGCGTGAACCGCTTCGCCGAGCTTCTCGACAGGCTGATCTTCACCCCTTCGCGGAACGGGAAGATCCGGCTTCTGACGAGCTACTTCTCCTCCGTTCCTGACCCCGAGCGCGGCTGGGCCGTGGCGGCGATCACGCGCGACCTTGAAATCCGTTCGGTGAAGATGGCGGCCATTCGCCAGATCATCGCGTCCCGTACGGATGAAGTGCTCTTCGACCTCAGCCGCGACTATGTGGGCGACACTGCCGAAGCAGCAGCGCTCATCTGGCCGGCGAAGCACGGCGCTAACCGTCAGCCCACGTTGTCCGAGGTCATCGAGACCCTCAACGCTGCGAGCAGGGCTGAGGCCCCCGCGATCGTGGAAGGCTGGTTCGATGCCCTCGACGCGAGCGGAAGGTGGGCCTTGATCAAGCTGATCTCCGGTGGGCTGAGGATCGGTGTCGCCTCACGGTTGGTGAAGGTTGCCCTGTCCGAATTTGGCCAAGTCGAGCCGCAGGAGATCGAGGAGCTTTGGCACGGCCTCACTCCTCCGTATGAGGAGCTCTTCGCTTGGCTGGAAGGCAGGGGCGAGAAGCCCGTCAACGCCATGAAGGCGCCCTTCCGCCCGGTGATGCTCAGCCATCCGGTCGAGGAGGCGGACAAGCCGAAGATCGACCTCGCCTCCATGGCGAAGGAATGGAAGTGGGACGGCATCCGCGTGCAGCTCGTCCGCGAAGGTGATGAGGCGCGCCTCTACTCCCGCACCGGCGACGATATCTCCGGCGCTTTCCCCGATGTAATCGAGGGGTTTCCAGTGGATGCGGCGCTCGACGGGGAGCTTCTGGTCTATGATCCAGAGGTCACCGATCGCTTCGCGGTCCGGCCCTTCAATGATCTCCAGCAGCGCCTCAACCGCAAGACGGTCACGGCCAAGATGCTGATGAGCCATCCCGCCTTCGTCCGCGCCTACGATATTCTGTGGGCGGAGGGAGAAGACCTTAGGACCCTCGGCCTCGATGACAGGCGGGCGCAGCTCGAGACCGTGATCGGTGACGGCCTGCCGCGCGTTGACCTCAGCGAGCGGATCGAGGCTGATGACTGGGAAGCGCTTCAGGAGATGCGCTCGAGCCCGCCCATTGACGCTATCGAAGGCGTCATGCTGAAGGCGAAGGGCGCACCCTACGTACCCGGACGACCCAAGGGGCCGTGGTGGAAGTGGAAGAAAGAGCCCTACCTCGTGGATGCAGTCCTGATGTACGCCCAGCGCGGGCACGGCAAGCGGTCGAGCTTCTATTCCGACTACACCTTCGGTTGCTGGCGCGACGGCGAGCTGGTCCCTGTCGGCAAGGCCTATCATGGGTTCACGGATCAAGAGCTCAAGAAGATCGATAAGTTCGTGCGCGACAACACGATCGAACGCTTCGGCCCTGTCCGCTCGGTGAAGGCGACACGCGAGCATGGTCTCGTCTTCGAGGTGGCCTTTGAGGGCCTCAACAGGTCGCCTCGCCACAAGTCCGGCCTCGCCATGCGCTTCCCAAGGATCAACCGGCTGCGCTGGGACAAACCCGCGGCCGAGGCCGATGAGGTCGCAACGCTCGAAGCCATGCTCCCCGCTTAGACAAAAAAAGAGCGGCCCTGAGGCCGCTCTTTGTCTTCTCGATGGATCCCGGATCAAGTCCGGGATGACGGGTTGAGAGATCGCTTCTCCGATATCGTCATTCTGGACTTGATCCAGAACCCATCTCAAAAAGAAAGTGTGCGGAGCACACCCCTGGTCAGCCCAGATAACCCTTCTGGTCGAGATATTCGACGATCATCTCGGCAGCCTTCTCGGCAGCCACTTCGGACGTATCGACGGTGATCTCAGGATTGGTCGGCTCCTCATAGGGGCTGTCGATGCCTGTGAAGTTCTTGATCTCGCCCTTGCGCGCCTTGGCGTAGAGGCCTTTGACGTCGCGCTGTTCTGCGACTTCGAGCGGGGTCGAGATGAAGACTTCGATGAACTCGCCATCATCCATCCGCTCACGGACGGACTGGCGCTCGGTTTCAAAAGGCGAGATGAAGGAGACGAGCGTGATGACGCCTGCGTCGACCATCAGCTTGCCCGCTTCGCCCACGCGGCGGATGTTCTCCACACGGTCGGCATCGGTGAAGCCGAGGTCACGGTTGAGCCCGTGGCGGACATTGTCGCCGTCCATGACGTAGGTGAGGCGGCCAAGGTCGTGGAGGCGCTTCTCGACGAGATTCGCCACCGTCGACTTGCCCGAGCCTGAAAGCCCCGTGAACCAGAGCATGCAGCTCTTCTGTCCAAGGATCTTCTGCCGGGACTCCTTGTTCACCTCGAGAGCCTGCCAGTGGACGTTCTTCGAGCGGCGGAGGGCATAGTCGATCATGCCGACGCCAACCGTCGAATTGGTCAGGCGGTCGATGAGGATGAAGGATCCCATCGAACGGTTCTCGGTATAAGGATCAAAGACCAGACGCTGGGTCAGCGAAAGGTTGCACTCACCGATCTCATTGAGTTTCAGCGTCTTGCCGGAAAGGTGCTCCAGCGTATTGACATCGATGCGGTGCTTGAGATCGGTGATCTGTGCAGGGATCATCTTGTTGTTGGACTTGAGGATGTACTGCCTGCCGGGCAGCATCTCTTCGTCGTCCATCCAGATGATCTTGGCCTGCAGCTGGCCTGCCTGTTCAGCGGGAGCGGTGGCGGCTGCGATCACGTCACCGCGGCTTGCATCGACCTCGTCTTCGAGGGTCAGCGTTACGGCGCGGTTCTTGTCGGCAAAGGCAAGGTCGCCGTCGCGGGCGACGATGGCTTTCACCTTGGTGCGCTTGCCCGACGGCAGGATCACGACCTCGTCGCCCGGCTCAACACGGCCAGAGACGACAGTGCCTGCGAAGCCGCGGAAGTCGAGGTTCGGACGGTTCACCCATTGGACCGGCATGCGGAACGGGCGTTCGTCCTTACGCGTCACATCGACGGTCTCGAGCCACGGCAGGAGCGCCGCGCCGTCATACCAGGGCGTGTTCGACGACTTGGTCAGGATGTTGTCGCCCTTGAGCGCCGAGAGCGGCATGCAGGTGATCGACTCGAAGTCGAGCTGCTTGGCGAACTCGCGATAGTCTTCTTCGATCGCCCGGAACTTGGCTTCGCTGAAGTCGACAATGTCCATCTTGTTGATGGCGACGACCACGTGGCGGATACCAAGGAGCGAGCAGATGAAGCTGTGACGGCGGGTCTGGGGCAAAACGCCCTGACGCGCGTCGATCAGGATGATCGCAACGTCAGCCGTCGAAGCACCCGTCGCCATGTTGCGCGTATATTGCTCATGGCCCGGAGTATCCGCGACGATGAACTTGCGCTTGTCCGTCGAGAAGAAGCGGTAGGCGACGTCGATCGTGATGCCCTGCTCACGCTCTGCGGCGAGGCCGTCGACGAGGAGCGCGAAGTCGATCTCGCCCCCTTGGGTGCCAAACTTCTTACTATCCGAACCCAGCGTTTCGAGCTGGTCGTCGAAGATCGACTGCGCGTCGTGAAGAAGGCGGCCGATGAGGGTTGACTTGCCATCGTCCACCGACCCGCAGGTCAGGAAGCGAAGCATGTCTTTCTGTTCGTGGCTGGCGAGATACTCGTGGATGTCGTCGCCGTCTTTGAAGACGTTGCTCATTAGAAGTATCCCTCTTGTTTCTTCTTCTCCATCGACGCGGACTGGTCATGGTCGATGACCCGGCCCTGGCGCTCGGAGCTGCGGGAGAGAAGCATTTCCTCGATGATCTTCGGAAGGGTGTCTGCGGAGGATTCAACAGCACCGGTCAGCGGGTAGCAGCCGAGAGTCCGGAAGCGGACCATCTTCTCCATCGGCTTCTCGCCAGGGTGGAGCGGCATACGGTCATCGTCGACCATGATCAGTGTACCGTCACGCTCAACGACCGGGCGGACGCCTGCGAAGTAGAGCGGCACCATATCGATGTTCTCGCGGGCGATGTACTGCCACACATCAAGCTCGGTCCAGTTCGAGATCGGGAAGACCCGGGTCGATTCACCCGGCGCGGTGCGGGTGTTGTAGATGTTCCAGAGCTCAGGGCGCTGGTTCTTCGGATCCCAGCGGTGGTCAGCCGTCCGGAAGCTGAAGATCCGCTCTTTCGCGCGGGACTTCTCCTCGTCACGGCGTGCGCCGCCAAAGGCTGCGTCGAACTTGTAGTGCGACAGCGCCTGCTTGAGGGCCTGGGTCTTCATGATGTCCGTGTGGACAGCCGAACCATGCGTGAACGGATTGACGCCTTGCTTGATACCGTCCTCATTCTTCCAGACGCGCAGCTCGACACCGAGGCGCTCGGGTAGCGCATCGCGGAACTCGATCATCTGGCGGAACTTGTAGGTCGTGTCGACGTGCAGGAGCGGGAAGGGAGGCTTGGAAGGATAGAAGGCCTTCAGCGCCAGGTGCAGCATGACCGCACTGTCCTTGCCGATCGAGTAGAGCATGACCGGGTTCTCAACCTCGGCCACGACCTCGCGCATGATGTGGATGGCCTCGGCCTCGAGCCTGTCGAGGTGGGTCATCGTTTCCGGCGAGAGGAGCCCCTCGGCGCGCGGCGTTCCGGCAACTTCGAGAGCGTCGAGCCGCTCGGTTGCCTGCTGTAGGGTTTTTTCGGTCATTCCGCCCCCATTTTTGATGCGGGCAAGCCCCTTTCCGTCGTTCAGGAGCTTGCGGGAGATGGTGGTGAGAGAAAGGCCCGAGGTCTCGCTCAGCCTTTCGGCGCGTTTGAGAAGGGTCTCGGCAGTGGTCATTGTGGGCCTCCAGAGCCCTTATTCAGGTCAGATCGTGGGAAAATCAAGAGCAGGAAGCATGCCAATCGTGGGAAAGCGTCCCATTCCCTTGAATTCCCTCGCTCCGGGCTACTTCAATTCCCTGTGGAAAGGATGAATCATGCGCTTCGAAGCCGCCTCCTTAGATACGTCGTCCCGAATTTTGACGCCTCTGACGGTGCTGATCGCGCTGTTCCTGCTGGTCTTTCCCACGTTTGTGGGAGGCTCAGGGGATCTGCCTGAGCGGGTGACGCAAGCTTTGGGCCTCGTGATCCTTCTCATCTCCCTTGCCGCGTGGGGCGCGATCCCCAAGGCGTTCGAGGTGGGAGAGGAAGGGCTTCTGCTCGAGACACCGCTTGGCGGCTCGCGCCTGGCGTGGGACGGGATCGTCTCGGCGCGCACGATCGAGCGGCGGGAGCTGCCGCTGATCCGGGTGATGGGCAGCGGCGGGGTGTTCGGCCATTGGGGCCTCTTCCGAGCGGCAGGGCAGATCGTCATGGTCCGCGCCACCCGGCGGCACCCGGCCGTGCTGATCGAGCGCCAATCCGGCCGTCCGCTGCTGGTCTCGCCAAAGGACGCTGAAGGCCTCGCCGCCGCGATCACTGCGAAGGCAGGCCGCGCCTCTTCAGTGGAAGTCCCGGCTTGAGAAGAGCCGCTTCGCCTGCTCCCTCGGGTGGGCCACCGTGGGACGGGGCGGCAGGGGCTTGGCCTGGGTCCTTGGCGGCTGCTTGACGTTATTCGGTCCCGGGCGCTTGGCCTCGTCGGCGCTCTCCCACGTGGGATCGATGCTCGCGCCATAGGCATCGGCATCGCCGAGGGTCTCGAGAAGATGGGAGCAGTCCTCGATCCTGTTCGCGATGACGTGGGTTACGATCCCCTCGCGCTGGACCTCGCCATGGATCTTGAGGAGGCGTCCGGTCATCACCTCGCGCCGGTGCTTCTCAAACGTCTTGGGCCAGACGATCACGTTGAGGCTGCCGGTTTCGTCTTCCAAGGTCAGGAAGATGACGCCGCTCGCCGTGCCGGGCCTCTGCCGTGTGGTGACAAGGCCAGCGACCATAGCCCGGGTGCGGTTCGGCGTATCGCGCTGGAGCTTCGCGCGCAAGCGCCGTTGCCCGCCAAGGGGCGCGGCGAGAAGCGCTGCGGGGTGCTCACGCAGGGTGAGGCGTGTGCTGACATAATCCTCGAAGACCTCTTCGCTCTTCGTCGGCGCGGGCAGGGGTGCCTTCTCCATCCGCTCCTCAGCTTCAAGGCGGGCAAGGAGCGGCGGGGCTTCGCCCTTGATGGCCTGCGCCTGCCAGAGGGCCTGGCGCCGGTCGAGGCCGAAGGGCGCAAACGCATCGGCCTCGGCCAGCCGGGTGAGGGCCGCAGGCGCAACGCCCGTCCGTGTCCAGAGCTCTTTGATGGAGGTGAACCCCGCTCCCCGCGCCGCCGTGATGGCGTAGGCGTCGGCCTCCTTGAAACCCTTGAGCTGACGAAAGCCCAGACGCAGCGCGAGCCGTCCGTGCCCGTCAGGTTCCAGCGCATGGTCCCAAGTGCTCTTCTGGATATCGAGGGGCAGGACGATGACCCCGTGCCGCTTGGCATCGGCGACGATCTGCGCAGGCGCGTAAAAGCCCATGGGCTGGCTGTTGAGAAGGGCGCAGGCAAAGATCTCAGGATGGTGCCGCTTCAGCCACGCCGAAGCATAGACGAGGAGCGCGAAGCTCGCCGAATGGCTCTCGGGAAATCCGTAGCCTGAGAAGCCTTCCAGCATCTCGAAACACTTGACCGCATAGTCATGGTCATAGCCCCGCTCCACCGCGCCAGAGATAAACCGCTCACGGAACTTCGACACATCGCCAGCCCCTCGGAAAGTGCCGACCGAGCGGCGCAGCTGGTCAGCCTCGGACGGTGTGAAGCCAGCGGCCACAACGGCGATCTGCATCACCTGCTCCTGAAAGAGCGGGACACCGAGGGTACGTTTGAGGACAGCCTCGAGTTCCTTGGAAGGGTAGGACACCTGCTCCTCGCCCCGGCGGCGCTTGAGGTAGGGGTGGACCATGTCTCCCTGAATAGGACCTGGGCGGACGATCGCCACCTCAACGATGAGGTCATGGAACTCCCGTGGCCGCATCCTCGGCAGGAAGTTCATCTGTGCACGGCTCTCCACCTGAAAAAGGCCGATCGTGTCCCCTTCGCAGAGCATGTCATAGACCTTAGGGTCCTCAGGCGGCAGGGTCGCGAGCTCGTAATGCTCGTCCTTCCAGTCGGCGAGGAGCTGGAAGCTCTTGGCGATACAGGTCAGCATACCGAGCGCGAGGACATCGACCTTCAGTATGCCGAGGGCATCGATATCGTCCTTGTCCCACTCGATGACCGTGCGGTCTTCCATGGCCGCGTTCTCGATTGGGCAGAGCTCATCAAGGCGACCCTTTGTGATGACGAAACCGCCCACATGCTGGGAAAGGTGCCGGGGGAATCCTACAAGCTCGGTGACGAGGAAGCCCAAGAGCTTGATCCGCTTGTCTGTCCGGTCGAGACCTGCAGCGTCGATCCTTTCGTCAGCAATGCCCGTTTCCGACCAGCCCCAGATCTGGGAGCTGAGGGCATTGATCGCATCGGCAGAGAGCCCGAGCGCCTTGCCCACCTCCCGAATGGCCGCACGCAGACGAAAATGGATCACCGTCGCGCAGAGCCCAGCTCTGTGACGGCCATACTTCTTGTAGATGTGCTGGATCACCTCTTCGCGCCGCTCATGCTCGAAGTCGACGTCGATGTCCGGCGGCTCGTTTCGCGCCTCGGAGACGAAGCGCTCGAAGACCATCGTGATCAGCTCCGGGCTGACCGAGGTGACACCGAGGGCATAACAGACCACCGAGTTCGCCGCCGAGCCGCGCCCCTGGCAGAGAATGTCCTGGGACCGCGCATAGCGCACCACGTCCTGCACCGTCAGGAAGTAGCGGGCGTAATCCATCTGGCGGATGAGGCCGAGCTCCTTCTCGACCATGGCCTGCACCTTGAGGGGCACGCCGTCGGGGTAGCGCGTCTTGAGGCCCTCTTCCGTCAGGGTACGGAGGCGTTCATTGGGATCCTGCCCCTCGCTCACCTCCTCTGGATATTCATAGCGCAATTCATCCAAGGAGAAGGTGCAGGCGCTTACGATCTCGCTCGTCCGGGTAAGGGCTTCGGGGTAATCTGTATACAGACGCCGCATTTCGAAGGGGGTCTTGAGGCGCCGTTCGGCATTGGGCAGGGCCTTGAGGCCGAGTTTGTCGATGCTCGTCTTCTCGCGAATGCAGGAGAGGATGTCGGCCAGCGCCCGCCGCTTGGCCCTATGCATCAGGACATTGCCCGTCGCGACGAGGGAGAGGCCCAACTCCTCCGCCAGCTGACGGATATGGTCGAACCGCCTGACATCCTCGCCGTCATAGAGAGGCGCCAGCCCCAAGAAGATATCCTCTCCGAAGCGCTTCTTCCACCGGATAAGCGCTTCGAGATCCAGGCGTGAATTGCTGTCGGCGATCAGGACCGAACCTTTGCCGAAGCCATGCTTCTCCAAGTCGCCTGGGAAGATCTCGCACTGCCCCTTCACCGTCCTCCTCTTGCCAAGGGTCAGGAGGCGGCAAAGCCGTCCGTAGGCGGGGCGATCCTTGGGGTAGGCGATGACCTCCATGCCGCAGGAGAAGGCGAGGCGCACGCCGGGGAGGAAGCGGATGCCCACTTCCTTGGCCGCCACATGGGCGCGCACGAGACCTGCAAACGTGTTCCTGTCCGCGATGCCGATCGCTTCGAGGCCGCGTTCCTTCGCCCATATCGCGTATTCCTCAGGGTGCGATGCGCCCGTCAGGAAGGTGAAGTTGGAGGTGATGGAGAGCTCTGCATACATAGGCGATCAAGGCATCTCTCCGTAGACAGACCAGTGCCTCTCCGACCCCGGCGCAGGATCAGCGCCCAGCCACAGGCGCTCACCGCTCTCGGTCTCGATCCGCCAATAGTCCCGGGCTTCGAGGCGTGCAGGGTCATCCTGCCACCATTCAGGCAGCACCCGCCGCGGCCCCTCGGAACGCTTGAGGCCATATGTCTTCCCCCGCCAGCGGAAGCGCTCAGGCGGCCGCCCCGGGCCGAGCGGCTCCACAGGCTGGCCACGGAAAAGCCGCAAGGGTCCCGGCGCTTCAGGCTTCGGCCATGCGGGCGGCTTCGGCCCTGAGACCGCAGGCACGCGGGCTTCGTTGAAGCCCGGCATATGGCTCTCGGCAGGCAGGGGCCTCGTGATCCGGTCAAAGCCGAGACGGTTGCCCAGCATACCGATCAAATCCTCGATGCTCCCTTTGCTCGTCATTTCTCCGATAGCGGATTGTTTGACTTCCAGCGGTGCATGGGCCCTGACGATCAGGCGCATCACGTCGATGCCGAAGCCTGCGTCGAGCCTGTCGAGGATCGGCGTCCATTGCCGCATCATCGCCGCGACATCGACCGAAGGCCGCGCCATGCCGATGGAGGTGATTTCGGAGGAATTGTCCGCTCTCTGAATGATGAGTTCGAGCGCCGTGACGCCGTGGCCATCCTCTTCGAGCTTTTCCGCGACAGCGGTGACGAGGCGTTTGAGGCCCTCCATCACATCATCCGTCAGGCCGATAGGCTCGGGAAAGCTGAGGCGCGCGGAGTAGCGCTTCTTCACCGCCGTCGGCGCAACGGGGGTGGCGCTCCGCCCGAAGGCTTCTTCCAACCGGCGGCTCAGCCCTGCGCCGAACCGCTTGGTGAGCTCGGACGCAGGAAGCCGCGCGACATCGCCGAGGGTCTTGAGCCCCAGCCTTCTCAGCGCCTGCGCGTCGGCCCCGAGGGCTGCGACGGGCAGTGAACGGATCATCTGGAGAGCCTTGCCCGGCGGGCTGATCTCCACCGTCTTGCCGCCGAACCGGGCGAGGGCACGCGCTGCGCCCTTGGTATCGGCCAGCGCGGCGCGGGTCTCGAAGCCGAGATCCTCCGCTTCGGCCCTCAGCTTCTCCACCATCGCCTCCTCGCCGCCGAAGAGATGGGCGCAGCCGGAGATGTCGAGGACCAGCGCATCCGGCGCCTCCACCGCGATGAAGGGCGCATAGCGGTGGGCCCAGCGGTGAAGGGCTGCGAGCAGCCGCTCCTCCCGCGCCTCGTCCCGCACACGGCTCAGGAGCCCCGGCACCGCCGCCCTCGCATCGGCGAGGGGCATCCCTGCGAAAAGGCCAGCCGCCTCCGCCGCGCGGTTCAGGACCTGGAGCCTCAGCGCATTCTTCGCCTCGGCCACCACGGCAAAGGGCTCAGCCGGATCAAGGCCGTCACGGCGCGCCGCCTGGTCCGCCGCCAGACGCAGGAACCACAGATAAAGAGCGCGTTTTCCAACGCCACGAGACATCCCAGGACCCATTTGTTCCTTCTTTGTTCTTATTAAGAGCCCACTGCCAGCGAGTCGAGTCGAGATCCGGTGAGGGGCGCGGATGACACACCCAGCGGGTCGTCGACGCCGTCGGCCGCTCATGCTCAGGACACAGGATGAGCCCCAGGCTGCCCCCTGCCTCCGCCGCCAGCTGCAGGCGCCTGCTCTCGGTCAGGCTCGGCGGCCTTGGCAGTTCGAGAAGGACGCTCGCCACGCTCCCTGACCTGAGGCTCGTCTCCGCCGCCCACAGGACATCGCGCGCATCATGGACATGCACGAAGAAAAGCTGCCGCGGATCGAGAAACGCTGCCAGCCCGTGGGTGTGCGGCTCCCCCGTCCCAAACCGCAGGACCCAGACCGCACGCTCCCCCGCCGCCGCGACGGTGAGCGCGAGAAAGCTCAGGGCCCCCGGCCCGGTCACCTCGTGAAGGCGGCCAAAGCTGAGGCCCGGCAGGCCGCGCGCGAGCTGCGCCTTGCCGCGGGGATGCGAACTCAAGGACTCCATGGCCAAGGATTCCACGGCGACCTTCGAGAGTCAAAAGATGTTCCTAAATTGTTCTACACAAGACCCGTGGGCGAACGGCGCGGATGGGGCTAGCCTCACTCCCGTGAAGGAGGCTCCATGACATTCCTCGAAAGACGCGCGGCGCGCCGCGACTGGCTGATGCTGTTCTTCGAGCTCATTCTTCTGGTGCTCGGTGTCTATGCCGGTATCGCCCTTGGCAACTGGAACGAGAACCGCCGCGAAGATCGGCGTGCTGAGCAATTTGTCGAGAGGCTTCAGGGCGAATTTCTCGGCCTGTCTGCGCAGGCATCGGTGATTGCCGACGGCAACGACCGCAAGCTCTTAAGGACGGCGGAGTTGATCGAGGTTTTCGAAGGCCGTCGGGAGATGACTCAAGAGTACGCGATTGAGGTGTTCACGGACATTTATGCCACAAGCTTCCCGGTTTTCCCCTCGGGCATCTACGAAGAGATGACTGCGACGGGCAATCTCAGCCTCCTCGAAGATGGCGATCTGCTGACCGCGCTGGTCGGCTATGACCAGGTGTCCAACGCGGTAATGTCTGTCTTCTCGACCCTCTCGGACCAGGCCAACGAGCCCTCCAACGTCATCGCCCAATACATCGAGTTCGACATGACCATCACCGATGATGTCCCTGCACGGACAATCAGCCGGGTGAGGCTTGATGAGATGATCGGCAATGACGAGGTCATCGGCGCAATGAACCAGGTCTACAATTACTTCTTCTCCCTCCAGTCCGGCAGCAGGGCGCAGGCCGACCTCGCGGCCTCCGTGCTGGCGGCCATCGACGGCGAGGACGTAGGTGGAGACGAGCCTGAAGGCGAATTATCCGATGACGGATGACCTGACCTCCGCCGTTTCCCCGGCCGAAGCCGAAGCCTTCCTGCGCGCAAGCTTCGAAGGCGGCAAGCCGCCGAGAGTTCTGGAGATGGAGCGCGACCGCGTGGTTCTCCGGCTCGATTGCGGACCGGGGCAGCTCAGGCCTGGAGGGTTCGTCTCGGGGCCAACCCAGATGGCGCTCGCAGACACGGCAGCCTATCTCGCGGTCTTCACGAGGCGGGGCATCGAGCCGATGGCCCTGACGTCGAACCTGTCGATCAACTTCCTCAGGCCCTGTCCCTCAAGCTGGCTCGAGGCAGAAGCCCGTGTGCTGAAGTTCGGCCGGTCGACCGTCGTGACGGAGGTCACGATGCGCGGCGAGGCGTCCGACAAGGCTGTTAGCCATGCGGTCGTGACCTACGCAATGCCCGTAGGCTGATTACTCGTCGTCGCTAGGCGGCGTCGGGCCGGGCTTGATACGAAAGCCGAGCGGCCGCTGTTCAGGCAGCACGATCTCCGCGTTCTCTTCAGGCTCGTCGAGCTTCTTGAAGGTCAGCGCGGGCTCTGCGGGGACATAGTCCGTAATGCCGCGGGCAGGGCGAATGCGGAACAGGCTCTCGACCTTGCCGTAGCGGCGCTGGACGATCGTCCTGTTCACGCCGTCCTGCTTGACGACATTGTACTCATTACCCTGATAGCACCACTGCTCCGTGGGCGGACCTTCGGGGATATAGAACTCGATATCGTTTTTGGACCAGAGGCAGAAACCATCCTCGCAGGTCCATTCGAGCTCGATAAAGGCCGTCTCCTTGCCCTCGTCACCCTTCCAGAACAGCGCCCTATCACCGTCGAGGAACCCGAGCCGCAGCTCGGTCTCGATCGGGGCGTCGAGAAGTGCCTGATAGTCCTCAGCCTTCAAAGGCGCATCGTTGGGGCAGACCGCGTAGCCAAAGGCCTGCGCGGCGATGAGCAGTGGGCCGATCATCAGCGTTCGGTCAGCTTGAATTCGATGCGGCGGTTCTGGGCGAGGCTCGCAGCATCGCGGCCCTGGACCAGCGGTTGGTACTCACCAAAGCCTGCGGCCACGAGGCGGTTGCCCGGTACGCCGCGGCCCTGAAGGTGCCGGACGACCGAGATCGCGCGCTCTGCGGAGAGGTGCCAGTTCGAATCGTAGAGAAGGCGGCATGCCGGGCCGAGCGCTTCTTGGTCGGCGTGGCCATCGACGCGGATGACCCAAGCGATCTCGCTCGGGATCTGCCCACGAATTTCGAGGAGCACATCGGCCAGCTTGTCGAGCTCCAGCTTGCCCTGCGGCGAGATGGTCGAGGAGCAGGAGCCGAAGAGGACGTCACTCTCGAAGACGAAGCGGTCGCCCACCACGCGGACGTCGTCGCGGTCGCCGAGGGCTTTCCTCAGCTCCTCGAAGAAGCGGGAGCGGACTTCGGCCAGCTCCGACACCTTGCGGGCGAGGGCCGCGTTGAGACGTTGGCTGAGGTTTTCGATCTGCGCCTGCTGTTCGAGGTCCTTGGCTTCGGCGGCCTCGAGCGCTTCCTGCAGGCTGGCGAGCTGTTTCCTGAGCGCGGCCAGCTGGGCGTTGAGGGTGGCGATTTCAGACTTCTGCTCTTCCGAGAGAGCCTTCTCCGCCTGGAGTTCCTCCGCAGACGCCGCAATGGCCGAGCCGGCGACGGCGAGTTCTTCGACAAGGGCGGCGATGCGCTCTTCGCCAGCCTTGATCTCGTCTTCGAGGGTCACGATCCGCGCAGCGAGGCGCTGGTTCTCGGCCTCTTTCAGCCCAAGATCCTCGGCGAGCTTGGCGATCTGTGCCCGGAGCGAGTTCAGCTCCGTATCCTTCTGGGTGAGGGCTTCACCCAGGTAGAATTGCGCCACCACGAAGAGCGACAGCACAACCATGAGGACGAGGATGAGGCTCGACAGGCCGTCGACGAAGCCTGGCCAAATGGCGGCCTCACCGCCGCGGGAACGGCGACGCGCCATGGCTTAGCGGCCCTTCGGAGCTTTGCCCTCGAGGAGGGTGCGGCCGAGCTGGCGGATTTCCTGCTGCACGGCGCCGGCACCTTCGTGCTGGGCGTTGGCGAGCTGGGTGATGGCCTGTTCGAGGCGGACGAGCGTGTCTTCGAGCTCCGCCGCGGAGTAGTCGCGGGACGCCTTGCCGCCATCCTTGCGCGACGAGGTGGTCGTGTCGGTGATGCCCGACAGCCAGTCTTCGAGGTCCGAATAGAAGCGGTTCTGCGCCTGGCCTGCCTGGATATCGAGGAGGCCGAGGACCAGCGATCCGCCGAGGCCGAAGAGCGACGAGCTGAACGCCGTGCCCATGCCCGACAGAGGCTCATTGAGGTTGGTGATCAGGCTTCCCACCGCATCCGACGAGCTGCCGCCCGTGGTGCCTGCGAGGCTGCCGATAACGTCGGAGACGCCATTCACGGTCTGGAGGAGGCCCCAGAAGGTGCCAAGCAGGCCGAGGAACACGAGGAGGTTCGTAGCGTAGCGGCCGATCTCGCGGCCTTCGTCGATCCTGAGGCCGACCGAGTCGAGGATCGCGCGGGTCGAAGCCTGGGACAGGCGACCGCCGCGCTCATCCGCATCGAGCAGCATCCGCGACACAGCCGTGATGAGCATCGGCGCGCGGGGCAGGCGGGTGCGGGATGGGTCGACGGAGTTACGGAAGCTGTTGATCCAGCTCACCGCCGGGCTGACCATCATGGCCTGCCGCAGATTGTACATGATCCCGACGAAGAGAACGAAAAGGATCAGCCCGTTGAGATACGGGTTCGCCATAAAGGCTTGAACCAGAAGCTCATTTGGCTGCGGGCTGTAGGGTGAGAGATACCAGCCTATCGCCCCGACAAGACCGAGGACGATGAGCATATTGAGGACTGCTCCGCTGGAGCCCGTGAAACGGACCGAGCGATCAAGCGAACGCGCCATGTGGTTCTACCCCTAACCGAAGGGTCCATCTTACCGCAAAGGCGTGAAGAGAAAAGTGTTAACCCGCCTTGGGCCTCAAATCGGAAATCCTGATCGCTCCAAGGAGAAGCGATAGGATGCCGTAGAGGACAGCGCCGAGCCCTGCGAGTATGAAGAGCATGATCCAGCTCTGCCCCGCGCATATGTCCTGAAGCTCCGGTCTGTAGACCAGCGCGTAGAGCAGGGCGGCAGAGAGCCCCGCGGTCGAGACCAGCATGGCGAGGAGCCTCGTGAAGAGGTGCCTGAAATGGATGATGCCCCGCCGCCGCAACGTGATGACGAGGAGCGAGACCTCCAGCCATCCGGCAGCGATAGTGCCCACAGGCACGGCGAGGAATTCGATGAACGGGAAGAGCGTGATCGACAGGATCGCATTGGTCGCGATGGCGACAAGGGCAAAGCGCATCGGCGTGCCTGTGTCCTCCCTCGCGAAGAACGCTGCCGAGAAGACCTTCTGAAGGACGAAGGCGGGGACGCCGAAGCCGAAGATGAAGAGCGCCTTGCCCACCATCTCGACGTCCGTGTCGTTGAAGGCCGAACCGCCTGCGCCGATCATCCTTGTCGCCATGCCGGCCATGTCCTGGAACAGCGCTTCGGCGATGAAGGTGCCGAGGATCGTGAGGCCCGCCGCTGCGGGAAGGGCGAAGAAGAGCGCGGTCAGGAAGCCCTGCTCCAGCGTATGCGCTGCCCGCTGCTCGTCACCGGACTTCAGCGCCCGGCCGATCGCAGGCATCAGGACGACACCGAGGGCGATGCCGATCATGCCGAGGGGCAGCTGGTAAAGCTGGTCGGCATAGGCGAGCCACGAGACTGCGCCGTTCTGCTGGCTGGCGATGTTGGTGCCGACGATGGCGTTCACCTGCAGCGCGGAGGCGGCGATGAAACCGGGCGTACCGAGCGCCAACATCCTGCGCGCCGACTTGGTGAAGCGCGGCAGCCTGAGCCTCAGGAGGAGCCTTGAACGCAAGGCTCCCCAAAGAAGCGCCAGAAGCTGGGCCACGCCCGAAGCCATCACGCCGATCGACAGCCAGAGGCCCGTCACCTCGATATCCGCGCGCGCAGTCGCGAGGAGCGCGGCGATCATCCCGACATTGAGGAGAAGGGGCGCCGCTGCTGCCACGGCGAACCTGCCAAGGGCATTGAGCATGCCGCCATAAATCCCCACCACCGACATGCAGGCGAGGTAGGGGAACATGATCCGCGCATAGAGCACCGCGAGGTCAAACCGCTCGGGATCGTCCCTGAACCCTGAGGTCAGGATGGAGATTGCGAACGGCGTGAAGATCATCACCGCCGCCGAGAGCGCCGTGAGGATCACCACCATCCAGGCAAGGATGTCCTCGGCGAACCGGCGCGCCTCTTCGATGCCGCCTTCAGCTTCCTTGCCCTGGAAGAGCGGGACAAACGCTGCCTGGAACGCGCCTTCGGCCAGGAGGCGGCGGAACATGTTGGGGAGCCTGAACGCCGCCATGAAAGCGTCAGCCACCGGATTCCCCGAGGCGCCGATGACGCCCGCGAGGATCAGCTGCCTGACAAAGCCGAAGAGGCGGCTCAGCAGCGTAAGGCCCGACACGGTGGCCAGAGATTTCAAAAGCTTCGGCAAGAAGTCGCCCCGACGCGCAAGTGCTCAACCCTAGTCCTGCCGACCAAGGTCAACAAGCATGCCGGGAGAGCTTAGCCCGAAATCGTTGCACGGCGCATAAGAGCCTTGCGGTCGCCATCGGCTCGTAAGCGGAAAGCAAGGGGCGTCCCGTCCTCGCTCAGGGTCACGCCGAGGCCGGAGCGTTCGAGCGCGGCCTTGAGAAACGCCGAGGGGTTCTCGACAGGTTCCAGCGCAAGGGTCCGAATGTCCTTCATCGCTGCCTCAGAAGCGCCGAGCCCTGCGAAGGTCTCGAAATAGGCCTCATGAGTCAGCCCTTCGTCGCCCCGCTCGGATGCGACTTTCTTGAACCGGTTCCAGAAGTCATAGAGCGAGTGGTCCGGCAGCCCGGCATCCGTGATCAGGCCCATGAAGTCCCCGCAGGCATAGAACGCGCCGAAGTCACCCCGGCCGACCGCTTCGGTCAGTGGCCCTTTCTCCAGCCCCGCGACGCAATCTCTGTAAGCTGACGAATAGACCTCCATGAGGAAGCCGTTCGGGTCTTCAGAGAAGCTCGCCGCCACGTCGTGGGCCATGGTGTTGGCGCTGCCTTCGTGGATCCAGGCGTGGAGCTGGTCGGCAGGATTACCGTTGTCCATCTTCTGGTAGAGATGCGCCGCCTCATGGGCAAAGAACCATTGGAGGTAGGTGAGGATGCCCGGCTCCCGATCCGTCAGCGCTTCGCCTCCAGCCTCAAGCGCGAGGACACCGCCATCGAGCGCACCGCCTGTGAGGTTGAGGCCCTCGCCCTCAAGCCCGTGAAAGCCGAAAATAACCGTGGACTTGCGCGGCAGGTCCTTGCCCCAGCCATCGGTGAGCTCACTGAAGATCCGTACAAGGTTGGCATCGAAGCCATCGGCCACCCATGAGGGCAGGCCGGGATCAACAAAGCCGACGAAGCTTTCCCCTTCGACGGGCTGGAGCTCTCCGACAAAGGCGTAGGTGTCGTCGCCCTCAGGCGTGAGGGTCACCTCGCCATCATACCGCTTCCCGCGCAGCCAGATCGGGCTCTCCGATTTGATCGTCAGGTCGAGATCGAGATCGGGCTTGCCCCATTCATTCGCGGTCTGATTGAACGCTTCGATGGCTTCGCGGCTCTCAGCTGGCATCAGGCGGAACTGGCCCGTCAGGACGCCATGGTCACCAGTGGTGTACGGAATGAAAGCGGTATAGGCTTTGGGCAGGTTCTCGGATGACGGCGCAAAGCGGAACGAAGCTTCGGTGGCAGGTTCTTCGAAGATCAGCGCATCCATCTGGCCAATGGCCTCGACCTCTGCGCCCTCGGTCAGCGACGTCCATTCGCCAGCCCGGTAGGTGAGGGGCGCCTGGCCGAAGACAAGCGCGGTCTGGGGCTCACGGAAGCGGTAGGTGAGGGTGTAGGAGCCGCTGTCCTCCCGCGTGAGGGTCGCGGAGACATCCGCTGGCACCAAGGGCGCGCTCTCGGGTACGGGCGCCGTGGCACAGGCGGAAGCGAGGACGCAGGCGGCGAAGATCGAGGTTCTCATGGCGTCCAACGTAGTGAACCCTATGCCGGTCACAAGCCGCCTATGGCAGGGGGCTTCCTTATCCCTACATCGAAGCGATGGCGGATCTCCTCACCCTCGGCCTTGGCGGCGGCTGTCATTGGTGCACCGAAGCGGTGTTCCAGAGCCTTCGCGGAGTGTCAGGCGTCGAGCAGGGCTTCATCGAAAGCGCACCGCCCCATGACACGGCTTCAGAGGCCGTCTGGCTGCAGCTCGATGAGGGCATTATGCCGCTTTCGGTCCTCCTCGACATCCACCTGCGCACCCATTCCTCAGGCTCGCAGCACAAGATGCGCGGCAAGTACCGCAGCGCTGTCTATGTGATGGACGAGGACACGGGCGAGCGCTGCCGCGAGGTGATCCATCAGCTTGCTGAGGAAAGAGAGGGACCTGTCGTGACGGAGGTCCTGCCGCTTCGGCGTTTCATCCTCAACGACGCGCGGTTCCTCAACTATCAGAAGACCCGGCCCGAGGCACCGTTCTGCAAGACGTATATCGACCCGAAGCTTGCGCTTCTGCGCCGCGAATTCTCAGAATTCTCAGAAGAGGCCTAGAGCGTGCCCCAGAGCTTGGACTTCTCCGTCCAGCCCCGATAGCTTTTTGTCCGTATACGGCACCACTCACCGCGGCAGGTCTCGAGCTTTGCCATGACGCCTTCTTCGACCCTTGCACGGGGCAGGGCATCTTCGGTGGGCTCGGCGAAGAGGATCCCGGGGGAGAGGGTCACGGCGTGCTTGTTCTCGACCAGCATCACCTTGTTGATCCAGACGCGGCGGCCCGTATGGTCCTCGACCCGGCGCCAGTCATTGTCCGGATCCTCGGCGATGACTTTCACCGGCAGGCCGCGCTTCTGGTAGATCACCACGACGTCGAGGTTCGGCCCGGCACGGCCGAAGACCTTGTCATTCTTGAGGGCAACGAAGCGGGGGACGGGAAGGCCCGAATAGCTCTCGCGCTCCTGCGCCTGCGCATCCTCGAAGACCGAGGTGACGACCGAAAGAAGACCGAGAATGAGAAGCGCCAGACCAAGGCGCTTGGGAACCCCGCGCACAGCTTGCCCCTCCGAAGACTGAACGTGAACGCGTTAGCCTTGGGGGAAGGATGGTAAATGCGGAGTTAACGGACGATCAGTCGTCGGAGAGCTTTCGCGCTTCGCCCTCGAGCATGATCGGGATGCCCTGCCTGATCGGGTAGGCGAGCCCGGCTGCGTCGGAGACGAGCTCCTGCGCCTCGGCATCGTAGCGGAGGGTGCTCCTGGTCACGGGGCAGACGAGAAGTTCGAGGACCTTGGGGTCCGGCTTGCGCGCTTCGGTATCGGTCATGGGGCCTTATTGCAGACGGTCGCCGCCCTCGTCATCCATATCCTGACGCTTCTGCGCGATCGACATTTCCATGAGCGCGATCAGCGTCTCGCCGCGGGCTTCAATGGAATGAGCCTCGACGATGGCCTGCTTCTCATCGGGCTCGAACGGGCAGGACATGGAGACCGAATTGATGATCGTCTCCGCCGAAGCACCTTCGATCGAGTCCCAGTCAGCCCTGAGGCCCACTTCCTCGAGATAGCGCATCAGGAGCTCGATCACCCGCTCGCGCAGGTGCGGGTTCTCTTCAGGCTCCTCATAGCGGTCGAGGGTGAAACTCGACCAGTCCACTGCGCCGACGCGGAAGCCCTGATCATGGAGGGTGTCCCCGGTCAGCCTGAACCGTGAGACCCCTGTCAGGGTCAGAAGGAACCGCCCGTCGCCCGTCTCCATGAAGGAGGTGATCCGGCCAGCGCAGCCAACATCATAGAGCGTCGGGTTGACGTCATCCTCGTGGCGCGGGCG
Organism: Parvularcula mediterranea; assembly: GCF_013085255.1. Taxonomy (GTDB): domain Bacteria; phylum Pseudomonadota; class Alphaproteobacteria; order Caulobacterales; family Parvularculaceae; genus Parvularcula; species Parvularcula mediterranea. The sequence continues at coordinate 1,317,453 of NZ_JABFCX010000002.1, forward strand.
GACCATGCCGATATGCCTGCCCGTGCAGAGGGCATGCTCGGTCATGGCGAGGTAGCGCGGTTCGAAGATATTGAGAGGAAGCTGGGCCCTCGGCAGGAGCATCGCGCTGCGCAAGGGGAAGATCGGAATCTCCCCCGGCAGCACGCGCCGCTTTTCGTCATGGGGCATGAAGCTGCTTCCCGATAGGCGGGGATGGGATAACCCCCGCCCAAGAGAAGTTAGCTGAAAAGCACAGAAGACAAGCGGCGGCGTCCGCGCTTCACGTCCGGGTGCCCCGCGCCGAGGGCTTCGAACACCGTCAGGAGTTTCTCCTTGGCCGCACCCTCGTTCCACTCACGGTCCCGCTCGATCATGCCGAGAAGTGTGTCCATGGCTTCGGTCATCTGGCCTGCGCCGATCTGGCCCTCTGCATAAGCGAAGGCAGCGTCCTGATCGGCCGGGTTTGCGGCATGCGCCTGCTGGAGGCCTGCCAGTTCGCCCGAGGGAGCATCCTGCTTGGCGAGATCAAGCTGCGCGGTGATCTGCGCAACCGCGGGGTGGTTCTCGAAGCCCATGGGGAGTTGCGACAATGTGGCGCGGGCGGCTTCGACGTCGCCTGCCATCGCCTGCACCCTTGCGATACCCGCCATGGCTTCGACCCGGACATCGGCATTGTCCTCGGCGGTGTCGAGCACCTGCGAATAAGCGACGATGGCGCTTTGCAGGTCCTGGTTGGCAAGCGCCTGCTCCGCCGCCGCGATCAGCTCGGCGGGGTCTGGCGCGCCAGGAGCGCCGCCGCCCTTGAGGCCCATCTGCTCAGCGCCAGCCACGATGCGGTCGAGGAACGTGTTCACTTCGCTCTCAGGGACCGCGCCCATGAAGCCGTCGACCGGCTGGCCCTGCACGAAAGCCATGACCGTGGGGAGCGACTGGATCCGCAGCTGCTGGGCCAGCATCTGGTTCTTGTCTGTGTCGACCTTCACCATTTTGACCTTGCCGCCCCGGGCCTGAACCGCCTTTTCGAGGATCGGGCCAAGGGTTTTGCAGGGCCCGCACCAGCTCGCCCAGAAATCGACGACCACCGGCACTTCCATCGAGGCGTCCATGACGTCGGCTTGGAAGGTCTCGATGGTGGCGTCTTTCACGAGGTCGGCTGCGGGCGGTTCGGCATTGCCGCCGAGGATCGGGGTGTCGGACATGTCTGTCGTCTCAATCGTTAGAATGCGTTGTCGGGCGGGAGATGGCCGCTCTGTCAGCCTTGGGCAAGGCCGATGACGATGAACGCCTTGGCATGAAGCTCGGCAAACCGTTTCAGGTCCTCGCCGGTCACGCCCGTGGAAGCCGTGTTGCGCAAGGGATGGGCCCAGATCGGGTCAGCTTCGAAGAGCGCCTCGTCGATGACGAAGGTCTCGATCCTGAGGCTACGGTCGTTGATCAGCGCAAACGGCGTCAGGTGCCCCGGGGCGACGCCCAGCACCTCCTCCATGACCTCAGGCTTGGCAAAGCTGAGACGCCCTCGAGCGCCGACGGCCTCACCAACCTTCTTGAGGTCGACCTTTGTCCTGCCAACGGCCGTGACGAGGGTGAGGGTGCCGTCTTTGTCTTCGAGGAGCAGGCTCTTCGACCGGCTGCCAGGCATGGTCTCGGCAAGGTGCGCGCTCTCAGCGACGGTGGCGGTCGCGTCATGCTCCACCGTCTCCGATGCGATGCCCATCTCCTCAAAGCGGGCAAACAATCGCCGTTCCGGGTCCATAGCGTCCGGTTTGAGGCCCTCTCTGGCCGTCTTCAACTCACCTGAGGAACATGGTTGCGGAGATTCGCTGGCATCGCGAACTCAACTCTGACCAAGCCTTGAGGCCACATCGCGCAGGAGCCGGTCGATGGCTTTATGGTCGTCCTCGGAGAACCCCGAGAAGGCTTCCGCTGCGTCATCCATCCTGACCGTGAAGGCTTCGTCGATGACCCGCTTCCCCTCATCGGTGAGGGAGACGATGCGCACCCGCCTGTCCTCATCGCTCACCCGCCGGGCGACATAGCCCTGCTTTTCGAGGCGGCCGAGCGCTGCCGTCACGGCACCCGAGGAGATCATCACCATGCGGATGAGGTCATTGGGCGTCAGCTCATGGGGCGGGCCTGTGCGCCTCAGCATCCCGAGGATATCGAAGTCGGTGTAGATCATGCCCGATGGCTTGAGGAGCGCCGCGGCCCTGTCTTCGAGCAGCCTGCCCGCCACGATGATCCGGCACAGGGTCCGCAGGGTATCAGGATCGATGTCAGGCCGGGCGCGGGAGAAGCTCTCCACCACCTCGTCCACCAAGTCCTGACTGTCTGCTTCGTCCGCCATCTCATCCCGCATAGGGCTGCTCGCCGTGGCTGGTCATTATCTTTGTATCAAGATATATATCTCGACATCGAGATAACATGGAGGGGCCATGCTCGCTCAGGAAGCCATCAACACAGCCGTCCAGCTTGGCATCGTCCTTGTCATTGCCCTCATCGTCTGGGCAATTTTCGGCAGGAAGAAGGCCGGGTACTTCCGCTGGATCGGCCTCATCGCACCGACGGGGCGCAGCATGCTCTGGGCGCTGGGGCTCTTCGTCCTCATCAAGGCGGTCAGCGGCATCATGTTCCTTGTCCCTGAGCTCAGCCAGGCCGCGAGTGCCGACAACACGGTCGCCGGGCAGATCAGGCAGGAGGGGTGGAGCGGCGAGATCCTGCTCGTCATCCTCCTCGTGGCAGGGATCAAGACGGCTCTGGCCGAGGAGATTTTCTTTCGCGGGCTCATCGCCAAGCGGCTGATCGGGGCGGCAGGGTTCTGGGCTGGCAATCTCATCCACGCATGTCTCTTTGGCGCGATCCACCTTCTCATCTTCGTGGTGCCGGGCGGGCCGGAGCCCAACATGCTCACCGTGCCTGCGTTTCTCCTCATTCCCGGGTTTGCAGGGTTCATGATGGCCTTTGCGAATGAGCGTCTCGGCAATGGCTCGATCTTCCCCGGATGGCTGATCCACGCGCTTGGAAATGCGATGGCTTATCCGCTTCTCGCATTCGGTCTGTGATTGCGATTTTTCCGAGAAAAACCGCTTGCGCCGCCCGCTCCCATTTGCTTTATGCGGGCTTCGCCGCCGATCGGCACCCGGATCGGCATTGAGCGGGCGTAGCTCAGGGGTAGAGCATCACCTTGCCAAGGTGAGGGTCGTGCGTTCGAATCGCATCGCCCGCTCCATTTTCCTCCCTTAAGGGGACGACCGACAGGCCAGCCCGGCGCTGGCCTTTTTCGTATCTTACCGGCGCTGACGGACGCGGGCACAAAAAAACCCCCGCGCCGGGAGGCGGGGGTCAGTCTCGTGATCAGTAGGCAGAAGACTTACGCCTTCTCGACCACCTGATCGATGCGTCCGAAGATCGATTGACCGTCTTCGTTCTGCATTTCGATGGCGACGCGGTCGCCGAAGGACATGAAGGGGGTTGAGGGTTTGCCGTTCTCGATCGTCTCGATCATGCGAACCTCGGCGATACACGAATAGCCAACGCCGCCATTGCTGACATGCTTGCCGGGGCCACCGTCGAGCTTGTTGGACACGGTGCCCGAGCCGATGATCGTCCCTGCACTGAGGGGCCGCGACTTGGCCGCGTGGGCGATGAGCTGTCCGAAGTGGAAGGTCATGTCGGTGCCGGCATGAGCCCGGCCGAAAGCCTCGCCATTATAGTCGACATGGAGCGGCAGGTTCAGCTTGCCGTCCTTCCAGGCGTCGCCGAGCTCGTCAGGTGTCACCGCACACGGAGTAAAGGCGCTCGATGGTTTCGATTGGAAGAAGCCAAAGCCCTTGGCCAGCTCACCGGGAATGAGGCCGCGAAGGCTGACATCATTCACCAGCATGATGAGGCGAACCTTGGACAGGGCGTCCTCCGCGCTGATCCCCATCGGCGTGTCATCGAGCACGATGGCGATCTCGCCTTCCATGTCGATGCCCCAGCCCTGGTCCGTCGGCATACGAATGGGTTCACGAGGGCCAAGGAAGCTGTCCGAGCCGCCTTGGTACATCAGCGGATCTTCCCAGAAGCTCTCAGGCATCTCGGCGTTACGCGCCTTGCGGACGAGCTCTACGTGATTGACGTATGCCGAACCATCCGCCCACTGATAAGCGCGGGGGAGGGGCGAAGCACACTCTTCCTGCTTGAACGGGGAGGAGCCGACATCGCCGCTCTCGAGTTTGCGGGAAAGCTCCTCAAGGCGCGGGGAGATGGCGGACCAGTCGTCCAGCGCTGCCTGCAGGGTCGGTGCGATGGCGCTGGCGTCGGCGTAGCGGCTCAGGTCTTTCGAGACCACGACGAGCTGGCCGTCGCGGCCCTTCTTCAGGCTGGCAAGTTTCATTCTTCAGTCCTTATCAGTCGTGTTCGTCACGGGCGGCTTCATGGAGCCACGCGGCATGACGTGGGGCGCGCTTGGTCTGCGACCACTCTTCGAGCATGTCTGGGGCGACGCGGCGGAGCTCCGTCATCTGTTCTTCCGTACCCGTATCGCAGGCCAGCTCGACGCGGTGGCCATTGGGGTCGAAGAAATAGATCGACTTGAAGACGCCGTGGTTCGTGGGCCCGAGCACATCGAGCCCGCGGGAAACCGCGCGCTCTTTCGCTTTCAGGAGATCGTCCATCGTCGGCACACGGAAGGCGATATGCTGCACCCACTCAGGAGTGTTGCGGTCGCGGTCCATGTCCTTCTGCTGGGGAAGCTCGAAGAAGGCGAGGATGTTGCCGTTCCCTGCGTCGAGGAAAACGTGCATGTACGGATCATAAGCGCCGGTGGAGGGCACATGATCCTCCGCAAACGCCACGTCGAAGGACATGCCCATCACGTCGGTGTAGAACTCCACCGTCTCCTTCGCATCGCGGCAGCGATAGGCGACGTGGTGGATACCGGAGAGGGTGAAGCCGGTGTCAGCCATTACGCGCTCTCTTTGACGTTCAGCACACCGCGGTTGATCTGGTCTCGCTCGATCGATTCGAAAAGGGCCTTGAAGTTGCCTTCGCCAAAGCCGTCATCGCCCTTGCGCTGGATGAACTCGAAGAAGACCGGGCCGAGCTGGGTCTCCGAGAAGATCTGGAGGAGGAGGCGTGGGCTTCCGCCTTCTGTGGTGCCGTCGAGGAGGATGCCGCGGGCCTTCAGCTCATCGACCGGCTCGCCATGGTTCGGCAGGCGGCCTTCGAGCATCTCGTAATAGGTTTCGGGCGGCGCGGTCATGAAGGGTATGCCGCGCTCTTTGAGGTTGTCCCAGCAGGCGATCAGGTCCTGGCAGGAGAAGGCGATGTGCTGGATGCCTTCGCCATTGAACTCGCGCAGGAATTCTTCGATCTGGCCTTTGCCGCCTTCGCCTTCCTCATTGAGGGGGATACGGATCTTTCCGTCAGGTGCGGTGAGCGCTTTCGAGGTGAGGCCGGTGTACTCGCCTTTGATGTCGAAGAAGCGGATCTCTTTGAAGTTGAACAGCTTCTCGTAATAGTCAGCCCAGTAGGCCATGCGGCCCGTGTAGACGTTGTGGGTGAGGTGATCGATGACCTCGAACCCTGCGCCCTTCGGATTGCGCTCGACGCCTTCGAGATACTCGAAGTCGATGTCGTAGATCGACAGGTCGTCGCCATAGCGGTCGATGAGGTAGATGATGGCGCCGCCAATGCCGCGGATGGCGGGGAGGCGCAGCTCCATCGGGCCGGTTTTGACCTCGACGGGCTCGGCGCCCTGTTCGATCAGGTAGTCATAGGCCTTGCGGGCGTCGCGGACGCGGAAGCCCATGCCGCAGGCGGCTGCTCCGTGCTCTCGGGCGAAGAACCATGCGGCGGAGCGGGGCTCGTAATTGGCGATGAGGTTGATGTCGCCCTGACGCCAGACATGGACGTCCTTGGTGCGGTGCTTGGCGACTTGCGTGAAGCCCATGGCCTGGAAGACAGGCTCCAGAACGCCTTTTTCAGGGGCGGAAAATTCAATGAATTCAAAGCCGTCAAGGCCGGCGGGGTTCTCGAAGAGGTCTGCCATGGGGCGCTCCATTCTTGCCGAGGTGATCGAAATGCCTTATCGTTGTAATCGGAACCAGTTTCAGTTGCAACCAATCGAGGCAGGCCCGATGGCGCCGCAGACACATCGAAAAGAGAACGCGAGAGCGGCCGATGTGTTCCGCCTCGATGACAGCTGGGTCTACAAAATCACCGTGCTTGCGGACCTCGTGGCGCGGAAGGTTTCTGCCGTTGTCGCGGAGACGAGCGGGCTCAATCTTTCCCAGTGGCGGGTGCTGGCTGCCGTGGCCGATGAGCCGGGGCGGACCTCTTCTGAAGTCGTTGCCGTCACGCCGATGGACAAGGCCATTGTATCACGGGCCGTGCGGGTGCTGATTGATATGGGGCTCCTCCGCCGGGAGGCTTCGCAGGAGGATGGGCGCCGTGCGCATCTTCAGCTGACGGACGAAGGCGAGGCGGTCTACCGCCGGCTGGTTGAAGCGCTCGACAGGTCGGGCGCTTCGGGGCTTCAGCTTCTGCCGGGCGAGGAGGGGGCGGCCCTCAATGCACGGCTTGATGCGCTGATCGAGGACTACCAGTCCTAGCGCAGGAGCGGCTCATCGAAGCTGCGCAGCTTCCTTGAATGAAGGGTGCCTTTCTCCGCTTCTGAGCGAAGGAGCTCCAACGTCCGTATGCCGATCTCCAAGTGTTGGCCGACGCGCTCCTGATAGAAGGCGTTAGCCATGCCGGGTAGCTTGATCTCACCGTGGAGGGGCCTGTCCGAGACGCAGAGGAGCGTGCCGTAGGGCACCCGGAAGCGGTAACCTGCCGCGGCGATCGTGGCGCTTTCCATATCGATGGCGATGGCCCGGGATTGGTTGAGGAGGACGGCGAGGTCTTCGAAGCGCAGCTCCCAATTCCTGTCGTCGGTGGTCACAACCGTCCCTGTACGGAGATGTTCCTTCATCTCCTTGCCCTCGATGCCCGTGACGTCACTGACGGCCTTGGAAAGCGCTAGCTGCACCTCGGCAATGGTGGGCAGGGGAACCGATGGCGGGAGTGCGTGGTCGAGGACGTGGTCGTCGCGCAGGTAAGCGTGGGCAAGGACATAGTCGCCGAGGCGCTGGGTCCTGCGAAGGCCGCCGCAATGGCCGATCATCAGCCAGACATGGGGGCGCAAGACCGCGAGATGGTCCGTGATCGTCTTGGCGTTGGACGGACCGACGCCTATATTGACGAGGGTGACCCCGCGTTGGCCCTCGCGTACGAGGTGGTAGGCGGGCATCTGCGGCGGCTTGGCGATGGGATCGCAGCTGGGGATCCCATCAGCTTCAGTAATCCGGCCGCCGGGCTCGACGAGGCGCTCGGCCCGGCCAGCCTTCACTTCCTCAAGGCCCCATTCAATGAACTCATCGACATAGCGCTGGTAGTTCGTGAACAGAATATAGGGCTGGAAATGCTCAGGCGCCGTCGCGGTGTAGTGCTTGATCCGGTTGAGAGAATAGTCCGTACGCTCCGCTGTGAAGAGCGAGAGCGGTAGGGGGCCTGAGCGGTCGAGGATGGTCTTGCCATCGACAATGTCGTCGTTCGTAGAGACGAGGTCCGGAGTGTAGAAGAAGTTCTGAAGGCTGTCGCGCTGCTCCCGGTCGAGCCTGCCGCTAGCGGCTTCGAGCGCGAAGGAAAGCGGGATCGGCCGGTTCGACAGGCCAACGCGGATCGTCGGCTCGTAGCGTTTGATGATCTTTGTCAGCTGACGGATCAGATATTTCTGGAACAGCGCAGGGTTGGTCATCGCCGCGCAGAAATCATGGCGCGAGGAGATCTGCCCCAAGGCGAGGCTCGACGTCATGGTCGCCTTCTCCGCCGGGATCTCGACGGTGAGGGCGGGATAGACCGCGTGGTGGTGATCGTCTTCGGCGAGGGTGCCCGCGGCGAAGTTCTCGAAGCGCTTTTCGAGGACGCCGATCTGTTCCGAGTAAAGAGCGATGAGCCTGTCGACAGCCTCTTCAGGCGTTTTGACCACGATCCCGTCGATGATGCTGAGGGGTTTCGTGGCGTCGCTCTTCATGGCTTGTCTCTCTTCTCGGTCAGTTCAGATTTCGCGCCTTCTTGGCCATCCGGCGCTGTCCTTTCAAGAAGGCACCCAAAAGCCCCATTTCCGTTTGGGGTTCGAGGTCGTTCGCGAGCCGGTCGATGTTCTCGTAGAAGAACGCCATGATCGCAAAGCCGTTGAGGGCCTTTAGGAACTTGATGGGCGAGCGGGGGCCAAAGAGCCCGGGGCCAAGCGCCAGCGTCTTGTCGTAGGAGGGAAGCTCGGCGATCTCGCCGTCGATGATCTTGTGGGGCGCGTCGGGCATGACGCAGAGCGGGCGCGCGAGCCCGATGACGTCGCAAGCGTCGGTGTTGAGGGCCTCGTTCATGCCCTCGGCGGTCCTGAAGCCGCCTGTGACCATGAGCGGGATGGCGCTGCGCTCACGCACCGCGCGGGCAAACTCAAGGAAGTAGGCCTCGCGCTTCTTGGTGCTCTCGGCTTTGCCTTCCTCGTAGCGCTTCTCCATGCCTTCGAGGTCCATCATCGCTGGCTGCTCGTAGCTGCCGCCGGAGATCTCGAGGAGGTCGACACCGCGATCCTCGAGCCACTCGATGATCTGAAGGCTTTCCTCCGTCGTCAGACCGCCTTTTTGGAAGTCCGAGGAGTTGAGCTTCACCGAGAGGATGAAATCCTCGGGCAGCTCGGCGCGGATGCGCTCGCAGATATGGAGGAGCGGGCGGGCCCGGTTCTCGAGCCTGCCGCCATATCGGTCCGACCGCTTGTTGGTCAGGGGGCTGATGAAGCTCGACAGGAGGTAGCCGTGGGCTGCGTGGATCTGGACGCCGTTGAAGCCTGCCTCGGAGCAGACGTGGGCTGCCTGCACGAAGCGGCCCATCATGTCGTCGATCTGCGCCGAGGTCATGGAGCGGGGCTGGCCGAACTGCTCACCGGGGAGGGCGACCTTGATCCCCGACGGCGCGAGGGGAGCGGGGTTCACCACTTTGGGGGTCTGGCGGCCGGCATGGCTGAGCTGCGCGATCGCGCGGCAGCCGCCGGTCTGCATCGCCTGGGCGAGGGCCCTGAACCATTTCAGCGTCGGATCGCCGGGCTTGGAGCTGATGGCGATGTTGCCCGGATGCTCAAGGTGACGGCGGTCGACAATCACGTTGCCGGTGATGAGGAGCCCTGCGCCGCCCTCTGCCCAGCGCTTGTAAAGCGTCACGTGGCGGTCGTTCGGAAGGAGGTCGGCGTCGGCCTGATGCTCCGTCATCGCAGCCTTGGCGATGCGGTTCTTGAGGCTCACGCCGCAGGGCAGCCGGAAGCGGTCTTCAATCGTCGTCACGCGGTCAGGCCTTCCATGTGGTGGCGGAGGTGGTCATCCATGAAAGTGGAGATGAAGTAGTAGCTATGATCATAACCTGCCTGACGACGAAGGGCATAAGCCTGTCCTGAAGTCTGGCAGGCATCCTCGAAGATACCGTGAAGAAGTTGCTCTGAGAGAAACGGATCATCGAGGCCCTGATCGATGAGGATCTCAGCCTCCGAGGGCTGTTTCAGGGCGAGGATGGCGCTGTCGTACTGGGCCCAACTTGCGTTGTCCGAGCCGAGGTAGGCGGTGAACGCCTTCTGACCCCAGGGGCACTGGCTAGGTGCAGTGATGGGAGCGAAGGCTGAGCAGGTCCGGTAGAGCTCGGGGTGCTTGAGGTGGAGGCTGATGGCACCGTGACCGCCCATGGAGTGGCCGAAGATGCCTTGGCGGTCTTTGGCGATGGGGAAGCTCTCAGTCACGAGGGCTTGCAGCTCTTCGGTAATGTAGCGGTCCATCTGGAAATGCTGGGACCAGGGCTCTTGGGTGGCGGTCAGGTAGAAGCCTGCGCCTTGGCCGAGGTCGTAGGCTTCGTCGTCGGGGACGCCTTCGCCTCTGGGTGAGGTGTCCGGCGCGATGATGGCGCAGCCTCTGGCGGCAGCGGCTTTCAGGACGCCGCCTTTTTCCATGACGTTGGACCAGTTGCAGGTGAGCCCTGACAGGTACCAGAGGCAGGGCACGTCGGCTTTCTCGGCCTCGCGGGGGAGGAAGACCGCGAAGCGCATCGTGGTGCCGGTGACGGCGCTCTCATGGTCGAAAACCTCGAGCGTGCCGCCGTGGCTGCGGTGCTTTTCGACTGACTGCATGGCCCGGCTCCTCCCGCAATAGGCGAAAGCTTAGGTTGCGGAGTGCGCCATTGGGGTCAAGCGGGGCTAGCCGAGGCGGCCTGACTGGAAGTCATTGAAGGCTTCGCGGAGCTCGTTTTGCGTGTTCATGACGAAGGGGCCGTGGCGGGCGATGGGTTCGCCTATGGGCTGGCCTGCGACGAGGAGGAAGTGGGCGCCTTCGGGGCCTCCCCTGAGGGCGACTTCGTCTCCTCGTGAAAGGACGGCGATGGCGGGGTCCTTCACTTCTGGCTGGGGTGTCTCGTGGATGCCCTGGAGGTTGCCGCCATAGACGGCGAGGAAGGCGTTATGGCCGTGGGGGAGGGCTTCGCGGAAGGTGGCGCCTGCCTCGAGCTCCACGTCGAGGATGCGGATGTCGGCGTCAGGGCCTGCTGAGCGGCCGGGACCTTCCCCGCCTGCGAGGATACGGACCTTGGCGCCTTCGAGGGTCTCGCTCGGCACGGTTTCGGCGGGATGGTCGTGCCAGTCGGGCTCGATCATCTTGTGGCTCGCGGGCAGGTTCACCCAGAGCTGGAAACCTGACATCCGGCCCTCGGTCTGCTCGGGCATTTCGGAGTGGATGAGGCCGCGGCCTGTGGTCATCCATTGGATGCCGCCAGGGGCGACGACGCCTTCATTGCCGCGGCTGTCGCGGTGGCGCATCCGGCCTTCCTTCATGATGGTGACCGTCTCGAAGCCCCTGTGGGGATGATCCGGGAAGCCGGCAATGTAGTCGTTCGCATCGCCGGAGCGGAAATGGTCGAGCATCAGGAAGGGGTCGAGGTCAGGCAGCTGTTGCGTGCCCAGCATCCGGGTCAGCTTCACCCCTGCGCCGTCCGATGTCGGCATGCCGGGGCTCACGAAAATGATGCGGCGGGTCTCGGTCATGGCGGCCTCCTTCTTAGGAGAGAAAATGGGGGCTTTTGGGTGGCCGGGCGAGGCGGGGAAGGGGAAAGCTGCTTTGCTCCTCTCCGTTTTCCCGGAAAGCCGTGAGGCTTATCCGGGATCCATGGACTGACCTCGCGTCCTGATTGAACCGATCGGTCCATGGGTCCCGGAAATTCACTGTCGCGAATTCCGGGAAGACGGGCAGGGGAAAGGTCCGGCCCGTGGGTCCGGCTTCTCGAAAGGAGAGGGATGTCCGGGCGCGGGGTGGTCCGTGCTCAAACTATGTAATACTGCGCGAGCCAGCCCGCGCCCGGCGGCGCTTTATGCGAGAGGCCATGTCCGCGGGCTTTTGAGGCCGGCGGCTAAGCACTTCAAACTCTCGAATGACGGGCACGGATCGTGAAGCCGCACGCGCCATCGGCACCGCCCCCGAAGCGAAACACGGAACGACCGGTTCGACCCTTGCGCTCTTCGGAGGACGCCTTTGTTGTACGCGGAAGGTTGGGGGCGGGGATAAGTTTCCGGCTATTCTTTACCTCACGCGCGTGGCGCTAAGGCGGGGCGGCGCATGTGCGCCGGAACCGCATTTCGCGGTTCTTGGGGTGGTCTCTTTGCGGAGAGGTGGTCGTTTTTCTTTGGGATGGGTCCCGGATCAAGTCCGGGATGACGATATCGGAGCGGTGGTTTCTCCAACTACCGTGTTCCCGGGCTTGACCCGGGATCCATGGACTGACCGGCCCTCCTCTTGATACGGATGGTCCATGGGTCCCGGATATTCGCTCCCGCGATTTCCGGGAAGGCGGATCGCTGTCGCGTTCCGCCCTACGTGCGTCGACTGACCCGCTATTGCAGCAGTTGTATTTCTTCGTCGCTCCAGCACAGGAAGACTCTACGAAAGCCACATCTATCATATGGGAATGTCTTGCAGTCTTCGATCCACCCAAACAGACCGGCGGCCATGATTGCGTCGGAGTTTGGGTAGATCAGCAAGTCGATGTCGGTATACGCGGAGTAGTCCTTCCGGGCCTTACGTCGAATAGCATCTTGGATCTGCCGAACAGCGAGATCCTTGGAGCCTTGAGTGATTCCAGCTCCGCCACTGTCGCCGACGTCCTGGTATAGAAACCGTGGTCTCCTGTCGACTTCCGATGCCGCGCGGCGCTTTCCGTCTACGGCGGGTGCTGCTTCAGTAAATTCTAGTCCGTACACAGAGTTAGACTCGGTAACCTCGAAGTCCGGAGCGTCTTGGTGCAAAACGGTCACTGGAAATCTGAGTGATTCCATTGCGACCTGTGAGAGGAGCCAGCGGCGCATCCAGTAGGCTTCCGACGATTGTGAGGTGCGCCTATTCTCGCCAGTGCGCGGACCGTTTTCGAGCCCTGTCCTACCGAGCTGCTTTCTTAGCTGCTCCTCGTTCGCAGCCTCGTCGATATTAAGGCGGACATGACGAAAGCTTGCTTTGTCCACCTAAAACTCCACCACGCTCCGGATGCTCTTGCCCTCGCGCATCAGGTCGAAGGCGTCGTTGATCTTCTCCAGCGGCATTTTGTGGGTGATGAGGCTGTCGATGTCGATGCGCCCTTCCATGTACATGTCGACGATTTTAGGAACGTCCGTACGCCCCCTTGCTCCGCCGAAGGCTGATCCTCGCCAGACGCGGCCTGTGACGAGTTGGAAGGGGCGGGTCGAGATTTCTTCGCCAGCGCCGGCGACGCCGATGATGACGCTTTCGCCCCAGCCCTTGTGGCAGCATTCGATGGCCTGGCGCATGACTTCGACATTGCCGATGCATTCGAAGGAATAGTCCGCGCCGCCGCCGGTGAGCTCGACGAGGTGGCCGACCAGGTCCTTGTGATCCTTGGGGTTCACGAAATGGGTCATGCCGAAACCTGCCGCCATTTCGCGTTTACTCTCATTGAGGTCCACGCCGACGATCTGCCGTGCACCGACGAGCTTGAGGCCCTGGATCACGTTGAGGCCGATGCCGCCCATGCCGAAGACGACGGCCGTTGAATTGGGTTCGACCTTGGCGGTGAACATGACCGCGCCGACGCCCGTGGTGACGCCGCAGCCGATATAACAAACCTTGTCGAAGGGTGCGTCGGGGCGGATCTTGGCAAGGGCGATCTCGGGCAGGACGGTGTAGTTCGAGAAGGTCGAGGTGCCCATATAATGGAGGAGCTTCTCACCCTTGTAGCTGAACCGCGAGGTGCCGTCGGGCATGACGCCTGCCCCCTGCGTCGACCGAATAGCCTGGCAAAGGTTCGTCTTCGGATGAAGGCAGTAGTCGCACTCACGGCATTCGGGCGTGTAAAGAGGAATGACATGGTCGCCGGGCTTGAGGCTTGTCACGCCCGGGCCGACCTCCTGCACGATGCCTGCGCCCTCATGGCCGAGGATCGCGGGGAAGGCGCCTTCGGGATCGGTCCCTGAGAGTGTGTAGGCGTCGGTGTGACAGACGCCGGTGGCCTTGATCTCGACAAGAACTTCGCCGGCTTTGGGGCCTTCAAGGTCGACCTCGACCACCTCCAGCGGCTTTCCGGCTTCGAAGGCGACGGCTGCGCGGGTTTTCATAGCGAGGCTCCTCTTGTTTCGGCTGTGATGTGGCCTGCGTGGGCGCCCGGGTCCAGCGGAGGCGGCAGCGGGACGACTGCCGAACATTGTTTCACTTCTGGTCCGAAGCCCTAGGTTCCCGGTCAGTTCTTTTGGGAGACGAGTATGCTTCGCGCCGCACTTCTGGCCGGGATGGCCTCTTTTGGCTTCGCTTTCGCGGATGATCACGGGGAGGCGCCGCGCTTCTCGATGGATGTGGTGTTCGACCTCGAATACGCCTCCGACCCGCAGATCAGCCCTGATGGCGAGACGATCGTCTATGTGCGCCGGTCGATGGACATCGAGACTGACCGGGTGGCCTCGCATCTGTGGGTCTATGACCTCGAGAGCGACGAGCACCGGCCTCTCTTGGAAGGCGGAAGCGCCGGGTCCGCGCCGCGCTGGTCGCCGGACGGGTCGAAGCTGGCGTTTCTTTCGTCGCGGGACGGGAAGCCTGACCTGAAGGTGCATCTTGTGGGGTCGGACCGGACCTATTCGCTGGGGCAGTTGCAGGAGGGGACGAGCGCGCCTGTGTGGTCGCCTGATGGGAAGCGTCTGGCGTTTTCGATGCTGGTGCCTGACGGGCCGCAGACTTTGATCTCTTTGCCGTCCAAGCCAGAGGGTGCTCAGTGGGCGGAGGGGATCAGGGTTTACGAGGACCTGACGTTCCGGGCCGATGGCGCGGGCTACCTGCGGCCGGGTGAGCGGCATGTGTTCGTCGTGCCTGTGGAGGGCGGGACGCCTCGGCAGGTGTCGAAGGTGCCGGGTGGTCTTTCAGGGCCGCAATGGCTTGATGATGAGACTTTGCTCGGCACGGGGAATGCTGACGAGGATCGCGACCTGCAGGCGCTGGTGAGCCGGGTCTACAAGCTGCCACTTGATGGCGGTGAAGCGGAAGCGCTGACGGGGGCTGATGGGTCTGCTGGCGGTGTGCAGGTCGGCCCTGGCGGGCGGATTGCCTATACGTTTACCCCTGACGGTAAGAAGACCTATCAGCAGACGGAGCTTTACGTCATGCGCGCCGATGGGTCGGGCAAGAAGAACCTGACCGAGGACTATGACCGGTCGGTGGGTTCTGTGCGCTGGCGCGGGCGGGATAGCTTTTACGCGCTGGCGGAGGATCGGGGGCTGGTTCGGCTCGTGACGATTTCGTCGGGTGGTGATGTCAGTACGCTTACGGATGAAGTTGGTAATGAGGGGACCGGTCGGCCCTATTCCTCGGGCAGCTATTCGGTGTCGAAAGATGGCGAGATCGCTTTTACGCGGCGGGTGATGAACCGGCCTGCGGACCTTGCTCTTCTTGAGGGGCGGAAGGTTGAGCAGCTGACGAGCCTCAACGAGGATGCGCTGGGGCATCTGGCGATGCCGGAGATGATGAAGGTTTCCGTGCCTTCGAGCGTTGGTGATTTCGAGATCGATGCGTGGATCGCGCTGCCTCCTGGGTTCGAGAAGGATGGCTCTGCGCCGCTTCTTCTGGAGATCCACGGTGGTCCGCATACGATGTATGGCGGGTTCTTCTCCGCCGAAGTGCAGCGGTTTGCGGCGGAGGGGTATGTCACCGTTTGGACTAACCCGCGCGGCTCGACGGGCTATGGGGCAGAGTTCGCCCAGGCCATCGACCTTGCCTATCCGGGTAAGGACTATGACGACCTGATCAGCGTCGTCGACCATATGGTCGAGGACGGCTACGTCTCCGAAGACAGGCTCTTCGTCACGGGCGGCTCTGGCGGCGGTGTGCTGACGGCCTGGATCGTCGGGAACACGGACAGGTTCGCGGCGGCGGCTTCGATCAAGCCGGTGATCAACTGGACGTCGGAAGTGCTTTCAGCGGACCTTGCGGCCTTTGGCGCGTTCGAGTGGCTGAAGGAGATGCCCTGGGAGAACCAGGAGCTCTATTGGGAGCTCTCGCCGCTTTCGAAGGTTGGCAACGTGACGACGCCGACCATGCTGATGGCGGGCACGGATGACTGGCGTACGCCGAAATGGGAGGCGGAGCAGTTCTACACTGCTCTCAAGCTGCAGGGCGTGGACACGATGATGATCCATGTCCCCGGCGCCAGCCATTATATCGCGGCACGGCCGAGCCAGCTTCTCGCCAAGACCGAGGCGATCATGGCGTGGTTCGAGCGGTATGATCCTGAAAAGCAGGACGCGGAATGACTCCCGCGGAGTATCAGGCCGACCTCCGTCGGGCCTATATCGGCGGGGGTCCCGGCGCGTTCGTTTCGGGGATCGTCTGGCTGGTGGCCGCAATCATCGCGGAGGCCAGAGGCGTGGGTTCGGGGTTCGTCGCGCTTTTTTTCGGCGGCATACTGATCTTCCCTCTTTCGTCGCTGCTCGTGCGGCTGTTCGCGAAGCGGGAAGGGCCGGTGAAGGGCAATCCCGGCGGGCTCCTCGTGACCGAGACGCTGCCGGGAATGTTCCTTGGGCTGCTGATCGCTTGGGTCGTCATCGACAGCCAGCCCGAATGGGTCTTTCCGATCGCGGCGATGGCCGTTGGGACACACTATTTTCCGTTCAGAACGTCCTATGGCGACGTTCTCTATTGGGTCCTTGGCGGGATCATGACTTCGGTGGGCTTCGTCGCGCTGATGGGCACGGTGGCCTTGCCCTTCAGCGTGCCCTTCGTGATTGCAGGGATCGAGATCGTGTTCGGCGTGATCCTGATCGTCAGAAACCTAGGGGGCCGGGCGCTCGCCTAGGTGCATCATTTCAGAGGGGCGCTTCTGCCTGCGCCTCTCGCAGGCGCGGCATGGTGCAGCGCAAGGCGTGGCCAAGTGTAGATTGTCGCACCTTCGCAGGTGCAGCAAATACTGTCGTGACTCTCTCACAGAGGAACCGCAGTCGTTAAAGTTGATTTAGCAAACGAGCGCTGTAGAGCTTGGGAACTACTTCGGCGCGGTTCTCGCGCCTGACATGAAGATCGAGGGAGTTTCCATGACTTTAGCGCTCGTGCTCGTCATTCTGGCGGGGCTGGTGGCCGTTGGGTACGGCATCATCACGACACAGCAGGTGATGAAAGCACCGGCTGGCAATGAACGGATGCAGGAGATCGCCGGCGCGATCCAGGAAGGCGCATCGGCCTATCTGTCCAAGCAATACACAACCATCGCCATCGTCGGCGCCGTGGCGACTGTGCTGCTGTTGCTCTTCTTCGGCTTCGATTTCGTCCCGGCCTTCGGCTTCGTCATCGGCGCGGTCCTGTCGGGCGCTGCCGGTTATATCGGTATGCTGATCTCCGTCCGGGCCAATGTTCGGACCACGGAAGCTTCGCGGCATGGCCTGCAGCAGGGCCTCGACATCGCCTTCAAGGCGGGTGCGGTGACCGGTATGCTGGTTGCTGGCCTCGCGCTTCTGGGTCTTGCAGGATACTTCGCGATCCTGACCCTCGGCCTCGGTTTCGAGGAAGAGAGCAGGCGGGTCGTCAACGGCCTCGTGGCCCTTTCGCTCGGTGCATCGCTGATCTCGGTTTTCGCGCGTCTCGGCGGCGGCATCTTCACCAAGGGTGCGGACGTCGGCGGCGACCTTGTGGGCAAGGTCGAGGCAGGCATCCCCGAGGATGACCCCCGCAACGCTGCGACCATCGCCGATAATGTGGGCGACAATGTCGGCGACTGCGCAGGCATGGCCGCTGACCTTTTCGAGACCTACGTGGTGACGATTGCGGCAACGATGGTTCTCGCCTCGATCCTGTTCGTCGGTATCCCGGCAGGCGAGGATGGCGGCCTTTCGGCGGTCCAGACCTTCATGCTCTACCCGCTGGCCATTGGCGGCTCGTGCATCTTGACCTCGATTGCGGGCACCTATTTCGTGAAGCTCTCCAAGGGCTCCACCAATGTGATGGGCGCGCTTTACAAGGGCCTCATCGCGACGGGCGTCCTGTCGATCGGTGCACTGCTGATCGTCACGTACTTCGTGACGGGCTTCTCGGACCAGTATGTGATCCCCGGCGCAGGCGGTGACGGCCTTCGGACCTTTACCGGCATGAGCCTCTTCTGGTGTGGCCTTCTTGGTCTCGCCGTGACCGGCGCGATCGTCTGGGTCACGGAGTACTACACCGGTACGGGCTTCCGCCCGGTGAAGTCGGTGGCCAAGGCTTCTGAGTCTGGACACGGAACCAACGTCATCCAGGGCCTCGCGGTCTCGATGGAAGCAACGGCCCTTCCGGCCCTCATCATCATCGTCGGTATCGTGACGGCCTTCAGCCTTGCTGGCCTCTACGGTATCGCCATTGCGGTGACGACGATGCTGGCGCTGGCGGGCATGATCGTGGCGCTCGACGCCTTCGGTCCGGTGACGGACAATGCTGGCGGCATCGCGGAGATGTCCGAGCTTGAAGGCTCGGTGCGTGACACCACGGACGCGCTCGACGCGGTGGGCAACACCACGAAGGCCGTGACCAAGGGCTATGCCATCGGTTCAGCTGGTCTTGGTGCGCTTGTTCTCTTCGCGGCGTATGCGGAGGACCTTCGCTACTTTGCTTCGAAGCCTGAGACCTATCCGTTCTTCGACGGGCTGGTGGTCGATTACTCGCTGATCAACCCTTACGTCATTGTGGGCCTCTTCTTCGGTGGCCTCCTGCCGTTCCTCTTCGGCTCCATGGCGATGATGGCGGTGGGACGCGCGGCTTCGGCAATCGTCGAAGAGGTGCGCCGTCAGTTCAAGGAGAAGCCGGGCATCATGGACCGGACGGAGAAGCCTGATTACGCTCGGGCAGTGGATCTCCTGACCGGCGCTGCGATCAAGGAGATGATCCTGCCCTCGCTCCTGCCGATCCTCGGGCCGATCGTCCTCTACATCGCCGTTGGCGCAGTGGCAGGCACGGCCCAGGCCCTTGCGGCTGTTGGCGCGATGCTGATGGGTGTGATCATCACCGGCCTCTTCCTGGCCCTCTCCATGACCGCTGGCGGCGGCGCATGGGACAACGCCAAGAAGTATATCGAGGACGGCAATCACGGCGGTAAGGGCTCTGAAGCCCATAAAGCGGCTGTGACTGGCGATACCGTCGGCGATCCTTACAAGGATACGGCGGGTCCGGCAGTGAACCCGATGATCAAGATCACGAACATCGTGGCACTTCTTCTGCTCGCGTTTCTCGCCAGCCAGGGTGCCGCCTAAGCGGAGCACCACCCATGACGATCGGCGCCGTCCTTTTCGATTGTGACGGCGTCCTCGTCGACAGCGAGGTCGTCGGCCTCGAAGACAGCGCTGAATTTTTAAGGCAGAGGGGCTTCGACTGGGGCCCCTCTGAGCTTATTAGGCGCTTCACCGGCAAGCGTGACGACCGGTTCCGGGCAGAGCTGATCGAAGCCTACGGCGACGTCCTTGGCCGTCCTGCGACGGAAGCAGAGGCCGACGAGCTCTTCGAAGGAATGCTCGAGGCGCGCAGGCTCAATAAGCACAAGATGCAGATCGTCGAGGGCGCTATCGAAACGATGGCGGTGACCCAGCGGCTCGGCCTGCCGATGGCGGTGGCGTCGTCCTCGCGGCAGGAGCATCTCGACAGCAAGATCGACCGCTTCCGATTCGCAGCCTTCGTGCGTCCTCACGTCTATTCGGCGGACCGAGTCGCCCACGGGAAGCCTGCGCCCGACATTTTTTTACACAGCGCGGAACAGCTCGGCATTGCCCCGCAAAACTGTCTTGTCCTGGAAGACAGTCCCTACGGCGTTATGGCCGGGGTGGCTGCAGGTATGGAGGTTTGGGGCTTTCTGGGCGGAGGTCACTGTTTTGATGGGCATAGTGAGCGATTATCGGCTGCAGGCGCCGTTAAAGTATTCGATGATCATTTCGCAGTGCAGCAAGAACTTATCGCCGTGATGGAAGAACACATCTAGAAAAACCCGCTTTACGCGAGTTCCGCGGCAGTCTATTACATGTGTAGGCAGCGCTTCCCCCACCCACCATCGCTGCCTGTTATCCAAGGCGGAATGCGATCGGCCTTTGGACACCAGCGGCAGCGCCGATCCCCCACGGCGCTGCCGCTTTTTTGTTTAACTGTTCTCTTGTAACGCTTTTGCTACACTCGAGGTGTGGCGAGGCCTTTGAAGGCAGCGCTGCGCGCGATGCGGATCAGGGTCTGCTTCCTGCGGGCACCGGCAAGCGTGATCTTCTCTGACGGCCTGACGATGGCCCCGCCGAAGCCATCGGCGATGATCAGGGCTTCGTCCTCAGGGAGAAGCTCAACGGGGAAGTCTTCGGGAACGGCGAAGTAAAAGAGGTCGCAATACTCGCGATACTCGGGCCATTTCTTGTCGACCTCGAAATCCGCGCGGCAGGACTTCACCTCGACCATCAGGATCTCGCCCTTCTTGGAGACCGCAGCGATATCCGCGCGGCGGCCATTAGGGAGGGAGAGT
The DNA here is from genome assembly GCF_013085255.1 of Parvularcula mediterranea. Taxonomy (GTDB): domain Bacteria; phylum Pseudomonadota; class Alphaproteobacteria; order Caulobacterales; family Parvularculaceae; genus Parvularcula; species Parvularcula mediterranea. The sequence goes on from NZ_JABFCX010000002.1 coordinate 1,337,481, forward strand.
TCGAAGATCGGCGCGTAGCCCATGTCGACGAGCAGGCGCGCGGTGCCGCGGGTCACGGCCTCGGTGACTTCGGGCCGCGTTTCCAGCGCTGGTTTGGCGAGGGGTTCGTCCTCGGTGCTCAGCCCTGGAACTCCGGGATCTTCACTTTCATGCCTTCGAGCTTCTTGGAGACAGAGATCTGGCAGGAGAGGCGGGAGTTGTCCTGACGCTCCGACGCGAAGTCCAGCATCGACTCTTCCATAGGCGAGGCTTCGCCGGTGGCCTCCTTGAAGCCCTCGTCCACATAGACGTGGCAGGTGGCGCAGGCGCAGGCCCCGCCGCAGTCGGCGTCGATACCGGGCACGCCATTCTTCACGGCGACCTCCATGAGGGTCAGCCCTTCCTGGGCCTCGATCTCATGTTCCTTGCCGTCATGTTCGATGAAGGTAACCTTGACCACGCTCACTCGCCTTTCGTCGTTTGCCTGCACCTAGGCGTCTCTGGCAGGAGAGTGAACCCTTGCCAGAGATGAAGGAGCGCCCCCGTTGCCGCAGATAACCGTGCCGAACGAAGAGGCGATGAAGGCGCTTGGCCGCGACCTTGCGCCGATCCTGCGCGAGGGGGACTGCGTGAAGCTGGTGGGGGACTTGGGCGCAGGCAAGACGACGCTGGCGCGGGCGATCATCAGGGCGCGGGCCGGGGCGGAGATCGATGTGCCGAGCCCGTCCTTTTCGATCGTCGAGACTTACCAATTCGACACGCCTGTGCATCACGTTGACTTCTACCGTCTGGAGGACGCTTCGGAGGTGAGGGAGCTCGGCATCGAAGATATGGCAGACTACGGAATTATGCTGGTCGAGTGGCCGGAGATCGCTGAAGGCTTCCTGCCGAAGGCGTGCCTGACGCTGCGGATCAGCCACCGCGAGGGCGATGCGCGGATCATCGAGCTTGAAGGCGATGCTTCGTGGGAAGCGCGGCTGGCCGGCTTCCTCGGAGGGCATAAGGGATGAGCGCTGAGGTGAGTACGGCGATGGACGAACGCGCGGCGGAGCGCTCAGCGTTTCTAGAGCGCACCGACTGGGCATCGGCCCGGATCGTGCCCCTCGGCTCTGACGCCTCGATCCGGCAGTATTTCCGGCTGGAGGATGGGCCTGAGCCTGCGCTCCTCATGGATGCGCCCGCTGCGGCCATGGAGCCGCCATGCCCTCCGGATGCGGATGAACGGCGGAGGAGGAAGCTCGGTTACGGCGCGATGGTGCGCGGCTCGGCGAACTCGCTCCTTGCGTATAAGGCGACGGCTGAGGTCCTGGCCGAGCGTGGGCTTCTCGTCCCGCGGATGCTGGCCGATGATCTGGAGCATGGGTTTGCCATCGTTTCAGACCTTGGCGCTGAGCTTGTTTCCGATGCCTCCACCAAGCCTGAGCGTGAGGCAGAGCTTTACCGGCGGGCGGCCGATGCTCTCGACAAGCTCCGCGAGAAGGAAGCCAAGCCCGGAGACGTTCACGGATGGCCTGTGCAGGCCTATGACTATCTTGCCTATGGCGCAGAAGTCGCGTTGCTGGATGAGTGGTTTCTTCCGTATGCGTACGGAAAGAAATTGGCCGATGAGGAGCGGACGAGGCTTGCGGATGCTTGGGGCGCCGTCTTCGCCAAGCTTTCCCCGGCACGGCACTATGTCCATCGCGATTTCCATGCGGACAATCTGGTGGTGACGGAGGAGCGTATCGGTGTTCTTGATTTTCAGGACCTGATGGTGGGCCAGGCTGCCTATGACTGGGTGTCGCTGATCGAGGATGCGCGCCGTGACGTGACGCCCGGGCTTCGCGAAGAGCTTTACGCGCGGGCAGTCAGCGGCGCGGATGATCCCCATGCGTTCGAGACGGACTACGCGATCCTCGGTGCCCAGAGGAATGCCAAGATCCTTGGCCTCTTCATGCGGCTCGTCCATCGTGACGGGAAACCCCGCTATGAGAGCCTGATCCCGAGGGTGCGCAACTTCTTCCTGCAGGACCTCGCCCGGCCGCCCCTTGCCGAGGTGCGCGGGGTGCTGGTCGATCTTTGCCCGGAGCTTTTCCAATGAGTGTTGGCGAGAAGGCCATGGTGCTGGCCGCAGGGCTCGGCACGCGGATCAGGAGCCTTGATCCTGAGACGCCGAAGCCCCTGATCAAGGTCGCGGGCAAATCGCTGATCGACTACACGCTCGACATGCTCGGCGCGGATGGAGTCTCAGAGGCCGTGGTCAATGTCCACCACAAGGCGGACATGCTGGAGAGCCATCTTGCTGGCCGCGAGACGCCGAAGGTGACGATCTCCGATGAGCGTGGTGAGCTTCTGGAGACCGGCGGCGGTATCCTGAAGGCCCTGCCGAAGCTTGGGGGCGAGCCTTTCTTCTCCTGCAACACCGATGCGATCCTCCTCGGCGGTGATCCTGCGCCGAGCACGCTGCGCAAGGGTTGGAGCGAGGAGACGGATGTGCTGTTGCTGCTGGTTCCCCTCGCGCGCACAAGCGGTTACGAGGGGAAGGGCGATTTCAGCCTGAACGACCGTGGGCAGATCATCGACGCTTGCGACGGCGAGGCGATGGTCTTCACGGGGCTCCAGCTCCTCCGTCCGAGCCTCTTTGCGGGGCACGAGGTCGAGCGGGTCTCGACCCGGGCGTTCTGGCAGAAGGCGCGCGATGCGGGGCGGATGCATGGGGTCGTCTTCGGTGGCGACTGGATGCATGTGGGCGATCCCGAGGGTCACAGAATTGCGGAGGCCAGGCTCGCCTAGCTCCGTAAGCGGAGAATAGGCTGGCATGGCAGAGTTTGAACCGGATCGCGAAGGCCCGAGCCTCTACGCTGTCCTGCCTGGGCGGCCTTTCTTCGATGAGATCGTCAAGGCACTCCTGCGCGATTTCGGCGATGATCTCGGTGTCCTGCCCAGCATACGGATCTTTGTCCCGAGCCGCCGTTCTGCCCGTGCGCTGAAGGAAGCCTTTGTCCGGCATGCGCCCAAGGGTGTGATCCTGCTCCCGCGGATCACGGCGACGGCTGACCTCTCAGAAGATGACTTCCCGACGGGCGATCTCGTCCCGGGAGCGCTTTTGAGCGAAGCGCCTGCCGCGGCGGTCAAGCGGCTGAAGCTCGCCGGGATCTATGACAAGGCGAAGCTTGATGCGGGCGATCCTGTCAGCTGGCACGGCGCGCTGATGGCGGCAGGGCAGCTTTCGCAGACCTCGGACATGCTCGCCGACCATGGGATCACTGCCGATGACCTCGAGGCACTCGCCGAGGCGCCTGAGCTTGGTGAGGGGGCGAAGCACTGGCAGAGTATCCTCTCTGTGCTGACGGTGGTGACGAAGGACTATCCCAGATGGCTGGCCGGTGAGGGGATGGTTGATGGCCGGGTTCGCCGGGCGCAGCTTCTGGCGCGGCTTGGCGAGGCGCTGGCGCGGGACAGGAGCCGTCTCATCCTGGCGGCAGGGTTCCTTGGCACATCGCCGCCGACGGAGGCGTTCCTGAAGACCGTCGCCGGTCTTGATAATGGCGCAGTGGTCCTGCCAGCGCTTGACCAGGCGATGACGGACGAGGCGTGGGAGACGATCGAGGCGCCACATCCTCAGTCTGCGTACAAGGCGCTTCTGGAGAAGACGTTCGACGGCCTGCCCCGATCGGCCGTGCGGCTCTTGGGGCTTGCTGAGAGTGAGGGTGCTGCACGGCGAGAGCTCCTGTCGATGGCGCTGATGCCTGCGCGCTCGACCCACCACTGGGCGGAGGCGTTCTCATCATTCCGTGAACGGCAGGATGCTGGCCAGGCACTTGAAGGCTTGAAGGTTGCTGTCGCGCGGACGTCGGACGAGGAGGCGGACTTCATCGCCCTGAAGCTTCGCTCGGTGCTCGAGGAGGAGGGGAAGTCCGCCTACCTCGTAACCGCCGACCGGCTGCTTGGCCGGAGGGTCGCAGCGAAGCTCGAGGGCTGGGGCATTGAGATCGACGATTCAGGTGGCGCGCCCCTCCGCGGCTCCTTCAGGGCGACGTTCCTGAGGCTGATTGCCCGGGTAATGGCCGAGCCGTCCGATGCTGTGGCTCTCGCGGGGCTGATCCATCACCAGCTCTTCGGGCTTGGAATGAAAGCGTCCGACCGGCGTCCGCTGGTCGCGGCTTTTGACAGGTTCCTCCGTGGGCGGAGGCCTCGTGAGGGGTGGGATGGGCTCGCGGAATCACTGACGGACGAATGGCGCGCTTTCCCGGGCAAGGCGAACCGCGAAGACGATGCCGTCAAGCGGTGCGAAGAGCTATTGGTGAAGCTGCGCGAGGTCTTCCTTGCGACGCGGCGCCCCGACGAGGCCCCTGTTGCCCAGAGGCTGGAGGTGCATCTCGCTATTGCCGAGGCGCTGGCGGCGACGGATAGCGAGGAAGGGCGTGAGCGGCTCTATAGGTTTGAGGATGGCGAGGTCCTGCGTCCGCACCTTGAGCAGCTTCTGGCGCACCCTGACCTTCTGGGTCAGAGCAGTGCTGAGGACTATCCCGATATCTTCGATACGCTTTTGGATGGGCCTAGCTTCCGGCCGCCGGGTGGGCAGCATCCGAGGCTGTCCGTCTACGGCGTTCTTGAAGCGAGGCTGCAGACGGCTGACCTTGTGATTGTTGGTGGCCTTCAGGAGGGTGTGTGGCCGGGGGACGCTGCGGTTGATCCGTTCCTGTCGCGGAGCATGCGCGCAGGGCTCGGTCTGCCATCGCCCGATGCTGAGATCGGCCGGGTGGCCCATGACTTCCTTGACTTCGCGGCGCAGCCAGAGGTGCTGCTGACGCGGGCTGAGCGACGGGGGCGGTCGCCGCAACGCGCATCGCGCCTGATGCTCCGTCTGGAGAGCTTCCTGAAGGAGCTCGACAAGGACGGGACCTATGACGAGACCGCGCAGCTGAGAGCTTGGGCGGCTGGGCGGTTTGCCCATGAGGGCCGCGCGACACCCGCAAAGCCGCCTCGACCGAACCCGCCGGTGGACAAGCGGCCAGACAGGCTCTCGGTGAGCAATATCGGCACGTGGTTGCGCGATCCTTACGCGATCTATGGCGACAAGGTGCTCGGCCTACGGAAGTTTCGCAGCTATGATGAGCCCTTCGGATCGCGTGAGCGCGGCGATGTCCTGCACAAGCTGTTCGAGGTCTTCATTCAGGGGCACCTCGAGGATCCGGTGGACGAGATTGAGGAGGAGTTGGAGCGCCGCCTCGACTTCGTTCTCGACGCCTTCGACGTGCCGGAGGAGCAAAGGCTGCTGAACAGCAAGTTCCTGACGACCGGGCTCAAGGTCTTTGCCGCGCAGGAACGAAAGCTCCGCGAGCGGGGCCATGCTGCGGCGATCGAAGAGCGCGGGGAGATGGCGCTGAAAGCGGGCGGTCGGGATATCACGCTGCGCGCTGTTGCAGACCGGATTGATCTTTTCACGGATGGTGGCGGGCACATCATCGACTATAAGCTGGGTGGACAGGCGAGCCTTGCGGAAGCTGAGCATTTCTCTCCGCAGCTTTTCCTTTGTGCGATGATGCTGCGGGAGGGCTGCTTTGATCCTCCGGGTGCGGTGGAGCCTGAGCAGATCTCGTTCCTGCGGATGAAGTTTGCTTCGGGCGAGAAGATCGATGAGCTGTTTCCTGCCAAAGTTTCAGCGAAGAAGGGGCAGCGCATATCCAGCGGAGAGCTGCTGGCCGATCAGCTAGCGACGTTCGAGCGGAACTTCTACGAGTGGCTTGAGGTTCAGTATAAGGATGGAACGCCCTTCCTGTCGCAAGTGAGGCCGTTCAAGTCCGGCAGTGCAGGAGACTATGACGAGTTGGCCAGGCGGTCCGAATGGGCGGAGGCGCAGGGCGATGACGACTGATCTCGAAAAGACCAACGACATCCAGAAGCGTGTCGGCGATCCTGCGCGCTCGGCATGGGTCTCGGCCAACGCTGGGACAGGCAAGACCTATATCCTTGTACGGAGGGTGATCAGAGAACTGCTCGCAGGCGCTGAACCTGCATCGATCGTCTGCATCACGTTCACCAAGGCCGGCGCGGCAGAGATGTCGGGGCGGCTTCTCGAGATGCTGAGCGACTGGACGCTGGTCCCCGACGACAAGCTTTCCAAGGAGCTGGCCGACATCACCGGGACAGTGCCGTCTGCGGATGAATTGAAGGATGCGCGGCAGCTCTTTGCCAAGGCGTTGGAGAGCCCTGGTGGCCTGAAGATCCAGACGATCCACAGCTTCTGCGCCTCGATCCTGTCGCGCTTCCCCGTGGAGGCCGGACTGCCTCTCGGGTTCAAGGCGCTCGAAGATGACGAAGCGGCGGCGATCCTGCGTGAGGCGGTCAGGGACGTGGCGACGTGGCTGAAGACCGATGATGGGCTTGGCGCACAGCTCGACCTTGTGACCGCAAAATTGCAGGCCGCTGAAGAGGATGGGCTAGGGTTCCAGCCGTCGATCGAGGATGCACTGACGCTCTACGCGCAAAAGACGCGCAGCCTACGGACTTTGCCAGCGGAGATGGGCGACGCGCTGAGGTCGGTCGTGGGGGCTGAGTTTCAGACTGAAGAGGAGGTGGCGCAGGGTTTTCACAGCGACCTCCGCCATCAGTATGGTGCGTTCCTATCGTCAATGATCGGAACCCTCGACGCGAGCAAGGCGAAAGAGGGTGCGTTGGTTGAAGGCGCAAAAGCTGCTCTTGAGTCCGCGCCGACGCTGGACCTCATCGAGAATTCCTTTGTTCTGACCGCTGACCAGAAGCCTCGGAAAGTCGCGAACCTTGCTGGGTGCAAGCTGATCGAGAACTTTGCTGAGCAGTGGGAGGGGCTTTCTGATCTCGTGCTTGAGAACCTCGCGCAGCTCCGCGCCGTGCGGCTGTTCGATCTCAATTATGCCTTTAGCCTGCTCGCGAGGGCATCGATCCAGCACTATAATCAGCTCAAAGAGGAACGTCTCGGTCTCGACTATGATGACCTGATTGAGAAGACTCTCGATCTGTTGGGGCGGGTAGAGAACGCCTGGGTTCAGTACAAGCTCGATGCTGCGATCGACCACGTGCTACTCGACGAGGCGCAGGATACTTCGGCCTCGCAGTGGGAGCTCGTTAAGAAGCTGTCTGAGGAGCTGACCGCAACCTCGGAAGATGCAGCGGGTACGCACCGGTATCGCTCTCTCTTTGTCGTGGGCGATCCCAAGCAGTCGATCTATGCCTTCAACGGGGCGGAGGCGCGGCTCTTCAATCAGACCCATGAAGAGTATGAGACGCGGATGGGCGGAAGGCTGGCCGACGGTCGGCTGTTTCTGTCGTTCCGGACGGCGCAGCCCGTGCTTGATGCGGTGGATGCGATCTTCCACACGGACGGCTTTCGTGAGGCAGGCGGTCCTTACACGGAGCACAAGAGCGCCAAGCCTGAACGGCCAGGCTCGGTCGCACTGTGGCCTCACCTGCCCGAGGAAGAGAAGGCCGATGTCGATGTCTGGGCGCCTGTGGATGCGCCGAGCGAGGGGAGCATCGACCGGCGTCTGGCAAGAGCGATCGCGGCGGATATCAAGGCGCGGATGGAGCGGGGAGACAGGCTTGCCTGCAAGGACGGCCGCGTTCTTCAGCCTAAGGACGTCATGATCCTGTTCCAGCGGCGTGGGCCCCGGTTCGAAGAAATGCTCAAGGCGCTGGTCGATGCTGGCATTCCCAGCGCGGGGACCGACCGGATCGCGATTGCGCGGGACACGGCGGTCAGGGACCTGATTGCGCTCCTGCGCCTCGCAGCCAACCGCGATGACAGCCTCAGCCTTGCGGTGCTCCTGAAGTCGCCTTTCTTTGGTTGGAGTGAGGACAGGCTCTACGATCTTTGTCAGGATGCGGATGGCGGCCTCCTCTGGCGGGCTCTGCGCGATGACCCGGCGCAGGATGCGCAGGAGGCGTTTTCGGAGCTGAGCCGCGTTCTCGACACAGGCGCGCGGCACGGGCCCTACCGGATGCTGGCGGCGATGCTTGATGGAGGCGGGGAGCTGACGGGGCGGCAGCGGCTGGGTGCGCGGCTCGGTGATAGCTACGCGGAGGCGGTGGAGACCTTTCTCGATGAAGCGCTCTCTTTCGAAGACCGTGAGCCGCGGAGCCTCCACGGCTTCCTGCGGTATGCGGAGAACTTCTCCCGCGACATCAAGCGGGAGACGGCTGGCGAGGAAGTCACTGGGGTGCGGGTGATGACCGTGCACGGAGCGAAGGGGTTGGAAGCCCCGCTGGTCTATGTGGCGGATGCGGACTACCTCAAGAAGCCCCACGACGTCCGAAAGCGTGCGATGTTTGTCTATCCTGAGCCCGAGGGGCATGATGCGCCGCTTCCGGTTCTTGTCACGGGTTCGGTGAAGACCGACCCGCCTGCGCTCACGCCTGCCTCTGAGGATGCGGAGCAGCTGCGCCTCGAGGAGTATCAGCGGCTGTTCTACGTGGCGGCTACCCGGGCAGAGGAGCACCTCGTGATTGCGGGGGGTAAGGCGCCGAAGGATAGCGGCGAGCCGCCGCCTACCTGGCACGCTATGGCGATGTCGGGAATGGACCGTCTTGGTGCGGATGGTTCGGTGGTATCGGAAGAGGTCGAAGGTCTCGGGACCGTTCAGCTCTATGCCAAGGGCGGCACGATGCCTGAGGCTGAGGCGTCTTCGGATCAGGGTGCGGAGCGTATTGCTTCTCCCCAATGGCTTTCCGAGCCTGTGCGGCCGGAGGATCCGGGGCGGGTGATCTACCCGTCGCTGATCGGTGCTTTGGAAGAAGATGAGCGGGGCGAGGCGGAGGAGGCATCGCCATCGTCATCCAATGCGAGACTGCGCGGCGTCCTCTTGCACCGGTTGCTGGAAGTCCTGCCGGAAGTTCCGCCTGCGGAGCGTAAGACCCACGCTTCGGCGCTGGTCCAGCGTCAGGGGCAGGGCCTTGAGCGGGCAGAGCTGCCTGGGATCGTCGATGCTGCGCTCGGTGTCCTCGCGGATGACAGCTTCGCACCTCTCTTCGGGGAAGGGAGCATGGCAGAGGTCTCGATCCAGGGACAGGTGGATGGCGTGACGTTCAGTGGGCAGATTGACCGCCTCCTGATGACGGACAGCGAGATTGTTGCCGTGGAGTACAAGTCTTCGCGCTGGATACCCGCGACGGCGGACGCCGTGCCCTCAGCTCATCGCAAGCAGATGGAAGCCTATCTTGCGCTTCTGACGCAGATGGAACCCTCCCGTCCGGTGCGCGGGATACTCCTTTACACGGCCGGGCCGAGGGTGATCGAGGTCGGTTGAGTTTTTCACGTGCCGCGGCGAGAAACCTTCACCTCTTGCGCTGCGAAATGAGGGGTCTACTTCTGCCCCTCGAAAGGATGACATCATGACGACCAAAACTGTCACCGACAAGAGTTTTGCCGACGACGTGCTTGGCGCCGAAGGCCCCGTGCTCGTTGATTTCTGGGCGACCTGGTGCGGCCCGTGCAAGCAGATCGCTCCGGCGCTTGAAGAGATTGCTGGCGAAAAGGCGGGTTCGCTCACCGTCGCCAAAGTCGATATCGACACCAACCCTGACACGCCGGGCCAGTATGGCGTGCGCGGTGTCCCGACCCTTATGCTGTTCAAGGATGGCGAGCTTGTGGCGACGAAGGTTGGCGCTGCGCCCAAGACTCAGCTCGATGCCTGGATCAAGGAAAGCGTCGGCGTCTGACGCCTGACGGCCTTATGGTTTGAAGGAAGGCGCCCTCGCGGCGCCTTTTTTCATGCGCTCTTGGCGACCTTGTCGTCCTCGCTTCCGGCAGCGTCGGGCTCGTCTGACGCGTCGTCCGAAGCGTCGGTGGCCGCAGGTTCCTCTGCCTCGGGCTCAACCTCGGCTTCATCAGTGACTTCGGCATCAGCTTCGGTCTCTTCAGGCAGCGCGGTCTCCGATTCGTCAGTGACCGGGGTGTCCGGCACGACGGGCGCGGGCGGCGGGGCGAGAAGGGCGCGGACCTCGTCGCTGGCGATCTCTGGGGTCTCAACCTCGAGAGGAGGCGGTGCGAGGCGCTCGAATTCGGAGAATTCGCGGATCAGGCGTCGCCAGCCTTCGGTCGTATAGTGGAAGGTGCCATCGATGCCGGGGATGACTTCGGCGGGCGCGGCGGCAGCCTTGTCGCGCCACGGCTTTGCGGCCTCGGTGCCGTAACGGGCCTCGGTGATCTCGGCCATGAGGTCGAGGACGCGCCGGGAGGGACGGCCGGTCAGGAGCGGCTCGAGCGTTTCCTGCGCAGCGGCGGCGTCACCGCCTTCGAGCTGGAGCTTTGCCAGCAGGAGACGGCTTTCAGGATGCTCGGGATTGCGCTCGGTCAGCTTGATCAGGCGGCCCTGCACGCGCTCGTCCCGCTCATGGGAGAAGATGCGGCGCATGACGGCGGCGAGGCCCGGATGGGGCTCGGCTTCCCATGCATCACCCAAGAGGCGGGCAGCTTTGGCCCGGTGGCCGGCGTCGAGCTCGATCTCGGCCGCGAGGGCGGCGGCGGGGGTGAGTTTGGGTGATTTCTTCAGCGCTGCCTGGGCGTCCTTGCTGGCTTCGCCGCGTTCGCCTGCGTCGTCGGTGGCATAGGCCTGGGCGGCGAGGAGGGCGCCCTCCATGCGGCGGTATTCGAGGCCGTCGGCGATGTTGTTCTGGCGTCCGAGAGTGAGGGCTTCGAGGGCATCACCCCACGCGCCGCGCTCGAGGTTGAGGCGCAGCACGCTTTCGAATGCCCATGCGGTGCCGGGACGAAGGCGGAAGGCCCGCTCGGCATAGGCGCGGGCTTCTTCGTGGTCGCCGGACTGGATGGCCTGCATGTAGAGGCCGCGAAGTCCGAGGAACTCAGTCTCGGGCGCTTCGAGCATGGCAGTGTAGCTGAGCTGCGCGGTGTCCGTGTCGCCTGCGAGCTGGGCCGCTTGCGCAGTCAGAAGGCGGGTCAGCGCAGGCTCTGCGAGGGTCTTGGCGGCGGTGTTGGCATAGCGCTGGGCGTCTGCGGCGTCGCCTGCGGCAACAGCTTCGAGGCCGCGGGTGAGGGCGACCATGCCACGGGCGCGCTTCCTGTCCTCAGCGCGGCGCTTGAACTTCCCGGGCAGGCTGACGAGCCATGAGAACACCGTACCGCCAAAGAAAAAGAGGATCAGCGCGCCGATCGCGAGCCCGATCAGAAGGTTGGTCGAGACATCAACACGCGTGCCCTCAAGCTCGAGGACCGTGAAGCCGGAAAGCCCGGTGAGGCCCGTAATCACCCAAGCGGCGATGATCACGAAGACGATGTAGAGGAAGATCTTCAGCATCGGCGGGCCTCAATCGGGTTGCGCTTCAGAAGAGACGTCTAGCGGTTCGTCTCTCCGGTCACGAGTTTTTCGAGATCCGCGATGCCGCGGGCTGCCGCGGCCTTGGCCTCGGCAGCAGCGAGCCATCCGGCGAAGGCTTCACGGGCTTCGCCTTCGAGGCTGGAGATCTCCTCGGTTGCAGCGCCGACACTGCCTTCTTCAAGGCGGGCTTCGGCACGGGCGATAATGGCGCCAGGCGTGTCGCCCTCGACATCGCCCACGGGGCGGACCGTGAAGAGGCCGGAGAGGTTAGCGCCGAGCTTGCCCAGGACGCCGTCCGCGCCTTCCCGCTTGGCCCCGGCGAGGGCCTGACGCGATGCATCGTCGAACGTTGCGCGCAGGGTTTCATCCGTCGGGATGCCCTGATCAGCGAAGACGCGGAGGTTGGAAAGCTCGGTTTCGCCGCCTGCGATCGATTCCACATTGTTGAGCTGGTTGCGGAACGGGCGACCTGCTTCGATGGCTTCGGAGAGGTTGGTCAGCGCAACCATCAGTGCACCGCGCTGGGCCACGGCCACGTCGCGGGTCTGGATCTGGTTGATCCGGCTGTCAAGCTGGGACAGGCGTTCCTGTGCCTGCTCCTGCTGTTCGGAAAGGCTCTCCTGCAGCTGGACGATGCGTTGGTTCGTCTGCTGAACTTCAGCGCGGGTCTCGTTGACGGCCTGGCTCGTTTCCTGAACCTGCTGGCCGATCTGGTTGAGGCCCTCTTCGGTCTCCTGCACCTGCTGACGGGTTTCGGAGACAGCGCGGGAGGTCTCGGCCAGTGCTTCGTTGGTTTCCGCGAGGCGGCTGTCGATGACTTCGTTCGTCTCGGCGAGGACCTGTGAGCGGACGCCTTCGACTTCTTGGGAGACGTCTTGGGTGATCTCGCGGCGGAGGTTCGCGATCCGCTCCTCAGGGATCACGGCGACGGGCTGGGGCGCGGCTTCTTCGTCCGTAGGCTGTGCTTCTTCTGCAGCAGGGGCCTCCTCGCCTTGGGCTGCGCGAACTTCGGCGTTGCGGCGCTCGGCGAGGCGGGTGAGACCAGCGATGCGCCGCGTGGCGGCGTTCTCGCCTTCGGCCATCTCTTCTTCCTGCGCGGCGGCTTCGGCTTCAGCCTCGGCAACGGCCTGGCGTTCGGCTTCTTCTTCGGCTGCGCGCGCAGCTTCGACTTCGGCCTGGCGCTGGACCTCGGCCTCGCGGGCGGCGCGGCGTTCGGCTTCGACACGCTCCATCTCGGCGAGGCGCTCGGCTTCCTCAGCGGCTTCCCGTTCGGCGCGAGCTTCTTCGGCGGCCTGACGTTCGGCTTCGGCCTGCTCGATCGCTTCGCGGCGGGCGACGCGCTGGGCTTCTGCGGCTTCAGCGGCGCGCTCTTCGGAGCGGTTGTCCGCGGCGGCGGTCAGGGCCGCGACGAGGGCTTCGGCCTCGGCGGTGTCAGGTTCTTCAGCGGCCTCTTCTTCGGTGGGCTGAGCGTCATCCGCTGGGGCAGCTTCCGCGACCTGCACGGTCTCTTCTTCCGAAGGCTCTTCTTGCGGCTCCTCAGACGCGGCGCTGTTCAACGCGGCGACGAGGGCAAGGGCCTCTTCGGATGGCTCTGCGGGTGCTTCGGGCTCTTGCGTCTCAGCTTCCGCCTGTGCGGTTTCCTCGGGTGCTTCCTCGGCGGGAGCTTCAGCTTCCTCAGCAGCGGCAGCAGCCTCGGCCATCACGGCTTCGCTGGCGCTTCCGCGCTCTTCATCCGTAGGCGCAGCTTCTGCGACTTCGGTCGGAGCGGCGCTGTCAGGGGCAGTGGTGGCCGCAGGAGAGGTCGCTGCGAAATTTTCGTTGGTCGGCGCGGCAGGTTCGCCCGAGCCAGAGAGCTGGTTCGAGGGGAACTGGATCGTCTGGCGATCACCGCTGTCGGTGATCACGACGCCGTCTTCGAGGACGACACGGTCATTGTCACGCTCGGAGAAGATGAAGATCGCGCCGACGGCAAGAGCTGCAACACCGCCGAGGGCGATGAAAGGGAGGACCGAGCCTCCTCCGCCGCCGCCATTCTCGGATGGTTCTTCCGTATGCGTGCCTTCGGGTTCGTAGACCGTGTCGTCAGGACCCTCGGCAGAAGCGGAGAGCTCTTCGGTCTCGCCTTCGTCGTCGGAAACGATCTCGGCTTCGACAGCGTCGTCTTCTGTCTGCGCGTCGTCCGAAGAGGCCTCGATCTCTGCGTCTTCCGCTGCGTCGTTGTCGTCGTTCTTCTTGTTGTCGTCAGCCATACCAAACCCCTCGTGGCACACGAGATTCCCAGTGAGCGAGCCGGGCCCGCCTTTTCGGAACTTATGTGCAGCGCGATGAAACGAAGTCAACGAACAGCGCGGGGTCCGGGTCAGTTGCAGTGAACACGTTTTCGAAGGTGCCTGAGGCCTCTGCGGTCTGGGCGATCCTGGGGCTGAGACAGAGCGCCGCAAGCGGGGGAAGATTTCGGTTCCGGACCAGCCGGGCAAAGTTTTCGGCTGCCAGAGCTGACAGGAATGTCACGAAGTGAGGGCTGTTGCTTGCGAGGAAGTCGGCGAGGGCAGCGGGTGCTTCCTGAGGTGCGCGGGCTGCGTAGACGAACTGGCGGCGGTAGCGGACGCCGCGGGCTTCGAGGGGCTCGCGGGGGTCGGTGGCGAGGCGCTCGCCTGAAAGGTGGAGGAGGCGGGTGCCGTCGGGAATGAGGGCGAGAAACGTTTCATCGACGGTGCTCTGTCCCTCGCCTGCGACGGTGAGCCCTGCCTTGCGGGCGGCTTCCGCGCTGGCTGGGCCGACGGCGTAGACGGGGAGCTCAGGCAGGGGGTCTGCGTGGGTGATGGCGCGGGGGGAGGTGATGAGGAGGGCGCTGGCGTCGCCTTGATCGACCTCGCCGCCTGTGGCCTCGATCGTGCTCATCGGTGCAGAGAAGATGCGGCCTGCTTTGGCTTCCGTCAGCCTGCTGACGAGATCGCTCGCGCCCGGTTCGGGGCGGGTGACGAGGATCGCGGCATCAGCCACCGGCAATGACCGCTTTCAGCTCGGCACTGGCCATAGAGAGGAGCTGCTCTGCAGCTCGGCCGCCTTTAGCGAGGGCGTCGAGGATGAGGTCGTCGGGCGTTGTCCCTTCGGCCTCGAAGGTTTCGTCGAAGGCTTCGAACATCTGGCCGTCAGGGTGCAGAATTTCTGCCCGGAAACGGACTTTGGTACCTGTTGCTTCGGCAAGGCCTGCCATCGGCGTCCGGCAGGAGCCGTCGAGCCTTGCGACGAAGGCGCGCTCGACCGCGCTGGCGAGCTCGGTCGCGGGATCGGAGATCTTGCGGCAGAGCTCCAGGGTCTCCTCGTCATCGCCACGGGCCTGGATGCAGAGGGCGCCTTGGCCGAGGGCGGGCAGCATGACGTCAGGATCAATCGGCAGGCGGCGGACATCGTCGCGACCGAGGCGCCTGAGGCCCGCTTCGGCAAGGAAAGTGCCTGCGGCGACGCCTGCTTCGAGCTTTTCGAGGCGGGTCTGAACGTTGCCGCGGAAAGGGACGACGTCGAGGTCGGGACGCCTACGGAGGATCTGGGCTGCCCGGCGGATCGAGCTGGTGCCGAGCTTTGCGCCTTGGGGAAGGGTTTCGATGCCTGCGCCGTCGAGGGTGACAAAGGCATCGCGGGGGTCTTCGCGCTTAGGGACAGCGGCCTGAACGAGGCCCTTGGGCATCTCGGCGGGCATGTCCTTCATCGAGTGGACCGCGACCTGCGCTTCCCCGGTGAGGAGCGCCATCTCGATCTCTTTGACGAAGAGGCCCTTGCCGCCGACCTCGGCGAGGGAGCTTTGCAGGTTCTTGTCGCCGATGGTGACGAACGTCTTGAGCGGGAAACTGTCCGCCCACGCCGTCTCGGGCAGCCCAGCGGCGCGGCCAAGCATGGCGCGCACGGCTTCGGCCTGGGCAACGGCGAGGGGCGAGCGCCGGGAGGCTATGATGATGGGTTTCTGCATCAGGTCCGTGCTGCTAGGCGCTCGGCGATGGAGCGACAAGAGCGTCTGGTCTTTGGCATTGAGTCGAGCTGCGATGATACCGCAGCGGCGGTCCTGCGCATTGGCGAGAGGGTCGAGATCCTCTCCTCCATCGTGCGCGGTCAGGACGAGGCGCATGCTCCCTTTGGCGGGGTGGTCCCTGAGATCGCTGCGCGGGCCCATGCGGACAGGATCGACCAGGTGGCCGCAGAGGCCCTGCGCGAGGCGGGCGTTACCGCTGTCGCGCTGGACCTGATCGCGGCGACGGCGGGGCCGGGGCTGATCGGCGGGGTCATGGCGGGGTTCACCTTCGCCAAGGGCCTATCGTTGGCGACGGGCGTGCCGCTGGTGCCTGTGAACCACCTTGAAGGCCATGCGCTGTCGGCGGGGCTCGAGCATGACGTGCCGCTGCCCTACCTCCTGCTGCTGGTGAGCGGGGGGCATTCGCAGCTGTTGCTGATCGAGGGCGCAGGCAAGGCGAAGCGGCTCGGTACGACGATCGACGATGCGGCTGGCGAGGCGTTCGACAAGACGGCGAAGCTGATGGGCCTTGGTGTCCCTGGTGGTCCTGCAATCCAGCGGGTGGCGGAAGAGGGTGACGCGGAGCGGTTTGCGATGCCGCGGCCGCTTCTTGGGCGGAAGGGCTTCGACTTCAGTTTTTCAGGGCTCAAGACGGCTGTCCGTCAGGCGGCGGAGGAGGCTGCGCCTCTTTCGGATCAGGACCGGGCGGACCTCGCGGCGAGTTTTCAGGCGGCGGCGGTGAAGCATCTCGCTTCCCGGACGGAGGCTGCGTTGCGGGAGACGGGGGCGACGACGCTGGTCGCTGCTGGCGGCGTGGCGGCGAATGCCATGCTGCGGGCGCGGCTTGAGGAGATTGCCGAGGCCGAGGGCGCGGGCTTTCTCGTGCCGGGGCTTAAGTACTGCACCGATAATGCGGCGATGATCGCGCTAGCGGGCGCAAGGCTTCACGAGGCGGGGCTTGCGCCGACGCAGGAGGATGCTCTGGCGCTGGCTCCGCGGCCGCGATGGCCCTTGGACGGAGAGGCTGCGCCGGTGGTCGGCAAAGGCAAACGGGGAGCGAAGGTCTGATGGCGAAGCTGATGGTGGCCGGCGCTGGCTCATGGGGCACGGCCCTTGCGGTGCTGATGGCCGAGGCTGGCCGGGAGACGGTGCTCTGGTGCCGTGACAAGGAGCGGGCGCTCCAGATGGCGACGGCGCGGGAGAATGCGCGCTATCTCGGCGGCGTCGCGTTTCCAGAGGCGCTTTCGGTGACGTCGGTCGCTTCCGATCTCAAGGATGCCGAAGGTCTCCTGTTCGTGGTGCCTGCACAGGCGGCGCGGGGTTGGCTCGAGCGGTTCCGTGAGGCGACGAGCGGCGCGGACCTGCCGGTGGCGCTATGCTGCAAGGGGCTGGAGCGGGGCTCCATGGCGCCGATGCATAAGGTGCTCTCGGAGACTTGGCCTGAGGCGAAGGGCTCTGTCCTCTCAGGGCCGAGCTTTGCGGCGGATGTGGCGCGGGGGCTGCCGACGGCGGTGACGCTGGCTTCTGAGGATGAGGCGCAGCGTTCGTTCTGGCTGGAGCGACTCTCGACGCCGACCTTCAGGCCCTATGCTTCCGACGACCCCCTGGGCGCGGAGCTTGGCGGGGCGGTGAAGAACGTGCTGGCGATTGCCTGCGGGATCGCGGTGGGCAAGGGGTTCGGCGAGAGCGCCAAGGCTGCGCTGATCGCGCGGGGCTTTGCGGAGCTGCAGCGGTTCGGTCTGGCGATGGGGGCGAAGCCGGAGACGCTGGCAGGGCTTTCGGGGCTTGGGGACCTCGTCCTCACCTGCAACTCGCCCCAGTCGCGGAATTTCTCGCTTGGCATGGCGATTGGCGAAGGTGCTGATCCTGCGACCTATCTCGAGAGCCAGAAGAGCGTGGCCGAAGGCGCTGCAACGGCTGGTCCTCTGACGGAGCAGGCACGGGCGCTCGGTTGCGAGATGCCGATTTCAGAAGGTGTGGCAGCAGTAATCGACGGCCGCCAAGGCGTCGATGAAGCGATCGGCGGCCTGATGAACAGACCGCTCAGAAGCGAAGCTTAGAGGTAGTCGCCTGCGCGGCAGCTGCGGCGCTCACGCGGTTCTGCAGCCGCGTCGGATGCGCCTTTGCCAAGGGCCGAGGCGCCCATCGCACCGACATTGTCGTAGCAGGTCTGGACCTGGCCTTCGAAGACGGTGCTGGTCGAGCTGATGCCCTCGCGGACCATGTCGTAGCCGAGGAAGTAGCACTCGCAGGCGGTCGTCGGGGCGACATAATCTTCCGGGTCGTCGCTCAGGAGGCCCGAGAGCGAAGCCTTCGTCGAGATGGTGCGGGTCTGACCCGGCTCATAGGAGCGCTCACTCGGCCCCGAAGACGCCGAACCCAAGAAAACAAAGAGGAAAACTGCTCCGATACCGAGCGCCAGAAGGCCGCCGAAAATCGTCTCGATGCGCGTCATGGCTCTGTTTCCACCCCTAACCGTCGGGAGACCTTAACCTGAACGAGACGTTAAGAAAAGGCGGAACCTCGCTATCATGCCCCGCGGTCGTAGCAGGCCTCGGTGATGGTCCAGCCCAGGTCCCTGAGCATGCCGAGCATGATCTTGTCAGGGTTGCGGATGCTCTCGCCGCGGCCTGAGTTGGAGAGCATGACCGGCGTGGGGGCCCTTGGAAACGCTGGGATGTGGCTGACGTTGAGGGGCGTGACGCCGACCGGGAAGCCATTGTTGGCCTTCTCCGCCTCGGGGCCGTCGAAATGGATGGTTGGATTGGCGAGGGCAAAGGTGAGGCCGAGGGAGGGATTGCCGAAGTCCTCGGTGATCTTCCGGCCATCAGCCAGCTTCAGGAACGTGTCGTAGAGCTGGGGCGTGCCGTCCTGCTCGTGCAGGGTGAAGCTGTAGTTGAAGTAGTTGACGAAGCCGTTGGGCCTGCCAATCGCGCCGAGGGGTTCGCCTTCCCAAGGGACGAAGGTCGCCGATGAGAGCCCGAGGCCGTGGCCGATTTCGTGGAGGGCGACATTGATCATGTCGACGCCATCCTCGGGGATCGGGTCATTCCTTGAGTAGTGGCGGGTCTCGTCGCCCATTTCTTCCTTGATGAAGATGTTGATGTCGTCCTCATCGCTCACCCGTTTGCCGCGGAGGGCCGAGGCGAGGGCGGTGGGGTACCAGGCGTCTTTGACGGGCAGGTAGCGCTTGTTCCGGACCACGTTCTGGTAGGCGAAGCCGGTGGGGCCGCGGTCGATCTTGGAGACCCTGATCCTGATCGGCGCTTCGGAGACGAGGCAGCGCTCCCAGACCATCGCCGCCTTCTCGAAATCGACCTGCCCGTCTTCGGAGAGGCCGTCGAAGCTCAGCTCAATGTCCGAGGTCGGCATCGGCTGGGCCGTGAGGGTCAGGGCGGCGAGAGCGAAGAGCATGGGCGTCATCCGGGAAGCGAAAGTTCCATTTATTGTTTTGCGATGAAGAAGCCAGTCTTGACATCATTTAGTCGCTTAGCTAAATGACGATTCATGGCATCAGTCTTCAAAGCCCTGTCCGACCCCACCCGGCGCGAGGTCCTGTCCCTCCTGAAGGATGGGCCCCTCTCCGCCGGGGAGATTTCGGACCGGTTCGACTTCTCGAAGCCGACCATGTCCCAGCACCTCAGTGTGCTGAAGGAAGCAGGGTTGGTGCTGGCGAAGAAGGACGGCAAGCGGGTGATCTATCACCTGCAGATCTCCGTCCTCGAAGATGCGCTGCTCGGGTTTGCCGAGCAATTCGGCATAGGTGCGGATGCACTGGCGGCTGGAAGAGCAAAACCGGAAGGAGCAGGCTCATGAACCGACAAATAAGAAATGCACTGACCTTCGGGGTACTTATCTTACTGGTCGCCTTCGGCGGCGAGCGCGCTCAGGAATTCGGGTGGCTGTCCGGTGAGCCAGAGCGTATTTCGGGTGTGATCGCCGGTCTCGTCCTGGTCTGGTTTGGCAACGCCATGCCAAAGGACCTTCCGCATAAATCCTGCGGGACTGATCCGGGGACGGCTTTCCGCATGAAGAGGTTTGCGGGTTGGGCCTTCATGCTGGCCGGCGTCGCTCACGCCCTGATCTGGGTCGTCGCGCCAGCCCAGCATATGGCGCTCCTGTCGACGATCCCTGTTGCAGTCGCCCTGGTCCTCGTCCTTGGCGTGGCTTTCAAAACCAGGGTGTGGGTCTGAGGGTTACTCAGGCAGCTGACCGTTTCCGTAGAGGGCCTCGGCGCGTAGCTCCGAGGCTCTTTTCTTGACGCTTTCGGTCTTGAGCTGGCCACAGGCGGCGCCGACGTCGCGGCCCCTCGGTGTACGGATGGGTGAGGCGTAGCCTGCGCGGTTGACGATGTCGGCGAAGGCTTCGATCCGTGACCAGCTCGAGCACTCGTAGTCACTGCCGGGCCAGGGGTTGAAGGGGATCAAGTTGATCTTGGCCGGGATGCCTTTCAGCAGCCGGACAAGCTCATGGGCCTCGGCGTCACTGTCATTGACGCCTTTCAGCATGACATATTCGAAGGTGATCCGGCGTGAGTTCGACGTACCCGGATAATCGCGGCAAGCCTGGAGCAGGTCCTTCAGCGGCCACTTCTTATTGATCGGCACGAGGACATCGCGCAGCTCGTCGTTGGTCGCATGGAGCGAGATGGCGAGCATCGCTTCGGACTTTTCGCCGAGCTCCTGCATCTGGCCGACGACGCCTGACGTCGAGACGGTGATCCTCCGCCTGCTGATCGAGATGCCTTCGCCATCGGAGATGATGTCGATTGACTGGGCCACGGCATCGGTGTTGTAGAGGGGCTCGCCCATGCCCATGAAGACGATGTTCGAGAGCTGGCGCTCGTCCTTGCCGGACGGCCATTCCTCAATATCGTCCTTGCACGTCAGGACCTGGAGGACGATTTCTTCGGCCGTCAGGTTGCGGACGAGGGCCTGGGTGCCCGTATGGCAGAAGGTGCAGTTGAGGGTGCAGCCCACCTGGCTCGACACGCACAGCGCGCCTGCGCGGCCAACGCCTGGGATGAAGACGGCTTCGGCTTCGACGCCCGGGGCGAAGCGCAGGAGATACTTCCTCGTTCCGTCCACGGAGACCTTGCGCTCGATGATCTCAGGACGCGGGACGGTGTACCAGTCGTCGAGCTTTTCGCGCATGGGCTTTGCGATGTTGGTCATCTCGGCAAAGTCGGTGACGCCGAGATTGTAGATCCAGCCCCACACCTGACGCGCGCGCATTCGCGCTTCCTTGTTCGTAAGGCCGAGATCGGTCTCGAGGCGCTGGGCGATCTCTTTGCGGTTGAGGCCGACGAGGGAGGTACGCTGGTCGGTCTGGACCGCGGGGGCGCGGTCGAGGAGGGTCGTGCTCATATCTCTTGCCTTGCTACAGGTCTTAAAAGGAGCGCGGCGCCTACACCCGGGGCCGCGCTCCCGCAAGCTTACCTTTCCTTGATGCCGAAGGCGATCCTGAGACCCGGGATCCTGCGGAGGAGCTCGTAGCCTGCGAGGCATCCGAGGGTCGTTCCTGCGAAGACGAGGGTCAGCTCCAGCGGTCCGCCGAGCCTCAGCGGGCCGAGCCAAGCGATGAGCGCGACGATGATCGTCTGGTGGAGGACGTAGTAGCAGAAGACGCCGCCGGTCAGGTATTTCAGCACGGGCGATGGCTGGCTGAGGAAGCGCTGGGCGAGGCCGAGGATCGAGAGGATCGTCGTCCAGGCGTAAAGGACCCCGGCCGCTGGCCAGGTTGCTCCGCCGATGATGAGCACAGGGGCTGGGATGTCGTCGAAGCCGCCTTCTGGCGTGCTCTCGATGAGCATTCGCCATGCGAAGAGCAGCGCGAATAGGATCAGCGAGAGGGGCAGGGCGCGTCTGACGCCTTCCCAGAAGCCTTCGGACTTTGCCGCGAGAAAGCCGAGTAGGAAGATGGTCAGACGGTGCGCGTGATTGTTCCAGTCGCCAATCAGGGCGTTGGTGTTCGGGAAGCGCGGCTCGAGGAGATACTCGTAGAGGATGAAGGGCGCGGCGATCCCTGCGATCAGGAAGAGCGGCCGTGCAGCGAGGGCGTTCCAGAACCTTGAGTCTGCCGCCCGCCTCAGGAGCCCTGCAAAAGGGGCGGTAAGCAGCATGTAGACGAGCAGGTAGACGATGTACCAGAGGTGGTTCCACGTCGGCGTCGTGATGCTGAACTGCTGCTCGCCCGAAAGGTACTGCCCCCAGAAGGCGAGGATGCCGGGCTCGATCTCTCCGCTGGCGAGGAGCTGGAAATAGGCCTGCGGCATGACCCACACTGCCATGCCGAAGAGGATCGGGACGCCTAGCCTCAAGAGGCGTGAGGCTGCGAACCTGCCGCTGCCGAGCTTGTCGATCGCGAACCTGACCGCGACCCCTGAGATGAAGAACAGGATCGCCAGCCGCCACGGGTTGACTGCGAGCATCGGCAGCTCCCACGCCGCCGAGCCATAGGGGCTCTTCACGTGCCATCCCCATGGCACATAGGCCATGCCTATATGGTAGAAGATGAGGAGCCCGAAAGCGATGACGCGGACCCAGTCGAGGTCTTGGCGGCGGGCGT
This sequence comes from Parvularcula mediterranea, assembly GCF_013085255.1. Classification (GTDB taxonomy): domain Bacteria; phylum Pseudomonadota; class Alphaproteobacteria; order Caulobacterales; family Parvularculaceae; genus Parvularcula; species Parvularcula mediterranea. The sequence continues at coordinate 1,359,324 of NZ_JABFCX010000002.1, forward strand.
GAGACGGGGCGGCATGGGGAAAAGACATCGGATGACCAGTGAAACTGCTGACGATGCCAAGGTTGGGAACGGCCTCGCCCGACCGCCAGCGACAGGTGACGGCTCGCGGCCAAAAGGGACGCTTGGTCATGGGGTTGGGACAAGCGGCGAGGCTTCAGGGACGGCTCCGCTGACCCCTGACGAGGAAGACCGGCAGGCGGACCGTCAGACATTCTGGTGGTTCGCAGGGCTGACCGTCGCGATGACGCTGGTCGGGGTCCTGTCCGCGATCACCGAGGCGGGCAGAGGCTCCGATGTTGAACCGGCGAAGATGGCGCTGTGGGACGGAACGAGCATCCTCGTGATCTTCGCGCTGATGCCGCTGGTTGCCGCTGCGGTGTCGCGGGGGATGCCGGGGGTTCATCGCTGGGTGCGGATCGCCGGGGTGCATGCGGTGGGGGTGCTGGTGTTCTCGAGCCTGCACATCGCGGTGATGGTCGGGCTTCGAAAGGTGCTCCACCCTGTGTTTTTCGGCGGGCCCTACATCTTCACTGACAATCTGCCGCGCGAGTTCATCTACGAGTTCAGGAAGGACGCGCTGACCTATTTCATCCTCGCCATGCTGATCGTCCTTGGGCGTGAGCTGGCGCAGAAGAGCCGGGCTTTGGCGGCGGCGAAGGCCAGCGCTGCGCCGCGGATGCTGACGTTCCGGTCCGGCGGGCGGACGATCTTTCTTGAGGCTGGCGATGTCCTGTGGGCCAAGGCCGAGGGCAATTATGCCGAGCTTCACACGCGGCAGGGCAAGCATTTCGTCCGCACGACTCTGAAGGCCGTGGCGGATGATCTCGAAAGCGCGGGAACCGAGGCTGTCCGTGTGCATCGGAGCTATCTCGCGGTGTCCAAGGAGGTCCGTGAGGCGGCGCCGACGGGCAGCGGAGACCTGAAGCTCACCATGTCGGACGGTGCGGAAGTGCCTGTATCGAGGCGCTACCGGGACGGCCTGTCGCTCGGCGGCTAGGCCTTGCGGCGCAGGAACTTGAGGGCGGACCAGTCCTCGTCCACCGCGCAGACCTTCACGTCGACGAAGTTCGTCGTCGGGAGGATCGCGGTCCTGAGATCGCCTTCGGTCAGGTCCTTGAAGAGCGGCGAGCTCTTCTTCGGCCAGCTGATCCAGAGCATCCCGCCCCCGGCCACCTTGCCGAGCGCACCCGGCAGGCGGCGCGCGAGGTCTGCCCGGTGGCGGCAGAAGAGGTGGACGATGTCCGCTGACTTCGCCGTCTTGCGGAAGATGACGTCGTCGGTCCCCGGAAGGAGGTCGCGGTAGTGCGCAGGCGCGCCGATCGGCAGGACGACCGTCCCCGGTTTCATGCCAAGCTTCTCTGCCAGGGGCTTGCCGGAGTAACCGTGGCTCGCCCCGGCCTTCGTCACCCGGCGGGCTCGTATTCGAGGATGTCGCCTGGCTGGCAGTCGAGGACTTCGCAGATCTTCTCGAGGGTGGTGAAGCGCACCGCTTTCGCCTTGCCGGTCTTCAGGATCGACAGGTTGGCGATGGTGATACCGACGCGATCGGACAGCTCCGTCAGCGACATGTCGCGTTCGGCGAGTATCTTGTCCAAGGTCACGCGGATGGTCACGCGGGCTTCATATCCTTTATCGATAAACAAAAAGGCTTAGGCGTGATGAACGATTATTCATATCGCCGCAACCCTTGCTGATCTCTTCCCGCACGGCCTAGGGCGAACGGATGGACCTCTTTCCCGGAAACCGCCTTGTTCTTGCAACCCGTAACGAGGGAAAAGTGCAGGAAATGAAACGTCTTCTCGATGGGAGAGGCGTGGATGTCACAACCGCCGCCGCCCTTGGCCTGCCTGAGGTCGAGGAGACCGGCACCACCTTCGAGGAAAACGCCGGGCTGAAAGCTGCAAGCGGAGCAAAGGCTTCGGGGTTCGCTGTTCTGGCTGATGATTCGGGGCTATCGGCCGATGCGCTGGACGGCGCGCCGGGGGTCTACTCGGCTGACTGGGGCGGACCGGAGCGCGATTTTGCCGCAGCGATGGCGCGGCTCGAGCGCGAGGTGAAGGCGGCGGGCGATAACCGCGCGGCCCGCTTCGTGAGCGTCCTGATCCTCGAATGGCCGGACGGCCGCCGGATCTCGGCCCGGGGCGAGGTCGAGGGGCAGCTGGTTTTCCCGCCGCGGGGCGAAGGCGGTTTCGGGTATGACCCGTGCTTCATCCCTGATGGCGAGGATCGGACCTTCGCCGAGATGAGCCCTGAGGAAAAAGCGAAGCACTCCCACCGCTCGCGGGCGATGGAAGCCCTGATGGTGGAGCTTATCGGGTGAGACCCCTTGGGCTCTATGTCCACTGGCCCTTCTGTGCACGGATCTGTCCCTATTGCGACTTCACCATCGCCAAAAATCGCGCGGTCGATGAAGCTGCGTGGACGGAAGTGCTTCTCGATGACCTGCGGTTCTATGCCGAGCTCACCGAGAAGCGGGCCCTGCGGAGCATTTATTTCGGGGGCGGGACGCCTTCGCTGATCCCTCCTTCCGTGGCGGAAGCTGTGCTGTCCGAGGCGGAGCGCCTGTTCGGGCGCGAAGAGACTTGCGAGCTGACGGTTGAGGCGAACCCCGATGATGCGTCGCGGTTCGAAATGCTTGCGGGACTTGGCTTTCACCGCTTGTCGCTTGGTATACAGAGCTTCGATGATGCCGAGCTTAAGTTCTTCGGGCGCAACCATGATGCGAGCGAGGCTCGAAGCGCGCTCGATGAAGCGTTGCGTGTTTTCTCCGATGTGAGCTTCGACCTGATCTACGCGCTCCCGGATCAGGAGCTTGGCGCATGGCGAGATGCTCTTGCTGCTGCCTGTGATCTTGGTGCGGACCATCTATCGCTTTATCAGCTGACGATTGAAGAGGGGACGGCTTTTGGGCGGGCAGCGGAAAAGGGGAGGCTCATCCCCATGCCTGACGATCGCGCCGCTGACTTCTACGAGGTCACGCAAGAGGTCACGGAGGCGGCGGGGATGCCTGCCTACGAAGTGTCGAACCACGCCAAGCCGGGGTCTGAAGCGCGGCATAACAGCCTTTATTGGCAGGATGCGGAATGGATCGGTATCGGCCCCGGTGCCCATGGCCGTTTAGGGGGCGAGGCAAAGTGGGTGGCGACGCGGGGCGCTGCCGTGCCTGTGCGCTACCCCTCCCTTCCGCAGGCGGAGCGTTTGGTGGTCGAAGAACTGTCCCTCTCCGACGTGCGGTTGGAAGCGCTGGCTGGTGGCCTCAGGCCCGTGGCGGGGCTCGATCTGTCGCGGCTGGGGGACGATGCGCCCGGTGTGCTGGAATGCGCCGGGCCGCTTGTCGAAGCAGGTCTGCTGACCGAACAGGATGGCCGGCTGCGGGCGAGCCCGAGCGGTCGCCTCGTTCTTGATCAGCTGACGGCGCTTCTCGCCGAAGGGTTGGCCGGCTGAGCGGCGTCGAGGTATTTCGAGATCAGCCCTAGCAGCGTTCCGGGCTCGAACGGCTTGGTCAGGAAGTCGTCCATGCCTGCCTCGAGGCACGCATCCTGGTCTTCCTGAAGCGCGTTTGCCGTGAGTGCAATGATCGGTACACGGCTGACCGTCTCTGCGTCCCGAATGGCGCGGGCAGCGTCGAGACCACCCATGACGGGCATGTGCATGTCCATAAGGATGATGTCGAAGCTGCCTTCTGCAGCAGCCTCGACAGCCTGCTTCCCGTCGCCGACCACGGTCAGCTTATGGCCGCCGCGCTCAACGACCGCGCGCGCGAGAACGGCGTTGATGTCGTTGTCCTCAGCAAGGAGGATGTTCGCAGGGCCGACGTCCTTGACCTCTTCCTTACGCTCGCGCTCCGCGCGGTCGAGCTCGTCTTGGGTGATGCTGAGATCATCTCCGGCAAGGACACGGAGGAAACTCCGCTGGCGGATGGGTTTGGTGAGGTAGACGGGGAAGCCTATCTCGCGAAGATGGTCGACGGCGTCCCGCTTGCCTGTTGGGAGGAGGGCGATCGCGCGATCCGCCGAGGTGGCCAGCGGTGCGGCATCATTCGTAAACGGATAGTCGCAGAGAAGGAGGTTGGCGTCAGAGCCAGCCAGCGCACGCGCTGCATCACCAACGGTCTTCACCGATGTCACCTTGTCGGCACCTGCAAGCCGGAGCTGCAGCGTCAGTGCCCGCGACAGGACGGCATTGTCGGTCAGCAGGACGACGTTCTGATCAGCCACCGGCTCGGGCCGCTCACGAGGTGCAACCTCTTCAATTTCAAAGGGCAGACGCAGAACGAAGGTCGAGCCAAGATTGACCTCACTCTCGACACGGATCTTACCGCCCATTTTCTCCGTGAGCTGCTTGACGATCGCAAGGCCAAGGCCGGTGCCCTCGATCGAGCGCTCTTCCACCCTATCGTCGCGCGAGTAAGCGTCGAAGAGGTTGGGCAGGAGTGTCTGCGGAATGCCGACACCTGTATCGATGACGTCGATGGCGAGGGTCGCGCGGCCGTCCTGTTGCTCCTCGACCTTCACGGTGAGGATGACCCCGCCTCGTTCGGTGAATTTGACGGCGTTTCCGACGAGGTTGATCAGCAGCTGGCGCAGCTTGGACGCATCTCCACGTAGCCGTTTTGGAACCTGCGGGTGGATCAGTGCACTGATCTCGATGCCCTTCTCGGCAGCTTTGGGTGCGAGAAGCTCGGCGATCTGCTCACAGAGCATCGTTGGATTGAAAGGCTCAACCCTCAGCTGGGCCTGACCCGTGTCGAGCTTGGCGTAGTCGAGGATTGCGTTGATGAGGTCGAGGAGGGCGACGCCGCTCTGCTTGATGTTCTTCGCGAAATTGGACTGGTTGGGATCGAGCCCCGTCTCCATCAGGAGATCAGCCATGCCGAGGATGCCGTTGAGCGGGGTCCGCATCTCGTGGCTCATTGTGGCGAGGAACTGGAGCGTTCGGTCCGTACCCTGACCCTTGGAAGAGGCTTCAGCGGGCAGGTCCAGTTCGGTGGCGATGTGGAGGATCTGGCCATCAGCGGCGCTGGACGTTGCGAGCGTGATCGAGCGGCGTTGCTGCCCGAGCTCGGCCGTGACCTGCCACTGGCCCTGGGCGATCGGCTTCACGTCCCACGCGGCGGGCCAGCGTTCTGATTTGAAGACAGCCTCGGGCGGAAGGCCCAGTTCCTGCGCTCTTGCGTTTCGAGCGGTGACGATCCCGGTGAGCGCGTCCGTGAGAAACGCGGCGGCGGAGAGGTGCTCGATCGAAAGGGCAGGCGTAGGCATGGGTGACAGCGTTCCCTTGGCTGTGCGAGCCGAGATACTATCACGAGAGTGTTGCCGTCCCGTTTGTTCAGCCGGGCGCTTTGATGGCGGCGGGTTCAGGACGTCTGAAGCTGATGGCTTCTGCAATGTGAACCCTGCGGAGCGCATCCGATCCGTCGAGGTCTGCGAGGGTCCGGGCCACGCGCAGGATGCGGGTATAGCCTCGGGCGGAGAGGTTGAGCTGCTCACAGGCGCGGCGGAGGAGGCCGAGGCCAGCATCGTCGGGCTGGGCGGCCTGGGTAAGGGCGCTTTCCCCGAGTTGGGCGTTGATCGGCCCGCGTTCCTTCTGGGCCTCGCGGGCGGCAAGGACGCGAGCGGCGACGGTTGCGGTGTCCTCCCCCTCGGCAGGGCTTGCGAGGTCGAGGGCGGAGACAGGTGGGGTCTCGATGGTGATGTCCATGCGGTCGAGGAAAGGGCCTGAGACCCGGGACTGGTACTTGGGCGCGCAGGACGGCCCGCGGATGCACATGGCGCCGCATCGGCAGGGGTTCATGGCGGCGACGAGCTGGAAGCGCGCGGGGTAGCGGACATGGGCATTGGCCCTCGCGATGAGGATGTCGCCTGTCTCTAGCGGCTGGCGGAGGCTGTCGAGAACGGGGGCTGAGAACTCCGGCAGTTCGTCGAGAAAGAGAACGCCCCGGTGGGCAAGCGACGCTTCGCCCGGCTTGGCGCGCATGCCGCCGCCGACCATGGCGGCCATGGAGGCGGAGTGGTGCGGCGCGCGGAAAGGTCTTGAGCGGGAGAGGGCGCCATCGCTGATGAGCCCGGCGACGGACTGGATCATCGAGACTTCGAGCATTTCCTCGGGGGATAACGGCGGCAGGAGGCCGGGAAGCCTTGAGGCCAGCATGCTCTTGCCTGACCCCGGCGGGCCGATGAGGACCAGATTGTGCCCGCCTGCTGCTGCGACTTCGAGGGCGCGGCGGGCCGTTTCCTGGCCTTTGACGTCGGCGAGGTCCGGCACGCTTTCTGTCGGGAGGAGAGGCCCCGGCTTAGGCTGGGCGAGGACTTGCGTGCCTTTGAAGTGGTTGGCGAGCTGAACCAGGCTTTTCGCGGCGATGATCTTGGCGTCACCGCCAGCCCACGCCGCTTCAGCGCCCGAGGCTTCGGAGCAGATGAGGCCGAGGTCTAGGCTGTTCGCGGCGACGGCGGCGGGCAGGGCGCCGGTTGTCTTGGCGATGGTGCCGTCGAGCCCGAGCTCTCCGATCACGGCCATGCCTTCGACGGCATCCCTCGGGATCGCGCCCATTTCGGCCATCAGCGCGAGGGCGATGGGGAGGTCGAAATGGCTGCCTTCCTTGCGCAGGTCGGCAGGCGCGAGGTTCACCGTGATCCGCTTGGGCGGCAGGCCCAGGCCGATAGCGGAGAACGCAGCAGAGATCCGGTCCTTCGCTTCGCTGACCGACTTGTCCGGCAGGCCGACGATGACGACGGCCGGATTGCCGCCGGTCATGTGGGCCTGGACCGTGACCTCGCGGGCCTCGACGCCTTCGAAGGCGAAGCTCGTGACTTCCGCGACCATGCGATTCTCCTCGTTCCCTTCGGCGTGGCAGGAACATTAAGAGAACGCAAGCATAGTCTGCAGTGATCAGGATAACTCCGCGGAAGCGAAGAGAATCCTGAACGGCTTGCACCAGATCACGATGCTCTTGGCGTCATCGAGGTCGAAGTCTGCGGGCAGTTCGTAGCGCTGGGATTTCTGGCGTGCGGACTGGAGGGGGGCGAGTTCTAGATAGCTCGCAGCTTCCGCTTCCGAGTTGCTGCGCACGGGGCCGGCGGCGATCCAGACTTCAAGCTGGGGGCCTCGGCTTGTGCGGAAGTCTTCGAATTCGAGGAACAGCTTGCCGCCTTCGAGGATGATGCGGGCGGTGCCGCGGCCCTGTTTCCCTTCACGGCCTTCGAAGGAGCCGGAGAGGAGGACTTCGGCCTCCTGCACGGCGACGGTGGAGGCAGCGAAGGAAGCTTGAGGGATGAGGACGGTGCCGACGGTCAGGGCGGCAGAGGCGGCTAGGAGGAGGCGTTTCATGGCGGTCTCGCTTGTGGCTTCTGAGAGCCTGTTCGCGGGACCGCCTGCTCGGTCACACCGGGAGGTGTGAAAGCTGCCTTGCTACTTTTTGCCAAAGCCCGAGAGGCGGTCGGCCGTGTCGGTGATGGTCTCGAACTCGCGGGCGACTTCTTCGGTGAGTGCGTCTTCTAGAGGGCGGTTCTCCGCGGAGAGTGCGAAAAGCTCCTTGTACGCAGCGACGGCGCCTTTGGAGTTGCGCGCTATGGCCGAGGCGGCCTTCATGACCGCGCCGTCTAGCGCGGCTTCGTCTTCGAAGGCTGCGTTGGCGAGGCCCCACTGAGCGGCTTCTGCGCCGGAGAAGGTCCGTGCGGTGAAGCTCAGCTCACGGGCTTTTCTGAGGCCCACGGCCTTGGGCAGCATCTGGCTCATGCCCCAGGTGGGGCGGATGCCGAACTTGGCGTGGGTGTCGCCGAACTTCGTCTCCCCGGTGGTCATGATGAAGTCGCAGTGGAGCGCCATCTCCAGCGCGCCCGTGAAACATGCTCCGTGCACCTGTGCGATGACGGGGAGCGGGACTTGCCTGACGGCAGAGGCTGCCTCGGAGGCTGGGCCGTCGAAGACCCCGCCGACCCGGCCATGCTTGAGGGTGGCTTTCTGAAGGACCTTGAGGTCGACGCCTGCGGAGAAACAGGGGCCGGCGCCTTTCAGAATGATGACGCTGGTCTCCTCGCCAATGGCCTTCAGCTCACGGACGAGGGCTTCAAGCAAGGTCGGCGTGAAGGCGTTCATCGCCTCGGGCCGGTTGAAGGTGAGGGTGGTGATCCCGCCCGTCGTTTCGGTGAGGAGTTCGGTCATGCCGCTTTCTCGTTCGCGACCCAGTCCCAGAAGAGGGCGGCCATGTCGGGGCCTCCGAAGCGCTTGAGCTCCCTTATGCCGGTGGGGCTGGTCACGTTGATTTCCGTCAGCATACCGCCGATGACGTCGATGCCCGTGAAGACGAGGCGGCGCTCTTTCAGCTCGGGCGCGATGGCGGCGCAGATTTCGAGGTCGCGCTCAGTGAGGTCCGAGGCTTCGGCTCGGCCGCCCACATGCATGTTGGAACGGGCTTCGCCTTCTGCCGGGACGCGGTTGATGGCGCCGACGGGCTCGCCGTCGAGGATCAGGACGCGCTTGTCGCCGCCTCTGACTTCCTTGAGGTAGCCTTGCGCGATAACGGGCAGGGGGCGGTCGCCTTCGAGGAACATCTCGAGAAGCGAGCTGAAGTTCTCGTCACCTGGACGTATGCGGAAGACCCCGGCGCCGCCATTGCCGTAGAGGGGCTTGAGGATCATCTCCTCATGCTCCTCCCGGAAGGCCCTGAGCGCCTGCTCGTCACTGGTGACGAGGGTGGTCGGCATGAGCTCGGGATAGTCCATGACGAAGAGCTTTTCCGGCGCGCCGCGGATCTCGGCCGGATCGTTAAGGACAAGGACGTTCTCAGGCAGCTTTTCGAGGATGTAGCACGCGGTCTGGTAGACCATGTCGAAGGGCGGGTCCTGGCGGATGAGGACAACGTCTACGGAGGAAAGGTCCAGGACCTCTTCCTCGCCGTGGATCACGTGCTCGCCTTGGGTATCCATGAGCTTGGACAGCTTGCGGGCGCGGGCGAAGACTTCGTCGCCTCTCAGCTGCAGGTGCTGGGGCTGGTATTCCCAGATCTCGTGGCCGCGCTCTTGCGCCTCGAGGGCCATGGCGAAGGTCGTGTCGCCCTTGATGATCAGACCACTGAACGGGTCAGTTTGAATGGCGATGCGCACTGCGTCTCCAGAGGGAAATCGCGGCGACGATGAAGAAGGACGCAGCGATGAGGAAGGAAAGGGCTGCGGAGGCAGGGCCGCTGTCTGTGCCGAGCTCGACGAACCCGAAAATCATCGCGATGACGCCCGAGACGAGCATGACGGCGATGAAGGCGCGGGTTTCGACGAGCGTCTGGGTCACTGAGGTCTCCGCGGATCCCTGAGATAGATGACGTGGCTCACCACTTCCTTGACCCCTGCGATGGCCTGGGCCTGTCCGGTGACGCGGCGGAGCTCATTGGGCCCTTGGGCGACGCCGAGGAGGTAGACGACCCCTTGGCTCACGAGGACGCGGTAGTTGCCAGCCGTCACGCCGGTATCAGCGATGAGGGCCGTTTCGAGCTTCTGGTCGATCCACGCATCGCGCGTGCCCTGGCCCACCGTGGTCCGGGGGAGGACGAGGATCTCGTTGATGACCTCGCGGACCTGCGGGATGCGGCGGGCTTTCTCCTCGATCAGGATCGAGTCGCCTTCGGTTGGGACCGTGCCCGTCAGGAGCAGCCGGCCTTCGAAAATGGTCATGTCGATGTCGCCGGTCTTGGCCTCGCGGTCGAAAAGGAGCTTCGACTTGAGGTTCACGCTGGCGGCGGAATCGTCGAGCCGGTCGCCAAGGGTCCTGTTCTGGACACAGGCGGTGAGGGTCAGGGCGGCGAAGACGACAAGGATCGGGCGGAGCATGGCGGGGTTCTCCTGCGGCATTAGGGCCTACTTATGAGGCGTCGCCAAGAGTTCCAATGCCTTTCAGCGGAAAGCGTCGCGGAAATGCCTGAGCGAAAAAGTCCCTGCGGCGACGATATCGTAGCGTATGGGCACGTCGATGCGCTTGGCTTTGCGGGCCAGCCATTGGTTTGCAGCGGCCCGGATGCGCTGCTGGTTGCGGGGCGTGACGGAGAGGCGGGCAGCCTCGGTCGATGTCCGCTTTTTCACCTCGACGAAGATGAGGGTGCCGGACTTCTTGGCGACAATGTCGATCTCGCCGCCTTGCGCGCGGAAGCGCTGGGCCAGGATGCGGTAGCCCTTCAGCATGAGGAGGATCGTGGCGAGGGTCTCGGCGATGCGGCCCTGCCGCTCAGCCTCCTGCCTCCTTGAGCGCGAGGGCGCGGGCATAGCATTCTTTCTTCGGAAGGCCGGTGATCTCGGCGGCCATGCGGGCTGATTCGCGGAGGCTCTCGGTGGCCATGAGGCGGGCGAGGACATCGTCGAGGCTCGGTGCGTCATAGTCCTTCTCGGGCGGATGGACGACGAGGACGATTTCCCCTTTGGGCGGCTGGTCCCGGTAGCGCTCGGAGAGCTCTGACGCATAGCCTTCGACGACTTCCTCGTGGAGCTTTGTCAGCTCACGGCAAATCGACACCCGGCGTGGCCCGAGGACCCGGTCGAGCATGTCGAGACTTGCTGCGAGGCGCGGGCCGCTTTCGTAGAAGACGGCGGTCTCCCCGCGTGACTTCAGCTCACTGAACAGACGGTGCTGAGTCATGGCTGGCTTGGGCAGGAAGCCGTAGAAAGTGAAGCGGTCGGTCGGCGCGCCTGCGATGGACAGGGCCGCGGTGAGGGCGCTTGCGCCGGGGAGGGTGAAGACGGGGATGCCTTCGTCTCTTGCCTCGCGGACGATCTTGTAGCCGGGATCGGAGATGAGCGGCGTGCCTGCGTCGCTGACGAGGACGATGGCCTTGCCTTCCTTGAGATCCGCGATGATCTGTGGACGGACTTCGGCGGCGTTGTGCTCATGATAGGGGGTGAGCGGAGGACGCTCGAGGCCCAGTGCTGCGTAGAGCTTGCCGGTGACGCGGGTGTCCTCGCAGAGGACGCGGTCGGCATGGACGAGGGCCTGTTCGACGCGCCTCGTGATGTCGCCGAGATTGCCGATGGGGGTGGCGGCAACATGGAGACCAGGCTGGAGCGGCTTCAGCTGCCGGAAATCAGACACAGGTGAACTGGCCGTCCGAGCCGTCGGTTCCTGAGCGAGGCGTACACTTCTCAGGCCAGCCGAATTGCTGCCATGCCTCGACGAGGCCGACTTGATCGGCCCACTGAGGGAAGTCCGGGTGGGTCCTGATCTTCGTCGTAGCCTCGCGGCCGTCCCACAGGCGGCTCAGGACATAGGAGCCGTTGGCGTAAGGTTCCGCCTCGAAGGCTTCCATGAAGAGCTCGGCTTCGCCCATGGAGAGGAGGGCGTTCATGATGGAGGTGCTCATGGCGATCTCGGGCGCGGCGCGGGCCTCGGTGACCCGCCGGAGCGCTAGGGCCTGCGCCGGTTTCTCCTCGAGGTAAAGGGCGCGGCCTGCGAGAACCCATTGATCCCGGTCGGCAAATTCGGGCGCGATGTAGGAAAGGCTGTCATAGGCCTCGATCAGGTAATCGTAGGCAGCGCGCTTCTTTCCTTCGATCAGCATGATGTCGCCGATGATGAACGCGGCGCCGGGGAAGCCTAGCTCGAAGCTGCGCTCTGCAGACTGACGAGCGCCTTCGAGGTCGCCTGCGTTGAGGCGGGCGACGGCCTGGGCGTTGAGCCAGAGCCCGCTGCTGGGATTGGCGTCGAGGGCCTCGTCAAGAAGCGGAAGAGCGTCGCGGGAGTTGCCGATGACGGAGAGGCGGTAGCCGTGGCCATAGTTCGCCTCCGGATCATCGGGGCCAAGCTTCCTCACAAGGGCGCTGCGTTTGAGCGCCTCGGCAAAGCGGTTGTCGGCGAGGCGCAGGCTGGCGATCAGCGAATGGCCCGCAGGGTCCGTCGGCTCGAGCGCGATGACCTTGCGCGCGGCTTCTTCGGCGGTGGCCATGTAGGGGTCCTGCGACTGGACCCGGGAATAGGTGGGCAGGAGGAAGTTGGCGTAGGAGAGAAGCTCCCACGCGGCGACGAACTCGGGGTCACGCTCCACCGCCTGCTGGAGGAACAGGACTGCGCGGGGGAGGGTGTCGATGCCCCACGCCTGATTGACGAGATCGCGACCTCTCAGGAAGAGGTCGTAAGCGACGGGGTCATCTGTGAGCTGATCGGCGAGCCGTTCGCCGCCGCTCTCGGTCATCATGCCCTTGAGCTCCCGCGCCACGGCGCGGGCAATCTGCTCCTGGGTGTCCCAGACATTGTCGAGGGTCTCGTTGAACGTGTCGGACCACAGATTGAAGCCGGTGTCCGCTTCGATCAGCGTCGCGGTGATCCTCACCCGGTCGCCGTCTTTCCTGACCGAGCCTTCGAGGATGTGCCCGACATTCAGGGTCTCGCCGATCTCGCTGAGGGTGCGCTCTGATCCCTTGAAAGCGAACGCGGAGGTTCGCCCGGCGACCCGCAGGCCGTCGATCCTGACGAGGGCGTTCAGGATCTCCTCGGCAATGCCGTCGGAGAAATAGGCCTGGTCCTGGGCTGCGCTCATGTCGGCGAAGGGCAGGACGGCGATGGAGGAGGGGCCTTCAGGGACTGTCCGCTCGGGCTCTTCGGTGAGGGCCGAGGCGGCGACTTCGCCGAGGGGGACCTCGACGGAGCGCGGGGTCTCGCGGGTCAGGTTCCAAGTGGTGAGGCCAACGAGGGCCACGAGCGCGATGGCAATGACGCCATCAGCAACGCGCAGGCGCAGATGCTCATGGTCGGGGTCTGCGTCCGGGTCATAGTCCGTGCGCTTGATCCCCTGGGGCGTCATCTCGAAAGCCCAGGCGAGGATCACTGCCACGGGAAAGCCGAGGATGAGGAGGACCGTGACGCCACTGTCGAACCACGCGGGCAGGAGAAGGGTCGCTTCGAGCGCGATGGCGAGCTGGATCAGCAGCCATGCGAGCACCGCATAGCCGCCGGCCACCCTGAAGACGCTCCTGCGCCTGAGCTCGACAAAAAACTTCAACACGATCGGCGGGCCCTTCCGCGCAGACTCGATAACATAGGCAAACGCGCAATAGCACTGGTCCTGCCCCCCTAGGAACTGCCTAAGGCTGTTAAGTGTGTTGTCGGTGTCGCAAAGGCTGGGTATGCCGGAGGCTAGGGAGTTCCTGACATGACGATCGCGCCTCTTTCCAACTGGCAAAAACGCCTTGCAGCTCTAGGGCTTGTCCTCTTCGCAGCGGCCTGCAGCACGACCGGTGGTGGACCCGGCAAGACCGATGACATCGATCCCGTGGCCACCGAAGATCCTGTGGGCCTCGAGGAGCCGATCACCCTTCCTGACCTCGATGAGGACCGGGTTGTGCGCGTTGCGCTGCTCCTGCCGCTCAACGACCAACGTCCGAGCGTCCAGGACCTCGCCGAATCGATGCTCAAGGCAGCGCAGATGGTCGCCTTCGAGAGCGGCAACAAAAGCTTCCTGCTGATCCCAGAAGACACCAAAGGCACCCCGCAGGGCGCCCGGATTGCGGCGCAGAACGCCATCCGCGGCGGTGCTGACATAATCCTCGGCCCGCTCTTCGCGAGCAGCGTCGATGCGATTTCTCCTATCGCGCGGGCGCAGAACATTCCTGTCGTGGCCTTCTCGACCGACCGGCGGGTATCGGGCGACGGCGTCTACCTCCTGAGCTTCCCGCCTGAGCCTGAGATCGAGCGCGTGACGCAATATGCGCTCTCGCAGGGCTACGCCCGTTTCGGCCTTCTCGCGCCCCTCACCGAGTATGGTAGCCGAGTGTCGGACGCCTTCCGCGAGCAGATCTATGTGGGCGGCGGCCAGCTCGTGCATGAAGAGGTCTACGAGCGGACCCCTGATTCGATGCGCGCTCCGGCAGCGCGCCTCGCCGAGTTCGCAGCGCCCGGGTTCATCCCGCAATATGTGAAGCCTCGCGGCCCGCGTCCGATCGAGGACCGCCTGCGTCCGGATGAAGATGATCTGCGTGAACCGCCGGCGACGGTGGACCGGTATGGTCCGCGGATCTCGAACGACGATCTCGCTGATCCGATCGGTCGGGCAGATGTGCCGAGCGAGACCTATGATCCCGCCTATGACGGCTTCCAGGCCGTGCTGCTGCCTGAGTCAGGCCGCCTCCTGAGGGCTTTGGCGCCGCTTCTTCCCTACAATGATGTCGATGTTCGCGAGATCAAGCTGCTCGGCGTGTCCGCATGGAACAATCCGGGCCTCAAGGGTGAGCCTGCGCTCCGGGGTGGCTGGTTCGCAGCGCCTGACCCGCAGCGTTCGCGCGGGTTCAACGCCCGCTACCGTGCGGCCTATGGCGAGACGGCGCCGAGGCTTGCCTCGCTTGCTTATGACGCGACGCTGATTGCTGCGCGGCTGGCCGAGTCGAAGGTGCCGAACCCTTATTCCGAGGCGATGCTGACGAACCCCAACGGTTTCATCGGTGCAGACGGTCTCTTCCGCCTGACGCCCGAGGGCATGGTCGAGCGTGGTCTCGCGATCCTCGAGATTGGCCCGGGCGGCATCGTCGTGATCGACGAGGCACCGCTCAGCTTCAAGCCGGACCCCTACGCTCCGAAGTTCTGATCAGCTGAGCTTTAGAGCTTGGCAGACCAACCCATACTGAGCCTCGGGCCGGACATTCTCCGGCCCGTTGAACCCGCCAATTTCCCCAAGGCGATCCTCCGTTACCGGAGCGACCGGGCGGCCGGGGAGGTGGGCCTGGCTCAGCTGTCCAATGAGGATTGGGCCCGGCATTTTGCGCGGTTCGATCCGCTCCCTGACAGTCTCACTGAGCCTCTGGCGCTCGCCTATCATGGCCACCAGTTCCGGGTGTATAATCCTGACATCGGCGATGGGCGCGGCTTTCTCTTCGCGCAGCTGAGGGATGGCGCCGGGCGCCTCATGGACCTAGGCACCAAGGGATCAGGCCGGACGCCGTTCTCCCGTGATGGCGACGGTCGGCTGACGCTGAAAGGCGCGGTGCGTGAGGTGCTAGCGACGGAGATGCTCGAGGCGCTTGGCGTGCCGACGTCCCGCACACTGAGCGTTATTGAAACGGGAGAAGATCTCCACCGCTATGACGAACCCTCGCCGACGCGCTCGGCTGTGATGGTACGGCTGAGCCACAGCCATATCCGCTTTGGCACGTTCCAGCGGCTTGCTGCGCTCAAGGACGAGGAGGGGATGGCGCGGCTACTCGCTTATGTGCGGGACGAGTTCTATCCGGCGCTTGCGGAAGGCGACGCTGCTGGCCTGCTCCGCGCGGTGTCGGAACGGATGGCGGTGCACGCGGCGCGCCTGATGGCGGCAGGGTTCACCCACGGTGTTCTCAATACGGATAATATGAACATAACCGGGGAGTGCTTCGACTACGGACCTTGGAAGTTCACGCCGACGGTCGACCCTGGCTGGACGGCTGCGAGCTTTGACCGAACGGGGCTCTATGCTTTTGGCCGCCAGCCGGAAGCGATCTACTGGAACCTTGCGGCGCTGGCCGACGCGCTGAGGCCGATCGGCGACCCGGAGGAGCTGAAGGACGTTCTCGAAGTCTACCCCGATGCCTATGCGAAGGCGTTTCCCGATGCGATCCTCAGGCGTCTGGGCGTGCGCCCAAGCGATCCGCAGGCGGATCAGTCCTTCGCCAGCGACCTTTTCGTTTTCCTCAACAAGACAAGGCTACCCTTAGAGCGCGCCTTCTTCGACCTCTTTGCCGGCAGCGCTGGCCGCGGCAAAAGGCTCCGCTCTCCCCACTCTGATACCTATGCCGGGGAGGAGATCATCCGCAGGCTGGATGCTTACGAACCGTTGCAGCCCGAGCGGGCTGAGCATCCGATCTTCCGCCGCGAGCCGCCGACGCTCTTGCCTGACGATGTCGAGGCGCTTTGGGACCCGATCACCGAAGCCGACGACTGGAGCGCCTTCGAAGCGAAAGTGGCGGCCATCCGGGAGTATGGCGAAGCTCTCGCTATCGCGGACAGGTTTTCCTGACGTCGGTTGCCAGCGCGCCAATCCTTCCCCATCAAAGCCTGATGACCGAAACGCCTCTCCACGACCCGATTGCTCTCGCCAAGGCGCTGATGGCCTGCCCGTCGGTGACGCCGGTCGATGCGGGGGCGCAGGACCTTCTTGAGACCTGGCTCGAGCGGCTCGGGTTCGAAGTTCACCGGGTGACCTTCGGCGACGTGCCGAACCTCTATGCGACGCGGGGGCAGGGCCAGCGGCTCTGCTTTGCCGGGCATACCGATGTCGTCCCGCCGGGACAGGTCGATGCCTGGACCAGCCCGCCCTTCGAGCCTTCGGTGGAGGACGGGATGCTGCGTGGACGCGGTGCGTCGGACATGAAGGGCGCTATTGCGGCCTTCCTCGCGGCCATTGCTCGGGCGGAGGGGACGCCGCCGCTGTCGCTCCTGATCACAGGTGACGAAGAGGGCCCGGGTCTCGATGGGACCAAGAAGATGCTCGGCTGGATGGCGGAGCAGGGATACAGCTTTGACCATTGCCTCGTGGGTGAGCCGACGAGCCGCGAAGTGCTGGGCGACATGATGAAGGTCGGCCGTCGCGGCTCGATGAATGCCATCATCACCATCGAGGGCCGTCAGGGCCACGTGGCGTACCCGCACCGCGCGGAGAACCCGATGCCAGCCGCTGCCCACATCGCCGAAGCGCTGGCGAGCCTCGACCTCGACGGCGGCTATGAGCATTTCCAGCCTTCCAACCTCGAAGTGACAGGCTGGGGTAGCGCGAAGACGGCGGAGAATGTGATCCCTGCAGACGCGTGGATCAGGCTGAACGTCCGCTTTAATCCAAACTGGACCGGGGAGACGCTGGTCGCGCACCTGGAGACGGTGATCGGCGAGGCGGCGGGCGGCGCCAAATGGAGCTGGCACCCGCGGGTCAGCGGCGAAGCATTCCTCAACGAGGACCCGGCGCTCGCAGGGCTGGTCACAAAGGCGGTGCGCAAGGTCACGGGCCGCGCGCCTGAGCTATCGACCTCAGGCGGCACATCCGATGCGCGCTTCATCGCCAAGGTCAGCCCCTGCGTCGAGTTCGGCCTGTCGGGGCAGACGATGCATCAGGTGGACGAGCAGGTCCCGGCGGTGGACGTTGAGCGCCTGACGGATATCTACAGCGAGATTATCGCTCTTTATAAGGACGGTCTTTGATGCTTTCGGCGCGTTCGATTTCTTCGGCCATCTCCATGACCTTCTCGATGGCGAAGGGTGATCCCGACTGGGCCGAGAAGCACGACATGTCCGCCGAAGCGGTGTTCATGAGCTTCTGGGCGGTGCCTCTTGCGATCCTGCCGCACCTCGTCGCGGCGGAGGGTGCGCGGCGCATCCTCCTCGAACAGACGGTGGTGCAGGTGGCGCCTGCCGGAGCGGTGGCCAACGCGGTGGCGCAGGTCATCACGCTCCTCGTCTCATGGGGTGTGGAGCTTCTTCTCATCACGAACCTCGCCCAGCGGCGTGAGATCGGCTGGAAGATCAGCCCCCTGATCATCGGCTACAATTGGTCGATCTTCATCTCGCGCATGGCGCAGGGTCTGGGGATCGGGCTCTTCCTCGTCGCAGGGATGGCGGGGATGGCGCAATTCGCGACCCTGCTGGTGGCGTTCCTGTCGGTGTGGCTGCGCTGGGGAGTCCTGAGGCGGGCGCTCGGCACGACGCCGATGGGTACGGTCGGCGTGATCGTCCTCCTGCTGATCGTCTCGATGGCAGCGGCGGTGGTCTTGTCGCTGCTCTTCCAAGCGGTGGGACTTATGCCTTCGACGCCTGTGCCTGCGGCGGATTAGTAGACAGCCTTCAGGAAATAGAGGCCCTCAGCAGGCGCGACGGGGCCGCATCGGGTCCTGTCGGTCGCTTCGAGGGCGTCTTTCACGTCGTCAGCTGACCAGCGGCCAGCGCCGACCCGGTCGAGGGTTCCTGCGATCGAGCGGACCTGATTGTGCAGGAAGCTCGGTGCCCTGAGGAAGAGGTCGATGCGCTCTTCGTCTTGGGTGACGTTGATTTCGGTGATCGACTTGTGCGGGCTCTTCGACTGGCAGTGCGACGAGCGGAAAGTGGTGAAGTCGTGCTTGCCGACGAGGTGCTGCGCCGCCTCTGCCATCGCCTCGGCGTCGAGGGCATAGGGGACCTGCCAGGCCTTGCCTGCCTCCAGCGCGAGCGGCGCGCGGCGGGTGACGTAGCGGTAGAGATACTGACGCTCCTTGGCCGAAAAGCGCGCATGGAAGTCCTCGCTGACCTCTTCCGCTGAGAGGATGGCGACGGGGTGGGGCCTGATTAGAGCGTTGAGCGCGTTTTGAACCGTGAACGGATCAACTTCCTTCGGAAGATCGAGATGGGCGGTCATCGCGCGGGCGTGGACACCTGTGTCAGTGCGGCCCGCTCCGTAGCAATGGGCTGTGCCTTGGGTAAACTTGGCAGCGGCATCCTCAATCACCTGCTGCACCGAGAGAGCATTGGTCTGGCGCTGCCAGCCTGCGAAGGGCCCGCCATCATATTCGATTTCGAGCCGGTAGCGCCAGAAGGGCCGCTCGATCACGAGAGCACCGTGCCCGGATCAATGGAGAAACCGCGGAAGAACTCTTCAGCGTTCTGGGCTGCCTTGCCCGCTCGCTGGAGGCGGGTGACGAGAAGGGAGGTGCCTTCGCCGCAAGCAACGGAGAGGCCGTGTTCGTCGGCAGAAAGGACCGTGCCCGGAGTTTTTTCGGTGGAGGTGCCTTGCGCGGACATGAGGAGCTTCACCCGGTCGCCTGCGACTTGCGCGAAGGCGCCCGGGAAGGGGGAGAGCCCCCTGATCTGCGGATCGATGACGCTCGCGGGCTGGGTCCAGTCGATGCGCGCTTCGTCGGCAGTGATCTTCTTGGCGTAGGTGACGCCGTCTTCGGACTGGACCGTTTCCTGAAGGCCGCCGCGCTCCAGCGCTGCGAGGGCGCGGGGAAGGAGGCCTGCGCCAACGGGGGCGAGCTTGTCGTGGAGGCTCTGGTAGGTCTCATCGTCCGCGATGGGCACGGTCTCGGAGAGGAGGACGGGGCCGGTATCGAGGCCTGCTTCCATGCGCATGACCTGAACGCCTGTCACCTTGTCGCCCGCCATGATCGCGCGTTGGATCGGTGCTGCGCCCCGCCAGCGGGGGAGGAGCGAGCCGTGGAGGTTGAGGCAGCCATGCTCGGGCACGTCGAGGACAGCCTGGGGCAGGATCTGGCCGTAGGCGACGACGATCGCGACGTCAGGCTTGAGCTCTGCCAGCGCTGCGGCCTCGCTCGGCGCCTTCATGGTGGTGGGGGTTCTGACCTCGAGGCCGTACTCCTCAGCCAGCGCTCCGACCGGTGAGGGGCGCAGCTTGTGGCCCCGTCCGCGGGGGCGGGGCGGTTGGGTGTAGACGGCTGCGATCTCGTGGCCTGCGGCGACAAGCTCGCTCAGCGCCGGAACGGCAAACTCCGGCGTGCCCATGAAGACGATGCGCATGGAGCTTATTCCGCGGCGGCGAGGGCCTTGTCGCCCTCTTTGGCCTTGAGTTTCGCCTCTTTCTTGAGACGCTTGACGATCCGGTCGCGCTTCAGTCGCGAGAGATAGTCGATGAAGAGGATGCCCTCGAGGTGATCCATCTCATGCTGGATGCAGGTCGCGAGGAGGCCGTCAGCCTCGAGCCGCTGTGGTTTGCCCTCATAGTCGAGATACTCGACCACGCAGGTCGCGGGGCGCTCGAGCTCTTCATAGGCATCGGGCACGGAGAGGCAGCCCTCTTCGTAAGGCGCAGTCTCTTCAGCCGGGTCGATGATGCGCGGATTGACGAAGTACCGGGGCTGCGGGCCCTCTTCCTTGTCCGCGATGTCCATGACGATGATCCGGAGCGGGACACCCACCTGGATCGCCGCGAGGCCGATACCGGGAGCCGCGTACATGGTCTCCAGCATGTCATCCATGAGGGCACGGTGCTCGTCCGTCACCTCGTCGACTTCCTTGGAAACCTCGCGCAGGCGCGGGTCGGGAACAGTAATGATCTCGCGTATAGCCATGGAAATGCACCTAAGAAGCCTCTCCACCGTGGTCAATCGGAACCGGGCAAGGCGCGGCCAAAGCGCAGTCTAAGACTTTTTTGCAACTTTAACGGTATGTGGACACTGTCATGTATCTCGCCTTGCCGCCCATTCGGTGACATAGGAACATCTTCGGGTCATATTGGGGAGCCCGGAGGCGTTGTATATCGAGGCCTGGCGGTAGCCGGTGGGACAGCATGGCACGGTTTGTGAATCTCGTACCGGGACGCACCGCTGACATCAGGGTCGATGAAGAACTCGAAGATGTCGAAGGTGTCTTGGAACAGTTGACGGGGGCCAGTGAGGCAATGAGCACGAGCGACATGATCCTCTACGGGATACTGGGGATACTCCTCCTCGGGGTCATTATTGCCCTTGTCATTGTCTATGGGCGCATCAACCGCAACAAAGACATGTATGAGGACGGTGAAGAGCTGTTCGACCAGCGCTTTGACGTTGGCAATGACACGTTCGACGAGCGCGACGACTTCTCCTCCATTCGCATCACCCGCGACCAGCCTTCTGAGCCGGGGCCGCTCCTGTCCCAGGATGATCCGTTCGAGACCGTGGACGATGACCTCTTCGCGGGCGAGCCTGCCGAAAACGTCGTGCCCCTGCGCCAGGCTGAGCCAGAGCCGGAGATGGAGCCGATGCAGCGGGCCGAGCCCGAAGTGCGCTCCGAGCCGATGCCGATGGCTGCGAGCGGCGACATGGGGCGTGACTTCGAACAGACCCAGCCGCGCTTCTCGAGCCAGGAAACCGAGCGCCAGCAGCCTGCCTTCGAGCCCCGCCAGATGGCCGGGCGCTATGATGATGACGACCAGCCTTTCGTGGCGCCGTTCATCCGCGACTATATTGAAGAGAGCGAGCGCCGCCAGCATGCGCGTCTCGACGATTTGCGCGACGATGTGCGCCGCCAGCTATCCGGTATCCGCGAGGAGCAATCGAGCCGCCTCGACCTCTTCCTGAATTCGATCGACCGTAAGCTGAACCGCAACGGGCTCACCCGGTCGGACGACGAGGACGGCGCGAGCACCCGCCGCCGTATCGACAGCCTCTCAACGGTCGTTGACCGCATGAATGATGCTCTTGAGCGCCAGGGCGAGCGTCTTGCTGATCTCACCCGTTCGTTCGAGGAGCGGATCTCCGAGATGAGCCCGGTGCGCAGCGATGTGCGCTCGGTCCATGACGACATTCTCGGCTTCCGCCGGGACGTCGAACAGAACACCACCGCCATCGGCCAGATCAGGGACAATTTTGACTCTCTGAAAGAAGACTTCGGCCGGATGGAGCGCAGTTTCTTCGAAAGGGCGTCCACGGATCAGTCCGTGACCATGCGCCTGTCCGAAGTTGTCCGCGGCACCCTCGACGATGACGACTACCAGCTGAACGCGAAGCTCTCGAATGGTCAGACGGCTGACTGCCTGATCATCCTGCGTGGTGGCCGCAGCCGTATCGCGGTCGATGGCAGCTTCCCGATCGAGTGCTTCAACCGCCTGCCTTCGCGCGATGCGGTCCGCCGCAACATGCCCCAGGCGAAAGCCAGCGAAGACGAGTTCCGCCGCACGGTGCTGCGCTCGATCTTCAACACGGCCGACCGGAACATCGTGGCCGGTGAGACCGCCGACAGCGCAATCCTCTTCCTGCCTTCGGAAGCTGCGTACACGATCCTTCACGACCGCTTCCCGGACCTTGTCCGTGACAGCCACCGTGCCCGCGTCTGGCTGACCTCGCCGTCGACCCTGATGGGTACGCTGAACCTCTTGCACAACGTCCTGCCTGCCAGCGACGAGCATGAGCCTGCCGATGTCGAGGAGCATGACTTCGAGGCTGAGGGCCCATATTACGCCAGTCCTTATGACGAGCAGCCGCGCGCCGAGCCTTCGATCCGTTCGCGGAGGGCTTCTGACCCGGATGCTGAGCGCGCTTCCGATATCGAAGAGCGACTGCGTGCCCTGCGTGAAGAAGAGCAGGCCCTCGCGGAAGAGCTGGTCCGCCGCCGCGATACCGGCCAGCGCCGCTACCGCGCCAAGCCTGCTACTCGCCGCGAAGAGGCCGTCGATGATTTCGAAAGCCGCCTCGAGCGCTTCAGCTTCGACATCGAGGATGACCGTGTCTCTTTCGAGAGCGAGGACGATGACGACAGCCGCCGCAGCTTCAAAGGTCCCCGTGAGGATGACCTCCGCTAAATCGGTGGGCTGATCGATGGATTTGGAAAGGGCGCCTCGGCGCCCTTTCTTTTTTGCTCGATGGATCCTGAATCAGGTCCAGGATGACGTTAACTGCGAGGCCACTTCTCCACTTGTCATCCTGGACTTGATCCAGGATCCATCAGGGAAACAAGCCTAATCTTCCAGTGAGAGCATCTCATCAAAGCTTGGACGCCTGCGGACGATCTTGTAATCATCCCCATCGACCAGAACCTCGGGGACCAGAGGCCGGGTGTTGTACTGCGAGGCCTGCACCGCACCGTAGGCACCGGCTGTGCCGAAGGCGATGAGGTCGCCTGCCTCTGGAGCCACGAGCGCGGCGTCCCGGGCGAAGGTGTCGGTGCTCTCGCAGACCGGGCCAACCAGGGTGTAGGGCGCCGGCTGACCGACTTTCTCCGTCACCTGATGAAGCGTGTGCTCTGCGCCATAGAGAGCCGGACGGATCAAATCGTTCATGGCTGCATCCGCCACGACGAAACTCTTGCTCGTCTGGGTTTTGGTGAGAACCACCTGAGCGAGGAGGAGGCCTGCATTGCCTGCAATCACACGGCCCGGCTCGAAGATCAGTTGCACGCCGAGGTCGCCGGTGATTCTGACGACTGCTTCTGCATAGGCTGAGGGAAGGGGCGGCACCTCACCATCTTTATACGGAACACCGAGGCCGCCGCCGAGGTCGAGGCGGGTGATGTCGAAGCCGCGCTCGCGCAGGGCCAGCACGAGATCCTTTGCCCGCGTCGCCGCTTTCTCAAACGGGGCGAGGGACGTGATCTGTGAGCCGATATGAAGGTCGAGGCCGCATGGGTCGATGCCCGGCAGGTCGCGCGCGCAATTGTAGATCTCAAATGCGCGGTCCCACGGGATGCCGAACTTGTCGTCAGCCTTGCCGGTGGAGATACCCGGGTGGGTCTCAGCATCGACATCGGGGTTGATCCGCATGGCGACGGGCGCGGTCTTGCCGAGGCGGGTCGCGGCATCGCTCAGCATACGTAGCTCTTCCGCGCTCTCGACATTGAACTGGTGGATGCCCGCTTCGAGGGCTGCTTCCAGTTCCGACACTTTCTTGCCAACGCCTGAGAAGACGATCTTCTCGGGCGCAATTCCGGCCCGCAGCGCGCGTTCGAGCTCGCCCGCGGACACCACATCTGCGCCGAGCCCCTGCTCGCCGAGGAGCTTCAGTACGCTGAGGTTCGACAGCGCCTTCACCGAATAGGCGACGAGTGTGCCCTCCGGAAAGGGCTCACTGAACACCTGCGCATGACGGCGGAGGGTCGCTGCGGAATAGACGTAGCAGGGGGTGCCAACCTCCTCCACGATCCGGGGAAGGGGGACACGTTCTGCGTGCAGGACGCCGTCCTGCCTCTTGAAATGGTGCATCTAGAGCGCCTCTTCGAGACTTGCGGGCGGCGGCGGCACGTCGAGCGGTGCGCGCTTCCCGCACGAGGAAACGACGAGGGCGAGGGCGGCGAGGGCAAGGAGGCGCTTCATCATGTCCGCCGCCTACCACGTGGCCTTTGGCGCGCGGAACCCCTAGGTGCTGCGTGAAAAGGAGCCATGCCTTGAACGCTGTCGTGCGATATCTTCAGAGCCTCAGAAATCCGGTGAAGCTGCTGCAACTGCTGATGATCATTGGCGGGGTCTTCATCGCCTACACGCTGATCGCGTCGATGGGCGGGGAGCCCAAGCCCTGGGAGGATCAGAGGCCCCGCTATGTCGTGGGCGAGATGGGCGCGTTTGAGCGGACCTTTCCTTCGCAGCCTTTGCCGAACATCCCCGTCGATCTCGGTGGCGAGGTGGTTTCCTTGCGGGACGTTGCTCCGGGCAAGCCGCTGGTGGTGAACCTATGGGCGACCTGGTGTGCGCCGTGCGTTGAGGAGCTGCCATCGCTGCAGGCACTTCAGGACAGGCTTGGCGACGAGGTGGCAGTCATTGCCGTCGCGCAGGAAGGCGGCGACGGCACGCGGCAGCAGGCCATGCTGGAACGGGTTGGTGCGGAGAGGCTGACCTACGTTCTCGATGGCAGGCTCGCGCTCGGGCGGTCGCTGAGCAATGACGTCGTCCTGCCGATCACGGTGCTCTACGATGCGCGAGGCCGGGAGATCGGCCGCCTGACCGGGAGCGCCGACTGGGCGAGCCCGGAAGCTGAACGCCTCGTCCGAGCCATCGCCCGGGGCGAGCTGCCTCGTTAGAGCGAACCCTTGGCAAGGGTCGTGGCGAGCGGCCTGAATGCCTCAACGAGCTCGGAATAGACCTGCCGCTTGAAGGGCACGATCAGCTCTTCGAGCTCGTCCAGCGCGGCCCAGCGCCAGCGCTCAAACTCAGCGGGCTCATGGACGTTGAGGTCGATCTCGTCGTTCTCGCCCTCGAACAGCATGACCACCCACTTCTGGCGCTGGCCGAGCCAGTCCTTCTTTCCCCTGCGGTAGCGAGGGGGGAAGTCGTAGGCGAGCCAGCCAGGGGTGGTCAGGAGGATCCGCGCGCTCTTCACGCCCGTCTCCTCATGGAGCTCCCTGAAAGCAGCCTCTTCGACGTTTTCGCCCTTATCGATGCCGCCCTGAGGCATCTGCCAGCGATAGGGATTGACCTCGCGGCTGCCCGGCGCGGTCAGGCGCTCGCCCAGCCACACTTCGCCAGCCCGGTTGAACAGGCAGATGCCGACATTGGGCCGGTAGCGGTCGAGATCGGGAAGCTCCTTCATGGGAAGGGCTGTTCGGCTATTGTTGGCCGTTGTTCAAGTTTTCTCGACCTGTGGCCGGGGAAATCCGCTCAGGCTCTCCGGAAATGGCGATTTCGAGATAGGGGACCTGCTGGGCTTCCTCGCTGCGCTTCTGGAGGAGCAGCGCGCCGGGCAAGGCTGCGGCGAGGGTCAGGAACAGGGCGCATAAGGCGACAGGGGAAGAGGCGTTACGAATTGTCTCATTCCGAAACAGAACGTTTTGATAGGCCCTCTTGGCCTCGCGCAGCTTCTGTGCATCGTTGAATGATTGCATGCGAACCTCTATGCCAGCCGCGGTATTCGTACCTCGACGCAGGAGGCATCATCATGGACGGCGCACAGGCAGTAGATCAGAACAAGGTTAACGAAGACGAGCCGGCCCCTGTCGAGGACAAGGTCAAGGCTAAGATCGAAGCCGCTGACAAGCGTGAAGAAGAGGCCGCCAAGAAGGCCCGCGAGGAAGCCGCCAAGCGCTCCCGCCGCCGCATCTGGGCGCGCTCCCGCTCGACCGTTTTCTCGAAGGTTGTCGAAGCCAAGAACAAGTTCGGCGCCAGCAAGATCGCGTTCTCCGAACCTGAAGGCCGCGAGATCAGCTATCAGGATGTCGTCCGCGGCGCTTTTGCGCTCGGCAACGCGTTCTCGAAGTTCACCAAGCGCGGCGAGAATGTCGGTGTGCTGCTCCCAACCAGCGCGGGCGGGATCATCACGATCCTCGGCCTTCACTGCGATGGCCGGGTCGCGGCAATGCTGAACTTCACCGCTGGGGAGAAGGCGCTGTTCAGCGCTCTCGAAACCGCCGACATCAAGCACATCATCACCTCATCAAAGTTCATCGAAATCGCGCAGCTCGAGCCGCTCGTCGATGCGCTTTCGTCGAAGGCGCAGATCCATATTCTCGAGGACATCAAGGAAGGCCTCGGCGGTGGCGATAAAGCCCGCGCGGCCATCGGCGAGAAGCTGCCGTTCCTGGTCCGTCGCGGCGTCAAGCCTGACAGCCCGGCTGTCATCCTCTTTACGTCGGGTACGGAAGGTAAGCCCAAGGGCGTCGTCCTGACCCACGCCAACCTGGTCGCGAATGTCGAGCAGGTGATGAGCCACGTGCAGCTCGAGCCGGAGGACGTCTTCTTCAACCCGCTGCCGATCTTCCACTCCTATGGCCTGACCGGCGGCTCGCTCTTCCCGCTCATCGGCGGGCATAAGCAGGTGGCCTATCCGTCGCCGCTGCATGTCAAGATCATCCCGGAGATGATCAAGCGACACGAGGCGACGATCCTCTTCGGCACCGATACCTTCGTCACCCGCTATCTCAAGCAGGCGAAGCCCGGTGCGCTCTCGACCTTGCGCTACGCCGTGTGCGGGGCGGAGAAGGTGCGCGACGAGACCCGCAACCTTGCGCGCCGCAAGTTCGGTTTCTCCGTCCTTGAAGGCTATGGCGCCACCGAAGCTGCGCCGGTCGTCGCCGTGAACCAGCCGGGCGATATTCGTCCGGGTACGGTGGGCAAGGTTCTGCCGGGCATCGAAACCCGCATCGAGCCTGTTGAAGGCCTCTCAGGCGGCGGGCGTCTTTATGTCCGTGGTCCGAACATCATGGCGGGCTATCTCGACCCGGAAACCAAGGAAGTCATCCCGCCTGAAGGCGGCTGGCATGACACTGGCGACGTCGTCACCATCGATGGTGGCGGCTATGTTGCCATCCGTGGACGGATCAAACGCTTTGCCAAGATCTCAGGCGAGATGGTAAGTCTCGCCGTCGTCGAGAACTGCGCATCGGTCGTCTGGCCAGACGCGGTCCACGCTGCGGTCATCATGCCTGACCCCAAGAAGGGCGAGCAGATCATTCTTCTCACGGAGGAAGAGGACCCGAACCGTTCGGAACTCCTCTCCTGGGCGCAGACCCACGGCGTGCCGGAGCTGGCGGTGCCGAAGAAGGTCCTCCACGTCGAAGACATCCCGGTCCTCGGAACCGGCAAGGTCGACTACGTCACGCTTCAGCGCAAAGCCGAAGAGCTGATCGCAGAGGCCGAAGAGCACCAGAAACAGGCAGCCGAGTAGGGCGCCTGACAGACCGGCCGGGCGATCAGTCGACCGGCCGGATCAGGATCGTGGCGATCAGCCCGATCACCCCGATGATCATCCAGAGCGGTAGGTCCAGGAAAAGCTGGAAGAAACCCATCACGCCTTCGCTGCGCATGGGGTCGATGGCGACCCCTGGCAGGAGGTTCAGGATCTCGCGGGCGGTCCGGATAACAGGCTGCCCAGCCTCGAGCGACGAGATGAAATCAGCGCCGATCAACGCAATGGCCAGCGCCACGGCAATCCAGGCCACCATCCGCAAGGTTTTCATAGCAAAATCCTTCCCGCCGAAAGCTTGGCTAGCTTGACCGAGAACGCTTGCCAATGCCCTACCACCGGGGCTAAGCGCGCCGTTCGACGGACAGGTGGCCGAGTGGTCGAAGGCGCACGCCTGGAACGCGTGTAGGCGGGCAACCGTCTCGAGGGTTCGAATCCCTCTCTGTCCGCCATTTTCTCTCGTTTTTTTGCGTCATAGCGATGCTCTCGCGGCGCATCCGTCGTGTGCGGCGTGGACTGCGGGCCTCGTGGCACGCCGGTGGTGTGCACCGGACCGGAGAGCGGGGTTTCTTGCGTTCGCGAGGCCGTAGCAGACCCGTTCTCTCTGTTCGCCGTTTCCGCGGTCCGGACTCAAGGGCGGGCGAAGCTGGCGGACATCGATTGGCATCCGTGTGGCTTTGATCGAGCACCGTCAGCTCAAAGACTACACCCGAGCGCGGCTACGGTCGTAAGTCTCGAGGGTCGCTGCCGACGCTTCCGGTCAGGGGGCAGTTTCGACGCGCAAAGCCGAGCACTTCTTCCTGCTCTCGCCAAGCTCGTCGCTTATCGGTGACGGTTCGAGATTGATCCATTGGCCTCTCCTGGAGACCGAAGTGCGAGAAGAAGGCCGGGAGCGATGTGATCCGGTAGAGCAAAACGCGACGATCAGGGAGCGCAGGCTTCCGCCAGCGGCGCGATCGCGCTTGGAGCGGATGCAACCGCTTCCCATGCCAACGCTGTCGCGATCGGCGTCAATGCGGAAACATCGGCTGATAACCAGATTGCGCTTGGTACTGATCAGTCGACTCTCACGGTCTCCGGTCTGGTCTCGAATACAAGCCGTGCACGCCAGCAGGGCGGTCTCGAACTCCTGACGACGGATTCGCGCGGCAATGTTGCTTCAGACGGTGGCGCAACTCAGGGGCAGATCAGCAGCAACTCCACGAACATCAGCGCGAATGCCGCAGCAATCTCGCAGAACAGCCTCGCTATTGCCGATTGGGATGCGCGCATTCAGGAATTCGAGAATTCGTTGACCGCGCTCAGCGGTGAGGTTGCTCTCAACCAGGAGCAAATCCTTGAGCTCAATGACGCCGTCGCGATTTCCATGGCGATGTCGGGCAGCACCTGGCTGCAGCAGAACGAGAAGTTCGCCGTCAGTGCCAACTGGGGCACCTTCGGCGGGTCCAACGGCATGGCGTTCAGCGCGGCCGGACGCATCAACAAAAAGACGAGCTTCAACGCGGCGCTGGGCGTCACCGACCGCACAGGACAGGTCGGCGCTCGAGCAGGCGTTCGGTTTGGTTGGTAGGCTGATTGACTGACAACTTCACCTGAAGAAACCGGGCTGATCCAGCGGGTGTTTTGATGCGCCGCGCGGGATCAGATGCCGCCGCCTAGGTCTCGCTGACGGCGTGGGCGTCCATGCGAGCACGCCATAGCTTCAAGACGTGTCACGCCATGGGGCACAAAGATCGAAGGCCTCGAAACCTTTGGCTCTTGGCCTGTTGATGCTGCCTATGCCATTTTGGCAGAGGAATGATCGGGTGGAGGTGCTCTCTAGTAGCGCAGTCTGTCGAACACTTCTCGCTCTGTATACGGTTGATGTGCTGCATCGCTTCGATCCTGCCGGCGGGCGCCATTCGCAGCAGCGCTGACATGACGAACTCTGAGAAAGCAGAGAACACTCCGCCGATCACCGCGCTCCAGAGCGCGAGGAAGAGGCAGAAACAGCGGGTCCAGTCATAGGTCATCGTTTCATTTCCTGAGATTGAGGCTGGTCGAGGTTGGGTGTGCGTAGCCTGGCCACGCAGGGGCGATGAAAGACCTGATGCCCGCCTTGTTCTTGACCGTGCCCGTCAGGGTTTTGACAGATCGCGACAAAGACCGTGCGTAGCGGAATCCACGAAGCCAGCGTGGGTCAAGAGTCAAGGGAATGCTCTGGCCTGAGTGCCTATCAACCTTGGTCAGATGGCTTTCCTGCCACCCGAAACTCGGCCAGCCCGCCTCTGTAGGGCCGTGAAACGAGGCGCACGGGCACGTTCCCTGCGCCAATAACGGGAATCACAGCGCTGGGCCCTTTCGTGGTTTGTCCCTTGAGGAGCGGGCGCCTACGCTTGTCGTCAAAATGAGTTCGTACCTTTGAGGGGATTTCCGAATGACAAGACGCGACCGAGGCAGCGCACTGCCTATTCTCATGGGCCTTCTTGCGAGCACCGCGCTCTCGTCCGCATGCGCCGACGATCATGCGGCGAAATCCGAGGAACAGGAGAAGGAAGCGCCGCTCTCCCTCGAAGGGAAGACAGAGAAGCTGAACTTCAACGTCGAGGAGGGGACGTGGCTGTCCCTGACCCTGGGGCCTGACGACGGCCGGATCATCTTCGATCTCTTGGGCGACCTCTATCAGATCCCCAAAGGTGGAGGGGAGGCCGAGCGCTTCACGTCTGGCCTCGGGTTCGACAGCCAGCCTGCGCTCTCGCCCGATGGCACAACCCTGGCGTTCATCAGCGATCGCGAGGGCGAGGATGACCTGTGGGTTTCCGATGCCGATGGAGAGAACGCGCGCAAGATCAGCTCGGTCGGCAACGGACGCATCCTGTCGCCCGCCTGGAGTCCCGATGGGCAGTTCATTCTGGTCTCGGAGATCGGCAGCGAGCCGGGGCTGACCATGTACCATGTTGATGGAGGTAGCGGCGTTGCGCTGATGGCGCGTCCCGCCAGTGGGGGTGACGCCTATCCCGTGAACGGTGCCGGTGCAGCGTTCTCTCCCGATGGCCGGTACGTCTACTACGCATCCCCAACCGGCGGGTCCTATCCCGGCGCGCAGATCCATCGCCTCGACAGGCAGACGGGGGTCGAAGCACCGA
This sequence comes from Parvularcula mediterranea, assembly GCF_013085255.1. Lineage (GTDB taxonomy): Bacteria > Pseudomonadota > Alphaproteobacteria > Caulobacterales > Parvularculaceae > Parvularcula > Parvularcula mediterranea. The sequence continues at coordinate 1,389,445 of NZ_JABFCX010000002.1, forward strand.
TCACGCAGCTTGAAGGTGGCGCGATGAGGCCGGTGGTCTCGCCCGATGGCGAGCACCTTGCCTACATCACCCGCGACGAAAGTGAGACGAGGCTCCGTGTGCGGAACCTCAGGACCGGCGCAGATCGGCAGATTATCAGCGGCCTCCAGCGCGATGCTCAGGAGCAGCGCCGCGCTCCTTCGCGGGACTACTATCCTTCCTACGCTTTCACAGCTGAGAGCGATGCCATCATCATCGGCCATGACGGAGCGTTCGCTGAGGTCGGTCTCGAAGACGGGTCCGTCGACGCGATCGCTTTTTCCGCGGAGATTGACCTCGATATCGGCCCAGACCTGACTGCACCCTACGCTGTCGATGAGGTACCTGTCCGGGCACGGATCATCCACGATCCGGTCTTATCGCCCGGCAAGGACAAGATCGCCGCGTCCATCCTCGGCGGTATCTACGTGACCGACGCGGAGGAGGGTGCCGAGCCTCGGAAGATCAGCCCCGACGATGTGATGGCCTTCGTGCCGACCTGGTCGCCTGACGGTCGGCATATCGCCTTCGTGACGTGGTCGGACATTGGCGGCGGCTACATCTGGCGGATGCCCGCCGATGGATCGGCCGAGCCGAGGCGGCTGACGGATCATGCAGCCTATTACACGGACCTCGACTGGTCGCCGGACGGCCAAACGCTTGTCGCGATGCGCGGCAATGAATGGACGCGCCACCGGACGTTCTCAGAGTTTGGCGGCCTCGACACGCCTATGGAGTTTATCAGCCTTCCCGCACAAGGCGGAGAGGTCACGGTCCTGCGGCCGGCCAGCGATGGTGAGCGCGACCCGCATTTCGGTGAGGCGAGCGACCGTGTCTTTGCCTATTCCGGTGAAGCGCTCTTCTCGATGACCCTCTCTGGCGCGGACATGATCGAGCACCTGACGGTCGATGGCCCCAAGCGCAGGCAGGGCGGTGATCCGAACTACGCCGAACAGATCCGTATACGTCCAAACGGTGAGTGGGCGGTCGCTTTGATGAACGGCCAGGTCTGGGTCGTTCCGGTCGCCAAGCTTGGCGCGACGATCCCGCAGATCTCCGTACGCGGCCCGTCTCTGCCCATCGCGAGGCTGACCGACATCGGGGCTGATTTCGTCGGCTGGAGCGATGATGGCAGCGACGTGGTCTGGGCCATCGGCTCGACCTTTTACCGCAGGCCTTTCGACGAGATTGCGTTTGCTCCGCCAGCTGAGGATGAGGGTGAAGAGGAAGCTTCGGACGAAAGCGCCGTGCCGGAAGAACACCCCTCAGTGCTCGCCCAGAAGTTGAGCGTCACGGTCCCCCGCAACGTGCCTGAAGGTGCGGTTCTCCTGTCCGGCGCAACCGTCATCACTATGGATGGCGACGACACCGAGGAGATGGCCGAAGGGATGCGCAATGCCGACATCCTGATCGTCGGTGATCGGATCGAAGCCATCGGACAGAAGGGATCTCTTGATGTTCCTGAGGATGCCGAGCGGATCGACTTGCGCGGCAAGTTCGTCATCCCGGGCCTCCTCGACACCCATGCCCACTGGGAGTTCCGCACGCAGGATGTGCTCGAGCCGCACAACTGGTCGCTCGCCGCGAACCTTGCCTATGGCGTGACAGCGGGCCTCGATGTCCAAACAGCGCACAAGGATTATTTCACCTACCGCGACTGGGTCGATGCGGGTGTGTCGGTTGGCCAGCGGGCGTTCATGACGGGTCCCGGCATCTTCGCGAACAATCAGTTCCAGTCTTATGAGCGGACCCATGCCTATCTTCGTCGGTATTCGGACCACTATGAGACGAAGAACATCAAGGCTTACCTCACGGGCAACCGGCAGCAGCGGCACTGGGTCGTCAGGGCGTCGCAGGACCTGGGCCTGATGCCGACCACTGAGGGTGGGGCGGACATGAAGATGGACATCACCCACGCGATCGACGGGATGCACGGCAATGAGCACAATCTGCCGATCACGCCGCTGCGCGAGGATGTGGTGAAGCTCTATGCCGAGACGAAGACGGCCTACACGGCAACGCTGCTGGTCCAGTACCAGGCGATCAGTGCACTGAACTGGTTCTTCACCAACGAGAACCCCCACGACGACGAGAAGCTTGCGAGGTTCTACCCGGAGAACCGCATCGACGAGCTGACACGGCGCAGGGGCACCTGGGCACGGGACGATGAATATGCGTTCAAGCAGGCCGCAGCCGATGTGGCGGCGATCCAGCGCGCGGGCGGGCTCGTCGGCATTGGCGGCCATGCCGAGCTTCAGGGGCTGGGCTTCCACTGGGAAATGCGCATCCACGAGATGGGCGGCATGACCCCGGAAGAGGTTCTGCGCGCAGCGACCATCGATGGCGCGACGATCATCGGTGTGGAGGGCGACCTCGGTTCGATTGAAGAGGGCAAGCTGGCAGACCTCGTGGTCCTCAACTCCGACCCCCGCAAGACGATCGAGAACGCAGCCGACATCCACTACGTCATGAAGGGTGGCGAGCTCTACGATGACGAGACCCTGACCCGGGTCTGGCCTTCGGAGAAGAAGCTTGAGCCGTTCTGGTGGACGGACTCGCCGGACTGATCCGGCGAGTGTTTGGGACTGCTAGCCCATGCCGACGACGATGACCGCCGCTGCGTAGGCCAGCGGCGTGACGATGATCGTCCGCAGGATGAAGATTGCCGTCATTTCGAGGAACGACAGCGGGATCGGCGAGCGCAGGATCAGGACGCCGAGCTCGGACAGGTAGATGAGCTGGCTGACCGACACGACGGCAATGAAGAACCTCGTGAAGGTCGACTCAGCCTCGGCTGTGATAATCGCTGGCAGGAACATGTCAGCATAGCCGATCAGCATGGCGGGCCCTGCGACTTCGGCGTTCTCCATGCCGACAAGGTTCATCACAAAGATGATCGGTGCCGCGATGATCTCGAAAACTGGCGTCTGGGTCGCGACGTAGAGCGCGGCCACGCCGATGAAGACGACGCTTGGAAGGAGGCCGAGCCAGATGTCGAGGACGTTCATGGTCGACTTCTTGAGAAGCGCCGCCGGCCCCGGCGCAGACCCTGCTTTCAGCAATGCCCTGCGCCAGCCTTCCTTGATGGCGGAGCCTTCGGGCGCAAGTTCGGCAGGCTTGTCCGAGCCGTTGGCGTAGACGTCCTTCTTCATCGAGAGCGGCGGAATGCGCGGCATGATGATGGCGCAGACGAACGCCGTGAACACCACCGCGAGGTAGAACGGCACGAACACGTCCGCGACTTTCAGGAGCGATGCAACGGCATAGCAGAAGGCCGTCGAGACGATCGAAAAGTTCGTCGCCACGATCGCAGCTTCACGGGCCGTGTAGAAATTGTTCTCATATTGCTTGAGGGTGATCAGCACACCGACCGTACCTGAGCCGAGGAACGACGCCACCGCGTCGATTGCTGCCCTACCGGGCACTTTGAAGAGACGCTGGAAGGCCGATTGCAGGAACGCCCCCACGAACTCCATCAGGCCAAACTCCGTGAGGAGAGGCAGGAGGAAGCCAGAGAAGAGGAAGATGATGAGGATGACCGGCGCCAACTCACCCAGCACCACGCCGCCAACATCGACGGAATAGATCCACTCTGGCCCCAGCTTCCAATAGATCATCGAAATCGCGACCGCGCCGAGGATGCGGATAATGAACCAGGGGAGGGGCGGGCCGAGCAACTCCGCCATCGCGCCGCTCGTCTGCTTGCCGATGTTTGCCAGCTTGTAGAGCGTGCTGAGGATGGCAGATGCCAGCACGATCCCGACAATCAGCTCATCGAGGATCGGCTTGAGGAACGCCGTCGTGCCATCGGAGAGGACGGCGAGAGGGATCTTCCAGACCCCGCCATCCTGAACCGGCGTCAGGAAGAGAAACGCGCCGATGAGGCTCGCGACGATGAAAAGCAGGGGCTTCCGCGCGCCGCTCTCAGGTTGGACAGGGGTGCTGCCCGTCTGTTCGTTCTGTTGATGATCCATTGTGCGCCCGCTGCCTGACGTGCGAGGTTGCGAGCGTCGCAGGCCCGTTTCAAGCAGTTTCTCCCGCTCGCCTGCACCCGGAGCATCAGATGAAGAAGACCCCGCCCCCTGCGAGCGACGCAATTGTCAGCCTTGAGCCCTACACGTCGGCGCGCATGCTGAACGCACTGTCGCCGGACGGTGTCTACCTCGATGCGAATGAAGCGCCGCGGTCTTTCGGCTTTCCTCCGGTCGATCTTGGCGACATTCGTCACTATGCCGACGACAAGGCTTCGCTTGAGGAAGCCTATGCCTCTTACGCAGGCCGCAAGCCCGATGACGTGCTTGGAATGCGGGGCGTGGACGAGGCCGTGGACCTCGTCATCCGGGCCTTCTGCGAGCCGAAGGAAGACAGCATCCTGACCTTCACGCCGACCTATGGCGGCTACGCAGCGGCTGCCGCGGCTCACCGAGTCGAGCTTCAGAAGATGCCGTTTGGCAAGGACTCAAGCTTCGACGTCGAGACTGCCGCAAGATCCGGCGCGCGGGTCATCTTCCTCTGCAGGCCGAACAATCCCACGGGCTCGGTCGCTTCGCTTGCGGATGTGCAAGCGCTTGCCGAAGCGGTGCCCGACAGGACCGTGGTGGCGGTGGACGAGGCCTATATCGAGTTCACGGAAGAGGCGTCCGCGCTGACGCTCCTCGACCGCTATCCGAACATCATCATCATGCGGACCATGTCGAAAGCGTTCGGGCTTGCAGGCGCGCATGTCGGCTTCACGATCGCGCATCCTGACGTGACCGACGCGATGAAGAAGATCATCAACCCCTATCCGCTTCCCGATCCCTGCATCCAGCTGGCGATGGCCTCGCTCGGCAGCGAAGGGCTGGCCTTCCTGAAAGAAGCCGTCGGCTCCATCAGGCAGACCCGGGACAGCTTCTCGGCGAAGCTCGAGAAGCACTCCCGATGCCTCGAACTCCTCCCCTCGGAGACCAGCTTCCTTGCGGGCCGATTCGAGGATGCGCAGGGGATCTACGAGCGTCTGCGCGCGGAGAAGATTTTCATCCGGCCCCTCGCGCCAATGTATGGCGAGGGTGGCTGGCTGCGTTTCACGATAGGAACCACCGAAGAAATGGATCGGATCGCCGCCATCCTCGGCCTCTAGAGCGCTTCCAGCAAAAGTGGAGCCCGGTTTCGCGGCACGGAAGCGCGACCGGAGACAAATACAGGCGTAACGCGCCACAATGTCGTGTGATCCCGCGTTGCAGCAGACGATTCGGCTGTCTACGCTGGCGTTTCACGCTAGGAAGGCTCGCGTGAGAGCCCTGCGTTGAGGCGGCCCTATTCCCGAGGCTGCCCGCAGGCATCAGGGACAAGAGGCGCCGTTGGACAGGCTGAAAAATCTCGGCACGCTGAAGCTATCAGCCATTGCGGCAGTTGCGCTGGCGCTCGTTGGGCTTGTGACGCTCATCGCTATCGGCGGGGCATCAGCAAAGCGCGGGGCACCCGGCGAGACGATGGCCACGATGGCTTTCGATCAGGCGCTGGCGGAACGTGGGGCCTATCTCGCGACGGCTGCCAATTGCGTCAGTTGCCACACCGCGCCGGGTGGGGAGGCCTTCGCAGGTGGGCTGAGTTTCGAGACGCCCTTCGGTCTCGTCTACTCAACCAACATCACGCCGGACGAGGCGACCGGCATCGGCAGCTGGACCTATGAGGCTTTCGAGCGGTCGATGCGCAAGGGCATCGGCGATGGCGGCGAACATCTCTATCCTGTCTTTCCGTACACGTCTTTCGCGAAGATCACGCCTGAGGATATGAAGGCGCTCTTCGCCTACTTCCAAAGCCTCGACCCGGTCGAGAGCCGTCCGCTTTCGAACGACATGCAGTTCCCCTTCGACCAGCGCTGGATGCTCGGCGGTTGGAAGCTCCTTTTCATGGAGGGCGGCACCTATGAACCTGATATGGCGCAGACGGAGAAATGGAACCGCGGAGCCTACCTGACCCAGGCGCTGGCCCACTGCGCAGCCTGCCACTCACCGCGCAACAGCTTCGGCGCGAAGAAGGCGGGGCAGGAGCTCTCCGGCGGCATCTACATGGACAAGGTGCCGAGCGGCGATAACAGGAAATGGTCCGCGCCCAACCTGACTTCGGCGCAAAGCGGCATCGGTCATTGGACGGCGGAGGAGCTGGTCGCCTATCTGAAGGTCGGCAAGAACACCCACGCCGCCATGTTTGGGCCAATGAACGAGGTGATCGGGAACAGCACTCGGTACCTGACGACTACGGACCTTGAAGCGATGGCGACCTATTTCAAGAGCCTGCCGCCCGTCGCGGCGGCTGCGCGGGCGCAGCAGGCCTCTGCAGACAAGCTCGGACGTGGGCAGACGATCTATAACATCCACTGCGGTACCTGCCATATGCCAACAGGGCTCGGCGCGCCAGAGACGGGCGCGACCCTGGCCGGAAGCCCGATCGTGCAGGCGGAGGATCCGGCCTCGCTCCTCAACGTCATCATCTATGGGCCTGAGCTACCCGATCCCTGGCCGCCGATCGGTGACTGGGGCCAGATGCCGTCCTTCAACGACACGCTGAAGGACGACGAGATCGCAGCCCTCGCGAGCTATATGCGGCAGGAGTGGGGGCATCAGGCAGGCGAGGTCACCATCGAACATGTCGAGGTCCAACGGCCGCCTTATGATACGGACTTCCAGGGGCTAACCGAATGATGGTCTTCATGCGGATGATTGGAGCCCTTTTGCTTGTCGCGGCTCTTGCAGCCTGTGGTAGCGAGAAAGCTGCCGAAGCCTTCTTCGAGCCCGAGAATGCGGCCTCCGACATGCGCGCGCGCCTGATGACAGGCGAACAGTACACGGCCGCCGTGGCCTATGTTTTCGGCGAGGATGTCGCCGCCTCCGTCGTCGCGCCCATGCCGCCTACGGCGCGGATCGGCGGCCTCACCGCGTCGGGCGCTGCAGGTGTCGGCGTCTCTCCGGACCAGCTCCAGCAGGTGCAGATCTCCGCTGCGCTCATCGCTGCGAAGGTCGTGGACGAGGAGCACCGCACTTACTTGATCCCCTGCGAGCCGGAAAATCCGTATGCCTCCGATGATGAGTGCGCGCGGGCGTTTCTCTCCTCAGCCGGAAGGCTCTGGTTCCGCCGCCCACTAAGCGAAACATCTCTCGACCGATATGTGGAGGCCGCCGCCTATGGCGCGGACATGCTCGAAGACTTCTATGACGGGCTCGCGCTGGCGCTCGAAGGTATGCTGGCGAGCCCTGAGGCGCTCTACATCATCGACGGCGCGGATGTCGGTCTCGGCGAGGCGGAGATCGTTCCGCTTGACGCCTACTCCCTCGCTTCCAGGCTCAGCTTTTTCCTATGGAACGCACCGCCTGATGACGGTCTGCTGAACGCCGCGCAAAGCGGTGCCTTGAGCGACCCGGTGCAGCGGGCGGCCATTGTTGACCGCATGATCGAAAGCCCAAGGCTTGAAGAGGGCATGCGCGCCTTCTTCGATGACATGCTGCACTTCGACGAATTCGACACGCTGGCGAAGGACCCCTCCGTCTACCCCGCATTGACCGGGCAGACGCTCGCCGATGCGCGCGAGCAGACCTTGAGGACCATCATGCACGAGCTGATCGTGGAGGAGGGCGACTATCGCGATCTCTTCACGACGCGAGACACGTTCATGTCCCTCGACCTCGCGCCCGTCTACGGAACGCCTGCGAAGAAGGGGTGGCATCCCCACACTTTCCCTGAAGACGGCCTGCGCCGCGGCATCATCAGCCATGTGAGCTTCCTCGCGGCCCATGCCCACCCGGCGCGCAGCTCTGCGACGCTGAGGGGCAAGGAAATGCGCGACATCTTCCTCTGCCAGGTGGTTCCTGACCCGCCGCCGAATGTCGACTTCTCGAACCTTGAGGAGCCAGACCCCAGCATCAAGACCGCGCGCGGACGGCTGCGCATCCACAACGAGAACCCGTCCTGCGCTGGTTGCCACAAGCTGATGGACCCGGTCGGCCTCGCCATGGAAAATTTCGACGGTGGCGGGCAATTCCGCGAGACCGAAGACGGTGCCGAGCTCGACACGTCGGGCGATCTCGACGGCGTTACCTATACCGACATGCGCGGCCTCGCTGAGGCCCTGCGCAACCACCCCTCGCTGCCCGGCTGCTTCGTCGAGCGTCTCTACGCCTACGCCACAGGCGGGCCTATGGGAGGGCGCAGGGATTGGCCAGTCACGGAATATCTGGAGGCGGAGTTTACCGACAGCGACTACCGCCTCAAGGCTCTCCTGAAGACGATCGCCATGAGCGACGCCTTCTCCCGCGTGCGTAATCCGGTGAAACCCGCGGATGCCGTAGTCGCATCCCTGGCAGATTAGGATCGAGGTCAGCCATGCATAGACGACAGGTTCTGAGGGGCATGATGGGCGGCGGCGCCATCAGCGTCGGCCTCCCCGTCCTTGAATGCTTCCTCAACGACACGGGCTCCGCCTACGCCAACGGCGCACCCTTGCCTATGCGGTTCGGCAACTGGACCTGGGGCCTCGGCATGAATGCTGGCGCCTTTGTGCCGAAGAAGACAGGCAAGGATTTTGATCTCCCGCCGGAGATCGAGATGCTGGCGCCCATTCAGAAGCATATCAATCTGTTCACGAACTTTGATGTCTTCAAGGATGCTGCACCCAATATTTGCCACCACACGGGCTGGGTTATCCTGCGTTCCGGCGAAGCGCCGCAGACGAGGGCAACGCTCCCCGGCGAGACGATCGACGTCACCATCTCCAAGAAGATCGGCGGCAGGACGAGGTTTAACAACCTCGTCGCCAACGCCACCGGCGATGTCCGCGACAGCTTCAGCTACGCCAACGGCAGCACGGTGAACCCGCCGCTCTACTCGCCCACGCGGCTCTACCAGACCCTCTTCGGTGAAGGCTTTCAGGATCCCAATGCGCCGACCTTTGAGCCTGACCCCCGGGTGATGGTGCGCAAGTCGGTGCTGTCTGCCGTGATGGATGACACCAAATCGCTGATGGGCAAGGTGGGTGCCGAGGATAAGCGCCGCCTCGACCAATACTTCACTGGCCTGCGCGATCTCGAACGGCGCCTCGACCTTCAGATGACGAAGCCTGAGCCGATCGCAGCCTGCTCCGTACCCGGAGAGCCTGAGGACCTGCCTACGGGTCTCGACGCCGACCTCGTGTCCAAGCGCCATCGGATCATGACAGACCTGATGCTGACGGCCGTGGCCTGCGATCAGGTCCGGGTCTTCAACATGTTCTACGCGGCGGCATTCTCGGCCACCGTGCGGCCCGGCTACGACAAGCCGCACCACACCGCGACCCATGAGGAGCCGGTGGATGAGGGCCTAGGCTTCCAGCCCAACGTTTCCTGGTTCACCAAGCGCGCGATGGAGGAGTGGCTCTACTTCGTGCAGGCGATGGAGAAGATTCCCGAAGGCGACGGGACAATGCTCGACAATGTCCTCGTCTATGCGTCTACGGACCAATCCTTCGCCAAGCTCCACGCCATCGATGGCATTCCGATGTTCACCGCGGGCAGTGCACAAGGGCAGGTGAAGACCGGCCTTCACATCGACGGCGGCGGTACGCAAGGTACGCGGCTCGGCTACACCTGCATGAAGGTCTTCGGCCTCGAGAACCAAAGCTGGGGCACCCAGAGCAACAACACGTCGAAGGAAATCGGGGAGATCATCGCTTGATCCTCCGCTCCTTCATCGCGAGCCTTCTGGTGCTGCTCGCCTCCGCGTCGGCGCAGGATGTCTTTGATCTTTACAAGGATGAACCGCGCCCCGAAGGCATCTCTGTGCGGATGACGGAGCTTGAAGGCGCCGTCTTCACCGACGAAGCCGGACATACACTCTACACCTGGCCGCAGCATCTCCTGCGCAACGGCTATTCCGGAGAACAAAAGGGCCGCATTGAGTGCTATGATATCGTGCGTACCAAGACGGCTGGCCTGATGAGCCCTTATCCGCCGGGGGTCCTCCTGCCAGAGCTCGATACAAGGCCATCCTGTACCGATCTGTGGCGACCGGTCCTGGTGCTGGAAGGCGCTGAGCCCATAGGAAAGTGGTCCATCGTCGAAGGTCAGGACGGGCGGCGTCAGTGGGCCTATGACGAGCAGCCGGTCTACACCTCGCACCTCGATCAGGAACCCGGCGATACGACCGGTGGAACGAAAAGGCGCTATGGCGGCGAGGGCGCCGCGGCGCGCAATCCGATTGGGCCACCGCCGAGGGTGCCGCCAGCGTTCCGTGTCATGACAACCGCCCACGGCGGGCTCGTGATGACGAGGGACGCTCGTTCCGTCTACATCCTGAACGGGGAGTCCGAGGGACAGATCCGCTGCACCGGCGATTGCCTCGATAGCTGGCAGCCCCTCACAGCTCCTGCGCTCGCGCGGGGCGATGGTCTCTTCAGCCTGGTCGAGCGCAGTCCTGGCGTTCGCCAGTGGGCCTTTCGCGGTCAGCCGCTCTACACCTACAGCCTTGATAGCGGTGAAGACTGGATGGTCGGAAGCGACGTGTCCGGATGGTCCAACGTCTATCTCTGGGAGACGCCAGAGCCTCCGGAGGAATTCACGGCACAAGATACAATCGCAGGGCAGGTGCTGGCGGACGCTCAGGGCCGGACGATCTACCTCTACAGCTGCGGCGACGACTCCATCGACCAGCTTGGCTGCGATCACCCGACTGATCCGCAGGTCTACCGCCTCGCGATCTGCGGGCGCGGCGATCCCGAGGTGTGCCAAGAGAACTGGCACTATGTTCCGGCTAAAGATGATGCGGAAAGCGGGAGCCGTGCCTGGCGCGCGGTCTGGATCGACCCAATGACGGGGCGCTTCTCGGATGCGGGGGTGGAAGGTGCGATGCGCGTCTGGGCCTACCGCGACCGGCCTGTCTACACCTACTTCCTCGACGAGAAACCTGGCGATGTGCGCGGTGATGCGACGGGCGAGTGGCGGGGAGGGCGCAACGGTCTCAAGGCCTACTGGATCCGCAATGCCTACTTCAGGGGGCAGTGATAATGCGTAGACTGATCTTATCTACTGCAACCGCTGGCCTTCTGACTGCCCCGGCTTCGGCTGAGCAAACTGCGCTCAGGAACGGCGAGATCGGATACGTTCTGACCTCGCTCTACTGGTCGATCTACCAGAGCGACGACAACAGCCGCGATTGTCCCAACGGCTTCAACTCAGGCCCACGCCAGCAATATGAGGCGCTCTTTCCCTCGGATGGACCGGCGCCGAGCATCGTCGATGCCCGCCTCGACCTTGAAGGTCAAACCTGGAACCCCGAGCCCGGTGATGACGGCTTTCCTTTTTACGAACCGCAAGGCGGCATCGCGCGAGGCTTTGATCTCGATGGTCAGGCTACCGAGGAAGACTACAGAAGCCCTGAAGGCGAGCCGGGCATCGACAACCAGCTCTTCCGTACCGTTGGCTGCATCATCGGCTTTCGCGGGCCCGACGGCGTTGAGTTCATTTTCGAGAACAAGGCCATCAAGGATGAGCGCTACAACCGCCTGATGCTCCATCTCGAAGACGTCGACAGCCTTGAGAACGACCCTGAAGTCACGGTCACCGTCTACCGCGGCCTGGACCGGCTCCTCACCGATGCATCTGGCGAAAGGGTCGTGCCCGGAGGGTCCCAGCGGGTCGACCTACGCTGGGGGAAGAGCCTGATCCGTGAGCTTGATGGCAAGATCGAGGACGGTGTTCTCACGACGGAACCGATCGAAGATCTCATCATCCCTTGGATGAACCTCAGTGTACCGTCATTCCAGCAGATCAAGGAGATGAGGCTCGAACTGGCGCTCAACGAGACCGGCGCGAAGGGCATGATTGGCGGATATGCCGATGTCGAGACCTGGTACCGCCAGCTTATGCGGAATGACTCGACCCACCATCTCAGCAATGGCGATATCTCTGCGATCTCGCTCTACAAGCAGCTTCGCCGGACGGCCGACGGGCATCCTCATCCTGAAACCGGTGCCATGACCTCGATCTCCACAGCGCTTGATGCCGAGTTCGTACAGGTCTTCATCAATGCCCCCGACGAGACGAAAGTCAGCAGCAGGACGAACGGCGAAAGCCCCAGCGAAAGCGAATAACTATGCGACCCATCCGCCATCTCACGACGAGCCTCGCGCTCGCCCTCATTGCGGGTTCGGCCTGCGCTCAGCAAGCGCAAGACGGCGACCGCGAAGCCCGTCTCAAGGCAGCGCTTGAGGCGCCCCGGCCTATCGAGGCTGTCTCATCCCCTTGGATTGAGGACCTCACCTGGATGGAAGTCCGCGACGCCATCGCAGACGGCGCGACGACGGCGATCATCCCCACCGGCGGGATCGAGCAGAACGGCCCCTACCTCACCACGGGCAAGCATAACGTGATCCTTGAAGGCGTCTGTCCAGCGCTGGTACAGGAGCTCGGTGATGCGCTCTGTGCACCAATCGTCGGCTTCGTCCCGGAAGGATCGATCGAGCCGCCAAGCGGCATGATGCACTTCCCAGGAACGATCAGTGTGCGTGAGGAAACCTTCGTCGCACTGATCAGTGACATCGCGTCAAGCCTCCGCCAGCATGGCTTCGAGACCATCGTCCTTTTGGGCGACAGCGGCGGGAACCAGTCCGGCCTCAAGACAGCTGCCGACACGCTGAACGCTCAATGGGAAGAGGGCACCGGGCGGGCGCTTTACCTCGAAGCCTTCTATGAGCCCGGTTGGACGGACACGGAGAAATACACCGCGGAGGTCCTGGGCGTCAGCGAGGGCGAACGCGAAGGGCTCCATGACGACATCTGGGTGACCGCCATGATGATGGCGACTGATCCTGAAACCGTCCGGCATGCGCAGCGGCTGGAAAAAGGTCTCGCATCGATCAACGGCGTCGATATCTCCGATAAAGAGGCCACAGCGGAGCTGGGCCGCAAGATGATCGCCTTCCGCGCAAGCCATGCCGCGAAGGCCATCCGGGCTGCGCTCGCAGAAGAGTAAGTACTGTCCCGCATACGCCCTTGGTAGGACTTGAGCGGCCTTCCGGCGTCGTCCATCTTGGCATGAGACGGCCGGCGCACCTTTGCGCCAAGGCGGGTAGGAATTGAGTGAGACCACGATCCTGCGCGGCGATCTGCTCGATCGCCTGAGAGGGCAGCTCGACGAGGCACGGGAGCTTCGCGATGAAGCGCGGGCGTTCTCGAAGCGCCAGCTCCTGCCTGGCTCCACCGGCCTCGTCCTCTCACAGCTGCCTCGCGAAGTAACGCTTGCCGAGGCTGCTGCGCGGGTGGCTGATGCTTATAACCTCCTGCACGGCGGGCTCTTCAACCGGGTGGTCCATCGCGGCGGGACCGTGATCCTCCAGACCGATGACCGGACCTTCCCATTCTCTGTGACGGACGAGGAGACGGTGTTTTCAGTGATGGAAGAGACGCTCCTCTTCACCCATGGTCTCCTATGCCTTGTGACGGGCCGATTGGCGCGGGACGGGCTGGTCGGGATCCAGATCAGGCGGAAGCGTGGGCAGCCCTCTGTGCCGTTCCAGCGCCTCACGCGCGTAACGCAAGGCGGCGCGGTCTATGCCCTGCGCTATGACGCAGCGATGGCGCAGGAGGTGGCCCCGCGGCCAGCGCGAGAGGACCTGACCTTCGAAGCGGTCATTAGAAGTCAGATCGATATCCTCCGTTCGATCGAAGGCGATGCTGAGCAGTTCAGTGACATCGTGATGCGCACCATGCGCGAAGGAGTGGTCTCTCAAGCCGAGGTCGCCATGGCTCTCGACGTATCGCCAGCCACTCTGCGGCGGCGACTTGCCGAAGAGGGGACGAGCTTCCGAGAGGTCGCTGCAGACCTCATGATCGAACGAGCCGACGCCCTTCTCGCAACATCTCTGCCCCTCGCCGAGATTGGCGAGCGGCTCGGGTTCTCCGACGTGCGAAGCTTCAACCGCGCTTACCGCGCCCAGACGGGTGTGACGCCTGCGGCTGCTCGGCGGCTGACGGGTTGAGCAGAAATGTTCACTGACAGGTAGCGGACCTGTCGTTCCCAGCGAAATCGTTCCGTCCTAAGATGGAACTACAAATGAGAACATCCGCGAGGGAAAACAGGGCACTAGGGCCTCCTCGCGGGGGAGGGAAAACATGAAACAGCTTCTTCTCAGCTCGGCTGCGGCCAGCATCATTGCGTCGTCGTTCGCCGTCGCGACCCCGGCGTTCGCGCAGGAAACCGCAGCAGACGGAGAGATCCGCGACGAGATCACCGTGACAGCCCGCCGTCGCGGCGAGAGCCTTCAGGATGTCCCCCTCGCGGTGACGTCCATCAGCGGTGAGCAGCTCGAAAACCTCGGCGCTCCGGACATTACCTACGTCGCGCAGACAACCCCGAACGTAACCCTCGAGGTCTCCCGCGGCACGAATACGACGCTTACGGCGTTCATTCGCGGTGTCGGCCAGCAGGACCCGGTCGCAGGCTTTGAGAACGGCGTCGGCATCTATGTCGATGACGTCTACCTCAACCGTCCGCAGGGTGTCGTTCTCGACCTCTACAACGTCGAGCGTATCGAAGTGCTCCGTGGACCGCAGGGTACGCTCTACGGCCGTAATACGATCGGCGGCGCGGTGAAGTATGTCACCAAGCGCCTCGGCGACGAGCCTAGCCTCAAGCTTCGTGGCACGGTGGGTTCGTTCAACCAGCAGGACGTGCTGGTCAGCGCTGAACTCCCTGTCACCGACACCCTCCGCGTCGGCGGCACCATCGCAAGCTTCCAGCGCGACGGCTTTGGTGAGAACCTTACGACGGGTGCGGAAAACTACGACAAGGACATCACGGCTGCCCGGGCGACCGTCGAGTTCGAGCCGAACGAACGCCTCTTCGTGCGCCTCAGCGGTGACATCCTCGCGGACGATTCAAGCATCCGCGGTGGGTTCCGAGAGATCCCGAACCTCGCCGATCCGAGCATGCCGCGCATCAATGACCGGTTCGATACCGCCGGCGGCATCACCGGCCCGAATGAGCTTGATGCCTGGGGCGCTGCCCTGGTCGGCGAGTACAAGCTGACGGATCAGCTGACGATCAAGTCGATCACGTCGGTCCGTGAAGACGAAACGGTCACGCAGATCGACTTCGACGCTCTCCCGGCACCTGACCTTGACGTGCCTGCAATCTACGAGAACGAGCAGTTCACGCAGGAAGTTCAGCTCACCTACGAAGGTGACTATGTCAGCGGTGTAGGTGGTCTCTTCTACATCGACGCCAATGCGGTGACGAACTTCGACGTGCTGCTCGGCACGCTGATCCCAACGCTTCCGGGCTTCAACGCGAACACGTTCGGCGATGTCGACACAGAGAGCTGGGCTGTCTTTGGCGACTTCAGCTTCGACCTTGAAGAGATGTTCGGCCTGACCGGTTTCGAGCTTTCGCTTGGTGGTCGTTACACGGAGGATGAGCGCACCAGCCGCGTCTTGCGTCAGAGCTATCTCTCCGGCCGCACCCCTGCGCTCGGCGGTGATCCGAACGCGCAGATCCCGTTTGGTGCTCCGACCTCGGACTTCAATGGTTCGCAGACCTTCACCAATTTCGATCCGCGCGTCTCGCTTGCCTATGAGCTGAACAGCGATCACAATTTCTACGTGACCTACAGCCAGGGCTTCAAGGGCGGCGGCTTCGACCCCCGTGGCCAGACGACCGCAGCGCCTGACGTGAACGGCGACATGGTGGTGTCGCAGGACGAGATCTTCGATTTCATGCAGTTCGACCAGGAGACCGTGAATTCCTACGAAGCGGGCTGGAAGTCGCGCGTCCTCGATGGCCGTCTTTCGAACAACCTCGCCGTGTTCTTCGCTGACTACACGGACATCCAGATCCCCGGTTCGTTCGGCGGTCAGGATGCCAACGGCAACCAGACCTTTGTCGGCGTGACCACCAACGCAGGTGCCGCTGAGTTCTTCGGTGTCGAGCTCGAAGGCTCGATGCTCTGGAGCGACGATCTGACGGGCGTCGGCGATACCTTCTCGACGGCCTACAGCCTCGGCGTCATCGATGCTGAGTACACGGAGTTCGAAGCCCTCGTCGGCGGTCAGCCTACGGATGTCTCGGACCTCCGCGTCGTGCAGAACACGCCCGACACGACGGCCAGCCTGACGACCACCTACACCCGTCCGCTGAACGGCGGCACGCTGAGCATTCTCACCGTGACCTCCTACCGTTCCGAGGTGAACCAGTTCGAGATCCCGAACGCGTTCATCGATCAGGACGAGTATGCTCTCGTCGACGCCAGCCTCGTCTGGCAGCGCGAGGACGGGGGCCTGACTATTGGCCTCCACGGCAAGAACCTCCTGGACAAGGAATACCGCGTCGCGGGCTATAACTTCCTCGCCCAGAACCAGGACGGCAGCTTTATCGACCCGCTGACCTCGACCCTCGGCACGACCGGTGTGGCTACGTCGTTCTACGGCCCGCCGCGCCAGGTGTTTGCCACGGTCGAACTCAGCTTCTGATAGGCCTAGGCACTCTCCGGACGGCGACCTCCCTGCCGTCCGGAGAGGTCATGACTGATAATGCGTAGATTTCTTCTCATCATTCTCGCCGTCATCGTTGCGGGAGCGCTGGGTGCTGTCGGCTTCGTCTGGCTGAACATGCCCGAACCGGCAGAGCTCAGCGAAGTCGAGGCGGCCTACCTCACGGAAGATGACCGCTACCTCGATATCGACGGTGCCAAGGTCCGGATCCGTGAGCAGGGGCCTGCCGACGCTCCTGTCCTCCTGATGATCCACGGCTTTACCTTCAGCCTAGAGAGCTGGGATCAGCTGGCTGATCGCTTGGACGATGATTTCCGCGTCGTCCGCTACGACCTGCTCGGACACGGCCTGACCGGTCCCGACGCGATGGAGCGCTACGCTCCGGACGAGCGCGCGGCCTTTGCCTCCCGTGTC
Organism: Parvularcula mediterranea; assembly: GCF_013085255.1. GTDB lineage: Bacteria > Pseudomonadota > Alphaproteobacteria > Caulobacterales > Parvularculaceae > Parvularcula > Parvularcula mediterranea. The sequence continues at coordinate 1,406,370 of NZ_JABFCX010000002.1, forward strand.
ATCGAAACCCTCGGGCTCGAGAAGCCAGTGCTGGTTGGAAACTCGCTGGGCGGGCTCGTCTCGTGGAAGGTCGCGGCAGCCCGGCCTGACCAGGTGGCAGCGCTCGTCCTCATCAGCCCGGGCGCTTACTCGATCAACGGCGTCGGTGACGAACCGGTCCCAGTGCCAGCGCCGGTGGCGTTCTATCTCAAGAACGCACCTGAAGCCGCCGTGCGCGCGAGCTTTGGCCGGATCTATGCTGATCCATCAGCGGTCTCGGACGAGCGGGTCGCCCTGGCGGCAGCCATGATGCGGCGAGAGGGCAATGGCGTGGCATTCGTCAAATCTCTGGAAGAGTTCGTCCTTCCGAACCCTGACGAAGATCTCTCGCGGATCGAAGCACCAACGCTCATCCTTTGGGGTGCCGAAGACCTGATCGTCCCGCCAGAACACGGCCCGCTGATCGAAGCGCAGGTTCCAAACGCACGTCTCATCACCTACGCAGGCGTCGGCCACGTGGCGCAGGAAGAGGTGCCGGACCGCGTGGCGGACGATCTCCGACGCTTTCTCTTCGCGCTAGATCAGGAGGCGGAACAGCCATGAGTACCGATCGCAACCCAGGCGCAGAACCCTCCGCGGGCTATCGCGCCTGGGTCCTTGTTATCCTGGTCCTCGTCTACACCTTCAACTTTATCGACAGGCAGATCATTGGCATCCTTGCCGTGCCGATCAAAGCCGAACTTGGACTGACCGATCTGCAGGTTGGCCTCATGTCGGGGCTGGCATTCGCACTGTTCTACACATTGCTCGGTATACCGATCGCCATGCTTGCGGACCGCAGGAACCGGGTCTGGATCATGACGGTCGCCCTGACGGTCTGGTCAGCCTTCACCATGGTTTGCGGAGTGGCCAACAGCTACGGCCAGCTGTTCCTTGCTCGTCTCGGCGTGGGCGTCGGTGAGGCAGGGGGCGTTGCGCCCGCCTACAGCCTGATCTCTGACTACTTCCCGCCGCAACAGCGGAGCCGCGCGCTCGCTGTCTATTCATTCGGCATCCCCATCGGCAGTGCTCTTGGCATTATCCTTGGCGGTGTGCTGACGGCCTATTTCGACTGGCGGATTGCATTCTTCGTCGTTGGCGGGGCCGGGGTCCTCCTCGCGCCGATCTTCAAGCTAACCGTGCGTGAGCCGGTGAGGGGACGCTACGACCCGGTGCCCGCTGCACCGCCGCCTACGAAAGTGACCGATGCCATCAAGGAGGTCGTCGCCACCCTTGTTAAGAAGCCTAGCTTCTGGGGATTGAGCGTCGGCGCGGCCTTTTCTTCGATGATGGGTTACGGCCTCTTCCTTTGGGTACCGTCGTTCCTCGTACGGAGCTTTGGAGCGGATCTTCCGGGCTTCATGAGCTTCATGCCCGCGGCGCTGGTGCCGCCGAACCCTTCGCCGCTGTTGTTTGCAGCCTACTTCTACGGGGCGATCGTGCTCGTAGGGGGGATCGCTGGCATCTGGCTGGGAGGCGTCCTCGCCGACAAGTTCGGTCAGGAGAAGAAAGCAGCCTACGCCATCGTCCCAGCCATCGCCTTCGCCTTGACCGTGCCCTTCCTCGCTGTCGGCGTCCTGACGCCGTCGCTCACATTGGCCTTTTTTGCGCTGATCGTCCCGACGGCGCTTGGTCTCGTCTGGCTTGGGCCCGTGATCTCGGCGTTTCAGCACCTCGTGCCGCCGCACATGCGGTCGACGGCGTCTGCGGTCTTCCTCTTCATCAACAACCTGATCGGCATCGGCATCGGCCAGGCAGCCATCGGCGCGATTTCCGATGGGATGTCCGCGAGGCTCGGCGAGGAATCGCTACGCTACGCAATCCTTTCCGGCTGCAGCTTCTATGTGATCGCAGCAATCATCATGCTGATCACCTCACGCAGGCTGGCAGCCGACTGGCACCATTAAAGCCCGCCCACGGCCCTGAGGAGCGCGAACTCCGCAATTGCGAGGTCGCGACGGGTGGTGAGAAGGCCGACCTCGGCAAGGGTTTCCTCGCGGTCAGCATCCAGCACATCGAGCCGGGTGCGCCGTCCGCTCGAAAACTCCGCCGCCACGCCCTCGGCAGACAGGCGGGCGGCGAGAACCTGCGCCTCGCGGGCCTGAGCTGCTGCGCGGGCAGTGATGAGGCCGGTCCAGGCGGCAACCGTCTGTTCACGCACGATCCGGCGGGTGTCTCGCACCCGCTCGTCCGCACCCCGCGCACGGCGCTTGGCGGCCCTTGTCGAGGCGTAGCCTGAACCGCCGCGGAAGATATCCCAGCGCCCGTTAAGCGTGACGGCGAACTGCTCAGCTTCACCAAGCTCAATGCCGAACCTCTCATTCTCCGCGTAGCTGGCCGTCCCTCGGACTGATACCTGGGGCAGGAGAGCACCGCGTTCAGAGCGCACGGCCTGCTCAGCCGCCTTCCGGCCTGCCACGCTCGCAGCAAGATCGGGGTTGCTCGTTAGCGCCCGGTCCACCGCAGACTGAAGGTCTGATGGCAGCGGCGCAGAGGCTTTCGGGATCGCCAAGGTCGAAGGTGCCGCCTTGCCGAAAACGCGCTCGAAGCGCGCTTCCGCCTGGGCGAGCTGTCCTTCCGCCGCAATCCGTTCGGCGGAGGCGAGAGCCACCCGTGCCTCGGATTGCCTGACGTCGGTACGCGTTGCGAGACCTGCGGTGCGCCGCGCTGTGCTTTCATCGAGCCGTGAACGGATCACCGCTTCATTATCCCGCCGCTCGGATAGGACCGCCCTTGCAAGCACAACGTCGGCAATGGCGGTCACCCCCGCGAGGATGAGATCCTGCCGCGCTGCATTATACTGCAGCTCGGCGCCGGAGGCCTGAGCCTTTGCAGCGCCGATGGCACCGCCGATGCGCCCGGAAGCAAAGACCGTCTGTTCCAAGGTGGCCGTGGCTCCTGCAGGATCGCGCGTCGCGCTTAACTCTCCGGGTACGCCATTGATGCGGAAGGTCTCTTCCAACGTCCCTGCCTGCGCTTCAACGCGGAGCTGGGGCAAGCGCGAGCCCCGGGCAGCCCATAGGTCAGCGCGTGCCGCCTTGGCCTCTTCCTCAGCGACGGCAAGGGCCGGGCTGGTCTTCACAAGCTCCGCAAGCAGATCATCTTGCGCAGCGGCCGGGAGCGGTAGGAGTAGGGCGGCGAGAGCGATCTTAGGCAGGTGCATGGATCAGGTCTCCATTGGTCTCCTCGAGATCAAAACGCGCCACCGGGCGTTGTCTCGTCAGGAGAAGGAACAGTTGCGGCACGAAGAAGAAGGACACGACCGTCGAGAGGACGACGCCCCCGGCAATGGCCGTAGCGAAGGGCGGCCAGAAGCCTCCTTCGGCAAGAATGAGGGGGAGGAAGCCCGCAAAGGTTGTCAGCGTCGTGGACGTGATGTGCCGCGAGGTTTCCATCACCCCGTCACGCACAGCCAACCGGTCGCCAGCAACGGCCTCAGGCTTGGCCTTCAGTGTAGCGATGATGATGATCGCGGCGTTGATCGCGACCCCCATCAGACCCATCAGCGCGATGATCGGCTGGAACCCGAACGGGTAGCCAGCGATGTAAAGGCTGAGCATGCCGAGCCCCATCGAAAGTCCTGCAACGATCAGGACCACACCGCCCAGCCTGAACGAGCTGAAGGTCAGGACCACGACCGCCACCACCGCGGTGACGATCAGCCCAACCGAAGCGAGAAGCGCGCCGACCGCGTCGGACCGGGCCTCGGCATCCCCGCCAAAGGCGTAGCTATAGCCCGGAGGAATGTCGAAGCGGCCTTCCTCGATCGCCAACATGAAGGCATCGACGGCCGCGGACGGCAGAGCGTCAGCGTCCGTGTACGCAAGGATCGTGTTGACCCGTTCTCCCTCATACCGGGTAATCGACGCGGCTGAAGGCTCAAGCTTCAGCTCACCAAGGCTCGCCAGTGGTGTTCCGACAGCTGACGATGACCGGCCAGACAGGCTGAGCGACGACACAGCTTCGATCGAGGACCGGGCGCGGTCGTCGAGACGCACGGTCACGGGGACTTCGCTATCGCCTTCAATGACGGTGCCCGCTGGCGTGCCCTGCAGCTTCGCCGCGAGGCCGCCTGCGATGTCGCGCAGGCTGAGGCCGGCGAGGCGCGCTGCTTCTTCATCCGCGTCGAGCCAGAGTTTCGGCTCACCGCCAGCAAGGGAAGCTGTTGAGACTGTGACTTCGGGCACTTCAGAGAGGATGAGCCGCGCTTTCTCACCGAGCTCACGCAGCGTATCGAGATCGCGCCCCTGTATCCTTAGCTCAAACGGCGCAGGCGTCGGTGGGCCCTGGACGAGTACCCGGACGTTGATCTGGGCCTGCGGTAGAGCCGTCGAGAGATCCGTCTGCAGATCATTGATCAGGTCCTTGATGCCGCCGAGCTCAGTCGTCGTCACCATGGCCTCGGCAAAGTTCGCCGCGCCGTCCCGGTTCATCATCAGGTTATAGTAAAAGGCGGGTACGGAGTTCCCGGCGAACCACTCGACGGTCTCGATACCCTCATATCCCGTAAGAAACGCATCCGCGTCGCGCAGGGCTGCTTTGGTTTCCTGAAGGCTCGATTGAGGGGGAAGGGTGATCTGGACGTGGAACTGGTTCCTGTCTGCCGCCGGGAAGAACTGCGTGGGAAGCTGGCCCACGCCGATGAACCCGAAGACTGGCAGCACGAGCGCCGCGAGGATCGAGAGCCTTGGCGCAGCAAGGCTCAGGCCCAGAAGGCCCTTGAACGCCGGACCGATGAACGGGAACTCGATCCCGCCGGAGGACGTCTTCTCTTCGCTCTGGGAGGGGGAAAGGAACCGCCCCGCAAGCGCGGCGATCACCGTCATCGACAGAACGAAGGAAGCGATCAGTGCAATGATCACCGAGTCTGCGATGGGCCCAACGAACTCGCCTGCACCTCCGGTGAGGAGGGTGATTGGGAGGAAGGCAAGAACCGTCGTCGCCGTCGACGAAAGAAGCGGGACGAACAGACGCCCCACGCTCTCCGAAACTGCCTCGCGCGGAGACAGCCCACGCCTGAGGGCCCTGCCCACAGCATCACACATCACAATCGCTGCATCGACGAGAAGGCCAAGGGCAACAATAAGTCCGGTCACGGACATCTGGTGGATGGGAACGCCGAAGAAGTTCATCGTCATCAGCGACAGAAGCGCCGTCAACGGGATGGCGAGGGTCACAAGGAGCGCCGCTCTTGGACCCAGGGTGAAGAATAGGATCGTGACGACCAGCAGGACCCCGACACCGAGGTTGGTGAGAAGGTTGCCAAAGCGCTCCTGCGTATAGGTCGCCTGATCGAAAATGATCTTCACTTCGATGCCGGATGAGACGTCCTGCTCAAAAGAAGCGACTTCCTGACGAACCCGCTCGGACCATTGCTGGACACGGAGGCCGTCATCGATCCGTGTGCCAACGACGAGCGCACGCTTGCCATCGACAAATGCGGTCTCCTGCTCCGGCACGGCGAGGCCACGGGTGACTTCGGCAATGTCTCCGATCCTGACCGTGGCTCCGTCGGCACCTTCGCGTATGGGGACAGCACGCACGCGGTCAAGGGTTTCAAGCTCGCCCCGAACTTCGATGGCGATCTCATTCTCCCGCCCAGTGACCCGTCCTGCGGAGACCTTGGCATCGCCAGCAGCGAGAGCGCGGGCGATGTCGGTTTCCGAGAGGCCGAGGGACTGGGCAAGGTCTGCGCGCAGGGTGACCGCGATTTCTTCCGATCCAGCTCCGTGGACCTCAGTGAACTCCGTACCGGGAACATTCCGCAGACGGGCCTGCAGCTCTTCGGCGGAGCGCTTCAGGATGAGAGCATTCTCTTCGCTCTCTGCGTCCCAGATCAGGGCCGTCAGCACGGTATAGGCGTATCCGCGATCGTCAATGAAGCGCGGCTCACTCGCACCTTCAGGGAGCAGCACCGCTGCGTCCGAGAGGCTGTCTCGCACCTTGGAGAACGCCTTGTCCGTCTCGTTGATTGAGTCCTGAAGAATGACCGATACGGAGGAAAGGCCCGTGTTCGACGTTGAGGACACGATGTCTACCTCTTCGAGCTCTCGGATCTGGTCCTCGATGACTTGGGTCACCAGCCGCTCGACACGTTCCGCGCTAGCGCCAGGGAGCGCGGTGAGGATCGTTGCCGCGCGGTTGCGGATCTTGGGGTCTTCCTGCTGCGGCATCGTCAGGAGAGCGGCGACACCTCCGACGAAGACCAGGATCAGCGCCATCGCAAGGGCGCGAGGATTATCAAAGAGGAGCGTGCGCATGGGTTTCCTCCGTCAGCGGAGCGACGAGGTGGGTGCGCCCGTAGGGGCGCTGCCCACGACACGAACGCGCTGTCCGGGGACGAAGCGGAAGGTCGACGTCTCGACCACGCGGTCGCCATCCTCGAGCGTGCCAGTGACGTAGGCCCGCTCCTCGGCGAGAGAGAGGATCTCGATATCCTTACGCCGGATCAGGTCTTGGCCGTCCTCGTTCTCAACAACGTAGACGGACCAAAGGCCGCGATAGCCTTCCTGAAGCGCGGTAAGGGGGACCCAGACCCCGCGGGCTGAGCGCTCCTGCGTCAGTGCGAGGCGGACGAGGCTGCCGGGGGAGAGGCCAGGGTCTTCAGTGATGATCAGTCTCACGAGACGGCTGCGGGTGAGGGGATCGATCTCGCCGCTCACGCCTTCGACGCTCCCGCGGACGTCTCCTTCGTCCGTCAACAGATCGAACTGGTCACCAACCTCGACCATGTCGGCCATGCGGTCCGGAACAGCGATTTCGGCCTCGAGCGTTCCTCGCTCGTTGAGGCGCAGGACGGGCTGGCCTGCAGTGAGGATAGCGCCTGCATCGGCGTAGCGGGCGACGACGAAGCCATCGAAGGGCGCTCTCAGCGAGGCATCGCCTTCGTCCTCGCGGGCGCGTTCAAGGCTCCGCGTGAGAAGCCTAACCCGCTCCCGGGCGCCGTTGCGGGCTGCTAGGGCATCGTCCCGTTCCTGATCCGTCGCGAAGCCCTGTTCGAGAAGCTCGGCGACGCGCTTGTAGCTTGCTTCGGCGCGATCAAGCTGGGCCCGCGCATCGGCGAGGCTCGCCGCAGCCTCTTCTGTCCTGAGGGAAAGGCGGCGCTGGTCGAGGGTCGCAAGCGTCTGACCCTTGGCGACCCGGTCACCGACCTTGGCCGTGACCTCTTCGATCTCGCCAGCGACTTCGAAGGCGACGTCCGCCACCTGCGCGGGAGCGATTCGGCCGGCGAACAGCCGGCGCTCTTCATAGCGGTCCTGATAGCGGGCTTCGATGACCGAGACCGGGAGGGCTCGCGCCTCCTGCTCTTCGGCGTTTCCGCGGGCGATTACCTCGCGTCCGCCGAAGATCGCGGCCCCCAGAACCGCCGCCAATCCTACCAGCCAGAGGAATCCCCTGCCGAGCCTAGCCAGAAATCCCATTGCCTCGATCCTCCGAGCAGCGGACGGAACCCCGTCCTGACGAGTGAGTTATGACAATATTCAAAAATCGTCACTAGTCAATGACCACGGAGTGAGATATGTCGCGAGACCCATTTGAGAAGGCCCTGAATGCCCAGATTGAACCTCACTGAAGCCGAAACCCGGACCCTCATCCTTGATGAGGCGGACCGGCTCTTCACCGAAATCGGCTATGACAAGACGACGATTGCGGACATTGCCCGGGCCTGCGGGTTCAGTTCCGCGAACGTTCACAGGGTCTTGGGAACCAAGGGGGTGATCAACCGGGCTATCGCTGAGCGGAAGCTCGCCGGAAAGATCGAGCACCTCCGGGAAGCGGTCGAAGCAGTGGAGGGTGCGCCCATGCGTCTCAGGGCTCTCTACGCCACCGTGAAGCAGATCAATCAGGAGACCTTCATCGAGCACAAGCGCGTGCACCAGATGGTCGCTGCTGCCATCGATGAGCGTTGGGAAGAAGTGCAGCGCTACCGAAGCCGTCTCAAGGCGCTGAGCCGCGAGATTATCGCTTACGGTGTCGAACGCGGCGAGTTTAATGTTCCCGACGTGGATAAGGCTGCATCAGCGGTCCACAGCTCAGGCGTCAGGTTCTGCCATCCGTTGCTCTGTGCAGAGATGGAAGGCGAGCCAGACGACACCGATGTCGACGTCTGGCTCGAGTTTGTCCTGCGTGGCCTTGGTCAGCGGGTGAGCTGAGACCACGGTCTCGTCAGCCCTCTGAGGGCTCGAGCACCTTGCCGGCTTCGGCAGGCTCACGGTGGCGGTAGCGTTTCAGCTCGAACCACATCGCATTCAGGATACCGACGGTTGCCGCGAGGCCGAGGCCGAGGATCCAGGTGAAGTACCACATCGTCTATCGTCCTTTTCGTCAGTATGCGTGGTCAGCTTCGCTGATCGAGGCGACCGTCACCTGACCCCGCATGATGCGGTAGGCCCAGGCCGTGTAGCCGAGGATCAGCGGCAGGAAGAGCACCGTCGCAATCAGCATGTTGCGCAGCGTGTTCCGGCTGGAACTTGCATCGAAGACCATCAGGCTGTGCGAGGGATCAACCGTACTCGGAAGAAGGAAGGGGAACATGGAGACCCCGACCGTCGCAATGACCATGGCCACGCCAACCCCGCTGGCAAGCAGCGTGAGCGTCTTTGCGCGTGCCCTGAAGCCAACAGCGCTGAGCGCGAGACCCGCGATCCCGAGAAGCGGAACGCCTAAGAGGATAGGCGCCTCGCGGTAGTTCTGGAACCAGCCTCCGCTCGCGGCTTCAACCGTTTTCCCGATCGGGTGGCTCGGCCCTGTGAAGTCTGCGGTGCTGGTCAGCTCGTACCCGCCAAGCCAGCCTGCTGCGGTAAACACCCCGCCGAAAGCGAAGAGCGCCGCTGCGGCGAGGGCCGCTTTGGTACCGATGGACCGCGCCCGCTCGGCCACGACATCATCAGCCTTCAGATGGAGCCATGCCGCACCGTGCGCCGCCAGCATGGCCAGCGAGACAACGCCGCAGAAGATTGCAGGCGGGTTGAGGAGACCAAAGAGGCCCCCCTGATAGTCAGGCCGCAGATCACCATCGAAGGTGAAAGGCACACCCAGCAGGGCATTACCAACAGCGACGCCGAAGATCACCGGCGGCACAAGACCGGAAAGCATCAGCGCAACATCCCAATTCCTGCGCCACTTCTCGCCTGTCCGCTTCGAGCGGTACTTGAAGGCCACTGGCCTCAAGATCAGGAAGAACAGCACAAGGAACATTGCGAGGTAGAAGCCCGAGAAGGAGAGGGCGTAAAGCGCTGGCCACGCCGCGAAGATCGCACCGCCGCCAAGGATGAACCAGACCTGGTTCCCCTCCCAGACTGGCCCGACCGTGTTGATCACGACACGACGCTCCTCGTCTGTCCTGCCAACCAGCGGCAGCAGAGCTGCTGCCCCCATGTCAAAGCCGTCGGTCACTGCGAAGCCGATGAGCAGCACACCGAGCAGCGCCCACCAGATGACCCGGAGGGTTCCGTAGTCGAAGAGAAATTCCATCAGTCTGCTCCGTTATTCTGCAGGCGCCGCAACGGGCGTATCGGGACGGTTCTCACCAAGACCGGGGACAAGATCGTCGAGCTCATCAACGATGCCGGGGCCTTTCGAGATCGCTGCCAGCATGAGCTGCACCTCGATGATTGCGAGGACGCCGTAGACCACGGTGAAGCCGACGATCGTGATCAGGATATCGCTCACCGTCAGGTTCGACGCGGCCATGAAGGTCGGAAGGACGCCTTCGATCACCCAGGGCTGACGGCCGAACTCGGCCAGGAACCAGCCAAGCTCCATCGCCACCCAAGGGACGGGGAAGGCAAGGATCGAAGCCTTGAGCAACCAGTTCGGCGGCGCGGCTTCCTGTGTCGTGTAGAAGAAGGCGAGGACGAAGAGGATCAGAAGGATACCGCCCGCCGCGACCATGAAGCGGAAGGAGAAGAACGCTGCGGGTACGGAGGGAACCGTCGACCATGCAGCCTGCCGGATCATTTCGTCATCGGCAAGGAGAGGATCCTCTGTGAACTGCTTGAGCAGCTGTGCATAGCCAAGGTCCTCGCGGTACTCGATGAACCGCTCGCGGGCCTGCATGTCGCTCCGGTCAGCCTTGAAGGTCTCAAGGGCTTCGTAGGCTATCAAGCCCGTTCGAACGCGAGCTTCCGCATCATCGACTAGCTCGACGATACCCTTGATTTCGGTATCGAGGCTCCGTGTGCCGATGATGCCCATGACCCAGGGGATGTGAATGGCGAAGCGCGTCTCCTGCGCTTCCTGGTCGGGAATGCCGATGAGGGTGAAGGAGGCGGGCGCTTCCTCCGTGTGCCACATGGCCTCCATCGCGGCGAGCTTCATCTTCTGGTGGTCGGTCACGGCGTAACCGCTCTCGTCACCGAGGACGAGGACCGAAAGGGTCGATGCAACACCAAACGCTGACGCGATGACAAAGCTCCGCTGGGCGAGGGCTATGTGTCGGCCTTTCACCATGTACCAGGCCGAGACCGCGAGGACGAAGACGGCGCCCGTGACGTATCCGGCCGAAACGGTGTGCACGAACTTCGCCTGTGCAACCGGGTTGAACATGACCGCCATGAAGTCGGTGACTTCCATGCGCATCGTGTCAGGGTTGAAGACTGCCCCGACCGGGTTCTGCATCCAGCCATTGGCGATGAGTATCCAAAGCGCTGAAAAGTTCGTACCCAGAGCCATCAGCCATGTCACGGCGAGGTGCTGGCGCGCACCCATCCGGTCCCAGCCAAAAAAGAACAAACCCACAAACGTCGCTTCGAGGAAGAAGGCCATCAGCCCCTCGATCGCCAGCGGTGCACCGAACACGTCGCCGACATAGTGGGAATAGAAGGCCCAGTTCATCCCGAACTGGAACTCCATCGTGATCCCCGTCGCCACGCCGAGGGCGAAGTTGATCCCGAAGAGAAGACCCCAGAACTTGGTCATCTCCCGCCAGATCGGGCGACCGGTCATGACATAGACGGTCTCCATCATCGCGATGAGGATGGAGAGACCCAAGGTCAGGGGGACAAAGAGGAAGTGGTACATCGCCGTCAGCGCGAACTGCAGGCGGGAGAGATCGACGATCAACGGATCGGGCATGATGGCTCCAACAGGTTAGTCCCGAGCGTTCTGGCCGATCCCGCAGATGGAAACCTTGCTCTGGCGCAAGGCTGAGCCGGGCAAACCGATGCAAACCATGGCTATGCGAGCCCGTTCTGTGTCCCGAGCGAAGAAAGCCGATCCTCTCGCCGACAGCGTGCGGTCAGGCATTCGCATGCTTGTCGCGCTCCAGCTCCTCGCGCGGGCAGGGCGCCTGGCCTTGGTCCTCAGCCTCGCCTTTCTGGCGGCAGGGCTGACCATGTCAGGTTCTGTTCCATCATGGGCCGTGCCGATGCTCGTCGTCGGTCTCGCTCTGTCCGCGGGAAGCGGGTTGGCGGGTGAGCGGTTGCGCGTCTCCCTCGAAGAGAGGGCCGCAGAGGCCGGGCAGGACATCATCCAGCGATATGCTGCTCGCGCGTCTGTTGCCGCGATCGAAGCGGGGGACACTGGCGACCTCGTCTCGCGCCTCGCCCGGCATCCGGGGCTTGCGGCGAAGCGGCTCGTCTCAGTCGCTGCGTCGAAGGCGGCATGTGGTGCGGGCATGCTCATGGGTATCGCCCTGATGGCGCTTTTCTCGTGGCAGGCTGCGCTTCTCCTTCTGGTGACGTTGCCCGTCATGATCCTGTTCTTCGTATTTGTTGGTGGGCTGACCAAGGCCAAGGCCGACCGGCAGGAGGAAAGCCTCGCCCGCCTTGCAGGCGCATTCGCGGATCGGGTGCGCTGCCTGCCGTCGATCCTCGCCAACCACGCCGTGGACAAGGAAGGCGAAGCGCTGAGCGGGGAGCTTGAAGCCTACCGCCGGGAGACGGCTGGCCTGTTGCGGGTCGCGTTTCTGAACTCTGCCGTGCTCGATTTCTTCAGCTCACTCAGCATCGCCATGCTCGCGATCTTCCTGGGTCTCGGCCACCTTGGTCTTGCCGATGTCCCCGGCTTCACGGGGCTCGCCTTGAGCCAGAGCCTTGCGATCCTCGTTCTGGCGCCGGAGATCTTCCAGCCCCTCCGCCGCCATGCAGAGCTCTACCATCAGTCTGCTGAAGGTGATGTCGCAGTCGCTGCGCTTGCCACTCTCGGCTTGGAGGAGGAGCAGAAATCCCTTCGCTTGCCAGCAGAGGCCATCGCCGCGCGCTCCCTTGTCCTCAAGCAGGGCATCGGCATGGTAGATCTCGACCTCCCGGCCAAAGGCCTCGTTGCAATCACCGGAGCCTCAGGTTGCGGGAAGACGAGTTTGCTCCGTGCGCTTTCCGGCGTTGATCAGCCGAGAAGCGGGCAGGTCTTCAAGCCTGAAGGCGACATCGCGTGGGCTGCCGCCGACGCATGGCTGCCTGCCGGACGCCTTCGCGACCACCTTGGTCCGGAGGCAGATGCCATTCTCTCCGCCCTGAACCTCGATCAGGATCCGCGCCTTTCTGACCCTGCCTTCTCTATTGACGAAGGCGCATCGGCGCTATCTGGTGGCCAACGGCTTCGCCTGGGCATCGCCTTTGCCGCGGCATCGGACGCTAGCGTTCTCTACACAGACGAACCAACAGCCAAACTCGATGAGAAGAGCGCCAGCGCTGTGCGCAGTTTCTTGGCAGAGCTCGCCAAGGACCGTCTCGTCATCGCCGCGACCCATGATGAAGAGCTGGCGCGCCGTGCTTCGCTCCGCATCGACATGAGCGTGACCAATGAGGTGCTTGCATGAGCCGTATGCTGACCAACAGTCGTTGGAGGATCGCCCTCATCATCGCTCTGGTGACAGGCTTCGCTGGTATCCTTCTCGTCGGCGTTTCGAGCTGGTTCCTCGGCGCTGTAGCCCTTGCAGGACTGACGCCGATGGCGTTCGCCTTCAACTTCCACGCGCCTGCAGCGCTCGTCAGGCTCCTCGCGCTCCTGAGGACAGCAGGCAAGTATGGCGAGCGGATGGTCGGCCATGACGCCGCGCTCCACGACCAGGCATCCTCGCGCCGTGCTCTCTTTGAAGGCATGGCTGCTGCTCCAGACACCCGCGCAGGAGGGTGGCAGCTGGCAAGGGCCGACAGGCTCGACACGTTCCTCGCTGACGTGGAGACCCGCGACAATGCGAGACTTCGCGCGACCTTTCCGTGGTTCGTCAGTGGCGCCACGTTTCTGACGCTCAGCATCGTGGCCGTTGCAGCGGAACCTCTGGCGTTACCCTTCATTCTCGGCATTGCAGCGAGCGTGATCCTCCTTGTCCGGAATGCATCGGACAGGGCGGGGCGGTTCTCTGAAGAGGCAAGGGAAGAGCGCCGCAAAGCGGGGCTCGCATTTGGCCTCGCTCTGGGAAGCGTCGCTGGCCTCGAGGCCGATGGCCGCCGCGACCGCGTCATGTCGGACGCCATCGAGAGAGAAGCGCGGGCAACCCGTCTCCTCGCCAAGGCCGAGCGCCGCATGATCCATGCGGAGCAAGCTGCCGGTCTGTTCGGTGTCTTGGCAGCTGCCTCAGTCCTCCTCGCAGCTGCAATGGCGGGAAAGTCCGGACACGACATGCTGCCGAGCCTCTTCCTTGCCTTCTCCTGGCTGGCGTTCGGTGAGCTTGCGGCACCGATTGCCCGCCAGTTCCTCGCTGCTGCCGATGCGAAGGAGGCTGATACCCGCCTTCGCAGTTGGCAGGCCGAGCCCGCTCCGGAAGACACTGCCTCACCGCTTCCCGAGCGGTGCCGCCTTCCTTTTGTCGCTCCCAACGGGGTGAAGCTGGCGGAGAGCGCGGATCTCCTCCTTCGAAAAGAAGAGCCAGTGGCCATTCTCGGTTCCTCCGGATGCGGAAAGACAACGGCCATCAAGCGGCTCGCAGGCTGGCTCCCATGGACCGAAGCCCGTCATCCCTTCGGCAGCGAAGAGGCGGCGCGCAGAGCAACCCACCTCTCGCTCCATGACGCGGCGATCCGGAAAGCCACCGTAAGGGCGAACCTGTTCTCCGACGCGCCGGACCATGAGCTCCTCGCAGCAATCGACGCGGTCGAGTTGACCCCGCGTATCCGCGAGGCAGGCGGGCTCGACGCTATGATCAGCCAGGAGATCCTGTCCCTAGGCGAGGCAAGGAGGTTCGCCATTGCTCGCGCCATGCTCGCACCGCAGCCGGTGATCCTTCTCGACGAACCTGGCGAGCATCTCCGGCCGGAGCAGGCGCGCCGCATTCTCGCCCGCATCCTCGATGCGCTCCGCGACCGTGTCGTCGTCTACGTCACCCATGACGAAGCGCTCGCCCAACTTGCCCATAGGGAGATCAGGGTCGATGGTTGACGTGATGAAACGGTCCTCGAAGCTCTTCTGGCGGGCGCTTGGCTATGCCTGCCTGGCGATCGGCGCAGCAGGTATCCTCCTGCCGCTCCTGCCGACCACCGGCCCGTGGATCCTCGCCGTGGTCTTCCTCATCAAGGGCGAAGATCCGATGGCGTCAAAGCTGCTCGACCACCCGCGCTTCGGCGCACCGATCAGGGCTTGGTTCGAGCGGGGAGAAATCAGCCGCTCAGGTAAAATCGCCGCCAGCGTTGGTATGGCTTTGGCGGTCGTCAGTGCTGCGTTTCTAGGAATGCCGCCAGTCGCCGTGGGCGTCATGGCGGTCGTTCTTCTCGGCGTAGCGCTCTGGCTGTGCCGCAGGCCCGAGCCCGGTCAGGCCGCGAGGAGCGCCTCGCCCCGGCGGTAGGTCCCTGCGGAGACCTTGGTCAGGGTCTCATCGCGCTGCCACTGGGCAAAGGTCCGGCTGACCGTTTCGAGGGTCAAGCCGGTGAAGTCAGCGATCTGCTGGCGCGTGAGCGGCAGGTTCATCACATCGTTCTCCGCACCCAGACAGTCAGCGGCAAGATCGATGAACTCCGCCAGCCGCTCCGTCGCGGATTTGCAGGAAAGAAGCGTGATGTGCCGCCGCTCGAACCCGAGCCGGTCGCGCATCTGCTCCAGAAGGAAACCCGCCATGTCCGCATCGGAGAGAAGCTCTTCTGCATCGTAGAACGCAACTTCGCAGGGCGTCAGGGCCTCGGCAAAGTGGTCGAGCTCTCCGCCTGTTTCGAAGTGAAGGAAGTCGCCCGCGCCTGCGAGGTCGAGCACCTGCCGGCGTCCGTCGGGAAGAATCGTATACAGAATGGCTGCGCCACTGATGAGCTTGGGGAGCGATCCCGCCTTGTCGCCTGCTGCGAAGATCGTGCGGCGCTTGCCGAATTCGATTACGCTCACTGTCATGGCTGCCTCCATCTGATGATGAGAGACTGCCCGAGGAGGTACCTACGCGGAATCCGCACGGCCCCTTACGTAGATGTCCTTATGCGGTGTGAAGCGCGGTCAGGAGCTCGCGGTGGTCGAGAGGCTTGCGGAAAGCCCGGTAGGGCGCGATCTGCGCCACGCCCTGGGAAAAAGCCGCCGCGCGCAGGCCGGAAATGACGAGGATCGGACAGATCCAACCCCTGATGCGCAGCTCATCGACGATGTCGACCCCGCTCAGCATCGGCAGGTCGATGTCGAGGATCACAACGTCCCCTGAGCTCGGGCGGGCCTGATCAAGGAACACTCTGCCCTCGGGGAAGTCACGGACGACATAGCCTGCACCGCGAACGACCATGCAGAGCGAGTCGCGGACCGCTGCGTCGTCTTCAATGATGAAGACGGTGCGTGCAGGGAAGGTGGCAGCGGTCCGTGACATGCGAACGGCCTAGGCCTCGATCCGCTATCGGGCTTTGCGCTCGCGCAAGCTTCGGAAGATCAGCCGATCCGGCTCATCAGGCGGACCAGTCCGGCGACGTTGCGCACTTCGAGCTTCTTGAGCACCCGGGCCCTGTGGATCTCCACCGTCCGCGGGGAGCAGTCGAGCGCGCGGGCCACTTCCTTGTTGGTCATGCCTTCGTTGAGGTGCACCGCCACCTCCCGTTCCCGCGGCGTCAGCTGTTCGAGAACGTCAGGTGCTGCGTGGGTCTCGTCACCACCCTGAACCTCGTCCACGGCACCTAAGAGGTCCTCGGCGGAGAAGGGCTTTTCAATGAAACTGGCGGCGCCAAGCTTCATCGCACGAACCGCAGCCTGCACATCAGCATGGGCGCTGATCATCACGATGGGGAAGGGCAGGGCTTCGCGTCCTTCGCCAAGGCTGGCCAGAACGTCGAAGCCGTCACTTCCGGGCATCTTCAGGTCGAGGAAGGCGAGGGTCCATGATTGCTGCGCACCGTCTTTCAGGAACGCGTCGCCATTCTCGAACGCAATCGCCTCATGCCCCGCGCTTTCCAGGACCATAAGCGCAGCATCCCTGATGCTCGCTTCGTCGTCGATCACTGCGATGCGCGGCATCTCATTCATGCCCAGCCTCCTCCGCCAGCGGTAGGGTCAGGGAGAAGCAGGCTCCGCCGAGCCCGTCCTCTGTTTCTTCCTTAGGCCGATTGATCAGCCGTCCGCCATGCCCTTCGGCAATCGTCCGGCATATGGAGAGTCCTATCCCAAGGCCATCATCCTTGGTCGAGGAGAACGGCTCGAACAGCCTCTCCGCAATTTCCAGCGAGACGCCGGGACCGTTATCGAGGACCTCCACCCGCACCTTATCGGTGACCTCGCTGCGGATGAGGACGCGCCGTGTCTGCTGTCCTTCGGTCGCGTCGAGGGCATTCTTGATGAGGTTGACGAGGATCATGCGTATCTCCGTCGGCTGACCGAAGAGGACGGCGGCAGGCACTTGCGTTGCTGTGATCGCAGTCCCTGAACGGTCAACCACGCGGCAGAGGTCGACGGCGCCCTCGATGACTTCGCTCAGGAGGAAATGCGTCCGCTCGCCATCGGTGCGCTCGACCATCTCACGGATTCGCCGGACGATGTTGCCCGCCCGGGCGGCCTCGTCACGAACCCGCTGGAAGATGTCGCGGGCTTTCTCAGGGTCCTCCGAGAGCTGACGGTCTGCCGCCGCGAGAAAGAGGTCGATGGCTGTCAGTGGCTGGTTCAGCTCATGGGCCAGCGCAGCGCCCATCTCACTGACAGCAGAGTGCCTGCCGATCAGCTCGAGCTGTTCCTGCAATCCTTGCGTCTTGGCCTGCTCGGCGACTTCGTGGCTCAGGTCCCTGACGATGCCGACAAAGTGCCTCTCGCTCCCAGCGGAAAATTCGCCTACGGAGAGGTGCATTGGGAAAACCTCGCCGGACTTCCTCTGCCCTTCGACCTTACGCCCCTTGCCGATAATGTTCGCTTCGCCAGTAGAGAGATAGGCGCTGAGATAACCATCATGGGCCCTGGCAATGGATCTCGGCATCAGCATCGAGATATTCTGCCCAAGGACTTCCTCGGCCTTATACCCAAAGATTGCCTCCGACGCGCGGTTGTAGAGCTTCACGCATCCGTCGGGCGTGATGGACAGGACGCCGTCGACGGCAGTCTCGATCAGGGCCTTGAGCTGTTCTTCTTCGTACACCCGTCTCTCCTAAGGTCGCCCGCATCAGGCGTCCACCATGTCCCGCGTGCTCTCTACGCCTGTAGCAGGGACAATGATCTCGACCGCCAAACCCTGTGGATCATTGACGCGAAGATCCATGCGCACATCGTCCTGAAAGACTGACCTCAGGCGCTGCTCGACATTGCGTAGCCCGATCCCCGTCGATGTCGCCGAAGCACTCTTGTCGGGAAGCTCCGTCGTCGGACCAGTGTCGGAGACCGTCACGCGGAGCGCGCCATCTTCGATATCCGCTTCAAGGCGGAGCGTCACGGGAGCGAGCGTCCTGCCCACCGCATACTTCATCGCATTCTCGAACAGCGGCTGGAGAATGAACGAGGGAACACTGGCGTCAAGCGCAGCCTCGGAGATCTCAAACTCCGTCACCAGCCTTTCGCCGAAGCGGACCTTCTCGATGTCGAGATAGAGATCCAGAAGCGCCACCTCGTCACGCAGGCTGTGTTCCATCTCAGCGCCGGTTTCGAGGGTCTCGCGCATGAAAGACGCGATCCGCGAGATCATCGTCGTCGCTTTCTCCTTGTCCCCCGCACGGACAAGATGGCTGACCGAGTTGAGGGCATTGAAGAGGAAGTGCGGGTTGATCTGATAGTGCAGCATCCGAAGGCGCGTCTCCTGATAGAGACTTTCCGCAGTCAGACGTTTCACGCTTTCCTCGTGGGCACGAGCCTCGGCGCGCAGGGCCATTCTCTCCGCTTCCGCAACCTTCTCCCGCGTCACCAGCGCCTGCCGGTAGTAGCGCGCTGCGTAGTAGCAGAAGACCCAGCTGGCGAAGACGATCCCCGACGCGAAGGCCCACCCGCCATAGTCAGAGACAAACACCGTCTCCCCGGTTAGCCAGCTGAACGTCACGATACGGAGCATCGTCCAGATTAGCGCGGCGATCACCGTCGCGACGGTGTTGAGGACCGTCTGCATCGGTAGGGACATGGCCCATGCCCGCCGCACGACCTGATGCAGGCCGTGGCTGACGATCAGGCCGAGGAGGGACTGAAGCGCCGTGTGGGTCGTCGCTTCGAGTTGGCCGGGATTATTCCAGAGGGTAAGGCTCAGGAAGGTGAATAGCGCGAAGCCCGCCCAACCGGCGACCTGCAGGCTCCAATAGGTCCGCTGCCGCGTCGCCGATAGGAATCCCATGACCTGGTTCGGTGTCAGCATGCCTCAACCCTTGGGGAGCCGCTGGCCTTGCCTGCCTGCCGCGGCTCGCTTTTCCCGTCCAACATGGCTAGCAGCTTCGGCAGCCTATGTCTCTGCGAACCCTTATTTGCGACGACGAGCCGCCAGCGCTCGAACTCATGGCGACCCTCCTTGAGGGCATCCGCCGCGTGGATCTCGTGGCCAAATGCCTGTCAGCGCGTGAGGCGCTCGAACGCATCAACGCTGGCGGGATCGACCTTGCCATCTTCGACATCGAGATGCCTGAAATGAGCGGTGTCGACGTGATCTCAAAGATCACCGTGGAGCCCAAACCGCTCCTCGTTTTCGCCACAGCCCACGCTGAATACGCAGTCGAAGCCTTCGACGTCGACGCGATCGATTACATCGTGAAACCCATCGAGGAAGACCGCGTCCGCCGGGCGATCGACAAGGCTGAGCGGCTTCACGCCTCGATCGTGGCGTCCAAGGAAGACGGCTCCCAGATGGTCGAGGATCAGGACCGCGCCGTCGCGCCCGACGCCATCCTCAAGGTGCCTGACGGCGGCCGCATCCACTTCATCGCCGAGAGCGAGGTGATCTGGGTCGAGGCGGCTGGCGACTACTCGATCGTCCACACCCGCGAAGGAAAGAATTTCGCGATGCGGGCGACGCTGGCCTCGCTCCAGAAGAAGCTCGCCGCGGGGAAATTCGCCCGGGTCCACAGGTCAGCCATCATCGCCTCCGGCGCCATCAAGGCGATCAAGATGCTCCCGAAGGGCGAGGCGTCCATCCTGCTCGAAGGGGATGTCACCGTCCGTTCAAGCAGGACCTATCGCGACACGGTCAGGGCCCTCGCAGACCGCGATTGATCCGCGTGCTGCAGCGCACAATCCAGCTCACCGCTGCGAGAGGACGGGTTGCCGCAAGGCCCCTTGCGCTTCAGACCTCGAGGCAAGATTCCTAGTCTGGAAATCACTCGCCGAACCGATGGCCCCCATCGGCGCCGGCGCCAAGGGAGAAGACCTGATGAAGACTTTCCTAGCCGCAGCTGCCGCATCGACAAGCCTCCTGGCCCACGCCGCCATCGCTCAGGACACGATCGCAGAGAAGGTGGACGCGCTCCTCGCGGAAATGACGATGGAGGAGAAAGTCGGGCAGCTGACCCAGTACAGCGCCGCATGGGAAGTCACAGGCTCCGCTCCCACCGGGGAGAGCGAAGTCGCAAAACGGTTCCGCCATGTGGAATCAGGCCTCGTCGGCTCTATGTTGAATGTGATCGGTACGGATCAAGTCCGCACAATCCAGGAATACGCCGTCGAGAACTCTCGCCTCGGCATCCCGATGATCTTCGCCTACGACGTGATTCACGGGCATAGGACATCCTTCCCCCTACCTCTCGCTGAGGCGGCCAGCTGGGACATGGAGCTGATCGAAGAGGGCGCGCGTGTCGCCGCCCGTGAAGCCGCTGCCCAGGGCCTCAACTGGACCTTCGCACCCATGATCGACATCAGCCGCGATGCGCGCTGGGGCCGCGTGATGGAAGGTGCTGGCGAAGACCCGTTCCTTGGCTCTGAAATCGCTGTGGCAAGGGTCAACGGTTTCCAGGGCGATGACCTTTCCGACCCGCTGACAATCGCTGCGACCGCCAAGCACTTTGCAGGCTACGGCTTTGCGGAGAGCGGCAAGGACTATAATGCCGCCGAAGTCGGCACGGTGACGCTCTGGAACGTCATCTTCCCGCCGTTCAAGGCAGCCATTGAGCGCGCGAACGTCCGTACCGTGATGAACGCCTTCAACACGGTGAACGGTGTTCCGGCGACCGGTGACGAATGGATGCAACGCGACATCCTCAAGGGTGAGTGGGGCTTTGACGGCTTTGTCGTTTCCGACTGGGGCTCGGCCGTTGAGATGATCGACCACGGCTTCGCTGCTGACCGCGAAGATGCAGCCAAGCTCGCCATCATCGCAGGCTCGGACATGGACATGGAGTCCTACGTTTTCCGTGACCACCTCGAAGGTCTCGTCGAGACAGGCGCCGTCGATGAAGCGCTGATCGACGACGCAGTCCGCCGTGTGCTGACGGTCAAGTATGAGCTCGGCCTCTTTGACGACCCCTACCGCTACATTGATGAGGGCCGTGAAGAGGCGCTTCTCATGGCGGAAGAACATGTCATGGCTGCCCGCAAGATGGCGGAAGCGTCTGTTGTGCTTCTGAAAAACGAGGGCGATCTTCTGCCGCTCTCCACCGACGACGATGTTGTGATCATCGGCGCACTGGCCGCTGACAAGGACGCGCCGATCGGCAACTGGCGCGCTCAGGCAGAGGCGAAGTCCGCAGTCTCGGTCCTCGAGGGCCTCGACGCCATCGACTTTCCGTACACTTACGTGGAAGGCGCGAAGGTCCAGATTGGCGACGCAGGTTTCGGTGATGAGCTGACCATCAACATGGAAGACCGCTCTGGCTTCGATGACGCGGTGAAGGCCGCGGCAGCAGCCGACAAGGTCGTCCTCGTCTTGGGCGAAACGGCACTGATGAGCGGGGAGGGCAGGAGCCGCGCAGGCATCAAGCTTCCTGGCGTACAACAAGAGCTCCTCGAGGCCGTCCACGAAGCGAACCCGAACACGATCCTCTGGGTCATGGGTGGCCGCCCTCAGGACCTTTCGTGGGCTGATGAAAATGTCCCGGCGATCTTCCAAGGCTGGCATCTCGGCCATGAAAGCGGTAACGCCGTCGCCAGCATCCTGACCGGCGCCTACAATCCGAGCGGCAAACTGCCGATGACTTTCCCGCGCGCGGTCGGTCAGGTGCCGATCTACTACAATGCACTCAACACGGGTCGTCCGGGGCCGAAGAAGGAAGTGTTCTGGCAGCACTACACCGACATGACCAACGACCCTCTTTACCCGTTCGGTCACGGTCTCAGCTACACGGACTTTGACTATTCAAGGCTCCGCGCTCGCCAGCGCGGCGAGAATGTCGAAGTTTCCGTCCGTGTTCGGAACACCGGAGACATGGCAGGCCAGGAAGTCGCCCAGCTCTACATCTGGGACCGCGCGGCCACCGTCGCACGTCCCATCCGCGAGCTGAAGGGTTTTGAGAAGTTCGAGCTTGCTCCGGGCAAGACCAAGACAGTCAGCTTCACGCTGACCCCTGACGAGCTTGGCTTCTACAAGGGTGACGGCAGCTTCGTGACCGAGCCGGGCGCGTTCGACATCTTCGTTGGCGGATCATCCGCTGCGGAGCTGAAAACCACCATCGATTACAAGGCTGAGTAGGAAATGGCACCCCTGCGGCGCCTGGAGTTCGGCGCCGCAGCAAGGTTTGGCGTATTCTCGCGCTGTTCCCACTCACCGCTTCGATTGGACGGCTCGCCGCAAACCAGCTTGCTCGAAGTTAAGCCCCGCAGCATCGTTTGCCGGTTATTTGCAGCCAGATCCTGAGCTTCGTTGGCCTTCGAAGCGATGGAGTTGGCAGCAACACAACTCCCCTGGCGGGTCCCGTTCGGGCCTGCATTTACTGGCCTCTGCGATCTCCGGCTGTTTTTCAGCCGCGGCGCAGAGGCCCTTTTTTGCCTAGGCGGCGGTGTTGATGAAGCCGAGCGGAAGCCGGTCAAAATTACCGCGATTGGGCAGGATCGTATCGAGGTCTGCCTCGCTGATACCGAACCAGCGACCAAGATCCGACGCATACTGCTCAACAGCAGTGTCAGGGATCAGAGCGCCGCGGCGATAGTCCCTATCGTGATCAACAACATAGGGCGCAACATCGCCATAGATGCCACCACCATTGACCGCACCACCCATCACCATGTGATGACTACCCCAGCCATGATCTGTACCCGTTGAGTTACTCGTCAGTGTTCGGCCAAAATCCGACGTGGTGAAGGTGGTGACGTTGTGCGAGAGCCCAGCGCCGTCGATAGCATCCTGGAAGGCCTTCAAGGCTTGGGAGAAGGTTCGGATCTTGTCGGGCAGTCTGTCAACATGGTTCGCGTGGGTATCAAAACCGCCAATCGAGACGAAAAAGATCTGGCGGTTGACGCCAAACGCCTCGCGTTGGGCGATCATGTTGGCAACGCCAGCAAATTGTTCCGACAACCCGTTGCCCGGAATGATAACCTGATCGCCAAACGTCTCACCTTTCAGCGATTGCGAGACGAAGTTCATGTCGACGATCGCTTGGCTTTGCTTCTCCATGATGTCGCGCATCAGCACGTTGTTGCGTGCGCTGCCGCCAGCGCGGCCATACCACTCGCGGATCCTGGGAGGCAGCTCGCTTGTACCAAGGACGGAACCGGTCGCGCCGAATGCTGTCCGCGCTTTGCCGTTGCGAACCTGCAGCTGACGGCTCTCACGGCCGGACAGGAACACGGATTGGCGACTGGCGGAGAAGCCGCCGAAACCAGCCGAACCGTTCGTCGCATCGAGGAAGCGTCCACCCCAACCGTATTGGGAACCCTCCGTCTGCAAAGAAAGCCAATACGACTCTTGGTCATTATGGGATTGAAGTCGCGGTGGGAGAATAGCGGAGCCGTCCATCACCTGCTGGCGGCTGACTGGCTCAATCAACGTGCCAACATTTGGAACGAAGGCCATTTTGCCATCGTTGAAGAGCTGTGCGAGTTCTGCGGCCTCTGGCGGCATTGCGAACTGCCGTGTGCCGAACGAGTTGCCAGCTTGCGGGGTTAGCGGCACGAGGCCAGAGCGCTCCCGCGTACTTCCAAGGCCAGCTTCATCAAAAGCGTCCATGATCAGCTTACGCGAGCCGGACCAGTCATTGTACGAAGACTGATCATATCCAATGAGCATCTCGTGGTTGTCGAGACCGCCTTCGAACAGGAGGCAGACAAGCGCTTTGTAGTCGCCTCCCACACTTGCACGGGCGGCAAGCGGAGAAAGTGCGGTGGCACCCATGGCGGCGGCGGAGCGGTGGAGGAAGGAACGGCGTGAAAGCATCGTCATCTCCTAGTTCTGGACCAAGAATTCAGGTGAAGTGGCGATCATTGCGACCGCGAGGCGCATCCGGTCGAACTCTCCCTCCTCGGGTGCATTCGGATCAATCCGGACAAGCTCGATCATCGAGGCCAGCTCACTCAGTGCGTCCTGAGGGAGCTTCCCGCCCGTGAGGATGAGATCAGCTTCCGTAGCCAGCGCCATCGGATCATTTGCCAGTTCGCGCAGCGGCTCGATGCTTGAGGTGAACGCAAAGTTCCGACCATTACTCCTCAAGTCGGGCGCAGCGTAAAACGAAGCCACTTCCTTCGTGTAGCCGATGATCGCTTCAGTTGACTGAGTCTGAAACTCCGGCGTCACAAGGCCCATGTCGCCTGCCTCGCTGCCCGGTTCAACAAAGCCCGGGCGGTAGAAATTGAAGACACCGGGCGAAGCGAAGGCGTTCATCTCCAGTCGTCCGTCGAGATCGAGCGAACGAAGGCGACCGGAATAGGGGATTGGCCCCGAGGTCGACACGGTCTGCTCTCCACGGAATGAGCGAACGACATTCGCCAAACGAAGCAGCGGAGAGCGGAGCTTCCCTTCACGTTCGCCCGTCTCTGTGTTCTGTGCCTCTTCATCCGTCAGGATGGCAGCAGCGACGGCAGCCATGTCGCAGCGTTGGCCTGTGCCGATGACCTGACCATTTGCGAGCTCGAAGGAGCCTGCGTTGAAGACTTCGGCAACGCGTCCGACATACTCAGGAGACGGATTGGATGTCACAAGCTTCTGAATGAGCTGCTTCGAGATAAACGGAGCGACATTGGGATGCGTCAGCAGGAAGTCGAGCGCTGCTTGAACGCTCGCCACTGGCGACGTTCCAACATCAATCGTTGTACCTAGGAAGCTCTTGGGTCCTGGCTCGTGGAACTCAGGGTAGCCCGCCATGGGGATGTACCGGTTGTCATCAGTGATCTGTGGGCGGTCAAAACGTGTATTTGCCCAAGTGAGGCCGGTGAACACCTTCGCGAGACCTGAGATATCGTTGATGTCGTAGGTCTCTTCTCCGAGGGGCTGGCCCTGCTCATCAAGCATCTCGAGCCCGATTGTGAACAGCTGCATCACCTCGCGGGCGAAATTCTCGTCCGGTTCGATACCGGTTGAGCTGTCGCGCATCTTATTGCCCATATGCGAGAGGTAGATCCCCATCACCGGGCTCAGCGATACCTTGCGAACAAGCTGACAGTAGTTGCCGAGAGCTTCCTCTTGAAGATCATCGAGGTACACGCCGTATTCACGGACCCTCGGGCTGAGAAGCTGATCCTGAAGCGAGATGACGACGATCTGAGACAGCGCGAAGGCCATCCGTTGACGGAGTTGATCTTCGCCGTGAATGGCGCGTTCCCAGAACAGGTCCTGGACTTCGTCGACCCGGGTCCGATCAATCTCCCATTCCTCGATCATCCGGTCGAGATAGGGGACAGGTTCTTTCGTTACCTGATCAGCGATCCAGGCGTCGATGCCGGTCTCCTGAAGCTCTACGACGTCCGCTTTCGACGGACCGAACGTTGCCTGCTGGAGGAAGCGTACAGCTTCGTATTCCGACACGGGATCGGGCTGCGGCTCAGGTTCCGGCTCTGGATCCGGCGGCGGAGGCGGAGGCGGAGGCGGAGGGGGCGGAGGAGGAGGAGGAGGAGTATCCGTACCGCCGCTCGTCGGCGGTGGTGTTGGTTCGGGATCAGGACCTGATCCTTCAGGCATACAGGCGGCCAGCGTTATCGCGGCCGTACACAGAAGTAATGGTCGAATGAATGACATCCACACGCACCCCAATGGCTAGGAGGTGAATGTGTAACAATCCAGTCTGTCCGAAATATGGCGGGAGTTGGGCGAAAAAGTCCGCCCACGTTATACTTAATGGGTCCTGTCGTTTTTAAGGTGTTCGATTACCTTAGACGTCAGCATGGGGAGGAACTTAGGCGCCAGATCATGGCCCATATCGTTAACGAGTTCGAGCTCTGAGTGCTCAAGATTTGCGTGAAGATCCTTACCAGCGGTCACGGGGACGAGCTTGTCAACGTAACCGTGAACAATAAGACTGTGGCAGGGTATTTGGCGGGTGTATTTGCGAAGATCGCCGGTCTCTAAAATTGCAGCGAGTTGCCTCTGCCAGCCCTCGCGGTCCATTCCGCGGTCATAGGCAGCGGCATGGAAGGCCCTCAAATCCGCCTCACTCATGCCACCATCGACGGTCATGAAGAACTGCCACTTCGCCACGATATCGTCGATCGTGGCTTCGCGGCCTTCAGGTGCCTTGCCGCGGTTGAGGAGGATATCCATGGCCTTCTTCTCAGGCATCGGAAGGCGACGATTGTTCGTGGACGTCATGAAGAAGACGATCCGATCAATTCGGTCCGTATGCCGAGCGGCGAGTACTTGGCTGACGATGCCCCCCATGGAGAGACCGATGAGATGCGCCTTCTCGATACCGAGATGGTCCAGCACGGAGACCGCATCGTCCGCCATGTCTTCGAGGGTGTAGGGAGCTCCAGCCTTGAGGCCGATCAGACCCAGGATCAGCTGGAGGTAGGGGTTCGGCGGCTTCTTGCCCTCGACCCGCCCCGACAGGCCGACATCGCGGTGGTCAATGCGAATGGTCCTGAAGCCAGCCTGCTGGAGGTCACGGACGAATGGTTCGGGCCATTGCGTCAACTGCATCCCAAGGCCCGTCAGCATAAGGACGGGCTTGCCATCCTCCGGTCCTCCGACTTCGTACGCAATCGGGATGGCGCTGTCAGTCTTGCCCGTCATCGTCATTATGCTGCTCTTTCTGCCTTCCGGCGAAGTCCGGGCGGAGGAGGGGTCTCCGGCGCGCCGGCAAAGCACTGCGCCTTGCTCATCCAGTCTTTAGC
Organism: Parvularcula mediterranea; assembly: GCF_013085255.1. GTDB lineage: Bacteria > Pseudomonadota > Alphaproteobacteria > Caulobacterales > Parvularculaceae > Parvularcula > Parvularcula mediterranea. Next base: position 1,432,860 of record NZ_JABFCX010000002.1, read on the forward strand.
AGCACTCCCCGTGACCTCCAAAGGAACGTCAGCGATGTTCCGGGTCTGTGTCACCACCTGGCAGAATGCCGTAGCAGGCCCTTCGATCCGCTCGTCAGCCTGCTCGTCATTGAACGTCCACACCTCTCCTGAAGGCGCGGTCAGGCGGACGTGAGGCTTCACCCCTGGACGTTCCTCTCCGCGCACGGAGTAGGTCCAGCCGAAGGTCCTGACGCCCAGCTCGGCGATCGGGTAGATGCGATCCTCGTCCTGACGATCTCTGCCGAGGGCATCGAACACCGCCTGTCCGTGCGCCCATGTTTCCATAAGGCGGGCCGAGATCGACGATTGCGCACTCATCGGTGGTCCGACCCAGGGCAGACGCGCCTCAGGGTCAGCGTTGCGGAAGGCATCGGCTGTCGCGCGCGCCCCGGCGATCCATGTCTCCCGCAGGCATTCACCGGAAAGATCGCCGTACCGCTCATCCTCGTAAGAGCGCAGTCCGGTCGTCGCCATCTTCGGCAGCGCTTCCTGCAACATGGCCATAAACCCTTCCGGGTCCTGAAGGCTCAGGGTTGCCGCCTCGTTCCACATATGCAGATGGCGGAGGATCTGATCCACCGTCCACTCCTTGAAGAGCGTGGTCGCATCGTGGGCGAGGTCACCGCCAGTGATCGCCCGGTCGAGCGCCTCGCTCTCCTCGAGGAAAAAGTCCGCTTCCCTGATCATTCGCCAAGCGCCTCGGTCAGGCGTTCATAGGCTTCGATGAACTCTTCCTTGAACCGCTGGACGACCTGCCCGGAGGTCTCCTTCTCATTCATCAGGCCAACGGCCTGACCCACCCAGTAGGTCGAAAGTTCCTTCGCACCCTGATGACCACCATCGGCCAGCTTGTCGAGATGCCGGAGAGCAGGCTCGGAGATGAGGGTCTGGAGCGGCATGGGCAAAGGCTTCGGACCTTTCGCCTCCCAAGCCTCCGTCCACGCACTTTTGAGCTGCCGCGAAGGCTTGCCCGTGCGCGACCGGGACCGGACCGTGTCAGCGGACGTCGCTGTCAGCATCTTCTCCTTCACCGACTCCGAAGTCTCGGCCTCCGAAGTCGTCAGCCACACCGAGCCGCACCAGGCGCCAGCTGCACCCATGGCCATCATCCCGGCCATCTGGGTACCCGTCGCAATACCTCCTGCCGCAAGAACAGGCGTACCCTGAGCAGCCCTGACCACTTCAGGGACAAGGACAACGGTAGAGACTTCGCCGCAGTGCCCGCCAGCCTCACCGCCTGCAGCGATCAGGACGTCGACACCCGCGTCAACCTGCTTGGCAGCATGCTTGGCTGAGCCGACCAAAGCGCCGACCTTCACACTGTGCTCCCGGCCTTTGTCCAGCATGATCTGCGGGGGCACACCGAGCGCGTTGACCAGTAGCTTGATCGGATGGCTCAGCGCCACATCGAGCACGGCACCCGCACCGTCAGGCGTCAGATTATCCGTAAAGTGAAGATGCTCGCGACGGCTATCCTCGATCCCGCTGGTCGAGACGTCAGCCTTCTCAAGGACGTCATTGGCAAACTGCTTATGCTCACCCGGAAGCATGCCGAGCAGTGCGTCCTTATCGACGGGACCTGCCTGCAAGACGCTCGATGTCGGAACGATCAAGTCGAGGCCGTAGGGCTTGCCGTCGACATGCTCGTCGATCCATGCCAGCTCTTCTTCCAGGAGGTCCGGCGGATGGTTCACCGCGCCGAAGACGCCCATCCCCCCGGCTTTGGACACTGCGGCGACCACGTCGCGGCAGTGGCTGAATGCCAAAAGCGGGAACTCGATCCCGAACATCTCGCAAATCGGAGATCTCATCTATTCCTCCGTGTCAGGTTCAATTTGTAGAAGCAGGTCCCCGCCTGCCACCTGTTTTCCAGCAGCCGCGGGCAGCGCACTGATCGCCCCAGAGACTGGGGCTGTCACTTCGTGCTGCATCTTCATGGCTTCGAGAATGGCGAGCCTTTGGCCTTTCTCGACCCGATCGCCCTCAGTGACGAAGACTTCCGTGACCAGCCCGTGCATGACTGCAGTCACCGCGCCAATGCCTCCAGCCTCGCCAGAGCCTGACGCGACTTGGGTGAGATCGGTCAGCGTGAGATCCTGATCCGCAGTCGCTAGGGCGATCGTGGCGCCCTCAACAGTGAAGGAGAAGGGGATGCGCGTGCCGTCCACAAGCGCAAGGCCCTGGTCTTCGCCCAGAGAAACGAAGCGTACGCTGATCGAGCGATCATGGAGCGTTGCGACAAGCTCACCCTTGGCCTCGGCGATCCGAACGGCAACGTCATCCTCTCCAGCAAAAACGACAGAGGAATAAAGCGCCTCACTCGACGCCCATCCTCGCAGCTCTTCAGGCAGGGAAGCCGCCGCCGCGTTTTCGTCCCGCCGCCGAGCGTGAATGATCGCCGCTGCCAACGCGAGATGCTGAAGCCTCGCAGGCTCAGGCTTCCAAGCCTCGCTCCTGTCGATAGTCGTCGTCCTCGCATCACCGGTTCGGAACGCCTCACCTTTGAGGAGCGACCGGAGGAACTGCCGGTTGGTTTGAGGGCCGATGAGGGCTGTATCTTCGAGCGCCTTGGTCAGCTTACGGATGGCCTCGTCACGGCTAGCGCCGGTGGCGATGACCTTGGCAACCATCGGGTCATAATGCGGCGTGACCTCTCCGCCGGTTTCGATCCCCGCGTCGGTCCTGACACCCGCCGGTGCCCGCCAGAGCTTCACAGGCCCCGTCGACGGAAGGAAGCCAGCGCCAGGTTCCTCGGCATACAGCCGCGCTTCGATCGAGTGCCCGCAGAGCTTCACATCGTCCTGCGTCAGGCCGAGAGGCTTGCCCTGCGCGACCTTAAGCTGGAGCGCCACGAGATCGAGCCCGGTCACTTCCTCCGTCACCGGATGTTCGACCTGCAGCCGCGTGTTCATCTCGAGGAAATAGAAAGACCCGTCTTCACCCAGCAGGAACTCCACCGTACCGGCGCCCTGATAGTCGACGGCAGCAGCAGCTTCGCACGCAGCCCGGCCCATGCGCTCCCTGAGGTCCGCGTCCACGGCAGGCGAGGGGGCTTCTTCAATGACCTTCTGGTGCCTGCGCTGCAAGGAGCAGTCCCGCTCGCCAAGGTGAATGATTGATCCGTGGGCATCGCCGAAGACTTGAACCTCAACGTGGCGGCCGTCCTCGATAGCCTTTTCAAGAATCAAAACGCCAGAGCCAAAGGCATTCTCCGCCTCGCTCCGCGCATCTGCCAGTGCCGCTGGCAGGTCGCTCGCTGACCGGACAAGCCGCATGCCACGACCACCGCCGCCTGCGGCAGCCTTGACCATGACCGGGTAGCCGGCCTTCTCTGCCTCCGCGATGAAGACTTCGTCCGACTGATCCGTCCCCTGATAGCCGGGAATGCAGGGCACACCCGCTTCCAGCATGGCCCTCTTTGCGCCCGCCTTGTCGCCCATCAGCTCGATAGCGCGAGGGGATGGGCCAATGAACACGAGGCCCTCATCCGCACACCGCTGGGCAAACGCTGCGTTCTCGGACAGGAAGCCGTAGCCTGGATGGATAGCCTCGGCCCCGCTTTCCTTTGCGGCGCTGATGACCCGGTCCATATCGAGGTAGGAGCTGCCCACGGGCGCCGGGCCGATCACGACAGCCTCGTCAGCAGCCTTGGCATGGGGCGCATCACGGTCGGCTTCCGAGGCGATGGCAGCTGTCCTGTACCCCAACTCTTTCGCAGTACGGATCACCCGGAGAGCGATCTCTCCACGGTTTGCAACGAGGATGGATGAAAAGCGCTCAGCCATCTTTCCTCCAGCTCGGTTGACGCTTCTCGACGAAGCTCGCAATCCCTTCACGGCCTTCGTCCGAGAGCAGGCAATCCGTGAATGCTCGTGCCGCCTCATCGGAGAGGTCACCACCTTCAGCAGCTAACATCGCAAGGCGCTTCGTCATGGCGTTCGCATCGGGCGCACAGGTCAGGATCTGCGCCTTCACCACTGCCTCATAGGCGCGCAGTCCCGCCTCATCCTTGACCACAGTATCGGCAAGGCCCAGCGCCTCTGCCTCCACACCGCGAAACTTCTGTGCCGTGATCATCAGGCGCTTTGCCGTCATCAGACCGAGCCGCCTGACCACGTAAGGCGCAATCTGCGCCGGAGGGATGCCAAGCTGCGTCTCAGTCAGGGCAAACTTCGCGTCTTCAGTGACCGCGACGATATCGGCGCAGCAAACAAGCCCAAGCCCGCCCGCCATCGCCGGCCCATCGACCAGCGCCAGCACCGGCTGAGGCTGCTCCGCAAGCTGACGGAAGAGCCTGCCCCCCGTCTTCGACATCTCCTCAATGGCGTCCCGGTCGCCAGAGAAGATGTACCGCGCCATGCCTTTGAGGTCCCCGCCGGAGCAGAAAACACCGCCAGCACCCGTCAGGCTGATGCCGCGCACCTCGCGGGCATCCGCTGCCTCCTCGAGCACCGAGGAAAGCGCCTGGGTCATTTCGAGCGAGAGGGCATTCTTGCGCGCCTCGTCATCCATGACGATTCGCAACCAGCCGCCGGAAAACTCCGTCCTCAGCGTTTCGTGGGAAGAAAACTCAACCATCGTCACATCCTCGCCACGCCAAACGCGTTGGTCTGTGGCTGCCGCGCCCGACCTTCGAGGCAGGTCTCAATGACGAAGCCCAGCACCCGGCGTGTATCCCGCGGGTCGATCATCCCGTCGTCGCAATTCCGGCCTGAGGTCGTAAAACCGTCAGCCTGCCCATCAAAGTGGTGTTTGAGAGCCGCTTCCTGAAAGGCGAGCATCTGTTCATTAGGCTCTTCGCCCTTCGCCGCCGCAGCGCCTTCGGCCACGATTCGCATGACCTTCCCGGCCTGCTCACCGCCCATCACGCCAGTCATTGCATTGGGCCAGATGAAGCAGAAGTCCGGGGCGAAGCCGCGTCCGCACATGCCGTAATTGCCCGCGCCGAAGCTCGCGCCGATCTGCACCGTGATCCGCGGCACACGGACATTGGCGACGGCCTGGATCATCTTTGAGCCATTCTTGATCATGCCAAGCCGCTCATGCTCCGTGCCCACCATATAGCCCGTGGTGTTTTGCAGGAAGACCACCGGCGTCTCCGAGCTATCGCAGAGCTGCAGGAACTGCGCAGCCTTGTGCGCCCCGGGGTTATCAATCGGACCGTTGTTGCCAAGGAGACCCACGCGATGCCCCATGATCGAGGCGAACGCGCAGACTGTGGCCGACCCGATCCGCGCCTTGAAATCGGTGAGGTCCGAGCCGTCAACGATCCGCGCCATCACTTCGCGTACGTCGAAGGGCTTCTTGTAGTCAGGCGGCACAACGCCGGCCAGCTCGTCAGGGTCCAGCTTCGGGGCCTCCACCGTTCCGCGAGCGACCTCCGGCGTACCCGGAAGCCTGCCGACGATCTCCCTTGCAGCAAGAATTGCATCACCATCATCCTCACACAGAACATCGGCCAGACCCGAGACCTCCGCGTGCATCTCCGCGCCGCCAAGGGTGTCGTCATCGGCCACTTCGCCCGTCGCAGCCTTGAGGAGGGGAGGACCAGCGAGGAACGCCTTGCCCTCGCCCTTCACCGCTACAACGTAGTCGGACAGTCCTGGCATGTAGGCACCGCCAGCTGTGGAGCTTCCGTGGAGTACGGCAATCGTCGGCACACCTGCCGCCGAGAGCCGCGCGAGGTTCGCGAATATCGTCCCGCCTTCAACGAACCCTTCAACCGTATAAGCCTTGAGGTCACCGCCAGCGCTCTCAACGAGATGGACAAAGGGAAGCTTCTGCTCGAGGGCGATCTCCTCGGCTCTGATGAACCGCTGCGCCGTACCGACCGCCAGTGCACCGGCCTTGATCGCCGCGTCATCCACCGTAACGACACAGCGGCGTCCACGGATGAACCCGATGCCCGCGATGAGGGTTGAGCCTGGGATCGACTTCTCTTCCTTGTCCGTGTCCACCATATATCCAGTGAGGTTGCCGATCGTCAGGAACGGCATCCCCGGATCAAGCAGGCGTGCCAGCCGTTCACGGGGCAGGAGCTTGCCTTTCTTGGCAAAGCGCTCCGCCTTTTCGGCAGACTTGGCAGCAGCTCTCGCGTTCAGGCCTTCGAGCCTGTCCACCAAAGCCAGCATCTCCCGGCGGTTGGTCTTAAAGCTCTCCGATGTCGGATCGATGCGGCTTTCAAAGACAGCCATCAGCTGATCTCCTCAAGAAGTCGGGCAGGGACCTGGACGGACATGGTCAGCATGACCTGCGAGAAACCCTTCCCCTGCGGGTCATTGCGCAAAGAGGCGATGCCGCCTCCGCCCAGTGATTTCTCAAGCGTGAAGTTGATGGCCGACGTGCCCGGCATATGGAACCGCTTCACGAGACCTTCGGCAACGTGAGCGAAGCGCTCGGCCACGGCCTCTTCGGTGAGCTGCGCCCAGAGATAGGGCAGGAGGTCCGGGTGCCGCGCGATGACACCGACATTGGCGCTGTTGCCTTTGTCACCGGAGCGCGCGAAAGCCGCCTCGATCAGCAGCACGCTGACGAGGTCTGATGTCTGCTCTGCCGCGCAGGGTTCGGCGAAGGGAGAGGGTGGAGCACTCTTTCCGTGATCAGCGCTCGCAACAGGCTGCGCTCCTTCGCCCAGGTCAACGCTGACCGACACCTCACCTCGATCGATAAGGAAGCTGTAAAGCTGCACGACAGGCGAAGGCTTCGGCCTTGCACCAGCAAACCCGCAAAGGCCCGGAGGCGTAGCGAGGCCAAGCCCTGCAGCCTCGCGCAGGAGGGTCGCGATACCTTTCTCCTCCGCATGCCGAGCAGCGACCTTCAGGACGACCTCGTCGGCCTCACCTTCCTCGCCAAACATGCCGCCGGCGCCGATCACCTCGACCGAAGTTTCCGTGAACGGAGGAAGGCTCTGCGCCCGCAGCATGAACTCGCACCGGGCCAGCACATCCTCGGCAAAAACCCGCGCCTTCTCGGCGGCCTGAAAGCCATAGAACGTCGGTGTCAGCCCGCCGCGCCAGCCTGCGAGATGCGTCGCACAGACCTTGAGCTTGCCCGTGGGCGCACGCCCCTTGGCACCGCTGACCGCCACGCGGTCGGGACCCACGTCCTCCAGCTCAACCTCACGCCAGTCACAGCGAACGTCAGGGAGCAGATAGTCTCCGGGATCACCGATCTCATAGACCAGCTGCTCCGCCACCGTACCCCGGCTGACCAGCCCGCCAGAGCCCTCAGGCTTGGTGATCACGGCGGACCCGTCTTCGGAAACCTCCGCAATCGGATAGCCGATCGCCGCCCGGTTCGGCACATCGCGCCAGTCGGTGAAGTTCCCGCCTGTCGCCTGTGGCCCGCATTCGAGAAGGTGCCCGACGAGGCTCCCTGCGCTCAGAAGGTCGTAATCCTCAGCGTCCCAGCCATAGCGGTTCATCAGGGCACCGAGCGTGAGCGAGCTATCCACGCAGCGCCCCGTAATCACGATGTCCGCGCCGTCCGCCAGTGCCTTCGCAATCGGCAGCGCGCCGAGATAGGCATTCATGCTGACAAGCGCCATCGGCTCAGGATGCCTCTCGCCCGAGAACATGTCCTCCGGCCCGAGCTCGCCGATCTCCGCCCGCCGCGCGATCAGGTCATCACCCTCGACCACAGCAACCTTGAGACCGAGCCCAGCGTCATCGATCAGCTTGCGCAGCGCCCGTCCGCAGGCCGCAGGGTTCACGCCGCCCGCATTGGACAGAACCTTTACCCCACGCTCGGCAATCTCGGCGAGGTTCCGCTTCATCACGACACTGACAAAGTCCGGCGCATACCCGCCGTTCTCTGGGTCCTTCATCCGCCCACGGGCGAGAAGGCTCATCGTGATCTCTGCGAGGTAATCATAGACGAGGACATCCACCCCTGCCTTCAGGAGCTGGGGCGTCGCCATCACGCTCTCACCCCAATAGCCGCTGGCACCACCGATCCGGATCATCGTCAGCTCGTCGTTGCGTCAGGCCGGACCATGCCCTTGACGCGGCGAATGAGCAACCCTCATTATGACTGAGGCAGCATCAGAGTAGGCACAGGGCCATGCGCAATCCCTTCGACAATGACGAACGCGCCGCCTTCCGCGAGACCGTGCGGCAGTTCATCGCGAACGAGATCACCCCCCACGCCGACCGCTGGGACGAAGAGGGCGCCATCCCGTGGGAGCTGCACGAGAAAGCAGGCGAGCTTGGCGTTTTCGGCTTCGGCATCCCTGAAGAGCTCGGCGGCCTAGGCTTCGACGATGCCTTCATGCGCAGCATCTGGGCCGAAGAACTAGCCTTCTGCGGAGCGGGGGGCGTCGGCGCGGCCTTGGGCGGCAGGACCATCTCCATCGATCCCATCGTCCGCTTCGCAGGCCCCCACATCAGGGACCGCGTCGTCCCGGAGATCGTCTCGGGACGGAAGGGTTCCTCCTTGGGCATCACAGAACCCGGCGGCGGTTCGGACGTCGCGAGCCTTACCACCAAGGCCGTAAAAGACGGTAATGGCTGGCGCATCTCAGGCTCCAAGACCTTCATCACCGGCGGCATGACCTCGGAGTATTATGTCATCGGTGCACGGACGGGCGGAGAAGGCATGGCTGGCGTCTCGCTCTTCTTTATCGAATGGGGCGCCGAAGGTTTCAGCCGCACGCCGCTCGACAAGAAGATGGGCTGGTGGTGCTCGGACCAGGCGACCCTCTACTTCGACAACGTCTTCGTCCCTGCCGATGCCATGATCGGGCCTGAGAACGCCGGCTTCATGGTCATCATGAACAATTTCAATCTCGAGCGCCTTGGCCTCATCGCAGGCTCCCTCGGCATGGCGAAGGTCTGCCTCGATGACTCGATCGCCTGGGCCAAGGAGCGCCAGACCTTCGGCAAGCCCCTCATCAAGCACCAGGTCATCCGACACAAGATCGCCGACATGTCTGCCAAGATCGACGCCCTCGAAGCGCTGACCAATCAGCTCTGTTGGCTGATCAATGAAGACGACATGCCCGTGGCGGAGCTTTCCAAGGCCAAGTTCTTCGCCACGAAAACCCTAGAGTTCTGCGCTTCGGAAGCCATGCAGGTCATGGGCGGCGCGGGCTATCTCCGCGGCAACCGGATCGAGCGGGCCTATAGGGAGGTCAAGGTCATGGCCATCGGCGGCGGCTCCGAAGAAATCATGCGCGACCTCGCTGTCAGGCAGATGGGCCTATGACCGTCGGTACAAAGACCAAGCGCGAAAAGCTGGCCGAACGCGAAGACGCCATCGTCTCGGCTGCCACCGAAGCCTTCCTCGAAAAGGGCATGAGTGCCGCCAAAATGGCCGAGATCGCGGCCAGCGCAGGTGTCGCGGAAGGCACCCTCTACCTCTACTTCAAGAACAAGGAAGCGCTCTTCGCCGCCGTCGTCGCCCGGCACTGGGAGAGCCTCACCGAAGGCGCAACGGCTGCCATTGCGAAAGCCGACAGCCCCGATGACCAGCTCGAAGCCCTCGCGCGCTACACGCTCCGCCGCATCCTCGCCGACTGGAAGCTCTTTGAACTGAGCTTCGTCCTCCACTACCCCGTCAAGGAAGACGGCGTCGGCAGCGACCGCCGCGGATATGTCAGGATCTTCGACCAGATCGTCGCAAGGGGCATCGACCGTGGCACCTTCGCGCCAGAAGCCGACCCGCGCCTCGTGCGCGACCTCTTCTTCGGCACGATAGAGTACGCCGTCCGCTCGATCCTCCAGACCGGCAAGAACCCCAAGCTCGAGCCAGTCGTCATCATGCTCCTCACCGCCGTCAGGGCCGTTCTCAAACCGGGGCAGGGGCAGGCGCGCACCCCCGACCATGCCGAACGCATCGAGGCAGCCGTCACCCGTCTGGAAAAGCTCGCAGAGCGCTAGCCCCAAGGCCCCTTTCCCCCGCGGCAACGCCCTGCTATGGGCGCCTTCCCTGACGCGGGTATAGCACAATGGTAGTGCAGCAGCCTTCCAAGCTGAGGATGCGGGTTCGATTCCCGCTACCCGCTCCATTCCCCGAACCAAGCCGCGCTTCGCCTGTTCTCCTCCCAAAAGGAGAACGCCCATGTCCGATGCGCCGACCCTGACCTACTGGCACGTCTACACCGATAGCGACGGTATCAGCCGCCAGGGACGCCGCACCCTCGAAGGCTTCGAGAAGCAGTCGATGGGCGGTGACGCAGCCGAGCAATGGAACAATGTCCTCGGCAGCTACGATGCCAAGATCCTGTTCGCAGAGCTCCCGGTCGGCTTCGACGGGGACTGGCACGAAAACCCTGAGCCGCAATGGATCATCCCGCTCTCCGGCACCTGGTGGGTCGAGACGATGGATGGCGACCGGGTCGAGATGGGCCCGGGCGAGGTCAGCTTCGGCAATGATCAGGACACGAACGACGAGAAAGGCCACAAGAGCGGCGTCGTCGGTGACGAGCCCTGCCGTATGATGATCGTCCAGCTGGACAAGGTTCCAGAGGCTCTCAAGCGCTAGAAAAACGCCTGCAGCCCGGTCTGGCCACGCCCGAGGATCAGGGCATGGATGTCGTGGGTGCCCTCGTACGTATTGACCGTCTCGAGGTTCATCAGGTGCCGCATCACGTGATACTCGCCGGAGATTCCATTCCCTCCGTGGACGTCACGAGCGGTCCGCGCGATCTCCAAAGCCTTCCCGCAATTGTTCCGCTTCATCAGCGAAATCGCCTCGGGCGAAGCTGTGCCCTCATCAAGCATCCGCCCAAGTCGCAAGGAGCCCTGAATGCCAAGCGCAATCTCCGTCTGCATATCCGCCAGCTTCTTCTGGACAAGCTGCGTCTCTGCGATGGGCTTGCCAAACACCTTCCGGTCCAGCGCATAATCGCGCGCGGCATGCCAGCAGAACTCTGCTGCACCCATAGCGCCCCACGAAATCCCGTACCGCGCCTTGTTGAGGCAAGAGAACGGCCCCTTGAGACCCGAGGCGTGCGGAAGAAGGTTCTCCTCCGGCACAAATGCTTCGGAAAGCGCAATCGACCCCGTCAGCGACGCGCGCAGGGAAAGCTTGCCCTCGATCTTTGGCGTCTCGAAACCCTCCGTACCCCGCTCGACAAGGAACCCGCGGATAGCCCCGTCAAGCTTTGCCCACACCAGCGCAACATCAGCGATCGGTGAATTGGTGATCCACATCTTCTCGCCAGACAGCCGATAACCGCCGGAGACCTTCTCCGCTTTCGTCCGCATACTGCCGGGATCAGAGCCGCCATCAGCCTCGGTCAGGCCGAAGCAGCCGACGAGCTCTCCCTTGGCCAGCCCCGGAAGAAAGCGCTGTTTCTGCTCCTCCGACCCAAAAGCTTCGATCGGATACATGACCAGCGAGGACTGCACCGACATGGCCGACCGGTAGCCTGAGTCCACACGCTCCACTTCCCGCGCGATCAAACCGTAAGCCACATGGCTCGCACCCGACCCTCCGTAGGCTTCTGATACCATCGCGCCGAGCAGGCCCTGCCTGCCAAAGGCCCGCATGATCTCCGGATCAAACCGCTCCTCCCGGTTCGCTGCTTCAATTCCCGGCATCAGCTCCGCGTCACAGAAGCGGCGTGCTTCGTCGCGAATCTGACGCTCCTCGTCCGTGAGCGCACCATCAAGACCTAGAAGATCTTCCCAACCGTAGCTCATCCGCCGAACACCACCTCATACATGATCCGCCCGGGCATCAGGGTGAAGACGCCAGCAATCAGGATACCGAAGATGAAGATCGCCCGGAAAGGCCCGGCGTGCTTCTTGAAGTTCTCACCCTTCTGGAAAAGGTGCACCACCCCGCCGATAAGGCCGATGGTCGTGATCCCGCTGAGAACATGGATCGGCGAGAAGCGGATCACATTGAACATCCAGATAGTCATCCAGGACGTCGCCGCGACCAGCGATAGGAGGATGATCCAGACCACCCCGATCACCTTGTGAGGAAGCGTCCCCTTAGGCGCCAGAAGCTGGATCGTGCCGAGGACGAACCCGCCCAAGGCTGCAATCGTATGCACCTGCAGAAACCACGGCGCCTCAAAAAGCGGTGACCAATCCATGCCCAAATTCCTCTCCCTGCACCCCCATCAAAGCGCAGACCGGAAAGCCGGGCAACGCTGTCACGCGCAGTCAGCAAGCCTGTTAGCGGCGGCTGGGCACGGATAGGCCTTGATCGAGCAGCGTCCCGGCGTTGACTGGCGCTCTTCTCCTTCGCAAACACCAAAGCTGTTCGTGACCGAGAGGAGTTCCCCGTGGCTGAGACCAAGTTTGATATGATCGTCATTGGCGCAGGCCCTGGCGGCTATGTGGCGGCCATCCGCGCTTCGCAGCTTGGGATGAAGACGGCGATCGTCGAGCGCGAGCATCTTGGCGGCGTCTGCCTCAACTGGGGCTGTATCCCGACCAAGGCGCTCCTGAGGACGGCTGAGGTCTACACCAACATGCAGCACGCCTCGGCCTATGGCCTGAAGGCGGAGAACATTACCTTCGACCTCGACGCCGTGGTCCAGCGCTCGCGCAAGATCGCGAAGCAGCTTTCGGGCGGCGTTAGCTACCTGATGAAGAAGAACAAGATCGAGGTCATCATGGGCGAGGCGCGCCTCAAGGGCGCCAACGGCTCAGGCCCTGCGGTCGTCGTCAAAGGCCAGGACGGCAAGGAGACGACCTACCAGTCCAAGCACACCATCATCGCAACTGGCGCCCGTGCACGGACGATCCCTCAGGCTGGCCTCGAGCCCGATGGGAAGCTGATCTGGACCGCCCGCGAGGCGATGACGCCGGACACCTTCCCTAAGCGTCTTCTCGTCATTGGCTCGGGCGCCATCGGCATCGAGTTCGCCAGCTTCTACAATGCCCTCGGATCCGACGTACACGTCGTTGAGATGGTCGACCGCATCCTCCCAGCGGAGGACAAGGAAGTCTCCGCCTTTGCCCGCAAGAGCTTCGAGGGGCAGGGGATGAAGATCTCCACCGAAACGAAGGTCGACAAGGTTGAGAAGAAGGCCAACTCCGTCATCGCCCACATCACGGGCAAGGATGGCAAGACGGTCAAGGAAGAGTACGATCGCGTTGTCCTCGCCATCGGCATTGTGGGCAACACGGAAGGTATTGGCCTCGAAGACGTCGGCGTAAAGGTCGATCGCGGCCACGTTCAGGTCGACGAATGGCTCTCCACTGGCGTAAAAGGTCTCTACGCCATCGGCGACGTTTGTGGCCCGCCTTGGCTCGCCCACAAGGCTGAGCATGAAGGCGTCATCTGTGTCGAGAAGATCGCAGGCTCGAACTCCGTACACCCCCTCGACGTTGGCCGCATCCCGGGCTGCACCTACTGCCAGCCGCAGGTCGCCTCGGTCGGCCTCACGGAAGCCAAGGCGAAAGCCGCTGGCTACAAGGTCAAGGTCGGCAAGTTCCCCTTCCAGGCCAACGGCAAGGCCGTGGCGCTTGGCGAGCAGGAAGGCTTCGTCAAAACCGTCTTCGACGAGAAGACCGGCGAGCTCCTCGGCGCCCACATGATCGGCGCGGAAGTGACCGAGCTGATCCAGGGCTTCGGCATCGGCATGGCGATGGAAGCGACGGAGGAAGACTTCTTCCACACGATCTTCCCGCACCCGACCCTGTCGGAGATGATGCATGAGTCAGCCCTCGACGCCTACGGACGGGTGATGCACACCTGACCGGAAGTGGAGGCGTGTTCGTTCGTACACTGATCCAGATCGCTGTCTGGGGCTACGGCCTCTGGGCAGCGGTCACGGTCATCACCGACCACCGCTTCGCCCAGGCCAAGAGGCGCTGCATAGCCGATATCATGCCTGCGCCTGATCATTTCGTCGGGATTGTCCTGCCGGCCGCGATTGTCGTGATCACGCTTGTGACCTCGCTGATCTTCTGGTCCCGCCTGCATATCGGGTGGAAGATCGCCTGGTCGCCGCTTTGGTTCTTCTCCATCTCCATCATCGTCGTCTTCGCTGGCTTAGGGCCGCTCTTCGCCACACAGACCTTCGGTCCCGGCGACTCGAGCATCGCGAGCGAGATGCGCGCCTGTCTCGAGATGATCACGCGATAGCCTCCCGCGCCTCGCGTGAGTGTGACTGCAGCTGAGCGAAACGGTCAGCGACTTCTCCGCGCCTGCTGTCAGGTTCCGCCTACAAAAGTGGGAGGAAACGCTATGCAAAAACTGATCGCATTCGCCGCCGCTGGCCTCATCGCTGCAGGCTCAGCCCATGCCGCAACGACCTTCACCGCGACCCTGACCGGGGGCCAGGAAGTGCCGCCATCAGGCTCGCAGTTCGTCGCGACTGCCAACCTTGAGCTTGTCGACACCAACGGTGACGACATCCTCGATGCCCTCAACATGACGGTCGAGATCCCGAGCGCCTTCGACTTCTCGGCGACCGACGCGGGCATTGACGGCAATGACGGCTCGCAGGTCGTGACCGTCTTCCACATTCACAGCGCTCCGCGCGGCGTGAATGGTCCCGTGGCCTTCGGCATCATCGGTCCGAACAGCGACACCGATATGGACCGCATGTTCACGCTGAACGACGACGGTTCGGTCACGCACTCCAACCAGTGGGACCTCGGCGAAGGCAACGGCACGACCCTCGCTGCCTTCCTGCCTGCGCTTCTCGCGGCAGCTCCGGGCGAGGATGTCGGTCTCTACTTCAACCTCCACACCGAAGAGTTCCGCGGCGGTGAGCTGCGCGGTCAGCTTGTTGCGACGCCGATCCCCGGGGCGCTGCCGCTCTTCGCGGGGATCGCTGCTGCCTTTGGCTTTGCCCGCAGGCGCATGAGCCGCTGAGCTTCCCTCAGCCTCGCACCGTGCTAAGCACGGCGGATGCTAGAGATTCGCGAAGGCTCCATCCTTCTGGGTGCTGATCACAAAGGGGCGGCGGTTTCGCTGCCCCTCAAAATGTGCAACCGCCACGGCCTGATCGCCGGGGCCACGGGTACGGGCAAGACCGTATCGGTCCAGATCATGGCCGAGGCGTTCAGCCGGGCAGGGGTCCCTGTATTCGTCTCCGACGTGAAAGGCGACCTTGCCGGCCTCGCCCGGGAAGGTGCCGACAAGGACTTCCTCCACAAGCGCGCGACCGATATTCAGCTCCCTGACTATGGCCCTGAAGAGTTCCCCGTCAGGCTCTGGGACTTCTACGGCGAAGGCGGACTTCCGATCAGGGCGACCGTCACCGAGGTCGGCCCGCTGCTCCTCGCGCGGATGCTCGATCTCAACGACACCCAAGAAGGCGTCCTCGCGATCACCTTCCGCGTCGCTGACGATGACGGACTGCCGCTCCTCGACCTTAAGGACTTGCGTGCGCTCCTCCATTACGTCAGTGAGCGGAGGGCCGAGCTCTCGGCCATGTACGGCAACGTCTCGCCAGCCTCCGTCGCTGCGATTCAGCGCCGCCTGATCCAGCTCGAAGACCAGGGCGGCGCGCTCTTCCTCGGGGAACCGGCGCTCGACGTCCGCGACCTCATCAGGACCACCCGCGATGGCCGCGGTGTGCTGAACGTCCTCAAGGCCGACAAGCTGATGATGGCGCCAAGGCTCTACGGCGCCTTCCTCCTGTGGCTCCTTTCCGAACTCTTCGAGGAGCTTCCCGAGATCGGCGACCCCGAAAAGCCCAAGCTCGTCTTCGTCTTCGACGAGGCGCACCTCCTCTTCGATGGCGCCTCGCGAGCGCTCCTTGAAAAGGTCGAGCAGGTCTGCCGCCTCATCCGCTCCAAAGGTGTTGGCGTCTTCTTTGCGACCCAGGACCCCGGCGATGTCCCCGACGACATCGCAGGCCAGCTCGGCACGAAGGTGCAGCACGCCCTCCGCGCCTTCACCCCGGCCCAGCAGAAGCGCGTTCGCGCAGCCGCCGATGGTTTCCGTCCGAACCCGGACTTTTCGACCAAGGATATCATCACCGAGCTCGGCGTTGGCGAAGCCCTCGTCAGTACGCTTCAGAAAAAGGGCGTCCCAACGCCTGTCGCGCGCACCATGATCCGACCGCCAGCCTCGCGACTTGGCCCGCTGACGGCGACTGAGCGCAAGGCGATCATCCGCGAGGATGAGCTCTCCACCCAATACGCCAAGGCGATGGACAGCGAGTCCGCTCACGAACTGCTCGCTGAGCGCGCAGATCGCATGGCCATGGAAGCGGAGAAGGCTGAAAGCAAGGCCGCGCAATCCAAGCGCAAGACCACCACGCGCAAACGGCGCTCCTCCCGAATGACCGTTACCGAACGCGCGATCAACACTGCGACAAGGACCGCCACCAGCACCGTCGTCGGCGCGCTCCTCCGTGGTCTCCTTGGTGGCCTCAAGCGGCGCTAGCCTGTCCGGACGAAGCTGCGGGATGACAGGGTAGGGCAGGGTTCCTACCTTCCTCACCATGTCCATCTGGTCCCGCATGCGCTCCGGCGATCCTGAGCCTCAAGAGTTTCGCCGCATGGCGGACGAGGCCTATCTGCGCCTGCCAGAGCGTTTCCGCGCCCTGACCGGTGATCTCGTGCTCAGGACCCCCGACTACCCAGAAGAGGATGTCCTCCGGGAGTTCGGGATGCAGAGCCCCTACGAGCTCTTGGGATTATACCAGGGCGTGGACCTGACGAGGAAATCTCTCTTCGACGCCTCAGGCCTGCCGGACACGGTTTACCTCTACCGCCTGCCGATCCTGCGCTACTGGCGCGAGGGCACCGACACGCTGGAGGAGATCGTCGAGCACGTCCTCGTCCACGAGATCGGCCACCATTTCGGCTTCTCCGACGACGACATGCACGCCATCGAGGACGAGGCTGACTAGCTGGCAGAGGCCCCGGTGACAGGACGGGGCTCGTCTTCGGAGGCCGCTTCAGCCAGTGCTTCCGCCTTTTTCTTCTCAACGCTGCGCCAGGTCGACCAGCCGCCAAAGGCGACCATGACTGCAATCACGCCGTAGACCCAGACCGGCAGGTTCTCACCGAACAGCGCCACGTAGAGGTAGGGCTGGATCGCGAGGAACAGCAGAAGGAGCGCCTGCACCGTCACGGACTTCTTCGCCTTTGCCCTGGCTGCCAGCCAGCCCGCGACGCCGAGGAAGAGCGGGATGCCTCCGATGTACAGAATCCCGAAGATCACCGGGTTCACATTGTAGGTCGCGCTCAGCTCGCGCACGGTCTCTAAGATGCCGTCCATGGTGGCCTCCTGTCTCTCTGGCCCTCTCTTCGGGAGGGCCGGGCTATCGGTTACGTGGCCGGAACGACCGGAATAGTGACAATATAACTTAAGTCGTGGGCCGATGCTTGGGGCGGCGCTAACGCGCATGGAGCATCCTCCCTCCGGGTATGTGAAGGGGACCTTCCATGAAACACGCAATTCTTGCTGCTGCAGCATCCGCCATCGCGCTTTCCGGAGCGGCCTCCGCAGGCGTCGGCGCCGACGTCTCCGTTGGTACGCCGGGCGTCTCGGGCAATGTACACATGCAGTTCACGCCGCTGATTACGCTCCGCGCTGGCGTCAATTTCTTCGACTTCGAGATGGAAGATCAGGAGTTCGACGACATCAGCTATGACGCTGAGCTCGGCTTCACGCAGGTGGGCGGCTATGTCGATCTCCACCCGTTTATGAACGGCTTCAACGTCTCCGCTGGCGCGCTCTTCGGTGAGCGCACGATCGACCTCACGGCCACGCCGATGATGGACATCGAGATCGGCGACCAGACCTTCACCGCTCAAGAAGTCGGCGTCCTCCGCGGTGCAGCGGATTTCGGCGACATGAGCTACTATGCCGGTATCGGCTGGGACTCGACCACACACGGCCTGAGCCCGATCAGCTTCGTGGTGCGCGCAGGCGTCCTGATGACCGACTCGCCGATGGTGTCTCTCGTCAATGAGGGCGGCACGATCGACCCGCTGATCCAGGCAGAGATCAATGCCGAGCTGGCGAACGAAACGGCTCAGCTCCAGACGGATCTCGAAGATTTCGAGTTCTTCCCGATGATTTCGATTGGCATCGGCTTCGGCTTCTGAGCACCTGCAGCACACCAGCGATTGACGATATAAGGATTTCCTTATATCCCAATCGCAGAGAGGTGTGCCGTGGAATTTGCGACCGGATTGGAACAGCTGCGCGCGGCGGGTGAAGAGACCCGCCTGCGCGTTCTTTGTTTGCTGCGGCAGTCCGACCTCACGGTCACAGAGCTGACCCAGTGCCTGGATCAACTTCAGCCCAGGGTCAGCCGCCACCTGCGCATCCTCGTCGATGCCGGGCTCGTGAGCCCGTACCAGGAAGGCAGCTGGCGCTTCTACCGCCTTGCTGAGCAACCCGACTGGCTCGAAGCTTTGGTCGGAACCCTCGAGGGCGAGGAAGTCGAAGCGCTCGACAGGGCCCTGACCGATGTGCGGGCCGAAAGGGCGCGGAGGGCGCAGGCCTATTTCGCAGACAATGCCGATGACTGGGACGCGCTGAGACGTCTTCACACGGACGACCGCCTGATCGAAGAGGCGATGCTCGAGCTCGCTCCTGACCGTGTCGACGGCTTTGTCGACCTCGGGACGGGCACAGGGCGGATGCTGACTCTGTTTGCAGGGCGCTATCGCGAAGCGTCGGGCTATGACCTGTCACCTGAGATGCTCGAAGTGGCTCGGGTGAAGCTCGAAGAGGCCAAGGTCCGCAACGCCATCGTCCGTAGGCGCGATATTCTGAAGCACGACCAGATCCCTCCTGCCTCCGCCGACGTCGTCACGCTGCACCATGTTCTCCATTTCCTCGGAGAGCCTGAGCGCGCTGTAGAAGTCGCTGCAGCCACCTTGCGTCCCGGCGGCGCTCTCTTGATCGCCGACTTTGCCGAGCACGCCATGGAAGAGCTGCGCGAGCGCTACGCCCATCGCCGCCTCGGCTTCAGCACCCAGGAAATCGACAGCTTCGCCAGGCGCGCGCGTCTTCTTCTGCGCGAAGAGATTGCGCTCGAGCCCGGTGATGGCGGCCTCGTCAGCAAGATCTGGCGCCTCGACAAACCTCTTTCCTCCGTTCACGGCCCTTCCCAGAAGGAGACGGCCCTTGTCTGATCTCTCCGTCAGTTTCGAATTCTTCCCGCCGAAAACCGAGAAGATGGCTGAGACCCTCTGGGCATCGGTGGACAAGCTCGCGCCGCTCGGGCCGAGTTTCGTATCGGTCACCTATGGCGCAGGCGGATCGACCCGCGAGCGGACCCATGACACGGTAGAGCGGATCGTTCGCGATACGGACATTCCTGTTGCTGCCCACCTGACCACTGTATCCGCAACGAAGGCGGAGGTGGATAGCGTCCTCAAGCGCTACTGGGACAGCGGTGTGAAGCACATCGTTGCCCTGCGTGGTGATCCACCTGAAGGGGTCGGCGAGAAGTATGTTCCGAACCCGGAGGGCTATGCCGGTGCTGCGGAGCTTTGCGAAGGCGCTTCCGCCATCGCTCCTTTCGAGATCACGGTGGGCTGCTACCCTGAGAAGCACCCCGAGAGCCCGAGCCTTGCCTATGACATCGACCTTCTGAAGCGGAAGATCGACAATGGCGCGACCCGGGCGATCACGCAGTTCTTCTACGAGAACGACGTCTACGAACGATATGTCGAGCGCGTCCGCGCTGCCGGAATCGACATTCCGATCGTGCCCGGCATCATGCCTGTGACCAATTTCAAGGCGCTCAAGCGCATGTCGAAGCTCTGCCAGGCGACGGTGCCCAAGCGCTATGCCAAGCTTTTCGACCATCTCGACGATGATCCGAAGACGCGGCAGCTGGTCGCGGCGACGGTTGCGGCCGAGCAGTGCCATGACCTCGCTGATCGCGGCGTCGATCACTTTCATTTCTACACTCTCAACCGGTCAGAGCTCGCCTATGCGCTCTGCCATATGCTGGGCGTTCGTCCGGCGGAGACGGCTGAAGCTGCCTGATGGTTCCTCAATTCGTAAACATTGGTGAGCGGACAAACGTCACTGGATCCGCCAAGTTCCGTAAGCTGATCAAAAACGGTGACTATGCTGCGGCCGTCGAGGTTGCTCGACAGCAGGTCGAGAACGGCGCGCAGGTCATCGACGTCAACATGGACGAGGGGATGCTCGACGGCGTCGAAGCCATGTCGACATTCCTGAGGCTGATTGCTTCCGAGCCGGACATCGCCCGTGTGCCAGTCATGATCGACAGCTCCAAATGGGAGGTGATCGAGGCGGGCCTCAAGCAGGTGCAGGGTAAGCCGATCGTCAATTCGATCAGCCTCAAGGAAGGCGAGGAGCCTTTCCTCGCCCAAGCCCGGAAATGCCTGCGCTATGGCGCGGCCGTCGTGGCCATGGCCTTCGACGAGGACGGCCAGGCCGATACCGCGGCGCGCAAGATTGAGATCTGTAAACGGAGTTATGACCTCCTGACCGGGATGGGCTTCCCTCCTGAAGACATCATCTTCGATCCCAATATCTTCGCGGTCGCGACGGGGATCGAGGAGCATGCCGGGTACGGCGTCGACTTCATCGAGGCGACGCGGATGATCAAAGAGCAGCTTCCCGGCGCGAAAGTGTCGGGGGGTGTATCCAACGTCTCATTCTCCTTCCGCGGCAATGATGCCGTGCGCGAGGCGATGCACTCGGTCTTTCTCTTCCATGCCATCCGTGCAGGGATGGATATGGGGATCGTCAATGCGGGCCAGCTCGCCATCTATGACGATATTCCCGAGGACCTGAAGGAGCCGGTCGAGGACGTGATCCTCAACCGCCGTGAAGATGCGACGGAGCGGCTTCTCGAGGCAGCTGAACGCTTCAAGGGGCAGGGCGCAAAGGAGCGCCAGCAGGACCTTTCCTGGCGTGAGCAGTCAGTTGAGAAGCGGCTGGAGCACTCGCTTGTAAAGGGCATTACGGAGTATATCGAGGAAGATACCGAGGAAGCGCGGGAGAAGCTGGGGCGGCCTCTGTTCGTTATTGAGGGGCCACTGATGGACGGCATGAACGTCGTTGGTGACCTCTTCGGTTCGGGCAAGATGTTCCTCCCTCAGGTGGTCAAATCCGCCCGTGTGATGAAGCGGGCCGTGGCTTATCTCGAGCCCTTCATGGAAGCCGAGCGCAAGGCTGGTGGTGCTGCGCCTGAGGCGAAAGGCCGTGTGCTGATGGCGACGGTGAAGGGCGATGTACACGATATCGGCAAGAACATTGTCGGCGTCGTTCTGCAGTGTAACAATTATGAGGTTATCGACCTCGGTGTCATGGTCCCGGCCAATGATATCCTCGACAAGGCCGAGGAGCATAATGTCGATGTGATTGGCCTTTCCGGCCTCATCACGCCTTCGCTTGACGAGATGGTCGGCGTGGCGAAAGAGATGAGCCGTAGGGGAATGACCCAGCCCCTGATGATTGGCGGCGCGACGACCTCGAAGGCGCACACGGCAGTGAAGATCGCGCCGAGCTATGAGAAGGGTGTCGTCTACGTGACCGATGCCAGCCGCGCGGTGGGTGTGGTCAGTGACCTGATTTCTGATGAGCGTCGTGACGATTACCTCCAGAACATCGCGAATGAGTATGACAGCGTGCGCGAGAGCTTCTCGAAACGTCAGCGTCAGGATGACCGTGTGTCGATCGCTGATGCCCGGGCGAATGCACATAGGCTCTCTGATGCGGTGCTGCCTTCGCCGAAGGACCCAGGACTGAAGATCCTCAAGGATGTTCCGCTGGCGGAGCTTGTTCCCTATATCGATTGGACCCCCTTCTTTGCTTCGTGGGACCTTCATGGGCGCTATCCTCAAATTCTCGAGGATGACGTCGTGGGCGAGGCTGCGACCTCGCTGTTTGGTGATGCGCAGGCGATGCTGAAGCGCATCCTGCGTGAGGGTTGGTTCACAGCCCATGCGGTGTGCGGACTGTTTCCTGCCAACAGAGACGGTGATGACATCATCGTCTGGATTGACGAGACCCGAACGGAAGAGCGGATGCGCTTCCACACGATCCGTCAGCAGATGAACAAGAAGGGCAAGGGTGGAAACCTTGCGCTTTCGGACTTCATAAAGGTGGATGGCGAGGACTGGATCGGCGGCTTTGCTGTCACTGCCGGGCATGGCGAGGATGAGACCGTAGCACGGTTCAATCAGTCCGGGGACAATTACGGCTCGATCATGGCATCAGCGCTGGCCGACCGGTTCGCCGAGGCGATGGCGGAGTGGCTGCACGAGAAGATGCGGCGTGAGTATTGGGGCTTTGAAACTGGCGAGAAAGCGACGGTCGAAGCTCTGATTGCTGAGGATTATCAGGGCATCCGTCCGGCAGCGGGTTATCCTGCGCAGCCTGACCATACGGAGAAGGGGCCGCTGTTTGAGCTCCTATCCGCGACGGAGCATGCGGGGATCACCCTGACCGAGAGCTTTGCGATGCAGCCGGGTGCCAGTGTGTCTGGCCTCTACTTCGCCCATCCAGATGCTCACTATTTCGGCACGGGTAAAATCGCGAAGGACCAGGTCGAGGACTATGCGCGCCGCAAGGGCTGGGACCTTGCGACGGCCGAGAAGTGGCTGGCTCCGATCTTGAGCTACGAGACCTGAGCGGGGTCAGCTGTCCCTGAGGGAGAGGTGGGGCGCCTCGCTTAGGCCTTCCGCACTTCCGAGTGGCTTTTCATGACGCGCTGGCCGTCGTCCTGCTTGATCATGTAGGCGGGGCAGTCGCTTGAGGCGTCGCGGGTGACGTCGTTGCCGTCGATCTGGCGGGTGGTCTTTTCGGTGAAGCTTTCCTGCACCTCGCCGGTCGCGGTGCCCTGGCCCCAGTCCCATTTGACTTCGGTGCCTTTGTTGTACGCCTTGCTCATAGCGTTTCTCCTTCAATGATTTGGATGCGAGGCGAACGCCACAGGCAGAGCAGGCGTGCCATCACAACGGCGCGTGGGACCAATTGGAGCAGGGGCATTCTACCGCGCCAGGAGGCTGCGGGGATAACGCGATGTCATTTGCCTTGCGGAGAAGGGGGCTCGCAGTTTCCACAGCGATGGCGTAGGGGCCGCCTTCGCTTTCCTTGCGCCGCTCTTTGACAGCAGGCGCTCCGCACCGACTTTCCGGACTATTCGCATGACCGATCAATCACATGGCGGCCTTCCGCCTGCACTGGCCTCTGCCCTGGATGCCAAGGGCTACGACACGCTGACCGAGGTTCAGGAGGCCATGCTGGCCCCTGAGCTTCTGGGGCAGGATCTTTTGGTCTCGGCCCAGACGGGGTCGGGGAAGACGGTGGGCTTTGGCATTGCGATCAGCAGCGACCTGCTCGCTGGCGAGGATACGCTGCCACGGGCCGGGGTTCCTCTGGCGCTGGTGGTGGCGCCGACGCGGGAGCTGGCGGTGCAGGTGGCGAAGGAGTTCCGCTGGCTGTTCGGAGAGGCTGGGGCACGGGTTGCGACCTGTATCGGCGGGATGGACATTCGGTCGGAGCGGCAGGCGCTTGATCGCGGGGCGCATGTGGTTGTTGGGACGCCGGGGCGGCTGGTCGATCATATTTCGCGCGGCGCGTTTGATACGTCTGAATTGAGGGCTGTTGTCCTCGATGAGGCGGATGAGATGCTGAACATGGGCTTCCGCGAGGAGCTTGAGAGCATTCTCGATTCCTGCCCCGAAGAGCGCCGGACGCTGATGTTCTCGGCGACGGTGAGCCCGGGGATCTCGAAGCTGGCCCAGCGTTACCAGCGCGATGCGGTTCGGGTGACGGCGACTGGTGAGAGCCGTCAGCACTCTGATATTACCTACCGTGCGCTGATCACTGCCGGGCATGATACCGAGCGGGCGATCATCAATACGCTGCGCTTCTACGAGGCGAAGAACGCTATCGTTTTCTGCGCGACCCGTGCTGCGGTGGCGCGGCTGACGAGCAGGCTGGCGAACCGCGGATTGTCCGTGGTCTCCATGTCCGGCGAGCTGAGCCAGGCGGAGCGAACCAATGCCTTGCAAGCCATGCGCGATGGGCGGGCCAGGGTCTGCGTCGCGACGGATGTGGCTGCGCGGGGCATTGATCTGCCGGGCCTTGAGCTCGTGATCCATGCGGACCTGCCGAAGAACCGTGAGGGGCTTCTTCACCGCTCAGGGCGAACAGGACGTGCAGGGAGCAAGGGGACGTCGGTCCTGATTGTACCGCCTCGTGCACGGAGGAGGATCGAATTCCTGTTCCGTGACGCGAAGGTCGAGGCAGAGTGGGGGAGCCCTCCGTCTGCTGATGAGGTGCTGGCGAAGGATAATGAGCGGCTTCTTGGGCACTGGGCCTTCGGTGACGATATTGAGGTTTCCGATATTGCCCGGGACATTGCCGCTCTCCATTCGCCGGAGAAGGTGGCTGAGGCCCTTGTGCGGATGTTCCGTAAGGATCATTCGGCGCCGGAGGAGCTTTCGGAGGTTCGTCCCGACCGGGAGCGGCCTGAGAAGCGGGAGCGTGCACCTCGCGATGAGTTCGAGGACTCGGTCTGGGTGACTTTGTCCGTAGGCCGATCGAACCGGGCGGAGCCGCGTTGGCTGCTGCCGATGCTTTGCAAGGCCGGGAAGCTCAAGAAAGAAGCGATTGGCGCGATCCGCATCCGCGAGGATGAGACGTATGTACAGCTTGATGCTGAGGGCGCTTCGGCGTTCCTCGAGCGCATGGCTGGCGGCGGTTCGCTGGAGAAGGGTGTCGAGGTGCAGCGGGCTGATGGCCCTCCGCCCCAAGAGGAGAAGAAACCCTTCCGTCCCAAGAAGAACTTCGACCGCAGGGACGACCGCGGGGACAAGAAGCCTTTCAAGAAACCCTTCAAGGCGAAGCGGCATGAGGGCGGCGAGGACAGGAAGCCTGAGCCCTGGTCACCTGACGCTGGCGAGGTGCCTGATACGTTCAAGCGCAAGCCGAAGGCCAAGGGGAAGCCGGGCGGAAAACCTGGCGGCAAGCCCGGCAACTGGAAGAAGAAACCTCAGCCTGCTGATGGCAAGGGACCGCGCAAGCGCAAGGACAAGAAGGGCTGAGCGACCGCCCAGCACCAAAGCCCGCCCGTGGGCGGCTTCAGATAGGGGCTGTTCGGGCGCGGCAGAGCCGTGCGCTCTAAGGTAGTAGTTGTGCGCTCGGCTCATGCCGCGCCCGACGACGCCTTCTCGAAGAGGCCATCTCCGGCGAGGGGACTTGAGGAACCTCGCCGGGTAAGCACTTCAAACTCTCCGTGCACCGCTCTTTTGTGGAG
The DNA here is from genome assembly GCF_013085255.1 of Parvularcula mediterranea. Classification (GTDB taxonomy): domain Bacteria; phylum Pseudomonadota; class Alphaproteobacteria; order Caulobacterales; family Parvularculaceae; genus Parvularcula; species Parvularcula mediterranea. Next base: position 1,458,013 of record NZ_JABFCX010000002.1, read on the forward strand.
CCCTCGGGCCTCTTGCCGCCCGGGTGGACTCCGCTCCGGGGTGTGACCCCGGCCAGCGGATGCTGACGCCGCCTCGCCAGCGAAAAGGAACGACCGGTTCGGCCCAGTCCGGCGAGGACTTGAGCAGGATAGGGGATGGTTGGGGGTGGGGGGATAAGTCGACGCCTCTCAAGGCGTCGTCCCGGAAAGCCGGAGGCTTATCCGGGATCCATGACCTGACCGGCGCAAGAGATGTCTACGGATGGTCCATGGGTCCCGGATATTCGCTTCCGCGAATTCCGGGAGAGCGCTGGAGTGTGATGACGCGCGCTACTGCGCTGGTTGGAGGGTGGAGCCGATGGCTGGTTCCTCGAAGAGCTCCATGAGGCCCAGTGTACGGACGAGTTGGGGATCGATGCCCTGCTTCACGAGGAAGCCGTCGACCATGATGTCGAACGCGCCGTCGATGCCGCATTCGTTTGCGATGAAGCGCGCATCGGGGATCACGCGGTTCCTGAGATCGAGGACGAGACGCTCGACATCGCGCTTGGCCGACAGGACTGCGAGGGCGGTGAAGAGGTCGGGTTGGGAGTTGAGATCTTCGCGCAGGGTCCTCAGCCGACGGACCTCGCCCCGGTTCCGCTGGGCGAACTCGCGCTGCAGCTCATCGGACTTGTACACGAAATAGGCCCGGGTGCAGGGCTCAGGCGTCGTGGCACAGGCTGCGATGAGCGTAGCTGCCGCGGCAGCGAGGAGGAGTTGTCGCATTCTACGGACCTTCGATCATTCTTCTCTCGAGCATACACGCTCACGATGCCTTCCGCGAGGGGGAAGTCAGCAGCTCCGGTTACGGTCGTCGATCAGAAACGGTGGTCAATTCTCTTGAGCTGAGAAGTCGCTGCAAGTCCTGCGCTGCACCCCTTGCGAAGATTACCCAGACTGAGAGAGTACCGATTGGAGGTCCTCTCAATGGTGCGTATTTTCGTTCTACTTTCCCTTTTGATGGGAGTGTCGGCTTGCTCGATCACACCACGATCACTCACTGGGCGAAGCCTCACGCATTGGGAGTTTGTCGGAGAAAAGCCGCCTGCTGAAGGAACGGTAGATGATTGGGACGGGGTGGAGTGCACTGCGGACGATCGGCGGCTCGTGGACATCAGTGTCAACCGGCTCTTTCAAAGCGACCCCCTAGCAGCTCCGTCCCGGTCTGAGATCGACCTCGGTTTTGATGAAGTCTTGCCAGAAGCGATTGGCCTTTCTCAGATCTCCTACTGCAAGGTATCTGAGAAGCAGAGCCGGTTCCGATGGGATGACGGGATCTGGATGGGTCGCGTCCGCACGACGCGTTTCTATCGCGATCAATTCGATGTGGCAGCAACCTATCATCATCCGGGCACCAACATTTTCTTCCGGGACCCAAACGTTTTTTTGCTTGGAAGGCCAGCTAGCAACCGTGTTGTGATCGTTCTGCTAGGGACGGAGGGTGGAGCGAACCCTCTGGACAACCTAAAGAATATTAGAGCATCTTTGAAAGACGACTCCCCCGCAAGGATTCCAAAAGTCGAGGGGCGCCGCATCTATATTCCGAGCGGCCATGGCGGGTTTCGCAGCAGTGCGAGAAATTTGATCCAGCGTGGTGTGTTCAATCGGCGCGGACTATTGGCGGATGTCACATCAGTAGAAGAGCTCGAACGTCATTGTGCGGATGAGAACCGCTGGCGGGGCCGTTTCAATTCAAGCTACGGAACACTCTCGCTTGCAGACTTCATCTGCAAAAACAAAATCCGTCCCAATGGTAGCCGCGAACCTGTCCGGGTGGTGATCATCGGGCACAGCTTGGGCGCGGGGATCGCGCAGATGCTCGCGGGTGGAATTCATGGACTCCATTGGGAGCAGGGAGAGGATGACGCCTGGTCGGTCGTTTCTGGTGACAGCCCTGAAGGGTCACCCAGTCAGCGTTGGCCTTTCGACCTTGAGCGGCTTTACCTCATTGCCCCGCCGCTTGCTCTCTACACTCGGGAGTTGGTCAAGAAGGGGTGTTTTCCGCTTGCGGAACTGCAGGAAAGCCAGCCTAGTCGATTCGCTGGTTTCACCGACCCTATCAAGACGTACGACCGGCTTGGGGTGACCGCGCAGACCTCGATAGTATTTCGAAACGGCGATATGGTGCCGAGCCTCTGGAGCCCGCTGAAGGGCAATTGCGTCGTTGGGCAGCATTTCGCTTCGATCGCTTACTTTATTCAGCGTGACGGTGAGGTGCGTGTCGAAGATCTCCGTGATCAACTTGAAGCGAACGTCCCGACTCTCGAGCAGTACCTTCTGCTTTCAGAGCCCCATACGCCGAACAATCATCGCATCCCGATGCTCGAGTGGGCCAAGGAGCTGCTGGAGGACTGAAGCCCAGTCCATCGCGGGCATGAAAAAAGCCGCGACGGTTGCCCGGCGCGGCTTCGGTATTCTCGCTAAGCTACGGGAGCTTAGAGGACCTTGAGGTCCACGGCGCTGGTCTTGCCGCGACGGTCGTCCGTGAAGAGCTCGTAGGAGACCTTCTGGTCTTCCTGGAGGCCTTGCAGGCCCGAACGCTCAACTGCGGAGATGTGCACGAAAATGTCCGCGCCGCCGTCTTCAGGCTGGATGAAGCCGTAGCCTTTTTGGTCGTTGAACCATTTTACTTTACCGGTTGCCATGTTGGCTCCTTCGTCGTCATAAATGCCCCGGAGGGCTAGAAGCATACCGGGGTATTAAGTCGAAGAGCCGTCGGTCCGACGGTAGTCCAAGTCCAAGACCGACCGTATGCAGCCCCAGACGTGGGGCTGTGCGAGGTCTCGGTCAAGGACGAACTTCAGATGGTTTAGAGAACTTCCCAATTCAGCCCGTGCGACGGACTTCGAGGCCTTGCTCCTGGACCTTCCGGTAGAGGGTCGAACGGCCGATGCCGAGGCGGCGGGCCACTTCGGACATCTGCCCGCGATACATCTCGATAGCGGCCGCGATGAGGTCGCGCTCGATCTCCTGGAGCTGGCGCAGATGGCCTTCCTTGTCGAAGACCGCGATGCCGTCGGAGGAGCCGCCTTCTTCCTGGGGCTCGCCGCGGTCATCGAGCGGGGGCGGGCCGGAGGAGACGCCTGCCTGCTCGAACGCGAGGGCGAGGGTGGGGAAGTCGCCGGCCGTGAGCCAATCGCCCTCAGCGAGGACGACGGCGCGGTAGATCGTGTTCTCGAGCTGGCGGACGTTGCCGGGCCAGTCCTGCGCCTTGAGGACGCCGAGGACCTCGTGCTGCACACCGCGGATGTCGCGGCCTTCCTCGGCATTGTAGCGCGCGATGAAGTGGTTGATCAGCGCGGCGATGTCTTCGCGGCGCTCTCGCAGCGGCGGGACTTCGACGGGGAAGACGTTGAGGCGGTAGAAGAGGTCCTCACGGAAGGTGCCTTCCTTCACGGCCTCGGAGAGGTCGCGGTTGGTCGCCGAGACGAGGCGGACGTCGACCTTCACCGGCTGCTTCGAGCCGACGGGATCGACCTCGCCTTCCTGGAGCGCGCGGAGGAGTTTGACCTGCGTTTCCAGCGGAAGCTCGCCGACCTCGTCGAGGAAGAGGGTGCCGCCATTGGCCTCCTGGAACTTGCCGACATGCTTGCCGGTGGCGCCGGTGAAGGCGCCTTTCTCGTGGCCGAAGAGGATCGACTCGACGAGGTTCTCAGGGATCGCGCCGCAGTTGACGGTGACGAAGGGCGCGCCTGAACGCTCCGAGCTGCCCTGGATGGCGCGGGCAATCATCTCCTTACCGACGCCGCTCTCACCGGTGACGAGAATCGGGATCGTGGAGGAGGCTGCGCGCTCGGCCATTTTGAGGGTCGCGCGGAAGGCGGGGCTCTCGCCGACGACGTCCGTGAAGGTCATTGCGCCATCATCCTTGCGCTTGCGGCGCGAAACCTCCGAGCGGAGATTCTGGACGTTGAGGGCGTTGGCGATGCCGACGGTGATGCGCTCGGGCGAGGCGGGCTTCACGAAGAAGTCGATGGCGCCAGCCTTCATGGACTGGACCACGGTGTCGATGCCGGCCTTGGCGGTCAGCATGATGACGGGGAGGTCGGGCCTGATCGAGGGGAGCTGGCGGAGGACTTCCATGCCGTCGACTTCGGGCATGGAGAGGTCGAGGAGCATGATGTCGATCGACTTGTCCGCGCGGACCATGTCGAGGCCCTGCTGGCCGCCTTCAGCCTGCTTCACGAAGTAGCCTGCCTTCTCGCAGACGGCCTGGACGAGACGGCGGAGCGTCGGATCATCGTCCACGATAAGAACTGTTTTCGCCATCGACCCCTCGTCACGCGCAGCGGTTATTCGAAGGGGGAGGGATAGCGTTATGTTGTAAAGATCCGCTGAACCGGTGTTCCATGATTGGACAGGAATGCAGAGCCAACTGCGCTCGCTGCTTTCTTCCTCGCCCCGGCGGTTGCTAGGCCCAGATGGTTCGCGTCAACGAAAGGTCTGGGGCCCAATGAAGCTTGCTGGTGTGCGTACCGCCGGAGAACGACGCTCTCCCCTGACCCCGGAAACGATCAAGAAACTCAAAGCCCTTGGTTATGAAGTGGCGGTCGAGACCGGGCTCGGGAAAGACGCTGGGATCCTCGATTCGGCCTATGAAGAGGCGGGCGCGAGCGTGTCTGGCGAGCCTGCGAACGGGGCCGATGTGGTTCTTGCTGCGGGGCCTCTTGAAGGCGAGGAGCTGGGCAAGCTGGCCCGCGGCACGCGGCTCGTGGGGATGCTTGATCCATACGACGCGCCTGAGCGGCTGGCGGCTTATGCGAACGCTGGCGTCGATGCTTTTTCGATGGAGCTCGTGCCCCGGATCACCCGGGCACAGGCGATGGATGTGCTCTCGAGCCAGGCGAACCTTGCTGGCTACAAGGCCGTGATTGATGCGTCTGCGCACTATTCACGAGCCTTCCCGATGATGATGACAGCGGCGGGCACTGTTCCGCCTGCGAAGGTTTTCGTGATGGGCGCGGGCGTTGCGGGTCTGCAGGCCATTGCGACGGCCAAGCGCTTGGGCGCCGTGGTGTCCGCGACCGATGTGCGGGCCGCGGCTGGCGAGCAGGTGAAGTCCTTGGGCGGCTCTTTCGTCTTCGTGAAGGAAGCGATGGAAGAGGGCGAGGGCACCGGCGGCTATGCCAAGGAGCTGACCGCTGAGCAGCAGAAGGCGCAAGCCGAGCTCGTCGCCGAGCATATCAAGAAGATGGACGTGGTGATCACCACGGCGCTGATCCCCGGCCGCCCCGCGCCGAAGCTGGTGAGTGCGGAGATGCTGGGCTCGATGAAGCCGGGTTCAGTGGTGGTCGACCTCGCAGCACCGCGCGGCGGCAACGTCGATGGCGAGGCGGACGGCGTGACGGTCCTCCGCCCCAAGAGCATTCTCGACGGGCTGGCGGGAGAGGCGTCGAACCTTCTCGCGAAGAACTTCCTCAGCTTCGTGACGCTGATCACGGACAAGGAGGCGGGCCAGGTGAAGGTCGACCCCGAGGACGAGATCATCAAGGGCATCCAACTCACGCGCGATGGTGATGTCGTGCACGAACGCTTCCTCAAAGCGTGACAGATTTGCGGAGTACCCCATGAAACAAGAAACGCACACGGAACAGACGGCTGAAGAACTTGAGGCTACCGTTGAGGAGCTTCGGGCGGCTTCGGAGCAGTTGGCTTCGGCTTCTGAGGAGGCTGATGCTGCTGCGGCGAAGGCGGATAGTTTGCTTTCGGCGCTTGATGCCATGGCCCATGCCGGGGGCGCGAGCGGGATCGTTTATCTCGCGGCGATTTTCGCGCTGGCCTGCTTTGTCGGCTATTACGTCGTCTGGTCGGTGACGCCTGCGCTTCACACGCCGCTGATGTCCGTGACCAATGCCGTGAGCTCCGTCGTCATTGTCGGTGCACTGATCGCCGTTGGCGCTGATGTGGCGCAATCGCCCGCGGGCGGATGGAGCCGATGGCTCGGCGTGATCGCCGTGGCCCTCGCCAGCGTCAACATATTCGGCGGCTTCATGGTCACCAACCGCATGCTCGCCATGTACAAGAAGAAGGAGGGATGACGCTGCCGTGGTCAGCGCCTTCGCTTTTCATACTGTGAAGACGATCATCTTCGAACTGGGCGCTGCCGCCAAACTTGCCGACCATGTCGGTGAGCTTCTTGGCGAGCGCGTCATGATCGTCACGGACCCCGGGCTGATGAAGCTCGGGCTGCCGGGGGCTGCCATGCGCAGCCTGCAAGATGCAGGCGCGGAGCTGACCATCTTTCACGAAGTCGAAGAGGACCCTTCGCTCTCCACACTGATGAAAGCGGTGGAGAAAGCGAAGGCCGATGAGGTGACGGGTGTCCTCGGCTTCGGTGGCGGGTCGTCCATGGATATTGCCAAGCTGGTGGCTTTGCTTGCGGGGTCTGGCGAAGATCTCGATGAGGCCTGGGGCGTCGGCAATGCCAAGGGGCCAAGACTGCCTCTTGCGATGGTGCCGACGACGGCTGGCACAGGCTCGGAAGTGACGCCCGTGTCGATCATCACCGTGGGCGAGGACGAGAAGCGCGGCGTGAGCTCGCCGCTCTTGATCCCTGATGCGGCGATCCTCGATCCTGAGCTGACCCTCGGGCTTCCTCCGCATACGACGGCGGCGACCGGCATTGATGCGATGGTCCACGCGATCGAGGCCTATGCCTCGGCGAGCCCGAACAACAATCAGATGTCCAAGGCCATGGCCTTGGAGGCGCTGCAGCTTCTGGGCGAGAACATCCACGCGGCGGTCAGGAAGCCCGGCGATGTGAAGGCGCGGGGCGGGATGATGCTCGGCGCAATGCTGGCGGGGCAGGCGTTCGCCAACTCGCCTGTCGCGGCGGTCCATGCGCTGGCCTATCCGATCGGCGGGCGGTTCCATGTGAGCCACGGCCTGTCGAACAGCCTCGTCCTGCCGCATGTCCTGCGGTTCAATGCGGCGAATGACGATGCGCGGAAGATGTATGCGGAGCTTGCGCCCCATGCTTTCGCAGACCTGGCCTCGGCGGACGGGACGCAGGCGAAGTGCAGCGCGTTCATTGAGCGGCTGGCGAAGCTCGCGGCGGATTTGGGGCTTGAGACCAAGCTGCGGGATGTCGGGATCGCGGAGGCGGACCTGCCGGGGCTGGCGTCCGATGCGATGAAGCAGACGCGGCTCCTCGTGAACAATCCGCGCGCGGTGAGCGAAGACGACGCGCTCCTGATCTACAGGCAGGCCTATTGATGGCGCGGCCTGAGCCCTCATCGCGCAGCGCCTACAAGGCGTTCGTGCCGCTGACCACGCGGTGGTCGGATAATGACGCCTACGGACACATGAATAATGTGGTCCATTACGCGCTCTTCGATACGGCGGTGAACCAGTATTTGATCGAGCAGGGTGCCCTCGACATTCGAGGCGGCGAGCAGATCGGCCTCGTGGTCGAGACCCGCTGCAGCTACTTCGCCGAGATGGCGTTCCCCGACCGCGTGACGGCTGGCCTGCGGGCGGACCGGGTGGGGAATAGCTCGGTGACCTATGGGATCGGGCTCTTCCGGGGCGACGCCGATGAGGCGGCTGCGGAAGGTCGGTTCACTCACGTTTATGTTGGCCGCGAGACCCGTCGGCCTGAGCCTCTTTCCAGGACCCTCCGCGAAACCGTGGAGGCGATTGCCGCGTGACCGTTCAACCCCTCTCCCCAAACCGCCCTGCGGTTTGGACCTCTCCCAAGGGAGAGGTTCGTGTCTCTCCCTCGGGAGAGACCGGCATCGTTGATGCCGAGAGAGGGGATGACCCCAGCCAGTTTTTCAGGAGTACCCCATGAGCACTGACCTGACTGCCATTCTCTATATCGTTGCCGGGATCATGTTCATCCTTGCGCTTCGCGGCTTGAGCTCTCCTGCGACGTCGCGGGCGGGGAACAGGAACGGGATCATCGGGATGGCGATTGCCGTCTTCGCGACGCTGTTCTCCGAGCGGTTCCTGTCGACGGCAGGGGTGGGGGCCTGGGGCCTCGTGATCCTCGCGATTGCGGCCGGCGCCATACCGGGGGCGATCATCGCGCGCAGGGTGGCGATGACGGCGATGCCTCAGCTGGTGGCTGCGTTCCACGCCATGGTCGGTCTCGCGGCGGTGCTGATCGCCTGGTCGGCGTTCCTTGCGCCCTCGGCCTACGGGATCGGGGAGTATGGAGAGATCGAGGCGCAGGCCATCATCGAGATGGCGATCGGCGTCTTTGTCGGCGCGGTGACGTTCTCGGGCTCGGTGATCGCGTTCGGCAAGCTCTCGGGGCGGATGTCGGGCAAGCCGATCCTCCTGCCTGCTCGGCACATCATCAACCTCGCGCTGGCGGGCGTGACGCTCCTTCTCATCGCGCTCCTCTGCACCGGGGTTCAGAACCCTGTGCTGTTCGGCATCCTGACGGGCATCGCGTTCGGCATGGGCATCCTCTTGATCATCCCGATCGGCGGGGGCGACATGCCGGTGGTGGTGTCGATGCTCAACTCCTACTCAGGCTGGGCCGCGGCAGGGATCGGCTTCACGCTGCAGAACATGGCGCTGATCATCACGGGCGCGCTGGTCGGCGCGTCGGGCGCGATCCTCTCCTACATCATGTGCAAGGGCATGAACCGGAGCTTCATCTCGGTGATCCTCGGCGGCTTTGGCGGTGAGGATGACGGGGCTGGCGCGGGCGCTGGCGGCGGCGAAGAGCGGCCGGTGAAGCAGGGCTCGGCCGAAGACGCGGCCTTCATCATGGGCAATGCGGGCAAGGTCATCATCGTGCCCGGCTACGGCATGGCGGTGGCGCAGGCGCAGCACGCCCTCCGCGAGATGTGCGACAAGCTGAAGGAAGAAGGCGTTGAGGTGAAGTATGCCATCCACCCGGTTGCTGGCCGGATGCCGGGGCATATGAACGTCCTCCTGGCGGAGGCGAACGTGCCCTATGACGAGGTCTTCGAGCTCGAGGACATCAACTCGGAGTTCTCTCAAGCCGACGTGGCCTTCGTCATCGGTGCGAACGACGTGACCAACCCTGCGGCGAAGACCGACAAGAGCTCGGCCATCTACGGCATGCCGATCCTCGACGTGGAAAACGCAGGCACGGTCCTCTTCGTGAAGCGCGGTATGTCCTCAGGCTATGCCGGGGTGCAGAACGAGCTCTTCTTCCGCGACAACACGATGATGCTCTTCGGCGACGCCAAGAAGATGTGCGAAGAGATCATCAAGGCAATGGATTAGGTTCCATCTTCGCGTTTTAGCGAGGTTCTTACCCATCGCGGGTTTGATAGGCGGCGCGTGCTGCGCTATGGGCGCGTCAATCTTTCCACCCCACCTGAGGGCCGACCGATGTCCATTGTCAAAAACGAAACCGATAAGATGCCCGATGAGGCGATCGAGAACCGCGCGAAGACCTATCAGGGCATGATGGACTTTGCCTATATCTGGGGCCTTCCACTGGCCACGGGTATCGTGATGCTGTTCACGCTGCTGCTTCTTGGCGTTGGCGTCTTCAACCCGCTGACGTGGGTGATCAGCTTCTTCACGTTCCTCGGTGTGATGGCCTTCTCCAAGGCTTTCTTCGTCCACTGACGATGTTAAGCCGTCTCGCCGCCGCTTCGATCTTGCTTCTCGCGGCGGCTTGCGGCCCCGCGGGTGAGCCTCCCGAAAGCAACATGTCGACTGAGGAGGCGCAGAGTCTCCTCCGTGTGGCGACGTTCAATGTCAGCCTCTATCGCGACGAGGGCGGAGCGCTTCTCTCCGATCTGCAAACCGATGAGAACCCGCAGCTTGAAGCCGTGCGCGCGATCATCGACCGGGTCGACCCCCAAATTCTTGTCCTCAATGAGTTCGACTACGAGCCATCGGGCGAGACGCTTGATCTGTTCGCTGAACAGCTCGGTCTGGGCTACGACTATCGCCTGAGCCTACCGTCGAATACGGGCGTGCCGAGTGGGGCGGATCTCGATGGCGACGGGCGCGCGGACCACCCGCAGGGGAGCCGCGAGTACGGCAACGACGCCTTCGGCTACGGTATCCATCCAGGCCAATACGCGATCGCGATCCTGTCGAAGTATCCGATTGACGAGGAAGCGGTCAGGACCTTCCGCACCTTGCGGTGGAAGGATGTACCTAATAACCTTCTGCCTACGGAATTCTACTCCGAGGAAGCGCAGGAGGTCTTCAGGCTCTCCTCCAAGACCCATGCCGATGTGCCCGTCGAGGTGGATGGCGAGACCATTCACATGATCCTCGCGCACCCGACGCCCCCGGGCTTTGACGGGCCAGAGGACAGAAACGGTCGCAGGAACCATGACGAGATCCGCCTGCTGACGGAGTATGTCGGCGGCGCGGGCTGGATTGTTGATGATGAAGGCGGCGTTGGCGGGCTGAGCGAAGATGCGAAGTTCTTCATTGCGGGTGACCTCAACTCCGACCCTGCCGATGGGGACCAGCTCGAAGGTACTGAGCAGAAGGCCATCTCCGCGCTGATCGCGCACCCGCGGGTGCAGGATGCGCTACCGGCTAGCTCTGGCGGGACGGCGGCTTCTGCTAATCAGGGCGGCGCGAATGAAGGCCAGTCGGGCGATCCTGCCTATGACACGTCGGACTTCTCTGATCGCCGGGTCGGCAACCTGCGCGTCGACTATGTCCTGCCGTCCTCGAACCTCGAGGTCGTGGGAAGCGGTGTCTTCTGGCCAGCGCCGGATGAGCCCGGCTTCGAGCTTGTCGGCCCCGGCTATCCGCCCGTGTCCTCGGACCACCGCCTCGTTTGGGTGGACGTGGCCCTCTAGGGAACTCTTTCAGGGCGAAGAGGTGTTCGGACCCCGATGTTCAGGATCGCGCACCTCTCCGACCTCCATTTCGGCGCCGCCGACCCCGCCCAGATTGAGGGCCTCGAGGCGACCCTCCACGAGGCGGAGGTCAGCCATGTGGTCGTCACAGGCGACCTGACCCAGTCCGGTTTCGCGAAGGAGTTCCGCGAGGCAGCCGAGTGGTTCGAGCGCCTGCCGATGCCGGTGGCTGCGATCCCCGGCAATCACGACGTGCCTGTCTACAACCTTATCAGGCGGTTCTTTGCTCCATGGTCGAGCTTTGAAGGGATCATCGGGCGTGAGCGCGAGACATTGGAGAGCCATGAGGGATTTGTTTTTGCGGGGCTGAACAGCGCCCGGCGCGCGAGGCCCTCGCTTGACTGGTCGACGGGGAAGCTGACCTCTTCGCAGCTCAAGAGCGTCGGCGATGCCTTCGAAGACGAAGAGCGTGTACGGATCACCGGCTTTCACCATCCGCTCCGAGGCTTTGACGATGGCGGGAGCGCGGGGAATGCCGTTATTCCTAATACAGAGGATACGCTTGCCTGCATGGCCGCTGCGAAGGTCGATGTCGTCATGAACGGTCATGTCCACAAGGCGCGGGTGAGCGTCGTGGAGCATGAGGGCTGGTCGTTTGTCCTGAGCCAAGCGGGCACGGCCATTTCGACACGCCTGCGCGGCGAGGCGGCTAGCTTCAACATCCTTGCCCACGCAGGGCATGGAGAACTGGCGGTGGAGGTCTGGCGCTGGATGGAAGGGCGGTTTGGCGAGGAGCGGCGCGAAGAGTTCGTTCAGTCTTCTGATGGTTGGAGTGCCGTGCGATGAGCCCCCATCTCGTCCTGATCAATGAAGCCTCGGGCCGCGCCAGCGAAGAGGGCGCTGATGTGATCGCGGAGCGTCTGGAGCCTATCCTCGAGGAGTATGGAGGCGGCTCATTCAACGTGGCTGAGGTCCCTGAACTCATCGAGGCTGCAAAGAGTTTCGAGGGTCGCTCGATCATCACAGTGGGCGGTGATGGCACGATCGCGGCCATCGCGAGTGCGCTTTATCAGCGAGAGGATCAGCCGACCCTGATCCCGCTTCCCTATGGGACGGCGAACCTCGTGCCGCGCGATATTGGGATGCCGCTCGATCCAACTGAGGCGCTGGCGCGGTCGCTCGAGGCGGGGACGCGGAAGATCGACTTTGTCGAGGCGAACGGGCGGGCGCTTCTGCATAGTGCTGCCTTTGGCGCCTTCGCGGAGATTGCCGAGGGGCGCGAGGATTTGCGCAGTGCACCGACCTTTGACGATGCGCTCGGCGCCTCACTGTCCATGTGGGAGCAGTTCATTGACACGCACGCCACACCCTACCGGCTCAACATTGACGGTGAGGAAAGGGTGGTCGAGAGCAGTGCGCTCTTCGTGGCCAATGGAGCCATCAGCGGCGGCGAGGGTATTCTTCCGCAGAGGAACTTTCTCGATCGCGGCGAGATCGTTCTCTACATCTCCAAGGGCCGGGGGGTGCTCGGGCTGCTCCAGCATATAGCCGAGGCCATCACAGGGCGGTGGGATGATAGCGAGGAATTCGAGCGGATCACGGCGCAGCAGGTGATCGTGTCGGAGGCTGACGAGGAGTTGCACTACACGATCGACGGGGAGCCGGGGCGGGGTGAGAAGGCACTGAAATTCACGATGCACGCCTGCTCCCTGACCGTGCCGGACCTGCGCGAAGCTCAGGACTGACAAGGGCCGGAGGCCGGGTCTGGCCACGGCGGGCCGGAGCGGCTACCTCGCGGGAAAGAGGAACCAACGAGGATCATCGCCATGCCCCGCACGCTTGCCTTCCTGCGCCACGGACAGTCGCAGTGGAATCTCGAGAACCGCTTTACCGGCTGGGTGGACGTCAACCTGACCGAGAAGGGCGAGGCCGAGGCGAAGAAGTCTGGGCAGCTCCTGAAAGAAGCGGGCGTGGCGTTTGATGGCTGTTTCACATCGGTTCAGACGCGGGCGATCCGCACCCTGAATTTTGCGCTCGAAGAGATGGGTGAGAGCTGGCTGCCGGTGATCAAGGACTGGCGCCTGAACGAGCGGCACTATGGCGGCCTCACGGGCCTTAACAAGCAAGAGACGCGCGATAAGCATGGCGACGAGCAGGTCCACATCTGGCGCCGCAGCTATGACACGCCGCCGCCGGTCCTCGAGGACAGCTCGGAGTTTCCGTCGCTCAACGACCGCCGCTACCGCGGCATTGATGTTCCGAAGACGGAGAGCCTGAAGCTGTGTCTCGACCGGGTGGAGCCCTATTGGAACGAAGCTATTGCTCCCGCCGTGCGGCAGGGACAGAGCTTTATCATCGCAGCGCATGGCAATTCGCTCCGTGCACTGGTGAAGCTGCTGTTTGACGTCAGCGACGACGAGATCACGCAGGTCGAAATCCCGACGGGCAACCCGCTGCTGATCGAGCTCGATGACAATCTCAAGCCGACCTCTGCGCGCTATCTCGACGAAGAGCGCGCGACTGAGCTGCCCAGCGGCTTTTGATGGAAGCCCCGCAGCTTCCTGACGAGGGGCTTCTCCATGAGGAGGAGGTCCGTATCAGGAGCTTTTCCCTTAAGCTCCGTATCTGGGGTGACCGGTCGAAGCCTCTCGTGATCCTGCAGCATGGCGGCAAGGACCACGGGCGGAGCTGGGACTGGACGGTGGCGCGGCTGCTGGATCACTACTGCGTTGCTGTGCCTGACCTGCGCGGGCATGGCGATAGCGATTGGTCCCCCTCGCGGGGCTATGACACGATGGACTATGTCACCGACATGGCCTTCGTGGTGGAGCATCTGAAGGGGATGGGGTTCGCTCCGCCGTTTCATTTTGTCGGACATTCCTTGGGCGGGAACATCGTCCTGCATCATGCTGCAGCGCAGCCGGGGCTGGTCCGTTCACTGACGGCTATCGAGGGGCTCGGCTTTTCGCAGTCGAGCCTTGATGATCGGATGAAGACGCCAACCCACGAGCGAATGGCGGAGTATCTGAAAGGCGTGACGGCTCTGGCCAGCAAGCAGGCGCGGCAGGTTGCGAGCGTCGATGTCGGTGCGCGACGGCTGCGCTCCATCCATCCCGATCTTCCCGAAGAGATGGTCCGGCACCTTGCGCGGCACAATATGCGCGAGGAGGGGGAGAGTTTCGTCTGGAAGCCGGACCCGCTTCTCGGAGTCTGGCCGCCACGGCCAATTCCGCCTGCTGAGTACATGCCCGTCTACGCGTCGATCGGGGCACCGATACTGGTCATGTATGGAGATAAGAGCTGGGCGACGAACCCGGCTGAGGACGGGCGGATGGATCAGCTACCAGGAGCTGAGCTCATCTCTTTCGAAGATGCAGGTCACTGGTTGCATCACGACCGGTTTGAGGATTTCATCGGCCATCTGCGCCGTTTCCTGGAGGCCCACCCATGAGTTCAGTCCGCGCTGCAAAGATCAAGTTGGTGATCGCCGTGATCCTTGACGTTGCCGACTTTGTCATCGGCAGGGTCATTGGCTTTGGGACGCTGTTCGACGCCGTCCTGACGGCGGCAGGGGTCGCCATGTTCGGCTGGAAGGGCTTCGTCCAGGCCTTCGAAATGGTCGATGTGACCGACCAGATCGACGGCTTCATCCCCACCCTGACCCTCCTCGCGCTGGCTGAGCTGCGCGAGGCGAAGGCCAGGGAGAAGAAGGCCGGCGGCGAGGCCTGAAGGCTTGCCTACTCCGCCGGCGCTGCGGCTTCCCCTTCGTGTTTGCCGATCCTGAGCGTGGCGGTCTTGCCGAAGGCCACGCGGTTGACGGCCAGCGCGAAGGCCAGCGTTGCGAAGAACGTGATCGCCATGAAGTGGATGAAGTGCATCGTGACGATGCCCTCTGGCGACAGGTAGAAGGTGTAGAGGCCATAGAAGGCCACGCCGAACACCACGCCCGCCATCGCTGCGCGGTAGTCCACATTGTTGAACATCAGGGCAAGGACGAATGCCGAGAGAACCGGCATGGACCCGAGGCCGTAAAGCTCCTGCAGGAGATTGATGAGGCTCTCGGCGTTCTGGAACACTGGGACGAGAGCGAGGGCTGCGAAGGTCATGATCAGTGAGAAGATCGTCGCAACCCGCGGGACGTTCGCGTTCGGCTGGAAGTAGCGCTGGTGGATGTCGACGACATAGAGGGCTGCCACGGAGTTCAGGAGCGAGTTGAACGTGGTCAATACGGCGGCTGCCATCATCGCTGCGAACGCGCCTGAAAGGTAGCCGGGCAGGATGTCGCCGACGAGGGTGCCGAAGGCTGCATCATTGATATCGCCGTAGAGCTTGAAGGCGACGACGCCTGGCACCACGACGATGACCGGGACAATCAGCAGGCGGATGCCTGCTGCTGCGAGGATGCCCTTTTGCGCTTCGCGTACGGTCGGAGCTGCCATGGCGCGCTGCGTAATCGTTTGATTGGTCGACCAATAATAGATCTGGATCAGGATCATCCCTGTGAAAAGCGTGTGCCACGGAATGGGCGAGCCATCAGCACCGATCATGGAAAGCCGCTCCATCGGAACGTCTGTGACGATGTCGAAGTCCACAGCCTTGAGCGACAGGAACACGACGAGCAGCGCAAGGGTCAGGAGGCCCACGCCGCTGAACGTGTCGGAGACCGCGACGGCCCGAAGGCCGCCAAGTATGGCATACGCTGCGCCGAGCGTTGCAAAGAAGAAGGCGATGACCATGAGGGGGATATCCACCTTGAACATGGTTTGCATGAAGAGAGACCCGCCATAGAGCGCGGCAGGGAGGAAGATCAGCAGGCTGCCTGCCATGAAGATGATGGAGATGAGCGCACGGATGTGCGGGTTGTTGTAGCGCCGCTCCAGAAGCTCCGTCGTCGTCGTACAATTGTTCCGGTAGTAGACGGGAATGAAGACGAAGGCGAGGATGAAGAGGCCCGCGACCGCCGCCAGCTCCCACCATGCCAAGAGCAGCATCTGGTTGCCGTTCATGCCGACAAGCTGGTCCGTCGAAAGGTTCGTCAGGGTGATGGACCCGGCGACGAAGAACCAGGGCAGGCCGTTCCCTGCGAGAAAATAGTCGTGGGCGGAGTTCTTGTCCTCGGCATTGCCGCGCGCCCTGCCGCCGCTGCACTGCCACCAGGTGAGGCCGCCGATGAGAGCTGTCAGCCCGAAAAACACACCGATCTGGATCGGATCGAGGGCAAATCCTTCAACTTCCAACGTTTCTCTCCTGCCGCGCGGCTTGACTGCCGCTTTTTGCCGTTGAGGCTATTTTCATTTTCGAACCTCGTATAATAGGAAACCGAACATTCGCACAAGAAAGGCTGGGCGCCTGATGTGCAGAAAGGCGGTAAGACATGGGCGCGTCAGCCCTTTTCTCCCTCGAGGCGCAGGGCAGCCAGCTGGTCATCAGTGCCGCCACTGGAGAGGTTCCGCGGATTCTACACTGGGGCGCGAGCCTTGGAAGCACCGATCTCAACGAGCTTGAGGTCCTGGGCTTCAGGCAGGTGGTGCATGGCGGTCCGGGCCGGAGCGTTGAGCCGTCGCTGGCCCATGAAGCAGGGCAGGGAACGGGCTTTCCTCCTGGCCTGACGCTGCATCGTGGCGGTGACGACTGGGCGTTCCTCCTGAAGACCGTGTCGGTGGAACAGCGGGATGGTGCTCTGATCGTCTCGACGGAAGACGAGCGCCGGACCCTTCGCCATCGGGCCACGTTTTCGATTGCGGAGAAGACTGGCGTTCTCTCGGTTGCGGTCGAGCTTGAAAATCTTGGTGCCGAAGAGCTGATGCTCGATCAGTGTGCAACGCTGACGATGCCGCTTGATGGGCAGATGAACAGCGCTTTGAGTTTTGGTGGCCGTTGGTCCGGGGAGTTCCAGACCGAAGAGATCGATCTCTACCGTGGGAGCTTCGTCCGCGAGAACCGAGCCGGGCGGACGAGCCACGAGAACTTCCCGGCGTTCATTGCGAAAACCTCTTCCACCGATGAAACGTCTGGCGCCTGCGCGGCCTTTCATCTGGCCTGGAGCGGTAACAGCCGTATGCGGATTGACCGGCAGCCAGACGGGCGGACCTATGCCCAACTGGGCGAGCTACTCTTCCCCGGCGAGATGGTCTTGAAGCCCGGTGAGCGCTACGAGGCGCCTTCGGTGGTGGCGGTTTGGTCGGGTGAGGGGCTTGGGGCCTTGAGCCATGCGATGCAGCGCCATCTCAGGAGCGAGATCCTTGATCCGCGTGCGTCGGAGAAGGTGCGTCCGGTTCACTACAACACTTGGGAAGCGGTCTATTTCGACCATTCGCCTGAGCAGCTGCTGGCGCTGGCCGAGAGCGCTGCCGAGGTTGGTGCTGAACGCTTTGTTCTCGATGATGGCTGGTTCGGATCGCGGCGGAATGATCAGGCTGGTCTTGGTGACTGGTGGATCTCGGAAGAGGTGTACACGGATGGCCTGACCGCTATTGCCGACAGGGTGCGTGACCTGGGGATGGAATTCGGGATCTGGTTCGAGCCGGAAATGGTCAATCCAGACAGTGACTTGTATCGATTGCATCCAGACTGGGTTCTGACCGCTCGCGATGTTGAGGACGTGCCTTTCCGGAACCAGTTGACGCTTGACCTTTCAAAGCGCGAGGTGTCGGACTATCTCTTCACGGCGATCGAGAAGATCGTCCGGGAGCTGAGCGTTAGCTATATCAAGTGGGACATGAACCGGGACACGCACCATCCGGGTCATGACGGCGGCAGGGCTTCCATGCACCGCCAGACGAGGGCGCTCTATGCGCTGATTGACCGGCTGCGGGAGGCTCATCCCGATCTTGAGATTGAGAGTTGTTCGTCTGGTGGGGCGCGTACGGATTATGCGATCCTGAAACGCACCGACCGGCTTTGGACTTCGGACAACAACGATGCGCTGGAGCGGCAGCAAATCCAGCGTGGTGCGAGCCACTTCTTTCCGCTTCGGGTGCTTGGCAGCCATGTGGGGCCTAAGGTCTGTCATATCACTGGCCGAACCCTGCAGATGGAGCTGCGTGTCGCGACGGCGATTTTTGGGCATATGGGAATGGAGGTCGATCTTCGTACTGAAGAACGGCAGGATCTTGAGGTCCTGAAGGCGGGGATTGCGCTCTACAAGGAGCATCGCGGGCTCCTCCATGCGGGGCGGCAGCACAGGCTGGAGACTGACCCCTGGTACATCGCGCAGGCTGTGGTGTCGGAGGACAAGGGTGAGGCGCTTGTTTCATCGGTGAAGATGGAGCGTGATCCGTTCACTCACCCGCAGCGCTTGAGAGTCGCGGGGCTTGACCCTGACAGACGCTACCGCACGCGGATTGTCTGGCCACAGAGCAGCCTTTCGCTGACGTCGCCATCGGTGGTGGAGGCGGGGGACCTATTGGGTGAGGGTTCGGTTTTTCAGGGTGCGGCCTTGATGAATTTTGGTATCCAGCTTCCTGCGAACTTTCCGCAGACGGCTGTGATCTATCACCTTTCCGCGGTCAGTGACGGGGAGGCATAGTCATGGCTCAGAACGACATCATTGCTGAGGTGGGCGGACAGTCCGTGTTCCGCCGTCATCACATCAAGGCGGATGGGCGCGACCTCAGGCTTTATGGGTACAGCGCGCATGAGCTTCCCGTGGTTGCCGAGATGGATGATGACGTCGCGAAGGGTGGCGAGCTGCGCTGGCATCCGTTCCGGCGCGAGTGGAATGTCTACGCTGCGCATCGCCAGAACCGGACGTTCAAACCCAGCGCCGCTGACGATCCCCTCGCGCCGACGAAGCCAGGAGGGGCGGCCACGGAGATCCCGTTCGAGGATTTCGAGGTCGCCGTTTTCGGCAACAAGTTCACCAGCCTTCACCCCGAAGCGCCTGCTCCCACGACCCCTCCGTCTACGGAGACGGACCGGGCGTTCGGCGCATGTGATGTCGTGGTCTATACCGCGGATCAGACAGGCGATCTTCATTCGGTAGGGCAGGACCGCCGGCGACTTTTGCTGGCAGCGTGGGTGGATCGGTACGAGGCGCTGTTCAGCGAAGGCTGCCGGTTCGTCATGCCCTTCGAAAGCCGTGGCGAGGAAGTTGGCGTGACGCTTCACCATCCCCACGGACAGATCTACGCCTTCGGGAAGGTGCCCCATGTGCACCAGCTGATGGCGGAGGCGTATGCTGATGGCTTCTCTCTAGAGACGTCGCTTCCTACGTGGTCGGACTATGTGGTTGCTGAGGCGGGAAACGTCGCAGCCTTCTGCCCGCCCTTCGCCCGGTTTCCTTATGAGACCTGGGTCACAAGCCGCCGGCGTGTTGCTGGGCCGTGGGACTTCTCCGAGGAGGAGGCGGACGGGTTCGCAGCCCTGCTCGGCGACATGACACGCCGCTACGATACGTTCTTCGGACGGGACACGGCCTATATGCTGACCCTTCATGCGAGCCCGGTGGGCTCAGAGGACAGCTTCCACTTCACAGCGCAGTTTTATCCCATCCTGCGGGCCCCGGGCCGGGTCAAGTTCCTGGCGTCGGTGGAGCAGGGGACGGGCGTCTTCACCGTCGACGTCATGCCGGAAACCGCTGCACGTACACTGAGAGACCAATGAGCATCACTTCGTTCTTTCAACAGAGCTTCGGCGTTCTACCGGACATCGCGGTCAGGAACCCCGGTCGGGTCAACCTGATCGGTGAGCATTTGGACTATAATGGCGGCGCGGTTCTTCCCTTTGCCCTGAACAAGGGGATCGATCTTGCCCTCCGCCGGATCGACGCAGAGAAAGTCCGCATACGGTCTGATCGGTTCGAGACGCCTGCGGTCTTCGGGCATGGGGAGCGGCCTGAAGGTGGATGGGCGCGGTACGCCTATTTCTCCGCTGAGCTCGCGCGGGAGCTTGGCTGGTGGGAAGGCGGGCTCGAGATCGCGATCATGTCGGACCTTGATCATGGATCGGGGCTTTCTTCATCCGCTGCGCTTTGCGTTGCGACCCTCCGTGCCCTGCGGGATCAGGCTGGTCGCAGCGAAAGCGATGTCGATATCGCTCGGCTAGCGCGGCGTGTGGAGAATGAGCTGATCGGCATGCCCTGCGGGATCATGGACCAGATGGCTGTCGCCGTGCCGCGGCCGGGGCAGGCCCTGTTCCTCGACACGCGCAGCCTTGAGTTCGAGACCATCCCTCTCCCCAAGAGCCACCGCTTCATCACGATCCATACCGGCGTTTACCGCGAACTGGCCGATGGTCGGTACAAGGAGCGGAAAGAGGAGTGCGACGTCGCCAAAGCCTTCTTCGGGACGGACGACCTCTGCCACCTGGAGCTTGAAAAGGTGAAGGCCGCCGAGGGGCTTAGCGATGCCGTCCGTCGACGTACGGTCCACTGCATCACGGAACACAAGCGGGTCGTGGACGCCGCAGCGGCGATGTCTTCAGCGGACATGACAACCTTTGGTACTTTGATGAACGAGAGCCACGCATCCATGCGGGATGATTTCGAGATGTCCGTGCCCGGAGTCGATGCCGTTGTCGAAACCTGCTGGAAGGCTGGCGCATTGGGCGCCCGCCTGACGGGCGGCGGTTTCGGCGGATGCGTTGTGGCTCTGGTCGAGCCGGACAAAGCGGAGGCTTTGGTGGCCGAAGTCCTCAGCCAGCAGTCAGCGGCGTTCGTGGTCGATGGTGGAGTGAGCGCATGACAACCGATCAAGATACTGACCTTCAGCTCTCGGATCGCCAAAGCGCGATCAAGCAGCTTGTCGAGAAGACCGGGTTTGCGACGGTCGCCGAGCTTGCCAGCCTCTATTCGGTGACGACCCAGACGATCCGGCGCGACGTCAATGCGCTTTGCGACGCCGGGCATCTCGCGAGATTCCACGGCGGGGTTGGCCTGCCCAGCAGCATTGAGAACGAGGACTATACCGATCGGCGGGCCTCGTTTTCAGATGCGAAGGAGAAGATCGGCGCTCTCGTGGCGGAGATTGTCCCCAACCGCGCGTCACTGTTCCTGAACATCGGCACGACCACTGAAGCTGTCGCAGCGGCGCTTCAGGATCATCGCCAGCTCTCCGTCGTGACGAATAGCCTCCACGTGGCCGGGACGTTGTCGGATCAGGACGGTTTCGAAGTGATGGTCGCAGGTGGCCGCGTCAGAACCGGGGATGGTGGCATCGTCGGCGAGGCGGCGATCGAGTTTCTCCAAGGGTTCCGGCTTGATTTCGGGATCATCGGGATCAGCGGCATCGACCGGGATGGTGCGCTCCTGGACTTTGACTATCGCGAAGTCCGTGCGGCTCAGGCGATCATCGAGAATGCGCGCCAGGTCATCCTCGTCGCTGACCACAACAAGTTCGGTCGTGCGGCGATGGCGAAGGTTGGTGGTCTCGACTTGGTCGATATTCTCGTCACCGACTGCCCGCCGCCTGACGAGTTCCTGCCCGCCCTGAGAGAGGCGGGCGTGCGGGTGGTCCATCCATGACGGGTTCTGCTGCCTTCTCCCACTTGATTTTCACGTCCGATCTGCGATGTTCGCAAGTGAACATCGAGGTGCAAAATGCGGACGGTTGACCTTCTTGTCGTAGGTGGCGGCATCAACGGTGTCGGCATCGCCAGGGACGCGGCGGGCCGCGGGCTTTCTGTTCTTCTTTGCGAAAAAGATGATCTCGCCAGCCATACATCGTCGTGGAGCACGAAGCTGATCCACGGGGGTCTGCGCTATCTTGAACATCGTGAGTTCAGGCTGGTGCGCGAGTCGCTGATCGAGCGCGAGGTGCTGCTGAACGCTGCGCCGCATCTGATCTCTCCGCTGCGCTTCATCCTCCCGCATCACAAGGGTTTGCGCCCAGGCTGGATGCTTCGCTTTGGGTTATTCCTCTACGATAACATCGGGGGCAGGCGGGCCCTGCCGGGGACAGTCCGCCGCGATCTGAAGCAGTCGGTTTATGGCGAGCCTTTGGACCCGGAGTTCGAGTTCGGTTTCGAATATACCGATTGCCGGACCGATGACTCGCGGCTTGTCGTCCTCAATGCGATCGATGCCCGCGAGCGTGGCGCCGAGATCCGCACACGGACCCGTTGCATTGGCGCCCGTCGCGATGGCGAACTGTGGCACGTCAGTATGCGCAACGCTGCTGGCGAGGAGGAGACCGTCGCAGCCAAGACGCTGGTCAACGCGGCGGGACCCTGGGTGACGAGCCTGTTCGATGATGTTGAGGATGTCGCTCCAAGGAAGAAGCTGCGCCTCGTCAAGGGCAGCCATATCATCACGAAAGCTCTCTACGCGCATGATCGTGCCTATATCTTTCAGAACACTGACGGCCGGATCGTCTTTGCGATCCCTTATGTCAACGGGACGACCCTGATCGGGACGACAGACGAGCCCTATGAGGGCGATCCTGCGAGCGCTGAGATTTCGGAGGAGGAGACGAATTATCTCCTTGATTCAGTGAGCGAATATATGCGGAAGCCCGTGACGCGCGATCAAGTGATCGGGTCATTCTCCGGCGTCAGGCCACTTTACGACGAGCTCGACAATGCCGAGGCTTCGGCGGTGACGCGAGACTATGCGTTCGATATCGACAGTGAGAACGGTGCACCATTCCTCTCCATCTATGGCGGTAAGCTGACGACCTACCGGAAGCTTGCTGAGCATGCGGTGGACAAGCTGGTGCCCTGGCTTCCGTCTGCTGACGACAAG
This sequence comes from Parvularcula mediterranea, assembly GCF_013085255.1. GTDB lineage: Bacteria > Pseudomonadota > Alphaproteobacteria > Caulobacterales > Parvularculaceae > Parvularcula > Parvularcula mediterranea. Next base: position 1,480,474 of record NZ_JABFCX010000002.1, read on the forward strand.
GCATGGACCCGCTCGGAGAGCCTGCCGGGCGGCGAGGCTGATTTTGCCGCATGGCCGGCAGCGCGGGCAAGCTTGCGCGAGCGGTTCGGTTTCCTGCCCGAGGCGGTCTTCGAACGGATGGTCTCGGCCTATGGCGACCGGCTCCCGGCCGTCCTCGGCGACGCGTCCAGTCTCGAAGAGCTCGGCCGTGATTTCGGACACGGGCTGTTTGAGAATGAACTTCGCTACCTGATTCGCGAGGAATGGGCGCTTTCAGCTGACGATGTCCTCTGGCGGCGAAGCAAGCTTGGGCAGATCATGTCTGCTGAACAGATCGAAGCCGTTGGCCAGTTTATTCGTTCTGAAACAGGCGATTACACCGTAGCCGCCTAAGGCACAGCAATCCTCCCCACTACCTGTTTTGCTCGCCAGCTGCAGAACGACGAATATTTTCGTTTACGAGCAGGAAATGTTCGAATACGAGTATTTACCATACCGAGCTTGAAAGCGGCGTTTGGGTTTTCCTGAACACAGACCGTGGCTCGGCGTGGATTACGGAGGAAACCATGAAACGAACGACCGCACTGCTTCTCGGTGCAGCCATCGCCCCAGTCTTCTCAAACATCGCTGTCGCGCAGGACGACGTGGACACCATTGTCGTCCGCGGCATCCGCAGCAGCCTCGAAGCCTCGCGTGAGGTCAAAAGGAACGCGTCTGTCGTCGTCGATGCGGTGTCGGCTGAGGATGTTGGCAAGTTCCCTGACACCAACGTCGCCGAAGCGCTGCAGCGCATCACCGGCGTCGCCATCGACCGTTCAGGCGGTGAGGGTCAGTTCATCACCGTTCGCGGTCTCGGGCCGGAGTTCAACACTGTTCTGGTCAACGGCCGGACCATCGCAACCGATAATCCGGGCCGCGAGTTTTCCTTCGATGTTCTGTCATCGGACATTATCTCTCGTGCAGAAGTCTTCAAGACTTCGTCGTCGGACAAGCAATCAGGTGGGATCGGCTCGCTCGTCAACATCGTGACGGCTCGTCCGTTTGATCGTCCTGCAGGACCCAGCCTGACCCTCGGCGTCTCGGGTACCTATGATACGCTCCGCGAGGAGACAGGGCCGGAGTTCACTGGCGTGGCATCGTGGTCCAACTCCGACAAGTCCCTCGGTATTCTGGTGGGCGCATCCTATTCGGACCGTAAGGTTCAGGTGGACAGTTCGTTCACGAACGGTTTCGCTGATCGCTCGGGCAACCCTGCGATCTTCGCTGACGAGGGGTCTTCCGGGCTCCAGGCATCGGACATTGGCGGCCTGCCTGACGGCGCACGCCTCCAGCAGCAGGTGGTCCATAGCCGCGACATTCAGGACCGTGAGCGCCTGACGATCAACAGTGCCGCTCAGGCCAAGCTCAGCGACACGCTCGAGCTGACGATCGATGGTCTCTACACGGAGTTCGACATTCAGTCGACGCAGACGCAGTTCTCCGGCTTCTTCAGCCCGCCATTCATCGACCCGATTCTTGATGAGAACGGAACAGTCGTCTCGTTCAGCCGTCCGGGGCAGGACTTCGCCATGCGCAACCCCGACATTGCGGGTCTCGTGGGGCTGTCCCAGAACGACAATGTTCTGACAGCGGATAATCGTCTTGCCGAGACTTACCAGTTCGGCGTGAATCTCGAATGGGAAGTCACCGACAGGCTGACTGTCGACTTTGACGTTTCGACCTCGAACGCCACCCGTGACGCGACGAACCCGTTCGTGGTGATCGGTGCCCTGGCGCCAACGTCGCCGCTGATCCAGCTGCCCAATGATGATGGCATCTCGACGATCACCAATCTCTCGGGTCTCACGGACGCATCGATCCAGCGCCTGCACTTCGTGAACGTCCAGCGTCTCGCCGTAGAAGACGAGGTCTTCGAAGCCCGTGTCGATGGCATCTGGGACGTTGACCGTGGTCCGCTGAAATCCATCGGTGCAGGTGCTCTGCGTACCGATCGTGAGAAGGCACAGGACTTCTTCGACAACTTCTCGCCAACCCAGGGCGCAGCGGTTTTCTGTGCCTATTGCGGGTACAATGTCGACGCACCTGATGAGATCCTGTCGGTCTACTCGTTCGACGGCTTCCTTGATGGCGTGTCGGGTTCGGGCGACGTTCCGGGTCAGATCCTCAACTTCACGTTTGCTGATGCCTTTGCTGCGCTTAACTCAGATGCAGCGATCATGGATCCGAACCGCAACAGCCTGACGGGTGCTGATCGTGCGGCCAGCGATGCAGACCTCATTGCGCGGAGGAATGCGGCGGGCGACTCGATCTTCGGCTTCTATGAGCCAGCCTTCAACCCAGGCGCCAGCTTTGCGGTCGAGGAAGAGATCACCTCGTTCTATATCAACTCGGAGTGGGAAGGGGACCTTGATGGTCTTCCGTGGGCTGCCAATATCGGCTTCCGCATCGCCCAGACCGATGTCGTCTCGAGCGGCTTTGACCAGCCTGTCATCGAGTTCCGCGAGAGTGACGGCGACACCCAGCTCAGCCCGGTCTTCGGTGCAACGACGCCTGTGTCGGTAGAGAACGACTACATCAACTTCCTTCCGTCCGTGAACCTCTCGATCGATCCGACGGACGATACGAAGCTGCGCTTCGCCTACACCGAGACGGTGACCCGGCCGACGCTGACGTCGCTTGGCGTCAACAACTCCTTCGGTGGCCGATCGAACGCGCCGACATCGACGGGCGGTAACCCGTTCCTCGAAGCCTTCGAGGCGCAGAACATCGACATCTCCTACGAGTGGTACTTCGACGAAGTCGGGTTCTTCGGCGTCGCGATGTTCCACAAGGAGTTCGAGCAATTCCTCGAAGTCGCCACCGTGGCCATCCCGCGCGAGGTTGTCTTCCCGGCAGGGAACGGCGGACGCACCGCGGATGAGACCCTTGTCGTTGACTTCCAGGACACGCGGACCCGCAACGCGGAAAGTGGCCGGATCTCCGGTGTCGAAGTCGCCCTTCAGAAGGCGTTCGTCGAGCTGCCTGCGCCGTTCGACGGCCTCGGTGCTGCCGCGAACTACACCTACGTGACGAGCGACATCGATCGTGACCAGACGTCGGCTGCCGCGGACTGCGACTACAACGGTCTGTCGCCGCATTCGTTCAACGTCAGCGGCTTCTACGAGAAGAACGGCATCCAGGCACGCGTCGCCTACAACTACCGCGACGAGTTCCTGTTCCAGTGCCGCTCGAACTTCGAAGAGCCGCGCGAGCGTGAGGAGTTCGGCCAGCTCGACTTCTCAGCAGCCTACGACATCACCGACCAGTTCCAGGTCTATGTCGAAGGCATCAACGTCCTGGGCGCGGATACGAGAGACTTCTCGCGCTTCCAGAACCGGTTCCTGACCTACTCGGATACAGGATCCCGCTACACGGTTGGTCTGCGCGCGCAGTTCTAACCGTCCTCCCTACGGGTTCCTCCCTGAAGGCGGGTGCGTTCTGGCGCGCCCGCCTTTTTCTGATGGGTTTGGCGAGAGGCGAGGAGGATCGAAAAGTCTGGAAAACAGGCGCGAAAAATATCCATGATCCGCTTGACGGTGCCTCTCCCTATGTCTAATCCCGGCTCTCGCTCCGACATATGGAGCATGCGCGGGTGTAGCTCAGTTGGTTAGAGTGCCGGCCTGTCACGCCGGAGGTCGCGGGTTCGAGCCCCGTCACTCGCGCCACTTTCCAGGATCTGGAAAGTGTCCAAGTATCTGAAATTCCATTGAATTTTGATCGTGACGTTTGTAGCCCTAGCGGGGTTCCCGCTGTTTGCACCACATTTTGCACCACAAAATGCAAACCGGTCGCACTACAAAATCGATGAACCGATCATTACCCGGAACGAAATTTCTCAAATCCCGCGGTGGGGTCTAGCACTATGTGCGGAGGGTCCCCAAACGCTATCGGGCTTTCGATGACCGGCGCCTGATCCAGATATCCTTGCGCACGCCGTCCTTAGAAATCGCCAAGATGAGGCGGGACGCCCGAGCCGAAGCCGACCAGCAATTCTGGTCCTCGATGGACCTCGCTGCCGCGAGCGCGGCCGGGGATAGGAAAGCCGCTCAGGCTGCTGTCAGCTTGCGGTATCAGTCCGCTGTCGCTCGTTCGATGGCTCTTGGTTTCACCTACCTACCGGCGGAGGCGGTTGCGGCGCTTCCAGTCGAGGACATCATCGCACGCATTGACGCCTCGGTACCTAACGGCGTTCCGAGACCTTCGACTGCTGAAGCGCTGCTCGGATCGGCACCTGACCCATCTGAAGCTATCACCGTCAGCGAAGCCTTTGAGGTCTACGTTGAGAAGATCGCCTTCGATGATCAGTTCAACAAGTCGGACGCTCAGCGGCGCTCATGGGAGAAGACAAAGCGCACGTCGATCGGTTATTTCATCGAGCGGGTCGGGGACGTGCCACTCGGCTCCATCACGCGTGAGCTGGCGACAGAGTATCGGGACTGGTGGCAGGACCGATTGCGGCCCAAAGATCCGGCGACGAAGCCTGTGACGCCGAACACGGCGAACCGGCACATCGGCAATATCCGTTCACTCTACCTGCGTTACCACAAGTATGTCGGAAAGCCGGACATCGTTGATCCGTTCAAGGGCTTTTTCTTCGCCGGGAAATCGGAGGTGAAGCGGGCAGCCTTCTCCGACGATTGGGTGCGGGACCGAATCCTCAAGCCCGGCCTGTTCGATAGTCTGAACGTCGAACTGAGAACAATTTTCTTTCTACTGATCGAAACTGGTGCGCGGCTAAGCGAAATCGTCAGTCTGCAGGCAGATGATATCCGATTGGACTGCGAGGTTCCCCATATCCTCATCCGGCCCGAACAGAACCGGGAGCTGAAGACCAGCGACTCAAGAAGAGAAATTCCGCTTGTCGGTGTCGCGGAGCGGGCGATCACATCGTGTTCTCACGGCTTCCCAAGGTATTATGATCGATCGACGCTCGTCTCCGCGAATTTGATGAAAGCGTTCAAGACGCGCAAACTCCTGCCCACAAAAGACCACGTCCTCTACTCCTTCCGGCATGCCTTCGAGGACCGCATGCTCGAAGGGGGCCTCGACTACGGGCTGCGCTGTGCACTCATGGGCCACAAGAACAACCGGCCCGAATATGGCTCCGGCGGATCGCTTGCCTATCGTCGCGCGGAGCTCCTCAAGATCGCGCATCCCTTCGATCCGGCAATTTTCCGGGCGGAAGTCGACGCTCAGTCGTCGGTTGAGAGCCCCTGAGATATCGATCCAGGCGATTTGAACGCTGATTGGCTACGTCGAGCTCGTCTTCGAGCCGATCGACGATCACCCAATAGGGGGACGTGAGAGGGGACTCTGCTGCATCGATCAGAAGCGCGAGCTTATCGAGCGCGTCTAGGATCGAAATATGTTGCTGCGAAAAACGTTGGACCACGTTGTTCGTGCGGCAAGCGTTGAAGGCTCTCCGACCCTAATGAAAAGCCTGTCGGCGCTGAAAGGGCTACGGATGTCCCCCCGCTCAGGGCTTCATTGTTCGAAGACCAAATATTTTTGTGGCTTTGATCAAGGGGCCGGGTCACTTCCCCCGAGGATTAGGGCCCGGACAACCGGTTGGGCTCCACCTCTAGCGCGGGCTAATCAGACGCGTGCGATGTACTTCTCATCCGCATGCGCGGACAAACCGATTTTATCATCGAACGCGGATATTGCGTTTTTATCCGTGATCGCGTATATCGAGTGGTGGAGGAACACCATGCCGATACGCGATCCACAACAGCTCGGCGCAGCGCTTCAACGGGAGCGAAAGCGGCAGGGCCTGACCCAGACCCAGCTCGCCGAGAAAGCCGGACTGCGCCAGCAGACGATTTCAGCCGTCGAGGGCGGCAAGCCGCGCTCCGAGCTTCAGGTCATCTTTGACATCATGACCGCCCTTGGCCTTGAGATGGCGCTCAGCCCGCGGGACGGGAAGACCACGCCGAGCCTTGAGGAATTGTTCTGATGGGCCGGAAACGCAAATCCGGCGTGCTCACCGTCGCGCTGAACGGACGCGTTGTGGGCAGGCTTGCGCGCGCCGCCGATGGCGCAACGCGCTTCGACTACGCCCAGGAGTGGCTCGATTGGGAGTATGCGATCCCGGTCTCGCGCTCCATGCCGCTCGTGGATCGGCCCTTTACCGGCCTCGCTATGAGGGCGGTCTTCGACAATTTGCTTCCCGACGATGATCGCATCCGGGCACGGATCGCGGCAAGAGTAGGCGCGGACGGGACCGATGCCTTCTCGATGCTCGCCGCGCTTGGCCGCGATTGCGTCGGCGCGCTTCAGTTCCTGCCCGAAGACATGCCGCCCGCGCCGCCGGGCCCGCCGGAAGGCGAGCCCATAACCGCAGAAGGGATCACCGAGCGCATTCGCTCGCTCAGTGTCGCGCCGCTGGGCATGCGTGGCGGCGATGATGCGTTCCGCATTTCCCTTGCGGGCGCGCAGAACAAAACCGCGCTTCTTTATCATGAAGGCAAGTGGATGGTGCCGACCGGCACCACCCCGACCACCCATATCCTGAAGCCCCAGATAGGGATGGTCCAAACCCCCGATGGTGAGGTGGACCTCACCGACAGCGTGCAGAACGAGCACCTCTCCATGGCGCTTTGCCGTGCCTTTGGGCTGGACGTGGCCTCGACCGAAATCCTGGAGCTTGAGGACGATCTTCGCGTCCTCAGCATTGAGCGGTTTGATCGCCGCCTCGACAGCAAAGGCCGTCTCTTGCGGCTTCCCCAGGAAGATATGTGCCAGGCGCTCGGCATCCTGCCGACCGGCAAGTATGAAAGCGATGGCGGCCCCGGCATCGAAGCCTGCCTTGACCTCCTGAAATCGAGCGATCAACCGGACGCCGACCGGCGGGCGTTCATAAAGGCGCAGATCGTGTTCTGGCTGATCGGCGCGACCGACGGCCACGCCAAGAATTTTTCCTTGTTTCTTGAACCGCAAGGGCGCTCCAGGCTGACGCCGCTCTACGACATTCTATCGACCCAGTGGCAGCATGACCGCCGCCAAATAGCGCGCAACGCGTTCCGGCTTGCGATGGCGATCGGCGACAAGCGACGGTACAAGGTGACAGAAATTGCGCCGCGCCATTTTGAGCAGACGGCGAAGCTTGCAGGCTTCCCGATCGACGCACTGCACGCGGTGATGGGCGAGGTCGTGAGCGAGCTTCCACGGGCCTCGGAAGCCCTGACAGCTCAACGGGATGCCCGCGTACCAGCCGCCATGGCAGAGGCTATCGTGGCCGCCGCAACGACGAGAGCCCAGCAGATCGAAGCGTATTTGAATGGCTGAATCAGTCACCGGAGGGTCGTCTTTCGAAAGCCCCGCTCATGCTCGGACACCGCGCTGTTGGTGAGGATCACCGAGAGCGGAAACGGGCGATGCTCGCCCGAGGCGGTGAGCATGTTGAGTTCGGTATGGAGCGGCGCGCGGAGAAGCCGGTACCCCTGCGCCTCGTACCTCTTCATGGCATAGTGGCGTTCCTCGGGCGAGGTGTTTGCCTTGGTGCCAAGGTAGGCGATGACCAGCATCAGGCTGATCATCGCGCCGGCCAGGAAGCGGATCACCTGGCCGAACATGCGAAGGGTGTGGAGGGTGACCTGCCCGCCCCGTAGGAAGGTCTTGAGGGGTCCGTTGGCGTTCGCTGTCATCAGCTGATCCTCCCGTTACGGAGGATCGAAGCCTCCTGCCGGAGCCTCGTCTTGACGATCTCGATGGCGTCATCGAGTTCTCCCGACCGGTCCGACCTTCGGAACAACTGCTCCATGCCGGCCCGGATCACCAGGAGATCATCGGCGAGCTTTTCCGGGGGCAGGGGGTCTTTCGAGAGGGCCAGCTGAACGAGCTTCTTCGCCATCTGGTTGGGAGCGATGCCGTGGGCTTTGGCGGCCTCTTCGAGGGCAAAGCAGTCCCTTTTAGGGAGCCAGAACTGGAAGCGGGTACACTCGGTCATCGGGTCACCGCCTTTCCGAAACAGGCGCTGGAAGGAGCGCCCTGAAAACACTCACAAGAACGTTGTCTGCATTGGCTGCGCGGATCGGAGACACTCCGTATCCGGCGGAAGCCGCGCATACTCTCCGCCAGCGGACCATCTAGATACAGTGCGCCGAAGCAGCTCGGTTTGGCGGACTTGGCTTCCAACCCAGACGCTGACTGGCTTTGCCGCCCCAAGGCACCCTGTGCGTTGTGTGTGATCAGGCCAGGGCGGCCCCCTGGCCGTTCTCCGCCCCCACGCCCGATTGTCTTTCCGGGGGTCGCGGTCTCCTCTCTACGGGATGGGCCACGCCCTTCTCGCGCGAGCTGCAGGGAGTCCTTCTGTAGCCCGCGAAGGACATCGTCTCGCTGTTTAGGTTGGCCTTGAAGCAGCCCGAAGGACATGCCCATGCCTCGCACCAAAGACCCTGTCGCCGAACTTGAAGCCCACCGGAAGAAGGAAGCAGCGTTCAAGGACAAAGCGAAGCTCTTGGAAGAGCAAGCCGCTGCCCATCTCGGCCGTAAGCTGATGGATCGTGGGATCCACACCATGGACTCGAAGGAGATAGACATTGTCCTCGACCGTCTCGCCGAACTTGGACCCGAAGAGACTCTGCGGCGTTTGTCGGTGGCGAAGGCGAAAGTAGCTCCGACTCCGTTGAGGAAGACGGAAGGCAAAGAGGCGAAAAACAGGTCGGTGCGTCGCTCATGCGCTGACCTCCCCGTTCTTCATGCGCTGCCATTTGGCGAGGGAGAGGCCGGTGACGGAGGAGGCGATGACGGTGAGGCTCGTCCGCTTCTCGCCGTTTTCGGTTTCCCCAGCGGTTCTGCTGAGGCCGTCCCTTGACCGCGATGAGGTCACTCTTGGAGAAGTGCTGCTCGGCGAAGCGTTGGTCAGAACCGTCGAAAACGGTGACGAGGATCCAAACCGTCTCTTTCGATACCGACTTGTTGTCCAGAAGGGCGAGGGAGAAACGCGCCAAGCGCTTCGAGCTATCGTCCCGAGAAAAGTTCAGGAGGGTTCACCGCCGAGGCGGCCGCTCATGTGGAAAGAATTCATGGGTGCGATCTCCGAGGTAGAGATCGGTCACCGGTCAAAAGCTTTTAAAGCCTATCGCGAAACGCAAGTCCTCACAAACACCCGAGGGGGGCCAGCCATTTTGCGTTTATACTCAAGCGCCAGATCATAGTGAGCCGCGGTGGGGTTCTCGCACCCATGCTCTCGCTCCTCTCCGCTCACATCCTTTCCCCCGCGAGGGCGGGGGACCGGTAAGCGCTGGAAACCGGAGGGGAGGAGACGGTCAGCACTTGAGATAAAACCGTACAAAGACCGAAACGCCGAACCTGTTTCGTAGGAGAACCGCGACAGCTAAGACGCTTCAGTCCCGAAACAGGTTGCGGACCGGCGGCCTCCGGTAGCCGAATCAGGCGTCCGGTCCCCCAAGGCCTCGAAGGGAAAAAATACCATCAGAAGCCGCGCCGGTTTGCGGCGCGTCCCTTGCAGGGCCACCCCCGGCCAAGCGCGAGGAATCCCGACCGGCCGGTGGTGACTGACGGCGTCCGGATCCGGGCGACGAGGTCGCCTAAAGCCCGGTTCCGCAGAGGGACGCGCGGCGCCCTATGACTTATTGGAGCCGTTGTTTCTTGACCAGATCGCGGTGGACCGGTCCATCCTTTGGGGGATCTTTGCAGGGACAGAAAAGGCTCATCACAACCTGAGATTATAAAATTTGCGATCCTCTCTATAGGTTCTTGCCTAGCGAGCGTATCGCCTGGCCCCATCACAAATAGTGCCGCATCAACGCTATCGAGCACATCACGTTTCCACCGCGCCATGCTGCCGACGACAATTGAGACAGCGGACTTTGAAGCTTCGACAAATCGGAAGTTGGTTACATCTTCCATACGAAACAATATCTTGGTGAGCGATTCACACTCCATCTGCTGGTGAGCTTTTTCCGGTATTTTTCTTGAAAGATCGATGCCAATCCCCAGTCTCTTGACGTCGGCAACATCTGAAAGATGGACAAGCTTGTCGTCTGTTCGGGATCGATGGTCGCGATCTCGGCATTGTTCAGAGAGCGACCCGAGAGGCCCTTACTCGGGACCAAGATCGTTCGGTCCGGACGTTTCACATTAACAGCATCGAGTGCCGATAGGGCGCAGTTCAGACCTTTACCCGTTCGAGGGCGGGATGTTGCGCTTTCGCGACATCGTCGCCACGAAATACATTGCATTGCATTTCGTGTATTGTTTCCTGTTCACGTTCGGGTAAGCAAGGCTCAGGCGGCGGCTCTGATCGGCGCGAACAAGAACGTTCCAGGGAGGATCCAATGAAGACTATTCAACGCAGCCTCATGCTGTCTGCCGCCGTTTGCGCAGTCGCATCGGGCAACGCCTTTGCTCAAGACAATGATGAGGACCGCGGTGACGAGATCATCGTGACGGGTGTTGCCCGCCCGACCACGCAGCTTGAATCGACCGCCTCGGTTACCTCGCTCTCGCCCGAACAGCTCGATCGCTCCGCGCCGCGCTCCACGGCCGAGGCATTCCGTGTCCTCCCCGGTATTCAGGTGGAGCCCTCGTCAGGTGACGCGAACACGAACCTCAAGGTTCGTGGCATGCCGATCAGCGCGGGCGGTTCGCGCTACGTTTCCTTCCAGGAGGATGGCTTCCCGACGCTTCTCGTCGGCGACATCGCCTTCGGTACCGCAGACAGCTTCCTCCGCTTTGACCGCACGGTCGGCAGCGTTCAGGCCATTCGCGGCGGCTCGGCTTCGACGGCTGCTCCGAACGCTCCGGGCGGTATCATCAACCTCATCTCCAAGACCGGTGAAGACCAGGGCGGCTCTGTCGCGGTCACCACGGGCCTGAACTACAATTCCGTACGCGGCGATTTCGAATACGGTATGCCGCTGAACGAGACGTGGTCAGCACACATTGGCGGCTTCGTTCGTACCGGTGAAGGCGTTCGCGAGGCTGCGGCCGGCACCGAAGAGGGCGGCCAGATCAAGGCAACCCTCGCAGGTGACTTCGACCGTGGCTCCATGAAGGTTCACTTCAAGCACCTCGACGACAAGGTCCCGACCTATCTCCCCATCCCGGCTCGCTATAACGGCAGCGGCTTTGAGGAAGTTGGCGTCGACTTTGGCGACGGCACGATTTTCTTCGACCCGACCGACTATGTGAACCGCGTCGACGGTGTTGAGGCGACCGATGGTGACGGCTTCGAAGCCCGCATGACCTCGATCGCATTTGTCGGTGAGTACGAGCTGACGGACCACCTTACGGCAAACTTCCGTCACCGGACGGCCAAGGTCGAAGGTAACTTCGCATCGCCGTTCCCGGCAGGTTCGTTCGACGATCCGCAAGCCGGTCCGTCCACGAACGTTGTGTACTTCAACACCCAGATCCGTGACTTCGACAACAGCTTCACCGAGGCGAGCCTGACCAAGGACCTCGACTTCATGCAGGTCACTGCTGGCGTGAACTTCGACAGCCAGGACATCAATACGAACTGGAACTTCAACCAGTACAATATCCGTCTTGATGGTGACCGTACGTTCTTTGACCAAGGCGACAGCGTTGGTGGTGCTCTGTTCGGCAACCCGGCTTTCGGCAACTGCTGTACCCGTTCATACGACTTCGAAGTTGATCTGGTTTCGCCATTCATCGCTCTGACCGGTGAGTTCGAGAACCTCTCCTGGGACCTGAGCTACCGCGACAACCAGTATGACGTGTCCGGCAGCTTCGCCGAGGCCGCCATTCAGGCACCGCAGGATATCAATGGTGACGGCACGATCGGCGCCAACGAGCAGGCGGTGAACAACTTCGGCGCACCGCGTCTTGCGAACTACGAAGTTGACTTCGACGCATGGTCGGCTGGTGTGAACTATCAGTTCACACCGGATATCGCAGTCTTCGCCAACATCGCTGAGGGCGGCTCGCTAAGCTCACCGGACCGCGTGACAGGCAATATCGCTGCGAATGGCACGATCCAGAACGACAGCGCCTACAGCCTCGTCGAGCAGTGGGAGATGGGCTTTAAGTACTCGACCCGCGACCTCTCGTTCTTCGTCACCTATTTCAACGCTGATACGACCGAAGCGCGCGAGTTCGAGGTGACGACCCAGCAGTTCCGCGAGAACGCCTATGAGGCTTCAGGCTTCGAAGTCGAAGGTCACTACAAGCACCCGACCGGCTTCGGTCTCCGCGCCACCGCAACCCTGCAAGACGCAGAGATCGTCGAGACGGGCTCTGGTGCCAATGTCGGGAACAAGCCGCGTCGCCAGGCTGACTACGTCTTCAACGTCTCGCCTTACTTCGAGGCTGAGCGCTGGACGGTCGGCGCCAACGTTTTCGGAACGGACGAGGTGTTCATTCAGGATAACAATGACCTGAGCTTCGATGCCTACAACATCGTCAGCGTCTATGGCCGCTTCGACATCACTGAGAACATTTCGGTGTCGGCAGACGTGAACAACCTCTTCGACGAAGAAGGCTTCACCGAAGGCGAAGAGGGCTCGGCCGTTGCTGGCGACTTTGTGCGGATCCGTCCGATCAATGGCCGCAACGCAAGCCTGACGCTCAGCTATCGCTTCTGATCTCTCCCTGTTCAATCAGATGCGCCTCGGGCCGTTCCAGTCTTGGAGCGGCCCGTTTTTTTCGGCACAAACGGGGAGACATGAGTGAGCGAACGCCTCAATGGAGCTTGGATGAGCGGCAAACCGACCATGGCGGATCTCGCCCGTGCGGCGCAGGTGGACGCCTCGACCGTGTCGAGGGCGCTCGCCGATAGTCCGCGTGTGAAGCAAGCGACGAAGGATCATATCAAGGCCATCGCCGAGAAGATCGGGTATGAGATCAACATTTCGGCCAGCAACCTGCGGAAGCAGGCAACCAAGACAATCGGAGTCGTTGTCCCGATCGACCCCACCCGCGGGCAGACCATTTCCGACCCGTTCTACCTCGAGATGCTGGGCGCGGTGACGACGGCAGCGGCGGACCGGGACTACGATTTGCTTCTCACGGTGCCGAAAAGCGACGAGAAAGTCGCAGAGAAGAGGCTCCTTACCACTGGAAAGGTCGATGGGCTCATCATCATCGGCCAGGCGGGGCGAAAGGAACGCCTCAACGCGCTGGCGCAGTCCACGGACCGTATTGTCGTCTGGGGCGGGGCCCTGGAGGATGCCCGGTATACGATCGTTGGCAGTGACAATGTGGAGGGCGGACGGACGGCTGGCCGCCATCTTCTCTCGCTCGGTCGCAGGCGGATTCTCTTCATCGGCGATACATCGCTTCCCGAAGTCGCTTTGCGCTACGAAGGCTTCCAGTCGGCGATGGCGTCGCAAGGGGTTGAGCACGATCCGGACCTGATGCTGCCGCTCGGGTTCGGAGCGTCAACGACGGTGCGCGATGTGCTCAACCTCGTCGAGGACGGCCTCAAGTTCGACGCGATCTTCGCCGCCTCTGACGTGCTGGCCATTGCTGCCATGAGTGCGCTTCAGAAGGCGGGACGCGAGATCCCCGAGGATGTCGCCGTCGTTGGGTACGACAATGTCGGTCAGGCGGCAAACGCGCTTCCCTCGCTCTCCACCATCGACCAGAACATCGCTCTTGGCGGGGAGCTGCTCGTAGAACTCCTTCTACGGAAGATCAGGGGTGAGAAGGTCCGCTCTGAGCTGACGTCGACCGATCTTATTGTCAGGGCCTCGACGCTTTGACGCGCCCGCGGTTCAGGCGGCGGGCGCCGGCTTTTTGACGTTCTCAGGCTCGAGAGAAACCTTGCGGATATCGGCGAAGGTGAGTTGCAGCTCCGGTTCGGCCATTTCGGTGTACGGCGCTATCAGCGAAGCGCGCCTGCTGACGAAATCGACGTCTGAGAACTCGCCGCCGAACAGGTGCCTAATACCCGGCAATGTCGCGCCATCGGCTGCGTATGGCGTCCACGGACCATCGAAGCCCGGCGCCTGGTAAAGACGAAGCTCTTTCGAGACTTCCTCATCAGGTTGGTCTTCACTGACGCGGTTGCAGGTGGATGTCAGCATCAGGAGCGAGCCGTCGCGCGGATTGCGGTAGACTTTCGGAACCTCCGACTGCGTGTACTGAGAAACATCGGGCGGTACGATCGGATCATAGAGCTTGTCCATGACGTAGCCCTCATCGGTCAGTCTCACCCTCCCGGACGCCACCGCTGGCTCCGCAGGTCCGACCTTGCCCGCCCAATAGGCCCGCAGGGTGCCATCATCTTCAGGGACGAAGAACGGGTCACGCCAGGCGAGGATGGGGCCATCCTCTTCGCCCCCATCGGAGCCGAGCGTCGACCATGGGCCGAGATAATAGCCCGCCTTGCGGATCGCCTCATAGTCTCGCGACGGATCGGAGAGAACCACCGTATCGGCAAGGTCGGGCGTCGCCTCGGGCGAGGATGTCAGGAGGCAGATGGATTGATGAAAGCTGCGCCCGACCCCGGGCTTCGTGACACCCGTGAACCCAAAGAGAAGCTGATCGCCGTGCAGCAGCGCCGAGCCGCTCCAGATATTATGCTCGGTGGGTGATCCAGGTCGTTCGTCAGGACACAGATAGGCACCGCAATCCCGCCAGCTCTCACCGCCGTCCCCGGACGAGAAATGGCGCACGTGGAACGGATAGTCGTTCCGGTCGGCGGGGGTGATGGCCTGCCCGCAGCTGTTGGTCCTGGCGAGAGCCAGGCAGAAGAGGTGGAGGGTGCTCTCATCCGTGTACGTCCATGCATCCCAGAGCCACAGATCGGGATGTCGGATGCCATGGCGAAAGACCTGAGGGGAGGCCAGCGGGACAGCAACGGTGTGAGAACGAGAATTCATCCGATCAGTACTCACTCTCGTTGGCTTCGCGGAGTGCCTTGCCGGCCGGGTCCCTGATGAGGTTGAAGAGCGTACCTGCGAAGAGGAGCAGCGCAAAGCCTGTCGCAAGACCGAAGCCGACCTTGAGGTCGCCGCCGCCGAACCGGTCGCTGGCAAAGGCCATGGCGAGGGGCGCGAGCGCCGCAGCGGCCGCGGTGAAGAAGAGCGTGACCCCCGCGACGGCGCCGTGGTCGACCTTGGGATAGCAGCTGATCGCCTTGGAATTGAGGGTCGGGTAAATCATCGACATGAAGAGACCGGAGAGGGGAAGGAGGTACACGGCCCAAACCTGGCCCCCCACCATACTCCCCGCGAAGCACGCGAAGATGAGACCGGTGAAGAGAACGAGGACGATCTTCCAGTCGAGGAGGTTGAGCACGAAGACCCCCAAGAAACGCCCCGCAGCGCGCAACACGAAGAAGATCATGACGGCGTAGGCTGCGAAAAAGGCTGTCATGCCCGAAGCCTCGAAGCCGTCGAGGAATGTCGGCAACCAGACGAAGATTGCCACCTCCGACGCCACGTAAAGCGCGATCATCATCGAAAAACCGAAGGCATAGGGGCTGCGCATCAGGCGCAGGGTGTGGCCGAGCCCGGCCTCGCTCTTTTCCGACTGCACCGTAGGCGGAAAAGTGGCGCGGGACATCGCGACGATCATCACGGCACAAAGTGCCGCGGCCACGATGTAAAGCCAGCGCCAGCTCGCGCCTGAATGGTCAAGATAAACGACGAGAGCCGGCCCCGCGATGGCGCCGACGCCGAAGAAGCCTTCGACCGCGTTCATTTTCTTGGTGTGGTCGTCGGTCGAGCTAGAAATATCGCCGATGACCGCAAGCCCCGCTGTCTTGAAGATGCCGATGGCAAAGCCGGATATGAACAGAAGTACCGTATATAACTGAAAGGATGAGCCAGCGAAGAAGAGAGCACTGGCGACCCCGTAAAGCGCGAGACCGATGACGATGGTTCGCTTCCGGCCGATGGAATCCGACAGGAAGCCCAAGGTCACGCCGCTCAGCGCGATGGCAATCATCGTGGCCCAGTGGAACGCAGCCGCTTCGGTGTTGGTGATCCCAAGCTCACCCCGCGCGATCGAGATGATCTCGCCCACCGCGTCGGTGGTCATGCCGAACATGAAGAACATCGCGAAGACGAGTGCCGTCACCACGCCATATGTGGCAGCTGGCAATGTGTGCGCAGAGGTCTGGCTCATGGTTCGCAATCCTCGCATGTTCGACATCAGAGTCCTACCTAAGCTGTACACGGCGAGGCAATGCATTGGCAAGCCGTGTATTGTGTGATTAGGACAGCGGCGGAGCAGCGTTCAGGATGAGGCTATGACGAAGGAGCTGATCGCCGGCATCGACGCGGGCGGCACGACGTTCAAGCTTGGTGTGAGTGACCGGGACGGACGCCTCTTGGCCAAGGCGCGCGTGCCGACCACGACACCCGAAGAGACGGTGGGTGATGCGAGCATGAAGCTTCAGGAGCTGGCGGCGGCTGCCGGAGGCCGGATCGGTCGGCTGGGCGTCGCCACCTTCGGCCCCGTGGACGTCGACGAGTCGTCCCCAAACTACGGGACAATCCTCGCCACGCCGAAGCCTGGTTGGTCAGGGACGCCCTTGCTGCGCAACCTGTCAAAGGCCCTCGGAGTTCCAGGTCGTCTCGATACGGACGTCAACGGAGCGCTCGAAGCGGAAATGCAGCTTGGTGCCGGTCGCGGTCTTTCTCGCGTCGCCTATATCACCGTGGGGACGGGGATCGGTGTTGGTCTCAAAAGCGAAGGGCAGTTCGCGGGGCGGCCGCTCCATCCTGAACTCGGTCATATTCGCGTGGTGCGCCATCCGGAAGACCAGCACTACGAAGGTCGTTGCGCCTTTCACAGGGACTGCCTCGAAGGCCTCAGTGCGGCACCCGCTCTATCCGATAGGTTCGGCGATCTTGAAAGTTTGGGTACAGATCATCCAGTCTGGGAAATGGCCGGGCATTACCTTGCGCAGCTTTGCTTGACCCTGGCACTCGGGTCGCGGCTCGAGCGGATCATCTTGGGCGGCGGTGTGCTCGGTGCGCCGGCGTTGATCAGCTCGGTTCAGCGCCACTTCGCGCGGCTGGATGGGGGCTACCTTCCAGAAGCAGGCCGTCTGCAGGAATTGTTGCAGAAGGCGCAACTTGGCGATGATGCGGGCCTGCTGGGAAGCTTCCTGATCGCCCAAGGGGTCGATGCGAAGGCTCGGCCGTAGTGTAGATTTCGTGCGTCGCGTACCAGGTGCTATATTCAAGTATCCCGCATCGCCGTTCGAACGATGATGTCGAGAATGCTACATTTCAAGCTCTTGCAAGAAATGAAATAATGGTGCGCATTGGCTCTTAGCGACCGCACGATCATGTGTTTTGTGAATATGATTTTGGGCGTCTGCCCTAGAAGTAGATTGCTTGCTGACGATCCTGCCTATAGCGAAAAAGCGGAGCTGAAGAAGGGCCGTGCGCCGTTTCCTGCACTACAAAATGCAAACTTTGTGCACTACAAATTGGGCAAAAACGAAGCTAAACCGCTGTAATATATTAGAAATGCTTGTCGTTTTTAACCCCGTCACTCGCGCCACTTCTCTCACGGAGAGAAGTGAAAGTGACAAAGATCCCAGTCAGTCTGATAAGTTTGGTCCCTTTGGGGGATTGCCGCTTTTCGTGCTCAGCGCCGAGCGCTACCTGACGATCCGGAAGCCAATGTGAGATGTTCCGTAGGCGAGGTTTTGCGCCTGACGGGCGGCTGGCCGGAACCGCGCGCAATAGGAGAACGAGCAGAGGTAGGAGCCTCCCTTGATCGTTGCGACGGCGGCTCCGGGTTGATTGGGATCGAAGCCGATCCTGCCTGCTACCCTCTTGTCGTCCGCCCTGTGGGACGGCGCGTAGGGCGTGGCTGTCCACTCCCAGACGTTCCCCATCATGTCGTGAAGGCCGAAGGCATTGGCCTCGAAGGATGCCACGGGGGCGAGGCCCTCGAAGCCGTCCTTGCCGGTATCGATGGCGGGGAAGAGCCCCTGCCAGGTGTTGGCGCGCTTGTTCAGCGCTTCCGCCTCAGCCTTGGTCCATCGCATGACGGAGCCATCGGGCGCGGCCCGGGCGGCAAACTCCCATTCCTCTTCGGTCGGCAAGCGAGCGCCCGCCCAGTCGGCGTAGGCTTCTGCGTCCTCCCGGGTGACGTGGATGACCGGGAGTTGGCCTGAGGGCCTTGAGCTGCCGGGGCCCTTAGGTGCCTGCCAGTTGGCGCCCTCTACGAACCGCCACCAGTCGAGCTCTTCCCGCGAAGGCCTGCTGGGCGGTGCGAAGACTGCAGCGCCGGGGGGCATGGCGATACCGGGGCCGCCGGGCTCATCAGCTTTCCAACCTCGCTCCGCTCGGGTCCTGTAGCCTGTTGCCTCCACAAAGGCCGTGAACTGAGCATTGGTGATTTCAGTTCGGGAGATGGAGAAAGGCTCGACGCAGGCGGGGACCTGCGGGCGCTCTTCGGGGTTGCCCTCTTCGGCGCCAATGGTGAAGCAGCCTCCTTCGAGGGCGACCCAATCTACGTCCTCGCCGCGAGACTGACCGAGAGCCGATAGCGCGACGAGGGCAGCTGTGCATGTGTTGCGAAGTGCAGGGTTCATCCGCGTTCGTACTGTTCCTGCCAGTCCTCAATGTCCGACTTGAAGGTTGAAATCAGCTCCGGGTTCTCCTCTGACACGTCAGCCAGCTGTCCGGGGTCGTTCTCAAGGTCGTAGAGCGCGGTCTCGCCGGTTTCAGGCAGCCAGACGAAGTGCCAGCGTAGGTCCCGGCGATAATAACCGCTCCTTGCTGCTCCCATGTGATCGTCGGTGAAGTCATCGGGCTCACCGCGGAAGTTCGTACCCGCACGATGCTGGGTCATCCTGCCGATGAAGTACTCGCGGGGCGCGGGCAGGCTGCCTGCTTCAATGGCTGGACGCAGGGAATAGCCGGGGAGGTCTTCGGGCGCCTCAACGCCGACGTAGTCGAGGATCGTCGGCATGATATCGAGTGCGCTGGCAAGGTTCGCCGTATCGCGCATCGCCGTGATCTTGCCCTGCCAATAGAAGATGATCGGTGTACGGAACCCTGTTTCGAAGAAGGAGCCTTTGCCTCGCGGACCGCCATTGGCGAAGGTGATGTTATCGTCCGTATACTCAACATCGGCATCCTGCTCCCAGCCATTGTCGTTGATGTAGACGATGAGTGTGTTGTCCATGACCCGCTGGTCGTGGAGTGTGTCGAGGATCTTCCCGACGCCCCAGTCGAACCATGCGATGTTAGCGTAATAGAGCTTTGCGGACTGGGAGAGGTCATCCCGCTCTGCGAAATACTTGTAGAACTCGTTCGGTGCGTTGAGCGGGGTATGCGGAAGAGCCGGACCGTACCAGACGAAAAACGGTTGGTCCGCATGCTCTTCAATGAAGGTCTCCAGCGGCTCCATTGTCTCGCGGCCGATCTTCTGGCCCTGGCCGCCCATGAAGGTGAAGAACCATCGATCGCCAAGGTCGACGGCGTCCTGTACGTCCCAGCTCTCGGTCATGCCGTGGGTGAACCCGCCATGGGCGTAGGACTGCTCCCACCATTTGCCGCTCTGATGCGAGACGTAGCCCTGGTCCTGCAGGATACGCGGGAGCGTCTTGAACTGCTCAATGGCGGAGGTGTGGAGCTTCTGCCGGTACATGGACTGCTCGCGCTGACTGTCGAGGCTGTCCGGGACACCATCCGTGGCGAGAGCATTCTCGACAATCTCGTTCGCCCTCTGATCATATTGGACAGGGTAGAGGCCAGTGATCAGGGTCTGGAGTGTGGGTCTGCAGAAGTTTGATGTCGCATGGCCCACCTCAAAGACCGTTCCGCCATTGCCGATGATATCCATGTTCGGCGTGACGACATTCTCGTCCCCTAAGAAGCCCAGGTAGGGCCAGCCGAGATCATCCGCGATGATGAGGACGACGTTGGGCGGGCCATCAGGGCGCCGGGGCTCAACGGTGCGGTCGATCTCTCCTGCATAGGTGTCGTCGAAGACGCCGCCGAAGTCGAAGGCTTCGGTTTTGGCTTCGGACTCTGGCTGGGTCGCCTCATGTCCTTCGCATGCGGAGAGGAGGAGGGCTAGGATACTCGCTGAGATCTTGCGGTGCATTGAGTCATCCTGCTCTTTGGACGGAGGGAAGTGGATTGCTGGCGCTAGTCACTTGTGGCTTCGCCTTGCGCTGTCGGGACCGCGGCGATGGCCACGCCGTAGGCGCTGAGGACAGCAGAGCCTGCGCTTGGGCCAACGGAACCTGTGACGGGCATCCAGTCGGCGTCTTGTATTGCGAGGGGTGCTTCCACGGCCCCGAAGTTGAAGGCGACGAGGACGCTGCCTTCGAGGTGCTCGCGTCTCAGGACGACAGTGTCACCGCTGGTCTCCGCAACTGCTGTCGAGCCGTTAGCGAGGGCCGGATGGTTGGCTCTGAGGCGCGTGAGACGTCGATAGAACGCGAGGAGCGAGCCTTCGTCAGCTTCCTGAACGTCCACCCATTCGGGGCCATCGAGAGCGTGGGCGCTGGGTAGGTCGTATGCTGAGGGGTCACTGAGATACCAGTCGGCGAGGGCGTCAGGCTGCTGGCTGTCCCAACGCATGGCTTCTCTGATGGGGATATCGCGCACATCATGCTGGGAGGAGAGGAGGGCGTCGGGAAGGTCGCCTTCAAGCTTTTCGCCGCGCATTCCGAGTTCCTGGCCGTAGTAGAGGATCGGCGTCCATCCGGTGAGTAGGTTTGATGCCGCAGCAAGGCGGAGAGCCCTTGGGTCCTCAAGGTGGGAAGCTATTCGGTCCGTGTCGTGATTTTCTACGAACACGAACTGGCCGTGGTCACTGCCAAGGACAGCGTTCGTCTCGCTCACAGCGTCAGCAAAGCCTGCCCCATCAAGATCAAGGATGGCCCCCCGGATCGGGAAGCCAAAGACCATGTCGGCTTCGCCTTGATTGACGAATGCCTCGCCATAGCCCCAGTCCGCCTGCTCTGCGATGATCTTGATGTCTGGCTTGGCTTCACGGAGTTCGTCAAATATTGGTACCCAGAACGCATCGAATAGACCAGTCAGTACACCAGCATTATCGAGATCATCCATCATGTGGTCGATCCGGTATCCATCGGCACCGTCTGAGAAGTGACCGTCTCCGTTGGGATCGAGCCAGAACAGGAGGTACTCGGTGAAGTAGGCGCGCGCCTTTTCGCTGAGCAGGTCGACGGTGTAGATGTTCTGCTTCTGGCTGGGCCAGACGTCGAACTCCGTCAGGTTGAAAAGCGTCCCTACCGGTCGAGTGTTCTGCTCGTCGTCGAACAGGACGTAGCCGTCAGACGGTGAGCCAGGATTGCCGGACGCCTCCTTGAACCATTCATGCTGTCCACTGACATATTGGATTTCCTGATCGAGGATGATCGTCATGCCGCGTTGGTGGATCTCCTCGACGAGTGCGACGTAGTCCTCCATCGAGCCGAACTCCGGGTCGATCCCATAGAAGTCGTTGGCGAAGTAATTGTGGTAGAACTGGGATGGATAGAGCGGCGTCAGGAGGATGCCTGTCACGCCAAGCGATTGAAGAAAATCGAGCTTTTGGCGGATTCCATCCAGATCTCCCTGTCGGTCGCCATCGCTGTCTGCGAAGCTCCTGACGAAGATGTGGTAGTAAAGCTCTGGCTGCGGAGGTTCCTGCTGTTCCGGTGTGTTGGGAGTTTTGGACGAAAGAGGTGCCTGCGTGTCTGCAGGTTCTGTCCTCTGCGAACAGCTGGCGATCAGGATGGCGAGGAAGAGCGCGGGAATGAGCTTCATTAATAGAAAGCCTCTGCTGATGTTGGGGCTTCATGAGATGCTCTGAACCCTGACGGTGTGACCCCGAATCTCTTGTGAAAGGACGCGGTGAAGTGTGATGGGCTGCGGAAGCCGTGCTCGTAGGCGATGTCTGAGATCGGCTGTGCACTGCTGGATATGCGCAGGGCGGCGCGGCGCAACCGGTAATGGCGTTCATACTCCGCGAAGCCGGACCCGAAAGCCTGTTTGAAACTTCGCGAGAAATAGTGCCGGGACAGGTGACAGCGCGCCGCGGCTTCCTCCACGCTCACCGTCCGGTGCGCGGTATCCGCGACGAGTTCCAGCGCAGGTCGCAGCCGTGAGCGGAACGTCTCTCTTTGGACGGGCACAGTGCTGTGCACATCATCCGAAGTCATTAGCGCGGCGAGAAGCGTTGCGAAAAGGCGCGGGGGGAGGGCGGAATGGCAACGGCCCTCAAGCGCTTCCGCCGTCCATGCGATCAGCGTCCGGAACCTCTCGCGTTCAGTGCCCTGAGCTTGGAGAACGAATGCATCGTCCGGTGGAGCGATGCCGTCCTTGCGCAGAAGCTCTGCAACAAGGCCGGCATCGGCGTGGAGGACTGTCCAATCCCTCGGCCCAGCCTCAAGGGAGAAGTCGTGGAAACGCATCGAAGGGACGTACACGATGCACCCGGAGCTGATGGGATAGTCGCCGCCGAGCGTGTGAAGGGTGCCTTTCGCCTGTTCGAAGAAGATGAACTCGTGGGCATCGTGGAAGTGCGGGAAGAGGCGTTCCTCAGCAGGCCCGTGCGCGTCGGAGACCGTCTCCGCTCGCAGCGCGATGGCCGGGTCGAGTGCGACTGGCTCGCAGAGTGTCGGTTTCGAACTCATCGCACGGGTTTTATACTGCCTAGGCAGGCCTGGGAACCAGACCCTTCTGTCAAACAGCAGTCATTCCGCAGGATCGCACAGATGCGATAGCTAATCACTGGTGCTACGATAGTGGCGCTACTCGAAACTGTTGTGATTGGAGGGCTAGATCTTCTCTATGTCGGACCCTGAGCCTCCTTCTGACCTCGCTGACCTTGATTGGGTCGATGAGCCGGTCACGCTCGATCGAGATGCGTGCGCGCGGTTCGATCGTGACGGGTTCGTCCTCCTTCGCGACGTTCTTCCTGCGGAGAAGCTTGCGAGGATCGGCGAGGAGATCACGGCGCTGACGCTGGCGCTGAACGAGGAAGACAGGCCCCTCGAAGAGCGCGATACCTACGATCGCGCGTTTCTTCAGGTGATGAACCTTTGGCGTCATTCCGAGCGTGTGAAGCGGTTCGTGTTCGGGAGGCGGCTGGCGGGGCTGGCCGCTGAGCTTCTCGGCAAGGATGGTGTTCGTCTGTACCACGATCAATCGCTCTACAAGGAGCCGTCGGGCGGCATCACCCCTGCGCATGCGGACCAGTACTACTGGCCCCTGTCATCGGATCGTACGGTGACAGCTTGGATCCCGCTTCAGCCGGTCCCGGAGGAGATGGGACCTCTCGCCTTCTTTGCGGGCAGTCAGCATGCGGAGCTAGGACGGGACCTACCGATTTCTGATGAAAGCGAGGCGACCATCCGCCGGGAGATGCAGGCCCAGGGCTTTCCTCTGGTTCAAAGCCCCTTCGCCCTCGGCGATGTCAGTTTCCATGCCGGTTGGACATTCCACCTCGCTGGCGCGAACCAGTCTGACCGTCCACGTTCCGTGATGACGATGATCTACATGGACAAGGACATCAGGCTCGCGGCGCCGACGAACAGCTTTCAGGAAAATGACCGGGCAACCTGGATGCCGGGCGCGAGGGTCGGGGAGGTGGTGGATACTCCGCTCAACCCGATCTTGATCGACAAGGGCTAAGCCCGCCTGAGGCCCACGTCGCTCGAAGGATTGGAAACAACGTATACGGAGTGGAAGTGCCGTTCTTCGCTGGAAGAGCGCTCAACGAACTGCGGCTGTAGCGTCGCTCGTGCCACCTGATGGCGCTGAAGTGTTGTCCCCGAGGACCTGCGCCAGGGCAGCTTCGAGGTCTTCGCGGTTCATCGGCTTCTGCACCACCGGGTAGGCGTGGAACTCACCGGGCAGTTCCTTGGCGTTGTAGCCAGTGAGGAAAACCACGGCCGTTCCGTCTGCGATCAGGTCCCTTGCAAGCTCAAAGCTTGTGACGTTGGAGCCGAGATGGATGTCGAGGATCGCAAGGTCGAAGTGCTCGTCGCCAGCGCGTTTCACCTGCTTCAGTGAGGCTGCGGAGACGATGTCCTTGAACCCGATCTGACCGAGAGTGAGTTCCCCATCGAGCGCGACAAGTGTTTCGTCCTCGAGATAGAGTACGCGCAGATCAGAATAATTTTCCACTGATATCCTCGTCGAACTCCGTGATACTCTCACTAGGAACAGTGATAACACAGCGCAGACCGCTTGGTTCCCAGAAAAGTTCCACATTTCCGTCGAGGGTTCGTTCGATGGTCGATTTGATGAGCGTCGATCCGAAGCCTTCCCTCGTGGGGGGCTCGATCTGCTCTGGGCAGGTCTCCTGCCAGTTCATGCGGAAGACCTCGCCATCGCCTTCGTCGGTGCGGGACCAGCTGACGTCTAGCTTGCCGTCCGGCTGGGCGAGGCAGCCATACTTCGCGGCGTTGGTCGCAAGCTCATGAACGGCCATGCCGAGCGCGAGGGTCGCTTTTGAATTGCAGCGGATCGACGGGCCACGCAGGGACACGATGTCGTCGCCGTAGACGCGCGTGAGCTCCGGTTCGATGAGCTCCCTGAACGTTGCCGAGTGCCAGTTCTCCTGGGTGAGCAACTGGTGCGTTTTTCCGAGCGCCGTGATCCGGTTGAAGAGGGTGTGGAGGACCTGCTCGGCATCGCCTTCTTCGAGGCGCGCCCGATTCACGAGCGCCGCGACGTTGGCCAGCATGTTCTTCACCCGATGCTGCAGCTCGAGCATGACGCGGCGAAGCTCTTCCTGAACCTCCTTATACGCCGTAACGTCCCGGACGTTGACGCCCACGGCAGCCACGTCACCCGCGACGTGGAGAGGATACCAGTCGACGATCCAGGTCAGGTCCCGGTCAGGGTTTGCAGGCGTCCTACCGACGACTTCCTGGTTGAGGATCGCTTTGCCGGTTTCGAAGACTTTCCGCACCGGTTCGATGACGGTCTGGCCAAGCTCGGGAACGATCTCGTCTATGCGCTTGCCGAAATGATCCTCAATCGGAATACCGTTGATTTCTGCAAGGCCCTTATTGGCGCGAATGTAGGTGAGGTCAGGGCCGAAGAGCGCCATCGCCACAGGGCTGACCCGATAGAGCTCATTAACCTCCGCCAGACGCTGCTGCGCTTCGAGCTTCGCCACGTCGAGCTCGCGAGCATTGCGGCGCATCTCAGTGACATCAATCAGTGTGAAGATCACGCCTAGGTCGCTATCGTCACTGTCCCTGGACGCTGCCGCGCGGAGGATGAATTCGAACTCTTCGTCAAAAGACTTCAGGTCAGTTTCGATCATCTCGCCGGTATCAAGAACGCTCTTGCACAGCGGGGCCAACGCTCCGACCGGGAAGATTGAAGCTATATCGTCGAGCGGCCTGCCGATGTCCGCCTCAACGAAACGGAAATACTTGAGCGATTCTTCCGTATACCGCTTAACGGCGAGCTTGTCATCGAGGAAAACCGTCGCGAGGCTCGTGCTTGCGACGAAGCCATTGAGATCCGCGTTGAGCTCATTGAGCTCTGAGATCTTCGCCTGAAGCTCTTCATTGATCGTCGACAGCTCTTCGTTCGAGGACTGAAGTTCCTCGTTCATCGACATCATTTCTTCGTTGGAGCTTTTCAGCTCCTCGTTCGATGTCTCGAGCTCTTCGATCGTCGTCCTGACGGTCTGGCGCGCGTCGTCCAGCTCCTGTTCGAGTTCCCGGACATACTCGCTTTCATCGCCGCTCGATGCTGCCAGGGTGCGGTCGACGGAAGGGATCTCATCGCCCTTCTGGTGGAAGACGAAGAACCGCTCGCCTGTGCTCAGCCGTTCACTCGTGACCTCGAGATCAAGGGCCTCGCCATCGATCTCACCGGTGAAGGATGCTGAACTGACTTCGCCATCCCGCTCCGTAGCCTGATTGTTCAGCCTGCGGATTGTACTCTCGAGGCTGGGGTGGATGAGGTTGCTGAGGGTGACCTGCATGTCGCCAGAGCGAAGCTTGCAGAACTTCTCTGCCCCGGGGGACAGCCTAGTAACCGTACCGCCCGGTGCGGTGGCGATGAATGGCGGGGAGTGGCGCTCGAGGATTGCGTCCCGGACGGCGTCACTCGATTGGCGCGAATAGCCCGAGGACTGGTCCCCGTGCGTGTCGAGCCGCCGGTTGAGCCCAATCGGCGAGAGCGGGAGGCTCAAAGGTTCCGAAGGGCGCCCGTCGCGCTCATAGATATGATGTGCGGTACTGAAATCCGAGAAACCGGGGTGTACGGATTGGGGTGTTTCGCTTGTCCCAAGAAACAGGTACCGACCCGGCTTGAGCGAGTAGTGGAACACCTTGAAGGCGTGCTCCTGCAGAGGCTTCTCAAAATAGATCAGCAGGTTCCGGCAAGAGATCAGGTCGAGCTTGGAGAAGGGCGGGTCCTTGATGAGGCTGTGTTCCGAGAAGCGGACGAGGGACCGCAGCTTCTTCCCCACTTCGAAACCTGCTTGCGTGGGCTGCATGTAGCGCTGCAGCAGGTCCTCGGGGATCTTCTCCGCGGCGATGTTTCCATACTGGCCTGCACGTGCGACCTGCAGGGCCTCGTCGTCGATATCGGTCCCAAAGATCGTGACCAGCGGCTTGCCATCGGACCGCTCGAGCTCTGCGGCGATCAGCATGCCGATCGAATAAGCCTCCTCGCCGGTGGAGCAGCCGGGAACCCATACGCGGACTTCGTCGCTCTTGCCCTTGCCGCGGACGATGCTCGGTATGACGTGTGTTTTCAGGGTCTCGAACGCGTCGGGATCACGGAAGAAGCCCGTGACGTTGATGAGGACATCGCGTTGAAGCTTCACCGCTTCCTGACGATCCTGGATCAGCTTCTCGAGATATTGGGAGGGGCTGACCGTTCCGAGCGCCGACATGCGCACCGCGAGACGGCGCAGCAACGTGGATTGTTTGTAGTCGGAGAAATCATGCCCGGTGTGATAGCGGACATGCTTGAAGACTCGCGAGACGAACTCGTAATTGTTGTCGATCGTCGGCCCGATGCCTGTACGCCGCTGGCGATAGTCGCGCAGGACGTCGGCCATCTCGGCGATGGTCAGGGTGAGGTCGACCGCGCCGCTCGCAATCGCGCTCTTCGGCATTCCGTCATAGGAAGCCTCGGTGGGGTTCTGCGCGAGGACGAGACCACCGGCTTCCTTGATCGCCTTGATGCCGTCCGAGCCGTCGCTGCCCGTGCCGGACAGGATAATCCCGACGCAGTCTTCGCCCTGGTCCTCGGCGAGGGAGCGGAAGAAGGTATCGATGGGACGGCGCTGCCCGCGTGGGCTATCGAAGTCTGCGAGGTGCAGCTCGCGGTCCTTGATCGTGAGGGAGGCGCCTGGCGGGATCAGGTAGATGTTGCCGCTTTCGACCCGCATGCCTTCTTCTGCCGTGTGAACGGGGGTGCTGGTGCGCTTCGTCAGCAGTTCCTGAAGCAGGCTCCGGTGATCGGGGTCGAGGTGCTGCACGAGGATGATGGCCAGCTTCTCGTTCGCGGAGAGCCTCGCAAACAGGTCGCGAAAGGCTTCGAACCCTCCGGCCGAGGCGCCGACGCCCACGACAAGTTCGCGGCTATCCTGATTCATTTCGGAGTTGTTCATCGGGACGCCTGCTCTACCATCCCCAAGGGCATAACGAAGTTCTACCGGGAAAGCACCACGGTATGCTGCCTAAACGTCTGAGAAGCTTCATCGAAGACGCGGACATCCCGCTGAGCCTTGCCGATGCGCAGACGCCGGACATGCCGCTTGTGCTCGTGAACGCTGCGTTTGAGCGGCTCACCGGCTATCTTTCGGAGGAAGTCGTCGGGCAGAACTGCAGGTTTCTTCAGGGAAATACGGACCAGCCCGAGGCGCGATCGGAGGTCAGGGCGCTTCTGTCGGGGCGTGCCGACGGGCAGGTCGTCCTCAAAAACTACCGCAAGAACGGCGAGCGGTTCGACAACCTGCTCTTCCTGTTTCCGATCGAAATTGGCGGGAAGCTGGCCTATTTCCTTGGCTCTCAGTTCGAGGCGACCGGAGAGGACACCCTGAGCGATTCGGCTGCGCGGGGCGGTTATCTCAAGGCGCACCTCGCGACGCTCCAAACCGACACGCGCATCCTGAAAGCCCAGACCCGCCGGACCACGTCGGAATCGATCGCGATAGCCGCGCGAACGCTCGTGACGCTCTCGACGACAAGAGGCGCGCGCTAGCCGCTGCAACAGGGCTTGTCATCGTTGTCAGAAATGGTGGTAGGAAGGTTCCCTCGCTTTAGCTGACCGGGGCCACTGACCATGATCTTCGACCGCCGTACCTTCCTGCTCGCCAGTGCCGCGAGTGTGGCTGCCTGCTCTCGCGAGACCCCTTCGACAGAGGCTGCGGCATCGCCGAAGAGCATCCTGGCGGCCGGGGCAGAACTCGAAGTCCTGGCGGAAGGCTATGGTTGGTCCGAGGGGCCGACCTGGGACTATGACCGAGGCGCGCTCTACTTCACCGACGTCCCCGGAAACACGGCTTATCAGTGGACGCGCGCGAGCGGCGTCGAGGTCTTTCTCCAGCCCTCAGGGACCGACAGCGCAGAGGGTTTCCGCGAGCCGGGGGCGAACGGGCTCTGCTATGAAGGGGAGGGCAAGCTCCTCGTCTGCAATCATGGCCTGAGGCGCGTCGAGCGGTTGGACATCGCAACGGGCGAGCGGACGCCGCTGGCTTCGAGCTACAATGGCGAGCCGTTCAACTCGCCGAATGATATCTGCAAGGCGGCAGACGGCACGATCTACTTCACCGATCCGCCCTACGGCCTTCAGGGTCAGGACGATTCCCCGATGAAGCGGCAGGACTCTAACGGCGTCTATCGTCTGAAGACGGACGGAACGGTCGAGCGGCTTCTCTCGGATATGGTCAGGCCCAACGGCATTGCACTCTCGCCTGACGAAAGCACCCTCTACATCACCCAGTCCGACCGGGTACAGCCGATCCTCAGGCGCGCAACACCGACTGCGGCTGGGCTTGATGACGTCAGGACGCTGATGGATATTTCGCCCTATATGGGTGAGGACACGCCGGGCTACGCCGACGGCATGGCCATCGCGGCGAGCGGCGAGGTGCTTGTCGCAGGTCCCGGCGGGGTTCTGGTCATCTCGCCCGAAGGCGAGCTTGTCGAGCGGATCATGACGGACAGCGCAGCGGCGAACTGCTGCTTCGGTGAGGACGGCACGACGCTCTTCATCACAGCGCACAAGCGCCTCCTCCGCGTGCGCACGACCCTCACGGGCGCCAAGTTCGCCTGATGGAAGGGCAGCAGGCGA
Organism: Parvularcula mediterranea; assembly: GCF_013085255.1. Classification (GTDB taxonomy): domain Bacteria; phylum Pseudomonadota; class Alphaproteobacteria; order Caulobacterales; family Parvularculaceae; genus Parvularcula; species Parvularcula mediterranea. Next base: position 1,509,693 of record NZ_JABFCX010000002.1, read on the forward strand.
TCATCGCCACAGGGTTAGGGGTCGCGGTCCTCCTGCTCCTGATCCTCCGCTTCCGGATGAATGCCTTCGTCGCGCTCCTTTCGGTGGCGCTTGGCACGGCACTGCTTGCAGGGCTGCCTGTCACCGAAGCGCTGGCCGCCGTGCAGGCCGGAATGGGCGGGACCCTTGGCTTCATCGCGCCGATCGTCGGGCTCGGCGCACTCTTCGGTGCGATGCTCGAAGCGTCTGGCGGGATCGAGGCGCTGGGCCGGGTTGTTGGCGATCCGAAGAAGCTGTTCCGGACGCAAGTCACCGTCGCAGTCATCGGTCTCGTGGCGTCCACGCCTGTCTTCTTCGACGTGGGTCTCCTCATCCTCTTGCCGCTGGTCATTGGCCTTGCGCGGGCGGGGGCCAAGCCAGCGCTGGCGTTCGGCCTGCCTCTGGCAGCGGGCCTCGCGGTCGGGCACGGCTTCGTGCCGCCGACGCCGGGGCCTATGGCGATTGCGGATCTCATTGGCGCTGAGGTCGGATGGGTTGCGATCTTCGGCATACTGACGGGACTTGTCGCCGTCATCGTTTCAGGCCCGGTCTTCGCGTCATTTCTCGCAAGCCGTGGCGCGCTCCCTGAAGGCAAGGTGCAGGAGCCCCAGCGATCAGCGACAGCCACCATGCCGCCGGGGCAGGCCATGGCGCTGATCGTCCTGCCGCTGCTCCTCATTCTCCTCGCTGCCGCGTGGCCGGGGGAGAAGCCGGGTGCAGTCACGCTGATTGGCCATCCGTTCACGGCGCTTATCATTGCCTGCGCAGCAGCTGCGCTGGTGCTGAGGACCAAGGACGAGGAGGCGAGGAAGCAGCGCGACCGCATCCTCGCGGGCGCGCTCCTGCCAACCGGGTCCATCATCCTCGTCACAGGCGCAGGGGGCTCGTTCAAGCAGGTGCTGGTGGAGACCGGCGCTGGCGAGATCATCGGGCAGGGCGTTGCCGGCCTTGCGCTCTCTCCGGTCATAGCGAGCTTCGTCCTCGCGCTGATCCTCAGGGTTTCGCAGGGGAGCGCCACGGTCGCGATGGTCACGGCGAGCGGGCTGGCAGCCCCGATTATCGCAGCCGCTGACCCGAGCGCGGCGGGCCTCGGTGTGCTGACGATTGCGATTGCCGCCGGGGCGACCGGGTTCAGCCATGTCAACGATTCAGGTTTCTGGCTCGTCCGAGAGCTTTTCGGCCTGACGACCGGCGAGACCTTGAGGACCTGGACGCTCCTTACGGGGATTATCGCGATCGTGGGCCTCATCGCCTGCCTGATCCTCTATCCGATCGTGGCATGACGGTGAGCAGCGCAGCCGCGCAGAAGAGCAGGGGGTGGGCAGAGCGTTTCTCCCGCCTTGCTGCTTATGGCGTGGGCGATTTCGGGCTCAACATCTACTGGAACACGCTCTCGCTGTTCCTCGTCTTCTTCTACACGGTGGTCGTGGGCATCCCTCCAGGGGTCGCCGGTATCATCTACTCAATAGGCATGGCGTGGGATGCGCTCAGTGATCCTGTCATCGCGAGTTTCGCAGAGCGGGCGCGGACGCGGCACGGGACGTACAGGCCCTTCCTCCTCTTCGGCGCGCCGATCGTGGCGGCAGCCTTCGTGCTTCTCTTCTGGGTCCCGCCATTCGATGGCGCGGTGCTTCTCGCTGTCCTGCTGGTCGTCGGGATCATCTTCAGGACAAGCTATACGCTTGTGGCTATTCCGTATGCAGCGCTTTCGGCGAGGCTGACCTTCAACAGCCAGGAGCGCGTAGAGCTGACGGGCGTCAGGATGTTTTTCGCGTTCGGCGGGCTGCTTCTGGTCTCGGGAGGGTTTCCGTTTCTCCTCAAGGCCTTCTCAGGCGGCGACGACTATCAGGCCCCGGCCTTCCTGCTGACCGCGCTCCTCGGCGGCATCGCAGCCACGGCAGCGCTCCTTCTCTGCTTCGCGAGGACGGAGGAGCAACCCCTCATCCGAGGAACCAAGGTGGCGGAGCTGAGCCCCCGAGCCTTTGCCAAGGCTTTCACGAGCAACTCCGCACTCCTCATTCTTCTGGGCACGGTGTTTCTCCAGTCGCTGGGGAGCGCCAGCCTCATGGTCTCGCTGCTCTTCTTCCTCGAGACGCAGGAGGGCCTTGCTAGCGAGGGGACCGTCCTTACCGCCTTCGCCGTGGCGACCATGCTCGGCGTGCCGCTCTGGACCCTCGTCATCCGCGCGATCGGCAAGAAACGCTGCTGGGTCCTCGCGGCAATCATCATGTCCCTCGCAGGGCTGTCGATGCTGGTCTTCGGCACGCTGCCGGTCATGGGGCTACCGGTGCCGATCATCGTCTACGGCTTCGCCATGGGCAGCTTCGGCGTGATGCTCTGGTCCTTCGTTCCGGATACGGTGGAGTTTGGCCAGCTCAAGACAGGCGAGCGGGCCGAGGCCGTGAGCTTCGGCGCGGTGCTGATCTCGCAAAAGATGGCAGGCGCTGCGATGGGGTTCCTCGTCGGGCAGGTCCTGGGCCTTGTCGGCTTTGACGCACGGCTGGGAGAGCAAGGGGCGGGCACGAGCGAGGGGATCCTGATCTTCCTCGCGGTCGTCCCGGGTGCTGCCTATCTCATCAGCGCGATCCCAGTGGCGTTTTTACCTCTCAACAGGCAGAGCCATGCTGATATGGTCTCGGAACTTGAAAGGAGCGGCCGGGAAGGCGCGTAAGGTTGGTCTATGGTCCGGATGGTGGATGTTGCGAAGGAGGCTGGCGTCTCGATCAAGACGGTGAGCCGTGTTCTCAACAACGAGCCCCACGTGCAGGACGCCATGCGCCAGAAGGTGCGCAGCGCGGTTGAGCGGCTCGGTTACATCCCGTCAGCTTCCGCAAGGAGCCTCAGGAGCAATCGCAGCTACTCGATCATGCTGCTGATCCACGACGTCCGATCGATGTTCGTCAGCACGGTGCAGTTCGGGGCTCTGCAAAAGTGCCAAAAGCTCGGCTACCACCTCCAGCTCTCGATGATCGGTTCGGACCAGCTGAAGGATGAGGAGACGCTCAAGGCCTGGTTCGCGGAGAACCTGCGCGGCGGGCACCCCGATGGCCTTGTCCTGGTTCCTCCGATGGCGAACAATCCGGTGATGGAGAGGGTGGTGAAGTCCCTTGGCCTCAACACCATCCGCGTGGGACCAAACGAAATTCCGCACACGGCCCGTACCGCGAGCGTGATGATCGACGACCGTCAGGCAGCCCACGACATGACGGCGCACCTGATCGGCCTCGGCCACCGCAGGATCGGCTTCATCCGGGGCAAGGAAGATCAGGACGCGACCCACCGGCGGTTCGACGGCTACGCCTCGGCGCTGGCTGGGGCCGGGATCGCGATGGACGAGAGCATCGTTCTTCCCGGTTCGTTCGATTTCAACTCAGGCCTGGAGCAGGGCGATGTACTCCTCGCCATGAAGGACCGCCCGACCGCTGTCTTCGCCTCGAACGACGACATGGCCGCGGGGGTCATCATGGCGGCGCATCAGGCCGGGGTTTCGGTCCCCGGTGAGCTCTCCGTCGCAGGCTTTGACGACAACGAAATCGCTGAGCGGACCCTGCCGACCATCACGACGATCAGGCAGCCGCTCGAAGAGATCGGCATGGTGGCGATCGAAGCGCTGGTGACGGCGGCAGGCGCTTCGCTGGAGGAGCTGACGTCCCACGTCCTGCCCTATGAGCTGGTTGAGCGACGCTCCACCGCAGCACCAGCATAGGGGCTCGCCAAGCGGGCCGCTCTCTGCCTAAGGTTCCCGCAAAATCGTCCGGCCCCGATGCGCCGGAGCGGGGAGGCATCATGTCGATCATCAGAACCCTGGCCCTGACGGGGCTGTCCGCCGCAACGCTTGCTGCCTGCGAACAGCAGGCCGAGCCTGAAGCAACGCCCGAGGCCAACGCAGCCACGGCGCGCACCCTCGATACAGGCGAGGTCGTCGGCTTTATCGAAGAGAACGGCGCGCATGTCTGGCGCGGGCTTCCCTACGCCGCCGACACCTCGGGCGAGAACCGCTGGCGTGCGCCTCAGCCGGTCGGGGCGTGGGAAGGCACCCGCGAGGCGCTCACCTTCTCCGAGCCATGCCCGCAGATCGCGACGCCCTTCACCCAGCTTCCGGGCTTCGTGAACGGAGAGCTTGAGGGCAGCGAGGACTGCCTCGCCCTCGACGTTTACACGCCCGGCGATGTGGGCGAGGGCGACTTGCCGGTCATGGTCTGGATCCACGGCGGCTCAAACGTTTCGGGCGCATCGCAGCTCTATCGCGGCCACAATCTCGCGGTGAATGAGAACGTCATCGTTATCTCCGTTCAGTACCGCCTCGGCCCACTCGGTTTCTTCAGTCATCCGGGCCTCGATGACGATGCGCAGGAGCTGAAAGGCGCGGCAAACTTCGCGATCCTCGACCTCATCGCCGCTCTCGAATGGGTCCAGCGGAACGCTGAAGCCTTCGGTGGCGACCCCGACAATGTCACGATCTTTGGCGAGAGCGCGGGCGCACACAACGTCAATGCGCTGCTCGTCAGCCCACTGAGCGATGACCTCTTCCACGGCGCTATCATCCAGTCGGGTCTCGTCAGCAGCACCACGATCCCTGAGGCTCGCGGTCAGACGGGCGAAGAGCCCAATCCATCCGATATCGTCGTCGATGCGCTCGGTGGTGCCGACAAGCTCCGTACCGTGACGGTCGATGATGTCTTCGCGGCCTATGAGAAGGAAGACGGCCAGTGGATGAACCTGCCGCGAATGATCGAAGATGGCGTCACGATCCCGGCCGAGCCTATGGCTGGTCTCGTCAAGGATCCGTCGGCGATCAAGGACGTGCCGATCATCACCGGCACCAACCGCGATGAGATGAAGCTCTTCTTCGCCTTCGACGAGCGCCTGACCAAGTCAGTGCTCGGCGTCTTCCGTGTGCCCCGTGACAAGGACCTCTATAACGCGGCGTCAGAATACTCCTCCCGCGTCTGGCGAACCCTTGCGGTGCATCAGGTCGCCGGCGCGCTGGTCGATCAAGGCAAGTACGACGTCTACACCTACCGCTTCGATTGGGACGAGGGCGGCAAGTTCCTGATCATGGACCTTGGCGAGCTTCTGGGAGCAGGCCACGCGATCGAGATCCCCTTCGTGTTCAACCGCTTTGACCTCCTTGGCGATGCCGACGGCATCATGTTCAACGACAAGAACAAGGAAGGCCGCGAGGGCCTCAGCCGTGCGATGGGCAGCTACTGGGCCAACTTCGCCCGTGGCGGCATCCCCCGGTCCCGTGCAGGCAGTTGGCGCCCCTATGGCGCGGTGGGCGGCTCGATCGTCCTCGACAGCGAGAATGATGGCGGCATCTCGATGCAGCTCGACGGCGAGACCCTTGAGGACATCAAGGCAGACCTGCTGGTCGACCAGCGCATCACCGATGAGGAACGCTGCGAGATCGCAGGTTCTCTCCTCGGCTGGAGCGACGACAGTGCTGAGGTCTTCGCGCTAGAGAGCTGTCAGTCAGCGGACGATACCCCGATGGCGGCTCGCTAGACGGAACGAGCGCTCCGGGCTATCTGGCGATCAAGCAAGGAGCGCAGCATGGCAGACGCAGGCATCGTCATTGTCGGGGCAGGGCAGGCAGGGGCCGCCGCCGCGACCAAGCTTCGCCAGATGAAGGTGGACGCACCGATCACTGTGATCGGTGCGGAGCCGGACCCGCCTTACGAGCGGCCTCCGCTGTCCAAGGATTATCTCTCCGGCGAGAGGAGCTTTGACAGGCTGCTCATCCGTCCTGAGACGTTCTGGGCGAATCAGGACGTGGCATTCAAGCTGGGCGCGCCGGTTACGGCTGTCGATGCCGAGGCCAAGACGGTGACGCTCGAGGGTGGCGAGACTGTCCCCTACGACACGCTGATCTGGGCCACCGGCGGCTCGCCGCGCAAGCTGGCCTGCCAGGGCGGTGACCTGCCAGGCGTTCATACCGTCCGTTCCCGGATAGATGCCGACCGGATGAAGACCGAGCTTCCGACCGTGAAGCGCGCCATCGTCATCGGCGGCGGCTACATCGGCCTCGAAGCCGCAGCGGTCTTGAGAAAGCATGGCCGGGAGGTGGTCCTCCTTGAAGCCGCGCCGCGTCTTCTCTCTCGGGTGGCAGGCGAAGCGCTTTCTTCCTTCTTTGCAGAAGAGCACGCGCGGCAGGGCGTCGATCTCAGGATCGAGACAACGGCTGACTGCATCGTTGGTGATGCCAAAGCTGAGGGCGTCCACCTTGCTGACGGCTCCGGGATCGAAGGCCAGATGGTGGTCGTCGGCATAGGGATCATTCCCGACGTTGCGCCTTTGGCCGACGCGGGCGCAGAGGTCTCGAATGGCGTCCATGTCGATGCTGAGTGCCGGACCAACCTGCCTGACGTCTTCGCCATCGGCGACTGTGCGCTGCATCCGAACGGCTTTGCTGGCGGAGAGATGATCCGCCTCGAGAGCGTCCAGAACGCCAACGACCAGGCAGCGACCGTCGCCAAGATCCTCGCAGGCAGAGGCGGGGCTTACGAAGCTTTCCCCTGGTTCTGGTCGGACCAGTACGACCTCAAGCTCCAGACCGCTGGACTGAACTTAGGCTATGACGAGGAAGTCCTGCGCGGCGATCCCGACAGCCGCCAGTTCTCCGTGGGCTACTTCCGCGAGGGTCGCATCCTCGCCGTCGATTGCGTCAATGACCCCCAGACCTATGTGGCGGGACGGAAGCTCATTACGGACAGGGTTTCGCCGGATCTCGAAAAGTTCGCCGACCCCAACGTTCCGCTCAAGGAGCTTCTTGGCTGATCAGATCCGCGCACTGATCTGAGCCAAGAGCGAGTTCGCCATAGGCTGCCAGCGCTTCGTCCTGCGCCATCAGGGCCTTCGTCACGCCGTTGGTCCAGCCAAAGCCGTCCTGATTCGGATATTCCCCGCCGCCAGCAGGTTTCCGCTCGGTCACGTCATACTTCTCGACCAGCTTGCCGTCTGTGCAGAAAGTCAGCGCCACGGTCCTTACCCAACGCTCCGCAATCTGATCGCTTAGCTCCGGTGCCACATCCTCGAGCCCCTGCGTCGCCAGCCAGTGAAGCGGTGCCCAGCCATTGGGCGCATCCCACTGCTGGCCACTGCGATAGGGCGTCGTAAGAAGGCCGTAGGGCGCCAGAAGGTGCGCTCGAACGGCCTCGGCTACCTGCTGCGCACGCCCTGAAGCATCGGCTGCGAAGAAGAGCGGATAGACCATCGCAGCCGTGATCCGAGAAGACTGCTGCCCACGGACGAAGTCGTAATCCGTATAGGTCCCAAGCTCTTCATTCCAGAAAGTCTCGTCCATCGCTGCCGCCCGGTCGCGCGCACGGCCTGCGAAAGCCCTTGCACAGCCTGCGTCACGGACCCGCGCACACCCTTGCGCAATCGCATTCTCCAGCCCGTAAAGAAGGCTGTTGAGATCGACGGGCAGCATGTCTGCCGTCTTGGTCGCCGACAGGTCTTGGCCCTCATCGTACCAGCGTGAGGAAAAGTCCCAACCGCTCTCTGCCCCTGCACGCAGGTTGCGATAAACGATGGGAAGCGCACGATCTGTATGCTGAGCGGTCTCGACATCGGCAAGGTAGCTCTCGTCCCTCGGAACCTCGCGGTCGTCGAAGTATCGGTTGAGGATGGAGCCGCCTTCAAGCCGAACCACCCGTGCGCTCGGTGCACCGGGACGGGCGTCTTCCTCGCCGGCCATCCAGAACGCATGCTCGGTCATGAGCGCGTCCAAAAACTCCGCATACGCTGCTGCCGGATCCTCTGGGTCAAGCAGGCTGACCATCATGAAGAAGAAAGGCGGCTGGGAGCGGCTGAGATAGTAGCTCCTGTTGCCGTTCGGGATGAGCCCATAGGCTTCAAGCTCCGCCGCGAAGTTCTCCACCATGGAGCGCCGCAGGGGTGCCTCGTCGCCATCGAGACCAAGCATCGTGAAATAGCTGTCCCAGTAGTAGATCTCCCGGAACCTGCCGCCCGGGACGACATAGGGCTCAGGCAGGGGCAGGAGCGATGCGTAAGGTCCCGCAGCTTCATCGGACTGCCGCGTCAGGACCTCCCACAGCATTCCAATATGCTCCGTAGGCGTACGGCCCTCTGGAAGCGTCAGTTCAGAAGCCCCGACCTCTGCAGGCAGAACAAACCATCCGTCTACGAAGCTCAACAGCTCCGCATCGCTCGACGGAGAGGTCCTGGCATAGTCAGCGAGGATCGCCGACGGCTCCGCGCGCGGCACGGCATCGACCCAGTCCTTGGCGGGAATGATGTCCGCGAGCGCCACCGCTTCGAAGAGCCCCGGGTAGAGTTCCGAAGGCGGCGTCTTCGCCTCCTGCGCGAAGGCGGGGATGCCGGCCAATGCAAAGACCATGGCGATGATGGCAGTCATCTGGCGCATCGCTAACTCCCGGAATTCGTCTCTTTGACGTTCGACCCTTCCAGAGAAGATAGTGCCAACGCAACGCCTTTCGATCATCGCCTCGTCAGGCGAGCGCAGCATGCCTCCGGAAGATCGCGGAACGCTCTTTGTAGTCGGCGTGGGGAGGCTCGCTCGGCGCTGCTGGTGAGAAGAGGATCACACCGTCCTCAGGGCAGGCTTCCTCAGCCTTGGCGATGGCATCTTCAAGCGAGTTCGCCGTCACGCTGGTGGTCATCCGTTGCGCCGCCTCTCCGTAGCCGATCGCCGTGACCTGCGATGCTGCCATGAGGTGCTTGTTGAGCGGCGCATAGTCGATGCCCCGGTCAGCGCCGCCGAGGATCAGGGCGACGGGTTTGCCTGCGAACCGGGCGAGCACCGCGAGGGTCGCTTCAGGGATCGTGGCGAGGGTGTCGTCGATCCACAGGCGCCCATCCTTTGTCGGCACGATCTCCTGCCGATGCGGCAACCCCGTGAAGGCGTGCACGGTTTTCTCCACCGCTTCGCGGAGGTGGTCTTCGCTGAGGAATGCCGTTCCTGCTGCGATGGCTGCGACGAGCGCCTGGCGGAGGGGGCCTGATTGGAAGCCCAGCGCCGGGTCACCGAGATCCGCCGGCTCACCGCCGAGCATCAGGACGCCCTCCGCCGCAGCGACGCTCTCAAGCGGTTTGACGCTTGAGGGGAGTTGATAGCGGTCGATGACGTTCTGAGGCGCCCAGCCCGCAGCGGGTCGCTCCCTCAGGAACGGCCTGAGCTTGGCGAGGTGATAGGCCTCGCGGCTGCCGTGCCATGTGAGGTGGTCTTCGAAGAGACAGGTGATGATGTGCAGATGCTCCGCCTTGGGAAGATCGTGCATCATGTAGGAGGAGAGCTCGAGGATCGGATGCTCTTCCTGCGGAAGGTCCCCGGACAGTGGCGGCTCCCCGATATTGCCGTATCCCGCAGCGGAGAGGCCCGCCTCCTTGAACAGAAGAGTGGTGAGTGCCGTGGTGGTGCTCTTTCCCTTGGTCCCCGTGATGGTCACCGTACCCTTGGGCGCTAGGTCCGCGAGCCACAGCCCAGTCGGGGTCGTGGCTCTCAGGGCGCTGTCGGTCGCAGCGGCGACGATTTCATTCGTAGGCGGAACGCCGGGAGAGCGGAGATAGGTCGCGCCGGGAAGTATCGCGAGCACTTCATCATGGCTGACCGATGGCACGCCCTCAATCGAGCCTCCCCGGTCATCGAAGCAGGACACCTCGTCATCGGTATGCCGAGCAAAGTACCGCGCCGCCGCCTGCGCCTCCGTCCCCGCGCCGTGAAGCAGCACCTTGGTCATGAGAGCTTCAGCGCCGCGTCGTAGAGCTCCTGGGGCAGGGCTCCGCGAGGCATGGGTGCCAGCGCGTCCTCGGCAAGCTTCGCTAGCTCCGCTTCGCTCACTTCTGAGAGCAGCTTTGGGATGATGGTCCTGACCGCCAGCGTCTCTGCGAAGGCCGGCGTCCGTGACGCAAGCGCCAGCGCAGCGCGACATTCATTGATCGTGCCCACACAGTCCCAGGGCTTGTGATCTGACAGGCCACACAGCTCTTCATAGACGGGAAGCAATCCTTCAACGTTGAGCATGATCCGCCCAAAGATCACCTGAGCTTGTTCAGCGCTGATAAATGGCGCGAGGATCAGGGATGTGAAGGCACACTTGGCACAGTCACCGCACCAGCGCTTGTCAGCGTCTCCGGCGAGCCGGAAGTTCCGGTTGCAGCTGGTGAAGCGCGGAAAAGCCTCCTCGATGCGGGCAAACGCCCGTCCGATCCAAAGCTCTGAGAAGGGCCTCAGCACACTGAAGGTCGGTGGTGCGTCGGGCGCTGCCTCCGTGACGGCTGCGCGCACGAGTGCTTCAAACGTGGAGGACTTCGAAAACTGATGGTTCGCGACAACGCCATCGACGTCGAATGTCGGCTCGTCTGCGGAGCGTTCATTGGCGAAGAGGATAGGCCCTGATCCCGTCAGGTAGCCTTCGATCGTCAGTGTCAGGATATTGATCGCGGTGATCGGGACGTGCCCGCTGAACGCATCTTCGAGGGAAAGGAGCTTGGGGTCGAGGCTCCTCCGGACGAGGAGGAGGGGCGAGGGCGCGGTCTTCTGGAGAACCTCCGCTACGGGGTCTGCGAGGTATACGGAGGCGAATTGCGGTGCGCTCCCGGTCGCCAGTTCAACGATCCGCCCGGCGACATAGCTGTCCTTGCCCCCACCGAACGCCACGATGGGCTGCCCGCTTTCAGACTGCGTGCCGAACACCTGAGCTTCGGTGACGTGGCCTTCAAAGACCGTCTGGGGCGGGTAGGTGAGGCCGCTCCTGACGAAGAACTCCGCGAGACCGTCGGTGTAAAGTGCCTCGGCCATGGCCCGGCCGTGTTGTCCGAGAGGCGGGAAAACCACCGTCGTGGCCGCAGCCGCCTTATAGGTACTCACCCCGAGCGCGACCTGTAGGAGGGCGAGGAGCGCCTCCGAAACAGGCTCTCCCGACGAAAAGACCACGCTTTCCGTGAACTTACCGTGGCGAGAGCACACGAACGTGAACCGCGCTTCGTTGCCCTGCCGCTCTATCGGCCCGAAGGAAAAACGGTCGCTTCGCGAGGCTGGGGGGTCTGCAGGACGTGATGCCATGAAACTCTGAGACGCGCTTCGTCCCACCGGGTCAAGGCCTTGGGAGCTTTCGGAGTCTTACAGAGTCAAGATCGTGTCGGAACAAAGACAAAAGACTGCACTTCGCCCTTGCAGCAAGTGTTACAATATCGCCTGCGTAAATGAAACTTGTATGACATCACACCTATTCAGGGGTGATATTCCAAAACAAGATAACAGTTTGGCAGATTCTTATGGACAAGCGCCTTCCTGAGCGGATATGACGCTTCTTGTCTGAAGGGAGGCACGGGTAATGTCTGATTTCTGTTCAAACGACGGTGCAGTTCGGCTCCAATCACTGATCCGCGAATACTGGAAGAAGCAAGGATTCGAGGTGGATGTCCGCCTCGTGCAGGAAGGCTTCGTCTCCACCATGCGGTCCTCGCGCTTCGATGTCCGGAGCAACATGGTTAACGGCATGCCGCGCCGTGAGGAATTCCGGGTCTAAGCACCCTGCGGCAAGGCGAGGACGAGTTCGGGGAGAGCTTCGTAATCGTCAAATACTGGGGCGCCTGCAATCCTCGGATCGCCGGCGCCATATCCTTCTTTGAAGATGAGGCACGGCATCCCGGCAGCTTCCGCCGCGAGAAAGTCCGTCGCCGTATCCCCCAACATGACGCCCCGCTCAGCACCTGTCCGCTCCTTGATGGTCAGAAGAGGAAGAGCTGAAGGCTTTTTCTCCGGCAGGCTGTCAGCGGAAACGATTTCCGCGAACCGGTCCCAGAGGCCGAGATCCTTGAGAAGCGGCTCCGTCAGCCGCTCCACCTTGTTCGTGCAGATCGCGAGGGTCGCTCCGAGGTCGGACAGGCGATCGAGCGCGTCTTCCACGCCGGGGAAGGCATGGGAGTGCTCGCTGATCCTGCTCGCATAATCATCGATATAGTCGAGGACGAGGCGGTCGGCCTCCTCGCCATCCGGGAACACCCTGTCCTGCATCGCGAAACCCCGGGTCAGGAGGGCCCTCGCGCCTTCGCCGACAAGGCCCCGGACCTTGCTCTCATCGATTTCCTTGAGGCCCTCCCGGAGGAGCGCTCGATTCAATGCCGCCGTCAGGTCTGGCGCCGAATTCACGAGCGTGCCGTCGAGGTCGAAGATGCAGACGGTTCCGGAGAGCTTGGCCATGGCTCCTCTATGCCCCTGTTTTTTCCCGTAGCAAGCATTCACAGCTTGTGAGGCGACGCCAACTGGGAAAAAGCCCTATCCCACGCATCCCAAGGGAGCTTTCATGACCAAGGTCGCCGCCATCATCCTCGCCGCCGGACACGGCACCCGTATGCGTTCGGAAACGCCGAAGGTTCTCCACGAGGTCGCGCACCTGCCGATGCTGGGCCACTGTCTCAGGACCGCGCGGACCTTGGGCGCGGAGAACGTCTCCGTCGTCATCGGCGCAGGCGGAGAGAAAGTGCGCAAGGCGCTTGAGACGCTCGATGCCGATGCAGGGGTCGCGGTTCAGGACCCGCCCCAGGGCACAGGCGATGCGGTTACCGCCGCCCTGCCGCTGCTTGAAGGTTTCGAAGGCCACGTCTTGGTCCTCTACGGCGACACCCCGCTCATCACCGCCGATACGTTGGGGCGTCTCCTCGCAGAGCTCGACCAGGGCGCCGAAGTGGCCGTCCTTGGCTTCGAGCCCGAGGATCCCGGCCCCTATGGCCGCCTGATCACCGATGAGAGCGGCGCGCTTCTCCGCATCGTCGAGGCGAAGGATGCAAGCCCTGAAGAGCTGGCGGTCCGCCTGAGCAACTCCGGCGTCATGGCGATGACCAGCCGCGCATTGCGTGAACATCTTCCGCGCATCACCAACGACAATGCCAAGGGCGAATACTACCTCACCGACCTTGTCGGTCTCGCAGGCGAGGCGGGCGGCAAGCTCGCAGCGCTCAAAGGCGATGAGGACGAGGTGCTGGGCGTCAACAACCGGGTCGAGCTGGCCGAGGCCGAGCGTCTCTGGCAGGCGCGGGCGCGCCGGTCCTTCATGGAGGAGGGGGTGACCCTCCGCGATCCGGACACGGTCTATTTTGCTTACGACACCGAGATCGGGACCGACTGCGTCATTGGCCAGAACGTCGTCTTCGGTCCGGGGGTGAAGCTTGAGCCGGGCGTCACGGTGAAGCCCTTCTCCCACCTCGAAGGCGCCACCATGCGTGAAGGCTCTGACGCGGGTCCCTTCGCAAGGCTTCGTCCGGGTGCGGATCTTGGCAAGGGTGCCCATGTCGGCAATTTCGTTGAGATCAAGAAGTCGGTCCTTGGCGAGGGGGTCAAGGTCGGGCACCTCACCTATCTTGGTGACGCAACAATCGGTGCGCGGACGAATATCGGCGCAGGGACGATCACCTGCAATTATGACGGTTTCAACAAGTCGAAGACTGAGGTCGGTGAGGACGCTTTCATCGGTTCGAACACCATGCTCGTCGCGCCAATCTCGGTCGGGAAGGGTGCTTTCACAGGTTCTGGTTCTGTCATCACCAAAAACGTTACCGCAGACGCGCTCGCCGTCGCGCGGGGCAAGCAATTCGAGAAGGCTGGCTGGGCCAATTCCTTCCGTAAAAAGAATAATAAGGGTAGCTAATCATGTGTGGTATTGTTGGGATCGTCAGCGATCATGGGGTTGCCTCGCGTCTCGTCGAGGGGCTCAGGCGACTTGAGTATCGCGGGTACGACTCCGCGGGCATCGCAACCCTGATCGATGGAGAGATCCACAGGAAGCGCGCCGTTGGTAAGCTTTCCGCCCTCGAAACGAAGCTTGAGGCAGAACCCCTCGCGGGCACCACGGGTATTGGCCACACCCGCTGGGCCACCCATGGCAAGCCGACCGAGAAGAACGCCCACCCGCACGGCGGGGCCAAGGTTGCGGTTGTCCACAACGGCATCATCGAAAACTTCAGCCCCCTGAGGAACGACCTCAAAGACAAGGGTGTCACCTTCGAGAGCGAGACCGACAGTGAGGTCATCGCGCGTCTCCTCGAAGACGAACTGGCGCAGGGAAGCGACCCGATGCGCGCGTTCCGCGAGGTTCTCGCCAAGCTTGAAGGTGCCTTCGCCCTCGGCGTTCTCTTCGCAGGTGAGCCGGACGCTATTTTCTGTGCACGGAAAGGGAGCCCCCTCGCGCTCGGCAAGGGCGAAGGCGAGATGTTCATCGGTTCGGATGCGCTGGCGCTTGCTCCGTTCACGAACCGCATCACCTATCTGGAGGAAGGTGACTGGGCTGTGCTTTCTCGCGAGACTGTCGCCATTTTTGACGGCGCAGGCACGCCGGTTGAGCGCGAAGAGACGATCTCTGACGCTTCCGCAGCGCTCGTCGGCAAGGGCCGTCACCGCCACTTCATGGCCAAGGAGATCGAGGAGCAGCCCGAGGTCGTAGCCCATACGCTGACCACCTATCTGAACCCCTCCGAGGGGACGGTGAATCTGCCCGAAACCGGCATCGATTTCTCGAATATCAGCCGACTGACCATATCGGCTTGCGGCACGGCTTATCTCGCTGGCCTGATCTCGAAGTATTGGTTCGAGACCCTCGCCAGGCTCCCGGTCGAGATCGATATCGCGTCCGAGCTCCGCTACCGCGACGTGCCCTACCAGAAGGGCGAGGCGGCGCTGTTCGTCAGCCAGTCAGGCGAAACCGCCGACACCCTCGCAGCCATGCGGCACGCCGCCGAAGCAGGGGTCACGGTGGGCGCTGTCGTCAACGTCACCCAGTCGACCATGGCCCGCGAGGCGGACGCGGTCTTCCCGATCAAGGCTGGCCCAGAGATCGGTGTCGCGTCGACCAAGGCTTTCACCTGCCAGCTCGCAACCCTTGCCTGCCTTGCGATCGCAGCAGGCCGCGCCCGCGGCTACGTCACGCCGGAGCGCGAGGCCGAGCTTTGCGAGAGCCTCCTCAAGCTTCCGCGCCTGATGAACGACGTCCTCGCCCATGCAGAAGAGTTCGACCGCCTCGGCACGCTTCTCCAGCCTGCGCGTGATGTCCTCTATCTCGGCCGCGGTGTCAGCTTCCCGATGGCCCTTGAAGGGGCGCTGAAGCTCAAGGAAATCAGCTATATCCACGCGGAGGGCTATGCCGCCGGCGAGCTGAAGCACGGCCCAATCGCCCTTGTGGATGAGCATGTCCCCGTGATCGTCATCGCGCCCCGCGACGCACATTTCGAGAAGACCGTCTCGAACATGCACGAAGTCATGGCGCGTGGCGGCAAGTGCCTGCTGTTGGCGACAGAAAAGGGCCTCGAGGCTGCGAAAACCGATGAACCGCTCCTTGGCAGCTTCGCGATGCCCGACGTTGATCCGCTCTTCTCGCCGCTGATCTACGCCCTGCCGATCCAGCTCCTCGCCTATCACACGGCCGTTCACAAAGGGACGGACGTCGACCAGCCACGAAATCTCGCCAAGTCCGTCACGGTCGAGTGAGGTAAATCAAGGCTCCGGGAGTATTTCGAGGCAGTGTAACAGCGGGAAACAAACAGTCACTTCGATTGGCCGGTTTCTCCATACATAAGACACACTGCAGGGTTTAGGGGTCTTCCATGTTTGATGAACCGGCCAACGATTTGAGGGCAGCAGCCACCGTGCGCGGAACCGTCCGTCTTGTGGGCGTGGGTCTGCACACGGGTGAAGACTGCGAACTCATCATCGAGCCGGTTCCCGCAGGCCAGGGCATCCGCTTTATCCGTTCGGATCTCGAAGGCCCGATGGCCCAGCGAACCATTGCCGCTGACCCGGCCCTCGTGACCAAGACCCAGCTCGGCACGGTCCTCACAAACGCCCACGGCGCCTCGATCTCGACGGTTGAGCACCTGATGGCTGCGTTTGCGATGCTCGGCATCACCGAAGCTGACGTCTTCATCGACGGCCCGGAAATTCCCATCCTCGACGGCTCCTCCAAGAATTTCCTCGAAGCCATCGAGAAGGTCGGCGTCCGCGTCTACCCGCACACGATCGAGCCGATCGCTCCCAAAGGCGAAGTCACCGTGGCCCAGGGCGACAGCTGGGCGATTGCCGAGCCGCTTCCCGAGGGCTCGGGCGCCGAGGTCATCCTCGACGTGACCATCGACTTCGATCATCCCTCGATTGGCCTTCAGCGCATCATCATCGAAGGCGACCGCGAGACCATCCTCAAAGAGGTGGCCGAGGCCCGCACCTTCACCGAGCTCCGCCATGTCGAAGCTTTGCGTGAGATCGGTCTTGCCCGTGGGGGTTCGCTCGAGAACGCCATCGTCCTCAACGATGAGGGCGTGATGAACGAAGGCGGCATCCGCATGGAGCGTGAGTTCGTGCGTCACAAGGCGCTCGACCTCGTCGGCGACCTCTACCTTCTTGGCGCGCCGCTCGGCTGCAAGATCACGGCGCACAAGCCGGGTCACACGCTGAACACGGCCCTCGCCAATGCCCTCGCAGCGGACGAGCGTGAGAGCTTCGCCCGCGAGCCGATGGTCGCCACGGCCTGAGGCCCTTCAAAATCCTAACCCTTCGACGGCTTCACTTTGCATTTGATGCGATGTGACTCTACACCGTCTCGGCACGACGTCTGCAGGCGTCTGGCGGGTAGGTAGGCTAAGGGGTTCTTCATGTACGTATCGCGTCTCGCATTGGTTGCCGCTGTCGCGCTGGGGCTTTCCGCCTGCGCTGACGACCGGACCGGCACCAACCGTTTCGCCTATGTCGAAGAGCCGGTGGAGCAGCTCTACCGCAACGGCACCGAGAGCCTCGAGACCCGCCGTTACGAAGATGCCATCGCCTATTTCGCAGAGGTCGAGCGCCAGCACCCATACTCCGCCTGGGCTCGCCGTGCGATGCTGATGACGGCGTACACGGAATACCTCACCAACGATTTCGACGCCTCGCTTGAGTCGATCGACCGCTTCCTTGCGATCCACCCCGGCAACAAGGACGCCGGCTACGCCTACTACCTGCGTGCCATGAACCACTATGAGCGCATCCGCGACGTGAAGCGCGACCAGGGGATCACCCGCGATGCCCGCGATGCGCTGATCGACGTCATCCGTCGATATCCGGGTACGGAATATGCTCGGGATGCTCAGCTCAAGCTCGACCTGACCCTCGACCACCTCGCGGGCAAGGAGATGGATATCGGCCGCTGGTATCTCGAAAGGAACCAGCACGTCGCCGCTCTCGGCCGTTTCTCGAACGTCCTCGACAAGTACCAGACGACGTCGCACACGGAGGAAGCTCTCCACCGTTCGGTCGAGGCCTACCTTGAGCTTGGCCTTGTGGAAGAAGCCCGCCGTCACGCGGCATGGCTCGGCCACAATTATCCGAACTCGGAATGGTACGAGGACACCTACCGCGTCTTCCGACGTCACGGGCAGGAGCTTCTGGACCTTCAAGCCGCGAATGCTGGCAATGAGGAAGAACGAGAAGAGCTGACGCCAGAGCAGAAGCTCGAGCGCGCCGGCCGCATCCGCGACCTCGACAACGCGCCGGAAGTCCTCTCGCCGCAAGACGAAGTCGACGTCACCCCGCCGACGATCCCCGGCCAGCCCCCGACGAACTAAGACTAGGTCGGTCGATCTGCTCTCTTGTTTTTGCGCGATCCCAACTGCTTAATGGGAAGTCGGGAGGCACTCATGGCGAAGAAATTCAAAGAAGCGCAGCCGAGCAAGCTCGTCCGCGTAGATGAGCTGGAGGGGATGCACGAACTAACTGTTTGGCGCTCACGCGGCTTCTTTCAGACTCTTGGGCTTCTCCTGGGACCCGGCCTTCTCATCCTCGGAGGCTTCATTACTCCTTACACACCGGGCGGCCTCGTCGTGCTTCTGGTCGGTGCGGTCGTGTTATTCCTGTCTTGGAAGAAGCCGAAAGAGAAGATCGGCTTCGACGATGTGGGGATCAGTAAAGGAAGCAAGCGCTACCGCTATGAGCTGATTGAAGACCTCAAGCTTTCACATGCCTATTCTGAGGGCGTGATCGTCCCGCGGGGGAACATGGCGGCCGCTGCTGCGATGCACACGTCGCAGAATGGGTACTATGTCGCTCTCACCTATGGTGGCACCGAAATCCGCTTAGTCACCGGTCTTCAGCGCACCCCAGGGGAATACGTTTTCCGCGAGATTCTGCGGCTCGCTGAGAATTACGGATTTGTCGAGGCCTAAACTCAGGCCGCGTCCATGACCTCGATGGTGTAGCTCTCCATCACAGGGTTCGCGAGGAGGCGGTCGCACATGGCCTTTGCCTTTTCCTCAGCGTCCGCAGCGTTGGCCGCGTCAGTGATGTCGAGCTCGATCAGCTTGCCCTGACGGACGCCAGCTGCGCCTTCGAAGCCCATGCCGTGGAGGGCGCCTTCGATGGCTTTGCCCTGCGGGTCGAGGACACCGTTCTTCAGGGTGATCAGGACACGGACCTTCATGACGGAGCCTCTCCATTGTTCCTGACGAGCTTCGGCCCGGACTTGTCGCCGGTGCCCTCGTCATCATTGCGCAGGACGCCGAGACGGCGTGCCACTTCGCGATAGCCTTCGACCACGTCACCGAGGTCCTTGCGGAAGCGGTCCTTGTCCATGACTTCGCCGGTGTCGAGGTCCCAGAGGCGGCAGCCATCGGGGCTAATCTCATCGGCGAGGATCAGGCGGACCATATCGTTCTCATACTGACGACCGAACTCCAGCTTGAAGTCGATCAGGCGGATATGCGCCGCTGCGAAGAGACCCGAGAGATAGTCGTTCACGCGCAGCGCATAGGCCATCATGTCGTCAATCTCCTGCGGGCTGGCCCAGCCCCAGGCGGTGATGTGATCTTCAGAGATCATCGGATCGCCGAGCTTGTCGTCCTTGTAGTAGAACTCGACCACGGACCGGGGCAGGGGATCACCCTCCTTGAGGCCCAGCCGCTTGCAGATCGAGCCGGCGGCGACGTTCCGCACGACCACTTCGAGCGGCACGATCTCCACATGGCGGATCAGCTGCTCGCGCATGTTGATGCGCTTGATGAAGTGGGTCGGGATGCCGATGCGCTCGAGGCCCAGCATCACGAACTCTGAGATGCGGTTGTTGAGGACACCCTTGCCCTCCAGCACGGCCTTCTTCTGCGCGTTGAAGGCGGTCGCATCGTCCTTGAAGAACTGGATGAGCGTGCCCGGCTCAGGACCCTCATAGAGGATCTTGGCCTTGCCTTCGTAGATTTGCTTGCCGCGGGCCATGTCTGGCTCCTTCGTCGAATCTTGGAAAGAGCGGGGGCCGATGCCCGTCGCTCCGGAGCGAGCGCTGCTAACACGCATGGCGGATGCGAGCAAAGCGCTTTCATGCGAGGCCGCTGCGCCCTACGTAAGGGGTCAAGAAACGCCACGGGAGCGCGCCATGTCCACCTTCGAAGATCGCAAGAACCGCTTCGAATCGAAGTTCGCCAACGACCAGGAACTGAAGTTCAAGGTCGAAGCCAAGCGCAACCGGAAGGTCGGCCTCTGGGCCGCAGAAAAGCTCGGCAAGACCGCCGACGAAGCTGCCGCCTACGCCAAGGACGTCCAGAAAGCCGACTTCGAGGAAGCCGGTGACGAAGACGTCTTCCGCAAACTCCGCGCCGACCTTCCCAAGGGCGACGTCAGCGACGACGACATCCGCCAGGCCATGAGCGAAGCCCTCGCCGAAGCGATGGACGAAGTTCAGAACGGCTGAGGGTGAGGCTTTTCGAGCGGATATTCGGCACCAAGGACTATCGCCTGCGCCTGACCGAGGAGTTGAGGGGACATCCGCTCCGCCTCATTGCTCCATTCATAAGTCTGGCGTTTTTCGTCGGTTTGGGGGGAGCTATGCTCTTCGATATGACCGAGGTTTTTCAACACTGGGTCGACGACGCTTACCAGCTGATACTCCGGAAAACATTCCTCTGGCTCTTTGTGGTCGGACTATCCTTGCTCTCAACCTACATGGCCCTCAGTATGAGGATCATTTGGCGAGTAAAGAACGAGTTCCACGGGCGTCCGAGCTGGGCTCGTCGCGCTTTCAGGAGGTTGGGGCTCAGTTACGCACTTGCCATTCCAGCAGTCATCGTTGGATCCATTCTCACCAGCGTCATCAGGGGCGAAGAAGTATTTCCACACCCCGACCCCTATAGGAATGAATATGGTTCTCATTCATCCGTAGACTAATCGTTGCGCGATAGTCGCTGACGAGATTAAGATCAGAACGACAAGCCACGCTGTCCCAAGGAGGGCGGCTTAACGATATGAGGAAACACCATGGGCAACCGACTAAAGGGCAAAAAAGCCTTCATCACTGGCGGGGCGCAGGGCCTCGGCCTTGCCATGGGCAAGATGTTCATGGCTGAGGGCGCCGATGTGACGCTTACGGACATTCAGGTCGACAAGGTCGCTGATGCTGCTGAGGAAATCGGCGCCGCGGCGGGGATTGAGCATGACGTCACCGACCCCTTCGCGTGGAAAGCGGCCCTCGAGGCTGCCAACGAGCAGATGGACGGCATCAACGTCCTCGTCCACAACGCAGGGATCGGCAGCTTCGGCAATGTCGAGACCGAGACCTACGAGATGTATCGCAAGGTCTGCGCCATCGACATGGACTCGGTCTTCCTCGGCACGCAGGCAGCCATGCCTTACCTGAAGGAGCACCAGCCAAGCTCGATCATCGTCATCTCCTCCGTGGCCGGACTGATGGCCGATGGCAACTTCCTCAGCTATAACGTCGCCAAGGCTGGCGTTGCAATGATGACCAAATCGATCGCGCTCCACTGTGCCCGCAATGGCATGCAGATCACGGCCAACTCGATCCACCCAGTCTTTACACGGACGGCCATCATCGACCCGATGATCCAGATCAAGGGTTCGCAGGAAGAGGGTGAGAAAGCACTCACCCGCAACATCCCGATGAAACGCCTCGGTGAGCCTGAAGAAGTCGCCTCGATGGCGACCTATCTTGCTTCTGACGAAGCCAAGTTCGTGACGGGCTCGGAGTTCCGCATCGACGGCGGCATTACCGCCTGCGGTCTGGGGTCGAAGTAGGAACGGAGCGCTCCGCGCGCTTTTTCGTCGATGGGTCCTGGGCCAAGCCCAGGATGACGATATCTGAGAGCATGTCTCTCCATCCGTCATCCTGAACTCGATTCAGGATCCATCAGAAAACTAAAGCAGCGACCCCTGCTCGGGCTTGCGCACCTTGAGCGGAGCCCGGTCATCCCGCTTCATGCTCTCGATCTCCGCTGAGTACCGAATGTCGGGATCACGATCCGTCAGGAACGGGATCAGCTGCAGGTCTGTCAGCTCACCCCATTTCTTTCCCTTGAACTCTCCCCGAGGCACGCGCGGCAACTTGCCGGGCAGGGTGGTCCAGTCAATCAGCGTCTGTGCACCTTCCAGGTTCAGCATGTCCCTCAGGTGAAACGCCGTCGTATAGGCGTCAGGGTACGCACGATGCACCGGCAGCGCCCGCTCGCGGTCGAGGCCCTTAGGCTTTCGCCAGTACTTCAGCACCTGATTGGAGAAGGACGGGCTGTCCGGAAAGCACCGGAGCGCCGTTTTCCACGTGCAGATCCAGGGCAGGCCGCCCGTCAGCTCCGGCGTGCAGTAACGGCTCTCGAAAGATGCCCTATGCGCCGCTAGCGCAATGCAGCCTTCCCCAGGGCGAAGGATATCCTTCGCGATATCCCGAAAGACCGGTGCACCGACCACATCTTCATCCGTGATGTGATGAACCGCCTGCGTCATTGCGGGAATAGGGCGCTCGGGATTGCAAAGTTGCGCACCGTCCGCTCCGCCGATCTTCCAGCCCTTGGGGGTCTCGACGACGTCCTGCCAGCCAATCTCGCACACCGCATGGGCAGGTGGGCGCGAGCCGGTTGTCTCGAGGTCAATGACGCGAACGAAGCGTTGCATCGGAGGAGCTTAGCACTCCCGCCCACTGCACCTCAACGCGGCGAAAAGGTTGGAACGCAGCGGCTCTCGGCGTACCGTTCAGGCAGGAGGCCCCATGCAATATCTTCACACAATGGTCCGCGTCAGCGACCTTGATAGCTCACTCCGCTTCTTCTGCGACGGCCTCGGCCTTGTTGAGACCAACCGCTACGAAAACGAGAAGGGTCGCTTCACGCTCGTCTTCCTCGCAGCGCCCGATGACCTCGACTCCGCTAAGGAGAAGAAAGCGCCGCTGGTCGAGCTGACCTACAATTGGGACCCTGAGGAGTATGGCGGCGGGCGGAACTTCGGCCATCTCGCCTATCGCGTGGATGATGTCTATGCTCTGTGCACGCATCTTCAGGAGATGGGCGTGACCATCAACCGTCCGCCCCGCGACGGACACATGGCGTTTGTCCGTTCACCTGACGGGATCTCCGTCGAACTCCTGCAGAAGGGCGAAGACCTCCCGCCGCAGGAGCCGTGGGCGTCGATGGAGAACACCGGCAGCTGGTAGGGAGCGAGCGATGTTCGTCGGACACTATGCAGCAGCATTCGCAGGCCGGGCCGCATCCGTGGCCGTGCCGCTCTGGGTTCTCTTCTTTGGTGTGCAGTTTGTCGATTTTCTCTGGGCGGGTTTCATCCTGACGGGGATCGAAGAGGCGCGGGTGGTGGACGGATTTGTCGAAGCCTCGAACCTTGACCTCCACCATATGCCGTACACCCACAGCCTTGTCGGGTCGCTCTTCTGGTCCGTGATTTTCGCGGCGGGATATGTGTTGATTGCGAGGCCGCAGAACTGGAAGCTCGCGGCGCTCCTAACCGGCGGGGCTGTCTTTTCGCACTGGCTGACGGATCTCATCGTCCATGTGCCGGACCTGCCGCTGGTCTATGGCGAGCCGAAGGTCGGCTTCGGGTTATGGCGGAGCCTCCTCTGGTCGCAAGCTTTGGAGGTCACGATCCTCCTTGCAGGGACGATTTGGTTCGTCAGGCGGACGGTGCCGAATGGTATCGTAGGCAGGCTTTCGCCATGGCTTTTGCTTGGCGTCCTCCTGGTCATGCAGCTCGTCAGCCACCTGCCGGCAGAGGAGCTGCCATCCATCCAAGCCTTCGCGGTGCAAGCGCTTATCGCCTTCACCGTCCCTGTTCTGATCGCTGCCCTCGTCGACGCGACGCGGGCAGCGAAGCCTTGAGGCTTAGCTCTCGCCGAACACCCGCTCGAAGATCGTGTCGACATGCTTGGTGTGGTAGCCCATGTCAAACATCGCCTCGAGTTTCTCCGTGTCGAGAGCATTCATCACCTCGTCGTCCTTCTTGAGGTAGTCGAGGAAGTGCCCGCCATCGTCCCAGACCTTCATGGCGTTGCGCTGGACGAGCCGGTAGGCGTCCTCACGGCTGACACCCTCTTGGGTCAGCGCCAGCAGCACGCGCTGGGAGAAGGTGAGACCGCCAAGCTGGTCGAGGTTCTTCTGCATGTTCTCGGGGTAGACGAGCAGCTTCTCGATCACCCCTGCGAGGCGGTGAAGCGCGAAGTCGAGGTGTCCTGTCGCATCAGGGCCGATCCCTCTTTCCACGGAGGAGTGGCTGATATCCCGCTCATGCCAGAGGGCGACATTTTCCATCGCCGGAACCACGGCCGAGCGGACCAGGCGGGCAAGACCCGTCAGGTTCTCGGTCAGGATCGGGTTCTTCTTGTGCGGCATCGCCGAGGAGCCCTTCTGGCCCTTCGAGAAGTATTCCGAGGCTTCGAGAACTTCCGTGCGCTGAAGGTGGCGAATTTCTGTCGCCAGCCGTTCGACTGACGACGCGATGACGCCGAGCGCTGCGAAGTAGGCAGCATGGCGGTCGCGCGGGATCACTTGCGTTGAGACAGGCTCAGGCGTGAGGCCGAGCTTCTCCGCGACATAGACCTCCACCTCAGGCTTGGTGTTCGCGAAGGTGCCGACAGCGCCGGAGAGGGCGCAGGTGGCGATCTCTTCCCGCGCAGCCTTCAGCCTCGTCAGTCCACGGTCGAACTCGGCGTAGAACGTGGCCAGCGTCACACCGAAGGTCGTCGGCTCGGCATGGATGCCGTGGCTGCGGCCGATCTTGATCGTGTTCTTGTGCTCGAAGGCCCGCTTCTTGAGCGCGGCCAGAACCCGCTCCATACCTTCGATCAAGAGGTCCGACGCGCGGGCCAGCTGCACGGCGAGCTGGGTGTCGAGGATGTCTGAGGAGGTCAGGCCCTGGTGCACGAAGCGTGCATCGTCGCCCACGAACTCCGCCAAGTGTGTCAGGAAGGCGATGACATCGTGCTTGGTCTCAGCCTCGATCTCGTGGATCCGCTCGACAGAGAACTCAGCCTGCGAACCTTTCTCCCAGATCGTCTTCGCAGCGCCTTCAGGGATGATGCCTTCTTTCGCCATCGCTTCGGCGGCGTAGGCCTCGATCTCGAACCAGATGCGGTACTTCGTAGCGTCGGACCAGAGTTCCTGCATGGCGGGGCGGGTATAGCGGGGGATCATTTTTTCATGTCCTTGTCATCTGAAGCGAGCAGTGCTGACTATCTTTGACGAACAAAGCACCGCAAGGATGCCCTGCGGTTGAACCGAAAGAGCCTGACGATCAAGACCCAGTACGACTGCCTGAAATGCCCGGCTTATTGCTGCTCCTACGAGCACATCCCGGTGACGGGAGGCGACATCAAGCGCCTCGCCAAACACTTCGACCTGCCTGCCGACGAGGCAAAGAAGAAGTTCACCAAGAAGGGCGACGAGGAAAACCCCCGCGTCCTGAGGCACAAAGCCGACGAGCATTTTGGCACGATCTGCCGTTTCATTGATACCGAGACCCGTGGCTGCACCGTCTACGAGGCAAGGCCTGAGATCTGCCGGGATTTCCCGAACCGAAAGCGCTGCGGCTACTACGAATTTCTCCTCCATGAACGGGAGACGCAGGAGGACGAGGAATGGGTCTCAACGACGGGCAATTACGGCCGTTAGGCGAGGGCCGCTGCCTTCCTGCGATGGTCTAGCACCCGGAGCGTAAGCCAGAAGCCTGCGCCTGCCGATGCGCCGGCCAGCGTAAAGGCCGCCACTGAGCGCAGACCGAGAACAGCGTGCCAAGCTAGGGAACCAAGGCCTTGAGGCCCATGCTGCGCGAAGAACGCATCTGCTCTCAGGATCCCGAACAGCAGGACCAGCGGTACGGTGCCTATCACGGCTCCAGCGCCGACGCACCGCCATAGGGTCAGCCCGAACCGCTCCTCAACGCCAAGCGCGAGCGGATAGCCAATCAGCACGGCGATGATGAAGCAGAGCGGCCCGATAACCAGCGCCGCGGGTGCCATGACAACGGTTAGGAGAAAGGGAAGAGCCCCGAAAAACGCTGCGGCGATACAGGCAAGAAGCTTGTCTCCATTATCCGTACCGGTGAGCGTCACGGGCTATCCTCCTACCGCTTATGGTTCCGCCAGTCGTCGACCCTCGCGATGACGATGTAGATGGCTGCGATGATGGCGATGACGCCTGCAGCAATGACGATCGCGTCTAGCGCTTCGTCCGAGCCGACTGCCGAGACGAAGACTTCCTCGGCTTTTTCGATAGTGGAGACAGGCTCCGCCGGCGTTTCGGTCTCGGGGACGTCCACGACCTCTGGCGTCTCTTCTTCGGCCAGCTCGCACTCGGCCAGCTCCGTGTCGGTCAGCTCTTCGCCTTCCTCCAGCGGTTCCTGGCAGTTCGGCGGGTCACCGTCGTCGGTGCTCGTGCCGCCGTCGCCGGCGCTCGCGTCACCATCTCCGGGAGTTTCGCCGCCAGCGGTGTCTTCAGAGCCTGACTCCTCGTTGGCGTCGTTACGATTATCGAGAAAGACCGAGCCCGCAGCGACAGCGCCTGCGCCGCCTGCTGCCGTCGCACCGCCCACGGTCCGCGACTCGCCAAGGTTTCCGCGCCGCGGGGAGTTCTCCTCGATCGGCGCACCGCGCTGATCATCGAGAATGTCGGTGTCTTCTGGGCTGTAGCCTTCGAGGAAGAGCGCAGCTTCCGCCTCGCGGCGGCGCTTCAGGCCAGCCACCACGCGGCCGCCAGCCTTGTTCCACCACTTCATCGCCTCCGCCGCGCCTTCATAGTCGCGGTTGTTGATGCGTTTGATGAAGGTCGAACCCTTCATCGCGTTGACGCCGATATTGTAGGTCAGGGAGACCAGGGCATCGAACATATTCTGGGTGATTTCGACCTTCACGGCCCGCTCGACGCCGTTCTCATACTGGCCAAGGTCGCGGCGCAGGATTTCAGAAGCCTCGGCTTCTGTAATCTCCATGCCCGGTTTGACCTCGGGCGGACCGGCCATTGACGTATGGCCGTAGCCGATCGTCCAGACACCAACGATGTCTTGATAGGCCTCAAGCTCAAGGCCTTCGAACTCCTTGATTAAGTTCAGCCCTCGATTGGAAATATCCATTCCTAGCCCCAGTCACACCCACAGGTGCGGAGAGAATAACACAGGTCGGAACCCGGGTCAGCTTTTCCCTTTAACGAAAACTAGAGCCTTATCGCGCGAAACAACTTGTTGGTTTCATGAGCGCTGTTGTCGTTCCCCGTGACCGCCGTTAATGGCTGCATGTAGGCCCCGAAAAGTGGGTGCGGGGAGACCAGGGAGGCGGCTGTGTCTGTTGCCGAGCAAGAAGAGTATCGTCCGAGCGATGATGAGCCGTTCATGAATGAGCGGCAGCTGGAGTATTTTCGCAAGAAACTCCAGGACTGGAAGAACGACATCCTTGAGCAGAGCAAGCTGACGATCGGTCAGATGCAGGACGCGACGCTCCATGCGCCTGACGCCGTGGACCGCGCCTCGTCGGAGACCGACCACGCGCTCGAGCTCAGGACCCGCGACCGGCAGCGCAAGCTGATCGCCAAGATCGACTCGGCCCTGCGCCGCATCGATGAAGGCGAGTACGGCTACTGCACCGAGACGGGGGACCCGATCTCACTTCAACGACTGGAAGCCCGTCCCACGGCGACCATGTCTCTCGAAGCACAAGAGCGCCACGAACGGCGCGAGAAGGTCCACCGCGACGACTGACGCGGGGGCACGGAACTTGCGCTGGAAGGCGCGAACAGAACGGGTGATGACCATGCTGAGACCTCAAGCCATTTTCCTGACACTCGGCGCGCTCATGCTCGCTGCCTGTGCCGGCATCACGCCGCCGCCGAGCGAGGGCATTTCCCGCGCTGAGCTGCAGGGCCAGGAATATCCCGAATATGTGATCGGCCCGTATGACGAGCTCCAGGTCTTCGTCTGGCAGGCGCCCGAGCTCTCCCAGCAGGCCCGCGTCCGTCCCGATGGCCGTATCTCGACCCCGCTGGTCGAGGACATGGTCGCAGCAGGCAAGTCGCCGACCGAGCTCGCCGCTGACATCGAGGACCGCCTCACCGAATTTGTCCGCACGCCGGAAGTCACGGTCATCGTCACGGGCTTCAGCTCGACCTTCGACCAGCAGATCCGCGTCCTTGGCGAGGCCCAGCGTCCCGCTGCGCTGCCTTATCAGGCAGGCATGACCACCCTCGACGTGATGATCGCTGTCGGCGGCCTGACCGAATTCGCTGCAGGCAACCGCGCCAAGCTCATTCGTGGCCGCGATGGCGAGAAGCAGACCTACAAGCTGCGCCTCGGCGACCTTCTCCGGAAGGGCGACGTCACCGCTGACGTGCCGCTCCAGCCAGGCGATGTGATCCTCATCCCGGACTCGATCTTCTAGGGTGCGGGCCGGTCAGCCGATGCCGCGCGCCATGAGCCGTTTCCTGACAGCCACCTCGGCTATCGCCCTCCTCGCAGGGGGCGAAGCCCTCGCGTTCCAGCGCGGTGCACCCGCCGCCGATGGCGAGGTGCGCCGGATTGCAGGGAACAGCTGGTCCATCACGGCTTCGGTTAACCATTCCGATAACTTCTCGCGTCTCCCCGAGGGAAACTACGAGCGCCGCTTCATCCTCGATGATGAGTTCCTCGCGGCGCTGCCGATCATCGAAGAGTTCGAGCCGGGCCGCTTCCGCATCGTGCCGGAAATCATCAGCGACACGATCGAAGTCGACAACATTCCCAAGACCTCCGCTTCGCTGACCTTCAGCGGAACGTCGGTCTACTCCCGTCCGGGCCTCGAGGGCATCCTCCGCGGCCAGGTGCGTGTGGGCCATTTCTTCGATGGCGACGGCTTCAACGAAGAGATCGCGGACGAGCTGAACAACGGGTTCCCGCAGGAGCTCCTCGACGAGTTTCCCGACAGCGAGATCACGCCAACGGTCGCGATCCCGAACTTCTTCGAGCAGACCTTCATCGACCCGAATATCTCGGGGCTCGGGACGGTCGAGCTCGCGGGGCGTCGCCTGTTCCTCGAGGCTGGCGGCTTCGTCACCGAACAGTCCCGCGGCGGTGGAGGCGGTGCGCTTCTCCAGCAGGCCCCCGGCGCGAACATCAACGAGCTGATCGTCGGCGGCTTCTTCGTAACCCCGGTCAGCCAGTGGCGCCTCGCAGGCGACCAGATGGTCGAGCTGCGGGCCAGCCATTCCGCGGTCTATGCCCTCGATGAGCCCGATGAAGAACTCTTCGTCGGCAGACAGATCGAATTTGGATCGAGCTTCAACAATGAGGCCGGCGTCCTTTACACCACCGGTGGGCTCTTCTCGAACCTGACCGCTGAGCTTGAAGCTTCGGGACGCTACTTCGAGGAAGAGGAAACCGAGACGAACCCGGAGCAGACCTTCGAGCAGCTCTCTGGCGCGCTCAATATGAGCTACGCCCTAACGACGACCTTCGCCCTGACGGGATCCGTCGGCTACGATGATGCCGAGCTCGAAACGGGACCGCTGCCTGAGATCTTCCTGCCGGAGGTGGATGATCCGGACGATCCGTTCGTCAACGACCCGCGCGTTCAGGACCTGTCAGCCGTCTTCTACAATGTCGGCTTCGACTACAAACCTCGCCCTGACATCCGCATCGCGGCTGGGGTTGGTGAGCGCTACAATCAGTTCACCGTTCGCTCCAACGTCAGCTTTCCGATTACCCCGAGGATGCGCTTCGATGCGTCGGCGCAACGGAGGGTGACCTCAGGTTTCCAGGAAGCTCAGGAAGGCGCCCGTTTCGGAAACGCTCAGGGCCTCCAGTTCGTCCAGCAGCTTCGAAGCCAGAACCGCTCGCTGTCGAGCAGGGACATTGAGCGGATCTCGAGCCTGAACGCCGGTGGTAACCAACTCGGTGGTCTGGCAAACTTCAACATCCAGACGGTGCAGAGCTACCGCGCCCGGCTGCAGGGGACCTATGGTCGGACCACGTGGGCACTCTCGGCAGATTTGCTGCAGAACGACCCGGAGTTCGAAGAGGATGATGGGCGCCTGGGGCTTGTCAGGCAGGGGGATCAGTACCGCGCCGACGCCTTTATCGAGCGCCGGGTGAACCGGCGGCTGACGGTTTCCGCAAGGTCGCAGGCTCTGGCAACAGAAGTGATCCCGCCCGAAAACCCAGCAGCGGAGCCTGTCATATTCGGCCGTCTCCGTGACGACTTTGTCGAACATCTCCATTCGGTTTCCGCGAACTATCAGTTCGGTCGCAACTGGTCGATCAATGCCCGTTACTCCCACCTGCGCCGCGACATTCGCGGGGCGGAGCCTGATCCGATAAGCTTCTTCGATGGCGTGCTTTTTGAATATCAGGAGAACCAGTACCGCATCGGGATGCGGCGACAGTTCTAGCAGGAGGTGACATGGTCGAGGCGCAAGGAGGAAACCCCCCGGCGCCTTTTGCCAGGGCACGTCAGAACGGCTTCCTCTTTCAGTCAGGCGCCCTTTCGCGCACCTTCGAGAGTTTCGCCGAGACGCTCATGCGTTGCGAAGAACCCTCGGTGATCGCTGGCCGTCCCGGGATCGGAAAACGCACCATCCTCGAAGCGTTCGCCAGCCTCCGCGCCCGCGAAGGCGATACCCCTGTCATGCTTGCGGCGCGGGCACTCCGTCCGGGCCTCGTCGCTGAGCAGGTCCTCGCGGCCTTCGGCCAGCAGCCTGCAGAGGGCTCATCCGCGCTTCTCGGTCTCGCCGACTATCTCGCTGACGCACGTGAGGCACGAGAGACGCTCTTCGCCGTCGTGCCGAACCTTCAGACCGCCCAGCCCGAATGCCGCGAAGAGCTCGCTGAGCTCTGCAGGCCAATGGACGAGGGAGGCGCAGGCCTCTGCGCACTGATCAGCACGTCAGACCCTACACTGGCGCGTGCCTTCGGCGTTCCGGCGCTGATTATCGGAGCTATGCAGCCCGGCGAGATGCGCCGCTTTATCGAGAGCGTCTTGGCAGCCTCGGGCCTCGCCATCCGGGTCTCGGACGATGCCATCGACGCATTCTCGATCGCGAGTGACAGCCTGATTGGCAAGGCAGGCAGCCTCCTTGACGACGCCATCGCGCGGCTCGTGCGGGAGGAAGGCAGCACCCTCGAAGCCCGCCACGTCATGCCCGATGCGTCGGGAGCAGACGTTCCATCCGCCAGCGATATCGAGCGCGCGCTCCTCGACCTTGGCTCCGAAGCCGCCGGGGCACCCAGCAGGTCCTTCCCACGTTTCGGCGAAGGCCAGCCAAGGCTTCCGGAGCAGGGTCCCGCCAACGACATCCCGCCCGCGGTCGACCCCCGCGTCTTCTCGGCGCTCGAAGACATCCGAGGCGACATCGCTCATATTCAGGGGCGTCTGGAGCTTGCGAAGACCCGGCTTTCCTCGCTTTACGACCGCCATGCAGACAGGCGGCAGCGCATAGGCGACTCGTCCGAAACGCTCGTCTCCGACATGCGAAATCTCAGCGGCGACAGCATCAGGCGCTAGAGCGCGCGGTCTCAATAGGTTAATGCTCCCCGGTCTTTCCGTGGGGGTCACGCCGATGATCAGGGTCTTTCTGCCGCTCGTTCTTGCGCTCGTCGCCTATGCAGGCCCTTGGACGGGAGCGGGCGAAGGCCAGGTCTACGGCTATGATCTCGCCGAGACGACGAAGGACTGCTTCCTCGATCTCAACCCGAGCTTCACCGGCGAGTGCGCGCCGACGGGTAGCCTCAGGGACCGTCTCGTCACCTACACCGTGATCGGAGGAGCCATCGCCGCCGTCCTCTCGGTCTTTGGCCTCCTGCCTCTCATCGGCAGGCTCACGAGCCTCGTCGTGCTGATCGTCGGGGCTGCTGGCGCGGTCGCAGCGGTCCTGACCCTGCTTGAAAGCAGCGCCCAGCTCATGGGCTGGGGCGCATGGGGGAGCCTTGCGGCAGGGGTCGCCTGCATTGCTGGTGGGCTCGACGGCCTCCGCGGAGGCAGGGACTAGCGCGAGCGCCAGGTCGCCACAGGCGGCAGGCTCGACAGGATCGACTTCACATTGCCTCCGGTCTTGAGCCCAAAGGTCGTGCCGCGATCGTAGAGCAGGTTGAACTCCGCATACCGGCCGCGCTGAAACATCTGCTCCTCGCGCTCATCATCCGTCCACGGCTGGTCCATCCGCTTGGCGACAAGGGCAGGGTAGGCGGCGAGGAACTGCTCGCCCGTCGCCTTGGTGAAGGCGAAGTCCGCCTCCCAGTCACCCGTGTTCAGCCGGTCGTAGAAGATGCCGCCGATGCCCCGGGGCTCGTCCCGGTGGGGCAGCCAGAAGTAGGTGTCGCACCACTCCTTGAACCGTGGATAGTCGCCTGACGCGCTGGCCGCGCAGGCTTTCTCCATGGCCTCATGGAAAAAGACCGAATCGTCGTGCTCTTGCGTTCGATAGGCTGACAGCATCGGGTTGAGGTCTCCGCCGCCGCCGAACCACTGCTTCGACGTGACCACCATCCGGGTGTTCATGTGCGCGGCAGGGGCATGGGGGTTGCGGGTGTGGGCAATCAAGCTGACCCCGCAGGCCCAGAAGCGCGGGTCCTCTTCAGCACCGGGGATCTGCGCCCGGAACTCCTCGGAAAACTCTCCGTGCACTTCGGAGAAATGGATGCCAGCCTTCTCGAAGACCCGGCCTTCGATGAGGCCCATGCGGCCGCCGCCTTGCTCAGGACCGCGCTCCCATTCCTCGAGCTCGAATCGCCCGGGCTCCATCCCGTCATAGAGATCGCCGCCATCGTCCTCGAGCTTCTCGAAGGCTGCGATGAGCTGCTCCTGAAGAGAGCGGAACCACTGGCTGGCGCGAGATTTCTGAAGGTCGAGGTCTGTCATGGCGGGACGGGTAGGGGAGACCCTGAAGCACCACAACTCAGGAATGTCTCGTATGCAGCCGAGGCCGCAGACCACCTTTGACGCAGGCGCCGCGCCTCCAAATGAACAGCTGAGCTCTTACCTGAAGCATGCTCGTCAGGGACTGCGGGTTTTATGGGGTTCAGCGAGGCCGAGGCGCACAGGCGAGACGCCGGATCATTTTGCCTTCTGGCCCTAAGTTCACCGCAATATCTGGCAGATATGTCATCCCGGAGCGCGGGTCGCGCGACCACCCGGCACATTTACAAAAGGGCGGCAATCCCGCACCTGCACACTAGACCTCGCGGGCGCTTCGTGGCACCTGCGGCAGGAAAATTTAGAAGGTATTGTAGGCAACGATGAGTTCCACGACCGAAGACCAGGGCGAACTGATCAACCAGCACCGGCCGAAAGGCGACTGGGTCCAGCCCGACTCGAACGAACCCACCAAGCGTGAGTTCATTCACCTGCTCGCAGCAGGCACCGCGGCGGCGGCAGGCGCAGGGATCGTGATCCCGCTCGTCAGCCAGCTCGCACCCGATGCCGCCGTCCGCGCGCTCGCCCAAAAAGAGGTCAGCGTGGCTGGCGTCGAGCCGGGTCAGGCCGTGAAGACGATCTGGCAGGGCAAGCCTGTGTTCATCCGCCGCCTGACGGAAGACGAGCAGGCCACCGACGACGGCGTGGCGATGGCGACCCTGAAGGACGCCCAGGCCCGCAACGACAATATCGGCACCGCCGATGCGACCCTCGAGAACCGCATCCAGCAGGGCGGCTTTGTCGTCGTCCTCGGCGTCTGCACCCACCTTGGCTGTGTTCCGCTTGGCACCGAGACCGGCGAGAACCGCGGCGACTTCGGCGGCTGGTTCTGCCCCTGCCACGGTTCGCACTACGACAGCCTAGGCCGTATCCGTAAGGGCCCAGCGCCGACGAACCTCCCGGTTCCGCCGCTCGAGTTCCTGTCCGAAACCAACATCCGACTGGGGTAACGCATGTCCCATCAAAGCACTTACAACCCGCAGACCGGGGTCGAGAAATGGGTGGATGAGCGTCTGCCCATCGTCCGCCTCGGCTATGACAGCTTCGTCGATTTCCCGACGCCCAAGAACCTGAACTACTGGTACACCTTCGGCGGCATCCTCGCGATCTGCCTGATGGTTCAGATCGTCTCCGGTGTCGTCCTCGCCATGCACTACACGGCGCATGTCGATTATGCCTTCCTGTCGGTCGAGCACATCATGCGCGACGTGAACTATGGCTGGCTGATGCGCTACACGCACGCGAACGGCGCCTCGATGTTCTTCATCGCGGTCTATGCCCACATCGCGCGCGGCTTCTACTACGGCTCCTACAAGGCGCCCCGTGAGATCCTCTGGATCCTCGGCGTGGTCATCTTCCTCCTGATGATGGCAACCGCGTTCATGGGCTACGTTCTCCCCTGGGGTCAGATGAGCTTCTGGGGCGCGACGGTTATCACCTCGCTCTTCTCGGCGATCCCGGTGATCGGTGACCCGATCAAGACGCTCCTCTGGGGCGGCTTCTCGGTCGACAACCCGACGCTCAACCGCTTCTACGCGCTGCACTACCTGCTGCCGTTCCTCATTGCAGGTGCTGTGATCCTGCACATCTGGGCGCTGCACGTGCCGGGCAACAACAACCCGTCCGGCGTCGATGTGAAGGACGTGAAGAAGGACACGCTGCCGTTCCACCCGTACTACACGGTGAAAGATGGCTTCGCGATCGTCGTCTTCCTGCTGCTCTTCGCGGCGTTCGTCTTCTACATGCCGAACGCGCTTGGGCACCCGGACAACTATATCGAAGCCGATCCTCTGGTGACACCTGCGCACATCGTGCCCGAATGGTACTTCCTGCCGTTCTACGCGATCCTGCGGGCGATCGACTTCAACTTCCTCTTCATCGACTCCAAGCTCGGCGGCGTTATCGCGATGTTTGGCTCGATCCTGATCTGGTTCGTCGTGCCGTGGCTTGACCGTTCGAAGGTGCGCTCGATGCGCTACCGTCCGATCGCGAAGCAGTTCTTCTGGGCCCTGATGGTTGCTTTCTTCGGCCTCGGCTGGCTCGGCGCTCAACCGGCGGAAGGCATCTATGTCGTCTTCGCCAAGATCCTGACGCTCTACTACTTCGCCTACTTCCTGGTGATCCTGCCGGTCCTGTCGGTCACGGAGAAACCATTGCCGCTGCCCAAGTCGATTG
The DNA here is from genome assembly GCF_013085255.1 of Parvularcula mediterranea. Classification (GTDB taxonomy): domain Bacteria; phylum Pseudomonadota; class Alphaproteobacteria; order Caulobacterales; family Parvularculaceae; genus Parvularcula; species Parvularcula mediterranea. Next base: position 1,544,033 of record NZ_JABFCX010000002.1, read on the forward strand.
CCGACGCGGTGCTCAGCGACAAAGCGAAGAAGGGCAAGGCGAAGAGCCCGGCTCCCATTACCGCAGGCGGCGCACAGCCGGCTCCGGCGGAGTAAGAATGATGATGAAGAAGCTCCTCACCGCTGCCGCTCTTGCGGCAGCCATCCTCCCCGGTGCCGCCTCTGCTGCTGGCGTTGCCAAGGAACCCAAGTCCAAGGAGTGGTATTGGGACGGCCCGTTTGGTCACTATGACCGCGACAGCCTCCAGCGCGGCTTCCAGGTCTACCGCGAGGTCTGCGCGGCCTGTCACTCGATGAAGCTGATCGCCTTCCGTCACCTCGGTGACCCGGCCGGTCCGTTCTACCTCGAAGAGTGCCCGGTCGAGCTTGGCCTGCCTGATTCCACCGACTGTTCCGACCCGGCCCAGAACCCGATCGTGAAGTCCCTCGCGGCTGAATACACGATCACCGATGGCCCTGACGAAGCAGGCGACATGTTCGAGCGTCCAGGCCTGCCCGCTGACTATCTGCCTTCGCCGTATGCGAACGTGCAGCAGGCAGCTTCGGCCAATGGCGGCGCCTATCCGCCGGACATGAGCCTCCTCGTGAAGGCCCGCGTCAACGGCGCGAACTACATCTACAGCCTGCTGACGGGTTATCCGGAGAAAGACCTCAAGACGATCGAGGTCCCGGGTGGTCAGTACTACAATCCTTACTATCCCGGCGACACGCTCAGCCTGATGAAGCCTGAGTACATCGACGAGAACGGTGAGATCATCGAAGACGCCGTGCGCGCTGCGGAAGACCCGAAATACGTCTCCTCCGACGGCCACATCTACGGCGGTGCCTTCAAGATGAAGTCTCCGCTCACGGACGGCATCGTCACCTATGAAGACGGCACCGAAGAGACGATCGAGCAGTACGCTAAGGACGTGGTGAGCTACCTCGCCTGGGCCGCTGAGCCGAAGCTCGACGAGCGCAAGGGCATGGGCACCTTCGTCATGGCCTACCTCTTCATCTTCGCAGGCATCACGTATGCCTCGTACCGCCAGATCTGGAGCTCGGCGAACATCGAGCACTAAGCTCTCTCTGGATTTCCTTTTGAAAAGCCGCCGCCCCTCGGGTCGGCGGCTTTTTTCGTGATGGATCCTGGACTTGATCCAGGACCTATCAAAAAAACAAAGCGCGCGAAGCGCACCCAACCCTGCTACCGCACGCGAAACACCCGAGGAGCACCCCATGACCGACACACGCGAAACCTGCCTCGCCATCTTCGGCGGCTCCGGCATCTACGAGATGCCCGGCCTGACGATTGAGGACGAGCGCGATGTCGAGACCCCGTGGGGCAAGCCCTCAGCACCCGTCACGGTCGGCAGGCTGAACGGCGTCCGCGTTCTCTTCCTCTCCCGCCATGGCAAGGGCCACTCGATCCCGCCGTCAGACCTCAACGCCCGCGCCAACGTCGCGGCAGCGAAGATGCTCGGCGCGACCGATATGCTCAGCCTCTCCGCCTGCGGATCGTTCCGGGAGGAGCTCGCGCCCGGCCACTTCGTCGCCGTCGATCAGTTCGTTGACCGCACGAAGGGACGCACACCGAGCTTCTTCGAGACAGGCTGCGTCGCCCACGTCTCCATAGCCCACCCGGTCTGCTCGCGCCTCTCGGAGGAAGCCGCCCAGGCCGCCGAAGCCGCAGGTGCCAAGGTGCATCGCGGGGGCACCTACCTCGTCATGGAAGGCCCGCAATTCTCGACCAAAGCTGAGAGCGAGCTCTACCGCTCATGGGGCATGGATGTGATCGGCATGACGGCGATGCCCGAAGCCAAGCTCGCCCGTGAGGCAGAGCTTCCCTACGCCATCCTCGCCATGGTCACCGACTATGACTGCTGGCACGAAGACAACGGCGCCGTGGACGTGGCGTCAGTCCTCGCCATCCTCGGCCAGAACCGTGACAAGGGCCATAAGACCGTCGGCGAGATCACCAAGATGATCGGTACCGAGAGGACACCGAGCCCTGACGGCATCGACACCTGCCTCGACTACGCCATCGTGACCGCGCCCGAAGCGCGCGACCCGAAGGCCGTCGAAAAGCTCAAAGCCATTGCGGGCAGGGTGCTCTGAGAAAAATCAGTGGCCTGAGTGACCGCCGCCGCTGCGGAGGGGATCCTTGACCTCAATCGGAAGGGTCTCCACCCGGCCGCTGGCGAAGGTCAGGGTCACGTCCCGCGTCTCACCCGCTTCGAAACCGCCGCCGAGACCGAACAGCATCAGGTGGTTGCTGCCTGGCTTGAGAATTAGCGTCTCGCCGGCAGCCACGTCATAGCCCTCGACTTGGCGCATCTTCATGACGCCGTTCTCGTCGAGGACAGTATGCAGCTCGACCCGGTCCACCCCTTCGATCGTCGCGGAGACGAGGCGGTCATCCTGATCGCTGGTCACGGAAAGGTACGCCGCAGACATGTCGGCTCCCGGCGCTGGCAGCCTGATGAAGCTCTCGACCGTACCTGACGTGGCGTCGCCATCCACTCCGCACGAAGTGAGGGCGAGGCTGGCGAGGAGAGCGGTCACGAAGCTGCGCATGGGGATACCTTTTCGATCCTGAACTTGACGCGGGGCTTAGGAGGAAGCACTCCATGGGCCAAGACAAGAACACGCGGATGACCATGAACGATCAAGAACGTAATCTCCTCCAGACCTTCCTGCGCGGCCGTTTCAACACCCAGGACCTCACCGTCCGGGGCCGCCCCAACAAGGAAGACAGCTCCGAAGTCTATATCGGTGAGGAGTTCATCGGCGTTCTGACCCGCGATGATGAGGACGAGGACCTGTCCTACGACTTCCACATGGCGATCCTCGACGTCGATCTCGAGCCCGTTGGCAACGCCTGAGCTTAGAGACGAGCTGATCGGCGCGCTCTCGGCGTGTCGCCACTGCGAGAGGGAGGGTCTCATTCCCGAGGCCCGGCCCATCTTCCAGCTGCCCGAAGGCGCGCGGATCGGCATCTTCAGCCAGGCGCCGGGCAATCTCGCCCATCAGGGCGGCAAGCCCTTCCTCGATCCCTCAGGCGTCCGGCTGCGCCAATGGCTGGGTGTCGACGAGGCCCAATTCTATGACAGCGGCCGCTTCGCCATCGCGCCGATGGCCTTCTGCTTCCCCGGCTATGACGGCACCGGAAAGACAGGGAAGGGCGGTGACCTGCCTCCGCCCAAGGTCTGCGCCGAGATTTGGCGCAAACGGGTGCTCGGACTTCTTGAAGGGACCCTCGAAGTCGCCCTCTTGGTGGGCAGCTATTCCCAGGATTGGCACCTCGGAAAGGCGAAACGGAAGACCCTCACCGAGACAGTCCGTGCGTGGCGCGACTATCCAAGAGAGCCTGCTACGGGGGCCAAGCTCTATGTCCTGCCCCATCCCAGCTGGCGCAACACGGCATGGCTCCGGAAGAACCCCTGGTTCGAAGAGGACATCGTGCCGGAAATCCAGGCCGACATCCAAAAAGCCCTGCGTGACTGAGCGCACGAAAAAGCCGGGCCGCATGACGCGGGCCCGGCTCTTCAGACGCTAGTCCTGTCCGCGATTAGCGGTTCGGTTCGTCGTTTTCGTCGACATCGACATCAGCGTCGACGTCTGCATCAACGTCAACATTGAGGCCTTCGTCGTCCATGACTTCAGTCTCTTCGCCATCAGCGTCGTCTTCCGGAACGTCAACACTGACAGTCGGGACTTCAACGGTGACTTCCTTCATGCCTGCGTCAACTTCGGGGCCGCGAACTTCGACTTCGGGAAGCTCGACGTCACCCTGGACTTCGACTTCAGGAATCTCACCGCCTTCAATGTCGGTGTCGAAGAGCCAAGTGTAGCCAAGGAAGGCCAGCACAACGACCACGACAGCAGCAACAATCTTACCCATGACAATACCCTTTCGCGTTGTCTGACCCTCTAACACGGACTTTAGGGTCTAGTTCGTTCCATTGCGGCGGCGACGCAGAAAACGGGAACTTTGCGACTCAATGTGAGCTTTGTTGCAAATGGCTCAGCTGACCGTCTCGTCTTCACGGCTCCGTGCGGACGATTGCTGCTGCCAAAGCCGGGCGTAGAGGCCGTCCTTCGCCAGAAGCTCCGCATGGGTCCCAATCTCTGCCACCTGACCCTGGTCGAGCACCACGATGCGGTCCGCATCCACGATCGTCGAAAGGCGGTGCGCGATCACGATCGACGTCCTGCCCTTGGACACTTCGTTCAGGGCACTGAGGATACCGGCCTCGGTCTCGCTATCGAGCGCCGAGGTCGCCTCGTCGAGAATGAGGAGAGGGGGGTTCTTGAGGATAGACCGCGCAATCGCCACCCGCTGCTTCTCTCCGCCTGAGAGCTTGAGGCCGCGCTCGCCAACGACCGTGTCGTACTTATCGGGCAGGGTCTGGATGAAGTCGTGGATCTGCGCAGCCCATGCTGCCTTCTCGATATCGTCCGGTGTCGCGCGAGGGCGGGGATAGCCGATATTGTAGCCGATCGTGTCGTTGAAAAGGACCGTGTCCTGAGGAACCACCCCGATCCCGGCGCGAAGGCTTGCCTGCGTCACGTCGCGAATGTCCTGATCACCGATTAGCACCGCGCCGCCCGTCACATCGTAGAACCGGAAGAGAAGCCGTGCGATCGTTGACTTGCCCGCGCCAGACGGACCGACAATGGCCGTCTTCTTCCCCGCGGGCGCCTCGAAGCTGATGCCTCTCAGGACCTCGCGCCCCCGGCCATAGCCAAAGCGCACGTTCCTGAACCACACCGAGCCCTCGGTGACAGAGAGAGCCTCCGCATGCGGACGGTCGGCGACATCCGGCCTGATCTTCAGAAGGGCGAACATCTTCTCCATATCGATCAGCGACTGTTTGATCTCGCGATAGGCGAAGCCGAGAATGTTGAGGGGCTGGTAGAGCTGCATCATGATGAGGCTTACAGCCGTCAGCTCACCGACCCCGTAACGCCCATCACCGACCCCCTGCGCGGTCAGCCCCAGCGCTGCGATCATCCCGCCATTCATGATAGCGGCCTGGCCGATGTTCACCCATGCGAGGGAGCGGTTCGAGCGGATGGCCGCATCCTGATAGCTCTCAAGAGCCTTCGAGTAGCGGTGTGTCTCACGCGCCTCGGCACCGAACAGCTTCACGGTCTCGTAGTTGAGAAGGGCATCGACCGAGCGCTGGGCCGCCTGCTGGTCCCTCTCGTTCATCTCCCTACGGAACTTCAGCCGCCACTCGGTCGAGCTGGCCGTGAACCAGAAGTACCCCACCACCGTCACCAGCGCGACCGCCGACAGCGCCAGCTCGTACCGCGCCGCGAAGATGATGCAGACAAAGCCAAGAAGCAGCAGCGTCGGCCCGATATTGAAGAGGAGGAAACGGAAGAGGAAATCGATCGACCGGTTCCCGCGCTCCATCACCCGCTGAAGGCTCCCCGTCTTCCGCTCGAGGTGGAAGCGTAAGGACAGCCCCTGCAGGTGCCGGAAGACATCGACGCCCACTTCGCGCTGGGCCGTCTGGCCGACCTTGGCGAACAGAAACTCCCGCAGGTTCGGGATCGCCGCCGACAGGAACCGCAAGAGGCCATAGCCGACGATGAAGCCCATGACCGAGGCGATGATCCCTTGGGTCAGGTCCTGCTCAGCAATCCGGTTGATCCCGTCCGCGAGCACCAGCGGCGCCTGCACCGTGATGAAGGAGCCCAGGATGATCACGACGATCGAAAGAACGATCCTGACCTTGAACCACGGCCGCCCTTCCTTCCACAGATAGGGGAAGAGGAGGCCGAGGTTGGAGATCTGCTCGCTCAGCTTGGTCTGGCGGGCGCTTTCGAGGTCTGGTTTCGGATCGGACATGGCGCCCACATAAGACCGATTTTACGGCATTACGAAGGCTTTCGCGTTGCGGCCTTAGTTGAAGCCGAGGATGTCGAACTTCACGAGGATTTCCTCATCCTGCTCAAAGCCTGCGACCGTCGAGTTGTCGAACCGGTAGCGGATCGAGACAGCCGCGCAGCGGTTGGCAAGGCGGACGGCGAACTCCGTCTGGGTGCTTTCGCCAGAGTCGAGGTTCTGGGCCTGACGCGCCGCGATGCTGAGATGCTTGTTCACCCGCCACGCAGCCGAGACCGTCAGGAACTCGTCGAGGATCTGGTTCGTCTCGAAGTCATCACTCTCTACACGGAGATAGTTGAGGTTTGCCGAGAGGGGACCGATGCGCGAGGAGACGAGCGATTCGAGCCGCCTGAAGGCGCCTGTGTCGTCATCAATCCGGAAGCGGTTATCGAGCACAAGGTTCTTGCCGATGCGGATGTCGACCGCGCCGACATAGTCCGACTGGACCTCACCGATGCCGCCTTCATCATCGAAGGCGTCGGATTGCTCGCGACGGAACTGGTTGCCGATCATGCCGTTGACCGTGAGGCCGGAGCCGAGCGCTGCCGTGCCCGAGACGCCCGCATTCACCCGCTGGCCGTCTTCCCAAAGATCGAGGCCCGTCGACTTGTTATAGTCGAAGAGGGTGATCTGATCGAATTGGAAGAACTGGCTGTCCTCGTTGAAGATGTCGTCCCGGAAGCTGCGCGTCGGGCTGACGACCGCCTGCACGCGAGGCTCGATTATGAAGCTCGTGTTCTCGCCAATGCGGGCGAGGGGGTAGGACCACTCCGCGCCGATGGTCGGCAGGAAGCGAGAGACCTGAAACTCCGTCTCCTGACCATCCCGCGGTAGGAACTGGCGGCAAGTGTTGTAGAACCTGTCCGCGACATTGCAGGGCTGGATGCCTTGATCGGCGTCGCGATAGGCATAGTGATCGCCGCGCACCTCGCCATAGGCCTCGAAGCGGTGACCGCTGCGGGTGAGCTTCACGCCCTGGTAGCGCAGGTGCGCCGAGCCACGGAAGCTGTCGACGCCGTCCTCGCGCAGGAGGCTCAGCAGGCTGCCGCCGACGGTGATCTCGCCACCGGGAGCCTTGTAGAAACGGTCATGCCTGATCCGCGGCAGGGCCTGCGCGGTGAAGCGCTGGTCTTCGTTCAGGCGCAGTGTCTGGAACAGATAGCCAGTGAGGTCCGTGCGAGATTGCTCCGTATTCCGAGAAAAGCTGAGATTGCTCGCAAGCCTGTCAGGACGGAGGATGTTGATCTCCTCCTGCAGCTCACCCTCGGGCGCAATGTCGTAGATGAGGGAATAGCCCTTGTCCGAGACACCATCGATATCGGCCTCGAGCTGCCATTGCATCGGCAGGTCGCGGCGGTAGCGGCTGAACCAGTGCCAGCGCGTCGAGTCGGGGTCGCCGCCTTCTTCTGTCAGGTCGTTCGTCGGATTGATGACCCCAGCCTGAATGATCAGGTCGGAGTTGTGCGTGTTCCGGCGATACTCACCCTTCATCAGCAGTCCGAGATCGGAGAAGTTCCGCGGCGAGAAGGTGAAGTCCTGATAGTTCGAGATGGCGAAATAGTAAGGGAGTTCCACCTCGGTCCCGCGCCGGGTGGATCCGCCGATCTCAGGGGGAAGGATACCCGATGCCCGCTCGACCGAAGGGTCCGGGAGCTGGGCGTAAGGCGTATAAATAAGAGGTACACCGAAGATTTCGAGGAAAGCGTCGCGGAACCGGAGGACCTTGTTCTCCTCGTCCTGAATGACCCGGCGGGCTTTCAGCTGCCACACCGGACGGTCTGCGCGCAGCCCCTCGTCGCAGACTTCGCACAGGGTGAACTTCGCGCGCCTGAGCTCGTTCTTGCCGTTGGCCCGCCTGATCGCTGAGGCAGCGCCGAGCGTTCCGTTTGGTGCCAACTCGGCAGCAAACGCCTCCGCGATGCCGTTCCTCAGGTCCTTGGACAGGACCACCGTGTCGCCAAAATAGAGCTGCCCGTTCTCGTCCTTCACCGCGACATTGCCCTCGGCGGTGACGAGGCCGGTTTCAGGATCGTAGATCACCCGGTCGGCCCGGACGAAGCGCTCTTCGCTCGCTGCGCGGACGTCGCCTTCCGCGATCAGCTTGCCGTTCTCGTCCTCGCGATAGACCCGCTCCGCAGACAGAAGGACATCGTCTTCCTGCGCAGGGGGCAGCTCTGTCGCCTGAACGGTCAGGGCAGCGCTGAGCGAGAAGAGGAGGCTGGCGAGCATGAGGTCTCCGGTGGGCCAGACTTCCCTAGTGAACCGGTCTTAACCACGTCTCAAGGGGGAAGGAGCGCCTAACCGTCTTCTTGGAAAAGAAGAATCGTCAATCCGACCAGCAGTGTGACGAGCGGCGGTGTCCAGGCCGCAATCCTTGCCGGGATGAGGCCCGCTTCACCGATCGTCTGGCTGAACTGGATCAGGATGAAGGACAGGAACCCCGCCGCGATACCGGACAGGATCAGCCGCGCCGTCCCGCCTCCGCGGGCGTGGATGGGGAGGGCGAAGACGCAGGCGAGGACCGCCATCGCTGCGAGCTTTACCGGCGTCGCGAAGATCTCGTTGAGCCTCAGCGCATAGGGCTCGAGCGGGATGCCCGCATTGCCGATCCGCGCCATGAGGCCCGGCAGGTTCCAGAGGTGCAGCACCTCCGGCCGGTCACCGGACTTGGCGAGGTCGTCGATGACAAAGGTCATGGGGAAGGAGACGTCGCCCACCTCTGCCGAAAGATCAGCTCCAGGCACGGAACGCTTGGCATCGAGGAGGGTGAGGGTCTGTCCTTCGAGCTGACCGTCCGCCGCGTCGAAGCGCTCGATCAGGGTCCCGATGGGCGTCTTTCTCCAGACGAGGAGCTCGCCGAACTCCCCGGTGGTCACATTGATCCGCTCGGCACGGACGATCAGGACCTGACCCTCGGCAAGGTCTTGCCTGAGCCAGACACCATCGCGGAACGCCTTGGGCGTCGTCTCCGTCGCGCCGCCCCGGTAGGAAGCGAGCTTGTTGTCGGCGGTCAGCGACATGCGCGTCGTCAGCGGATCGACCACGGCGATCAGGAACATGCCGATGGCCAGCGCCAAGAGGACCGGCGCCCCGACCACACGCCAGACCGAGAAGCCTGCGGCCCTGAAGACGGCAATCTCCAAAGAGCCCGCAAGCTGGGCAAAGGCCATCAGCGTGCCGAAGAGGACGATGAATGGCGACAGGATCATCAGGAGCTGGGGCGTCCTGAGGAGCGTGAGCTCGAACGCCTGCGCTGCACCAGCGCCTGGCAGCTCGCTGACCTGCCGAAGGGCTTCGAGGAAGTCGATCGAAACGGTCAGGCCAAAGGACGCGAGACCGAGCACGATGATACCGCGCAAGGTGCGCTGCATGATGTACCGCTCGGGAAGGGTCAGACCGATCATGCCGGAGCTCCTTCCCGTTTCGGTGTCGGTGCCTCAATCTCTCTCAAGGTTCGGGACGACACGCTCCGCGGGTTGATCAGCGCGATGCTGGCCACGGCGATCCCGAGGAGAGGCAGCCCGTACTGCACCCGGTCAAAGAGAGCGTTCTCCGAAGCGAGGCTCTGAGCAAGGAAGCCGAAGATGCGGAGGAGGGCACAGACCGCAGCGGCGATCAGGATGCGCCGACCGTATCCCCGCCTGCTCGTCGTCGCGGATAGCATCACAACCGCCGAGATCAGGACGAAGGCGATGCAGTAGAGAGGCGTCGCCAACCGGGCATGGCCCTCGGCCCTGAAGACGCCCTGATACTCTTGGTTATAGGGCCGTTCGAGATCGGGGTTGAAAAGCTCGCTCAGAAACCGCTCGGAAGTCTCCCACGGTTTGTTGACCGGTCGTCCGTCCGCAAACCCTTCGAGGTCTACAGCCGTCTCCTCGAAGCGCACGATCTCGATCTCGCCCGTCTCGGCATCCTTCCACTGACCGGTGCCCCTAAGCAGGTAAAGCCTAGGCCCTGCCTCGGTTACGGTGAAAAGACCGTTCTCTGCCGTGTAGGTGACCGGCCGTTCGGTATTCCGCGTATCGTAGATGTGCAGGCCCACATATTGGTCGCCCGGCCGGACCTCTTCGGCGTAGAAAGTGACTTGGCCTGTGACGTCGGTGAACACCTGATCCCGGACCAATGACGAGGCGATATTGGACCTCACATCCCAGACCGTCTCGCGAAGCTGACGGTGGCTCTTCGGCGCGAGGTCGAGGTTGATCCAGTAGACCGCCCCTGCCGCGATGAAGCCGAGAAGGAGAAGCGCCCGCGCGATCCTGAACCGGCTGGCGCCAGCTGCGCGCATGACCGGGATCTCGCTATCCACCATCAGGACGTTGAGGATGTAGAGACACGCCGCGAGGAGCGCGACGGGGATCACGATACCGACAAGGCTCGGGATCAGGAGGAGCGTGATCTTGAGGAAGGCTGCTATCGTCCCGCCATCATCGACGATGATGTCCATCCGTTGCAGCACCTGGGTCAGCCACGCCACGGCCGTCGTGCAGATGAGGATCATCAGAAAGGGCAGCGACGTCGCTTGGAAGAGGTAACGGTCGAGACGGCTCACTACGGACCTTTGATCATCTGGACAAACGGGGCGGGTTCCCCAAATCGCTGGCGACGCCTAGCACGCCTGTGACGAACGATACGAGGCCCCGAGCCCGAGGAGAATGACGCGATGCAATTAAACTTCACAAAAGACATCCCCAATTCCGGCATGATCGTCGTGCCCGTGGCCAAGGATGCCGCGATTTCTCTCCCCGCTGGCCTGAGCGCAGCCGAAGCGGAGGCCAAGCGCGCAGCGAAAGCCTCGGACTTCTCTGGTAAGCCCGGCCAGACCGTCGTGATCGCAGGCCCTGAAGCCATGCCCGAAGCGACCCTGATGCTGCTCGGCGCTGGTGAGATCGATGCTGACAAGGCCCTCGCCATGCAGAAGCTCGGCGGCAAGATCGCTGCCCAGGCTGTCCGCCGCGCAAAAGAGCTGACCATCCTCGCCCCCGGAGGCGCAGCGGCAGACGTCGCCTACGGCGCGATGCTCCGCTCCTACAGCTTTACCAAATACATGAAGAAGGCCGAGGCGGATGAGCTGCCGAAGCTCCAGAAGATCAACGTGGTCTCTGACGATCCGAACGCGGAAGACAGCTACAACGCTCTTGGCGCCGTTGCCGACGGTGTAAAGCTTGCCCGCGATCTCGTCACCGAGCCGCCGAACGTCCTGCACCCCGAGAGCTACGCTGAGCTCTGCAAGGAAGAGCTCGAAGGCCTCGGCGTCGAGATCGAGATCCTCGGTGAGAAAGAGCTCGCCAAGCACGGCATGCACATGATGCTCGGCGTCGGTCAGGGTTCTGTTCGTGAGAGCAAGATGGTCGTCATGAAATGGTCGGGCGGTGGCAGCGAAAAGCCGATCGCCTTTATCGGCAAGGGCGTGACCTTCGACACGGGCGGCATCTCGCTGAAGCCCGGCGCGAACATGGACGAGATGAAGATGGACATGGGCGGCTCGGCAGCCGTCGTGGGTGCCATCCGCGCGCTCGCCGGCCGCAAGGCTAAGGTCAACGCCGTGGGCCTGATCGGCCTTGTCGAGAACATGCCCGACGGGAATGCCCAGCGTCCGGGCGATATCGTCGACACCATGTCCGGCCAGACCGTCGAGATCCTGAACACGGACGCTGAAGGCCGCCTGGTCCTCGGTGACGTGCTGACCTACTGCCAGAAGTTCCACCAACCTAAAGCCATGGTCGACCTGGCGACCCTGACCGGTGCGATCATCATCGCGCTGGCCCATGAGTATGGTGGTCTGTTCACGGAAGATGACAGCCTCGCCACGGCGCTTCTCGAAGCTGGTGACACTTCGGGTGATGAGCTCTGGCGGATGCCGCTCGGTGATGCGCACCGCGACATGATCAAGTCCGACGTCGCAGATATGAAGAACATTGGCGGTCGTGACGGCGGCAGCTCTTCGGCTGCTGCTTTCCTTTCGCGCTTCGTTGAGAAGGGTACGCCTTGGGCGCACCTCGACATCGCGGGTTCAGCCTGGGTCAAGAAGGACTCCGACACATCGCCCAAGGGCGCAACGGGCTTCGGCGTCCGGCTCCTCAATGAGTGGGCCAAGGGCTTCGAGGCTTAGTCGCCGTGCTCACCGCACTCCTCGCATCGCTCAGCCTCGCCGCAGCGCAGCCCCCCGCGCTCGGCGGGGTGGAGCGGACGCCTGACCCGGTGGTCTCCGCTCCGGTGGGGCCGCTCCTCGACCAGCTTCAGTGGAAGCGGCGTATCCTGATCGTTCACAACGACTTCGTCCGTGACCAGATCGGCACGACGGAGAAGAACGCAGCCTTCGCTGAGCGGGAGATCGTGGTCGTCAATTTCGGCGCACGGGGCGTGGGCATCACCCTCTTCGATGAGGGCGGCCAGAATGTCCGGGGCAGGGCGCTCAAGGCTCCCGGCGCGCTGGAAGACCTCTTCCAGCGCTACGGCGTTGCTCCGGGCAAGCCCGAGATCGTGCTCGTCGGCAAGGACGGCCAGATCAAGGGCCGGTGGGAGGAGAGCGTTGAGCTCGAAACCCTCACCACACTGATCGACTCAATGCCTATGCGACAGCAGGAGATGGACAACCGCTAGCTTCTTGTTGGCTCGCGTTTTCGAACCGCGAAACCGGGCCCACTTTCGCTGAAAACGCGAGAGCTTAGCGGCTGTCCCTCAAGCCAGCCTTCTCGATCCCGGCGCGGGCGCATTTGGCGTCCTCGACGGCCGGTGCGCCTGAGACCCCGACCGAGCCCAAGAGCACACCGTCAGAGTAGACCGGAACGCCGCCCTCGACCGAAGGGCCACCCGTGGTCATCGCCCAGCCGAGGCGGCCTTCGCCCACGGCCTCGGCGAGCACCTTGGTCTCATGGCCCCAGCTTGCGACGTACTCGGCCTTTTTGACTGCGAGGTCGGCAGGGCCCTGGCGGACGCCATCCATGCGCAAGTAGCCTGCCATCTTGAGGCGGTCGTCAAGCACGGCGATCGCCACTGCCAGCTCATTCTCCTCAGCATAGGCTTTGCAGCCTTCGATAATCGCGAGGGTCGAATCAGCGTTGAGGCGCGGCGCGTCGGTCTGAACGGTGAGGGCGAGGGCGGCAGCTGCGAGAGCTGAGATCATGGCGGAGCTCCTTATTGGCTGCGCCTATCAGGACCCGCCGTGCCTCCATCGTCAAACGCTGTGAGCAGTCACGCCCATTAAGGCGCGTTTAGGCCAAGCGCCTTCAGCGCCGCCTTGTCCCAGCCCTTATCATCCGTATGGAGAGAGAAGGTGTTGGTATAAGCCCAGATGCACCACGCGATGTCGCGCTTCTCCATTTCCTCGGCCACCGCTCCCATATACTTCACCCGCTCACGGTTCTTCGCCGCGCTGTTGACGCCGATCTCGCCTAGGAACACTCGGTGCCCCGTCGCTTCCGCGAAGGCGGCAGCCGTGTCGGCATCGCGCTTCAGGGCCTGACGCTCGTCAGTATTGCCCCAGCCGCGCTTGCCTTTGGGCATGTTTTCACCGAGCCATTCCGCACCCTGATGAGTGAACTCGAATGGGTCGTAATAGTGGAAGCTGAAGACGATGTTCTCGTCCGGCGCATCCATGTTGGTCTCGAGCGAGCGGATGCTCGACCAATTGTCGCCCATGAGAATGATGATCCGTTCGGGATCGATCTCGCGAATGCCCTTCACCGCAACGTCCTGATAGGCACGCATCAGCTCACCCTCGAGGGCGTCGCGCGGCTCATTCAGGGTCTCGTACCAGAGGCTGTCGGGCGCATCGTTGTAGTGGGTCGCGATCTGACGCCAAAGCCCCAGGAACTTGCGCGCGTAGTCCCGCGGCTCCTCCATCACCTCGTCGAAATGGTGGATGTTGAGGATGACGTTGAGGTCCATCGCGAGGGCCGGCTCGACCAGCGCGTCGACCCGCTCGAAGAAGGCCGGGTCGATGGTGAAGGGCTCTTCGTCCGCGGCGTAGTCGTCCCAGCGCACCGGGATGCGGACCGTGTCGAAGCCGGCGGACTTGATCTTCTCAAGGTCAGCGACCGTATGCGCCCGCGCACCCCAGCTCGCGCCTTTGGGCCGCTCGAGATCGTTGCCGAGGTTTACGCACCGCTTGGCGTCATAGGCGGCGGCGATCTCCTGCGCGCCCGCGACGGCAGGGATGCTTGCGAGAAGGGCGGCGGCTAGGGCTTTCATGGCATCTCTCCCTCAGGACTTTGCGTCCGTTGACAACGATATCAACACGCAGGACCCGAGACTGCAAGAGAGCTGATCTTACCCCTGCGGGTGGAAGTGATCATAAATTCTCTGGGCTAGGCTCTCCGATATTCCGTCAACGGACATGAGGTCCTGTGCCTTCGCCCGGCTGACGCCCTTGGCGGAGCCGAAATGGTGGAGGAGGGCCTTCTTCCGTGCAGCGCCGACACCGTCGATCGCATCGAGAGGGTTCTGGCTGATCTGCTTCGTCCGCTTGGCGCGCTGGGCACCGATGGCGAACCGGTGGGCCTCATCGCGCAGGCGCTGGATGTAGTAGAGGACGGGCGAGCGCGGGGGCAGCATGAAGGCGTCCCTGCCGGGGGCGAAGATCTGCTCCGCCACAGCGCCTGCTGACCGGTCAGCCGTCTTTCCTCCGCGTGCGTCCTCACGCCGGGCCTTGGCGATGGAGATGAGCATGATCTCGCCGCCTTCGATGTCGGGACCGACGCGGATGCCCTGATCTTCCATTGCCTGCTTGGCGGCGGAGAGCTGGCCCATGCCGCCGTCGATGACGACGAGGCCCGGCCAATCGTCCTGACCCGGAGCGCTTTCCTTGACGAGGCGGGAGAACCGGCGGGAGAGGACTTCGTTCATGGCGCCGAAGTCATCACCTCCGACGACGTCCTCGCCCTTGATGTTGAACTTGCGGTAGCGGTTCTTCTCGAAGCCCTCTTCGCCGGAGACGATCATGGCACCGACCATTCCGGTGCCGCCAATGTGGGAGTTGTCGTAGCACTCGACGCGGGAGGGGCTGCCGGTGAGGTCGAAGGTCTGGCAGAGGGCCTGCATCAGGCGCTTCTGGCTGGCTGTTTCCGCGAGACGGCGAGCAAGGGCCTCCCGGGCGTTGACGAGCGCCTGGCGAACGATGTCCCGCTTCTCTCCGCGCTGGGGGACGGAGACCTCGACCTTGCGACCTGCCTTGATGCCCAGGGCTTCGCCCAGAAGCTCACGGTCGGGGATTTCTTGGTTCAGCATGATGGAGCGGGGAGGCATACGGCCATCGTAGAATTGGCTGAGGAACGCGCCGAGGATGGTGGCTGGCAGCTCTTCTTTGTCCGCCTTCGGATAGTATGCGCGGGAGCCTAGGTTCTGTCCTGCGCGGAAGAAGAAGGCTTGCACGCAGCATTGTCCGCCATCCGCGTGGACCGCGAAGACGTCGGCTTCTTCGACAGAGCCGGGGTTGATGCCCTGGCTTTCGGTAAGGTGGGCAATGGCCCTGATGCGGTCACGGAGCCTTGCAGCACGTTCGAAGTCTAGGGCCTCTGCGGCTTCTTCCATTTCCTTGGAGAGGTCGGCAGTCACCTCGCGGTTGCCGCCTCTCAGGAAGGTCGTCGCTTCACGGACGAGTTGGGCGTATTCGCGCTGGTTTACGACGCCGGTGCAGGGGGCTGCGCAGCGCTTGATCTGGTAGAGGAGGCAGGGGCGGTCCCTGTTCTCGAAGACGCTGTCATTGCAGGAGCGGAGGAGGAAGGCCTTCTGCAAAGTGTTCAGCCCACGGTTGACTGCGCCTGCGCTGGCGAAGGGGCCGAAATATTCGCCGGGGCGTTTCTGGGCGCCGCGGTGCTTGAGGATCTGCGGGAAGTCGTGGTCCTTGGCGACGAGGATCGAGGCGAAGCTCTTATCATCGCGCATCAGCACATTGTACCGTGGACGGAGCTGTTTGATGAGGTTCGCTTCGAGAAGGAGCGCCTCGGTTTCGGTATCCGTGACCACGAACTCCATGGCCACCGTCTCGGTGATCATGCGGGCGATGCGGTTCGTGTGGCCGTTGAGGGTCGCGTAGTTGGAGACCCTGGCCTTCAGGTTCTTGGCCTTGCCGACATAGAGGACCTGCTCCTCTTCGCCGAACATGCGGTAGACCCCGGGCCGCGTCGGCAGACGCTGCACCTGGTCTGCGATCAGCTCATGGCCGCGCAGGGGTCTTCCGAGTTGGTCGCTCATCCTATCCGCCGGTATCAAGGGATTCCGGCGTTTAGCGAAGGCAATCGGCGGTAACTAGCCCGCCTTGGCTAAATCCTTGTCACCCATGCTCTTCACCTTGCGGCGGATGAACTCACCCGCCTGCTTGGTGCGGCGCTTGGCCCGAAAGTGGAGCATGGCCATGGCCGGGACGACGAACATCAGGACCACGGTGCCGAAGAGGATACCGAAGCCGAGCGACACGGCCGTTGGCTTGAGGAAGGCGGCCTGCACGGACTGCTCGAGGACAATCGGCGTCACCCCGAGGAAGGTGGTGAGCGAGGTCAGGATAATGGGGCGGAAGCGCTCGATCGCGGCATCGGTGATGGCTTTGCCGACCTCGATCCCTTTCTCGAGCTTTTCATTGATGAAATCGACCATCAGGAGGGCGTCGTTGATGATGACCCCTGAGAGACCGATGATCCCGAAGATCGACAGGAGGCTGATTTGCAGGCCAAGGAGCGCGTGGCCCCAGAAGGCGCCGATCAAGCCGAAGGGGATGACCGACAGCACGATGAAGGGCTGGGTGTAGCTCCTGAACGCCAGTGCCAGGAGCGCGTAGATGCAGAACATGGCGAGGACGAAGTTCCTGAGGAGCGCGGGCAGGGCGCGAGCCTGCTCTTCCTGTTCGCCCGCCGGGGAGACCGAAACGCCGGGATAGTCCGCAGCGATTTCAGCCCATGCCGGGCCGAGGATGGCCTGGGTCACGGCGCCGCCTGTGGTCACAGCATCGTCGACGTCGCTCGAGATGACGAAGACGCGCTCGCCATTGATCCTTGTGATGGAAGCTGGTGCCTGACCGATGGAGATGTCGGCGACGGCGCTTATCGGGACGGAGACGTCACCGAGGATGATGCGCTGTTTCTTGACGTCCTCGATCGTCCGGCGCTCGTCTTCTGGGAGGCGTACACGGACTTCGATCTCTTCGCGGTCCCTCTGGATACGGACGGCTTCGGCACCGAAGAAGGCTGCACGGACGCTGCGGGCCACGGTCTGGAGATCCACGCCATAGGAGGCGGCCTCGGGCAGGAGGCTGATCTGCACCTCGCCCGTGGTCCGTGAGCGGTCGTCGGTGGCGTCGAAGACGCCGGGGATGGCTTCGAGCTTCTTGCGCAGCTTGCCGACCACTTCGCGGGCCTTGGCATCGTCATCGGAGGCCACCTGCACTTGGACAGGGAGGCCGCCGGCCACGAGGTCGTAGGAGAAGGTGAGGGTCTGCGCGCCCGGGATACGCCCCGTGGCATCGCGCCAGCGCCGTTCAAACTCTGGTGCCGTGAACTTGCGGACGGCTGCGTCCTGAAGGCGGACCTCGATGAAGGCGTAGTTGGCCGCAGCGCCGCCCGAGGTCGTGACATTGCCCACATCGGTGTTCGAAGTTTTCTGGCCAAGGGACCAGAAGACGTTCTCGATGATGTCTTCAACTGGCGTGCCGGTACGCTCGGAGATTTCCTGAGCGGCAACTTGCGCTGCGTCGAGGATCTGCTCGACCGAGCCGATTGTCTGGGTTTCCGAGGCGGCTTCCGCGAGCTTCAGTTCTCCGGTGACGAAGTTGCCTTCGATTTCGGGGAAGAAGATCGTCGTGATGACCCCGCCGGAGAAGAGGCCGAAGGTGGCGATCAGTGCACCGAGGGAAAAGAACGCGGTGGCGAGAGGTTTGTAGACCGCGAACTGGATCGCGGGCTTCAGCCTGTTGGCCGAGAAATGGTCGAGCTTGCGCGCCACCCAGTTCCTGAGCGGATCGGCATAGCGACGGATGGAGAGCTTTCCCGGCGGCCGGTCGTGAAGGTGGCTCAGGTGCTTGGGCAGGATGTAGAAGCTCTCGATCAGCGACAGGACGAGGACCGCTGACACAACGAAGGCGATGTCACCGATGAACTGACCGACCGTGGACGGAACGAACATCAGGGGCAGGAAGGCCGCGACAGTGGTCGAAACCGAGAAGAAGACCGGCGGCGCCACGCGGATGGTGCCGCGCTTGGCGGCCTGCTTGGGGTCTTCCTCGCCGTCCTCGACGGTGGCGTAGATGTTCTCGCCCACGACGATGGCGTCATCGACCACGATGCCGATGGCGAGGATGAAGCCGAAGAGCGAGAGCTGGTTGATAGCGATGCCTGCGGCGGCCATCGGGATGAAGACACCCATGAAGCTGATCGCAACGCCGACGCCGACCCAGAAGGCGACGCGGACATCGAGGAACAGGAGAAGGATCACGAAGATCAGGATGAAACCGATCAGGCCGTTCTTGACGAGAAGGTCGACACGGTCGCGCAGGTTGCTCGCCTGCTCCCAAAGGATCTGCGCCTCGACGCCGGGGGGCATATAGGATTGGGCTTCGTCCACGGCCTTGGTGACCGCGTCCATCATCTCGAAGACCTTCTCGTCCCCGACCCGGATGATGTTGAGCGCCACGGCTGGCTGGCCATTGAGGCGCATGAAGTAGGGGTTCTCGGATAGCCCGTCCCGGACGTCGGCGATCTCGCCGAGGAGGACCGGAGCCTGCTCTTCTGAGGTGAGAATGGTGATCTTCTCGAACTCTTCGCCGATCTCGGCTTCGCCCAAGGTCCTGACGAGGAAACGCGAGCGCTCATCCTCGATCTCGCCGCCGGACAGCTCCAGCGACCGTGCACGGATGGTCGACGCGATCTGGTCGAGGGAGAGGCCCAGCGCCTCAAGCCTTGCCGAAGGGATCGTGATGTCGATCAGATATTCCTGGATGCCCGCGATCTCCACCCGGCTGATGGCTGGAGAGGAGATGATCTGACTGCGGAGATCGTCGGCGAGCTTCTTGAGCTCTGCCGGGTCGCGGCTGCCTGAGACAGTGAGCTGCGCGATGGTCTCGTTGGATTCGAGCTCTGAAATCTGGGGCTCTTCGGCGGCTTCGGGGAAGACCGTGATCTGGTTGACGGCGTTGCGGACGTCGTTGGCGATCTCTGCCGTGTCCGCGCCAAAGTCGAGCTGGACGACAATGTTGGCGACGTTCTCCGCCGCCAGTCCGTTGATCTTGCGAACGCCGTCGAGGCCCTGAACCTGCTCTTCGATCGGTTCGACGATCCCTTCCTCCACCTCCTCGGGCGATGCGCCGGGATAGGGGACGGTGATGTTGACCGTGTAGGGATCAACGTCGGGGAACAGCCTGACGGTAAGGCTGCGTGCACTGACGAGCCCTGCCGCGACGAGGAAGATCGCGAGGAGATTCGCCGCAACACGGCTGTCGATGAACCAACGGATGAGCTTGTTCATGGATCAGGCGCCGCTTTCGTCCTGCTCGGAGGCGATCTCGACGCGGATGCCTTCGGCCTCTTCGGTGAGGGCGGTGAGGACGAGCCGCTCATCGGTCAGGTCGGTGGTGGTCCTGAAGATGACCTCTTCGCCGGTGCGCTTGAGGGGCGTGACATCGACCTTCGCGAGGCGCTGCTCTGCGTCGAGGATCCAGACGAAGCTCTCACGCCTCACCGAACCGAGGGGTGCGGAGAAGAGGAGGCCCTCGCTCTCTGCGGGGATCTCGACCGTCACGTAGTCGTTGGCGAAGACGGACGCTCCGTTGTCGGAGGAGAAGGCGTCGGGGACTTCGATGACGACGGGCACGGTGCGGCTGCGCTCATCAACGGCGGTGCCGAAGCGTTTGAGGTTGCCGGTGAGGGTGGCGGTGGAGGCGCTGGCCCTGCCGGGAGTGACCTGGACCTTGAGGCTGTCGCCCATGCGGCGGGATGCCCGGCGGACGGCGTCTGCGTCGGTGGGGCGGAGGCCCACGACGATTTCGGCTGCGCCGGTGTCGTAGATCCGCGCGGCGGCCATGCCGGGCTGGACGAAGCGGCCAAGCGCGACTGTTTCTGAGATGACCGAGGCGTCGAAGGGGGCGGAGACCTGCGTGTCGTCGAGGCGCTTCCTTGCCATCGTGAGGGCAGCGCGGCTCTGGCCGACGCGGGCTTTTGCCGAGGCGAGGGCTGCGTCGGACTGCTGGCGGCGGGCTTCTGCGGTGGCGCCGATTTCTGCGAGGCGCTGCTGGCGGGCGGCTTCGGCCTTGGAGCGTTCGAGCTCGGCTTCGGCTGCCGCTAGGTCTGCGACGGCGCGCTGGAGGTCGGCTTCGAAGGTACGCGGGTCGATGCGGAACATCAGCTCCCCAGCTTCGAAGCTGCCGCCGGGTTCAAGTTTGGGTGAGACTTCGACCACCTTGCCGGAGATTTCAGGCACGACGTCGATCACGGCGCGGGGGCGCAGGAAGCCCTCTTCCACGACGGTGAGGCTCTCGACCTTCGTGGCCGAGACGGTCTCGATGAGGGGGAGTGTCTCCTCGCGGGGCTCGCGCGCATTGTCGCGGGCCTTGGCGATCTCCCCGGCGATGACATTGATGGCGATCCCTACGCCTAGCGCGATTGCGCCAATCAGGAGCCAACGCTTACCGCCACCCGCGGTGTCCGACGTGCTCATATTCAGTGGTCCTCTTGCGGGCTCAACCTACCCTTACCAAACCGATGCTAGGGACCGGTAAAAGATCGGGGGCAAAGCGCCAATGAGACTCCATTTATATCTACTATGCGCCGCGTCACTCTCGGGATGCATCGCCGTGGGGCCGCGTTACGACGCACCCTCTCCCGATGGTGTGCAGGAGGGGTACGTCTACGAAGACCGCCCCGTTTATAAGCCCTCGCGAGACGAGGAGCATAACCCGCTGTGGTGGCAGGCTTTCTCCGATCCGAGGATCGGGGAAATGGTGGCCATCGCGCGGGCGGAGAACCGCGACCTGCGGGCTGCGTTCTACCGCCTCGAAGCGGCTGATGCGCGGGCGGGAGCCGCGCGTCGCGCGCTTCTGCCGCAAGGTGCCACGAGTTTCGCCATCACCCGGCAGCAGCAGGCCCAGGCGGCCTTTGCAGGCTTTGCCGGTGGGGGCGATGGTCCGCAGGGCGGGAATGCTCCGCCGCCGGACAACCCTGAGTTTACGATTTACAACGCCCAGCAGCAGGTAAGCTGGGAAGTCGATCTCTTCGGCCGCCTCCGCCGTCAGGCGCAGGGAGCCTCCGCGCGGGCCGAGCAGCAGGCTGAGCTGCTGGTTGATTCAGAGCGGCTGATCACAGCTCAGACGGTCGATACGTTCCTGACCCTCGTCGAGGCGCTGAACCGCAGGCGTGTGGCCCTCGACAATCTCGCGCTGCAGGAGCGCTCGCTGGTTCTCGTCGAGCAGCTCTACGACCTTGGCGAGATCCCGGAGCTCGATGTCCTGCGCCAGAAGACCCTCGTGGCGTCTACCGCTGCACAGGTGAAGCAGGTGGAGAACGCAGCCGCGGACGGTACAGCAGCCATATCCCTCATCCTCGGGATGACGGTGCCTGAGTTCCTAGCACGGTTCCCGGACCTGGTGGATGAAGAGGTGGCGCCTGAGCTGCCGACGGCTGATCCGGTGGTTGCGCTGATCCGTCCGTCGGAGGTGCTCCGTAGGCGTCCTGATGTCAGGGCGGCTGAGCGGGCATTGGCCGCGGAGACGTATGATATTGGCGTCGCCACCGCCGATCTCTTCCCGCAAGTCAATCTGACGGGATCGGGGAGCCTGACGGCTCTCGATTTTGCAGGGCTTGGTGAGGATGATGCGGTTGGTTACTCCGTAGGCCCGCAGATCAGCTGGAGGCTGTTGAGCTATCCGCAGATCCTCAAGCAGCGGGCTGCTGCCAAGGCGGAAGCCGGGGCTGCGCTGGCGCAGTATGAGCAGGCGGTCCTCCGTGCGCTGACCGAGACGGACCGGGCGCTAGCGCTCCATACCGGGGCGGTGGAGCAGGCGGTGATCCTGACCGGCGCGGAGAACGCTGCCGTGCGCTCAGCCGAGCTGGTCGAGGCGCGCTACAGGGAAGGGGCGGACAGCCTCCTGACCCTCCTCGATGCCCAGAGAACGGCGCTTTCGACCCAAGACCAGGCAGTTTCTGCCCGGATCGCCGCGCTCAGGACCCGCGTGCAGATCCACCGGGTTCTGGCTGACTAAGCCTTCCGTCTGCGGAGGAAGAGGAGCCCTGCTGCGAAGAGCGGGAGGGCGCCTGGCACCGGGATGGCGCTGCCAGGACGGTAGCTGAGATCATCGAAGAAGGTGCTGTCGATGGCTGCGTTTCCGGGGCCGTCATAGATGATGTAGGCGATGAGGCTGCCTAGCCCCGTCGCGTCGATGCCCCAGAAGGCCGAGCCACCTTCGCCGACTTGAGGGACGATCACCGTCTCGAGGAGTGATCCGTCGGCGGCGTAAGCGCTGAGGCGGCCTGTCGAGAAGTCGTTATCAATGATCTGCATACCGACGGCTGCAACAGCGTCGGTGAAGTCGATCCTGATGTCGGCTACGTTCTGGCCGTTGTTCGCCGGGCCGAGGAAGAGGCCGCCGGAGGTGTAGTTCGGCGAGCTCGATGGGGAGCCGCCGCCGCCGACCGTGTTCAGGACCTTCATGTCGTCCTCGAACCGGCCCGAGGCATCGGCGGCATCGGTGGTGTTGAGGGTGCCGATCTCGTCTTCGGAGGAGAAAACAAGCCCTGTGATCTGGGTCGAAAGATCCGTGTTGGGCGCAAGGCTGTCAAAGTCGATGACCACGTCGCTGGAGCCTGAAAAGAAGCTCTGTGACGTGATGGGCGCGGCGCTGGCTGCGCCGGTGAGTGCTGTGGCGGCTGCCAGAATGGCGAGTGTGCGCATGGTTTGTTTTCCCCTCATCCCCTTGCTCACGCGATCGTAAGAATTGTTAACCGTGAAGCCAAGCGCGAGGCGCAGCTGCGCAGCGTTAAGGGGCGGCCTGCTTTTCGGGGCAGCCGCTTGATGGGTCGCGGGGGCTGGAGCGGGCGGTCGGCAACGCTTCAGTGGTAATGTGTGTGGCGCGCGTCGCGCCCGCTCCCGGTGTCTTGGCAAGGGGCCGGGTCCGCGGGGCGCTAGGGGAAGGCACCCGGCGGCTCAGCACTTGAAGCCCTTGTCGTCAGGCTGGCTCTTCGGGACCGGGAGGCGCCTTCTCGCCCGCCCCGGCCCGCAGGGTGTCAGCCCTGCCCATCCTATCCGAACACCGCCCCTCCGCCGTCCCTGACGACCGGTCCGCCCGCGAATGCGGAGGGGAACGTGGGGGGATTGTGGGGGAGGGTTGGAGGTGGGGGGATAAGTTTGTGGTGCGCTGCCGCGCGCTTCTTTTGGGGATGGATCCTGGATCGGGGTCCAGGATGACGAGAATTGCGAGGTGTGCTCTCCGTCCGTCATCCTGGACTTGATCCAGGATCCATCCCCAAAGGAATGCGCGCGCAGCGCTCCGAAAGCCCTCACCCTCGGTCCCTCTCCCCTGGGGAGAGGGAGGCGGTACTTGCGCCGCTTTGCCCTTTTTCCGACGGTTCCGCGCGAAGGCGCCCGACCGGGCGTCCGGGCCGGTCAGGCCCGCCCCATCGGAGGCGCCACGCGCCGTGAGATAGAAAATCTTTCTAGGGGCAGAGGGACTCGAACCCCCAACCTAGCGGTTATGAGCCGCCAGCTCTAACCAATTGAGCTATGCCCCCAGAAGGGCGGGAATCTTGGCTCCCGGCCTGCCGCTGTAGCAGAGCGTAACGGAACCTCAAGCGTATGCAGAGCCGTTGCTGGCGTTCGGTGCCGCGACGGTCTAATGGCGTCCCCAACTAGGAAAGAAGGAGACGCCCCATGACTGAGGCCTTCATCTACGACGCGGTCAGAACGCCGCGCGGCAAGGGCAAGCCAGATGGCACCCTGCATGAAATCACCCCCGTCCAACTTGGAGCCCAGGTTCTCGCCGCACTGCGCGACCGGAACGAGCTCGACACCCGCTACGTCGATGACGTGGTGTTCGGATGTGTCTCGCCTGTCGGCGAGCAGGGTGCGGACATCGCACGGACTTCGGTCCTCCAGGCGGACTACGCCCAGACGACGGCTGGTGTGCAGATCAACCGCTTCTGCGCCTCGGCGCTCGAAGCCACGAACATGGCCGCTGCGAAGGTCATGTCCGGCGAGGCCGATATGGCCATCGGCGGCGGTGTCGAGGCGATGAGCCGCGTGCCGATGGGCTCGGACGGCGGCGCCATGGTCTCTGACCCGGCGGTGACGTTTAAAAACTACATCGTCCCGCAAGGCATCTCGGCCGACATCATCGCGACCAAGTACGGCATCACCCGCGACGACGCCGACAAGTACGCCGTCGAGAGCCAGAAGCGCTCGGCCAAGAGCTGGGAAGAGGGCCGCTTTGCGAACTCTGTCGTTCCCGTCAAAGACGTGATCGGCATGGAGATCCTGAAGCACGACGAGAACATTCGTCCGCAGACGGACATGCAGTCGCTCGGCTCGCTGCCCCCGGCCTTCCTCGGCATGGGCGAGATGATGCCCGGCTTCAACAAGGTCGCGCTTCAGAAGTATCCTGAGCTCGAAAAGATCGAGCACATCCACACCGCGGGTAACTCCTCGGCCATCGTGGACGGCGCTGCCGGTATCCTCATCGGCAACGAAGAGATGGGCAAGAAGTTCGGCATGAAACCCCGTGCACGGATCAAGGCGATGGCCTCGATCGGTTCGGAGCCGACCATCATGCTGACGGGCCCTGAGTTCGTGGCGAAGAAGGTCCTCGACCGTGCTGGCATGTCGAAGAATGACATCGACATCTGGGAGCTGAACGAAGCGTTCGCTTCGGTTGTCCTGCGCTTCATGCAGGCCCTCGACATCGACCACTCGGACATCAACGTCTGCGGCGGCGCGATTGCCATGGGTCACCCGCTGGGCGCGACCGGCGCGATGATCCTCGGCACGGTGCTCGACGAGCTTGAGCGCACCGGCAAGCAGACGGCTCTCGCCACGCTGTGCATCGGCGGCGGCATGGGCACGGCTACGATCATCGAGCGGGTCTGAGGCCCTTAAGGGATGAGGTCTCCCATCCAGCAGAGCGGAAGAGTCCTCGGCCTCCTGGCCGGGCTCTGCATCGCGGTTCTCGTGTGTCTTGCCATTGGCTGGCCGCTCGAGCGTGCGGTGTTTGGCATCCCGTTGGGATTGCTGGCCGCCTGGATAGCGGGTTTCGTCATCCGTAAGCGGAGTAACGCGGAATGAAAGCTGTCTTGTTCGCCGCGGCAGCCACCCTTGCATTGGGCGCAGCCCATGCCGAGGACTGTGCTGCCAGTACGGACTACGCCATCGGTCTTCACGGTGGTGCGTATACGAATGGTGAGAACATCTCGCAGCAGCAAATGACCTATATCCGCGAGCTTGCGGCGCAGGTCGGACGGCAACTTCGCGCGGGCGCTACGGCGGTCGATGCGGTGGAGCTGGCTGTCGGTGCGATGGAGGAAAGCGGGCTCTACAATGCCGGTCGTGCCTCGATCACCAACCAGGAAGGCTATGTCGAGAACGATGCGTCCATCATGGACGGGTCGAACCTCAACGCCGGATCGGTTGGCTCACTGATCAATACGCGCTCACCGGTCCACGCCGCCCGGCTCGTGATGGAGAAATCCCGTCACGTGATGGTCGTCGGGGACAGGGGCGAGGCCTATGTCCGCGAATTGGGTGCCGATGAGGCGCCCAAGGGCTGGTTCCTGAAGTCCGGTTCCGAGAAGGACGAGCACGGAACGGTTGGCGCCGTGGCGCTCGACCGCTGCGGCAACCTTGCTGCGGCCACCTCGACGGGCGGTTACGATGCCAAGGTGCCTGGGCGCCTCGGTGATGTGCCGGTCATCGGGGCAGGGACCTATGCGGACAATCAGGGCGCTGCGATCTCCGCCACGGGTCACGGCGAGTGGTTCATCCGCCACGCCGCCGCGCACTCCATCTCACTCCTCGTCGAGGGCGGCCTCGGCGTGCAGGAAGCCTCAGAAGTCGTCCTTGAACGGATGGCCGAAAAACGCGGCCTCGGTGCCGTCATCACGCTGGACACGGAAGGCAACTTCGCCGCTCCGCACTCAACGCGCGGCGTGATCCACGCCTTCGCCAGTGACGACACCGACGCCTATTCCAAGAAAACCAGCGCAGAGCCCCTTGGTCGCGCGAACTGAAACACGGGAGTAACCCCATGAGCTACGACAGCTTCAAAATCGAAACGGATGCCGATGGCATCGTCACCATGACCATCGACCTGCCGGGCAAGTCGATGAACGTCTGGGACCAGAACCTCATCGCGGACTTTGAGAAGTTCGTGGACGAATTTCTCGGCAATGACGACATGAAGGGCCTGGTCATCACGTCGGGCAAAGAGAGCGGCTTCCTTGCAGGAGCCGACCTCACCATGCTTGGTGCGATGCCAGAGGACGCGACGCCCCAGCAGATGTTCGAGGCGAACTACGGCCTCCAGCAGGCTCTCAGGAAGCTCGAGACAGGTGGTCAGCCTGCGAAGCTTCTCCAGAAGGGTCAGGCGCATGCCAAGCCGGTTGCGGCTGCGGTCAACGGCCTGGCGCTCGGCGGCGGTATGGAGCTGGCGCTGGCTGCGCACTACCGCGTGGCCTCCGATGCCAAGGGTGTCCAGTTCGGCCAGCCCGAAGTGCAGGTCGGCCTGATCCCGGGCGCAGGCGGCACCCAGCGCACCATGCGCCTCGCAGGTGTCCAGAACGCCATGCAGATCTGTACCCAAGGCAAGCCGATGAAGGCTGACGCCGCCAAGGCGATGGGCATTGTCGACGAGATCGCTCCGCATGCTGAGATCGTTGCCAAGGCTAAGGAGTGGGTGAAAGCCAACCCGAAAGCCGTTGCTCGCTGGGACGCCAAGGGCTTCAAGATCCCGGGCGGCGCAGGCGCCATGGACCCGCGGGTCGTGCCGATCTTCGCCGGTTCCTCGGCGATGGCCCAGGGCCAGACCAACCACAACTATCCGGCGGTCGAGCGTATCCTGTCCTCCATCTATGAAGGCTCGATCGTTCCGATCGATGTCGGCCTCCGCATCGAGAGCAAGTACTTCGTCCAGTGCTTGATGGAGCCGCAGGCGAAGAACATGATCCGTACGCTGTTCGTCAACAAGGGCGCAGCGGAGAAGGGTGCGGCACGGCCCGAAGGTGTCGAGAAGCAGAAGATCAAGACCCTCGGCGTTCTCGGCGCTGGCATGATGGGCGCAGGCATCGCCTACGTCTCGGCCAAGGTCGGCATGAAGGTCGTCCTTCTCGACCGCGACATGGAGTCTGCGGAGAAGGGCAAGGGCTACTCGGTCAAGCTGAACGAGAAGGGCATCTCGCGCGGCAAGCTCTCGAAAGAGAAGTCCGACGCGATGCTCGACCTCATCACGCCTACGGACAATGTCGAGGACCTCAAGGATGTCGACCTGATCATCGAAGCGGTCTTCGAGGATCCTGCGGTGAAGAAAGACATCACCGAGCGTGTCGAAGCGGTCATCCGCAAGGACGTCATCTTCGCTTCGAACACGTCGACCATTCCGATCGGCAACCTTGCGAAGAACTTCACGCGCCGTGAGGACTTCATCGGCATCCACTTCTTCTCGCCGGTCGACAAGATGCCGCTCGTCGAGATCATCACGCCGGAAGGCTGTGGCGACAAGGCGCTGGCAACGGCCCTCGACTATGTCCAGGCCATCAAGAAGACGCCGATCGTTGTCTCTGACACGCGCGGTTTCTACTGCAACTCGGTCGTTGTTCCGTACCTCAACGAAGCAGCCCTGATGGTGAAGGAAGGGATCAACCCGGCCCTCATCGACAATTGCGCCGTCCATATGGGCATGCCGGTTGGCCCGCTCGCCCTAATGGACGAGACGAGCCAGGAGCTTGGCTGGCGGATTGCTCAGTCCACGATGAAAGAGATGGGCGACGACTATCAGCCCAACGGCGTCGAGGACCTCCTGAAGCTTTTCGTCGAAGACCTTGGCCGCAAGGGCAAGAAGGTCGGCAAGGGCTTCTACGAGTACCCCGAAGGCGGCAAGAAGCACCTCTGGCAGGGCATGTCCGAGCACTTCCCGCTCGCTGACGATCAGCCTACGGCCGATGAAGTCAAGGAACGTCTCCTCTACGTGCAGCTCGTCGCTGCGGCGAACATGTATGCTCAGGACGTCGTCCATGATCCGCAGTCGGCCGACCTCGGCGCGATCTTCGGCTGGGGCTTCGCTCCGTGGACGGGTGGCCCGATGAGCCACATCGACACGATCGGCCTTGAAGAGTTCGTCCGTACCGCCGAGCGTCTCGCCCAGAAGCACGGCTCGAAATTCTCGCCGCCGGCGAAGTTCCGCGATATGGCGGAGAAGAACCAGAAGCTCTACGCGGCCTGAGGCTAGCTAGATGTTTTGAAGATCAGGGCCCGGAGGATTTCCTCCGGGCCCTTTTTTGTGGGGGAAGAGGAGAGGGCCCATGGCGACGGTGCAGGAGTACTTCGACAAGCAGGAGGGGGAGGTGCAGTCGATTGCTCTCGCGCTTCGTGCAGTGCTCGATGAGATGATCCCTGATGCAGAGGTGAAGTTGGCCTGGGGGTTTCCGTGCTGGCTGCGCGGAAAGTACCGCGTCGCGTCGATCATTGCGCATACGGACCGGTGCAATCTCCAACTCTGGCAGGGCTCTGCTCTCGCCGACCAGTTTCCCGAACGGATCGAGGGGACGGGCAAGGACCTGCGCCACGTCAAGGTGCGCAAGATCGGCGAGGTCGATGAGGGCCTTCGCGCGATCATGGATGCGGCGCTGGCGCTCGATCCGAAAGCCATCCGTTAGCGGATAAAGAGGAGAGCGCTCGCCTTCCCCCTCGAAGGCGAGCGCTTCCTTGATGGAGCGCCGTGGGCTGGCACTCCAGAGCAGCCGGCGTTTCAGGCGCAGATCCTCATCTGCAGCCCGAGTCTTCATCGCCAGCAGCGTCTCTTCCCGCCAATTGCCGAAAAGCCAGGAAGAGAAGAGCTCTTCCCCAGCTGCGCGAGCACTGGCGAGAGACAAGCCAAATGGCAGGCTCCGAAGACCTCGATCTCCAGTCGCCAACACGTTTGGAAGCCCTGTTGCTTGTTGTTTCTACGCCTTATTCAGCTGCGGCGAATTGTATAGAATCGACATCTCTGTCATTCTTGACAGCAAAGAGTTCCAACCCAAGGGACCCCTCAAAGCGTGCAGTTCGAGTATTTCACACCTGCCAGCGAACTTCAGGAGGCGATTGGTAGCTACTACCAGGTCTCCTTCTCCGCGCCTTTCGAAGACCGGATGCGGGCGGAAATCGCTAATGTCCGCTTTGTCCTTGAAGGCGCTGTGCGCTCTGACCTGATGGGTAAGTGGCGGGAGTTCAAAGCGCCGTTCGCTCTGCTCTGCGGGCCGACATTCAGGTCCAGCCGTATTGAGTTTGATCCGGGTACAGTTGTTTTCGGCGCAGCGGTCACGCCGCTTGGCTGGGCGCAAATGGCGCCGTCCTCCGCACACCATTTCGCTGACCAGTTCGTGGACCTCAGGAACACGATGGAGGAGCGGTTCCGCCCGCTGATCGACGAAATCTTCGCAGCGAAGACGACGGAGGAACGCCTCTCCAAGGTCGACGGCTTCTTCGCGGCTGCCCGCAGGACGTCAGCGCGGATCGACCGGGTGTTCCTCGACCAGATCACCGAGTGGATCACCCAGCCGGGTCCGATGGAGCTGGAGGACCTGCTTGAGACATCTGGACGGTCCCAGCGTCAGCTTGAGAGGCTTTGCAAAGCCTATTTCGGCGGGTCGCCGAAGAAGCTGCACCGCAAGTTCAGGGCCCTTCACGCTGCGAACGCCTTTGCCTGGGACGAGCATCAGGACTGGCGCGATGTGGCCTCGACGACCTACTACGATCAGGCCCATTTCATTCGTGAGTTCAAGACCTTCAACGGCAGGACCCCGACCGAGTTCATCAACGGTCCGCACTTTCTTGTGCGCGTGACGCTCGACCAGCGCAGGCAGATCGACCATCCTTCCCCCTATAGCCTGATCGGGTGATCCGGCACGTCGTTTGCAGCGGTCTCCGCATGATGAACAACGCAGAAACCATGTTGGACCTCCTCGAAGGCCGTGCGCGCGAGATCGCTGATACCGTGCGCCGGGAAGTCGAGGCCTGTGCCCCTTATGCAGAGTTTGGCCTGGCGCTGGGTGTGCCGACGTGGTCGCTCTTCGACAGGGTCGTCTCGCTCATTCCCTTCGAGCGGAAGTGCAACCTGCACTTCTGGCGCGGCAGTGACCTCGATGCGATGCTGCCGGGAAGGCTGCGGGGGACAGGCGCCGGGGCGATCCGGTTCATCGAGTTGCGGTCGCTCCTCGACGTCGATGCAGAGGTGAAGCTCCTCCTCCGCGAGGCCTTCCAGCTGCAGATCGCGCACCTGGCCGAGGCGGAAGCGGGCCTTGAAGGCAAGGTAGCTTTGTCGCGATGAGCGGCAGTTCCTGATTGCCGACAGGGCGTTTCGACCCAAAGTTCCTATCCGTCATTCGACGCGAGAAGGAACTCGACGATGAAACTCTTCGCCACGGCAGCCCTTGCCGCTCTCAGCCTTTCCACCGCAGCCGTCGCGCAGGATGTGCCCAGCGGGACCTATCAGCTCGACCCGACCCATACGACGGTGATCTGGGGCGTCAGCCATGCTGGCTTCTCCCTTTACCGCGGCTCGTTTGAAGAGGTCGGCGGGGCGATTGAATGGAACGCCGACCGCCCGGCACGCTCCTCCATGATGGTGACGATCGGTGCGGACAGCGTCGATGTGCCAGCAGCGGTCAGCCACGCGGGCAATGATACCTTCGCAGAAGACATCGCGAAGAACGCCCTCGGCTCTGAAACCCAGCCCGAGATCACGTTCAAGACGACCAAGCTGAAGAAGACCGGCGACAAGACCGGCGTCGTCACGGGCGACCTGAGCTTCAACGGCAAGACCGGTGAGATCACCATGGATGTCGAGCTTGTCGGCTCCGGCGATTTCATGGGCACGCCAAAGCTTGGCTTCTCCGGCAAGACCACGATCGACCGGACGAAATGGGGCTCTGACGCCTGGACCCAGTTCGGCATCGGCACCGATGTGACGATCGAGATCAACGCTGAGTTCGCGAAGACTGAGTAGTCGTTCGCGATCACTTTGGCGCAGTACAGTGAAGGCGGTGAAGCTTCTTGCTTCGCCGCCTTTTTCGCGCGAGGCTCGTGAGTCTAGGGTTAAGGATTCCGGGGCTTCACATGAAAAAACTCGTCTCTTTTGCTGCAGCTGCTCTCATGGCGACTGGCGTGGCCGCCGCGCAGGGCAACTCCTTCGGTCAGGCGTCACCAAGGCAGATTCTTGATAATCTGGACGTCGGCAACGTTCAGGCTGCTGTGGTTGCGAACGGCCAATCAGCGACGATCCTCTCAGCAGGTGACGGCAGCCGGGCGGTCGGTGTGCAGATGTCTTCGGGCGTTCGCTTCGTCATCGTCCCGGCCGCTTGCCGGAACGGCAACAGCAATTGCGCAGGGGCGTCCTTCATGGGCCTCGTGCAAGGGCCTCGCCTGACCGGCGATGGGCTCAACGCTTTCAACTCCTCTGGTGTGATCCCGAAAGCCATCAAGCACCCCGATGGCGTGATGATCCTCCACTACATGATCGCGGACTATGGTTTCGTCATCGGCAACTTCCGAAGCCAGATGGCAGTCATGGACACCGCTGTGCGCTCGATGATCCAAGGCACGCGCAGCGGTTCGGCTGCGTCCGTCTCCCTCGGTGCCCCCGGCAGTGCCGAGCGTGTGGAGCGGATCAAGGCGATCGTCGGTGATGCGCCCCACGAAGTGCCGGAGATGAGCTTCGAGATGCGCGAGTTCCTGATGGGCGGCAGCAACTAGCCTTCCGGCTACATGTTGTAACAGGTGTTATAACGCGCTATCTTCTCGGAAGAGGAGATAGCGCGATGCACAAGATCAAGCTCCGCAAGATCGGCAATTCGGTGGGCGTGGTCCTGCCGAAGGAACTGCTCGAACAGCACCAGTTCGAGCAGGGCGACGAGGTGTATGCTGTCAGCTCGACCGAGGGTGTTGAGCTCAGGCGGTACGATCCTGAAGTCGCGAAGCAGCTTGAGACCGGGCGTTCGGTGGCGAAGCGCTATCGCACGGCGCTCAGGGAGCTTGCGAAGTGAGCGAGCCGGTCTGGCTGCTCCCCGAAGTGCTCTCGATCCTTCACGAAGAACAGTTGCTCGAGCATGGCGGCGGTCGCGGTGTGCGGGACGCTGGCATGCTCGAAAGTGCACTTGCGCGGCCTCGAAACTCCTTCGCTTACGGCGAGACAGACCCATTTGCTCTGTCCGCAAGCTATGCGTTTGGCATCGCGAAGAACCATCCGTTCGTGGATGGAAACAAGCGGACCGCCTTCATTGCATCGGTGGTGTTTCTCGAGCTGAACGGCTTTGTGTTTGAAGGGTCTCAGCTGGATGTGGTGGAAACGGTGCTGAAGCTTGCGGCGGGAGAGCTGTCTCAGGATCAGTATGCGGAGTGGCTTCGCCACAATTCCGTGCCCGTTGCTTCTGACGACTAGCGGACGATGGTCAGCTTTTTCGCGGCTCTTGTGACGCCGGTGTAGAGCCAGGCCATGCGGTGTTCACGGAAGGCGTAGCTTTCGTCGAAGAGCACGACATCGTCCCACTGCGAGCCCTGTGCCTTGTGGACGGTAAGGGCGTAGCCATAGTCGAACTCGTCGGAGTTCCGGCGTTTCTGCCAGGGGATGTCGCCGGTTTCGCCTGCGAAGAACTCCGGCAGGACCGAGACCTTGGTGGCGCGGCCGCCATCTTCGGGGAGGAGGTCCATGCGGATCATGCCCCGGCGGCGGCCATTGCGCTGCTTGACGGTCCACATGGAGCCGTTGAGGAGGCCCTTCTGCTTATTGTTCCGCAGGCAGACGAGTT
This sequence comes from Parvularcula mediterranea, assembly GCF_013085255.1. Classification (GTDB taxonomy): domain Bacteria; phylum Pseudomonadota; class Alphaproteobacteria; order Caulobacterales; family Parvularculaceae; genus Parvularcula; species Parvularcula mediterranea. The sequence continues at coordinate 1,576,873 of NZ_JABFCX010000002.1, forward strand.
TTTCCCCAACGCAGGGCTCTAAGCCGTCAAAATCCTGCCTCTCGCGAAGGCGTTCATTGTAGCGGCGGCGGGTTCTGTTGGTGCCGACGAGGACTTGATCGGTGGATAGGACAATGTCGGGGTCGATGTCGCGCTTGGCGATGACTTGCGCATCGCCATAGTCGCCGAACTCAGGCAGCTCGCCGTCGCGGATCTGCATGGAGAGGCGGACGATGGGACTTTCCTCCGCCTGCCGATGAACCTCGGTCAGCATCGCGTCGGGCTCGGCGTCGGTGAAATAGCCGCCGCCTTTGACGGGAGGGAGCTGCGCCGGGTCGCCGAGGACCAACACGGGCGCACCGAAGGAGAGGAGGTCGCGGCCCAGCTCCTCATCCACCATCGAGCATTCATCGATGATGATGAGGGACGCTTCGCCCGCGGGCGCATCGCGGCGGATGGTGAACTCGGGGTTCTCGCCGGGGTCCTCATCCTCGCTGACGGCAGGGCGGTAGATGAGGGAGTGGATCGTCTGGGCGCCGTCGCAGCCCTTCTGGCGCAGGACGTGGGCGGCCTTGCCGGTGAAGGCGCCGAAGACCACGTCGCCGTCGACGTGCTGGGCGATCTCCTTGGCGAGGGTGGTCTTGCCCGTGCCTGCGTAGCCGAAGAGGCGGAAGACCTGGCTGTCGCGCTTGGAGAGCCACTGGCTCGCAGCTCTCAGGGCGTCGTCCTGCTGGGGGGACCACTTCATGGGCCTTACCTTTGGTGGTCGCTAGCCGGGGAACGTAAGGTGAACTGGCGGGGGCGTCCAGCGGTGCCGAACGCCCAGCCTGCCGTTGTGGATAACTGCTCAGTCGTTCGTCAGGCGGATTTCGACGCCTTCGATGGGGTTGGTCTCGACGTTCAGGACCTCGTTCGTCTCCAGCTTCACGGCCAGGACACCGCCTGACCAGACCATCGGGCCGAAGGCTTCGCCGGGTGCGCCCTTGACGATGACAGCGTTGCCGAAGCCCTCATCGAGGGGGGCGGCTTTTTCGATGACCGAGACGTGGGCGGAGGGCGTCGCGTTCTCACCGCACTGGCGGGCGAACATCACCGCGTCGAACCGGTCGTCAGGAGAGGTCAGGCGCGAGACCTCCGTATTCTGACATTCGCCTGAAGGGTAGGCGTTCTTGGCATAGAAATAGGTGAAGCCGATCATAGCCACCGCGAGGAGGCCGAAAACGGAGATGATGATGCGGGATTGGGTCATTCGAAAGTGGCCCAGACTGGGACGTGGTCGGAGGGTTTGGTGTCTCCGTTGCCGACCTCTGGGTCGCGGGCGTCGGCGTCGACGCCTGCTTCTTCGAGGCGGTCGGCGGCTTCGGGGGACATGAGGATGTGGTCGATGCAGAGGCCGTTGTTCTTCTTCCAGGCGCCGCCCTGGTAGTCCCAGAAGGTATAGTAGGGCTCGTGCAGGAGGGTTGGCACGGCGCTGGTGAGGCCAAGGTTCAGCATCCGGCGCAGGGCTTCTCTTGCCTCGGGGCGGAAGAGGGCGTCGTCTTTCCAGCCGATCGGGTCGTAGACACCTTCAGCGGTCGGAATGATGTTGTAGTCGCCTGCCACGAGGAAGGCGTCTTCGTCCTCAAGGCTCTCCTCCATGTGGCGGGTGAGGGCTTCCATGAAGGCGAGCTTGTACTCCCACTTCGGCCCCGGCGCGGGGTTGCCGTTGGGCATGTAGAGGCCGCCGACGCGGATGGGCTCTTGGTCCTCAGGGAAGACCGTACCCTGAATATAGCGGGACTGCTCATCCTCGAAGCCGGGGACGCCGCGGATGACGTCCTCCACCGGGTGCTTCGAGAGGAGGGCGACACCGTTATAGGTCTTTTGTCCGTGGACGAAGACGTTGTAGCCGCGCTCCTCGAAATCGCCTGCGGGGAAGGCGTCGTCCACGCATTTGATCTCTTGCAGGACGCAAACGTCGGGCTTCGCATCATCGAACCAGTCGAGGATGCGGGGCTTGCGCGCCTTGATCGAATTGACGTTCCAGGTGGCGATCTTCACCGAGTTACGCCCCCATCAGCTGGCCGTAGAGCTGGACCCACATGAGGATGAGGGTGACGAAGCTCACAAGGAAGATCAGGAGGCGGACCATCACGATGTTCACCGTGACATGGACCGCAGCGTGCAGGATCCGCGCGATCACATAGACCCAGGCAAGGGTCACGAAGCCGTCGCTGATCGGCTGGCGCGAGGCGATGGCGAGGAGGATTGCCACGTAGAAGAGGACAGGGGTCTCGAACTGGTTCTGGAGGTTGTCGATCCAGAGCTTCGACTGGGGCGTGAAGACGTCCTTCCGGCCCTTGGCGGCCTCGCGGGCCATCGCCTTGTCATTGAGCGAAGGCACGATGCGCATGAGCGCGCCGCCTGCGAGGATGACGAGGGACAGGGCGACCTGAATGAAGAGAGGCGGGAGAATGGCTTCCATGGGACTTCCTCAAACGCTTTTGGAGCGTCCCTAGCCCTAATCGCCGCCCCGCGGCCAGATCAGATGGAGAAAGAGGTGCCGCAGCCGCAGCCTGACTTGGCGAGCGGGTTGTCGATTTTGAACGCGGCAGCGATCAGCTCGTCGGCGAAGTCGATGACAGCGCCGGGCATGTATTGCTGGCTGACCTCGTCGATCAGGATCGTGGCGCCGTCGCGCTGGAGCACGAGGTCATCGGAGCCCTTCTCGGTGACGATCTCGAAGTCGTACTGGAAGCCCGAACAGCCGCCGCCGAGCACCGAAACGCGCAGCATGGAGCCCTGAGGCTCCCCCGCCAGCACTTCGGCAACGCGCGTTGCGGCGCGGTCGGTCATGGTGATCGGCTTGTCTTCGGTCATCGCTTCCATGACCCCCAGATAGGCGCGGAAGACGCCGGAATAAAGGCCTTTCCGGGCATGTCACAGTGCCGCGCAAAGCAAATTGTCTGGACCGGTCTAACGTTAATTTAGCCGCGTTGTGGGACGGATGCGCTCCAGGGCTGGAGAGATTCATCGTGCAAGAACGCTTCGCTAGCGCCAATGGCGGCGCTGCCATCGCAGGTTTTATCGCATTCGTTTCGGTGGTGGTGATGGCTTTTGCCGGAACTTCCACCCTTTTCCTCATTCTGGCCGGGCTCGGCTCTGCCGGTGCGCTGGTCTTAGGGATTGTGGCCATGAACCGGGCAGGTTCGGCCGCGGCGAAGTCGTCTGAGGTCGCTGCGCAGGCAAAAGAGGCGGAGGCTGCCCTGGCCACCGCCCATGCCGAGCGCGATGCAGTTCAAGCTGACGCGGAGGCTGCGTCCGCGGAAGCGGCTGAGCAGGGCGCCTTGCTTGAAGCGGTCGGCCGGACGCAAGGCTGGATCAGCTTTGACCTCGACGCGAAGGTCCTTGAGGCCAATGAAGTTTTCCTCGGCGCGATGGGCTATTCCGCTGACGAGATCAAAGGCCTGCCGCACAGCACGTTTTGTGATCCCGCCTATGCTTCTTCCCGTGAGTACGATGCGTTCTGGGGCAGGCTGAAGGCTGGCGAGGCCGTCACTGGCAAGTTCACCCGGTTCGCGAAAGACGGCTCTGAAGTCATCATCCGTGCTGCCTACAACCCTGTGGTTGGAGAAGACGGTGCGCCCAAGAAATTTGTGAAGTTCCTCACCGTGGTCACGAAAGAGGAGCGGACCGCGCAGGAGGCGGCTCGCAAGGGCGTTGCCTTTGAAAAGACGTCCGTCGCCACGGTGATCGTCGATGCCGAGCAACGGATCATCGACGCAAACGACGCATTCCTCGCCCTTGTTTCGGAGCAGTCCGAAGCCTTTGCGGAGCGCTGGTCAGGTATCGCTCGCGGTTCGATGGTCGGCGAGACGCTGCATGTTGCCGGAGCTGATCTTTCTGCGCAGGCGGGCCTCTTCGCTGAAGGTCGCCACACAGATGACCTTGATGCGGGTGAGCGCAAGTTCAGCATCAACGCCGCTCCTGTCTTCTCGAAGAAGGGCGACTATGAGGGCAGCGTCGTCGAATGGCGCGACGTCACCGCGAGCCTGACCCGCGATGCGCTCCTCAAGGCCTTCGATACGACCCAGGCGCTGATCGAATTCTCCGTCGACGGTACGATCAGGGATGCCAACGACAACTTCCTCGCAGCTGTTGGCTATGAGAAGGACGAGATCGTCGGCCAGCATCACCGCATGTTCGTGACGGCTGATGATGCGCGTTCGGATGAATACCGCGCCTTCTGGAACAAGCTTGCCGAGGGTGAAGCCCAATCCGGCCGCTTTGAGCGGGTGAGCAAGGACGGCGAGGCTGTCTGGCTGCAGGCGACCTACATCCCGGTCAAGGACCGCTCGGGCAAGGTCTTCAAAATCGTGAAGTCCGCTGCTGACATCACCGCTTCGGAAGTGGCTGAACGCGACCGGGTGGCTGTCCTCGAAGCTGTGGACCGGACCCAGGCTGTGATCGAGTTCGACCTCGAGGGCCGCATCCTGCGGGCGAACGACGCCTTCCTTTCGACCGTGGGCTATAGCCTCGACGAGATCGTTGGCGAGCATCACCGCATCTTCGTCGACAGCGCTTACGCCGCAAGCAACGAATACAGAGCATTCTGGGAGAAGCTGGCTTCGGGCGAGTACGATGCTGGCCGCTATGAGCGCCTGGGCAAAAACGGCGACACGATCGTCATTCAGGCCGCCTACAACCCGATCTTCGATGCCAGCGGCAAGCCTGTTCGCGTCATGAAGTTCGCCACCGACATCACTGAAGTTGAGAGCCTTGCGCGCGAAGCCATCTTCAAAGGCTCTGCCTTCCAGCAATCCGCTGCGCCGATGATTGTTGTGGCGCGCGACGGAAGTGTCGAGCACGTCAATGAAGCAGCAAAAGGCTTCTTCGGTTCACGGACGGAAGCATTCGGTACTGCGTTTGACGAGATCACTGGTGCTGCCATTGGCGATCTGCACGCTGACCTCGCCGGTGTGGTTGGCCGCGTGGCGTCTACCGATGAGCACCCGCTGGTCATCGATAGCGATGCAGGCGAGCTGAAGATCTGCATCTCGGCTTCTCCTATTGCGGATGAAGCTGGTGAGGTGATCGGCTCGGTCCTTCAGTGGGAGGACGTTACCGAGGCCCGGGTCTCTGTGGGTATGATCCAAGCCTTCGGCCAGAGCCAGGCTCTGATCGAGTTCTCCCCGGAGGGCGTGATCGAGAAGGCGAACGCGAACTTCCTTGACGCCGTCGGCTATTCTGAAGAGCAGGTCGTTGGTCAGCATCACCGCATGTTCGTCACGGAAGAGTACGCTCAGTCTTCTGAGTACCGTGACTTTTGGGCGGCGCTTGCGCGGGGTGAGTCCTCTGCTGGCAAGTATGAGCGCGTGCGCAATGGCGGCGAGCCACTGTTCCTGCAGGCGACCTACACGCCGATCACGGACGCTCACGGCGTGGTCTACAAGGTTGTGAAATCAGCAGCCGACATCACTGCCATGGAGCTTCAGGCCCAGGCAGATGAAGCTGAACGTCAGCGTCAGGACGATGTGCAGGAGCGCGTTGTCACGATGCTTGCGGAAGGTCTCGACAGGCTCTCCGATGGCGACTTCGGCTTCGAGATTCTCGACCATTTCCCCGAGGAGTATCAGCAGCTTCGGTATGACTTCAACGCTGCGGTGACCAAGCTCCGCAACTCTGAAGAACAGCGTGAGGTGATTGCTTCCGAGCAGAACCACGTCGTGGAACGTCTCGCGACTGCGCTTGAAGAGCTGTCGGAAGGCGTTCTGACCTGCCAGATCGATGACGCCTTCTCTGGCCAGTACGAAAAGCTGCGCGTCGACTTCAACGGTGCGATTGCGCAGCTGCGCGATGTGATGGGCTCGATTGCCGAGACCGCGACGCATATCTCGACGGGTGCGGGCCAGATTACGCTGGCTGCTGACGATCTGTCGAAGCGGACCGAGAACCAGGCTGCGACGCTGGAAGAAACGGCTGCGGCGCTTGACGAGATCACCTCCACCGTTCGTCAGACGGCTGATGGTGCCAAGGAAGTCAACACGGTCGCCACGGACACTCGCGCTGAGGCTCAGGAGTCGGGCGAAGTGGTCCGTAGTGCCGTGAGCGCGATGGGTGAGATCGAGAAGTCCTCGACCCAGATTAGCCAGATCATCGGCGTTATCGACGACATCGCCTTCCAGACGAACCTTCTCGCCCTCAACGCCGGTGTCGAAGCCGCGCGGGCAGGCGATGCGGGTCGCGGCTTCGCAGTCGTGGCGCAGGAAGTCCGGGCCCTCGCGCAGCGGTCATCGGATGCTGCGAAAGAGATCAAGGAACTGATCTCGACCTCCTCCGAGCAGGTCTCGCGCGGCGTGGATCTTGTCGGCCGGGCAGGCGAAGCCCTTGGCGAGATCGTCGGCCGTGTGGAAAATGTCAGTGCACTGGTCTCCGAGATTGCAGCCTCTGCGCAGGAGCAGTCGATCAGCCTCGCTGAAGTCAACGCCGCGATGAACAAGATGGACCAGGTGACCCAGCAGAACGCTGCGATGGTCGAGGAATCCACCGCTGCGAGCCACACGCTTGCAGAGGCATCGGGCAAGCTGATCGAGAAGGTCGGTCACTTCGAGACCGGCGTGAAGATCGAGACGGCGAAGACAGCTGCTCCGCGTGCTGCGGAACCTGCCGATGAGGAAGAGGCAGCGACGCCTCCTCCGGTTCATCAGCAGCGCGAGGCTGCCCAAGCCTTCTTCGCTGGCGCCGGCGGCGCGGCGGAAGAGCTCGACGATGATAATTGGGAAGAGTTTTAAGCTTTTAGAGGCATCGTGAAATTGGGGAAGACGCCGAGGGGAGGCGCTTCCCGCGTGAGAGTTTAGGGGTTGGCATCCACCATGGCGAAACGCCGTATCAAGGTCCTGATTATCGATGACAGCGCGACGATGCGCGGTCTGATGGCGCATGTCGTCGAGAGCGATCCCGAGCTGGAGGTCGTCGGCTATGCCGGTGACGCCTACGGAGCAAGGGAAGCGATCAAGACCCTGAACCCTGACGTCGTCACCCTCGATATCGAGATGCCGCGGATGGACGGGCTGACCTTCCTCGAGAAGCTCATGCGCCTGCGTCCTATTCCGGTGGTGGTCGTCACCTCCAAGACCGACGCGATGGATGAGATCGAAGGCGCTGCGCTCAAGCTTGGCGCTGCGCACTGCCTGTTCAAGCCACAGGGCCTGGCCGGGGCGGAGCTGTTCGATGCGCTGCCTGACAAGATCAAGGAAGCCGTTGATCAGGGTGCTGCCAAGGCTCCTGAAGACCGGGCGGAGCAGGACCAGATCTCCTTCAACCCGAGGAAGCACATCTTCCTTGGCGCTTCGACGGGCGGCGTGGATGCGCTGGTTTCGGTCCTAAGGACCTTCCCGAAGAACTGTCCCCCGACGATGATCGTCCAGCATATGCCGGCGAAGTTCATCGACCTCTTTGCCCAACGCCTGAACTCGGTCTGTGCACCGAGCGTCTCCGTGGCGCGCGGCGGTATGAAGGTCGAAGCGGGCCGGATCCTGATTGCTCCGCACGGCACGCATATGCGCCTCAGCCGGAGAGATCCGTCCGTCGTGATGCTCGAAGACCGGCCGCCTGTGAACGGCTTCAGGCCTTCCGTCGACGTGCTGTTCACGTCGGGTGCTGACGCCATTGGCAAGCATTGCGTGGCCGCTCTTCTGACCGGCATGGGCCGTGACGGTGCGACTGGCCTCAAGAAAATCCGCGAGGCGGGCGGTGTGACCCTGGCGCAGGATGAAGAGACCAGCGTTGTCTACGGCATGCCGCGGGTTGCCAACGAGATGGGCGCAGTCGACAAGCCGCTTCCGCTCGGTGAGATTGCGAACGCACTCCTCAAGCCCTGCCGCTCGGAACGTATGCGGGACGCGTCATGATGAGAGCTGTCAGCGACTACGCCCCTCGGCCGGGACCGCCGCCGACACTGATCGGCATTGGCGGTATCGCGTGGAGCGGTGATCCGTCCGTATGCTACTCAACCCTGCTTGGCAGCTGTATCGCGGTCTGCCTCTGGGACCCGATGGCATGCAAGGGCGGGATCACGCACTTCCTTCTCGCCGAAGCGCCGAGCGACAAGGCTGATGACACGCGTTATGGCACCGTGGCGCTGCCGCTGCTCGCCATGAACCTTGCTGCTGTCGGCTGTGACCGCCAGCGCTTTCGAGCGATCGTTGCAGGTGGTTCGGACCTCTTGAGCAATATGAAGCCCATCGGAACCGAGAACTCCGAATACGCGCTTGAATGGCTGCGTCAGGAACGGATCCAGATCGTACAGAAGGACTTTGGCGGTTCCAATGCCCGCAGGGTGCGTTTTCACCCCTCGACTGGTGTTTGCGAGATCACGACCATCGCAAATGCACCACAATCTCCGTCCTGAGCTTAAAAGGCCAGTAACCGCGCTGCGCTAGGTCTTTACCGTGAGAGATTATCCGGCGGCTCTTCATGAGTCTTCGGGCTGGGCAAAGGGCACATGGCATGAGTGAGGGCGGCGGATACTGTCAGATCACGCTCGACGCCAAGCTGGCCTCGCGTGCGGCACCTGAACTTTATGAGCGGCTGTCTGGCCATAAGGACGATACTGTCGTGCTCGACGCCTCCAAGGTCGAGCAGGTTGGCGTGCTTTGCCTCCAGATCCTGGCGTCGGCTCACAAGAGCTGGTCCGAGCGTGGACTTGAATTCGAGGTTGTCGATCCGTCGGCAGCCTTCCGCGAGAGCACCGAGACGCTGGGTCTCGATCTCTCGTTAATCGGTGTAGCGACGATGGGAGAGGTGCAGGGTGGCGCTTAAGATTCTTGCGGTTGAGGACAGCCTGACTGTCCGTACCATGATTGAACACGTCCTGAAGGATGCAGGTTTCGAGGTCCACCTCGCGGAGGATGGCCAGCACGGCCTGCGCCGCCTGATGGAGGTGAAGCCTGACGTCATCACGACGGACATGAACATGCCGGTGATGGATGGCCTCGGCTTCATCAAGGGCGTTCGTGCGAACGACCAATACAAGATGACGCCGATCCTGGTGATCTCCTCGGAAACGGCACCTGAGCTCAAGACCAAGGCCCGTAGCCTCGGTGCGAGCGGCTGGATGGCCAAGCCCTTCCACGATGAGCGCCTGATCTCGGCGGTCAAAAGGCTGGCGGCTTAAACCCGATGAGTGATCCGCTCGCAGAACTTCGGGAGACGTTCTTTCTCGAATGCGACGAGCTTCTGGAGAAGCTCGAGTCGGATCTGCTCGCGCTCGAGCAGGGCGCGACCGATGAAGAACTGGTCAACTCCGCTTTCCGCGCTGTCCACTCAATCAAGGGTGGCGCAGGCGCGTTCGGCATGTCGGGTATCACCGACTGCGCCCACGTCTTCGAGACGGCGCTCGACCATGTGCGTTCGGGCGAGCTGAAGCTCGATCCTGATCTCTGCCAGCTGTTCCTGCGCGGGAAGGACCTTCTGTGGACGCAAGTCGGCGCGGAGAAGGGTGGGCCTCCTGCCGATCCAGCCGAGATCGAAGCGGTGAACTCCGCCTTCGAAGAGGTGAACCCCAAGGAAGAAGAGTTCGACGCGTCTGAAGTCTTCAAGCCTGTGGCGATGAACCTCGGTGACCTTGGCGGCGGCTCTGATGATGCTGCGCCGATGGATCCGATGGATATCCTCGCGCAATTCGAGAGCGGCGGGGACGACGAGGGCGAGGCGGACGGTGACGAGCTGGCGGCTGGCCGTGAGCTGATTGTTGCGTTTGCGCCGAAGCCTGAGTTTTTCGCCCGCGGCAACGACGCGGCTCCCTTTATCCGTGAGCTGAGGGACCTTGGCGAAGCGGAAGTGATGCTCGATGCCTCGGGCCTTCCGGGCTTTGACGAGCTTGACCCGGAGAAGCCCTACTTCGAGTGGACGGTCTCCCTTGATCCTTCGGTGGATGAAGGTGCTGTCGAAGAGATTTTCGAGTTCGTGGCCGAGGACTGCACCCTGTCCGTCGGCCAGAGCGTCGGGTTTGCGCCTGACGTGACCGAGCCGTCCGAGCCCGAAGCGATGGTGTTCATCGACTTTGAGGAAGAGGCCGAGCTTGAGGCTGCTGCTGCGGTCGTTGAGGAAGTGCCCGAAGTGGTGGAGCCCGAGGCTCCCGCTGAGGTTGAGCCGCAGCCTGTCGAGAGCGTTCTCGATCTGGCGCAGGCCGCTGCCGTCGCGATTGAGGACGATGCTCCGAAGGCTGAAGAGAAGCCTAAAGAGGCTGAGGCTGAGAAGCCTGCCGAGGAACCTACTCCCGTTGCTGCCGCTGCTGCCGCGAGCCCGGCTGCGCGTCAGGTCCAGGCACCGAAGCCTGTGGTCCGGGTGGAGCTTGGCCGGGTGGACCGCCTGATCAACCTCGTCTCGGAGCTTGTCATCAGCCAGTCGATGCTGAGCCAGGCTGTCGAAGAGCTTCACGGCTCCACCGACAACCGTGCACTGACGACCGGGCTTGATGAGTTCCGCCAGCTGACCCGTGAGCTGCAGGAATCTGTGATGGCCATCCGCGCGGAGCCCGTCCGCTCCATGTTCATGCGCATGGGCCAGATTGCGCGTTCGGCTGCTCAGGTTTGCGGCAAGAAAGTCCGTCTGGTGACGGAAGGCGAGCAGACCGAAGTCGACAAGACGGTCATCGAACGCCTCGCCGAGCCGCTGACCCACATGATCCGCAACGCTGTCGACCACGGCATCGAAGGGATCGAGGAGCGCATCGAGGCCGAGAAGAAGCCCGAGGGCACGGTCTTTCTGTCTGCGGAGCACCACTCGGGCCGTGTAGTCCTGACGGTGCGTGACGATGGCAAGGGCGTGAACCGCGAAAAGGTCCGCGCCAAGGCGATCGAAAAGGGCATCATCACCGAAGATGCTGTCCTGACCGATGCCGAGATCGACCAGCTGCTCTTCGCGCCGGGCTTCTCCACCGCTTCGGAGATCAGCCAGGTGTCGGGCCGCGGCGTTGGCATGGATGTGGTCAAGCGCGAGATCAATTCGCTCGGCGGCCGGATCACTATGGCTTCGGAGCCGGGGAAGGGGACGACCTTCACGATCTCCCTGCCGCTGACCCTCGCAGTCCTCGACGGCATGGTTATCAAGGTCGCTGAGCAGACGGCGGTGCTGCCGCTGTCGGTGATCGCAGAGAGCCTTCGTCCGGAGGCTGATGAAATCCAGAAGCTCGGTGAGAACGACCAGTGCATCTTCGTGCGCGGCAAGTTCGTGCCGATCCTCGATGTCGGTGATGCCCTTGGCTACCGCGAAGCGATCGACGACTTTGCGGGCAAGGTCATGCTGCTGGTCGAGAACGATAACGGCCAGAGCTACGCCTTCGCCGTCGACGAGATTGTTGACCAGCGCCAGGTGGTCATCAAGGGCCTCCAGGACAATTACGGCCGCATCGAAGGCGTTGCAGCTGCGACGATCCTCGGTGACGGGCAGATCGCCCTGATCCTCGACGTCAATGATCTGACCCATGAATCCACTGCGATCGGCGCGGGAGTTCCCCTGCCGGACGCCATGAAGGAGGCAGCCCATGTCTGAAGCCGTCAGTGAGCTGAATGCAGCCATGACCGAAGTCATCGCCTTCAAGGTCCATGATGACGAATACTGCGTGGACATCATGTCCGTGCGCGAGATCCGCGGCTGGACCCCGGCAACGCGCATCCCGCATGCGCCGCCCTATGTGCGCGGCGTGATCAACCTGCGCGGTGCGGTCCTGCCGATTATCGACCTCGCCGCACGGTTCGGGTTCGATACAACGGAGACGTCCGAGCGGAACGTCATCATCGTCGCACAGATCGATGGGCAGCTCTTCGGGCTTCTCGTGGATGCAGTGAGCGACATCATGTCAATCACGGCGGATGACCTCCAGCCGACGCCGAACATCGGCTCGGAGCAGGCGCGGACCTTCATCAAGAACGTCATCGCCCGCGAGGAGCAGATGATCCGCTTCATCGACCTCAAGCAAATCCTGCCGCAACAGATGGCCAACGTCGCCTGAGGACTGAACGCCAGTGCTGCTAGAAGCCAGGAACCCTGAGTTTCCCTATACGGATGATGACTTTCGTCAGATCAAGGGCATGATCTATGACGATGCGGGCATCTTCCTGCCGGATACCAAGTCCAACCTCGTCTATTCGAGGCTGGCAAGGCGCCTGCGTGCGCTCGGGATGTCCTCCTTCCGGGACTATGTCGTGCACGTCCAGTCGCGGTCAGGCCGTGACGAGCGGCACCACCTGATCAATGCGCTGACGACGAACTTGACGCACTTCTTCCGTGAGCCGCACCACTATGAGATCGCGCGGCGGGAGCTGGCGAAAGAGGCGCTCGAGCGGACGGCCAATGGCGGGCGCTATCGCGTGTGGTCAGCTGGCTGCTCGACGGGAGAGGAGGCATACTCCCTGGCGATCACGTTGCTCGATGCGGAGCCTGAGCTCCTGAACCGTGATGTCCAGATTCTGGGTACCGACATTGACTCGAACGTCGTCGAGACGGCGACGAAGGGTGCCTACACCCGCGATGTGGTCGCTCCGGTCGAGCCCCGGCTGTTGCAGCGCTACTTCGAGGCAGGGTGGGGTCCGAGCTGCGAGAAGATGGTCATCGGTGACGACGTCCGGCGGATGGTGACCTTCAAGACCCTCAACCTGATGCAGCACTGGCCGATGGCGACGAAGTTCGACGCTATCTTCTGCCGCAACGTGGTCATTTACTTTGATGAGGCGACGAAGTCGGTCCTTTGGGAGCGCTTTGCCCAGCAGATGAAGCCTGAAGGATGGCTCTTCATCGGGCATTCCGAGCGCATTTCAGGCGCCGCGCGGCAGCGCTTCACATCGGCTGGCCTGACCACTTACCGGGTCCAGCGCTGAGCCTTATCCTTTTTGCCGGTTCACCAATTCGGGCTCCGGCGTCAGCCTCGCATTAACCGCGGGGTTCTAGATTGTAGAGGGGTTCCCCCTTCAGGGACCCGCCCTTTGGTGAGAGAGAGCGACGCATGTCACTGGCGAAAGTCCTCAAGGTTATGGTCGTCGACGATATGTCGATCAGCCGTGGTCTTGTGACCCAGACACTGTCTTCCGTCGGGATCCAGAACATCCGCTATGCGGAGGATGGCCGCGAGGCACTACAGATGATGCGGGAAGACCCCGCGCACCTTGTCATCTCGGACTACAACATGCCGAAGATGACGGGCATCGACCTGCTTTACGCCCTGCGTCAGAACCCGAAGACCCAGAAGGTCGGCTTCATTCTGATCACGGGCAAGGCGACCCGGCAGATCCTCGAAGAGGGTGTCCACCTGAAAATGAACAACTATCTCCTCAAGCCTTTCGAGCCGCGCCAGCTCATCAAGGCCATCCAGGAAGTGTTCGGCCCACTGTCGGCGGCAGGTTGACGGGCGGAGCTGCTCTCCTGCAGGGCTAGCGACAGCGCGCAGGGGAGGCGAGATGGCTGACCAGAGTTACGACAGCTTCGAGACCTATCAGGCGCGCAAGCGGTTCCTGAATCTCGACGGTCTGCGCTTCATCTGTATCTCGGCTGTGATCTGGCACCATTCGGCGGCTTACACTGCAGAGGGTCTGCGGTTTCTCGAGCGCGGGTTCCTGGGCGTCGATTTCTTCTTTGTGCTGAGCGGGTTTCTCATCACGTCGCTGATGCTGCGTGAGGAAAGCCGTCAGGGAAAGGTCTCCTTCTCAGGCTTCTACTGGCGCAGGTTCCTGAGGATCATCCCGGTCTACTTCTTCGTCGTGACGATCTGTACGCTGTATGTCGGCGTGATCAGGGGCGATGCCGAAGCGTTCGAGCGGGCGCCTTACTACTATCTGTTCCTGTCCAACTTCCTTGCCGGGGACACCCAGCTCCTTGGGGTGACCTGGTCGCTGTCCGTCGAGGAGCAGTACTACCTCGTCTGGCCGTTGATCCTCGTCTTCATGCCGAGGAAGATCCTGCCGTGGTTCGTGGTCGGAGCGATAGCGCTCAACCTGCTGACGGCTATCGGTGCGTTCGACTGGATCTCCGAGGAACCCTACCAGAACGGGCGGTTTATCCTGAAGCTGCCTTCAGCGACCTACTCTCCGATCCTGATGGGATCGCTCGTGGCGGTGATGCTCCACTACAAAAGGAGCTACGAGGTGCTGGCGAAGGCATTCGGCTACCACTGGATGCCTGCGATCCTCGGCTTCGTCCTTTTCATGCTGTGCTGGCATCTACCGAACCCGCTGATGGGATGGGGCGGTTTCTTCATCCACCTCGTCATGTCCGGGTTCATGATCGCGCTCCTCACCAAGGAGGCGAACGTAGCGACGCCGTTCCTGACGATGAAGCCGATCGTCCGTATCGGTGAGATCAGCTACGGCATCTATCTCTACCACCTGATCGCGCTCCACGGGGTTATGACGATCCAGCGCGAGGTCTTCGACACGGCGAACCTGTGGGTGAACCTCTTCGGGATGTATGCGCTGTCGATCGTGATCGCCGAGCTGAGCTACCGGACGCTGGAAGCCTTCTTCCGCGACCTGCGGCACAAGCCGCCCTTCTTCATTGCCCCCTCAACAAAGGTTCAGGGTTCGGCGCGCTAGCTGCTCTCGACGCGCACGGAGGAATCACGCAAGCGGTTGTCGTTCTTATCGAAGGATGACCGTCAATGCCCCTCGCTTTTCCCGCGCCTCTCGCGCCCTACGCCTCGAAGGCGGAGGAGACGCGCGGGCGGCTGCATGAGGAAATCGAGAGCACCGGCAGGACGCCTTTCCAGCGTGACCGCGACCGGGTCCTGCACACCGTCGCCTTCCGCAGGCTGAAGCATAAGACGCAGGTTTTCGTCTTCAACGAGGGCGATCATTACCGCACCCGGCTGACCCATTCGCTTGAGGTGAGCCAGATCGCGCGGGCGATGGCGCGGACGTTCAAGCTGGACGAGGACCTCGCGGAGGTCGTCGCGCTGAGCCATGACCTTGGCCATCCGTGCTTCGGGCATACCGGCGAGGACGTGCTCATCGAGATGATGGAAGGGGCAGGGGGCTTTGACCACAATGCCCAGACCCTCCGCCTGCTGACCAAGCTCGAGCGGCAGCACGGGGCCTATCACGGCCTCAATCTGACGTGGGAGACGCTCGAAGGGACCGTGAAGCACAACGGCCCGATGGTTGGACCGCGACGCGTCAAGGACAAGCCTCTGCCTGTCGCGATCGAGGAATATGCCGAGCGGCATGATCTATGGCTCGACACCTACCCGAGCTTCGAGGCGCAGCTAGCGGCGCTGGCGGATGACGTAGCCTACAACTCTGCCGATAGCGATGACGGCCTGCGCGCCGGGCTCTTCAGCTTTGACGATGCGATGGACGTCCCGCTCCTCGGGCCAGCGCTTCACGGCTCGCGCAAAGCCTGGCCTGACGAGCCGCGGGAGGTGCAGATCGCGGAAGCCGTATCGGCCCTGATCGGGCGGATGGTTGCCGACATCCAGGAAGAGACCCGCGCCCGGATCGAGGACCTCGATCCTCGCCATGCGGACGATATCCGCAGGGCGCCCCGCGCCATGGCAAGCTTCTCGGACAGCTTTGATGCCGAGCTTAAAGAGCTCCGGGCCTTCCTGTTCGAGCACATGTACCGCCATCACAAGGTGAACCAGGTCAGGAGCCAGGCGCGGCGAATCGTTCGCGACCTTTTCGAGCTCTATGTCGAGGAGCCTGACGTGCTGCCGCCTGCATGGTTCGACCGGCAGGACGGCGAAAGCATCGAGAAGCGCAAGCGCGTCGTCTGCGACTACATCGCTGGAATGACCGACCGTTTCGCGATTCACGAGCACAGCAGGCTCTTCGATCTGTCACGAAATTTTTTATGATGGTTAACAGCGTCTTTACCGATGGGTGGGCAAAGCCTTAACGCCCAAGATAAGGAATGACCGATGTCGAGCACGGCGGCTTCAATGAATGACTTTGTTGACGACGAAGAAGGTGGCCTCTCAGGCTTCACGATTCTTGCTATCCTCGTCACGCTGATCGTCGTGTTCAGTCTTGTGGTTTGGTATGCCTATCAGCAGGGCAAGGCTTCGGCCGCCGCGACCGCGGAGCTCCCGCAGGTTGCTGCCAACCCTTCACCAGTTGCGGAAGACGTCCCGCTCGATGCCACGCGTGATGGTGGCAGGCAGGAAGTCTACGACCGGGTCAGCGGTAGCGTTGAGACCCGTGTCGTGACCCAGGAGAATCCGGGCCGCGACCCTCTCGATGGCTATGGCGGTGCGCCAGCCTCGATGACACCGAGAGAGGCGCCCGCGACCGCAACCTCTGAGCCTGCGCGCGAGGACCCTGTCGTCGCTGCGATCACCCAGAACGAAGAGCCGGCGCGGACGGTCCAGCCTCCGAGCCGTAACCCGCGCACCCAGACGCAAACCCAGACCCAGCCTGCCCAGCGCCAGCCCGTCCGCGTGACCGAGGCCGGGACGGCTGCAGCCACCACCGCTGCGACCCAGACGCCAGCGCGCGCTGCGCCTGCGGCGATGACCGGCACCCATGTGGTTCAGGTCGGTGCGTTCGATTCGAACAGCGCGGCTCTCGATTATTTCGACGGTCTGTCGCGCCGCCTTGGCACCAGTGTCAGCTCGAAGCTTCCCGACATCCAGGTCGCTGAAGTGAACGGCCGGACCTACCACCGCCTGCGGATCGGCCCCTTCACGTCGAAGGCTGAGGCTGACCGCTACTGCGCGGATCTCAAGACCCGTGGCCAGGATTGCCTCGTTCGCGGAGTTTAATGTGCGGCGAACCTCCGACTCGGCTTAGCTGTTTGGAGGTAACGCCAGGAAAGAAGCAGCGTGTTTGACGATCAGGTCCCTGAATTCGAGGAAGATGCGGGCAAATCGGATGCGTCCGAAACCCTGATCCTCCGGCTCGAAGGCTACGAGGGACCCCTCGACGCGCTTCTCGATCTCGCCCACCGCCAGAAGGTGGACCTGCGCGAGATCTCCGTCCTCGCACTGGCCCAGCAATATATCGAGTTCGTCGAGGAGGCGCGGTCCCGGAACCTGCAGCTTGCCGCCGACTATCTCGTCATGGCGAGCTGGCTCACCTACCTCAAAACCCGACTCCTGCTGCCCAAGCAGGAGGATGATGAGGAGCTGTCCGGCGAGGAAATCGCTGCGCTTCTCGCCCACAGGCTTCGCAGGCTCGACGCCATGCGGAAGGCTGCACGGGCACTGACGGGCCGCCGTCTTCTTGGCCGGGATGTTTTCCCGCGCGGGGAGCGGGGGACCGAAGTCCGCCGCACGACCCACACGGCGGCTGAGCTTTATGACCTCCTCCAGGCTTATTCCTCGCAACGCCTGCGCGCGGCACCGCCTGAGAAACGCAAGGATCCGATCCCGATTTTCCGGATCGAAGAGGCCCGGGACACGCTGAAAGAGGCGCTTTCCAGTCACGACGACTGGTTCGAGCTGACCGGCATCAGCAGCCGCCGCGAGACGATTGCGCCGCGCGGCTCGGTGGTGGCCTCGACCTTCACCGCTGCCCTTGAGGCCGCGCGGGACGGCAACGCTGCCATCCGCCAGGACAAGACCTTCGACCCTATTCTCGTGAGAGCCGCCCATGGATGAGCTGACCCACAAGCCTGACGTGACCTATGAGCCGCAAGGCGAGGCGCCTGCGCTCGATTTCACCGAGGAGACGGTCGCGGAGGCCCAGCGCCTGCGCCGTATCGAAGCGCTGCTCTTTGCGTCGCCTGAGCCGCTGTCGGAGACGGTGATCGCCGACCGTGTGCCCGGTGGCCCCGTGAAGCCGCTGCTTCAGGAGCTTTCCGAGGCGTACAAGGACCGCGGTGTGAACCTGCGTCAGGTGGCAAACCGCTGGCAGTTCGTCACCGCTGAGGATTGTGCCCAGGTGCTCGTGACCACGCAGGAGACGACGCGGAAGCTGTCGCGGCCTGCGCTCGAGACGCTGGCGATCATCGCCTACCACCAGCCCTGCAGCCGCGCTGACATCGAGGAAGTACGCGGGGTTTCGGTCTCCAAAGGTTCTCTCGACCAGCTCATGTCGCTCGGTTGGGTGAAGATGCGCGGCCGCCGCGATGCGCCAGGCCGTCCGCTGCTCTACGGCACCACGGCTGCTTTCCTCGAGCACTTCGACCTGACGGCGATCGGCGACCTACCGGGTCTTCAGGATCTCAAGGCGCAAGGCCTGTTGGAAGGCACGCTTCCGCCGGACTTCGACGTGCCGAAACCGACCGAAGCGGACGACGGTATTCTACCGCTCGACGCAGAAGAACAGGAAGAGGCCGCTTGAGTTCGGCATTCGCTGGGCGCAGGTAAGGCTCCATTACGAACATTCCGGCAAAGGAGCGGGTATGTTTCCCGGTTGGCAGCAGCTTCTCATCGTCCTTGTCCTCGTGCTGATCCTTTTCGGCGGCCGCGGACGTATCTCATCTCTGATGGGTGACCTCGCGAAGGGCATCAAATCCTTCCGCTCGGGCCTCGCCGACGATGGCTCCGACGAGGAGCAGCCGAAGACGGCCCTCGACGCGAAGACCGGCGAGACCGTTGAGGTCTCCGAGAAAGACCCGGCCAAGAGCGAATGAGCCTCGTTCCGCAGCTCGGCTTTCCGGAGCTGATGGTGCTTGGGGTTCTCGCCCTGTTGGTCATCGGTCCCAAGGACCTGCCGAGATTCCTCCATTCCGCTGGTCAGGCCTTCGGCAAGATGCGCCGTATGGCTGACGAGTTCCGCGCCGGGCTGCAGCAGGTCGCCCGCGAGGCGGAGATCGATGAGATGCGCAAGGAGATCGAGAGCCTGAAAGAGGCCTCGGGCGCGAAGGATGTCGAAGACACTTTCCGCGACATCCAGCGTGAGGCAAACAAGCCCCTGAGCGTCGCTGAGCAGCGCGACGCCGACGACGATATCGACTCGGCCCTCGATCATCACGATGACCACGGCGACTATGAGTGCGATGGCGGCGGCGACGAGCCTGACGACACGCCTGAGCCGGAGACCAAGAGCTCCCATGGCTGAGGACCTCGCCAAGCCTGACCTCATTGACGATGACGGTGCCGATGGGATCGAGAGTTCCCGGGCGCCGCTGATGGATCATCTGATCGAGTTGCGTTCGCGGCTCCTCGTGATCGTGGGTGCGCTCGCGGTCTGTTTTGTCCTCTGCTTCATCGTCAGTGCGCCGCTCTACAATGCTCTGACGCTGCCTTACGTCGATGCACTGGCGGATGCGGGGCAGGAGGATGCGGTCCTCAACTATTTCCCGCTGGAGCTCTTCTTTGCCCAAGTGAAGCTCAGCTTCTTTGCGGCACTGATGATCAGCTTCCCGATCACCGCCTGGCAGGGTTACGCCTTCATCGCGCCGGGTCTCTACAAATCGGAGAAGCGGGCAGTTCTGCCGTTTCTCTTCGCCATGCCCGTGCTGTTCGCGATGGGCATCCTGCTGGTGCACCAGATGGTGCTGCCGTTGGTTCTCGACTTCGCCTTGGGCGTTGAGGGCAGGGCGGAGGCCACGGCTGCTGCGAGCTACAACCTGTTTGTGAAGGTCGGAGACTATCTCGATCTCGCCGTGGCGTTGATGCTCGGCTTTGGCTTTGCCTTCCAGCTGCCGGTGGTCCTGATGCTGCTGGGGCAGGCGGGGCTTGTGACCGACGACTTTCTCGTCAGGAACAGGCGCTATGCGATCGTGCTGATCTTCCTTGTGGCTGCGTTCCTGACGCCGCCTGATCCGATGAGCCAGATCGCCCTCGGCGGCACTATTCTCCTGCTCTACGAGGTCTCCATTTGGGGCGTGCGCTGGACGCAAAAAAAACGGAGGCCAGAAGCCTCCGAAAGCAAGATCTGAAATCTTGGAAAGGTTCTGCCTGTTCTTTGCCTGTCCGCCCCTCTCGGAACAGGCAAAGTTAAGGCTGGACCTTAAGCAGCTGCGCTCTTCCGGCGGCCGCCCTTTTTCGCAGTAGCTTTGCGGCCACCTTGGGTGCCGAGGCCGATTTGCTTGGCGAACTCGGAACGACGCTTTGCGTAGTTCGGTGCGACCATCGGGTAGTCAGCAGGCAGGTTCCACTTGCGGCGATACTCTTCCGGGCTGAGGTTGTATTGGGTCCGGAGGTAACGTTTCAGCATTTTCAGCTTCTTACCGTCCTCGAGGCAGATCAGGTAGTCGTCGGTGATCGACTTCTTCACCGGAACGGCCGGCTTCTGCTGAACCTCTTCTTCCTTCGGCGCGCCGCCGAGGGTGCTGAGGGTCTGGAAGGTGTTCTGCAGCAGGTCCTGAAGTTGTTCAGCTGGGACCGAATTGTTGGCGACAAAAGCAGAAACGATGTCTGCAGTCAGGGCCAGGGTCTCGGATTGATCAAGAACTTCCTGCTGAGAGGTATTTTCGGTCATTTGTAGTCCTTAGGGGTCAAATATGAAGGCGAAGTCGGGAGTCTTTCGAAAGACTTCTGATGACTTCGCACGACGTCGATTTATCGCTGCTAGAGATATTTGACTGCCATCTCAAGAGAAAAAAGGCGTAAACACAGTGAAGTTTTGTGGCATAGATGGGTGACGGGAAATGTTCGCGTCACTTGCGCCCAAGGGCTGTTTTCCCCTTTGCGCTGACGCTGCGACGGGCGTAGGTCCCGGGCTTCCACAGATTCTCGCTTCGGTGACCGACATGACCACTGCTGACCAACTCTCCGCACAACCCTTCACCTTCGATGAGGGCCTCTCCAAGACAGACCCGCAACTCTTCGAGATGATGGGCCGAGAGTTCGACCGGCAGCAGCGCCAGATCGAGCTGATCGCTTCGGAGAACATCGTCAGCCAGGCGGTGCTGGACGCGCAGGGCTCGGTCCTGACCAACAAGTATGCTGAGGGCTATCCGGGCCGCCGGTACTATGGCGGCTGTGAGTTCGTGGACGAGGTCGAGACCCTCGCCATTGAGCGAGCCAAGCGCCTGTTCGACTGCGCCGAAGCCATCGTGCAGCCGCACTCAGGCAGCCAGGCGAACCAGGCGGTCTTTATGGCTCTGCTTAAGCCGGGCGAGAAGATCCTCGGCCTCGACCTCGCCGCTGGCGGGCACCTGACCCACGGTGCGAAGGTCAACCAGTCGGGCAAGTGGTTCGAAGCTGTCCACTACGGCGTGCGCGAGGATGACCACCGCATCGACATGGACAATGTCCGCGAGATCGCCCTGCGCGAGAAGCCGCAGCTGATCATTGCCGGCGGTTCGGCCTATTCGCGGATCATCGATTTCAAGGCGTTCCGCGAGATCGCTGATGAGGTGGGTGCATACTTCCTCGTGGACATGGCGCACTTCTCAGGCCTCGTTGCCGGTGGTCATTATCCATCGCCGATCCCGCATGCCCATGCGGTGACGTCGACAACCCACAAGACGCTCCGGGGCCCGCGTGGCGGGATCATCCTGACCAATGAGAAGGATCTGGCGAAGAAATTCCGCTCGGCGCTCTTCCCAGGCCTTCAGGGCGGTCCGCTCATGCATGTCATCGCGGGCAAGGCCGCTGCCTTCGGCGAAGCTCTGACGCCTGAGTACAAGGTCTACACGCGCCAAGTGATCGAGAACGCGAAGGCGTTGGCTTCGGTGCTCGTGGACGCCGGTTACGCTGTCGTCTCGGGCGGCACGGACACCCACGTGATGCTGGTCGACCTCCGCCCGAAAGGCGTGAAGGGCAACGCGGCCGAAGAGGCGCTCGAGCGGGCAGGCATGACCTGCAACAAGAACGGCGTACCGAACGATCCTGAGAAGCCTGCGATCACGTCAGGCATCAGGCTTGGGACGCCTGCTGCGACCTCGCGCGGGTTTGGCGTGGCGGAGTTCCAGGAGACGGGCCGCCTGATCGCGCGCGTGCTCGATGGTCTCGCTGAAGGCGGCGATACGACGGAGCTTGAAAACAGCGTCCGCGCCGAAGTCGAGGCGCTGACGGGCCGCTTCCCGATCTACGGCGGTTGAGTTCGGCGCTTCACTTCTCCCTCCGGGAGAGGTCGAAATCTCCGATTTCGGGTGAGGGTAAGTGAAGCTCCGCCCTCATACGCACTCACCCAAAGCCTCTCTTCGAAAGCCTTTGACCTCTCCCGGAGGGAGAGGTGGGGCGCCGCTTCCAGCCATAGCGCGAGCAGGCTAGCCTTTCCCCATGCGTATCTTCCTCGCCGCCTTCGCCCTTCTTGCTGCCGCCTATGCCGGGGAGCCGGAGGAGGACATCCGCGCCGTTCTCTCCATGCAGACGGCGGCCTGGAACAGAGGCGACATCCACCGTTTCATGGACGGCTATGTGCGCTCGGAGCAGCTGCGCTTTGTCTCGGGCAATGAAGAGAAGCGTGGCCACGGCAAGACGCTCGCGCGGTATCTCGCGACCTATGACACGCCTGAGAAGATGGGGACGCTGAGCTTCAAGGACCTCGAAGTGCAGGTCCTGGGCGATGATGCGGCGATGGTGTTCGGGCGTTTTCTGCTCGTCAGGCCCGAGGTCGGCGACGCGACAGGGCTCTTCACCCTGATCTTCCGCAAGACGGACGAAGGCTGGCGCATCGTCCACGACCACACGTCGAGCTAGGTAAGGGCAGGCGCAGGAAACCTCCTGCGCCCAGAAAGATCAGGCTGTGGCCTTCTTCTTGAGGCGGGTCGCGAGAGCCACACCGCTCAGGAACAGCCATGCTCCTGCGGGCAGCGGGATCTCGCCAAGATCACCGTCATCATCCGAAGCTGCGATCCTGAGATTGTCGAAGCTGGCATAGCCACCCGACAGGAGGTCGATCTGCAAGGTGACGTTGCCGTTCGTGTTGCCAGCGGTGCTGAGGCCTTCAACGACGCGGGTCCAGTCGAAGGTATCGCGCGCGGAGAAGGTCGTGGTTGCGTCCACCGTTGAAAGAACGGTGCCCGAGCCTGTGTTCCGCGCGCCGCCGGGATTGTCGAACAGCGTAAAGCGGAAGGTGGCTTGCGCACCGCCAGCTGGCTGGAAGGGCCCACCGAAATTATTGAGGTCGACGGCCGAGATATCGATCCCGATGTTCAGGAAGTCCCTGTCACCGACATCGAAGCTCAGACCGACAAGGTCATTCTGCCTGCTCGACAGCATACCGACAGAGAAGTTGCCGCCGGTCCCGGACGGATCCTTAAACCCGGTACCGTGCGCAGCCGTCCCGCCGCCTCGGTTCGAGCCGGTGATGTTCAGGATTTCCGTGGTAAACTGCTGGGCGAAAAGAAAGTCCGGCGTGCTGTAGTTCAGGTTGATCGTGTCGGCGCGGATATCGACGTCGCCGCCGCTGTTCACGTAGCCGGCCGGATTCTCGAAGTCCTGATCGTAAAGCACGACAGTCCCTGCCAAAGCAGGCGATGCCATGGTGCCCGCCATTATGGCCGCGAGCGTTGCCTTGAGCTTTGTCACAATCGTTCCCATCCCTGTGATAATTGTTAAAGTGCGCTCTAAGACGCGTCTTGGTCAAGGAAATGATGCTGTATCGATGGTGTCACTTGGCGTGGGGGCCTGAGAGGTCTAAGCGCCCGTCCGATGCGCTGCCCATTCTGCCAAGGCGAAGATACCCAGGTGAAGGACTCCCGGCCTGCCGATGATGGCGCCGCGATCCGGCGCCGGCGGCTGTGCAACTCCTGCGAGGCGCGGTTCACGACCTTCGAGCGGGTCCAGCTACGAGAGCTGACGGTGCTCAAATCCTCGGGCCGCAAGGTGCCCTTCGACCGGGAGAAGCTGCAGCGCTCGATCGCCATTGCCACCCGCAAGCGCGATATCGACCAGGAAACGCTCGACATGACGGTTAGCAAGATCGTCCGCTCCCTCGAGCAATCCGGCGAGACGGAGATCTCCTCCCAGACCATCGGCGCCCACGTCATGGCGGCGCTGAAGGAGATCGATGACGTCGCCTTCGTTCGCTATGCGAGCGTCTACCGAAACTTCCGTGAAGCCCGCGATTTCGAGGGCTTCCTCCGTGAGATGAACAGTGACGACTGACAACAAAACCAAAGACTACGCAAAGGCCCTCCGTGAGCGGAGGACGCTGGCGCGGCTGGGGGCTGTGCAGGCCCTCTACCAGATGGAGCATTCGGGGCAGGGCGTGGATGCGACTGTGCGCGAGTTCCAGAACTACCGTCTTGGCGGGGAGCTCGAAGGCGAGGCGATCCGCGAGGCGGATGACGAGTTCTTCGAGGACCTCGTGCGCGGCGTCATCGATGCGCAGAAGCCGATCGACCCGCTGATCAACCGCAACCTGCGCGAAGGCTGGAAGCTGTCGCGGCTTGATGCGACGGCGCGGGCTATCCTGCGTTGCGGCGGTTACGAGCTTGTTCGGCGTGCGGACATTCCTGCGCCTGTGGTGATCGACGAGTATGTCGAGATTGCCAAGGACTTCTTCGGTGAAGGCGAGCAGGAACCGAGCTTCATCAACGCTGTCCTCGAGGCTTGCGGCCGCGAGGCAAGGGCGGACGAGTTCGCCTGAACCCATGGCTGAGTTCGAGCGCATCGCCCGCTATCTCCAGCCCCTCGCCGGGGAGGGGGCGATGGAGCTGCGCGATGATGCGGCGCGGGCCTATGGCCGTGTGCTGACGAAAGACGTGCTGGTCGAGGGCACGCATTTCCTCCCCGGTGATCCGATTGATCTTCTGGCGCGGAAGGCGCTGCGGGTGAACGCTTCGGACCTGATTGCCAAGGGTGCGGAGCCCGAGGCCTATATGCTCGGGCTTGTTTGGCCCGAAGCGCGGGGCGAGGCGGAGTTCGCCAGCTTCTGCGACGGGCTTCGGGTGGAGCAGGAGCTGACAGGGCTGGAGCTTCTCGGTGGAGACACGACTCGCGGTCCCTGCCTGATGATCAGTGTGACGATGTTTGGCGTGCGCACCGGTCCCGAGATTCTTCGCTCGGGCGGAGAGGTTGGTGATATGCTGATGGTCACAGGGACGATTGGCGATGGCCTTCTGGCGTTGGAGGCTGCGAAGGAGGGCCAAGCCGACGCTGCCGCGGCCTATTACCTTCCGCCTGTTCCCTATGGGGCGGAATTCGCAGTCTCCGCCCACGCCAACGCTGCTCTCGATGTCTCGGATGGGCTGATCGCGGATACAAGGCACCTCGCCGAGGAGAGTAAGATCGGTATACGGCTCTTCGCAGGGCGCATCCCTCTTTCTGCCGCGGGAAAAAAAGCCGCGTCTGAAGGACGTCTGCCAGATCTCCTGACAGGAGGAGACGACTATCAGTCGTTGATGCTCTGCCGCGTGGAAGAGAAGATCAGCGATGATCGGTTCACGGTCATTGGTGAGGCGATGGACGGCCTGCCGCCTGGACATGTCGAGGTCCTCATGCCCGACGGCGAGCTCTGGGTACCAGAAAAGGGCGGCTGGGACCACTTCACGTCCTAAGACACCGCCGGAGCCTGAGCCCTCCATCCGCACGGTGACGATCGCGTCATCTTCTGTGTACGGCAGTGGACAAGATACGTCTTCCGGCGTCTCATCACAGCATAAAGAGCCCGGCGAAAAGTCGGCGGATCCTTTGGGGTGAATGTCTCACGCGATGCGGATGAGCCATGCGCCACCGGCCTCAGGGCCCTCCCTTCGCGACGATCAAACCCGGGACGCCTCGCGCCGTCCCCCGCAAGGGAGAAGACCATGAAGACCCACGCCATCGCCGCCGCCCTGTCCCTGTCCTGCATCGCAGCACCGGCCCTCGCTGCCGATATCGAGGTAGAGGTTGATCTCAGGATGCTCGAAACCCGGCAGGGAACGGCCATTGTCTACGAGAAGCTTGAGAAGAAGGCCGTCCGCTCTTGCCGCCAGATGACCTCGCGACTGCCCACCCATCTCAGGGCCTGCGAAGCTGACCTGATGGAGCAGTTCGTCGAGGACCTCGACCATCCGATGCTGACCGCCCATCACCGCGGAAAAGACGCTCCGCTCTACGCCTCTCGCGGGTAAAAACCTGAACTGCGCCCGAAGGTTGAGCCCGGCGGCTGGAGCGACACTCCAGCCGCCGGGCTCAAATTGATTCCCTTTTTCAGGTGATTACACCATAAACATTGATTCTGGCAGTGAAGTGCTCGTGATACAGAATCGATGCATAGTCACGTGCTCACGAAAAATCGGCAGCGCTCGATCCGATTTTGTCTTGAACCCCACCAAACAAAGAACACATGGATCCCGTCAGAACGACGCATAACAGTTTCGATAGAGGCCAGAAATGCCACTACTATACATGATGCAGGTCGTGATGACGTTTGAAGTAGTTCAGTATTGTTTCGCAAGTCTTGGAATTGGGATCAAGGGAAAAGGACAAGAGCCATGCGTAAGATCACACTTGCCGTCGCAGCCACAGTCGCCGCCTCCATGGCAGCACCTGCGCAAGCCGGGGACGTGAAGTTCTCGTTCGAGCGCTGGATGCTCGGCTCCGACGAAGGGACCCATGCCGTCTACGAAAGGCTGGAACGGGTCACGAAACGCGCCTGCACCTTCATGCCGGGAGCAAAGTCCCAGCAGCTGAAAGAAGAGTGCCGCGATGATCTGATGACGCAGCTCGTCACCAAGATCGACAACCCGAAGCTGACGCTGCTCCACCTGGAAGGGGGCGCCGTCCGCTACGCCAAGCTCCAATAGGTCGCCGCGAGGCCGATCGCAGGAGCGCTTCTTCGGACAGGGGGCACGCCTCCTGCCCACCGTCCGCAAGAAGCGCTCTTTTCAAGGCCCTGGCGCTGCCCCGCCGGTGGCCGACCCCCCTCGCGAGCTTAGGGGAGCGGGACTTCATGCAGGGGCGTGAAGTTTCGTGAGGGGAGTGGTGACGCCGCGTCTGCCATCAGCTATGGCGGCGCGGCGTCCCCTTAGCTCATCAGGATAGAGCGACAGATTCCTAATCTGTAGGTAGCAGGTTCGAGTCCTGCAGGGGACACGCTCTTCAGTTTTGTCTGTATGGCCGCTTCGCTAATAGGGCGCAGCGCGCTAGCAACGGCTGGTAGGCCGTGTTGTGGCAGAGGGAGCAGCGCACATGCTCGGACGGTTCATGTCGGAGATACGCCGTCGGCGCGTTCTCAACCTTTTCACGCCTTATCTCGTCGCCGTCTGGCTGGTGATCCAGATTGTCGTGGCGATCGGGCCGACGCTCGGGTTTCCTGACTGGATCGCGACCCTCGTGGTTGTGGCGTCGATCGTCGGGGTGCCAGCGGCGTTCTATGTGGCCTGGTTCTTCGATTTCACCTCGGAAGGGGTCGTCCGCACGCCGAGCCGAGAGCGGGCGGAGGTGATCGAGCCTCTTGGCCCCGCCCATTATGCGGGTCTGGCAGCGACGCTATTGTTCGCGGCGCTGGCCGGATGGCTCTCTTTTGGCATTATCGTCAACAGGACAGACAATCCGCCCACGGCCTCGCGATCCATCGAGAACAAG
Source organism: Parvularcula mediterranea (assembly GCF_013085255.1). GTDB lineage: Bacteria > Pseudomonadota > Alphaproteobacteria > Caulobacterales > Parvularculaceae > Parvularcula > Parvularcula mediterranea. Next base: position 1,604,171 of record NZ_JABFCX010000002.1, read on the forward strand.
TCCGTGGCGGTCATGCCGTTCGATGATTTGAGCCCCACCCAGGAGCTGAACTACCTCGCGCAGGGTCTTGCCGAGGAGATCACCGTGGCGCTGGGCAAGCTCGGCAATATCCGCATCTCCGCGCCTTCATCGGCATTCCGGGCGACAGAGCAGGCAGGTTCCGCCGTCGAGATCGGACGCCTCCTGAATGTCGGCGCGATCCTGCAAGGGAGCGTGCGCCTGGCGGGTGACCAGCTCCGCGTGACGGCTTCCCTCGTAAGCACCTCCGACGGGCTGACCATCTGGTCCGATGCGTTCAGCAGGTCGCTCTCTGAGTCGGTCCTGATGGAGGAACAGATCGCAAGGTCGATCCTCGGGATCATGCTCGACCGTTTTCTGACCGACGAAGACGAGATCCTTCTCGACCGCCCGAATGCTGCGGATGCCTATCAGTTCTACTTGCGTGGCCGTGAGAAGATGCGCATACGGACGGCAGAATCGCTGGGCGAGGCGCGGGCTTTCTTCGAGCAGACGATCGCTGCCGATCCTGAATATGCTCCGGGCTATGCGGGCCTTGCTGCGGTTCTTCTGCTGCTCGGGGAGGGGACGGAGAATTTCGGCACAATCGACAAGTCGATTGCGGCGCAGCTCGCTACGGCCAATGGCGAGAAGGCGCTGCTGCGCCAGCCGAACCTTGCCGAAGCCCATGCCGTGATGGGCCGTGCGGCAGCCTTCAGGGGCGAGGGGGAAGCGGCGCTTGCAGCCTACGACAAGGCCATCGCGATCAATCCGAGCTATGCCGACGCCCATCTCTGGAAGTCGAACCTTCTCTCCCGGCAGGGGGACCTCGACGGTGCGGCAGCCAGCCTCGAAGATGCCTTCAAGCTCGATCCGCTTTCGCCGGTGATCCTCTACAACAAGGGGTTCCAGCAGGTGCGGCGCGGCCGCTTCGCTGAGGCCAAGGCGTTTTACGAAACGCTTCTCGACCTCGAGCCCAATTCGCCGCTCGGGCATCGGGGCCTTGCTGACGTGGCGCGGAGGCAGGGGGACCTCGCCTCGAGCGCGAAGGCCTGGAAGCGGGCGCTCGATAACTCGCCCAATTCTGTTCAGTATAGGGAGAGCCTGGTTGGGGCTCTGCTGACCCTGGAAGCCGGAGAGGCTGCGCGCCTCTTTGCTTCGCCTGACTATGAGACGAACCTGCGGATTGCGGCGGGGGATTTTGATGGCGCCATCGAGAAAGTCCGCTTCGACTATGCTGCGTCCCCTGACGATGCATGGATGGCGTTCGAAGCGGGGTGGACGGAGCTTCTCTATGGTGACGAAGAGCGGGCCTATGACGCACTGATCAGGTCTGATGCCGCGCTTGGCGAGGAGGATCAGTTTGCCATGCCTTACTGCTCTCCTGCCATCGAGGCCGCGTGGGCGCTGCGCCAGCGGGGTGCCGAGCAGGAGGCGGCCGCGCGGATCGAGCGATGCCGCGCCGCCCGGGAGGAAGCCTTGGCGGGGGGACAGCGCTCCATTGAGCTCGACTATCTCGGGGCGAGACTGGCTGCGCTCGGCGGCAACGAAATCGAAGCGGTCCGCCTGCTGACGAAAGCCTACGAAGGCGGCTGGCGGGAGCCTTGGTCAGCCCACGACCCTCTGCTTCGCCCCGGCGGGGAAACGGATGGCCGTGTATCAGCAGTCCTGGACGAGATCGCCAAAGACCTCGCGCGGCAGCGTCTCGAAATCGCAAGCGAGATCGAGGCATGGAAGGCGAGCGCAGGAGACTAGCGCTTCGTCGCCCCGCGGATGCCGACTGCGCCGCCAAGGCCTGTCAGCATGAGGAGGGCGCCTGCCGGTAACGGGATCTCCGAAATCGGCCCGGTGCCTTCGAAGAACACCGCGGCGCGTTCGCCGCCGAAGACGATGGGGGTCAGATTATCCCGCCGCGCACCGCGGGTCGTACAGTCACTGTCAGCGCAGTCGAAGAATGCGTTTCCCTCGCTCGGCGTGAAGGTGACAGTCAATGACAGGAGGAGATTGTAGGTGTCGGGAAGGAAAAGGCTGTCCGGGATGTCGAAGGTGGGGTTGAGCGTATCGGACGTGAAGGTGAAGCCGCCTATCTCCCATTCGATCAACGCATCGAGCCCGGATGCGGGCTCGAGCTCGCCGTCCTGCCCGACCTGAAGGAAATCAAAGGCCGTGCCTTCACGGACCGCAAAGAATTCAAACTGCTCACCGAGCGCAAAGGTGTAGAAGACATCGTTGCGGTAGCTTCCGTCGGGAAGCGGGATGAAGGCGCCCTCATCGAGCGGCTCGAAAACGAAGGATGCGCCCGTGCTTGTGCCTTCTTCAAAGACGCCGACGCCGGTGCCAAAGAACCGGTTGTAGTTATCGCACTGACCGCTATCACCGCTCGATCCACCGGAGCGGACGACCCTTGCGTCTGCGGTGTTGAGAGCGGTTGCCGCCACACCGGCCGACAGCAAGCTGGCTACATGAACCCGAGTGATTTCATGTCTCTACCCCCGTCTAAGGGTCCGTTCTATCATCATTGCCGGACAGGCAACACGGCGATCCCACGCCCTGCCTGACTGCAGAAAAAGGTTCCCCTTCGCGGCGACCGTGGCAGCGTGACCACAGGCAGATTACAGGGGACCGACCCATGAAAATGTACATCAAGAGCGTCATGGTCGACGACCAGCAGAAGGCGCTGGACTTCTACACCGGCAAGCTCGGCTTTGAGGTGAAGCATGACATTCCGATGGGGCAGTTTCGCTGGCTGACCCTTGTGTCGCCCGAGGAGCGTGGCGGGACCGAGCTGGCGCTTGAGCCGAACCAGCACGACGTTGCGCGCCAGTGCCAGGAAGCGATGAAGAAGGATGGCATCCCCTGGACCGCCTTCAGCACCGATGACATCGAGGGCGAGGTTGCCCGCCTGAAGCGGGAAGGGGTCGGGTTCACCGTGCCGCCGACCAAGGCTGGCGATGTGACCATGGCGATCCTCGACGACACCTGCGGTAACCTCATCCAGCTGATCCAGCTCAGCTGATAGGAAGGGCCGGAGAGTGAACACGGCTCCGTGAAGGGCGGTCTCCCGGCCTTTCACGCAGCGCACAATTTTGCCAATGGCACTCGGCTCGCTGGCAATCTCTGCCAGCGGCGGCGCGCAGTGCACACAGCTGCCTTGCGCGCCATACGACGTCTCAAACAGGGAGTTTCCCTTGGACCAAGATCTTAGCCTCGATGCCCTCCGTGCGCGCCTCGCAGACCTGCGTGCGCAGCTGGAGAACGACCCGCTCGCCAACCCTGTCCGCCGCATGGCCCACGACCTGTCGCGTGCCATCGAAGCAGGGCGCCTGACACTGGACGATACGGAGGCGATGATCTCCGAGCTTGCGTGCGAGGCGGCACGGCAAAGGAAAGAGCGGGGCGCGGCCTATCTTGCGGAGAGCGGGACGCTTAGCGAGGCGATCAGCCTGCTGACGGATGGGGTGAAGGAGCCTGAGGAGTTTGCCCGGCGGCTGGAGAAGCCGCTGGAGACCATCGTCTTCACGGGCCACCCGACCTTTGCGATGGATGAGGATGGCGGCTTTGCCTTGCGCGGGAAGAGGGACATCGCCGAGGCGACCACGATCCGCACAGGGATTACCCTTGCCGAAGAACACCGCGAGGCGCGGCGCGCGCTGGCTGCGGGTGCAGATGCCATCGTTGCGGCGAGCCGTGAGGCGCTCAAGCTGGCTTCGGAGCGGTATGGCGATGCCTACAAGGACATGCTGCCTCTGCCGGTGAGCCTTGCGACCTGGGTCGGTTATGATCTCGACGGGCGCCAGGATATCAGCTGGACACGGATCTTCTGCCACCGCCTGATCGAGAAGGCGGAGGCGCTTGCTGACTATATTGCGCGGCTTGATGGGTTTGCATCTGTCGAGGGAGTGGCTGAGGTGAAGGCCCGGCTGCAGGCTTCGCTGGACCGGTCGCAGAAGCTGGCTGAGATCTTCAGCGATGATGAGAACCTCAAGGATCCGCAGGACATTGCCGCCGCTGCGAACCGTCTGACGGCGGATGATGCGGAGCGGCTTGTGTCGCTGAGGCTGCTGATCGCTGACCTGCGGAAGGCGGCGAAGGGCGCGGGCGATCAGGAGACGACGATCGGTCTTCTCGGTGTTGCGGCACTGATGAAGGCGCGGGGGCTTGGTCTCGGCGAGATCCACTTCCGCCTCAACGCCTCGCAGATCAGGAACGCCTCGCGGGCGCTCATCCCGATCAGTCGCGATGCTGACCTTTTCGGCCATACGGCCCTGCAACAGGTCAATGAAGCGATCGCAGGTGTGGTGCCGGTTCGGGTGAACTTTGGCAGCCTCGCGACGGAGACGAGCTCCGCGCGACGCATCGCTATCGCCGCAGCACAGATAACCAAGCATATCGACGGTGACACACCGATCCGCCTGCTGATTGCCGAGTGCGAAAACCCGGTAACGGTGCTGACCGCGATCTACCTCTCCCGCCGCTATGGTGCCGACAAGCTCGTGGACGTTTGCCCGCTCTTCGAAACGGCAAAGAGCTTTGACCGCTCACGGAGGATCCTCGACGTTCTCCTCGCGCAGCCTGCCTATCGTGAGCAGGTGGAGCAGCGGGGCAGGGTCTCGATCGAGGCGGGCTTCTCCGATGCGGGCCGGTTCATGGGGCAGCTTTCCGCCACACTGGCGATCGAGCGACTACAGGTTCAGCTTGCTGACGAAATGGAGCGCAATGGGCTCGGCCACCTCGAAGCGGTGATCTTCAACACCCACGGTGAGAGCATGGGCCGGGGCGGGCATCCGACCTCGATCCTCGACCGCAGCCGTTATGCCATGAGCCCTTATGCGCGGAAGAGCTTCGAGAACCGGGGCATCAGGCTTTGCCATGAGATCAGCTTCCAGGGCGGCGACGGCTATTCCTGGTTTGCTTCTGATGAGGCGGCCGAGGCTGTTGTCGCAGGCCTGCTGCGAGCGCTGACGGGCAATCCGGACCCGGACAAAGACCCGTTCTATGAGCGCTACGAGGCCAGCCTCGATTTCTACAATACGGTGCGTAAGGAGCAGATCGACCTCTTCGAGGAAGAGGCGATGGCGACCGTGGCCATGGGGCCGGGGCTGTCGCTCCTGCCGCCTGCTGGTTCGCGCAAGACCAAACGCCAGTTCGAGCGTTCGGGCGAGGAAGAGATCAGCCTGCGCCGTATCCGTGCGATTTCGCACAATGGTTCGCTGCAGCAGATCGGTTATGTCGCCAATATCCATGCTGGTGTCGGCGAGGCGATTTCTACCGAGCCTGAAGCCTATGAGGATATGGCGGAGACTTCTGACCGTTTCCGTAGGCTGATGAAGCTGGTCGCTCGCGCGGCGCAGCTCTCGGATATGAAGACGCTGATCGCCTATATGAAGCTCTATGACGGCAGCTTCTGGGCGACCCGGCCGATTTCTGGCGGTGAACCGCAGATTGAGAAGGCCTGCGGTGACCTCGCAACGCATCTCGTCGGGGACCGGCGGTACTTCGCTGCGCTGGAACTTGCAGCCCGGCTGCGGCCCGGGGCGATCACGCTCAAATGGGGGTTGAAGTCGATGGGCTTCGAGGACCTCGACCGTGCCCCTGCGAACCTTGATCTGCTCCATGCGCTGAGGATCGCGCTGATGCAGCACATGTTCCTCCTCGGCGCGCGGCTGCCTTCGTTTGCGCGGGCAGGTGGGTTCTCACGGCCTGAGGTGCTGGACGAGATTCTGGCGCTTGACGTGGACCGGGCGGTGCAACAGCTCCGCGAGGGCTTCCCGCAACGTCAGGATACGGAGATCATGAAGCTCTTCGACGAGCCTGCCGATGATGACGGCTCGGAGACGGGCTACGCTGCAATTGAGCGGGACACGATTGCGCCGCTCGAGCGTACCTTCAATCAGTGCCGGAGGATCAGCCTCGCCGTGGCGCACCATTTTGGGGCACATGGGTAAGCGGAGCATTTGGCTTGGATCACCTCTCCCTTGGGAGAGGTCTGAGGCTGCTTTAGCAGGCTCAGGGTGAGGGCGGGCTAGGTCCTGCTCTCGAAGCCCTCACCCGAAATCATAGATTTCGACCTCTCCCAGAGGGAGAGGTTGGGCGCTGCGCTAGAAATCCGTCTGTCTACGCAACATCAATGAGGTGGCTCGCTTCAGGCAGGTCCTCGCCAAAGGCGCGCTGGTAGAACTCCGCGACCAGGGGCCGTTCAAGCTCGTCGCACTTGTTGAGGAACGTCACGCGGAAGGCGTAGCCGATGTCGCCGAAGATTTCGGCGTTCTGAGCCCAGGTGATGACCGTCCGCGGGCTCATCACGGTGGAGATGTCGCCAGCCATCAGCGCGTTGCGGGTCATGTCAGCGACACGGACCATCGCGTCGAGGGTCTTCTGGCCCTCTTCGTTCTGGTAGCCGGGAAGCTTGCCGGAGACGATCTTCGTCTCTTCCTCATGCGCAAGATAGTTCAGTGTGGTGACGATTGACCAGCGGTCCATCTGGCCCTGGTTGATCTGCTGGGTGCCGTGATAGAGGCCCGTCGTGTCACCTAGGCCGATCGTGTTGGTCGTGGCGAAGAGGCGGAAGCTCGGATGGGGCTTCAGGACCTTGTTTTGGTCGAGGAGGGTGAGCTTGCCCTCGGCCTCGAGGACCCGCTGGATCACGAACATAACGTCAGGGCGGCCTGCATCATACTCGTCGAAGACGAGCGCGACAGGACGTTGGAACGCCCACGGAAGAATGCCCTCCTTGAAGGAGGTGATCTGCTTGCCGTCTTCGATGGTGATGGCGTCCTTGCCGATCATGTCGATGCGGCTGACGTGGCTGTCGAGGTTCACCCGGACGCAGGGCCAGTTGAGGCGCGAGGCGATCTGCTCGATGTGGGTCGACTTGCCCGTGCCGTGATAGCCTTGGACCATCACCCGGCGATTGTGGGCGAAGCCTGCGAGGATCGCGAGGGTCGTCTGCGGATCGAAGCGGTAGGAGGGGTCGGCCTCAGGCACGTGGTCGCCGCCCTCGGAGAAAGCAGGCACCTGCATGTTCGACTTGATGCCGAAGGTCTCGGCTACGGACACGGTGATGTCAGGTTCGCGTGCGGGATCGACGTCGCTCATTCATTCTCCTCGGGCGAACGCTGGCGTGTTCAGCGAAACACCTTGCTCAGGACTTTCCGGGTGGGCCGCATAAGAATTGGCGGCAGGATTTGTTCCAGCGTTTCGTTGGTCCTGACTTTCCAGTCAACGCGGTCGTTGGTCCCTTTGCGAACTTTGAACTGCGTCGTTTTCTCAATCTGATCATCCTGCCAGGTCGCCGTGTAGTAATAGAGGGCGATCGAGCGTCGAGGCTTGAGATCTGGATGAGCCACGGGTTCGGGATGCCCATGCCAGCTGTTACCCGTGGTCGAGAAGATGACGCAGCGGCTTGCTACCGGAGCGATCCTCTGACGGCACTCCTTCATTTTCTCGTCCCACAGCTCGAGGTTTCCGCCGTAGCTCTCGTCCCAGTCATCATTCAGATAGATCAGGACGTTGACCCTGCGCTCAAGCCCGAGTGGCTTGTGGTGGTTGAAGTCCGCATGCATCGACAGATGCCCGCCTTGCCTCGTCTCGTGGAAACCACCTCCGAGAAAGTATGGGTCCGGAATGAGCCCCTTGATCCCAGTAATACGTTCGACAAGTTGGAGGAACGGTAGGCTATTGAACGTGTGAAACAGAGACCTGAGCTTAAGGTCGTCAAGCTCATCAGGGCGGAAACTTCGTTTGAAGCGCTCCTGATCCCGGTCGAACTGGTTGCCCCCTTCGCGAATCTCGCCCGGGAAGTTCTGCTGACAGTAATCGACGACCCCCCGCGGGAGGAAGTCCTCGATGACTGTATGAGGAAAGGGGTCGGCGGCCTGATAGGCCGCCGAGAGCTCATCACCTCTCGCACGGATGGCATCCACGTCGAGCGAGAAGGGTGGTTGGTGACGGATCGGCAAATAGGACATCGCTGGGCCTCTGGGCTTTTCGCGTGAACATCTGCAAGCACTGTTCCGCGAGAACAGCACTTTTTGCAATGCACCTAAATCAGTCTCGAGCGGTTCCTTCAGCCATCTGCGCGTCGCGGATGGCTTTGAACTCGTTGCCTTCGTACCAGTTGGGGTAGGCTTCGGTGTTGGCCAGCTCGAGACCGGTGTCGCGCATGATGGTGAGGAGCTCGGTCATGCCGTCCCAGCGCCAGGTCGAGGGATGGTCCACCTCGTCCGTGACGTTGTGATAGGGGCCCGAGGAGTAGGCATTGCCTGCTGCGGTACCTGCAGCTTCGCCACCTTCAATCAGGTCGACGCCGTTATCGACGTAGAGCATCGGCACGCCGCGCTTGGCGAACTCCACATGGTCCGAGCGGTAGAAATAGCCGCGCTCAGGCGTCGGGTCGGGGCGGAGGACCTTGTCCGCGGCGGCTGCGACCTCGGCGAGGATGTCCTCAAGCTCTGAACTGCCGAACCCGACGACGGTGAGGTCACGGGCAGGGCCGGTGGGGAGGATGGCGTCGATGTTGATGCCCCCGACGATGGAGGAAAGCGGGACGGGCGGGTTCTCTGCGAAGGCTTTCGAGCCGAGGAGCCCTGACTCTTCCGCCGTCACGGCGAGGAAGATCTGAGAACGCGCCGGGCGGTAGCCTGCTTCGACGTAGGTCTCGGCAATGGCGAGGATGCCGCCTGTGCCCGTCGCATTGTCCACGGCGCCATTGTAAACGCCGTCCTCGCCCTCATCGAGGCGTGCCTGGTCGACGCCGAGATGGTCCCAGTGCGCGGTGTAGATGACATACTCATCCGGCCGCTCAGTGCCCGGCAGGACGCCAGCGACGTTGGCGCTTTCGGTCTCTTCGAGGCTCTGGGTGATCTTGGCGGAGAAAGTGATCTCGCCGATCGGCTGAGGGGTGAAGCCAGCCATGGTGGCAGCTTCTTCCATGCCTTCGAGGTCCATGCCGGCTTGCTCGAAGAGCATTTCGGCTTTCTCTTGGGTGATCCAGCCTTCGAGCATCACGGGCGGTGTGTCGTTCGGGTTCCGCGGCAGGTTGAGCTGCGGCCCTGACCAGGAGCCGGAGACGACGCCCCAGCCGTAGGAGGCGGGCGCCGTCTGGTGGATGATGATGGCCGCGGCTGCGCCCTGGCGGGCGGCCTCTTCGTACTTGTAGGTCCAGCGGCCGTAGTAGGTCATCGAGTTGCCGCCGAAGATCTCGCCCTGCTGGCGGAAGCCCGGATCGTTGATGAGCATGACGACCGTCTTCCCGGCGGCGTCAATGCCTGCGTAATCGTCCCAGCCATATTCAGGCGCCACGACGCCGTGGCCGACGAAGACGACTTCTGAGTCGTTGATGGTGATCTCGGTGTCGTCGAGCTTGGTCCAGAAGACGGTCTCCGGGCCGTATTCGAGGTCATCGACGAGCGTATCGGAGTAATTGAAGCCGGCCGAGGACTGGGCCGGGTCGAGGGCGCGGCTGACCAAGGTCACCTTGTGCTCGAAGCTGTCGCCGATGGGCTCAAGGCCGAGGCGCTCCATCTCTCCGACGAGGTATTCGCGGGTCATCATGCCGCCAGCTGTGCCGGGAGCGCGGCCTTCGAAGCTGTCGTCCGCCATGGTGATGACGTGGCGCTTGAGCGTCTCATCGGAGACCGGGGGCAGAGCGACGGAGGTCTCGACCTCCGGTCCAGCCGATTCGGTCGGGGCGTCTTCGCCTCCACAAGCTGCCAGAGCGATAATCGTTATGCCGAGGAGCGCCTTTGCGTGCGTCATGTTTCCTGCTCTTCTTTTGTCTCGAAACGCTGGATAATCGCGCCGGACGCCGGGAACAAGGCAAGAAGCGCGAACTAAGGGATGAGACATGGCTGAGGAAACCTGTGACGTTGTCGTCATCGGGGCAGGGCTGTCAGGCGTAGGGGCCGCCTCGAGGCTGAAGATTCACCACCCGAACCTGTCGGTTAGGATCTTTGAAGCGCGTGAGGATCTGGGCGGGACCTGGGACCTTTTCCGCTATCCCGGCATCCGGTCGGACAGCGACATGTACACCCTCGGCTATCCCTTCAGGCCCTGGCACCTGCCCAAGTCCCTGACCGATGGCCCGTCGATCAAGAACTACATCCGGGAGACGGCCGAGGAATACGGCGTCTATGAGCGGATCGAGTTTCAGACGCGCGTTACGGAGATGAGCTTCAACTCCGACGAGGCGATGTGGACCACGAAGATCAGGCGGGATGACGGCTCGACCGAGACTGTCCGGTCGCGTTTCGTCATCTCGGGCGTTGGCTATTACGACTATGAACGCGGCCACGTCCCGATGATGGGCGGGGAAGAGGATTTCAAAGGCGAGATCCTCGAGCCGCAGTTCTGGCCTGAAGACCTCGACTTCCAAGACAAGAAGATCGCCGTGATCGGCTCAGGCGCGACGGCGGTGACGATTGTCCCGGCGATGGCGGAGCAGGGGGCGGGCTTTGTCACCATGGTGCAGCGCTCGCCGACCTACATCGCCAGCCTTCCTGCGAAGGACCCGTGGTTCGATACGGTGAGCAAGGTGTTGCCTTCGAAGGCGACCTACAAATTCTTCCGTATCAAGAGATTGCTGATGGGCACCGCGACCTACCAGCTCTCGCGTCGCTACCCTCAGTGGATGAAAAAGCAGATCAGGAAAGCGACCGAAGAGGCGCTCGACGGCAAGCTGCCGGTCGAGCCACATTTCACGCCGACCTACAACCCGTGGGACCAGCGTTTCTGCCTCGTGCCGGACAATGATCTCTTCGAAGCGATCAAGAAGGACAAGGCGACGGTCGTCACTGGCGGTATTGATCGGTTTACGGAAGACGGCCTCCTCATGGAGGACGGAACGAAGATTGAAGCCGACATCGTCGTCAAGGCGACCGGCCTGAAGCTCAAGCCGCTCTCGGGGATGAACATCTTTGTCGACGGCGAGCGTTTCGTCTTTGGCGACAGCTATATCTATAAGGGCTTCATGTTCTCAGGTATCCCGAACTTTGCGGGGATGTTCGGCTATACGAATGCTTCGTGGACACTGAAGACGGACCTTGCGAGCCGGTACTTCTGTAGGCTGATCGATGAGATGAAGGCCAAGGGGGCGGAGATCATCGTGCCGGATTATGGCTCGGAGAGGCCAGACCCGCATCCCGCGATTGACCTGATGGCGAGCTACGTCAACCGCGACATCGACCAGTTCCCCAAGCAGGGCGGCGAACGTCCGTGGAGGAACCACCAGTCCTACATTGCGGACTATTTCGACATGAAATTCTCGAAGCTCGACGATGGCGTCATGGCCTTCCGACAGCGCTCGCCGCAGTCTGAACTCGTGATGAAGGAAGCTGCAGAGTGAGCGGCAAGGGTACCGCCGTCATCACAGGCGCAGGCAGCGGCATCGGCCGTGCACTGACAGCGCTTTGCGCCAGCAGAGGCTATGATCTCGCGCTGTTCGATATCAACTCAGAAGAGCTGGAAGAGGCTGGCGAAGAGGGGCGGGCACTTGGGGCGAAGGTCCTGACGCGCAGGCTTGATGTCTCCGATCCTCAGGCCTGCGATCAGGCGGCGGAAGAAGTCGCGCAGGGTTGTGGGCCTGTGTCCCTCGTCATCAACAATGCGGGTGTCGCGCTGGGCGGCTACTTCGATGAAGCCTCGCCGGAAGACTTCCGCTGGCTGACGGAAATCAACTATTTCGGCGTGGTCAACATGACCCGCGCGTTTCTGCCAATGCTTCAGGCGCATCCCGTGCACGGACAGCTCGTCAATGTCAGCTCCGTTTTCGGGATGATCGCGCCTGCCGGCCAGACGGCCTATTGCGGCGCCAAGTTCGCAGTGCGCGGGTTTTCCGAAGCGCTCCGGCACGAGCTGCAGGGAACGTCCGTAGGCGTCACAGTCGTCCATCCCGGCGGCGTCGCGACCAACATTGCGAAGCGCGCACGTATCTCGAAGGGGATCGGGATCGAGCGCCTAGAAGCAGCACGTGAGCAGGCGGAGAAGAGCCTGAGCATGCCGCCTGAAAAGGCTGCGCAGATCATCCTCGACGCTGCTGAGCGTAGGTCTCAGCGATGCATCGTCGGTAATGACGCACGGATGCTCGAAGCGATCCAGCGTGTCCTTCCCATCAACTACTACGCGATCCTAAAAATGCTGGGTCTCTCGGCCCCGCCGCCGAAACCTGCAGAGAAGTCAACGGCTTCCTGACAACGTAGGTCAGTTTATGACACAGGTCTCACGCTCAAGAGTTCCAAGGCATGATAGTCTTGGAACAAATGGGGGCTGGTAAAGGAGGCCATAATGGGCACCAAACCTTGGATTGCAGCACTCGCTGCTGGCCTGTCGTTAAGTCTAGGCGGCGCTGCACTTGCGGACCGCGGCGGACCCGACATCGATGTTGGGGTTCGTCTTGATGGCGCGAATTTCTCTGCGCTGATCGGGACCGACGGGTTCCGTTATTGGAACGATTTCTACCCGCGGCACCACGGCTATTTTGGCCGGGGCTACAGGACCGACACCTTCATCACGCGTGGCGGCTACATCGAGCGGGTCTATTACCGCCGTGGCCGGATCGTGGATAGCGTGATCATCGGGCGCGTCGACCGGTGGGGTAACCACCGCTACTGGAACGTCCGTGACCGGTATGGTCGGTACCATGATTATCGCGGCTGGAACCGTCGCCACGCGCGCTGGGACGACCGCTGGGATCGCCGGGACAGGCGCTATGACTGGCGCGATGACCGCCGTGACCGCAGACGCGACTGGCGCGATCACCGGTATGACGATCGCCGGGATCGTCGTGACCGCCGTGATGATCGGTATGATGACCGCCGTGACCGCAGGGACGACCGCTATGACGATCGTCGGGACAGGCGTGACGACCGTCGCGACAACCGCAGGGACCGCCGCGATAGCCGTTACGATAGTCCCTATCGCGGTGACCAGGGCAGCACAGGTGTTCGTGCACGGACGGATGTCCTTAAGAACCCTGAGAAGTACCTGAAGGACGATGACGGCTTGATAATCCGCAGCGAAAGCGGCGTCGTCGGTCGCCTCGTGAAGGAGAAAAAGGACGACTGACCCGTCCTCTATCTAACGACAGAGAAGGCCGGAGCCGCAGGGCTCCGGCGTTTTTCATTCCGCGAGCTCGAGGAAGCTCGCGATGACTTTCTTGTCGCCGACATCGTCGAACTCGACCTCGAGCTTGTTGCCCTCGGCGCGCAGGACCGTGCCTTCGCCGAACTTCGCATGACGCACGCGTTCGCCGGCCGAGAAGGTCTCTTCTCCGGGTGCGGAGGATGCAACAAGGCGTGCGTGGCCGTCGATGGCAGGCTCACTGACCCGCCGCTGGCCATACTCGCGGGCACGCTTCCAACCCGGGGTCTGGTAGCGGTTGGCGCTATCCTCGAGCACGAGGTCCGCAAAGCGCGACTGGGCCGGGGTGTCCTTGGCTGAGACGCCGTAGAGGCCGGGTTCAGAGATCACGTCGACCTCCTCCTCGGGCAGCTCATCGACAAAGCGTGAGGGCAGGGCGTTCTGCCATCGTCCGTACACTTGCCTGTTGGCCGCGAAGCTGATGCGGCAGCTCTCCCGCGCGCGGGTGATGCCGACATAGGCGAGGCGACGCTCTTCCTCGAGGCCGACCTTCCCGTTCTCGTCGAGACTGCGCTTCGAGGGGAAGATCTCTTCCTCCCAGCCGGGTAGGAAGACGACCGGGTATTCGAGGCCCTTCGCCGCGTGGAGGGTCATCAGCCAGACCTGTCCGTCTTCGGACTCTTCAGAGCGCTCGGCCACGAGGCTGACATGATCGAGATAGCCTGCGAGGGTTTCAAACTCTGATGCTGCGTTGACGAGCTCTTTCAGGTTCTCAAGCTTCGAGGGGGCCTGGACGTTCTTGGAGTTCTTCCAATAGTCTGTGTAGCCCGCTTCCTCCAGAACCATCTCGGCGAGGGGCGCGGGCGCCATCGCTTCGGCCTCGTTCTGCCAGCGCTGGAGGGAGGCAAGGAAGGTGCCCATCGCCGCCTTGGCCTTGCCCTTCAGCTCATTCGTTTCGAGCATGAGCTGGCCTGCCGCCACGAGAGACATGCGGTTCTGGCGCGCGATGACGTTCAGCTGCTGCAGCGTCTTGTCGCCAAAGCCACGGCGCGGCTTGTTGATGATCCGCGAGAAGCTGAGATCGTCCTCGGCGTTCCTGACGAGCCGCAGGTAGGCCAGGGCGTCGCGGGTTTCCTCACGCTCGTAGAAGCGGGGACCACCGACGACCCGATAAGCGATGCCTTGCGTGTTGAAGCGCTCTTCGAAGCTGCGCATCTGGAAGGACGCACGGACGAGGACGGCCATGTCCGAAAGGGAGCGGCCCTTCATTTGCTCGCTCTCGATATCCTCCGCAATCTGACGGGCTTCCTCCTCGCCGTCCCAGACGCCGCGCAGTTTGATCAGCTCACCGCCTTCCTGCTCGGTCCAGAGGTCCTTGCCGAGGCGGTCAGTGTTGTTGGATATGATCGCGCCTGCCGCGTTCAGGATCGCCTGGGTCGAGCGGTAGTTCTGCTCAAGCCTGATGACCTTTGCGCCGGGGAAATCCTTCTCGAAGCGGAGGATGTTCTCGACCTCGGCGCCGCGCCAGCCATAGATCGACTGGTCGTCATCACCCACCACGCAGATGTTCGCCGGGTCGCCTTCCTTGCCTTGGGCGAGGAGGCGCAGCCAGAGATATTGCGCAACGTTCGTGTCCTGATACTCGTCCACCAGCATGTAGCGGAAGCGGCGGTGATACTCCGCCCTGATCTCTGGTTCGCGCTGGAAGATCGTGAGGTTGTGGACCAAGAGATCGCCGAAGTCCGCAGCGTTGAGATCGATCAGGCGCTGCTGGTAGTCCCTGTACAGAGAAACAGCCTTGCCATCGCCGAAGACGTCCCCATCATGGGCCTTGAGGTCTGCGGGGGTCAGGCCCTTGTTCTTCCATCCGTCGATGACCGCGGCCATGCCGCGGCCTGACCAGCGTTTCTCATCGAGGCCAGACGATTCGATCACCTGCTTGCAGAGCCGGACCTGGTCGTCGGTATCGATGATCGTGAAGCTAGGCTTGAGGCCAACGATCTCCGCGTGGCGGCGCAGGATCTGCGCGGCGACCGAGTGGAAGGTGCCCATCCAGCGCAGGCCTTCGACCACCTCGCCGACGAGGGCACCGACGCGCTCCTTCATCTCGCGGGCAGCCTTGTTGGTGAAGGTCACGGCCAGCACTTCCCAGGGCTGGGCTTTGCCAGCGGCGAGGAGGTGGGCGATCCGCGTCGTCAGCGCCTTAGTCTTGCCGGTCCCCGCGCCAGCGAGCATCAGCACCGGCCCCTCGGTAGTGAGGACCGCTTCGGCCTGCTTGTCGTTGAGGCCGTCGAGATAGGAGCTGTTCTGGGGCGCAGCCGTGGCGCGCGCGCGCTGGGAGAGAGAAGCCATCCACCGCATATAGAAGAGTCGGAACGCTTCGGGAACGGCGGAAGCCGCCGCAGGGCATCTCTTCTTCTCCATCTAGGCATGTGGAAAACGGCCTCGGTGACGTGAACACGGCAAGATCACTGGGCTTGGGGGATCAGCTGCGCCTGAAATACACAGCGATTGTGCGAAATTTGATGAAAGGTCTTGATTTGTTCTCCCTAAAATGGGAACAGGAAAAGAACAAAGAGGGAGCGAACTATGTCCTTGCTGAAAGATCTCGCCGGATTCACCATCGTTATCAGTGTCATCGCCACGGCGATCACCGTCATCGGCTAAGGCCGCGCTCCCTGTGGAGAATGAGGGTGCGCAGGGGGCTCCTGAATCGCCTACCGTATGGGCGATGCCAGCTTCATTCGTTCACCTGCACACTCATTCGGCCTACTCCCTCGCGGAGGGGGCGATCCCGGTCAAAAAGCTGAAGAGCCTTTGCGAGGCGGCGCAGATGCCCGCCCTCGCGGTGACCGATGCGAACAATCTCTTCGGGGCGCTCGAAGTCGCGGAGACTTTCTCGCCTGCGGGTATCCAGCCGATCGTGGGGATCGAGCTGGCAGTCGGTGGCGACAAGCCAACCGATCCGCGGGAGAGGGCGCCTGCCCCTTCCAAGCTGGTGCTGCTGGCGCAGAACGAGACCGGCTACATGCGGCTCATGGACCTTGCGTCCAAGAGCTTTCTCAGCCCGGCGCAGGAGGGTGAGCCTTGCGTCGCGCTCGACGAGGTTTGTCAGTCAACGGATGGGATCATCTGTCTTTCCGGCGGACTCGATGGTCCTGTCGACCGTGCGCTGAGCAAGGGCGATGCTCGAAGAGCCGCCAAGCTGGTCGCTACTCTGGCCGCAGCGTTTCCCGACCGCTTCTACGTCGAGCTGGTCCGCTCGCCTGCTTCCGATGACACGGACCGTGCTGGGCGGTTTCCCCACGAAGCCAAGCTTGTGGAACTGGCCTTCGCGCAGGATCTGCCCCTCGTCGCTACGAACAATGTCTACTTCCCCAAGGCGCAGGACCACGCAGCCCACGACGCGCTCCTCTGCATCGCGGAGGGGAGCTATATCAGCCAGGACGACCGTCGCCGGGTGCCAGAGGATTTCTGGTTCAAGTCCGAAGACGACATGCTCGCTCTCTTCGAGGACCTGCCCGAAGCCTGCGCCAGCACGATTGAGATCGCCCAGCGCTGCGCCTTCCGGCCGCGCACCCACCCGCCGATCCTGCCTTCCTTCGCGGGCGACCTCGAAGGCGAGTTCGCAGCCCTCGAGAAGATGGCGCGCGAGGGTCTCGACGCCCGGCTTGAAGCCATCGAGCCCGCAGCCTCGCGGGAGGAGTATGACAAGCGCCTCGATCACGAGCTGAACGTCATCAAGGGGATGGGCTTCCCCGGCTATTTCCTGATCGTTGCGGACTTCATCCAGTGGGCGAAGGCGGAGGATATTCCCGTCGGTCCGGGCAGGGGTTCGGGTGCGGGCAGCCTCGTCGCCTATGCGCTGACCATCACGGACCTCGATCCTCTTCGGTTCAACCTCCTGTTCGAGCGGTTCCTGAACCCTGAGCGTATCTCGATGCCGGACTTCGACATCGACTTCTGCCAGGACCGCCGGGACGAGGTGATCCGGTACGTCCAGCGTAAGTACGGCCACGACCGCGTCGCCCAGATCATCACGTTCGGTAAGCTTCAGGCCCGTGCCGTCCTGCGCGATGTCGGCCGTGTGCTGCAGATGCCGTTCGGGCAGGTGGACCGGCTCTGCAAGATGGTGCCGAACAACCCCGCTAACCCCACGACCCTCGCCGAGGCTGTCGCTGGCGAGCCGCGCTTCGAAGACGAGAAGCGTGAGGACCCCCAAGTCGGTGTACTGATCGAAACGGCGCTGAAGCTCGAAGGTCTCTACCGCCACGCCTCGACCCACGCCGCGGGTGTCGTGATCGGCGACAGGCCGCTCCACGAGATCGTGCCGCTCTATCTCGATCCGCGCGCCGACATGCCGGCGACCCAGTTCAACATGAAGTGGGTCGAGCCTGCCGGTCTCGTGAAGTTCGACTTCCTCGGGCTCAAGACCCTCACGGTGATCAGGCGGGCGCTCGATAATTTGAAGGCGGAGGATATCGACCTCGACATCGACAAGATCGACGTCGGTGACGAGGACACCTTCGCCATGCTGACCCGCGGGGAGGCGACCGGCGTCTTCCAGCTTGAAAGTTCGGGCATGCGTTCGGCGCTGAAGGGCATGAAGCCTGACAGTCTCGAGGACATCATCGCGCTCGTCTCGCTCTACCGTCCGGGTCCGATGGACAACATCCCGACCTACAATGCGCGGAAGGCAGGCGAGGAAGAGCCCGACTATCTCCACCCGCTGCTCGAAGACATCCTGCGGGAGACCTTCGGGGTCATCATTTACCAGGAGCAGGTGATGCAGATCGCCCAGGTCCTGTCCGGCTACTCCCTCGGGGAAGCCGACCTTCTTCGCCGCGCCATGGGCAAGAAGAAGAAGGAGGAGATGGACAAGCAGAAGGTGCGCTTCGTCGCTGGCGCGAAGGAGAACAACGTCTCCGCTGCCAAGGCCGAAAGCATCTTCAACCTGGTCGCGAAGTTCGCTGGCTACGGCTTCAACAAATCCCACGCTGCGGCCTATGCGTGGATCGCCTACCAGACGGCGTTCCTGAAGGCGCACCATCCGGCGGCGTTTCTTGCCGCGTCGATGTCCCTCGACCTTGCGAACACGGACAAGCTTGCGACCTTCCACGGCGAGGCGAAGCGGTCTGGCGTCAAGGTGCATCCGCCGTGCGTGAACCATTCGCAGGCTGACTTCTTCTCCAAGGAGGGCGAGGTCTTCTACGCCCTCGGTGCGGTGAAGAATGTCGGCTTTGAGGCGATGCGCCATATCGCTTCGGTGCGCGCTGAAGGTGGGCCGTTCAAGGACCTCTTCGATTTCGCCGAGCGGATCGATGGCCGCCAGGTCGGCAAGCGCGGTATGGAACAGCTGGCGCGAGCAGGGGCCTTCGACGGCATCCACCCGAACCGCGCGCAGGTCTTCGCGGCGGCGGACACGCTGGTCCGCTATTCTGCTGCGTGCGCTGATGAACGGACGTCGGACAACCTCTCGCTCCTCACCCTCGACGAAGCGGTGAAAACCGAGCCGCCGCGCCTGCCGGGCGCTGCGGAATGGAGCCTGATGGAGCAGCTCGAGGAAGAGCGTCAGGCGATTGGCTTCTACCTCTCCGGCCACCCGCTTTCGGCCTTCCGGGAGGAGCTGGAGCAGAACCGGGTCCAGCCCTCCGCGCCGCTCCTCGCCGAGGAGGAAGTTGGTACACGCACGGTCCTTCTCGCAGGCGTCATCCGTGAGGTGACGAACCGCCGTTCGAAGTCGGGCAAGCCCTTTGCCTGGGTCACGCTGTCGGACGAAAGCGGCGAATTCGAGGTGACGCTTTTCTCGGAGACGCTGCAGAAGCACCAGGCGCTCCTTGAGCCCGGAACACCCATCCTCCTCTCCGCTACAGCAGACGACCATAGCGGTTCGCTGCGCCTGACGGGTGAGGGGATCAGGAAACTGGAGAAGGGGCTCGGCACGAAAAAGCGCGGTCCGGTGCCACTGGCGATCACAGTGGCTGAGGTCGACGCCTTCGCGGAGATCAAGCAGAGCCTCAAGGGGTGCGCCTCTTCTCAGGAAGACGCGCCGCCGCGGCTTGTGCTGCCGATCCCCGAAGAGGGCTGCGAAGTCGTGATCCACCTGCCTGAAGCATTCAAAGCAGGCACCGCGAGCAAGGGACCGCTGCAGCTGATCCAGGGCGTTGGCGCTGTGGAAGAGACCGCCTGAGAAGCAACCCGCGGAGGGAGAGTTCCCTCAAGGGGTGGCAAACCCCGCGCCAGCGGCTAACTCACGGCGGTGTGGGCAGCCCGACGGCGGGTTGCCTTATCTTACGTAAGGATGCGCTATGACCCCGTTTCGCCTGCTGTTTGCTTCGCTTCTCGCCCTTGGCGTCGCCGCCTGTGGAGGGTCCTCTGACGAGGCGAGCGATGCGGCCCAGGCCGGCGTCGCGGAAGAGCCTGCTGAGGAGCAGCTCGCTTCGACGCTCCTAGAGATCATCCAGAGTGAAGCGCGTTTTTCCACCCTTGCAGCCGCATTGGATGCCGCTGACCTCGAGACGACCTTCGATACGGAAGGTCCTCTGACCCTGTTCGCACCAAGTAATGATGCATTTGGCAGCCTGCCCACAGGTTTCTCCGTGGACGTCCTGACGGCGCCTGAGAACCAGGCGCTGCTTCAACAGATCCTCGCCTACCACGTGCTCGGCGAGCGTGTGACGTCGAGCGATATCACTGGTCAGCAGACGGAGGTACCGACTGTGGGCGGACCGATGCTGCGGATCGACGCTTCGGGCGAGATCGTCATCATCGGCAGCGAACCCGCCACGGCGCTCGTCGTCGTGCCTGACATCGAGGCGCGCAATGGCGTCATTCACATCATCGACGGCGTGCTTCTTCCGCCTGCCGAGTAATCAGACTTCGCGAAATGCGATGAGTATGCCGGGTTGGGGCAGGACATTTCCTGCTCCGCCAAGGCAGCGTGCGAGCGCGGCTGGGTAGAGGATGTGCTCGGCCTTCTGCACGCGCTCGGCGAGGGTGTCCGGCGTGTCGCCGGGCTCCACAGGCACGACGGCCTGACCGACGATCGGACCACCATCAAGCTCGGGCGTGACGTAGTGGACGGTGCAGCCCGAAACGGCGACCCGCGCTTCCAGCGCCTGCTCGTGGACGTGGAGGCCACGGAAGAGCGGCAGGAGCGAGGGGTGGATGTTCAGCATGCGCCCCGACCAGGCCTCGACGAAGCCTTGCGAGAGGACCCGCATGAACCCTGCGAGGCAGACGAACTCTGCGCCCGCGTGGATCAGTTCTTCCTGTACGGAAGCCTCGAAATCTTCACGGCTTTTGCCCTTGCTCGGGACCACGGCGACAGGGATGCCCGCATCGCTCGCGGTCTGAAGGCCAGCCGCATCGGCGCGGTTGGAAAGGACCAGTGCAACCTCGGCGGGGACCTCGCCGCGCTTTATCGCATCGAGGATGACGGCCATGTTCGAGCCGCGGCCTGAGATCAGGATGGCGATCTTCTTCATGCGTCTGTCAGCGTACCGATCACGAAGGAGCCCTCGGCTTTGGCGAGGACCTCGTCCGCCTTCTCCGCCGACGCGATCAGGACCATGCCGACGCCGCAGTTGAAGACGGTCCTGAGCTCGGTATCCGACAGGTCGCCCGCCTTTTGCAGCCACTCGAAGAGCGGTGGCTTGGGCAATTTCTCGTCATCGAACGATGCCGCAAGACCGTCAGTCAGGACCCGCGGGACGTTCTCGATGAGGCCGCCACCGGTGATGTGCGCCATGCCCTTGAGGAGCCCGCCAGCGAGCAGGGGCTTGACCGCCTCAGCATAGATGATCGTCGGCGCAAGGAGCGCATCGCCCCAATTCTCACCCCACGGAGCGTCGGCGGAGAGGTCCACGTTCTGCTCCGCGATCAGCTTGCGTATGAGGCTGTAGCCGTTGGAGTGGGCACCGGAGGAGGAGAGCGCGATCATGACATCGCCCGCCTTCATCTGATCCATCACGGGCAGAATGGCAGAGCGTTCGACCGCGCCGACGCAGAAGCCTGACAGGTCGAAGTGTCCGTCTGCGTAAAAGCCGGGCATCTCGGCCGTCTCACCGCCGATCAGCGCAGCGCCTGCCTGGCGGCAGCCCTCAGCGACCGAACCGATGACGGAGGAGGCTGCGTCCTGGTCGAGCTTACCCGTCGCAAAATAGTCGAGGAAGAAGAGCGGCTCTGCGCCCTGAACGAGGACGTCATTGGCGCACATGGCGACGAGGTCGATGCCGATGCCGTCCAGCTTCCCGGTTTCGATCGCGAGGAGCAGCTTCGTGCCCACGCCGTCGGTACCAGAGACAAGAATCGGATCGTCGAACCCAGCGGCTTTCAAGTCGAAAAGTCCGCCAAACCCGCCGAGATCGGCGGCGGCGCCGGGACGGCGCGTGGCGGCTGCTAAGGGGCTGATGCGCTTCACGAGCGCATTGCCGGCGTCGATGTCGACACCGGCCTTTTTGTAGGCATCGGTCATGGCGCCCGATAGGCGGAAACGGCCCCCTCGTGAAGACCTGTCAAACTGGCTGTTAGCAGTCGCCCTTTAGGGCAGGCGGTGCTAGAGGAGGACAGGATCGCTCCGGGGACCGCTTGATGCTGCGTTTTTTCGCCCTTTTTTCCGTTGTTTTGAGCCTTCTGCCTGCCTTTGCGCAGGACGTTTTCACCGTCGCGGAGGTGCCTGTGGCTGCGCAGGCGAAGTCCGCTGCGGAGGCCCAGGAACAGGCCCGTGACCTTGGACGCAGGCAGGCGCTGGACCTTCTGCTGCGCCGTCTCGTGTCGGAAGAGGACTGGATCTACCTGCCGAACCTCGCTGAGGAGCTTGAGGCCGAGGCAGTTACGACCCCGCGGGCCGAGACTTACGACATCTACGATCCCAATTCGGTCGAGGCGCAGCTTCCGACGAAGCAGCCGCTCTCCCTAACGGAGCAGCAGATTCGCTCGTTCGAGATGGAGACCAACGTCTTCAACGAAAAGTCGTCGGGAACGACCTACCGGGCGCAGATCACCTACCGGTTCAAGCCCGATGCGATTCGAAACATCCTGCGCGGCGCGCGGCTTCCTTACTCTGAGGAGCAAGCGCGACGGGTGTTGATCCTGCCGGTGCTGAGGACCGCGAACGACACCTATCTCTGGGAAGCGAAGAACCCCTGGGCGCGGGCGTGGCTGGCAAGACCGCTGGTCAACGAGCTGACGCCTATGGAGCTGCCTCAGGGCGACGTCATCGACACCCAAGCGATTACCGCTGACGAAGCTGCGAACCTGAACGGCGCTGCGCTGCGGGCATTTGCTGAGCGCTATACCGCCAGCAAGATCTACCTCGCCAAGGGCGACCTTCAGGAAGTGAACGGTGAGTTCCGCCTGCGAGTCCGCCTGATCGATGCCACGCCGCCCTCGCTCAATGCCTCAGGCCCTCAGACCTCGGCCATCGGAACAGAGGTCGTGGACCTCTTCTTCCGGGGCAAGGATGACGATTTCCCTGCGCTCGCCCGCCGTGCGGTGGAGAGCACCGTGGCCCGCCACTCGGCAAGCTGGAAGCGCCGGACGCTGGTCGACTACAGCCAGCAGCGGACCTTCGACCTCACGGCCTGGTTCAACACCCAGGCCGCCTGGTCGCACATTCAGGACGCGATCAACGATTCCGCGCTGGTTCAGGATGCTGAGACCCAGGCCTTCAGCAACGCGAACGCGATCATGATGCTGACGGTCGTCGGCGCCGAAGAGCAGTTCTCCCTCGCCATGCGTGAGCGTGACCTGACCGTCTGGCAGGACCGCTCTGAGCGCTGGCACATCGCCGAGACAGATCTTGCTTCGGTCCTGATGACGCGGACCGAGCCGCTGACCACGGACATCGACGAGGAAGTCGAGCGTCGCCGGGGTCTTGGCCGCTTCTTCGGTCGCCGGGGCAATCGCGATGACCGGGCCGATGAGCCAGAAGCCGAGGACACGTCCGAGGCTGAAATCCCCGAGCTCCCCGACGATCTCTTCGGTGATGACGGCGGACGATAAGATGGGGGCGGCAGTGCAACCCGCGCTGCCCTTCAAGCCGCGTATCGACGAGCAGCCGCCTTATCGGCCGAGCCCGCAGCAGCTGGCTGCCGAGAGCGGCCTACTCCGTCAGTTCGAGGCTTTCGGCAGGGCGGTTGGCGGCCTGACTTCGGTCATTCTGACAGGCCCGGCAGAGGCCGGGAAAACGCGCCTCCTCGAGGAGCTCCTGCTCTCCGGCCGCGCGACGGAGTTCGAGGTGCTGACCGTCGCCGAAGTCGCGCCGCTGGAGCTTTTCGCTGAGATCAACCGCTGCGCCTCGGCGGGGATGGCGCTCGTGCTCGAAGCGCGCCAGCCGGTCAGCCGTTGGTATCAGGACCGCGAAGACGAAGTGCCGCCTGACCTGACCTCACGCCTTGGCGCGCTGCCGGTCGTCACCGTCGAGCGTCCCGGAGTGGAGGGCTTGCTGCCGGCGCTCGTCGCTGACCTCGACGCGCATGGGCATCGGCTGAACGAGAGCGAGGCCGCATGGGTTGCAGGCGAGCTTCCCCGCTCCATGGCTGCGCCTCGCCGTTTCTGTCGCGCTCTTGATCGTGCAGGGGGCAAGGAACCCCGTCGGGCCCTGTTGCAGTGGGCGGTGGAACAAGCTCATCTCCGCCCCGAATCACCAGACTGAGAACGAGGATTGACGTGAGCGCCACGCCGAATGACCAGCAACCAGCCGCCATCACGATGGAAAGCCCTGAGCGCTTCATCAACCGGGAGCTGAGCTGGCTCGATTTCAACGATCGGGTGCTCGACGAAGCGAACAATGAGAACCAGCCTCTTCTGGAGCGCCTGCGGTTCCTTTCGATCTCGGCCAGCAACCTCGATGAGTTCTTCATGGTGCGCGTTGCAGGCCTCGCGGGACAGGTCTCGAGCGGGGTCACGAGCCGCAGCAAGGAAGGCTACAGCCCCTCGCGGCAACTGCGCCTGATCAACGAGCGGGCCGGCCAGCTGATGGGACGCCAGCAAGACACCTGGCGCGACCTGCGCGGGCAGCTCGCCGCGGAGGGCGTGGAGCTTGTTGGGCCCGAAGGTCTAACGGTAGAGGAAGCGGCGTGGCTGGAAGAGGAGTTCCTCGGGAACATCTTCCCTGTGCTAACGCCACTGGCCCTCGACCCAGCGCATCCGTTTCCGTTCATCCCGAACCTTGGCTTCGTGCTCTGCTATGAGCTCAAGGGTCAGATGGGCGATCTGACGGCGCTCATCCCTGTACCGAGCAAAGTCAAGCGTTTCGTCCGCCTGCCGAACGTCTCCGAACGGACGGACGGCAAGCCGCGGGTGCGGTTCATCACCCTTGAAAAGACCATCTCGCACTTCCTCCACCACGTCTTCCCCGAGCGCTCCATCGCCGCCTCTGGTGCATTCCGCGTGATCCGGGACAGCGATGTCGAGATCGAGGATGAGGCCGAAGATCTCGTCCAGCAGTTCGAAACCATGCTGCGCCGCCGGCGCAGGGGCGACGTCATTCGCCTGACCATGGACAAGGAGATGCCCGAAGAGCTGCGCGAGCTCGTCGGCTCGAAGCTCGATGTCGAGAGCAGCGCCTTCGTGCTTGTCGATGGGCTTCTGGGCCTCGCGCAAACCTCGGAGATGATCCCTTCGGACAGGCAGGACCTGCTGTTCGAACCCTTCGAGGCGAGGTTCCCCGAGCGGATCCGCGAGCACAATATGGACTGCTTCTCGGCTATCCGTGCCAAGGATATTGTTGTCCACCATCCGTATGAAGACTTTGATGTTGTCGTGCAGTTCCTCAAACAGGCCGCCGCCGACCCGAACGTCATCGCGATCAAGCAGACACTCTACAGGACGTCGAAGGACTCACCCATCATCAGTGCCCTGGTCGAAGCGGCTGAGTCCGGAAAGAACGTGACCGCCCTTGTCGAGCTGAAGGCCCGGTTTGACGAGGAAGCAAACATCCAGTGGGCGCGGGCGCTCGAACGCGCCGGGGTCAACGTGGTCTACGGTTTCGTCGACTACAAGACCCACAGCAAGCTGAGCTATGTCGTCCGCCGGGAGGGGGAGCAGACCCGCTCCTACGTCCATATCGGCACCGGCAACTATCACCAGTTTACGGCCAAGGTGTATACGGACATTTCGCTCTTCACCTGCGACGAGCGTATCGCCAAGGACACGGCGCGTGTCTTCAACTACGTCACAGGTTACGCCGCTCCCAAGGAGTTCGAGCACTTCGCCATCGCGCCGGTGAACCTGCGCGAGACCTTCGAGCAGCTGATTGCCGACGAGATCGAGCATGTGCGCGCCGGTCGCCCCGGCGGGATCTGGGCAAAGATGAACTCGCTGGTCGATGGCGACATGATCGATCGCCTTTACGAAGCGAGCCAGGCCGGGGTTCAGATCGATCTGATCATCAGGGGTATCTGCTGCCTTCGCCCCGGCGTTCCGGGTCTCTCCGAGAACATCAGGGTCAAGAGTATTGTCGGTCGTTACCTCGAGCACTCGCGGATCTTCTGTTTTGGCGCGGGAGAGCCTCTCCCGTCTGATGATGCGAAGGTGTTTATCTCATCAGCGGACTGGATGCCGCGTAACCTCAACCGCCGGGTTGAAGTCCTCTGTCCTGTGACCAACGAAACGACGCACAACCAGATCCTCGACCAGATCATGGTCGCGAACCTCAAGGATAATGTGCAGAGCTGGACGCTAGGATCTGATGGTCAGTACACCCGCGTCCAACCTGAAGAGGGCCGTGAGCCGTTCAGTACGCAAGACCACTTCATGACCAACCCGTCTCTCTCAGGTCGCGGCACAGCGCTCAAGGAACGCCCGCCTATGGCCTTGAAAGTGAGGAGCGATAGCTGATGCCCCACTGGCCGCGCCGCGCCGTCGTTGATATCGGATCCAACTCGGTCCGCCTCGTGATCTTTTCCGGCCCTCCGAGGGTACCGGTGACCATCACCAACGAGAAAGCGCTTTGCGGCCTAGGCGACAGGGAATCGGACACGGGCAACTTGCGAGCCGACGCCATGGAGCGAGCGCTGGCGATCCTCCGACGGTTCCGGGTCCTGGTCGAGACGGAAGCGCCAGAGACCCTCGAAGTGTTTGCGACGGCAGCTGTTCGAGATGCTCCGAACGGGGAGGGCTTCCTCCAGGCTATCCGCAAGATCGGGTTTTCGCCGCGTCTTCTTCCGGGTGAGGAGGAAGCGCGGCTTGCGGGCCTCGGTATCCTCTGTAGCGCACCAGAAATCCTTAGGGAGGGCCGTCCTGCCATCGGTGGCGACCTCGGCGGCGGTAGCCTCGATATGAGCCTTCTGGGCGGTGATGCGGGAGATGTGACGGAGACAACGAGCCTCCCCATCGGATCCCTGCGTATGCTGACGGAATTCGGTGACGATCACGACGCAGCGCGGAAGCTTGCGCAGCGCAATTTTGGGGAGATGCCGTGGCTCAAGAGCCTTCGCGATCCACGTCTCTATGTCGTTGGTGGATCCTGGCGGGCGATTGCTCGCGTCGCGATGCATCAGGCCGAGCACCCGGTCCCGATACTCGACCACTACACGATGTCGGCGGATCAGGCGCTCGAGGTTTGTCGCCTCGTCGAGGAGACCGATCCTGAAGACCTCGGCAAGATCAGCGGTGTGCAGAAGAAACGCGTCCCGACCCTTCCGATGGCGGCCATCGTGCTGCGTGAACTGATCAACTACGCAGAGGCGTCGGACGTTTGCGTCAGTGCGTGCGGCGTTCGTGAAGGCCTTCTGTTCGACCGGCTGCCGGGGACACTGCGTGCTACGGAACCGCTTTTTGCGCTCGCAGACGATCTGGCGGACAGGCTTTCCGGTGGGCGCAAGCCCCGAGCGAGCGCAGTCTGCAGCTTCGTCGATCCACTTTTTGAAGACAGCGAAGCCATGCGCAGGCTGCGTGTTGCGAGCGCCAAGATGATCCGCATGGGGAACATGACGCACCCTGACCGCCGGTCAGATCATGCAGCCGCGACGATCATGGCTGGACCATTCCTAGGCATTGATCATCTTGAAAGGGCGCTCCTGACCGTGATGGTCAAGTCGCGGTTCCAAGGATCGATATCGAAGTCGGACCCTGTCGTGCCTATCGACCTGATCAGTGATGAGCTCATGGACTACGCCGTCCGTGTCGGGCTCGCTCACCGGCTTGCTGCATCGCTCCGCATGCCGCTCTTTCAGGAGGAGAGCGGCTTCAGGATCGAGCGGCTTGATGACCGGATCGTCCTGCATGTGGATGATGACGTCGCGGACTTCGTGGCCGAGACTGCTGTCAAAGACTTCGACAAGCTCGCCTCGGCTTTCTCCTTGCCCGGAGAGATCGTCAATCAGTCTGGTGATCGACGAGTTTGACGCGCCGGCCATCAAGGCTGAGTGCAAGTTCGCCGTTCTTGAGGCGCAGCGCCATCTCGCCGAACACCTCGTGCCGCCAGCCCTTGAGGGCGGGGATATCGGCCTGATCACTGAGCGCGAGTGCGTCGAGATCAGAGGAGCTTGCAAGCAGCTTCGGCGCCACCTCATGCTTCTCGCATTGACGCTTCAGCAGCACGCGGAGGAGGTCGACGACATCCGGCGGGGCCTGCTCGCGTGAGCGGGTCGCAAGCTTCGGTAGTTCTTCGTGCGGAATGGCGATGCCTTCCGCCACAGCCTCGAGGAGCCCTTTGGCCATCGCCGAGCGCTCGAAACCCTGGGGTACAGAACGCAGAGCGCCTAGCTCCTTGACCGAGCCTGGCCGGGCCCGACCAACTTCGAAAATGACGTCGTCCTTGATGATCCGTGCACGGGGGACGTTGCGCTGCTGCGCTTCGCGTTCGCGCCACTCGGCGATCTTCATCAGGGGGCCGAGTTCTTTTGGCCTCACGTTGCGCATCTTGAGACGCTTCCATGCCTCGGTGGGCTCCGTGCGGTAGAGCTCGATGTCGTAGAGCTGCTGCAGCTCCTCCTCGACCCACGGACTGCGGCCGGTCTCGTCGAGGCGCTTGCGCAGGGCCTCGTAGACATCGCGAAGGTGCGTGACATCGCCGAGGGCATAGGTGAGCTGCTTGTCCGACAGCGGCCTGCGCGACCAGTCGGTGAACCGGCTGCCCTTGTCGACTTGGTGGCCGGTCAGATCACGGACGAGCGGCTCGTAACCGACCTGGTCACCGAAGCCGAAGACCATCGCTGCGATCTGTGTGTCGAAGAGTGGCTTGGGGATTTCCCCTGAGAGGTGGACGAAGATTTCGAGGTCCTGCCTTGCGGCGTGGAAGACCTTCACCGTCGCTTCGTGCTGCATCAGCTCGAAGAAGGAAGCGAGGTCGATGCCTTCCGCCAGCGGGTCAATGATGACGGCTTCGTTCGTCGTCGCCGCCTGAATGAGACAGAGCTGGGCGTAGTAAGTCTTTTCACGGAGGAATTCGGTGTCCACCGTGACGTAGTCGAACGATTTTGCGCGCTCGCAGAAGCCTTTCAGCTCCTCCGTGTCGGTGATGACTTTCATGCTGTCTTTCTGATGGTGAGGATGAGAACCGGCCAGCGTTCAGTGCCGCGGACATCGCGGAGCTTAAAGCCGTTCTCTTCGTAGACGGATTGAACAGAAGCCATCTGCTCATCAAGAAGGCCCGCAAGGATCACGGTCGCGTTGTCCGCAGCGACAGCTGCGATGTCTGGCGACAGCTCCTTCAGCGGGCCAGCGAGGATGTTAGCGAAGATGAGGTCGTAGGGGGCGTTGTCCTGAATGAGAGGACTGTCCGTACCCGCTGCGATCCCGAACCGGACACGGGGCGTGCCGTTGGTGGTCGCGTTCACTTCGGCGATGGCCACCGAAGGTTCGTCGATGTCGGTCGCGACAATCAGCGCTTCTTCGTAAAGGCGGCGCGCAGCGATGGCGAGGACGCCTGAGCCTGTGCCGATGTCGAGGACTTTCGTCGGCGCGGTGAGGAGATGGTCGAAGGCTTCGAGGCAACCTGCCGTGGTCGGATGATGCCCGGTACCGAAGGCCTGGTTCGCTTCGATCTGAAGGGGAATCCCGTCGCGGCCCTCGATTTTGTCCGCGTCGTGACTGCCATAGAGGAGGAAGGGGCCTGCTTCGACGATGCCGAGCCCCTCGAGCGAATGGGCGACCCAGTCGCGGTCTTCCAGCTCTTCTTCCTCAGGCTTCGGCGTGCCTTCGGGAAGGATGGCGAGGATATCGCGGGAGATCTTGTCCTCCGTGTAGACGTGAAGCAGCCACGGGGCGTCTTCGGGCTCCGCGCTCGCATCATCGTCCCGCACGAGGGATACGGCGTCCACGGAGGGCATGGCGACCTCGGTGAGGATCGTTTCAATCTGTTCGAGGAGGGCGCGGTCGCCGCTCCATGTCGTCTTCCAGATCATGAGGCCACCTTGACGAGGCCGTGCTTCTTCTTGCCGATGGAGAGTTTGATCGCGCCATCACGGAGGTCGTCCGTGGACAGAGGGCGTTCTTCCTTCAGAGCTTCGTCGTTCACCTTGAGGGCGCCAGCCTTAATGTGACGACGGCCTTCGCCGTTGCTCTTGATCAGGCCGAGCTCGCTGAAGGGGCCGAAGAGGGGCAGGCCCGCGGAAAGCTCCGCCTCGGAGGCGGTCACAGAGGGCAAGTCAGCGGATGCTGCGCCTTGCTCGAAGGTCTGGCGCGCGGTTTCGGCGGCCTCTTCCGCAGCCTGACGTCCGTGGAGGAGGGCTGTGGCTTCGGTCGCAAGGATCTTCTTCGCCTCGTTGATCTCGCCGCCTTCGAGGGTTTCGAGGCGCTGGACCTCATCGATCGGGAGGAGCGTGAAGCGGCGCAGCATCGTGCCGACATCGGCATCGTCCGTGTTCCGCCAGAACTGCCAGTAGTCGTAGGGACTGAAACGCTCTGCGTTCAGCCAGACGGCGCCTTTCTCCGTCTTGCCCATTTTCTTGCCGCTGGCGGTGGTCAGGAGCGGCGTGGTCAGGCCAAAGGCGTGGAGCTGCTGGTCGTCGGTCGCGCCGACGCGGCGGATAAGTTCTACGCCATTGACAATGTTCCCCCACTGATCACTACCGCCCATCTGCAGGACGCAGCCGTAACGGCGCTGCAGCTCGAGGAAGTCGTAGGCCTGCATGAGCATGTAGTTGAATTCAAGGAACGTCATCGGTTGCTCGCGATCAAGGCGCAGCTTGACCGAGTCGAAGGTCAGCATGCGGTTGATCGTGAAGTGCACGCCGTAGTCGCGCAGGAACTGGACGTAGCCTAGCTCAGACAGCCACTCGTCATTGTTGACCATCATCGCATCGGATGGTCCGTCGCCAAAGGTCAGGAACGGGTCGAAGGCTTTCTTGATGCCTGCGATGTTCGCTTGAATGTCCGCATCTGAGAGAAGCTTACGCTGTTCGTCCTTGCCCGTCGGGTCACCGACCTTGGTCGTGCCGCCGCCCATCAGGACGATAGGCTTGTGCCCTGCCGCCTGCAGGTGGTGGAGCATCATAATCTGGACCAGCGAACCCACATGAAGGCTGTCCGCCGTCGCATCGAAACCGATATAGGCCGACACAGGTCCCTTCAGCAACGCTTCGTCGAGCGCGCCAGGGTCCGTGGTCTGATGAATGAAGCCGCGCTCCTCAAGGGTGCGCAGGAAGTCCGAACGAAAACCGGACGTGGTCATAGGTCTATCCTTCTAGCTACGCTCGCTCTCGATCCACCGGTCGATCTCCTTTTCGAGGAGGTCGAGGGGGAGGGGCCCCGTGCGCAGAATGGTGTCGTGGAAGCCGCGGACATCGAAATTCTCACCGAGTTCGGCCTTGGCCTTCTCGCGGAGTTCGATGATGCGCAGCATACCGATCTTGTAAGCGGTGGCCTGGCCGGGAAGGACGATGTAGCGCTCGATGGCCTTCACCGAGTCGCCGTCCGGGTTTGGCGTGTTCTCCTGGAGGTAGGCGATGGCCTCGTCCATCGTCCAGCCTTTGGCGTGAAGGCCCGTGTCGACCACGAGGCGCGCCGCGCGCCAAAGCTCCATCGCGAGGCGGCCGAAGTCCGAATAGGGATCTTCGTAGAAGCCGATTTCCTTGGGCAGAAGCTCTGAATAGAGGCCCCAGCCTTCCGTATACGCTGTTGCGCTGCCGAAGCGGCGGAACATGGGCAGGCCCGTCTGCTCGATCTGTAGCGCACGCTGCATATGGTGGCCCGGGATCGCCTCGTGATAGACGAGCGCCTCGAGCTGGTAGGTCGGCATATCCTCCATGCGCATCAGGTTCGCATAGAAGTAGCCGGGACGCGTGCCCTCTTCATCCGGCTGAGAGTAGAAGGCCTTGCCAGCGCTCCGCTCACGGAAGGGCTCGACGCGGCGGACTTCGACGGAGGCTTCAGGCTGGATCGTGAAGAGCTCGTCGATCTTCGGCCGGAAGCCTTCGATATAGTCGCGAGCCAGCTGCAGATAGGCCTCTCGACCTTCAGCGGTGTTCGGCAGGTAGAAGCGTTCGTCCGTGCGCATCGCGTCGAAGAACTCTTCGAGCGTACCTTCGAACCCGACGGTCGCCATGATGCCGCGCATCTCTTCATGGATACGTGCGACCTCGGCGAGGCCCGTCTCATGGATCTCGTCAGCTGTCAGATCGGTCGTGGTGTAGTTGGCGAGCAGAGCGGCGTAGAGCGCACCGTCTTCGTCAAAGCGGGTGACGCCGAGGTTTTCCTCGTCCGCCGTAAGCTCGGCCAGCGCATCGACGCGGGCTGCGAAGCGTTCATAGCCCTCTGTGTAGGGACCGAAGAGCGCCTGTTCGAGCTCGGCCTTCAGTGCGTCAGCATTCTCGAGCCCGGCTTCACCGACCTTCTCCGCAAAGTCGTCGCGAACGGCGTCGCCCGAGCGAGCGTTCCGCGCGGCCTCAGCGATCAGGGGATAGGAGAAGGACGGAAGCGTCGCGCCAGCTTCCGCTCCGGCTTCTAGCTGCGAGGCGGCCTGGTCCAGCACCTCGTCCACCTTGCTGACCCGGGCGATGTACGCCTTCGCGTCGGCCTCGTTGTCGATCACGTGGTAGTTCGACAGGAACACCGGGATCGAGCTGTGAATGCCGCTGAACTGGCTGAGCGGATAGCGCTTCAGGCGGAAGGCATCGAGGGCGAGGCTGTTCTCGGACTGCGCGATGAACAGGTCGTAGTTGAGCTGACCTTCCGTGCTCAGAGCATCGCGGTTGATATCTTCGCGGAGAACGGCGATCTGACGGCGCATGAGCTCCGCTTCCAGCTCGTCAGCCTCAGGCGTGCGCGGGGTCCACTGGTCGTAGTTGGTCTTGCGGCCGAGGCGCGTCTGATACTCCGGGTCCAGCGCAACGCGGGCTTCCCAGAAGGCGTCCAGCATCTCCACCAGCCGGGCGTCTGCAGCCGCCATCTCCGCCGAGAACTCAGGCGGAGGCGGCGGTAGCTCGGTTGTTTCGGGGGCAGGGACGCTCCCCTGTCCGCAGGCGGCGAGGAGAGCGCAGAGCGCGGCGAGAGAGGTGGAGCGTCGCATACCCTGTCCCATAGAAGAGCCGTTTACTCCGCAGCCTGACCGGTCTGCATTTCCGGGCGGCCGTGGCAGTGCTTGAACTTCTTGCCCGAGCCGCATGGGCAGGGCGCATTGCGGCTGACCCGGCCCCACGTGGAGGGGTCGTCCTGCCGCACTTCCTGGCTCATCCTCTGGGCACGGATCGATGAAGCGCCGACCGCCTGGCCGTAGCCGCGGCGGGGAGCTTCAGGATTGCCGTGGCCAGCGTCATTGATGCCGGTCGTCGCGTCGATATGCTCCTCACGGAGCTTCGACGGGTCGAGCGCGCCTTTCTGCTGGAGCTCCGCGATGAGGCGCTTGGCTTCTTCGACATCGAGCTGCGGGGCCTCCGGCTGACGGATCTGCACGTGGAAGAGGCTGCGCGTCACGTCGCGGCGCAGGCCGTCGAGCAGGAACTGGAAGAGCGCGAAGGCCTCGGTCTTGAACTCGTTCAGCGGGTCACGCTGGCCGACGCCGCGCAGGCCGACGATTGAGCGGAGCTGGTCAAGCTGCTGCAGGTGCTCGCGCCAGTTCTTGTCGATGGTCTGGAGGAGAATGGCCTTCTCGACCCGGCGAGCGTTTTCCTCACCGAATTCAGCCGTCTTCTCTGCCCATTTTTTCTCGGCAGCTTCGCGCACGCGCTCAGCGATCTCATCGTCGGCAACGCCTTCTTCGGCGGCCCAGTCCTGAACCGGCAGGTCGAGGCCGAGCACCTCGATCAGGTCCTCGCGCAGGCCGTCCGTGTCCCATTGCTCTGCATACGAACGCTCGGGGATGAAGGTGCGGACGATGTCGTCAATGATCGTCTCGCGCATGTCCGCGACAATGTCAGCGACATCGTCCGTATCCATGAACTCGATACGCTGCTCGAAGATCGCCTTGCGCTGGTCGTTCATCACGTCGTCATATTTGAGGACGTTCTTACGGATGTCGAAGTTGCGCTGCTCGATCTTCTTCTGGGCGTTCTCGACAGCCTTGGTGAACCAGGGGTGCTCGATCGATTCGTCAGGCTTGATTCCGAAGCGCTTCAGCATCTTCTCCATACCGGAGCCGAAAATGCGCATCAGATCGTCTTCGAGGGAGAGGTAGAACTTGGTCGTCCCCGGGTCGCCCTGACGGCCTGAGCGGCCGCGCAGCTGGTTGTCGATCCGGCGGCTTTCGTGACGCTCCGTAGCCAGAACGTAGAGGCCGCCTGCTTCAAGAGCCTTCTGTTTCTGATCAGCGATCTTCGCCTCGATTTCGGCACGCTTGCGGGCGATGGTTTCTGCGTCGTCCTCGTCGGTGAGGTGCTGGACGATCTCCATGTCGACCGAGCCACCGAGCTGAATGTCCGTACCCCGACCAGCCATGTTGGTGGCGATGGTCACGGCGCCGGGCTCGCCTGCCTTCGCGACGATCTCGGCTTCCTGTTCGTGGAAGCGGGCGTTGAGAACGCTGTGCGGGACAGGGATCGGCCGGCGTGCCATGGCCTCGACTTCGCCTGCCAGCTTGACCAGCTCTTCCTTCGCTTCGACTTCCTTGTCCTTCAGGTTATCAGCCTGCTGACGGAGATCGGCGGCGACGTCTTTCCAGAACTTCTTGTCGGAAAGCAGTTGCGAGAGGTACTCGGACTTCTCGATCGAAACCGTGCCGACGAGCACCGGCTGTCCCTTGAGGTGGCAGCGCGCGATCTCCTTGGCGATGGCGCGGTACTTCTCCGCTGCCGACATGTAGAGCTCGTCGTCGAAGTCTTCGCGGGCGATGGGGCGATTGGTCGGGATTTCGTAGACATCGAGCTTGTAGATGTCCTGAAACTCGCCTTCCTCCGTGATCGCTGTACCGGTCATGCCGGAAAGCTTCTTGTACAGACGGAAATAGTTCTGGAACGTGATCGAGGCCATCGTCACGTTTTCAGGTTTGATATCGACGCCTTCCTTGGCCTCGACAGCCTGGTGCAGGCCATCGGACCAGCGACGGCCATCCATCATGCGGCCGGTGAACTCGTCGATGATGACGACCTTGCCGTCCTTGACGATGTAGTCCTTGTCTCGCGTGAACATCTTGTGCGCACGCAGAGCATTCTGGACGTGGTGGACGACCGAGACGTTCTCGGCCTCGTATAGCGCTTCGCCCTGCAGAAGGTCGGCCTCGCGGAGGAGGTCTTCCATCCGCTCATTGCCTTCCTCGGTGAGGATGATCGTGCGCTTCTTCTCGTCGATCTCGTAGTCTTCTTCCTCGAGCTGAGGGATCAGCTTGTCGACCGCGATGTAGAGCTCGGACTTGTCGTCCGTCGGTCCACTGATGATCAGCGGCGTCCGTGCTTCGTCGATCAGGATCGAGTCCACTTCGTCGACGATGGCGTAGGCGTGGCCGCGTTGGACCATCTCTTCCTTCGTCTGCTTCATGTTATCGCGCAGATAATCGAAGCCGAGCTCGTTGTTCGTCGCGTAGGTGATATCGCAGGCGTAGGCCTCACGGCGCTGGTTGTCGTCGAGCTCGTTGGCGATGACGCCGGTGGTCATGCCAAGCTGGGCGAAGACCTTGCCCATCCATTCCGCGTCACGCTTGGCGAGGTAGTCGTTGACGGTGACGACGTGGACGCCTTCGCCGGTCAACGCGTTGAGGTAGGCGGGCAGGGTGGCGACAAGCGTCTTGCCCTCACCGGTCTTCATCTCGGAGATGTTGCCGCCATTGAGGACCATGCCGCCGACGAGCTGCACGTCATAGGGGCGAAGGCCGAGGGCGCGCTGGGCGGCCTCACGGACCAGGGCGAACGCTTCATCGAGGAGCTGGTCGAGGGTCTCGCCGTCCTTAAAGCGTTGCTTGAACTCCTCAGTCTTGGCGATAATTGCCTCGTCCGAGAGGGCCTGCATCTCCTCTTCGAGACCGCCGATCTTTTTCGCGCGCTTCATCATCGGCTTCAGACGCCTGTCGTTGGCGGAGCCGAAGATGCGCTGCGCGAGCGATTTTTTTGCCATTATTCCAAGCCTTTTCGAACTTTTCACGTTGCCCGCCACCGGCGTGCTGGGCGCACGAACAAGGGTCCGCGCCCGGCGGCTGCTGGGGGCTTTCGCAGATAGGTAGGTCCCGCCGCCGCTGTCAAATGGAGAGGTGTCTGGACAGTTGGCACTTGTCTCGCACTGGAGAATTCGTCACTGGCGTTCTCAACCCTTAATGACCAGTTAACGGGGACGACCAGGGGGACGGAGACAAATATGACGCAACTTTCCTCTAAAGCGGGCGTGGGGGCGCCTTCTTCGCTGGGTTTCCAGGCGAAGGTGATGGGATCGTTCCTGCGTGATTTCGATGCGCGCACGGCTCTGCGGGCCATTTTCTGCGGGGTTCTGGTGAGTGCAGCCGCTGCGGAAGCTATCCGTTTCGGTGTCGTGGAGCGCCCGCTGTCGCTCTACGCCAACTATGAAGAAGTCGATCCCGTCGTGGCCCGTGTGGGTGACGATGTGCTCCGCGTTTCGGATGCCATGGCCCACGCCATGTACACCGGCGTTGATGCCGAGACCGCCGCGGATGTCCCGAAACTGATCGCCACCGGCACCGTTGAGGATGCTGTGGACCATCTCGCTCTGGCACAGATGGCGCGCGATGCAGGTATCGCTGATGCCCTCGAGATCCGCGCTGCCGTTGCGCTGGCTGAGCGCCAGATCCTCGCTGAGGCGTTCCTCGACACCATTGCCCGCGATGCTGCGTCGGAAGACAAGATCGTCGCTCGCTACGAGGCTGAGAAAGCCACGCTCGAGCGCGACAGCCTGATGCGCCTTTCCAAGATCGTCGTGGAAACGGAAGACGAGGCGAAAGCCCTCGCTGCCCGTTTGCCGCGCGCCAACTTCGCAACCCTCGCCAAGCAGAAGTCGCTGCACCGCCAGACCGGCGAGAATGGCGGCGCCATGGAAGAGCGTCAGATCGCTGAGCTTGGTCCTGAGCTGACCGAAGCCCTCGCGACCCTGCCGATCGGCGGCGTGACCGAGCCGGTTCAGACCGAAGAAGGCTGGACCCTCGTGAAACTCGAAAGCCGCCGCACCCTGCGTCTGGCTCCGCTTTCGGAGCGCCGTGAGGCGATTGCCAAGGCTCTCCGCGAGGAAGCCATTGCCGCTGCGATGGACAAGTCCCGCGACGAGTTTCCGACTCAGGTGCGGTCCGCCGAAGCGATCATCGAAGCTGCGCCGGACTTCCCGGCTGGCATGATCGCCGCTGCCCGCATCAAGAACTGAACAGCGAGGCGTGCTGGTCGTCTCCGCCTGCGCGCTCATTGACCGCGCAGGCCAGGTCCTCCTGACACAACGACCTCCCGGCAAGGCCCATCAGGGCCTCTGGGAATTCCCCGGCGGCAAGGTCGAGGAGGGCGAAGACCCTGCCGAGGCTCTGATCCGCGAACTCCGAGAGGAGCTGGGGATCGACACGCAGACGAGCTGTCTGGCGCCGCTGGCGTTCAATGCGGTCGATGACCTGCTGCTGCTTCTCTTCGTGTGCAGGAAGTACAAGGGCATCCCAGCCCCGCTCGAAGGGCAGGGGCTTGCTTGGACCGCGCCGGGGGATCTCTTGAGCGCCGACCTCGTCCCCGCTGACATACCGTTGGCCGCTGCTGTCCGCGACTTGCTGAGCTAGCAGTCGGCGCGGCCTCTACCTCTCCCTCCGGGAGAGGTCGAAATCTGCAGATTTCGGGTGAGGGCAGGCTACGTTCCGCCTCGAATTCCCTCACCCGAAGCCTTCCGCAGGAAGCCTTCGACCTCTCCCCGAGGGAGAGGTGAAATCACTCATCCTGCATCCGTTGCACCGCATCGGCGAGCGATGCCTTCGCACTTCCTGGCTTCAGAGGCTTGGGCTGGCTCGGATGGGGCGTCCATCCTGTGAGCACGCCGAACTCGAAGAGTGTTTCCTGACCTTCCAGCTCCGCCATGGCCGTTGCCAGCACATCCCGCCTCAATGGCGGCCCCGGCTTCTTCAGCGCCAGCGTCTCCCCCATGCCACGAAGATCCTTGAGCAGCGTCAGTGGCTGGCGATACCGGACCTTCACCGGCTGCACGTCGACCACTGGGAGGGCGAATCCTGCGCGTTGGAGGAGGGCTCCTGCGTCCTTGATCTGCACGAAAGGCGCAACGCGGGGCGCGACCCCTCCGGTCAGCGCAGCCTCGGCGTTTCGCAGGGCTTGCCTCAGGCCCATCAGCGTCTGCTCCGCCGGGAAGCTGCCGATGAAGAGGCCGTCGGGCTCTAGCACCCGCCGCGCCTCCATGAGCGCGCCGGGGAGATCATCCTCAGCGTGGAGGCTCATCAGCGAGACCACGAGGTCGAAGCTGTCGTCCTCAAAGGGCAAGGCTGTCGCGCTCGCCTCGATGGGATCAGCTGCCCCGCGTGCGTTGAGGAAGGCGCCGCTCTCGCCAGCGATCGTCACCTTCCCAACGTCGGCTGCATCGGTCAGCAGCTCTGCCAGAAGCGGTGCCGCCGGACCGTAGAACAGCGCATTTTCGAACCGCTTCTGCACCGTCTCCAGACGGTCGAGAGCATCCTCGGCCACGCGGCGGTGGAGGAAGTCATGCTCAGAAAAGTTGCGTGCCGCACGGGTTAGGCGCAGCTTCCTCACGTGGGGCGCGAAGACTGAGGGCGGCTTTTGATGGACCATCGGGGCGCTGTTCCTCTGGGGCTCTCCGCCATTTGGCAGAGATTGAGCCTGCGCCAAGCCCTTGGCCGCTCTAAGCGACTGAGTGAAGCGCTTCTCTTCCCCGCGTCGTGCCCCCTGACCGGCGAACCCTTGGCCGACGCAGGTGAGTTTTCTGCTGAGGGCTGGGCCAAGCTGGAGCATAGCTCAGACAGAGGGTGCACCCTCTGCGGCGGTCCTGTCCCGGCGGAGCGCGATGGCCCCCTTTGCGGGCCCTGCGCGGCGCCCGACCGCTATCCCCGGAACCTTTGCGGTAAGGGGCGGCTCGACCGGCTCAGGAGCGGCGTGGTCTATGGCGAGGCCGTCGCGAAGCTGATCCTTGAGCTCAAATATGCCGACCGGCACGACGTTGCGGCCCCGCTCGCTGCACTCCTGAGGCAGGCGGTGACAGAGCTCGATCCACCGAAAGACGCCATCCTCGTCCCCGTTCCCCTGCACCCGCAAAGGCTGCGGCAGCGCCGCTATAACCAGGCGCTGGTCCTCGCACGGGCGCTCGGCAAACGCTCAGGCCACCTGGTCGAGGCCGAATTCCTCTTCCGGCGAAAGGCGACGCCGCAGCAGAAGGGCCTCGGCTTCGACGCCCGCTTCCGCAACCTGACCGGCGCTTTCGAGGCGAGCGATAGAGCGAAGGGCCGGAACATCGTCATCGTCGACGATGTTCTCACCTCGGGAGCGACCCTTGTCGGCTGCGCCCGCGCGCTGAGGCGCAATGGTGCGCGATCTGTGATGGCTGTAACCGTTGCGAGGGTTTTCCCGGATAGCAAAGACGCTCAAGTGGAGCTGCCCGAGATCTAGGAGACCGACCTTGGCCAAAGTGACCGTCTACACGAAGATGATGTGCCCCTACTGCATCCGCGCGCTCGATGTTCTGAAAAAGAAGGGCGCCGAGATCGAGGACATTCCGGCCGCCTTCGACAAGGCGAAGAAGCAGGAGATGATCGAGCGATCGGGAGGTCGCATGACCTTCCCGCAGATCTTCATCAATGATGAGCATATCGGCGGCTGCGACGACCTTCTCGCTCTCGACCGCGCAGGCAAGCTCGACGCAAAGCTCGCCGCCTAGGCATGCGCGTCGCGGCGGTGCAGATGCGCTCCGGCATCGACCGGGCAAGCAACCTCGAGGCAGCCGAGGCGCTGATCCGCAAGGCTGCCAGCGAGGGCGCGAGCTTCATCGCGACACCGGAAATGACGACGCTTGTCGATCAGAACCGCAAGCGCATCCTCGCCTCCGTCGCTGAGCCTTCGCCTGACGAAGAGAGCGCCCTCTGTGCCCTGTCGCAGGAGCTGGGCGTCACCCTCTCGATAGGCTCGATGCCGGTGATGGGCGAGAAAGAGGGGATGCTGCGCAACCGTCAGCTTCTCGTCTCCGAAGGCCGGGTCGTGGCGACCTATGACAAGGTGCACCTCTTCGACGTGGACCTCGACACCGGGGAGAGCTGGAAGGAATCGAGCCTCTACGAACCGGGCGAGGAGGCGGTGGTGGCGGACCTTGGCGGGGTGAAGCTCGGCCTCACGGTCTGCTTCGATCTTCGCTTCCCCAAGCTCTACCGCCAGCTTGCCGAAGCCGGGGCGCAGGTCTTCACCGTGCCCGCCGCCTTCACCGTGCCAACCGGCAAGGCCCACTGGCTGACCCTCCTCAAGGCGCGAGCCATCGAGACAGGCAGCTTCGTGATCGCCCCTGCGCAAGGCGGAGAGCATGAGGACGGCCGCAGGACCTATGGCCACTCCGCCATTATCAGCCCCTGGGGCGAGGTGCTGGACGAGCTGCAGCATGACGAGCCGGGCATCGCCTACGCCGATATCGACTTTGCGAAGGTGGCGGACATGCGGTCGCGCATCCCGACCCTCGACCTTGCGCGCGACGCCAAGCTCCGCATCTATAAGGCGTGATGAAGTACTCCCTGCGTTGTTCCGACGGCCACCAGTTCGAAGGCTGGTTCTCCTCCTCCGCCGACTATGACCGGCAGAAGGAAGAGGGCCTGCTCGAGTGTCCCGTCTGCGGCACCGATGAGGTGCAGAAGGCGCTGATGGCTCCTGCCGTGAGGACCAGCCGGCGCGCCGAGAGCTCCCGCGCCATGGAAACCTTCCGACGGGAATGGAACGAAACGGCGAAGAAGGCGCAGGTCTACGTCGAGAAGAACTTCGAGAATGTCGGCAAGCGCTTCCCCGAGGAGGCGCGCAAGATCCACTATGGCGAAGTCGAGGCCAAGCAGATCTACGGCGAGGCTTCTCCGAAAGAGGTGAAGGAGCTGAAGGAGGAGGGAGTCACTGTCGCTCCCGTTCCCCAGCCCGTGCCTGAGCCCTCCGAGGCCAAGAAGAAGCTCAACTGAGTCGAATTGACTCACTGGGGAAAGCGAGCGCGCTGGCGGCGGTCAGTCCGTGTTAAGCTTTTCCCATGCCACTTGATTCGCCAGCCCTTGCCGATGCGCCGCTCCTCGGGGTCGAACACTCCGCCAAGGGACAGGTCTGGAAGCAGCGGCCCATCTGTCGCCGCTCGGCCGATCTGGCGGTCCAGCGCTATGGCGTAGATCCTCTGCTGGCTGACGTTCTTGTCGGCAGGGGTGTCGAGGTCGAGGAGCTGAAGGCGTATCTTTCGCCGAGCCTCAAGAGCTCGATGCCTGACCCGTCGGTTCTTCTTGAGATGGATGAGGCCGCAGCGCGGATCGCTGATGCCGTCGAGCGTGGCGAAACCATCGGCATCTTCGGTGACTATGACGTGGACGGAACGAGCGCGGCATCGCTGCTCTTCCGTTACTTCCGCGAGCTTGGCACCGAGCCGGTTGTTCATCTCCCTGACCGCTTCACTGAAGGCTACGGGCCATCCACGGAAGGCTTCCGCAACCTGGAAGAGCGCGGAGCGAGCCTGATCCTGACCGTCGACTGCGGCTCGAACCACGGCGATGTGGTCGGTCGTTCGTCTGCAGACGTCATTGTTCTCGATCACCATTTGATGGGCGAGCGTCCCGACGTCTTCGCGCTGGTGAATCCGCAGAGGGAAGGGGACCATTCCGGCCTCACCGGGCTGTCGGCAGGCGGCGTGGCCTTCATGGCTGCGGTCGCGACCAACCGCGAGCTGCGCAAGCGCGGCGCGTTTGAGACCAAGCTTGAGCCGAAGCTCATGCGGCTCCTCGACCTTGTGGCCCTGTCTCTCGTTGGTGACGTGATGCCCCTGCGCGGGCTGACGCGGGTGCTGGTCGCCCAGGGCCTGAGGCTCATCGGTACGTTCGAGGAAGGCGGCGGAAATGCTGGCCTGCGCGCACTCGCCGAAGTCGCAGGACTCTCGGGGCAGGCGCAGGTCTCGCATCTTGGCTTCCAGATCGGCCCACGGATCAATGCCGCTGGCCGGATCGGCCATGCGCGGATTGCCTTCGATCTTCTGACCACGGACGAGCCCTCCCGCGCTGCCTCTATCGCCCAGAAGCTGGAGGCCCTCAACAAGGAACGCCGCCGCATCGAGGACGCCGTCCGCCGCGAGGCGCAGGCGCAGGTGGACGCTCAGATCGAGGCGGGCCAGCTCCCCGAAGGCGCAGCTATCGTCGCGGCGGGCGAAGGCTGGCACCCAGGCGTCGTCGGCATCGTCGCGGGCAGGCTGAAGGAGCGCTATCACCGTCCTGCCTTCTGCATCGCCATGGAAGGCGGAAAGGGCACAGGCTCTGGCCGCTCGCTCACTGGCGTCGACCTCGGCTCAGCAGTCTCAGCGGCTGCTGCTGCAGGGGTCATCGACGGCGGAGGCGGCCACGCCATGGCGGCTGGCCTTTCCTTGCGCGAGGAGCAGATCGACGGCTTCCGCGCCTTCCTCGCTGACCGCCTCAGCCAAGACGTCACCATGGCCACCGAAGAGCGCCCCCTGACCATAGACGCGGTCGTCAGCGTCGGTGCCATCCATGGCCGCACGTGCAAAGCCGTTGCTCCGGCAGGTCCTTTCGGAGCTGGCCACCCCGAGCCGCGCTTCGCCGTTGCCGACGTCGTCATCCGTCACGCAAGACAGGTTGGCGACCGCCACCTAGCCATCACCATCGAAGATGCCGTGGGCAACACAGCGAGGGGGATCGCTTTCGGGGTCATCGGCGAGCCGATCGGCGATCTTCTCCAGTCCGGCGACCGCACCCGCCTCCACCTCGCAGGCCGGATCACTCCTGATACATGGAGGGGCGGGGAGGCTGCACAGTTCGAACTCGACGACGCCGCAGAGGCCTGATCGGGACCGATGGGGAAAAGTTGCGCGACAGCAAGGCACAGACCCCAAAAAAGGGGTTGATCGCCCCCTCCCGATTTTCTATGTGCGGCTTTCCGAGCGCTACGGCTCATGCGCTCCCTTCGTCTATCGGTTAGGACGCCAGGTTTTCAACCTGGAAAGAGGGGTTCGATTCCCCTAGGGAGTGCCACTTTTCCCTGCTATTGGAGTGGCCTGAGCTTGTCCACGGCACGCTGCTGCCTGTCTGAAACTGTTCCCAGTTTTTCGAGCTGTCTGGACGGGGGCGCTGCCCTTCGATAGCTCCACCACGCTATGTCCCAGACCCATGTTGCCGCACTCTACCATTTCGCGCCGCTCGATGAGCTTGAGCGCCGCCGCGAGGAGCTGTTCTCGCGGCTTGGGCAGTTGGGCATTCGCGGGACGCTGCTGATCGCCCCTGAGGGGATCAACGGGACGATCGCAGGCCTGCGCGACGGGCTGGATCAGGTCGTCGCGCAGATCCGCTCCTTTCCCGGCTTTGAGGATCTCGAGGTCAAGTGGAGCACGGCT
Organism: Parvularcula mediterranea; assembly: GCF_013085255.1. Taxonomy (GTDB): domain Bacteria; phylum Pseudomonadota; class Alphaproteobacteria; order Caulobacterales; family Parvularculaceae; genus Parvularcula; species Parvularcula mediterranea. The sequence goes on from NZ_JABFCX010000002.1 coordinate 1,647,104, forward strand.
GACGAGCAGCCTTTCCTGCGCACGAAGGTCCGTATCAAGAAGGAAATCGTCACCATGGGCGTTCCGGGAATCGACCCGACGCTGAAAGTGGGGCGCTATGTCGAGGCGCGGGACTGGAACAAGGTGCTCCAGGATCCTGACACGATCGTTGTTGATACGCGTAATGACTATGAGGTTGAGATCGGCACTTTCACAGGTGCGATCAATCCGGACATTGAGAGCTTTCGTGAGTTCCCAGCCTGGTTCGACGCCCTGAAGGCTGAGAACCCGGACAAGCGGATCGCCATGTTCTGCACGGGCGGCATCCGCTGTGAGAAGTCGACGTCCTATGCCATTCAGCAGGGTGCGGAGGATGTCGTGCACCTCAAGGGCGGGATCCTCAAATATCTCGAGCATGTCGATCAAGCCGATAGCCAGTGGGAAGGCGAGTGCTTCGTCTTCGACGGGCGCGTCGCGGTCCGGCACGGGCTAGAGGAGGGGACCTACGACCTCTGCCATGCCTGTCGGCGCCCAATCGACGAAGAGATGAAAGCAGACGCGCGCTACGTGCCTGGTGTCTCCTGCCCACACTGCGTTGATGCGGTTACGGATGAAAAGCGGGAACGCTTCGCTGAACGCCAGAAGCAGATGGAGCTGGCCAAGGCCCGCGGGACCCAGCACCTAGGCGTCAAGCAGGACGGCTGATCATGGGTGAGACTCTCCCGACGCTCTACTCCTTCCGCCGCTGCCCGTACGCCATGCGCGCAAGGATGGCTTTGGTCGTGACGGGTCAGCGGGTGATGCTCCGTGAGCTGATCCTTCGTGACAAGCCTCCCGAGATGCTGGCAGCCTCGCCTAAAGGAACCGTCCCAGTTCTGGTGCTTCCTAATGGTGAGGTGATTGATGAAAGCCTCGCGGTCATGGATTGGGCGGCGAGCAAAGCGCCCGACGCGTTCGGGTTGCCGACGCCAGACGGCGCCCAGCTGATCGAGCGAAATGATGGTCAGTTCAAGCGCGACCTCGATCGGTACAAGTACCCGACCCGCTACGAAGACGTAGACCCGCTCGAGCACCGCGCCTCAGGAGCAGAGTTTCTCACCGCGATTGACGAGGCTCTTTCAGGCACGGGCCAGCTTCAGGGGCAGGAAGCTGGGTACACGGACTACGCAGTCTTCCCCTTTATCAGGCAGTTCCGCATCGCCGATCCTGAATGGTTCGACGCACAACCGTGGCCGCAGCTGCATCCCTGGCTCCAAGCGCACATCACCTCCGACCTGTTCAAGCAGATCATGCGCAAATACTCTCTCTTCGCGGAGACGGGCGAGGAGCATGAATTCGGCTGTCCTTCTTCTTGAACCTGCGGTTCTACGCTCCGTGCACGGCAAACTTCACCTGGTCGTGACCCAGCGCGCAACCTTAACGGGACTTCACCCGAACGGGATCTCCTCCAGCCCGTTCGTTAGGTGAAGCTGCTTTCGAGCGGCGCGAAAAAATACAAGGAGGCATATTATGAGCAATTTTGGCACGCTGAAGGAACTCTACGTCGACCAGCTGCAGGATAACTATTCTGCCAACAAACAAATGGCATCGATCCTTGCCGATTTTGAAGGGGTCGTGGAGACGCCGAAGCTGAAGCAGTACCTGCGCAACAGCCATGACAAGATCGTCGAGCACCAGACGACGCTTGAAACGGTCATCAAGAGCCATGACGCAGACCCCAATGGCGAGCACTGCAAAGGCATGCAGGGTCTCGTCCGTGAGGGCCGCGCCCATGGTCTCGAGCCGGAGTTTTCGGACAAGAAGGTCCAGGAAGCCGCGATCATTGCGCAGCTGAACCGCATGAACCACTACGGTCTCGCAGGCTACGGTACGACGAAAGCAATGGCCCAGGAGCTTGGTCTCGAACGCGACCAGCAGCTCATCCAGAAGGGTCTGGACGACATCTATGATGGCGACCGCTTCGTCAGTTTCCTCGCAGAGGAACGCATCAACGAACAGGCCGCAGCCTAACAGTCAGGCAGCTGAGTAACTTGAAAGGGCCGTCCCTACCGGGGCGGCCTTTTTCGTGCGCGACACTTTGCGACAAAGATCGCGTGGCTGGGGACACTTCTGGGACAGCGAACTCTGATCCTTGAGGGGCGAAAGGAGACATCCCATGCGAAACGTCCTGATCCTTGCCCTGACCACCTTTGCGGTTGCTGCTTGCGCCAGCAGCCAGGCGAATGCCGGGTGGCGATTGAACCCCGCGCTCTGCCCCGACCTGCGGGAGGATGTGAGGGATCGAGCCGTGACGCGCGGCGTGCGTGATCTTCGCGAAGACCGGCGGGACGAGCGGGTGGTGAACTGTCCGCGTTCGGCTTTCGTCTACACGGATGCCCGCGGCAGGGCCCTCAGAAATCCCCCCGTCCTGCCGCGTGCCTATGGCCGGGTCTATCTCGGTCCGCGCGGTGCTTATTACACCGTGTACGGCGGACGGCGCCGATCCCTCGCCGTCATTCGCCTCTAGGAGCTCAGCCCTCGAGCTCCTCCCGTTTCATCTCGAGCTCGAGCCATTGCTCTTCCGCCGCGGCCAGGTCTTCCTGCGCCGCGGTCAGGCCTTTCTGGGCCTTGTCGAAGGCTGCCGGGTCCTTGGTGAAGAGGTCTGGATCAGAAAGGGCAGCCTCATGCTTGGCGATAGATACCTCGAGTTCTTCCATCCGTGAGGGGAGGGTTTCGAGGGCGTGCTTGTCCTTGAAGCTGAGCTTTCCGGACGGTTTCTTCTTCTGAGGGGCCGAGCCGCCGGTTTTCTTCGCGGCGGGCGCGGCATCTTTGGGCACGGTAGCGCCTTTGCGCTGGGCCATCATGTCGTCATAGCCGCCGGGATATTCGCGCCAGCGTCCAGGGCCTTCTTCAGGGACAGGGGTCAGAGTGCTGGTGACCACCCGGTCGAGGAAATCCCGGTCGTGGCTGACCAGCATCAACGTACCCTGATAATTCGCCAGCGCCTCTTCGAGAACGTCGAGCGTCTCGAGGTCGAGATCGTTGGTCGGCTCGTCTAGGACGAGAAGGTTCGACGGCTTGGCCAGCGCGATGGCGAGGGCCAGCCTGCCACGCTCACCGCCCGACAGCGCACCGATCGGCTGGCGCGCCTGCTCGGGCGAGAAGAGGAAATCCTTGAGATAGCTGAGCGCATGGCGCGGCTGGCCGCCGATGGTGATCTGGTCGCCGCGACCTTCGGTCAGCGCATCCATGAGGCGGGTGTTGTCTTTCAGGCCCGCGCGTTCCTGATCGAGGCCAACGATTTCGAGCTTCGTTCCGTGCCGCACGCTTCCCTCATCAGCCTGCTGCTGATCGAGAAGGAGGCGGAGGAGGGTGGTCTTGCCCGCGCCATTGGGTCCGACCAAGCCCAGCCTGTCACCCCGGGCGAGCTTGAGGTTCAGGTCTTTGACAATAGGCCTGTCGCCATAAGCGAAGCTGATGCCCTTCGCCTCGATGACGAGCTTGCCTGACGCTTCTGCCTCGCTGACGGAGAGGTCGACCGAGCCCTGTGGGCCGCGCCATTCTGCGCGCTGCTGGCGCAAGTAGCCGAGTTCCGCCAGCCTACGGACATTCCGCTTACGTCGTCCGCTGACCCCATGGCGAAGCCAATGCTCCTCGCGCACGATCTTGCGGTCGAGCTTGTGGGCGGCGAGTTCTTCCTCTTCGAAGACTTGATCGCGCCAGTCTTCGAAGCCTTTGAACCCCTTGTCCCGGTGCTTCGTCTCGCCACGGTCGAGCCAGACGGTCTCGCGGGTGATGTTCTCGAGGAAGCGCCGGTCGTGGCTGATCAGGACGATGGCCGACCGCAGCCGCGCCAGCTCGCCTTCAAGCCAGAGGATTGTGTCGAGGTCGAGGTGGTTGGTCGGCTCATCCAGCAGCAGAACCTCCGGCTGCGGAGCAAGTGCGCGGGCAATGGCCACACGGCGCTTCTCCCCACCGGAGAGGGGCTTGGGATCGGACTGCGGATCGACGCCGAGTTCCGCCAGCAGCCTCCCCACTTCTCCCGGGTCATCGGTTGGCGCCAGGCCGTCCAGCACCACGTCCTCTGCCGTTGCGAAACGCGAGAAGTCCGGGTCCTGTTCGAGATAACGGAAGGTGGTGCCGGACTTGACCGTGCGCTCGCCGCCGTCGGGTTCGACGATGCCTGCCGCGATCTTGAGGAAGGTCGACTTGCCGGAGCCGTTGCGTCCGACGAGCGCGATCCTCGCGCCCTGGTGAACGATCATCTCCGCCGACGTGAGGAGTGGGTCGCCTCCAAACGTGAGCGCAATATCTTTGAGCGAGAGAAGAGGCGCTGCCATCTGCCGGGGCTAACCGCCGTCAGGCCCGGATGCAATCACCGCCCGAACCTGCAAAGGGAAAACCATGTTGAGAATCGTTGCCATCGCCTTCGCCCTCATATCCGCGGCTTCGGCCCAGAATACGGCGGGCGTATTCGGGCCCAAGATCAACCGTGACCACAAGCTCGCCGAGTACCGGTTCTCGTCAGGGGAAATCTTCGATGAGCTGACCCCCTGGGCCCAGCGGATCTTCTATGAGCAGGCCTTCACCGACAACATGATGTGGCGGGTCGAGTACCAGTGGCGTGACACGTCTGAGTTCACCGACGCCGAGTTCGACTTTGTCCGCGGCATGCTCTGGATCGACGCAGGTCAGATCACCGAAAACTGGCACACAGGTTTCCGGCTTGATGCACGGATCAGAGATGGTGCACGGCCCGACGATTTCGCGACCAGTTGGTCGAACCAGTTCAATATCTCCGACACGGTCTTCGCGCGGTTCGTCGTCATGGGTTTCTTCAATGTCGGCGATGGCGTGGACTCAACGCCGATCATCGAGACCCGGTCGAGCCTCTACAAAAGCCTCTCCAGCGGCCACAGCATCGGTGTCGAGCTCTACGACAATTTCGGCCGGGCCAATGATTTCCGCTCCTTCGATGAAGGCCGACACGAGATTGCTCCCGTCGTCACCTGGCCGATCCCGGGGCCCTACACGCTCTACACCAGCGTGGCGTTCGGACTCTCCGATCCGATGCCCGACTATGGCCTGCGTCTGAGGGTCGGTCGGCGTTTCTGACGCTCGCATGGGTTGAGGGGAGAGCAGAGCTTTCTCCTCGCTTCCGAGCGCTTGGGCGCTAGGCTCCCCCTTGTCTGAAGACGAGGTCACGCCATGCTTTTCTCCCTAACCGCCGCCCTGATGCTCTCCGCCGCTGCGGTGGACGACCACGCCGCTGAAGCGCCCAAGGCGACTTCGCAATCCAAGGTCAGCCAAGCGCACAGCGAAACGGTCATGACCTGGTCAGCAGGCGGGACGCGCTTCGACTACACGGTGCGCGCGGGGTTCCTCCCGCTGGGCCCGGAAGGGGCGCCGGACGTTGAAATCTTCCACACGGCTTATTTGAAGCAGGACATCGACCCGGCCGAGCGCCCGATCACCTTCGTCTTCAATGGCGGCCCGGGCGCGGCGTCGGTCTACCTGCACATGGGCTCACTCGGCCCAAAGCGGATCGGCTTCACCGAGGATGGCGACCTCAAGGCACCGCCCGCGACCGTCGAGGACAATCCCGACAGCTGGCTCCCCTATACGGATCTCGTCTTCATCGACCCCGTAGGCACAGGCTTCTCCCGCTTCGTCGGCGAGGCTGCGGAGATGGAAGGCGGTGAGCCGAAGGGCGCCAAGGACTATCAATCCGTAGACGGAGACCTGCGGGCGCTCGGCGAGTTCATCGAGCGCTGGCTGGCCGAGAACAAGCGATTCCGCTCGCCCGTCGTCGTCGCCGGTGAGAGCTATGGCGGCTTCCGCGCGGCGATGCTGGCGCAGCTGCTGCCGAAGAGCCACGACGTGCCGCTCTCCGGCTCCGTGCTCATCTCGCCGAAGTTCGACCTCTTCGGGGGCAGGAGCGACGGCCTCCACCCTGCGCCGTGGCTGACCCGCGTGCCGAGCTACGCCGCCAGCGCCGCAAGCCAGGGCAGGGGGCTAGCCGACGAGAAGATCACGACGCTTGAGGGGATGGAGGACATCCTCAACGAAGCCGAAGCTTTCGCGGTGGGCGACTTCACACGGTACCTCGTGCAAGGCGAGCTGATGCCGCTGCCCGAGCAGGCCGACATCCTGAAGCGCTTTGCAGAGATTACAGGACTGCCTGAAGACTTCGTCCGTATGCAGCGCGGACGGGTATCGCAGTCGGAATATGCCAGCGCGCTCCTCAGGGACAAAGGCGAGCTGGTCGGCATCTACGATGCGACCATTGCTGTAACGGACCCGGAGCCTGAGGATTTCGAGAGCGGCTACGCCTCGGATCCACTTTTCGTCCTGTCCGGGCCCTATCGCGCGGGGCTGATCAGCTTCCTGTCCGAAGAGGTCGGATTCGAGATGCCTGACCGCCGGTACGACAGCCTCTCAGGCTCGGTGAGCTCAGCATGGCGCTACTATGTCGGCTCCGCCAAACGGCCCCAGCCGCCCGCCGCCGCCATGGCGATGCGCGAAGGGCTGAGCATGAACAAGCACCTGAAGGTCTGGATCACCCACGGCGCCATGGACCTGCAGACGCCTTATTTTGAGACGGCGTATGTTGTGGCCAACATGGGCATCCCTGAGGCCGTGCGCGAGAATGTGACGCTCACCAACTATTATGGCGGGCACATGTACTACATGCACCCTCAGTCATCGGAACAATTCGCCGAGGATACCGCCGAGTTCTTCGAAAGCTTGGGGGAATAGGGACCCCTTACCTCTCCCTTCGGGAGAGGTCGAAATCTATCTGATTTCGGGTGAGGGTGAATGGAGTGCGACGTTGCTCGCCCTCACCCAAAGCCTGCTGGCGCAGCCTTTGACCTCTCCCGGAGGGAGAGGTGGTCAACGCTTCGATCAATCAAAAAGGCTTGAAACCGACTCTTCATTCGCGATCCGGCGGATCGCTTCGGAGAGGAGCCGGTCGATCGACACGACTTCGATCTTCTTCGCCCCATCCCGGCGACCGTCATTGCCGATCGTGTCGGTGATCACGAGGCGCTTCAGGTGCTCAGACGTCTCGACGCGCTCGACGGCTTTGCCCGAGAGAACACCGTGGGAGACGTAGGCTTCAACGGACTTGGCGCCCTTATTCATCAGCGCGGTCGCTGCGTTGACGAGCGTGCCGCCCGAATCGGCGATGTCGTCGAACAGGATGCACTCCATCCCCTTCACGTCACCGATGATGTTCATGACTTCCGAGACGCCGGCCTTCTCCCGTCGCTTGTCGACGATAGCGAGAGGCGCATCGCCGAGGCGCTTCGAGAGCGCGCGGGCGCGGACAACGCCGCCGACGTCCGGCGAGACGACGCAGACATTGGAGAGGTCGTCCTGACGCTGGCGGCGGATGTGATCCTCCATCACCGGGGTCGCGTAGAGGTTGTCGGTCGGGATATCGAAGAAGCCCTGGATCTGCCCGGCGTGGAGATCCATCGTCAGCACACGGTCAGCACCTGCCGTGGTGATGAGGTTAGCCGCCAGCTTCGCCGTGATCGGGGTGCGGGGACCCGCTTTCCGGTCCTGCCTTGCATAGCCGAAATAGGGAATCACCGCCGTGATCCGGCTGGCCGACGCGCGGGCGAGGGCGTCGATCATGATGAGCAGTTCCATCATGTGATCGTTTGCCGGGTTCGACGTCGACTGGATGACGAAGACGTCCTCGCCGCGGACATTCTCTTGAATTTCCACGTGAACTTCGGAGTCGTTGAAGCGCTTCACATGCGCTTTTGCGACGGGGACATCGAGGCGTTTCGAGATGGCTTCGGCAAGGGGAAGGTTCGAGTTGCCGGCGAGGATTTTCATGGCGCTGGGCTCCTGGACGCTGGCGCGTTTGTGACCCTCCCGTGACAGGAGTCAAGCAGGCCGAGCGACGCCCGGGACAATAGCCGACAGGTTGTGCCCGAACTGCTTCTCACCAGCGTGGCAGGCGGCGCGGTACGAGAAGAAACGCTGAGGCTCCGCCAACGTGTTGCCGCCCGTATCCGCGATCAGGTCGTCACTGATTCCCGCCTCGATCAGCCGGGCGCGCACGAAGCCGGTGTGGTCGTAGTGCCAGTGCTCGGCGTCCTTTTTCGTGAAGAACTGATCTGCGTCCGGATATTTTGCAGTGACTTCCGAAAGAAGGTCTTCCCGAACCTCGAAATGGCTGCCGCGCAGGTGGGGCCCAATCGCCGCGCGCAGGTTCTCCCGCGCCACGCCTTCGGCTTCCATCAGCGCTACGGTGGCTTCGAGGATGCCGCCGAGGCTCCCTCTCCAACCGGCGTGGGCCGCCGCAACAAGATCGCCACCATCGAACAGCACAGGCACGCAGTCAGCCGCGAGAACACCGACCGCAAGACCGGCCTTGCCCGTCACCAGCGCATCGGCTTCGGGCCGCTGATCTGGGGGGAAGGGCTCCCCCACGAGGATCGCCCGAGCCGAATGGGTCTGCTTCGCGGTCAGCACATGCTCAGCACCGAGAGCTTCTGTCATACGTTGCCGATTCTCGGTGACGGGCTCTAGCTCGTCGCCCGAATGAAGGCTGCCGTTGAGGGAGGCGAAGATTCCCTCCGACACACCGCCTTCACGCCCGAAGAACCCGTGGGGCGCATTGAGGAGATTACTCGTCAGTCTCGGGATCATTCAAAACCCGGCGGAACGTCAGCACCCTTGGGGCTGAGGCACAGGACCTTAAACAGAGAGCCCATCCCATCCCGGTCGATCAGGCGGAGCGCGCCCGACCGGAAGAGCTCGCGCTTCTCCTTGTCCTTGATGCCTTTCTCGACAGCCTCGAGGCGGATCTTGAGGCCGAGGCGTTCCAGGAAGTCACCCTGCCTGACGGGGCCATCGACGCGCATGTCCTGCTGGCGTCCCTGCCGCGCGAGGGCCGCGAAATCGACATGGGCGGTGATGTCAGCAAGGCCCGGCTTCTCGAGCACCGGCCAGAACTTATGCCCCTTCATCGCCTGCAGCGTGTCGCCATAGCCTGAACGGCCGTGGCCGTAGTCGATGATCAGGGCACGGCCCTTATGCTCACGCAGGCGGTGGCTGATTTCCGCCACGACTTCGCCCGCTGCGGTGCAGACTTCGAAGACGCTTTCGGGCTGGGCGCCGGGAGGCATCCCCGTTTGCTCGCCATAGGTCTGCTCTGAAAGGACGAAGGCCAGCTTTCCGTCATCGCCGAGGCCGACAAGACGCTCCCTCCACGGAGCATCATCGCGCGCCGAGGTCCTTACGAATTGCCGGATAGGCAGGCAGTCGAAAAACTCGTTGCCCACGAGGAGGAGGGGACCTGGCGGCACATCGTCGAGCTTGTCGGCCCAGGTAATCCTGACACCAGCATCGGCAAGAAGCCGCTTCTGGGCATAGCGCATCCTGCCGGATGCCTCGATCATGTAGACGTGGGCCGCCTTAAGGAACCGCGGCCTGACCTTCGCGACACGAAGGATGTCGTTCATCAGCGTACCGCGGCCGGGGCCCAGTTCGACAAGGTTGAACGCTGAGGGCGCGCCGATCGCTTCCCAGCTGTGCACGAGCCACGAGCCGATCAGCTCACCGAAGATCTGGCTGATCTCAGGCGAGGTCGTGAAATCGCCCTTCGTGCCCAGAGCTTCCTGCGTCGCGTAATAGCCATGCTGGGGATGGACCAGTGCATCGGTCATGAAGTCCCCGACACGGATCGGTCCGTGGTCGCGGATCAGGTCGACAAGCCTTGTCTCCAGCGGTGTGGGTTCGTGGGCCTCGCTCACGCCGCGCTCCTCGCGGGGCCTCCGAGCTTCGGATGCACCCGGTAGAAGAGGAACGCTCCGAGCAGCACCATCGGAAGCGACAGCAGCATCCCGCGCGTCAGGAAGCCAAGTGTCGCCGCATAGGTGTCGGGCTCGCGGAAGAACTCCACGAAGAACCGGCTCGCGCCATATCCGAGGAGGAAGAGACCGGTGGCTGCGCCCCGGAACCTGAGGATGCGGAACCGGGTCACCGCGATGCGGATCACTATGAAGAGGACGAGGCCCTCGAGCGCTGCCTCATAAAGCTGGCTGGGGTGCCGGGGAACGGCGTCAGCGGCGTAGACCCACTCGCCAGAGGCACGGTCGTAATATTGCGGGAAGCGCATGCCGATCCAGCTGTCCGTCGCGCGGCCATAGAGCTCGGCATTGATGAAGTTGGCGAGCCTTCCGAAGAAGAGCCCGATGGGCGCTGCGCAGGCAAGGAGGTCGCCGATCCGCAAAGGGTCTGTGCCGCGCTTCTTCGCAAACAGCACCGTCACGATGGCCACGCCGATCAGCCCGCCATGGAAGCTCATGCCGCCGGTCCAGACGGCCAAAGGCGGCCAGATTGGCACCGTGCCTAGAAGCTGCGGCCACTCTGACAGGCTCTGCCACATCAGCTCAGGCCGGTAGAACAGGACGAACCCCAGCCTGCCGCCGAGGATCACGCCTAGGATGATCCAGCTCACAAAATCGTCGAGCTTTTCCTTGTCGAGGGGCGGCGTCTCGGGGTTCTTGATCGACCCCCGCGCGTTCCAAAGCGGCTGCTGCTTGAGGAGGCGGTTCAGGTAGATCCAACCGAGCGCAATTCCCGCCAGATAGGCAAGGGCATACCAGCGGATCGGAAGCGGTCCGAGATGGAAGAAGACTGGGTCAATCTCAGGAAAGGACATGGGAGGGGCCTTAGTGCGTTTGTGCGGGGAGCAACAGGGCTTCGTAGCCAGTCCGCGCAGCGGATCAAAACCTCCGGGGGAGGTTTTGAAGGCGAAGAAGGCCACGGCAGTGGCTCAGGTGCTTTCTGTTGAAAGCATCTTGGATGCCTCGCTGACGCTCGCGATGGATCCTGGATCAAGTCCAGGATGACGAGAATCGCGAGCTGGTCTCTCCGCCCGTCATCCTGGACTTGATCCAGGACCCATCAAAAAAGAAAAGCGTGCGAAACACACCACCCCCGCGACCCTGCTGGCGCTTGACCTAGGAGGCTTTTCGGCGCCTACCTGCCCCAGAACTTCAGGAGGCCCCGGCCATGCAGACCAAATCACCTGTTTTCGACGGTATGGCGAAGATCATCGCCGAGGCTGCAGGCACGGTCGACGGCGTCCGTCGCGAGGCGGAAACGGCGCTCTCCAGCCAGCTCCAGCGGTTCCTCGCTGAGCAGGACCTTGTCACCCGCGAGGAGTTCGAGACGGTCGAGGACATGGCCAGATCCCTTAAGGAAGAGGTCGAAGCGCTGAAGGCTGAGATCGCCGCCCTCAAGTCAAGCGACTGATTCGCCCACGGAGCGTCATGCGCTGCAGCGATTGTGGATAGGGTGGAAAACTACCCCCTTGCCGCTGCCAGCTGATTCGCGGCTCGTTTCGTTTTCAAGATCGACTGCGGTCTTTCCCGATCCCGCTTGGCGACCCTTGCGAGTCATCCCCTCATAGGCTCACCGGGCGAGGCGCTTTGCTCTCGCGTGAATTGGAGGTGGCCATGTCCCTGTACGAGCCGAGCTTGGAGACCGAGATCGCTGATCCGATCGACATGATCGAAACCCTTGCGCGTTCCCAGGACATGGAAACCCAGCGTGTCGACGACACTGAAGTGCATCTCTGCCTTTCAGGTTCGTGGAAGGACATCTCGCTCTGGTTCTCCTGGCGAGCAGAAGCGCAGGTCCTCCAGATCGGCGCACCGCTCGAGCTTAAAGTGCCTGCACAGCGCAGGGCAGAAGTGCTCAACCTCCTTGCACGGATTAACGAGCGGCTCTTCATCGGCCACTTCGATATCTGGGGCGAGAGCGGAGAGATCGTCTACCGCAACGGCGCGGTTCTGGCGGAGCGTCAGGGCATTGCACCGGGTCAGGCAGAGGTCCTCCTGCGTAGCGCCATGGAGGCGTTTGAGCTCTACTACCCGGCCTTCAATTACGTGGTCTGGGCGGGGAAGACTGCCGAGGAAGCGATCACCGCGTCGATCCTCGAGCCGGTCGGCTCTGCTTAATCAGGGCCCGGAGCGTCGAACACCTCGACGCCCTCGGAGGCTTTCAGCGCACCGACCACCTTGTACGTCACCGGCGTCAGCAGGGCCTCCCACAGCACCTTCAACACATAGTTGGTCACCGCCACGGTGATCACGAGGCTGACCGGCCAGACGCCAAGGAAGGCGAGGGGATAGAAGAGAAGGCTGTCTACGCCTTGCCCCACGGCCGTTGAGCCAATGGTCCGCTGCCAGAGTTTCGAGGCTCCGCGCTTCACCTTCATAAGCGCCATGACCCGCGCATTTGCGATCTCACCGAAGAAGAGCGCAACCAGCGAAGCGGCCACGATCCGAGGCGCCTGGCCGAAATTGGCTTCGAAGGCCGTCTGCCGGTCAATCCCTCCGAGGTCTGAATTCCAGCTCCCCGCAGGCGGCATCCAGGTGATGACTCCTGCCATCAACGCAGCGAACAACGCCGCCGCCGTCGCTGCCATGATCGCCCGCCGCGCCTTGGTGTACCCATAGACCTCTGTCAGCACGTCACCGAGGACGTAGGAGAGGGGGAAGAAGAGAACCCCTGCGCCGAACGCAAAGCCGCCAACCTCTGCGACTTTCCCCGCACCGATGATGTTTGAGCAAACAACGATCACGCAGGTCGCGGCAAGCAGCAGGTCGAAATGCTTGTAGGCCCGCGACCCCGCAACATCGCCCCTGATCTGGGTGAGACCTTCCTGCATCGCCGTGCCCTCGTTCCGATCGCGGGGAGTTAGCGGCGGTCGGAGCTTTGGCCAAACGCGGAGCAGGCCAGCCTCACAATCGCTCCATCCCCCTTGGGTTTCCCGAAAGGTTCCCCTAGCCCCCTGCCATGACCAGACCGATTCGCATGATCCAAATCGGCGCAGGCTCCATGGGCGGCGCACTCCTGAAATCCTGGGTAGAGAGCGGCATCCTCGATGCAGCCAACTCTGCCGTCATGGACCCGAACCCGCATCCCGAAATCGCTGAGCTCTGCGAGAAAGCAGGCCTGCCCATCAATCCTGAGGTGAAGGCCGATTACGACCTCTGCGTCCTCGGCATCAAACCGCAGATGTTCGGCGCGATCCTGCCGACCCTCGACTGGCCAAACTTCGGCGAGACACTGTTCGTCTCGATCGCTGCTGGCTTCACTGTCGAGGAGATCGGCATGCTCCTCAAAGAGCGTGCGGCCGAGCCCAAGGTGCTGCGCGTCATGCCGACCCTTCCGGCAAAGGTCCGCCGCGGCGTCTCGCTCCTCGCCGAGAACCCCGCGATCAGCGCCGAGCAACGCGCCATGGGCGAGCGCCTGATGGAAGCCGCTGGCGAGACGCAATGGTGCAAGGACGAGGACGAGCTCGACCGCCTGATGGGCGTCACGGGTTGTGCACCAGCCTTCCTGCTCCGGGCCGTCGAGGGCCTCGCTGCCGCAGCCGAAGATCAGGGAGCGACCCCGGAAGCCGCGAGAAAGATGGCTGAAGAGACCTTCATCGCCACGGCCATGCTCCTCAATGAGGACGGCCGGGACGCCGGCTCCCTGCGCGAGGCCGTGACCAGCCCCGGTGGCACCACGGCCGCAGGGCTCGATGTCCTCAACGAACGCGGGCTGGTGGAGAGCTTCGTCGCCGCGGTGCAAGGCGCTTATAAGCGGGCCAAGGAGCTGGCGAAAGGATAAGGGCTAGCCCCCTCGCTCAGCGCACCCTAAGAGCCTCTTTCGATGACCGGAATGATCGTCACCGCGCGTCACGGGCGCCCCAATGTCGACCGCAGCGTGAAGATCACGGCGCGGGAGTACGGTTTCTGGTGGGCGAATTACGACAAGACCGGCCTCGCCCCCGGACAGACGCCGCCTGACGGCCTGGTCAACATCGCATCCGAGGCGGAGGTCGTGCTCTGCTCGACCCTGCCGAGGGCGATCGAGACCGCCGACCGCGTGACCAACGGCGCAAGGATCGTCCCTAGGGACGCGCTCTTCGTGGAAGCGCCGCTTCCGCCACCGCCTTTCTTTCCGGACTTCATCAAGCTGACGCCCACCACTTGGGGCGTGATCAGCCGGGCCTTCTGGTTCGTCGGCTACGCGCCTGAGGGCTGCGAAAGCCACCGCCGCGCCCGCCGCCGGGTGAAGAAGGTCGTGGAGCGCCTGACCTCCGAGGTGGACAAGGTGGACGGCGATGTCCTTCTTTGCGCCCACGGCTATCTCAACTGGATGGTCCACCGTGTGCTGATCAAGCGCGGGTGGAAGCTCGTCGATCACCAGGGCGGCAATGACTACTGGTCCCACAGGGCCTACCGCCGCCAGACCCCTCCCGCTGCCGCCTCCGGGCGCAGCACAGAAGCTACGATGGCTGCCGAATGACAGAACAGACCAAAGCCGCCCCCGTCGAAAGCCTCTCCTTCGAGGAGGCGCTGAAGCAGCTCGAAGCGATCATCGCCAAGCTCGAAAGCGGCGATGTGGCCCTCGAGCAGTCGATCTCCCTTTACGAACGCGGCGCTGCCCTCAAGGAGCACTGCGAGAATACCCTTGGCGCTGCTCGCGAGCGCATCGAAAAGATCGTCGAAGGGAGGGGCGGAGAGGTCTCCGCCGAGCCTGCAAGCTTCGAATAGAGCCCGCGCACCCGCAGCAATGCTCGCTTGCCGCACCTCGCGGAACCAAGTAGCCCTACGCGATGACCACCACCCCCCTCCTAGACCGCGTCGTTTATCCTTCTGACCTCCGCACTTTGGCGAAGTCAGACCTTCGGCAGCTTTGTGATGAGCTTCGTTCGGAGGTGATTGATGCTGTGTCCTGCACGGGCGGGCATCTTGGCTCTGGGCTTGGTGTGGTCGAGCTGACGGCGGCTATCCATTATGTCTACGACACGCCTCGGGACCGGTTGATCTTTGACGTCGGGCACCAGTGCTATCCGCACAAGGTGCTCACCGGACGGCGGGAGCGGATCAGGACCCTGCGCCAGAAGGATGGCCTCTCGGGCTTCACCAAGCGCTCCGAGAGCCCCTACGACCCCTTCGGCGCGGCCCATGCGGCCACCTCGATCTCCGCGGCGCTCGGCATGGCCGTGGCGCGGGACCTCAAGGGGGAGCAGGACCGCAACAGCCCTGACGATGCGGCCACGGGCGGCGGCGCCAAGAATGACGACCGCCGGGTGATCGCGGTGATCGGCGATGGCTCCATGTCGGCGGGCATGGCCTATGAGGCGATGAACAATGCCGGGGACACAGGCGGACAGCTGACCGTCATCCTCAACGACAACGAGATGTCGATCGCCCCGCCGGTGGGGGCCATGTCGGCCTATCTCGCAAGGGCTGCCAGCTCGGGCAGCTATCAGGGCTTCCGCAACCTCGCCAAGCAGCTGACCAAGCGCCTGCCTCCGCGCCTCCGGGACATGGCAGGCAAGGCGGAGGAGTATGGCCGCGCCATGGTCACCGGTGGTGGCACCCTCTTCGAGGAGCTGGGCTTTTATTACGTGGGCCCGATCGACGGGCACAATCTCGACCACCTTCTGCCCGTGCTTGAGAACGTCAAGAACATCACCGACCGCCCCGTGCTGGTCCATGTCGTCACGCAAAAGGGCAAGGGCTACCAGCTCACCGTCGACAAGGGTGACAAGCTCCACGCGGTCTCGAAGTTCGACGTCATCTCCGGCGAGGAGGTCAAGAAGACCTCGAACGCGCCGAGCTACACAGGCGTCTTCGCAGGCCAGCTGATCGAAGAGGCCAAGAAGAACGAGCGCATCGTCGGCATCACCGCGGCCATGCCGTCGGGCACCGGCATCGACAAGTTCATGAAAGAGTTCCCTGACCGCACCTTCGATGTCGGCATCGCCGAGCAGCATGCGGTGACCTTTGCGGCGGGCTTGGCGGCCGAAGGCATGGTGCCCTTCTGCGCGCTCTACTCGACCTTCCTGCAGCGGGCTTACGATAGCGTCGTCCACGACGTGGCGCTTCAGAACCTGCCCGTGCGCTTTGCCATGGATAGGGCGGGGCTCGTCGGCAATGACGGCGCCACCCATGCGGGGGCCTATGACACGGCCTACTTGGGCTGCTTGCCGAACATGGTGCTGATGGCCTGCGGCGACGAGGCCGAGCTCCAGGCGATGACCCGCACGGCGGCGGAGTTCGACGAGCACCCGATCGGCTTCAGGTTCCCGAGGGGCGAGGGCATGGGCGTCGACATGTACGCGCCCGAAGACGTGCCGCTCCTCGAGATCGGCAAGGGCCGCATCGTGGCCGAGGGCACCAAGGTCTGCCTCCTGAACTTCGGCGGACGTTTGGGTGAATGCATGAAGGCCGCAGACCTTCTCGAGGCCCGCGGGCTCTCCACCACCGTCGCCGACGCCCGGTTCGCCAAGCCCCTGGACGAGGACCTGATCCGCAGGCTCGCCAAGGAGCACGAGGTCCTGATCTCCGTCGAAGAAGGCTCGATCGGCGGCTTCGGCTCCTTCGTCCTCGAGTTCCTGAACCGCGACGGCCTCCTCGATGCCGGCGCCCTCAAGGTCCGCACCATGCACCTCCCCGACATCTACCAGGACCAGGCCAGCCCCAAAGAAATGTACGAAGAAGCCCGCCTCCAGGCCGAACACATCACCGAACAGGCCCTCATGGCCTTCGGCCAAGCGGCTGCGGCTGCAGGTGACCGCGCCTAAACCCATGCGGCTCGACCAGGCGCTCGTGGAGCGAGGCCTCGCGCCAAGCCGCTCCCGGGCGCAGGAGCTCATCAAGCTTGGCCATGTGTCCATCAGTGGGCAGACGGCTACAAAAGCCAGCGTGAGGGTCGATCCGCAGGCGGACTTCTCTATCAGCGACGACGCCCACGACTATGTCTCCCGCGCTGCGCTCAAGCTCGCGGGCGCCCTTGATGCGTTTCCAGTGGACCCGGCGGGGAAGGTCGCACTGGATCTCGGTAGCTCGACCGGCGGGTTCACTGAGGTTTTACTGCGACACGGCGCGGCAAAGGTCTATTCGGTGGATGTGGGGCGCGACCAGCTTCATCCATCACTTCGCAACAGGCCGGAGGTGGTGAGTCTCGAAGGAACTCACGCCAAGGACCTGACGCGAGAGCTCATCCAAGAGCCGATCGACATCCTCGTCTGCGATGTCAGTTTCATCAGCATTCTGAAAGCCCTGCCGCCTGTGGCCGCATTGATGCGGAAGGGCGGCGACATGATCACCCTCACCAAACCCCAGTTCGAGCTCGGCAAGGACGCCATCGGCAAGAACGGCCGAGTCCTGCCCTCGCCGGAAGAGCAGGAAGGCTTCATCAGGGAAACGATCCTGCCAGAGATTGCCAGCTGGGGCTTCACCATCCACGAGCTTATCAACAGCCCCATCCTCGGAGGTGAGGGCACCAAGGAATTCCTCCTCCATGCGACCAAGACGACCGACTAAGCGCCGCCGTCTCAAGACGGAAGTCCGCAAGCTGACCGTCGAGCGGCTGAACGCGGCTGGTGAAGGGCTCGCTGGCGACATCCGCGTGCCCTTTGCGCTGCCCGGCGAGGAGATCACGGCCACCGTCGAAGGTGGTCTCGCACGGGTGAAGGAGCGGCACACCGATGCTCCCTCACGCACCAAAGCGCCGTGCAAGCATTTCGGCCTGCCTGGCGATGGGTGCGGCGGTTGCTCACTCCAGCACATGGGCGACGAGGATGCCTTGGCTCTCAAAGAAGACCAACTCCTCCGTGCCGTGAGGAGTGTCTATCCCGACGCTGAGATCTCCGCCACCCATCGCTCTCCCCCGCGCTCCCGTCGCCGGGCAAAGATCGCCGTCAGGCCTGAAGCGGCGGGCTTCTACCGCAAGGCCGCGCGCACGATCGTTCCGCTGACGGAGTGTCATGTGTTGAGGCCAGAGCTCTTCGCGATGCTGGGACCTCTGCGCGAGCTTTCCCGGAAGCTCGGCAAGCCTTTCGAGGCGCAGGTGACGATTACCGGTGATGGCCTCGATGCTGACCTGCAGGGCCTCGATGTGGCGGAGCTCGAGCTCCCTCAGCATGAAGCCCTCGCGGAGTTCTCCGAGAGCCAGTCCCTCGCGCGGTTATCGCTGGAAGGTTCGACCGTTGCCGAGCGTCGTCCGCCTACGGTGCGTCTGGGCGGTATCGAGACCCAGTTGCCCCACGGCGTCTTCCTGCAGGCGACGGAAGAAGGTGAGGCGGCGCTGGTGCAGGAGGTGCTCGCGGCGACGCAAGGCTATGACCGGGTCGCCGACCTTTTCAGCGGTATGGGCACCTTCGCGCTGCCGATCAGTCAGCATGCCGAGGTCTACGCCGCAGATGCGCAAGGGCCAGCAATCGTGTCGCTCGACCTGGCGGTGAAGGCGACGGAGCGCGCCATTACTGCCGAAGCGCGGGACCTCTTCAAGAGGCCGGTCATGGCGAAGGATCTCGCGGCCTACAGCGCCATCGTCTTCGACCCGCCGCGGGCAGGGGCTCGGGAGCAGGCGCCAGAGATCGCGGGCAGCGGTGCCGCTCGCATTGTCGCGGTGAGCTGCAACCCCCAGACGCTGGCGCGGGACCTTCGCCATTTCGCTGCGACCTACGACCTCACCCGGCTCGTGCTGGTGGACCAGTTCGGCTGGTCTCCCCATGTTGAGGCGGTGGCGGTGCTCGACCGGAGGAGCGATGGGACTGGCGGCTAACATCGAAACGAAGCTTCGCGAGGCGCAGTATCGTGCTGCGACGACGGCGAAAGTCGGTTGGTTTACAAGCTTCTATGTGATGGGTCGCCATATCGTTGGCCCGCTGACTTCGCCCGGTGAGGTCCCCAAGGCGACGCCCACCGAGGCCCCGAGCATGGGGGATATGCGGGCGTCCTTCTTCAAGCTGTTCGATGACGAATGGGCTGATGTGGAAGCAAAGCGCTACCGGATGCCGCGCGAGTTCCGCACCCGGCCTGACCCCGTGGCGGCTGTTCGTAAGGCGCGGAACTATCTCGATGAGGCGCGCGCCGTGGCCCGGCGTTCGAAGACCAAGGGCGGCGGGACCGAGGTGCGCGAGACGGCGCCTGATGGTCTGCCTGCGTATTATCGCCAGAACTTTCACTTCCAGTCCGATGGCTGGCTGTCCGAAGAATCAGCCAGCGTCTACGACACGCAGGTCGAGGTGCTCTTCACCGGCTCTGCCGACGCGATGCGCCGACGGGCACTGCCGGCCATCTCAGAAGAGGTGCGGCGGCTCGTCCGTGAGCGGGGAAGCGAGAAGGACATCCATTTTGCTGACGTGGCTTGCGGGACCGGGCGGCTTCTCTCAGATGTGGCTGATAACTTCCCTGAGCTGACGGTTTCTGCGGTGGACCTCTCCGGGCCCTATCTTGAAAAGGCGCGCGCGAACAACGCCCATGCGAAAAACGCCAGCTTCATCGAGGCGGCGGCGGAGAAGCTCCCCTTCGAAGATGGCAGCGTCGATATTCTGACCACGGTCTATCTCTTTCACGAGCTGCCGCCGAAGGTGCGGCGCGAGGTGGCCGCTGAGGTCGCGCGGGTCTTGCGGCCCGGTGGGCTCTACGTGCACGTCGATAGTGCGCAGTATGGCGACACCTGCATGGATGCGCTGCTCGAAGGCTTTCCGAAGGCGTTCCACGAGCCGTTCTATGACAGCTACGCGCGCGAGGACTTGCCTTCGCTCTTCGGTGAGTCAGGGCTCGAGCCGGACGGTCAGCGGATCGGGTTTTTGACGAAGGCGTCCTCGTTCAGGAAGCCGAACTAGGTTTCATGCGCCAAGCGAACACGTTGGCTGCAATGATAATGGCCCAGTAGGCCAGCGTGGCGATGATCGGGAATCCGTTAAACCCCAGGGCCATTGCCGCTGCCTCAGGCAGCGTCTCGAGCCCTTCCTTGATCGTTACCAGACCAATGGATTGGTCGTGGCCCGACCCCAAGACCAACTGAACTAATGCGAAAACCGCTAGGTGTCCGAGCAGCACCAAGCCTCCCACGAGTCGAAAAAGCCAGCGCACTCGCTACCCTTCAAACATCCTGAGCGCGATCTGCGCGCTCGCTACGGCACGGTCGCGGTCGTCCTGCCAGCCTCTGGCTTCGACGAAGGCGATGCGGCGGCCAACGCGCTGGACGTCGACGGAGACGAGGAGGTCCTGGTCCCGGCTTCCCCGCAGGTAGCTTGTGTGCACACTGATGGTACGCGCCTGCACCGGGGTCGGCGCGCGGCTCAGGACTTCCAGCGTTGAGGCGTACTGAAGGAAGGCCGAAATCACGCCGCCGTGGAGGGCGCGGATGACTGGATTGCCGATATGGGGCTCGTCAAACGTCAGACGGTAGCGCTGCTCGCCCTCATCAATCGACACCTTGGTGCCGAACCATTGACCCATGGCGGAGGCTTCAGCGAGCTCGAGGGCCTTAGCTACAGTCTCGTCCGAGACGTCGAGGAGATCGCGGCGGGTGCTCATATGCGGCTCACCTGTGCCGAACGGGTGCCGACCATAAAGGTGCCTGCGCCGGTGGCGAGCAGTGTTCCGTCCTCGGACGTCGCTTTACCGCGGACAATGGAGACGTCATCGCGGATGCCTTCGCAGGTCGCTTCGATGATCACATGCTTGCCAACGGAAGCGTTCTCATAGACGTCTGTCTGCAGATTGATCGTCGCGAGGGGCGAGAACTCGTCAAGGTCCGCCCAGGTCGCCATGCCCATCACCGTGTCGAGGAGGATGGTCATCAGCCCTGAATGTACGCCGTCTCCATCGAGAAACGTCTCTGTCGGCGTGATGCGCACGATCAGCTCACCGCGACCGACGCGCAGGGGCTTCGGCGCCATCTGGGTGAAGAGCGGATGCTCCTTCATGAAGGCGTTCTGAATGCCCTCGAAGGCCATCGCTACCGCAGGGGCGAGGGGTTGCGGCTGGTCGCTCACTTCTGCCTCAGTTTTTCTTCTTCATACTGAATGCCCCAGCCGATGATCTGACGCCACAGCGCCTCGGCGAGGGAAGGGGGGAGCCCTTCGGTCTCGGCGCGGGTGCGCACCTTGTCGATCACTTCCTGGATCCGCCAAGGCACCGTGGCCTCTGCCGGATTGGCTTTCAGCTGCCAGGCGCGGTCCACATAGCCCCAGCGCTCTGCCAGAAGGTCGATCAGCGCAGCGTCAAGACGGTCGATCTCCGTTCGCACGTCGCCCATGTCTTGGCAGTCTTCAGGCTTCATCCCGCTTCCCCTCGGTCAGGACGCGGGCGCACCCCGCGTGGTGATGTGTGAGCCGCGCTCCAGCGTTTTATGCACCGGGCAGCGGTCCGCGATCTGGAGCATACGCTCCCTTTGCTCGTCGCTCAAATCGCCTTCCAGCGCAATCTCACGGGTGAAGCAGTCGGTCGGGGTGTCCTTCTCCATGCCGTCCTTCATGCTGTCGGCGTGGCATTTCTCGTGACTGACCTTCACCGAGACCCGGTCGAGAGGGATCTTCTTGAAGTCCGCATACATACGAATGGTCATTGACGTGCACGCGCCGAGCGCCGTTGAGAGGTACTCGTATGGGCTAGGCCCCGTGCCAAGGCCGCCATCAACGGAGGTCGGCTCATCGGCCAGCATCATGTGTGGCCCGGCTTTCACCAGCGCCTGAAACTTGCCCTGTCCGGTCTCGCGGACAGTCACGTCCATGGCCTCTTCCGCTGCGCCTTCGGCGAGCTCCAGCCCGTTGCCGATATAGCGCTCAGCCCATGCCGCGATGACATCAGCTGCGTACGCTGCGTCTTCCTTGCTGGTCAGCAGGTGGTCCGCCGTGTCGAGGCTCACGAAACTCTTAGGGTGCTTCGCCGCGAGGAAGAGGCGGGAGGCATTGTCGATGCCCACCGTGTCATCGGTCGGTGCGTGCAGGACGAGAAGCGGCCGCTTCAGAGCCCCGGCGCAGGCTTCGACATCATGCTCGTCAAGGTCATCAAGGAACTGCTTGGTGATCGTGAAAGGCCGTCCGGCCAGCGAGACCTCGGCCGATCCGTCCCGCTGGATCGCATCTGCGCTTTCGCCGAACTGGTGCGTGACGTGAGCAACGTCCGCAGGCGCACCGATCGTCGCCACGGCCTTCACCGAAGGCAGCTTCTGCGCCACGGCGATCACCGCTGCGCCGCCGAGGGAATGGCCAACGAGAAGGCTCGGAGCCTGGTAGTTCTCCTCGAGATAGCGCGCGGCGCGCTCGAGATCGCCAAGGTTCATCGTGAAATTGCTCGACCCGAAGTCTCCGCCAGAGCCGCCAAGCCCTGTGAAGTCGAACCTCAAGACACCGATCCCGGACTTGGTCAGCGCCGTGGCAACCGCTCGGCTGGCCGTCAGGTCCTTCGAGCAGGTGAAGCAGTGCGCAAAGAGCGCGAACGCCTTCGGGTGACCCGCCGGCAAGTCGATCCGCGCGGAAAGCTCGGCTCCGCCTGCGCCCTCGAAATTAGCCCTGATCGGTTTGGCCATGATGGTCTCCTCTCTGTTACACCTAGATGGCGCGCGCTCAGTCTCTCGGCCAACTCTTCGGCACAGCTGAGCTGAGGTTACTTCTGGACGACATCTCGAAAAACGATAAGTCTTCTCCGTCTAAGGGAGTTCCAGCATGCGTAACCTGTTCTATTTGCTCATTTTCGTTGTCGTAGCGGCTTGCGGGCGAGAGCCTGAAGCGGCGGAGGGCAACCGTGCAGCGACGCTGGAAGACTATCGCGGTGACTGGGAGGGCATCCTGTCGGTGATGACCCAGGAGCTGCCCGTGAACATCCACGTGACCCCGGACGCCGGGGAGCAAGTGACCCTCGACAGCCCTGACCAGGGCCTCTTCGGGCTCGCCGCCACGGAGGTGGAGGTCTTCGAGGGTGCTCTCCGGCTTGAGTGGGAGACCCTCGGCGCCGCCTATGTCGGCCGGATCGATGATGCTGGCGAGGCGATCAATGGTGAGTTCAGCCAAGGGCCGATCACGACCGAACTGGTCTTCACCCGGATGGACCCGGCCGAGGCCGCGGCGCTGGAAGAGGAAGCTGCCGCCCCGACGGCGACACGCCCGCAGGAGCCTGTCGAGCCATTCCCGTACCGCACAGAAGAGGTGTCGCTTGCGACCACTGACGGGGTGACCCTCGCCGGGACCCTTACGCATCCTGAAGGGGAAGGGCCATTCCCTGCTATCGTGCTGCTGTCAGGATCGGGCGCGCAGGATCGCGACGAGGCCCTGGCGCGCCACCGGCCTTTCTTCGTTTTGGCTGACCGGCTGACCCGAGCAGGCATCGCGACGGTACGCTTCGATGACCGCGGCGTCGGCGGCTCTGGCGGTCAGTATGACAACACCGAGTTCGACCGTTTGGGCGATGACGCAGCGGAGATGCTCGCTATGCTCCGTATGCGGGAGGATATCAGAGAGGCCGGTTTCCTTGGTCATTCCGAGGGCGGCATGGTGGCAGGCGTCGCTGCGAGCCGCGGCGAGAAGCAGCCTGACTTCATCGTCGCGCTGGCCAGCCCCTTTGCTCCTCTGACAGAGGCCATCATCGACCAGGTCGCCTACGGCCAGCGTCAGGCCAAGGTGCCCGAGGCCATCGCCGAGCAGAACATCGCGCTTCAGAGGCAACTCCTCGACGCGCTGACCTCTGCCGATAGCCGCGAAGAGGGCTGTGACGCGGCCAAGGCGATCCTCGAACCGTTCGGAGCCGCTGCGCAGGCCGAACCGCTTTGCGGCATCCAGCGCTACAGCTCGTTTCTGGTCGACATTGAGGCTGACTACACAGCTTACGGAGGACCGGTGCTGGCGCTCTTCGGCGGCAAGGATATTCAGGTCGTCGCGGAAACCCACGCACCGGTGGCGGAGCGTGCGCTGGAGGGCGAAGAGATGAGCCGCGTGGTCGTCGTCCCCGACGCCAACCATCTCTTCCAGACGGCGGAGACGGGTGATCTCTCCGAGTACGGTTTGATCGAGACAACCATGGAAGAGGACGTCATGGCGACCATCGCGGAGTTCGTCAGCGAGGTCACCGCGCAGCAGTAGGCGACTTCCGCTACTTGATGTCCTGATAACGGGCGAGCGCTTCTTTCCGGCGCTCCCCGTGGTCGACAATCGGCTTCGGATAGGTCTCGCCGAGCTTCACACCTGCCTTGGCTAAAACGTCCCGCGGCGCATCCCACGGTGCGTGGATATGCTTTTTCGGCATATCCTTCAGCTCCGGCACATGACGGCGGACATAGTCACCGTTCGGATCAAACTTCTCACCCTGACTGACGGGGTTGAAGACCCTGAAGAAGGGCGAAGCATCAGCGCCGCAACCTGCTACCCATTGCCAACTCGCCGTGTTGGATGCGGGATCAGCACAGACGAGCGTGTCCCAGAACCAGTCCATGCCGCGCCGCCAGTCGACCAGCAGGTCCTTGACCAGGAAGCTGCCAACGATCATCCGCACACGGTTGTGCATGTGCCCTTCGGTCCAAAGCTGCCGCATGCCTGCGTCTACGATGGGGTAGCCGGTCTGTCCCTTCGTCCATGCAGTGAAGGCATCATCGTCGTCGTTCCAGTTGAACGCCTCGAACTTCTCCATGAGAGGCTTCTCGAACATCTTTGGAAAATGAAAGACGAGATTGTAGCTGAACTCGCGCCAGGCGATCTCCGACAGGAAGGTTTGTCCGGCGTCTGACGGTATCTCGCGTTCTGCGATCTTGTCCTGCATCTCTCTGTACATGGTGACCGCGGAGATTTCACCGAAATGGATGTGCGGGGCCATGCGCGAGGTGTTGTCGCAGTCAGGCCGGTTGCGTTGTTCGCCGTAGTTCTCCGCACCCTCGGTCTTCAGCCAGGCAAGCCAGCGCTTGCGGGCCCCGCGTTCGCCTGGTGTCCATACGGGCCCAAAGCCCTCAGCCCAGTCAGGCTTGGTCGGGAGGAGATCCCAGTCTTCAAGCTTGTCTGACTTCGGACTGTCTGAAAGCACATCAAGCTTCTGGACCTTGGGGAGAGGGTCTCGCACGTCGCGCTGCTGAACCTGTTTCCAGTAGGGGGTATAGACCTTGTACGGACCACCGGACTTCGTGCAGATCTCCCACGGCTCGTTAAGGAGCCTCCCATTAAAGCTCTTGACCTCGTAATCGTCAGTCAGCGCCTCTTTGAGCGCTTTGTCCTGTTCGATTTGCCAGCTCATGTAGCGCCGGTTCCAGAAGATCGCGCCTGCGCCGATCTCTTTCGCGACTTCGGGCAGCAGCTCTGAGGCGTCGCCGCGCCTTAAGATCAGTGTGCCGCCGAATTTGTCGACATCTTCCACGAGGGCCTTGAGGGAATAATGCAGCCACCAGCGCTGGGCGCCCCCCAGCTTGAAGTCGCCCGGGGTCTCGTCGTCGAGAATGTAGAGGATGGCCGTCGGCGCATCGCGGTCCGCGGCTTCGCGGAGCGCTGGGTTATCATCGAAGCGCAGGTCTTCGCGCAGCCACACGAGAGAAGGTTTGTTGCTCATCGCGAGGACATAGCGCGCTTGGTCGCTATGCCACTGCGTTGCGAGGTCTCAGCCGCTGCGGGGCCGACAAAAAGAAAGAGCGCGACCCGAGGCCGCGCTCTTCTTGCGATCGTTATAGAGTGTTCGCTTAGCTGCGCTTCTTGCGGCGAGCAACAGCGATACCGCCGAGGCCAGCAAGGAAGAGCGGCAGTGCACCCGGGATCGGCGTCGTGATGCCCGGAGGCGTCGTGAAGTCGATCGCTGCGAGAGCGTAGTCGCCGTCAGCGTCATCGTTGCCGAGGCCAGCGGTGAAGACGATGCTCGAAACGCCGAGGACGTCGAGATTGCCTTGGTTGCCAGCGCGCTCGTAGCCCGGCGTCGAACCCGTGTTGGTCATGCCAGCGAGGGTTTGAACAGTGCCGGTGCTGAACGTTGCAATAGCGGTTTCGGTGTTAGCCGCCGTCATGTTGCTCTCGTCGCCGGTGAAGAGGTCAAGAACACGCCAATCGTCGATCTGGACGAAGACTTCCGAACCGTCGTCGAGGTTGAAGAACTCAACGGTCAGCGACTGGTTGCGTGCTTCGTTGTCTTTCTGGGTGACTTCGTCGTTGCCGATGCCGAGGCCGTCGGTGTCACAGGCGAGGTCGTTCTCAGGATCGGAACAGCTGGCTTCGCCGGTCTCGTCCGAGTTGATGCCTTTGCCGATCGGCTGACCGGTGATCTTGATGACCAGGTTGCCAGGGCCGACTTGGACCCAGATCGGGTTGTTGGCGTTCGGCGAAGGAATGCCGTTGTAAACGTCGATGTCACCGAATGCGGTGCCAAGCAGCGTCGTGGCGAAGTTGTCACGCTTCGTCAGGTCAAGCGTGACGGACGCAGCGTTAGCAGCGCCGGTAAGGGCCACGAGAGACGCGGCCGCGATTGCAAAATGCTTCTTCATTTGGTTTCCCACTCGTCTTTGGCGCGAACGCTTTGGACCCCCCAAAACGCGACCTGAATAATTTATACACGAACGGGTTAGAGTTTGTATACCTTGAAGCAGTCGTTAACCATGAAAAGTCGCAAGAAATTGAAGTTATTGCCGAAAATTTTCCTTAACCACGTCAAATCACAACGTCGAGAGGAGGCTTAGGCGCCAGGCTTCCCGCTCTCCGTGTAAATCGCGGCTCGATCGAGAGGAATCGTCGTGCGTCCCGGCTGGCGTTTCACGGCCACGACAGCGTAGTTCGTAGCCACGGTTCGCTCGAATGCGCGGATGAAGAGGGCGAAGTAGATCTGCCAAAGAATCGTCCTGGCCTCGCCTGCCTCTCGCACCGCAGCATCGCGGTTCTCTTTCAGGCGGCGCTCCCACTCCTGAAGCGTCAGGTAATAGCTATCGCGCAGGCACTCGACGTCCATCACCTCGAGGCCCATTCGGCCCATATTTGTCAGGGTGTTACCGATGTAGTCGAGCTCGCCGCCGGGGAAGATGTAGGTGGTGATGAAGGTCATCGACTTCGTCGCCTTGCGGAAGTTCGAGAGGTCCTTTCCGCCGCGCCGAGTCGTTGCCTGGTGGTAGTAGACGCCTTGCGGGACGAGCAGGTGCCGCACGGTTTCGAAGTGCATGTCGAAGTTCTCCCACCCGACATGCTCGAACATCTCGACCTGGCAGACCTTGTCATAGACCTCACGCTGGTCGGCTAACTCACGGTAATCCTTGAGCTCCAGCGTCACCTGGTCCTCAAGGCCGCGCCGCTTCACCTGCTCGAGGCCGTAAGCAAGCTGCTCCTTGGAGAGGGTCAGGCCGTGGACGTGAGCGCCATAGTGCTCTGCAGCATGGCACGCGAGAGAACCCCAACCGCAGCCGATATCGAGCATCCTGTCGCCCGGTGTCAGGCGCAGTTTCCTGCAGATCATATCCAGCTTGTGGAGCTGGGCATCCTCGAGGCTCTCATCCTCGGACCGGTAGTAGGCGGTGGAATAGAGCATCCGCTCATCGAGGAAGAGGCGGAAGAAGTCGTTCGACACATCATAGTGGAAGCCGATCATCTCCTGATCGTCCCGCTCTTCGACGGTCTCGCCGGCATCCTTGTGATAGCCCGGCAGGTCTCGATCAGGAATATCGCCGCCAAGAACGAAGGGCAGGGCGTGCCTTGCGACCTTCATCTTGTCGATCCGGCGGACCAGGTGAATGCCCTTGCCGTGGTCCCAGCGTTTGACAAAGTCGTAGGGGCTGCCGCCCTCCAGCATCAGGTCCTTCGACGCCACAAGCTGAAGCAGCGTCAGGATTTCAGGCTTGAGGAGAAGCCTCCGCACCACGTTCGGCGAGCGGATATGCATCCTGAGGTCGCCTTGAGCATCTTCCTTAAGCGGCACTTCCTCGCCGTTCCAGAGAACAACGACGAAGTCAGCCTCAAGATGACGCGCGACCTCGGCGAGCATGATGCGGATGCTCTTCAGCTGCTTCTGGGCGCGGGCCGAGCCGAGGTTCTGGGTGCTCTTCATGTCCATGACAGTGTCTTTTTCGGTCAGGCGTAGGCGATTCGTCGTCCCTTAGGTGAGGAGAACGCCTGCGCGAAGCCCTGAGGGCTCGTGATAATCTCGGCTTTGCGCTTGTCGCGGTGCGGCCTATGGCTGGTGGTCCACTGAATTTCAGGAGCCCCCGCATGGCCCGCCGCCCAAGCGCGAAGAAGAACGCGCCTCCGCCACCCGAGAAGATCTTCGACGAGCCGATTACCGAAGCGCTGGCCCAGCGTTACCTCGCCTATGCGCTCTCGACCATCACCGCCCGCGCGCTTCCCGACGTGCGCGATGGCCTGAAGCCGGTCCACCGGCGCATTCTCTACGCCATGCGCTCGATGCGCCTGCTGCCGTCGGGCGGCTACAAGAAGTCGGCGAAGATCGTCGGCGAGGTCATGGGTAACTTCCACCCCCACGGCGACCAGGCGATCTATGATGCGCTCGTCCGCCTTGTGCAGGACTTTTCCGTCCGTGTGCCCCTTGTCGATGGACAGGGAAACTTCGGCAACGTCGATGGCGATAACGCAGCCGCCATGCGGTATACGGAAAGCCGGATGACCCATGCCGCTGAGCTCCTGCTCGAAGGCATCGACGAAGACGCTGTCGATTTCCGCGACACCTATGATGGCGAGGGCAAGGAGCCTGCGGTCCTGCCTGCTGCGTTTCCGCACCTTCTTGCCAATGGCGCGGCGGGCATCGCGGTCGGCATGGCGACTTCGATCCCGCCGCATAATCCGTCAGAGCTGATCGACGCCGCCGTCCATCTAATCAAGACGCCCAACGCGCGGACCGAGACGCTCCTCAAATATGTGCAGGGCCCGGACTTTCCGACCGGCGGCGTCTGCATCGAGCCGCGCGAAAGCCTTGTCGAAGCCTATGAGACGGGCAGGGGCGGCTTCCGCCTGCGCGCCAAGTGGCATACGGAGGATCTCGGTCGCGGCAAGTACCAGATCGTCGTCACCGAGGTCCCCTATCAAGTCCAGAAGGCGCGGCTGGTCGAGCGCATCGCCGAGCTGATCAATGGCAAGAAGCTGCCCATCATCACGGACGTCCGCGACGAGAGCGCGGAGGATGTCCGCCTGATCCTCGAACCGCGAGCAGGGACCCTCGACCCTGATCAGGTAATGAGCGCCGTCTTCAAGATCACCGATCTCGAGACCCGCTTCCCGCTCAACATGAATGTTCTCGATGCGGAGGGTTCACCCCGCGTCATGGGCCTCAAGGAGGTCCTCGCGGCCTTCGTCGATCACCGCCGCGACGTCCTCGTCAGGCGGACGAATCACAGGCTCGACAAGATCGCCCACCGCCTCGAAATCCTTGGCGGCTACCTCATTGCGTATCTGAACCTCGATGAAGTCATCCGCATCATTCGGTACGAGGATCATCCGAAAGAGCAGCTGATTGAGACCTTCGACCTGTCAGAAGTGCAGGCCGAGGCGATCCTCAACATGCGTCTCCGCGCCCTTCGCAAGCTCGAAGAGATGGAGATCAAGAAGGAGAACACGGCCCTCAAGAAGGAGCAGAAAGAGCTCCGTGCCCTGCTGAAATCGCCTGAGCTGCAGGACAAGGCGATGACCGAAGCTCTGCGCGAGGTGAAGAAGCACTTCTCCGGCAAGGACGGCCTCGGCAAGCGCCGCACGGAGATGTCCGACGCTCCTGTCGAGGTGGACATCAGCCTCGATGACCTTGTCGAAAAAGAGCCGGTCACCGTCGTCATCTCGGCCAAGGGCTGGGTCAGGACCCTCAAGGGGCACACGGAGGACCCTGCCACCATCAAATACAAAGAGGGCGACCGCGCGCGCTTCGTTCTCAACGCGATGAGCAATGACAAGCTCACGCTCTTCTCGACGTCGGGCAAGAGCTACACCCTTGCCGTGGCCGACCTGCCGGGTGGGCGCGGGCAGGGCGAGCCGATCCGCATCCTCGTGGACATGGCGTCCGGCGATGAGCCCCTCACGCTCCTGAAGCAGGAAGAGGGCCGCACCTTCCTCCTCGCATCGTCGGCAGGGCACGGCCTCTTCGTCGAAGAGAAGGACGTCTCCGCCAACACGAGGAAGGGCAAGCAGCTCCTCAACCTCGCCGCTGGCGCCGAGATGGTCGTCGCGCGGGTGCTGCCTGCGACCCCGACGGACAAGGATTATGTCGCATCGGTAACCTCGAACCGAAAGCTCCTCATCTTCCCGGCTTCCGAACTGCCCACGATGACCCGCGGCAAGGGGGTGATTCTCCAGAAATCAGCCCGTGCATCCCTCGTAGACGCCAAGCTTGTCCAGCCTAGCGAGGGCTTCACCTGGAAAGACCGCGCAGGCCGCGAACAGTCCGAATCCAAGTGGAAATCCTGGCAAGGAAAGCGTGGCGGTGCGGGCACAGCTGTCCCGAAAGGTTTCCCGAAGAACTTGAAACTGGGATCCTAGTGTTAATCTCTGAGCGCATCAGTGTATGACATGCGTACGAGGGTAAGAGGCAGAGTGATGATTCGTTCTTTGATGACGGCAGCGGCGGCCTATTGCCTGCTCACCGCCGGTGCTTCTGCCCAGACGCCCGAGGAGATCGAGCGCTACAAGAAGATGACGATCTTCCAGATCGGTCTCGCTGTAGCGGTCAATGACGAGCCTTATGTCAATTTCAACGACGGCACGCCGAACATCCTCGCGGTGCCGTTCTACGTCTACAACAAGAACAATTTGACCCTCGCGGGGCCGAACATCTCCTACCGGTTCTGGAAGCCGGGCGGGGTGCAGCTTTCGGCCGAGGCGAAGTACCGCTTCCAGAACTACGACGAAGACGACAGCCCGTTCCTCGAAGGCATGGGCGACCGCAACGGCACGTTCGAAGTCGGCATGAAGGCCCAGAAGCGCGTCGACCGGCTGCGGCTTCAGGCTAACGGCTTTGTCGATGTGGCGGGCCAGCATGATGGCTACGAGCTTCAAGCCCTCGCCACCCTTGAGGTCGGCAACGGCCGGATGATCTCCTTCCGTCCGCTGATGGGCATCGCCTACCAGTCAGAGAACGTGCTCCAGTATTATTACGGCGTCACCGCCGAGGAAGCGCGCACGGGCCTCGCCGTGGGCGACGGCACCTTCATGGACCGTCCAGAGTATAGCGCAGGCCCAGGCTTCACGCCCTTCGCAGGTGCTGAATTCAGGATCCGCCTCTCCCGCCGCCTCGCCCTGTCGGGCCAGCTCAAGAACAATTTCCTCGGCGACGAGATTGTGGACAGCCCCATCGTCGAAAGCGGCAACCGTGCCAGCGCCTTCGTCGGCCTCAGCTACGGCCTCTCCGGCCCGGGTATCATCAAGGGCAAGTGGCTCTAGGCCTTACCCAAGCTTCGGCACCTCCGCCGCAAAGCTGACCATCAGGCTGCCGTCCGTCAGTTCTTCCCTTCGGAGCTTCAGGTAGGGCGCGTACTCAGGCGAGGTGTAGAACGCCTGCGCCTGTTCCTGGCTCGGAAACTTCGCCAGCACGGCCCAGTTGCCCTCGGCTTCACCTTCGACCACCCCGGCGATCTGCGTCGCCGCGAGGAACTCGCCGCCGAACTTTTCAATGATCGGGGGCAGGGGCTTGCCGTACCGCTCCAGATAGTCGGCGTGATCCTTCACCTGGATGTAGGCGAAGCTGTAGACGGGCTTGGACATGAGGGCTCCTCAGAAGCGTTGCGCCGCGGTGAGGCTTGGGGCATCAGGCGGCATGGCTCGCATTCTTATCACGTCCGCGCTTCCCTACATCAACGGCATCAAGCACCTCGGCAATCTTGTGGGCTCGATGCTCCCGGCCGATGTCTATGCCCGCTTCATGCGCGCGCGGGGGCACGAGGTCCTCGCCATCTGCGCCACCGATGAGCATGGCACCCCGGCTGAGCTTGCGGCGCTCAAGGCAGGCAAGGACGTCGCCACCTATTGCGGTGAGCAGCACCAGATCCAGAAGGACGCAGGCGACGCCTTCGGGCTGAGCTTCGACCATTTTGGCCGTTCGTCGTCGGCCCAGAACCATCAGCTCACGCAGCACTTCGCCGCGAAGCTGAAAGAGAACGGCTACATCGCCGAGGTGGAGGAGGAGCAGATCTACTCCCTCGCCGATGAGCGCTTCCTGCCTGACCGCTATGTCGAGGGCACGTGCCCCAACTGCGGCTTCGAGAAGGCGCGGGGCGACCAGTGCGACAATTGCGGCAAGCTCCTTGACCCCACCGACCTCATCGATCCGTACTCGGCGCTCTCGGGCTCGAAGGATATCGAGCGGCGCAAGACCACCCACTACCACCTCCTGCAGTCCAAGCTCGAGGGTGAGGTCCGCGCATGGGTCGATGCGCACCCGGACTGGCCGGTCCTGACCAAGAGCATCGCCTACAAATGGCTCGACGAGGGCCTGCGCGACCGGACGATCACTCGCGACCTCTTCTGGGGCATCCCTGTTCCGGGGCTCGAAGGAAAAGTCTTCTACGTCTGGTTCGACGCACCCATCGCGTACATTGCCGCGACCGAAGAACATCTCGGTGCGGACTATAAGACATGGTGGCGCGAGGACGAAGGCGCGGACGATGTCCGCTACGTCCAGTTCATGGGCAAGGACAATGTCGCCTTCCACACGGTCAGCTTCCCCTGCACCCAGATCGGCTCGGGCGAGCCTTGGAAGAAGGTCGACACGCTGAAGTCGCTCAACTGGCTCACCTGGTATGGCGGCAAGTTCTCGACCTCCGAGGGCCGGGGCATCTTCATGGACCAGGCGCTCGAGCTGCTGCCCGCCGATCTCTGGCGCTGGTACCTGATGGCCAATGCTCCTGAGTCGGACGACACGGCCTTCACCTTGGAGGCCTTCCAGCAGACGGTGAACAAGGACCTCGCCGACGTTCTCGGCAATTTCGTGAACCGCATCGTGCGCTTCACAGGCTCGAAGTTCGACGGCGTCGTCCCTGACGGCGGCGAGCCGGGCGAGGCCGAAGTGCAGCTTCAGCAAGATCTCTCCGACAAGATCGCAGCGTACACCAAGCATCTCGAAGCAATGGAGTTCCGCAAGGCCTTCGCAGAGCTCCGCGGCCTCTGGGTCCTCGGCAACGAATACCTCCAGTCTGCGGCGCCCTGGGCGGCGTTCAAGGAGGACGAGGACAAGGCGGCGATGATCGTCCGCACGGCCCTCAACCTGATCCCGCTCTACGCCCAGCTGTCGGCGCCCGTCATTCCGCACACGGCGGACAAGCTCGCCGGCGTTTTCGGCACCGATGCGCAGGGCTGGCCAGGTGAGGGCGAAGCGCTCCTCGACAGGCTCGAACGCGGCAAGACCTTCGAAGCCCCGCCGGTCCTCTTCAAGAAGATCGAAGATGAACAGGTCGAGGAATGGGCGGAGAAGTTTGGCGCGCCGAGGGGGTAAGCGCTGCCTCGACCTCTCCCTCTGGGAGAGGTCGAAGGCTGACGCAGTCAGGCTTCGGGGGAGGGCATGAGAGGTTCTTCACTGCGCACCCTCACCCGAAATCAGATAGATTTCGACCTCTCCCGGAGGGAGAGGTGAGGCACTCAGCGGTTCGTACTCTCAAAAATCTTGTCAGCGCTCGCAGCGACAAAGCCCTGATAGAGCCCGCCTGCAGGCATCTCGAACCGTTTTGCGAACTCGTAGAAGCAGCTCGGCAGCTCGTGTTCGCCATCTTCGAAGCTGACGGTGACCTTGGTGGCCATGGTCGAGCATTGCTCGAGGTAGACCTCCGGCGAGCCTTTCACGAGGCCGCCTGAGCGGTTCATCGGGTAGCCTGCATCTTCGATAAACGAAGCCAGCTCTTCGAGGTTCTTAAAGCCCTCGAGCGCGTTGACGAAGACGGTGAAGTGGTTGGCGCAGAAGCCGAAGGCCGAGAACCACGCCGCGTACTCGCTCTCCTCATAGAGGCGCTCATAGGTCGCAAAGTCCGACTTCCAGCAGCGCCCGGAGTTCAGCATCAGAGGATCGGAGAGCTGCTCTTCCGTCATCTGATCGATGATGTGTTCCATCGCCTGTCGGACGTCGTCGGAGCATTCTTCGAGCAGCAGCTCGGAGATGAAGACCTTCGGCCGCGTCTCGTCCTCGTGGGCGTAGTAGCGCGCGAACAGTTTCTTTTGTTCGAAACGATACTCGTCCTTCGCCTCGTAGCCGAGGGAGAGGAACGGCGCGGCGATCTTGTCGATGCCGAGCCTGTGGTCGTTCAGCGTGCGGAAGGCGACGTGGTCATTGATGACCGTCTCGCCGCGACCCTCGAAAAGCTGCCTGATGGCATCAGCCTGCGGGGTGAGGGCGGCATAACGCTGCCAGAGCTGGCCGAACAGGCTGTCGAGGGTCAGGTCCGTCATTCCGCCGGTTTCTCCGCATCAGGCTTCTTGCCGAAGGTCTGCTTGATGTTGCCGATGATATCCACGTCGGCACCGGCCCGCTTCATGATGAAGTACT
The DNA here is from genome assembly GCF_013085255.1 of Parvularcula mediterranea. Taxonomy (GTDB): domain Bacteria; phylum Pseudomonadota; class Alphaproteobacteria; order Caulobacterales; family Parvularculaceae; genus Parvularcula; species Parvularcula mediterranea. The sequence continues at coordinate 1,681,300 of NZ_JABFCX010000002.1, forward strand.
GCTGCACCACGCCGAGGAACGTGTTCCAGAACCAGTAGAGGACGAGGCCCGCGGCGAACGGCGCGAAGATGAAGATGAAGATCAGCGGCAGAAGGCCGAAGACCTGCGCCTGGATCGGGTCCGTGGGCGGAGGATTGAGCTTGGTCTGCACCCACATGGCCGCGCCCATCAGGAGCGGCAGGATGCCGATGCCGAGGAACGCGCCGACCACCGGGATCATCGTCGGGTCGTAGGGGAGAAGGCCGAAAAGGTTGAACAGGTTCGTCGGGTCCTGCTCCGCAAGGTCGCGGATATAGAGGAAGCCTTCGTGACGGATCTCGATCGTCGTGAAGAGCACCTTATACAGGGCAAAGAAGATCGGCATCTGGAGAAGCACCGGCAGACAGCCCGCGGCCGGGTTGATCTTGTGCTTCTTGTAGAGCGCCATCATCTCCTGCTGCTGCTTCATCTTGTCGTCGCCGTAGCGCTCGCGGATCCGCGTCATCTCCGGCGCGACCTTCCGCATACCCGCCATTGAGCGGTAGCTGGCGTTGGCGAGGGGGAAGAGCAGAGCCTTCACGACAAGGGTGAGAAGCAGGATCGCGACGCCGTAATTGCCCGTCAGCTCCGCGAAGAAATGCATGGTGTGGAAGATCGGGCGTGTCAGGAAGAACAGCATCCCCCAGTCCACGGCCTTGTCGAAGTCCGAGATGCCGAGGCCATCCTCATAGCCGCGCAGGGTCTCGACGACCTTGGCGCCTGCGAACATGCGCGAGGTGACGGTGGCTTCCTGGCCGGGTTCAAGGAAGAAGCCGTCGAGTTGGTAGCTGGCGCGGTAGAGCGGCGTGCGGGTGCCCTGAACGCGAGTTAGCTTGAGGTCGAAGTCCTGGTCCTGGGGAGGAATCGCAGCAGCCAGCCAGTACTTGTCCGTGATGCCAGCCCAGCCGCCAGTGCCGGCCTCGTCAATCGTGTTCTTGGACTTGTCGAGCTTCTTGTACTTCTTCGAGAAGAGCTGGCCGTCGACGACACCCAGAGGGCCTTCGAACAGGATCATGAAGTTCTTGAGGTCGTCGGGCAGGTTCTTCTGCGCGGCAAAGCCGTAGGGCAGGAGCGCTGCACGGCCTGAGCCCTGGTTGATGACCTTGTGCTCCGCCGTGAACATGAACTCTTCATCGACGGTGATGGTCATCTCGTGGCGGACCTCGCCGTCCTGACGGCTGAGGGTGACAGGGGTCGCTGGCGTCAGGCGAGCACCCTCAGGAGCGGTCCACACCGCCTGGTCGTCGCTCTGGCCGTCGACGATGACGCCGTTCCTGATGAAGGTCGCGGTCTCGGTGGAGCGGGGGCTCAGAACGTTGACCAGCGGCGCGTCGTCTTCCGGCGTGATGCGGTAGTTCTTCAGCGAGATGTCGTCGAGCGTCGCGCCAAGCAGATTGAGCGAGCCAATCATGGTCGGCGTCTCGATCGCCACACGGCCCGGCGCCTGCTTCAGCGCCTCGATCCTCGTGAGGGTAGCATCGACCGTCGGCACGGAGAGATCAGCGGTCAGCGAGGGCCCTGCGGCCTCTGCCGCTTCAATGCCTGCTTCCCGCTTCGCGGCCTCGAGAGCCTCGCGCTGCGGTCCGGCAATGAGCACATCCCAGCCGAGGAGAATGATGAATGCCAGCCCGATGGCGACGACGAAATTGCGGTCCATGAAACGCTCTTTCCAGTGCGGGGCCCTGCTGACGCCCGCCAAATACGTAAGAAGGCCGCGGGGGCGCGGCCTTAACCTTCGCGTGCGTCTAGGAGCGCGCCGCGAAGCTCGTCAAGCAAGTCGGGGAAGTCTCTGGTCGCCGCCTTGCCTCTCGCAAGGATCACGTAGTCATGACCCGGCTGCGCTTCGAGAGGAAAAATGTCCCGAACGGCAGCCCGGAGGCGTCTTTTGATGCGGTTTCGCTGAACAGCGCCGCCGAGCTTCTTCGTAACCGTCAGGCCCACGCGTGCGAAAGGCAGGTCATTGGAGAGGACCTGCAACGTGAAACTTGGACGGGAGAAGCGACGGCCTTTGCGCGCCCTGATGAAATCAGGACGCTTTCGGAGCGTGTCGACTTTTACGCGGACAGGCTCTTGCGGCCCTTGGAGCGGCGGTTGGCCAGGACTTTGCGGCCACCAACGGTGGCTTTGCGTGCAAAATAGCCGTGACGGCGTTTGCGCTTCAGATTGGAAGGTTGGAACGTGCGTTTCATCGGTGACCACCGGTCTAAGGTCTGACAAGTCGCGCCCAATACTCGGAAACCCCCTGCGAGGTCAACGGACTTCGCCCATGAATTTCTAGTGGAGACCACAATGGCAGATGCGAGCGGAACGAGCGCCGAACCCATGACCCTTGATGATGCAAAATCCAAGGCGACAAAGACCCTGAAAGTCGATGTCTGCGTGATTGGCGCTGGCTCCGGCGGCCTGACGGCTGCTGGAGGTGCAGGCGGTCTTGGGCGCAAGACGGTGCTTCTCGAAGCGAACAAGATGGGCGGCGACTGCCTCAACTATGGCTGTGTTCCGTCAAAGACGCTGATTGCTTCGGCCAAGGCTGCCCATGCCATGCGCGATGCTTCACGATTCGGAATCACGCCGGTCGAGCCTGACGTCCACTTTCTCGAAGTGATCGACCGGGTCCAGAAGACGATCGCTGATCTCGCCCATCACGACTCAGAAGAGCGGATGAAGGAGGAGTTTGGCGTCGACACCATCCGCGAGCGCGGCCGATTCGTCGGGCCGCGTCAGGTGCTGGCCGGCGACACGCTGATCGAAGCGAAGCATTTCGTCATCGCGACAGGCTCCTCGCCCTTCGTGCCGCCTATTGAGGGTCTCGCGGAGACGGACTTCATCACCAACGAGAAGGTCTTCGAGCAGACCTTCCAGCCAAAGCACCTGATCGTCTTGGGCGGTGGTCCCATCGGCTCCGAGATGGCGCAGGCCCACAGGCTTCTTGGCTCGAAGGTCACCATCATCGAGATGGGCCAGATCATGGGCAAGGATGATCCCGAACTCGCGGAAGTCGTGCGCAAGCGCTTCATCGCTGACGGCATCGACCTGCGCGAAGGCCATAAGGCCATGAAGGTTCGCCAGGACGGCGACCTCTTCACCGTTACTGTCGAGACGCCTTCGGGCGAAGAGCTCGCCATCTCCGGCGACCAGCTCCTCGTCGCGGTCGGCCGCAAGGCGAATGTCGATGGCCTCGGCCTCGAGCAGGCGGGCGTCGAGTACACCCCTCGCGGGATCAAGGTGGATGACAAGCTCCGCACCACGAACAGCCGTATCTATGCCATCGGCGATGTCACCGGCGGGCTGCAGTTCACCCACGTCGCGGGCTATCAGGGCCGCCTCGCGCTCAAGAACATCCTGCTCAAGAACATGGGCGGGAAGAACAACACCGACATCGTCCCGTGGGTCACCTATACCGAGCCAGAGCTGGCGCATGTCGGCCTGACTCAAGCCCAGCTCAAGGAACGCGGCATTGACTTTGAAGTCGTCCGCGCTCCCTATCACGACAATGACAGGGCCAACGCCGAGGGCGAGACCGAGGGCATCGTCAAGGTGCTCGTTGGCAAGGATGGAAAGATCTGGGGGGCTGACATGGTGGGACTGCACGCAGGCGAAGTCGTCCAGCAATATGCCCTCGCCGTCGCCAATGGCCTCAAGATGGATGCCTTCGACAAGATGATCTCTCCGTACCCGACGCTTGGCGAAATCTCCAAGGCGGCCTCGGACGAGTGGAGCTTCAAGAAGACCTTCACCGCCTTCAACAAGGCCGCGATCAAGCTGCTGGGAGCTTTTGACTGATGACCGACCGCGCAGAGCTCTACAAGGAAGCTGTGAAAGCTCTGCGCCATGATGCGCGCAACCTGCTGAACGCCGTCGTCATCATGCAGGAGCATGCTGAGAAGCTGGACGATCCCAAAAGCAAGCAGTTTGCTGACTATCTCGACGACAAGGTGCGGGCGATGGTGCGGCTCGGCGAGCGGGCTGACATCATCGCGGGCATCGCCTCGACAGAAAACACCGTACACGACCTTTATGTGCTGGTCGGCACCGTCGTGGACCAGCTTGAAGCCGAAGAGGGGCAGGTTACTGTCCAGCTTGGAGCGTCCGAGGCGACCTGCGATGGCGCGCTGACCTGCCTTGCCCTCGAGGAAGTGCTGGTCAACGCCGTGCAGACAGGGTCGAGGGTGACGGTCAGTTTCGATCACGATGCCGGAGCCCTGACGGTTGCTGACCAAGGGCCCGGCGTACCGGGCGCTGCCCTGCCGAAGCTGTTCGAACCCTATCGCGGCGCGAAGCGTCCGGGCGGTTCAAGTCTTGGGCTTCCCATGGCAAGGCTCGCCATGCGGGCACAGTCGGGTGAGCTCGATCTGTCTACGGACAAGGATACCGGAACGACCGTCAGGCTCGTCCTGCCGAACGCCTAGGCGGGCGTCAGGTCAGCTGGCCAGCGGCGGTGGAACCAGAGCCATTGCTCAGGCCGCGCAAGGATGAACTCGCCGAGAATATCGTTCACTTCGCGGGTCAGGTCCTCGACCGACCGATCGCCCGGTTCGATCGGATCATGCACGGTAATTGCGAACCGAGCGCCTGGCAGCCTGACCAGCTGAAGCGGCACAATCGGAATGTTGTGCTTCTTCGCAAGCCGCGCAGGCGCAGGAGCCGTCATGGCGGGATGGCCGAGCAGCGGAACCTCGATCCCGTCGTTCAGCTTCTGGTCCGTCACCATGGTGAGCGACAAACCGCTCTTCAGTGCAGAGAGCAGTTCGCGGCCGCCGCGCTTACCCTTGGGGATTTGGTAGCGGGTCATGGCTTTCGCCCTGACCTGGATGATGTGTCTGTCCACCAGCGCATTATTCGGTGCACGGTAGACCGCGGCGAACTTGACGCCCTCACGCCTGATGACAGCGCCAAGGACTTCCCAGTTGGCGAAGTGCCCACTGACGAAGATCGCCTGCTTGCCTTCCTCCGCATAGGCGCGGAGGCCCTCGACATTCTCGACGGTCACGCGCTCGGCCATGTTCTCGAGATGGGCATACTCGGCCATCGTCCGGCCGATATTGTCCCAGGCATCCCGCAGGATTGCCGAACGCTCTGCAGCGGTCATGTCGGGGTAGATCAGCCTGAGGTTCGCTTCACCGCGATGGTGGACCGAACGGAGGAGGGGCCCAAGGGTCCGCACCAGCTTGCCTGCAAAGCCTGATGCGCGCTCGACCGACATCGAGCCCATGACTTTGAGGAACGCGAAGAAGAGGGCTGCCTCGATCCGGCGCCTCAGGGTCAGCGGCTTGTTGGTGCGAGGCTCAGGAAGCTTCGCATCCGCATCCCAGACATCTAGTGTCGTGTCACTCATTCCGCGTTCTCGACAAGGCTCAACAGTGCCTCTTCCTCGGCAATCCTCATGCCGCCGGGGATGGGTGTGATGCCATCTCTCCTCTCCGGAGGGAAGCGGACATAATCCTTCTCCGTCGTTACAAGGGTCGCTCCTGCTTCGATGGCGTCCGCCTTCAAGGCGTCGATCTCGTCGCTCGAGAAAGGATGGTGGTCTGGAAAAGCCTTGAAAGACAGAATCTTGCCACCACTCTCTTTGAGAGAGCGTTCGAACCGTTCCGGCCTGCCTATGCCGCAAAAAGCGTGGAGGGGGGCGTCCGGGATGGACGATTGTTCAACCTCGAACCATGCACGGAAGACGGGTTTTCCGTCTGCAAGAGCGCAAATTCTGTCCGGAACCTGCGTCTCTGGACCCGGGAGGACAGCCACCAATGCCCCTGCGCGGGATGCGGCAGCCTCCGGTCTTTCCCGCAAGGGGCCGGCTGGGAAGACCTCGTCATTGCCGAACAGCGTGGCTGCGTCGACGAGCATCAGGGACAGGCTCTTCTGAAGGCTTGGGTTCTGGAAGCCGTCATCCATCAGGATCATGGACGCGCCTGCTTCCTTGGCAGCTTTCGCGCCCATTGGTCTGTCGCGGCTGACCCAGACTGGAAGGGTCCTTGCGAGGAGCAGGGGCTCGTCACCGACATGCGCGGCGTCGTCCTCGGGCCTGACGCAGTAGGGGCCCTTCTCCTTGCCGCCATAACCGCGGGTCAGGATGTGCGGGGCATGCCCCCGCGCCTGCAGAGCCTCTCCCAGCGCACGGACGAAGGGCGTCTTGCCGACCCCGCCTACGGTCGCGTTGCCGATGCAGATGACGGGGATGCCGGCCCTTGCTCCCGGCTTCTTGAGCCTGCGCTGGGTCTCCCAGTGGTAGATGGCACCGAGCGGCGAGAGCAGCTTCGCGGCGAGCGAAGTCCCCTCCGCCTGCCACCAGAAGCTGGGGCCTTCGAGGTGCATCAGGCGGCGATGCCGCCTTTTTCGAGGACCGGCTCGAGCGCTTCGACAAGAGCCTCCAGAACAGTCCGCGCGCTGGCTTCCGCCCATGTCGCGGCCTGGTCGGCCATGGTCTTGCGGGTCATCTCATCGGTCAGGAGCCTGGTCAGGCTGGCCGCGAGATCACGCTCATTGCGAACGAGCGCTGCTGAGCCGGACCGGCGCATGTCCTCGTAGGTGTCCGCGAAGTTGAAGACTTCCGGCCCATGAAGGATCGCGCAGCCGAGCCTTGCAGGTTCGAGCGGGTTATGCCCGCCAATGGCTGGGAAGCTACCGCCGACGAAGGCAATGTCCGAAAGGGAGTAGAAGGTCCCAAGCTCACCGAGCGTGTCCGCGAGATAGACCTGCGTATCGGGCCCGATCCCTTCGCCGTCCGACCTGCGCGCAACAGGGAAGCCGTGGTCATGGCAGATCTCAACGATCTCATCGCCGCGGGCAGGGTGCCTTGGCGCGAGGAACAGGACGGTGTCCGGCAGCTCTGCAAGGATCTGGCGGTGCGCGGAGAGAACTTGGATCTCCTCGGTCTCGTGGGTCGATGCAGCCAGCCAGCGCGGGCGGCCATCGAGCCAGCCTTCGAGCTGGCCGAGCGCTTCAAGCGGAGCGGGCAGCTTATCCGCCGCGAGCTTCAGGTTGCCCAGCGTTCCGACGTGACGCTCGCTGAGGCCCTCGAAGCGCTCTGCGTTCTCAGCGTTCTGGGCGATGATGATGTCGAAGACCGAGAGCAGCTCGCGCGCGGCTTTCTTCCGGCCCTGCCAGCTCTCGTAGGTGCGGGGGGACATGCGCCCATTGATGAGCGCAGCCGGAATCTTCCTCTTCGCAACTTCGCCGAGCATGACAGGCCAAAGCTCGGATTCAACAAAGAAAGCTGCATCTGGCTTCCAGTGATCAAGGAAGGCTCTGACGAAGTGCGGCTGGTCGATCGGGATGTAGTGGTGGACAGCCTTTGGAGGCAGGCGGTCAGCCATCAGCGCGGCCGACGTCACGGTCCCTGTCGTCACGAGGAACCGCAGCTCCGGATGAACCTCCGACAGGCGGTCCACCAGCGGCAGGATCGAAAGGCTCTCACCCACCGACGCGCCGTGCATCCAGAGAAGCTTGCCCTCAGGACGCGGCAGCGAGGCGATGCCGCGGCGTTCGGACAGGCGCGAAGGGTCTTCCTTCCCGGCCCGCAGGCGGCGCTCCAGCGCATAATTGGCCACCGGACGAAGCAGCTTCGTCGCGGCCCTGTACGTTCTGAGCGACCAGGCCTTCGGCGTGGGCATTATGGGAGACCTCCTGAGTGGTCCTCGCCTATGCCACTGCCCGCGGGAAAAAGCACGCTGCGGTGCACGCTTTTCGCAAAATTCTGGCGCTGGACCCGGCGGGCGGTCATTGCCAAAGGTGGCTGATGGCTGAACGGTCGTCCCTTCTCCTCCGCGTCTGGCGAGAGCATCTGAGCCGCTACAAGGGCCGGATCGCCATTGCGTTCGTCTTCATGGTGGGCCTCGCGCTGGCTGAAGTCGGCTTCGTGCTGGCCACCGAGTGGATCTTCTCCGGCCTCGAACCTGACCGCGACAGCCGCTTCACGGGCGTCGATGCGCGGCAGGTGATGATCTTCGGCCCGACACTGATCATCGGGCTCGCGATCCTTCAAGCCGGGTTCTTCTACGCCCAGGCACTCACGGCGCAGAGCGTCGGTATCTCCGCCCTGCGCGACATCCAGAACCGCATGTTCGGCGCGATCCTCCGCTACGACGTGGCCCAGCTGAAAGGCCGGGGCGAAGGCGAAGCCAAGGTCGGCGGGCTCGTGAGCCGCTTCACCAACGACATGACGACCCTGCGCGAGACCCTCCGCAGGGCACCCAATGGCGCGAGGGACCTTGTCAGGCTCATAGGTTTCATCGGTGTGCTGGCTTTCCTCGACCCGATATTGTTCCTCTGTGTGCTGCTGATCTATCCGCTGGTCGGCTTCCCCATCGGCATCATCGGCAAGGCCATCAGGAAGCTCGCCCGGAGAGTTCAGGCGCAGATCGGCGACATGACCGGCCTCCTGACCGAAAGCATCTCGGGGCAGGAGGTCGTGAAGAGCTACCGCCTGGAAGACAGCGAACGCGCCCGCATGGGCGATGCCTTCGAGGAACGCCGCTCCCTCCTCATGCGGCTCGTGCGCTTCACGTCCGCCAACGAACCGATGGTCACAGTGGTCGCGTCGCTTTCGATCGCCTTCATCATCGCCGTCGCCGCGTTCAGGATCAGCGCAGGGCTGCTGACCGGACCAGAGCTCGTCGCGTTCCTGATCGCGATGGCGCTTCTGTCCCAGCCAGCCCGGGGCCTCGGAACCCTGAACGCCGTCCTGCAGGAAGGCCTTGCCGCGATGGAGCGCGTGTTCGGCGTTATCGACGAAAAGCCCAAGATCACCGGCCCCTCGGACCCCATTGCGCCGCCTCAACCAAAAGGCGGTGCACCGACGGTCAGCTTCGAGAACATCGTCTTCAGCTACGACGAGGCCGCGTCGCTCCTCAAAGGTTTCAGCCTCCACGTTCCCGCGGGCGCGACGGCGGCATTGGTCGGCCCTTCGGGCGCAGGCAAGTCGACGGTTTTCGGCCTCCTGCCGCGTTTCTACGATCCGCAATCCGGGCGCATCCTGATCGAGAGCACCGACATCCAGAAGGTCTCCATCCCTGATCTCCGCGACCAGATCTCCATCGTCAGCCAGACGCCCGTGCTCTTCGATACAACGGTCGCTGAAAACATCCGCATGGGTCGCCCCGACGCCACCGATGAAGAGCTCGAGGCCGCCGCAGAAGCTGCCGCCGCGCACCGCTTCATCGTCCGTATGCCAAACGGCTATGCTTCGCGCGTCGGCGAGGGCGGTAGCGCTCTGTCTGGCGGGGAACGCCAGCGGATCGCCCTTGCGCGGGCTTTCCTCAAGGACGCGCCGATCCTCCTCCTCGACGAAGCGACCTCCGCTCTCGACGCCGAGAGCGAGCGGCTGATCGAAGAGGCGATGGCGAAGCTCCGGAAGGGCCGGACCACCCTCATCATCGCGCACAGGCTCTCCACGATCCGTGATGCCGACATGATCGCCGTCATGGAGCGCGGGCAGCTCATCGAGCAGGGCACGCATACAGAGCTTCTGGAGCAAGGTGGCCTCTACGCCCGCCTCTCCGCGCTCCAGGGCCGCGAGACGGAACCCGCATGAAGCCGCGCGAGGCGCTCCTTCTCCTCGCGGTCTGCGCAGCGTGGGGCCTCCACATGGTCATCGTGAAGTTCGTGACGGGGCATGTCTCGCCTCTGGTCTACGTGGCCTTCCGCATGCCGATCCTTGCGCTGATCCTGGCCCCGCTCCTCCGCTGGTACCCAGGCCAGATGCACCGCGTGCTGATCGCCGGAGCGTGCTTCGGCGGGATCAACTACATCTTCATGTTCTCAGGCATCGCGCTGACCAATGCTTCGATGGGCTCCGTCCTCGCAGAGACCTACGTCATCATCGCGACCATCTTCTCCGTGGTGTTCCTCGGTGAGAAGGTCGGCTGGAAGCGGATCAGCGGCATAGGCGTAGCTCTCATCGGCGTGCTGATCATCGCAACGGCTGAGGGGGACGGCGAGGCGAGCCAGAACTTCGCCCTCGGCGCGCTCCTCATCGTCCTTGGCTGTACAGCGGAGGCGACAGGCGCGATCTTCGTCAAGAAGATCGACGGCGTCACGCCCCTCGGCCTCCTCGCATGGATGGCGGTCGTGGGCAGCGTCGTCTGCTTCGTGCCTGCGGCGCTCCTGACGGATAACCAGTTCGCGTGGATCTCGAGCGACTCCTTCACCCCTGTCACGCTCTCGCTGCTTTATTCCGTGCTCGTCGCATCGGTCTTCGGGCACACGAGTTACTACTGGCTCTTGAAGCGTGTGCCGCTGAGCATCATTGCGCCGTCAGGGCTCCTCATCACCCTGTTTGCCGTGGTGTTCGGCGTGCTGCTCTTGGGTGAAGAATTGACCATCCGGCTGATTCTCGGGGCACTTCTTGTGGTGTCAGGTGTCGGAGTGGTTCTGGTTCGCGGCGCGAAGCCCGACCGCAAGCAAGTGATCGCCAGCGCGGCGGCAGGAAGCGAAGGCTGATCCATGAACGGCACACCGGTAAGAACCGACTGGAAGTCTCCCAACCACGGCGACCGAAAGGGCCGTGACGTGTCGATGGCGGTGATCCACTACACGGGCATGAAGTCGGCCAAGGAGGCACTCGAGCGCCTCTGTGATCCCGAAGCGCAGGTCTCCGCCCACTACGTCATCGAGGAGAACGGTCGCACCCACCAGCTCGTCGCCGAAGACCGCCGGGCTTGGCACGCAGGCGCTGGCATCTGGAAGGGCGAGGCGGATATCAACTCAGTGTCCATCGGGTTTGAGCTTGTGAACCCCGGCCATGAGTTCGGCTATCGCGAATTCCCCGGCGAGCAGATCGACGCCCTGATCGATATCCTGGAAGCGGTGAAGGCCCGCTACAACATTCCCCGTGCACGGATCATCGGCCACTCGGACCTCGCGCCTGATCGCAAGGAAGACCCCGGCGAGAAGTTCCCCTGGCGCGCCCTCGCAGCGGAGAAGCTGGCCTTCGGCCCTTGGACTGGCGAGCGTCCAGAGCAGCTACCGACCGAGGAAGAGGCCGCCGCGATGCTGTCGAAGATCGGCTATGGGGTGGAGATGTTCGGCGTCGAGCCCTGCGTCACGGCCTTCCAGCGCAGGTTCGCACCGCGCCTTCTGGGGCAGAAGCTCTTCGACGATACGCGCTCGGCAATCTGGGAAGTGCACAAGCGCGTGACGGCTTAGCCGCCGAAGATACCAGCGTGCCAGAACGCCACGGCGACGATGACGACAAACAGGGCGAACCCAATCACGGAGCCTTTGCGCTTCATTCGGTGCTTTCCTCAAACGTATCGGCACCGATAGACACCGAGCTTTCGCCTTCCGCAAGGTATGGGACAATCGGCTGCGGTTCAGCGATCGCCTCGCGCCGCCTGACCTGCCGCATCACGAGGTAGATGATGAGGCCGAACGGCCCCGCCATGAAGGTGAAGAACAGCGCCGGGATGGTGAGGAAGTGGTTCACCCGGTTCGCCGCTGCATCCCTCGTGATCCATGCGCCGACGAAGAGGTCGAAGGCGAGGTAGTGCACCCAGCCTGCAACAAAGCCGAGCTTGTTGCTCATCAGCGCCTGAATGCTCTCGATCGAGGAGAAGTCGGGGGCTTCGAAGCTACCGCCTGAGGTCGTCACTTTGATCAGGACGCTTGCGTAGACGAGGCTGAGGATCGGGATGATGATCCCAAACACCGCCATCTGCGAATACCGCCAGCGTGGCGCGATCACCAGGAGCAGCCAGCCCGGCAGGACCGCCATATTGCAGACTTTGAACAGTAGGTCGGCGCTCATAAGGTTCTCCCGCGGGATTCGCTTCGAAGGATGATAGCCATGTGCACGCGCTTTGATAGCTCAGAGGTCAGCCAGCACCGATGACCGTCATCGTCGTCATGGGGCCGTCAGGGTCCGGAAAGACCACCGTCGGCCAGATGCTTGCGGACCGCCTCGAGGTGCCTTTCTACGAGGGGGATGATTTTCACCCGCCGGAGAACATCGCCAAGATTTCCCGCGGGGAGGGGCTTTCTGCGGACGACAGGCGTCCGTGGATCAGCACGATCTCAAAGGCACTCAATGCCGATGCAGCGCCGATATCCGTCCTCGCCTGTTCAGCCCTCAACGCGGTCGTCAGGGATCAACTCTGCGAAGAACTTCGAGCGGAGGCTCGCTTTGTCCTTCTTGATGTTCCGCCTGAGGAGCTTCTGCGTCGCCTACAAACCAGGGCCGCTCATTTTGCGGGGCCTGACCTTCTGAAGAGCCAGCTTGAAGCTCTCGACGCGGCTGAAGAGGCGTACCGTCTGCCTGCGGATCGCCCAGCGGATCAGCTTGCCACCGCGATCGCGGATTGGATCCAGGCTGCGCCATCTTCCTAAGGGTCTGGACGGTGAAGTCCCGGAAGGACGCCACGCGGAAATAGCTCGTGTGGATCATCTCGTCCCAGGTGAAGGTCTCCTGCACCTCGTTGAAGATGTCGCCCGAACGCCGCGGCTTGCTCGTCAGAGTATGGCGGAGGTCAGAGACGCGGTTCCGCATGTGGGTGTCCGCGTGGTCTGACAGCGCCTTGGCAAGATTGTTCGGAATGCTGACAAACTTCGCGGCACCGCTTTCCGGCCGGTCGCCGACGCGCTTGATCGGATAGCCGTCATCCATCCCGAGGGAGCTAGTGATGACGCCGGATGATGCTGCTGCGTTCACGATTGGCGTCACGATGGCTGCAATCGGATGGGCGATCACTGGCGCGATCAGACGAACGAGCGTCGTCCCGATTGCAGCGAGACTGATCAGGAACGGGAAGGCAATGATCGCGATGAGGCCGTAGACAGCCGCCATGCCCTTGAGCTGGTCGAGCGTGTCCTCAAGCGAACTGTTCCCCTGAGGGATCGGGTTGTTGGGGTTCACCGTGGGCGGCGGCTGGTTCGTGAAATTGAGCCAGGCCATGTAGCCGAGAAGCCCGAGGAAGCCGACCAGCGCGAGCTGGTTGAAGATCATCGGCGCGTTGTTCCGGAAGGACTTCGCAAGCGAACTGACGGTGACGACCTTGATCTTCAGCTTACGGACATTGCTCAGGAACGCGATAGCCTCATCATCCTCGTGGGCAATCGCCGTGATCCGCTTCGCGACGGAGCTATAGCGGTTCGGGTTCAGGATGATCCCCCGCACCGTCTGGAAGATCAGGAAGATGCCATAGAGCACCGTCGGCGCAGCTGCTGCCATCGCGAACAGCTGACCTTCGGCACGGCTCATCGACAGTTGTCCGATGATGCCCAAAGAGACGAATGATAGGATAGCGAGCACGGCGAAGATAAAGCCGTGACGCTTCTTCACCCCCGCCAGCAGCATCTGGTGCAGCGGCCGCTTGCGGTCGAGAAACGGCGTACCGACAGTAATCAGGCGAGCAGTCTTGTTCTTCCGTGAGCGGACGAGCGCTTCCCGCGCGACATTGCCGCCGTGGCTGTGTGCGAGGATCAGCGTATCAGGATCTTCGATGGCATCGAGTTGCTTCGCGAGCCGCTGGGCGGCGACCATGCGGTCACGGTCGGAATTGTTGCCGGACCACTGAAAGGCCTCAACGTGATATCCGGCGCGTTCGAGGTCGGCATGCATGGGGCTACCATGCTGCCACCAGCGATCACCGTCGGTTGTCTTGTCGTTGTCGAACGTCCCGTGGACGCAGATAACACTCGCCATGCCCCGTACTCCCTGAGGGAAAGTCTAGCACGGAAGAGCAGCTCAAGACATGGAAAGCGAAGACGAGACGAAGCCACAGATAAAACGTCGAAGATACAAAAGCTTGCTAAGCGCTCTGCACATCTGACCATCAAACCCAGTCGGTTTTAGCCTCCAACCGCCTCGAGAATGTGTGCCCTTGCCTCGGGCACTCGGAAGTAGGCCGTGTGGATCAGCTCGTCCCAGGTGAACTCCCGGTCGAGGACGCCGAACACATCGCCCCCTTTTTGAGCCATATCGCTGAGGACACCCCGCAAGTGACCGACGCGAGCACCAAGATGCTTGTCCGCGTGCGAGGTCATGGCTTCTTCAACCGAGGAGGGGAGCGCGGGCACCTTGCCCCCTGCCACCGGCACGCCGCTGACGCGCTGAACGGCGGACGTGTTGCCGAGGCCAAGCGCATTGGACGTGAGCGCTCCGTCCACCACACCGTTGAGGACAGGGGTCATTGCAACGCCGAGTGGGATGGAAAAGATCTTCGCGACCGCGCTCAACATCAGGAATGTTGCCCCGAAAAAGAAGACTGACGATATGATAATCAATGCCGGGATGATCGCCCAGTCGATGAGGCCGGGTCCATCAGGACCACTCAGAAACCGTGTGAATGCGTAAGCGAGAAAAACGACCGTCCCCAAGAAGAGCGGTATAAGGAGGAAAGTCGAAAGGGTCTTCTCGAGCGTAGACCCGGATGACCGCCAGTTGAGCGGAGCTATCTTGGCCTGGTAGACTGCGTGCAGGAGGTTGACTGCTTCGTCGCGCCGATGGGAAATCGGTACTGTGAAGTCCGCGACCTTCGCGTACTTCACCCTCGATCGTAGATATCGTCGGACAATGCTTACCGGCCAGAACAGCGCCGCTGCTCCCGCCGCGATGTAGAATGGCACCTGCAGAAGCTGCGCAAATCCGTCACCGGCCAGCGATCTGACCGTCGCGGCGATCAAGATCAAAACCCCTACAATCACCGTATGCGGTCCCAGCAGCAGCGACAGAAGGTTTCCCGTCCGGTCAATGAACGGCGTGCCGACCGTCACCACACGGAGCGCCTCTCGCTCTTTCGCCGAAAGCCGCGCAGCCGCTTCCCGCGCGACGTTGCCGCCGTGGCTGTGGGCGATGATCCTGATCTCCCCCTCGGCAAGGAGAGGCTTCAGCTTCTTCGCCAGCTTCTCTCCTGCGGCGACGCGGTCGCTGTCGGAGTTCTCACCAGACCAGCGAAACGCGATCACCTGATGGCCAGCGGCTTCGAGGTCGGCGCGCATCGCGCCGCCCTTTTGCCACCAGCGCTCGCCCGTTTCGCTCTCGTCACCGTCAAAGGTGCCGTGGATGAGGATAATCCGTGTCATGACGTTCCAACCTTCTCAAGAATGTACGCGCGGCACGCTGGCACCCGGAAATAGGCCGTGTGGATCAGCTCATCCCAGGTGAAGGTCTCGTCGAGCGCTTTCATCGGATCGATGCCCTTCTGGGAGGCCGTGGTCAGAACCTCGCGCAACAGACCGACCCGTCCGCTCAGCGCGGCGTTGGCGTGATCGGAGATGGTCGCCTCCAACCCGCTGGGCATAGTCTGCACTTTGCCTCCAGCGACAGGGCTGGGCCCGACGCGCCTGTAGCTGGCACCGCTGTCGAGGCCGAGGCCCGATGATTTGATCGTGGACTGAACGATCCCGTTGAGAACCGGAGGTGCCACGTAGCTCAGCGGGAAGGAAAGAAACGTCGTCAGGATCACGCCTGCGAAGAACGTTCCCGCGGCAAACAGCGGAATGCCGACAAGCAGCCCCTGCCATTCATCATACGCGACCTCCCAGTTGATCGCGAAGTAGTAGAGCAGCCACACGACACTTCCCGCCATCGCAAGGAAGACCAAGGGCATCATCGCGAGCCTGATCGTGCTGCGGGAATTGGCGACGGTCGCAGCCTCGATCTTCTGGCGGTCGGCCATCTGGAGCATGGCGACTGCTTCGTCCCCGGTGTGCGTGATCGGCGTGAAGAGGCCCGCCACATCCGTGTAGTTGGCAGCTCGGTTTCTGACGATGCGCCACAGGAACAGAAGCGCCCAGCTCACGCCGATCACCCCGAACCCTGTGAGGATCTCGTTATCGCTCAGCCCACTCATCTCCTCGAATGATCGACCCGAGACAGGCTGAATGGCAATCAGGATTGCGAAGACCGAAACGAGAAGGAGCGTCTCCCACCCCCAGAGGTTTCGGGTGAACGGCGGCACACGGTCGAGAAACGGGGTGCCGATCGAGACCGTCCGTATGCGGGCTCGCTCGTCAGGCTTGAGCAGGATGAGCGCTTCTCGGGCGACATTGCCGCCGTGGCTGTGGGCGAGGAGGGTGACCTCGTCGTCCGTTTCAGCGAGGCGGTGAGCAAGCGCCTGTGCCGCCTTCATGCGAGCCACGTCGGAGTTCTCGCCCGACCAGCGGAACGCCTCGACCTGGTGCCCGGCAGCCTCAAGGTCAGCGCGCATGGCGCCGCCCTTCTGCCACCAGCGCTCGCCGGTTTCGCTCTCGTCACCATCAAAGGTGCCGTGGATGAGAATGACCCTGCCCATGCTCTCGCGCCCTTTCCCTGAGCGAAAGCTAAGCGGAATGCCGGGGGCAGGGAAAGCCTTGCGGAAACTAGCCTTTCCGGACGGCCTTTCCGACTGCAAGATCAAGCGCTTGAAGGAAGCGTGACCGGTCGTTCTTGGAGAAGGGCGGGGCACCTTTGCCGACCTGATCGCCCGATCCGCGCAGGTCGTTCATGATTGCGCGCTGGGCAATCGCCCCGCCGATCGTATCCTTGGTGAAGGGGTGACCATTATTGCCGATCACCTCGGCACCAGCCTTGAGGCAGCGGTCTGCGAGGAGGATGTCGGCCGTGACCACCACCTTTCCGGGTGCCGCCAGCTCAGCGACATAGTCGTCGGCCTCGTCGAACCCTCCGCCTACGACATGTTGCCTGATAAGCGGGTCTCGCTCCAGCCTGAACCCCTGATTGGCGACGAACAGCACGCCAACCCCGTAGCGCAGGGCCACGCGAATGGCCTCGTCCTTCACAGGACAAGCATCGGCATCGACGAGGATGAGGGCGTCTACGTTAGTCATCATGGATATGAAAAGGCCGCCCGAAGGCGGCCCGATCTCTTAGTTGTCGAGGAAGCTGCGAAGCTTCCGGCTGCGGCTTGGGTGCTTCAGCTTACGGAGCGCTTTTGCCTCGATTTGGCGGATGCGTTCGCGGGTCACCGAGAACTGCTGGCCGACCTCTTCGAGGGTGTGATCGGTGTTCATGCCGATGCCGAACCGCATACGGAGGACACGCTCTTCACGCGGCGTCAGCGAGGCGAGGACGCGGGTCGTGGTCTCGCGCAGGTTCGACTGGATCGCCGCATCGATGGGCAGGATCGCGTTCTTGTCCTCGATGAAGTCACCGAGATGGCTGTCTTCCTCGTCGCCGATCGGCGTTTCGAGGGAGATCGGCTCCTTGGCGATTTTCATCACCTTACGGACTTTCTCGAGCGGCATGGAGAGCTTGTTGGCAAGCTCCTCAGGCGTTGGCTCGCGGCCGATCTCGTTGAGGATCTGGCGCGAGGTCCGGACGATCTTGTTGATCGTCTCGATCATGTGGACCGGGATACGGATGGTCCGCGCCTGGTCAGCGATCGAGCGGGTGATGGCCTGACGGATCCACCAGGTCGCGTAGGTCGAGAACTTGTAGCCGCGGCGGTACTCGAACTTATCGACCGCTTTCATGAGGCCGATATTGCCCTCCTGGATCAGGTCCAGGAATTGAAGGCCACGGTTCGTGTACTTTTTGGCGATCGAGATCACGAGGCGGAGGTTCGCTTCGACCATTTCTTTCTTGGCGATCCGCGCTTCGCGCTCGCCCTTCTGGACGGTCTGCACGATGCGGCGGAAGTCGGAGACGGTGAGGCCGGTTTCCTGAGAAAGCTGACCGATCTCGTCGCGGATCTCCTGGATCTGCGGTTCAGCCTTCGTCGTGAAGTTACCCCAGCCACGGCCATCGAGGGCCGAGACGCGCGGCAGCCATTCAGGATCGAGCTCGTTGCCGAGATACTCCTTCAGGAACTCCTGACGGTTCACGCCATAGCTGTCGGCGAGCCGCACGAGCTTGCCCTCGAGGGCCATCAGTGCACGGTTGATCGCGTAAAGCTGTTCGACCAGCGCTTCGATCCGGTGGTTGTGAAGGCGCACGGACCGGACGCGCTCGACAATGTCCTTCTGGAGCTTCTTCAGGCGCTTCACCTGGCTCTCGGTGAGGTCTTCACCCTGGAGCTGCTGCTCGATCTGAATGTCCTGCAGACGGCGGAGTTTCTTGAAGTCGTCCGCGATGTCCTGGAACGTCTGCATGACGCCTTCGCGCAGCTCGGCTTCCTTGGCCGAGAGCGAGAGGTCGCCTTCGTCGAACTCGTCTTCGTCCTCGCCGGTTTCAGCGGCGCGGGCTTCCTGTTCCTTCTGGACCTGCTCGGCGACTTCGGGCCGCGTCATGTCAGGCTTGCTCTCAGGGCCACCCGAGAACGTCGCGTCGAGGTCGATGATGTCACGGAGAAGGACGCGGCCTTCTTCGAGTTCCTCGCGCCAGACGGTGATTGCTTCGAAGGTCAGCGAGCTCTCGCAGAGCGCGCGGATCATCGATTCGCGGCCAGCCTCGATCCGCTTGGCGATGGCGATCTCGCCCTCGCGCGACAGGAGCTCCACGGCGCCCATCTCGCGCAGGTACATGCGCACCGGATCATCGGTGCGGTCGCTGTCTGCCTTGGTGTTGGTCGTGACCGTCTGGGCGGTTTTCTTTTCGACAACAGCGGAGCCCGTCGCTTTCGCGCCGTCCTTGTTGTCCTCTTCCTCGACCTCCTCGTTCTCGGTGACGTTGATGCCCATATCCGAGAGCTTGGACATGATATCTTCGATCTGCTCGGACGAGAACTCGTCCTCCGGCAGCACCGCATTGAGCTGGTCGTAGGTGATGTAGCCTTTTTTCTTGGCTTCCTCGATCATCTTCTTGACCGAGGCCTGGTTCATGTCGAGGACCGGCTGTTCGCCTGTTTCCTCACGCTGCACTTGAGAAGTCTTGCTCATTAGGCCCCTTGTCTCGCGCCATCTACTCTGCGCGAGGGCCGGGAATGCGGCCTAGTCGTCGGCAGAGCTCTGTTTTTGCTCGTCATGCGTACCAAGGCTTAGTCGCACGGAGTTTAACCAAATTTTCTCTCGGCCGCTGTCGAGGTGTGCCTCCGCGCCCGCTTCATTGATCTCGGCGTTCAGTACCTTCTGCCGCCGGTCGATCAGAAAAACGTCGCGCCACCCGTCCTTTGCGACCTCGTCGTCTGCATCCCGTCTAATGAACCGCACGGTCCGGATCAGGGGGTCCGCGGACCAGCGCTGATAGACGGATTCCGAGTCGGAACAAACGCTCAACTGAGAACGAAGGCCCTCAAAGTCAAGGTCAGGGTGCGCAATCAGCGCATCGACTGTTTTGCCCCAAAGCTTTGAAAGCCCGGGGTCCGAGAGCTGCAGCTCCAGTATTTCCGATTCGAAATGCTGAAACAGATCGGGATGGTGGACTAAACCGATCACCAGCTGCGCCTCGCGAGCCGCTGATCCGGGTGCTCCCGTCGCGCCTTGGCCGAGACGCGAGCGGAGCGCCTCGGAGAGCCGGGTCGCCTTGACCGCACGGCCACGCTGCACCCGCTCCTTCTGGCGCTTGGAGGCGAAAAGCTCACCGCGCAGGGCGTAGAGCCTGTCCTTGAAGGCCCGCTGGAGGGCCGAGCGCATGGCCGGGTCCTGAATCTTCTGGCCACGCTCCTTCAGCTCGCCTTCCAGGGCGGCCAGCGCTTCGGCGGACTGGGTCCCGTGGCGGGCGAGGGCGAGGCGCCACATCGTCTCTTCGGCATCGGCACGCGCATCGACCTGCGCCTGCATGGCGCCCTTGCCGCCGCGCTTGATGAGATCGTCAGGATCCTCGCCATCGGGCAGGAAGACAAAACGAAGGGTCTGCTGCGGCGTCAGGAAAGGCAGGGCGCGCTCAAGGGCCCGCTCAGCCGCCGCCCGGCCAGCGCGGTCGCCGTCGAAGCAGAGAACCGGGGCAGGGGTCACGCGCCAGAGGAGCTTCATCTGCTCCTCCGTCAGCGCGGTCCCGAGAGGCGCGACGGCCGCAAACCCGGCCATGTCGAGCGCCAAGGCGTCCATATAGCCCTCGCAGACGAGGACAGGCGCATCGCCCTTCATCCGCTCCCGCGCACGGCCGAAATTGTAGAGGACGTAGCCCTTGTGGAAGACGTCAGTCTCGGGGGAGTTGAGATACTTCGCGGGGACGTCCTTCGACAGGGCCCGCCCGCCGAACGCGATGCAGCGGCCTCGCGTATCGTGGATCGGGAACATCACGCGGTCACGGAAGCCGTCATAGGTCGACCCGTCGCTCTCCCGCACCTTCAGGAGCCCGGCCTTCACAAGTAGCTTCTCGTCGACGCCGCGGCCAAGGAAGAACCGCTTGAGGCCGTCCCAGCCCGCGGGAGCATAACCAAGGCCGAACCGCTCCACCGCTGACATCTTTACACCCCGTCGCCGCAGGTAGTCGCGAGCGTCCCGCGCCTCGTCGCCCTCCAGCGCCTTGCGGAAGAACTGGTCCGCATCGCTCAGGACCTTGTAGAGGACCTCCCGCTCGGACATCCGCCGCGCTTCCTCGGGGGTGTTGCGCGGCACCTCCATCCCGGCGAGGGCCGCCAGCTCTTCAACCGCCTCGGGGAACGTCTTGTTCTGGTGCACCATCAGGAACTTGATGATGTCCCCGGACTGTCCCGACGAGAAATCGAAGAAGGCCATTTTCTCGTCATTCACGTAGAAGCTGGGGGTCCGTTCCTTGTTGAAGGGGCTCAGGCCACGCCATTCGCGCCCGGCCTTTTTGATCTGGACATGCCGCCCGATCACATCCGATGCGCGAAGCCGGGACTTTAATTCGTCCAAAAATTGCGGGGGATAGCTGGCCACGGGTCAGAAGGTACGCCCGCCCGGCCCGCGGGGCTACCGATCTTTATCAAGGCTCGCAGTCAGAAGTGTTACCAAATCCTTACCACTTATACGGGAGACTCGGCACGGATATTGTATCAGGTTGGTCAAGGAGACCGACCCGAGCGATGCGAGACCTGCCAGAACACGACAACCGCAAGGCAAGCCTGCCCGTGCTGACAGCACGCAGGGCCCGTCGCCTGCGCAATATCGCGGTGCTCGCTGTCTTCGGCAGCGCAGCAGCTGCAACGGTTTTCGCGACGGCTCAGGTCGAGAACAAATGGCCTGAGCCCAACGTCGAGGCGTTCCTGATGCCCGGCGAACAGCTGATGCGCCAGCGTCTCAAGGCCGAGGAGGCGTCAGGCGAAAACCAAGCGCAAAACGAAAGCATGGCCTCGCTTCGCGCGAGAAATGAAGAGAACCTCCGCCAGCGCTTCGATGAGAAAGAGCAGGGGCTCTGGGACAAGGCTCAAGGTCCCGACGGCAAGGACGACTTCGGAACCGATGGCGACCAGGCCGCAGCTCCCGCCACTGGTGATGCGCCAGGCGAAGCCCCTGAAGGCAAGGGCAAGGTCTTCACCGCTGAGAAGATCCAGGAGATCATCCGGGAAACCTTCGGTGGCCCGGCGGAACGCAGCTTCCCGGTTTTTGCCAGCCTTCCTGCCAGCTCACGCCCAAGTCCGGGCGGCTCTGGCGGCTCCAGCCGTCCCGGTGCACCTGTGACGGGTGACGCTGGCAGGCACAGCCCAACGGGCGGTGGTGGCATAGCCATCCCCGTCGGCGGAATTGGCAGCGAAGTCGTCAGGCAGGTTCTTCCTCTCGATGAAGACGAGGAAGGCGAGAACGGCAGCATCCCTGAAAACCCGGGCGACGATCAGCCGGACAATGGTCCGCCGCCGCCCGTGGTTCCGGACATGCCTGATGGCGAGGTGCCGATCCCGGCACCCCTGATCCTCCTGCCCACGGGTGTTCTGATCTTCAGGGCCGTGAAAGCCCGCGCCAAAGCTTAGCCCAGGCGCTCTTTCACGACCTTGTTGGCCGCGGAGAAGTCCATCCGGCCAGCATAGCCCGACTTCAGCGCGCCCATGCACTTGCCCATGTCTTTCAGGCCCTCGGCACCGATGTCGGCAATGACGCCATCAACAGCGGTTTCGATTTCCTGTGCGTTCATCTGCTGGGGCAGGTAGCCGCGAATCACTTCGTTCTCCGCGCGCTCCTGTTCGGCCATCTCAATACGGCCCGCGTCCTCATAGGTTTTGGCAGAGTCGTCCCTCTGCTTGACCATCTTGGTGAGGACCTGACGGACCTCATCATCGGAGAGGCCACAGCAGCGGTCTTCGCTCCTCGCCTGGATGTCACGGTCCTTGATCGCAGCCTGCATCAGGCGAAGCGTGGCAATGCGCAGCTTGTCGTCGCGCGCCTTCATCGCGGTCTTGAGGTCCGAGGCGATCTGTTTCGCCAGTTGTCCCTGCTCGCTCATAAATTCCTTCCGCGCGGGCGGCAGTTTTGCGTGCCCGCTCTATCTTAACCTCTTGCGTACGGCGCGACCGGGTGTATGCCCCTGGCCGTTTGCCAAGAATTCAAGAGGCTCCTCGGACCGGCCTGTCCGGACACAAGAGCCGCGGGAGATGATGTGCCGCTCAAGCTTAGTCAAGAGACCACTCCGCAGACTGTGACCGGCCTCCTCGTTTTGGAGGACGGAACCATCTTCGAAGGACAGGGCTTCGGCGCTGTCGGAGAAGCGGTGGGCGAGGTCTGTTTCAACACAGCCATGACGGGGTATCAGGAGATCCTGACGGACCCCTCCTACGCCGCGCAGATCGTGACCTTCACGTTTCCGCATATCGGCAATGTAGGCGTGAACGACGATGATCTCGAGAACGCTGCGCCAAATGCCGCAATCGCGGCCCGTGGAGCCATCGTCCGCGCTGACGTCACGAGCCCCTCGAACCACCGGGCGCGCCTCGATCTCGAGGCATGGCTCAAGCGTCGCGGAATCATCGGCCTCGCAGGCATCGACACCCGCGCGCTGACGGTCCGTATCCGGGAGCAGGGGATGCCGAAGGGCGTCATCGCGCACAGCCCCAATGGACGCTTCGAACGCGACTGGCTGATCGAGCGGGCCCAGAAGTGGGACGGGCTCGTCGGCATGGACCTCGCCAAGGAAGTGACCACTGACCGGCCCTTCGTGCTCTCCGGCACAGGACCGCACGTCGTCCTCATCGACTATGGCGTGAAGCGGAACATCCTCAACCGCCTCCAGGCTGAGGGCTGCAAGGTCACGGTCGTCCCGGCCCAGTCGAGCTTCGGCGACATCATGAGCCACCAGCCTGATGGCGTTGTCCTCGGCAATGGCCCGGGTGATCCCGCAGCGACGGCGGAGTACGCCGTTCCAGTCATCCGTGAGCTGATCGACGCGAAGATCCCGCTCTTTGGCATCTGCCTCGGTCACCAGCTGATGGCCCTCGCGCTTGGCGGCAAGACCAAGAAGATGGAGCAGGGCCACCACGGCGCGAACCATCCCGTGAAGGACCACGAAAGCGGCAAGGTCGAGATCGTCTCGATGAACCACGGTTTCACGGTCGACGAGGACAGCCTGCCCGACCGGGTGGAGAGCACCTACACCTCGCTCTTCGACGGCTCGAACTCAGGCCTCCGCGTGAAGGACGCGCCCGCCATGGCTGTCCAGCACCACCCCGAGGCGAGCCCTGGTCCGGAAGACAGCTTCCCCGTGTTCAAACGCTTCGTGGAGCTCATCCGTGAGCATACAAAAGCGGCCTGAAAATGCGCCTTCAGGCACTGCCTGAGGGCCGATTCGGAGCCTGAAGTTGAGGATTCATCAGGGCTTTAGCCTATGATGCACCGCAAGATTGCCAGCCGGTAAGGTCGTGGTTAACGTTCCCTTTCGGACATCGAAAAAGGGCACCTTTCCATGGTCATGAAAGCACTCGGCGGCATCCTCAATCTCGGCATCTTGCCGCTTGTCGTTCTCTTCCTCGTCACGCTCTTCGCGTCGGACTATCTCGGTCCGGTTCTTGGCGCAGGCGACACCCTCGGCAATCTCGTCGGCGGCCTCGTTCCCCTCAACGGCGCTGAAGGCGCAGGCGACAGCGCGTTTGGCGGTGACGGCCTTGTTACGCTCTTCCTCGGCGTCATCATGGGCCGCTTCGCAGGCTTCTTCGGCGGCCGCGACTAAGCGATCATCCTTTGGGGCATTTGGTGAAGGCCTTGGGCGTCAGCCCTGGGCCTTTACTTTGTCCGCATACATCTTTTCGAGCGGCTCATAGTGCAGCCAGAAGTCACGCGCCTCATCGCCATTGGTGAGATCGACCAGCAGGTCGAGATGCGCATGCCATCCGGCAGCCGCGCCTGACCTGTGCTCATCCTTCGCGAGCCGCGAGTGCTCGAGGTGAAGCTGCGTCCCGCCATCCTTCTCTTCGAGCCGTATACGGACATGTGTGTCTGCGCCGCTCTCCTCAGGCCAGCTGAAAGCCAGCTCTCGCGGCGGATCATAGGTCGTGATCTCCCCTTCGAACGTGATCGCCTCCGAACAGCCCGTCTTGCCGGGAGGAGGTGAATTAGAGATCCGGTTATGGTCGAAGGCGAAGACCATCTTCCCGCCCGCATGGGCATCCATGTCCCCGGCGCAGAACCATTTCTGGCGCAGGGCAGGGTCGGTCAGGTACTGCCAGACCACCTCCCGCGAAGCCTTGAGCTGCCGCTCGATCGTGAGCCTGTCTTCGAAAAGCTGAACATCCGTACTCATCGCTTCGTCTCCTCTTCGAGAGCGGTTTCAAGGGCGTCGAGAGCATCCGCCCAGAACCGCGCATAGCGTTCGAGCCAGTCCCGCGCCTCGCGCAGGCGCTTGGCTTCGAGCGCCAGGATCTGCTGCCTGCCGACCTTCCGCCTGCTGACGAGCCCTGCACGTTCGAGCACCTGTACGTGCTTCGAAGCCCCGGCGAGGCTCATGTCGAGCGGTGCTGCCAGGCTCGAAACGGAAGCCTCGCCTGCCGACAGCGCAGCAAGCATCCGCCTTCGGGACGGGTCGGAGAGCGCCTGAAAGATGGCGTCGAGATGCTGTTCTTCAACCATAAGGTTGAGTATCGCATGTGCGCCGAAAGATCAACCTATCGGTTGAATGAATGTCAGCGCGTGCCTTTGGGCGGTCCTCTGCGCGGGGCAGGCCCCTTCCGTGCAGGCGCACGCCGCGCCGAAGCCTTGCCAGCCGCGCCCTTGCGCGGACGACGCTCGAACTTGGCCGGTGCGTCGCCATCGCCGCTCCTGCGCGAGCGGTCGCCCTCGCGCCGGTCGCTTCGGGGGCCGGAGGGCTTGCCGCGCCGCTTCTCGTTCTCCCGCTCTTTCGCCGCTTTCTTCTCAGCCGCCTGCTTCGCAGCACGCCGCTCGCGCGTGTCCTCGGCCTCTTCGTCCGTGCGCCGCTTTTTGTTCTTCGAACGGCTGGCCGCGATCTTAGCCTTCTCATGGCGCGAGACAGGCTTCTTCTTCTCCGCCCTCAGCGGAGGTTTCTTCTTCGCACGCGGCGCCCGAGCAGGCTTCGCATTCTTTTCTTCAGGCTCGCCAGCCTTGGTGATCATCTCAAAGAGGAGCCCGCCCTGAACGGGCGTCACTTCGAGGAGGCGTACCTTCACCGGCATACCGAGCGTATAGGCCGCGCCCGAATGCTCCGAGACCATCGCGTTGCGCTTCTCGTCATGCTCGAAGCGTTCCCAGCCGAGGGTCCTCGCAGGAATGAAACCGTCAGCCCCCGTCTCATCAAGCGAGACGAACAGCCCGACCCGTGTGATGCCTGACACACGCGCAGGGAAGACCGCGCCCGTCTGCTCCTCGAGATAGCTCGCCAGCATCCGTGCAGCCGTATCCCGCTCAGCCTGAATGGAAGCCCGCTCGGTCTGCGAGATCTTCTCCGCCACCGTCTGGAGGCGGAGGGAATCCTCATCCCGCTCAGCACCCGGCCCAAGGCCCAGCGCCCGCACGATACCGCGGTGCACCGTCAAGTCAGCATACCGACGGATCGGCGAGGTGAAATGCGCGTAGTGCTTCAGGCTCAAGCCGAAATGGCCGATGTTCTTGGTGTCGTACACAGCCTGGCTCTGTGAACGGAGGATCGACATCGCGATGATGTCCATCTCCTCCCGCTCCCGCGCACGCTGGAGGACGGAGTTCAAATTCTTCGACGCCACATCCTCCGCCTTCGGAAGAGAGTAGCCGAGCCCTTCGAGATACTCCTTGAGCGTATCAAGCCGCTCGAGGTCCGGCGCATCATGCACCCGGTAGATCGCCTCGCGGTCGTGCTCCTGCAGCGTCTCCGCCGCGCAGACATTGGCAAGCACCATGAACTCTTCGATCAGCCGGTGGGCATCCATCCGCTCCTTCCGCGACACGCCAGTGACGTTGCCGTTCTTATCCGTCTCGATCACGCGCTCGGGCATATCGAGATCGAGGGGCTGCCTGCGCTCCCGCGCGATCACGAGAGCCCGGTACGCCTTGAAAAGCGTGCGGACCGTCTCCGGCCCCTCCATCGCGCCATCCTCAATGGCCTGCGCCTTCTCATAGGCGAGGTTCTGATGGTTCTTGATCTTGGCACGGAAGAAGCGGTGCTTCTTCTTCCCGCCCTTCGCCCCGATCTCGATCTCGCAGCAGAGCGCCAGCCGCACCTCGCCTTCGCGCAAGGAACAGAGGTCGTTCGACAGCCGCTCAGGCAGCATCGGGATCACCCGGTCGGGCAGGTAGGTGGAGTTGCCGCGCTTCTCCGCCTCACGGTCGAGAGCCGTTCCCGGACGGACGAAATAGCTGACATCAGCAATGGCGACGGTCAGGCGGAACCCGCCATCCTCCAGCTCCTCCGCATGCACCGCATCGTCATGGTCTCTCGCCGACGCGGGGTCGATCGTGACGAGGGGCAGGGCGGTCAGGTCCTTGTGGTGCTTCGAGGCTTCAAGGTCGAGCGCCTCGGATTCGGCGATCACCTTGCGCGGAAACTCAACAGGAATGTCCTGCTCGGCCACTGCGATGAGGGAGAGGTTCTTCTGCTCGTCCACCGAGCCGATCACTTCGGCGACCCGACCCCGGCGAGGCCCGTAACCGCGCTGGGTCTTAGGCTCCGCCCAGACAAGGTCGCCATCCTCGGCGCCTCCCGTGTCACTCTTTGCGATCTCGAAGCTTGTCTTGGTCTTCCTGCTGACAGGCTCCACGAACCCGCCCGAACGGGTGGAACGGAACACGCCGAGCATCCGGCCCGCAGGCTTGCCGAGCGCCTTGATCACCGTCGCCCGCACCCGGCCCTTGTCCTGGTGCAGCTTGCCGAGAAAGCGGTCCCCGACGCCGAGCGGCGGCTTCTGCTTCGCGGCTTCGGAGGAGAAGAGAATCACCTCCGCGTCGCTGTCGTCCTTGGTCAGTTTGCAGACGAGGTCGCCCTGGCTGTCCATCTTCTCAATCGACAGCACCGTGACAGGGGGCAACTGCCCGGGCTTCTTCGTCTTCTTGCCGTCGAGGGCGAGCTTCCCTTCATCCTCCAGCCTGCGGAGCGTGGCGCGCAGTTCGGTGCGGGCAGGGCCCTTGATCCCGAAGGCGCGCGCGATGTCCCGGCGGTCGACGGGAGTCTTCCGCTCGGCGTTCTCGCGTTCAACATAGGCAATGAGGTCTTGGTCTGAGGGGAAATCCATTCGCCCCCAATGGCACAGACCGCCCAATTGTCCCAAAGAGAAACAAGCTGAGCGGTAAGATTAGCCGTTTGTTAAGCGCAGATACCCCAATGGTTGACTGACTCTGAATCCGACACCCCCTGCGGAGCCTGTCATGACGACCCTGAAGAAGCGCTTCCTCCCAGTCTCCAGCCTGGCCCTGGTCACCGCTGCCTGTGCCGCGATCATTCTCGATGCCGCGCACGCCCAGCAGGTGCCAGTCCGCTACGGCACGGACCCGGGCTACTCCAGCGAAGCACCGCAGGTTCTCAGCTACGCGGACCGCGATGCGCCCGAGCCCACCGGCGAGATCGAGCACGTGGTCGAGCCGCGGGAGACCGTCTACGCCCTCGGCCGCCTCTATGATGTCAGCCCTGCTGCGATCATCGAGAAGAATGGCCTGCGCCGCCCCTATGGCCTCGAAATCGGCCAGGTGGTCCTGATCCCCGTGAAGCCCGAAGAGGACCTGACCCGCATCCGCGAGGTCTCGACCTCGCGCCGCGATATGCCCTCGGCCCGTGAACTTGCAGCTCTTGAGAGCACCCGCCGCATTCCGGTCACCACGGGGGATTACATCGTCCGTCAGGGCGATACGATGTATTCGATCTCCCGCCGATTCGGCGTGTCGGTGGCCCAGCTTGCCGCTGCCAACAGCATTCGCGCGCCCTACACGATCAGTCTCGACCAGCGCCTCGTTATCCCGGGGCTTCAGCAGGCTCCCCAGCAGCTTCCGCGCATGGCCCGTTCGGAGGCTCTCGAAGCCCGTGCGCCCGTGCGCCGTCCGGTGCAGGAGCAGCTCGACCGCAAGATGGTCGAAGAGACCATGACCCCGCGTTCGCTCCCTGAGCTTGGCGCCGGCAGCCCCTTCGCCTGGCCCGTCCGTGGCCCCGTGCTCACTGATTTCGGTGATGCGCTGAAGACCGGCGGCCGCAGCGACGGCATCAACATTGCCGCCCCGATCGGCGCACCGGTCCGCGCTTCGGCTGACGGCGAAGTGGTCTATCGCGGCAATGAGCTCGACGGCCTCGGCAATCTGCTCCTCGTGAAGCACGATGGCGGATGGGTCTCCGCCTACGCCCACGCCGACGCGATCCTCGTCCGCAAGGGCGACTATGTCCGCCAGGGCCAGGTGATCGCCAAGGTGGGCCGCAGCGGCACAGTCGACCGTCCGCAGCTTCACTTCCAGCTTCGCAAGAACCTGCAGCCGCAGGACCCGATCATCGCCATGCAGGGCGAGCTCGACGGCGCGACCCTGACGGCTGCGAGCCTCAGGAAGCGCTAAGCGCGGCGGAGCTTCAGAGCTCCGTCACCGTCCCATCGTCGGCAATCAGTTTCGGCCGCTTTGCCTGCAGTGAAGCGCCGATGATCCCTGAGCGGGCGACGATCTTTACCGGCACGTAGGCGAGGTGCTTGGAGCGCGCAGCTTCCGGAACCTCGGCCATGTAGACCCAGATCTCGCCGTCGATATCGCCTCGGTCGTTCTCTTTGTAGCCAGCGACTTTTTTCTGGAAGAGGCGGCACTTGTAGGCATCGCCCTTGAACCGGCCCGGGCCGTTCTTGGAGATGTATTCCTGCCCGTCGGGCTCCATCACCAGATCGAATCGCCTCCGGCCATCAAGCACAGGCACCGCGCGGTCGCAGGGCTCTCCGCCCTCAGCGACAGGAGTGAAGGCCAGCGCCACGAGAGCGGCAAGGGGGTCCACGGCGTCCTCAGCCTGCTCGACCGAGACGGGCTCACGGAAATTGTACTCAGGCAACGCCCACAGGCGGTAACGCTCAGCTTCGGCCTCCCGATAGATCTCGGTGCGCTGCTGGTCGTCTTCGCCGTTGAAGTCGTGGTTGTAATAGTAGCTGGAGACAATGTCGGAGGACTGGGGCGCAAAGAGGCCCTCGGCGACAGCCACCGCCTCGCCATCGGAGAACCAGCGGGCGATGCCGCGCTGCTCCATCTTGTAATCCACGCGGTAGCCCTTGTCCGTGACCTTCACGTCGAGGAACACCCGGCCGATATCGAGGCCAGCCAGTTCCCCCTTCAGCGTCGTGTTGTAGGTCACGCCGCGGCCGATATCGAACGGCGCCTCGCCAAGCGGCGTCTCCGTCGGGTCCACGGCAAACAGCTTCTTCCACGCCTCTGTCCCGGGGTCGGGGTAGGGCCCCGTGTCACTGACGACAGCGGAGGCAGCCCCGAGGGCGAGGAGGGAACAGGCGGCAGCGCGAACCATGGTGGACCTGACTTTGCTCATACGGACTTCCCGATAATACCTCAGAAAGCTAAACGTCTCGCAGCGCAGCGAAAAGGGAAGGAACTCTTTCCCACGTCATTGTAACGCTTGACGCGCTCAGGTCTCGCCGCTACGCGCCGCGCTTCCGATTTCTTTTGATTTGCTTGAGGTCACCCCATGTCCCGCGTCTGCGAGTTCACCGGCAAAAGGCCGATGGTGGGCAACAACGTTTCCCACGCTCAGAACAAGACGAAGCGCCGTTTCCTTCCGAATCTGTGCAATGTCACCTTGATGAGCGACCGGCTCGGCCGTCAGTTCAAGTTCCGCATTTCCGCTGCAGCCCTGCGCTCGGTGGACCATGTGGGCGGTCTTGATGCTTTCCTCACCAAGGCGAAGGACGATGTCCTCTCGGACCGCGCCCGCAAGGTGAAAAAAGACATCGCTGCGGCAGTGTCGGCCTAACTGATCTCCTTTGATCGCCTTCCGGCGGCAAGCGGGAGGGGCGAATGGCGGCTTCCAAGCCATCGAAAAGGCTGGGCTCTGAGTCGATAGAGCCCATGGTCACGGAGCGTTTCTACGACCGTGAACTGAACTCGCGTGAGCGGGCAGTCCGAGGGCTGCGCGCCACGCTTCAGGGCTTTCTGAAAGCCCTGGCTCTCGCCGGGATCATGCTGCCCTTGCAGCTCTTCGGGATCCTGACCCTCGATCTTCCGCTCTCTCTCTTCGACGCCTTCGCACCGACGCAAGGGCTCAGGCCGTCCGCGTGGATGAGCCTTGGCGAGGGGCTCCTGATGCTCCTCGTTCTGCTGACCATTCTCATGACGAGGCGATGGGGCGCGGGGGCCGTTGCCGGCTCGGCGCTGCTTGGGTGGGCGTTGACCTTCTCGATCATCACGATGCTGATCGTCGAGCTTGCACCGGAACTTCAGGACGGCGACTTCCCGAGCGGCCGCTTCATTTCGGTGCTGATCATTTCCTGGGTGGCAGGTCAGCTCTTCGCAGGAAGGGTCTTCGACATCACGCGCGGCGGGAACTGGTGGAAGGCACCATTCTTCGGTGCAGCCTTCGGCTACGGCTTCCAGGCACTGATCTATTTCCCGGGAGCCTTCGCCGGGACAGGCGCGCCCTGGCTCTGGTGGATGCTGATCTACCTCGTCATCACGACGGCGATCTCTCTGGCCTTCGTCCTGATCTACGGCCCACTCCGCAGGCTCATCGTGCCGAAGGCGGGCCTCGGCGGCCGCTTCGACTAGGGTTCAGACCCTAGAGCGGACAGCTTTCGTTCAGCCGCAGGCTCATCAGAACCGTGCGCTGGATGTCGTTGTGATTGTCGTCCGAGATCAGAAGAAGATGCGGCGCGCCATTCTTTGCACGGAAGAACGTCATGCCTTCCATGTTGTCGGCACCGTCAAGAAACGTCAGCCGTCCAAGCTCCTCCGCAGGCAGGACATCAGTCGCACCTGACCCGAGCTCTCCCACAGGCACAGCAGCGATCCGCGCACGCGGCCCCTTGGCCCGGCTATAGGCGCGCTCGAGGATTAAAAGGGTCTCACCTTGATCATCGACGCTCAGATCGGTGACGGCATGCTCGTCCCGGGGTTTGTGAAAGCCTGATGCCGCAGCGATGCCATCCTTCGCGATGACCACGGGGGAGAGGCCGCCGGCGAAAACAGTCTCGGGGATCGCAACATAACCGCCGCCGGGCAGGGCGGTCACGCCCTCATATCCGCCATTGCCCTCGACGCCGTCGACAACGCCGAAGTTCATCTCGATACGGACAGCCTCTGCGCGCAGGTCATCGACCTCAACCATCACGAGGTCCTGCCGCCGCTCACGTGACACGAAGAACCCGCCATCGGCACCGATCAACGCTTCGGTATCGCGCACAGGCCGGATCTCGCGGGCAGCAAAGCCCATCTCGCGCATCACGCCGTTCGACAGGCTGACCACTTCGCCCTCATCGCTGATCTCGACATCAGCAAAGAGGAGGTGCGCCCGGTCAGAGAGAAGTGTGAGCTTCTTCTGCTCCTCATCGAGGTGCATCCCGGAATAGCCGCCAAAAGCTTCCGGTCCGAAGAGGACGTGCCCCGACACCATGGTCATGCAGCCAATCTCGAGGCCATTCTCACCAAGGCCCGGAAAGGCACGCACACGGATGGGTGCGGGCATGTCTGCCGCGGCTAGGGCCGAAGCGGCCAGAAGCATTGAGATCATGCGCGTTTCCTACGCGGGCGAGGGGCCCGGCTCTCATCTTCGAACAGCGCCGCCAACTGCTCGGTCATCGCACCGCCCAGCTGATCGACGTCGGAGATGGTAATCGCCCTTCGATAAAATCTCGTGACATCGTGCCCGATACCAATCGCGAGAAGCTCGATCGGCGAGCGGTTTTCGATCTGCGCAATCACCTCGCGCAGGTGCCGCTCGAGATAGCTGCCGCCATTGGCCGAGCTCGTCGTGTCATCGACCGGCGCGCCGTCCGAGATCACCATCAGGATACGCCGCTGCTCTGGCCGCGCCATTAGCCGGTCATGGGCCCAGAGGAGCGCCTCGCCGTCGATGTTCTCCTTGAGGAGTCCCTCCTTGAGCATCAGCCCGAGATTGTCCCGCGTCCTCCGCCAGGGAGCCGAGGCCGATTTGTAGATAATGTGCCGGAGGTCGTTCAGGCGCCCGGGATGCTTGGGCCGTCCGTCTGCGACCCATTTCTCCCGAGACTTACCGCCTTTCCAGGCCATGGTCGTAAAGCCCAGCACTTCGGTCTTCACCGCGCACCGCTCCAGCGTCCGCGCGAGAATATCCGCGCAGATCGCCGCCACCGAGATAGGACGCCCACGCATCGATCCTGAATTGTCGAGTAGGAGCGTCACCGTCGTATCGCGGAACTCCTGCTCCTGCTCTTGCTTGAAGGAGAGGGGCTGGAACGGGTCCGTCACCACACGGCTCAGCCTCGCAGCATCGAGCACTCCTTCGTCGAGGTCAAACTGCCAAGCCCGGTTCTGCTGAGCGAGCAGCCTCCGGTGCAGCCTGTTCGCCAGCCGCGCCACAACCGCGTGCAGCGTCTCAAGCTGGCCATCGAGCTGGTTCCTCAGCCGCGCCAGCTCTTCCGGTGCGCAAAGCTCATGGGCATGGGCCACCTGATCGAACTCTGTCGTGTACGCACGATAGACCTCACCAGAATCACCCAGCGTCTCCCGGCGCAGGATCGGCGCCTCGTCGCCCGCATCGTCGCGGGGGTCGCCTTCATCAAGCTGCTGCGGATCGTCGTTGATCTCCGCATCGCCATCATTGGCCTCGCCAAAATCAGGGGTCTGGTCCTCGGGCTGCTCGCCACCATTCTCGGTGTCTTGATCATCCTCGGACTGAGCATCCATATCAGGTTGCTCGTTCTCGTCCGGCGGCGCGTCTTCGTCGTCCTTCTGGTCGGTGTCCTCCTCGCCAGTCTTGTCACCAAGGTCGAGCGCCTCGATCAGGCTCCGCGCGAGGTCAGAGAATGCCGTCTGGTCGCCGTGCGCCGCATGCTCAGCCAGCGCATCGAGCGCTTCGCCAGCGGTGTTCTCGATTTCCTCTCGCCAGAGGTCGACCAGCTTCTCGGCAGATTTCGGCACCGCCCGGCCCGTCATCCGCTCCCGCGCGAGAAGAGAAACGATGTCCTGAACCGGCACATCCTGCCGGTCCTCCATCCTCTTATAGCCCTTCTCCTCGAGCCGCCGGTCCAGCGCCGCGTCGAGATTGTCGCCAATGCCCTTCAGCGCGTTCGACCCCAGCGCCTCACAGCGCATGTCCTCAAGCAGCTGGAAGAGGGCCCGCCCTTCAGGGTTCTCAGGCTGAAGCTGCATGTGCAGCGCCTGATCATGGTGCGCGAGCCTGAGCGCCGCGCTATCCGCCTGGCCGCGGCTGACGGATACCTTCTTCTTGTCGAGCCTCCGGGGTGGAAGCGGCAACCGCGCCTCATTCCCTGCCACAACAGGCTGATCCCCGCCAAACTTCACCTCGGCATCGGGCTCAGCCGCAATCGCCCGCGTCGCGGAGGCAATCACACGCTTGAAACGCTCAGACGGGCTCTCTTGATGATCCATCAGCGGGACTTAAGGCGCAGCGCCCCGAATGTCAGCCCGAACCCTTGCGGCGAAGCGCTACGTTTTCCGGCCGAGGAGGTGGCTGAGCACCCTTCGCCAGAAGGGCGCGCGGAGCTCTTCCCAAGAGACCGAGCCGTCGGCGTGCCGCCTCTCGCGAAACGCGATCCCTCGCTCGTAGATGATCCGGGGTTTCTCCCGCCTCAGGAGACCAAACGGCATGGCCTCAAACGTCCAAGGCTTCCTGCGCAAAGGCGGCGTTGTCCTGAATGAACTGGAAGCGCGGCTCGGCTTTCTTGCCCATCAGGCGGCCGAAGAGGTCAGACGCTTGATCGAACTCGTCGGGGAGCTGAACGCGGGCGAGCTGGCGCGTTGCGGGGTTCATGGTCGTGTCCTTGAGGTCCGCGGCGTTCATCTCGCCGAGGCCCTTGAAGCGTCCGACGTCTACCTTAGCATTCGCAGCAAATTCCTCCGCACGCAGCTTTTCCCGCTGGGCATCGTCGAGGGCGTAGACCGTCTTTCCGCCATGGCTGAGGCGGTAGAGCGGGGGCTGGGCGAGGTAGAGGTGCCCGGCATTCACGAGCTCCGGCATCTCCACGAAGAACAGCGTCATCAGTAGCGCCGCGATGTGGGCTCCATCGACGTCGGCATCGGTCATGATGATGACCTTGTCGTACCTGAGATCGTTCACGTCGAAGTTCTTGCCCAGCCCGACACCGAGCGCGAGGGCGATGTCCATCACCTCCTGGTTGGCCATGATCTTGTCGCGGGTGGAGCTCGCGACGTTCAGGATCTTGCCGCGTAAGGGGAGGATCGCCTGCTTCTCGCGATTCCGCGCCTGCTTGGCAGAGCCGCCAGCCGAGTCGCCCTCGACGAGGAAGATCTCCGTGCCCGTCCTATCCTTCGCGGTGCAGTCCGCGAGCTTGCCGGGCAGGCGGAGCTTTTTCATGGCTGAGGCGCGCTGCACCTCTTTCTCCTTACGCCGACGAACCCGGGCCTCGGCCTGGTCGATGACGTGCTGGAGGAGCTTCTCCGCTTCCTTGGGATGGTCCGCAAGCCAATGGTCGAAGGCCGGGCGCACGACGCTGTCAGCGATCTTCTGCGCCTCGACCGTGGCGAGCTTGTCCTTGGTCTGGCCCTGGAACTCAGGGTTCGAGACGAAGACCGACAGCACAGCCGCTGCCGTACCCAGAACATCTTCCGCAGTGATCGACGCGGCCTTCTTGTTGCCGGTCATCTCCGCATAGGCCTTGAGGCCGCGGGTAAGGGCCTGCCTGAAGCCTTGCTCGTGGGTGCCGCCTTCGGGCGTCGGGATCGTGTTGCAGTAGGAGGAGGTGAAGCCGTCCGCCATCTGGCCAGCGGGGCTCTGGAAACCGGCGCCGCCCCAGGCGATGGCCCACTCCACCGTGCCGTGGCCGCCATCCTTCTGCACACGTCCTGAGAATAAAGACGACGTCACCGTAGGCCGCTCACCGACGATCGAGGCGAGATAGTCGCGCAAGCCGCCGGGGAACCGCAGGGTTTCTTTCTCAGGCGTCGGATCATTCTCCTGAAGAAGCGCCTTGTCGCAGGACCAGCGCACCTCCACCCCGCCAAAGAGGTAGGCCTTCGACTTCGCCATCCGGAAAAGCCGCGAGGGCTTGAAAGCAAGCTTCTTCCCGAAGATCTCAGGGTCCGGATGGAACTTCACCGTCGTTCCGCGCCGGTTGGGCGCCTTGCCGACCTTCTTCAGCTTCGAGGTCGGAAGCCCCCGCGAATAGGTCTGGCGATAGAGCTCCTGGTCCCGCGCCACCTCGACGGAGAGATCATCCGTAAGCGCATTGACCACCGAGATACCGACACCGTGCAAACCACCGGAGGTCGCATAGGCCTTGTTCGAGAACTTACCGCCCGCGTGGAGGGTCGTCATGATGACTTCGAGCGCCGACTTGGTCTTGAACTTAGGGTGCTTGTCGATCGGGATGCCGCGACCATTGTCGCCAACGGTGAGGTAACCGTCAGCATCAAGATGAACCTCGATCCGGGTCGCATGGCCTGCCACGGCTTCGTCCATCGAGTTGTCGAGCACCTCGGCGAAGAGGTGGTGCAGGGCGCGCTCGTCGGTGCCGCCGATATACATGCCGGGGCGCTTGCGGACGGGCTCGAGGCCTTCAAGGACCTCGATATCCTTGGCGCTGTAGGAATCGGCCTTGGGGGCGCGGCGGGTCGCGGACATGCTCTCTCCGGCAGTTCGGAACGGATAAGGAACGTCAGCGCTTAGGCTGATCTGCCCGCCAGTGAAAGGCTAACGGAGCCGTCTGGGGATAGTTACCCGCCGCATAGGTTCGCCAAGGGAGGCTGTCGCGCGCTCGGGCGTCTTCTCGCTGTCCTCGTCCTCGTCGCTCTCCGTCTCGTGGAGAGGGCCGGCCAGCTCATCAGGCAGCACGTTCTCCGCCTTGCGGAAGAAGCGGTTGAGCCAGGGCCAGCGCTTGCGCATCGCCTTGAGGAGCTTCGCCGCATAGGGGTTCGACGCGACGAGGATCACCACGCCGATGAAAAGGATCAGGAGGCCCAGAGGGATGGGCGACAGGGTCAGCGGAATGCCGATCAGCACAAGCGCGGCACCGACCACGTTCCCAATGATGCGCCAAAGAAGCATGAGCCCTGCCTTCCTGAACTCAAGGTAAGGGCGGACGGCATCTCCGGCTAGGGCAGGCGTGAAATCTTCACACCAAGACCGGGACGGGAGCGCGGGGGCTGACCCCTTGTGGCGTCACATCACAGACGACGGCCCGCATGTGGACGCCATTTTCAGCGGCCCAGCTCAGGCCCTCGGCATATTTCGGGTCGAGATCGGCGGCAGCCTTCACCGCCTCCGCATCACCGCGCTGGACGATGAAGAGGAGGAGGGCATCCGCGCCCGTCTCCTGCGCCCGGACCAGCTCGCGCAGGTGCTTGAGGCCCCGGGCCGTCACGCAGTCCGGAAACTCCGCCACGCCGTCTTCCCGGCGCAGGAGGTGGCAATTCTTCACCTCGATATAGAGGTCCCGCTCGCCCGGCTGGAGGAGGTCGATCCGCGACTTCTCCTCGCCGTAGCGGACTTCCTTCCGAAGCTCGCCTTCAGGATCGATCCCCTCGACGAGGCCCGCCTTGATCGCTTCCACCGCCAGCTTGTTCGGCAGGTTCGTATTGATCCCCACAGGCACCGTCCCGCCCGGAGAGCTCGGGCAATCCACCACCTCCAGCGTTAGCGGCAGCTTCCGCGCCTTGTTCGCCGAACGGCTCAGCCAGCAGGGCGCGCCCTCGGGCGCCACCCCCAGCATCGCGCCTGGGTTCGGGCAGTGCACCGTCTCCTCCCGCCCATCGGGATGGGCGACATCGGCAAGGAAGCGCTTGTAGCGGCGGAGGAGGGTTGCAGGCTCAAGGGGCGGGTCGAAAAGCATGGCAGCATCCAAAGCGCGGTTCTTCGCCTCTGTCACGGCAAACGGGGTGTGATCCTCCGCGAGCGCATCTATAAGCCGCCGATGACCGACCTCCCGAAATACCCCCGCGTCGCCTGCCTCCTCATCGGAGACGAGCTCCTCTCAGGCCGGACGCGTGATTCCAACTCCCACCACCTCGCCCAGAAGCTTCACGAGCGCGGTCTTCCGCTGATCGAAGTGCGCGTCGTTCCCGACGAGGAGATCTCCATCGTCAAGGCGCTCAGGTCCCTGAAGAAGCGCGCGGACATCGTGTTCACCTCGGGCGGGATCGGCCCGACCCATGACGACATCACCGCCGACGCCGTCGCCTCCGCCCTGCAGGTCCAGATCGGCGAGCGTGAGGACGCGATGGCCATCCTCCGCAAGCACTACGCAGCCAGGGGCGAAGACGTCACCGACGCCCGCCGCCGCATGGCGCGCATCCCCGACGGCGCGGAGCTGATCGAGAACGGCATCTCCGGCGCGCCGGGCTTCTCGCTCAAGGGCGTCTACGTCATGGCCGGGGTGCCTGCGATCTTCGAGGACATGCTTGCCCGCGTCCTGCCGACCCTCCCTGAGGGGCCGAAGGAGACGGTCTACACCGTCGCAGGCACCATCGGCGAAAGTCAGATCGCTGACGGCCTCAAGGACCTGCAGATCGCCCTCAAGGGCCTGAAGATCGGCTCCTATCCCGGCCCAACAGGGCAGGGCGGCCAGCTTTCCATCGTCTGCAGCTCCCACAATCCGGCCACCGCGGAGCAGGCTGCCCTCGCCGTGAAGGCGCTTTTTTCAGCGCAAGGGGTCGATGCTGAGATCCTTGAGGGAAGACCGCGTCAATCTTAGGAAAAAGATTAGGCGAACTGTGACCATCTTTTGGCGTTATCCTCATCATGGTCGAGAGAGAACGCCATCACAGGCAGAACGCCGTGCTCGTTTGCGAGGATGATCCCGTACAGGCGCACGCCACCGTCAGCGTCCTGCAGGCGCAGGGCTGGCGCGTCATTGGCCCGGCAGTCTCCGCCAAGCAGGCTGCACGATTGGCCGAAGACGAAACGATCTGCGCAGCGCTCCTCGATGTCTCGCTTGATGGAGGTTCGTCGGCCGAAGCTGGCTCGATCCTCCGTGCCCGC
Organism: Parvularcula mediterranea; assembly: GCF_013085255.1. Taxonomy (GTDB): domain Bacteria; phylum Pseudomonadota; class Alphaproteobacteria; order Caulobacterales; family Parvularculaceae; genus Parvularcula; species Parvularcula mediterranea. Next base: position 1,719,551 of record NZ_JABFCX010000002.1, read on the forward strand.
GGCGTGCCTTTCGCCTTTGTGACGTCCTACGGCCCCGCAACCGCCGCGACCCTCGGTCAGTTCTCGGAGCATCTCGTGGTTCCAAAGCCGATCACCGCGGAACTTGTGGAGCAGATCCTCGATACGCTCCTGACGCCGCACCGGGCAGCGGCACTCCGCGAAGCTCCCGCATTGTCAGCGACCCCCTGATCAGTCCATAAGACCCGAACGCGCGGGCGTGGCGGAATGGTAGACGCAGCGGACTTAAAATCCGCAGGCCTTGGCCGTGAGGGTTCGAGTCCCTCCGCCCGTACGTTACGTTTTCTATCTCACGGCGTGCAGCGCCTCCGATGGGGCGGTGCAGAAGCGCCGGACGCACGCTTGTGCGCCTTCGAGCGGAACCGTCGGGATGAATGAACAGCGGCGCAGGTACCGCCTCCCTCTCCCTAGGGGAGAGGGATCGAGGGTGAGGGCTTCGGAGATGGTCCGCAAAGCGGATCAAAACCTCCGGGGGAGGTTTTGAAGGCGAAGAAGGCCACGGCAGTGGCTCCCCTCAGGAAGAACCATCAAAGCCCCAGCGCCTCCATCAAAAGCCCCGCCTGCACATCCCAGGCCTCCGTGCCCGGAGCAATCAGCTCCACATGCCCGCCGGGCACCTCCACATACCGCGCCTCGCCACCGGCGCGCAGCACGGCATTCGTATAGGCCTCACCCAGCAGCGGAGGCGCGATCCTGTCGCGCGTTGCGTTGACGCTGATCTGCTCTGCCTGCGGAGGAAGAAGCCCAGCCAGCGACGTCTCCCGCAGCACATCCGGCCGCTCGTCTGTCACGGGCCCCGTCAGAAGCTCCATGACATCGGCAAGGCAGCTCTTCAGCGTCACCGGCTCCGACATCTCAAGATCAGCAAGACCGCCGGAAACCACTACAGCTGCAATCGGTTGATGCGGCTCACGGCGCAGCGCGCTTCCGCCAGGCAGGTTCCTCCGCGCCGAAGCCCACGCTGCCAAGTGCCCGCCCGCCGAGTGTCCGAACGCCACCACCCGGCTCGTATCAAGGTTCAGCTCCGTAGGCGCTTCGGAGATCAGGTCCACCGCTTCCGTCACATCAAGAAACGTCCCCGGATACCCGCCGCCTGCCTCATCCACGCCGCGATACTCGATGTTCCAGACCGCCATGCCCCGCTGCCGCAGGTCTTCGGCTGCATAATTCATCAGCGTACGGTCTGCGATCGCCTTCTGCCAGCAGCCACCATGGATCATCAGGACGAGCGGATGAGGACCCTCACCATCCGGCACCCAGACATCCACAACGCCAGCGTCGCCCTCGCGATAGCGCAGCGTCGCCTGAGGCTCAGGCAGCTCCCCCGACGTCAGGTCCGGCCACTGCATCAGAGGCGCAGGCTCGGCCACCGCATCAGCAGCAGGCGGAGCATCCGCGCAGGCGAGGACGGACAGGCCGAGAGCGAGAGCAGCAACGAGACGCATGATGTTCCTCCTGAGTGGCGAGACGGTAGAAGCGCTCGCAGCCCCTGTCACTGTTCCCATGGTCGGAGGTTCCGCCTCCCTCTCCCTGTGGGAGAGGGATCGAGGGCGAGAAATTTCGGCGTCCGGCGCGGAAAAACCCTCACCCGAAATCAAAGATTTCGACCTCTCCCTTGGGGAGAGGTGAAGTCGCGCACTCCTTAGCCCCCACTTTCCAACGCTCCCCAAAACCCCCAAGAACCCGCCCCATGTCAGACTTTCCGACCTCCGCCGAAGAAGCCGCAGCCTTCGACGCAGCAGACCCGCTCGCCAGCCGCCGCGCGCTCTTCGAGATGCCTGAGGGCCTCACCTACCTCGTCGGCCACTCTCTCGGCCCGGCAACCCGAACGGCGATCGCCCGGGTGGAGGAGGCCGCTCGTCAAGAATGGGCCGGGGGCCTCGTCGCCAGCTGGAACAAGGCCGGCTGGATCGATCTCGCCAAGAAAGTCGGCGGCAGGCTCGCCCCGCTCATCGGCGCAGCGCCCGAAAACGTCCTGATCGCCGACTCCGTCTCGGTAAACCTCTTCAAGCTCGCAGGCGCCGCCCTACCGCACGTCCGCACCAAGACGATCATGGTCGAGGATGACGAATTTCCGACTGACCAGTACATCGCTGAGGGCCTGTCAGGCCTCTCCGGCGCGGTGTTCGACCGCCTCAAAGCGGGCACGGCCTTCGATGCGCTCGCAAAGGGCGGCGTCCTGATCAAAAGCCTCGTCGGCTATCGCTCTGGCCTCATCGCAGACGTTGCCGCCTACGAGGCAGAGGCCGAGAAGCACGGCGCCATGATCGTCTGGGACTTGAGCCATGCCGTTGGCATCGTCCCCGTCGCGCTCGAAGCGGACGGCGCAAAGCTCGCCGCTGGCTGCACCTACAAATACCTCAATGGCGGCCCCGGCGCGCCCGCCTTCCTCTACGCCGCACCCGGGATCGTTGAGAAGCTCCAGAACCCCATGCCCGGCTGGCTCGGCCACGTGAAACCCTTCGCCTTCGATCCCAACTATCAGCCTGCTGAGGGTGTCGAGCGCTTCACGGTCGGCACGCCATCGATCCTCTCACTCTCCGCCCTCGATGGTGCACTTGCGGCATTCGAGAGCGTCACCCCTGCAGACCTCCATGCCAAGGCAGGCACGATGGGCGACATGGTGCTCTCACGTATCGAAGGCCTCGCGAAGTACGGCGTCAGCGGAGCATCGCCAAGGGATCGCGCCGAGCGGGGAGGGCATGTCAGCTTCACCCACGCGCAAGGCTTCGCCGTGGTCAAAGCCCTTGCAGCGCACTCCATCGAGAGCGATTTCCGCGAGCCCACGACCATCCGCTTCGGCCTGTCGCCGCTCTTCCTGTCCTACGCTCAGCTCTGGGCAGCGATGGATGTGCTCGAGGATATCTTGGTGACCGGAAGCTGGGACCGTCCCGCGTTCAAGGTCAGGTCGAAGGTGACCTGAACGGGTCCGTCATCAGATCCGTGAACGGCTTGTCTTCCGCGCCCTCGACACCATAGGCACCCTTGCGCGGCGCCTCTTCATAGCTGCCAAAGAACCGATCGAAGAACGTGGTCAGCGTGCCGTAATTGCTGTCTGTATACCGACGCTCAGGGATATGATGGATCCGGTGATGGTCCGGCGACACCACGACCTTCCGCAAAACGTCGTCGGCCTTCTGCCCGAGCCTCAGGTTCGAATGGTGGAAGCCCGCAGCAATCACCACCGCAGCGTCAAAGATCAGGATCGCCGGCACGGAGACATCGAACAGCAGGACATAAACCCCGCGCACCAGCGCCGATAGGATCACCTCGCCCGGATGAAACCGGAGCGCCGAGGTCACATCGAGAAAGCCGTCATAATGGTGCACCCTGTGAAACCGCCACAGGAACGGCACCTCATGGTTGGCGCGATGCCACCAGTAGATGAAGAACTCGAGGATAAAGAGGTCCGTCAGCACACGGACCCACATCGGCCACGTCTCGCGCCACGGCGCCCCGAACTGCGCTGCCGTCAGCGAGACCGGCGTGACGATCGCAAAGGTCGCCCCGAGGCCGACGACACCGAGCAGCACATTGCGCACAATCCTGCCGCCACCTTGGCCCGACGAGAACGCCGGACGCAGACGCTCCGCCGCCAGCCAAAGGCCGAGCAGAGCAATCGTCGCGATGGTCAGGTACAGCGTCACCGGAAGGACCTAGGCCCTTTCCCGCCCCTTGGGAACTCTGGTTGAGTTCTCCCGGCACGCCCAAGCCAGAGGCTCAGGAAGCAGGCATCGCCGCAATGAACGCTTCGGCCTCGGCAATCGCCCGGTCCATCTCTCGGATCAGGGCATCAACCCGCGTCTCGATCTGCGCCAGCTCGGCGTCTAGCCCAGCAATCGCGCGGGCGTTGAGGTTGTGCTTCAGGAACAGCACCTGGTCCTCGAAGACCTCCATCACGGGGTCCATCCGGTCCGCAGCAGCATTCATCGCGGAGAGCACCTGCTCATAGCGGGCCTCGGTATCGCGCAACTGCTGCTCCGAGCGGCGACGCAGGTCGGCGGAGGAGTAGTCGTTCAGCTCCTGCCGCCACTCCCGGAACAGCGCAGAGCCAACATTCTCGATGGAATCGATCCGCGAGCGCACGACATTCGCCTCGCCCTCGAGCTTCGCATATTGCTTGGAAAGCCGGTCATAGGTCGCCGCAAGGTCACCGCCGTCGAAGTTCACGAGCTCACGGTACTGGGTCAGCGCGTCCTTGAACTCTTCCTGCGCGCCAGCCTGCGCATCCCGCGCATTATCCACCCGCCGGACCAGGAGGTCCCGCTTCTCGATCCCGACATTCTCGAGCGCCTGGTAATAGGTGCTCGCGCAGCCGGAGACGACGACGCTGCCGAGAAGAAGGGCGATGGCGGAAGGAGCGCGAAAGACCATGCCTTCAATATGGCGGGTTCCGCCCTGCTTCCCAACCCAAAACCACGTGACAGGCCAGCGAACTGCAGTCGGCGAAAAGAAAAGGCCGGCGCAGCATCCTGCACCGGCCTCCGTAATTCTGATCTGCCCGAAAAGGGCAGGGGCGCCTTACTCGGCGTCGTCGTCCTTGACCTCGGTGGCCGGGACCTCGTCGGGTGCGACCTCTTCGTCGTCGTCCTCAGCCTCTTGCGACTTGAGGCCCGACGGAGCGGCGATGGTCGCGATGGTGAAGTCGCGGTCGGTGATGGTCACCTCGACGCCCTTAGGCAGCGACGTGTCGGAGATGTTGATCGTGTCCGAGAGCTCTTTCGCCGACAGGTCGAACTCGAGCGCTTCGGGGATCTCGGTAGCCGGCGCGACCACTTCCACGTCGTGGCGCACGACGTTGAGGACACCGCCTTCTTTGAGGCCCGGGCAGGTCTCTTCGTTGAGGAAGCGGACAGGAACGTTGACGGTCACGCGGGTCTTGGCGTTGACGCGCATCAGGTCGACATGCATCGGCAGGTCCTTGATCGGGTCCACCTGGATGTCACGGCCGATGACGCGCTGGTCTTTGCCTTCGAGCTTCACGATCGACATCACGTCAATCAGGTTGCCCGTGTTGTACGCCTTGAGCACCTCGTTGTACTTCATCTTGATGTTCATCGGCTCTTCGTCACCGCCATAGATGATGGCAGGGACCCAGCCGTCACGGCGAACGGCGCGCGAGCCGCCGGTGCCGGAGCGCTTGCGGGGCTCACATTCGAATTCAAAAGCGTCAGACATGGCTCTCTCCTCTCATTCATCCCGCAGACCGGACCTCCGGCCCCCGGAAGAAGAGCCCAGCCGCCAAGAGCGAAGCAGCAGGACCCGGGTTTCCTGGAAGCGCGGCGGGTAGGGGAAAAGGGCAGGGATGGCAAGTGCGAAGTCACTGAACCCGCGCCTTGCAGCCTTACCGATGGAACCATACGTAACCTGTTGAAGGGCGTGCGTGATGATCCCAATCCTCGGCGAGGTGACCTGTTTATCCATCGCGGCTGACATCGCCACCACCGGCGTGGTCGCGGGGACGATCGCGAAGTACAGAGATATCTGCGACCGCGCGCGCCGTCTCGATGATGAGACCAACGAACATATTGGCCGCGCGCTTCTCACAGCACACTATCGCTCCGCCCGAGAGGTTTTCCTTCTCACGAGGGAGCAACACCCTCCGAAACGCTTCAGCCTGCACGTCGGCCCTCCACAACCGAAGCTAGCGCTTCGTTTTATCGCCGAGCAGTATCTGCTTCTCAGCAAGGAACTCCCGCGTGCCCGTCTTGAGGCACTGACAGCGGAATGGCGGTCGGCACTCGACTGGGCCCTCAGCGATCACGACCTCGATCCGCACGAACTGTCGGCAGGCTTCGGTAGCCGTCTTGCTGACGCAGCCCGGTCGCAATTCGACAGCGACATTGAAGACTGGCGGCGTCGGGATTCGCTTGCAGCGGAGAGAGCCGCTTCACTGTTTACCGAGCCATCGGGGTACCTCGCCTACTTCCGTGGAGCCCTCTGGCAGGAGTTCAAGAGCGAAAGGCGGCCTGAGTTCAGAAGGGCGTACGGGGTGATCCTTCAGCGCGAAACGAAGGACGGTATCGCGCAGCTGAAAGTGGCCCACGCCCAGTCAACCCAAGCGATCCTGGATCGCATCGACGGGGCCGAGAAGTTCCTTGGCGAGAAAATAGACGATCTGGCCGCGCAGGGTGATACGCAGCATAAAGAGCTCTTGGCGAGGTTTCGTCATCAGGATGCTCTGATAGAAAAGCTCACGAATTCGCTCGGTGACAAGGACGCTTCCCCCGCTGCCCGCGAGGATCAGGCTGAAGCTATCGAGCATATCGTCACCTCGGACGACAAGGTGGATGAGCGAGCGTCGGAACTGCTGGCTGAGGGTGCAGTCGACGACGGTTTTGACCTGCTCGTGGCCCGCGCCGAGAGAGAGATGGAGACTGCGGTCCAGCGTTACCGCGATATCGCGGACCTCGCCCAATTTGTCCGCATCAAGACCGCCGTCCTTGCGATGGAGAAGGTCTGCGCCGGGGCGCCGGTGTTCTGGGATTGGGTCAAACTCTCCCGTTTTCTGAAAATCGACGGGCGTCTGAAGGATGCGGAAGTCGCCGCACGTAAGGCGCTGGCGGCCGCAGAAGACGACCGCGACCGATCCGTCGGAAACAACGAACTCGGCGATGTCCGCGTGGCGCAGGGAGACCTTCCCGGCGCGCTGTCATCCTATGAGGCGGGCCTTGCGATCGCAGAAGAGCTTGCCGGGCGTGACGCCGGGAACACGGAATGGCAGCGTGACCTGTCGGTCAGCCATAACAAGATCGGCGATGTCCGGAGAGCGCAGGGAGACCTTCCCGGCGCGCTGTCATCCTATGAGGCGGGCCTTGCGATCCGGGAAGAGCTTGCCGGGCGTGACGCTGGGAACACGGAATGGCAGCGTGACCTGTCGGTCAGCCATGACAGGATCGGCGATGTCCGGAGAGCGCAGGGAGACCTTCCCGGCGCGCTGTCATCCTATGAGGCGGGCCTTGCGATCGCAGAAGAGCTTGCCGGGCGTGACGCCGGGAACACGGAATGGCAGCGTGACCTGTCGGTCAGCCATAACAAGATCGGCGATGTCCGGAGAGCGCAGGGAGACCTTCCCGGCGCGCTGTCATCCTATGAGGCGGGCCTTGCGATCGCAGAAGAGCTTGCCGGGCGTGACGCCGGGAACACG
>NZ_JABFCX010000003.1:0-505028 GCF_013085255.1 Parvularcula mediterranea
CGAACGGCCGTGACCTGACGGTTGAGGGCTTGGTTGTTGATGGTGAGTTTGTTGTTGCTGGGTCTAATTCGACGTCTGTTTTGGGTCTGCGTGGTACGCAGGAGCTTTCGGGTTCTGGCCGGGTTCTTTTGTCTGGTGAGAACGCTGTTGGCGGTGTTGCCCGGAACGTTCTTCAGCTGACCTCGACGTCGAATGCGCGTGAGGAGCTGACCATTGGCTCGGATATTGTTGTCGAGGGCTGGGGGTCTGTGTCGGCCAACGGCAATGACGACACGATCCGGTTCGAGGGTTTGGCCAAGGGCTCTTCGGAAGGCCCGCTGACGCTGTTCGATATCGACAACACCCAAGGGGACGGCTCGGCGGGTGCCTTGCGTGTGGACAGCTCCGAAGGGGTTGTTGCGGTTGGCCAGAGCGCCCGGATCATCGGTGCGGACTTTGTGGGTGAAGCGGGTACGGACGGTATCCTCGAGTTCTTCGCCAGCGCGGTCCTCGAAGAGGTCTCGCTGTCGATGGACAGCCTTCTGGACGGCACCACCCAATCGAGGACGGTGTTCGTCCAGGAAGGGCTGGCGCTTGATGGCAGCCTCGAGATCAGGGGCACCCAGTCGCGGACCACGGAGTTCCGCTTCCAGGGCGAGCAGGAGATCTCAGGCACAGGCGAGATCGTCCTGACCGATGGCGGCGTGGGGGATGCTGATCCCCTGAGCTACCTTGCGATCCAGGGGGTGACCGGTGCGTCGGAGATCCTGACCATCGGCGAGGACATCACGGTGAGGGGCGAGGGGTGGATCTTCTCGCGCTCGACGAACGACCTCTTCGCCATTGATGGCAGGGTCGTGGCCGAAGGCGGCAGGCTGCGCATCGAGGACACGGCCTCGGTGAACGGCGAGGTGGGCGCGCTTGCGGGCGGTCTCCTCGAGATGCGCCAGGCTGATCTTCTCACGGAGCAATCAAAGCTGGTGATCGGCCTTGATGGTGCAGGGGATGACGCTGCGGCGGGCCTTGTGACCATCCGTCAGGCGATCACCCTTGAGGGTATCTTAAAGCTCGAAGTGGGCGACGGGTTCGCAGCCGAGCTTGGCGACAGCTTTGTCATCGCAAGGGAGGACTTCAACGTCACCAATGGCGAGGCGTTCGCAGGAGCCTTTGACGGCTTTGAAGGCTTCGACCTTGAGGGCGACCTTGCCTTCCGGCTCGTGAGGAGCACGGATCCTGAGAACAGCTCGATCCAGACGCTGGTCCTCGAAGTGGTGGAAGACGCCACGGCCGAGGCTGGCGGCTTCATCGGAGCGGGCTCTGTCTTCACCCCGCCGGACCTGCCTGCAGAGGGCACGCGGGTGGAGATCACCCTTGATGAGATCGGCGGCCGGGTGGCTGACAGCGAGATCACGGGGACGACCACGGATGGTCTTTCGAGGGTCGAGGTGACCAACACGCTGGCGGTGCTCGAGAACGTGGCCTTGGGCGTCGACCTTGGGGTGGATGCTGCGAACGGCACCCGGCGTGTGGACATCGAGCAGGGGCTGACCTTTGCGAACGGTGCCCAGATCATCCTCGAGGACAGCGAGAACGGTGTGGCGGAAGCGCGCTTCTTCGGTACCCAGACGGTGGACGGCGAAGGCGGCATCTTCATGAGCCGGGTCAATGCCAACGTCCTTGGCATCGAGTCGGAGATCGAGTTCGTCAACACGCTGTCAGGCGCAAGGGAGCTTCTGACCTTCGGTGAGGATGTGACCATCTCTGGCGATGGCCGTGTCTTTGCCAATGGCTTCGAAGACCGGATCCGGATCCTCGGCGAGGTTGTGGGTACGCCTGAGAACCTTCTCGAGATCGAGGATCTCGACAATGGCGGTGCGACCTTGATGGTCGATGCCTCGGCTGGCCGTGTGGCTGTGGACGATGTGGTGGAGAACACCCGCTTCGAGGGGACAGGGGAGCTTGAGCTCTTCGATGGCAGCTACCGGAACGTCAGCTTCGGCATGGATGCCCGCTTCGGCGGTGTGGCCTCAGGTGGCCAGACCCTGACGGTGGAGGAGGGCCTTGAGGTCGACAGTCTCCTCACCGTGGAGGCTCCGACCGGGGGCACCCGGTTCCTGACCGCGCTTGGCGAGCAGAGCCTTGTGGGGACGGGCGAGATCGTCCTCTCCGGCGATGAGACGTCGGAAGGCCAGGCGCAGAACTATCTCGACTTCAACGGCACGCTGGTGCGGGCGGAGACCTTGGTGATCGGTCCTGACCTGACGGTGAGGGGCGAGGGCCATATCCGTGCGATCGATGCCGATGACCTGGTGGATATCCAGGGTACGCTGATCGTCGAGGGCCTCTTCGAGGTCGAGGACCTGGCGGACTTTGGCGGCACCCTGGAGATCGCAAGGACGGGCACCCTCGAGGTCGAGGACCGGTTCAACGAGCTTCGTGAGCTGACCCTGACGGGGGATGCCCAAGTGACGATCGCGCTCGGCGGCTCAGGGCTTGATGCCCGTGCCGGCCAGATCGTGATCTTCGGCGAGGCCGCCCTTGCAGGCACCCTGACCCTCGACGTCGAGGCAGGCTTCACAGGCGAGATCGGCGACGAGTTCGTCATCGCCTCGGCAAGGGACGGCTTCGCCTCCGTCTTCGACGCCATCGAAGGCTTCGACATAGACGGAGACGACAAAGCCCTAGCCCTCGTCCAGGACGATACAACACTGTCGGTGAGGATCGTCAGCCAGGATGAGGCAGGCTCGTTCTTCCTCAGGAGCCAACTGCCGCCGGACCCGGTCCTGCCGGAGCTTTCGGGCACCTTTACCGGCGTCATCGACGATGCGCTGGCAGGTGGCCCGCTGGCGCAGGTGGACGACAGCGGCGCGACCTTCAACAGTGTCGATCTGCAAACGGATGTTCTCATCCAGACCGATGATGACGGCTTCTTCCGGCAAGGGTTTCTTCAGGTCAGCGACGGCCTGACCCTCACGGGTGCCGACATCACGCTGGAGTCAACGCCTAGCGACCGTGCCTATCTTCTCTTCAATGGTCCGCAAACGGTTTCTGGTACTGGGGAGATCGTGCTCTCCGAGACGAATGGTACGCCATTCCGTCCAGTGACGAACTGGGTCGGCTTCTCCGGCTCTGACTTCAATGCGCCCGAAACGCTGACGTTCGATGTGGTCGTCCGCGGCGCGGGTTCGATCTTCACGAACAGCGCGCAGGACCGCTTCCAGTTCCTCGATGAAGTGATTGCGGAAGGCGGTAGGCTGACGATCTCCTACATCAACAATGGTGGAGAGACGCTGGTCGTCAGCGAGCAACTAGGTGGTGAGCTGATCATCCAGTCGGCAATTGAAGACACTGTTCTGTCACCGACAGCCGGAACCGTCGTCGAGATTGCTTCGGCGACCATCCGCGATCTTGAAGTGGCTGGTGAAGGTGCCGTCGATATCCGATCGAGCAGCGCCGAAGGCATTCTTGTCACGGGCAACGCCATCCTCACGAACGGCCGTGACCTGACGGTTGAGGGCTTGGTTGTTGATGGTGAGTTTGTTGTTGCTGGGTCTAATTCGACGTCTGTTTTGGGTCTGCGTGGTACGCAGGAGCTTTCGGGTTCTGGCCGGGTTCTTTTGTCTGGTGAGAACGCTGTTGGCGGTGTTGCCCGGAACGTTCTTCAGCTGACCTCGACGTCGAATGCGCGTGAGGAGCTGACCATTGGCTCGGATATTGTTGTCGAGGGCTGGGGGTCTGTGTCGGCCAACGGCAATGACGACACGATCCGGTTCGAGGGTTTGGCCAAGGGCTCTTCGGAAGGCCCGCTGACGCTGTTCGATATCGACAACACCCAAGGGGACGGCTCGGCGGGTGCCTTGCGTGTGGACAGCTCCGAAGGGGTTGTTGCGGTTGGCCAGAGCGCCCGGATCATCGGTGCGGACTTTGTGGGTGAAGCGGGTACGGACGGTATCCTCGAGTTCTTCGCCAGCGCGGTCCTCGAAGAGGTCTCGCTGTCGATGGACAGCCTTCTGGACGGCACCACCCAATCGAGGACGGTGTTCGTCCAGGAAGGGCTGGCGCTTGATGGCAGCCTCGAGATCAGGGGCACCCAGTCGCGGACCACGGAGTTCCGCTTCCAGGGCGAGCAGGAGATCTCAGGCACAGGCGAGATCGTCCTGACCGATGGCGGCGTGGGGGATGCTGATCCCCTGAGCTACCTTGCGATCCAGGGGGTGACCGGTGCGTCGGAGATCCTGACCATCGGCGAGGACATCACGGTGAGGGGCGAGGGGTGGATCTTCTCGCGCTCGACGAACGACCTCTTCGCCATTGATGGCAGGGTCGTGGCCGAAGGCGGCAGGCTGCGCATCGAGGACACGGCCTCGGTGAACGGCGAGGTGGGCGCGCTTGCGGGCGGTCTCCTCGAGATGCGCCAGGCTGATCTTCTCACGGAGCAATCAAAGCTGGTGATCGGCCTTGATGGTGCAGGGGATGACGCTGCGGCGGGCCTTGTGACCATCCGTCAGGCGATCACCCTTGAGGGTATCTTAAAGCTCGAAGTGGGCGACGGGTTCGCAGCCGAGCTTGGCGACAGCTTTGTCATCGCAAGGGAGGACTTCAACGTCACCAATGGCGAGGCGTTCGCAGGAGCCTTTGACGGCTTTGAAGGCTTCGACCTTGAGGGCGACCTTGCCTTCCGGCTCGTGAGGAGCACGGATCCTGAGAACAGCTCGATCCAGACGCTGGTCCTCGAAGTGGTGGAAGACGCCACGGCCGAGGCTGGCGGCTTCATCGGAGCGGGCTCTGTCTTCACCCCGCCGGACCTGCCTGCAGAGGGCACGCGGGTGGAGATCACCCTTGATGAGATCGGCGGCCGGGTGGCTGACAGCGAGATCACGGGGACGACCACGGATGGTCTTTCGAGGGTCGAGGTGACCAACACGCTGGCGGTGCTCGAGAACGTGGCCTTGGGCGTCGACCTTGGGGTGGATGCTGCGAACGGCACCCGGCGTGTGGACATCGAGCAGGGGCTGACCTTTGCGAACGGTGCCCAGATCATCCTCGAGGACAGCGAGAACGGTGTGGCGGAAGCGCGCTTCTTCGGTACCCAGACGGTGGACGGCGAAGGCGGCATCTTCATGAGCCGGGTCAATGCCAACGTCCTTGGCATCGAGTCGGAGATCGAGTTCGTCAACACGCTGTCAGGCGCAAGGGAGCTTCTGACCTTCGGTGAGGATGTGACCATCTCTGGCGATGGCCGTGTCTTTGCCAATGGCTTCGAAGACCGGATCCGGATCCTCGGCGAGGTTGTGGGTACGCCTGAGAACCTTCTCGAGATCGAGGATCTCGACAATGGCGGTGCGACCTTGATGGTCGATGCCTCGGCTGGCCGTGTGGCTGTGGACGATGTGGTGGAGAACACCCGCTTCGAGGGGACAGGGGAGCTTGAGCTCTTCGATGGCAGCTACCGGAACGTCAGCTTCGGCATGGATGCCCGCTTCGGCGGTGTGGCCTCAGGTGGCCAGACCCTGACGGTGGAGGAGGGCCTTGAGGTCGACAGTCTCCTCACCGTGGAGGCTCCGACCGGGGGCACCCGGTTCCTGACCGCGCTTGGCGAGCAGAGCCTTGTGGGGACGGGCGAGATCGTCCTCTCCGGCGATGAGACGTCGGAAGGCCAGGCGCAGAACTATCTCGACTTCAACGGCACGCTGGTGCGGGCGGAGACCTTGGTGATCGGTCCTGACCTGACGGTGAGGGGCGAGGGCCATATCCGTGCGATCGATGCCGATGACCTGGTCGATATCCAGGGTACGCTGATCGTCGAGGGCCTCTTCGAGGTCGAGGACCTGGCGGACTTTGGCGGCACCTTGGAGATTGCAAGGACGGGCACCCTCGAGGTCGAGGACCGGTTCAACGAGCTTCGTGAGCTGACCCTGACGGGGGATGCGCAAGTGACGATCGCGCTCGGGGGCTCAGGGCTTGATGCCCGGGCCGGCCAGATCGTGATCTTCGGCGAGGCCGCCCTTGCAGGCACCCTGACCCTCGACGTCGAGGCAGGCTTCACAGGCGAGATCGGCGACGAGTTCGTCATCGCCTCAGCCAGGGACGGCTTCGCCTCCGTCTTCGACGCCATCGAAGGCTTCGACATAGACGGAGACGACAAAGCCCTAGCCCTCGTCCAAGACGATACAACTCTCTCCGTCAGAATCGTCAGCCAGGATGAGGCGAACACGATCATTCAGCGTGAAGATCTTCCTGCTGACCCGGTCCTCCCGGAAGTGAATGGGACGATCACCGGGGTCCTCAACGAAGCCGCTGCCGGTGGGCCGCTGGTTCGTGTGGATGATTCCACGGCTACGTTCGACGACGTCACGCTCGAGGTCGATGTGAATGTGACCGCCGCCGAAGATTCCTTCTTCCGGTCGGCGTTCCTTCAGGTCACCAACGGCCTGACGATCAATGACCAGACCATCTCGGCGGTCCCGGGAGAAGGTGACCGCTCCTGGGTCTACTTCATCGGAGAGCAGACTGTCGACGGAACCGGGACGATTGTTCTCAACGATCGCCCGGACACGCCGTTCATCACGGAATCGGCGTTGCTGGAGTTCGATGGACAGGACTTCGGAACGGCCCAGACGCTGACCCTCGCAGCGGGTATCGATATCCGCGGCAGTGGTGATGTGTTCACGGACGAAGCCGAGGACCGCTTTGACATTGCGGGCGACGTGACCGCCGTTGGCGGCCGCCTCGATCTCTCCAACGTCGACAATGACGGCGGCATGCTCAACCTCTTCGAGGATGTCGGCGGCCAACTGGTGCTTGGCGGGACCATCGACAACACGGTCCTCAACCCCGCATCGGGCGTTGAGGTGGACGTGCAGGCGACCCTCAACGACGTGACGGTTGCGGGCGCTGGTTCGGTGGACTTCCAGACGGGCGCGGTCCACACCAACCTGAGTATCGATGGCAAAGCCACGATCGGCCAAGGGCGAGACCTCAATGTCGTCGGCCTTGACCTTGATGGCCTCCTGACGATCAGCGGTTCGAATTCGGTTTCTGCTCTCAACCTTCGCGGCGAGCAGACGTTCACTGGCACTGGCCGTGTGCTGATGACCACTGACGGTGCGGTGAACGGAACGGCGTTGAACTACATCCAGCTCGTATCTCTCTCGGGCGATGCCGAGGTGCTGACCATCGACAGCGGTCTCACGATCGAAGGGCCGGGCCTCGTCTTCGCCAACAGCACAGGCGATAGCATTGTCTTCGATGCCCTCGCGAAGGGCGCGGCCGGTGGTGTGCTCAAGCTGGGTAACATCGACAACACCGATGGCGGCGGCGATCGCGGAATCCTCCGCGTCGATGCTTCGGCGGGCGAAGTCGGAGCAGCCGAAAGCCGCTTCCTCCGCGGTGTCGATGTGACGAGCGAGGCCGGTGCGCCGGGCGTGTTCTCCCTCTTCTCGGGCGCCAACCTCGACTTCGTGGCGTTCACCATGGATGCCGAGCTCGACGCTCGCGAGGTGAGCAAGACCGTCTTTATACAGAACGGCCTTGACGTTGCCTCGACCTTGACGGTGACCGGGACCAATATCCGGACCGGGGAGCTGCGCTTCCAAGGGGAGCAGGAGCTTGGCGGCGGCGGTGAGATCATCCTTGTAGACGGTGGTGTCTCGGTCAATCAGCCTGCGACATATCTCACCATACAGGGCCTGACCGCCGATGCAGAAGTGCTGACGCTGGCCGAAGGGACGACCGTTCGAGGCGTGGGTTGGCTCTTCTCGCGGTCGACGAACGATCTCTTCGCTTTCGATGGCAGAGTTGTCGCTGACGGCGGATTGCTCCGTGTCGAAGACACCACTTCTGTCGATGGCGAAGTCGGCGCTCTGGCAGGAAGCACGCTGGAGATCCGTCAGGGTAATCTCCTCACGGAGCAATCGAAGCTCGTCGTGGGCCTCGAAGGAGCGGGCGATGATGCGGAAGCGGGGCTCGTGACGATCACGCAGGTCCTGACGCTCGAAGGCATCCTCAAGCTGGAAGTCGGTGACGGGTTCTCGGCAGAGCTGGGCGATACATTCGTGATCGCGAGAGAGAACACGAACATCACCAACGGCGAAGCCTTTGTCGGCTCATTCGATGGCTACGAAGGCTTCGATCTCGAGGGTGATCTCGCGTTCCGCCTTGTTCAATCGACCGACCCCGAGAACTCCAGCATCGAGACGCTGGTCCTCGAGGTCGTCAATGACGCAGCTGCAGAAGCAGAGGGCTTCATCGGTGATGATGCGGCTTTCATCCCGCCAGCAACGTCAGGCATCGAGAGCTCGTCCGTGCCGAGCGGTGACGCCGGCAAGGCCGTCAGCTCCTTCGCCGTCATCGACGATGTGCAGGACGCGATGGAGACGGGGCCGCTGTTCGAGAAACCGCTTCCGCAGTTCAACACTGGCGATCCAACCGAACCGCCAGCGACGGAAGCTCTTGCGGACCTCGTGCGCGAGAATGACGCATTCCTGCATGACGACATTGCGATCGAGGCGGCAGAGCAGGCTCTCGTCCAACAGCTTCAGTTCCTTGAGGACCAACACGGCTTCTAGGCGCTTGCATGAGGTGCAGTCCGCGGGGCTGCACCTCCTTCATCTGGGCGGCGTGTTCGTCTAGGAACCCTCGAAAGGCCGGGTGCTGGCAGGACGCCGCGCCCCTTCAGTCGAGGAGTACCCCATGACCTTCCGCCTTCCCCCCTCCATGTCGATCCGTTCCGCTGCGCTGCTCTTTGCGGCAACCGGCGCGCTTGGCACTGCATTCGCGCAGGACGTGCCGATCGTGCAGCCCGGTGCCCCAGGGCAGGATGCCCGCGAGCTGAGCGCCGATGAAGCGGTCAAGGTCGCCAGCAACAAATACTCCCCGGACGATGTTCGGTTCATGCAAGGCATGATCCCGCACCACGCGCAGGCCGTGGAGATGGCAGAGCTCGTTCCCGACCGCTCAAACAATGAAGAGATCGGCGACATCGCCGGACGCATCCTGAAAGCGCAAGCCGACGAGATTGCCTTCATGCGCCAGTGGCTGGCCGATCGCGGCGAGCCGATGATGGCCAAGAAAGGCCACATGCATCACGGCATGTCCCATGAGATGATGGGCATGGCGACGCCCAAGGAAATGCGCGCGCTCAAGCGTGCCAAGGGCACGGACTTTGACCGTATGTTCCTTGAGCTGATGATCGAGCACCATGAGGGCGCGATCAGGATGGTGCGAGACCTCCACGACCAGCCGGGCTCTGCGTACGATCCGGTGCTGTTCGATTTCTCCAACGATATCGTCAATGATCAGCGTGCTGAGATCACGCGCATGAACGCGATCCTTGCTGGCCTCTCGGAGGATCCGCGTGTCGGTCTTAACCCGGGTCTGGCGGATGCAGGTTCGGCGATCAGCAATCTCACACTCGTTGCGAGCCTGGAGAAGCCGAGGGGCTTCTTTGATCCTGAGAACCCGGCGGGCCTTCCCCCGGTGATCGAGCCCGATGAACCTGAAGCCTCCGAAGAAGAGGCCGAGGGCGAACAGAGTGACGAGGAAGCACCCGTCCGCACGGCAGAAGACAATGCCGATGCGAAGACGGAGTGGGGCGAGCGCTGGCCGCTGTTGAGCTTTTGGAACACCGACATGGCGTTCTCTGGCGACAAGATGATCGCCGGTAATTATCACGGCTTCAACGTCTACGAGCTCGATGGCGAGGGTATGCCCACCCTCTATTCGTCCGTGGTCTGCCCGGGTGGTCAGGGTGACGTTTCGATCGTCGGCGATCTCCTCGTGATGTCGGTCGAACAGACGCGCGGCCGTGTTGACTGCGGCCTCGAAGGCATTGCCGAGGACGTCAGCGAGGACCGCTTCCGGGGCTTGCGGATCTTCGACATCAGCGATCTCAAGCGTCCCCGCCAGGTCGGTATCGTCCAGACTTGCCGCGGCTCGCACACCCACTCGATCGTATCGGCCGACGACGAGCGGATCGTTGTCTACAACTCGGGCACCTCGTCCATCCGTGATGGCGAAGAGCTTGAAGGCTGCGTCGGCGGCGTTCCCGGTGACGATCGCACGGCGCTCTTCCGCATTGATGTGATCGAGATCCCTGTGGCTGACCCCTCCAAGGCCCGCATCGTGTCGAGCCCGGGCGTCTTCGCAGATGCTGAAACGGGCCGTCTTGCCGGTCTCTGGCAGGGCGGCGACCACGGCGATGATACCCAGTCGACGCGGCGTACGGACCAATGCCATGACATCACGATCTTCCCGGAAGCGAAGATCGCTGCGGGCGCGTGCTCCGGCAACGGCATCATCCTCGATATTGCTGATCCGCTGAACCCGGTGCGGATCGACGATGTGACGGACAAGGGCTTTGCCTACTGGCACTCGGCGACCTTCAACAATGACGGAACGAAAGTTCTCTTCACGGACGAGTGGGGCGGCGGAACGCAGCCGCGCTGCCGTGCTTCGGACCCCAAGACGTGGGGCGCCAACGCGATCTACGACATCGTCGATGGAAAGCTCGAGTTCGCGAGCTACTATAAAATCGACGCTCCGCAGGCTGACCAAGAGAACTGCGTCGCGCACAATGGCTCGGTGATCCCGGTTCCAGGCCGCGATATCTTCGCGCAAGCGTGGTACCAAGGCGGTCTTTCTGTGATCGACTTTACCGACTCAAGCGAGCCGCAGGAAATTGCGTTCTTCGACCGTGGTCCGATCCATGAGGAGCGGATGGTCGTTGGCGGTTACTGGTCGACCTACTGGTACAACGGCAAAATTTACGGGACTGAGATCGTCCGTGGTCTGGATGTTCTGTCGCTCGAGGCGAGCGAGCACATGACGGAGAACGAAATCGCAGCGGCCGCGATGGCGGACATGGGCGACACCTTCAATCCGCAGCAGCAATACACGGTCAGCTGGCCCAACCACCCGGTCGTGGCGAAGGCTTATCTTGACCAGCTGGAGCGCGATGGCGGCATGCGCAGAGACGCGATCTCGTCGATCCGTGCACTGCTTGACCAGTCAGAGTCCCTTCTCGATGCGGAGGGCGAGGACACGACCGTTGCGGACAGCCTCGTCAAAGCTGCTGAGGGCATCAAGATGACCCGCCGTAACGCGCAGGCCAATGCACGGCTGAACGCGCTTTCGGACCAGCTCCGCGGCATCGCAGAGCTGATCTGATCCACTTGCTCCGAGTGAGTTCCATTGAGGAAAGCCCCGCTCCGGCGGGGCTTTTTTCATTTGGGCTCGGCGACGGTCACCTTGAGCTTCATCTTTGGATGGATCGCACACTGAACATGATACTCACCCTCTTCGTCAAAGGTGATGTCCACGGCCCGGCCGGGCGGCTGCTCCCCTGAATCGAAGGTCTCGTCCTTCGCCTCATAGAAAATGTGGTGAGTGAAACGGTCGTCATTGAGGACATGCATAGGCATCGAGGGTGCAATCGTAACCTCCGCAGGATGAAAACGGCGGCCCTCCTGCGAAATCTTCACAGGGTCTTCTGCCCAGCCGAACGCAGGCAACGCAACGATCAACCCAGTCATCAGCGCGTATTTCTTCATCGTCTGTCCTCGCTTTGCCTAAGAACAGCAGGATCAACTTCACGGCGATTTAAGCGAGATGGTAAAAATAGTGTCCGCGATACGATGGAAAGATTGAGCGTTAGAGCCGATGCGGCGTTGGTTTCATTCAATTGCAGCGCGGATTTTCCTAGCGCTCGGCGTCCTCAGCCTCATCCTTCTGGGCTATGGCGCTTGGAGTGTGCGTGCTGTCGGCGAAGCAGGCGAGATCGTCCGCGAGACCTATGACCGGCCATTCCAAGCGCTGAACTACACCCTCAAGGCCAACGCGAACTTCAATCAAATCCGCGTCAAGCTGCGCGACGGAGACCCGATCGACGAGCTCCGCGAGATCTTCCACGAGGACCTCGACGTCGCCGAGGCGCGCGTTCTGAGCAACGCAGCCAAGCTGCAGATCGAAAAAGCCCGGGCCGAATTCGAGGCGTGGCTCGACGTGGCAGGCGAGGGTGCGACCGGAGACATCGAGCGGGAGAGAGCGGCGGCACTCACCACCCGCTTTGACCTTCTCACCGAGACCATGACTCTCGACAGCTTCCGGGAACGCCAACGCGCGCTCGAAGCGGTGAACACGTCGCGGAGCCTTGCGACCACAGCGATTACCTGCGCCATGCTGCTGGCTATCCTCATGTCGGTCGCGATGTCGCGCCAGATTGCACGTCCACTGAAGATCGCAGCGGACGCTGCCCACCGCGTTGCGGAGGGAGATTTCAAGGCTTGGCTCCCTGAAGGCGGAAAGGGTGAGATCGGCGATCTCCTGCGTTCGATGAAGTCGATGCAGGCGAGCATCAGCGCGATGATCGCCCGCGAGGAAGAACGCTCCCGCTCCGCCGAAGTGCGGATGGCCGACGCCTTTGAAAGTGCGGGGCCGGCCATCATGATCGTCGGCGGCGATGGCGGCATCATCTACAAAAACTCACGGGTCAGCAGCCTTTTCCCTGAAGAGGACTTCGATACCGGCGGACCTCTCGACCCGGCCTTCCTCGAAGCCCAACGGGATGGCGAGGAGATCGAGCTTGGCGAGGGGGGCTGGGTCAGCAGCTCCCGCTCGGAGACCCGCGACGGCGAGACCATCGTCATCTGGACAGACATCACCGCCATCAAAAATCGTGAAGTCGCTCTCCGCGACGCTTCTGAAAAGGCCCAGGCGGCGGCAGTGGCGAAGTCAAACTTCGTTGCCAATATGAGCCATGAAATCAGGACACCGATGAACGGTGTCCTCGGTCTGACGGAAGTACTTCAGTCTACAGAGCTGACTGACGGCCAGTCAGAACTCGTCTCTCTTATCCTCTCGTCAGGCACCAACCTGATGAGCGTCATCAACGCGATCCTCGATTTCTCGAAGCTCGACGCTGGCAAGATGAAGCTGGCGTCCGAGCCGTTCAATCTGCGCCAGACCGTCACCGAGGTTGGCGCCATGATGCAGGCCTCGGCCCGGCAGAAGGGGATCGAGCTGATCGTCCGCTATGCGCCGAGCGTGCCGGAGGGCGTCGAAGGAGATGAGGCACGCCTGCGCCAGGTGCTCGGGAACCTCTGCGGCAATGCGGTGAAGTTCACGAGCGAAGGCCATGTGCTTCTGAACGTTGAGGGAGTGAGGATCGGTGACCATGCGCACCTCACCGTTGAGGTGCGGGACACGGGCATCGGGATCTCCCCTGAAGATCTGCCGCGCATGTTCCATAAGTTCGAGCAGGCCGACGACAGCAAGTCCCGCAGCTTCGAAGGCACCGGGCTTGGCCTCGCCATCTCTAAAGAGCTCGTGGACCTGATGGGTGGGGATATCTCCGCGACCAGCGAGGTTGGTGAGGGCTCCTGTTTCACGATCAAGCTGAAGCTTCCGGTCAACAAGAATGCCGAGCTCCGCAAGCACCAAAGCGGCCCGCAGTTCGATAATCTCCGGGTCCTCGCTGTCGATGATAACCCGGTGAACCGGCTGGTCGTCTCGGAGTTCCTGAAGAGCTGGGAGATCGAATGCCATCTGGCTTCCTCGGGGAAGGAAGCTGAGGAGCACCTCAGTGCTGCGCATGACTCAGGCGAGCCGATAGAGCTTATACTGATGGACTTCCATATGCCCCAGGAAAGCGGCGATGAGTTCACTGGCCGGATCCAGAAAGATCCGCGTTTTGCCGCGATCCCGGTGATCATGCTTTCGTCCGTGGACACGACAATGGGACCGCCGGAAGACTATCTCGGTACTTACGCGGACTGGGTCTCGAAGCCGATCGGTGCTTCGCGACTTTTCAACGCGATGATGAAGGTCACGGGGTCCGACAAGGCGCCCGCTGAACGTGAAGCGGAGAAAGAGTTTGCGCCTGCCTGGGTGGCGCCACCCCCTGAAACTCCGAAGGCTGAGCAAATTGAGGTCCAGCATCAAGAGGAGTTCCATATCCTTCTGGCCGAGGACAATGCGGTCAACCAGATGGTGATCAAGACCATGCTGGCAACCGAGGAAGTATCTCTGACGATCGCAGAGAACGGAGCGGTGGCGCTTGAGCTCTATCAGGCGAGGCGCCCCGATATCTTCCTGACCGACCTCTCCATGCCGGTGATGGATGGCCTGACCGCAGCGCGTGAAGTCAGGCGCCTCGAAGAAGAGAATGGCTGGCCTAGGGTTCCGATCATCGCTGCCACTGCGCACGTTCTGAACACGGACAGAGCCCTTGTTCGGGAAGCCGGCATCGACGACTTCATCCCGAAGCCAATCAAGAAGAACGCTCTCATCGAGATGATCGCCAAATGGAAGAGCGCCGTTGATGCCGAAGAGCGGTCCGACACCAGCCTCACAAAGACTTGAGCCTAGAGAGAGCCTTTTGTTGAGCATTCTCTGCGACCGCTCGAGCCTAGAACATAACGATAGAGGAACTCTGTGTTAAGACTAATGGTTGCTTTCCTCGCACTTTGGCCGAGTTTCGCGGGCGCTCAGCTCCTTCCCATTGGCGATTCTGCAAGGCTCCTTGCGACCGGCGGTGTCAGTCAGGTTGAGGGCGCTGGCGGCGGAGGGCTTGCGGCGTGGGCGCTGATCACCGGGTACGGATCCGATCGTTCCGTTGGTGGTAATGTTCACTACACGCATATTCTTCTGCCGAACTTCGAGGTGCGATCAGCTGGCGTGGCTGTAGGCCTCTATGACCGCATCGAGCTATCCTACGCGCAAAGCGTCTTTGGCACAGGTGATACCGGGGCCGCCCTTGGCCTTGGCGAAGGCTTCGGTTTTGAGACCCAGACCGTGGGTGCCAAGGTTCGCCTGCTCGGTGACGCAATCTTCGATCAAGACAGCTTGGTGCCTCAGATCTCGCTCGGGGTGCAGCACAAGTCTACGAGCGATAGCGCTGTTCTCAGCGCCGTAGGAGCCGAGGAGAGCACGGGTACGGATTACTACATCGCAGCAAGCAAGCTGTTTCTTGGACAGGGGCTGCTCGTCAACGGCACGGTACGTATGACGCGGGCGAACCAGTTCGGCTTCCTCGGCTATGGCGGTGATCAGGAAGATGCGTGCACGCCTCAGTTCGAAGTGTCTCTCGTCAAGCTGCTAAGCCCAAAGCTGGCGGTAGGCGCGGAGTACCGCTCCAAACCGGACAACCTTGGCTTCGCCAAGGAAGAGCACGCTTACGACGTGTTCGGAGCCTATTTCTTCAATAAGAACGCCTCGCTGACCCTCGCCTACGTGCAGCTCGGCTCCATCGCACTGCAGGATGAGCAGGGCGGTACCTATCTCTCACTGCAACTGGGCTTCTAGGAGGCATCATGCGGTTTTTTATCAGCACACTCTTCATCAGCCTGTCCCTTGTTGGCTACGCCGTCGCCAACGACCGTCTCTATACGGATCTTGGTGAGAAGGCCGGTATCCGAAAGATCGTCGAGGACTTCACAACTCTCTCCCTCGCAGATCCCCTGATTGCCCCGACCTTCGAAGAGACGAACATCGAGCGCTTCAAGGACAAGCTCACCCTGCAGCTTTGCGAAGTTTCCGGTGGTCCTTGCGTCTATGACGGGCTGAGCATGAAGGCCTCGCATGACCCGCTAGGTCTGACCCAGGCACACTTCATGGCCCTGGTCGAGGTCTTGCAGGAGGCGATGCGTCAGAACGACATCCCGTTCGGTGTTCAGAACAAGCTCCTGAGGCAGCTCGCTCCCATGAAAGGCGATGTCGTTTCGGAGTGACGCCGGGCCACCTTCCGGACCATCCAGCCGATAAGCCATTGTAAATGAACGCGCTGCCATTCTGGCGTGCGGCGCTGCTTCGCGGCCCTATAATTGGGCCATGGAACGAAATGCGACCGTCATCCGCAAACGCTTTGGCGCTGCCTTGTGAGCCAGGCCCGTCAGTATAAGGCGTTTATCTCCTACGCGCACAAGGACAAGCGCGAGGCGCAGTCTCTTCACTTGCGTCTTGAAACCTTCCGTACGCCCAAGAACATCATTGGGACGGAGGGACGTTTCGGCCCGGTCGAGCGGCGGCTGACGCCAGTCTTTCGTGACCGGGATGAGCTATCCTCGTCGAGCGAACTCGCCCCTGCGTTGGAAGAAGCGCTCACCAACTCCGAGTTCCTGATCGTCCTCTGCTCCCCGGCCTCTGCGAACTCCGTCTGGGCCAATGAAGAGATCCGCCGGTATCGCTCAATCCATGGTGATGAGCGCGTGCTTGCTGCTATCGTCGGCGGTGATCCGGGTGCGGAGGTTGGTGAGGGCAAGCCAGGATGCTTCCCGCCAGCGCTGGTCGCGCCACCTGAGGGATCTGACAAGCCGAGAGAGCCCATCGCCGCCGATTTCCGGCCTGAGGGCGACGGCCGTAAGCTGGCGTTCCAGAAGCTCGCTTCCGGGATGCTCGGCGTCGGCCTTGATCAGCTTACGCAGCGAATGGCCCAGCGAAGGCAGCGCCGGATGGCACAGGCTGCGGGTCTCATGGGCGTCCTTTCCGTCGCTATGGGCGGGCTTGCGGTCTACGCTTTTCAGCAAGAGGCACTCGCTGAGGAGCAGCAGGCTATAGCCGAGCGAGAACGGGACATCGCCAACGCGTCGTCTGAATTCCTCGTTTCTATCTTCGAGGTCGCCAACCCGGCCACGGAGAACCCCAAAACGATCACTGCACTGACCGTCATCGAGAGAGGCTTTGCCAGAATAGACGAAGCTTTCGCGGAGCAACCAGAGGTCCAGGCAAAGCTCTTGGCGGACCTCGGGCGGGTCTACGCCAGTCTTGGCGAAATCGACACCGCCAAGGACGCTCTCAACCGGGCTATCGCGGCGCCTGGCGTATCCGTTCAGGACAGGCTCGCCGCATCGACGCGACTTGCCAACCTCCTCTATCTCACCAACAGCAACGAAGAGGCGTCGGCCCTTGCGGGCCGCGTTCTCGAGGAGCTTGACGGGTCAGGGTACGATGCCGACGACCGACATCTTATCGGCGGCGAGGCACTCGAAGTTCTCGCAAACATTGCTGCGTACAGAGATTATGACAAGCAGGCTGGCATCGACCGAATGCTTCAGGCAATCGACCACTACACGCTCTCAGGAGAGGGGGGAACCCGGCAGCTCGCAAGAGCGCAGACCCAGCTAGGTACAATGTATTCGTATGCGGACGAAAGTGATCTAGCCATCGATTACCTCTCCCGAGCGATCACCAATCTTGAGCGCTTTCACGGTCCCAACCACATCAACGTCGCGAACGGCATTCAGAACCGCGGACTCGTCGAGTTTCGTGCAGGTCGTACAGAGCAGGCCGCCCGGAGCATTGAGGAGGCTTTGGTCACTTACAACCGGGTGCTTGAGCCATCCCACCCGAACCTCGCTCGGACACACTTGCTACACGGACGAATTCTCGCGGCCTCTGGCAACTTTGCAGGATCCGAGGAGGCCATGCGTAAGGCTATCGCGGGGTTCGAAGCTGCATACGGACCGAACCACGAGGAGATAGCGATAACGAGAATCTACCTAGGACAATTCCAGGCTAATGAAGGCCTCATCGAGGATGCTTTCGCCAGCTTTGATGAAGCCAAGAGCATATACGACACTCTCTTTCCTCCTGATCATGCCAATCATGGAGACCTTCTGGTTTACCGTGCCATTGCCATCAACGCATCCGGCGATAAGACTGCAGCGCTTGAAGCTTGTGATGCAGGTCTCGAAATCATGCGAGCAACTGTTCCCCAAGGTGATGCTTGGCTTGAGGAAAATGAGGCGATCTGCGAAGACTTTTAACCATGAGGGTTTGCGTCAGCGCAGAGGGGTTAGGAACATGAAACTATTCAAGACATTACTCGCGAGTGCTGCGGGATCAGCACTTCTTGTTTCGGCTGCACAGGGGGCGACGATTTCGCCGACCTTCCAATTCTCCGGCTCAATTCAGGCCGGCGGCGGAGGCGTCGAAACGCTGGGGCCGGATTATCCAGTTGGAGGAACCGTTCGCCGTTCCAACGGAAACGCTTTCAGTGCCTTCGCAACCGTGACGGCCTCGGGCTTTGACGATCCGGTTGATGGCGTGACATTCGCGAACGGGGTGACAGCGTTCGGTGGGGCGTCAGCGACTTCCAACAACCGCGTGGTTGTGACTATCACGAACGAAAGCACAATCGCGGAAACACTTTTCTGGAACGGGACCATCTTTGGCGGTGGTGCAGGGATCGTCGAGCCGAACAGTTCGTGTAACCTTTCCACGCTTGATATGTGTATCGACTACAGCGCGCCTGGAGGTGCACACGACGCTTCCGCACAGGTGGTCTTTGGGGCGACCCTCGACAGCACATCTCTCTTTGAGGGGGAGATTTCCGTCAGTGATACTGTTCAGACCTCGTCATTCTCGGGCATAGAGCTCGAAAACTTCAGGCTCGCCGATGGCTCCAACGGCGACGTCGTCAACAGTCAGTACTACTGGTGGGACGAAACCAAGTTCGGGATTGACCTTGGCACCTTGGCTGCGGGTGAGAGCAAGACACTCGAATTCTTCGTCATGACGTCAGCGATAGCCTCGAGCGCCGACGGCTGTGCGCCCTTTGAGGGCGGTCCTCTGGTCTGCATCGGTGCGCAAGCTGGGTTTGGCGATCCTGACTCTAACGGCGGCAATCAGCTGTCATCGGGTCTGAGCTATCGCTCGCTCTCCTTCAGTTCGTCTACGGACAACGCCATGGCGATCAGCGCCGAAGCCGTCCCCATCCCCGGGGGCATCTGGCTCTTCGCGCCAATGATCGCAGGCGGTCTAGGCTGGAAGCGGATCAAAAAGAAAGGCTAGGCCCAGCCTGTTCGGCTTTCATTGCGGTAGGATCTCGGCTCGGCTGGTTCAGCCGGAAATGGCGGAGGAGGAGGGATTCGAACCCCCGGGACGCGTAAACGCCCAACGGTTTTCAAGACCGCCGCATTCGACCACTCTGCCACTCCTCCGGCCGAGAGCGCCGCTTAGCTGACCTTTCCGATGTTGGGTAGGGGCTTCGCGCCAATTCAGCTTCTGAGGAGCCCCTGCACCGGCTGAAGGCTCCTCGACCCAGGGAATACGCGGCTTTCAAGGGCGGCCTCTGTCACGCCGAGATGGTCGTGAAGGAGCCCTTTGAGAAGCCCTTCGGTGGGGTTCGCAGGGTAGAGGTCTCGGTTCCTGAGGAGGTCGCTGTCCCGCGTTCCGGGCCAGTCGCCGATGATGCGGCCACCACGGACCGCGCCCCCGGCGAGGAAGCTCGTCCCTCCTGTGCCGTGATCGGTTCCCTTGCTGCCGTTTTCGCGGGCCGTCCTGCCAAACTCGGAAATCGTGACCACCACGGTCTTCTTCCAGCTCGGACCAAGTGCCTTCTTCAGTGCAAGGATCGAAGAATCAAGGTCACTGAAGAGTTTCCGAGAGCGGAAATTGATCCCGTCATGGGTGTCCCAGCCGTTCGATTCCAGAACCGCGACCCGCGGTCCCTCCTTGCTTCTCAGAAGTGTGCCGATGATGTGCGCAGTGTGCGCCATATTCCGACCACGGTTGATGGACCGGGCTTCCTGCGGGTCGAGGGATACCATTCGGCTATCTTGGATGGCGCTTTCAAACGCTTCCGCGAGCACCGGGTCGCCGGAATAGGCCGTCTGCAGACGGGATACGAAGTCTGAACTCAGCGGCGCGGTTTCACTGGGAGCGAAGGTCCGCGTCTTGGCAGGGCCTTGGAGCATGAGGGGTGCAGCCAGCCCGACATTCACCGCTGTGCGGTCGCCAGCCGATCCGAGCGAAGCGAGGGCGCGGTTGAGGAAGCCGGAACTCGCGCCGAAGGGTTCGCCGCTCCCGTTCTCGAGGAGGTTCTGGCCGTCGAAGTGGGAGCGGCTCCGGTACCGCGTTGCCACCGCCGGGGCGACGACGAGCTCGCCCTCCTCATAGAGTCTGTGCAGACCCGTGAGCGAAGGATGCAGGCCGAACAAGCCATCAAGCTTGAGCGCTCCGCCTTCGGTGCCGGGCGGCGGCACGCCGATCTTTGGGCGTCCGTCGTAGTAGGACCGCTCCGCATAGGGAGGAAGTGCGTGGAGACCATCCTGGGCACCGCGCTGGATGATAAAGACCAACCTGCGATCAGTCTCGGCTCTTGCGACCGCAGCACCGGGCAGGAGCGCGACCGAAGCGGCTGCTGTCCCGGAAAGGAAACGCCTGCGGTTCAACATGGTCATCTCCTCTGGAACTCGCGGGAGGCAAGGATGAAGGCAATGGCGTCGGCCCCCGAAGGTGCGCCGCGCACGACCCGCCTGATCTCGTCGCCAGCGACAGGGCCAATGGTCTGTTCAAGGAAGAGGTCGGGGTTGCGGTCGCGGCCATAGCGTTTCGCCAGGAGCTGTGCGACCTCGACCCGCCTCAGGAGCCGCGCAGGAGCGAACCAGACATCCTCCGTGTCCGGCCATCCTTGGGGCGAGGGGGCCTTGTGGAGCTGCTGGCCCATCTGCATGAGCCCTTGGGAGATGTGCTTGTGATTGATCTCCCCCGGTCCCATCGCGCGCATTCCGGCGACGAGAAATTCGTAGGGAGACTTGGCCTTCGGGAGCGGCTCCTCCCATGCCTCGGGCAGCTCAATGAGTGCCGCCTGCAAGACCTTGAGGTCTCCGCCTGACTGAAGATAGACGCTGGACAGCTTGGCGATGACGTTCTCGGAGGGAGTGTCGCTGACAAAATGCCTTGCGAGTTTCGTCGAAAGGAAACGCGCCGTAGACGGATGAGCTGCGAGGTCTTCCACGACCGCGCGCAGCTCCGAACCCGGTTCGCCGCGATAGGTCTTGCCAAGGACCGTCTTCGGTCCCGGCTCATGGATCAGGCGATAGAAGGCTGCGTGTCCCTCCCGCTTTTCGAACTCCATGTTCGGGAAGCGCTTTCTGAAGGTTTTCTCGGCCCGGAACACGTTGGGGCCGGGGAAGGACCAGCCGGTGAGGATCTTTGCAAGCTCGATGATATCCTGCTGCGTATATCCTCCGTTCACGCCCAAACTGTAAAGCTCGAGGGTTTCACGGGCGAGGTTTTCGTTGATCTTGACAGGCCGCCTTTGGCCCACGGGCGAATTGGGGCCGAGGGAGTTGTTGTTGTCGAGATACTCGATCATCGCCGGATGAGTGAGGACCGCATACAGAAGGTCCGCGAACCGACCACTGACGTGAGGACGAATGGCTTCGCGCTCATAGCTTGGCTGGAGAGCGGTCGTGAGGCCCCGACTCGCGGAGACGTTGAAGTGGTTGATCCAGAACAGGACCATCCGTTCGGCGAAGGGGTTTTCGCTACCGATCCGGTGAGCGAGCATTGCGTTGACTTCGGACTGGGCCTGCTCCCGCAGGATCCGCCGGGTCTTCTGCCGGTCAGGTGATGCGGCGCCGGCGAGGGTGCGGGTGATTTTCTCAGAGGGCATCGACGCTTCGACGTCACCGGGAACGCCTGTCTTACCCACCTGTGCCGAAAGCCAGCCCTTGGGATCGGGGGCAATGCGCTCAAGCTCACCGGACTTAGGCCCAAGGCCAAAGCGGTGCGCGGCGATGAAGGCATCCCTACTGGTCATCTGGATTGTTCCTCCGCCATGAGTTCACCACAGCGGAGGAGGGGACCGCAAGCTTGCGGCCTGTAACGAAGTGTCCATGCCGCGCGGGGGCGGCATGGTTGGCTCGCGTCAGCCCTCGTCGGAAGCTTCCTCGACCTCCGTCACGTTGTTCTCCGGGCGGCGGTCGATCAGCTTGTTGTAAGGATCGGCGCCAGCAAATGAGGGCTTCTCGTCGACGGTGAGGACGATGGTCTGCTCTCCCGACACGATGGTCTGGCGCTCGAAGGCGATGATGTGGTCGTCGCCATCTTTCACGTCCTCGGGATGGGTCGAGAAGACACCGATATCGACGTCCATGCTGAGCGGCTCTTCGCTTTCGTTGCCCTCGCCATCAGCGACGAGCTTCTTGGCATCGACGACGAGGGTGACTTCCCAGCTTCCACCATCGAGTTCGACCATCTCTGCCGACGTCACATCGACATCGTAGAGAACGATCCGCTCGAAGAGGTCTTGGATGAGCTGCTCATGCTCCGCGCCTGCTTCCTCGCGGAGGATCGCAAGAAAGTCCGTGGTCCGAGGATAAGGCTTGGAGCGATAGCCCCACTCCTCGATCATCCGCTTCACGGCACTGTTGACGACCTCTTCGCCAAGCTGATCGCGCAGCAGGTACATCACGTGACCACCTTTTTGGTAGTGGATGTATTGCTGGTTCTCGACACGGTAAAGCGGCATCTCCTCGATCGGCTCGTTCGCACGGCCTGAGAGATAGCGGTCGAGCTCATAGCGCAGGAACCGGCGCATGTGCTCGCGTCCGAAGACTTCCTCCATGACGAGGAGAGCACCATACTGGGCGAAGCTCTCGATCAGCATGGTGGCGCCTTGCACGTTGGCAGCGGACAGTTGGTGTCCGAACCATTGGTGCGCGACCTCGTGAGCCGTGACGTAGGTCACAGGGTCGATCGAGTCAGGATCACGCTCTCCGCTGAGATCAGTGATGAAGCCGATATTCTCCGAGTACGGCACGGTATTCGGGAAGCTCTGGGCAAAGCTTGCCCACGGGAACTCCTGAATACGCATCTGCCGGTACTGGAAGGGCGTGAAGACCTCGGTGAAGACGTCAAAGCTCGACTTCATCGCCTCGATCATGCGCTCGACATTGTAGGGATGCTTCTCGTCATAGAAGACCTGCAGCTGCACGTCTTCCATGCCTTCAGGCGCGCGCCAGACATCTTCCTCGACCACGTACTCGGCCGACTGGACCGAGTAGAAGTTTTGGATCGGCACGTCCTGCTCGTAGACGAAGGTGCGACGGTCGCCATTCGTCTCTTCACTGACGAGGTAACCCGGCGCTATGGCGATCTGGTCGGCATCGGTCGTCACGGTCGCCTTGAAGTCGATCCAGTCCGCACCGCCGAGGATGCCGACATTGCGGTAGAACTCATCTTCGAGCTTAGGCAGGCGTGGGATCTCTTCGAGCTCCCGCTTCCTCCGCTCGGCACGGTCGGTAAGGATCTTGCCCGAGCCCCACTCGATCACGGGGAGCAGGCTCGAGTTCATGAACGTGCCGTTCTTGCGGATCGGACCGCCCTGGCTGCCGTTCCTGAACCCCTCATAGTCGTAGCGGACACTAGCCGTCATCGCCCGCTCTTCGCCCGGCTGGAGAGCTGGGTCGAAGGTGAAGATGTAGTGGGCGTTGTCCGCATCTTCCGTCGTCAGCGTGGCGCCTTCGATGGACTGCTCAAGGACCTCAACCTGCCGCGAATAGTCGACATGGGCCGTCCCCATCGGCGC
The DNA here is from genome assembly GCF_013085255.1 of Parvularcula mediterranea. Taxonomy (GTDB): domain Bacteria; phylum Pseudomonadota; class Alphaproteobacteria; order Caulobacterales; family Parvularculaceae; genus Parvularcula; species Parvularcula mediterranea. The sequence goes on from NZ_JABFCX010000003.1 coordinate 23,291, forward strand.
GTCGGTCTTGTTGGCAATAACGTAGTCAACGGAGAGGTCAGCACGCCGATCATCGGGGAAGAGTTCCGCCGTCAGCTCGACGTCGATGACGCTCGGCATTGGTGTGAACTCGTACTGGCGGTATGTCTCTTCATAGGCGACGGCGCGCTCTTCGAGCTGGTCTTCGGTCATGTAGGTGTTGATGACGTTCGTGTTGTAGAACACGAAGCCGCCAAGCCCCGCGAAGACAAGGACGCTGACCGCGAGTGCGACCAGAGAACCACCGCTGAACCGGTCGGGCATGCGCTTGAACCGTGACAGCATCGGATCGAGGCTTCCCCGGCTCCAGAGAGCAAAGGTGACCAGCCCGAGGATAACCGAGAAGGCGATCCAGTAGGCCGACATCACGAGGGTCGGGTACATAGTCGATCCGTACCCGTCCATATCCGAATAGTTGAGGTTGATGCCGCTGCCAAAGGTGTAGAGCCAGTGGTTGAAGCCCATCTCGCTGACGGCAATCGACAGGACGAAGTAGGCGAGAATTGCACCAATGCCCGCCCACTTGTTGTTGAGCAGCACCTGGAAGAACAGCGCCAGGACCGTCAGAAGGCCGAAATTGATCACCATGAAGAAGAACAGCCGCACCGCGTACTGATCGAGCTCGAGGATCGTGTAGCCGCGGACAAGCTGGCTGATGATCGCCGTTAGCGCAGCGAAGGTTGCGAGCAGCACGAGGACGACGAGCGTCGAGAGGTACTTCGACCCGACGAAGACCCATGACGGCGTCGGCGTGGCATCGATGATCTCGTTGAACTTGACCGTCCGCTCACGCCAGATCAGCTCCGCGGTGTAGTAAACCGCGATGATCAGCGGCACGAAGACGAAAGTGCCCTCGATTGCATTGATCGTCAGCCTCGTCACAGGCAGCGCCTGCGCGCCGTACCAGCTTTGCAGGAAGGCGAGGGAGCCCACGGTGTTGAACACCGACAGCGCCAGCACGATCCAGAAGGCTACCGACCGGACGATGCCAAAGACCTCGAACCGCGTCCTCCGGGCGAACTGCTGGAGGTTGCTCGAATAGAGCGGTGCGGGTTCGACCCTCGGCAGGGTGACTTCGCGGAGCGCCGAGCCGAGCGGGCTCTTCGTCTCTTTCTTGAAACGGGCAAAGCTCGGGCCTCTGATGCCCTTGGGCAGGGCGATGTTGAGGGCGAGGAGCGCCAGCGCGATGCCGCCCCACAGGAGCCTGTTCTGAAGGAAGATCCCCGTCAGCGGCACGGCCTGCGTGTTCTGTTCGGCAGCGGTCCAGTACCGCGTGATCTCGCCATAGGCAGATAGCCCGAAGGGATCCATGAGCGCAGCCGTTGTCCGCGCTTCAAGCTGGCCGGCAATCAGGTTCGCGATCACGTAGCCGATGAGAAGTGCCACCAGCGCCACCCACGTGGCGATGAGCGAGCGGGTCATGTTGGCGACGGTGAACAGCAGCGTGCCGATGATCAGCATGTTCAGGCCGCCGATGATCACCGCGATGTAGAGGATCAGATCCAGCCGGTGGGGACCGAGATTCTCAGGGTCCAGCCAAGGCATCAGCGTACCGAGGGTAAACCCGAGCGGGATGGCTGCAAAGCACATGAAGGTCGCAAAGAGGCCGCCGAAATAGCGCCCTGTCAGCATGGTCCTTGGAGAGACGGGCAGAGAGCCGAACATCTCGTCCGTCTTGAGACTTTTGTCCCTTGTCACGCCGGTGGCCATCATCACGACAGGGATGAACATGCCGAAGAGCGACATGATCCCGATGGTGACTGTCGCTGCACCCGGCGAGTTGATGTTCACGGCTTCGGAAGCGCCGATCTGGATCGAGTCCACCACGACGCTGCCGAAAACCAGCAGGAAGAAGATACCGAAAATGGCGAAGAAGCCGGCGCCCTTAGTCTGGTAGCCGAGCTCGAACCGGAAGATCGAGGAGAGCATCTTAGGCAGCCTTCGCCTGGTTCTGGCCGCCGATGGCGCCTCTGATGGTCGCGAAGTAGACGTCCTCGAGGTTCGGCTCGACCGGCTCGAAGCCATCGCCGGGGTCGCCGTCCGAGTAGGCGCGGATCACGGTCTGGCCCTGGACGAGGCGTGCACTGACGACCTGGTGGCGGGCCTGGTGATCGTCGAGCTGCGATTTCTCGATGACCTTACGCCAGATCTTGCCCTGCACGATTTCGACGAGCTCCGAAGGCTTGCCCTTCATGGCAATCCGGCCCTGGTTCATGATCGCCATGTCGCGGCAGAGGTCAGCAACGTCCTCAACGATGTGGGTCGACAGGATGACCACGACGTTTTCGCCGATCTCCGACAGGAGGTTGTGGAAGCGGTTGCGCTCTTCCGGGTCGAGGCCAGCGGTTGGCTCGTCCACGATGATCAGCTTCGGGTCACCGAGCAGGGCCTGAGCGATGCCGAAGCGCTGACGCATACCGCCGGAATAGGTGGCAGGGGCTTTCTTGCGGACGTCCCAGAGGTTCGTCTGGCGGAGAAGTTCGTGGACGACCTCTTTTCGCTCCTTGGCATTCGACAGGCCCTTGAGGACCGCGATGTGATCGAGAAGCTTGATCGCGGAAATCCGGGGATAGACGCCGAAGTCTTGGGGCAGGTAGCCCAGCTGACGCCTCACCGGGTCAGGGGTCTTCAGGACATCGATATCGCCAAAGGTCACCTCGCCGCGATCTGCGTCCTGGAGCGTCGCAAGGGTCCGCATCAGGGAGGACTTGCCAGCGCCGTTTGGCCCCAGAAGGCCGAACATGCCCAGCCCCACATCAAGGTCGACTCCGTCGAGAGCCTTGACCCCATTGGGATACGTCTTGGTCAGTCCTTTGATCTTCAGCATGATAGCCCCTTGATAGTCACGCGTCCTTGAACGCTACCACATATCGTTTTGCGGTAAAGAAAGAACAAGAGCCCGCCCAAGGATTTCGTTGCCTGGTCGAGCGATCAAAACGGCCCGGCGGGGCCTGCTTTTTCAAGCGAGTGCCGCGAGGGCCTCGACGTTGCCGCCGCAGATCTCAGCTTCGGCGCTGGCGATCTTCTCAGGTGGCCAGTCCCACCACGCAATCCTCAGGAGCTCCGCGATCACCTCGTCGGAGAAGCGCCTACGGATGATCCGGGCCGGACTGCCAGCGACGATCGAGTAGGGCGGGATCGTTCCCCCCACCGTGGAGTTCGCACCGACGATTACCCCGTCGCCGAGCGTGGCTCCGGGAAGGATCGTGGCGCCGTCTCCGATCCAGACATCGTTCCCGATGATCGTATCGGGCCCCGGCCCCGGCATTGAAGGCCGCTCCGTTGGATCGTCCAGCGAGAACATCATGAATGGAAAGGACGAAATCCCGTCATAGCGATGGTTGGCCGATGCCGTGACGAAACGCACGCCATCCGCGATCTGACAGAATTTGCCGATCACCAGCTTCTCCGGCGAGACGTCGTAAAGGTAAGGCGCAAGCCTCGCTGCCCAGTCGTCCGGCGGATCGAAGGCGTTGGCGTAGGTATACTCGCCAACCTCGATACGCGGATGATCGATAACGGCTTTCAGGAATGCGGCACTCTTGTAGGTGCTGCCGTCAGGAAGGGTGATGGGATAGGCGGTATCTGGCGCGGGTAGCCGCGCGGTGTCGGTAGACATGACAAGCCTCCTGCAAGGTTCTGATCGTTCAGTTGGTCAGATTGCAGACTTGTTCATCGTCCCCTCCATCGGCTCGGTCTTCGATATGGATACTCAGCGCTAAGCTGTCAATGATCGTTCTTCAGCGGGACCGTCACGTCCACGGCGAAGCCTTCAGCATCAGTACGCTGATCGACTATGGCATCGAGCTGGGAAGTCAGGTTCGTGATCAGCGCCTGACCGATCCCGCGCCGTTTCTTCTGGGTCTTTTCCGGGTCTAGGCCGCATCCATTGTCAGCGTACCGCACCACGAGCTTTTCAGGCTTGGCTTCGATACGAACCGAAATCTCGGGATGCTCGACTTCATCAAACGCGTGCTTGATGGAGTTCAGCGTGAATTCATTGATGGCGAGGCTCAGGGGAACGGCCTGATCGATGGTGAGCTTTTCCGCGCCCTCATGCTCGATGCGCAGCGCCACCTCTTCGTCCGCGAGCGAGGCAATCGTATCCTGCAGGATGGTCGTCAGAAAGCTGACGACTTCGATCTCATTGTGCCCTCCGGTCTGGTAGAGGCGGCCGTGAACATCGGCCAGGACGTTGACGCGGCCGGAGATGTCGCGAAGTGCCTCCTGACCCGGACCATCGAGCCCCTTGGCCTGAAGCCTGAGCATCGCGGAGATGAGGGCGAGATTGTTCTTTACACGGTGGTTGACCTCGTAAAGGAGCGTTTCCTTCATCTCGAGGGCTGCCGCGAGATTTTTCTCGGCAGCCAGCTCGGCAGTCTTGTCCGTCAGGGTAAGGACGGATGCAACTTGCGTTCCTTCACTGTCCAGCACAGGCCGCGCTGTGCCCACCGCATCAACGATCGTGCCGTCGGGCCTTTTGATCTTCCAGTGCGCATCCTCAACTGTCTCGCCATGCATCACCGCGCGGGCCAGCGGCAGGTCCTCGAACGGATAGGGTTCTTCATCCACGGTGAGGAGCTGGTAGGTCTCGGTGTATTCCTCGGGCGCAACGTCCAGCGCCTTCACCCCGTGGATGGCGTGGGCGGCGGTGTTGACGAAGACGAGCTTGCCTTGCTCATCCGCCACGATCACCCCTTCAGCCAGCTGATCGAGCGCAGCCAGCAGGAGGGGCTGACGCGTCAGGCCAAGCGTTTTGACGAGCTCATCGACAAGGGTCATGGGCGAAGCGCCTCCGTCAGACAGCATGCAATTCTAAGCTGCGGCCTCTGGCTACAGGAATACAAGAAACGGTGAACCTTCAGCCGCCTACTCTCCTGGCTCGAACTGCTTCGCTCCGTCGATCAGGGCGTCCACGACCTGCGGCTCGGCAAGGGTCGAGGTATCGCCCAGTTGGTCGGGGTGACCCTCGGCAATCTTGCGGAGGATCCTCCGCATGATCTTGCCGGAGCGCGTCTTCGGCAGGCCGGGAGCGAGCTGCACCCGGTCGGGCGTTGCCACAGGGCCGATCTCCTCGCGCACATGGCCGCGTAGTGTCTTCGCCAACGCGTCCGTAGGCTCAGTGCCCTGGTTCAGGATGACGTAGCAATGGACGCCCTGTCCCTTGATGTCGTGGGGGTAGCCAACGACCGCAGCCTCCGCGACCGAAGGATGAGCGACAAGGGCACTCTCGATTTCCGCTGTGCCCATGCGGTGGCCCGAGACGTTGAGCACATCATCGACCCGCCCGGTGATCCAGTAGTCTCCGCCCTCGTCACGTCTTGCCCCGTCGCCGGTGAAATAGCGGCCCGGATAGGTCGAGAAGTAGGTCTGGATGAACCGCTCCTGATCGCCCCAGACGCCGCGCGCCTGACCGGGCCAGCTCTCGGTCAGGATCAGGTTGCCTTCCGCCGCGCCGTCGAGCGGGTTCCCGTCATTGTCGACAAGCGCAGGCATGATCCCCGGCATCGGCTTGGTCGCAGCGCCGGGCTTCGTCATCGGGTCGGAGGGGAGGGGCGTGATCAGTACGCCGCCTGTCTCCGTCTGCCACCAGGTGTCAACGATGGGGCAGCGGCCTTCGCCAACCACCTCGTGATACCAGCGCCATGCCTCCGGATTGATCGGTTCACCGACGGTTCCAAGTAGCTTGAGCGAAGCCCGGCTCGTCTTTTTAACAGGGCCGTCGCCCTCGCGCATCAGGGCACGAATGGCCGTGGGCGCAGTGTAGATCTGCGCGACCTTGTGCTTGTCCACCACTTCCCACATGCGGCTCGCATCAGGGTAGGTTGGCACGCCCTCGAACATCAAGGTGGTGACGCCGTTCGCTAGCGGTCCGTAGACGATATAGCTATGACCCGTGATCCAGCCGACGTCCGCGGTGCACCAGTAGACATCATCCTCCGCGACCTCGAAGATCTTCTCATGGGTATAGCTGGCATAGACCATGTACCCACCGGTCGTATGAACCACGCCCTTGGGCTTGCCTGTCGAACCTGACGTATAGAGAATAAAGAGGGGGTCCTCGGCCGCCATCGGCTCGGAAGGGCATTCCTTCGTCACGTCGTCGCGGCTCGTGTGCCACCAGAGGTCCCGGCCGTCCTCGAAGCCGACCTTCGCTCCGGTGACCCGCACCGTCAGGACGAGGTGGACGGCGTCGCCAGCCTTCCCGGCCCGCTCGATCGCGCGGTCAACATTCTCCTTGAGCGGAACAGTTTTGCCGCCCCTCCGGGCTTCGTCGGCAGTGATTACGGCCACCGCGCCGCAATCCTCGATCCGGCTAGCCAGCGCTTCAGGCGAGAAGCCGCCAAAGACCACCGAATGCACCGCACCGATCCGCGCGCAAGCGAGCATGGCGTAGGCCGCTTCAGGCGTCATCGGCATGTAGAGGATGACCCGGTCGCCTTTGCCGACGCCCCGCGCCTTGAGGACATTCGCCATCCGGCAGACCTCTTCATGGGCCTCGCGGTAGGTGATCGCCTCGCTGACGGAGGGATCATCGCCCTCCCAGAGGATCGCCGTTTTCTCGCCGCGCGTTTCAAGATGCCGGTCGAGGCACTGATAACTCGCGTTCAGGACACCATCCTCGTACCAGCGGATATGGAAGTCTTCGGCATCCCAGCTCACGTCCGAAGCAACCATCGGTTCCTTGAACCAGTGAAGGCGTCCTGCCTCCTCAAGCCAGAACTTGTCGCGGTTCTCGACGTGGCGGCTGGTCATGGCGTTCCTCTCTCGCATCTCGTTTCCGGGGAGCTTACGCTCCTGGCCCGCAAGGCCAAATGGCAAGCGCAGTCTCTCTCGCGGCCTTCGGTCCGGGTGACGAGCCCCACCTCGCGCACCATATGAGGGTCACGCTTCGCGAAGGAGGCCTCATGGCCCGCAAGGAGAGAGACGAGAGCGGCATGGCCGTGCCGAGCAAAAGGCTTGGACGTCTTGCCCGTTTCACCGGTCTCGGCACCAGCATCGCCGGAAACGTCCTCGTGGAGGGCGCAAAGACCCTTGCCCGCGGCGAGGCGCTTGACGGTGAGAAGCTGCTCTTCACCCCCCGCAATGCTGAGAAGGTGACCGAGCAGCTCGCCCAGCTCCGCGGCGCAGCGATGAAGGTCGGCCAGCTCATGTCCATGGGCGGTGACGATATGCTGCCTCCGGAGCTCGCGGAGATCCTCGCAAGGCTTCGTGAGCAGGCGGTGCACATGCCTCCGCCTCAGCTCCGCCGTGTGCTGAACGAAGCCTGGGGCAATGGCTGGATGTCGAAGTTCGCCAAGTTCGATCCGCGCCCCATTGCGGCCGCTTCCATCGGTCAGGTCCATAGGGGCAACACCAAGGACGGGCGCGAGCTCGCCATCAAGGTGCAGTATCCGGGCGTCCGGGACTCCATCGACAGCGATGTCGATAACGTCCTGACGCTGATCAAGCTGTCTGGTCAGATGCCGAAGGGTGTCGACTACAAGCCGGTCTTCGCCGAGGCGAAGTCCCAGCTGCACGAAGAGGCCGATTACCTCCGGGAAGGCGCGATGATGCAGCGCTTCCATGAGATCCTGACGGACGATGACCGGTTTGTCGTTCCTGAGTGGCACGAAGACCTGACGACTACGGACGTTCTCGCCATGTCCTTCGAGCGCGGTGCGCCGATCGACGAGCTTGAGAAGGCGGATCAGGAGATGCGCAACACGGTGATCACGAGGCTTTTCGAGCTGGTGATCCGTGAGCTCTTCGAATTTCACCTCATCCAGACCGATCCGAACTTCGCCAACTACCGTTTTCGTCAGGATACGGGGCAGGTGGTGCTGCTCGACTTCGGCGCAACCCGCGAGATCACCGAAGAGACATCCCAAGGCTACCGCCGCCTGGTCGAGGCCGATCTCACCGGCGACTGGAAGCAGATCGAAGCGGCTTCACGCGCGCTCGGCATTATCAGCGGTGATCTCCAGCCCCAGCACGAAGAGCCCCTCAAGGGCATGTTCCTCGCGGCCATCGAACCGATGCGGTTTGAAGGCGATTACGACTTCAAGGCGTCTAACATCACGAGCCGGATGCAGGCATTCGGGATACAGCTACGCGAAGCCAAGTTCGATCATACGCCACGCGCTGACCTGATGTTCCTGCACCGCAAGATCGGCGGGACGTATCTGCTCGCCCAGCGCCTCGGCGCGAAGGTGAATGTGCGTTCTCTTCTGGCCCAGCACGGTTTCTAGCGACTTCGCTTGCGTCCTGAGGAGAGCTTGGCGCAAAGAACGGCATGCTCTCCGTTCTCGATCTTTTCCGCGTCGGCATTGGCCCCTCGAGTTCGCACACGGTCGGACCCATGCGCATCGCCCGCAGGTTCCTCGCTCAGATGGATGCAGACACGCGCGGGCAGATCACTGAGGTCTTCGTGGAGCTTCAGGGCTCTCTCGCCTTGACCGGCGAAGGTCACGGCACTGTCACAGCGACCGCTCTGGGCCTGCTGGGTCATGACCCTGAGACCTACGACCCCGAGGCAGGTGAAGCAGGGCTCAAGCGGATCGAGGATGAAGGGAAACTCTGCCTTTTCGGTGAGCACGACGTTACATTCACCTTCAAGCGCAACATCGACCTTGCCGGTCACGTGCTCCCGGACCTTCACCCGAACGGGATGAAAATCCGTGCACTGGATAAGAGCGGCGCTCCTCTTCGGGAGGGGCAGTTCTACTCAACAGGTGGCGGGTTCATTGCTTCGGAGGCACAGCTCCTCAAGCCTGCAGAGGATGATATCATCCCGACACGGATCGATGTTCCACATCCCTTCACGTCGGGTGCAGAGCTCCTCGAGGTCTGCCGTGAGCGCCAGAAGTCGATCACTGAGATCATCCTCCTGAACGAGGATGCCCACCGGCCTCGCAACGAAACCGAAGCCAAGCTTGATGGTATCATCGAAGTGATGTTCGCCTGCATCGACCGTGGCCTTGCCACCCGGGGCGAGCTGCCCGGTGGCCTGAAAGTGCGCCGGCGTGCGCCCGAGCTCCATGCCAAGGTCGTTGGTACACCGCTCGCTAATGAGCCAGAGCGCCTTTTTGATATCCTCAACCTCTACGCCATGGCGGTGAACGAGGAGAACGCCGCTGGAGGCAAGGTCGTCACTGCACCGACGAACGGTGCAGCGGGGATTATCCCCTCGGTCCTCCGCAAGTACTGCCCCCTCGACGAAGCGTCAGATGCCGCACGCAGGACGTTCCTCCTGACTGCTGGCGGTATCGGCCTTCTTTACAAGCAGCGGGCCTCGATCTCCGGTGCTGAGATGGGCTGCCAGGGTGAGGTGGGCGTCGCCTGCTCCATGGCCGCGGCCGGCCTCGCTGCAGTTTGGGGCGGAACGCCGCAGCAATGTACCAACGCAGCCGAGATCGGCATGGAGCACAATCTCGGCCTGACCTGCGATCCGGTCGGCGGGCTCGTGCAGATCCCCTGCATTGAGCGCAACGCCATCGGTGCCGTGAAAGCCGTCAACGCTGCGCGCCTCGCGCTGCAGAGCGACATGCCCGGCCGCGTTAGCCTTGATCAGGTGATCGAGACGATGCGCCAGACCGGCCTCGACATGTCCAACAAGTACAAGGAAACGAGCCAGGGCGGCCTCGCCGTCAACGTCATCGAGTGTTGACGCGGCTTTACCTTAATAGTCGGTAGTCGAACGATCCCATTCGCGGCTCCGCAACGGACGGCCTTTATCCTCTTGCGCATCATCGGTTTGCCTTGAGGATTGAGGGGAGCGGCTAGGATGGTTGGTCGGAGAGAAGCACAGGGTACAGTGGACAAGTTCCAAAGGCTTGCCTGTCTTGAAGCGGTCAAACGACAGAAGATCGTCACACCAGAAGATGTCGCCCGCTGGTGCACCCTGCCCATGGCCGACGTCCTGCGCCATCTCGGCGCCCTCAAGCATGAGGGCAAGGTCGAAGAGAAGGCTGGGGTCTTCTCCGCCCGCTGATGATCAGCTGATCTCGAAATCCTCTGGCAGATATCCCGGATCGGGGTGCTGCGGATTCATGTCCTCAAGCGCACCGCGCACCAGCCGCGCAATGATAGCGTTCCTGCGCGACTTGGAGTCGGACGGGACGATGTACCAGGGCGCATGGGTGGTAGAGCACCGCTCCACGGCCTTCTCGTAAGCCTTCATGAAGTCAGGCCACAGGGCACGGTCCTCAAGATCACCCGGGTTGAACTTCCACCGCTTGTGGGGTTTCTCCAGACGGGCCTTGAGGCGCTCTGCCTGCTCATCCTTTGAAACGTTCAGCATACACTTCACGATCGTGGTCCCGGTCTCGACCAGCAGCTTCTCGAAAGCGTTGATCTGCTCGTAGCGCTCAGCAATCGCATCTTTGGGTGCGAGCTTCCTGACCCTGGCAACGAGGACGTCCTCGTAATGCGATCGGTCGAAGATCCCGATGAATCCCTTCGGCGGCACCGCGTCATGCACGCGCCAGAGATAGTCTCGCGCCAGCTCGCTCGAGCTTGGCTTCTTGAAGGCTTTCACCGTCATGCCCATGGGCGAGGTTGCGCGGAAGACGGACTTGATGGTCCCGCTCTTGCCCGCAGTGTCCATGCCTTGAAGGACAACGAGCAGCGCGCGCTTTCCTTCCGCATAAAGACGGTCCTGCAGCTCATCGATAGCAAAGGCGTCTGCTTCTGCGCTGGCGACTGCGTCCTCTTTCAACTCGAAGAGAGTCTCGTCGCGGGCGGGGTGGTCACGCAGGTCGAAATCATCGCCGGGGACGGCCATGATGCGTTTTCGGACCTGTTTGAAGCTCGGTTGTTCGGTTCCCATCCGCCAACCTTAGGTCGAGGAGGGCTCCGGGTCCATTGGGTCTGAGGATTCCGTTAACGCTGCGGGCAGCTCCCGCTCCGCGAACTCCGGTTTGAAGGCGAGGGTGCCGACAAGAGAAGCAACGGCGCCATCTGAGATGTCACGCGGATGGTTTTGCCCATCGATCACGGGCACCACTTCAAAGTCGAATGGCGACAGCCCCTCAAGGCAGGCCGCGTTGACGCCGACATGCTTGGGGTTCGAACGCCGGATATGGTGGGTGTAGATCCCGCAAACCCCGCAGAAATAGTGCTGTGCCGTATGGGTCCCGAAGCTGTAGACCCCCAAGGACTCAAAGCCTTTGTAGACCTTCATCGCCGACTTCTCGGCGGTCAGCGCGACCGCGCCGCGCATTGAACAGAAAGAGCAGTTGCAGCGCGTCGCCGTCTCCAGCCCGCCCAGCAGCTCCACCTCGAACCTGACCGCGCCGCAATGGCAGCGCCCCTCGAAATGCGTTCCCATAATGAAGTCAGTAGACGGGTTCGGTTATTGGGAGAAGTCTCTCGGACACCTCAGACGCTTCGGTGGCGTCACAGGAGTTTTGGCCTGCTCGCGTACAGAAATCCGACCTGATGAAGCTCCCATAAACAAGGCTTATAAACAAAGTTATCGTTGCAAAAACAACAACAAGCCACCTGTCAAAAATCCTCTTCTTGAAATCGTCTATTCGAATCCGAGAATCTACTATACTTTCCAATGCTCTCGAAGCACTCCCTATATATTCTTCACTTTCAGACAATGTGCTCTGTAGGTTGCCAAAATCTTCTATTATGGTCTTTTCTAAATCTTCTGTGAGTAATATATATTCGTTTATCGACTTATATACTTCTTCAGACGTTTTATGGTCTAGATAACCCTCAAAATTCGTTATTTTCACTAGCCTTTGAAGGTCTTTCCGAATTTTTGGTGTGGACTTATTACCGAAAGACGAAACGGATTTTTCGAAGGATTTCATACGGACTAGAGACGCAACTGAATCGTCTCGTGCTTCTCGGAGAGAATTTATCGCGATTTGTTTACGGACTTCGACCGGGTGAGCAAGTATAGATATAACAAAAGAGATCAAGAAATACGTAGATGTCGCGAAAAGAATCCAAAATAGAATATATTCTGGCAAAAAGAAGCTATTTCCCGGAAGGTCAAATCGCCCATCTGTTTGACCAAAGAAACTATAAAGGAATAAGGCGGAGGAGCTTACGCCAAGAGCAGTTCTAGTTTGATATAGCTGATTTTCGAACTCCGACATCTACTTAAATCACACCAAGCTCACGCCCGACCTTGCTGAAGGCATCCACCGTTCGCCGGACCTGCTCTTCGGTGTGCGCAGCGTTCATCTGGGTCCTGATCCGGGCCTTGCCGCGGGGGACGACCGGGAAGCTGAAGCCTGTGACGAAGACACCTTCATCCAGAAGCTTTGCTGCCATCTCTTGCGCGACTTTCGCGTCGTAGAGCATCACCGGGATGATGGGGTGCTCGCCTTCGAGGAGGTCGAAGCCAGCCTCGGTCATCAGGGTACGGAAGAGCTTTGCATTGGCAAAGAGCTGCGCGCGCAGGTCATCGCCTTCGCGAACCAGCTTCAGGGCCCGGCGCGAGCCCTCGACAAGGGCAGGGGCTAGCGCGTTGGAGAAGAGGTAGGGCCGTGCCCGTTGACGCAGCAGGTCCACGACCTCCTGCCGTGCACAGATGAAACCGCCCATGCCCCCGCCAAGCGCCTTGCCGAGCGTGCCGGTGAGGATGTCGACCTTGCCCATCACCCCGCAATGCTCGTGCGTACCGCGTCCGCCTTCGCCCATGAAGCCCGTGGCATGGCAGTCATCGACCATCACCAGCGCGCCATATTGCTCCGCCAACGCACAAACTTTGTCAAGCTGCGCTATATAGCCGTCCATCGAGAAAACGCCGTCGGTGACGACCAGCTTCGTCCGCGCGCCCGCTTCATCAGCAGCCTTCAGCTGCTCTTCCAGCGAGGCCATGTCGTTATTGTCGTAGCGGAACCGTTGCGCCTTACACAGACGAACCCCGTCGATGATCGAAGCATGGTTGAGGCTATCCGAAATGATTGCATCTTCCTTGCCAAGCAGTGGCTCAAACACCGCGCCATTGGCATCGAAGCAGGCGGCAAAGGTGATCGAGTCCTCAAACCCCAGCCACTCGGCGATCTCCCGCTCGAGGAGACGGTGATTCTCCTGCGTCCCGCAGATGAAGCGCACCGACGCCATGCCGTAACCGTTCATCTCCGCGCCGACCTGCGCCGCTTTGATCAGCTCGGGATGGTCCGCGAGGCCGAGATAGTTGTTCGCGCAGAAGTTCAGCGCCCTGATCTCGCGGCCCTCATGGCTGATCGTCACCTCCGGCGCCTGGCGTGAGGTGATGAGGCGCTCGGGCTTCGTCAGGCCCTCCTCGTCGATCTCCTGAAGGGTGTCACGGATGCGGGCATAGAAGGTCTCGGTCATGGCCCGCTTCTGCCGGAGCGGCGGCGGCAAGGCCAGTGCTGACTGCTGATGCCTGTGACGCAGCAGGGTTCCTTGCGCTAGGTCACCCCTCCCCGACGGAGACGACCATGCAGCAGCCTTCAGGAACGCACCTCGCCCAGATCAACATCGCTCGCGGTTTCGCGGCCGTGGATAGCCCGGAGATGAAGGGCTTTGCCGAGCGCATCGACGCTGTGAACGCGATCGCAGAGCGCTCAGAAGGTTTTGTCTGGCGCTTCACCGGAGAGACGGGGCAGGCGACAGACGTTCGCTTTACCAATGACCCCAGGGACCTCCTGAATATCTCCGTCTGGGAAACGCCGAAGCACCTTGCGGACTTCGTCTTCAACACCGCGCACCGGAAGGTCTACGCGCGCAAGGCCGAATGGTTCGAAGCGCCTAAGGGGCCGACCTTCGCCATGTGGTGGATCAAGGCTGGCGAAATCCCCACGCCGGGTGAAGCCCTGGACCGGCTGGAGCACCTCCGTGCCCACGGATCATCACCAGAAGCCTTCACATGGGCAGACCTGCCCGAGGCAAAAGCGATCCTCGAGCGACGCTGCGCTTAAGTCAGTGCGCGCGCCGCTGACGGAAAACCGGATCCCACTTTTCCTGCGTCGCTGCGCCTAGCGCGCAGAGTCTTCCTTCGAGGCGCGGGCGGCGTCGAGCATGCCCTTCCACGTCGCCTTGCCACCGGACTGCAGGATGCCTGCACGGTAGATCCGGCCCATGAACCCGATGAGGAGAAGGGCCGAGCCTGCAAGGATCGTGGTCCCAGCGATGATCTCCCACATGGGCGGGTTCGAGGAGAGCCGCAGCATCATGGTGACGTGGCTGTAGAGTGGAATGAAGGTCAGCACCTTGGCGATCACACCGTTCGGATCATCGACGATGATCCCGGCAAACGCGAAGGTCGGCAGCAGAACAAGAAACGTCAGCGGCGTCGACAGGTTTTGCGCGTCCTGAATCGTCTCGCAGAGCGCCCCGATACCAAGATAAACCGCGCCGATCAGCATGTAGCCGAGCACGAAGTAGAGGAAGAAGAACGGCACCAGCGGACTGCCGAGAAGCACGTCACGGACGAGGCCGAAGAACTCATCCCCTGCGCCAAAGAAAGTCAGAACTGCGATCCCCACCGCGCCGAAGAACACCATCGGGGTCAGGCCGACGAGCGCCAGCGCCACGAGCTTGCCGACCATGAGCTGTCCTGCGGACACGGACGAAAGGAGCATCTCGACGATCTTGTTCGACTTTTCCTCGATCGTGTTCGTGAGCAGCATCGAGCCGACGGAGAAGGCGCCGAAGAAGAGGATGTAAGCGAGGCCGAAGGGCAGCAGCGTCTCGATCCGGTCGCGGCGGCGTTGCTCGACGTCCTCGGCCTGGGTCCCGGCTTTCACCGTCCGAAGGCTAGCGTTGAGGCCGGTGATCCGCACCACGTCCTCTTCGCTCAGGCCCTCCGCCAGAAACGCCTTACGCTGAAGATCATCGCTGATCGCGCGCCTGACGAAGGTGGCGATGGATTCGTCATTGAGATTGTCGGTGAGGTAAACCGCCTCGGCGTCCTCCTCCTGCCCGAAGGCTTCGGGGATCAGCACGACACCGGTGAGGCGGCCACCTCCCGGGACGTCCTCGTCGCCGCGCATGTAGGGCGCATAGGCCTCGCCGATGACGTCAGCGCTAGCGTCCGCGGGCAGCTCAAGCTCCAGATCCACGATCCGGTAGCGCTCCCGCGGCGCTTCGATCGGCGGCAGATCGGTCGCCACCAGCTCTTTCAGCTGGCGCGAGCCTTCCTCAAGCCCCCCCTGTTCAAAGAAGGCTTCCCGGCGCGCATCCGTCCTGTCGTCAGGGCGGAATGGCGGCTTAAGGTCCTGTCCATCAACAAGCCCGGTGCTTTCGAGGCCGAGGACGAATTCGTCATAGCGCTGAAGAATGCGCCGCTCGCGGTTGGTATCGACCGCGTCTTGAATGATCTCTTCATACTGACCGGTCCGGTCGATCACCGTGAAGGTCTTGGCGGACTCAGTCGCCTCCTGAAGCATCACCACGCCGACGCCGAACACCATCGCGAAAGGGATCAGCAGCAGGAAGGCGATGAAGCCCTTGGTGAAGACGTACTTCCGGTACTCGTGGCTGATAATCTCGAAGAGCGCGCTCATGCTGTGGCCTCCTGACTGGCGCCTGCGAGGCGGAAGAAGATGTCGTGGAGGGAGACCTCCTCGCGGCCAAAGCCGATGACGGTGATGCCAAGCTGCAGCGCTGCGGCGAGGATCGCCTGCGTGTCCGCGCCATCGCTCGTCTGGAGTGCGAAGCGGTTCCGGCCGAGAGGCTGGACTCCCGTAACGCCAGCCTTGCCCACGAGCGCAGACGGATCATCCGTAGTCGTCAGGATCAGTCGGCGCTCATAGGCCTCGCGGGCTTCGTCGATCGTTCCTTCAAAGACTTTCTCACCGTTCTTCACCATCACGAAGCGGTCGCACAGTCGCTCGGCATGCTCCATCGTGTGGGTCGAAAAGAGGACCGTCGCGCCTTCCTGACGGAGGCTGTGGATCAGGTCTTCGAGCAATTTCTGGTTCACCGGGTCGAGGCCAGAGAAGGGCTCGTCGAGGATCAGGAACTCGGGCTCATGGGTGAGCACGGACAGAAGCTGGATCTTCTGGGCATTGCCCTTCGACAGCGTCTCGATCTTGTTCTGGGCGTACTGCTCCATGCCGAAGCGTTCGAGCAGTTCATTCGCCTTCTTCTTCGCCTTCCCGCCGGGCACGCCCTTGAGGCGGCCGAAATAGGCGATCGTGTCGACGGCCTTCATCTTGCGGTAGAGGCCGCGCTCCTCAGGCAGGAAGCCGACCCGCAGGCGGCCCTTGCGAAGGTCCTCGCTACCGAAGAGGGAAATCTTGCCCCCCGTGACGGGAAGGATGTCCATGACCATGCGGAGGGTCGTGGTCTTCCCCGCGCCGTTCTGGCCGAGGAAGCCGACGATCTCGCCCTTCGACACCGAAAAGGAGACGTCGGAGACGGCGGTGAAATCGCCAAAGCGCTTGGTCACGCCTTCAAGATTGAGAACCATGGGACCCCCGGGACACGCCCTCTAGTCAAAGGCGAACTCGCATCGACAATCAATGCGGCAGTCGGCGCTAGCCTGTTCTTTTTACAAAAATCCGAACGTCAGCCGGGGATGAGCCCGCAGAGCGCTTCGAGGATCTCCGCCTCCCGCGCTGGCTTGGCGAGGGCAGGGGCGTCCGGAAACGTCTTCTGAAGCCACGGCGATTCGGCGGCATGGCCTGAGTGGAAGACGAAAGGAATCGCCATCTGGCGCATGGCGAGGGCGAGAGGTGTCACTTCGGTGCTGCCGACCATCACATCCAGAAGAGCCATCGAAAAGCGCCCCTCGCTTGGGTCGAGAGCCGCAAAGCCATCGGAAACGCTGCCGGCGATCTCCACGTCCGCGCCGTGGCGTTCGAGGAGATCCGAAAGGTCGATGGCGATGAGAAATTCGTCTTCGACAATCAGGATTCGCTGGTCCTCGAGGCAGTTATCCCACCCCTTCTGGCCCTTCAAAAGTGGGCGCTGACGCTGAAATCCTGACGACATCGGTCTGAGACTGATCCTGTTCGTAACTGCCCGCAGCTCAAAAAAGACTGCAGATTCGGGGCCTTGAAGGAGAAGCGGTTTGTCCGAGCGCCACCGCTGAAGGCGCGTCTTTCCTGCCCAATTTTCTTTTACCCGATCCGCCCTTAGGATCGCGTTATGGACCTACATACACTTCCCGACGTCTCTGTCTGGGCCGCTCCCGTCTATTTGATCCTGATTGCGGTCGAGGTCTGGTTCCTCTCGCGACTCGGGCGGGGAGAGGAAGTCCGGCGCGATCTCTGGACCAACCTCGCCATGGGGACCGGCAACGCGATTGGAGGACTGTTCCTCTTCATGGGCGCTGCGGCGTTCTTCTTCTGGATGTGGGAGTTCAGGGTCGCCGACTGGGGCTTCACCTGGTGGAGCTTCCTCGCCGCGATGGTGGCGAAGGACTTCACCTATTACTGGGTCCACCGCTTCCAACACCGCATAAGATGGGGCTGGGCGAGCCATGTTATCCATCACTCGAGCCAGGGCTACAACCTCTCAACCGCGCTCAGGCAGCCCTGGTTCAGCGTTCTGACCGGGACCTATCTCTTGGGTCTTCCTTGGGTAATCCTCGGGGTGCATCCGGCGCTCTGGGCGTTCTGCGGAGGTCTGAACCTCTTCTACCAATTCTTTATCCACACTCAGGCCGTGAAGAAGATGCCGGGCTGGTTCGAAGCGGTCTTCAACACGCCGAGCCACCACCGGGTGCACCACGCGACCAACCCGAAATATCTCGACACCAACTACGCGGGCATCCTGATCATCTGGGACAAGATATTCGGCACCTTCGAGGCCGAGGACGAAGCGGAGCCCTGCGATTTCGGGCTGGTCAGCAATATCGAGAGCCAGAACCCGCTCTTCGTCGCGACCCACGAATATGTCGCCATCGCCAAGGATGTGACCAAGCCTGGCCTCAAGCCGATCGAGCGCTTCCGCTATGCCTTCGCGCCGCCAGGCTACAGCCATGACGGCTCGCGGCTTTCGACCGCAGAGATCAAGGCTCAGGCGGGAGCACGGTTGTCGGGCGGACAGACCACCTCTATGTGCGGCGCTCACGAAACAGAAGCGAGCGCGCCTTGAACGCCCTATTCGATCTGATCCTCGCCATCCTCGGTCTCTACCGGCTCGTCCTGATCATCACGATCGTCATGAGCTGGCTGTTCACGTTCGGGGTGATCAACCAGTACAATCAGGTGGTCTCGGCCATCTGGCAGGTCTGCACCAAGCTGACCGAGCCGATACTACGGCCCATCCGGAACGTGCTTCCGTCGATGGGCGGGCTCGACCTGTCGCCGCTGATCGTCTTCTTCGGTATCCTCTTCCTCGAGTCGCTGATCCGCAAGGACATCGCGCCTGCGCTGACCTAACGGAGGCTCCTGATGAGCGGTGCACTGATTGACGGCAAGGCGGCAGCTGCGGCGCTCCGCGCTGACGTGGCCGAAGCGGCCCTGACCCTTCCGCGCAAGCCCGGCCTCGCCGTGGTCCTCGTGGGGGATGACGCGGCGAGCCAGGTCTATGTCGGCTCGAAGGAGAAGGCCGCGGGCAAGGCCAACATCAACGGCCAGGTCCACCGCATGCCGGGTTCTTCAACGCAGGCCGAGGTGCTCGCGCAGGTGAAGGCGTTGGCCGAAGACGATGCCGTGGATGGCATCCTCGTCCAGCTGCCGCTTCCGGGTCATCTCGACGCTGACGAAGTCATCGCGACGATCCCGCCGGAGAAGGACGTGGACGGACTGACCGAGGCGAGCGCCGGCGCGTTGGTCCTCGGCCGGGAAGGGCTCACCCCTTGTACCCCGCAGGGCTCGATGCGCCTGATCCGGCAGGTCATGCCCGATCTCTCCGGCAAGCACGCTGTAGTCGTTGGCCGGTCGATCCTAGTCGGCAAGCCGCTGGCGCTGATGCTGCTCGCAGCCAATGCCACTGTGACGATGGCTCACTCCCGGACGAAGGACCTCGGAGCCGTCTGCCGCGAGGCTGACATCCTGTGCGTTGCCGTGGGCAGGCCAGAAATGGTCACCGCGGACATGGTGAAACCCGGCGCAATCGTTATCGACGTCGGCATCAACCGCGTGGCGGAGAAAAAGCTCGTCGGAGACGTGGCCTTCGAGGGCGCGAAAGAGGTCGCGGGTCACATCACGCCTGTCCCCGGCGGCGTCGGTCCCATGACCATTGCCTGCCTCCTCGCCAACACCGTCGCGGCATCCGCGCGGCGTCAGGGCGTTCCCGTTCCGGAGAAGCTGCGCTAGTCGGCCTCGAGGAGGAACACGCCAAACCACTGGCGCGGATCCGTCCACATCTTCGCGATCTTCCAGCCCGACGCTTCAGCGATCCGCGTGAAGCTCGCCTCGGTGAACTTATGCGAGTTCTCCGTATGGAGAAGATCGCCCTTCGCGAACTGGAACCGCTCGCCGCCAACGGCGATCTCGGTGTCGCTCATCGCCAGGTTCCCCAGCTCGATCCGCTCGGCATCACTGTTCCAAAGGGCGATCGCCTCAAAGGCATCAAGATCGATCTCGGCGTCGAGTTCCGTCTTCATACGGACAAGGACATTCTTCGTGAAACGCCGGGTGACGCCCTCGTCGTCATCATAGGCTGCGAGGAGCACGTCCTCGTCCTTAACGAGATCAACCCCGACAAGAAACCGCGAGCGATCGCCCAAGGTCTCACGGGACTTGGACAGGAAATCCTGCGCGCCACCTTCCTCGAAGTTTCCGATGGTGGAGCCCGGGAAAAAACCGAGCCGGCACGTCGCGCCTTCGAAGGATTGCGGCAGCTTCACCGCGTTGTGGAAGTCGCCCACCACACCGGTCACTTGCACGGCAGGAAAATCAGCCCTCAGGCGCTTCTCGCTATCGCGTAGAAAATCCTCCGCCACGTCGATCATAACGTAGGCTGAAGGTTTCATCTCTTCGATCAGCCGCCGCGACTTGATCCCGGCACCTGACCCGAACTCGGCAATCGCCGCATCCTCGCCGCAGATGGCCCGAAGCTCAGGATAGACTTCTTCCATCACCTCTGCCTCGGTGCGTGTGACGTAGTAATCGTCCGTCTGCGTGATCTCTTCGAAAAGCTCCGACCCCGTCTGGTCGTAGAGCCATTTCGCGGGGAGGGAAGGTTGAGGGCGCTTCAGCCCTTCAAGGACGTCGCGGAGGAAGTCTTCATTCACGGCGGGCCTTTGTAAATACGCCGCGCCGGATGCGGCGCAGGAGGGACCTAGGTCGCAAGCCAGCCTTCATCAACCTTTGTCGTCAGTTGGCAGTATATTCCTTGTACCAATCAACAAAGCTTGCCAGCCCTTCGCCGAGCGAGGTCTTCGGGTCATAGCCAAGCTTTGCGCGGGCCTTGTCAATATTGGCCCAGGTCCGGCGAACATCACCCGGCTGCATCGGCATTAGGTTACGTTTGGCTTGCTTGCCGAGGTGTCGTTCGAGCGTCGCGATGAAATCGCCGAGGGTTTCGGGGCTGTCATTGCCGAGATTGTAGACCTCATGGGGCACATCGCCCGTCGGCGCATTGTCGAGCGCCCCGATGATCCCCGCGACGCAATCGTCGATGAAGGTGAAATCGCGAGCCATCTCGCCCTCACCGAAGACATCGATGCTCTCGCCAGCCATGATCTTCCGGGCAAAGATCATATACGCCATGTCCGGCCTGCCATAGGGGCCATAGACCGTGAAGAACCTCAAGCCAGTCAACGGCAGGGCGTAAAGCGAAGCGTAGCTCTCCGACATCACCTCACAGGACTTCTTGGTCGCGCCGTAAAAGCTCACCGGGTGGTCCGTTCGGTGCTCCTCGGAGAAGGGCACTTCTGCGTTCCTGCCGTAGACGGAGGAAGACGAGGCGTAGACCGTGTGCTTCGCGCCGATGGCGCGGGCAAGCTCCAGGATCTCGGTCTGCCCGGCGAGATTGCTCGCGGTGTAAGCTCTTGGCGCCTCGATCGAATACCGAACCCCGGCTTGCGCTGCGAGGTGGATGATCCGGTCGATACCCTTGTCCTTCAGGGTCTCGGCAAAGCCGTCCTCACCGATATCCGCCCCGATGAAAGTGAACCGCTCGTCCGCCTTGAGGAGATCCAGCCGAGTTTCCTTCAGACGCCGGTCATAGTAGCTGTTGAGATTATCGACACCGACGATGCGTTCCCCGCGGGCCATCAGGGCCCGGGCGGTGTGAAAGCCGATAAAGCCTGCAGCGCCGGTGATAAGAAGCGTCATAAGATGCCGTTCAGTGCGTCCTGAGGGAGGACCGTAATCATGAGCAAGGCCGCAATAGGGATCCTAGGCGGGTCGTTCAATCCGCCCCATGAAGGTCATAGGAAGCTGGTGCAACATGCAATGCGCAAGCTGTCACTCGGAGGAATGCGCGTCCTCGTCACGGCGCAGAACCCGCTCAAGAAAGCTTCCGACTACGCCCCGCTGTCCGAGAGGATCGCCCAGACCAACGAAACCATGCGCGGCATGGTCAATGTCCGCGTAGCGCCAGAAGCTGACGTGGGCCCGGTCTACGCCGTCGATTCGCTCAAGCGGCTCCTGACGCGCGAGCCGGGGACGCCTTTCATTTATGTCATGGGCGCAGACAGCTTCGCCGAGTTCCACCGCTGGCATCGCTGGCGGGACATTATGGCGATGGTCCCAATCGCGGTCATTTCGCGCCCCGGATACCGTGTGCAGGCCATGCATTCCGTGGCTGCCAGGGCGTTTGCGCGGGGCAGGGTGCAGGAGCGCGACGCGGTGACGCTGAGCATGCGAGACGCCCCCGCATGGTGCTATATCCACGGCCTCGCCCGGACCGAAAGCTCAACAGCGTTAAGGCAAGCGGGCTGACCCCTAACAAAAGGGGTCAAACGGTGCTATCTTGGTGAGGCTCCCGGCAGAGGGAGTGCTGACAGGAGAAATAGGCTGAACATTCAGCAATTTGAAAGCGGCGCTGCCGCTCCGAACGCCGCAGAACTGGACAAGACGGGCAATCTGCCTGTGGGTCCCGATGCCGCCGAGCTCGTCAAGCTGGTCATGGACCGCCTCGACGAAGAGAAAGCCGAAGAGATCGTCGAGATCGATCTTGCTGGCAAATCGGACGTGGCTGATTCCCTCATCATCGCTTCGGGTCGCTCGCAGAGGCACGTCGGTGCCCTCGCGGACAAGATCGCCCGTGCGCTGAAGGAAGTCGGCATCGGTCAAGTGAAGACCGAGGGCCTTCCGGCCTGTGACTGGGTGCTGCTCGATGCAGGGGACATCATCGTCCACCTCTTCCGGCCCGAAGTGCGCGACTTCTACAATCTCGAGCGGATCTGGGCGCCTGAGCGCTTCAAGCCGGCGGAGTAATCCCCGGTGCGGCTCGAGCTCCTCGCCGTCGCGAGGGAGCCGAAGAATGATCCCCTCGGTGAGGCTGCGGACGACTACCTGAAGCGGGCGCGCGGCGTTGCGCCCTCGCTCGGGCTCAAGGGTCCTGACAGCCGCTTTCTTCCTCCTGCGAAGGGCAGCGATCCGCTGCGCGAGGCGCAGCTCTTGCGCGACGCTATCAAGGGGCAGGCGGTCCTCCTCGATGAGCGCGGCACGCAGATGACCTCGCCGGAGATCGCCCAGCTCATCGCCGCCAAGCGCGACAGCGGTGTCCCTGCGCTCAGCTTCTGTATCGGCGGAGCGGATGGCTTCGACAAAGCCTTCCGCGAAGACGTGCGGGCAGGGGGAGGCAAGCTCTTAGCCTTCGGCAAGGCTGTTTGGCCCCATGCGCTCTGCCGCGTGATGCTAGCCGAACAGATCTACAGAAGCCTCGCGATCCTTTCGAACCATCCCTATCATCGCGGCGGATGATGATTCTCACCCTCGCCCTCTCTTTAGCCCTCGCCCAGCAGCCGCCTGCCGAACAGGAGCGGCTGGAGGATCTTGAGCGCCGTATCGAAGAGCGCGAGCGTTCTGCCGAGGAGATCCGCGACCGGACCGAAGACCTCGAAGGCGTCCTCGAACGCCTGAAAGGGCAGGTGGTCTCTACTGCTTCCGCCATCCAAACCGCCGAAGCGCGGGCCACGGCGCTGGAGCAGGACCTCCAGAACATCGAAGCCCGCGAGGCCATCGCCCTCGAAGAGCGCGACGCGCGGGCGTTGGAGCTGAGCCAAGTGCTCGCCGCGCTGCAGAACCTCGAGCGCTCCAAACCGCCTGCGCTGGTCGTCTCGCCGGACGATGCCCAGAAGGCGGCGCTGGCAGCGATCACCCTCTCGAACCTCATGCCCAGGCTCCAGGCCATCGTCGAAGCCCGCAAGACCGAGATCGTCGAACTCGCCCGCCTGCGCGAGGAAAAGCGCCAGGCGCGGGCCGACCTCGACAACACGAACGCGGCCCTGCTTGAGCGCCGCCGCCTCCTTGAGGGCCTCCTCGAAGAACGCCAGCAGGTCTACGATCAGGACCGGGCTGCCCTCCGCCGGGTGGAGCAGGAAGCCCGCCGCCTCGCCGCCGAGGCCTCCGACATCCGCGAGCTGCTGCGGCGCCTCCGCGACCTGCCGTCGAGCGAAGAGATCCTCAGCCGCTACCAGCAGAGCAGGCGCGACCGGGACCTTCCGAGCCGCTTTACCGAAGCCAAGGGCCTCCTCGAGCCTCCCGTTGCGGGCGTGGCGACCGGCGCATTCGGAGAGCGCGATGATCAAGGCGAACGGCGCAATGCGTGGGAGCTCAGGACCCGTCCCGGTGCGGTCGTCACGGCGCCCTTCTCGGGTGTCGTCCAATGGGCCTCGACCCTCGGCACGGTCGGCAACGTCCTCATCGTCGACGTCGGCAACGGATATACCAATATCTTCATAGGCATAGACCGCTTCATCGTCCGCGAAGGGCAGCGCGTGAGCTCAGGCGAACCGATCGGCGTCATGTCGCCCCGACAGAATGGGCCGATCCTGCAGTTCCAGGTTCGCCGCGACCGCCAGCCTATTGATCCCGCCCCGTGGTTTGAGGGCGGCGGCTGATTGTTTGTCCATATTCCGGCCAAACCGGCCCTTGGCCTTGGACATGAAAACGACAAAGTGACAGGTTTCTGTCAAAGGGCTGCCTCTATAAGGCAGATGAGAGCCCGCAACCGGAGCGAGAAGCGATGACCAAGGCGACCCGTAACGCTTTCAAGACCAGCCGTGGCCATGCCTCCTCGCTGGCCATCGGCGCCATGCTCGGCGGCGCGATCACCGCAGGGCTCCTGACCGCAGGCTTTGCCAAGTCGGCCTTCGACGCAGAGACCTTCCGCCAGCTCGACCTCTTCGGTGAGGCCTTCGAGACCGTGCACCGCAACTATGTGGAAGAGCCTGACGACAAGGACCTGATGGAAGGCGCCATCGACGGCATGCTCGGCAGCCTGGATCCGCATTCGAGCTACCTGCCGCCCCGCGACCTCACCCGGATGCAGGAGCAGACCCGTGGTGAGTTTGGCGGCCTCGGCATCCAGATCACCCAAGAGCGCGAAGGCGTCGGCCGTGGCCTTGTGAAGGTCATCTCGCCGATCGACGACACGCCTGCTGCGCGCGCTGGCATCGAGCCCGGCGACCTGATCTTCGAAATCGACGGCGAGAGCATCTTTGGCAAATCCCTCGACGAGGCGATGACCCTGATGAAGGGCGAACCCGGCACCAAGGTGACCATCCGTGTGGCCCGCGAAGGTGTCTCCGAGCCGCTGACGTTCGAGCTCACCCGCGCCATCATCGAAGTGAACCCCGTCCGTGCACGTCTCGAACGCGACCGCTTCGCTTACGTTCGCCTCGCAAGCTTCACGGCGAAGACCGAAAGCAAGATGCTCGAGGCCCTCAAGGATCTCGAGAAAGAAGCAGGCGGCATCGACGGCGTCGTCCTTGACCTGCGCTCGAACCCCGGCGGTCTCCTCGATCAGGCTGTTGCCGTGTCCGACGCTTTTCTTGACGGCGGCGAGATCGTCTCGACCCGCGGCCGTCGCCAGAAGGATTCGATGCGCGAGCTCGGCAAGAAAGGCGATGTCCTGAACGGCAAGCCGATCATCGTGCTCGTCAATGGCGGCTCCGCCTCGGCTTCCGAGATCGTCGCCGGCGCTCTTCAGGACAGGAACCGCGGCCTGGTCCTCGGTACAAAGACGTTCGGCAAGGGCTCGGTCCAGACGATCCTGCCGCTCAACCGAGGTGACAGCGGCGCACTTCGTCTGACCACGGCGCGTTACTACACGCCGTCAGGCCGCTCGATTCAGGCGATGGGCATTGTCCCCGACATCGTCATGCCGATCACCCGTCCGGGTCAGGAAGAGCCTTCCAAGCGTCGTTCCGAAGCCGACCTCGATGGCGCGCTCGACGTCAACGAAGCTGAGGAAGAAGCAACGACCTCCACGAGCGACAGCTCCAGCGTCCAGGAAATCCTGATGGAAGGTCAGGAAGCCCTGCGCGAGAAAGAGCGCGAAGAGGAAAACGCCACCGCGCTCTTTATCGAGCCAGTCGAGTGCCCGACCGAGGAAGACTGCCAGCTTGAAAAGGCCCTGGACCTCCTCGCTGACCGTTCCGAGTTCGGTCAGCTCCTCGCCGATGCCGGCGCCATTCAGCGCTAAGGTGGACGGACGAATTCCGCGGCGGGCCATCCTCGCCGCGGGCTTTGCAGGACAAGCGGTAGAGCTGTCTGCCCCGCGGGACATCTTCTCCTGCAGGTATGAAGACTTGCGTCATGTCGATGTCTGCGGTGTTCTCAGGGAAGCTGAAGGTGCGCTCGAAGATGGCGAAACGCTGGCCGGGTTCCTGAGCTACGAATGCGCCATGGCGGTCGAGCCGGGACTTGACCTACCGGCACCTCCGCTCGACCTTCCAGCAGCATGGTTTGCAACATTCCGTAAGCAGAGCGGTTGGTCAGAGGATGGCCCACAGCCTAACCCTCCGGGAGCCGCGATCGACCATGGCGACAGCGCGGCACTCTACGCAGCAAAGGCCGAAGACGTCCGCAGGCGGATCGGTGCTGGGGATGTCTTTCAGGTCAATGTCAGCCACCTGCAAAGCGCTCGCTATGAAGCGACAGGCGGCGATCTCATCGACTCGCTACCGTGGGAGAAGGCCATATCTGCCCGCTTCGGAGCGCTCTTCGACCTTGGCGAATGGGCGGTCCTCAGCGCTTCTCCCGAACTCTTTCTCTCAGTTGAGCGGCGGACGATCGTCAGTGAGCCCATCAAAGGCACACGCCCTCGCGGCCTGACCCAAGCCGAAGACGAAGCGCTTGCCCGGGAGCTCGAAGCTGACCCCAAAGACCGCGCCGAGAACATCATGATCGCGGACCTGATGCGCAACGACCTGGCCAAGGTCTGCCGCGATGGATCGATCCGCGAGCCCGTCATCTGCGGGCTGAGGACCTTGCCTGCCGTCCACCACCTCTACTCCCGTATCGAAGGTAAACTCCGCGAAGGCCAGCTCTTCGCCGACGCCCTGCGCACTGCGTTTCCTTGCGGCTCGGTGACCGGAGCGCCGAAGCTTGCAGCGATGGACGCGATCGCCGGGATCGAGGGGGAAGGGCGCGGGCCCTATTGCGGCACTGTGTTCGCCATCACCAAAGACCGCGCGGTCGCCAGTGTCGCCATCCGCACAGCTGCCATCGACCTCGCAGCAGGACGCGTCGATGTGCGCTCAGGGGGAGGGGTGACCATCCTCTCCGATCCGCAGGCAGAGTATCAGGAAGCGCTCGACAAGGGCTATCTCTTCCGTCTGCTGACGGAGGGCGCATGATCCTCGTCATCGACAATTACGACAGTTTCGTGGAGACCCTTGCGCGCTACGTTCGCGAGGCGGGGCACGAGACTGAAGTCGTGCGCAATGACCGCATGGCGGTCGAAGCCATCGCTCAGGAGATGAAGCCCGGTGCGGTCATCCTCTCGCCGGGCCCCTACGCCCCCGACCGCGCAGGCGTCTCCCGCGAGTTGCCCCAAGCCTTGCCCGAGACGCCAATCCTCGGCGTCTGCCTCGGCCATCTCGCCATTGCGGAAGCCTATGGTGGCAAGACCGTCCGTGCACGCATTCCCATGCATGGCCGCGCGTCGGGCATCCGCCACGAAGGCGATGCGCTTTTCAAAGACGTGCCATGCCCCTTCGAGGCCGGTCGCTACCACGCCCTTGTCGCCGCGATCAGGGGCACGGAGCTCGTTCCCACCGCATGGTCCGATGACGGAGAGCTGATGGCTTTCCGCCACCCCGACCGGCCCCATGTCGGCGTGCAGTTCCATCCGGAGTCGCTTCTGACCCCCGAAGGCCGGACCATCCTCGGCAATTTCCTTCAGGGGGCGGAGCAGTGATCCCACTTGATGACCGCGGCTTTTTCCTAGGCGACGGCTTCTTCGATACGATGCGGGTCGAGGAGGGCAGGCGGCTGCTTGATGACCTGCACTTGGAGAGGCTTCTCCGCACCGCGAGCCATCTCGGACTTCCGCTTGTGGAAGACGCTATCCTCACCCACTGGGATCAGGTGGCAGCCGATCACCCCGGCGCAACCGGCAGCCTCCGCACCACCGTGACCGCGGGCTCCGCCCCGCGGGGGCTCCTGAGGCCTGAAAAGCCTGAACCCCGCATTATCACCACCTTCGCAGCCGCTGGTCCCCGAGCACCGAAGACGATCCGTGTGAAGATTGCGACTGTCCGCAAGAACGAGCAGGGCGCGGCTCCCAATGCCAAGACCCTCGGCTATCTCGACAACATCATGGCCCGCCGCGAGGCAGACCCCTCAGTCTACGGAGATGCCATCATGCTCAACACGAAGGGTGAGGCCTGCTCCACGACCATGGCCAACCTCTATTTCTTCGACGGCGAGCGCTGGCGCACCCCGCCGCTCAGCTCAGGCCCGATGGCCGGGGTCATCCGCCGCGTGCTGATCGAGGGCGGAGCCGCGACCGACGACCGCCCGATCAGCGCCGAGGAGCTCACCTCGGGGCCCCTCGCGAGGACCAACAGCCTCGTCGGCGCTGAACCTCTCCACCTCGATGGCGGCGCGGAACCCGATCCCGCGGCGATCCAAATCTTGACGGATGCCCTCGGCGAGGCCGAGAGCAGGAGCTGATGCAAAGCTTCTCGTTCTCCAAGGACCAGCTGGTCACGATCCTCACCGCCATGATCGCGGATGAGCTCGCGCGTCGTCACCAGCGTTATCTTGAATCCCTCGTCCACTCCGGCTGGGGCGCCGACACCAAGCTCGGCACGGGCGGGGTCGAGATGACCGAGGAGCAGCGCGGCGACTGCGCCGCCCGGGCGCGGGAGTTCTTTGGCCACGACCAGGCCTCCCTGCCGACCGAACCGGACAGCACCATCGGTGACTGGGCCGACGCGCTCCTTGAGATGACCCGGGACGAACTTGTCCAGTTCAGCTTCTATCCCACGACCCAGACCGGCGAAGCGGCCACCAGCCACGCAGCCGACGACATCTTCCAGGATGCAGCAGGCGTCGCCTCGCTCTTGGCGGGACGCAGGCGGACCATCTCGATGGTCCCGCCGCACTCGCTCTTGGGTCTCGTGAGCGTCGTCCTCGCGCCGAACCTACAGCGCATCCCCGTGATCGATGCGCGGACCAAAACGCCGGAGGAGGTCTCGGACCTCCTGACCTTCGGCGACCTCGTCGTCGCGACGCCGACCCTCTGGCGCTACCTCGCAGCGACGCTGCCGGAGATCCCGGGTAATGTCGTTGCGCTCAGCTATGGCGAAGCCCTGACGATGGACCTCGCCCAAAAGCTCCGCCAGCGCGGCCTCGGTGCCCTGCGTGAGCTTTACGGTTCGACGGAGTCGGGCGTCGTCGGCTGGCGCGATAGCCAGTCCGAGCCCTTCACGCTCTTTGACCATTGGGACCGCGATGGCGAAGCCATCGTCAGGCAGCGCCCCGGCGGCCGCTCGCTCAGGCTCATCCCGATGGATGAGGTGGAGTGGGAGGGCAAACGCGCGTTCCGCCTCGGGGAGCGCCGTGACGGAGCCGTCCAAATCGGCGCGGTCAACGTCTTCCCGAGCCAGATCGCGGAGATCATCACCGAGCAACCTGCCGTGCAGAAATGCGAAGTGCGCCTCAGCCGCAGGCCGGGAGCCCTCGACCGCCTGATCGCGGACATCATCGTCATGCCGGGCCTTGAGCCTGACCAGGACCTCGCCTGGTCGATCGATGAATGGTGCCGCGAGCGTCTCAGACCCGCCGAACGGCCACGCATCTACCATTTCGTCCCGGCGTCCGAGGCCTGAACCCTTCCTTAGCCGCAAGCTGGTAGCGTCCCCTGAGCTGCAAGGATGGGGACCATGCCGCGCAAAGGGGTCATGCATTCAAAACCGCGCCACTGGCTGTCGGCTGCCGACTGGGCGCTGCTGGTTGTCTTTCTTGTGACCGCCTGCGCGGTTCTCGCCACGCAGGTTTAACCCGGTTTTTGCCATATTTGCGTAGGTCTTCCGGGCTGAAACGAAGGAAGTGCCGTGCCGCGCCGTCTTGCCATCCTGCTGGTCGACGCCCTTGTGTTTGCGATCATCGCAGGCGTGGTCATGCTTATCTTCCGCCTCGACACACGCACCTCCGAAGCCGCGGAGCCGACAGCGGAGCCAGCCTTCAGCGCCCAAGCACAAACTGATCTCGGCACGCTCCCCCCCGGAACCCTCGCCGTCAGTGCCCGCGTGGTGGCGGAATCGTCGCGTCATCTCATTATGCCAGGCGACACCGTCGATGTGACCCGCAGGGCAGGGGGCGAACCCCTTCTCAAGAATGCCAGCGTCTTGAGGATCGATCCGCCGCTCATGGCGGGCGATGACCGTCTTCACATCACGTTCGCTCTCGAGCCGACCAAGGCCGCGCGCCTCAGGAACCTTCGCGAAGAAGAGCTGCTTTTCGTCCGGCTTGCAGGCGTTCACGTCCCAGAGGCACGCCAAGGCTTCGAGCCGCCACGGCCTGCAGAAGTCATCGTCCTCCGTTTCGAGGATGAACGCTGGGCCCGCCGCCTCACGGCCCAATGACTTGCCGATAGCGCCCGGCGGCTTCTATTCGTGAGGGTCAGTCCTTGCGAAAGAGCCCGATGAGCGCACCCATCCTGTCCGACAGCTCCCGCCTGAAAGAGGCGACCCCGATCTATCTCCTCACCCGGAGCGACCCGCTTCCCGAGGGAGCAGAACGGCCGGCGCAGCTCTCAAACTTTAAGGGTGAGCCGGAGCAGGTCGCGATCTTCGATGGCGGTGTCCTTTTGGGTGCAGGCGACGGTCGCGATCCGATGGTGCTGGGCACTGCGTCAATGAAGCTGCCGTCTGGCGACTACCGGCTGGCACGTAGCCCGGACGGTATGGATCTCGGCGCGGCGGTTCTCGCTTTCGCCCTCGGTGCCTACCGCTTCACCCGCTATCGCGCTGCGCCAGAGGCAGCCAAGCTGATCGTGGATGACCAATCGCTCGCGCAGTCTGCCACGCGCGAAGCTGCGACGGCGGCGTTTGGCCGCGACCTCATCAACACGCCTGCCGAAGAGATGGGCCCTGACAATCTCGAAGCTGCTGCAAGGGCTCTCGCCAAGGAGCACGGCGCGGAGATCAAGGTCCATAAAGGCGACGGCTTCGCCGAGGACTTCCCGCTCATCAACGCTGTCGGCCGCGCCGCCGACATCGAACCGCGCCTCATCGAGCTCAACTGGATGGGCGGCGGCCCGCACAGGCTGGCGCTGGTCGGCAAGGGTGTCTGCTTCGATTCAGGGGGCCTCAACATCAAGCCCGGCAAGTCGATGGGCCTGATGAAGAAGGATATGGGCGGCGCAGCCACCTCGCTCGCGCTGGCCCGCCGGATCATGGAGGAGCGCCTGCCGATCCACCTCCGGCTCCTGATCCCCGCCGTGGAGAACGCCATCTCCGGCAATGCCTTCCGCCCGGGCGATGTCTTTCGCAGCCGCCACGGCCAGACCGTGGAGATCTCCAACACAGACGCAGAAGGCCGACTGATCCTCGCTGACGCGATGACCCTCGCGCTCGAGAGCAAGCCCGATCGCCTCATAACCCTCGCGACCCTCACTGGCGCGGCGCGGGTGGCCCTCGGCCCGGACCTGCCGCCGGTCTATTCGACCGAGCCCGCATTCCAGGACAGGGTGCTCCGTGCAGGGAAGGAGCTTGGCGATCCTCTCTGGCCGATGCCGTTCTGGGACCGCTACAATGGCTACCTCGACAGCGACATTGCCGACGTGAACCACGCAGCTTCGACGCCCTTCGCAGGCTCGATCACCGCGGCATTGTTCCTGAAGCGCTTCGCAGGCCAGGTGCCCTACACCCACATCGACACCTTCGCATGGACCCCTGTGCCTCTGCCGGGTCGGCCGAAGGGCGGTGAGGTCCTGACCATGCGCGCGCTCTTCCGCGCCATGCGGGACGAATTCGCCAGCTAGGAACTTCGCGCTGAGGGCGAAGCGCAATTGGCGCTTTCCCCTCAGGGGCGAACACCTCTAAACAGGTTATTCATAGAGCTTAACACGTTGTTAGCCATTTCAGTGGTGAGACAGCGTGGAGTCTGAGGCGGGCTCGGTTCAGGGACAGGTACGCGCATGAAAGCCGTGATCAAAGCCAGCATCATTGCCATCTTGGCAGCCGTTCTGGTCAGCGTGGCCGTCTTCCTCATGCAGGATGGCAGCGCACGGATCGTTCAGGAGCAAGTGCAGGGCCTTGATCCGAATGTTGCGGTGACCATCGGTTCCATCGCCTTTGCTCTTGGTATGCTGTTCTGGGGACTGAGGGTCTCTGCCGCCAACCAGAACGTGACCCGCGACTGGTCGAAAAGCCTCGCGCGCATGGAAGCCGATCTCGAGAAGACCGACTCGATCCTCGCCAGCCATCCCGGCCTCGTCCTCGTCTGGGCAGAAAGCGAAGACGAGCTGACCGAGGGGTGGGGCTCCCCCCGCGTCCTCGGCGGCCCGGCAGCGCTTGCCAGCCTCATCACCTTCGCCTCGAAGGACCCCGACGCCTTCCGCCGTCCCGCAGAGAGCCTTCTTGATGCGTTCGGCGACCTTCAGCTCACGGAAGACGCTGCGGGCACCCGCACCGCCACCTTGCGCGAAAAGGTCAATCTCCTGCGCTCCGAAGGGCTCAGCTTCTCAGGCACCCTCCGCACCGAAGAGGGCCGCTCCATCGAATGCGATGGTCGTGTTGCTGGTGATCAGGTCACCCTCTGGCTCACCGACCCCGCTGTCCGCCTCGCCGAGGAAACCGGCGTTGTCGGGCAGGCGAGGGACCGCGCATCGGACCTTCACGGCGCCTTCAACCATCTCGACCGCGCGCCGCTCGCAGCATGGCGCCGCTCCCCGGACCTGAAGCTCGAATGGGTCAACCGCGCCTATGTGGAGATGGTCGAAGCCATCAACATGGAAGAGGTGATCGCTGAACAGCGCGAGATCGACCCCGGCTGCGTCAAGGTTGCCGAGAAGGCCAAGACCGAGCACGCCCGCTCGGGCCGTAAGGCTTCCGACGACCTGATCCGCGTCAACATCCGCGGCCAGCGCCGTGTGCTGAGGATCATTGAGCAGCCGATGCACGCTTCGGGCGACCGCGTCTCCATGGCTGGTCTCGCCATCGACGTCACCCGCCAGGACAAGGCACAGGAAGAGCTGCGCCGCCATCAGGAAGCTCACCGGCAGACCATCGACCAGCTCGGCACGGCCGTCGCTGTTTTCTCCGCCAACCAGCAGCTCGAATACTACAACCAGAGCTTCGTCGAGCTCTGGGGCCTGGAGGAGGCTGAACTCCTCCACAAGCCTTCGCATGCGGAAATTCTCGACCGTCTGCGTCACCTCGACAAGCTCCCTGCACAGAGCGATTTCGGCAAGTGGAAACGCGAGCAGCTTGAGATTTACACCGAAGACGACGGCCAGAAGCCTGACGAGACCTGGCACCTGCCTTCAGGCCGGACCCTGCGCATCGCCGCAGGTCGCCATGCCCTCGGCGGTGTCGCGGTGGTGTTTGAGGACATCACCCAGACCGTAGAGCTTCAGACCCTCTACCAGACCCAGATCAAGGTCCAGCGCGCCACCCTCAACAACCTTGCAGAAGGCGTCGTCGTCTTCGGCGCCGATGGCCGCCTCGCGCTCTATAACCAGGCGTTCGAGGAGATGTGGGACCTCTCGGACGACCAGCTCCAGGACGCGCCGCACTTCGACCGTCTGCAGACGGAGTTCATGACGTTCGCTCCGCGTGCGGAAGAAGACTTCAAGGCGATGAAGCGCCGGATCGTCAGCTTCTCGCCCCAGGACCGCCAGACCCATGCGGGCGGCCCCTTCAAGCTCAAGGACGGCCGCTGGATGGGCTACGCGACTTCGCCGCTGCCGGATGGCGCGACGCTGGTCAGCTTCATCGACGTCACCGACAGCCAGGAACGCCAGCGCGAGCTCGAGGTCCGGAACCAGATCCTCGAAGACGCCGACCGCATCAAGACGCGCTTCACCAACCACATCTCCTACCAGCTCCGTGACCCGCTCAACGTCATCAAGGGCTTTGCCGAGGTGCTAGAGAACGAGTTCGCGGGCCCACTGTCGGACCGCCAGAAGGACTATACCGCCGCGATCGTGGCCAGCTCCCTCAAGCTGCTCGACCTCGTCGACGACATTATCGACCTCGCAGCCGTCGACGCAGGCCAGCTCAACCTCGAGATGGAATGGGTGGACGTCCGTGAGCTGATGGAAAACGCCAAGACCTATGCGGCGCTGAAAGCTGAGGACAGCCAGATCAAGCTGATCGTCGACTGCGACAGCGCGATCGGTCAGATCCGCGGCGATGGCCGTCGCCTCAAGCAGGTGATCTTCAACCTCCTCTCCAACGCCTTCCAGTTCACCGAACCCGGCGGCGAAGTCACTCTGGGTGCGGAACGCGAGGGCGAGATGATCCGCCTCTGGGTCTCCGACACGGGCCGCGGCGTGACCGCTGCAGACCAGGCCAAGGTGTTCGAGCGCTACGAGGCCGCAGGTCCGGGCGCCGGGGCAGGGGTCGGCCTCGCGCTGGTCAACAGCTTCGTCAGCCTCCACGGCGGCTTCGTGAAGCTCTCGAGCCGCGAAGACGAGGGCACCACGGTGACCTGCCACCTGCCCATGGAAGGCCTCACCACCCCGGCTCTCGCTGCTGAATAACGCTGATCCCGGACGCTCAGGGCGGTCCGGGAGCCATCATCGAAACCAACGGAGCCGCTGCCCCGCAGCGGCTTTTTATTCTCCCGGGCACCGCGACACACCCGCCCTCAACAGCCGCGCGAACTCCTGCTAGCGTCTCGTCAAAATGCGGCCATCAGAGCCGCCAGAGGAAACGCCATGAAGAAGATCGCCGCGGCTCTCGCCGCCTTCGTCGCCGTGTTTGCAGCCGTGGTGCTGGTCGGCGGCCAGCTCAAAAAACAGGCCACGGTCAGGGAGCTCCGCGCCGTCACCGAACCCGCGCCGTTCCTGATCGAGCGCGACGATTTCGGTGTTCCCTCCATCTACGGTGCCACCGATCCCGCCGTCGCGTTCGGCCTCGCCTATGCCCATGCCGAGGACGACTTCCAGACGCTACAGGAGCGCCTTGCGCCGATCCGCAGCCAGCTCGGCGCGGTCCAAGGCAAGGACGGCGCGGTCCTCGATGTCATCAACAAGATGCTCCAGAGCCAGCGCATCGCCGCCCGCGAGTTCGGCACTCTTACGCCCGAGGCCCAGGCCATGGCGCAGGCGTATGCGGACGGTATCAACAAGTACGCAGGCGAAAACCCCGGCGAGATGCTCCGTCATGAGCTCTTCCCCGTGACCGCCCAGGACATCATCGCAGGCTTCGTCCTTGTGCAGCCTTTCTTCCACAAGTTCGATGACGTCCTGAAGCGCATCAACAACGGCACCATCGAGACAGGCGGCGGCGTGGTTGGCAGCGCAGCCGAAGCGCGCGGTTCCAACGCCTTCGCCGTGGCGCCCAGCCGCATGGCAGACGGCACAACGCTACTGATCTCCAATTCGCACCAGCCATGGACAGGCCCCCTCGCATGGTATGAGGCACGCCTCGCCAGCGGAGAGGGCTGGTCGATGGCCGGGCCACTCTTCCCCGGCGTGCCGTTCATCCTCATGGGGTATAATGAGCATCTCGGCTGGACGAACACGGTCAACATCCCTGATCTCGTGGACGTCTACCGGCTGGAGATGGACGACAGCGGCAAGCGCTACCGGTTCGACGGCGAATGGCGTGATCTCGAAAGCGAGAGCTTCTGGATCAAAGTCCGCTTCGGCCCGGTGCTCGTGCCCATCCGCCAGACGGTCCACCGCTCCGTCCACGGACCGGTCCTGAAAAACGATGACGGTGCCTACGCCATCCGTTATGCCGGCATGGGCGAGATCCAGCATTTCGAACAGTACTACCGCCTCAACCGCGCGAAGAGCTTCGAGGACTGGCAGGAGGCCATGCGGATGCAGGCCATTCCGTCCACGAACTTTGTCTATGCCGACCGCGAAGGCAATATCGCCTATCTCTACAATGCGAAGTTCCCGAAGCGCTCCCCCGATATCGATTGGGAGGGCGTGCTGCCGGGCAATAGCTCTGAGTTTCTCTGGGAAGAATACGAGCCCTTCGAGGCACAGCCCTACTACGTGAACCCGGATAGCGGCTGGCTCGTGAACGCGAACAACACGCCGTTCCTTGCCACCGATGCTGCGAACAATATGCGGCGCGAGGACTTCCCCGTGGTCGGGATCGAGACGATCACCACGAACCGCATCGCAAGGTCGATCGCGCTCATGTCTGCCCATGAAGGGGCGTTCACGGACGAAGATATCGACCGGATCAAGTATGACACGGGCTATGACTTCTCCTCGCCGCTTGGGAAACTGTTCGCCGATCTCGTCGCTGATCCGGCCCTCGCAGGCGTTGATGACGAAGCGCTCAGCCTCCTCAGGACCTGGGACCAGACGCTCGACAATCAGGGTGCAGCTGATGCGCTTGCGGCGCTTGTCGTCTACGACCTCTACCTCGGGATGCGCGGCTGGCACGAGATGCCGAGCCATGAGCATGCCCTGACCGAGGCGGCCAAGCATCTGCGTGAGACCTTCGGCAGGATCGACCCGACGTTCACGGAGCTCTCGCGCCTTCGCCGCGGCGAGCATGACCTGCCGCTGACCGGGGGACCCGACGCGCTGAAGGCGCTTTATTGGGGCTTCGACGAAGATGGCCGTCTCTACGGCCTCAATGGCGATGGCTATATCGGCTACTACAAGTGGGACGAAAACGGCCTCGTCCGTGCCGAGAGCATATATCCCTTGGGCGCTGCGATGACCCGCCCGGACTCACCGCACTATGACGATCAGGCCCCGCTCTTCGCCGAAGAGGCCATGAAGCCTGCCCCGGTCCCTGACTGGAGAAAAGCCGCAGCACTCGCCCAATAAAAAAAGCGCCCCGCGAGGGGCGCTTTTCCGTTCAAGCTTTGCTGGAGATCAGCTGACTGCCCGGATCGGCCTTGGCAAGGCAGGGGCCGTGCGCTCCTTCCGTGCACTGCGCGAGGTCGAGGGCTGGAAGGCTAGTTGCGCGTGATAGGCGCAGTAGGGTTTCCCTCCGCCTGCGGACTGGCCGCAGAAATGGAAGTCTTCCGACGCCGGATCGCCGATCGGCCATTTGCACTGGTCGGTGCCGATAGAGCTGACCGTCAGGCGGTCGCTGCCAAAGTCGCCGATGGGGGGCAGGTCGCGCAGGACGCTGCGCACCGGTGCCCGTCTCTCCCGCTCGGGCGCAGCGGTCGCCACGGCCTCACGCACTTCCGTGGTCACGGTCTTCGGCTTGGCAGGGGCAGCTCTGCCCGACAGGCCAAGGCGATGGACCTTGCCGATGACGGCATTGCGGGTCACCCCGCCCATACGCGCCGCGATCTGGCTGGCCGAGTGGCCTTCCGACCAAAGTTTCTTCAACTCCTCAACACGCTCTTCCGTCCACGCCATCGTTTCCTCCCGGATCAGTTTCGGCCTGGGGGCGAACCCCACATCTGGTGAAGCGTCTGCCTCCGCTCCCATATTTTGTGACTGTTCTAGATCGAAAGCACAAGATAAAGGTTCACTGAGTTATTAACGTCTAGATGTTGATAGCGCGGTTTTTGTCCACAAGGGCGGCTGTATCCTGCTTTCGGACCCTGATAGACCGCGGCTCATCAACCCTTTCGAAGGATGTCTCCTATGGCGCGCGATTCGCACCCCACAGCCAAGGTCGAAGCTCCCGCTTTTGGTGAGCGCAGGTTCGGGCCGGTGAACTGGCTTGGTCTCTGGACGCTCTTCAAGAAGGAAGTGATGCGTTATCTGAAGGTCGCTGCGCAGACTGTCTTTGCGCCGATCATCACCACGATGCTCTACCTCACGGTGTTCCTCGTTGCCTTCGGGGCAGGGCGAGAGACCGAGATGGAAGGCCAGCTGATCGCTTTTGCCGCCTTCCTGCCGCCGGGGCTTATTATGATGGCGGTCCTCTCGAACGCCTTCCAGAACGCATCCTCCAGCCTGATCATCGGCAAGGTGCAGGGCTCGGTGGTCGATGTCCTCATGCCGCCGCTGTCGGCTGCCGAGCTGACCGTGGCCTTTGTCATGGGTGCAGCGGTCAGGGGCCTGATGGTCGGCCTTGTGACCGCCTTCACGATCGGCATCTTCATGGCGCTGACAGGCGGCCCGATCCCGATCCACAACGTAGCAGCGATCCTCTATTTCGCTCTCTGCGCCTCGATCATGCTCGGCGCTATCGGCGCGATCGCGGGCATGTGGGCGGAGAAGTTCGACCAGCTGGCGCTGATCACCAACTTCGTCATCACGCCTTTGACCTTCCTGTCGGGCACGTTCTACTCGGTGAAGCGCGAGGGTATCCCTGCTTGGGTCGCAGACATCTCTGCCTTTAACCCGCTCTTCTATCTGATCGACGGGTTCCGCTACGGCTTTATCGGGGTCAGCGACGCGCCCGTTTCTAGAGGAGCTGTCATCTCTCTGGCCTTGTCAGCGGCGGCCTGCGGGGTCACCTACGTCCTCTTCAAACGCGGATACAAACTGAAAGCCTGACCCCTATGTTCGACGAAGCGCCCAAGAGCGGTGGCCCCACCGACGACGTCGTGATCCCCTTTCAGGTGGGCGAGACGGCCGTCCGCGGCCGGCTCGTGCGCCTTGGCCCGGCGATCGACGACCTCCTGCGCCGTCACACCTTCCCGAAGCCCGTCAAGGAGCTGGTCGGCCAGACCGCCGCGCTCGTCGCGATGCTTGGTGCGTCCCTCAAGTTCGAGGGCAAGCTGATCCTTCAGGTGCAGGGCGATGGCCCTGTCTCGATGATCGTCGCTGACTACACCGTCGGCGGTGCCCTGCGCGCGACAGCGAAGCTGCAGGATGGTCACGATGAGATCGCAGGCAAGGCCGAGGGGCCAGAGCTCCACTTCCTCCTGCGCAAGGGTCACATGGTCATGACCATCGACCAAGGCGCAGACATGGAGCGGTACCAGGGCGTCGTGCCTCTCGAAGGGCCGACCATCGCCAAGGCGACGGTCAACTACTTCGCCCAATCCGAGCAGATCCCCACCGCCATCGAACTCGCCGTCGGTCAGATCACGGACGAGCATGGCCGCGAGACCTGGCGTGCTGGCGGTATCATGGCTCAGTTTATGGCAGGCGAGGGCGGCAGCCGTGAGCGCGGCGAAGATGTCCTCATGGAAGATGACGACCGCGAAGCGTGGAACCGCGCCGCGATCCTCCTCGAGACGGTGAAGCCTGACGAGCTTCTCGACCCGACCGTGTCGCCGGAGCAGCTTCTCTACCGCCTCTATCACGAGGATGGAGTGCGCGTCTTCGATCCGTCTACGGCGCATTTCGAGTGCACCTGCAATCGTGAGAAAATCGCCAACGTCCTCTCGCAATACACCCGCGAGGACATTGACGACATGATCGAGGACGGCGCGCTCGAGGTCACCTGCGACTTCTGCCGTCAGGTCTATCGCTTCGAACTCGACGAAAGCGGCGAGCGGTTTACTGAATAGTGGAGCGCTCTCGCGCGAGAGTTCTTCAGATGGATCCTGAATCAAGTTCAGGATGACGGGTGGAGAGACCACCTCCCCAATTTCGTCATCCTGGACCCGATCCAGGATCCATCACAAAAAGAGAACGAAGCTCCGCCCACAAACCCTCTCCCTCGGGAGAGGTCCAAATCTGCAGGCTTGGAGAAACCGCCCTTAGCTCACCAGCCACATCCAGAACGGCAGGCTGACGAACGCCAGCATCGTCGTCACCGTCACGTGCCCCGCCATCAGCTCTGCGTCCCCGCCCAGCTCCTTCGCCAGCACGTAGGCCGACGCCGCGCCGGGCGCCCCGCCAATCGCGGCGAGCACCACCAGTGCTTCGGGCGGTAGGGAGAACGCTACCCCGATCCCGAGGAATACGGCAGGCGCTATGAGCAGCTTGAGCACCACGGAGGCCGACAAAAGCCCCGGCTTTGCT
The DNA here is from genome assembly GCF_013085255.1 of Parvularcula mediterranea. Taxonomy (GTDB): domain Bacteria; phylum Pseudomonadota; class Alphaproteobacteria; order Caulobacterales; family Parvularculaceae; genus Parvularcula; species Parvularcula mediterranea. Next base: position 62,612 of record NZ_JABFCX010000003.1, read on the forward strand.
CCGATAGCGGAGAAATCGAGCCCCGCACCGATGGCCAGCAGGATGAGAGGCAACGCAGCCCTGCCGATCAGCTCTCCCGTTGCCACCACGAGGGGCGGCTGAAGCCACGGGAGAGCGATCGCAGCAGCACCCGCGGCGCATCCGATGATCAGGGGGTTGGTCACGATCCGCAACGCCACGCGGGAGACACTTACGTCCCCCTCGTGTGCTCCCCATACGGAGAGAACCGCAACGCAAAGGATATTGATGAGCGGCACCGTCGGCCCGAAGATGATCGCGACCAGCGCCGCCTGATCGACCGAAAGGCTGACCTGCGCGAGCGCCAGGATGACAAACCCGTTCCAGCGCAATCCGCCTTGGAAGACGCTTGTGAAGCTTGGTCCATCGGTGCGTAGGAGTGGCTTCAGCATGACGATCAGCGCCGCCATCGCAAGGAAGCCAAGGACAGCCGAAACCACGACGCCGCCGGCAGCGATGCCTTCAAGGCTGGCCTGCCCGATCGTCACGAACAGGAGCGCAGGCAACAGCACGAGATATCCGAGCTTGTTGATCCCTGCCCAGAGGTCTAGGCGCACCAGCCCCGTGCGCCTGACCACCCAGCCAAGCGCGATGGTCGCCGCGATGGGGATCAGGCCGGAGAAGACGTCCAAGTCACACCTCCTCCGGGTGCTGAGGGCTTAGAGGCCCAAGGAGCGGTAGCTCTCTGCGACGTCCTTAAGCGAGGTGTAGTAGGCGGCCGTCCGCATATCCTCGATGGCGTCCACCTCACGCCAATAGTGGCGCATCTGCTGGTAGGCGTTGCGCATCGTATCATCGAGACCTGAGCGAACGAGGTCGATTTCGTCAGCACCCCGACCGAACTTTTCGACGAACTCCGGCGCGAATTTCTGCCCGGTCATCTTCTCGAGCTCTTCGACAAGCAGCAGCTTCTGCTTCTCGTCCTCACGGCGCTGCATCCGGCCGAAGCGGATGTGGCTGAGGTTCTTGACCCACTCGAAGTAGGAGACGGTCACGCCGCCTGCGTTGGCGTACATGTCTGGGATGATGATCACGCCTTTTTCGCGGAGGATCGTGTCAGCATTCGCCGTGATCGGACCGTTTGCGGCTTCGATGATCAGCTTGGCCTTCACGTTCGGTGCGTTGCCGCGCCAGATGGCACCTTCGACCGCAGCCGGGATGAGGATGTCGCAATCCTCTTCGAGCAGCTTCGAGCCATCGGAGATGCAGGTGCCGTGGTGATAGCCCTTCACGCCGCCGGTCTTGGCGATGAAGTTCTTCAGCTGGTCGATGTTGATGCCATTCTCGTCCCAGATGCCGCCATCACGCTCGGCCACGCCGATGATCTTGCAGCCGTCTTCTTCGGCGAGGAACTTCGCGGCGTGGTAGCCCACATTGCCAAGGCCCTGAACGATGACGCGCTTGCCATCGAGGGTGCCGTCCATGTTGGCGTCCTTCACGTCCTCATCGTGGCGGAAGAACTCCTGCAACGCATACTGAACACCGCGGCCTGTCGCTTCGACCCGGCCAGCGATGCCGCCAGCGCCGAGCGGCTTACCGGTGACGCAGGCAGCGGCGTCGATGTCGGTCGGGTTCATCCGGCGGTACTGGTCCGCCATCCATGCCATCTCGCGCTCGCCCGTGCCCATGTCGGGGGCGGGGACGTTCTGTGACGGATGGATGAGGTCGCGCTTGGCCAGCTCATAGGTGAAGCGGCGGGTGATGCGCTCCAGCTCGTCTTCGTCCCAATCGCGCGGGTTGATGGCGAGACCGCCTTTCGAACCGCCGAACGGCACCTGAACCAGTGCGCATTTGTAGGTCATCAGCGCCGCAAGCGCTTCCACTTCGTCCTGGTCGACCGAGAGGGCATAGCGGATGCCGCCCTTGACCGGCTCGAGGTGCTCGGAGTGCACCGCTCTGTAGCCCGTGAACGTGTGGATGTCGCCGCGCAGGCGGACACCGAACCGGACCGCGTAGACCGAGTTCGCGACCTTGATCTTGTGCTTCAGCCCCTCGGAGATATCGAGGTGCGCTGCTGCGCGGTCGAACATGATGTCGACGCTCTCGCGAAATGTCGTTTCGCGTTCCATTGCGTCCAGGGCCATTCTTTGTCTCCTCCGATTTTTTATCGTTGTGTGTTGATTAGTGCCTGAAGTGCCGCATTCCGGTGAAGACCATTGCGAGACCTGCATCATCTGCAGCAGCAATCACTTCATCATCCCGCATGGATCCGCCGGGCTGGATGACCGCCGTGGCGCCAGCATCAGCTGCTGCGAGAAGGCCATCAGCGAAGGGGAAGAACGCGTCCGACGCAACGACCGAGCCTTTCACGAGCGCTTCCGAGAGGCCCTCAGCTTCAGCGGCGTCCTGAGACTTGCGCGCAGCGATGCGGGATGAGTCGAGGCGGCTCATCTGGCCAGCGCCGATGCCCACGGTCGCGCCGTCCTTGGCGTAAACGATGGCGTTCGATTTGACGTGCTTGGCGACGGTGAAAGCGAAGCGCAGGTCTGCCAGTTCCTGCTCGGACGGCGCGCGCTTGGTCACGGTTTTCAGCTCACCACCGAAAAGCGCCGTGTCATGGTCCTGGTGCAGGAAGCCGCCAGCGATGGGCTTAAGGATCTGGCGCAGCTGGGCAGGATCGGGAAGCTCCGGGATCGTAAGGAGGCGGAGGTTCTTCTTCTTGGCGAAGAGCTCCTTGGCGTCCTCGTCAACGCCCGGTGCGATCACGACTTCGGTGAAGATCTTGGTGATCTCTTCAGCAGCCTGACGGTCAATCCGTTGGGTGGCCGCGATGATACCGCCAAAGGCCGAGACGGGGTCGCAGCGCAGGGCGCGTTTGTAGGCGTCCGCGATGCTCTGGCCCTGGGCCACGCCGCAGGGGTTGGCGTGCTTGACGATCACGACGGCCGCTTCGTCCCGCAGCTCTGCTGCCAGCTCGACGGCCGCATCGGTATCGTTGAGGTTGTTGTAGGAAAGCTCCTTACCCTGATGTTGCTCGGCGTTCAGGACGCCTGCGCGCTCCTCCGCTGTGCGGTAGGCGGCGGAGGACTGGTGCGGGTTCTCGCCATAGCGGAGGGTCTGGGCGATGCGGCCCACCGTGCCTGTGCGGCGAGGCGGGGCGTCGCCCTCGTGAAGCTGCTGAGAGATCAGGAGGTCGTACTGCGCCGTTCGTCCGTAAGCGATCGAGGACTGCTGCTTGCGGAAAGCCTTGGTTGTTCCGCCTGCGGAGAGTTCGTCCAGCAGCGGCGCATAGTCTTCAGGGTCGGTGATGACCGTGACGCGTTCGAAGTTCTTCGCCGAAGCCCGGATCATCGCCGGGCCGCCAATGTCGATCGTCTCGACAAGGCCCGCTTCATCGGCGCCTTTTCTCACGCTTTCCTCGAACGGGTAGAGGTTCACGACGAGAAGGTCGATCGGCGCGATGCCGTGCTCTTCCATCGCGGCATCGTCGGTGCCCTCGCGCCCAAGAAGACCTCCGTGGACGGAAGGGTGCAGCGTCTTCACGCGGCCATCCATGATCTCGGGGAAGCCGGTGACCTTGGAGACATCCGTCACTTCGAGGCCGGCCTCGCGCAGCGCCTTCGCCGTGCCGCCAGTCGACAGCAGCGTCACGCCGTGGCTCGCCAGTTTCTCAGCGAAGGGGATCAGTCCGTTCTTGTCAGAGACGGAAAGAAGGGCACGGCGCGGCATGAAGCGGGCGGTCATCGGGGGCGGAAAGCTCCTTGGAAAATCGAGAATCTGTCCCGCTTATCCGCCTGCGACTTTTCGTGCGCAAGAGCCCCGCCGCATTATGCCTTGATCGTGCGCAGCGCCTCGTGCTCTTGGCCGAAAACGGCCAAAAATCTAGGGCCCAGACCCATAAATCTCACGAATTTGGTCGAGGTGGTCTCGCGCGCTTGCTAGGAGCTGGGCCGCAGGAATGGTCAGCCCTTTCAAGGCCCAGCGACGACGACAGAGCGCCAGACCGCCCGATCCTTCGGACGTCCGGTCCCTCGCCCGTCGGACGTCGGCGCAGAGGAGCCGAAAGGGCAAACCATTCCGGCTCCTCAGCTTCTAGCCGAGCGGGCGAGGGACCGGACGCCAAACCTCGGGAGATTAATGGGTCTGGGCCCTAGCTGACGCGCTTGATCGGCTGCTGCGCTGCGGCCTTCGCTGCCTCGGTTCGTGCGTCCGGCTTGAACTCGGGCACAAGGTGATGGACCGCCTCAAGCAGAGCCTCCGACTGGCCAGCCCGTGCGAAGCGGATCACATCCGAGAAGCGCGGCACGAGCAGCGGCAGGTCGATCATGGTCGGCGATGCTAGGAGAACCCCGTCCGTACCCGTCTGGATCAGCTTTTCGAGGGAGTGGAAGATCTCCTCGAACAGCTTCTCGCCGGGGCGGAGCTTGGTGAACTGGATGTCGATGTCCTGATAGGGCTTGAAGCCTGCGGCCTCGATCATCTTCTCGGCCAGCGTCACGATCTTGATCGGCTCGCCCATGTCGAGAACGAAGATCCGTCCGTCATTGCTGAGGACGCCATTCTCCGACTCAAGGGAGGCGGCTTTCAGGACCAGCTTTGACGCTTCCTGCGTCGTCATGAAGTAGCGCTGCACGTCCGGGTGCGTGACGGTAACCGGGCCACCCATCGCAATCTGCCGCTGGAAAAGCGGCGCAACGGACCCCGTTGAGCCGAGGACGTTGCCGAAGCGCACAGTGACGAACCGCGTGTCGGTCTGCGCAACGTCGAGCGCCTGGGCGTAGAGCTCCGCCATGCGCTTGGTCGCGCCCATGAAAGACGAGGGGTTCACGGCCTTGTCGGTGGAGATGAACACCACCGTCTCCGCCCCGAACTCGGTCGAGGCGTCAAAGACGTTCTTTGCGCCGAGGACGTTCACGAGCGCAGCTGCCGAGGGGTTCATCTCGACAATCGGTACGTGCTTCAGGGCGGCTGCGTGCAGCACCACTGACGGCCTAAAGAGCTTGAAAAGCCCCATGATGTGGTCGCGTTGGCAGACGTCGATGAGCTGCGGCACGAGCATATCGCCGTGGCCGGCTTCGGTCAGCTCGCGCTCAATGGTGTAGAGATTGAACTCGCCATTATCTGCAAGGATAAGTTGCCGAGGTCCCAGCTTGGCGATCTGGCGGCAGAGCTCGCTGCCGATCGTGCCGCCTGCACCTGTTACAAGAACACTCCGGCCGCTGATCATCTCGCGGGTCATGGAGAGGTTCACTGAGCGGGGCTTGCGATTGAGGAGCGCCTCGCAATCGAGGTCGATATCGCACTCACCCTTTTTCTTCACAGAGTCCGCACCTTGCGTCTGATCGCTCCAGCGTTTCCAGAACATGGTTTAGACCCTCTCCTTCGCACCGCACCTTAACGAAATGCGCGCGCGATCAAAGCACTAAAACAGCCTAGCTACAGTTTATGACAGAGACGTTGCCCCGCTCCCTCGGGACAGCGATGTCAGGCGCTGCCGCTCAACCGTAAATTGTCGATGGCCTTCCGGTAGCTGCCGTGAGGCGAGCGGAAGACCGCGGTTCCAGCGACCAGGGCGTGTGCACCCGCCTCGATCACCGATGGTGCCGTCTCGTCATTGATGCCGCCATCGACCTCGATGATTGTATCGAGGCCAAGCTGGTCGATCCTCTCCCTGATCGACCGGATGCGGCCGAGTGAGGCCGGAATGAATTTCTGCCCGCCAAAGCCGGGGTTCACCGACATGACGAGGATGAGGTCGGCCAGCTCATAAAGAGGCTCGAGCGCTTCGAGCGGCGTGCCGGGGTTGATCGCGACACCGGATTTCTTGCCAAGGCTCCTGATGTTCTGGAGCGAGCGGTGGATGTTCGGATCAGCCTCGGGATGGACGGATATGATGTCCGCGCCAGCCTCTGCGAAGCTCGCGACGATGCCGGGGTTCGGCATGATCATCAGGTGCACATCGAAGGTCTTGGCGGAGTATGGGCGCAGCGCCTTCACGACGTCAGGACCGACAGTGAGGTTCGGCACGAAATGGCCGTCCATGATGTCGAGATGCACCATGTCGGCACCGGCTTCGTCGATGGCACGCACTTCGTCGCCAAGCTTGGCGAAGTCCGAGGCGAGAATGGAGGGGCTGATCAGCGTCTTCATAGGGCGCGCGCTACGCTTCTTCGGTTCCCGCGCCAAGGGGGACTCCGTCGCGCTCTCCGCCTTGTCACCCGGCGCAGGCCTGGCTGCTGACCCCGGAGAGTGGAGCGCAGGCCTCAGGATGGCCCCCGCAGCAGTCATTCACGAGGCCGTCGACCATTTCCGTCACCGCGGACAGCACCACCGAATAGATGATGCTCCGCCCGTCGCGCCGCTGGGTCACGAGCCCTGAACGGCTCAGGACGTTGAGGTGCGCGCTGAGCGTATTAGGCGCGACGCCCAGATCCCTTGCGATCTTCCCAGCGCTGATCCCCTGCGGCCCGGCCGACATGAGGGAGCGGAACACGGAAAGACGGGTCTGCTGGGCGAGGGCACCGAGGCGCGTGACCAGAATGTCTTGATTTTCATCCATGTTCGCTAGGTGCGCTCGGCGGATGCGAATTGCAACCGGTAGAGATGCAAGCCGGATCTCCACAACTGTTCAACAGTTCTTGAAATTAGGAAAAGACCCGCCTAGCAGCGCCGCGAACGAGACTGAGCGGCACCGCCATGGGTAAGTTCGAACGCTATCTGAGCCTCTGGGTGGCTCTCGCCATCGCAGCGGGGATCGGCCTTGGCCAGCTCCTGCCCGGGTTCTTCGAGGCGCTGGCAGGCATGGAGCTCTTCGCCGTCAATCTGCCCGTCGCCATTCTCATCTGGGCGATGGTTTACCCCATGATGCTCGGCATCGAGTGGAGCGGCCTGAAGCAGGCGGTCCGCGAGCCGAAAGGCATCATCGTCACCCTCGTCGTCAATTGGGTGGTGAAGCCCTTCAGCATGGCCGCCCTCGGCGTCCTCTTCTTCCGCCACGTCTTCTCAGGGCTCATCCCTCCAGAAGATGCAGAGGGCTACCTCGCAGGTCTCATCCTCCTCGGGGCTGCTCCGTGTACGGCGATGGTCTTTGTCTGGTCGCAGCTCACCAAGGGTGATCCCAACTACACCCTCGCTCAGGTCACAGTGAATGACGCGATCATGGTCGTCGCCTTTGCGCCGATCGTCGCTTTTCTTCTCGGCGTGACGGAGATCGCCGTGCCTTGGGGCACGCTGCTTCTGTCCGTCGTTCTCTATGTCGTCCTTCCACTGACAGCTGGCGCGCTGACGCGTCAGGCGCTGCAAAGCCAGGGCGAGGGCAGGGTGGAGGCTTTCCAATCGAAGCTTTCGAAGGTCGGCCCCGCAGGGCTCCTTCTGACGGTGGTCCTTCTCTTCGGCTTTCAGGGTCAGGTGATCCTCGACCGTCCGCTGGTCATTGGCCTCATCGCCGTCCCGATCCTCATCCAGTCCTACGGCATCTTCGCCGTGGCCTATGGCGCAGCCTTCGCTCTCAAAGTTCCGCACAAGGTGGCCGCGCCCTGCGCCCTCATTGGTACCTCGAATTTCTTCGAGCTGGCCGTGGCTGTCGCGATCAGCCTCTACGGCCTTGGCAGCCCCGCGGCTCTAGCCACGGTCGTCGGTGTCCTCGTTGAAGTGCCTGTGATGCTGAGCCTGGTTGCTTTCGCAAACAGGACCCGGCACCGCTTCGATCAAAAGCCCAGCGGCGAAGGAGCACCATCCGCACCATGATCGTCATCCACCACAATCCCGACTGCGGCACCTCCCGCAACGTCCTCAAGATCGTCCGCGATGCAGGCTATGAGCCTGTCGTCATTGAGTACCTCAAGGAAGGCTGGACCCGGCCCCAGCTCCTCGCGCTCTTCGCCGCTGCGGGGATCACCCCGCGCGAGGCCCTACGCGAGAAGAAATCCCCCGCGGCGGAGCTCGGCCTCCTGAAAGAGGGCGTCTCCGATCATGACATTCTTGAGCAGATGCTCGAACACCCGGTCCTCGTGAACCGTCCTCTCGTCGCAAGCCCCAAGGGCGTCGCGCTGTGCCGTCCGTCGGAGAAGATCCTCGACCTCCTCGATCAGTGGCCTGATGGTCCGTATGCCAAGGAAGATGGTGAGCTGGTCATCGACGAGAACGGCAACCGCGTCACCTGACGCGGCGCTTGCCAGCCGCCTGATCGCGGGCAAAGCTCTGGTTTCTTCCTAGACTGGAGCCTGCCTTGCGTTCGATCATCTCCGCTCTCGCTTTCCTCTCCGCCAGCGCCGCCGCCCAGGACCTGCCAGGCTTCGAGCCCGGCAACGTGCTCCCGGAGTTCGGCAAGGTCGCTGACGTCGAGACCAGCTTCGAAGCCCCTCAAGGACAGCCTTTCCGCGTCGTCTTCGACGTCGCAAAGACCGTGGAAGAGGGCGAGAGCCCGCACATCGGCAAAGCCGCCCGCTTCCTCAACATGCACGGGGAGGGCGGCGTCGACCCAAGACCCCTCGACATCGTCGTCGTCATCCACGGCCGCGCCGTAGGCGACATCACCAACGAGGACCGCAACGAGCAGCGCGCCATGGTCGAAGCGCTTCTGGGCAAAGGCGTCCGCTTCATCGTCTGCGGCCAGTCCCTCGCGGGCCTCCAGGTCCCCCAGAGCGCCCTCATCGAAGGCGTCGAAGTCGCCCTCTCCGCCATGACCGCCCACGCGAGCCTCATGGAAGAGGGCTACCACTCCATGCCGTTCTGATCGTCGCCGCTGCGCTCGAGATTGGGCAAGCCGGGATGATACAGGCAGTCTGGCGGCGTTGCGTCAGGGCAGGGGCGATAGGATGAGCGACCGGAAATCGCGGCTACTCGAAATCGTCCGGGGCAAGGCGGGCAAGGCCAGCCGTGCCTTCGAGATCGGCGTTCAGGTCCTGATCCTTCTCTCCCTCGTGACCCTGGCGCTCGAGACGATGACGGTCTGGACCGAGCGCCAGCTCTGGGTGATCGAGCGTCTCGACGAGCTGATCGTCGGGCTCTTCCTGATCGAGTATCTCCTCAGGATCGCCGCGGCTGAGAGCAAGCGGCGCTACCTTTTCAGCTTCTGGGGCATCGTCGACTTCCTCGCCGTGGTGCCGACAATTCTCCTCGCGGGCCTCGATTTGAAGGCGCTCCGGGCGCTCCTTTTCCTAAGGCTCGTCAGGCTTCTCAAGCTCGGCCGATATCACCAAGGCGTGGAGCGCCTGGTCCGCGCTTTCCGAGATGTCCTGCCGGAGTTCATCATCTTCTTCGCAGCGTCGATGGTACTTCTCTACCTCGCCTCGGCGGGCATCTATTTCCTTGAGCGCGAAGCGCAGCCGGAGACCTTCTCATCCATCCCGGCCGCCATGTGGTGGGCCGTCGCGACCTTCACCACGGTGGGCTACGGCGACATCTACCCAGTGACCCCGGGCGGGAAGGCTTTCACGGGACTGGTCGTCCTGATCGGCCTCTGTCTCGTCGGCATCCCCGCAGGGCTCATCGCTGCCGCCCTCGTGGAGCAGCCTGACCACAAGCGTCCCGATGACGATGGGGATAACAACGCCGATTAGGCGAATTTTCTTCTCCAAATCCGCTTGCATCAGCCGATCCCCTGCGCCATACGCAGCCGCTCAGCACCGGTAGCTCAGCTGGATAGAGCACGTGACTACGAATCACGGGGTCGGGGGTTCGAATCCTCCCCGGTGCGCCATTTTCTGCTATACAAAAATTAGCCAAGCCGTTGATTTTCAACGGAAAATCTCGAGCACAAATGGTTCGATACGCGAATGTAGGCCGATTTGGGCCACATCTGGTGTACGAAGCTGGTCTACATCACTGTGTCTCAGCGGTGAGACACAAACGGGGTCCCAAGCCCCACATCTGACCGGTCGGGCATGCTTCCTCGCGCGGCGTTGTGATCCGCCTCCCACTAAAGTAGCCTCAAAGCTGGAGCATGCTTTCGGCTCCGCGCTCGGTCTCGCTCTCCGGAAAGGAGAGCGCCATGCCTAAGCCTCCACGCAAGCACGACCACTACCTTCTGAAACGTAGCGGCCGGTATTATTACTACCGCCGGGTGCCGGAGAAGTACCGCGACCTCGACCCTCGCGGGACGATCAAGACAGCCCTCAAGACAGACAGCCTGGAGATGGCGAGGATGCGTAGGGATTCCCTCGCGCACTCCGATGAGGAGCTTTGGAAAGCCCTCGAACTCTCCCTAACCGAAGGTGACAAGAGTGGGACCAGCGTCGCAATCGCCCGGCGTCGGTACAATGCGGCACAGGCAAGAGCGCTCGCTTACGGCTTCACCTATCGCCCGATGGATGAGCTGATCGACGAGGGAAAGATCGAAGAGATCGTCGCCCGCGTTCTCGCCATCGACAATGATACGAACGGCCCGAAGCGTTCGATCAGGGCGCACCGAGAAACCGCTGAGGCTCTTCTAGGGGCTGTCCCAGTCCCCGATGTCAGGGTCTCCGATGCATTCAAACTCTACCTCGAAGACATCGCCTTCGACGCCCAATACGGAAAGTCGCCCGCCCAGAAGGAGGTCTGGCTCAACACTAAGAAGCGATCGATCGGCTACTTCATACAGGTGATCGGCGATATCTCCATGGAAGCCATCACCAGGGAGCACGCCATCGACTATAAGAAGTGGTGGGCGGAACGATTGCTTCCCCAAGCCGACGGCTCTCAAAGCCTGAAACCAGCCACCGCGAACCGAGCGATCGGTGACATGCGGACGCTCTATCAGTCCTACTTCGAGCATGTCGGTCAGGAACGGACGAACCCCTTCCGCGGGATACGCTTCAAGGCAAAAACGCGCACCGAGGTTCCTGCCTTCGAGAACGAATGGGTACGAACGAGAATTCTGGAGCCGGGAGCGCTTAGCGGTCTCAACCCGCAGCTCCAGGTGATCGTCTTGATGCTGATCGAAACGGGGTGCCGTCCGTCGGAGATCATGAATCTCGACCCGGAAGACTTCCATCTGGGCCACGTTGTCCCGCACATCTCGATCCGCGCGAAGGAGGGCCGCGAGATCAAGACAGAGACCTCGATCAGGGACATTCCGCTGGTGGGGGTCTCGCTCGAAGCCGCGAAGCGGATGCCCGGCGGGTTCCCGCACTATCGGGACAAGAACAACCTGTTCTCGGCGTCGGTGGTGAAGGCATTTCGGAACAGAGGTCTCTTCCCGACGCCCAATCACGTCATCTACTCCTTCCGCCACGCCTTCGAAAAGAGGATGCAGGAGGCCAACATCGACTTCGGTCTCCGCTGCCTCCTGATGGGGCACAAGACGAGCCGCCCCGCCTATGGAGATGGCGGCTCGCTGGCCTATCGCCGCGACGAGCTCCTCAAAATAGCTCACCCGTTTTCGGAGAGCCTGTTCTCTGAGATCGACCGCTCAGTTTCGGTCGAAGAGGCGTAGGCCTGCAAAGACCATCGAGGCGCCGCCGCCGCGCTTCGATGCGCTCGACCTCATCGTCGAGCAGTTCGAACACAGGCCAGAAGCTCTCGCCGAAAGACTGGACAAGACCGGCGGCAACATCGCGGGCGCGGTGGAGTTTGGGGTCGGGGTTGGTCATGGTGTTGCTCCTGTGGGGAGCGGATCGGGCAGGAAAGCAACACCGGCTTAGCGAACTGGAGCAGCCCGACAAAGTCGCTGGTACGAAACACCGGCTTCCGCTTTCCGGCAATGCCCGGAATGAAAGGCAGGCATGGACGGGTCGCGATTACTGAGAAACTGCATCCTTACCAACTACGGTATCGTATCCACCGAGGCGGGTCAGGCCTTCGTGGCTATCGATCCCCGTGTAGCTGAGAGAGGCGTCTTCGTAGCGCCGAAATGCGAAGACAGCGGCATTCATCCTCTCGGTATTGAACACCTTAAGATCAACCAACAAGTTAAAATCAGCCACGGTCAGGCCAGTGACCGTTAGGAAGAGCTCCGGCTCAATTTTCGTGATGACGTCGACAAGCGCATTCTCTCGAAAGTCTGTCAGATACATGAAGGCAGGAATGCGAGTAGCAAATTTGATCAGTTTCTCCTGAACCTTCTTTCTCATGGATTTGTATTCTTTTTCCTCCGCGGTAAGCTCTTTTTTCTCTTTCTTCGAAAGCTCTCCGTCGCGTTCCTTCTTCTTCAGCTCCTTGACCTTGTCACTTTTGTTAACAATCGTCTCGATGACATTGTCGCCGAGGGCTCGCCAACCCTCGATGCGTTCGACAGCTGCCATAGCATCTTTGCTATCCATCACCCGCCGCAGGGTGTCGTTGTCCACGTTGACCAACATCGCGGACTCCCACTTGCGAGCAAGAAGCGTGGCAGACGTGCCAGACATCGCGATATCGAGGATGCCACCAGCGTCTACCTGAACCATCCTCGCCCCATCGTAGGCGAGCACAGGTAGGAACGAGACCAAATCGGCTACTGCTTTTTCGGGATTTGATTCACCGGGTGACAGTCCGATGCCATAGTCTGAAAGCTGGCGTAGTGCGCGAGTTGGAGCGAAATCAAAAACAAAGCATGCTGGTTTCAACACGTCTTCTCGGTTCGGATCATCACCGTCAGGATTGGAAATCGACCACGGTGACTGTACTCGAAAAGCCGCCTGAAAATATGTTTCGGGCGACTTGAGATTACGAAGCATCAGAATTGAGGACCACTGCTTCACAGTTACGCCTGTCGTCAGCTTGCCACATGACAAAGTGATTGTTTTGGTATCGTGCCCGCTGCCTATCGCCTCTCGAACAGGGGGGAGAGCGTCGAGGCCAACTCCTGCGTCTGAGCCTGCGGAAACGATCACCTCATAATCGTGCCAGAAAGTGTTCTGCCTCTCCTCCAATAGGTTCTTCATGGCGTGGCAAGCGGCGACGTTCGGTAGGAACCAGAACGCGTGATTGAGGTACGGCAGGAGTCGGACGTCAGAGTAAGGCCAGGGAGGTTTGCTACCTGATCTCAGACTCTCAATCGCCTGAGACTCGCCGGAACCACGAATGATATTGAGCCACTTCTGGACTTCATTTTTGTGGGAGAACGTCGCCAGAACGCCCTCTCCAGACGCTTTGAAAAACTCGTTTAAGTCAAACTCATCAAATTCGCCGCCGCTGGCGATTGATAGTAGCTCCTCGGGCATCTGGTAGGTCAGGAGACGCATCTGCGGTAACGCACCATAGGGGTTGCGTTTGTCGGGGTGTTCCTCGGAGAACTTCGCCTTCGCTCGCTGCTCGTCGGTATACGTCCAATTAAAAATCTGCTCTTCGATGAACTCCCCTGTAGCCAGTGCCTTGAATGGTGTTCCGGACAGATATAGATATGCCCGCGTGGTGATCGGAAGAAACAGCCCTTCGTTATCGCCCACCACGTCGAGCTGATCGTTCACCTTGTCGAGGCTGCTGGTAAATTCCTGCTCGATCTCTTGCTTGGCGACCGTTTCATCTTCGCCTTCGAACAGCTCCTTTGCAGAATCGCGCCAGGCTCCGAAATGGTATTCATCGAAGACGACCAAGTCCCAGTTGATCGCGTGGATCCACTCATTTTTCTTCTTGACGCTCTTCCCGTCCTTGCCGAGCAAGTCCTGGAACGAGCCGAAATAGACCATCGGCGTATCGGCTGGCACTTCGAGCGGATTGCCATCGGTCTTTTGGGAAACATACCGCCATCCATCGAAATCGACATGGCCTTCAAGGTCTGACTGCCAGGCATCCTCGACAGCGGGTTTGAACGTGACCACCAGCACGCGCCTAGCATTCAATGTCTTCGCGAGTTGGTAGCTGGTAAACGTCTTCCCAAAGCGCATCTTAGCGTTCCAGAGGAAGCGTGGAACGGCCTTCGGATCTTCTGTCCACCGCGACTGGTAGTAGTCGAAGGTTTGCTTGACCGCATCCGCTTGCTCGCTTCGCATCGCAAAGTGCTGGTCACGCGACGCTTCGAACCGTAGGCCTTGCTGCAGCTCGATTATCGCGCTCTTCACGTCCTCAGGCGCGCACTGTATCCATTCGCGCGATGACCCCCGCACGACATTTGCGAAGCCCTTGTCCACCAGTCTTTGCCGAATATCGCTATCGCGGAATGTCGAACCATCTCTGCGCTCGGCGAAGGTATTTACATCTGTATGCAGCGTGTACGCGTGTTGCATCTGGCCCTGCGACTGGCGAATACGATCATTGACGTTTTCCTGAGTTGTTTGTCCGACCTTAATTAGGCCGAGGTAGTCTTTGGGCGGATCATTCGGTGACCAGGCGTATATGCGCAACCGCCCTTCCGGTCTCGGGGCGAGGATTGCGTCGATCGAGGGACTATTCAACGGGCACTTCCATGGGGCGGATCAGACTTTCGATCAAAGCAATCTCACTCGAATCAAATCCATATTTTGTATAGAGTGCATCATCCGTCCAGACTCTATCCCAAGTCTGCATAGGTACCCATTGGTAAGTTGAGTGCGTAGCGTGCTGCGAGATCTTTCGAAGCGATACTAAATACCGAAAAAATCGGGTCGTATAGTAAGACTGAAGACTTTTCGCCTCACTTTCCGATGATAGAAAGAAGAACAGAAACGATTGCGTGCAAACAGACGGTGAGGGCGCAATCATTGAAGGACCCAGCACAAGGTCGATTCCACTCTTCTCTCGCTCGCGACCTGAACCCACCGCTGGAACTAGGACCTTCCACGTATCGATTAAATTCTCACTCTTGGATACGTTCCCGCGTTCAATATAACCAACTAATCGTTTCATCTTGCGGATATAGTGCAGAGGCACATCCCCTTCACGTTCTTGTTGGTGAAAGCCAGCAAAATTTGAAGTCCAACCAAATTCTTTATCGCGAGCAAGTATGGCATTCACAGAAGGTTCTTCATGCACAAGCACCTTTCGCAAAATCTCAACTGCGCGGCTGTCTCGAACAAGAACGTCGAATTCATCAAGATCGCGTTTACTCGGCCCAATAGAATCACCAGACCTTACGCTGGTAAACTCGCAGCTTCCAGAGTATTGCGAGTCCCAAAGGAAGTAGCATGCGCCACCATTTATTCCTACGGACGGAAATATCTCGGCGGCATTAGGAAAATCGACTAATTGTCGAATGCGTTTATCACTGAGCATTGTCTGGCGAAATTCATTCAAACCTAAGCCGCTCGCCATCCAACGTGATGGAATAATCATTGTAAGCAAACGTGGTTCAAGACTTTTAGCCTGGTCCACAAAACGATGGTAGATTGGAACATCGCGCGTGCCTCCATCACTTGCCAGTTGATATGGAGGGTTCCCGATTATAACATCGAATTTCATGCTCTCTCCAAAAATCTCGTCCATTCGCGCCGCGATACTATCGGCGTGGATAAATGGGTATGCATGTGTTTCCGCTTCTCCGCCGCGAGATAGGCGGCTTTCCTTGGCTCCGCAGAATATGCACTTTCCGCTCTGCCAAGTATGCTCCATTCGCTCGTGCCAAATATTTCCAGCATCATCAGTAAACGCTTGTGAGATTGAATGGAGGCCGGAAGCGTGCTTCGAGCAGTAGAGGCTACGACGTGCTAGCAGTGCGGTGAGTTGGGTGATCCCGATACCAAAAACCTGCTGGGTCAAGATATGGTCAACTCGCTGTTGCAAGTCAGGAATCTCAGGTTCTAATCCTTTAATTAGACGCTTCGCAATTTCGCGCAAGAAGACACCGGACTTGGTGCACGGGTCAAGAAAGGTAATCTCGCTATTCGTCCAGATGTCCGCGCCATCGTTATTCGCTGCCCAAACCTCTGCCACGGAGTCGAGCATGCGATTAGCAAAGTCAGGTGGCGTAAAGACCTCGTCGTTAGAGAGATTGGCGATGCAGCTCAGCACATCCGGGTTGCGGCCCTTAAGAGCGAATTCGGATTCCTCAATCACGCGACACCTGATCGTCTTTCGCTGCGAGATCGGTGACTGTCATCGGCGGGTAGTTGGCAGTCGGTTGAAAGATCTCGTGGCTACCGAGGCCCGAGAAGAGAGAGCGCTCCTCTTGAAACCGAGACATGCCTATCAGTACGTCGAGCCGAAAATCGCGCCGGTTAAACTTTCCATTCCCGATGGAGCTCCACTCGACAACGGTGATTGGCTCGCCATCGGCGGAAGTCATCGTCATTGCGTCCCCATGGATTAGATTGAGGGCGAGGATGTGTGATGCCGCACGATAAAGTTCATCTGTAGGCTGAAGTCCGAGATACTGGGCGAATACCCCCAGCATATTTGCGCGGCATTCGGTTATGTTGTCCGACAGGAGCTCGACTCCGTACAAGCTCGCTAGGGCGAGCAATGCATAGTGCCGTTTTGCGAAATCTGACTTTCCGTACTTGACCTCAACCGATGCTAGCTTGCGCTGAAGCACCGGGACCAGGAAGTTTCCGCTGCCACATGCGGGCTCTAAGAAACGGGAGTCGATCCTCTCGGCCTCGCCCTTCACCAGGTCCAGCATCTTCTCAACCAGCCAGGGCGGCGTGAAAACCTCACCGTGATCCGCTACCCGCTGTTTTGACTTGATGAGGTCCGAGCCTGGGCCGTTCGGTTTTTCCCGATGACCGCTTCCTGCGGACGGCGCTGTTTGCGGCGCGCCATCCTTGGGCATCTCATCTACGGAGCCATTGGCCCTCTCAGCTTCGTGGAAGCGTTCAAGCACTTCAAGCGAGCGGAGAACACGTTCCGGCGGCTCAATCGAGCCATCTTCCCACTGACAAACCGTTGATAACGGAAGCCCGAACTCCTCGGCAGCGCTTTCAGGCGAAAGACCAGCTGCGGCACGTAAGGATGAGAAGACAGATGGCTTTTTGGCTAGGGAGGTCATGAAGACTCAGATTGATAAGGCAATTGCCCTCGCGCGAAAAGGGCAATCCGACGTGTGACACAGCCCGACCTTCGCGCCGATACTATGGTCGCTTGTACCACGTACCCTTACCCCTCCCATGTTGCTCGACCAAGGCAGCGCCGACCAGCTCCCGCAGCCGCACTTTCACCGTGTTCCGGTTCGCCCCGGTCCCCTCGACAAGCTCGCTGATCGTGCGCCGTCCGTGCTTGTCGAGTTCGGCCAGGATCTGCAGCGATAGGGTCGGCAGATCGCTCCGCTCCTCCCCCTTCCGCCGGGGCGCTTCAGCCTCTAATCGCCGTTCGAGATTGTCCTTCTGGCGCTTCAAGCAGCGGAGGAAGAACCCCACCCATGGGGTCCAGTCGGGCTCCCGGTTCGCGAGCGTGATCTGCGTCCGGCGGAGGGCTTTGTAATACTGCTCCTTGTTGTCCTCGATGACGCTTTCGAGGGACGCGTAGGGCGCGTATTCGTAGCCCGAGCGCAGCAGGAGAAGCGTCGTCAGGACCCGGCTGAGGCGGCCATTGCCGTCCTGGAAGGGGTGGATCGCGAGGAAGGTGACGACGAATACCGCCGTGATCAGGAGGGGGTGAAGCGCCTCCTCGCGGAACGCCTTGTCGGTCCAGGCGACGAGATCCTCCATCTCCTTCGGGGTCGCGAAAGGCGGGCTCGTTTCGAAGAGGATGCCGACCTGTTTCCCGTCCGCATCGAGGGCGACGATGTTGTTCGTCAGGGCCTTGTAGAGCCCCCGGTGACGCTCGTCGCGGAAGCTGTGCCGAAGAAGCACGTGGTGCAGCTGGCGGATGGTGCTCTCCGTCGGGCGGAGGTCGTCATAGGCCTCGAAGACGAGGTCCATCGCCTCGGCATAGCCCGCCACTTCCTGCTCATCGCGGGAGGTGAAGGACCCCGCTTCGAGGTTCGCCAGGAGCGTTTCGACCTGGGCGTCGGTAAGCTTTGCGCCCTCGATCCTGGTGGAGGAGCCGACGCTTTCGACGGTGGCGACTTTCCTCAACGCGGTAAGGCGTTCGGGGGAGAGCTGGCCTAAAGCCGCCCATCGGCCTTTGAACTCGTCGATCTCGGCAACGAGCTTCACGAGGTCCGCCGAAAGAAGGAGCTGGGGGTCGATCATCCCCCCAAGATACCCGAATTTTATACCCATATATACCCGAAAATACCTCAACGGGATCGCGGGCGGCAGGGCTACATTCTGGCTCTATGGTGGCCCCGGAGCGGACGGCCGGTCACCGCTTCGGGGTCCATGTTCTGCTCGATCTTCTATACCGTCCTACCGAAGCGGTGGCCTGCCGCCCTTCCTCGGGGCCGGAGGCTGGCCGAGGGTTGCCCGCCTGAGGGCGCTCAGAGGGGTAGTGGGAGCGAAAAAAGGAGACCGGATCTGCTCGGGCCCATTGCCTGGGAAGGGGCGCTCTTAGGGGCCCATAGAGAGAAGCAGGTGGACCTCTCAAGAACGGCCAGGGGCCGCCCTGGCCTGATCACACACAACGCACAGGGTGCCTGGGGCCCTCAAAGCAAGTCTGCGCCCGGGTTTGAGGGCAAATCCGCGAAACCGAGCCGCTTTGGCGCGTCGTATCCGGGCATGGCGCTAGACCCGCATTCGCAACGGCTATGCCGGATACGGATTGTCTCCGAAACGCGCTGTCGATGCAGACACCGTGTTTTTGGACTGAAATAGTGCTTTCGGACTAGCCGTTGCTCAACATCAGCCCTGGAGCGCTCGCCACTCTGTGGCGCTGGGAGATCTCTTTTCCAAAGGGTGGGTGGGTTACGTCCGGGGCGCAGTAGGGGTGCGCCTGAGATACGCGGGCAGCACTCAACCGGCTCACATCGCAAAATCCAGCAATCTGCGAATGGCTCTTTCATTGGGCTTCAGGATGGGTTAGACGGATACAGAACGCGCCGTTTGAGTACGGACGTTCGGCCTACCAACTAAATGCAGAAAGGGAGACTATGATGCGCATTGAGCATTCTAAGCCGCTGAAATTCTGCAGAAAATCAAGCGCTAATACGCCTCCCCGGTGCGCCACTCTCCCTCTTCTGTTGATCTGAATAAGTTCTCCGTCAGAGCTATGACGCTTTTTGCGTTTTGCACTGCAGGATGCATTGGCGCCTGATCTGAGAGATTAGAATTCCATTATAATACAACAGCCTAGAGCACTCATGCCTGCGGCCCTTGTCCTGCAGTGATGGCTGCATGACCCATCCTCTGATCACCCGCGCCGGACGTTTCCTTGCTTTCGCAGCTTTGCTGCCGACGTTTGCAGGCTGTGCCTCGGTCCGGCTGCCTGAGAACGACTTTGAGAGTGCGCCGGGCGGCTCCGCCTACATGGCTGAGTGGCGGTCGGAGTACCGCCGTGCCTCGCTCGACCGGGGCTGGGCGGAGGAGGCGAATTCCGCATCCTGCGTTGCCGAGCCGCTGCCCGCTGATGCTGCTGCGCTCCCGCTTGTCCCATCCAAGGAGCTCTCCGCAGAGCCCGTTCTTGCGCCCGGGGACCTCCTCATCCTGTCGGTTGAGGATGACGTGCTCTTCTCCGGCAGCGTCGTGGTTGCGCAGGACGGGACGATCGGTCTGCGCCATGCGGGGCCGGTCGCGGTTGCGGGCCTGACCCTGAGGGCTGCAGGCCAAGAAATCGAAGAGAGACTGGTCGCAGCGGAGATCTACAAGCCGGGCTACGCGTCGGTGAGCCTCCGGGTTGCCGCATGGGCGCCCGTCGATGTCGCTGTCGAAGGCGCAGTCTTCCAGCCGGGCATCGTCACGGTGAACGACATCCCCGCTGAGGCCGTCCGTACCGAGAAGGTCGAGGCCGCAGGCGATCACGCGCTCCAAAGACGTCTTTCCGCTGCCCTCCGATCGGCTGCAGGCGCTCGTCCTGATGCAGACCTTTCACGCGTCATCCTCGTCCGCCAGGGACGCAGGAGCCCTGTCGACCTGACCGGAATCATAGCTGGTGGCGCCGCGGAGGATCCGTTTCTTGAGGCTGGTGACCGCATCATCGTGCCGGGCAGGGGTTGCTATGACCAGCGCCTGGCAAGGCCAAGCCCGGTGACACCGCCGGGCATACGGATCTTCCTCTCCAACCTGACCGCGCCTGCGCGCGCCAATGCACCGTCAGCCATCGGAGAAAATGCGACCCGTGTTCCTTACGGCACGACCATGTTCCAAGCCCTGTTCTCCGCCAACTGCGTCGGCGGCACGCAAGTGACCAACGCCGGGCGCTTTGCCGTCCTCGCCACCCGCGACCCTCGCACGGGCGAGGAGGTGGTCATCCAGCGGGCCATTGAAGACCTTGTCCGCCGCAACGACCGCCGCGAGTTCAATCCCGTCCTGATGCCGAACGACAGCGTCGCCTGTTACGACTCGGTTGTGACCAATGTCCGCGATGTCCTCGCCACCATTGGAGAAGTCGCCGGCCCTGCGCTTCTCACCGTGGGTATCGCAGGAGCTGCCCAATGATCATCCTGAAAACCATCCACAACGTCTTCCGCCCCAAACAGACCGAGATGTTCGCTGCGCGCAGGGCAGGGAAGAGCATTGTCCGCAAGCTGATTTCTGGCTTTGACCGGGAAGGCCGCGCGTTCCGCTACTCGTCGCTTGGCGTCATTGGCACAGCCGTGATCTTCGGCCTCGCCATCGCCTATATCGTCCTGACACCGAAGAGCTACACCAGCGACATGACCCTGATCATGCCCGGTTCCGGCGCGGGCAGCTCGATCAATCTCAGCGAGATCGGCCAGGCCTCGTCAATGACGTCGTCACCCTTCTCGCAGGCCTCCCTAAGCCCCACGGAGAACTACAAGCGGATCATCACCTCACGGAGGGTCCTCCACCGTGCAGCGGCTATCGTGGAGACGAGCCCGGAAAGCTTCCCTGATCCCTCTATCAAGCTCGTCGACCAGACCCAGCTGATGATGATTAAGATGTCGACCCGTGACCCGGCGGTCTCGCAGCAGTACGCCGAGGCGCTGCTCTCGGCGTTTCTCCTTGAGCTGGAAGAACTCCGCGAAGGGGAAATGGCTATCCGTCAGGAGGTCTACCAGCGCCATATCGCCGAGTTCCGTCAGGGCCTCACCGAGACCCGCGGCGCGATCCTCGCGACCCAGAGCGCGGCGGGCATTGTCTCCCTCGATCAGTATAAGGAGATCGTCGCCACCCTCGAAGACTCGCGCAATGAGCTGGAGCGTCAGAAGGCAGCCCTCGCTGAAGCAGGCGGTCGCATCGAAACGCTCTCCCGTCTTCTTGGCATCGACGAGAGCCTCGCCGTCCACGCCTTCACGATCTTCACCGACCCGGAGGCGCGTGAGCTTTCCCGCCGCCTCGCGGAGGAACGGACCAGCGTCGCAGCGATGTCGCTCCGCTATGGCGCCAACCATCCTGAGCTGATGAAAGCCACTCGCACCGCAGGCTCGCTCAGCGCTTCCCTGCGCGCCCGTGGCCGGCTCCTAACGGGCCTTGGCGATGAGATCCTCGCACCGCTTTTCGAGCACGCCGCCGTTGAAGAGCGCGCGAGCCTGATGAAGGAACTTGTCGAGACCGCAGCGCTGCGCGGCGCTATCGCAGCCCGTATCTCCGAGCTCACATGGCAGATCGACACGGCCGTCCTCCGCGTTGAGGAGCTGAAGCCCATCGCGGCGAAGCTCGACGATCTCGAGCGCGACCATCTCATTGCGGAAGCTGTCTTTTCCTCGGCACTCGCGCGGACCGACACGTCGAAAACCGACGTCTTCCAGTCCTACCCGCTGGTGCAGGTGCTAGAAGCGCCGCTGCTGCCTGTGGGACCGTCGGCGCCGATGCCCAAGATTGCCCTCGCAGGCGCCTTTGCGGCGTCTTTACTCTGGATGTTCACACTGGTGCTCCTATGGATCAGGCTTCCCGTCCTCCAGGCGATCCTGAAGACCGTCTGACACTGTGGGGCTGGGCACTGAGCTGGCCAGCCTACGCCGTTGGTGCGTTCTACGTCCTGGGGCCGCTGGTCGGCTATCTCCTCCTCGGTCTCCTCTGCGTCCGGAGCTATTTTGCTCCGGCGCTTTCCGCATCGAAGAGGCCCCATGACATCCCTTTCGGGGTCTGGGTCTGGATTGTCGGGATGCTGGTCATGCTGGTGGCGCTCTTCGCGGGGCACGTGGCCAATGCGCTGGGCCTCGGGCAAACCATCAAGTCGACCATCGGCTGGGCCAAAGGTTGGGCGCTGCTCGCGCTCTTCCCGCTGGTGGGCGCGTGCCTCCATGTTCGTGCTGAGACGATTTACAGGGCCTGCGGGTACTTCTCCCTCCAAACCCTGATCCTCTTGCCGCTGTTCCTGGTCGCTCCGTTCGTAGGCCTGCCCGAAGCGCTGTTCGTCTCGCCGCTGAAAGCCATCGGCGGTCCGGGGCCAGAGGTCTTCACCGTCTACCTCTACACGATCGCTCCAGACACAGGGGCAGCGCGCTGGCAGTTCCTTGCCCCGTGGGCGCCTGCGGCAGGCCTCATCGCCAATCTCCTTTTCATCAGCGCGATGGAGGAGAAGCACCGCTTCTGGAAAGCCGTCGGCGTCACCGCCGCGCTGGCTATCGTCGTCCTCTGCCAGTCGCGGATGGCGATGCTGAGCCTCTTCCTCATCTACCCGGCGGCATGGGCCGTCAGCCGGATCCTCCGTCCCACGACATTCCTCGCCGCGAGCATCGTCAGCCTCGTCGCGGGCGTCCTCGCGCCGCTCCTCATCAGCGCTGCGGACTCAGCGATCAACAGCTTCACCTCGGCCCGGGCCGACTCGAGCCGCGTCAGGGGCGCACTGAACCGGATCGCGCGGGAGAGGGGGCTCGAAGAGAACCCGATCTGGGGCCACGGCATTGTCGAGCCGGGTCCGCACTATGTCGAGTACATGCCGATCGGCAGTCATCACTCCTGGTACGGACTGATATTCGTGAAGGGGCTTGTCGGTTTCTTCGCGTTTCTCGTCCCAGTGATCTGGAGCCTGCTTGAGCTCATCACGCTGGCACCGGCCGTGAAGGCTGCGCGGGCAGCGCTCGCATGTCTCCTCCTCATGCTGTTCTTCAGCTTCGGTGAGAACATGGAGATGCTGGCCTATCTCTACTGGCCTGGTCTCATGCTGATTGGCGTGGCTTTCCGCGAGGGGATGCTCCTCCAGCGGAAGGCTCTAGCTGAGAGAGGCTAGCCGAGGGCGGTCAGAAGCTCCGTCCACCCCTCAACCTGCTGGTCATAGGCACCGCGTGCGCTGCGCCGCGCTTCGTCTGTCAGGGAGAGGATGTCCTGAGGCGCGAGCCCCTCAAGCAGCGTTCGAAGGCCCTGCTCATCATCCGCAGGCACCATGATCCCGCCTCCACTGGCTAGCTGATCGACCAGTCCATCGACACCATAAGCGATGAGTGGCCGACCGGCGGCGCGCGCTTCCAATCCAGTCAATCCGAACGCCTCGTATCGGGAGGTCATCAGCAGCGCGTCTATCGACCGCATGAACGCCCGGGGATCATCCACCGAGCCAACAAAGCGAATGTTGGGCGCGTCTCTTTCGAGAGCCTTCAGCTCGTCCTCCAGAGGTCCGTACCCGCCGACGACCAGCGTAACACCCTCCACCCCGCGCGCAGCCCGGATCGCATCCTCCATGCCTTTCTGCATGGCGAAACGGCCAAGGATACCGAGCGTGACATGCCCCTCAGGACACGGAGGGGTGAGCATCTCAAAGCCTTCCGTCCTCCGACTCATCCTGATGGTGGACAGCTTCTTCGCAGGCACCACGCCGCTCGCAAGAAGCCACGCAGCCTGGGTTTCGCTCACGGCCACCACCCGGTCCACCAGACTGTAGGCGAGGCGAAGCATCATGCGAAACCGGCCCTTGGCCTCGACGCAATGGCGCTCAAAGCCTTGCGTGTAGCTGTGTTCCTCGAGGATGATATGTGCCCCGGGATTGCTCAGGCGCAGCCCCGTCAGGAAAGGCATCTTCCGCCAGCTGACGGTCAGGTGCAGGACTATGACGTCTGCCTTGAGCCGGGGACCTGGGCGGCTTGAATCCAGCTCGACAAGTTGCGAGCGAGCGATGCTCGCAAGGCGGTAATCGTGGAACATTTCGATATGCTGCATCACACCGCCAAGGCCGGTGTCGTCAACGACATGCGCAATACGGAGGGTCATGACGCACCACCCAGGAACCGGCGGCGGATAACCTCGACGAATGAGCTCGGCGCGAAGGCAAAGAAGATGGCTGCACCGACAGTTGTGGTCGTCTTGAGAGGCTCACGGATGAAAAGATGCGGTGCTTCGCGCAGCGCTTTCATGCAGAGAGAGAGCCCCTGCGCGCCCTTGCCTGACTGGACGGCCCTGCGCGCAAGATAGCGCAGCTGGAACCCACGTGCGACCTTCGCCCAGCGGCGGTGGAATTGCGGGTTGGTCTCGGCAACCTTGCTCACCATCCGCTCCCAGTTCGCTAGCTGCTTCTCCACATCTGCAGACAGGCCATTCGCATTGATCCGATAGTTTGTGAGCTGACCGGGCAGGCCCTCCATTTTCCAGTCCGTCGTCAGAGCAATCCGCGTCCAGCATTCAATGTCCTCAGACTGACGGAACGTCTCGTCGAAGTAGGCACTCTCCCCATGCACGGGATCGGAATAGGCGATATCCTCAAAGACTTTCCTGCGGAAAACCGGTGCAGAGCCGTTGCCAATCGGATTACGAAGGAAGACATGTTCCGGCCTGACATCCTTCAGGCGAGGCTTCTGGCTCACGCCGATCGCGCCGCTCAGCTCGTCGACCATGGCAGAACCAGAGTAGCTGATGCCGACCTGCGGCGAGGCTTCCAGGTGGATCACATGGTTGCGGAGCTTGTGCGGATGCCAGGTGTCGTCAGCGTCGATCAGCGCAATGAACTTACCGCGCGCTTCCCGGATGCCAGTGTTTCGCGCGCCGGAAAGCCCGCGGTTCTTCTGGTGGATCATCCGTACGCGGGGGTCATGGAACCCTTCGCAGACTGCGATGCTGGAATCCTTCGCGCCATCATTGACGATAAGAAGCTCAAAGTCCTCGAAGCTCTGCCCAAGGACGGAATAGACGGTCTCTGCCACGGTCATCTCTGCGCCGTAGACTGGCATCACTACGGAGACGGCGGGGATGTTGTTGTCGTTCGTCATGTCAGCCTCCTGACGGTTCAACGCGCAACGGCGCGGGCGATATGCTTGTTGGAGAGAAGGGGCGCAGCGAGGACGCCTGCGATGGTGGAGAGGGTCCTGCGCGGCTCCCGCACCAGCAGCTGCGGGGCCTGCGAAACGGCACGGAGGAGGGTCCCAAGATCGCCCTCGTCCGGCCTGCCAAGGCGCAAACGCCTGCGGACCGCGTAGCGGGTGAACCGGGCGATGATCTCTGCCTCGGCATTGGCAACATGGCCGGGGGCCATTGCCTTCGCTGCAGCGACCACGCAGCTCCAGTCCGCGGAAAACTGCTCGAGATCTGAGGACAGGCCCTCCGCAGACGTCCTGTAGTTGACGGTCAACCTGTCGATGCCCCGGACCTTGTGTGCGGCGAGGAAGAGGCGCGCGAGAAAGTCTTGGTCCTCGGCCCGGTCAAGGTCTTCGGTGAAGCCGCCAATCGCCCTCGCGGCATCTGTCCTGACGCAGATGTTCGACGCCGTGCAGACCTGGTTGTCGCCTAGGATCAGGGGCAACGTCAGCGTCCTGCAGAAGCTGCTCAACCGTCCGTCCTCGCCATGCGCGGGATCCCAGAAGCGCACCCGGCCGAAGGACAGGGCGAGTCCGGGATCGCTGGCGAACGCTTCCAGATGTCCCGCCAGAGCACCGGGGAGCAGCATGTCATCGGCATCAAGAAACGCCAGATACCGTCCACACGCTGCGGCAATCCCGGCATTGCGAGCTGCCGAAACCCCAGCATTCGCCTGCTTGATCACCCGCAGCCGTGGGTCACCGGCCCCCGCGCGCTCAGCAGCACCAGCATCGTCCGTCGGTGAACCATCATCAATGACAATGACTTCGAGCCCTTCAATCTCTTGAGTGAGTGCAGACCGGACAGCGTCTCCTACGGTGCCTGCGCTGCGGTAGCTCGGGATGATCACGGTAAAGAGGATGTACTTATGCATGCTGGAGCTCCTTGGTCTGAGAAGAGGGGGTCATCTGTAGGCCGACGAAACGCAGACAGATGGAGAGGATGAGCTGGGCGCCTCCGGTGACCGCTGCGAGAGCGATGGCGGCGGCAAGGAGGCTCAACTGAGCGCCAGCGAGAAGCGCGAGAAGGGCGGCCGTGCCGATCAGAGCGTTGCCGGCGAACTCCGCACCGCTCCGGCCCTCGCTCCGAGCAAGCTGGACGACGCTCTCCCAAAGGAGCCGCGGCGCGCCCGTGAGGCAGAGGACGGCGACGATCGCGACCGCGCCATCCCACCGGTTGCCAAAGAGGATCGGGACGTAGAGAGGCGCAGCCACGGCCTGAACGACGAACACTGCGGTCAATGCGGGCAGGGCCGTCCACGCGAAGCGGTCGAACCGTTCACGGCGGCTCTGGCCCTCTTCGTCCTTACACAGAAAAGGCATCAGGATGAGCGAGAAGGCCGAGGAAACCGCTTGCGTCAGGCCGAGGCCAGCAGAGGTCGCGAGGTACCAGAGGCCCGCGGCTTCAACGCCGAGGACAGCGCCAATGATCGGCTTGTCGAGGTTGAGGCGTACGGCCGCCAGCGCTTCTGAGCCAAGGATCGGCAGACCAAACTTGAGGATCGGTCCCCACGCGGCCGCCTGAACCTCGCGCTGGGGCTGCCACTTCACGAGGCGCCTGACGCAAACGAGCCAGATCGGCATCGTCAGCACCTTGGGCAGGACCAGGGCCCAGACGCCCGCTCCGGCAAGCGCGAGCACAACGGTCAGAACACAGTCAGCTATGTTCTGGGCCGCTGCGATCCGTGCGACCTCATCGGCACGCTCATCGCGCAGGGCACGGAACACATGGACGAGGCCCAACGGCATTCCAAGGAACACGAGCGCGAGCGCCATGCCAAGATAGGGAGCCGAAACGTGGCCCGTAGCCCCACCCACCATCCAGCCGATCGCGAGCTGAATCCCTGCAAGCACTGCGCAGACGAGAATGTTCAGCTGCCAGCTCGCCTTGGAAACCGCCTCGAGTTCATCTGCATGTGCCCTGATGATCGATTGGCCAGTACCGATCTGTGCACCGACTTTGACCAGCTCGTGGCTCGACAGGAGCAGGGCAGCGACACCGAATGCCTCTGGCCCGAGGATCCGGGCAACAATCGCGACGGAAAGCAGTCGGACCGCCCGGGTGGCGACATCAGCGCCAGCCAGCCAAGCGAGGTTTCGCGCGATACGGGTGCGCAGAAGGGCGGCGATGGAAGTCTTGGTCTTGCGAAGATCGAGCACGGTTTTCATCCTTTGTCGGGATGAAGGTCGCAGGTTCCGTGCCTGCCGAGCTCATACGCTTGTCAGCTATAAAAGTGAGCAAAAACATTGTTATAGTTGGTGTGTGCAGAATGCAGAAATCCGCGGACGTGCGGAATGCCAGAGCGCCTTTCGCAGAATATCCGTGCACTCTGCAAAGAGCGATGAGGCTCGAAGTTCACGCTCAATTGGGGAGGTTTTGGACAGGCATCTCCACCAGTGAAGGCGCCCTTGCAAAACACGACCGCATTTTAGCGATATCGTCGTGCATCCTGCGATCCGCTAGAGACGGAAAGATGGAAAAGCAAAAAAATACAATAGGATAGCCCACTCACTCCATTCGGCCTGGCCTCTGCAACGTCTCCTGCGAAACCGAAAGAGGAGTTTGCAATGTCAGCCTGTGCAGTGAGAGAAACCACCGAAGCGCTCGGCACCCGGACGATCGAGCTTGAAGGCATCAAGATCGCCAACGCGTCGAAGGATGAAGCGCTCGAAGACCTGCGCCTTCGCCTCGACCTCCGCCAGCGGTCGCGCATCATGTTCATGAACGCGCATTGCTTCAATGTCCTCAGAAGCAATCCCTACTATGCCACGGCGCTGCGCAGGGCCGATGTTCTACTCCCTGACGGATCTGGCGTCGCCTTCGCCGCCCGGATGAAGCAGCAAAAGTTCGAAGCCAACCTCAACGGTACCGATCTCGTCCCCGCACTGTTCGATAGCCTGACGGACCGGAAGACCCGAGTCTTTCTCCTCGGCGGAACGGAAGGCGTCGCGGAAGAAGCTGCCGCCAACATCACTGCCGACTGGCCCGACATCGATATTGTCGGCACACGCAACGGCTACTTTGCGCAGAGCCAATCGACAGAAATCGTCAAGGAAATCAACGCGACAGACGCAGACATCGTCCTCGTCGCCATGGGCGTTCCCCAGCAGGAGCTGTGGATCGACCGTCACGGTGCAGCGCTTGAAGCGCCGATGGTCCTCGCGGTGGGCGGTCTCTTCGATTTCCTCGCAGAGCGCGTCTCCCGTGCACCGACGATCGTGAGGCGGACGGGAATGGAGTGGGGCTGGCGGATGATGCAGGAGCCGAGCCGGCTCTGGCGTCGCTACGTGATCGGCAACCCGGTCTACCTCTCCCATGCCCTCGCAGACGGCATCCGGAGTCGTCTTCGTCAGTGTCATGATATTCTGGCGCGTGGCCTCGATATCGTCGGCTCGGCCGCAGCCCTGCTCCTCGCGGCACCGATCCTCCTGCCAGCCATGCTTGCGGTAAAGCTCACAAGCCCTGGCCCCGTCTTTTTTCGCCAGGAGCGTGTCGGGAAGGGCGGCCGCCTTTTTCAGATGCTGAAGCTCCGCTCCATGGTCGTGGACGCCGAGACCCGGCGCGCTGAGGTCGAGAAGCTCAACCACCACGGCGAAGAAGCGGTGACGTTCAAGATCGCCGATGACCCCCGCATCACGCCAGTGGGCAAGTTCATCCGCCGCTACTCGATCGACGAGCTGCCTCAGCTCATCAATGTCCTCCAAGGCGACATGGCTCTCGTCGGTCCCCGTCCGCCGCTGCCGGAAGAAGCCATCCAGTACAGCGGCGAGGCATGGGTCAGGCTTTCCGTGAAACCCGGCATCACGTGCTTCTGGCAGGTCGGCGGGCGCGCATCTCTAGGCTTCCGGGAGCAGGTGCGCCTCGATCTTCAGTACATTCGCGAACGGGATCTCGTCACCGATATCGAAATACTCGCCAAGACACCGCTCGCCGTGATTACCGCGAAAGGTGCCTATTGATGGGGATCACCGGAGAGTCTTGCATTTTGCAAAGCGAGTATGTTGCAATTTGCAAGAATACGAAACGGAAACCCAGTGTTTTTGCGGTCTTCTGTTCCGGCACGGCCCGTGAACCTTGGTTCTTCGAGACTTCGGAGACGGGTGATGGCCATTGATGACCTTCGGGAGAGCCTTATGGGCAACGAAGACGCAGTTATGGATGATCAGAGTGAGCTGCAGATCGCGCTGCGTAACGCAGTCATTGATCAGGCGCTCGACTGCGTCGTCATCATCGACGGTATCGGCAAGATCATCGAGTTCAATCCTGCGGCGTGCAGAACCTTCGGTTATCGCCGGGAAGACGTCATCGGCCTGAACCTCGCCAACGTCCTCGTTCCAGAGCGTTTCCGCCAGATGCACACGGACGGGATGGAGCGCTTCAAACGGACGGGCGAGGGCCCTGTCATCGGGAAGCGGATCGAGATCGAAGCTCTCTGTGCGGACGGTGCGGAGATCCCCGTTGAACTCGCGATCACTCCCGTGAATTGCGACGGCGTCCATTACTTCACAGCCTATCTCCGCGACATCAGCCTCCGCCTCGAAGCCGAGGAGGAAGTGCGCGCGTCGCAGAACAAGTATCAGAACCTGTTCGAGCTCTCGACCGATGCAATCATCGTCCACACTGTCAAAGGAGAAATCGTCGAGTTCAATTCCAAAGCAGCGAGCCTTCTCGGCCTGGAGCGGGAACACTCGATCGGCAATCACGTCAAAAGCCTGCATCCGGACAGCGCTATCCCCGCGGCCAAAGCCGCCTTAGGCGAGGTGATGGCTGGTCGGGAAGTCAGTATCGAGACAGAATTCCTCAGCGCGTCGGGTGAACCCTTCGCAGCCGAGCTGACCGCGCGCCAGGTGGATACCGAGGCCGGTCCGCTCGTCCATGGCGTCGTACGCGACATCTCCGAACGCAAGCAGCACGAGGCTGAACGCGACCGCTACGAAAAGCTCCTCGCCCACGCCCAGCGCCTCGCGCAGGTCGGTAGTTTCGAGTGGGAGATCAAGTCCGGGACCTTCTTTTGGTCGCCAGCTACTTATGAGATCTTCGGCCTTGACGCCGAGAAGCCAGCTCCGACCACGGAAGAGTTCACGGCTCTCCTTCACCCCGAGGATCTCGCTAGGCTTGAACCCGAGGTCCGGGCCGCTGTTGCAACGGGTACGGATCAGGAAGTGACCCACCGGGTCATCCTGCACGACGGCTCGATCAAGACCGTGGAGACGCGGATCCAGACCCTGCGCAGCCCGAACGGCACGCCCTACCGCCTTGTCGGTACGATCCAGGACATCACCAAAGTCGCCGAGGCCAACCAGGCCCTCACCGAAGCGAAAGAGGCGGCAGAAGCAGCCAGCATCGCGAAGACACAGTTCCTAGCATCCATGTCTCACGAAATGCGCACGCCCCTCAATGGCGTGATCGGCCTTCTGGATCTCCTTGGTGAGACGGCGCTGACGGAGGTGCAGACCAAGTATCTGGAGCAGGCAGCCGCATCTGCGGACTCGCTCCTGACCCTGCTGTCGGACCTCCTCGACCTCTCGCGCATTGAAGCCGGCGAGATCGAGATCGAGCGCAAGCCGATCCTGACCCGTGACTTCATCGATCAGTCCGTGTCCGTCATCAAGGCAACTTTCGCCGACCGTCAGCCTACGATCGACGTTCGCATCTCTCCGACCACGCCCGATGCAATCGAAGGCGACGCCGCGAGGCTGCGCCAGGTGCTGGTCAACCTTCTCTCCAACGCCGTGAAGTTCACGCCTTCTGGCGAGGTCAAGGTGGAGGTCGACTATGACCCCGCCGCATCGAGCCTCCAACTCGACGTGATCGACCGCGGAATCGGTATCGCAGAAGACGTGCTCCCGCGGCTCTTCGACCGCTTCGTCCAAGCCCATACCGGGCTTAGCCGCCGTTACGACGGGGCAGGGCTCGGCCTTGCCATCTGCCGCGACTTATGTCGCGCCATGGGCGGCGACATCAGCGCCTCCAGTACCCTTGGTGAAGGCTCGCGTTTCTCCGTATCCGTCCCCGCTGCCGCAGCGCAAATCGGCGGTCAGGAGATCAAGGCCGACAACCCGGGCGACGCTGCAGCTGAGCTTCTCAGCGGGTTTTCGATCCTGATCGCGGAAGACAGCGATACCAACGCCCTCGTCGTCTCCCGCCGTCTGGAGCGGCAGGGCGCAAAGGTGGTCCGCGCTCGCGACGGCCGCGAAGCTGTGCTCAGTGCACAAACCGGCTCCTATGACGTCATCCTGATGGACGTCTCCATGCCCGAGATGGATGGCCTCGAAGCGACCCGCGCCCTTCGTGCGCTTGGCGGTAGGTTTGCATCCGTTCCGATCATCGCCCTGACCGCGCACGCGCTGCGCGGCGACAAGGAGCGGTGCCTCGAAGCCGGGATGAATGGCTATGTCAGCAAGCCGATCGCCACTGATGAACTCATCAGCAACATTCTCCGTACCGTGACTGACAGGAGGCCCTCAATGCAGGACGATCTTCTCGTACCCGACACATCCGTCAACGACTGGCAGGACGATCCCGAACTCTTCGCCGAAGTCCTTGAAATGTTCCGCGGCGAGCTTGCAGGCTACCGTGAGGCCTTGAGCGAAGCTGGCCAGGCAGAGAGCAACGAAGTCTTCCGCCACATCCATTCTCTCAAGAGCTCCGCAGGCAATGTCGGCGCTCTGCCGCTTCAGGCTCTCGCTACGGAGCTCGACAGCCTCTCCAAAGACGGTCGCGCCAGCGAAGTCATCAGCAGGCTGCCGAACCTGATCGACCTGATCGCCAAGACTGAAGCGGCCATCGACAGCGCATCAGGAAGGATTGCGTCATGAAGACCACCGTCCTGATCATCGAAGACAGCCCCTCCATGGCGCGGACCTATGATGGTTTCCTCCGCCGCGCCGGGATGGAGACGATCGTGGTCGAGACCTGCGCAGCGGGCATCGATGAGATCTCCCGTGAAGAGCCCCACGCCGTGCTCCTCGACCTGCACCTGCCGGATGGCAGTGGCCTGAAGCTCCTCCGCTGGCTTCAGAAGGAAGGCCGCAAGGTCCCCGTCATCGCGATCACTGCCAATGGCTCGATGGGCACAGCCGTCGAGGCCATGCGCGAAGGTGCCCGCGACTTCCTCGTCAAACCGTTCAGTGGGCCGAAGATGATCGCTGCGCTTGAGCAGATGTGGATGCGTACGGAGGAAGAGACAGACGACACACCCGTTCCTGCGCCCGCTGCCAAGCCGCAGCCTCAAGAGAATCAGGCAATCGCCTCCCAGATGATCGGCGAGTCCCTGCCGATGAAGGCAGTCTACAAGATCATCGAGGCTGCAGCGCCCAGCGACGCCAGCGTCTTCATCACCGGCGAAAGCGGCACCGGCAAGGAGCTCGCCGCCGAAGCGATCCACCGCAATTCTGGCCGCAGCCGCGGTCCCCTCGTGATTCTCAACTGCGCTGCCATCGCGCCGAACATGCTGGAGAGCGAAGTCTTCGGCCACGTGAAGGGCGCCTTCACCGGAGCCGTTTCCGACCGCGAAGGCGCAGCGGAGAGGGCTCACGGCGGGACGCTCTTCCTCGATGAACTCGGCGAGATGGAGATCGGCCTCCAGAGCAAACTCCTCCGCCTGCTGCAGGAAGGCACCTACATGCGGGTCGGCGAGTCCAAAGAACGCCGTGCCGACATCCGGTTCGTCGCTGCCACCAACCGCGACCCGAGGAAGGCCATCGTCGAAGGCAAGCTGCGCGAAGACCTCTACTTCCGCCTCAACGTCATTCCCATCACCATGCCGCCCCTGCGAGAGCGAGGCATGGACACGGTGCTCATCGCGTCTTCGTTCCTTGAGCGCTTCGCCAAGGAGCACGGCAAGACGCAAACCACCTTCGACGAAGGAGCCCGTGCGGCCCTCGCTTCCCATGGCTGGCCAGGCAATGTTCGTGAGCTGATGAACGTCGTCAGGCGCGCAGTCATCCTCGGTACGGGTCAAGGCGACGAAGTCACAGCCGAAGATCTGGCCCTCGCCATGCAGCTCGACGGAGAGGGACAGGCGCCGGTCGTGAGCTTTAGCGAAGGGGCATGGGATGCCGTCGTCGAACCCCTTCACGTGACGGAACGCAGGGCCATCGAGCGGGCCCTCGCGGTCACCGAAGGCAACATTCAGGAGGCCGCCCGCCTTCTGGAAATCAACCCCTCGACGATCTACCGCAAGAAGACCTCCTGGGCCGTTTAAAACGCTCGCTGCTGCGGCGTCTTTGAGCACAGCAGCGATCAGTGCTTCACTCTCTTCCAAACACAGGCGGAGAGGGCTGTTCTCACCTTCCGCCAAGGGCAGGAGGGCGAGCGATTACAATGACTTCGCTTGAGTTCGTTTGAGTAAGCGCGCCGAGGAGATTTCTGCGCGAATCGATGCCGTTCATCGCGAGGGGCTCTGGCGCTTCGTTCGGAGGGTGTCGGCCTACTATCTCGCGGGCGGCGGGTTGATTGCTGCGCTCATCTTCCTTTTCCCGGCGGTGATCGAGGTGCTGCCGGTCGGCGGCATTCAGGATTACGGCTCCTTGGAGTTCGATCCGATTGTC
Source organism: Parvularcula mediterranea (assembly GCF_013085255.1). Classification (GTDB taxonomy): domain Bacteria; phylum Pseudomonadota; class Alphaproteobacteria; order Caulobacterales; family Parvularculaceae; genus Parvularcula; species Parvularcula mediterranea. Next base: position 96,156 of record NZ_JABFCX010000003.1, read on the forward strand.
GCGGGAGAGATCACGCGGACTGGACCGGCGACCGCCTATTCATGGCTTGAGGATGCGATCACTTTGTTCCTCGCCATGCTCTGTTCGCTTGCGCTGATGGTCCCGGTGGCTTGGCTCTATAAGGACATCCATCAGGGTCAGGACTATGACCACTCCATTGACGAGACCACGTTGGTCATGCCTGCCGTGGTCGCAGGGGTCGTCACCGTCGCGCAGCATTCCCTGGCGCTCGCTTTCTCCCTCGCAGGGATCGTGGCTGCCGTCAGGTTCCGCCGTGCCCTGAGCGATACGTTCGACACGCTCTTCATCTTCGTCGCCATCGGCGTAGGCCTCGCAGCGGGCGTTGGCGCCATCGAGATCGCCCTCGTGACCACGGTCTTCTTCACCTACGCCACGGCCTTCATCTGTATCTTCGGCGACGGCCTCGAAAGCCGCTTCGTCGCCAAGCGCCAGCGTGAGGAAGAGCGCGCCGCCAAGAAGGCGCGCAAGGCCAAGGCCCTCCGCGCAGAAGAGAAACGCCGCCAGGAAGCGCAGTGGGCGGATGAAGGAGTAGGCCGATGACCGTTCGCATTTTCGCCCTCGTGCTGGCCCTCGCCGTCAGCATTGGCGCAGCCCGGGCCGAGCGGATCGTCGCCATCGGGGACATCCACGGCGACTACGACGCCTACATCGCCGTCCTTACCGAAGCAGGGCTGGTCGATGACCGCTTACGCTGGAGCGGCGGCGACACGGTTCTTGTCCAACTCGGCGACGTGCCTGACCGCGGGCCTGACACACGGAAGATCCTCGACCACCTGATGCGCCTTGAGAAGCAGGCGAAGCGAAAAGGCGGCAAGATCGTCCCCCTGATCGGTAACCACGAGGCGATGAACATCACGGGCGACCTGCGTTATGTCGATCCCGGAGAGTACGCCGCCTTCGTCACAGGTCGCTCCGAGCGCACCCGCGACAGGTTCTATGCCCGCGTCAGGGAGCAGTACGCCGCCTCGCTCCTCTCAAGGGATCCAACCCTGACGCCTGAGCAGATCCGTGCACGGTTCGATGAGCTTCACCCGTTGGGCTATGTTGAGCACAGGCAGGCATGGGCCCCGGGCGGGGACTATGGCCGCTGGGTTGCCGATAATGATGCCGTGGCGCTCATCGACGGTACGCTCTTCGTTCACGGAGGGATGAGCGAGGGTTGGATCGAGACTTCGCTCGACGCCATAAACTTCGCTGTCGGCGAGGCGCTTTCCGGCCTTGAGGCAGAAGCCGAGATCATCGCCAGCGAAACCTCGCCGCTCTGGTACCGGGGCAACGTCGAAGGCTCGCTGGAAAGCGAAGCCGAAGTCGATCGGATCCTCGCAGCTTACGGAGCAGAGCGGATCGTCGTCGGCCACACGCCGCAGCTCGAAGGTATTCGCTCCTTCTACGGAGGGAAGGTCATCGCCGCAGATACGGGCATGTCGGACCATTATGGCGGGACCCGGTCGTGGCTCTTGATTGATGAGGGCAGCATCACCGCTGTCGACAACGGCACGCGCCGTGTCCTTGAGGGGGAGGGGAACCCATGAAACTGATCGGTTGGCTCGCAGCTCTGGCAGCACTCGTCTCGCCAGCGCTCGCTCAGAAAGACGTCACTCCGCTTTTCGCCGAAGACGCGACCCTTGCGATTACGCTCACTGGTCCGTTCAAGGAGCTCCGCAGCCGAGCGGGCGATGAGGAGCCACAGCGCTATGATGCTGTGATGCGCCTCGAGGGAACGAGCGCCGAGACCCATGCCATTAACCTGCAGGCTCGGGGCAACTTTCGCCGCGACCGCAAGAATTGCGGCTTCCCGCCGCTGCGTCTCCGGATCAACGAGAAGCCCGGCGATGCCTCGCTCTTTGACCGCCAACGCTCGCTCAAGCTCGTCACCCATTGCCGCGATCGTGCGCAGTACAGGGACTATCTCCTCGCCGAATACACCGCCTACCGCCTTTATGGCCTCCTGACCGAGGAGAGCTTCAAGGTCCGGCTCCTCGATATCACCTATGTTGAAGAAGCTGACGGTTCGGTTGTCACGACCCAGTCGGCCTTCTTCATCGAGGATATCGACGACCTCGCCGACCGCTTCGGTAAAGATGAAGTCGAGGCGGACCGCGCCACCCAAGAGGCTCTTGTAGCCGATGCTGCGGGCCGTCTTTCGGTCTTCCAATACATGATCGGCAATACGGACTGGTCGGTCTTGCGTGGCCGCGAAGATGATCCGTGCTGCCACAATATGAAGATGATCGGCGCCACCGAGGAAGCGCGCACCGACCTCACACCTATTCCTTACGACTTCGACCACGCAGGGCTGATCGATGCCCGCTACGCAACGCCCCCTCCGGGTCTCGACCTCGATTCCGTCCGTGAACGCCGTTACCGAGGCTTCTGTCGTCACAACACCGAGGCGCGGGCGACGATCGAGAAAACGGTGTCGATGAAGGACGCCTTCCTCGCAGAAGTGGCGCGGACGCCTGGGCTGACCGACCGCAAGCGCGGTGCCATGCGGCGCTATCTCGAGGGCTATTTCAGGGATGTTCGCAGCGAGGACATAGCCGAGCGGAAGCTCCTGCGCGACTGCCGCTAGTCCTTCGGCAGGTACTCTTTCATCGTCGCGCGCTTGCCGCGACCTTCATCGGCTATGAGCAAGGAGCCATAGGCGGTGAGGGCAATGCCCTCCGGCTGCGGATGAATACCGTCCACGAGACGAAAGACAGACTTCGGCTCACCCTCCGAGGAAAGGCGCATGACAAGCGCTGGCGAGTGGCCGAGGACCAGAACGTCCCCCGTCTTCGTATCCCGCTCAAGACCCGTCCACCTCATCCCGGCAGGCACCGGCAGATCGCGCGGCGGCAAGCTGACCCAGACCTCAGGCTCTGAGAGACGGGTCTCAAGGCTCCAGCGATGGATCGTCAGCCGGCCACGATCTTCCTTGCACAGAAGAAAGAGCCCTCCGTCCCCGCTTGTCGTCAGCCCCTCGACCTCACAACGCGCGCTGACACCTGTGTCGTAGACATTGAAGCGAACCGTCCCCGGCTCGTCTTCGATCGGAGCTTCGTAGATCAGCCCTGAGCTGGTCACGAGATAGAGGAAGTCCTCGGTCGCCGTGACCCCCTCGAAGTCCGCCTTCACCGAAGGCTTGCCCAGCTTGATCTTTCCCCGGATGTGGCCACCGTTCGTCTCGACGAGATAGACGATCCCGCGCTCATCATCGTGCGCATAGACCATGGCACGCATCACATCATCGGCGCCTGGGCCATCGACAGGGGCCAGCCCCGAAACCTCCTCGAGGACCTTCTCCAACCTGATCTGGTCGGGCAGCTCATACTCCTGCGCCGCCGCTGAGGGCAGCGTCAGCAGGGCAAAGGAAAGAAGGGCGCGCAGCATCCGGCCAGCGTGGAACCATCTCCGCCCGCCCGCAAGCGTTCTCAGTGCTCCCTGATCGCCTCGATCAGCTCGCCCTTATCCATCTTCGAACGCCCGTCGATGTCCAGTTCCTGCGCCCGGTCATAGAGCTCGTCCTTCGTCCGGTCTTCGAGGTTCGAAGCCTTCCCGCCTTTCTCCGACGGGCTCATCTCGTCATTCGCCTGAGCATTGGCGATCCGCGCAGCCTTCTCCTTGCTCGCGCCGTCCTCGCGCAGGCTCTCATAGACCTCATCGTTCTTGATCGAGGGGCCGTGGTCCTTGGTCATGCTGGTCTCCTTTCCGGAACCAACAGCCAGGAGCGCGATCCGTTGCGCTGTTGAAAACGCGAGGTGGACGTTCCGCCAGCGCGCGGGAAGGGTGCGCGCCTCTTCTTATTGAACCGAACAGAGGGCAGAAGTCTCATGGCCGACGGCAGCGCATCCTTCGAACCCGCCACCGGCGGCAGCACCGACACCGTCGCAGGCGAGCGCCTGCGCCTCTTCATCGAGCGGGTCGAGAATCTCGAGGAAGAAAAGAAAGAGATCATGGACCAGGTCAAAGAGGTCTATGCCGAGATGAAAGGCGAGGGCTACGACACCAAAGTCGTCCGCCAGATCGTCCGCCTCCGCAAAATGGACCGCGCTGATCGGCAGGAGCAGGAAGCTCTCCTTGACCTCTACCTCTCGGCTATCGGCGAAGCCTGATCGGCGAAGAAGGAAAGCTGGGCACTCCCGGCTTCCCGAAAGCAAAAAGCGCGGCCCGCTTGGGACCGCGCTTATTTTCTGTCTTATTGAGGTCTTGGCCTACCGGCCCGGAGGCAGCGCGAGGCAGTCCTGACGCTTCGCCTTCAGGCGCGTGCAGACCTCTTCCGCCTCGGCTGCGGTCACTTCAGCGAAGCGTGCCCGGTAGAGCGTCCGGCCCCGGCTGGTGTTCGGCAGGATCAGGCGCTCGGCAGTCGGCGCAACGCCACTGACTTCCGAGACCATCTCTTCAAGACGGGCCATGGCGAGCTTTTGCTGACGATAGGCACCAACCTGCACGGTCCAGTCGCGAGGATCGGTGACCTCGGTGTCGCCTTCCATGACGGGCGTATCGAATTCGATGGCCGCCACGGCCTGGGCGAGCATCTGGAAGTTGAGGTCATCAGCCGTCACGAGTGCCGGATCCATGTCAGCGGCTGCCAGCGCAATCGGTGCGGAGCCAGGCTTCATGTTCGGGGTCGGCGGGCGGCGGTAAGCAACCTTGATTCGCGAGGGCCGCGATTTGATGGCTGCAAAGCCGCGGTCGAGGATGTCGCGCATGTGGCGGTCACGGGTCGTGCCCGAGCGGCCACCGAGGACCACGCCAACCAGCGGATGGCCATTGCGCTCAGCTGTGGTCGCAAGGTTATAGCCCGAGGCGCGGGTATAGCCGGTCTTCAGGCCCGTCGCGCCTGAGTAGTAGAGCGAAACCTTGTTGTGGCTGCGATAGGTGCGGCCGTTCCAAGCGAAGCTCTTCTTCTGGAAGTAGTGCTGGTACTGCGGGAAGTCCTGGCGGAGGCGCTGGGCAAGCTTTGCCATGTCCCGAGCGGTCGTCACCTGACGACGGTTGGGCAGGCCACTGGCATTGCGGAACGTGGTCGAACGCATGCCGAGGTCACGGGCCGTCCGGGTCATGCGCCGGGCGAAGGCCACTTCGCTGCCGGAGACATGCTCAGCGACGGCAGACGCAGCATCGTTGGCGGACTTGATGACCAGCGCTTCGATGGCCGTCTCGACCTTGAGCTTCGAGCCAGTACGGAGGCCGAGCTTCGAGGCCGGCTGGCGTGCCGCGTAAGAGGAAATCTTGATCTTGTCGTCGAGCTTGATGCGGCCTGCCTCGATGTCCTCGAACAGGACGTAGAGGGTCATCATCTTGGTCAGGGAAGCGGGGTATCTCCGCGAGTCGGCATAGCGCGAAAAGAGGACGTCACCGGTCCCTTCGTGCATCACGAACGCCGCATATTTCGGGTTCGCCTGAGCCTGCCCGGCAACAAGCATCACCGCAGCGCAACAAACAGCAGATATAAAGCCGGAAAGCTTCGCTAACATTCTGAATTTCGCCCCACAACTAGAGGAAGAAGCTAGCGGCTCACGGAGCCGTGTGCACCTTATTTTTGAGACACGATAACGGTTCTCAGCCTAGTAGAAACGTTCTAAGCAAAGTCTTAACACGGCGGTCACTTGGGGCACCGAGTCGCCTTTTCTCGCAGAGTTGAAGTCAAACACGTATGTCGTGTTTGTGCGCTGCACAAATTTCCTTGACGAGGCTGGTTCGGTTCTCTATGTTGCGGTGCAGCATGGGACTTGAACGATCTTGATCCCGTGACCCGGCGCCGCTCCGGGAGTTTAAGGCGGCGCTGTGAGACAAGAATAAGAACCGATCAGGAGTTACCCAATGAGCGCAACGCGCAAAACCACCGCCAAAGCTACCGAAGCCGCCAACGAGTCGGTCTTCACCGCAGCCAACACTGCTCAAGCCTCGATCAACGAAGGCGTTGAGCGCATGACCAAGGGCATGACCCAAATGGGTTCGTTTGCTCAGGACAACACCGAAGCCGTCATGCAGGCCGCTTCTGTCGTCGCCAAGGGCATGGAAAAAGTGACCCAAGAGAACGTCGACTACGCCAAGTCGCAGTTCGAAACGGCTCAGGACAAGGTCCAGGCCCTCACCAAAGCGAAGACCCCGCAAGAGTTCTTCGAAGCGCAATCCGAGCTCTTCCGCACCTCGATGGAAGCTCAGATCAGCCAAGTGAACAAAGTCAGCGACATGATGATCGCGACCGCCAAAGACGCTGCCCAGCCGCTCTCCAAGCGCTACAGCGCGATGGTCGAGCTGATGCAGCAGCGCTAAGCGCTGACACGATCGCATTCGGGGGAATGCAAGGCCCCGCTGGTGAAAACCGGCGGGGTTTTTCTTTGCGCAGTCGCCCGGCTCAGCTACTCCCGATGGAGGAGGGTTCCCCAATGCTTCACCGGTTCCGCTCAATCGCCTTGCCGCTCATGGCGCTGCTTCTCGCGTCGTGCGCCAGCCGTCCCGCTGAGCCCGAATTCGCCGCCAGGCTCGATGCTCTGATGCCCGACCTCCTGGCCGAGGAAAAAGCCGCCGGCGTAGGGATCGCCGTCATTCGCGATGGCGAGGTCGTCTGGACGGGGACTTATGGAGAGCAGGCGCCGGGCGTTCCGGTGACCCTGTCGACCGTCTTCAACACGGCTTCCATCGCAAAGACCATTACCGCTGAGACCGTCATCACTGCGGCGGCGGAGGGCTTAATTGATCTTGACGAACCGATCGCCGGGACGATCACCGACACATCTCTCAGCAGCGATCCGCGCTATGCGCTTCTGACCCCGCGCCTCCTCATGTCTCACCGGGCAGGTCTCCTGAACTGGGCCTACGCCTATGAGGACGGCGTTCTCGCCTTCGACCACGATCCGGATACACGCTTCAGCTATTCCGGAGCAGGGGTTGAGCTTGCCGCAGAATTCGTCGGGGCGAAGCTTGGGAAGAGCTATCCTGAAGCAGCGTCCGACCTGGTACTCCGCCCGCGAGGCATCGAGGCGATAAGCCTCGGCGATGTTCCCGACGCATGGAACGATGGCAGGCTCGCTCAGCCGATGGACGCTGAAGGCAGCTGGCGCGCGATCGAAGAGGTGAATGCCGCGCTCATGTCCGAAGATGACGACCGGATTGGCGCTTCGGACGATCTCCTCGTCACGGTCCCCGCCTACGCCAAGCTCCTCGTGAGCCTCCTCGCAGAGCCGGGCTCTGAGAACGCCCAGACGAATCGCAGGGAGATCCTCACCACCCTCGAAGGCGACCCGGTCTATAACTGCCCCGAGGTGAGCTATCTCACCTGTCCTGACGCCTATGGCCACTCGATCGGGTGGCAGGTTTTTCGCTGGGGCGACCACGACGTCATCACCCACAGCGGCAGCGACGCAGGCGAGAACGCGCTCGTCCATTTCTCTCCCGATACCGGCAATGGCGCGGTGATCTTCGTCAACGGAGCCAATGGCTGGGTGGTCATGACCCGCGCCGTCGAGGCCATTGGCGATGAGCCGGAGTTCGCCAACTACTACCGCGGGCTCATCGAAACCGTCCTTGGCCGCGAGATGCCTCCGCTCGATCGCTGAGCGCCATCGCCCACGGCTTGCAGGCAGGACGAAACCGCGCGAGGTTCCCGGCTCTGTTTTAAGGGGAGGGGCCGATGGCACTTCGTATCCGACATTTCCTGGCGGTGGGCGCAGCGCTGATTGCGACCGCTCACGCCGATGACGCGCCGATCTATCCGGCGGAAGCGTTCTTCGAGACGACCAGCTACCAGCTCGCGAGGGCTGGCGGCGCCTGGGACCGGCGGGGTGAGAAACTTCTGATCAGCTCGGACGAGACCGGCATCTTCAACGTCTACGCCCTCGACGCGAAGACTGGCGACCGCGAGGCGCTCACCGAGTCCCGCGACGACGCGATGTTCGCCCTCGGCTGGATGCCTGATGGGGAGAGCTTCCTCTACGCCGCCGACCAGGGCGGTAACGAGCTGACCCACATCTATCTCAAGATCCCCGGTGAGCGGGCCATCGACCTCACCCCCGGCGACGCGGTCAAGGCGAACTGGCTCGGCTGGCAGGAAGGCAAGCGCGCCTTCTTCATCTCGACGAACGAACGTGATCCCCAGACCTTCGACGTCTACCGCTACGATGTGCAGAGCCTCGAGCGCGAGCTGATCTTCGAAAACGAGATGGTGCTCGACAACCTGACCGTGGGCCCGAAGGGCAAGAAGGTTGCCGGTGTCCTCGAGGTTTCGGCTGGCCGCAGCGAAGTCTACGCTGCTGATCTCCGGAAACGCGGCGGCTTCATCCGCAGACGGAACAGAAGCGGCGCTGACGGCCCGGTCCTCCTGACGCCGGAAGCGGGCGAGATTTCCCGCAGCATTTACGGCTTCGACCCCACGGGCAACAAGCTGGTCATCGGCTCCAACGTCGATGGCGAGTTCGAGAAGGCCTACGAGGTCCGTCTCTTTGAAACTGAACGACGTGAGCTGATCGATGGTGGCTGGGATGTTTCCAGCGTCTATTACTCGCCGTCAGGCCGCTTCCGCGTCCACTCGGTGAACGAAGACGGCCGGACGGTCACGACGATCACCGACCAGCAGCGCAACCGCCCGGTCACGCTCCCTGAGGGGTTGCCCGAAGGCGCGATGACCAATGTCCGCTTCTCGCCGCGCGAGGACATGATCGCTGCACGGATCTCTTCATCGAAGAGCCCGGCCGACATCTACGTCTTCCCCGTGGGTGACGCAGATGCCGAGCCGCGCCAGCTGACCACTGCGCTCGATGAACGGATCGAGCCCGAGCACCTCGTTGCGGCGGAAGTGATCCGCTACGAAAGCGCTGACGACCTCGACATCCCGGCGATCCAGTACCGCCCGAAAGGCGCGGAGAGCTTCGCCAAGGTCCCCGCAGTCGTCTTCGTCCACGGCGGCCCAGGCGGCCAAAGCCGCGCCAGCTATTCCGCCATGATCCAGCACATGGTCAACAACGGCTACGGCGTCCTCGCGATCAACAACCGAGGATCGTCAGGGTACGGTAAAAGCTTCTACCACCTCGATGACCGCCGCCACGGCGAGGCTGACCTCAAAGACGTGGTCGCTGCCCGAACCTATCTTGAAAGCCTCGACTGGGTCGATGGCGACAAGATCGCCGTCATGGGCGGCAGCTATGGCGGCTTCATGACCATGGCCGCGCTGACCTTCTACCCGGAGGTCTTCGACGCAGGCATCAACATCTTCGGCGTCACCAACTGGGAGCGCACGCTTGCGTCGATCCCGCCATGGTGGGGCGCGTTCCGTGAGCGGCTCTACTCGGAGATGGGTGATCCGGCTACGGATGGTGCGCGCCACCGCCGTATCTCGCCGCTCTTCCGCGCGGACAAGGTGACCAAGCCCGTCCTCATCGTGCAGGGCGCCAATGACCCCCGCGTCCTCCAGATCGAGAGCGACGAGATGGTTGCTGAGCTCCGCAAGAACGGCGTGCCGGTGGAGTATGTTCTGTTCCCGGACGAAGGCCACGGCTTCCGTAAGCGGAAGAACCGGATCGAGGCTTCGGAAGCCTATGTCCGCTTCCTTGACCAGTATCTCCTCGGAGATGTCGTCCCGGCCAACTAGGCTTTGAGCGCTTCCTCGCCTTGAGAGGTCTGGGAGCGCTTCATCACGTGGTCGATCGTCTCGGCGAGGCGGTCGGCACGCATCGGCTTCGCGATGAAGCCGTCCATCCCGGCATCGAGCAGCGCAGCCTCTTCGCCTTCCATGGCGTCAGCCGTGGCCGCGATGATCGGAACATCGGCCCAGCGCTCACCGCTCTCGCGAATGGCGCGGGTCGCCTCGATCCCGTCCATGATAGGCATGTGCTTGTCCATCAGGATCAGGTCGACATCGATCGTCCCCATCAGCTCCAGCACTTCCTGCCCATTCTCGGCAAAGCGCGGCGTCGCGCCCAGAAGCTTGAGGATCTCCTCCGTCACGAGCTGGTTCACCTGATTGTCCTCAGCGACGAGGATGCTCAGGCCGTCCAGCCGGATCGAGCTATCCGCTTGCTGAACGGTTTTCTCAGGCGCAGGCGTCTTGGCAACGGGGAGGGGGAGGATCACCACGAAGGTGGTGCCGCCCGGGCCCGTGCGCTTGATCGAGATTTCACCGCCCATCAACTCCGCGAGCTTGCGGCAGATCGGGAGGCCAAGGCCCGTCCCGTCACGGCGGCGGAGGGTCCCGCTCTCTGCCTGCTCGAAGGGGTCGAACACGGCTTCTGACCGCTCGGCAGGGATGCCGCAGCCCGTGTCCTGTACCTCGACCCACGCCCAGCCCTTGCGGCCTGGGAGGGCGCCTGCCCGGATGGCGACGCCGCCTTCTTCAGTGAACTTGAGCGCATTCGAGACAAGGTTCGAGAAGATCTGCCGTATGCGGAGCTCATCACCGAGCACGAGATCCGGCAGCTCCTCCGCGACGTCGAGGGTCAGGGTCAGCCCGCCCGTTTCCGCGTTGGCGGAGAAGGTTTCCAGCACGGCCTCCAGCAAGGAGCGGAGATCCAGCGGCTCGCTCTCCACCGCCACTTTGTCCGCTTCGAGCTTGGAGAGGTTCAGAATATCATCGACGATCGACAGGAGATGGCTCCCTGCGTTGTCGATGGTCGTCATGAGCTTCCGCTGGCGGGCACTCAGCGGGTCGTCATGGGTCTCGAGAAGCACGCCTGTCAGGCCGAGAACAGCATTCATTGGTGTACGAAGCTCATGGCTCATCGAGGCGAGAAACTGCGACTTGGCTCGCTCCGCATCGAGAGCCCGAGACCGCGCTCCCTCAAGGCTGTTGAGCGCCTCTTCCGCTGCTGCCGAGAGAGCGGTCGCCGCGAACGTGGCAAGGCAAACCGCAAACATACCCTGTGTCAGGCGGAGCTCCTGCATCATCGAAAGCCCGGTGAGGAACCCTGCGCTACCCGGCGTCGCATTCTCGGCGAGCAGGACGAGGACCACGAGCGCAAAAGGCAGGAAGACGAGACCAACCCGCCAGCCGCCGACGAACGTCAGGACCAACGGACTGATCGCAAGGTAAGGAAGGAGTGACGTGTCGATTCCGGTATTGTCCAGTGACGCCGGCACAACGATGCCCGCAATCATCGCCGCGCCAAGGATCGACGCATAGAACAGAGATGCCTTGAACCAGCGAAGAACAACGACAGCGCCGAGGCAGAAAATAGAAAAAGCAACACTCGGCCAGTGGTAAACGGACCATCCACCGAACGTGTACAAACTGATGAAGATATTGCTCGTCTGTACCAGAACGAAACAGAGCAAAATGCTGTAGGTCGCACGGGTCCTCAGGATCGCCCATCCGCTGTCGAGGCGTTCCATAAGGAGAAAGCGCTCAAGAGCGCGCCACGGGACCTTCCAATGCATGCAAATGATTCCCCCTGCGCGCTGTTCTAGGGAGAAATACTCAAAAAAGTGCTAGTGGTTCCATGGGCTTGATTGTTACCGATCCCACGCTCCGCGATCACCCATCTGCTCCAGCATGCTCGCCAGGCTCGACCCCAAGGGCGGCATCAAGCGCCTCGTGCACACCATCGATGCTCCGCGAGTAAGGCTGCACGACATCGCGCATGAAGCTGTCATAAAGATCGATGTTCCAGGCGAGATCATTCCGAAAAGCGGGCGACGCCTGCATGGCTGCGACATCGCACTGAAAACGAAGCCTCAGTTCTGTTCCGTCCACCTGTGCCGGAGCATCCTCAACGTAAGGCGTCGTCGTGATGGCTTCAGGGTACTTAGAGGATAAATTGACAGCAGACTGACGAGTGAAATTCCGATCGTCCGCTGTCACAAGGCTCTGCTGTAGGGTGGCAATCCTTGTGGCAAGCAGATCGTCGGAAATGATCGAAAGCCGATTGTTCGCCTGCAGACGATCAATACTGGGCAATGAGCTCTCGCCGAGGACGAGAATGCTTGTCCCCGCGATGGCGAGGCACTCCTGGTCCGTCAGCTCCCGTCCATCCCCTTCGCTGTAGATAGCATCGATCGCAATCTGCATCGCTTCGTGAGAGGCCGTGCGCGCCGCAAGCTTCTCCTCATAGACGTCCCGGCCGGCCAATATCTCCCGGTGAAGGGCAATCAGGAACTCCTGCTCCTCATCCCGGTCCCGGCGTTCGTCATTCCAGTTACCAAGCTGGAGACCCATGAACACACCGACGACGACGATGAAGAAGTCAATGCCCACGGCGACCCAGTTCTGGGTACGGACATGTTCCATGACACGGCGCAGGATCATCGTGAGCGCCCTCCATCAAGTTGCGCATCCACAGCGACGCGTAGGGCTTCGAGTGCAGCGTCGACACGCTGGTTGTCGCCGCGGTGAAAGGCGCGATTGTTGACCATCTTGAAGAGAACGTTCTTATACTGATTATTATCCCGCATGCCTTCGAGGTCGCAGGAGACGAAGGATCGCAAGACTTCTTCCGACTGGACGGACTCGGTAATCCCGCCTCTTTCAATGATCGGGACGATGCTGCCTTGGAACTGGATGAGATCAGGAAAGATCGTGGCCGGGTCGACCTTTTCAGAGGCGATCGCGCTTTGCGAGTCCCGAGCGCGTGCCGAGACAAGGAGATAGCTCTCGATGGCGCGCGCCACCTCGACATCGGTGATGAGGGTAAGCCTCCCCGATGTCATCAGCTCACTGATCGCCCCGACTTGATCTGTGGGGTTGGAAACAGGCGCTCCGGTCAGGGCAAAACACTCAATCGCCGTCAGCTCCGCCGGGTCGCCTGAGTAAACCTTCTCTGCTGCCTCCGCCATCACACTGGTGAGGAAATGCCGGCCTGTCAGAACTGTTGCGCGCGTTCTCTGGAGGTCAGCGATCTCCACGCGCAGGCGCTCATAGTACTCGTTCTCAAGAGCCCGGTCGGCGCGATAGTTCGACCATTCCTGAACCTGCAGACCGATGAAGACACCCAGCACGACGATCAGGAAATCAATCCCGACCGCCAGCCAGTTCTGTGTACGGACATGTTCAATGATACGGCGAAGGATCACCGTTCGCCTCCCTTCAGTTCATTGAGTGCCGCTCCTGCATAATCGCTCTGAAGCCTCGCAGCTCGGAGGAGGTTCAGTTGCAGAACGTAGAGGCCTTCCAAATGCCCCTCCGCTTCCCTCAGTGCATCGAGATCATAGCGAATTCGACTGAGAGACTCTGTGCCCTGTAGGAATTCCAGTCGTTCCTCCGCGGAGCGCACAGGCACATCGCGAAAGTCGGGTACCCTGATCAATTGATCGATAGTCTTCGGATAAAGGAAGTTCTGCTGATCGACGGACTGATGGTAGCGGGTCAGCGCGCTACGCGTCTCGTCATCCCGCAGAAGCTTGAGGTCACCTGACGCAACGAGTTGCTGATACGTGGCAGAGCGAAGGGGAGGGCGACCAAGATTGAAGCTCAGATAGACCGCTTCCTTCATCCGCTCCTCGGCAAACTCAGAGTCGCCGCGAGCGACTTCGATCAGGACTCCTGTGGCGTCGAGATATCGGGGCACAGCTTCAAGGGTCCCATCGAGCGCTGCGGCGATCTCTTCAAACTCGATTGTCAGCCGACCGATGAGCTCAAGCTCGGTTTTCCGGGCCTCCCTCGCTTCATTCAGGTTGCCCAGCTGGATACCAATGAACACACCCACGACAACGATCAGGAAATCAATCCCGACCGCCAGCCAGTTCTGTGTACGGACATGTTCGATGACGCGGCGCAGGATCATCGGCTGGCCTCCACGGATGCTCTTACCCGGTCAGTCAGCGCCTGTGACCGCGCGGCTTCCCGGTACAGGATGCCCACAACGATATCGCCGGTGGCCACCCAATAGCGGAGCTCATTGCGAAGCTCTTCGTTCGAGAGAAGGCTGGCCACCACCGGGCCGGTTTCTATGCCAAGCCCGGTTGGCGCAGGGCATTCCTTGAAAAGCTGCGCCTGGCGGACGCTGGTCTCATAGCAATGCTCCGTATGGTAACGTTGCAGCGCTACGGGGATGATGCCCCTGACGGTCCTGCGGTAAGCGGGAAACTCACTGATGAGATCGTTGATCTTGATCTCGCCATAGTAGACCCCCAGTTCTCGCATGAGTTCGGAGTCCTCGAGCAAGGCCACATCGCCGGTGCTCGTTAGCTCCTCATAGGTCGCCCTGACGCTCCTTACACCGATGGAATGGCTCGCTTCCATGAAGGCCGAGATGACCTGCCAGTCCGACGCGCTGCCCCGGTCTTCGTAGAAGCTGAGCGCTCTTTCCCCTTGGTCCCGAACCTGCTCACGGAAGATGCGGTTGTTCTCGAAGCTCTCAGTGGTCAGGTCGAGGTCTGCTGCGAGGCGTTCCAAATAGCCGACCGCCCGGGTCTGGCCAGCGCGCTCCTCGTTCCAGTTCCCAAGCTGGATACCGATGAAAACACCGACGACGACGATCACGAAGTCGATCCCGACCGCGATCCAGTTCTGCGTACGGACATGTTCCAGAATGCGGCGGAAGATCATTAGCGGCTCCCCTCCTGCGGGAGGAGGTCGATCAGGTCCTCCGTCTGCTGCATAAGGCGTTCAGCAACGACGACACTCAGCGCGATCGTCCCGAAACGGATGGCCAGAACGCCGTCAAGCGTGCGCAAATCCTCTGGCGCGACCCGGTCGTTCTTGAAGGACGAGGGGGTAAACCCTGCTGCCTGGGCGACCTGGCCTCGCGCGAGAACGGCGGCGAAGGAGAGGTGCTCCGTGATGAAGGGCAGGGCGATATGGTCCCTATGCTCCAGCGCATCCCGGTCCAGCCGCTGCAGGTACACGACATCGGCTTCCCACTTCGAAATCTCCTCCCGCAGAGGGGTCCCGGCCAAGGTGCTGAACGCGTCCGAAGCGGCGAGGTCGTCGAAAGCGACGGTCTCAGGCCGGTAATTCGTCACCGCGGTCACTGCGAAGAGTCCCGCATTCAGCGTATCTTCTTCGACGTCCCCGTCGGCCTCCGCGAGCGCAGCGCGGACCTCATTGATCGCGTCGAGCCTTGCCTGCTTCGCATCACGATAGCTGCTGAGTTCATCGAGGTTGCGCTCAAGCTCATCAGCGAAGGCGATAAGCTGGCGATCAAGCTGCCGCCTCTCCGCAGCGCTCTCGTTCCAGTTCCCAAGCTGGATACCGATGAAAACACCCACCACGACAATGACGAAGTCGATGCCAACGGCCAGCCAGTTCTGCGTACGAACATGCTCCATGACGCGGCGGAGGATCATTTTAGGCGCTCCAGCTCTCGGTCGACCTCGGCGATCGCTTCCTCTGCCATCGTGATTTCCTGCTGGAGGTCGCTCGGGAAGGAGACGATGAAGCCGATCCACTCGGTCAGCGTCAGGGCAATATCAGGCTCCGCACGGATGGCTTCGACGGCCAAGCGAGAGACTTCGGGCGCCACGGGCTCGGGACAGTCCTGGACATAGAGCTCCCAGCCCTCCTGAATGAAGTAGCACGCGTTCCAATAATGCTCCTGCATTTCGACCGGAATTCGTTGACGGACGAGTGTTCGGTACTCCGGGATGATGCTGCCGGTGGTGATCAGGATGTCGTTCCTGAAGTGATAGGCCGACACCGCAGCCACAACATCGCGGGACGTCGGCAGTCCTTCCCGGCGCATCTCCTCAAAAATCGTCCGAGGTACAGCCGTCGTCTGCCACTGGGACGCATGGAACATGTCCAACAGCACAGCCCAGCAGTCGCTCCCGCAATCCTCGTCACTTGAAAGAAAGGCGAGGGACCGCTCTCCTGCCTCCGCGACCTGCTCAAACGAATTGATCCGTCCACGTGTCCGCTGAACCGAGATCGCCAGTTCCTGCCTCAGCTCGGAAAGCATCATCCGCTCGCGCTCGGCCGCACCGCGCTCCTCGTTCCAGTTCCCAAGCTGGATACCGATGAAAACACCGACCACGACGATGACGAAGTCGATCGCTACCGCTAGCCAGTTCTGTGTACGGACATGCTCCATGACGCGTCGGAGGATCATCGTTGAGCCTCCTCCAGCCGTTCGAGGATGGCATCGACGCGAGCGTCAATCCGCAGTCTCCACATGGTGAAGTAGTTGTGGATGCGGTAGTATTCCTCCGCCGCGTTCTCGAATGCAGGATCGTCCGTCATCCCTTGAAAATCGATCGCCCCGATACCCGTTCCGACTTCGGTCGGATCCGCGTAGGCCTCGGTGAGTGCCCAACTCATATCGAGGGAGAAGTGGCGCGAGAAACTGACCTGGATGACCTCGCTCCTGCCAATGAAGAAGTCGCGCGCCACAGCAAAGCGTTCCAGAAAGTCCTGGTACTCGACGAGAAGGTCGAGGAGCTGCTTGTCCTGCAACAGGTTGGCACGGCCTGAGGACAACAGCTCCGTAAACGTACCTGAGTGGTCAGCACTGGTTTGAAAGGCATCGCCAAACGCCAGCGCGCGCTCGATCGCGGGGAGGTCCTCTTCGGAAAACGAACCCTCCCGAACGGCTTCGATCAGTGTCCTGAAATCAGAGACCATCGATTCATGAAAAGCGCGGCTTCGCTCGCCATCGTCACCGATGCGCCTGAAGTCGACGCGCAGCCGCTCAATCAACGCAGCCTCTTCGACCCGTTGTTGCCGCACTTCGTTCCAGTTCGACACCTGGATACCGATGAACACACCAACCACGACGATGACGAAATCAATCCCAACCGCCAGCCAGTTCTGGGCTCGCACATGCTCTGTCAGTCGACGGAGGATCATTCGCCGCGCTCCAGATGCTGGTTGATCGCGTCAACGCTCGCTTCGGCGCGTTCGATGAGCTCCGGATAGTTCAGCCGCGCATACTCGTTCTGACCGACCCAATACCGCAGGGAATGCTCCAGCTCCCGGTCGGCCTGCATCGCGCTGAGGGCCGATGAGAGGTCAATCTCCGACAAGGCGTCCTCACACCCGTAGGTCAGAACCTCGTTCGCCATGTCCAAGACTTCGTAGCAGTCCTGCCAAAGCAGCGTCATGGCATCGACGGGAATGTATCCGCGCACCTGTTCGCGGTAGGGCGGGGGCGTCGCGTTCACCGTGTCCCACCCCACGATGTAGGAATAGACGCTCTGAACGTTCAGGCGCAGCGGTTCATGGCTCGGGATGCCTCGCCTGTTGGTCTCCTGGTACTTCTCGCGGAAGAACCCGGTGCCCCAAACTTGCGAGGCGTGGAAAAGATCAATGACCAGCCGTTCGCAATCCGACGTACACGGCTCATCGCTCTCGAGAAACTGAAGGCCGCTTCGCCCGCCCTCAACGACACGATCCACGAACTGCGCCTGAATGCGCGCCATGTGCGCGTTCGAGGCGATCTCGTCCCGCAGCTGCTCAAGATACTCAGCCTCCTGAACATGAGATACCCGCGCCTCGTTCCAGTTACCGATCTGGATGCCCAAGAACACACCGACCACGACGATGACGAAGTCGATCCCAACAGCGAACCAGTTCTGCGTGCGGACATGTTCCATCACGCGGCGCAAGATCATTGGTCAGCACCCCCGAGATAGGCTTCGATCCTGCTCTCCAGCTCAACCGTCTCTGAACGCAGCCTGTTGGCAATCGCTTCATTCGCCGCGGCGACGCCGCTTCGCTTCCCAACCCGGGATTTCACGTCGCTCCAGACGTCCGCGCTGGCAGGGAGCATGAGAACGCTTCCGCCGGTTGCCATGAGGCTGGGGTCAATGCGTTCACGCCGGGTCTGGTTGATCGTGTCGAACACCGCGGGCGCAGCCATGCCCATGATTTCGGTGTCCCATACCCATGAGCCAACGGAGATATCATCAGTAAACCGATTGAAACCATCGTCGATGAAGGTCGCGTTGTTCTTATCGATCACGGCCTCCAGCCGTTTGATCCCGAAAAAGTACGAAACGATGGCCCGACGCAGGTCGGGATTGGATATCAGGCCAAGCCGCCCGGAGCTTTGAAGGTCAAGAAAGGTCGGGCTTTCAATAATCAGTGTCCGTCGCGCGCCAAGCTGATCCAGCGTCATCCCGATTTTCCGACGCCGCAGTTCTGAGGGCTGCCCATCGATCAGCGGCAGGACGCCGTTTCCGATCTCCACCATGAACTGCTCGAACTCGATCTGGCTCTCCACCTCGACAATGGATGCCCGAAGGTCCTGCTGCAGAAGCTCGAGATAGGCGGCCTCAGCGTCCCGATTAACCCGCGCTTCGTTCCAGTTCGAAACCTGAATACCAATAAACACACCGACCACGACGATGACGAAGTCGATGCCCACCGCCAGCCAGTTCTGGCTGCGGACATGGTCCAGCACTCTACGAAACAGCACGCCCCGAATCCTCCCTAAGTGCTCACGCTAGCACAAAGGTGGCGAGGACCTAGAGAAGGAGATCAGCAGCAAAGAAGGCGAAGAATCCGCCAACAAGATAGGCGCCAACTGCAATCCACAGAATGACGCCTCCGATTTTTCTCATGCGTGTGCACGCGCGAGCCTGCGCCGGATCAATGGGGCAGGGCGCATTTCTTGAGCGCCAGCGCATGTATCCTGCCAGCACCAGAAGTGCTCCCGAAACAAGGAACAGTGCGGTCTTGCGCTCTGTCAGCCAGATCAGGCCCGGGACATTGGCGGTCAGCCCCGCCATCACCGCCCCAGCTCCAAAGGCAATCAAAAGCGCCGGGAGGGCACAGCAAAGAAGGGTGGAGGTGCTGGCGAACAGTGCGACTGTCGGAGCCAGCCCCTCACGGGCGAAGAGCCTCATGCACCGGAGCCCTGAAGCGCTTCCTCTCCGCGACGGATGGAAGCGATCCGGTAGCCAGCTTTCTTGACCAGCTTTTCGATCTCAGGGTCGGACAGCTTGGACTCCGGCTTGAGAACGAGGTTGAGTGTCTTCGTGTCGAGATCGACATAGACGGCCGAGACGTCATCGCGGCGGCCGAACGTCTTGTTCATGGCCTTGGCGCAGAAGTCACAGACAACGCCGAGGACGTCTGCCACCACGGGCTTGCCGCCTGCTTTCAGCGCTTTTTCGATCGCCTCCGTCTTTGCGATGGGGGGATGTTTCTTTGTTTTTTCTCCATGTCCGTCGTGATGGCCAGCATGTTCGCTGCCATGATCGTGAGACTGTCCGTGGTCATGGCCTTCATGGTCATGATCTTGGGCCGGTACACTCACCGTGGTGAGTGCAAGGGTAAGCGCGAGTGTCGTCAGCATACGGTTCCTCCCTAGAACCTGTAGGTGAAGTTGATGAGCGGCTGGTCATCGGTGATGCTCCAGCCAGCTTCGAAGAGGGCAGCGCCCTTGAAGAAACGAACGAGGGGCGTGATCCCCACCGGCTCGTCATTCTGAGGTCGATGGTCGACCTCAATCATCAGCCACGTGTGAAGATCGCCGGTATCGCCTTCGTAGGGCGCCCAGCCGACGCGGGCAGCCTGCATGAATTGGTCACCAAGCTCTCCAGCATCGAGCACGCGGTTCCGATAGGATACGAAAAGACGCCTTGTCTCCCAGTCTGCGAGGACGCCAGCGAACCCGGCGAGCCCGGAGAGGCCCTCTCGGTCGTCTATTCCCTCGGCATGGCCGAGTCCCAGCACGGGATAGATGTTGGCTTGGTAATTCTCGCCGAACCATCGTTTCCCAAGGAAGGTCGCCTGACCACCGGCGAATACGAAGTCCATCTGCCGGTCCCATTCGATCCGTAAACCAAGCGAAAGGGCCGGATCGACGGTGTAGTGGGTCCAAAGGGACGTTGATTGGCGATCGGTCTCTTCAATCAGGGTCCAGCCACCCTGGTAGGAGACCGGGCGGGCATTCGCTGCCGTGGCGGCAAGGCTGAGAAGAATGGAGGCGACGATGACCCTCATCGCTTACGCCCGCTCAGTACATCCGCCAGCTCACGGACTTTCTCGCGACGATCATCGAGGTTCCCGCTGGTCAGAGCGTGATCGACGCACGTCTCGACATGGTCATCGACCACAAGGCGCTCGATCGATACCAACGCGCCGCGGACGGCCTGCATCTGGCGCAGGACATCGACGCAGTAGCGGTCGCTCTCGACCATTTTCAGCACGCCCTGCAGCTGGCCCTCGGCTTTCTTCAGCCGCTTGAGAACGTCCGGTTTCGTTTCGTCTTTCATACCCCTACCCTGCAGGGGGATCATGGTTTAAGCAAGTTGCTCTGCAAAAGCCTTTCAAACGCTCAGAGCCGCCGCGACGAATGGCGGAAATGTCACGGGTTGCGCCGCAGCGCGAAAAGCCCAGATACTATCCTTCTAGGACATCTGAGACACCATCACGCCACCTATGAGCGAAGAACGCGACGACGACCGCGGCGTCGGCACCGGTACGATTACCAAGGCCGAGCCAAAAACGAAAAAGCCGAACCTCTACAAGGTTTTGCTGCTTAACGACGACTACACCCCGCAGGAATTCGTGGTGTGGCTGCTGGAGGCGGTCTTCAACAAGGACCGCGAGGCAGCGACCCGCATCATGCTGCATGTCCACCAGACCGGGGTCGGGATCTGCGGCATCTACACCTTCGAGGTTGCCGAAACGAAAGTCGCGCAGGTGCTTGAACTGGCCCGTCGCAATGAGCACCCTCTTCAGTGCACGATGGAAAAGGAATAACTTCGCTCATTCAGCGAAGCGGTAGCGACGAAAAGAAACTCCCTTCGCTCATTCAGCGAAGCGGTAGCGAGGAGAAAGAATATGGCGAGTTTCGCATCTGGGCTTGAGCAGGCCATCCACGCTGCCATCGCGATGGCGACCGAGCGCAAGCAGGAGCTTGCCACGCTCGAACACCTCCTTTTCGCGCTCCTCGATGACAGCGACGCCAAGGCTCTCCTTGAGGCCTGCGCCGTCGACATGGACGAGCTGCGCGAGACGCTGACCGAGTATATCGAGGACGACCTCGCTAATCTCGTGGTCGAGGAGCTGGACGAGGCCAAGCCCACCACCAGCTTCCACCGCGTCGTGCAGCGCGCCCTGATCCACGTGGAGACCTCAGGCCGCGCCGAAGTCACGGGCGCCAACATCATCGTCGCCATCTTCGCCGAGCGTGAGAGCCACGCCGCCTACTTCCTGCAGAGCCAGGGCATGACCCGCTACGACGCGGTCAACTACATCTCCCACGGCCTCTCCAAGAACGGCATCAGCCAGCCGAAGAGCCCCCGCGGCGCCGACCAGGAGGAGGAAGAAGGCCAGGCCAAGCAAGGCCCCGAGGCGCTCGAAGCCTACTGCGTCAACCTCAACGACAAGGCCCGCAAGGGCGACGTGGACCCGCTCATCGGCCGCGAAAAGGAAGTCGACCGCGCGATCCAGATCCTCTGCCGCCGCCGCAAGAACAACCCGCTCTTCGTGGGCGACCCAGGCGTCGGCAAGACCGCCATCGCCGAGGGCCTTGCCCGCAAGATCGTCGACGAGCAGGTCCCCGAGGTCCTGGCCGAGGCGACCATCTTCTCCCTCGACATGGGCGCGCTCCTCGCCGGCACCCGCTACCGTGGCGACTTCGAGGAGCGGCTGAAGGCCGTCATCAAGGAGTGCGAGGGCCACCACCACGCGATCCTCTTCATCGACGAGATTCACACCATCATCGGCGCGGGCGCGACGTCAGGCGGCGCGATGGATGCCTCCAACCTCCTCAAGCCCGCCCTCCAGAACGGCACCCTCAAATGCATGGGCTCCACCACCTTCAAGGAGTACAAGCAGCACTTCGAGAAGGACCGCGCGCTCTCCCGCCGGTTCCAGAAGATCGACGTGATGGAGCCCTCGGTCCCTGACACGATCGAGATCCTCCGTGGCCTGAGGGGTGCGTTCGAGAAGCACCATAACCTGACCTACACGGACGAAGCCATCAAGACCGCCGTCGAGCTTTCGGCCAAGTACATGACCGACCGCAAGCTGCCCGACAAGGCGATCGACGTGATCGACGAGGCTGGCGCGCGCCAGATGCTCTTCGCCGAAGAGAAGCGCGTGAAGGAAATCGGCACTGCGCAGGTCGAGGAGATCGTCGCGGTCATGGCCCGTATCCCGCCGAAATCCGTCAGCAAGTCGGATACGGAGCGTCTCAAGAACCTCGGCTCCGACATCAAGCGTGTGGTCTTCGGCCAGGACGATGCCGTCGACGCGCTCTCCGCCGCGATCAAGCTCAGCCGCGCTGGCCTGCGTGAGCCGGACAAGCCGATCGGCAACTATCTCTTCGCCGGCCCCACGGGCGTCGGTAAGACCGAGGTCGCAAAGCAGCTCGCCAAGATGATGGGCGTTGAGCTTCTCCGCTTCGACATGTCCGAATATATGGAGCGGCATACCGTCAGCAGGCTGATCGGTGCGCCTCCGGGCTATGTCGGCTTTGACCAGGGCGGCGGCCTCCTCACCGATGCCGTGGACCAGAACCCCCACGCGGTCGTCCTCCTCGACGAGATCGAAAAGGCGCACCCTGAGATCTTCAACATCCTGTTGCAGGTCATGGATAATGGTCAGCTCACGGACAGCCACGGCAAGAAGATCGACTTCCGCAACGTCATCGTCATCATGACGACGAACGCCGGCGCGTCGGACATGGGCCGTCAAGAAATCGGCTTCGGCCGGGGCCGCGCCATCTCCGAGCAGGAAGACGCGATCAACAAGCTCTTCACGCCGGAGTTCCGCAACCGCCTCGACGCGGTGATCCCGTTTGCCGGACTCAGTAAGCCGATCATCGACCGCATCGTCGCCAAGTTCGTGCTCCAGCTGGAAGCCCAGCTCGCGGACAGAAACGTCACCTTCGAACTTACCGACGAGGCCACAAGATGGCTCTCCGAACGCGGCTTCGACGAAGACATGGGCGCAAGACCCCTCGCCAGGACGATCCAGGAGCACATCAAGAAGCCGATCGCCGACGAAATCCTCTTCGGCTCCTTGCGCAACGGAGGCGTCGTGCGCGTCACCCTCGGCAAGGACGAAAAGCTAGCCTTCGAATATATCCCCGAAGACCCGGCACGGGTCGAGGAGCCTGAGGCAGGGCAGGGCGATGAAGAGGTCGAGGAGCGGGTGCGTTAGTGTTTGAATTCTCACTTGAACGAACATCTATTCGCAACGTCTTCGTGGTGGTTTTGGTCCTCATTGCCAGTTCGGCAGTCGGTTTCTTCGCTGGTGCAATGCAACCTGAGGCAGCCCGCCGGTTCTCAAGTATGTTCCGGCCCGAAAAGGCGTTCGAGGGCAGCTGGATTTGTGTCGAGAGCTGCAGCGACACAACGATGTCGATCGTACTCCGCCGAGACAGTCTTTGGCTTGTGAGCTCTCGAGGAGTTCTCCGAGAGCTTGTGTTTGTCCAGCGAGACAGATCAATCCAAATGGTGGGCCTACCTCACCGTGGGTCAATTGCTTCGGATACGGGGACTCTCGAGTTTGGAAACTACGGCACGTGGGTAAGAACGGAAAACTTTACTCCTGAATATCGTCAGGCGTCTTTCTGTAGTTCTCTTGATGCATTTTCAGGCGTGAGCATCGCCATTCTGCCAACACCGGGCGCAATGAACGCAGCCTTGGAGATGAAGGCCTTTCTTCAATCATCGATACCGGATGGGACATTTGTCGTCGATGAGACCTGGAGAGGCTCAACGTACGTCGAAGGTGGTCTTGTGGCGTTCGCGAAGCAAAAGTCGGCCGATAGGGCCTCGCAGATCGCAGGTCTCTTTAGCGAGGGCCGCATCGAATACATGCTCGAGCCCATTTGGGAGAATCCAATGAACAGAGACTTTTTTATTGTGATCAGAAAATGGGACGGTCCCGGGACCTGTAGCTGATAGCCAGCGTCATGAGAGAAGCGTAGCAGAATGCAACAAACGCCGCTCCCGTGGTCCCGCGCAGTAAGGTCTTGATGCGGACCACTTCAACTCCGCCGTCCTACCAGAATTCGCGGAGGCGAAGGTCCCTGACCCATAGCCAGCCCGATTTATAGATTCGACTCTGCACAGACGCCCATCCATTTGGGATGTACTTTTGCATTTTGAGATCGCGGGTGGGCGTGTTTCTTCATCCGCTCGGACGGTTTTCTGCGACCGATCGCGCCGGCGGAGCTTCGAATCCGGGGACTGCGTTGGGCGCCCTAAGGTTCGGCGGTGAGCCGAGCAAAAACGGCAATTGCTTCTCAATGAATGTCGGTATAGATTTAAGCGGGCGACCTTCAGGTACTGTTCCATGGCATTTTTAGGTAGACTCGCTGCGCTTGCGTTATTCATTGTCCCTCCTTGGCTCGGGTTTGCAACTGGAAAGTGGCTGGATGTTGTCGTTGGCCTAGTCGCTGGGCTTATTGTCTATCTAGTCATTTTTGTACCGATCGGGGTAGGAATTTGGCTATTTACCGGAAAGACTAGTGACCAGACACCTCGGGGAAACGACTTCGGTAATCTCATGTTTTGTCTTTTCCTTGTCTTGGGAAGTGTATTGGGTGTTTTAGCGTCGACTGGATAAGAATAAGCCAGTAGGGCGGCTTGCGCGGCCAGCCTTCGCCACGCCCGCCTCACGGCGCCTTGCTTCGCAAACCGCCCTACGACCTCACCATAGTCTTCCCGGAATTCGCGGGAGCGAATATCCGGGACCCATGGACCATCCGTGTGCCTCTGATTGGGACGGATGATCCATGGCTCCCGGGTCACCCTTCGGTCGCCCGGAGAGACGGGGCGGTGAGGGCACACCTCCACCCACCGTCACCCCGGACTTGATCCGGGGTCCATCCCTTCAAAAAAAATGCGCTGTGCGCCGTAGGGCGGCTGCCCGTGTGCTGATCGTCTTGCGCGGGACCCTTTCGGCAGCCGCGTTGCTCCGCGCGGGTGCGGGCGTCGGCATCGCGAACGCGGCTGCCGCTGGTTGCGCGCACCCGCCCTACGGGCGATGCCGTCACGCTTTATCCCCGCCCCTTCCGCCCATGCTACAACCCCTCCACCAGCGGGGTTGAGCGCCGAAGGCGATCGACGGTGTTGGCAGTCACTCGTTGATCGGCTTCGCCGCTCAACCCTGCCGGTACGGTGGTTTGCTGCTGTGACGGCTACCGCCCTCGTGTGAGCTAGGGATTGGCCGCGGGGAGGTTCGTCAGACCGCCGAATGGCGTGCGGCTGTGGTTTGGGCTCCTTCAGACCGCAGCAAGGACCCCTAGAATGAGAATCAGATCGCGCTGTGGTCCGGCCGCACGCCATACCCCGCATGCCCTGCAGCGGTCCTCCGCATGCAGACGATGAGCTGTGCCCGTAGGGCGGAACGCGAAGCGATCCGCCGCTCGGCGACCGCACCAAGGACAAACGGCGGATCGCTGCGCGTTCCGCCCTACGGAGGCCCCCATCCCCCGCAAACTCCTTGAAAAACCCTCCCGCCGCGAACGCGACGACCGCATCCGGCGCAAGAAGGCGGACGATCCCTGGAACGGCGACCGCAAGGCGCACCTCGCCTGGTTTTGCAGCGTCCTCCATTACGAGGCCAAGGTCATGGGCTTTGAATGGTTCAGGAACCGCATGGCGGAGCGCAACTGGCAGCTCCGCGAAGGGCTGACCGAGGAGGCGTTCTGGACCCTCCACGCCGCGCAGGGCAAATGGCTGCTCGAAGAATGGGGCTACGAGGCCAAAGGCCCGCCCAAGGTCCCCGGCTAACCGTTCAGCACACCGATCGAAGGCAGCCCCCGCTGCCGCCCGGCATCATCCATGCCGTAGCCCACAAGAAACGCATCCCCCGGCGCATCGAAGAGGGCATACTCCGCCTCGATAGGCACGGCGCGCTCCTTGTCCTTGCGCACGGCAACAGCCACAGCGACCCGGCCAGCCTCCCGCTCGCGCAGCATGTTCCGCGCATGTGCCAGCGAGCGGCCTGAATCGAGGACATCATCCACGAGAAGGACCGACCGTCCTTTAAGGTCCAGCGTGAAATCCTTCACCACACGGACGAGGCCAGAGCTTTCCTTCGCTGCACCATAGGACGCAAGCTGAACAAAATCGACCTCCGGGTCGGCGCCAGCCTTTTGCAGGGCACGGATGAGGTCCGCGCCAAAGATGAACCCTCCGGTGAGGATCGGAACGATCGTGAAATCGCTCCCAAGGTCGGCGGCAATCTCGCGGGCGAGGGCATCCATCCGCCCTGCAATGGCGGCTTCGTCGAACAGCGTATCCATCCCGCCCCTTAAGACAGGCGGGGAGAGGGCGCTAGACCGCGTCCTCGGGATCGTCGCCCGGCTCGAACTTGTCCGCGCTCCGCCGCTCCGGCCTATGCTGGCCATAGGGGCCGTAGCTGTCCTTGTCCTGATCGCGCAGCTTATCGGCTTCCTCGCTGCGGTCCTCGTCACGTTCGCTCATGGGCACCTCCAGCCCACCAACACGCAGTTTCTGCAAAGGTGCTGCGAAAGAGAATTGTCGGTCCTTCGCGAAGCGTCGTAGCGTCGCATCAATTGCTAAAGGAGGGACGACATGAAGCCCGGAATAGCGTTTTGGATCGTTGGTATCCTTGCCCTGCTGTTCAACAGCTACGGCGTTTACGACTACATCATGACCGTCAGTAACACCGAGGCACACCTCGCAGCCTATCCGCCAGAGCAGGTGGAGTACTGGCTCGGCATGCCCGCCTGGCGTACCGGCCTCTGGGCCATCGGCGTGTTCTCAGGCGTGATCGCTTCGGTCCTGTATCTCGCAAAGAAATCGTGGGCCGTCCCCGTTTTCGCGATTGGGCCGGTGGTGTTTCTGCTGAACCTCGTCGCGAGCCTTTTCGACGGAGGACCCTCGATCATGGGCGCGGCGTACTACATCGCCAGCCTCGTGATCCTCGCCATCATCACATTCTTCTGGTGGTTCGCGCGTAGGCAGCGCGCCGCCGGTGTCCTCAGCTAACCACAGGGAAGAGAGACCATGGGTATCGTAAGTGAATTCAAGGAATTCGCCGTCAAGGGCAATGTCGTGGACCTCGCGGTCGGCGTCATCATCGGCGGCGCATTCGGCACCATCGTGAAGTCGCTGGTCAGCGACATCATCATGCCGCCGATCGGCTATCTGATGGGCGGGGTCGATTTCTCGGACCTGTATATCAACCTCAAGCCCGACAGCGTCGCGAGCTCGCTCGAGCAGGCGAGGGAACTGGGCGAGCCCGCGGTGGCCTATGGCCTCTTCATCAACAACGTCATCTCGTTCCTCATCGTCGCGTGGGCCGTGTTCCTGCTCGTGAAGGGCATGAACAGCCTGCAGCGCCAAGCCGAGGAAGAGCCCGCGGCGGAGGAAACCCCTGTCGAGGCACCGAAGGACATCCAGCTCCTTGAGGAGATCAGGGACGCGCTGAAAGCCCGGAACGCCTAACTCTCCATGGAACTACCTGGCCGCTTCGCATTCCTGTGCGCCCTTGCGGCCGGGACGTTCGCTCTCGCGGTCATGACGCTCCTCGGAGCGTTATGGCCCGAAGCTCCCAGCGACGAAGCCAGAGCAGAGCTTGCCTTCGCCCTGACGAAATCAGGCTTGGCCTTCTTTGCTGCCATCATGCTACTGACGGGGAAGCTGATCGCGGAACGCATCGACGCTCCTGGCGATGTCCTCAGGGCTTTCGACATCGGATCCGCGCTCGTTTTCGCCGGAGGGTTCTTCGGCGCCGGGATCAAGATCAACTTCGCACTCAACCATTGGTTTGAAGTTCCTCCTACCATGGGTGGAGGCGACATCGCCTTCATCAGACTGCTTGTTTTGACACCGTTTTTCGCGCTGCTGATCACTTGCGCTGCAGCCGTAGCGGTCCTGTTGCGAAGGCGCTTCCGGAGGCGTTGATCGCAAGGGAATCCGGGGCTAAGCGCGCGCATGGACCAACAGCACGCCGCCGAACACCATGAGCGCATCCTGATTGTCGACTTCGGCTCTCAGGTCACCCAGCTCATCGCCCGCCGCCTCCGTGAGGATGGCATCTATTGCGAGATTCATCCGTATACGAAGACTGACGATGCCTTCGTGAAGGACTTCGGTCCGAAGGGAATCATCCTCTCGGGCGGGCCGAATTCCGTGACGAGCGCCGACAGGCCCAACGTTTCGGGGCTCCTGAACTTCGGCGTTCCCGTCCTCGGCATCTGCTACGGCCAGCAGGTCATGGTGGCGGAGCTTGGCGGCGAGGTCGAAGTCTCTGGCGAGCGCGAGTTCGGCCGCGCAGAGGTTCGTGCCCTTGCTCCGAGCGCGCTCTTCCAGGGCACATGGGCCACCGGCGGCACCTATCCCGTGTGGATGAGCCACGGCGACCGCGTCATCAGCCTGCCTGAGGGCTTCTCAGCTGTCGGCGTGAGCGAGAACGCTCCGTTCGCGGTCATTGCCGACGAGGTTCGTAATTTCTTCGGCGTCCAGTTCCACCCTGAGGTTGTCCATACCCTCGACGGCGCAAGGCTCCTCTCCAACTTCACCAAGAAGATCTGTGGTCTGACCGGTGACTGGACGATGGCCGCCTTCCGCGACGAGATGATCGCCAAGATCCGCGAGCAGGTCGGCGATGGCCGCGTGATCTGTGGCCTCTCCGGCGGTGTCGACAGCGCAGTGGCCGCCGTCCTGATCCACGAGGCGATCGGCGACCAGCTCACCTGCGTCTTCGTCGATACCGGCCTCATGCGGATGAATGAGGGCAAGGAAGTCGTCGAGCTCTTCCGGAACAGCTACAACATCCCGCTCATCCACGTCGAAGCCGAAGAGATGTTCCTCAGTGAGCTGAACGGCGTCTCCGACCCTGAGAAGAAGCGCAAGATCATCGGCCGCCTTTTCGTTGAGATCTTCGAGAAGGAAGCGGGCAAGGTCGATAACGCCAAGTTCCTCGCCCAGGGCACGCTCTACCCCGACGTCATCGAGAGCGTCAGCGCCACCGGCGGCCCGTCTGTCACGATCAAGTCCCACCACAACGTCGGTGGCCTGCCCGAGCGTATGGGCCTCGACCTCGTCGAGCCGCTGCGAGAGCTCTTCAAGGACGAAGTCCGCGCCCTTGGTCGGGAACTCGGCCTGCCCGACGCCTTCGTCAGTAGGCACCCCTTCCCAGGGCCAGGCCTTGCCATTCGCATCCCCGGCGAGATCACCAAGGAAGGCGCAGACCTCCTCCGCAAGGCTGACAAGATCTACCTCGATGCCATCCGCGAAGAGGGCCTCTACAACGAGATCTGGCAGGCCTTCGCCGTGCTCCTTCCCGTCAGGACAGTCGGCGTGATGGGCGATGCCCGCACCTATGACCAGGTGCTGGGCCTCCGGGCTGTGACCTCCACCGACGGCATGACGGCGGACACCTATCCGTTCACGCATGATTTCCTGAGCCGCGTCTCGACGAAGATCATCAACAATTGCGTTGGCATCGGACGGGTGGTCTATGACATCACGTCCAAGCCTCCGGGCACCATCGAGTGGGAGTAACCGCCCGCTAGTCTGGCGCGATGTCGAAGTGCAGTACGTCCTCCCGGACGCCCAGCCTCGTATAAAGAGCGATCGCAGGCGGGTCTTCATAATCCGCCTGCACATAGATCACCCAGGCCCCCGCGGCCCTTGCCACGGGCTTCAGCCCTTCAATCAGAGCGGTCGCCGCGCCTTGTCGCCGGAAAGCGTCGAGCACCGCGAGGTCGTAGATATAGACCTCCGACCGCTCGAGCTCGAACTTCTGCAGGATGTAAGCGCTCAGCCCACCGATGATCGCACCATCTTTCTCGGCGACCATCATGATTAAACCAGGGTCACGCAGCCTCTCCGCGATCCATGCCTCGCTGACACCGCCCGGTGGGTAGTTCCCGTCATCCTCAAAGGCGATGCGGTAGACCTCGATCAAAGCGCGATAGGCGCCGATATCCCCTTCGCCGAGCCGCCTCACGCTGAGGCCATCGCCTTTTGCTGCCATTGCGGAGGCTCCTCGGTTGACAGGGCCGCTGGGGCAGGGCGACCCTTTTCCGATGAGTGATAGCACGCCGATCCTGCCCCAGACCACTGGCAAGACAGTGACCCAGCGCGTCGCGCTCTTCGCCGGGCCAGCGCTGTTCACCGTGCTCCTGCTCATCGGCGCACCGGAGGGTTTGAGCCGCGAAGGGTGGGTGGTCGTCGCGCTTTTGTCGCTGATGGCCGTGTGGTGGATCACCGAAGCGATCCCCATACCGATCACGTCACTCCTGCCGCTCGTCGTTCTGCCGATGTTCGGTGTGCGCACGATACAGGAGGCATCGACCCCCTACGCCGACCGGATCATCATGTTGCTGCTCGGCGGCTTCATCATCGCGAAGTCCGTCGAGCGCTGGCACCTGCATGAGCGTCTCGCCCTCCTGACCGTGAGGCGGGCAGGGGCGAAGCCAGAGGGCCTGGTGCTCGGCTTTCTCCTCGCCTCGGCGCTCCTCTCGGGCTGGATCAGCAACACAGCAACGTCGATCATGCTCATGCCCGTCGCGCTTTCGGTCGCCCAGAGCCTTGGCGCCAAGCCAAAAGCAGGGACCCCGCTCGCCGTCGCGCTCTGCCTCGCCGTCGCCTATGGGGCGTCGATTGGCGGTCTCGCTACGCCAGTCGGCACCCCGACCAACCTCATCGTCATCGGTGCGCTGGAGCAGGCCGGCGATGACAGGCTCGACTTCGCCCGCTGGATGATCTTCGGCGTACCGACGGTTCTCGTGCTCCTCCCGCTCGCATGGCTCGTCCTGACCAAGCTCTCAGGCCCCATCGGCAAGCCGGAAGGCAATCCTCAGGAGGTGGTGCGAGAGAGGCTCGCGGCCCTCGGCGCGTGGTCCACGCCCGAGATCAGGACGATGATCGTTTTCTCGATCATTGCGTTCTTCTGGATCTTCCGTCGCGCGTTCCTTCAGGACCTCAGCGTCTTCGGCTTTCAGCCCTTCGCCGGGCTCACCGACCATGTGATCGCCATAGCCGGTGCCATCGCCATGTTTCTTGTACCCGCAGGTTGCCCGAACGACCGGGGCGCCATGCTGCTCGATTGGCCCACTGCAAAGAACATCCCGTGGGATGTCGTCCTCCTCTTCGGCGGAGGTTTGAGCGTAGCCTCGGCCATGACGGCCACCGGGCTTGGCGGCTACATCGCTGGCGGCATGGGTGGCTTGATGAGCTTGCCCCAGCTCCTCGTGATCGGCGTCTTCGCTATCGCGGTGATCTTCTGGACCGAGGTCACGTCCAACGTCGCAACCGCTGCCGCGCTGATGCCCGTGGTCATCGCCATCGCGGCTGGGGCAGGGATCGACCCGGCAGGCCTCGCCATCCCGGTCGCGCTAGCCGCCTCGTGCGCCTTCATGTTCCCGATGGCGACCGCACCCAACGCCATCGCCTTCGCCAGCGGAGAGGTCTCCATAGCCCGCATGGCAAAGGTCGGTGTACGGCTTAATCTGCTGGCAGCCGTCGCCATCACGCTGATCGCAACCTTCCTGACCCCGCTGGTCCTAAGCTAGCGGCAGGTCATAGAGGTCGATTTTCAGGGACTGGTCCTCGTCCGCCACCCGGTCCGGCCGAGGCGCGTCATGTGCCACGACCAGTTGCCGCTTGCCGTCGCGCTCTAGGAACCCAATCCCCTCGGCATGATCTTTCCCGCGCAGGGTAGGCAGCCGTAGCACGGGCGTGATGTCCTGCTTGGTGACGACGTCCTGCTTTCGCGGCCAGTCGTTCACGGCGTAGACGGATTGCAGAGCCTCGAGATCTGTCGTCGCTCCAGAGAGGATGAGAAGCCGCTCATCCTTCTCGTCATAGAGGAGGTCGCGGATGCCCTGGCCATGAAGGTCCAGCGCGATCAGGCGATAGCGCGGACCGCCGCCCTGCCGCCGCGGCTTCAGCATGTCCTTCTTCGTGACCTTCACGTCGAGTGCGACGATGATGGCATGGCCGCCCAGGACAGGTCCGCGCAGGCCCAGCCAGACACTCGACCCCTGCGCAGCCAGCCCCTCAATATCGAAACCATTCTCCTTGCAGGGAATGTCCATATACGGACCAAGCAGCGGATCGTCCTTCAGCAGCTTTCGCAGATAGCCGCGATCTCCCTTGAACTTGAGATGCCTGCCACGCAGTTCCTGCTTCCCGAGGCGCTGGAGCCGGCCGACAGGCTCGACATTCTCGCCATCATCCAGCAGTGGGAGGTAGCCGAGGAAGGCACGGTTGGGGTCCCACGCGACATCCTGAAGCTTCGAGAAATCACCATCATCCGGCGTGTTGCGCTTGAGGCTGTGTGAGCCCGCAATCCAGAGCTTTCCGCCAGTCTCGGAGAGGCCTTCGATATCCATCTCTCCGTCCTCGCCATCGGGAAGGTCGAAGACGTCGCCCAGCTTGAAGCTTTGGTGATCCGTGAACGTCCCTGTTTCTGCGTCAAGGGTCAGGCGTTCAATGCTCGCCGTCTCGTCACAAGCGGCGAAAAGGTTGTTCCCGACAATGGCGATTGCAGAGATATCGCGGTGGATAGGGTCACCTACGTGTCCCAAATCTTCCTGAGCTTTGAATTTCAGCGTCAGTGTCTCGTCGGGCTGCCGCTCGTCGTGCGCCATCGGTCACCTCCATCGCTCTTGGGACTTAGCGCTGGCGTCCCGTGCGGCGAAAAGGCCGGGGTCTCCGGTCTCCTCGTCAGCGCTGTGGAGACATGCTATCGAGCCCCGAAAGTTCCCCGGGGAGGGTCCCAATGTCCACGTTTCTTCGCAAAGCGCCGCTCGCGGCGACCGTGATCGCGCTTTTGATCGTGATTGGCTTCCTGAGCCTGATCTATGGCTACCGCCTTGGGTTTTGGGGCCTCGGCGCGGTCTTTGGCGGGTTCAGCGGCTATCTCTGGCTTCCCGCGATTGGGGCCATCCTCGGCGTCGGCTCGGCCCTCGCTTTGTTCGTCCAGCGCAACGCGTTCGCCGGCATCGCGGCCCTCGCGGTCGGCGCGGCTGCGGCAGCCATCACCTACCTGCCGATCTACATGCGCGGTGAGGCATCGAAGGTGCCGCCGATCCACGACATCACCACGGACGTCAGCGATCCGCCCGCCTTTGTGGCCATCCTCGAAGAGCGCAAAGATGCCCCGAACCCGCCTGAGTATGACGACGGCCAAACCGAGCAGCAGCTCGAAGCCTATCCCGACATCAAACCGCTCGTCATGCCCAAGCCGCTCCCTGAAGCCTGGGACATCGCGATGGATGCCGTTCGCGCCGAAGGCCTCAAGATCAAGGCGGCTGTCCCGTCAGAAGGCCGGATCGAAGCCACCGAGACCGTGCCGCTCTTCGGCTTCAAGGACGACGTCGTCATCCGCCTGCGCGATGCCCATGGCCGCGCCACGGTGGTCGACATCCGTTCCAAGTCTCGCGTCGGCCAATCAGACCTCGGCTACAATGCGCGGCGGATCCGCAGCCTTCTCAATTTCATGCGCGACAAGGGCGGCGAGATCGAAGCGCCTACGCTAAAACTCGACGCCGAACCGGAACAGCAGGACATCTAAGTTCTCAGATTGAGAGCGATCAGGCCGCTGGGACGCTAGTCGTCCTGGCGTCGTTCCTGCTCGGCACGCGCCGCGCGTTCTTCGGCGTCTTTCTCTTCGCGCAGTGTACGGAAGATCTGGTCAGCGCGCATGGAGCGGCGATACTCGGTCGAGGCGAGCTGCTCCAGTAGTTCACGCGTTTTGGACCTAGAATCTGTCATCCCTGCTATCCCGAGCGAATTTCTTTACCGCCCGTTAAGACGAGGTCTGCGCCTCAAGACTTAACAGAAGGTGAACCGCGTCGCGGTCTCGATCAAGCTAGAATCCGGGTGTTGCCGATAGGACAAAGACCGCCCACGGATTTATCGAAAACACGACCGTGCGCGCTTACTCTGCGCGCACCTTGACGTAGCTTCCCGGCGCATCCTCGATCACTGACAGCTCGCCGTCACCGGGCACACGGGCAGGGACCTTGCCGCCTGAGCGCTCGGTCAGCCATTCGATCCAGTGGGGCCACCAGCTGTGCTCATGGAACTCAGCGCCAGCGACCCATTCCTCCATGGAGGCCGGCAGGTCGTCATTGGTGCGGAAGTGGTACTTCTTCTTGTCAGGATGGTTGATCACCCCGGCAATGTGCCCAGAGCCCGCGAGCATGTAGGTCACGTCTGGCCCGCCGAAGAGCTGAGCCGAGCGGAAGACCGAGCCCGGAGGCGCGATGTGATCCTTCTCGCCAGCCTGCATGAAGACCGGCGTCTCAACCTTCGAGAGGTCAATCGTCACGCCGTCGATCTCCAGCTCGCCGAGCGCCAGCTTGTTGTGCTGGTAGAACTCGCGAAGGTAGAAGAGGTGGCAGGCCTTGGTCATCCGTGTACTGTCGGCATTCCAGTGAAGGAGGTCGAACTTCTTCGCCTCCTTGCCCATGTAGTAATTGTCGACGAACGCTGACCAGATAAGGTCGTTCGGGCGCAGCATGTTGAAAGTGCGCGCCATAGCCGAGCCTTCCAGCACGCCGCCTGACGCGTCGATCTGCTTCTCCATGTTCTTCAGCTGCTTATCGTCCACGAAGAGGAGGAGGTCGCCCGCTTCGACGAAGTCCGTCTGCGCCGTAAAGAACGTCGCGGTGTTGATCCGCTCATCGCCTTGCTGCGCCATGTAGCCCAGCGTGGTGGCCAGCAGCGTGCCGCCGATGCAGTAGCCGATCGTATCGAACTTCTCCGCGCCCGTAGCCCGGGTCGCGGCTTCCAGCGCCTCGTAGACGCCCTGGCGCATATAGTCGGGGAAGCTCTTGTCCTTGAGCTCCGTGCCCGGATTGACCCAGCTCACGACGAAGACCGTACGGCCTTGCTCGACCAGCCAGCGGATGAAGCTGTTCTGCGCCTGCAAGTCGAGGATGTAGAACTTGTTGATCCACGGCGGGAAGATCACCATCGGGTTCTCAGCCACATGCTCCGTTGCCGGAGAATACTGGATGAGCTGCATCATCTCGTTCTGGTAGACGACCTTGCCCGGCGTCGTGGCGAGGTTCTCGCCCACCTTGAAGAAGTCGAGGTCAGCCTGCCTGATCGCAAGCTCGCCGTGGCCCCGTTCGAGGTCGGCCATGAAGTTCTCAAGGCCCTTGATAAAGTTCGCCCCTTGCGTCGCCATTGTCTCGTCAACGACGTCAGGGTTGAGGGCAGGGACGTTCGTCGGCGACATGGCCGAGAGGAACTGGTCCGCATGGAATTGCGCCCGGCGCTTGGTCGCCTCGTCGATGCCGTCAGCCGCGAGGATCGCGTCGTCCACCCACTTCGACAGGATGAGATAGCTCTGCTTGACGAAATCGAGGGCAGGGTTCTCCGTCCACGCATCATGCTTGAACCGGCGGTCAGAGGCCGACGGTTCAATCACGGGCGTGGTCTCGCTGCCGGTGAACTTGTCCGCCATTGTCGCGAACAGCTTCGTGTAATTGTCCCACAGGCTCATCTGCAGGCCCATCACCTTCATCGGATCCTGGGACAGAGCGGTCATGACGTCGGTGGTCGCGTCGGCAACGTTCAGCGGATCAGGGGTCGGCTCTGCGCCGCGACGGCCCCGCTGGACCTGCCGCTCGGTCGCGTCGCGCATGACGTCCTGCGCCTTGACGTTGATGTCGGCCATGGTCCGGGCAAACCGGGCCATGTCGGAATAGTCAGGGATCTTGGCATCGCCCGTGAACGGATTGTTCGGGAACTGAGTTTTGGCCTTGGCGGCCGTCACGTCCTTCAGCGGCGCTTCTTTCTTAGGAGCGGCCGATGCTGCTGGCGCTTTGGAAGCGGCCTTCTTCGCAGCTGCCTTCTTCACCGAGGCTTTCTTCGCAGGCGCCTTCTTCGCGGCCGTTTTCTTTGCAGCAGCCTTCTTGGCGGGTGCCTTCTTCGCAGCGGTTTTCTTCACCGGCGCTTTCTTGGCCGCTGTCTTCTTCGCAGGAGCCTTCTTCGCAGGAGCCTTGGCGGTCGGCGCGTCAGCGATCGCGCTGTCGTCCACGTCCGCGGCGGCCTTGATCGTGCGCGGCTTGGAAGGCGCGCGGGATGTCTTGGAGGCCCGGGTGCTCGTCTTGCGCTCGGTCTTGGACATCGTGAACCTCTCGTTAACGTCTTGGTCGCTTTCGCCAATCATGTTCAAAAGCGTGAAGCCTGCAAATGCAACCGGTAGGGACAGATGACCCGCGCGCCTTTCATTGTCGTTTCAGCCCTGGCACTCGCGGCCTGCGCCTCGAGCCAGCCGGTGAGCGAAGGGCAGGCGCAGATCGACGCCCGGGCGGCCGAGCTTCAAAAGTATGAGAAGTTCCCGGTCCTTGGCCCGCTCCCGTCGAGGAAAGACGTCATGGGGGACGGCATCCCGGAGAGCGCGGGTTCCGAGCTTCGCAGCGCAGCAAGCGAGCTTGTTTCGCTCCGAAACGCCGCGGGCGAGCGTCGCGGCGAACTGACGACCGATGAGACGGTCGCCGAGCTCCGCTCCATGGTCGCCATGCTCCGGGAAGGCCGCCAGCCCGCACCCCCTGAAGTCGACGTCGAGGCCCTGGCGTTCCCGACACCGCCGCCGCTGGACTAGGTGCTTGGCGGGTCATCCCAAGGTGGTTAGCCTCGCCAGATGATTTCGGTATTCGCTGCGATTTTCTCGCTTGCCGCTTCTGGTGAGGTTGCGACCGCTCCGCGCTTGGTCGGCGATTGGACTTGCACCGCTAAGGGCACCAGCGAAAGCTTTGTCTGGCGCGTTTCCGATGACGGCCCCGACGGGTTTCTTGTTGGGGAGGTTCAAGACGGCGATCGGCGCATGGCACTTGAGCTCTGGGCCTACGACGAGGATGGCCTGCTCGGCACGCGCCGACAGTTCGCGGACGGAGGAACGTCTCTCGCGATGGTCGTCACCGAACGAGATGGCGCTATTCTGCGCTCGCAAGGCGCGGCCGCTTTGGCGGATGGTAACACGGTCTCGCTCCGGCATACGCTGACCTGGCTCGGTGACGGCGAGCTGACCGCTCTCTGGGAGGTCGCCGACGGCGATGGCTTCAGGACCCATGCGGACGAAATATGCCGTCGAGGAAGCTAGCGTTTTTCCGAAGGCCAGACTGTCGGAATGACTTCGCTCAGGCCTGGAATGCCATCGCCGTTATCCCCATGAGGCCGGCGAGCAGAAGGCCGAATTGACCGGCAGAACCGGCTGCGGTCTTGACGAGCCCTGCGTCCCTGAACAGCGCCCGGTTGACGCCGAATATGATGTGCAGGGCCAACGCCACGATCGGGATGCTGTTGTACCGGTAGAGAAGCTGCGCAGTCTGGCGACCATTCTCCATAGTGAGGGCAACAGTATCAATCGCCACGCTCGTGATGGCGATAAAGCTCACGATGCTTGCGGTCAGGTAGAGAGCAATCCGTAGGCTGACGGCCAGCGAGAAGCGCGGCCCGAACCAAAGCCTCAGCGGCATCCACACCAACGCGAAGATGGTCGTGAGAAGATAGATCGGCGCGATGACCGAGAGCGTCTTCCAGACATCTCCCTCATTGACCGCCTCCGCCACCCTCAGGGCGAGGGCAGGGCCGATGAACGCCCCGTTCACTTCCACCGCCTCTTCGGGAACGATAACCGCGATCATCAACATGACGACGGTCGTGCAGAGGAGGAAGAAGACCCCCGGCCCCAGAAGCACGCCTTCACGGCCCTTAGGATCCTGCTCCTCGATCAGCGGCGCGACTTTCCAGGGCATGAGAAGGACGGCGACGAGTGTGGGCAGGACCGCGATGATCGCAAGGCCGAAATTGACGAGGATGCGGTCGATCGAGCCAACCGCATCCCGTTCTTCAAAGTCCTGAGGCTCAATCATGGGTCCGCCTCTCGGGTTCTCGGGGGTTAGTCCAGCATCTTTGCTCCGGAATACTCCCAGCTCCAAGGCATTCCGGTCTGACCCAGTGCCGAATCGACCAGCAGGTTGAAGCCCCGCTCGGCCCGGACGTCGTTGGCGAGGATCACGACGCACTCCTCCTGCTCGACAAGGCAGACGGCCATGTTGCCCGTGATGCCGTTGTGGCCGCCCTTGAAGACGAAGGTCCCCTGCGGGCCTTCACCGACGACGAGGCCGAGGCCAGCGGCGAGGCCGAGGATCTGCTGATCCTCAGGCGCGTCCTCCTGCATCAGCGGGAATTGCGACACCGTCCTGATCGGCAGGGACGGAGCGAAGAACTCCGTACACATCTCATCGGAAAGCTGCTCGCAGGTCACGATGGCCCGCCACAGCTTCGCCTGATCGGAGATCGTTGTATCCATCGAGCCTGAAGCCCGCACCTTGCTGCGGTCGTCGTGCTTCTCAGGCCTGCCTTCCTGATCCCAGCCATCGGCCAGGTTCTCGGCAAAGTCATCGCGCCAGATGAGGTCTGTCTTCGTCATGCCCAGCGTTTCGAAGATCCGGTCCCGCATCGCTTGGCCGACATCAATGCCGAGGCCCTGCTCGATCACGAACTGGAGGAGGATGAACCCGTCGCCTGAATAACTATACTGCGTACCCGGATCAAAATGGATGTCGACCGTGCCATTGTCCCACTGAAACTCGCCCTCCAGCGTCACGAAGTTGAAGTTCCTGAACCCGGTCGAGTGAGTCAGCACCATGCGCGGCGTGATCTGCCGCCAGCGCTCGTCACCCACCGTCTCCCAAGGGGCATGGGTCCGCCGGAACCCCTCATATTCGGGCAGGGGCTTTGGCAGAATCTCCGCAATCGGCTGGTCGAGGCCGAGCAGCCCCTCATCCGCAAGCTGCAGCACCAGATAGGCAAATGCCGTCTTGGTCAGCGAAGCGCCGTACATCACCGTGTCAGTGGTCAGCGGGTCGGCAGCCTCGTTCCGCTCACCCCGCGCAATGGTCAGGCTCTCACCTCCGCCGACCTTCGCAACGGCCAGCCCGCGGGCGCCTGTCACCTCCATGACCGTGGCCATGTCCTTCGATAGACCCGATCGCATCGCCTCTTTGCCGGAGGGGAGCCCCGAGCACGCTGACATGGCCACCGCTAAAGCGCTGCTCGCAACAAGAATCTTCAACAAATTCATGCCATTCCTCCGTGACCGCTAGGTGGGAACCCTTGCTCTGTCTTGCAAGACCGTCATCTGCTTGCCGCATATGCGAAATGCCTGTTATTGCGGGCGCAGCACAGGGGAGATGTCATGTCCAAGCTTCGCATCGCCGTAGGCGGCCTCGGCACCGTCGGCTCATCGCTGATCGAGTTGCTGATGGGCTCGGCCGACGTCGAGGTGGTCGCCGTATCCGCGCGCAGCAAGGGCCGCGAGCGTCCGGTCGACATCACCCCCTATGACTGGTTCGATGACCCCGTCGCCATGGCCCGCAGCGAAGGCAATGACATCTTCGTCGAGCTGATGGGCGGCTCGGACGGCGTCGCCAAGGCTTCCGTCGAAGCAGCCCTCGAAGCAGGCAAGCCCGTCGTTACCGCGAACAAGGCGCTGATCGCCACCCACGGCCTCGCCCTCGCCAAGCTGGCCGAGGAGAAAGGCGCCGCCCTCCGTTACGAAGCCGCCGTCGCAGGCGGCGTGCCGATCATCCGTGCCCTGCGCGATGGCCTGGCCCCCACCGACATCACCGCGATCAAGGGTGTCCTCAACGGCACCTGCAACTTCATGCTCGCCGAGATGGAGAAGGGTCGCTCCTACGATGACGCCCTCGAAGAGGCACAGCGCATCGGCTTTGCCGAAGCTGACCCCACCATGGACGTCGGCGGCATCGACGCCGCGCAGAAGCTGGCCATCCTCTCAGCCCTCGCCTTCGGCGTCCTGCCGAGCCTCGACGAGATGGACATCACCGGCATCGACGTTCTGTCCACGGAAGACATCGCCGCAGCCCTCGACCTCGGCCTGATCACCAAGCTCGTCGCCGAGGCGACCCGCAAGGACAATGGCATCGCCTTCACCGTCGGCCCCGCGCTCGTGCCGGAGACCGATCCCCTCGACATCGGCTCGGGCGGAGAGAACATCATCATCGCCGACGCCATCCCGCTCGGCCGCGTCGCGCTGTCAGGCCCGGGGGCAGGGGGCGGCGCCACCGCTTCGGCCGTCGCGGCGGACATCAACACCATCGCGAGGGGCTCCACCGGCCCTGTCTTCGCAAGGCCCGCCAGCGAGCTGACGGCCGAGGCGCCCAAGGCGTCAGGCCACGACCGCAACCTCTTCATCCGCGCCACCGTGGCGGACGGCCCCGGCATCCTGGCCGAGCTGACCCAGGCCTTAGGCCAAGAAAAGATCAGCGTCGAGACGATCCGCCAGCGTCCCTCCACCGCGCCAGAGCTTGAGGGCTTCATCGAAGTGGTCATCACCACCGCCCCCGCACCGCGCAGCATCATCCGACAGCTGAGCGAGACGCTCAGCAACCTCTCCGTGGTGCGTGAGCGCGCATCCGTATACCCCATTCTTGAAGAAGTGAGCGCCTGACCATGACCGACCAGAATACCTATCTCGACCGCATCCTGACCATCGAGCTTGGTCGCTGCACCGAGGCTGCTGCCGTTGCCGCCTCCACCATGATCGGCCGCGGTGACAAGGAAGCCGCCGACCAGGAAGCGGTGAACGCGCTCCGCAACGCCTTCAACAATCTCGACATTGACGGCACCATCGTCATCGGTGAGGGCGAGCGCGACGAGGCGCCGATGCTTTATATCGGTGAGAAGGTCGGCAAGGGCGGGCCGAAGATCGACATCGCCCTCGACCCGCTCGAGGGCACAACTCTCACCGCCAAGGCCATGTCCAACGCCCTCGCCGTGGTCGCCATGTCCACGGGCGGCGGCCTCCTCCACGCGCCTGACGTCTACATGCAGAAGATCGCCTGCGGCCCGGGTTACAAGGACGGCGTCATTGACCTCGATGCGCCTACGGAGGAAAACATCTTGAGCCTCGCCAAGGACAAAGGCGACAAGCCGGAGAACATCACCCTCTGCGTCCTCGACCGTCCGCGCCATGACGAGATCATCGCCGCGGCAAGGAAAGTTGGCGCGCGGGTCTTCCTCATCCCCGACGGCGACGTGGCCGGTGTCTTCCATACTACGGCCCCCGAAGAGAGCGGCATCGACATGTATATCGGCTCAGGCGGCGCCCCCGAAGGCGTCCTCGCCGCAGCCGCCCTCCGCTGCGTCGGTGGCCAGATGCAAAGCCGTCTCCTCTTCCGCAACGACGACGAACGCGGCCGCGCGGAAAAGGCAGGCATCACCGACCTCGACCGCAAATACGGCCTCATGGACATGGCCTCCGGCGACGTCATGTTCGCCGCAACCGGCGTCACCGACGGCACCATGCTCAAAGGCGTCCGCTGGAAAGGCAACACCGTCAGCACCCAGACGATGGTCATGCGGAGTAAGAGCGGCACGGTGCGGGTGATCGACGCCGTGTCGAAGGCGGACAGCTTCAACGCGGCTTATCGGGGTTAACTATCGATCCTGAGAGCAGTTGCAATCGCGTGCTCGTTGACGAATGAGATCGAAGATCCTTGTTTTTGATAGCTCAGTGCGGAGAGAATCTTTCCTCCCGCACTAGGCGTTCGATAGTGTTCCGAGCCGGCGTTGCCGACGACTAAGTAATCCGTATTGAAGGCCACATGGTTTTTGCATGTCGCCCCTAGGTCTTCCAACGCTTTTTCGATTGTTTTTCGGCTCCGGGGTGAGCACCAGAATTTGCCCGTAAGAACAAAAATCCGGTCTTCAATTTGGAGCTGTGCAGGATCACTGATGGAGCCGGGCGGAAGGTGAACATGCTCAAGTGCTGGAATACCAGTATTCGCGTAGGCGTCCCCGACGATTGCGGTGATCGCGGATTGAAGTCTAGCGGCGGAAGACCGTTCGTCCGATGTGGAAGGTAGTAGGCTATCAGCGAGTGGGGTGAGAATCTCTTGCGCAGATAGGCTGTTCGAAGACTGCCACCGCTTTCTTATCGCGGCTTGCTCGACAGAGGTGATAGTGTCGTCACAGTTCACTCCAGCGAGAAAACCGAGAAAACGGGTAAGTTCTTCCTCGTCGCTAGTGTTGAGTGTGTAAAAGCGCCTTTGCTCGCTTTCTATGAACAATCGAAGGTTTTGCAGTAGCTCATCATCGGAACAATCGTGCTCCGCGATTAGCTCAGAAGCGTCCTGATCCGAGCATCGTTTCAACAGCGCTTCCGCCTCAGCGAGAAGCGCTGCGCGCTCCCCGACCTCTATGCCATTGGAGCTTGCGACCCCCTCCATGAACCCAAACCAGAAGACCCGGTTCTTGGCTTCATTTTGCTGCGCATGAATGGTGTGCAAGGCTTTATCGTTTAAGGACATTTTGTACTCCTGAGTTCGCGAACCTAAGCCAAAGGAGATCGGTCGTGTCGAGACCTAAGAGCAGTGACCACTGGTGGAACCAACTTATCCCCACCTCCGCCCACCATGCTAAACCCGCCCCATCGCTCCGGGGGCGGAGGGTGGCTGGATCCGTCATCAGCATACCCCGGGGCACCGGTTGGTCTTCTGTGGGCTGATGAGCGGGAACGCTCCGGCCCCTGACGGCATCGGCAGGGTGTGAGCTAGGGATTGGCCGCCCGGCCGGTCGCAGGACCTCCGGTCCCGGCGCGGGCAGGGCGTGGAACCCCTTAAGACCGCGGCACAGTACACATAGTCAGGGGCTGAAGCGCCGTAGGGCGGAACGCGGAGCGATCCGCCGTCGACGGTAGTGCTGAGCTCGGCGGATCGCTTCGCGTTCCGCCCTACTGTGCTTCGTTCTTGATATGTTCTGGTGGAGGGGTAGGTTCCCGCCATGCCGAACTATCGCCGGAAATATGGGGAGGGTGGGACCTTCGCCTTCACCGTCTGCCTCGCGGATCGGCGACTTCGTACCCTGACTGAACAAATTGGCGTCATCACGAAGGCTCTTCGCGCGACCCGGGAAGCTCGCCCGTTCCGGACAGAGGCACTCTGCATTCTGCCGGATCATCTGCATACGGTTTGGACATTGCCTGACGACGATACGGACTATCCGGCGCGGTGGCGGGGCTTCAAGCTTCGGGTCACGAACGCCCTTGGAGAGCGCATCTGGCAACCTCGCTATTGGGAGCACACGATCCGAGATACCGAAGACTTCGCCAACCACGTCAACTACGTTCACTGGAACCCGGTGAAGCATGGTCATGTGCGCGAGATGGACGATTGGCCTTTTTCTACGTGGCACCGTTGGAAGCGTGAAAGCGGCCACACATGGGAGATGTCGCCGGATCTGCGCCCGTAGGGCGGCTTGCGAAGCCAGCCGCCGGGGCCGAGCGCAAACGCTACGAACCCCACCACACTTATCCCCACCCCCACCCACCATGCTAAACCCACCTCATCGCTCCGGGGGCGGAGGGTGGCTGGATCCGTCATCAGCATACCCCGGGGCACCGGTTGGTCTTCTGTGGGCAGAGGAGTGGCAACGCTCCGGCCCCTGACGGCATCGGCAGGGCGTGAGCTAGGGATTGGCCGCCCGGCCGGTCGCAGGACCTCCGGTCCCGGCGCGGGGAGGGCGTGGAACCCCTTAGAGACCGCGGCACAGAACAATCAGATCCTCAAGCAGCGGTCACCCGCGCCGGGGTCCTCCATCCTTCATCACCCGCGCCTCCCGCAGGAGACAGCGGCCGCTCGGCATGGCTCCGCGCCACCTCACACGATCGCTCCGCCCGTTCAGGCAAACGCTTCCAGCGATAGGAAATCCCGGCGCTCCACACTTCTTACGTGCATCACAAACGCGCGAGGTGTGTGTCCCAGCGCGGGCAGGGCGCACCCCCTCTGTCAACCTTGCTCCCGCTCCGGGGGGAGCAGGACAGACAAAGGGGAGACCTCCATGAAACACCTGATCGCGGGCCTCTGCGCCGCCGCCGCTGTGACCGGCGCAGCTTCCGCCGCTACCTTCACTGTCACGGTCGACGGCACTGACGCCATCTTCCTCGCAGGCCGGATAGACCTCGCCATCCCGCCCGCTAACCAGCCCTGGGGCGATAAAAACGCCGCTACCGATGACGGCCTCCGCCGCCACTCAGGCGCCACGCCAGAGGAGGCGCTCGAAACCCTCCCGCCATTCCTCACGGTCATGGCAGGCGACGTCGTCCGCGTCCTCGACCCTGCGGTGGGCGGTGTTAACTTCTTCAACGGCAACGCAGGCGGCCTCTTCGGTCCTGAAGGCAATGGCGGCGCAGGCAGCTCGAACATCACCAGCCTCGGGGGCATCTCCGGCTACACCGGAACCCAAGGCGCCCTGACCGGCGTCTTCCTCTCCGATGCCGTCCCCAACGGCGCTCCGCCAGCGACGCTGCCGTTTGACGTGAACGCCGTGAACATCGCCCCGCAACTCGGGCAGATCTTCTACATCGGCGACGGCCAGACCCCAGGCGGCGAATTCCGCACCTTCACCGCGCCTCCAGGCGCAACGCGGGTCTTCTTCGGCATCCCCGATGCGTTTGGCTTTGGCGGCGTGCCGGGTGCCTATGATGACAATGACGGCAGCTACCGCGTTCGCGTCGGCATCAATGAGATCCCGGAAGTGCCGCTCCCCGCAGCGCCGCTCCTCTTCCTCTCCGGCCTCGCCGGCGTAGGCTTCCTCCGCCGCAAAAAGCGCTAGGCTCAATCCACGCCCCGGGATCGGGCCAAACGGCTCGACCCCGGCGGCGAAGCCGGGCACAGAACCGAAGTGCCTGACGATGGAGAAGCCTCGTGACCGACACCGTTCCCGCCCGCGCCCGGGAAGTGCTGCGCTTCTGGTTCACGGAAACGCCCGCGAAAAAACGGTTCAGCTCGAGCCCCGAGTTCGATGCGGAGATCACGGAGCGCTTCAAGGACCTGCAGGTCGAGCTCTCGAACTTCACGAAGCCCGAGTGGATCGAGACCCCCGAAGCGCTCCTCGCAGCCGTCGTCGTGCTCGATCAGTTCAGCCGCAATATCTACCGCGGCTCCGGTGAAGCCTTCGCCAGCGATGACAAGGCGCTCCTGCTGGCGGAGCTCGGCATCGCCTGCGGCCACCTCGATCACTGGGGCTCGGA
This sequence comes from Parvularcula mediterranea, assembly GCF_013085255.1. Lineage (GTDB taxonomy): Bacteria > Pseudomonadota > Alphaproteobacteria > Caulobacterales > Parvularculaceae > Parvularcula > Parvularcula mediterranea. The sequence goes on from NZ_JABFCX010000003.1 coordinate 140,992, forward strand.
CAGAGGCAACTTCCTCCTCATGCCCCTGATGCACGCCGAGCACCTCCCCACGCTCGAGCGCTGCTGCGCCTTGTTCGAGCAGCGCTACCCTGAGGACGAGGGCAGCCTCACCTTCGCCCGGCGTCACAGGGAGCCCATCGCGCGCTTCGGCCGCTACCCCTCGCGAAACGAAGCCATGGGCCGCGAGACAACGCCCGAGGAGAAGGCTTTCCTCGACGAGCACCCCAGCGGCTTCTGACATAGGCAACAGCGATAGACGCTATTGCTGCGCATAGGGTTGGCCATTTGCGCGAGGCGACGTAACTCCTCCGGCAACTGGAACCCAAAACAGGAGGAAACCCCATGTCGTTTTCCGGAACCTACGCAGTCGAAATCAACACCCCGATGGGCAAGCAGGAAGGCACCCTGACCCTCGTCGAGGATGGCGGCGCGCTCACCGGCACCATGGCTGCCCAAGGCGACACCGCTGAGATCAAGAACGGCTCCGTCAATGGCGACACCGCCATGTGGGACGTCGATGTTTCCAAGCCGATGCCGCTGACCCTTGGCTTCGAAGGCAAGAAAGACGGCGGCAACATCAACGGCTCCGTCAAGCTCGGCGCCTTCGGCAACTCGACCTTCACGGCGACTGCCCAATAATCCCCGCCGGCTCCGGCCGGATGTAAGATCGAAAGCCTCTCCGGGCCTCCCGGGGAGGCTTTTTCATGCAGCAGTGATCACTTACGGGTTTGCGTTCTCCCTCCAGCCTTTGGTAGGCGCTGGAGCAGAACGAGAAGGACGACCATGGCCGAAGCTTCGACCCCTGCCAGCAACTACTCCGCCACCAAGGAAGAGCTGCTCGAATACTACCGCATGATGCTGCTCATCCGCCGCTTCGAGGAGAAGGCGGGCCAGCTCTACGGCATGGGTCACATTGGCGGCTTCTGCCACCTCTATATCGGCCAGGAAGCGGTCGTGACGGGCCTTGAGGCGCTCCGTAAGGAAGGCGACCAGGTCATCACCGGCTACCGCGACCACGGCCACATGCTGGCCTGCGGCATGGATCCCAAGGGCGTCATGGCCGAGCTGACCGGCCGGGCAGGGGGCTACTCCAAAGGCAAGGGCGGCTCGATGCACATGTTCTCGTCGGAGAAGAAATTCTACGGCGGCCACGGCATTGTCGGCGCGCAGGTCCCGATCGGCGCGGGCCTCGCCTTCGCCAACAAGTATCGCGGCAACGACAATGTCAGCTTCGCCTACTTCGGCGACGGCGCTGCGAACCAGGGTCAGGTCTTCGAAGCCATGAACATGGCCGAGCTCTGGGACCTGCCGGTCATCTTCGTCATCGAGAACAACCAATACGCCATGGGCACGAGCGTGAAGCGCGCTTCGGCGGAGACCCACTTCTACAAGCGCGGCGCCAGCTTCGGCATCCCGGGCAAGGAAGTGGACGGCATGGACGTCGTCGCTGTCCGCGAGGAAAGCCGCGAGGCCATCGACCACGCCCGCAATGGTGGCGGCCCCTACGTCCTCGAGATGAAGACCTACCGCTACCGCGGCCACTCCATGTCGGACCCGGCCAAGTACCGGACTCGTGACGAGGTCGACGACATCCGCTCGAACCAGGACCCGATCGAAGGCATCAAGCCGCGCCTCGCCAAGGCCGGTGTCTCCGAAGAGGAGCTCAAGGAGATCGACAAGGAGATCAAGGCGCAGGTCAAAGAGGCCGCCGACTTCTCCCTCGAAAGCCCTGAGCCCGATCCGGCTGAGCTGTATACGGACGTTCTCGCTGAAGCCTAAGCGAAGGCTCCTCAGGCCGGTTTCGGACTATGCGGAGCGCGAGCTCCGCAGCTTCCTCTATGAAGGCGCGGGCAGCGAGGAGCTGTTCCTCACCCCACCCGGCGAAGCGTCGCTCGTCTCGCCGACGTCGCTCACCGCAACGATCTACAGCGTTCCGCTAACGGTCTACATTGGCGGCATTGCATCTGTGATCCTTGAGCTGACGCTGCCGAAGGTGCGCCACGGTGTCTGGGACCATTCGGTCTTCCCGCAGGACCCGGTCGTCCGCCTCAAGCGAACAGGGCTGGCCGCTATGGTCAGCTTCTACGGCGCAAGGTCTGTCGCCCTGAAGATGATCGAAGGCGTCAACCAAAGGCACGCAAAGATCAGTGGCAAGACGATAGATGGCCAGTCCTACCGCGCCACCGATCCCGAACTCCTCCTCTGGGTCCAAGCCACCGCCGCATGGGGTTTCATCGAGGCGTACAGCGCCTACGCACAGAAACTCAGCGGCGAAGACTGGAGCGAGGCGCTCACCGAAGCGGTGCCCGTGGCCGAGGCTTACGGCGTCGGTGATCCTCCGAGGAACAGGCCTGACATCGACGCTATCCTCACAAAGCATCAGACAGACCTCGACCCATCCGAAACCCTCAATACCTTCCTTACCCTGATGAAGACAACCCCAACTCTCCCAGGCGCGGGCCGTTTCCTCCAACCGCTCTTCGTCCGTGCGGCCATCAACCTCGTCCCGGACGAGATCAGCGAGCAGCTCGGCCTCGCGCGTCAGGGCCTCCGCAACGGCGAGCGCCTCCTCGTCCAGACCCTCGTCAGTGGCTCGCGCCTGATAAGCCTCAGGAACCACCCCGCGGCACTCCAGCGCCAGCGGCTCGGCTTAAACCCCCGCTGAAACCGCGCCACGCAGCATCGCCTTTCCAAGCTTCAAGCACTCGGTTAGAGCGCCCCTTCACCCGAACGAAGAGATCACCATGACCGTCCACGTCCGTTTCGCCCCATCGCCTACTGGCAAGCTCCATGTCGGGAACATCCGCGCTGCGCTGTTCAACGCGCTTCTCGCCAGGGCTCACGGCGGCGTGTTCCTGCTCCGCTCGGACGATACGGATCAGGCCCGGTCGACCAAGGCGTTCGAGGACGGCATCCAGAACGATCTCAAATGGCTCGGCCTCGAATGGGACGACTTTGCACGTCAGTCCGAGCGCTTCTCGGTCTACGAGGACGTCGCCGGCCACCTAAAAGAGCAGGGGCTCCTCTACCCCTGCTACGAGACCGCCGACGAGCTTGACCGCAAGCGGAAGCTCCAGCGCGCCCGTGGGTTGCCGCCGGTCTATGACCGCGCAGCGCTCGAGCTGTCCGAGCAGGAGAAGGCGGACCTCGAGGCCGAAGGTCGCCAGCCGCACTGGCGCTTCAAGCTCAAGCGCGCGGAGGTCCGCTGGGACGACATGATCCGCGGTGAGCAGGCCTTCGACACCGGCACCATGTCCGACCCGGTCCTGATCCGCGAAGACGGCGCGTTCCTCTACACGCTGCCGAGCTGCATCGACGATGTCGATTTTGGCATCACCCACGTCGTGCGCGGCGAAGACCACGTCACCAACACCGCGGCCCAGATCGAAGTCTTCCAAGCGATCATCGACTATCGCGGCGATGGCAAGATCCCGACCTTTGCCCACCACTCGCTGCTCGTCGGCAAGGACGGCGAAGGCCTCTCAAAGCGTCTCGGCTCCCTCGCGATCGAGAACATGCGCGAGGAGGGGATCGAGCCCCAAGCCATCACCAGCCTTCTCGCCCGCCTCGGCACCAGCCAGCCGGTGGAACCTGTCCTGGCGATCGAGGAGCTGGCCAAGGGCTTCAGCTTCGACATCCTCGGCCGCGCGCCCGCCCGCTTCGACATGGAGGAGCTGAAGCTTCTCAACGCCAAGATCCTGCACGAGATGCCCTACAGCGCTCTGGAGTCGCGGCTCGTGGAGCTCGGTGTCTCCGAGGATGTCTGGAACGTCGTGCACGGCAATATCGAACGTCTCGAAGACGCCGCCGACTGGCGCGACATCATCCAGCGCGCGATCCTGCCGGTGATCGACGATGAGGACCGCGAGTTCTGCCGCACCGCTGCTGAGAAGGCGCTGACCGTCTCTGCTGATGGTGAGGGCTGGTCCGTGCTGACCAAGGCGCTGAAGGAAGAGACTGGCCGCAAGGGCAAGGGTCTCTTCATGCCCCTCCGCAAGGCGCTGACAGGCAAGCCCAATGGCCCGGAAATGCCGGACCTCTTTGCGCTGATCGGAAAAGAGAAAGCCGCCGCTAGGCTTCGCGGCGAGCGCGCTTAAGTCTAGGGAACTATCCGACAGGAGGTTCCCATGACCACCCACGACCTGACGCATTCGGAAGACCTGGCAACGCGCATTGTGCCGCGCGCCCGTGATCTTGGCGGCTTCTCCGTACGCAGAGCGCTGCCCTCGCCCCAGCGGCAGATGGTGGGGCCATTCATCTTCTTCGACCAGATGGGTCCTGCGGACTTCAAGCCGTCGGATAAGGGCATCGATGTGCGCCCGCACCCGCATATCGGGCTGGCCACTGTCACCTACCTGTTCCAAGGGAAGATCCGCCACCGCGATAGCCTTGGTACGACCCAGGACATCGAACCCGGTGCGGTCAACTGGATGACGGCAGGGAAGGGGATCACCCACTCCGAGCGGACGCCAGAAGACCTTCAGGGTACGGCCTACGGCATGTTCGGTATCCAGACATGGATTGCTCTGCCCAAGGACAAGGAAGAGATGGACCCCGCGTTCATCCACCACGGCAAGGACGCGCTGCCGACCCTCGATGGCGATGGCCTCCACGGCAAGCTGATCCTCGGTGATGCCTACGGAGCATCGTCACCGGTCGAGACCGCTTCAGACACCTTCTACGCCGACGTCACGATCGCTCCGGGTACGAAGCTCCCGCTGCCTGATAATCAGGAAGACCGCGGCATCTACGTCGTTCAGGGCTCGGTTGAGCTGGCGGACAAACAGATCGGCGAGGCTGAGATGCTGGTTTTTGGCGATGGGCCGCAGGCGGTGAAGGCTGGCCCAGACGGCGCTCGCGTGATGGTGTTTGGCGGCGGGGTCATGGATGGGCCGCGGCATATCTGGTGGAATTTCGTGGCTAGCGACAAGGATATGATCGAAGCCGCCAAGGCCGACTGGAAGAAAGAGGGCCACGGACGGTTTACTCTTCCGCCTAATGACGATCAGGAGTTCATCCCGATCGACTAGGCTTAAGCCCCGCTGTCCACGAGCCGCACCTTCGCCCCGATAGTGCGGCCTTCGGCATCGGCTACCGTGAAGCGATAGAAGCCTTCGCCGTCGGGATGCCAGAGGACATTGCCGTGTCGGTCACGCTGAATCGGCTTGCCATCAACGTACCATGAGAGCGAGCCGTTCCCCCGGGCCGAAAGAACGAATGGCCTGCCATCAGCCTTGCTCCAGAGGGTCGAGCCGTCCTGAGGAAAGACGATCTCAGGTGCGGTCTGGCGCTTGATGCGGCGCAGGGCGACGGGTTTGGGCTCTGCAGGACGATCCTCACCCACGCCCTCGCGCTGTACGCTGATCGCATCAAAGACGTCGAAGAGCACAGGTAGGGCTGTCTCCCGCCCGGTTGCGCCGGGCCTTGCGCCGCCATCGGGCCTGCCGATCCAGACGACGACAGCGTGGTCACCGCTCACGCCAGCAGCCCAGGCGTCGCGGAAGCCATAGGATGTGCCGGTCTTGAAGGCGATCCGGGTACCGCCCTTGCCCAGCTTCGCGGGCAGTCTTCCGTCTACGGTTGGAGATGCCTCGAGGATGCTGCGGATATCCTCAGCGGCTTCGGCGGATAGGAGGCGGAAGGGTTCTTTCTGTCCGGCAACCAGCGCTTCCTCCTGAGTCCGGATCAGCGGGCGCACTTCGCCATCATGCCCAAGCGCCGCGTAGAGAAGCGCGAGGTCCTGCGCCGTCGTGCCGAGGCCACCAAGCGCGACTGCGAGACTATGCGCCGAATTCTCCGTTCCCGGAAGAGCGACAGGCACGCCGCTGCTCCTGAGGCTGCCAAGGAAGCGGGCAGGCCCGACCCGGTCGAGGAGCAGGACAGCGGGAACATTGAGCGAATGCTGCAGGGCCTCCGCCGCCGTCAGTTCCCCGTTGAAGGTCCGTCCGAAGTTCTGGGGCTCATAGCCGCCAAAGCGTGTGGGCAGATCTGCGATCCGCGTGCCCGGTGCGGCAATCCCTTCCTGAAACGCAAGTCCGTAGACGAAGGGTTTCAGTGTGGAGCCCGGCGAGCGCTTGCGGTTGGTCAGGTCCATCCAGCCGCCCGGCCTGCCTCGTCCAACCGACCCCACCGAGGCGATAACGGCATTGTCTTCGAGGCGGACGATCAGCCCCGCAGCCTGAACATCGGGTCCTTCACTATCCGCCGTAATGGCAAGGAGGCGCTGCAGCGCCATCTGGGCTGGTCTGTCGATCGTTGTGCGGAGGATGGCTCGCTTGTCGCCATCTTGTTTGAGGCTGCCCGCGAAATGCCAGGCATCAGATGGGAAGGCCTTTCGGTCTTCCGGTACGGCTGCGACGTTCGCCTCATCCATGCGCTGCGCAGGAAGGAACTCCTTTGCCTCCAGCTGAGACAGGACCGCCTTGCGGCCACCGCGAGCAGCTTCAGGCCGCAGGTCGGGTCGTCGGGCCTCAGGGGCCTGAGGGATCGCCAGAAGAAGCGCGATCTCTGCATCCGTGAGCGCCTTGGGGTCCCGTCCGAGGTAGGCGAGGCTGGCGGTCCTGATGCCTTCCAGATTGCCGCCATAGGGCGTCAGCGTGAGATAGAGCTCAAGCACCTCGCGCTTTGTCAGCCTACGCTCGATCTGCCATGCCCGAAACGCTTCGATGGCCTTTGACGGCAGGGTTCTGGGACGAGGCTCGAGAAGCCGCGCTGTCTGCATCGTGATGGTCGAGGCACCCGATACGATCCGCCCTCGGAGAATGTTGTCCCGGCTTGCACGAAGAACGGCGAGCAAGTCCACACCGCCATGCGCGTAGAACCGCTCGTCTTCGATCAGCAGGAGGGCTTCGATAAACCGCGGATCGACCCTGTCCAGATCAGCTGCCAGCCGCCAGCGTCCGTCTTCGACGGGAAATGTCCTCAGCGGCAGGCCATCGGAGTCTGTCACGACTCGCGAGAGCTGCACCTCAAGCGGAGGAGGCAGGGCCCTGTCGATGGCCAGGACGAAGAGCGCCGCTGCCAGCAGCCCTCCGCCGAGGATCAGGGCCAGCCGTCTCACGGAGCGATGACCATCTCGCGGCTTGCCGAGCGCCCGAAGATCTGTGGACGGTACATATCTTCGGTTACCGCGCCGGGAAGGGTGAAGCTTCCGGGCGTCACCGCTCGTGCGATGTAGGCAAAACTGAAAGGGTCATTCCCTGCACGGATCACCGAGGCGACAAAGCGGTCATCCCTGGCTTCGGCGATATCGGCGCGGGTCAGCCTGCCAAGGAACCGGTAGGGGCCGCTGACGGCATCACCCGGATCCAGCACGGCTTCAATCTCGAGGCCAGCGGGGAGGAGGTCCGTGACCACCAGCTGCGCCCTGCGTTGCTCGGCACGGTTCAGGGTGAGCTTGACGATCACACGGTCCCCGCGGGCCAGCGTCGTGAGGTCAACTTCGTTGCCCGCCGTGTCGGTGATCGCTTTCGTGACCTCAATGCCTTGGGAGGTAGCGGTAGGCGCCTCTGATGGGATGCCTTCCGTCAGGGTGCTGACGTAGATCGTCTCGTCGCCTGCGTTGTCGTAGCGCTCGCCAGTTGGAATACCATCGAGAACATCGCTTTGCGTCTGGCTTCCATCCTTGGTCAAGAAGGCCTGGTCACGGCCACGGGCCATGGCTTCTGCCGCCTTGAGGAGGAAGGCTTTCTCCTGCGTTGTCATACTCAGCGGATCGGGGAAGTTTTCGTCAGCACGGAAATAAAGCGCTGCGGCTTGTTCGGTCCTGCCGCTCTCGGCAAGGAGCTGGATGATGCCAGCTGCGTCGCGGTTGATGGTCTGGTACCAGTCCCCGCGATTGACGTAACCCGCCGTCGCGACCGCGCGCTTCAATGCGTTCTCGGACCGCCCCCTGTCGCCGATGGCTGCGAGTGCTGCGCCGATCTGGGCCTTGGCAAGGGGGCTTTCGATCTCGTCGAGCTGCGCATCGTGGACGTAGCGCAGGCGCGACCGGTCAGCCTTTCCGGCCTTCGCCAATACGTAGAGCGAGTAGGCGGACGAACGCTGCTCAAGTCTAGCTTGCGTATCCTCCGTATAGCGAGGAGACCTGATGCGGGTATCGTAGCCATAGGCGCGGTAGAGCTCACCCATACTCACGGGTTGAAGCGCGCGGTGGGCGAGGTCGAGCGCAGCTTCGGGAACCGGCATCCCCGCTTCGCGCGCTGCCGCTAAGAACTCCACGGCATAGGCGCCAAGCCAAGGCGATGCCGAGCGGTCACCGACGCGCCAGAGGCCAAAGGCTCCATCCGGGCCCTGCCGCTCGAGGAGCGTCTCGACGGTCTCACGGAGGATACGCGTCTCGCGATCATCCCGGTCGGACTTATAGAGCAGCGGCGTTGCGCGGCTCACCAGCTGCTCCGTACACCCGTAGGGATAGGAGAGGAGCGAGTTCGAAAGGCTCGCCCTGTCAATGGGCGTCGGTGAGGCAGAGATCAGCGTGCTGACCGAGCCTGGGATCAGCCCATCGAACAGGTCTGCTGGCGGTGTGTAGCCGCCTCCAGCCTCGACGGTGGCCCTTGCGTAGCGGCGCTCAGGGAGAAACGCGCCGCGGGTCTCCATCTGATAGGTCCGGGAGATGCTGAAGCCTCGGGGTCCTTCGACGGCGAGGGTGTAGGTCTCCACGCCAGGGTCGCCAGCCGTCAGGGGCACCGAAGCTTCACGCCGCTCTCCGGCAGACAGATCGAAGCTGCCTGACACGGGTTCAATCGATCCGCTCTCTGTGCTGACGGTGTAGTTGTAGGTGCCGGCTGCGCCTTCCACATTGTCGACCGTGAGCGTCGCCTCGGCACTGTCGCCTGGCGAAAGGAAGCGCGGCAGGACGAGCTCTGCCGGCACAGGGTCGCGGACAGTTAGCGGTGCTGACGCTGAGCCCAGCGCATCGTCAGACCACAGAACGGCCATGACGCGCAGCTCGCCATTGAAGTCAGGAACGGCGACGTCGATTTGCGCTTCGCCATCGCTGCCGAAGCTGACCGGACCTTCGAAGAGCGCGACGGTCTTGGTTGGCACGACCGAGAGGCCTGCTCCGCCGATCGCGTCGCCACCTGAACGCAGGCGGCCCATTTCGCCCGTGTCTGGGTCCAGCAGCCGTCCGTAGTCGTCATAGACGTCAACGCCGAGCGAGCGTTTGCCGAAGATATAGTCCTCAGGATCTGGCGAGGCGTAGCGGGTGAGAAGGAGGATGCCCTCATCCACCGCCGCGAGGGTCGCATAGACTTCCTGCCCCGCCGCAATGTCTCCGCCGTCGATGGTGACGGTCAAATCCTCACGCGGACGAACGAGTTCGGGCATGTCGAGAGCCACGTCGAAGGTACGGCCGTCCATGTTCATGGGGACATAAGCAGCACCCACAGCACGGCGGGGGATCGGCTGGATGCCCGGCTTCCTGTCCGTATAGAGACTGACGAGGACGTAGGCGCCTGCGCCCCATTCCTCCGTGACGGTCAGGGTGACCTCCGTGCCTTCCGCGGGCACATCCACATGCTCCAGCGACAGGATGCCATCGGCGGCCACAGCGACCTCTGCGATGCCTGCGTAGGGCGGTTGAATCGCCACGGTGATCTCTTGGCCGACAGTGACCCCTTCGTCGGGTGTCAGGATGCGGACGCTGTCAGGCGCAGGCGTTCCGTCTGCGGAGCGGCCACCATAACCGACCCAGAAGCCGCGCGACGCAAGGTCTTCGCCGTCATGGCTCGCGATGAGGGTATAGTCGCCCCAAGGCAGTTCCGGCGTTGAGACGAGCGCAGCGTCCGCTCCCGGTTGCGCAAGTCCTTCGGTGATGGTCACAATTCGCTTAGACCGTCTCCAGCGCCAGCGGCCGCTTTCTTCCCTGTACCAATCATACTCATAGTCGCGGCGGATGAGACGCCAGCGGACATCGGTGGAGAGAGGCACACCGTCGCCATCGACTGCGCGCAGCTCGAAGGTCGCGGGCTTCTCACGCTCTGCCGATCCCTCGAACCCGGGTTTCAGGCCAAGATAGACCTTCCGTGTGCGGTAGGGGATACGGACATCGTCCTGAACGGCCCTGCCGCCTGGCTCCTCGGCGCGCACGACAGCCCGCACGCGAAGGGGCTCAGCCGCGCCTTCGCCGAGATCCTCCGGCGCGATCGGCAAGGCGGCCACGCCTTCGCCATCGGTCGTAACGACAGGCAGCTCGAAGCTCTCTGCGCGGTAGGGCGCGTCGTGAAGACCGAAGCTGTAGCCTTCATGCTGGGGGAAGGGGTTCGGTTGCCGCTCGACACGGGCGGAGCCATCGACCCTGAGACCAGCGCCTGGCGCACCGTAGAGGAAGCGGAGCCGCGCCTCGACCATCCGTGTACCGCCGAGCGCAAGCGGCGTCTCTGTGTCAGCTTCAAGCGTGAGCGCGAGGCGTTGCGGCACGAAGTCCTCGACGGAGAAGCTGACGCTGCCGACCTGACCGAGGCCATCGAGCTCAAGAGCGGCGCTCCAGACCCCGCGGCTTGCGGCCTTGGGCAGCTCGAATGCCGCATAGGCGCTGCCAGCCTTCTCGAGCGCATCGAGGCGCACGCGCGCCTGCTCAAGGCCGTTCGGGCGACGCAGGACGAGGGCGCCCGGGCGGTCGTCCGCGGCATAGCCCTCGGCATTACGGGCGAGGGCGTTCACATGCACCGTCTCGCCGGGGCGATAGATGCCGCGTTCGGTGTAGAGATAGGCCTCGACATCCTCCGCCTGCTGACGGCCAGAGACGGGATGTGCTGAAAGATCGAGCGGCGCGCGATCGAGGTCGATGAAGGCAAAGTTGCCCCCGCGGCCTTCGACGACCACCAGCTTCGGCCTGTCGCCGACTTCGCCCCTGAGGAGGGGCGGGTCGAAGCGGACACGGCCTACGCGGCTTGCGACCTTGCTCGAGAGAACTTCGTTGGCCTGCGAGATCAGGCGCACCATCGTCCTGCCGACAGGTTCTGCGCTCGACAGGGAACGGACCGTGACGTCGAGGCCGGAGGCGCTGCGGTAGGCCGTCAGCGCAAGGTCCGTGACGATGATCCAGCGCCCAGCGCGCGCAGGCTGGCTCTCGCCACGATCGGCTGCGGAGGCGTCCGAGACCTGCACGTAGTAGGCCCCAGCTTCGAGCTCGCCGAAGCTTTCCTCAACAGGCATGAGCGTGGTCGTCAGGACATTGCGGGCCCCCGGGGTTTCCAGCGTCCCCTCATAGACAAAGCTCGAGAGCTCCCCCGGTTCCTCATCATACGGCGTATATTCGTATCGGCCTTCGGCGCCCGAGAAGCCTTCCGTGATCCGGCGCTGGACGAGCGCCCGGTCGTTGACGCGGGTGATCCGGACACTGACTTCAGTGACATTGACGGTCTGGATCGCAAGGCCGCGTGCATCTTCGCGGGGAAGGATGATGCCGTTGCCTGCAAACTGCACCACAGGCGGACGGTCGGTGAAAGTGAGGGTGACCGTCTCGTCGCGCTCGAGCCGCTCGCCATCGGCGCTCGGCAGGCCCGCGAGCAAGGTCAGCTCCGCCTCCTGGCCATAGTCGAGACCCTCGATGCAGAGGGCCTGCCCATCCACGGCGATGGCGACAGAGCGCTCGATCTCCACGAAGGGCTCATAGTCGGCCGACGGATCGAGGGGCTTGGTGAAATGGAGGCAGAGCGTCGGCTGGATTCTATCCTCGCGAACCGAGGTGCGCTGGAAGACGAACGGTGTGTCCTGCGCCTGTTCCTGAGCATTGCTGCGCTGCGAAGGGGCTTCGGCGGTTCGGGTCGCCGAGGGCTCCTGGCTCTCGTCCGACCCTCCGAAAAAGTCGCAAGACACCAGAAGCAATGACGAAACGGCCAGTGCCGCACTGCGCAAAAATTTCATATTGTCCCGCCCGTTTTCCTCACCTTGAGACGTTGCCACGGACGGGTGTTTGAGGGAAGCGAGCCTCCAGGATCGGAGGGCACCATGGATCTTTTCGCCGTCATCGGAATGCAGGCAGCTGTCGAGCTGCGCGACTGGGAAGCTGAGGGGCGCGACGCGCTCTCCGCGGTCAAGGATCGCCAGCCGATCGAGCGCCCTGCGAAGAACGTCATCCTTTTCATCGCCGACGGCATGGACGTCACGACCTCCTCGGCGGCGCGCATCCTCGATGGGCAGCAGAAGGGCGGCATGGGCGAGGAGAACCTCCTGACCTTCGAAAGCCTGCCGTTCACGGGCTTCTCGCGGACCTACAACGTCAACATGCAGGTGCCGGACAGCGCCGGCACGGCGACGGCCATGATGACCGGCCACAAGACCAAGGCTGGCGTCATCAATGTCGACCAGACGGTGCCGCGCGGCGACTGCGCCGCTGCGGAAGGCAAGAACCTCCCGTCGATCCTCGAAGTTGCTCAGGAGACGGGCCGCTCGTCCGGCGTCATCTCCACCGCGCGGATCACCCACGCGACGCCTGCTACGCTCTACGCCAGCTCGCCCGACCGCGGGTGGGAGGCTGCCGGTGACGTTCCCGAAGGCGCCCAAGGATGCCGGGACATTGCCCGCCAGCTGATCGACGCTGCGGAGAGCTACAACCTCGTCGTCGCCCTCGGTGGTGGCCGGACGAACTTCATCCCGAACGACATGAAGGACCCCGAGTATGAGAACCGCTCAGGGCGCCGGAAAGACGGGCTGAACCTCATCAATGCCTGGGAAGAGATCAGCCGCCGCCACAAGACGGTGTTTTACGGCTCGCAGCTCGACGAGATCGGCCCTCGCGACAAGGTCCTCGGCCTCTTCGAGCCGAGCCACATGATGTACGAGCATGACCGCGTTACCGATGAGGCCGACGAGCCGAGCCTCGCCGAGATGACCCGCTTCGCTATCGAGCGGCTGAACAATGACCGTGACGGCTTCTTCCTCCTCGTGGAGGGCGGCCGGGTGGACCATGCCCACCATGGCGGCAATGCCTACCGCGCGCTCGTCGACACGATCGCTTTTGATGAAGCGGTGGAAGTGGCGCTGGAGATGACCGATCGCGAGGACACGCTGATCATCGTCACGGCTGACCACGGTCACACCATGGCGTTCCAAGGCTATCCCCACCGGGGCAACCCGATCATGGGGGTCGTCAGGTCTGTCGACTCCGAGGGCAATCCCGTGGATCTTCCGGCGCAGGCAGGCGACCAGCAGCCCTACACCACCCTCGGCTACATGAACGGCCCCGGCGCCCCCCGTCCCGCTAGCGAAGACAGCGCCCAGCGCCGTCCCTTCGTTGAGGAGCAGGAAGCCCTCGACCCTGACTACAAGCAGCAGGCCCTGATCCCGCACTTCTCCGAGACCCACGGCGGCCAGGACGTCGCGATCTATGCAGTCGGCCCGAAGGCCCACTACCTGACGGGCGTGCACGAGCAGAGCTTCATCTACTACGTGATGGAAGACGCTCTCAGAAAAGAGTAGGTGACGTGCCGTCCGCCCTTCGCTAAGGGCGGCGGCTCAGCGCGATTAGCTCAGTTGGTAGAGCGCTTCGTTTACACCGAAGATGTCGGCAGTTCGAGCCTGTCATCGCGCACCATTCGCTGCTCTTTGGCGAAGCCTGTCAGATCCTCCGGGGGAGGTTTTGGACGAGGCGAATGCCCCCGGCAGAGGCCGTCCCCATTGCTCACGCAAGCATCTTGGATCGTCCGAAAAAGCCTTAGGAAAGCACTCGACCTAAAGCGCCTAAGGCATTCTTCATATTAGAAAAAAGCGACTGGTCTTCAGGCTTCGTAGAAGCGCTGCTCTACGACCTTTTTGACCTTCTTCCGCCCAAACATCTTGGCCTTCGCGAGGCCCATGATCCCGAGGCTCGCGCAGATCGCAGAGAAGCCTTGCAGCAGCATGGCTGCCGCATCGGTCGATTGGATCATTTCTGTCGTCGCCATCAGCGCCTCGTGGGCGCTGCCGCCGCTGACCCCTGCGAGGAGGAAGAGCGCGACCATCTGAAGGCGCTTCCAGACCGCAGCCCAAAGGGCGCCGATGCTCCAGCCAAGGCTTGAGAGGACGACCACGATCCGCTCCGCCGCGCCGTCGAGCGACATTGGCAACGAGCCGCCAAGGGACGCAGGAACGATCTCGTCGAGCCCCTGAATGTCGGCAACATGGTCGGGGATCACGCGCGCAAAATTGTGCCGGAGCAGCTCCCACCATTCTCCCACGCTCATGCCCTCATTACCAATCGCCACCGAGGCGATCAGCGTCGCCGCGGAGTAGAAAAGCATAGCGCCCTGAAAATCCGAGCGTTGAGCCATGTCGGTTCCCTTCGGACGGAGTAACGTCTCTCCCAGACGTTCGTTCCCCCGACCGTCCTTCGACATGAACATAAGCACAGTTTGAGGGAAGAGCGAAGCTTTTCGCTAACGCTCTCCCGTTTGTGCTTCTCTTTCAGGCGGTTACTCTGCCGGTTTTTGGAACTTGAAGACGAACCGGTCGGTTTTCCTGCGCACCGATGGGTCGAAGACGCTGATCGAATAGTCGTCTTCGCCGGTCATCAGGACGTCGGAGACCTCCATCAGGGAGAAGCCAGCAGCCTCGACCTGCGCCTTCACGGTAGCCGGAGCGATCCGGTGCACGGTGTTGGCGGCTTCGGTGACATCACCCGGCATGGCGACATGGTCGATCACCACGAAGGTGCCGCCGGGCTTCAAGGCCTCGAAGATGCTCGCGAGCGCTGCCTCGTGGTCGGCGACGGGTTCGGTCTCGCCTTCGCGGACGACGAACATGTCGTGGTAGGCGAGGGCGTAGACCATGCTGTCGACCCCCTGAACGACGCCAGCCAGCTCCTCGAGCGGCACTTCGATCACGTCGACATTCTGGCCGACCTCGTCATCGAAGCGGCCATCCATCCGGTCGCGCACGAAGCCGCCGTAGAAATTGTCATTGTGCAGGATGACCTCGCCCTCAGGACCCACCAGAGGCGAAAGGATCTCTGCATAGTAGCCTGTCCCGCCATTGAGATCGACGACGCGGCTGCCTTCGCCGACATCCATAAGAGCGACGATCGCGCCCGGCTTGCGGGCCTCGTCGAGCTCCACCTGATCGGCAGGGCGCGATGGGCTCGCGAGCGCTGCCTCCACCGGGTCCGCAGGCTCCATATCCGAGGCCATGGGCGTCGGAGCAGGGGAGAGCTTCTCGCTCTCCTCGACCTGCGGCTCAGGCGCAGGGCTTTCGTCATTTCCGCCGCCGCAGGCCGCGAGAATGGCTGCGGTCGAAGCAATCGCCAGGAGGTGTGCTTTGCGCATATTTGGGCTCCCTAATCTCTGTCCGCCTGAGAGCTGGCGCCGTTTCATCGCCCCTGCCAACCGCGCAGTGCAGCATCTTGCCGCTTCTTCATTGTGGCCGCCTGCGGCAGGACTACATACGACACCGCTAAGCAAAGGAGGCTCACCATGACCGAGACCAAGACCGCTATCCTCGCCGGGGGCTGCTTCTGGGGCATGGAAGAGCTGATCCGGAACCAGCCCGGGGTCCACAAGACCCGCGTCGGCTACACCGGTGGCGACCTCGACAACCCCACCTATAACGACGTGAAGACCGGCAAGACCGGCCACGCCGAAGCCATTGAGATCGTCTTCGACCCGGCCGTGATGAGCTATGAGAAGCTCCTCCACTGGTTCTTCCAGATCCACGATCCGACGACCAAAGACCGCCAGGGCAACGACCGCGGCTCGCAGTATCGCTCGGCCATTTGGTACCAGGACGACGAGCAAAAAGAGACCGCCGAGAAGGTGATCGCTGCCGTCAACGCCTCAGGCAACTGGCCGGGCTCGGTGGTCACGGAGCTCGTTCCCGCCAAGCCGTTCTACGAGGCCGAGGACTTCCATCAGGACTACCTGCAGAAGTACCCCAACGGGTACACCTGCCACTATGTCCGTCCCGAATGGACCGTGGACGGACGGGCTGCCTAACCCTGTCATCCCGGAAGCGCGCAAGCGCTGTCCGAGACCCATGCTCGGGGCGCTTGAACGACGCTTCGGAGAAGCGGCGTCGCGAGAAACTCAAGCCGTTCAATTATGGGTTCCGGGCTCTCGCTTGGCGAGCCCCGGAATGACTGGTCAGGCGAGCTTGTCCAAGAACCGCTCAGGCACCTCGATGACGCTTCCATCATCGGCTTCGACGCCGATCATCCTTGTGCCGATTTTCTCGCCCAGAGACCTCGCCACGCGCTGATCAGGGATTACGAAGACCGACACAACGGAGCCCTCATGCCCCGGCTCGTAGCGCGGTTCGGCTTCAGGCCTGACCCGGACATAGTCCAGATGGCTGATCACGCGACGTAGGCGTCCTTACCCCTCAGGGCCCGGAGGACTGCGATCCTTGCCGAAATCGTCGAAAGACCACCCAGCAGGAGAGGGATCACCACCAGCCACAGCGCCGTCTTCGCGTCGATGGAGAAGGCTGGCAGGAACCCGCCTGCGTCCCTTGTGACCATGGCCAGCGACTTGGTCGAAAGCCAGGCCACAAGCGCCCCTCCGGCCCCGCCGACGAGGCCGAGAGTCAGGTAGCGGTTGCCGATCTGCCGCGCGATGAACCCGTCCGTCGCGCCCACGAGATGCAGGACTTCCACGATGTTCCGGTGTGCCGCGAGCCCCGCGCGGGCTGCGAAGACGATGACGCTGGACGCTGCCAGAACCACGAGAACGAAGGCGAAGAAGGTCAGCGCCCTGATCCTCCGCGCACTGGCGATCAGCTGGTCCGTCCATGCGGAATGGTCGTTGAGGCTCGCCCCCTCGACCTTGTCGGAGAGGGCTGTCCTGAGGCCCGAAAGATCGGCCCGCAGCTCAGGCGAGACATCCGCCGTGATCAGCACAGGCAGGGGCAGATCCTGAGGCAGGTTGCCTTCACCGATCCACGGCTCAAGCAGTTCCTCCGCCTCGGACCGGGGCACCCGCCTGATCTCCGACAGACCTTCCGTGTCGAGAAGGATAGCCTCGGCATCATCGGCACCCGAAGCGATCTCCTCGGCCGTCATACCGCGCACCTGCACGGTGACCGAGCCCGTCAGCTCGCCGGACCAATTCGACACCGCCGCATCGACGGCGAAGAACCCAGTGAGGGCAATCCCCGCGAGAAAGGCCAGCACGCCGATCACCAGCGCGAGCGACGCGCCGCTCACCCCGTTTTCAGGGATGATGGCGGTCTTTCCCGACCGGACTTCGGCGAGGGGTTCGGCGTCGGCGCTCACTCGGCAGGCTCCTTCGCGGCTTCGTCAGGGATGGGGGCGTGGAGGTTCGTCTTGCCGTCCTTCAGGCGGAGGATCGGCTGCTTCAGCCCCCGCACGAGCCCGAGGTCGTGGGTTGCGACAATCACGGCTGTGCCAAGGCGGTTCAGCTCCAAAAGGAGCCGCATGATCTTCTCCCCCATTACCGGGTCGACATTGCCCGTCGGCTCGTCGGCGAGGATCAGGTCAGGCTTCGACACCAGCGCCCGCGCCAAGGCTACGCGCTGCTTCTCACCGCCCGAGAGCACCGTGGGAGGGGCGTCGATCCTGTGTGCGAGGCCGACCCAGCTTAACAGTTCAACAACGTCGTCTCGGTAACTGTTGGGGCTGATGCCGAGAACGCGCATCGGTAGTGCCACATTCTCGAAGGCAGTCAGATGATCGAGCAGGCGAAACTCTTGAAAAACAACGCCGATCCGGCGGCGGAGTTTCGGCATATCGGCCGTCGGCATCTCCGCGAGATCGTGGCCGAACACCTCGACCCTTCCCGAGCTCTGCCGGTGCGCCGCGTAGATCAGCTTGAGGAGGCTCGTCTTACCGGCGCCGGAAGGGCCGGTGAGGAAACGGAAATCCCCATGGCGCAGGGTGAAGTCGCAGCCGCGCAGCACTTCCCGCGCCCCGTCATAGGTCAGGTGCACATCGTCGAACGTCACGATGGCCTGGCTGGTCGGATCATTCACCATGAGGCGGGTTTGCCCGCTTTCGGAGGTCGAACGCAATGACTCTTCCCGCATGGCGTGAGGAACGCCGCGAACAACCCGCCCGCCGCCGCCCCCGCAAGGTCGATGAGCTCGATGGCATCCGCAACCGGGCCGAATCGCCCGCGAATCAGCTGCTCGAGATGCTGCGTGAGAGCCAGCTTCCCGGCGAGGCGCAGAAGAAGCCTGAGCCCAAGCCCTTCCGCACGCCGCCGATCGCGCGCCGCTTTGCCAAATGGCTCCTCGGCTGGTCGGTCCTCGCGATGGGTCTGAGCGTCGGCTACCTCGCCTACGAGACCCTGACGCCTGAAACGGCTGTGCCTGCCGAGCGTCCGCCGCTTGATTTCGCCGATGTCGCGAGCCGCTATGTCCAGTCGAGCGAAGGCCCGGCGATCGAGCTTTCCGGCCTCGTCCGCAACTCCGGCGAAACGCTGGTCGAGCCTGACGTGCTCCTGCAGCTCGCAGGCAGCCGCGTGGCCATCGAAGAGCCTCTCCGCCTCGGCGCAGCGGTGCTTCCTCCGGGGGCGGAGCGTCCGTTCACGGTGCGTGTGCTCCTGCCTGAGGGTACAAGGTCCGTCCGCCTCCTGCCGCCTGAAAAGAGCGGTCAGGCCATGGGCGACCTGATGCTGGTATCGCCGGCCTGGACGGCTGCGAACTAGCGGTAGGGCGGAACGCGCAGCGATCCGCCTTCCAACTTCGAGGCTGGAAACGGCGGATTGCTGCGCGTTCCGCCCTACGGATCAGAACCGTTCCAGCAGGCTTTCGAGATAGGTCCGTTCGGCTTCGCCCAAGTTCGGGTCTTCGAGGCGTTTCCTGATTTCGGCGATCAGTTCGCGGATGCGTTCGGGATCATAGAGACCAAAATCCTCCGGGTCCTGACCACCGTCGCCTTCGTAGGCGCGGCCGAAGGGATCGGTTGCGCCTTCGCTGACATCGTCGCCGCCTTCGCCGATGGCGTCGGCCAGCTCGTTGCCTGCTTCTCGGAGCTCCTGCATGGCCTGCTCCTGCAGCATCTGGGCGCGGGGGAGGTTGCCGTTCTCGAGGGCCTGCGCCGCGCGTTCCATGGTTTCCTTCGCGTCCTCGAAGGCACCGCGGGCGTCGCCCGCTTCGTCGGAGAGACCCTCCGCCAGCTGATCAAGCTCTTCGGTGAGTTCGCGCTGCTCATCGGCAAGGCCGCTCTGGCCGCGTTGGCCCCTGCGGGCTGAGAAGGTCTGGTCCGTCAGCTCACGTTGCTTCTGGATGATATCGCCTGTGCCGGAGAGGGCGCGTTCGCCTTCGCCCATACCGCCCTGACCTTCGCCGGAGCCCTGGCCCTGGCCTTGACCGGGGGTGCCGTCCTCGCCGGGGCTGCCGCCTTCCTGCTCACCGCGGCTCAGCTTCAGGGACTGGAGCAGCGCTTCGAGTTGCGCGAGGAGGCTCTCGGCCTCGGCGCGGGCGCCCTGTTCGGAGAGCTCTTCCATCCGGTCGAGGAGATCATCTAGGTCGGACTGGGCATACTCATCGTCCCCGGACTGAGGATCGCCTTCGGCATAGCCGCTATCGGCCAGTGCACGGATGTAGTCGTTCATCGCCTGACGCAGTTCGGAGATCTTCTCGGCGATCTCTTCGTTGCTGGCGCCGTTGCGCAGCGCCTCACGCAAGGCTTCTTCCGCCGCGTCAAGCCGGGCCTTGGCGTAGGCGAGGCCGTCATCCTCAAGCTCCACGGCAAGGGGCCAGAGGCCCTCCACGATGTCGGGCACGTCCCGCACCCGCGCCGCTGCGACGGCTTCGGCGGTAGCCTTGAGCATCAGGTGATCGGCGGCCCTCACGTCGAAGAGGTCCGGCGCATTGGTCAGGGCACCGAAGAAATCGGAGGACCTCAGGAGCGAGCTTGGCGCCATGGCGAGCTTTTGCCGCTCCTCGATCACCGCTCGGGAGAGAGGGTTGTAAAAGGTCCGCTCCGGCATCGTGATGGCGAAAGGCTCCGTCGCTGCGACACGGCCAAGCCCGTCGGTCACTTCGACCTGTCCGCGCACGAGCAGGCCCGCCCAGGGGTGCTCCTCATCACCAGCTTCCACCCGGTAGGCACCAGGCGTTCCAGTGAGGGAGGGAAGAGGGATCACCGCAGGCTCGCCCGCCACATCTTCGTCAGGCATCGGAGCATCGATCGAGATCTTCTGGCCACCAAGAAGGCTCAGGACAAGCCGCGCGTCAGCCAGCGGGTAGTCGTCCATGGTTTCGACTTCGAGGCGGATGATCCCGGTCTCGGTGCTTGGCTCGCCAACCAGTTTCACCTCGGGCGGGCGATCTTCGATGGCGTAGATCGCCACCTGTCGCGTCTCGCCGCGAGCGCTGATCGTGAGGAGGCCATTGTCCTCAAAGGGGAGGGTGACTTGCGACTTGTCATCGCCCTCCGGCCTGATGCGCCGCTTACCCCGGTCAGTCGTTTGGAACGTCAGCACACCCCTGATCGACGAGCCGTCCTGCTCCCGCAGGCGCACATGGAGGCGCGACCCCTCGGCAGCGGCAAGACTGCTCCGCTCACGGTTGAGTTTTAGAATGCGGGGACTGAGGCCCGTATAGGCAGGCGGCTCGATCCAGGCGTCGACGACGATCGGCTGGCGTTCGGGCAGAGGCGGTTGGAGGCTGGCTCGCAGGCCGTCTGGCTGGCCTAGGGTCAGGGCGAGGGCGCCCACCACCAGCGCAGGCGCAATCCAGCGGAGACGATAGGAGTCGATCTCCGCAAGGTCGATCCTCGGCAGGGGAACCTTCGGCGTACCGACGGTCTGGATCAGACGCTCGCGCGATGCGATCCAGAGCGGGTCATCCTCCTCGTCCCTTGCGAAAGGACGGGCCCAGACGGAATCGAGAATGCCGGGCTTCAGGTCACTCCGCTCTTCGATCCGGCGCAGGGTCTCGCCCTTGCGCGGGAAGCGGAACTTCGCAGCCCCCCGGCTGAGGGTTGCGAGGAGCGCCGCGCCGCAAACCACGAGCCCGGCGATGTGCCAGCTCAGCGGCAGCTCTGCGAGGATACCGCTCCACAGAACCGCGAAGACACCCGCCAGCGCTGCCACGAAAGGCAAGAACGCAGGAACGGCACGCTCCCACGAAATGACCGCGAACGCACGTTGGAGAGGGACCGGGATCTGAAGCTTCATATCGACAAACAGTAGAGCACGCTTTGGTTCACGCCGAGTGAGCGATCCGTCACGGGCTGAGGGTTTTCACGGTCTGGATCAGCCGTTCGAGGTCTTCGGGCTCGGACAGGCGGTGGTCGCCGCCCTTCACGAGGGTCGTCGTCAGCGAAGGCGCTTCGATCCTGTCGGTCAGCTCCATGACATGGCTCGTCGGTACGACGTCGTCCGCGAGGCCGTGGAGTATCCTGACCGGGCAGGGGACAGGGATGCTCTCGCCCATGATGAGGTTCTGCCGCCCGTCCACGAACAGCCCCTGGGTATAGGTCTCCGCCGGGTGGCCGCTGGTGCCGGTCCGCAGGACCCCGTCGGCTTCTAGCGTCGTGCGCTGCTCGCTCGAGAAACGCGGGAAGACCAGCTTCTCCGTGAAATCCGGCGCTGGCGCGATCAGCACCATGCCCGCGACGCTCTCCGGGTGCCTGAGCGCGTAGAGGAGCGTCACCCATCCGCCCATCGACGAGCCGATCAGGATCTTCGGCCCCGGCGCGACTGCTTCGATCACCGCTTCGGCGTCCTCGAACCATCGGGAGATGGTGCCTTCCTCGAAGGCGCCCTCGCTCTCGCCGTGCCCGGTGTAGTCGAAGCGCAGGAACGCAGAGCCATCAGCCTCCGCCGCTTCGGCCAGCTTCTGGGCCTTCGTGCCCTGCATGTCCGAGGCATAGCCGCCGAGCCAGACGGCCGTCGGGCCATCCCCTTCGGTCAGGCGGTAGGCGATTTTTCCGTTGGGGCCCTGATGAAAGGCGGGAGCGCTGTCAGTCATCCCGAAGGGTTAGGGCGCGCCGTCCCGTGTGTCATCCGCGAGGCGCGACCGCGCGAGGAATTGAATGAGCAGGCGGTCCTCGCTTTCGAGGAACTCCGTCGGGCTCGTCTCGAAGAAAGCCTTCATCGCCCGGATGAAGTGCGACTGGTCATAGAACCCGGCTTCCTGAGCCAGCTCCGTCAGGCTGCCATTTCCGTTCCCGAGGAGAAGCGCCTGGGCAACGTGGTTCATCTGGACGATCTTGGCGAAGGCTTGGGGCGAGAGGCCGACATACTTGCTGAACGCTCGGCTCAGATTGCGGGCGGACTGGCCCGTCTTCTCCGCCACCTTGGACACCTTCGTCCGGCCCTCTGCCTTCTCGATGAGGTCGATCGATTCGAGCAGCCAGTCAGGCACAACACGAGGATCCTCAGCGCGTTTGATGAGCCATTTGATCATTCGCCGGATGACTTCGTCGGCCGTTTCGGAGCCCGTGAGTTTCGCTTCGAGCTTCTCGATTCGCTTCGACTTCTCGACGAGCTTCGTGGCCTCGATGGGCTGACCAGCCGCTTCCTCGCCCTCGACCGAGAGGAGTTCGTAGAGCCCGGTGGGCGTGAATTCGACGAGAACGTGCAGGAGGGGGCCTTCGCCGCCGATCCGCACCTCTTCCTTGAAGATCTGGCCGGAGATGTGGAGCGCATCGGGCCCCAGCTGCCATTCGCTGTCATTGGCGCGGGCGAACATCGAGCCATTCCCGATCCAGCCGAAATAGGGATAGCCTGTAGGCCTGGCCGCCGCAGCGTAGCTTTCGCCCTTGCCGATTGCGCCGCTCATGAAACGGCGAACGTAAGGCCTCAGGGCCTTGGGAGGCTCGGTGATCTCGTAATGCAAGTCCTGCCTCCGGGGCTTGGTCATACGTCCTGAGTGATCCTGTAGCGCGCGGAGCTTTGTTGGAAAAGCTTCAAAAACGTCCGAAATATACAATCAGCAGCGCCGCCGTTGGCTTAGCTGCAGAGGCGGAGCGGCACCCCGTAGGCCCGTCGCCCTTTCCACGAGATTGCGATCCTTTCGCGGCGGGCCTCGCCATCCGCTTGGCGAACGCCTAGAGCGCGCGAGCAACCAGTTCGCGGGACCGCATGACGCCCGATTTCTCCGGCAAGACACTCCTCCAGGTGATCCCCAAGCTCGAAGGCGGCGGCGCGGAGCGCACGACGCTCGAGGTGGGCAAGGCCTTCATCGCGGCGGGTGGCCGCTCCCTCGTCATCTCGTCAGGAGGCGCGATGGTCGAGGAGTTGGAGCGCGACGGCTCGGAACACATCCACCTCCACGCAGAGAGCAAGAACCCGCTCCTCATCGCAAGGAATGCCGAGGAGATCGCCGAGATCATCCGTAAGGAGAATGTGTCGATCCTTCACGCGAGAAGCCGCGCCCCTGCATGGAGCTGCCTGTCCGCTGCCCGCAAGACCGGGGTGGCGTATGTCACCACCTATCACGGGGTCTACAACGCGAAAAGCGGGCTGAAGCGGCTCTACAATTCGATCATGGTGCGGAGCGACCGAGTCATCGCGAACTCCCGCTTCACCCACGAGCACATCCTCGAGCAGTACAAGGGCAAGAAGTACCTGAAGCCCGAGCTTATCACGACGATCCCGCGCGGTGCGGACCTCGATCGCTTCTCACCGGAGCAGGTCTCGGACGATCGCAGGGGCGCAGCGGTGAAGCTCTTCGGCGAGGGGCTGAGGGTCGTTCTTCCCGGGCGTTTCACGGGCTGGAAGGGACAGACTGTCCTTATCGAAGCGGCCGCGCTCTTCCGGGAAAGACACCCGGACGTACCCATCAGCTTCCTGATGATCGGGCGGATGGACGAGAAGCCGGGCTATGTGGAGGACTTGAGGCAGAAGCTTGCGGCCCTCGACCTCGGCAATGTCATCCGGATGGAAGACGCCAGCGATCATGTCCCAGCGATCCTCGCGGCTTGCGACATCGTCATCTCCGCCTCGACCGAGCCTGAGGCCTTCGGCCGGGTCGCCGTGGAAGCCCAGGCGGCAGGCAAGCCGGTGATTGCAACGGCCCACGGAGGTGCACTCGAAACCGTGCTCACCGAAAAAACCGGCCTCCTTGTCCCGCCGGGGGACGCGGAAGCTCTTGCCAACGCATTAACCACCTTGCACGATCAAGGTTCGGTGGGGCGCTCCGAGATGGGCAGGCGCGGCATGGACCATGCACGCACGTCTTTCACGACGGAGGCCATGACGGCCTCCACGCTGAACGTCTATCAGGAGCTGCTGCGGCGGCAGGAGGTACAAGGGTGAAATCACGGGGTATGAGAGGCGGCGCGTCGCGTGTTCTGGTCATCAAGCGTGAGGGCCTGCGTTCGTTCGTTGAGGCAGAGCCTGCCTTCGAAGCGATCCGCCGGGCTCACCCGGATGCCACCATCGACCTCGTCACGGGCGCTGCGCTCCAGCGTCTCGCCAAGGCTTCGCCTTTCTTCGACCGCGTGGTCGCCACCCGCCAATCCATGCAGCCTGCCGAGCGCAAGGAGTTCGGCAACCAGCTCAAGCGCGTGGGCTACACCGTCGCCTATGACCTCGACGGCACCTCGGACAGCTCCGCTATCCGCGCCGCGATGAAGGGCTTCCGTGGCCCCAACTGGGTCGCGCCGAAAAAGGCTTCGAACGAAACCCGCCGCCACCTCGCACCGAGCCCGTTTGCTGGCCCGGCTGTGCGCAAGCTTCTCAAGGATTCAGGTCTGCCGCTTGAAGAGCGTCTGCCGCGCCTCTCCTGGCTCGATGGCGAAGACAAGGGTTCGGCCAATCTCGATCCGAGCTGGTTTGGTCTGACTGGCCCGTTCGCGCTCTTCGTGCCAGCTGCCAATCCGGCCCACCGCTGGCCTGCTGACTATTACGCCACCGTCGCTGCCGCCATGGCGGGCGAGGGGATGACCCCCGTCATCGTCGGTTCGCAGGAGCTCGGCACCTTCGCCTATGACGTGATGCAGGCTTCGATGGAGATGCAGGGCCCCGAAGGCCGCGGCGCCGTCGACCTGACGGGCAAGGCCGACGCGGCCCAGCTTGCCGTCCTCGCCAAGCACGCACGCTTCTTCCTCGCAGGGCCTTGCGAGGAGCTGCACCTTGTCGCCGCTGCCGGAACGCCGGGGGTGATTCTCGTCCCGTCGTCCGAAGACCTGACGAGCGATGCGCTCTACGGCCGGGAAGTTGTCAAGCTGACCGCGGCCAATATGAAGAGCCTCACGCCGGAGCTTGCGGTGCGGACCCTCAAGAATATGGGCCTCATCCGTGGCGGTTCGGCCTCAGGCGGGCGGGCATTCGCCTGAAACCCGCGTGAGGGTTAAGGTTTCGATTGAACCGGGGCGCACACTTCCTTATCTGTTCATCCGGCAAATTGCCGATAGCGATTGAGCAATAGAAGGAGACCGCCCCATCGCCCGCAGACCCATGAACATGACCCCGCCGAAGCAGACGGGGCCAAGAATGAACGAAAACATCCGCGCCGCGAAGATCCTGGTGATCGACGAAGAGGGCGAGAAACGTGGCCCGATGTCCACGCAGGATGGTATGGATCTGGCGGCCAAGGCTGGTCTCGACCTCGTTGAAGTGAATCTGGGCGAGGTCCCCGTCTGCAAGCTGATGGACTGGGGCAAGCACAAGTACCAGCAGCAGAAGAAGAAGGCCGAGGCCAAGAAGAAGCAGAAGATCGTCGAGATCAAAGAGATCAAGATGCGTCCGAACATCGACAAGCATGACTATGAGGTGAAAACCAAGGCCATGCGCAAGTTCTTCGATGAGGGCGACAAGGTGAAGGTCACCCTGCGCTTCCGTGGCCGCGAAATGGCCCACCAGGAACGGGGCATGGACCTCCTCAACAAGGTCCGTGAAGAGTTCGAAGAGACCACGAAGGTCGAGGCCATGCCCAAGCTGGAAGGCCGCCAGATGATGATGGTCCTCGCCCCGCGCTAAGTCGTTGGCGAATGACCCCGATGAAGAAGGCGCCCCTGCGGCGCCTTTTTTGTTGCTCGTTTCGAGCGACTGGCCGTCATCTCTCCCTCCGGGAGAGATCGGCATCTTGGATGCCGAGTGAGGGCGGGCGATGCGAGGGTCGTTCCTGCTACAGAGATGATCCCAGCGTAGGGACGTTCGCGGGACCCCCGCTCTCCGCAGCCCTTACCCGAAGCCTTGGCGAGCCAAACCTTCGACCGCTCCCGTAGAGAGAGGTGATCACCGGCTCAGCCGCTTTCAAAGCGACCAGAACCGTGGCACGCCGTTCCCATGCGGAACGTTCTCAGCGTGTCACTCCTCGCCCTAGCAGCCTGCGCGGCAGAGCCAGACATTCCGAGCGCCGAGCAATGGGCGGAGGTCTGTGAGCCCTGGGACGAATGGGACAAGCCAGGGCCGCCGTTCCGCATCCACGGTGACACCTACTATGTTGGCACCTGCGGCATCGCCGCGATCCTCGTGACAGGGGAGCAGGGGCACATTCTCATCGATGGCGGCTCGCGAGGCGGTGGACCACTGATCGAGGCGAACATCGAGGCGCTTGGCTTCCGGGTCCGCGACGTGGACTTCCTTCTGCACACGCACGAACATTTCGACCATGTCGGCGGTCTCGCCTATCTGCAGCGGCAGTCGAGGGGCAAGCTCCTCGCCTCGATGGATGCAGCCCCCGTGCTCGAGAGCGGCATCACCGCCTCAAACGATCCGCAGGCCGGGATGCACGACCCCTTCGAGCCTGCCCAGGTCAGCGGGCTGATCACGGGCGAAGGCAACGTCACGACAGGTCATCTCACCCTCACCGCCATCGCGACCCCCGGACATACGCCCGGCGCGCTCTCCTGGCAGTGGCAGTCCTGCGAAGGCGAGGACTGCCTGACCATCGTCCTCATGGACAGCCTGTCCCCGGTGAGCGCAGACGATTACCGCTTCTCCGATCACCCGGAATATCTCGCGGCCTACCGCGAAGGGCTCTCACGCCTGATGGACATACCCTGCGACATCGCGCTCACACCGCACCCGGCCGGGAGTCGGATGTTCGAGCGCATCGAGGAGAATACGCTTGTCGGCCTCGATGAGTGCCGCGCCTACGCGGCGAAGCAGCTCCAGCGGCTCGATAAACGCCTCGCCGAAGAGGCTGGCTGATCGCGGAGTCTGGGGTTAGGCTGGCGCCGTTGAGTGAAGGGGCGCGTCATGGAAATCATTCTTCCGCAGGTCGGGGTCGCTGCTGCCGTGATCGCCGTCACGGCCATCATCCATGCCATCTTCACGATGATCATTCGCGGCTTTGCGCGCATCAAGGATGATCCCAAGGGAGTGATGGACGACCTCGGCGGTGTCATTCGCTTGACCGTCGTGTCCCTCTGGTTGATCGCGGCGCACGCGCTTTCGGCTGGGGCTTGGGCGTTGGCGTATGTGAAGGTCGGGATCAGCCAGACCTTCGCCGACGCGCTCTACTTCGCCCTCAGCACCTACACGACCCTCGGCTTCGGCGATGTCCTCGCGCCGGAGGAGTGGCAGCTCCTGACAGGCTTCGCGTCGATGAACGGGCTTCTCATGTTCGGTCTGTCGGCGGCTGTCCTGGTGGATGCCGCTGCCCGGATCAGGACTCCCAGCCGTTAATCCGGTCACGGAAAAAGTTCCATGACGCATTCGTGTAGCGGAACTCTTCCGAGAGACGGAACGGAGGCGCCTCCAAAGCATTGTTTCCCGTGAGTGAATAAACTCGATCGCATTCGTAGAGTGGGGAACACAGTGTTTAAACGTTATCTCGCCGCAACAGCGGCAACCATCGCCCTCGGTCTTGGATCAGCCAACGCCGCCCTCATCGAGGACGAAGTCTTCGACGGCGCGGAGCTCGGCTTTGGCCAGGTCCTCAATGGTTCGGACATGTTCCAGTTCCTGCTCCGTAATCTGAGCACGGACAGTCTGGACATTCTTGTCGAGATCTCCGCCAGCGGCGACCTCGACAATCTCGAGAACATCCGCGTTGGCCTCGGCATTGGCGACGATGTCGAAGACAATGACGGCACCTTCGAAGATGCCACTGAGAGCCTGACGGTTGTTCCGCGCGACATGGGCGACCCGCAACGGGGCTCGGCCTTCTTCCTGTTCGAAGACTTCACCACGGAAGAAGCCTTCTCCGTATACGTTGCAGGCGCTGAAGAGTTCGACGGCCCGACGCCGTTCACCGTCAGCATCTTTGCTGAAGGTTCGAACCCTGACCTCAATGAAATCCCTGTCCCGGGTGCGGCGCTCCTCCTAGGCACCGCGCTTGCAGGCTTCGGCATCGCTCGCCGCCGCAAGGTCTAACCAGGGCAACCAAGCTCGCCGATCGCATGTCGAGCGACCCGCGTCTCTTCTGGAGGCGCGGGTTTTTTCTATAGGCGCGCCAGGGCCCAGCGAGCAGCCTCCGCGACGACCTCTGACGGGTCTTCCGCAAGGCGCTCCGCATCCGGACGAAGGCCCGCATCGCTCGAGTTTCCGATGGCGATGGCGACGTTCCGCAAGAACCGGTCCCGACCGATCCGCTTGACGGGCGACTTGCGGAAAAGCTTGCGAAACGCCTCGTCGTCGAGCTTTGACAGCTCCGACAGGGAAGGGGCTTCGAGCTCTTCCCGTGCATGGAACGCCGCTTCGGAAGCGCGGGCTGCGAACTTGTTCCACGGGCAGACGGCAAGGCAGTCGTCGCAGCCATAGATCCGGTTGCCCATTGCCGCCCGAAACTCCTCCGGGATCGGACCTTTATGCTCGATCGTCAGGTAGCTGATGCAGCGTCTGGCATCGAGGCGATAGGGCCCCGGGAAAGCATCTGTAGGGCAGACATCAAGACACGCCCGGCAGCTGCCGCAGTGGTCGATTTCCGGTTCATCCGCAGGCAGATCGAGCGCCACGTAGATCGCGCCGAGGAACAGCCAGCTGCCATGATCGCGGCTCACAAGGTTCGTATGCTTGCCCTGCCAACCAATGCCGGCCTGCTGACCAAGCGGTTTCTCCGCGACGGGGGCTGTGTCCACGAAGACCTTCAGCTGGCAGTTCCAGGTCTCGCCAATCCAGCGGCCGAGACGCTTCAGCCGCTTCTTGATGACGTCGTGATAATCATCACCCTGCGCATAGCAGGAGATGTTCGCTTTCGTCCGCTCCCGGAGTTTCTCCATGGGATCGGTCTCGGGACCGTAATTCATGCCAAGGGCGATGACAGATTGCGCGCCGTCCCAGAGCAGCTTCGGCTGGGCGCGCTTCTCCGCGCGATCCTCCAGCCATTCCATCGTGCCATGATGGCCGAGGCTCAAAGCCTCCTGCAGCCGCGCGCCGACCTCTGCCGGTAGCTCAGCGCGCGTGAAACCGACGGCGTCGAAGCCGAGATCCGACGCCTCTTTCCTGATCCGCTCAGCGGCGTCGGTCACTCTCCGCCGACGGCGAGGAAGTGCGGATTGTCGAAGCCGCGATCTTCCTTGCCATAGGAGAGGGGCGCGCCGCGTTCCTGATCGTCAAAGACATAGACTTCGCCGCCAGCTGCCTTGAGCACCGCATGGGCTGCCGCCGTATCCCACTCCATCGTCCGGCCGAGGCGCGGGTAGAGGTCAGCCTTGCCTTCAGCGATGGCGCAGAACTTGAGCGATGAGCCTGCTGGCATGACGTCGGTGACGCCGAGGCGCTCGAGCATCTTCTGGGTCTCTTCGGAGCCGTGGGAGCGCGACGTCATCGCGACGGCTCCACTCTCAGGACGGGCGCGGACGGAGATAGCATCAGGCGCGCTCTGGGCATTGCCCGTCTCAAAATCGATCATCTGCAGCGTTGCGCCTTCACCGGCGATGCCGACGAAGAGCTTGCCGAGCGCTGGGACGGTGACGACACCCATGGTCGGGACGCCATTCTCGATCAGCGCGATGTTGACCGTAAACTCATCGGTGCCGGTGACGAACTCCTTGGTGCCATCGAGCGGGTCCACGAGGAAGAAGCGCTCATGCGCCTTCGGGACCTGACCGCCCGCCACGCTCTCTTCGGCGATGACAGGAATATCGCCAGCAAACTCCTTGAGATGTGAAAGGATCGCTTCCTCGCCGCGCTCATCGGCTTCGGTCACCGGCGAGCCATCGCCCTTGGTCCGTGCGTCCGCACCGCGGCGGTAGACCTCGAGGACGACACGGCTGCCTTCAATGGCGGCGTCCGCCATGACTTTACTGAGTTCGCTCATAGATATTCCCCCGACCTAGGTGGTACGATTCAGACATTCGCTAGCAGTGTTTGCTAGAGGTACGAAGCTTGCCTAAGGGTTTAAGTGTGTGCGGTGCGATAGGAAGCGTAGCGTAGGGTTTTTGGGGATTCCGAGGTCATGTCTCTGACCACGACTGACGAAATGGACGAAGTCCGCCGCAAGCGGCGCGGGATTTCCCGCGACGTCTGCTCGGATATCGTTGCTGCTGTCGTTGCGACCCTGATCACCGCTGCTGGCGCTGCCGCGACCCCGTTTGCCACCATCGTGACGCTGCCTGACGGCTTCCTGCAGGAGCCGAACACCGTCGTCCTGATGTCGGCGGGCTTCCTCACCAGCCTCATCTATGTCGAGGCCCTGCGCCAGGGCGGCTATTTCCGCTTCGACCAGATGCTCGATCCATGGGGTACGCTGCGCGGTGTCGTCTGGCGGTTCGGGCTCATCCTGCTCAGCTTCATCGCGGCTTGCTACTCGCTCGGACTGACGCAGCTCCTGTCACGCGGATGGCTGATCGTCTGGGCGGTGCTCTCGGCCATTCTCATCATCATCTCGCGCTTCATCATCGCGCGGGTGCTCAAGCGCCTGTCCGCTGCGGGAGGTCTCCTCTGCCGCAGGCTCGTCTTCGTCGGCGCGCCTGCGAGGACCAACACGATCGCCGGAAAGGCTTCCATGACCGAAGCCAGCGTCGACATCGTCCGGAGCTTCGATCCCTCCGGCCTTCAGTCGCCCAGCACCAAAGAGTTCATGCAGCTCCAGAAGCTGGTGGAAGACGGCATGGTCGACGACATCGTCGTCTGTCCGCAGGGCGATGACGACGACAAGTCGATGGCCAATCTCCTCGATCAGCTCCGCCGCCTTCCTGTCCATGTCAGCCTCGGCCCGAATCCCCTCTGGCTGCAGCGCGGGGGCAGGGTCGACGCCATTGGCGATGTGCCGACCTACGTGGTGCAGCGGCGTCCGATTTCTGGCTGGGATACGTTCACCAAGGCCGTTGAAGACCGCGTGCTCGGCTTCTTGATGCTGCTGGCGCTTTTGCCGGTCATGCTGATCTGCGCCATCGCCGTGAAGCTCGACAGCAAGGGCCCCGTCTTCTTCGTCCAGCGCCGTCAGGGCATGGCAGGCGATGTCTTCCCGATCATCAAGTTCCGCTCGATGAAGGTCATGGAAGATGGCGACGATGTTCAGCAGGCCACCAAGGACGATGACCGCATCACCAAGGTCGGCGGCTTCCTGCGCAAGACATCCCTCGATGAACTGCCCCAGCTCTTCAACGTCCTGAAGGGCGAGATGAGCCTCGTCGGCCCGCGGCCCCACGCCCTCAAGCATGACGAATACTATTCCGCGCTGATCAAGGACTACGCCGCCCGTCACCGGGTGAAACCGGGGATGACCGGGTGGGCGCAGGTGAATGGCTTCCGCGGGGAGACAAACGAACCCGAGAAGATGGAGCAGCGCCTCCGCTACGACCTCGAATACATCGAGAACTGGTCGCTCTGGTTTGACCTGCGGGTCCTGATCAAGACGGTGAAGGCCGTCGCCAAGCCTGAAAACGCTTACTGATCTCGCGTAACATTGCAGCTTCGTAGCATTTGGTCAGATTTCGTGATCTGCCGTTGCGGCAGTGCGACATTCTGCTTAAGAGCCTCGCGATTTCTCTAAGGGGCGCTTTCTCTATGAAGCTGATGATTCTCGGCGGTGACGGCTTTTGCGGCTGGCCGACGGCACTTCACCTTTCCGCACGCGGTCACGACGTCATGATCGTCGACAACCTTTCGCGTCGGAAAATCGACGTCGAACTCGAAGTGCAGTCCCTGACACCCATCGCCAGCCTGACGGATCGTCTCGAAGCCTGGCAGCGGGTCTCCAACAACAAGATCGAAGCGCGCATCCTTGACGTGTCGAAGGACTTCGACGCCTTCACCGCGCTCCTCGCTGACTACAAGCCTGATGCCGTCGTTCACTTCGCTGAGCAACGCGCCGCGCCCTATTCGATGAAGACCGCGCACCACAAGCGCTACACCGTCGACAACAACCTCAACGCCACCCACAATTTGCTGGCGGCGATCGTTGAGACCGGCCTCGACATCCATGTGGTCCACCTCGGCACCATGGGCGTCTACGGCTACGGCACCGCAGGGATGCAGATCCCTGAGGGCTACCTCAACGTGAAGGTCGATGCCGGCGAGAACGGCGAGGTGGAGACGGAAATTCTGTACCCGGCCAATCCGGGCTCGATCTACCACATGACGAAGACGCAGGACGCGCTCTTCTTCCAATACTACGCGAAGAACGACAATCTGCGGATCACGGACCTCCACCAAGGCATCGTCTGGGGCACCCAGACCGAAGAGACCAAGAAGGATCCGGCGCTCATCAACCGCTTTGACTATGATGGCGACTACGGCACGGTCCTCAACCGCTTCCTCATGCAGGCCGCCATCGGTTATCCGCTGACCGTGCACGGAACGGGCGGCCAGACCCGCGCCTTCATCCACATTCAGGACACGGTGCGCTGCGTCGAACTCGCCATCGAGAACCCGCCTGAGCGCGGCGACCGGGTGAAGATCCGTAACCAGATGGTCGAAACCCACCGCGTCCGCGACCTCGCCGACATGATCGCCGAAATGACCGGCGCCGAGATCGACCAGGTCGACAACCCGCGCAACGAAGCGGACGAGAACGATCTCCACGTCTCGAACGACAGCTTCATCGAGCTGGGCCTTGATCCGATCACCCTCGACAAGGGCCTCTTCGAAGAGGTGACCGAGATCACCAAGAAGTTCGCCGACCGCTGCGACCGCCGCCGCATCCCATGCGACTCGCTCTGGACCTCGGTCGACGGCAACCCGAACGACCCGAACAAAGGCCGCTGAGGTCTATCCTCCGTTCAAAGAGAAAAGGCGGCCTCCGGGCCGCCTTTTTTTGTGGCTAATGTCCGGCTTCCCGGAAAGCCGAAGGCTTATCCGGGACCCATGGACTGAGATTTCTCAAACGACGGATCGTCAGAACTGGCGCGAGAATGTACAGCGATGGTCCATGGATCCCGGGTTCAGGCTTCGCCTGCCCCGGGAAGACGGCGGAGCTAACTCTTACGTCCCCTCAGCCCCAACATGCTGTCCACGGAACATGCGGAAGCGCCAGAACATGATCATCAGCACCGATCCGCCCATGGCGACCATGACGAGGAACATCTGCGCCGGATCGATCCCAGCGTTCCTGAAGACCGATGCGAGGATCGCGCCGACAGTCGCGAAGAGGCCGTTGGTCATGTTCGCCACGCCCATGATCCGGGCACTGATCGCCTTCGGCGCATTGGCCTGGAAGCTGGCCAGCATCGGCACCGCGAAGACGCCGTTCGCCGCTGACGAAATGATGAACAGGGTCATCAGCGGATAGCCCGCCGGACCGAAGAGCTGGAATTCTCCGGTGAAGGGCACGCGCGTGTAGAAATAGACGCCGATCAGCGCCGCCATGCCAACCATCAGCGCCACGGCAGACATCTGCTTGGGCTCCTTCAGCTTAGGCGCGAGGACGCCCGCGATGATCGAGCCGAGCCCTGCGCCAAGCGCGAAGAAGGCATTGAGCAACGCGTAGTCCTGGTTCGTGCCGCCCAGCTGGTCGCGCATGAAGATCGGCATGTGGGCGAGGAGAAAGGCGCCGACGAGCCAGAAATAACCGTTGGCGAGGATCGGCCAGAGCACGCCGGGCGTCTTTCCCGCCTCGCGGAAATAGCGCCACGCGACAGCCGGGATATTCCAATTGATCGGTTCACGTCCCGGAGGCGGAGCCTCAGGCAGTCTGATGGCGAGCAGCCAGCCAATTACGGCGGCACCCACTAGCATCGCGCTGACAATCATCCGTCCGTTCTCGACTTCGAAGTAATAGCCCCCGAGCCCGAGACCTGTGACGATGGCGATGAAGGTACCCGCCTGCATGATCCCGTTGGCGCGCGCGAGGCGGCTCGGCGGGAAGTATTGCGGCATCAGCGCAAAGCGCACCGGCTGGAAAAAGGCCGTCTGTGCACCCATCAATGCGAGGGTCAGGACAAGGGGAAGGGCCTGCCCGAGGAAGAACCAGAGCGCCGCAAGCGACATCAGGATCAGCTCGAGGAACTTGAGCCTCCTCGCCATGACGTGGCGCGGGACCCGGTCAGCCATCTGGCCCGAGATCATTGCGAAGGCGAAGATTGGCAGCGTGAAGCCGATGGAGACGATCGTGCCCGCCTCGTTCGCGAGATCGCCGAAGAAGTAGAAGTCTTCGCCGACAGATACCGTAGCCGCTGCGATGATCGCAACGATCGTCGCGTTCCTGAGGGCATTGTCCGCAAACGCGCCGAAGACCTGGGCGCCGAACAGCATCCAGAAGCGGGGCATACGGACGAGAGGGGGATCAGTACGCAGGGCCTTGCTCCGCCGCTTCTTCGAGGGCCTTGATCACTTCAGGGGCCTCGTAGTTCTCGTCGTGGCGGGCAAGGACATTATCCGCGCGGAAGATGCCGTCAGGGCCCATCTTGCCTTGCGCGATGATGCCTTCGTTCTCGGCCACGAGGGCGGGGAGAATGCCGTCGAAGCTGACAGGTACGCCAGCCTTTCCGTCGGTAATCGTAAAGGTCACGTTCGTGTCTGCCCCTGTCCTCAGGCTGTCCTCCGCGACCAATCCTGCCAGCCGCACGTCCCTGTCGCCCAGCTCCTGAGGGCTTGGCAGGGTCGATGGGGCATAGGCGTAAACCTGAGTCTGCGAAATGGCCACAAGGGAAAGCGCAACCGCGCCTGCGAAGGCGGGCAGCACGATGGTCAGGAACAGCTTGCGCTGGCGGCGTTTCTCATACGGGGTCGCCATCTCTCAGCGGTTCCGCTTCTGAAAACGCCAGAGCGTCCAGCCGACGTAAGTGCCAAGGCTCGTAGCGGAGAGGGCCCAGGCGAGGGCAATATAGGGGGCCATGTTCGGGCTCATGACGTCGCCGGAGCCTCCTCGATGGTGGCCGACGAGGCGCGGCGCACGGGCTTTGTCTTGCGCTTCTCGGCGAGGACCGTGTGCACCCGGAGCAGCGTCACGAAAGCGAAGATGAGCGTGTAGGCGAGGGCCATGATCAGGAGCGGCCAGAGCATCGAGGCTGGCATCTTCGGCCCGCCCTCGCGAATGACGGTCGCCTTCTGGTGGAGGCTGTCCCACCAGTCGACGGAGAACTTGATGATCGGTAGGTTCACCGCGCCGAGCATCGCAAGGATGGCCGCCGAACGCGCAGCAACGAACTCGCTCTCGATCACCTGCCAGACCGCGATATAGCCGAGATAGAGGAAGACCAGCACCAGCATCGAGGTCAGGCGCGGGTCCCAGTCCCAGAAGACACCCCACGTCACCTTGCCCCAGAGAGCTCCCGTGACGATGGCCAGCACCGTGAAGAGAAGCCCGATCGGCGCCATCTGACGCGCCGCGACATCGGCAAGGCGGTGCTTCCAGATGAAGCCAACGAAGCTCGCGACAGCAATGGCAGCGTAGGTCTGGAGCGCCAGCCACGCTGCGGGCACGTGGACATACATGATGCGCACGCTCTCGCCCTGCCTGAAGTCCGGCGGCGAGAAGAAAAGGCCGAGGGCTGAACCCACGATGACCAGCACCGCCGCTGCCGCGCCGATGGGCATGATCAGAGGCTTCGTGCGCCGCACGAAGACCTCAGGGTTCGCCAGTTTCTCCAGCCAGTTCGCCATAGGAAGGGTATCGTCTGCCATGCCGCCCGGGGCAAGGGGATGCGGCGTTCTAGCCAGATGAAGCGTTGGAGAGCAGGGGTCTGAATCCTCGCCACGTCAGGACCAGCAGCACCCCGCGCGCTGCCATGAACAGGACAAACGCTGCCCAGAGGCCGTGATTGCCCAGAGGCTCACGCAACAGAAAAACGGCCGCGAAATAGAGCGCCGTCGCGACGGCCATCGTGTTCCTCAGCGCCGCGCCTCGGGTCGCGCCGATATAGATACCGTCGAGATGATAGGCCGCCGCTGTCGCGAGGGGCATGAGGACTGCCCACGGCAGGAAGCGCTTGGCCTCCGCCAGCACCGCCGCTGTGTCGCTGCCTTCCCCAACGGTGAGCGAGAGGAGGAGATCCCCAAACAGAACGAGCAGGAGGAAGAGCGCCAGGGCCATCGCGCCAGCGATCTTCGCCGTCTCACGCCACGCCGCCGAGAACAGCTCTTCCCGGCGGGTCTTCGAGCCGACCGCCTGTCCCACATAGGTCTCCGCCGCGATGGCCGGGCCGTCTAGGAACAGCGTCAGCGCGAGGACGAGGTTCAGGAGCACATGGTTCGCGGCCAGGGTCACGTCGCCGAAATCCGCGCCGAACCGGGCAAAGCTGACAAAGATCGAATCAAGCAGCAGCGTTCTGACGAAGATATCGCCATTGAGGGAGAGGAGGGCACCGAGCCCGTCGCGCATCCGCGCCCGGCTCCAATGCGCCAGCACGCCGCCCCGCTGGGCCAGCACCCATGCCGCGCCGCCAAGACCGATGAGGAGCCCTGAAAGCTCCGCCAAGGCCGTGGCCAAGGCGAGCCCTTCGATCCCCCAGCCGAAGACCAGCACGAACAGGATCGACAGGACCGCGTTCACCGACGCGGTCCCGATCGTCACCGCCATGAGGAGGCCAGTCCGTCCCTGTCCCGTGAACCAGCCAAGCAGCGCCGTGGTCGTGATCACCGCCGGCGCGCCCCAGATGCGGATGCCGATATAGCTGCGCATCGCATCGCCAGCAGCGGCGGAGGCTTCGGAGGTATCGACAAGGAAGAGCTGCGCGCCCGCGATGATGGGCGCCTGCAGGATCAGTAGGAGAAGCCCGACCGCGAAGCCGAAAAGCGCTCCCTGCACCAGCCTAGCGCGGAGCATCCCTTCATCATCCGCACCGAGCGCCTGGGCCACGAGGCCCGACAGGCTCATGCGGAGGAAGCTGAAGCTCCAATAAAGAAGGGAGAAGACAGCGCCCGCGAGGGACGCACCCGCCAACGCTTCGGCCTCGGCACCGCGCGCAAGCACTGCGACGTCGGTGAGGCCGAGGACCGGCGTAATGATAGCG
This sequence comes from Parvularcula mediterranea, assembly GCF_013085255.1. GTDB lineage: Bacteria > Pseudomonadota > Alphaproteobacteria > Caulobacterales > Parvularculaceae > Parvularcula > Parvularcula mediterranea. The sequence continues at coordinate 178,106 of NZ_JABFCX010000003.1, forward strand.
GCGAGGCTAGCAGGCCATGCAATCGCAAAGGCCGATCGCAGCGTCGCGGGCTGCGGCGCTGCCGAGGACATGAAAGCGTGCCCTTAGAGGCCGAAGTTGCCGAACTTGTTCTTGAACTTCGAGACGCGGCCCTTGTCGGAGATCTTGGCCGGGCCACCGGTCCATGCCGGGTGCGACGAAGGATCGACGTCGAGGTTCAGCGTGGCGCCTTCCTTGCCGTAGGTCGAACGCGTCTGGAACGTCGAACCATCGGTCAGGGTCACCGTGATCATGTGGTAGTCGGGGTGCAGGTCTTTTTTCATCGGTCGGGTCGCCTTCGAGCGGATAGATAAGAACGGCGGCGGCTAGCTCAGGACCGCCGATCACGCAAGAGGGAGAGGGCGGTTCAGGCGAGCTTTTCTCCATCTCTTCCTGCGTCTGCGAGGGCCGCCGGCGGAACGGCCCCGGACGGGAGGCCGTTAGACTGCCATGACGACCAAAACCATCGACAAGGACCAGCTCGAGGAGGGGCGCGGCAGGCTTGCCAGGAAGCCGCTGGGGATCCCGCTCGCTGGCTGGGGCGACATTCTCCTGAGGTTCTGGCGGGGATTCAACAATGACAATCTTGTCCTCGTTGCGGCAGGGCTCGCCTACTTCACGCTCCTCGCGATCTTCCCGTCGGTCATCCTCTTCGTCTCTCTCTACGGCATCTTCGCGGACCCGCTGACGGCTGCCGATCATGCGTCAGGGCTCGCAGGGGTCCTCCCGCCTCTCGCCGCAGAGTTCATCCTTTCCGAGATCACCCGGGTGGCAGAGGCCGATCATGGCGGGCTGTCCCTCGTATCCCTGGTCAGCTTCGTCATAATCGTGTTCGGCGCGGGCCGTGCGGCAAGGGCTACGTTTCAGGCGCTGAACGTCGCCTATGGAGAGCGCGAGCGGCGCAACCTTCTCCAGATCAACATCCTCGCGCTCGCCTTCACCCTCGGTTTCATTCTGGCAGGCGTCGTCGCGCTGACCCTCGTCGTCGCGTTCCCGGCGCTGATTTCAGCCCTCAGCCTCCCGTTGAAAGCTGAGTCTGCGATCGTCTTCCTGCGATGGCCGATGCTCTTCTTCGGGATGATCGTCGCGACCAGCATCCTCTACCGCTACGGACCCTGCAGGGCCGAGGCCCAGCTCCAGTGGCTCTCGCTAGGCTCGGTCGCAGCATCGCTTCTCTGGGTGCTCTCGTCGCTGCTGATCTCATTCTATGCTTCAAAGATCACAGACTTCTCCGCCACTTACGGGGCGTTCGGAGCGGTGCTTCTGCTCCAGATGTGGCTCTGGGCCACGGCGCTGATGGTTCTCGTGGGCGCGAAGATCAACGCCGAGGCCGAGCACCAGACGGCTTACGACACCACCACGGGCCCTGAGCAGCCAATCGGAGAAAGAGGTGCGGTCGTCGCCGACGAACTCGGCCCGACAAGACATCAGGGAGCGGCTCCCGTCGAGGTGCCGCTCAGCGAAGCGGAATGATTCGCCGCACAACCTGAGCGAGACTTAACACTATAACGCTCTTGTCAAGACTTGCGGAAACGTTGGCTTGCCTCTTGAAAGGGGTCTCGGACGTTCAGACGGGTGGGATTGATGCGTCTCTTCATGCCGATGGTGTTTCTTGTAGCGGCTGGCACGCTTGCCGTAGCCGTGGGCACCATTTGGCTTGGCTACGTCTTCCACCAGTTCGAAGAGTTTCCGTCCGAAAGCGAAGTGGCCTGCACCCCGGTCGTGGGCATCACCGGCGCTTCCGACGTCGCAGCGATCCCGAACCGGAACATCGCCTTCCTCTCGGTCTACGATCAGCGCGGCAAGAGCGAGCGCGGTGAGTTGATCCGCTTCGATCTCGACAATCCGCTCGATGACACATCCTGGCAGGACCGCACTGGGGGCCGCCCTCGCGCCTTCGAGCCCGGCGGCATCGATCTCTGGGAAGAGCGCCTGCCGAGCGGCCTCCTCAGCCACCGCCTGTTCGTGGTGAACCGTGCAGGGCCGGAAGTCCTGGTCTTCGACGTCGATGAGGCAACCGGCGACCTTTCACTGGCGGAGCGCTTCAGCGACCCCCGCCTCGTCAGCCCGAACGACGTCATCGCCACCGGGCCGAGCTCCTTCTACGTCACCAATGACACGGCTTCTGGCCGCCAGAGCGTGCGCGGCAAAGCGGATTTCCTCCTCGGCCTGCCGACCGGTCAGATCTTCCACTATGACGGCAACAGCTGGTCGGTGGAGGCCGACGGCCTGAGGTTCCCGAACGGTATCGCTTTGAGCCCGGATGGCTCCGACCTCTTCGTGGCCGAGATGCGGGCAGAGGCGATCCGCAAATACGCCCGCGACCCGGCAACGGACCAGCTGGAGCCGACGAGCCGCATCGCGCTCCGCAGCTTCCCGAACAACCTTTCGGTCGACGAGAGCGGTCGCCTCCTGATCGGCGCTGTCCCGCAGCCCTTCGCCTACAAAGCCTTCACCGAGAGCCTCCGGGACTCAGCACCCAGCCAGGTGCTGCGCGTCGATGGCGATCAGGTCGAGACCATCTACCAGAATACTGGCCGCGATCTCTCCGCCGCGACGGTTGCCAGCCGGGTAGGCAATAGGACGCTGATCGGCACGGCTGCCGACGACAAGTTCCTGATGTGCCGCGCCAGCTAGGCTGACGCTCCTCGGCGTTTGCAAATGTTGCGGTGCGGCGTAGGCTTTCTCCGCCTGCCAATCTCGCGAGCCTTTCCATGCACTACATCTCTACCCGCGGCGGCGCCCCCCGCGCGGATTTCGATCAGGTCCTGACCGAGGCCCTTGCCCCCGACGGCGGCCTCTACCTGCCCGAGACATGGCCCGAGCCGCACGATTGGAGCGGGTTCAAGGGGGCGAGCTTCGTCGAGGTAGGCGCCGAAGTCCTCTCGATCTTCGCAGGCGACGACATGAGCAAGGACGAGGCCCGCGCGCTCTGCGAGGCTGCCTTCGCGACCTTCCGCCATCCAGATGTTGCTCCCGTTGAGGAGATCGACGGCGAGCAACTCCTCGAGCTCTTCCATGGCCCAACGCTGGCGTTCAAAGACGTCGCCATGCAGCTGATCGCGCGGCTCTTTGAGCGAAGCCTCGCGCGCTCAGGCAAGTCGCTGAACGTCATCGTTGCGACTTCAGGCGACACCGGCGGCGCAGCCGTTTCTGCACTTGCGGGCAGGGAGCATCTGTCGATTACGGCCCTCCATCCCCATGAGCGAATCTCTGAGGTCCAGCGCCGGTTCATGACGACTAGCGATGCAGCTAACGTCCTGAATCTGGCCGTAGAAGGGACCTTCGACGACTGCCAGGCCATCGTGAAGCAGCTCTTTTCCGAACGTTCGTTCGTAGCGGATGTCAGCCTTGGCGGGGTCAATTCGATTAACTGGGCGAGGATCACCGCGCAGGTCACCTACTACATCACCGCCGCCCTCTCGGTCGGTTCTGGCGAAGTCCACTTCACCGTTCCCACAGGCAATTTCGGGGACATTTTCGCGGGCTACGTAGCCAAGCGGCTTGGCGCTCCAGTCGGGCGACTGATCATCGCGGTCAATGAGAACGACATTCTGGACCGCGCGCTCAGGACCGGTGAGTACCAGAAGCGCGGGATCACGCCGACGATCTCTCCCTCCATGGACATCGAGATCGCCAGCAATTTCGAGCGTATGATCTTCGAGGCGCTCTGGCGCGACAGTAACCGAACGGCCGGTCTGATGCGGGATCTTCGCGAGGAAGGCACGTTCGTGATGGACAAGGCGCTCCTCGCGACGTTGCGCGAGACGTTCTCCTCCTACCGGGCTTCCGAAGAGGAAGTATCAGAGACAATCGGATCGATTCACAAAGCCTCTGGCGAGCTCGTCGATCCTCACACCGCAATCGGCATCGCCGCCAGCCGAAAGGCGCGAGACGAAGGGCTCTCGGGCCCAATCGTGACGCTGGCCACCGCACACCCCGCGAAGTTCCCAGCTGCCGTCGAGGCCGCAACCGGCGAAAAACCGGACGTTCCCTTCCCATCTGAAGAGCTCTTCGGGCGGGAAGAGAAGTTTCGCGTCGTGGCCAATGATCCGGCAGTGGTTCGCGAGGCGATCAGGGAACTCAATTCCGCGCGTTAACAAAGCCTTGTAGAGATGCTTGCGTTACGATGTAATTGCTCTCAGACCTATGGTTTGGGGCAATCTACGGGGTATTTCAGGACGTGCTTGGCGAACTGGGTGCAGCCTTTTCTTTCGATCGTTATGCCGATGAAATCATGCGGCAGACGATGCTCGACCCTGCAGGGATGCAGACGGTGGAGTTCGGTGTCCTTGGCGCTCTGGGTCTTGGGGCCCTCGCTTCGTTTGCCCTGATGATCATTCGTAGGTCAGGCACGGCTGCTGCGGGTTTCGCTCTCCTTGTTCTCACTGCGCTTTCCCAGGCGATGCTCTTCGGCATCCTCGATTTCGTCACAGGCAGCACGCAGATCCTGATCGGCGCCCTGACGGCAAGTGCGCTCCTCCTCTTCGTCAATGCGGTGCTCCACACGGGCCGCGAGAACATCCTGATCGCTGGCCTTTCGGCGATCATCATCCTCGGCACCCTCGGCCTTGCTGGCGCGAACGCAGCGGGCATGGACTTCGCCGAGGAGGCGCGGCTGGCGATGGCTGGAGCCACCGCGGTCTCCGCGATCCTCCTCATCTACGCGATGGTCCGTGATCCGGCGGGCAAGGCGTTCCTGGGTCTGACCATCATTCTTGCCCTGGCGGCTTCGTTCCTGATGAGCGATCCGATCTTCCCGGTCATGCGCTCCATGATGCCGGTCATTTTCCCGTCCGTTCTGATTGCAGCAGGGATGCTGCTCGCGACCCTGACGGCCCCGTTCTTCGCCGACGAGATGCGCATGCCTTCGCGGGCCGAGCGCCGTGCTGCTGCCGAACCCGTGGCGATGCCAGCGTCGCTCTTCGGAGACGATGATTCACTCCCGCAGCATTCAGGTATCAGCCGCCACCGCCCGCAGGAGCGGGAGGATTTCACGCCCCCGTCCGTGACGAGCTATCGTGAGGAGCAGCCCGAGCCGGCTCCGCGCCAGGATGGAGCCCGCGACGCGGACCGCTTTGACGGCGTCGCCGCAGCGGCTGCCACGGCTGCCGCATTCACCGCGGCGGCTGCCAAGGATGGAGACCCTGTCTCCAGCTACTGGCACGACGATCACACCGCGATCATCGAGGCCGAGGCCGAGGAGTATGTCTGGGACGTCCTCGCCAATCCTGAAGTTCGCCTGGGCGAAGACGTGCTCCGCGCGTTCGGCGGCATGTCGCCTGAGGAGATGACCCCTGAGGGCCTGCGTGAGCGCCTGTCCCCAGAGAGCCTTGCTGCCTTCGACGATGAAGTTCTTGGCGGTGGAGAGCCTGTATCCGGGACGTTCGAGACGCGCCTTGAGACGCACGGTGCCATCTTCACCTTCCGGGGCCGCCGCAAGGTCGACCATGACGGCATCCTGATGCGGATCGACGCTGAGGTGACCGAAGTTGAGGCAAAGGCCCAGCCCACTGCAGCGCTCGCAGCTCCCGCCTCAACCGCGGAACCGCTGAGCCCGCAGGTGAAGCCCGCGGCGACCCTGTCTGGCGGCGGCGTCTCCGGCGTGGTCGTGGACCTCAACGGCGTGAGCAAACCAGAGGACGTCCGCCTCCTGATCGACGACGCGGGCAGGGCGCTGGCTGGCCTCATGGCCTCGGGTGTGAAGCGTCCGTTTGCCCTGATCGACAGCACCTCAGGCCGTGTCCGGCCGGGTGTCCTTGCTGCCGCTGTGGGCAAGGCGAGCCGCGTCCATGAGCTGCCCCGCAACGCAATGGTCGTAACCTTGCCGGTGCCGACGCCTCGCGAGATGAAGGGCTTCAAGGCTGCTGCTGAAGACATCCGCACGGCGGGCGGCGGCGTTGGCCTGACGATTGAGAGCTTGAAGGACAAGCTGCCCAAGAAGTTCGAAGCGGACATGCTGCTGGTGAGCGCTGTCGACGTCCTTCACCCGAAAAAGCGTGGCCGGAAATCGGCGATCGAGGCGCTCCTGCGGAAGGTCGAGGCGCCCGTGCTGGTCAGGGATCTCGGTGACGAGGGCGATGCCGACCATGCCTCCGAGGATGGCGCGCGCTTTGGATCGGGCAGGGCGTTCGCAGGCCTCGCTATTCCGCTCGCGGGTGCTGCACCAGAGGAAGAGGCGGGCTCAGGCATTGCGCCGCTCAACCACCCCGGCGGTGCGGTTTCCGCGATGCGGGCTAACGGCCTGCGCTAGGCGCTAGTTGGGCCTGATCATCGGGCTTTCATTGCCATCGAACTGACCAAGGTCTGAGACGCCGAGCGTCGCCATGGCCTGGTCCCACGTCTTCGAGGTCTGTCCGAAGACCAAGCTGGCCGTCGCGTCGAGGCTGAGCCAGTCGTTGCGCTTGATTTCGTCCTCGAGCTGCCCGCCGTCCCAGCCTGCATGACCCATGATCAGGAGCCATTTCTCCGGCGGCGTGGACTTGCCGCAGATCAGCTCGAGCGCGTCCTTGGTCGCCGTTAGGCCGATCTCGGGCGTGACGATGACAGTGTCTTCCTCGCGATAGTCGAGGGTGTGGACGACCGCGCCCCGTTGCAGGTCTACGGGGCCGCCAAATTGGACGGGCCTTTCCACGGCTTCACCTGTGGCTTCGATCTGCATCTCCTGAACCATCTCGGCCACGCTGACGCCCTTCATCGGCTTGTTCACGATGACGCCGAAGGCATGCTCCTCGTCATGGCTGCAGATCAGGCAAACCGAGCGCTCGAATGGCGTGTCTGCGAGATGCGGCAGCGCGACCAGCATCTTCCCGGTCAAGCCGCTACGGAGATCAATCGAGGGATGCGTTCTTTGAGCCATGTCCAGATAATAGCCTAGGTTAAGAAGCGTTCCATGCGACCAAGTTCACGCCTCCGGCAGCTTTCCTGACAGCGCGTTTCGACCCCTGCAAAAGGCCCTTGCTTTTGTCTGCGATGCCCCTTCATCCCCTGAAGAGAAACGCAGGAGACGACCCATGATTTCCAAAGGCGACAAGCTGCCCAGCATTCAGGTTTTCGAAGCCACCGGTGAGGGCCCCAAGCCCGTGACCACCGAAGAGCTTTTCAGCGGCAAGAAGACCGTGCTCTTCGCCGTTCCCGGAGCATTCACGCCCACTTGCTCGGCCAAGCACCTTCCCGGCTTCGTAGAGAAGCAGGATGCGCTGAAGGCCAAAGGTGTCGACCAGATCGTCTGCATGTCCGTCAACGACGCCTTCGTCATGAAGGCCTGGGGCGACAGCGCAAACGCCGACGGCATCACCATGCTGGCTGACGGCAACGCGGCGCTGACCGAGGCCCTCGGCCTCGAGATGGACGGCACCGGCTTCGGCATGGGCAAAAGGTCGCAACGCTTCGCCATGGTGCTCGACGGCACCGAGGTGAGCGAGGTTTTCGTTGAGGATCCGGGCGCTTTCGAAGTGTCCTCCGCCGAGCATGTTCTCGCGAACCTGTAACGGTTTTTCGCCGATGTGACCCGATTGCGCTTTGCAATCGGGTTCGGCTCTGCTCATCTTATGAGGATGACCGCGCACGCAGCCATTCCCGTTTCGCAGCCCGCCCTGGCGCGGCGCGAACGCGTGCAGGCAGCGGCCAGCTCCCTCGTCGTGACGTCCGGAGCGGTCCTCGCCGCCCTTGCATTTGTCGCCGCTCTGCTCGTCAGCCTACCGCTGATGCTCGCCGCCAGCGCGACGCTCCACCCCACCGTCGGCAAACGACGCGGCTGGCGCGAGCTGGAGCCTGTCGAGGCGTAGTTTTTATCTCACGGGCCAGAGGCGCTCATTCTAGCTTGCGCTATCGCTTCGCTATTTGAGTGGGCTGGAGCGGTGCATGAGCGCCGGGCGCACGCTTGTGCGCCTTCTGGCGGAACCGTTGGGAAGAAGTCACTAGCTTTGAGGTGCCGCCTCCCTCTCCGACCGGGGATAGGGATCGAGGGTGAGGGCGTTCAGGCGACCAGCTCCAGAGCCCTCACCCGAAATCGGAGATTTCGACCTCTCCCCAAGGGAGAGGTGACACCCCCAGCTGGCTTAAAGGAGGCCGTCGCCGTCCGGGTCGAGGAACTCGTGCAGGTGAACGATGAAGTAGCGCGTGTGAGCGCTGTCGACGGTGGCTTGGGCTTTGGCGCGCCAGGCTTTGTCGGCCTCAGCCTTGTTCGGGAAGATGCCGACGATGTCGAGCTTGTCGAGGTCGCGGAAGCGGGCTTCGCGGGGGCTGGTCAGCTCGCCGCCGAAGACGAGGTGAAGGAGTTGCGGGGCTTGGGTCTCGCTCATCGGAAGTCTTTCTATGTCTGGATGGACCGGAGGTCGCCCGGCAGGTGCGACAACCGTTCAATGATGTGCGGATAAAGGCCCGGGCTGGCGCAGACAAGGCCCCGCTGTTCGGGTTTTTCCTGTCCGAAGCGGAAGGACTTTCCGAGGTGGTCCGAAACCTTCGCGCCGGCTTCTTCCGCGATTAAAGCACCCGGCGCTGCGTCCCAGTCAGCCTTGGGCACGAGCGCTAATGTCCCGTCAAACCGACCCGCGGCGACACAGGCCATGCGGTAGCTGGTCGAGTTCTTGTAATGAACGCCCATCTCCGGCCAGGGCTCAGGCCAGCTGGGGTGCTGGAACATCCGCTTCTGGCCCAGCATCTGGCAGTCCTCGAGGCCCTTGCAGTCACTCGCGGAGATAGGCTTGCCGTTGAGGGTCGATCCGCCGCCGAGGGAAGCAGCGAACGTCTCGTTTCGCGCTGGAGCATGGATCACCGAAGCGACCACGCGCTCGCCTTCGGTCACCGCGATGCAGACCGTGAACTGGTCATCGCCCTGAAGGAACGCGCGGGTGCCATCGATCGGATCAACGATGATCGTTCGCGGCGCTTCGAGGCGTGAACGGTCATCGCAGCTTTCCTCGGAAAGCCAGCCATAGTTCCTCCGCGGCCCATCAAGGAGCGCCTCGCGCAGGATGGCATCGGCGCGCATGTCGGCTTCGGAGACCGGGCTGTCGTCGCCCTTGGTCCACACCTTCACCGACCGGTCCCGCCACAGCGGCATGATCGCCTCGCCAGCCTCCCGCGCCGCGCCGATCAGCACGTCGCGTTCAGCTGCATAGGAGGGGAGGCCGTCAGTCGCCTGCAATGGTCATCCGCTCGATGATAAGCGTCGGCGCGTTGATCGAGCCCTTACGCTCGAGGTCGCTGCCCGCAACGATCGAGCCCCACATGTCCAGGAGGTTCCCGGCGATGGTGATCTCGCTCACCGGATGGGCAATCTCGCCGCCTCCGATGGCGAAGCCTGAGCAGCCGACGGAGTAATCGCCAGTGTTGCCGTTGATCTGTGGGCCGAACATATCGGTCACGAGGAGGCCGTTGCCTGCTTCCTTGATCAGCTCCTCAGGCGTCTTGTCACCGGGCAGGAGGTCGAGGTTCGACGGGCCGGATGATGGCGCACCACCGGTGCCGCGCTTGGCCCGGCCATTGGTCTCGAGGCCCAGCTGCTTGGCCTGCGCGGCGTTGAGATACCATTGGGTGAGGACGCCTTTGTCGATCAGGTCGAAAGCCTCACAGGTCACACCCTCGCCGTCGAAGGGCTTCGACCCGAAGCCGCGGGGACGGAGGGGGTCATCGCGGACGATGATGCTTTCAGGGAAGAGGCGCTCGCCGAGCTTTTCGAGGAGGAAGCTCGTTTTGCGGGTGATCGCACCGCCATTGGCTGCGCTCGCGAGGGGGCCGAGCAGGGATGCAGCGAGGCGGCGCTCGAAAATCACCGGCGCCTGCTGGGACTTCATCTTCTTGGGGTTGAGGCGGCGGACGGCGCGCTCGCCAGCCTCGCGGCCAACCTCTGCGGCCTCTTTGAGATCCGAGATGTGGACGGCGGCGTCGCTCTCATAGTCGCGCTCCATCGCCGTGCCTTCGCCTGCGAGGACCGAAACCCCGACCGAATGGCTGCCGCCAAACTTGCGCCCGAAGAAGCCGTGGGAGGTGGCAAAGAAGCTCTCACCCGCCGAGACACTTGCGCCTGCGCCCGAGGAGTTGGTGACGCCCTCGACGGCGCGCGCCGCATCTTCGCAGAGCTTCGCCCGCTCGGTCAGTTCCTCCGTAGACGGCTCATAGCCATCGGAGAGGTCGAGATCAGGATAGGGCGCGCTCGCCAGCCTGTCCGCCGGGGCAAGGCCTGCATAGGGATCAGACGGCGCAAGCTTCGCCATCTTCACTGCCCGCTCGACGAGCGTATCCAGCGCATCCTCGCGGAAGTTCGTGGAGCTCACCGTCGCCTGGCGGTCGCCGACAAAGACCCGGAGGCCCAGGTCCTGGTTCTCCGACCGCTCCACCTCTTCAGTCTCGCCAAGGCGCACCTGAACGGACGCGGAAAGGCTCTTGTAAAGAAGAGCATCGGCAGCATCAGCGCCTTGCGCTTTGGCCTTGTCGAGGAGGGCGGAGAGAAGCTTCTCGGGATCAGCGGTCATGCTCGGGCAGGTAGCGTGCGCTGCAGCACCTGTCCAAGGATGAATGAGCGCGCCTGAGCCCGCGAAGCCGCATTGACGACCCGGCGATTCGCGGGCACTCCCTTCCGGTGGCGCGTATGCCACGCCCCTCAGCGGGAGACGTCCTGAGAGATCAGGAGGCCGAAGGCGCAACCACCCCGGAAACGCTCAGGCACAAGGGACCGCCAAGGGGATCGTAAAGGCTGGAAAAGGGCTGGCAGGCCCTGCCGAAGGAGCAAGCCGCGGGTCCGCCCGCCGCCAATCTCTCAGGCGCCCTCAGCTCCCCTGAAAAGGGGAGAGGGTGAAGACAGCCGGGGCCGTTCGCGGGATTATCCCGCAAGATGGAGGCCCGACGCTTGAGCGACCTGAAACAACTTCCCCTCGATGGGCTGCACCGCGAGCTTGGCGGCAAGATGGTGCCGTTCGCAGGCTATGACATGCCCGTGCAGTACCCGATGGGCGTCAAGGACGAGCACCTCTGGACCCGCGCCAAGGCTGGCCTTTTCGACGTCAGCCACATGGGCCAGGCAGTCCTGTCGGTGGAAGGCGGTAGCCATGAAGACGTCGCTGCGCTGATCGAGGAAATCGTCCCCGGCGAGATCAAGAAGCTCGGCTCTGGCCGCATCCGGTACACGCTCCTGATGGCTGACGATGGCGGTGTGCTGGATGATCTGATGATCACCCGCCTGCCGACCGAGCTTGGCCATGAGGGCGACCTGGTCCTGGTGGTGAACGCTGCCTGCAAGGACGCCGACTATGCCTATATCGAGAAGAAGCTCGGGGGGCGCGCGAAGCTGACAGTCAAGGACCGCTGCCTCCTCGCGCTGCAGGGTCCTAAGGCGCATGAGGTGATTGCTGCGCTCGACCCCGAAGCTGCGACCATGCCCTTCATGTCGGGGCGGGTGACGCAGCTCGATGGCAAGAACGTCATGCTGTCACGCTGCGGCTACACAGGCGAGGACGGCTACGAGATTTCCGTGGCGAACGAGGATGCCGAAGCGCTGGCGCGCACGCTCCTCGCCCGTGACGACGTCGCGCCGATCGGCCTTGGTGCGCGGGACTCGCTGCGCCTTGAGGCAGGGCTTTGCCTCTACGGCCATGACATGGACCCAGAGATTTCGCCGGTTGGCGCGGGCCTCAATTTCGCGCTCGGCAAGCGCCGCCGGACAGAAGGCGGCTTTGCGGGTGCTGACCGCGTGCTCCGTGAGTTGAAGGATGGCTGCCAGTCGATCCGCGTCGGCCTCAAGCCTGAAGGCCGCGCGCCTGCTCGCGAGGGCACGGCGATCATGACCGAGAACGGCGCCGTTATCGGCAAGGTCACTTCGGGCGGCTTCGGCCCCTCCGTGGGCGGACCGATCGCCATGGGCTATGTTCCCATGACCCATGCGGAGGAGGGCACCCAGGTGATGCTCGACATCCGCGGCAAACTTCATCCTGCGCGCGTGGTGCGCATGCCCTTCGTTGAACCCCGCTACTATCGAGGACCCTCAGCATGACGACGAAATTCACCAAGGACCATGAGTGGGTCCGCCTCGACGGCGATATCGCGACCGTTGGCATCACCAAGCACGCCGCCGAACAGCTCGGCGATGTCGTATTTGTTGAGCTGCCGGACGTCGGCAAGAGCTTTGGCCAGGGCGACGACATGGCGGTCGTCGAATCGGTCAAGGCGGCTTCGGACGTCTACGCGCCCGTCGCTGGCGAGATCGTTGAGACAAATGGCGCGATTGTCGACGCGCCCGAAGGCGTCAATGACGGCCCCGAAGGCGACGGCTGGTTCGTGAAGATGAAGCTCTCGGACGCTTCACAGCTCGACGAGCTGATGGACGAAGCGGCTTACAAGGAACACGCGGCGGATGCGTAAAGGGACCTCGATCGGGGTCGCCGTTGCCGTGGGAGTTGGCATCGGCGTCGCGATCAAGGACCCGGTGGCCGGTATGGCCACCGCAGGCGTTATCGCCATCCTGCTGATCTTGTTCGGTAGGCTGAGGAAGTGACGCGAAGCGTCATCCCGGACTTGATCCGGGATCCATGTTTTGACCGCTCCGCGGTCGATGGGTTCCGGGTCGGAGCCCGGAATGACGATGGGATTTGAACCCCTCCCGAGGGGAAACTGGTGGAAAGACGATGCGGTACCTACCCCTGACAGATGCCGACCGGCAGGCGATGCTGGCGACCGTCGGTGTCGAGACGATTGATGACCTTTTCAGCGATGTCCCCAAGGACGCGCTGAACCCCGACCTCAAGCTGCCCGATCACAAGGGCGAGTTCGAGGTGGAGCGTCACCTCTCAGCTTACGCGAAGAAGAACCACGCCGCGGGCGACGGGCCGTTCTTCGCGGGCTGCGGCGCCTACCGGCACCATGTCCCGGCGACGGTGGATCACATCATCCAGCGCTCGGAGTTCCTGACCGCCTACACGCCCTACCAGCCCGAAATCGCTCAGGGTACGCTGCAATATCTCTTCGAGTTTCAGAGCCAGGTGGCCGAGCTCACCGGCATGGAGGTCGCCAACGCCTCCATGTATGACGGCTCCACCGCAACGGCCGAGGCTGCGCTGATGGCGCGCCGGATCACCAAGCGGAACAAGGTGGTCATGGCCGGTGGCCTCCATCCTCATTACGCTGAGGTTGTCCGCACCAATGAAGAGCTGATCGGCGACACGGTGCTCCAGGCTCCGGCAACGCCGGGCGCGGGCGCTGTCCTCGATATGATCGACGATGAAACCTCTTGCGTGATTGTTCAGTCCCCGGACGTCTTCGGCTTCCTACGTGACCTCGAAGGCATCACCGAGAAAGCCCACGCCCGCGGCGCGCTTGTGGTCGCGGTTGTGACCGAAGCGGTCTCCCTCGGCCTCCTCAAATCACCCGGTTCGCAAGGCGTCGACATCGTGGTCGGCGAGGGCCAGTCGATCGGCAACGCGCTGAACTTCGGTGGTCCGTACCTTGGTCTCTTCGCTGCGCGTCAGAAGCATATTCGCCACATGCCCGGCAGGCTCTGCGGGGAAACGGTGGATGCTGACGGTCGCCGCGGATTCGTCCTGACCCTCTCGACGCGTGAGCAGCATATCCGCCGTGACAAGGCGACGTCGAACATCTGCACAAACTCCGGCCTCTGCGCGCTGGCCTTCACGGTCCACATGTCGCTGATGGGCGGCAAGGGCCTGCGCGAAGTCGCGACGCTCAGCCACGAGAGCGCCTGCAAGACCGCTGATGCGCTCGAAGCCATCGATGGCGTCGAGGTCCTCAACGACACCTTCTTCAACGAGTTCACTGTCCGCCTACCGAAGAATGCCTCGCAAGTGGTGGACAGCCTCGCGGAGCAAGGCATCATCGCAGGCGTCCCCGGTGGCCGCCTCTGGCCCGGCCGTGAGGAGACCGAGAACCTCCTCATCATCGCCGCCACCGAGCTGACCCAGGACAGCGATATCAAAGCCCTCGCCAGCGCACTCCGCGCGGCGGTCTGAGGGAGGATCATCCGATGACGAACGAAACCTTCACCGGCCACAAGGGCCTCCAGCTCGAAGTGCCCCTCCTTTTCGAGGAAGGCTCCTACGAGAAGGCGGGCGTGGACCTGCCGCAGCCGTCTGGCACCAAGAGCCGCCTTGGCGATCAGGGCGCTGAGCACGCACCCCACCTGCCGGCGTTCACCGAGCCCCAGGCGATGCGCCACTTCGTGCGCCTCAGCCAGAAGAACTATGCCATCGACATGGGCATCTTCCCGCTCGGCTCGTGCACGATGAAGCATAATCCGCGCCTCAACGAGAAAATGGCGAGGCTTCCGGGCTTTGCGGATCTCCACCCGCTGGCGCCTGAGAAGACGGCGCAGGGTGCCCTCGCTCTGATCCATGAGCTGCAGGACTGGCTTTGCGAGCTGACCGGTATGCCGGCCGTGGCCATGTCGCCGAAAGCCGGTGCCCACGGCGAGCTTTGCGGCATGATGGCCATCCGCGCTGCGATCGTGGCGAAGGGCGAAGAGAAGACCCGCACCCGGGTCCTCGTCCCTGAATCGGCCCACGGAACGAACCCTGCGACGGCTGTTCAGTGCGGCTTCACCGTGGACAAGCTTCCGGGCACGGAAGATGGCCGTGTCGATCTCGAAGCCATGAAGGCGAAGCTCGGCGACGACGTCGCGGCGATCATGGTCACCAACCCCAACACCTGCGGCCTGTTCGAGCGCGACATCCGCGCCATGGCCGACGCGGTGCATGAAGCTGGCGGCTACTTCTACTGCGACGGCGCGAACTTCAACGCCATCGTCGGCAAGGCTCGCCCCGGCGACCTCGGCGTCGATGCGATGCACATCAACCTGCACAAGACCTTCTCGACGCCCCACGGCGGCGGTGGTCCGGGTTCAGGCCCGACGGTGCTGTCCGATGCGCTCGCACCCTTCGCGCCGATCCCCGCTGTGGTGAAAGAGGGCGAGACCTTCCGCCTGATCGAACAGGAAGAGGGCGACTTCGCCGATAGTTTTGGCCGCATGGTCGCCTTCCACGGCCAGATGGGCATGTTCGTCCGCGCGCTCAGCTACATGCTCAGCCACGGCGCCGATGGCCTCCGGAAAGTGGGCGAGGACTCGGTCCTCAACGCCAACTATGTCCGCGTCCGCCTCGCCGAGGAGATGACTCAGGGCTACCCCGGCCCTTGCATGCACGAGGCGCTGTTCAGCGATAAGTGGCTGAAGGACACCGGCGTCGGCACCCTCGATTTTGCGAAAGCGATGATCGACGAGGGCTTCCACCCGATGACCATGTACTTCCCGCTGGTCGTCTCGGGCGCGATGCTGATCGAGCCCACCGAGACCGAATCGAAGGCATCGCTGGACGAGTTCTGCGATTCGCTCCTCGGCCTCGCCAAGGCTGCCAAGGCTGGCGAGACGGAGCGCTTCAAGAACGCGCCTTACTTCGCCCCGCGCTCGCGCCTCGATGAGACCAAGGCTGCCCGCCAGCCGAAGCTCCGCTGGGTCGAGCCGGAAGAAGGCGCCATGGCTGCCGAGTAGGCAACAACCCTAGGCCCGCAGAGCGTCAAGCTCGGCGGGCTAACGCTTCAAGGCGCTGAAATACTTAGAGAATAGGCTCGACGGCCCCGGTGCTCGTGGGCTGCGGTCCGCCGATCCCTGTGCGCTGGCAATTGGCGAAACCCTCGCGCCAGCCAGCGGCGTAGCTCGGCTGGTTCTGGAAAAGCTCGTCATTGCGGAAGCTGCGGGTGTCGAACGCTGCCCGGCGCGCTTCGGCCGTGCGGCAGCCGTCGGAGAACCCTTCCGTGAAGTAGGGGCCTTCATCCACTTCGGTGACCGTGGTGCAGGCGCCCAGCGCCAGGACGGCTAGAGCGAACAATGCTGCGGCGCGCATAAGCGACCTTCCCGTGACGAAAACACAGCTTAAACCCCAAACCAGCAGGAGCGCCAGTGCGTTCTCCGGGCATCACGAGTGCGAAACGCAGGCATTAGCTGTTGACCCGGGCGCGACTTCTGCTTTTTTCCGGCGTTGCCGGAGCGCTATGGGGCGCGAACGGCCAAGGAAGGACGGCGTACTTGTCAGAGTTTCTGAAAATCTCCGGTCGCCGCATCGTCCTCGTACTCGCGCTGATCGCGCTTTGGATGCTGCTGTCGGGTTACTGGAACAAGGCGACGCTGGTCGCATTCGGTGCGTTCTCGGTCGCTGTGACGCTTTGGTTTTCGGAGAGGGCCGAGATCGTTGACCGCGAGGGGGTGCCGACATCCATCTTCCCGCGCATCCTCACCTACATGTCCTGGCTGCTGCTCGAGATCGGCAAGGCCAACATCATCGTGGCGCGTGAGGTCATCCGCCCACAAATCAAGCTGGCGCCCAAGATGATCCGTGTGCCTGCTGACCAGCCAAGCGACCTGACCCGCACGATCTTCGCCAATTCCGTCACTCTCACCCCCGGCACTGTCACCGTCGACGTGCGGGAGGACTGCCTCCTCATCCATGCGCTGGATGAGAAGCTGGCAGACGTGGAAGGCATCGCCGAGATGGGCGCGAAGTGCACAAGGCTTGAGTCGGGGAGGGGCGCCTGATGTTTGCTGCTACGACCCTCGCCCTCGGCGTCGCCATGATCCTGATGCTGATCAGGGCGGTCCTCGGCCCCACCGTCTATGACCGCGTCCTCGCGGTGAACAGCTTCGGGACGAAGACGGTTCTGCTCCTTGGCGTCCTTGGCTTCCTGATGGGCCGTCCTGCGTTTCTCGACATCGCGCTTCTCTACGCGCTCATCAACTTCGTCGGCACGATCGCGATCCTGAAATTCTTCCGGTACGGAGGACTTATGACCGCCATGGATGATGAGGACCCGATCAGGCAGGAGGGCCGCTGATGGAACTCTTCGCTGACACCCTCTCCTGGCTGCTGCTTCTTTCGGGTGGTGCCTTCGTCATCATCGGAGCCGTCGGTACGCTGCGTTTTCCGGATTTCTACACCCGGACCCACGCGGCGGGCGTGACCGATACGCTGGGCGCTGACCTCGTGCTGCTCGGCATGCTGCTTCAGGCGCCGGACGCGATGACCGCGATCAAGATCCTGCTGATCTTCTTCTTCCTCATCATGACCAGCCCCGTAGCCACGCACTCGGTCGCCCACGCAGCCTATGCAGGCCGCGAAGCGCCGCTGACCGGAAAGTTGCTCCTCCGCCAGAACGTGCCGCTTGCACCGGGCGCGGAAGATGAGGGAGGCGCATCATGATGATGGCCGACGAACAAGCCGCCGTCGCGCAGGCCGCCGAGAGCGTGCCTGCAGTCTCTGGCCCGATCTTTGTCGAGATCTTCCTCCTCGCGCTTCTGTTCGCAACCGCGATTTCGATGATCCGTATGCGCCAGCTTTTCAGCGTGGCGATGCTCTCGGGGATCTACTCGCTCCTCTCGGCGGCGTTCTTCGTGGCGCTCGATGCAGTAGACGTGGCGTTCACCGAAGCGGCTGTGGGCGCAGGGATCTCGACCGTACTCATCCTCACCGGCGTCGCACTGACGGCGAAGTGGGAGATGCCGGTCGACCGTGAGCGGCAGATCCTGCCCCTCGCTATCGTCATTGTGACGGGTGGAGCGCTCTTCTACGCGACCCTCGACATGCCGGCGTTCGGCGAGGCGACGGCACCGGCCAACGCCTATGTCGGTCAGGCCTACATCGATCAGACGCCCACGGACATTGACGTCCCGAACATCGTGACAGCGGTCCTCGCTAGCTATCGCGGCTTTGATACGATGGGCGAAGTGGTCGTCGTTTTCACCGCAGGTCTTGCCTGCCTCCTCCTCCTCGGCGTTGGCGCCATCAGGGGTGGTGGCCGCAATGATGACGGGGAGCACTGACGATGGGTCACCTCATTCTCCGCGTCACGATCAAGCTGCTCTTCGCGCCGATCCTCCTCTTCGCGCTCTATGTTCAGTTCCACGGCGATTACGGCCCCGGCGGCGGCTTTCAGGCTGGCGTGATCTTCGCCGCTGCCTTCATCCTCCACGCCCTCGGTTTCGGGCTTGGCAGCTGCCAGCGCGTGATCCCGCCGAACTGGCTTCCGGTGGGGATGGCCCTCGGTGTGCTGATCTATATGGGCTGCGGTTTTTACACGATGTTCCTTGGCGGGAACTTCCTCGATTATGACGTGATCCAGCCCGACAGCACCCACCATGCAGGCCAGCATATCGGCATTGTCGTGGTGGAGATCGGCGTCGGCCTCGCGGTCGCGGCGACCATGCTGCAGATCTTCTACGCTTTCGCTGGGCGCGAGCCCGAACCCATGGACGACGCCTGGTAATGCTCGAATTCATCCTGGCACGGTACAACTACTGGATCGTCATCTGCCTGATGATGACGGGCCTCTACATTGTCTTCTCGCGGGGCAACCTCGTGAAGACGCTGGTGGGTCTTAACCTCTTCCAGACCTCGGTGTTCATCTTCTACATCACCATCGGCAAGGTCATCGGCGGCACGGCCCCGATCCTGATCGAGGACAAGTCCAAGAAAAAGGACGACCATAGCGGCGGTCACGATGCTCACAGCGCGGATCATCAAAGCGCCAGCGAAGCGCCCGTTGGCTTCTTCCCGGAAGGCCAGAGCGCCAGCCCGGACTCCAGCGCCATGCACGATGATGCAGGCGCAGCCGAAGGCTACGACGCTCCGGTCAACCAGCTCACCGGCGTTCGCGACCCGGGGGCAGCACAAGGCGGGGAAGGGAGCCTTCATCTTCAACCCGAAGGCGCGCCTGCTAACGAGCTCCTGCCGAACGTGCTGACCGACAATCCCGATCACACGGCGGATATCGCGAAGGCAGCAGGTGGTGCGACCGAGATCCTCTACTCGAACCCGTTGCCCCACGTCCTGATCCTCACTGCGATTGTCGTGGGCGTCGCGACCACGGCCGTGGGCCTGTCCCTCGCCGTGCGTATTCGCGAAGCCTACGGAACAGTTGAGGAGGACCAGCTCGAGACGCTGGACAATGAGGCCGAGCGGCGTGAGGTGGCACGGGCATGATACTCGACGACCTCCCCGTCCTTCCCGTCATCATCCCGCTGTTTGCAGCGCCGATCTGCCTGTTGCTCCCAAACACAAGGCTTGCAGGCAGCTTCGCGACGCTGATCGCGTGGGTGTCCTTCGCCTTCGCCGCGATGCTTCTCGCGACAGTCGCCGAAGTCGGGCCGATCGAGTATGGCCTTGGCGGCTGGGCTAACCCGCTGGGCATCGTCTACCGCGTGGACCTCGCAGGCGCGATCGTCATGACGCTGGTGTCGCTCCTGGCATCGGTCGTCTTCCCCTACGCCATCGAAAGCGCGAGGGATGAAATCGTCCCCTCACAAACGAGCGCCTTCTTTGCGATGTTCCTGATTTGCTTCTCAGGCCTCATGGGCGTGGTGGCGACAGGCGACGCTTTCAACGTCTTTGTCTTCCTCGAGATCTCGTCGCTCTCGACCTACACCCTCGTGGCGCTTGGCGCGAAGCGGGACAGGCGGGCGCTGACGGCGGCCTTTACCTATCTCGTCCTCGGCACCATCGGCGCGACGTTCTTCGTGATCGGCCTTGGCCTTCTTTACCAGGTGACCGGCACCCTCAACATGACGGACCTCCATGACCGTCTTCAGGGTGCGGACAACAAGGTAATCCGCGCAGGCTATGCGTTCATCTTCACGGGGCTCGGGCTGAAGCTCGCCATGTTCCCGATGCACCGGTGGCTGCCTGCGGCCTACACCTACGCACCCTCGGCAGTGACAGCGTTCCTCGCATCGACCTCCACCAAGGTCGCGATCTACGCGATGCTCAGGTTCCTCTTCACGATCTTCGGGTTCAGCTTCGGCTTCGCGGATATCGCCTTCGGCTTCTTCCTCGTGCTCGGCCTTGTCGGGATGTTCTATGCCTCGACGGTCGCCATTTTCCGCGAGGACGTGAAGATGATCCTCGCTTATTCCTCGGTGGCGCAGATCGGCTACATGCTCCTCGGCATCAGCTTCGCGACGGTCGATGGCGTTGGCGCTGCGCTGGTCCATGTCTTCCAGCACGCGGTGATGAAGACGACCCTGTTCATGGCAGTGGGCGCAGTCTTCTTCGCCCTCGGCTCGCATAGGCTCTCCGCGTATAAGGGGCTCGGCAAGACGATGCCGGTGACGACAGGGGTGTTCCTGATCGGCGGCTTGAGCCTTGTCGGCGTGCCGCTGACGGGCGGGTTCATCTCGAAATGGGTACTCGTGCAGGCCGCGTTCGGCAGTGTGCAGGCGATCCCGTCGCTCCTCATTGTGCTGATGATCGTTGCTAGCTCGCTTCTCGCGGTGGCCTATGTCGGCCGCATCGCGTGGACCATGCTCCTCGAAGAGCCGACCAGCAGGACGCCGCGCAAGGTGCCGCTGGCGATGATGGCGCCCATGCTGCTCATGGCGGCGGTGACGATCTATTTCGGCATTGATGCAGAGGGCCTCGTCAACATCTGCAGGGCGGCGGCTGAGTCGCTCCTTGATACGGGCCTTGGGTATGGGGGGGCGATGTAATGGAAGCGCTCTTCTCAGCAGTCTCCCTCGAAACGGCCATCGCAGGCAGCATGATCGCGCCGCTCGTGGGCCTCGTCTTTGTCGCGTTCCTCGATCGCTCCCCGAACCTTCGCGAGAGTGCGTCGATCGCCTCAGGGCTCGTCACGCTCTTCTTCACCCTGACGATCTTCACCGCGGTGGGCACCGGCGCACGGCCAGAGCTCGCCATTATCGAGATGCTCCCGGGCCTTGAGATCAAGTTCAAGGTCGAGCCCCTCGGCGCGCTCTTCGGCCTGATCGCCTCGGGCCTCTGGGTGGTGAACACGGTCTATTCGATCGGCTACATGCGCGGCCACGACGCCAAGGGTCAGACGCGCTTCTACATGGCCTTCTGTGTCGCGATCTCCGCGGCGCTCGGCATTGCGTATGCAGGCAACCTTCTCACCTTTTTCCTCTTCTACGAGGTCCTGACCATCTCGACCTTCCCGCTCGTCACCCATGAGCGGAACGAGGCTGCGAGGGCTGGGGGCCGGGTCTACCTTGGCATCCTGATGGGCACCTCGATCGGGCTCCTGCTGCCGGGCGTGATCTGGGTCTACGGCATGACCGGGACGACGGATTTTGTCCTCGGCGGCATCCTGGGCGATGTCTTCACCAACATGCCGCTCGTCTTCGGCATCATGCTCGCGCTCTTCGCCTGGGGCACGGCCAAGGCGGCGCTGATGCCGTTCCACCCCTGGCTGCCTAATGCGATGGTGGCGCCGACGCCTGTCTCGGCCTTCCTCCACGCCGTGGCGGTTGTGAAGGCAGGTGTCTTCGGTGTGCTGAAGGTCACGGTCTATACCTTCGGCGCGGCGAATGTGGCGGAGTCGGTAGCCGCCGATGTTATCCTCTACGTGGCCGCAGCCTCTATCCTGATCGCGAGCTTCATCGCGATGACCCAGGACAATCTGAAAGCCCGCCTTGCCTATTCGACCGTCAGCCAGTTGAGCTACATCACGCTCGGCGCGATGCTGGCGACGAAGATGGGCATCCTTGGCGGGGGCACACAGATCGCGGCCCACGCGCTTGGCAAGATGACCCTGTTCATGTGTGCAGGGGCCATCGCCACTGCGACCCACAAGAAATACATCTCCGAGATGCGGGGCCTCGGGCGCGTCATGCCCTACACCTTCATCGCCTACATCATTGGTGCCTGTTCAATCATCGGCCTGCCGCCGCTGGCTGGGACATGGCCCAAGTTCTTCCTGATGCTGAGCAGTGTCGAGACAGGCGACCTTGTCCTGATCGCAATCCTGATCCTGTCGAGCCTCCTCAACATCGTCTATCTGCTGCCGCCGGCTGTCCGGGCCTTCATGGATCCCGTGCCGCGTGACCAGGTGAGCGAAGTGAACGAAGCGCCGCTGCTCTCCGTGGTGCCTGCGTGGCTGACGGCCATCGGCTGCCTCATCCTCTTTATCTATATGGGCGATCTCGTCCGTTACCTCGAACCGTTGGTGGAGGGCCTGTGAGCGACGACGATCATCCCAAGATCCTCCCTGAAGAGCGTTCGATCTTCGAGACCGACACGTGGATCAAGTATATGTGGATCGGCGTTCCCGCTGCCGGAGCGTTCTTTGCACTGATGAACACGGTCCTGTTCTTCATGGGCAAGACCAAGCCAAAGTTCGGCTGGGTCGACGGCAACCCTGTTTTCTACGGCATCGTTGGTTTCGTCAGCTTCTCCTTCATCGTTCTGGCGGGCCAGCACCTTCGTAAGATCCTCATGCGCGAAGAGGGTTATTATGACGGCCCGACGGCAGAGATGCCGCGCATTGGCGAGGACGAAGAGGTGCGCATCCGCAGCCTTGAGACCGGGGGGCGCGAAGAATGATTCCGTTCATCCCGGCGGATACGAACCCCGCCATGATCATGATGGTCGCAGGCGCGCTGATGGTCTTTTTCGGCCATCAGGGGCGCGGCATCATCGGCCTCATCGCCGTGGTGCTTTCGGGCTGGCAGCTCTTCAATCTCGGCGTCGGTCCCATGGGCGATGCCCAGGTCTACGGCACCGGTGAGATCCTCGGCTACGAGTTCATGCCTCTGCGGCTCGACAAGCTGTCGGTCATTTTCGCCATCGTCTTCCACTCGGCAGCATTCCTGAACGTGATCTATGGCTGGCAGTCGGCGACCAAGGTCGAGGCGTCGATGGGCATCGTCTATGCAGGTTCCGCCGTGGGCGGAGCGCTTGCTGGCGATCTCCTGACGCTTTTCATCTTCTGGGAGATTGCTGCGCTCAGCTCGGTCTTCATCGTCTGGGCTGGCGGTGGCCACGCGGCGTTCAAGGCCGGGATGCGCTACCTCGTGATCCAGGTGATGTCGGGCCTTCTCCTCTTCGCAGGCATCGTGCTGCACCTCGCGCGCGGCGGCTCGTCCGAGTTCGGAGCGTTCGAGCTGGTGGGCGAAGCGGGGGTCGATCCGGTGGCCGCGCTGATCCTCTTCGCGTTCGGCATCAAGGCCTGTTTCCCGCTCCTCCATACCTGGCTTCAGGACAGCTATCCTAAGGCGTCGGGCGTTGGCGCGGTGATGCTCTCGGCCTTCACGACCAAGCTGGCGATCTACACCCTCGCGCGCGGTTTTGCCGGGACGGACATCCTGATTCCGATCGGTGTCGTCATGACCGCCTTCCCGGTCTTCTTCGCACTCATCGAGAACGACCTTCGCAAGGTCCTCAGCTACTCGCTCAACAACCAACTCGGCTTCATGGTCTGCGCCATCGGCATCGGGACAGAACTCGCGATCAATGGCGCCGCGGCCCACGCCTTCGTCCACATCACCTACAAGGCGCTCCTCTTCATGGGCATGGGCGCAGTGATGCAGCAGGCGGGCACAGCGCGCGCGACGGAGCTTGGGGGTCTGCATAAGTCGATGCCGTGGACGACTGCGTTCACGATTGTCGGGGCGATGTCGATCTCGGCCTTCCCGCTCTTCTCGGGTTTCGTGGCCAAGTCCATGATCACCGTAGCAGCCGGCGAGGAGCACCTGCTGCTCGTCTACATCATGCTGCTCTTCGCCTCGGCGGGTGTGCTTGAGCACTCGGGCATCAAGATCCCGTACTTCGCCTTCTTCGCCCACGACCGGTTTGCGCCCTCGCTCAGGAACGGTGTGCCGCGCCCGAAGGAAGCGCCGCTCAGCATGCTGATCGCGATGGGTATCGCAGCGTTCCTGTGCCTTCTCGTCGGGTTCTACCCTCCGATCCTCTATGGCCTGTTGCCCTACGAGACCGACTACCACGCCTATACGGCGGAGCATGTGGCGACGCAGATGCAGCTCCTCCTGTTTGCGATCTTCGCCTTCATGCTGCTGGTGAAGTTCAAGCTCTACCCGGCGGAGGTCCGCTCGCAGAACCTCGATGTCGACTGGTTCTGGCGCGTCCCGGGTCGGAAGGCGCTGATGGCGACGGTCGCTGGTGTGGCTTCGGTCTGGCATACTGTCTGGGGTGGTCTGAAGGGCCTCAGCGGTTCGGTGGTGAGCAGCCTTGGGACTCTTCATGGCCCCGGCGGCGTGCTGTCGCGCTATTGGACGGTCGGTTTCACGGCGCTCTTTACGGCGGCGGTGCTGGCGGTGGTGCTGATCACGGCGTTCCTGAACTGACGGCCAGATGACAGGGGCGCGTGCGTCTGCTAGCGGCGCGCGACTATGCTCAAGCTCGCGATCATCGGCCGGCCTAATGTCGGCAAATCCACCCTGTTCAACCGCCTTGCCGGGCGAAAGCTGGCGCTTGTCGACGACCAGCCGGGGGTAACGCGGGACAGGCGTGACCTCGATATCCAGTTCGGCGACTTCGACGTCCGCCTGATGGACACCGCTGGCCTCGAAGACGCTGCCGACGGCTCGCTTCAGGCGCGGATGCGCCAGGGGACCGAGCGCGCGGTGGCCGAAGCGGACGTCGCCTTCTTCATGGTCGATGCGCGCTCCGGCCTTACTGCGCAGGACAGGAACCTTGCGGAGATCCTGCGGCAGAGCCCGACGCCTGTGGTCCTCGTCGCCAACAAGACCGAGGGCCGCGGCGAAGAAGGCGCCTACGAAGCCTACGAGCTAGGCCTTGGCGACCCGGTGGCGATTTCCGCCGAGCATGGCGAGGGGATGGCGGACCTCTACCAAGCCATGGTCGAGATGGTGGTCCAGCACGGTATCGACCCTGACAAGGACGAGGAAGAAGAACCTGAGTTCAAACCTCTCCGTGTAGCGATTGTCGGCAGGCCGAATGCAGGGAAGTCGACCCTCATCAACAAGCTCTTGCAGGAAGACAGGTTACTGACGGGACCGGAGGCGGGGATAACCCGCGACTCCATCGAGGTGGACTGGGTCTGGAACGACGGAGAGCGCGACTGGCCTGTCGCCCTCTGGGATACCGCGGGTATGCGGAAGAAGGCGAAGGTGGCGGAGAAGCTGGAGAAGCTCTCGGTTGGTGACACCCTTCGTGCTGTCAGGTTCTGCGAAGTCGCGGTGCTGATGATCGACGCGACGACGCCGTTCGAGAAGCAGGATCTTCAAATTGCGGACTTCATCTCGAAGGAGGGGAGAGCCGCTGTTGTCGTCGTCAACAAGTGGGACCTCATCGAGGATACAGACCGGGCCGCAAAGGAGATGCGGCTCGATGCGATGCGGGCATTTCCCCAGTTCGGCGGTGTACGGATCGTCTTCCTCTCGGGCCTGACCGGGCGGCATATCGACAAGCTGATGCCTGCGATTACGGATGCCTATCGCGACTGGAACGCCAAGGTGAAGACGGCGGAGATGAACCGCTGGCTGGAAGGTGTTGTTGCGCACCACCCGCCGCCTGCGGTGGCTGGTCGCCGGATCAAGATGCGCTACGCCAGCCAGATCAAGTCACGGCCGCCGACGTTTGTCATTAAGTGTCAGCGTGCGGAGGAAGTGCCGGAGACCTATCGCCGGTATCTTGTGAACTCGATCCGTGAGAGTTTTGAGCTGGAAGGGACACCTGTGCGGGTGTTCCTGCGGGCTGGGGACAATCCCTATGCTGGGAAAGCGAAGCGGAAGCATTGAGCGCTTTGCGCGCTTTGATTTTTGGGATGGATCCTGAATTGAATTCAGGATGACGGGGTGGAGGGGTTCGTTCTTCTCCTTCGTTCTCCCGGACTTGATCCGGGATCCATGGACTGACTGTTTCTCTGATTGGCTCGGTTGGTTCATGGGTCCCGGATTTTCGCTGCGCGAATTCCGGGAAGACGAGCAGGGGTCGGGTTCGGCCCAAGTCCGGTTTTGCGACATTGCGGGTGCCCGGGCGCGGCTTTTGCCGTGCTCTGAGTAAATTTGTATATGCGCGACGAAAGCCGCGCCCGGCAGCGCTTTGTGCGAGAGGCCATGTCCGCGGGCTTTTGAGACCGGCGGCTAAGCACTTCAAACTCTCGAGCGATGGCGGAGGGTAGTGACCCCTCACGCAACCGCCGACGCCGCATCCAAAGCCAGTACGCGGAACGACCGGTCCGGCCCGCTTTCTTCGGAGAACGGAGGGGTTTTAGCGTGGGTTGAGGGGGCGGGGATAAATTGGGTTTTGCTTTTTTTGAGATGGATTCTGGAACAAGTCCAGGATGACGATGATGGAGAGCAGGTTTCTCCGCTTGTCATCCTGGGCTCGATCCAGGATCCATCGCGAGCGTGAGCGAGCCAACAATAGGATTGGCGCGCCAGCTGCTAAGGCTGTCCATAGGTCCCGGATAAGCCTTCGGCTTTCCGGGAGGACGGATAGATCACCGCTTCAACTCCCTAATCGCCCGTTCCAGCCCTTCCAGCGTCAGGGGGAACATCCGGCCGTCGAAGAGTTGCTGGGTCAGGTCAATCGACGGGGCCCATTTCCAGCGGTCTTCGGGGATGGGGTTCAGCCAGACGGCTTTTTCGTAGATCTGGAGGAGGCGTTTCATCCAGATGCCGCCGGCTTCCTTGTTGTAGTACTCGACCGAGCCGCCGGGCATGGTGATCTCGTAGGGGCTCATCGAGGCGTCGCCGATGAAGAGGACCATGTAGTCGCTGCCGTAGGTATGCAGGACGTCCCAGGTGTTGGTTTTCTCCGACCACCGACGGTTGTTGTCCTTCCACACGAAGTCGTAGAGGAAGTTGTGGAAGTAGAAATATTCGAGGTGTTTGAACTCGGACCTGACGGCGGAGAAGAGCTCTTCGCAGAGCTCGACATAGGGGTCCATTGATCCGCCTACGTCGAAGAAGATGAGAAGCTTGACGGCGTTTCGGCGCTCGGGTCGCATCTGGACGTCGAGGAAGCCGTGGCGGGCGGTGGCGTCGATCGTGCCGCCCAAGTCAAACTCGTCAGGGGCGCCCGTCCTCGCGAAGCGGCGAAGCTTCCTGAGCGCGACCTTGATGTTCCGTGTGCCGAGTTCCTTCTGGTCATCGAGGTTCTTGAACTGGCGCTGCTCCCAGACTTTCACCGCGCGCTTGTTTTTGGACTGGCCGCCGATGCGGACGCCTTCGGGGTGGTAGCCTGAATGGCCGAAGGGGGATGTGCCGCCGGTGCCGATCCATTTGTTGCCGCCCTCGTGGCGCTTTTCCTGTTCCTTGAGGCGCTCCTCGAGGGTCTTCATCAGCTCGTCCCAGCCGCCGAGCTTTTCGATCTGGGCCTTTTCTTCTTCGGTCAGGTATTTCTCGTTCAGTGCACGGAGCCAGTCCTCGGGCACCTCTCTTGCGTCGGGCGCCATCTCGGCGAGGCTCTCTATGCCTTTGAAGGTCTCGCCGAACACCGCGTCGAAGCGGTCGAGGTGGCGCTCGTCCTTCACGAGGCTCGCGCGGGAGAGGTAGTAGAAATTCTCGACCTTCATGTCCGCGAGGTCCTGCTTCATCGCTTCGAGCAGGGTCAGGTACTCGCGCAGGGAGACGGGGACTTCGCGGGCTTTGAGGGCGTGGAAGAACTGGGTGAACATGGGGAGGGCGTAGCGCGTCGGGTGCCCTAGAGCTAGCGCGCTACTCCGGCGCAGTGATGCCGATGCGCTCAAGTTCGGAGATGGCTTCTTCGATGGCAGTGATGGCCTCTGGCTCAGCCACCTGGGCACGGTTGATGTAGTAGATGAAGCCCGAGAGATATTGCTCGCCGTCGCGGTAGCGGACCTGCGCGTTACGGCTGTCGATGAAGTCCTCGTTGCCGGAAACTGTGGAGAGGGCCTCGTAGGCGAGGGCGGTCTTTAGGACGGCGTCGGTGGGGAAGCGAGAGACGGCGCCTGAATCGGTGCCGAGCTGGTAGGCGATATCGGTGATGTCGGGCGTGATCAGGCGGGGGAGCGTCTGGGGGAAGCTGCCTGTGTCTTTAAGCTGGCCGAGCTTGTCGATGTAGGTGTCGAGCTGGCCCTGACGCCCTGAGCGTACGCGCTTCAGCTCCTCGAGGTTCTGTTCCAACTCGGCGCGGACGAGGGTCATGGTGGCCTCGGCCCGCTCCTGTTCTTCGCGGTCGCTGCGCCATTCCTCGACGGCGAAGGCGAGGATGACGGAGAAGAAGATCGCGGCGCTTTCGGCTGCGAGCTTTCCGATCTGAAGTCTGCTGGCCATGGGTTCTGCCCTGCTGGTTCCCTCGAGATAGGAGCGCGTTCCGCCAGCGGCGAGAAGGGGTTGATGCAGCGGGAGGGCTTCTGACGCCCGGCGAACGTACCTATGTCTTCATGACAACAGGGAGAGGTTCATGACCGCAGCGGACGAAGTCGACTTCAAGATCTACGGCGAAGAAATGCAGTATGTGGAGGTCGAGCTCGACCCCGGCGAGAGTGCCGTGGCTGAGGCTGGAGCCCTCATGTACAAGGACGCGACGATCGGCATGACGACGATCTTCGGCGATGGATCGGCCCAGACGGGCGGGTTCATGGGGAGCCTCTTGGGCGCTGGCAAACGGCTGCTGACGGGGGAGAGCCTGTTCACGACAGTCTTCACCCATAATGGTCAGGGTAAGGCGCATGTGGCCTTTGGCGGGCCGTTTCCGGGCTCGATCCTGGCGATCGACCTTTCCCAGCATGGCGGCAAGCTGGTCTGCCAGAAAGACAGCTTCCTCGCGGCGGCGAAGGGGGTGCAGATCGGCATCGACTTCAGGAAGAAGCTGGGCGCTGGCCTCTTTGGCGGCGAGGGCTTCATCATGCAGGGCCTCGAGGGCGATGGCATGGTCTTCGTCCATTTCGGCGGTGCGATCCATGAGCGGGAGCTGAAGCCTGGCGAGGAGCTGCACGTTGATACGGGTTGCCTCGCGGCGCTCGAGCCTAGCGTGGATTACGACGTTGTGCTGGCTGGAGGGATCAAGAACATGGTGTTCGGCGGCGAAGGGATGTTCTTCGTCAAGCTGACGGGGCCGGGGAAGGTCTGGCTGCAGTCGCTACCGTTTGCGCGGCTTGCGGGCCGGGTGCTGGCCAATGCCGGGCCTAGCGGGCAGGGCGAAAGCTCTGTACTCGGAGGGGTTGGCGACCTCCTGCGCGGGGATTGATTCTCAGCTGAAGAACCGGCGGCGGGCGGCGATCAGTAGGGCGACGATTGATGCTGCCCCTGCTGTGCCGCTCAGCGGAAGTTTGATCGGTGTCGCGACGGCTTTCACGGGGAGGACTTCGAAGCCCCCGTGGAGAATGATCACCTGCGCGAAGCCTTCGACGAGGTCTGCCGGGATGGCGAGGGCCGCGATGATCGCGAAGAACGGGCCTGCCTTGCCGAGGAAGCGGAGGCTGAGCCCTGCGAACAATGATGCGTAGACGAACGGGTAGAGCACATCGACGGTAGCGGTGAGCCATGCGTGGGTCATGCGCTGGCGCTCGGTCATGGCTTCGACGTGGTCGCGGATCTTTTGAGCGTCCTGCATCTCGTCGATGATGGTGAACCCGCTGAGGAGCATGACGATGCCGAAGGTCGCGGAGAGCAGGGCGACCAGAATGAAGCTCAGCCAGAGGTTCCGGTCGCTGACCAGCTTGGCGCGGAAGGTTGCTAGCATCTGACGGGCCCTTTTGCGTCGGGCGCCGATGTTAGATTGCTTTCGCCAGGGGTGGAAATCCGACGCTGCAGTTGGCCTTCAGGAGTGCTGACGGCTCAAGCGAGCCCGATCATGGAGAGCGTTTCCTTGCCGAGGGCAGCGGGGCTTTCGTCGGGCTTGCTTTCGCGTCTTGCGAGGAAGGGGGCGGACTTTCCGTGGTCGCCATGGAGCGCGCACTCGATCAGGAAATGTGCGAGGTCCCCGTGCCGTGTACGGAAGGCTCCGTCGGGAAGGTTCTCGGTGGAGACGTGGTAGCTCTGTGTCCGTGGGCGGTCGAGGAGCCAGCCCGGGCGCGCTGCGGTCCAGTTGAGGCTGGAGCTTCTGAGCGCCTCCTCCATCTCGCGCATGTCTTCGAGGATGCTGCCGAGGGCCCTCACAACCGTCTGCTCAAACCAGAGGGGGAGGTTGGCGCGTTCAGCCGCGAAGGCGGCGGAGATCACGCAAAGCCTGTCGCGGCCGGCTTCCTTCATCGCGGCGATGATCCGGCCTGTGCCTTTTGAGTAGAGCGGCGGCGGGTCGATGGCGGTCTTGGGTGAGAAGGCGACACCAAGGGCAGAGATCACGGCTGCTGAATCCGCGACCAGAGGGGCGAGATCATCCTCGAGCACATCGGCGGTCCGGTGCTCGATCCCTTTTCGTGCCTCGGGTTCGTCGGGCATGGAGTGGTCGATGGCGAGGACCTTCAGGCCCCGGTCTGTCGCCTGGTTGAGGATGTCGATCCCCGTGCGGCCGGAGGCTCCGAACAGGGTCAGGTCATATTGATGCGCTTCGGGCATGATCGCTCCCGTCAGTTCATTGGCCTTAACAGCTCTGCGGGGAGAATGTTGCTCCATCGCGGTTGCGGCGGATGGAACCATCACCACCTAGCGGAAGGCGCGGAGGAGCAGGGAGCGGCAGATGACCAAGTGGCTGATCGGATTGGCGGGGCTTGTGTCCTTGGGTGCGTGCGCGTCGTTCGTGCCGCAGGAGCCCACCTCTCGCTTCGAAGCCTACGCCGAGGCGGACAATCGCATGACGGAAGAAGGCCGCATGCGGATCACGGCCTTTCTGGAGGATAGCGGCTCGTCGTCCGCACTGGTGCTCTACAAGGGAAAGATTGCTTATCAGTATGGAGACATTCACGAGAAGCACCTGATCCACTCGATGCGCAAGGCAATCCTTGGGACGATGTATGGCGCGCTGGTGGAGGAGGGGGCAGTCAGCCTCGACGAGCATGTCGGAGTGCTGGATCTCGACGAGCCGGGCAATCCGCTGACGGAGCAGGAATCAGCGGCCACGGTGCGCGAGCTGCTCCAGTCGCGGAGCGGGATCTATCTTCCGTCTGCTGCCGAAAGCGAAGGGATGACCGCAAGCAAGCCTGATCGCGGGGCGCATCTTCCGGGTGAGGCCTATTACTACAACAACTGGTCGTTCAACGCTCTGGGTACGCTCTATGAGGAGCGGGCTGGCGAGAGCATCTATGCGGCGTTCGAGGAGCAGCTTGCCGGGCCCTTGGGCATGACCTCATGGCGCGGCCGGATTGGCGAGATGCGGCTCGGGGAGGGGGGTGATGACCCCGACGTCTTCCCTGCACGGCTGAAGCGGGCCGACGGGTTCTATCTCTACGAGCCGGAGAAGTCGCGGCATCCGGCCTATCATTTCCGGCTTTCGGCCCACGACCTCGCGCTCTTCGGTCAGATGCTGGCGCAGGATGGGGTTTGGGACGGTGAGCGGCTGGTGAGCGCGGACTGGATCGACGAGATGACCGACTGCGCGTCGGTGACGTTGCCGGACATCGGGGGCGGGATGCGGCTCTGCTACGGCATGATGTGGACGGTGACGGACCGCGTTGGGCGGACGATCGCATTCAGCCACACCGGGCTCGGGACGCATATGCTCTCGGTGCATCCGGGGGCTGAGCTGGTCATCGTGCACCGCGCGCCGACGGAGGATCCGGAGTTTGAGCGCAAGAACCCGCCGTCGAGGCTGATCGGGTTGGTGTTTGGGGCTTTTGAGTGAGTGTGGAGCGCTGCGGTCGATGGAGGCTGAACCGTAGGCGTGCTCCGCGGTCACATCGAGTAAGCGCACAATCAATGTTGTCGCAAATTAGGGCCTAGGGGATGCGCTTTAGCCTCGGACCATGTTTCAGGCATGCCTCCGCTGCAAACGTCCAAGCTATCTTCGGGCTCCGGAACCAAGCCAGCAACCCGGGCTCCTGGAGAACAACGGTTGTGATCGTCGAGTTCGGAATCGCGTTCTCCTCTCGAACGAGCTAGCCCATAGCGGCACTTGGCGGAGCGAATCATGACCCTCGGCGTCTGTTACTATCCTGAGCATTGGGCGCCTGAGATGGGGCCTGAGGATGCGAAACGGATGGCTCGGCTGGGCCTGTCGTTTGCTCGGATTGGGGAGTTCGCCTGGGCCCCGATGGAGCCTGAGCCGGGCCGGTATGAGTTCGGCTGGCTCGATCAGGCTATCGAGAACCTCCATGCGGAGGGGCTCGAGGTGATGCTCGGTACACCGACGGCGACGCCACCTAAATGGCTGATCGACCGCCATGACGACATTCTTGCCTGGGATGAGGAAGGCCGGGCGCGGGGGTTTGGCTCGCGGCGGCATTATTGCTTTTCATCTGAGACGTATAGGGAGCATTCGCGGCGTATCACGGAGGTGATGGCCAAGCGCTATGGCGGCCATCCTGCGGTGACGATGTGGCAGACGGATAATGAGTTCGGGTGCCATGAGACTGTGCGGAGCTATTCGCCAATGGCGCGGGATGCGTTCCGGGGCTGGTTGTCTGCGAAGTATGGCGATGTGGCTGCGCTGAACGAGGCGTGGGGCAATGTTTTCTGGTCGATGCTGTACCGGAGCTTTGACGAGGTGGAGCTGCCGAACCTGACGGCGACCGAGGCGAACCCGAGCCATTGGCTCGACTTCTACCGGTTCTCGTCGGACCAGGTGATGAGCTTTCACCGTGAGCAGGTGGCGATTATCCGTCAGTATGCGCCTGATGCTATGATCACGCACAACGCTATGGGGTACTTCACGCACTATGATCACCATGATCTGGGTGCGGAGGTCGATGTCCTGACGTGGGATAGCTATCCGCTCGGGTTTCTTGCTCAGGGTCCTGAGGACCAGTCGCGAACGCTTCGGTACCTGCGGCAGGGTGATCCGGACATGGCGGGGTTTCACCATGACCTTTACCGGGGATGTGCGCCGTTTGCGGTGATTGAGCAGCAGCCGGGGCCTGTGAACTGGGCG
The DNA here is from genome assembly GCF_013085255.1 of Parvularcula mediterranea. Taxonomy (GTDB): domain Bacteria; phylum Pseudomonadota; class Alphaproteobacteria; order Caulobacterales; family Parvularculaceae; genus Parvularcula; species Parvularcula mediterranea. Next base: position 210,820 of record NZ_JABFCX010000003.1, read on the forward strand.
CCGGACAACCCTTCCCCCCTGCCCGGCATGGTGCGGCTTTGGGAGCTTGAATGCCTTGCGCATGGCGGGCGGTTCAGCTCGGTTTTCCGCTGGCGGCAGGCGCCGTTTGCGCAGGAGCAGAACCATGCGGGGATGCTGCGTCCGGACTCGGAGCCTGCGGCTGCGTTCCATGAGACGGATGAGGTTGCGAAGGAGCTCAGCCTGCTGAGCGATGATTTGGCTTCCTCGAAGGTTGCGCTGCTCTTCGATTATGACAGCGTGTGGATGTCCGACATCCAGCCTCAGGGGACCGGATATGACGGCCTCTATGTGGCGAAGGACTGGTACGCGGCGGCGCGGAAGCTCGGTGCGGATGTCGATATTGTTCCTCAGGGGACGGACCTGTCAGGCTATGCCGTGGTGCTGGTGCCCTCGCTCCTTCACTTGACGGCGGAGACGGCTGAGGCGCTGAAGACGACGGAAGCGCGGGTGGTGATCGGGCCGCGTTGCGGGTCGAAGGATGAGAACGGCAACATCCCGGACGGCCTCGCGCCGGGGCCGCTGCGGGAACTGATCCCGTTGACTGTGGCGCGGAGCGAGACTGTTCCTGAGGGCGCTGGCGGGGCCGTGGCCGGCCGCGGAGGCTGGAAGGCGTGGCGGGACGAGTGCGAGACGGCGCTTGATCCTCTTTGGACGGATGAAGCGGGTCGGCCTGTGCTTTATCGCGAAGGGCGGACGTCGATGTTCGCTGCGCTGCCCGAGCGGGAGCTGCTGACGGACTATTTGGCGGAGGTCTTTGCCGAAGCAGGAATGGACGCTGAGCGCCTGCCTGCCGGGCTCAGGTTGCGGCGCGGGTGCGGGCTGCGGTTTGCCTTCAACTATGCGCCGGAGGCTGTGCGGCTTCCTGATGCGCTGTGTTCTGACGATGCGTTTGTCATTGGCGGGCGGGAGTTGCCGCCTGCTGGGGTCTCCGCTTGGCGCGAGACCTAGTGGCGGAGGCCTTCGTCTTCGTCGGTTGAGCCTGCGCTTTCGTCTTCCGCGCCGCCGACCTTGTAGCTCTCATTGAGCCAGCGGCCGAGGTCGACGTCGGCGCAGCGTTTCGAGCAGAAAGGCTCGTAGCTTTTGTCGGTTTGCTTTTCGCAGATCGGGCAGCGCATCAGCTGGTCCTCTCGATGGTCAGGTCTTCGGTGTCGTCCGTAGACAGAGCGAGCCTGCCGCCGAGCTTCGTGTTGAGGTCCTTGAGCGCCCCTGCCTTTTCGAACAGCTTGAGGGCCTCGCCGGGCAGGCCCAGGGCCAGCTTCTCTTGGGGGTCGGAGGTGAGCGCGTCCCACGCTGCGGAGTAGCCGTTCCATGCGAGAAGCTCGGGCGACATGGCCCTGCCCTCGCGGACGGTGCCGCCCGCTGGCTCGGTCAGGTCTTCGAGCAACGTCCTGCGGTTCTGGCCGAAGACGAGGACGGCGAGGCCTTCCTTGGTGACGGCGGGAATGCTCATCAGGCCAGCGGGTTTGCAGGCTGCGTTGATCTGATCACGGAGGGGTTTGGGGGCCTTCACGGCGGAGCGTGGAAGGTCGAGGACCACCTGTCCGCCGATGGCGCGCAAGGAAATTGCGCGGCCAAGCGCGTCGAGGGCGCGGCGGCGGAGGCTTTCGCCTGCGCCTTTTTGCGATTGCCCGCCGCCTTGTCCGAGGTCGACATCGACCGTCGTGAGCGCTTCGGTTTCGTCGAAGACGAGGCTGCCGCCGCCTTCGAGGGCGACGGTGCGTTCGAGGGCTTCTTCGATGGCATCCACAAGGAAGGCGGAGACGCGGTCGTCCGACTGCAGAAGAACACGCTCCGGAAGGAAGGGCGCGACGCGGGCGCCGAGGTCGCCGGTATTGGTGACGACGCGCTCGACATTGCGGTTGGCGAGGCTCGCGATGAGGAGCACGGCGGGCTCGATGTCGAGGGCCGGGCCGGGTTTGGAGGGCTTGTCGCCGAGAGGATCGAGTAGCCCTGCGGGCGGCTCTGACGTGCCGAGGGTTCCGGGCTTGGCTTCGGCATCGCTGCCGGGGCGGAGGACCGCGCCGGGGAGCGTCAGGGCTGGCCTGTCCGAGAGAACGGGGCGCTTGTCGCCGATGGCCTCGCGGCGGACGCTCGTGAGGAGCATCTGGCCGTCTGGATACTGACGGTCCTTGACGGGGAGCATCCCCTGCCCCGCTTCTCCGAGGTCGAAGCTTTGCAGGCCGAGGCGCTTGTCCCGGCGGCCTGCGCGCGCCCAGTAGAGGTCTCCCGCGTGAACGTCGCCGCGGTGGGCAAAGCGGTGGGCGAGACGGAGCGGCCTTTGGTCCTCGTCGAGGACGACAGCGCGGACGCCGAAGGGCGTCTCTTCGAGGAGCAGGGTTTCGCTCATGCGCGTTTTCCCAAAGCGGAGGCGAGGCAGTTCTCGGCCTCATAGAGAGGCAGGCCGACAATGGCGGTGTAGCTGCCGATGATCTGGATGATGTGCGCGGCGAAAGCGCCCTGAATGCCGTAGCCTCCGGCCTTCCCTTCCCACTCGCCTGTGTCGAGGTAGGCCTTGATATGCTCGTCTGTCAGCCTGCGGACCTTCACCCGGGCCTCGACGACGCGCTTGCGCATCTCGGGCCCCGGGCCAGCGACGCACATGCCGGTGTAGACCCGGTGGCTGCGGCCCGACATCAGGCGCAGGCATTCCTCGGCATAGCCGCGGGTTTCGGCCTTATCGAGAAGGCGGCGACCCACCGCGACGACGGTGTCGGCGGTCAGGATGACGTCGCCGGGGAAGCGGTCCCTGATCGCCTCGCATTTCTGGACAGCGAGACGCTCGGCCAGCGGGCGCGGCTCCTCCCCGGGAGCCGGGGTCTCGTCGATGTCAGCAGGCGCGATTTCGTCAGGGGTGTAGCCGATCTGCTCGAGCAGCTGGCTACGCCTCGGGCTCGCACTGGCGAGGATCAGCCGCGGCACGGCTTACTTGAAGCGGTACGTGATCCGGCCCTTGGTCAGATCGTAGGGGCTCATCTCCACGAGAACCTTGTCGCCCGCTAGGACGCGGATGCGGTTCTTGCGCATCTTGCCCGCGGTGTGGGCAATGATTTCGTGGTCGTTGTCGAGCTTCACACGGAAGTTCGCATTGGGGAGGAGTTCTTCAACAGTCCCCTGAAACTCGAGCAGTTCTTCCTTGGCCATCGGCACCCTTGGTTAAAACGAGGCGGACATCTGGCGTGTGCCGGGCGGAACGTCAAGGTAACAGGCGGTTGGATGCGTCTCAAACTGCGTTAGTCTTGGGGATTGGGAGGGCGACCATGCGCGGATTTCTTGTGGGCTTTGGTGTCTTGGTGCTTGTCGGATGTGCCTCGCCGGGACCGGTGGTCGATATTGGCGCAGCGGATGCGGTCCGCTTCAACCGGGCTGACGATTTCGCCGCGATGATCGAGGAGCCGCTGATGGCCGCTGCCGGGCTGGACCGGATGGCGGCGCGGGACCTCATTCGGGTGAGCTTCACCGAGGAAATGGTCGGAAGGATCGACCGGGTCTACCCAAACGACGGGCCTGACGCGTTCGGACAGCGGGTCGAGGCTCTCCTGACGGCTGCGGTAGCCTTGAGGCCAGACCTTTCGGCTGACCAGCTCGTGGCGCTGTCCTTCGATGCGCTTTCGGTGGAGCGTGATCCCCTCACCGGGCGGCCGAGACCGGTGTTCGGTAGGCTGAAGGATGGTGACGGAACAAGCTTCGGCTATCTTCAGGATGAGATCTTCGGCGCGCGGGACGACGGCCCCTCTGGAGCGCCGGTCCTGAACCGGGGGGGCTTGCCCTTCCCTGTGCTGCGGGTGCCTGTTCTCTCTGCTGAGAGCCAAGCGTGGGAGACCATCCGGGCAGAGCTTGCTGATCCTGAGCTGCAAGCCCGTCCGCTGGTGCTTGACCTGCGCGGCAATCCGGGTGGGTTGCTAGAAAAGGTGGTGGACGTGGCGAGCCTTGGGCTGCCCGAAGCAGAGGTTGTGCTCGTGTTCGAGGGGCCTTCGGGGATCTCTGAAGAGATGCTCAGCCGGGATGACGGGATCACCTTTCCGCTGGTCTTCGTGATTGTGGATGAGCGCACCAATCTTGGGGCGCTGGCCGTTGCGGCGGCTCTCGGAGAGCGCGCCAACGGTGTCGTCGTCGGAGCGGTGTCGGATCGTGTCATCGCGGGCATCACGACTGTGACCCCGCTTTTCCGCGTCCGGGAGTTCGAGCTTTGCCCTGTCAAAAACTGCTTCATGGCTCTGCCAACGAACGTGCTTTTGACGCCTTCAGGGCGCAGGCTGTCCGATGGCGTTGACGTGGACCTGCCTGTTGATCCTGGCGATGAGGCTGCCGTGCGGCGCGCGATCGAGGATGAAGCTGTCCGCCGCGGGTTTTAGGGAAAAGACGAAGGGCGGGAGCGGGACGCCGCCCTTCGGTCCTTTGGTCAGGTGTCGAAGGCGACCCGGATGCCGTCATCGTTGAGGCTGTCTTCGACGGCGGCGATGATCTGGGCCTGGCAGTCCCTGAGCTGGTGGATCGTGGCGTAGGGAGCTTCGCGCTCACAATAGTCGCGGGCGGCGCGTTTGAGGCGCTTCTCGAAGTCGTCCTGGTTCTTTGCGTCGGAAAGATCAGCAAGGATCACGTCGATCTCGAACGTGTCGAGTTCATCCGCAGATGCGATGCCGCCTGCCATGAACAGGGCTGCTGCTGCGGTGATGAGAGTGCGTTTCATAATAGGGTCTCCAGAAAAGTAAGTGCGTTCTGGCCGCGCGGCGGCCGGCATGACCTCTCCCTTGTTGCTTCAACCTTCGAGCTGTCATCGAAGTGTCATACACATGTCATCTAAGCTTTGCAATTCTGTCATTGTCACTGAAGCGCGATTTTCGTTGACGAGTCAGGGGTATGGTACAGGAAATCGCTGAAAAAGCGTCGCTTTTCGATTCGAAGAACGGTGAAATATTTTCCGGTCGTTCAACAGGGTAAGGCCGAATCAGCCTTCATGAGACACTGAACTGTCACAATAGCAGCGAGCTGTGTCGCAGAAGCTGGACTGGCGATACCCATGGGAAGGGGCTGGGCTGAAGCTTTCTCCGCCGGTCCTTCAGCGCTGAGAAATGCGCCTGGTGTCAGCCGCCGAAGCGCTGGCGGACCTTGGTGACGAGATCGTCGCGCAGGCGGGCGTAGGCCATGCGGAGGTCAATCTCGCTGCCGCGGGTGTCGGTGGGGTTCTCGACTTCCCAGAACTCCACCTTGTCGTGGAGCTTGCGCGCTTCGCCAGCGGCTTCGGGGGTCAGGGCGATGACGACGTCATGGCCAGAGATATCGCACTGGGAGAACTCGCGGGGCTCATGGATCTCGGGCGGGATGCCCTCCTCCTCGAGCGCGGCCTTCACGAAGGGATCGAGGGCGCCGCGATAGACGCCGCAGCTGCCGATCTCGAAATCCGGGCCGAGGACGTGCTTGGCGACCGCCTCTGCCATGGGCGAGCGGACGGAGTTCATGTTGCAGACAAAGAGGATGCGCCGCTCGGTCATGCCGTGCCCCTCCCCATGCGCATGGCAAGGGAGCAGATCAGCGTGAAGACCCTCCGCGCAGTCTCGAAGTCGGTTTCGATCTTTCCGTCGAGGCGGTCGAGGAGGATCTCGGTGCCTTCGTTATGGACGGCGCGCCGGGCCATATCGATGGTTTCGAGCTTCTCTGGCTGGGCGGCGCGGATAGCGTCGTAGTAGTTTTCGCAGAGGAGGAAGTAGTCCTTGATGAGCTTCCTCAGCGGCGCGAGCGAGAGGTGGTGGGCGACGAGCTCGCCCCCCTGCTCGTCCCTGATGTCGAAAATCAGGCGGCCGTTCTGTTCGGAGAGCTTGAGCTGGTACGGACCGTCTACCGTGGCGCCTGCGGGAGCGAAGCTGTTCTCCTGAAGGAGATCATGCATCGCCACTTTCCGCTCATGGTCGATGTCGCCCTTGGCAGAGCCGAGGGATTTCTCGTCGAGTTCGACGCTGCCGAGGCGCTTGTTGTCCATGAGGCGTTCCTTACGCGGTCAGTCTTTCTGAGGACCTAAGCGCAGAGTTACGGATGCTGCGTGGCTGGGCAAACCTTCAATGTCAGCGAGGGTGGCTGCGGCGGGGCCGATCTCGCGGAAGCCTGTCTCAGGGCAGCCGGTGACGGACATGCGCTTGACGAAGTCGAGGATCGAGAGGCCTGATGAGAAACGCGCCGAGCGGCTGGTGGGCAGGACGTGGCTCGGCCCGCCGACATAGTCGCCGATGGCCTCTGGCGTGTGACGGCCGAGGAAGACAGCGCCTGCGTGCTTGATCAGCGGCAGGAGGGCTTCTGGGTCATCGACCACGAGCTCGAGGTGCTCCGGCGCGATGATGTTGGAGGCGGCTGCCGCGTCAGCGAGGTCTTGGGTTACGATGATCACACCCTGCTCGTCCCATGCCTTCTTGGCGATGTCGCGCCGCGGGTGATCCGTAAGCTGACGGTTGACTTCGCCCTCGACGGAGGTGGCGAGGCTGGCGCTCGGGGTCAGGAGGATCGATTGGCTGAGCGCGTCGTGTTCGGACTGGCTCAGGAGGTCCGCCGCGATCTGCACCGGGTCGGAGGCCTCGTCAGCGATGACGGTGATCTCCGAAGGGCCAGCGATGGAATCGATGCCAACATGGCCGAAGACCTGTCGTTTGGCCTCGGCAACATAGGCGTTGCCCGGGCCAACGATCTTGTCGACGGGCTTGATCGTCTCTGTACCGAAGGTGAGTGCCGCGACGGCCTGGGCGCCGCCGATCTTGTAGATTTCGGTGACGCCTGCGCGCTTCGCTGCTGCGAGCACGAGCGGGTTGAGAGCGCCGTCCTTCGCCGGGGTGACGATGACGATGCGTTCGACGCCTGCGACGCGGGCCGGGATGGCATTCATCAGGACGCTCGACGGATAGGCCGCGGTGCCGCCGGGGACGTAAAGGCCTACGGCATCGAGCGCCGTCCAGCGCCAGCCGAGCGTGATGCCGAGCTCGTCCGCCCACTGCTTGTCTTCGGGGCGCTGCTGTTCGTGATAGGCCTCGATCCGCTGCGCTGCAACTTCGAGGGCGTCCAGCGCTTCCTTCGAACAGTCAGCGATGGCGGCGTCGATCTCGGCTTCCGTGACAGCGAGACCGCCCGAGAGGTCCGTCTGATCGAAGCGCTGGGTCAGCTCGACGAGCGCTGCGTCGCCGCGGGTGCGGACATCGTCCACGATCGTGCGAACGCTGTCGGAGATGCCGCGCACGGCCTCTTCGTCGCGCTGCAGGAGCGCGCGGAGCTCCTTCTCGAAGCCCGCGTCCTTGGTTGTCAGTCTGCGCATTCTTAGCCCAGTTCGTGGTCCGGCTTGCGGCTGGCGCGCCAGGGCTCGGAGACGTCGTTGACGGTGGCGTTCACCGCTTCGACTTCCAGCCTGATCGTCCCGCCGCCTGCGAGGTTGAGGGTGATGGCACCGCCATCTTCGCCGCCCTCATACTCCATGGAGAGGATGTCGATCACTGCGTCTTTTGCGTCCATGCGGACCCCGCGCGCCTTCACCGCGGTGACGTCGTCGAAATGGATGCCTGTCCGCACACGCATGCCCTTCGAGAAGAAGCCGCGCTTTTTCTCCCAGACGAAGCGGTTCGCCATGAGGACAAAGCGGCGCTCGTCCTGGAGGTAGGCGATGTCGGCGATCTTGACGATCGCGTCCTGCATCAGGGCGGAGAGGGTTTTGAGGTCCTCTTCGTCGCCAGCGATGAGGGCAAGTGGTTGGTAGGCTGCCATGAGGCGTCAGTCCTCGTCCTTGATACGTTCGATAAGCGCGCCGACACTGCGCAGCTTGTCGTCCAGTTTCTCGAAGCCGCGGTCGAGATGGTAGACACGGCTGATCATGGTTTGCCCCTCGGCGCAAAGGGCCGCGATGATGAGGGACATGGAGGCGCGCAGGTCGGTCGCCATGACGGGCGCGCCCTTGAGGCGCTTGACGCCCCTGACGGTCGCCGTTCGTCCGTCCACGTCGATATCTGCGCCGAGACGGCGAAGCTCTGGCACGTGCATGAAGCGGTTCTCGAAGATCGTCTCTTTAATCGTCGCCTCGCCGTCGCCCTTGGCCATGAGGGCCATGTACTGGGCCTGGAGGTCGGTGGCGAAGCCGGGATAGGGCTCGGTCGTGACGCTCGTGGAAACCGTCGGTGTACCCCAGCGGGAGACGCGCAGGCCCCTCTCCTCCTCTTTGAGGGTCAGGCCGCTTTCTTCCATCACTGCGGCGGCTGTGCCGAGAAGGTCGCGGCGGCCACGTTCGAGCAGCAGCTCTCCGCCCACAGCGCCGACGGCCATGGCATAGCTGCCCATCTCGATGCGGTCAGCGACAACTTCGTGGGTGGTGCCTTCGAGGCGGTCGACGCCGGTGATGGTGATCGTGTCGGTGCCGTCGCCCTCGACCTTGGCGCCCATCGCGCGGAGGCAGTCACCGAGATCGACGATCTCAGGCTCGCGGGCTGCGTTCTTGAGGACGGTCGTACCCTTGGCGAGGGTGGCCGCCATCATGACGTGCTCAGTCGCGCCGACGGAGACGAAGGGGAATTCGACCTCAGCGCCTTTAAGGCCGCCCTTGGCCTCGGCGAGGACGTAGCCTTCTTCGAGTTCGATATCAGCACCCATCGCGCGGAAGGCGTCGAGGTGCAGGTCCACGGGCCGGGCGCCGATGGCGCAGCCGCCGGGGAGCGAGACCTTGGCCTGCCCTTCCCTTGCGAGGATGGGGCCGAGGACGTTGAAGCTCGCGCGCATCTTGCGGACGATCTCATAGGGCGCGGTGGTCGAGGTGATGGTGCCGGCGTCGAGGGTGAGGCGCGCGCCTTCGCGCGTCCACTGGACCCCGTGGTTCTCGAGCAGCACAAGGAGCTGGCGGGCGTCGGCAAGGTCGGGGACCTCATCGAGGATCAGCTTGCCGTCAGTGAGGAGGCACGCAGCCATGACCTTCAGCGCCGAGTTCTTCGCGCCGGAGATGCGGAGTTCGCCGTAGAGCTCACGGCCGCCGATAATGGCGAGTTTATCCAAGGGCTTAGTCCTTCTTGGCTTTGCGGCGGCGGAGATTGTCGCGCAGGGCCTTGGCGAGCTTTTCCTCGCGGGTCAGCTCCTTGTCCTCCTTCTCGGAGGGCTTGCTTTCCTGATCGCGCGTCGTCTCGCCAGCCATCGCCGGGAGATGGCACGTGCCGAGCGGGTTCTCAAGGGGAAGAGCGCCAGACATTGGGGCCGTGGAAGTAGAGGGCTTCCTTCATCGGGCAGGCATACCTGCTCCCCCGGTCGACGTGGAACGCCATCATGGGCTGCGGCTCGGCCAACTTGCGCGCATAGCGGGGAATGGGGAGCCACGCGGGCAAGGCGTGGATGACCCGGTGGGTGAGACGCCTCGGTTTGACCTCGTAATATTCGAGGAAGCGGAGGTTGGGCTCTGACAGCGTGGTCTGAGCCTCGTAGAGCTCGAGCCCTGTCTCGAGGGAAACGAGTACGACGTCGCACTGGCGTCCCTCCTCCTCAACGAGGCCGACCCAGCGGACCTGGTGCTCGATCTCCGCTTCGTCGTCCATTGTGTAGCCGAGGTGCCAGCGGGCGCGGATCATGGGGATGGGGTCGGTGAAGACGGGCCTGTCGGGCGATGAGAGCTCGGCGACGAAGCGGGCGTCTTCGTAGCGGCCGTGCTTGCGGAAGTCGGCGCCTGCCCAGTCGATGAGGACGACCGCGCCGACGACTGCCGCGAAGGCTCCGCCTGTAAGATGGGGCCTGAGCTTCGCGAGGAGGATCGCGGCGACGAGCATCGCCGTGTACTGAAGGAATGGGTAGTAATAGGGGTCTTCGAGGCTGAAGACGAAAGCGTTGAGGATCACTGCGACGAATGACGTGAAAGCGAGGACTGCGACGGGCCAGCTCTTGAGTGCGGCGGGCAGCCTTTTCCTCAGGGCAAAGACTATGAGCGCTCCCGTGACGGTCACGAGGAACGGTGCGGAGGATGGCGCGCTGAGGGTTCCGACGAGGGGTTTGATGAGAAACTCAAGGGGCGGCTTGGCGATTTCCATGAGCCCGGTGCCTTCGCCCCCTCCGCCGTGGCCGAGGTCGGTGCGGTAGCGGTAGAGCGGGTCACCGGTGAGCAGGAAATAGCTGAGCGCTTCGGCGGCGAGGAGTGCCCAGTAGCAGAGGCAGAAAGCTGCGAAGCTCAGGAAGCTGAGCGTCTTTCGCCAGAAGACGGCGACCAGCGACAAAAGGCCGATGGCCATGGGCAGGTAGGCTGCGCTTTCCCGGCAGAGCCATGAGAGGAAGCAGGCGAGCGCGCTGAACGCCATGAGCCGGGCGGGCTTCTCGCCGCCGTCTGATGCCTTGGTGAAGAGCCAGACGCCAAGCGCTGCAAAGAAAATCTCTGGTCCGAAGATGCGGACTTCGGCTGCGAGGATGGCTGTGAGGGCCGAGGTGCCGGCGAAAAGGCCGAAGAGAAAGGCCGTGAGCTGACCGAAACGCGGCAGGGCTGCGCGGTAGCTGAGGAGCGCGAGAAGCGCCGTGTAGAGAAAGTTCGGCAGCGTGGCCTGCAGGTTGCCTAGGCCGAAGAGCTTGAAGCTCACGGCAATGGGAAGGACGAAGGGGTGGCGGAGCTCCCAATGGTCCTGACCGAGATAGAGACCTTGGTCGAGCCATGCCCTCGCGCCGCGTATGTATTGCTCGGCATCACGCCTGCCGATGCCGTCATAGAAGATCAGTAGGGTGAGGAAGACGGCGACGAGAATCCAGAACTCAGGTCTCGACAGGAGCGGCTGGAGACGCACTGGGACCGACGTGCGGAATGCGGCGCGGAGCAGCGCCCAGTCGCTTTGGTCCTTCGCCTTCTCCGTCATGTCCCCTGCCCGGCCACTCGTCACCGGGTCTACCTAACCCGCTTCACGCGAAGGTCGCACCCGGAGTCATCAGCTTGCGGTAGAAGCCCAGCATGGTCTCGCCGGTCTTCTCGAGGTCGTAGTCCTCCAGGACCTTGTCCGCGCCGCGTCGGCCCATCTCTGGCCAGCGGTCGCTTTCGCTGATCAGGCGGGTCAGGGCCTCGGCGATGGCTGGCGGGTCGTACTCTGGCACGAGGTAGCCGGAGACGCCGTCCTCCACGAGTTCGGGGATGCCGCCATGGGTCGTGCCGATGACCGGCGTGCCGCTGGCCATAGCCTCCTTGAGGGTGTTGATCGGCGCGTCCTGGTTGCCGTCAGGGGCAGTGACCGAGGGGCCGAGGAAGATGTGGCTGGCCTTGAGCTCCCTGGCGACGGTGTCGAGGGACTGGGCCCCGAGGAAGGTGATGTGGTCGCCTATCCCAAGCTCTGCGATACGCTTCTCGAACGGGGCGCGGAGGATGCCGTCGCCGATGAGGGTGTAGTGGACGTCGTGGTGTTTGAGCACCTCAGGCAGAGCCTCGATGACGTCGCCGAAGCCCTTCTTCTCGACCAAACGGCCCACGGAAATGAGCTTCACCGGCCCCTCCTTCGGAATGGTGCGCGGGCTGTAGGGGAAGTTCGACGTATCGAGGCCTGAGACGAGGATGCCGGTCATCTCCGCCGGGGCGCCGAGGCGGACAGCCTTGTTCCGGAAGAAGGCGCAGTTCGAGACGAAGCCGTCCGCCTCCTCGAAGACGTTGGCGTAGACGTCATCGCCCTGCGCCTGCACGTGGGAGGAGATGTCCGAGCCGCGGAAATGGACGAGGACCTTGCCCTTGAGGAGCCCTGTGCGCCTGAGGTGCAGGACGCGGCCTGCGAGCTGACCGAAATGGACGTGGATGACGTCGTACTCCGCGCCCTTCTTGAGGGCCGAAGCGTCGAAGACGGCGCGGGCGGCGGTCCTCAGGCCGTCGAGGCTCCTGGTGGTCAGGAGGCGCAGCGCGCCTGCCCCTTCGCGGCCTAGGGTCTTGGCGAACGCGCTGAGGACGGCGGGCAGCTTGAGGAGGTCCGAGTGCGGCACATCCGGTGAGCGCGTGCGCTCGATCATGCCGTAGCGGGCCACCGTTTCCTGCACGTCGCTGGTCTGGCGGCTTGTGGGATCGACGGCGTAGATGTCGAGGTCGTGCCCTGCGTCGAGGATTTTCTTTGCAGCGTTCACTACGAAGGTCTCGGAGGTCATCGGGAACGCACCGACGAAGAAAGCTATTCGCATACGGATTGCATTCATTTCTTGCCTTTGCAGGGGCTTAGCACCAGACTCTGCAGGAGTTTCAGGCGATCCGCCATGCCCCGCGTCTCTGTGATCATTCCGACCCACAACCGTCCCGGCGACGTCGTGAAGGCGGTTCAGTCCGTGTTCGCCCAGACGTTCCATGATTTAGAGGCCCTCGTTGTGGTCGATGGCGGCTCGCCGGAGACGCTGGCCGCGCTTCATGGGATCAGCGATGACCGGCTGACGGTCATCGTGAATGAGGTAGCGCTCGGGAACGCCGAGGCGCGGAATGTCGGCATACGTGCGGCGGGCGGGGATCTGATCGCGCTTCTCGACGATGACGATCTTTGGATGCCGGAGAAGCTGCGCCTGCAGGTCGAGGCGTTTGATGCGCGTGGGCATGACCGGGCGATTGTCTGCTGTCATTTCCGGCTGCTTGGTGAGACGCAGGATCTGGTCTTTCCTCGGCGCAGACCGCGGGCGGGTGAGCCGATCTCTGACTATATCTTCTGCCGCGACAGGAGCCTTGGGACCGAGGGTGCGATCCAGACGTCCTGTATCCTCGCGCCGCGGTCGCTGTTCGAGGAGGTGCCCTTCGACAAGGACCTGCCCCGGCTTGTGGATCGTGACTGGCTCCTCCGCGCGGGCGAGGCCCGGGCGGAGGTGATCTTTCCGGATACGGACGAGGTTCTGTCGATCTACGCGGTTCATGATGCCCGCTCCCGCGTCAGCCATTCGTTGCGCTGGCGCTGGCAGCAGGAATGGGCGGAGGAGCGGCGCGCGCTGTTCACCGATCGGAGCTTCGCCGGGTTTCTCCTGACGGCGGCGAGCCAGACGGCTTCGCTCGAGGGCCAGAGGTCAGCGTTCTGGCCTCTCCTCAAGGCGGCATATGCCGGGGGACGGCCCAGCGTTGCCGAGGTGGCGATCCATGCGGGCAAGCACGCGGTGCCTGCCGGGGTGGAGCAGCGGGTCGCGAGCTGGCTTGAAAAGCGCGGCTCGAAATGACGGGCCCTGAGTTTTCGATCATCATCCCGACCTATGGGCGTCCGGAGCAAATCGCGGCCTGCGTCGAGAGCCTGCGGGGGCTTGAGGGGCCGAGTTTCGAGGTGGTGGTGGTCGATGACGGCTCGCCGGAGCCTGTGATGATCGACCCTGCGCTTTATGCTGATGATTTTGCGCTGCGGGTGATCAGGCAGGAGAATGCCGGGCCGGGCGCTGCGCGCAACCGCGGTGCGAACGAAGCGCACGGGCGGTATCTGGCGTTTACGGATGATGACTGCCGCCCCTGTCCTGACTGGCTGGAGCGCTATCTGGCGGTGCTGGACGGGCATCCTGAGCGGTTGGCCGGCGGGCTGGTGGTCAATGGGCTGGAGCGGAACGTCTTCGCTGCGGCGAGCCAGGACATCATCACCTTCCTCTACAAGAAGGACGGCGCGGATCTCGCGTTCTTCACGTCGAACAATTTCGCCTGCGCGCGGGAGGCTTTCCTTGACTGCGGCGGGTTTGATCCTGCGCTGCGGACGGCTTCCGAGGACAGGGACTTCTGCATCCGATGGCGGGCGCGAGGCGGTGAGACGGTTCAGGCCGAATGCGCGATCGTGGAGCATTTCCATGATTTGCGGATGGAGAGCTTCTGGCGTCAGCATACGAACTATGGCCGGGGTGCGCGGGACCTGTCGGACAAGCTCGAGCGGACGGGCGATGCCGAGCCCCTCCGGGTGCGGGGCTTCGGCTTCTACCGCGACCTTGTCAGCTGGCCCTACGCCGCTGGCGGTTCGGGCAAGCTGGCGCGGTCGCTGCTGATCGTCTTGTCCCATGTCGCCATGGCCCGCGGGTTCTACCTCAGGCGACGCTGAGGCTGGGGCTTGAGGACCCATGCGTGGCTCTTGGCGGCCAAGGGAGGCAGGCGGAGCATTTTTGCCGCTGCGACCAGCGAGAAGCATGCTGACGAATAGAAGTGGTAGGCGGCGTGGAGCCCTACCCCTGCGATCGCTGTCCTGAGCCCGCCCTTGCGGTAGAGGAGCTTGAAGAAGTGCTCGTTCATCACCGCATAGGTGATGGCGCCGATGGCGACGCCAAACCATGCCGCCGGGACGAAGAAGGCCACCGCGAGGCAGAGGAGCGCGAAGCCGACAGCCACGGCCTTGGCCTTCTCCTCGATCCGCGTGTTGAGCGTCTTCGCGGGCGCGCGGCCATGGACGATCAGGGTCGACCAGGGGATCGCACGGGAGTGGATATCGTCGCGCCAGAGCTGCTTCAGCGTCCAGTTCTTGAGGTGCTTGCCTTGCGCCTTGGGCACGAGGCGGATGCGATAGCCGCTCTCTGCGAGGCGGTGGCCGATCTCCACGTCTTCCATCGCAGGCTTCAGGATGTCGTTCGAGAAGCCGTTGAGGCGGGAGAAAGCCTGTGCACGGATAACACCGAGGCCGGTCCAGAAGCTGTTCGCTTCGCGCTTGCCGGTCTGGTGGAAATAATGGTGCCTGAGGTTCGCGTAGCGGGCCACAAGGTTCGGACAGGCCTGCTCGCTGCCGTAGGAGCCGAAGGCCGCTGCGACCTGCGGATCGTCACCGATCTCGCGGAGGAGATGCTTCGGTGCGGAAGGCTCGATCACCACGTCGGCGTCGATGAAGACGTAATTGTCCGTGGTCGCATGGGCTGCGCCCGTGTTCCTCGCGCGCGCAGGGCCGACGGAGGTTTTCTCCTCATGGGAGATCACTGTAGCGCCGTGCTTGCGGGCGATTTCGGCGGTGCGATCGGTTGAGGCATCATCGACGACGATGACTTCTGCCGGAGCGGGGTCTGCGGCGAGCGCGGCGGAGACGCAGCGGGCGATGGTGGCCTCGGCGTTCTTTGCGGGGATCACGGCCGAATAGGCGGCGAGCTCCGCTACCTTGTCGCCATCGATGTCGTCGTCGTCCTTGCGCGGAGGTTCGCCGTCCTTCTTGTCCGCCTTGACGAACTCCTCGTGGTAGGAGCGCTCGACATTGACGTTCCAGAGGTCGTGGCTGCCGCCCAGGATGTTGTCCGCTGCCAGCATCGCCGTCAGCATGGAGTGATCCTGATTGTTATAGCGATGCATGCCGTTGCGGCCGACGGTCTGGAAATTGTCGAAGCCTTCGAGCCAGGCCCGGACGATTTCGAGATTCGGCGTGTAGTCGGCGTCGTAGACCGGATAGGCCTTGGGCTGACGAATGATGGCACCGTCGATGACGCTTGAAGCCGGGGCGAGGCCGATCTTTTCGAGTTCTTCGCCCGCCTGCTTGATGAGGTCCTCGTCAGACATCTCCCAGAGGCCGTCGCCTTCGTGGCAGAAGTATTCCATGCCGAGAGACGACGTCCCCTCGTCCGGCACCATGTCCGGGGACCAGGCGCGGAAGTTCTGGATACGGCCGACCTGTACCTCGGGGCTGTGGACGTAGATCCAGTTGTCCGGGAACGGATCGGCGTGGTCGAGGACCAGCGTGACGATGAGGAAGTCGCGGTACTTGAGCTTGTCGGCTGCCTCCATGACCGCTGGCGGCGGCGGAGGATCCATGACGCGGAGGAGCGTTCGGAGGTCCATCGAGTTGATGAACTGATCGCCCTCGACCCGGCGCTCTTCTCCGTCAGGGCCGCGCACGGTGACGGCATCGACGTGCTGGTCGGTGCGGTGCACTTTCTCGACCCGGGTGTTCATGACGACCTGGCCGCCATCTTCTTCGATGTCCTGGGTGCACTTTTCCCACATCTGGCCGGGGCCGAGGCGTGGGTACTCGAATTCCTCAATCAGGCTGACGGTATCGTTCGCGCCGGTCAGCGCGTTCCAGACGGCCTTTGAGACCGAGAGGTTCTTGATCCGCTGAGCAGCCCAGTCGGCGCGGATTTCCGAGCATGGGATGCCCCAGACCTTTTCCGTATACGTCTTGAAAAACGTGTCGAAGAGGCGCTTGCCGAAGCGGTTGGTCACCCACTGGTCGAACGTCTCTTCTTCCTTGAGCGGAGAAATACGGACCTTGGCGTAGCTGCACATGATGGCAGCAGCCTCGAACGGGCCGAGATTGGTCAGCGCGTTGAAGATCTTCAGCGGGTAGGAATAGAATTTGCCGTTGTAATAGATGCGCGACATGCGCTCGCGGGTGACGAACTCATCCTTGAGCGTCCGGCGCCAGAATTCGGTGACCTCGTCGACCTTCGTGAAGAAGCGGTGGCCGCCAATGTCGAAGCGGTAGCCATTATGGCTTTCGGTGCGGGAGATGCCGCCGACGAGGCTGTGGGCCTCGAAGACTTCAGGCGTCCAGTCGGAGCTTTTCTCCTGGAGCGTCCTTGCGGCTGTGAGGCCAGCTGGCCCTCCCCCGATGACAACAGCTTTGTTCATACGCGTCATGAAGCCCCCACGGCGTCATTCGAGGCACAGTGGATTCCCGACCTCCACCCAGCCGGGACGAGCGGCGGCGCCGCTTGAAAGTTACCTCGTGATGAACAAGCTAGATAAGATTGATCAGCGCGCAATGCGGCTGAGCTGTTCAGGTTAAACCATCACGTTTGCAGTCTTTTCCTGAAATCGTGGCTGCAGGCCAATGGCTGCGCCGTTCTCAGAATAGTTCCTTCGCCCGGGCAGTTTTTTTCGCCTGAAATGTACCGAAATTGTGATCGATGGAGCCTGCCGATCACTCTTGATGGTCACGATCCGAGGCGGGGAATGAGCGCTGGAGTTCGCTTTCGATAGGCCCGGTACTCCGGATCATCGCCCCAACGCTTGCGAGCCGAGGCGTCCAGAAGCGGGATGCCGCTGACCTTGGTGAGGAGCAGGGTCACGAACAGCGGCGAGATGAGCGTGATCCACAGGCCGCCTGTCAGGACCGGGATCGCCGCGACGGCCATGCCTGTCCAAAGGAGGATCTCTCCGAAGTAGTTGGGATGGCGCGAGCGGGACCAGAGGCCCTTGTCGATGAACTTGCCTGCATTGGCCGGGTCCTTGCGGAAGGCCTTCTTCTGCTCGTCCGCGATGACTTCGATGAGGAAGCCGATCACCCACATGGCGCCGCCGACGACGAGGAAGATGTCGAGGGGCTGCTGCTTCGGGCTGGTGATGATCGCGAGGGCCGCTGCGGCGGTGAGGAGGCACCAGAGCGCCTGGATGCTCCACGCGGCGAGGAAGCGGAAGGGGTTGATCTTGATCTCCGCAAAGCGCCTGTCGTGGCCGTCGGCACTAATCCGCGTGAAGAGGAAGAGGCCAAGCCTCAGGCTCCACAGAATTACCGCGCCCGCCGCGAGCTTGGCGCGGAGGTCTAAGGATGGCGTCAGCGCTAGCGCTAGGCCCATCATGGAGAGATAGGTGATCGAGCCTGTGAGGTCGTAGAACTTCTCCGTACGCGCCATCGCTGACGGGATGAAGACCAGCCAATTGATGGCGAAGGAGAGGATCCCACAGAGGAGGAAGAGGCCTCCCACATAGAACGGCAGCGACACCTGAATGCTGCTCTGGCTGGCTGTCCACGCGACGCCGTAGCCAATCAGCGCGGTGACGAGGGCGACGATGATCCCGCGCACTGCCTTCATGCGTCGACTCCCACAACGAAGGAGCAGTTGGTGGTGCCCGAGCCGCCTACGTTGAAGGTTGCAATGTTCCGTGCACCCTCGACCTGCATGTCGCCAGCTTGGCCAGTCACCTGATGGGAGGC
Source organism: Parvularcula mediterranea (assembly GCF_013085255.1). GTDB lineage: Bacteria > Pseudomonadota > Alphaproteobacteria > Caulobacterales > Parvularculaceae > Parvularcula > Parvularcula mediterranea. Next base: position 228,618 of record NZ_JABFCX010000003.1, read on the forward strand.
GTCGAGCAGCATCCTGACGCCCGTGGCGCCAACCGGATGGCCGATGCCCATGAGGCCGCCGGAGGGGTTCACGGGGATCGAGCCGCCGTGGGCGATGCGGCCATCCTCGACTGCCTTCCATGCCTCGCCGGGGGCGGTGATGCCGAAATGCTCGATCGCGATGTATTCGTTGATGGTGAAGCAGTCATGGGTCTCGATCGCGTCGATTTCTTCAGCGCCAGAGACCCCTGCCCGCCCGTAGGCATCGGTGATGGCCTTGCGGGTCCACGGCAGGAGATAGTCCTGACCCTGACTGGCTGTGAGCTTGGTATCCATTAGCATGGGCGCGGTGGTGTGGCCCCAGCCTTTGATCCGGGCGAAGCTTTCGAGCGGTTTGCCGAGCTTCTTCGCATGGGCACGGGCGCGTTCTTCGCTGGCGAGGAAGACGACGGCAGTACCGTCCGTGATCTGACTGCAATCGTGGCGCCGCATCCAGCCTTCGACGACTGGGTTGAGCTCTTCATTATCTGAGAAGTGCTCGTCAGTGAGGGTCCAGCCGCGGGTCTGGGCGCGGCCGTTGCGCTTGGCGTTGGCGAAGTTGATCTGTGCGATCTCGGCCAGGTGGTCGTGGTTGAGGCCGTGGCGGCGGTCGACTTCCTCTGCGAGGCCTGAGAACATGGCTGGCCAGATGAAGGTCGCGTCCTCGGCCTCTTCTCCGACCCAGATGGCGGCACCGAGATGGTCGGCTGCGTCCTTGCCCGGGACGTTCCGCATCAGCTCGATCCCTGCGACGCAGGCGAGATCGTAGCGGCCGCTCTCGAGGTCCGCCATGGCTGCAAGGGCTGCGAGGGAGCCTGACGCGCAGGCCCCTTCGTGGCGGGAGGCAGGCACCCCGGCGAGGTCAGGATGGACGTGCCCCATGAACCCGCCGAGCATCCCCTGCCCCGTGAAAAGCTCGCCTACGAAGTTGCCGACATGGGCGACCTCGACGTCCTTGGGACCAAGCGAGGCGTTCTCGAGCCCACCGCGGACCCCTTCGGCGAAGAGGTCGAAGATCGACAGGTCCTCGCGTGTGTAATTGCGAGCGAAGTCGGACTGGTAGCCGCCGAGAATGTAGATGGCTTTGCTCATGTATGGCCTCACGCGCTCAATTCGTCAGCACCCGCCCAAACGGCATGGGTGCCGCTGCAGATACGATGGGGCAGGAAGATGCGGCAGAGAGGGCCGCGCTCGATGTCCCTGGCGTCGAGGACGACGCATTCGGAGCGATCGGTGTTCATGTCGGTGATGAAGCTGACGAGGTAGCCGTCATCCTCTTCCGTGGCGCCCTTGCGCGGGATGAAGGGGGCTTCGGAGCCAAAGCGCTTGTCACCGAAATGCAGGCGCTGGGTCGCGCCCGTTTCGAGGTCGTGCTTGATCAGCCCATTGAAGAGGAACCAGTCAGGCTCTGCCGTTGCGCTGTAGACATAGCGGTTCTTCCGCATGAGGTATTGCGGGTTGATCGTGCCGAACTCGACGTAATGATCCTTGTAGAGAGGTTCCTCACGGGTCTCTCCGGTCTTCAGGTTGAAGCGCCAGCGGTGAAGGTGCGGCTTGAAGGAATGGTAGTCGATGCCCGCTGCGAGCAGCCGGTACTTTGGGTCGAAGCGCTCATTCGGCTCGGGCCACGGCGCGTTCTGGAAGTAGCCGTCGAGGACGATCTCGTCGCCCTCCTCGTAACAGTTCGTATAGTGAAGAACGTAAGTGGGGTCGGCCTCGAACCAGCGGATGTCCGCTGGCTGCCCGTATCTTGGAAGGATAGCGAAGCGGGATTTAAGCTCTGGCTTGTAGACCGGGACGTAGTAGCCGTTCTCCAGCGCTTCGGGTGCCCAGAAGAGCGGGAAGTCATTCAGTATCGAGAAGTTCTCGGAAAACGCCATGTCATGGGGCAGCCGTCCGCCGGGCAGCTCCACGGGGATATAGTGCTTGAGCTGATTATCCGCGCCGACCACGCCATAGTGCATGTACGGCGCCTTGAGCGAGTAGTTGAAGAACAGGAGCTCGCCTGTCTTTGGGTCGACCTTGGGATGGGCTGAAATGCCGTCATCCGGCGTCCAGCCTTCGATCCCAAGCGTGTCGAGGCTTTCCGGGTCGAGCCGGTAGCCCTCCCCGCATTGCCAGAACGTCGAGAGGATCTGGCCTGCGTGCACAAGGACGTCGGTGGAAGAGCTGTCCTTGACGTAGCCGTGCGCACCCCAGCCGGGACGTTCTGACTTCTGCGGATTGCCGGTGAAGCCTATCCAGAGGGACCGCCCGGCCTCCTGCTCTGCCTCAAAGCCCCGGGTGCGGATGAAACGGTTCTTGTAGGAAGCCTTGCCCCCTGAGAAGCGCATCATGTGTAGCATCCCGTCGCCATCGAAGGGATGGTACTTCCCGATGGCGTCATGGACCGGGTTCTCGGTGTTGCGAACGTAGATCCCGTCGAGGTCAGCAGGGATCTCGCCGATGACCTCCATCTCCTCGGCGTCGTACTCGTCGAAGTTCGGCGTCCAGGCTCCGTTCAGGTAGGGGTGATCGGACTCGCTAAGGGTCGAAGGGACCCGGCGGACGAGGCGTTCCATGGCGTTTCTTCCCGTGGTTCTTTTGGGAGGAACGCTACGCGGAACCGGATCAGAGGGTCAAACGGAGGGAGCTGCGCTTTTTCTATCTCACGGCGCGTGGCGCCTCCGATGGGGCGGGCCTGACCGGCCCGGACGCACGCTTGTGCGTCTTCCGGCGGACAGGACGGGACCAAGCTACCAGGATGAGCGGTACGGAAGAGCGAATGGTGTTCGCATACCTCTGAGCGCGAAAGCCGCGACCGCGGCTCGGGCGGTCAGCCCGCCCCATCGGAGGGCCTGCGGCCCGTGAGATCAGAAAATGGTGCTGCTGGAGAGAATTGAACTCTCGACCTCTCCCTTACCAAGGGAGTGCTCTACCTCTGAGCTACAGCAGCGCTGAGCGGACGCTAATGCCGCTGGTTTAGACTGGCGTCAACGGTGAATTGGGGAACTTTCCCGGAAGTTTTCCGCTCTCCCGGTTCCATGTGGCGCGGGTGCGCGACCGCTGCTAGCAACCTGTCTCCCCCTCCGGGCAGACAGGGAGAGCATCAGGTGGATCGAGAGGCGAAGGACGAGCGACCGTTCAGGCGGCATGTGTTCTTCGTGTCCGGCTTCGACCCGCGAGGCCCCTCGCCCTACTATGCCCGCTTTGAGAAAGGCGTGCCTCTGGCGGCTGAAAGACACGGCATGAGCCTCGAGCTTTCGCCGAGGGCCAGGGTGTCGAACGTGGTCAACCGCTGGACCCTGAGCGCGGAGCGCGCTGACGGGCAGACGGAGACGACCTACGACTTTCTCCGGTGGGATGACGATATCCGGAGGATCTGGTCAGGGCGGAAGGCCCCTTCCCTCGCTGCCGCTGCCTTCTTCATCGTGGGGGATTGCTGGCGCCGGGGGTTCATTCAAGAGAATTTTGGCATCGCGAGAGCCTTGGGGCTCGCCGTGATGCTGCCGCCTGCTGCTTTGATCGTCGCGGCTCTCCTGTCGGCGGTTTTGGGGTTCGGCGCGTGGTGGCTCGCTGGTTTGCTTGCCGGTGGTCTTGGCGAGGCAGCGATCATTGTGCAGGCGGCGGCTTTGGCCGTGGTGCTCGGCGGGCTGTTCGTGATCTGGCGCTGGCTCGATCAGTCGATCGGTATCTGGTGGCTGACCCGGAGCTTCGATTTCGTGCGGGAGACAGCCTACGGACGGTTTTCGCGTTCCGAGGAGCGGTCAAAGGCTTTCGTCGATCAGATCCTTGCCGCGGTGAAGGCGGATGAGGCGGATGAGATTGTTCTCTCCTGCCACAGCCTTGGTTGCCTCCTGCTGATGCGTACCGTGGCCGATGCCTTGCGGGCTGATCCTGCAATCGGGAGCGAAGGGCCTGAGGTGAAGGTCCTCTTCCTCGGCCAGTCGATTGCCGGGTACAACGCTTACGATCAGGACGAGGGTTTCAAGGATGATGTCAGGCTTGTTCTGTCTACGGACAGGCTTCAGGTCTTCGATGTGACGGCTGGCGCTGATCCGGGTACGACGTGCCGTATGGATATGCAGACGAGGCTCGAGCCGCCTCAGTCGCCGCCGAGGCATATCATCGAGCGTCCGGCGTTTCACAAGTCCCATACGCCCGAACGCTACAAGGCAATCAAGGCCGACCATCAGGCCTACCATTTCCAATATCTTGAGCCGACGGAATGCGGGACGGAGTTCGACTGGTTCGAACTCCTGACCCGCCCGCGGCCTATTGTGACGACGAGACAAGAAGCATGACCAACCTGCGCCCACCGATGCCCGAGCCGAAGGACAAGGCGAATGCCCTGCAAAAACTCTGGGCGTCGTTCGACTCGTCGATCTCCGGTTTTGCGGCGGGAGCTTACCGTACACTGACGATCACGAAGATCAGGACGCCGAACCTACCGATCGAGCAGGTCAAGCGAGCTTTCCTTGTGCGCGATCCAGAATGGATCCGGGAGATCCTGGTCAAGCGGTATGCGGACTTTCCAAAATCGAAGCAGACCAGGAAGATGCTGGGCTGGCTGGCCGGGGGGAGCATGTTCACCTCGAACGGTGACGACTGGCTCTACCAGAGAAGGATCATCGACCAGGCGTTCACGAATGCCGGGGTGAAGGCCGTCCTGCCTTTGATGCTCGACGCTGTGGATGCCAGCCTGAACCGGATCACCGGACGCGGAAGCGCAACCTTCGATGTGACTGAGGAGACCAACCTCTTCGCAGGGGACATCATCTACAGGACGCTCTTCTCTGAAGAGATTGCGCGCGACGATGCCAACCGGATGTTCGGTGCCTTCGAAGCTTATCAGCGTGCGGCCTATCAATTCGGCATTTCGTGGAGCCTTGGCGTTCCTGAGTTTCTGAACCCGCAAGCGGGGATGCTGAAGCGGAACGGTAAGATCATCCGTGAAGAGCTTATCAAGCCCATCGACAGGCGCCTCTCTGCCATCGAGGCGGGCGAAGAGACGCCTCAGAATGATATCCTCGGTTCGCTGATTAGCTGCTCCGATCCTGAAACTGGGAAACGCTTCGACCGTGGTGAGCTCCACGATCATATCAGCGCCTTTTTCCTTGCGGGGCATGAGACATCGGCGGTGTCGCTCGGTTGGTCGCTGTACCTCCTCGCGAAGGATCAGGAGATGCAGGACGCGGTGCGGCGGGAGGTTCTCGAAGCCTTGCCCGAGGGGCGGCCCGCCTTCTCCGATGTTCGCAAGTTCCAGCTCGCGCGCAATACCTTCCGCGAGGCGCTGCGCCTCTATCCACCCGTCGCGTACATCAATCGTGATGCTACGAAGGAGGAGAAGATGCGCAAGCACGAGCTCTGCCCGGGCGACCTTGCGTCAATCCCGGTCTGGCTCATGCACCGGAACGAGGAGATCTGGGAACAGCCCCATGAATTCTGTCCGCACCGGTTTGCCGATCACGATCAGAAGGAGGCAATCTCTTCCGCCTACCTCCCCTTTGGCCTCGGCGCACGGGTTTGCGTCGGCGCTTCCTTCGCGACCCAGGAGGCTGTGCTGTTCCTTGCCATGTGCCTCAGACAGTTCCGGGTGGAGCCAGTTGAGGGGCACACTCCTGATCCGATGGCACGCCTGACCATCCGCTCACGGAACGGCATCGTTCTGAAGTTCGTGCCGCTGGACGATAAGGCCTGACATGGACCGCCTCACCCCACCGATGCCGAGGCCGCCAAAGGGTGGGACCCGTGTGGATCGCATCAGGGCGGTGCTGCATTCGGGGCTGAGCATCTTTCCTGAAGGCGCCTTCTCCACCGGCGGGGTGACGAAGAACAAGGTGCCGAAGATCCCGATGATGAATGCGGGTGACCAGTACTCCGTGCGCGATCCTGAGACGATCCGTGAGATGCTGGTGAAACGTCCGATGGAGTTTCCCAAGGGAAAGCTCATGGACGATATGCTCCGCAAGCTGACGGGCTATTCGATCTTCGTTTCCAATGGCGAGGCGTGGGAGCGGCAGCGGCGGATCATTGACCAGGCCTTCACCCATGCGGGCGTGCGAGGTGTCTTTCCAATGATGCAGGATGCGGTGCTGGGCAGCCTCGATCGCATCGAGGGAGCGGTTGGTCAAGAGACGGACGTTCAGGTCGAGATGACCCACTATGCCGGGGACATCATCTTCAGGACGATCTATTCCGAAGGCATGACAGCGGAGCAGGCGAAGACGATCTTCTCCGCCTTCGACAAGTTCCAGGAGGTTGCCTACCGCCAGGGGATGATCGCCACGTCGGGTTTTCCGCTCTCGCTCCTCCCCTCGAACCTCGCGGCACTCTGGACGGCGCGGGTGATCAGGGCGGAGCTTGATAAGCCGCTGAAGCGCAGGCTGGATGCGGTGAAGTCTGGCGAGGACGTTCCTGATACGGATATTCTTTCGTCTTTCATGACGTCCGAAGACCCGGTGACAAAGACGAAGTTTGATCGGGGCGAACTGCTCGACCAGATCGCGATGCTGTTTCTTGCGGGGCACGAGACGTCGGCGGCGGCGCTAGGCTGGGCGCTTTATCTGCTGGCCCATGACCAGGAAGCGCAGAATGGTCTGCGGGCGGAGGCTCGGCGGGTCCTCGGTGATCGTGCGCCGGAGTTCTCCGATATCAAGAAGCTCGAATTCACGCGGAACATCTTCCGCGAGACCATGCGGCTCTATCCGCCTGTGGCCTTCCTTTCCCGAGATGTCGTCGGTGATGAGAGCATGTGCGGACGGGACGTGGCGGCTGGCTCGGCCGCTGTGGTCCCGGTGTTCGTGATGCACCGGCACGAGGACCATTGGGAGGCGCCCCATGTCTTTGCGCCTGAACGGTTTGCGCAGGAAAAGAACAAGGAAGCAATCCGCGGGGCGTTCATGCCGTTCAGCATGGGCGCGCGGGTTTGCGTGGGTGCGGCGTTCGCGCTTCAGGAAGCGACCTTGCTTCTCGCACAGCTTGTGCGGAAATTCAGGGTGCTGCCGGTCGATCACGAGCCTGACCCGGTGGCACGCCTGACCGTGCGGTCGGCGAACGGGATCAGGCTCCGTTTTGAGAGGGCGCCGGAGCAATGATGATCATGGCTATCGCCGCAGGGGCTGTGGCTGCGGCGCTCTTCCTTGCGCTCATGTCCACCGTGGGGCTGCATCGGGACAAGGGGTTCTACGCTGCACTTCTGATCGCGATCGCGTTCTTCTACCCGGTTTTCTCGGCGGAGCGGTTCGACATTGATGGGGCGCTGTTCCAGCTTCTCTATGCGATGCCGTTCGTCCTGATTGCGATGATCGGGTATCGGCGGGAGCCGGGCCTGCTGGCAACGGGGCTTCTGTTCCATGCCAGTTTTGACGTGCTGGGGCTTTTGTTCGGCTTCCATGCGCCAGAGCTTTGGGCGGAGCTCTGCATCGGGTTTGATCTCGTCCTGGCGCTGGCGGCGCGGGTTTTCCTTCAAGGGTCAACGAAACATTGACGAGATAGGGTGCATGTCTCCTTCCCGAGGATCAGGGAAGGAACAGGTCCATGCGGAATGCACTTATCGGCAGCGCAGCGGCGCTCACGTTCTTTGCGGGCGGAGCGGCTTTCGCTGACGAGGCCTACCTCGCCAAGGCGCGCGCGACGCTGGAAGCTGCGGCAGAGACCGGCGATGCCTATGTGGTGCAGTCGGTGCTCGATGCGTTCGTCACTGCGCGGCCTGACCTCACCGATGAATTGACGGCGATTGCGCAGGGCACGCCAGCGCGACCTGAGAAAGCAGCGCCAGAGGCGGCACCTGCCCCTGCTCCTGCGCCTGCAGAGCCCCTCCCCGCCGCAGCGCAGGAAGTGCCAGCGCCGGCGCGTGAGGGTTTCTGGCAAGGCTGGTCAGGCTCAGCGACCTCCGGCTTCGAGGTGGACACGGGTAACACGGAGGAAGTCGAGCTCGACCTGTCGCTCGACCTCACCCGCGGCTTTGGCAAGTGGGAAGTCGACACGCTGGCACAGGCGAACTTCGGCGATGTCAGCGATGTCCGGGTCGAGGAGCAGTACCGTGGTCGGATCGATCTGAGACGTGAATTCACGCCGAAATGGTCGCTGGCCAACTTTGCAGAGATCGAGCGGGATCTCTTCTCAGGCTTCGACTACCGCGCCACGATCGGCTTTGGTCCAAGCTACAAGATCTTCAATCGCGATACGCTGAAGTGGCGTGTGTCTGCTGGTCCCGGTGTTCGCTTTGACAAGCCTGCGCCGACGGATGCGGATGTCGAGACCAATGGCATCATGGCCCTCGAAAGCCGCTACCGGCAGAGCTTCGTGAGCAATAAGTTCCGTATCGGGAACGATCTGACAGGCTCGTTTGGCGAGGCGCAGGTCTACACAATCCTGTCCTTTGGCGAGGTGGATCTGAACAGCCGCCTCTCCGCTCGTGCGTCCTATCAGATCGAGATCGAGAGCGATGCTCCGCCCACGGCGTCGGCGTCGGACACGACGACGCTCCTGTCGCTTGTCTACAAGATCGGCTCGCTCGACGAGTAATTCGTCAGGCGAGCATCTTGTCGATGTCCAGGACAAGGATCGCGCTTGCGCCAAGTTTCCTCAGCTTTTCAAGCTGTTCCCACACCACTTCCTCGCGGCAGACCGTGTGGACTGCGACCTTGTCGCTCTGCCCCGCGAGCTCGAGGATCGTCGGCTGGTCGGCTGCGGGCAGCACGGCTGCGATGGCGTCGACCGCATCGCGCGGTGCGTTGAGCATCACGTATTTCGCATCGGCGCTGCGCTGGACCCCTTCGATCCGCAGGCGGAGGGCTTCCGCGATCTCGGCTTTCCGGCCATCGAGCGGGCCGCCGATGAAGAGCGCTTCGGAGCGGTAGATCGTCTCCGCAACGGCGAGGCCATTGGCATCGAGCGTTCCGCCGGTGGAGACGATATCGCAGACGGCGTCCGCAACCCCTAAGCGCGGAGCGATCTCGTGGGCGCCGTTCATCACGACGGTCCTGGCGCCCTCGACGCCGTTCTCATTGAGCCATGCTTCGGTGAGCGCAGGATAGGAGGTGGCGATCCGCATACCCGCCATGTCCTTTGGCGCGGAGTAGATCGTCTCCTTGGGCAGTGCGATGCAGAGGCGGCACTTCGAGAAGCCGAGCGGCACCACCATCGGGACATTGTCGCCAAGCCGTCCTGCCGCGCGCTCTTCCTCGAAAACGTTGCCGCCGACGATGCCAAGATCGCTGGCACCCCCTGCGACCAGCGCAGGGATGTCGTCGTCACGGACGAGGAGGATGTCGATCGGCAGCTGCTCGACCCGTGCGTAGAGCCTGTTCTTCGACTGGCTCATGGTGAGGCCACACTTCTTCAGAAGGTCGAAGGTGTCATCGGCCAGGCGGCCTTTCTTCTGGACCGCTAGGCGCAGGCGATCGGGCTGGTCGGAGCCAAAGGGCTGTTCGGGCATCGGGTTTCCTCGGCGGGAAGCGTTTGAAATCAGTGCCGCGCCGTTAGCGTGCGCTGCCCCCCTCGGCTAGGGGCCAAGGCGGGACCAAGAGCGACTGCCAAATTGCCGCACTTTTCACTTGTTTGGTGCATCATCTGTCTGTCACACTCGGGTAACCGCGCTGGGACAGGGTAGAGGCCATGCGTTGTCAGGGGACTATTGGAATTCTTTTAGGGCTAGCGGCACCCGCCTGCCTCGCCGCCGACCTTGATGTCGACGGGCGCTGGTACACGCCTGATCGTGAAAGCATTGTCGAGATCCGCGACTGTGGCGACGGCACGCCTTGCGGGACCGTGGCCTGGGTCGATGGCGACCATGGCGGCATGATCGCCGACACCCACAACCGCGATCACGACCTGCGCGGCAGGCCAATGGTCGGTGTCACCCTCCTCCACGGGTTCGAGCGCGAGGCCGAAGGCTGGCAGGCCGGACGGATCTACAACCCTGAAGACGGGCGATTTTATCGGGCGCGTATACGCCTTCTTTCCGATAATGCTCTCGCCGTTTCCGGTTGCTTAGGCCCAATCTGCAAGAAACTTATCTGGGAGCGCGCTGATCAGGAGATCAGCACGAATGCGAGCTCGGGTGAGGTGCGTTCGGAAGACGTCGCCTCCCTCTGAAGAAGGTGAGGCAACATGGAGATGGTCGCGGAACGGCTCGAGCCGGATCACGTCCCTGTCCGCAAGGGGTCGCGGTGGGCGATCCCGATTGCTGTCGCACCTCTTCTCGCACTCATCCTCTACCTCTTCATCGACGGTGATGTTCTCCTGTCCGACCCGGCCCCTGCGCCTGCGAAGGAGTACTATCCGGCTGTCGCCATCGTGCACGTGGCCTCGGAGTCCGAAGGCCGCGAAGTCGTCATGGACGGCAATGTCGAAGCCGAACGCGAGGTCGCCCTTCGCGTGGAGCGGGACAGCCAGCTGATCTCTGTCGATGTTCGCCGAAGCCAGAAGGTCCGCGCTGGCCAGCCCCTCTGCCGTGTGCGCCCTTCGGGCAGCCAGGAGATGCAGGTGCTCTTCAGCCCCATTGAGGGCGTTGTCTCGCTGATCGGCGGGACAGGTGGCTCTGACCTCAATTCAGGCGCGCCCTGCGTGACGGTCTTCGACCCTGCCTCGATGATGGCGATGGGTGAATTCTCGCCGCGGTATGCCGAGGTCATCAAGCCGGGCAACCACGTCCTCCTCACCATCGATGGCGAGAACTTCGATAGCCAGATCCGCATCATCTATCCGAGCATGGATGATAAGGGCCTCGACAACCGTCAGTTCGAGGTCGCCCTGCCCGAAGGCGTGCCGATCAATCCCGGCACGGTCGTCGGTATGAAGATCACCACGGACCAGATTACCCCGACCCTCGTGCCCTTCGGTGCGCTCGTCCTGCATGACGAGTATGGAATGGCTGCGCGTACGGTGTCCGGCGATGGCCCGACGGGACTCGTGAAGACCTATGCCGTGACGTTGGTCGCGACGGGCAAGGACGGCTTTTACGTCGAAGGCCTGCCGCCCAAAGCCCGCCTTATCGTCAAGGATCCCGCCTTCCCCCAGCCGCCCGAAGGCGAGCGGGTGCGGATAGGGCGGATGTACTAGGGACCTCCGGGAGAGGACCCTAGCTTTTCTTCAGCTTACAGAACTTCGAAGATGCCTGCGGCGCCCTGGCCGCCGCCGACGCACATGGTGACGCAGACATATTTCGCGCCGACGCGCTTGCCCGCGATGAGAGCGTGCATGACCATCCGTGCACCGCTCATCCCGTAAGGGTGACCGATGGAGATGGCGCCGCCGTCGACGTTGAGGCGGTCCATCGGGATGCCGAGCTCGTCCGCGCTGGCGAGGACCTGGCTCGAGAAGGCTTCGTTGAGCTCCCAGAGGCCGATGTCGTCCATCTTGAGGCCAGTGCGATCGAGGACCTTCGGCACGGCATAGATCGGGCCAATGCCCATTTCCGAAGGATCGGTGCCAGCCACGGCCATGCCGACATAGCGGCCAAGCGGGTTGAGGCCTGCCTTCTCAGCGGCTTTCGCTTCCATGACGGTGACGGCTGCTGCGCCATCGGAGAGCTGCGAGGCGTTGCCCGCGGTGATGAACTTGCCTTCCTTGACGCGCTGGCCGTTGGCGAAGACGGGGTTCAGGCCCTGAAGCCCTTCAAGCGTCGTCTGCGGACGGTTGCCCTCGTCTTTTTCGAGGGTGACTTCCATCTGGCTTACCTCGCCGGTGGCCTTGTCCTTCTTCTCCATGACCGAGGTCATCGGGACGATTTCGTCCGCATAATGACCAGCCTGTTGCGCCTCGTGGGTGCGCATTTGGGAGTTGTAGGCGTACTCGTCCTGGCGGTCGCGGGAGACGTTCCACTTCTCCGCGACGATCTCCGCCGTCTCGATCATCGCCATGTAGGTCGCAGGGATTTCGTTCACGAGCCACTGGTTCGGGAAGATGATCTGGGCGTCGGGCGTCTGGTTCGTGGAGATCGACTCAACGCCGCCAGCGATGACGGTGGTCATGTTGTCGGCAATCACCTGCTTCGCGGCGGTCGCGATCGCCATAAGCCCCGAGCCGCACTGACGGTCGAGGGTCATGCCCGGAACGTCGAAGCCGAGACCAGCCCTGAGGGCTGCCTGACGACCGAGGTTCATGCCGCCGGTCCTGAGCTGGAGCGCCTGGCCCATGACGCAGTCGTTGATGCTGCTGCCCTCGACCCCTGCGCGCTCGGCGGCGTGCTTGACCGCGTGGCCTGCGAGCTCAACGGCTCCCGTGGTGTTGAAGGCGCCTCTGTAGGCTTTGCCGATGGGCGTGCGCGCGGCGCTGACGATGACGGCATCTCTCATGGGATAGTCCTCCGTTCGGGGGCCAGCGGGATCGCGGCCCTCTCTCTTTGCCGCCGTTAGAGCGCATGGCCGGGGCCTGAGGGAAGGCTGATCCTGAGAAAACCTGCGTGATTAGGCCCGGGCGGCGAGGAGGAGCGCGCCCTTGAGGCCTGCGTCCTCGCCAAGGGCGGCTTTCTTGATGAGGTTCGCGGTGGCTTCGGGGAGGTAGCCATTGTTGAGGGCCTCGAAGGCTCGCGCGACCTCCGGCACCAGCGCAGGGGCCTCGGACACGCCTCCGCCGATGGTGATCCGCTGAAGCCGTGCCGTGCTGGCGAGGGTGAGGCAGAGCTGGCCGAGATAGTGGCCCGCGAGGCGCCAGGCTTGGTGGTGCTGCGGCAGCTTCTCCAGCGGTCCGAAGCGCTTGATGAGCGCCGGGGCTGAGGCGAGCCCTTCGAGGCAGTCGCCATGGAAGGGGCAGACGCCCTCGAAGGTTTCGTCGCCGGGGAAACGCGCAACGCGGACATGGCCAAGTTCCGGGTGCGAGGGGCGGCCTGCGAGCTGGCCAGCTGCAATCATGCCGACGCCGATGCCTGTGCCTACGGTGATGTAGGCGGCGCGGCTGAGACCCTCCTCCGCAAGCTCCGCGATAAGGGCGGCATTGACGTCGGTGTCGAGGGCAGCCGGGACGCTGAGGGCTTGGCTCAGCTGCGTAAGAAGCGGTGTGCCGGACCAGCCTTCCTTCGGGGTCGCGAGTATCGTGCCGTAGCTTTGGCTGGCCGGATCGACATCCACCGGGCCGAAGCTGGCGATGCCTAGCGCTTCGATCTTGCCGCCTGCCTCCTCCGCGAGCTTTCGCAGGGCTGCCACACTTGCCTCGATTGTGGCGGCGGGTGTGGTTGTCGGCACCCTCGCCCGGTCCAGGATGCTGCCATCTGGGCCTGCTATGCCGAGCTTGAAGCTTGTGCCGCCAGCATCGATTCCGGCCAAAATCGGCTTGGTCATGAAATTTCTTCCGTCCGTTTCAGCCGGGTATTTCCTCAGCTTTTCGCCGCCCGAAGCGATTTGGCGCAAATTAGCAGCAAATTGAATGAACGTTGTAACGCCTCGGCAGGAGACACTATGGCACCTTTAAGGCGGGTTCGGGGCGCAAGATTTGGGAGAGACACATGTCTTTTCATCGCGCTGCCATGATCATCGCCGTCCTTTTCGGCACCTCCGCCTGTGTTTCCGCATCGAGCGACAATTACGCCCTGCCCCTCAATGGTGCAGTGAAGGCGTCCGTGTCCTCTGACGGCGTCACGCTCGAAGCCAAGGGTCCCAAGCGTGTCCTCGCCTCGATGACCGGCAAGGTGATCAGTGTGAAGAAGGCCAAGGACGGCACCCGCACCCTTGTCATGGACCATGGCGGCGGTATGCGGACGGTCTATGCCCAGCTCTCCCATGTCAGCGCTGCCCGTGGTGAGGATGTGCGCCGTGGTCGGACCATCGGCTGGATCGGCGAGAAGGGCTCTGACGCCTCCGAGCTTCGTTTTGCGATGAAGGTCGGTGAGGCGAAGATCGCGCCTCTTGAGGTGATCGACACCAAGAAGGTCAAGGTCACGATCGAAGAGATCGCCCTCGCTAGCGCTCAGTAGACAGAGTTTCAGACAAGACTGCCCTGTCCCGGCTCCCTCCCGTCCTTCCCTCGCCGGGACGGGGTGGTCTTTGTCGTAGGGCAGCTTGCAAAGCCAGCTGCCGCCACGGCCGCCGGACTGGACAAGGCTTCATCGGCCGCGCAGATTTCTTGTATGCGCGCTCTCCTCCTGCTTCCCTTCCTCCTTCTCACAGCCTGCGGTGGCCCGACGGGCTATCTTGTCGAGGACGGTCAGGTCTTCTGGGCGGAGTATTCAGGCAGCACGGCCTTCATGACCATCAGCCGGGTTGAGCGGCCTCTGGATGCGGATCCCGAGAGCTTCCGGGTTGAGCGGTTCAAGGTCTGGGCGAGTGACAAGACCAGCGCCTTCTATGAAGGCGAGCGGGTTGGCGATGTCGATCAGGCGACCTTCGGCGCGCTGAACAAGCGCTATGCCAAGGACGGGACGACCGTCTGGTTCAGGACCCACCTTCTCGAAGAGGCGCATGCGGAGAGCTTCCGGATCCTCGAAGATACCTACACCGCTGATCGCAGATACGGGTTCTACGGACAGTCACCTTTTGAGCTTTGCGATCCAGCGTCGGTGCGGGTGCTCGACGTCGGGGTGCACCCGTTTGCGGTCGATGACCTTTGCGCCTTTGCGGGGAGCCTCAAGATCCCTCTGGAGGACAGGTCCACGTTCGAACGGCTCGGCGGGTCTTATAGCAAGGACAGCGTCAGGGTTTACTGGCGCAATCAGGTCGTGGAAGGCGCTGACGTGGCGACGTTCTACGTCCCCGAAGGCAAGCTCTACGGCCGCGACGCAGACGGGTGTTTCCAGTCGCAGTATGAAATGGCGTGTTCGGAGTAAGCTCGGCTACGGGCTGCGGACAACTTCGACCTTATCGGCGATGATGAATTTGTCGCCGATGATCCTCTTACAGATCTGAGCATCTGGCGCATGCTCGCACAGCACGACCTCCACGCCCATGGCCCGAACCAGCGTCCCTTCTGCGAAATCGGGCATGTCTTCACCGGAGCGTAGTCCGCTCAGAGGAATGGTGTGTCGGTCTCTTTCCTGAATGAACCTGAGTTGTAGGGCTTCGGACTCTGCCTGAAAATTTGCCTGAGCGAGGAGCTCTCCGATGTTCGGCGATGTTGCGACAGCGACGTGATGATAGCCGCAGGTGAGATAACCTTGAACATTGAGACCTATGGGCAGACGGCCTTCCTCAGCACCGATCGCCGCTTCGTACACGGATAGCGCTGGCCTGTCCTCGCCACTGGTTGCGCATGCGCACAGCGTGAGTGCGGCGAGAACAGACCCGACTCGCATCAATACCCCATCAGCTCCGCGAGCTTGCCCATGTGGTAGTCCTGGTCGCCGTAGAGCTCTCCGGCAACGCGGACGCGTTTCATGAAGAAGCCTACGTCATATTCGTCGGTCATGCCGATGCCGCCGTGCATCTGGACGGCTTCGTTGGTGGCGAGGCGGGAGACCTGGGCGATCTTGGCCTTGGCGAGGCTGACCGAGGCGGCGGCGCCTTCGGGGTTGGCGTCGAGTTCCACAAGGGCCTGCAGCATCACGGCCTTGGAGAGTTCAATCTCCGTATAAAGATGAGCTGCACGATGCTGGAGCGCCTGGAAGCGGCCGATCTCGGTGCCGAACTGCTTGCGCTGTTTGAGGTAGTCGAGGGTCATGGCAAAGGCGCCTTCGGAGCTGCCCACCATTTCCGCAGCGAGACCTGCGCGCCCTGCGTCGAGGATGGTTTCGAGCGCCGCGAGGCCCTGATCCACCTGGCCGAGGACCGCGTCGCCATCGACCTCGACACCGTCGAGCTTGATGCGCGCGAAGCCGCGGCTGTCGATCGTCTTCATGCGGTCTTTTTCAGCCTTCGACGCATCGACGAGGAAGAGTGTGATGCCTTCCTTCTCATCATCAGCGCCAGCCGTGCGGGCCGCGACGATGAGCTGGTCGGCGGCGTAGCCTTCCGCAACAAAGGCCTTCTCGCCGGAGAGCTTGAAGCCATTGCCCGAGCGCTCGGCCTTCATGGAGACGTGGTTCGGGGTGTGCTTGCGCGCTTCGTCCGAGGCGATAGCGAAGACGCTCTCACCAGCGGCGATCTTGGGCAGGTGCTCCGCCTTCTGATCATCGGAGCCGAGGCGCGAGAGCGCCGTTGCAGCCATCATCGAGGTGGCGATGAAGGGCGACGCGGCCAGCGTGCGGCCCATCTCCTGCGCGATGAGGCCAGCGCCGACATGGCCAAAGCCTGCGCCGCCGTGCTCCTCAGGCACGAGGACACCGGCGAGGCCAAGCTCGGCCATCTGGGACCAGAGGTCGCGGTGGAAGCCGTCGGCGACGTCTTCGTCACGCAGGCGGCGGAGTTCGGAAATGGGGGACTTCTCGTCGGCGAAACCTGCGGCGGTTTCCTGCAGCATCTGCTGCTCGTCGTTCAGCACCAGGGGCATTGGGCGTCTCCTGAATGGTTATCGTTTTGCTTGCACCCTGCCCGACTGCGCGGCCTGAGCCAAGGCGCGCGGTGGACATCTGTGCCAATCGCCGCTTTCTGGAGGAGTGCCGAAGCCAAGACGATATGCCCGGGTCACTGACCCCCTGCCCGACCGCGCCATCAAGGTGCCGCCCGGCGCGGTGCCGTGGGTCGTCTATGTCCTGACCGATGAGACCCGCGCGCGCTATTCGATCTCCATGGCCAAGGACGTGGATGCGCGGGTGTTCCGGCATCGACAGCTGATCTCTCCGGTGATCCGGCACAGGACGCCGATCCTCGTCCTGACCGAACGATTTGCGGATCGCTACACGGCGATTGCGCGGATGAAGCGGCTCCGGGCGTGGGCCCTTCCGCAGCTCATCGCGCTGATCGAGGCGGAGAACCCGGAGTGGAAGGACCTCTCCTCGCCCCTGCCCGGAGAGGAGACATGAAGGTCGCCGTGATCGGCGGTGGCCCTGCGGGCCTGATGGCGGCGGAGGCTGCGTCCGCTCGCGGGGCGGAGGTGTCGGTCTATGACCAGATGCCGAGCCTTGCGCGGAAGTTCCTGATGGCTGGGAAGAGCGGACTCAATATTACGCATACGGAGGAGGCGCAGCAGTTTCTGGCGCGGTATGACGCGCCCCTGTTGCGGGAGATCGTTGCGGCGTATGGGGGCTCGGAAGCTGTCCGTGAGTGGATGGCCGGACTTGGGATTGAGGAGGCCGTCGGATCCTCGGGACGGGTTTTTCCGCTGCAGATGAAGGCTTCGCCGCTCCTGCGCCGCTGGCTTGCGCGGCTTGAAGAGCGGGGCGCTGTGGTGCGGCTCAAGCATCGTTGGTCAGGCTGGGACGGCGGGACGACTGTGCAGTTCGAAGGCCCTGATGGCGAGATTTCCGTTGAGGCCGATCGCCTCATACTCGCTTGTGGTGGCGGGAGCTGGCGCAGGCTCGGTAGCGACGGTGCGTGGACGGAGCAGTTCTCTTCGCAGGGGCTGGAGACAGCGCCTTTCCGCGCGTCGAATGCAGGCGTCCTGATCGGCTGGAGCGAGCATTTCCGAGACCGGTTCGAGGGCGAAGCGCTCAAGAATGTCCGCTTTTCTGCTGGAGGCGAGAGCAATCGGGGCGAGGCTGTGATCACCAAGCGGGGCCTTGAAAGCGGCGGGATCTATCCGCTGACGAAGTATCTCTTGGGAGGCGGGACGCTGACGGTCGATCTCTTGCCGGACGTCTCGGAAGCGAAGCTTGCGGCTAAGCTCTCAGTGCAGAAACCAAAGCAATCCCTCTCCAACCGCCTGCGCAAAGGCGCTCGGTTGCAGGGTGTGAAGGCCGGTCTTTTGAGGGAGGCACTGTCGCCAGAGGAGCTACGGGACGCGGGGCGGCTCGCCGCGGGGATCAAGGCCCTGCCCTTGCGCGTCGATGGCCCGGTGCCGCTCGATGAAGCGATCTCCACAGCAGGCGGTGTTCCGTGGACTGAGCTGAGCGATGGCCTCGAGTTGAAGGCGCATCGCGGCGTTTTCTGCGCAGGTGAGATGATCGACTGGGACGCGCCGACGGGCGGCTATCTCCTGACGGCGTGCAAGGCGACCGGGTGGGCGGCAGGGCAGAACGCTGCCCTGCCCTAGTGCGCTTTAGCTCGGCAGTTCGAGGATCCGCTTGGAGATGATGTTCAGCTGGATCTCGCTCGTGCCGCCTTCGATGGAGTTGGCGCGGGTGCGGAGCCAGCTCCGTGCGCGGTCGCCGTCATCGTTGCGGTCGGTCTCCCATTCGAGTTCATCCGAGCCGCCGATGTCCATCATCAGCTCGTAGCGGCGCTTGTTGAGCTCGGTGCCGTAGTATTTCAGGGCGGAGCTTTCCGCGCCGAGGCTTTCGCCAGCTTCTGAGCGGTCCTTCACGGCGCGCATCAGGGTCAGGAAGGCCCATCCGTCAAGGTCGGCCTGGGTCGCCCGTGCACGGAGCATTGGGTCTTCGATCCGGCCCTTTTCGTCCGTGCCCATCTCCTGCGCTGCGATCTGGCCGACGAAGCGGGTCGCTGCGCCGCCGAACATGCCGGAGATCATCTCGCGCTCGTGGGTCAGGAGGTAGGTCGCGACGCGCCAGCCTTCGCCGATCTTGCCGACGACTTCGTCATCGTCCTTCTTGACCTTCACATCGTCGAAGAAGGTCTCGCAGAAGGGCGAGCGGCCTGAGATGAGCTTGATCGGCTTAGTCGAGACGCCTTCGTTCTCCATGTTGATCAGCATGAAGGTGATGCCCTGGTGCTTCGGACCTGAATTGTCCGTACGCGTCAAGCAGAAGATCCAGTCGGCTTGATCCGCATAGGAGGTCCAGACCTTCTGGCCGTTGACGAGCCAGTGGTCGCCCTTGTCCTCGGCCTTCGTCTTGATGGAGGCGAGGTCGGAGCCTGATCCGGGTTCGGAATAACCCTGACACCAGCGGATTTCGCCGCGTGCAATGGGCTTCAGGAAGCGCTCTTTTTGCTCATGGGTACCGAACTTCAGGAGTGCCGGGCCAAGCATGGAGATGCCGAAGTTCTCATGCGGAGGAAACGCTTTGATGCGCTTCATCTCTTCACTGAGGATCTCTGCTTCGTCCTTGGAGAGGCCGCCGCCGCCATACTCCTTGGGCCAGGTCGGGACAGTCCAGCCTCGATCGGCCATGCGGTCGAGCCAGAGCTTCTGCTCAGGGTTTTTGAATTCCCAGCGCTTGCCGCCCCAGCAGGCTTTGTCGGCGGAGTATTCGCCGCGCATGGTGGGCGGGCAGTTCTCTTCGAGCCAGGCGCGCGTTTCGCTGCGGAACTGTTCGAGGTCGGTCATGGGTGTCTCCTCGCAAGGGATTTTCTCGTTTGCGAAGAGATAAGCATGACTGGGCGCCGCTGGCCATGCGGCGGAGGGTGCGTCAGCCTGGGAAGGCTGACCTCAGGGCGGCGAGCTGTCCGGCAGCGTCGCCTTCCACTTCGCGGGCCTCTTCGGGCGAGAAGATCTCGCGGTCGAGACGGGTGATTCGGCTGTAGAGCGTGTCGGTGTCCTCAACGAGGGCCAGCATCCGCTCGGGCAGGCCTGCGGTCAGGTTACGCGCGAGAGCGCCGCCTTCATTGCCGCCGATCCGGTACTTCTCCTGCGACGCTTCCTCGGCAGTCATCTCGCCATCACGCAGAGCGCGCAGGACGAGGAGCCACGAAGCGATCTGCATCAGGCGGGTGGTGAGGCGCATCGAAAGGCCGGCATAGGCGAGCGCGGCCTCGCGGGGCAGCGTGCGGGCGGCGGACTTGCCGTCCTCATCGAGGTAGAGCGCGGTCTCCTCGACGAGTTCCATGCCGCTGGCGAACAGGTTGTTGAACATTTTCGAGCCGACAAACGCCATCACGCCGTCGCCGCCCTGTTCCCCGGTAATCGTATGGATGTTGTCGGTACTCACGCCTGATCCCTTCGTCGCTATCGTCGGCGCTCCGTGCCTCGCCCCCCAATAGGCGATCGAGCATGAAACGATAGCGGAGAATGAGCAACATCCGCGCCAGAAAAGAGGGATCAGCGGTTCTGGCCGCCGTAAATCCGTTTCTTTTCGGTCACTTTGGAGATCGGCTGGGGTTCTCCGTCCGGGCCTGGCGTGCCGTAGACGCGTACCCTCGCCGCCTCTTCGGAAGCGCCGAGACGCTTAACGAGACGGCGGACCGAGGGCTCTCTCATGGCCTCGGGCGAGGCATAGACAAAGAGCGGCCGCGACAGCGGATAGCTGCGGTCGAGAATGCTGCGCTCATTCGGTGCAACGCCGGCGATCGGCAACGCATGGAGGCCAGGCTGTCCCTGAAAAGCGCGCCAGCCGAAGATGCCGACCGCATCATCGACGCGGCTGAGAGCAAAGGCGATGGCTTCGTCATTCTCTCCCGCATCGAGCCAGACCCGGTCGTGCCTCGGCATGATCGCGCGCTCGAAGGCTGCCGGGTCCTGACGTTCAAGCTCTTCGAGGCAGTCGATCTGGCGCGCGCCCCGCGCAAGGGCCCGGTCGATGAAGATGCCGCGGGTGGCCGAACTTGCTGGAGGACCGAAAATCCTGATCGGCCGATTGGGGTTGCTCGGGTCGACGTCGCGCCAGCTCGTGTTCGGGTTCGGGACGAGGACGCAGGTCTCATCGAGGGGAATCTGGGCCGCCGCCGCGAGGTAGAGCTCGAGGAGGTCCACCTGGAACCCACGCATCCTGCGACCCGTCGCGACGACGAGGCCGTCCATGCCGATGGGGATTTCGAGGAGGTCGCCCATCCCGTTCCGGGCGCAGAGGTCGATCTCCATCTCGTTGATCTTGCGGGACGCACCGATCACGCCTGCGGATCGCTCGTCGCAGAGCTCGCGGAAGCCTTCGAGGGTGCCGGTGGGGTCGAGGTCGACCCCGTCGAGGGCCTCTTCCAGCATGGCGTCGGCAATGAGCGGCGCAGCGGTCGAGGACCCGGAGATGCGCAGCTCTTGCGCCGACGATGTCCCAGCGATGAGCAGGATGAGCGCAGTCAGACTTCTGATCATGCCTTGGCCTCCTCCTTCTCTTCCTCGCCCGTCTTCCTGACGTAGCGGTCGTAGACGTCCGCCATCAACGCCTTGCGGATCGGCTTATGGATCACCGCCTGGAAGCCCTTGTTGAGGTAGTCGCCCACATCCTCAGGGGCGACATGGGCGGTGACCGCCACGATCGGGGTGGCTTTGTTGGGGCCGTCCTCGCGCCTGATGGCTTCGGTGGCCTCGACGCCGTCCATGACCGGCATCGCGATATCCATGAGGATGAGGTCGTAGCGTTTCTTCATGGCGCAGGCGACGGCCTGCTGCCCGTCTTCGGTAAGGTCCGAGGACGTTCCGAGCATGGCCATCATGGCCTCGGCCACGAGACGGTTTGGCTGGTTATCGTCGACGATCAGGACACTGACGTCACCGTCCAGTGTGCCTGCGTTGGGGGCGAGGACCGCGCGGGGCATGTTGAGCTCCAGCGTGATGCGGGTGCCCTCGCCCAGCTTCGAGGCGACGCTGATGTCTCCGCCGTGACGCGTGACGAGGGTCTTCACGAGAGCGAGGCCAAGGCCGAACCCTGATGATCCGGGTGCGGAGGGTGCGCTCTCAAAGCGGGTGAAGAGCTTGGTCAGGCGCTGCTTGGAGATGCCGATACCGGTGTCTTCGACCGTCAGGGTGAGGCGGTGGCCGAGAGGGCCTTCCTTGAGGCTCGCGGCGAAGCTGACGTCGCCTTTGCTTGTGTACCGGACAGCGTTGTCGAGGAGGTTGAGGCAGATCTGCGCCAGTCGCCCTGCGTCGACCTCCGCGATGAAATCGTCAGGCACGTCGATCGCTGCGGTGAAGCCGAGCGACTTTCTGACCGCGAGATCATGCCCGATCTCCGAGGCATCCCGCAGGCATTCTGCGAGCGGCGTCGGCGTGGGGTGAAGGTCGAGCCTGCCCTCATCGAGCCTGTGGGTATCGAGGATCGTGTTGAGCATGACCAACAGGTGATCGCTTGCATGGGCCATCTCCTTGAGGAGGCGGTCGGCAGCGCCGCGGTCCTCGCGGATGACCTCGGCGAGGCCCATGATCGCGTTGAGCGGTGTCTTGAGCTCATGGGAGGCGGTCTTGAGGAACTCGCCGCGGGCCTTGTTGGCTTTGGCGGCCTCGAGCGCTGCGACTTCGGCCTCGGCCCTCGCCGCTTCCATCTGGTTCATGGCGGCGCCCAATTTCTCCGCCATCGGACGGAAGATCCGTGCCGAGACGCCGATCACCATGGCTATGGTCAGGAGCCAGCTCAGCACCGTGACGTTGCGCGCTAGCTCGATCGCCCGCTTTGCATCGGCCTCGAGGACCTCGACCAGAAGGCCGTGTCCCTGCATCATCGTCGTGTTGCCACCGTTCCGTATGCGGTAGATCAGTGCGCTTCTGTCTGTTCCCGGTGCGAGCGCGTCGCGGGCCAGCCTGCACGCAGCATCGGCGAAATCCTGTACCTCGTCGCGGAAGGTCTGGCTCCCTGCGTCGTAAAGCGGTGCGAGGGACCGGATGAATCTGCCAAGGCCCATAGGTTGGTCGGACTGGCCCGAGAGCAGCGCGTGGTTGGCATCGAGCCTCTCTGCCGCCTGGAGAAGATCATCGCAGATCGCGGGACTGTTGCAGGTGGCCGCCTCTGGATCGAGCTGGCTCGTCAGGAAAGCGATGCGCTGGGACAGGGTCGCCTGCTCCGCAGCCATGGCGATCACTTCGGCGCGCTGGCGTTCGGAGGAGACGGTCCAGTAGAGCGTTGCTGCCGACACGCTCCACAGGGCGGCCAGGATGACGAGAGCCATCCTGTACCGCCAAGAGAACACCCGGCGCCAATCGTCGCCCATTAAACCCATTGACCGAATTGCCCTTTTCGCTGTCCCGCAAACAGGGGACGCACTTCCCGACCTGCCCTTCAGTATCGCTTGGAAAGCTTGCTAGAGTGCGAAAAGAACCCTTCGGAAGTTGAGGCAACATTGTGATGGACCACGCTATTTTCGTTTCTGACGGGGCACTTGTCCGTCAGGAGATTTCGCTGCCCGAGCTTTCTCCCCTTGAAGTCCTGATCGATGTGCAGGCCTCAGGCGTGAACCGTCCCGATCTTCTCCAGCGGGCGGGTCTCTATCCTCCGCCAGAGGGTGCGCCCCAGTCGCTCGGCCTCGAGGTCGCCGGCACTATCCGGGCCGTGGGGTCCGAAGTCACCCGCTTTGCCGAGGGCGACCGGGTCATGGCGCTCCTCCCCGGCGGCGGTTACGCGAGCGCGGCCATTGCAGACGAGGGATCGGTCATGACGATGCCCGAGCCGCTCAGCTTCGCGGAAGCCGCCGCCATGCCTGAGACGGCTTTTACGGTTTGGGCGAATGTCTTTGAGGATGGCCGTCTGTCGAAAGGCGAGCGTCTGTTCGTTCACGGCGCGACCTCAGGAATCGGCACCATGGCTGCGGGCATCGCTTCTGCCCTTGGCCACGAGGTCTTCGGCACTGCAGGCTCTTCGGAGAAGGCCGAAGCCGCCGAAGCGCTGGGGTTCACCAATGTCTGGAACTATCGCGAGGAAGACTGGTCCGCAGCGATGCGGAGCGAAGGCGGCTGCGATGTCGTGCTCGACATGGTGGGCGGTGACTATGTCCCGAGGAACCTCGCCATGCTGCGCGATGGCGGTCGTCATGTCTCGATTGCCTTCCTTGGCGGTATGACGGGCGAGTTCCCCATTATGGACGTAATGCGCCGGCGGCTCACGATCACCGGCTCCACCCTCCGGGCGCGCTCGGCGGCGGAGAAAGCCCGCCTCCGCGGAGAAGTCGAAGGCAATCTGTTCCCGCTGGTCATGGCGGGCAAGCTGAAGCCCCAAATCGGCCTCGAAGTTGCACTGGCAGAGGCCGAAGAAGCGCATCAGGCGATGCAGACGGGTAGCCTCGTTGGAAAGGCTGTTCTTCTTCGGGATTGACGCGGCGTGCTTCTGTATCTCTTTTCACGCGGCAAAGGTTCACGGGACGACCGGTAGCCTCTAAGGAACTGGGTCTCCAAACGATGTCAGGCGGGGTATCGATGCGCGCGTTCAAGACGCTTCTGATTTCAGTCGCAGCCCTTACGGCTAGCCAAGGGGCCATGGCCCAGAACATTGTCGGCACCGGCATCGCCGCGACGGTCAATGACACGCCTATCTCGACCTTCGACGTGCAGCAGCGCGTGCGCCTTCTTCTGGTGACGTCGGGTGGCCGCATGCCCGAAGGCGCCGAGCGTCAATTTCAGGAGCAGGCCCTTCGCGACCTCATCGAAGAAGAGCTGAAGCGCCAGGAAACGGCTTCGTTCGAGGTCAACGTCTCCGACGCCGAAGTGAACCAGGAACTCGCCCGAATCGCTGCTGGCGGTGGCGGCACGATCGAAAGCCTGACCCGCGATCTCGCGCAGGCTGGCATCGCCATCGAAAAGCTCCGCGACAAGATCCGCGTCGACAATGCCTGGCAGACCCTCGTCCGCGGCCGCTTTGGCAGCCGCGTCTCGATCACCGAGGGCGAAGTCGACACCATGCTCGACGACATGCGCGCGGAAACTCAGGCCGAGCAGTACCTGCTCTCCGAGATCTGCCTGCCAGTGGAGAGCGAAGAACAGAAAGACCGCATCTACTCGATCGGCATGCAGATGCTCGGTCAGATGCAGCAGGGCGTCCCCTTCCAGGCGCTCGCGCAGCAATTTTCCGTCTGCCCATCCGCTGCCCGCGGTGGTGACCTTGGCTGGATGCGCGCGCCGCAGCTGGCTGAGCCTGTCGCCGAAGTGGTGGAGCAGCTTGCCAACGGTAACGTGTCGACCCCGATCGAGGTCGAGGATGGCGAGATGATCAAGCTCGTCGCCATGCGCCAGAAACGCGCCGCGGCAGAGAAAGGCGACCCGTCCTACGAGCTCGCCTATGCCGCCGTTCCGAAGAGCGAGTACCCCCGCGAGGAAGCCGAGGAGCGCCTTGGCCAGCTCCCCGTCACCAATGCCTGCAACGCCGATGGTCTGAGTACGGATCTTGGCAAAGGCATCGGGGTCGAACTCCTCCCCATGATCCCGATCGCCCAGATCCGTCCTGACTTCCAGGACCAGGTCCTTGGCCTGCGCCGTGGTGATACCTCGGAGATGATGGAGAGCGGGCAGTACTATCACCGTGTCTATGTTTGCGAGATGGATGAAGGCCTCGGCCTTCCGCGCCGCCGTATGGTGGAGAGCCAGCTCGAAGCGGACCAGTTCAACCTCCTTGCGCGCCGCTACCTGCGTGACGTGGAGCGCGATGCGGACGTCGACATCCGCCTCTTTGAAGAAGCACCGGCGCAGGACTCCTGATGGCTGACGAGGCCGCTACCCTCCCCCTCGCTGTGAGCATGGGGGAGCCTGCGGGTATTGGCACTGAAGTGCTGCTCAAGTCTTATGCGCAGCTCTCGCAAGCCGGATCATCAGCCCCCGTCTTTTTCCTGATCGACGATCCCGCGCGGGTTGCGCGGATCGTACGGGAGATCCGTGCACCCTTCCGGGTGACGACGATTGAAGACCCTGCGGGCGCGCGGGATGCGTTCTCCCAAGGGCTGCCCGTGCTGCCTCTGCGCGGTATCGACCCTGCGTCTCTGGCCCATGTCACACCCGGCCAGCCCAGCGCAGCCACGGCAGCTGCGGTCACAGGATCGATCAGGCAGGCTGTTGAACTGGCGCTGGAAGGCTCCGCAGGCGGTGTCGTGACGCTGCCGATCCAGAAGTCGGTTCTCTCCGAAGCAGGCTTCCCTCACCCCGGGCATACGGAATTTCTCGGTGAGTTGACCGCTGAAGCCGATCTTCCGGCAGGAATGCCGAGGGGGCCGGTGATGATGCTGGCTGCAGGTGACTTCCGGACGGTGCCGGCGACGGTGCATCGGGCCCTCAAGGACGTGCCTGCGTCGCTCAAAGCCGATGAGCTTGTCCGCATCGGGACGATCGTCGCGCGCAGCCTGTCCTACGATTTCGGCATTCAGGCACCTCGCCTCGCCATCGCAGGGCTCAATCCTCATGCAGGCGAAGGCGGGCTCATGGGTATGGAAGAGCAGGAGACCATCGCCCCTGCCATCCAAGCCCTCCGTTCCCAGAACATTGATGCAACCGGACCGTGGCCCGCTGACACCATGTTCCACGCAGAGGCGCGTGCGCAGTACCACGCCGCCATCGCCATGTACCATGACCAGGCGCTGATCCCGATCAAGACCGTCGCCTTCCACGACGCGGTCAACGTCACCCTTGGTTTGCCCATCGTCCGTACAAGTCCCGATCACGGTACTGCGCTCCAGATCGCAGGAAAGGGCGTCGCCCGTGCGGACAGCACGTCGGCGGCGATCCTGATGGCAGCGCGCATGGCCTATTCGCGAGCCCTTCATGCTGGATGACCTGCCGCCCCTGCGCGAGACGATTGCCGAGCATGGCCTCGCCGCGAAGAAAGGGCTGGGCCAGCATTTCCTTCTCGATTTGAACCTGACACGGAAGATCGCTGGCTTCTGTGAGGCTGGTGAGGGTAACACGATCCTCGAGATTGGCCCTGGCCCCGGTGGCCTCACCCGCGCTCTCCTTGAGACGGGTGCGGATGTTTTTGCCATTGAGCGTGACCGGCGTATTGCCCCCGTGCTTGAAGAACTGGCGGACGCGACCGGGCGCCTCAAGTGGGAAGAGGCGGACGCTCTGAAGGCTGACGACCGGGCGCTGGTCGGTGACGATGTCGTGATCGCCTCGAACCTGCCCTACAACATCTCGACCGAGCTCTTGATCAAATGGCTGACCGTCGAGCCGCGCTTCTGGCGGCGGCTGGTGCTCATGTTCCAGAAGGAAGTCGGCGACCGGATCCTGGCTGAGCCCGGCAGCAAGACCTATGGCCGCCTATCGGTGATTGCGCAGGCGGCGAGTAAGCCTCGGCTCGGATTTCACCTGCCTGCACGGGCATTTACGCCGCCGCCCAAGGTCGACAGCTCGGTATTGATCTTCGAGAATGATGGCCGCCCTGAGAACCTCAAAGAGCTCGAGCGGGTGACCGAGGCAGCCTTTGGCCAGAGGCGGAAGATGCTGCGCCAGAGCCTCAAGAGTATCTTTTCCGGCGATGTCAGCGAAGTCCTAGAGCAGGAAGGCTTGAGCCCAACGGCCAGAGCGGAAATGCTCAGTGTCGAGAGCTATCGCGCGCTGGCGAAACGGCTCGCGGAGCGCTGATGGCAGCTGGCCTTCCCCGAGACACTGGAGAAGACCATGACCAAAGCCAAAACTGCCCTCACCGCCCTCCTCCTCAGCGCAGCCTTCGCCGCCCCTGTCCTTGCGCAACCCGCGCCGACTGCCGCCAGTAAGGCGGAAGTGCAGGACCACCGCGCCCACGACCTGATGGTCGCCATGATGTCGGAGATCCTCGACGTCTTCGCGCGCGCCGAGATCGACAATGAAGCGCTTCAGAAGAAGCTCCTCACCCGGATCGAAGCGGACATCGCTGGCTTTATCCGTACGCGTGAGAACGAGGCGTTCGAGATCGCGGCACCCGGCGCGCCTGCGCCAGCTGCGGCCAAAGGCCCTCGGTTCGCCACGGCTTCCCTGCCCCCCGCCGAAGGCGTGATAGGCAACGGACATGTGGTGACGATCAGCTATCTGACGACCGAGCAGTTCCTTGCCATTGAGCATGACAGGCTGATGCTCGCGGTTGCCGAAGGCCTGATGGACGCCGCGAAATCTGGCGCCCTCGATGAGGAGCCTGCCATGCGTGTTGCCGAAACCCTCGTCGCGATGATGAAGGCGGGGAACTGATCAGTCTTGAGGCGGATCGCTTGCGTGTTCCGCCTCGGGTGAGGACGCTTGGTGCCCGAGGAAGTAGAGCCCCGGTACCGAGCCTATCATAGCGGCGACTCCGAACACGACCCAAAGCGGCGCATAGCGGACGAAGAAGAACCAGAAGAGGGCGCACACTGCGCCAGCCGCGCAGATAGCAACCTTCAAACCGACCGGCAGCGTTCCGTCTTCCCACGAGAAAGCTACGGCTGTCGAGAAAACGACCCATTGAACGACGCCAAGGTACATGAATGCGCGGACGATCTTCGCGATCGTCCGCATACGCTTACTCGACCCCGAGCTTCTGCTTGAGGATGGCGTTGACGGCCTGCGGGTTCGCCTTGCCGCCGGTCTCTTTCATCACCTGGCCGACGAACCAGCCGAGCGCTTTCGGCTTGTCCTTGACCTTGGCAACCTGGTCCGGGTTCTCCGCGATGACCTTGTCGGCCGCCGCTTCGAGGGCACCGGTGTCGGTGACCTGCTTCAGGCCACGGGCTTCGACGATGTCTTTGGGATCCTTGCCAGCGTCTTCGTCGAGCATGAACTCGAAGATCTGCTTGGCGATCTTGCCGGAGATGGTCTTGTCCTGGATCAGGTCGATCAGGCTACCGAGCTGCGATGCGGAGATCGGCGACTCGGTGATCTCCTTGCCTTCTTTATTCAGCAGGCCGAAGAGTTCCGTCGTCACCCAACTCGACGCGAGTTTGCCGTCGCGGCCCTTGGCGACGTCTTCGAAGTAGATCGACTTGTCCTTGTCCGCGACGAGCACGGCTGCGTCGTAGGAGGACAGTCCGTATTCCGAGACGAACCGATGCTTCTTGGCGTCGGGAAGCTCTGGCAAGCTCGCGCGGATCTCCTCGACATATTCGTCGGTGAAGGTCAGCGGTAGAAGGTCAGGATCGGGGAAGTACCTGTAATCATGCGCGTCTTCTTTCGAGCGCATGGTCTTGGTCTCGCCGGTCTTCACGTCGAAGAGGCGGGTCTCCTGATCGATCTCGCCACCTGCTTCGAGGACCTGGATCTGGCGGCGTGCTTCATAGTCGACAACCTGGCGGACGAAGCGGATCGAGTTGACGTTCTTCGTTTCCGTCCGTGTGCCGAGGAAGGAGAAGTCGCCTGTCTCGACGAACTTGGCGTAGTTGCCCGCCCGGCAGACCGAGACGTTGACGTCGGCGCGCATCGAGCCCTGGTCCATATTGCCGTCGCAGGTGCCAAGATACCGCACGATCGTCCGCAGCTTGGAGAAGTAGGCCGACGCCTCCTCCGCCGAACGCATCTCGGGCTTGGAGACGATCTCCATCAGCGCGACGCCCGAGCGGTTGAGGTCCACATGGCTCTCGCGCGGCGCGAGGTCGTGTACGGACTTGCCCGCATCCTGTTCAAGGTGCAAGCGCTCGATACCGACGGTGATCGTGCGCTCAGCATCCAGCTCGACCTCGATCTCGCCTTCGCCGACGATCGGGTCCTTGTACTGAGAAATCTGGTAGCCTTGGGGAAGGTCCGGGTAGAAATAGTTCTTCCGGTCGAACCGCGACCATGTGTGGATCTTGGCGTTGAGACCGAGGCCCGTCTTGATGGCCTGCTCCACGCAGAACTTGTTGATGACCGGCAGCATGCCCGGCATCGCCGCGTCGACGAGCGACACGTTCTCGTTCGGGCCAGCGCCGTAGGTGGCGGGCGCGCCGGAGAAGAGCTTGGAGTTCGAGGCGACCTGGGCGTGGACTTCGAGGCCGATCACGACTTCCCAGTCGCCGGTTTCGCCGCGGAGGAGGTTTCTGTTCTCGGTCATCTTACGTCCACCATTCCGTCGGCTGAGCATCGAAGCCTAGGGCCTCTTCAAGGGCCCGGGCGCCGCGGAGCATCGTCTCTTCACCAAAGGCCGGGGCGAGGAGCTGAAGCCCCAGAGGGAGGCCCTGCGCGTCAAGGCCTGCAGGCACCGAGATGCCCGGAATGCCTGCGAGATTCGCGGTCACGGTGAAGACGTCGTTGAGATACATCTCGATCGGATCAGCCGACTTCTCGCCAAAGCCGAAAGCAGCGCCCGGCGAGGACGGCGTGAGGAGGAGGTCCACGGATTTGAAGACTTCTGCCAGCTCGTCGGCGATCTTCTTCCGCACACGTTGCGCGCGGAGATAGTAGGCGTCGTAATAGCCTGCCGAGAGCACATAGGTGCCGATCATCAGCCTGCGCTGCACTTCCTTGCCGAAGCCTTCTGCGCGGGTCTTCATGTACATCTCGTGGATGTTATCGTCATGGACGCGCAGGCCGTACTTCACGCCGTCATAGCGGGCGAGGTTCGAGGACGCCTCAGCGGGCGCGACGATGTAGTACACCGGCAGGGCGTATTTCGTCAGCGGGAGGGAGACCTCCACGACTTCGGCGCCCTGGTCGCGGAGGAGCTGTGCGCCCTTCTCCCAGACCGCGTCGATCTCTTCGTTCATGCCGTCGAGGCGGTATTCCTTCGGTATACCGATCTTCATGCCCTTGACGCCGCCTTCGAGGGCTTTCTCGTAGTCAGGGACCGGGCGGTTGATGGAGGTGGAGTCCTTCGGATCATGGCTGGCCATCGAGCTCAGCATGATCGCGCCGTCGCGCACGTCGCGGGTAATCGGGCCTGCCTGATCGAGGGAGCTGGCGAACGCCACGATGCCCCAGCGGGAGCAGCGGCCATAGGTGGGCTTAATCCCGACGGTCGCCGTAAGAGACGCAGGCTGACGGATCGAGCCGCCGGTGTCGGTCGCAGTCGCAGCTGCGCAGAGCCTTGCGGAGACAGCTGAGGACGAGCCGCCGGAGCTACCGCCCGGGGTGAGCTTGGTCTCTTCGTTTCCGCGGCGCCACGGGTTCACCACCGGGCCGTAATAGGAAGTCTCGTTGGACGAGCCCATGGCGAACTCGTCGAGGTTCAGCTTGCCGAGGAACACGCCGCCATCGTCCAGCAGGTTCTGGCTGACGGTCGATTCGTAGGGCGGGACGAAGCCGTCGAGGATGTGGCTCGCGGCGTTTGTCTCGATGTCCTTTGTGCAGAAGAGGTCTTTGATGCCAAGCGGAATGCCCTCGAGCGGTCGGGCCTCGCCCTTGGCGATGCGTTCGTCGGAAGCCTTGGCCTGGCTCTTCGCAAGGTCCGGCGTCATGCGGACATAGGCGTTGAGGTCCGTGGCGGCTTCGGCACGGGAGAGATAGGCGTCGGTGACTTCGGCGGCGGAGAAGTCTTTCGCCGCATAGCCGTCGCGCAGTTCGGCGATCGTCTTTTTCGTCAGGTCGGTCATTATTCCACCACCTTCGGCACGACGAAGAAGTGATCTTCCGTCTTCGGAGCGTTGCGGGTGACGTTCTCAGGCTGGCCGCCGCCGGTGTACCCTTCCGCGCAGACATCGTCGCGCATCGGCAGGCTCACATCGACGGACGAGGTCATGGCCTCGACGCCATCGACATCGACCTCCTGCAGCTGTTCGATCCAGCTCAGGATGCCGTTCAGTTCATTCTTGAGGTGCGGGACGTCGTCGTCAGAGATGGCGATGCGCGCCAGCTTCGCGACTTTCTTCACGTCGGAATCGGAAAGGCTCATGGGAGCTGTCGCTACCGCAGTGCGGCAAGAAGGGGAAGAGGCTCCAGGGCGTGCAGCGCAATTTGGCCGGTGCCGCCTCCCTCTCCCATCGGGAGAGGGACCGAGGGTGAGGGTATTTGGCGCTCAGCGTAGAACGCCCTCGCCCGAAATCCCAGATTTCGACCTCTCCCGGTGGGAGAGGTAAAGCGCTTCACTACAGCGTCCCGCGCTTCAGCCTCCGGATCACGGTCTCGGGCTTGGCGAGGCTGTGGTCAGTGTTGAGGAAGGAGAAGGCCGCGACGGCGAAGTCCTGCCCTGCGCGCTCACGCGCCACGTCGAGGAAGTCCTGATTGCTCCGCTTGGTTGCTGCAAAGGCGAGGTAGAAGGCCTGCACCGACATCTCGGCCTTGCGTGCAGCGGCCAGCGTCACGACCGCGCCGCAGCCATAGCCTTTGACCCGGCTGTCCTCCGCGATGAGAGGTCCGCGCGACATTGACGACCGGCAGCGTGCCTCCTGCTCTCGTGCGAGAGCGGCCGGGTCGCCGCCGCAAACGTCTCCGCAGGCGATGAGGGCCTCGACCGCCATCGCTTCGGCGAAACCCTCGTGGAGGAAACGGGTCTCCGAAGGCTGTCCCGTCCGGTACTGCCAGACATGGGCGAGCTCGTGGGCAAGGTTCCTGGCGATGAGGTCTCGCATGTCGGCGTCGGGCGTGGTCCAGTCCCCGCGGAAGCGGATGGTCGCCTTCTCGGGACCCGCATCGGCGTCGAGGACTCTGAGGCCCTCAATCGGCGTCTCCCGGTCATAATCCAGCGTCAGGAACGGCACCCGCGGCAGGTCGAGCACCTGCGCAAGGCTCTCCGCCTGCACGGCAACCTGCCGTTCGATCCACTCCGGCACCTCTTCGGCGCTTGCATTCGGCGCGAAGGCAGTCAGAAGGGCGGCCATGGCGAAGACCATTAACGCACTAAAAGACGTTCCCGGCCCTCTGTTCGGCCTCGATATTGGTACCAAAACCATAGGTCTGGCTGTCTCCGATCCGGCCCAGAGCTTGGCGACGCCGCTCGAGACGATCAAGCGGACGAAGTTCCAGCCTGATGCGAAGGCTATCCTCGATCTTGCTGAAGCGCGCAACGTAACGGCCTTTGTCCTCGGTCTGCCGCTCAACATGGACGGGACGCCCGGCCCGAGAGCGCAAGCGACCAAGGGCTTTGCGAGCCACTTCAAGAAGCTCACCGAGCTCCCCATCGTCTTCTGGGACGAGCGTCTTTCTACCGCCGCCGCGGAGCGTGAACTCATCGGCCTTGACGTCTCCCGCGCGAAACGGGCAGCGGTCATCGACAGCCACGCCGCGAGTTTCATCCTGCAAGGTGCGCTCGACCGGCTCAAAAGTCTGAGGTCTGAAGACGCATGAAGCATCTCACCGATATTGGCGCCCTCTCCGATCAGGAGATCACCAGCATCCTCTCCCGCGCCCTCGCCTACGATGAGGCGGTCGAGAAGAGAGAAGACATCGGCGCGCCGCTGGCCGGGCGGATCCAGTTCAATCTCTTCTACGAGAACTCGACACGCACCTCCCTCTCCTTCGACCTCGCGGGCCGGAAGATGGGCCTCGAGGTGGTCAACGTCCCAGTGGCGGCTTCGTCAATCCACAAGGGCGAATCGCTTCGCGACACGGTGCTGACCCTCTGTGCGCAGGGCGCCGACGCGATGGTCCTCAGGGCCTCGGGTGCAGGAAGCATCGACGCGGCCAAGTCGGCCATCAAATCGGCAGGCTTCGAGACCCGGGTTATCAATGCTGGCGAAGGTGCCTTCGGCCATCCGACCCAAGCGCTTCTGGACGCCGCAACGCTCCTCAAGGCTCATCACCGCAAGGCTGAGGAAGGCCTGGACGGCCTCACCATCTCGATCATCGGCGACCTCAGCCATAGCCGCGTGGCGGCGTCCTGCTCCAAGCTTTTCGCCCGGATGGGCGCGACGGTCAGGCTCTGCGCACCAGAAGACCTCCTCCCTGTCTGGAAGAGCGAAGACGCCGCAATGGTCACCACTTCCCGCGACGAGGCCATCAAGGATGCCGACGTGGTCATGGCCCTGCGTATTCAGACCGAGCGCTTCGGCGATGAGCTTCCCCTCGACCCTCAGGTTTACCGCAGCGACTACGGCCTCTCGATGGAGGCCCTCAGCTTTGCCAAGCCTGCCGCCTTCGTCATGCACCCGGGGCCGATGAACAGGGGCGTCGAGATCGACAATGACGTGGCGGACGACCAGTCCATTTCCCTCATCCTGCAGCAGGTCGCGATGGGCGTGCCCCTGCGCATGGCCGTTCTGGCGGAGCTTTTCGACCTATGACCATCCTGCTCGTTGCGATCGGTGCTTATCTTCTGGGCTCGATCCCGTTCGGCCTCTTCCTGACGCGAATGGCCGGGCTCGGTGACATCAGGGAGATCGGCTCGGGCAATATCGGGGCGACCAATGTCCTCCGCACCGGGAGGAAAGACCTCGCGCTGGCCACCCTCCTAGGCGACAGCGGCAAGGGTGCGGTTGCTGTCGTAATCGCGCGGCTGATCGGTGAGAACGACCCGGTCTTCGCTGCCGTCGCAGGCGCTGCCGCGTTCCTCGGCCACTGCTTCCCGATCTACCTCAAGTTCAAGGGCGGTAAGGGCGTCGCCACCTATATCGGCACCATTCTCGCCATGTGGCCCCTCGGCCTCGTTGCAGCAGGCGTCATCTGGCTCGCCATGGCGGCGATCTTCCGGTTCTCATCATTGGCTGCCCTCGTGATGGCAGCGGCCATGCCGTTCGTGTTTCTAGGCTCGGGCCGCTTCGTCCTCTTCGCGGGCGTCTTCGCGATGAGCCTGATGATCTTCTACCGCCACAAGGCCAACATCATGCGGCTCATGGACGGGACGGAGCCGAAAATTGGTAAGAAATAGCGACGGGGGACGGAATCGCAGGGAAGCGGCAGGTTGCCACTTGCTTAACGAACGATTCTGCCTTCATGTGCGCTGCAGCATCAATTGGACCGATCGAGGAGAATAAGATCCATGAGCGCCGATAAAGTCCTAAAAATGATCCGCGATGAGGATGTCGAGTTCGTCGACCTTCGCTTCACCGACCCTCGCGGCAAGTGGCAGCACGTGACCTTCGACCAGTCCATGGTGGACGAAGACTTCTTCAAAGATGGCTCCATGTTCGACGGCTCGTCGATCGCTGGCTGGAAAGCCATCAACGAGAGCGACATGGTCCTCATGCCGGACACGGAGACGGCGACTGTCGATCCGTTCTTCGCGGCGAAGACCGTCTCGCTCTTCTGCGATGTGCTCGAGCCCTCGATGCAGCCCTACAACCGCGATCCGCGCACGACGGCGAAAGCGGCAGAGGCCTACCTCAAGGAAACCGGCGTCGGTGACACCGCCTATTTCGGTCCGGAAGCTGAGTTCTTCGTCTTCGACGATGTCCGTATCTCGACGAGCCAGGACCACATTGGCTTCATGATCGACAACACCGAAGGCCCCTACAATATGGATGCGGAGTTCGAGGGCGGGAACCTCGGCCACCGTCCGCGGGCCAAGGGCGGCTACTTCCCCGTCCCGCCGGTCGACTCCGAGCAGGACATGCGCTCCGAAATGCTGCGCTACATGCGCAACATGGGCATCTCCCCTGAGAAGCATCACCACGAGGTCGCGCCGTCGCAGCACGAGCTCGGCATGAAGTTCAGCACGCTGACCGACATGGCCGACCAGATGCAGATCTACAAATATGTCGTGACTCAGGTCGCTCACAGCTTCGGCAAGACGGCAACCTTCATGCCCAAGCCGGTCTACAACGACAATGGCTCCGGCATGCACGTCCACCAGTCGATCTGGAACAATGGCGAGCCGGCCTTCGCCGGTGATCAGTATGCGGGCCTTTCGGAGACCTGCCTTTACTACATTGGCGGCATCATCAAGCACGCGAAATCCATCAACGCCTTCGCGAACGCCTCGACCAACAGCTACAAGCGCCTGGTCCCTGGCTTCGAAGCGCCGGTGCTTCTCGCTTACGCATCGCGCAACCGCTCGGCATCGATCCGTGTGCCGCACGTCGCCTCGCGCAACGCCAAGCGTATCGAGACGCGCTTCCCGGATGCAGCGGGCAACCCCTACTACACCTTCGCAGCACTCCTGATGGCTGGCCTCGATGGCATCGCCAACAAGATCCATCCGGGCGAGGCTGCAGACGAAGACCTCTACGCAATGAGCGAAGCGGAGCAGAAGGACATCCCGACGATTTCCCGCTCGCTCCAGCAGGCCCTCGAAAGCCTCGACGAAGACCGCGCCTTCCTCACCAAGGGCGGCGTCTTCAACGACGACCAGATCGACGGCTATATCGAGCTCAAGATGGAAGAAGTGCAGCGCTACAATTCGATGCCGCACCCGGTCGAGTTCGACATGTACTACTCGGTCTGACCCGACCATCAGCCCAAAGAAAAAGGCGCCTCTCGAGGCGCCTTTTTTGTTTTGTGGTCTGAGGGCGCGTCAGCCCTGGCCCTTTCAGGCGGCTTCGTCGATCACTTGGTTCCGGCCGTTCTGCTTGGCTCGGTAGAGCGCTTCGTCAGCACGCTTCAGGATCGTCGCGAGGTTGTCGCTTCTGTCGAGGCTCGCGACGCCAATCGACACAGTGACGTCCAGGGTCTGCCCATCGGACAGCTTCACGGTGACGGAGTTCACTGCACGCAGGACCCGGTCGGCGATATCGTGCGCTGACTCCTTTGGCGTACGGGGCATCAGGATCGCGAATTCCTCGCCACCCGTGCGGCACGCAAGATCCGATCCGCGTACAGAGGTCGTGAGGCGCGCAGAGACTTCCTTGAGGACAAGGTCGCCCGCGTCATGGCCATAGGTGTCGTTGACCATCTTGAAATGGTCGATATCCACCATCAGCGCGGCCAGCGGCTCTTCGGTGGTATGCGCTTCTTCAATCAGGCGGGTGCCCTGGTTCGAAAGGAAGCGGCGGTTGTAGAGGCCCGTGAGCTGATCAATGATCGCCATTTCCATGGTCTGATCGAAGCTGGCGCGGAGCTGCTCGAGATAGCGCATCCGCCTGATCTGTGTACGGACACGGGCAGCCAGTTCCTGCGCATCGATCGGCGTCATCAGGTAATCCGAGACACCCAGATCGAGGGCGCGAACGAGCTGACGCGTCTCATCCTTCGACGCAATGGCGAGGATCGGCGCCATGCGGGTCGTGTCGAATGCACGGATGCCGGAGCAGAGCCTCAGCGGGTCATAGCTCTCCATGCCGAGATCGATGAAGACGAGGTCCGGCTCGCCGCGGCGGATGGCTTCGAGCGCCATGCGTGCATCGTTCTCATAGACCACCGAGATATGCTTCGGCATATGCTCAGAGCCCTGATCGATCGCTGGTATCGAGTCTTCGTCGGTGACAACCAGGATCGTCGCCTGCTTTTCGTCAAAGGCGGAAAGGTCAGCCTTGGAGAGGACGCCCATCCGCGCGCCTGCCGCATGGCGGTGGCGCAGCTCGTCGGTCATCTGCTTGAACCGGGTCAGCGACCGGACACGGGCAAAAAGCGCGATGTCTTGCACAGGCTTGGTCAGGAAGTCGTCGGCACCCGCCTGAAGGCCAGCGACACGGTCCGCCTGCTGATCGAGCGCTGTCACCATCACCACAGGGATGTGCCAGGTCTCGTCATTGGCTTTGAGGATCTTGCAGGTCTCAAAACCATCGAGGCCAGGCATCATGACGTCGAGAAGAACGATGTCGGGCTGATGCTCGATCGCGAGGTCGATCGCTTCCTGCCCGGAAAGGGCAGTCATGACTTCAAAATACTCGGCGCGGAGCTTGGCCTCGAGCAGTTTCACATTCGGCTCAAGGTCGTCCACGACCAATACGCGGGCCGTCATAGCATGTCCTCGTCGCGAAATTCGCGACTCGTAACCTACGCTAAAACCCTTTTCACTTTCTCAAGAAACTCCGTCACGGAGATGGGCTTCGCGAGATAGTCATCACATCCCGCGGCGCGGATACGCTCCTCGTCCTCGCGCATGGCGAAGGCGGTCACCGCGATCACGGGGATCTCGCGGGTTGTCTCGTCGGCCTTGATCTCGCGGGTCACGTCGAGGCCGGACTTTTCGGGGAGCTGGATGTCCATAAGGATCAGGTCAGGCTGTTCGGCCTTGGCGATGCCAAAGGCGGCGTTGCCGTCGCCGGTACCGACGATCTGATAGCCCTGCACCTCGAGAAGGTCGTGGAAGAGCTTCATGTTGAGCTCATTATCCTCGACGATCAGGATCTTCTTCGCTGCGTTATCCATTACCTTGCGACCATCCTCTCGGCGCTTACGAAGGCGCCCGTGGTGCTCCATGGTTAATGCCCCTATGAGCTTGCCTTTGAATGGTCGACCTTAATCACACGTTGACGCCGCCTGATGGCAGTTCTCCGCCCCGGCTCTGCCGTGGGTGCGGAGAGCCCTTGCCTAAAGGGGTTCAGACCCATTGTCAGGGCTTCGGCGTCATCGAGCATGAGGAGCTTGAGACGCTTTCGATCGCTCATGTCGACTGCGATGCGTTCTTCGCCTCGGTGGAAAAGCGCGACAATCCTGAGCTCAAGCACCTTCCCGTCATCGTCGGGGGCGGTGACAGGGGCGTGGTCGCTGCGGCCTGCTATGTCGCGCGGACCTACGGCATCCGCTCGGCCATGCCGTCGTTTCAGGCGCGGAGGCTCTGCCCGCACCTTGTAGCGGTGAAGCCGAGGTTCGAGGCCTATGCCGAGGCATCCCGAAAGGTCCGGGACGCGATGGAGGCCCTGACCCCGCTGGTGCAGCCGGTGTCCATCGACGAGGCGTTCCTCGACCTCTCAGGCACCCATCGCCTGCACGGCAGGTCGCCTGCTGCCTCGCTCATCGGGCTCCAGCGCCAGATCGAGCGCGAGGTGGGCGTGACGGTCTCGGTGGGCCTCAGCCACAACAAGTCCCTCGCCAAGATGGCGTCCGACCTCGACAAACCGCGAGGTTTCGCGGTGATCGGTGAGGAGGAGACCCTGCGTTTCCTCGCGGACAAGCCCGTCACCTTCATCCACGGTGTGGGCAAAAGCTTCGCAGCGAAGCTGAACCGCGACGGGATAGAGACCATCGGCGATGTCCAGAAGCTGACCTTGCGTGACCTTGTGGACCGCTATGGGGAGGGCGGCCTGCGCCTCCACGCGAGGGCGATGGGCCGGGACCCGCGCCCTGTTCGGGTGGAGCGTGAGGTGAAATCGATCTCTGGCGAGACGACTTTCTCAGATGACCTCCGGGATCAGGCGGCCCTGGAGGACAAGCTCTGGGGGATGTGCCGAAAGGTCAGCCAGCGCGCCAAGGACAAGGGCTATGCCGGCCTCGTCGTGACCCTCAAACTCAAGACCTCGACCTTCCGCA
The DNA here is from genome assembly GCF_013085255.1 of Parvularcula mediterranea. Classification (GTDB taxonomy): domain Bacteria; phylum Pseudomonadota; class Alphaproteobacteria; order Caulobacterales; family Parvularculaceae; genus Parvularcula; species Parvularcula mediterranea. Next base: position 267,237 of record NZ_JABFCX010000003.1, read on the forward strand.
GCTTCACCCGGCGCAAGACCCTCGGCATCGCAACGAACCTGGCCGAAGTGCTGTTCGAAGAAGGCCGGGCGCTTCTGCGTGAGGAGCTGAAAGGCGGGTCGCGGACCGCGTACCGGCTGATCGGAATAGGCATCTCGGACCTTGTCGCTGCGGACGGCGCGCGCATGGACCTTGCCTATCCTGAGGAACACGAGAAACTGGAGCGTCGCGAGAGTGCCGTAGACGCGCTCCGGGCGAAGTTCGGCGCCGACGTGATCGGCACCATGCGTGACAGGAGGACGACGAAGAGATGACCAAGATCGAGGAAAAACTCGCCGAGCAGGGCTACACCCTTCCCGATGCTGCGGCGCCGATCGGCAGCTATCTCCCTTACTCCAAGTCGCGGAACCTCCTCTTCATCTCCGGCCAGCTGCCCTTCAGGGACGGCGAAGTCATCAAGGGCCGGCTTGGCGATAATATGACCACGGTGGAAGGCGCGAAGGCTGCTGCGGCCTGTGCCGTGGGGATCGTGGCTCAGATCAAGGCTGCGCTGAACGGTGATTTCGGACGCATACGGGATATCGTGAAGCTTGAAGGCTTCGTCGCGGCGACGCCTGATTTCGAGGAGCATCCGAAGGTCATCAACGGCGCGTCGGACCTGATGGCGGAGCTGTTCTGCGGCCGGGGCACCCACTGCCGCACGGCGGTGGGCGTCAGCTCCCTACCCTTGGGCGCCGCTGTCGAGATCGCCGCTATCGTCTCCATCGATTAGCGCCAGGATCTCTCTGGTTGCGGCGACAGAGGGGTCTTCCGAACCAATCAGTTCAGGGAGCAACCGGCGGAAGGCTGAGATCTGCTTTCTGCGTTCGTCATCATCGTGGAACAGTCGGGTGACGTCTGCGCAGAGCTGCGCAGGCATGCAGTCGTCCTGCAGCCGCTCGGGGATGATCTCTTGCTTGGCGGCGACGTTCAGCACCGTGACGTAAGGCGTGGTGATGACCCGCTTTGCCCAATAGGCCACGACAGGCCCGACCTTATAGGCGACGACCATTGGTGTGCCGGTCAGTGCGAGTTCTGTCGTCACCGTGCCAGAAGCCGCAAGTGCGACGTCACCTGCGTCAAAGGCATCGAAACGCTCCGTGGGCGGAACGATGATGATGTCACCTTCCCATTTTGAAGCTTCTTCCTTGACCTTAGCCTCGACGCTGGCCGCCGTGATGACTGCGATCCTGAGGCCCGGTGTCTTGGCACGAACTTCGTCGAGGATCTCGGCGAAGACCGGGAGCAGCCGCTTCACCTCGCCCTGACGACTGCCAGGGAGGAGAAGGAGGAGCGGCGCGTCTCCGATGCCGTAGCGCGCACGGAAGCCGGGTCCGGATCGCGGGGTGCTGGCTGCTGCTTGGAAGTTCGGATTGCCGACGAACACGGCCTTGCCGCCATGTTGCTCGAACCACTGCGGCTCGAACGGCAGGAGGCAGAGGAGGAGGTCGAACATCTCCGCCGCGACCTTGGCCCGCTCCGGCCGTGAGGCCCAGACCTGTGGTACAGCGAGCTTAACGAGCTTCGTGTGCGGAGAATGCCGCTTGATCTCCTTGGCTACGATCTTGGAGAAGGCCCAGCTGTCGATGAGGACAGCCACGTCGGGCTGCTCCTTCTTCGCCATCAGGCCGATGCGGTTGGCGAGCTTTTTTGCGCGGGGAAGAGCTGCGATGGCGTCCACCGGACCCATCACTGCGAGACTGTCCGTGGACACCGGATCAACAAGGCCTGCAGCCTTCATCGCCTCCCCGCCACCGCCGACGAACCGCAGGCCGTCGCGCGCGGCGCCGAGCGCCTTCATCAGGCTTGCGCCCATCGCGTCGCCCGATGGTTCGGCTGCAGTGAGGAGGATGGTCGTCATGCGCCGCCTGCCTCGTCCGGGGTGAAGCCGTAGACAAAGATCCCGGCGTTGCGCGCAGCGTCTTCAACCGCCGCACGGTCAACGATCAGCGCGCGCCCTGCTCCGACAGCGATGCCTGCGAGGCCCGCGGCGGCAGCCTTCTCAACCGTCCTGACACCGATGGTCGGCAGGTCGACGCGGAGCTCCTGCCCCGGCTTTGGCGTTTTGACGAGGACACCGATCTTTATCCCCTCCTGTCCTGGCTCAAAACCCTTCAGGTCATCAGGTAGCGCAGCGCACCGGTCGAGCATGGCGTCGGTGCCCTCGGCGGCCTCGACCGCGAGGACGAAGCCCCGGCGAACCACAACGCCCTGCGCAACATCGAAGGGCCCTAACGCTTCCACCAGCGCCACGCCCTTGGAGATGTCAGCCATATCTTCGGTGGAAGGCTTTTGCTCCGTGAGCGGACCAGCGCCGATCTTGAGATTGCCCGCTGCCTCCTCTGCCCCGATGACGCGGAAACCCTCGGCCTCAAAGGTCTCAACGATGACGTCGAGGATCGCGCCATCGCCTTTCCGGGCGGCTGAGACGACTTTCGGCAGCAGCTTCGCGCCGCGCCAGTCGGGCCGCAACTTGGCGAAGTTGGGACGCTGGACCTGGCCCGCGAAGCAGACCGCGTCGCAGTCTTCAGCCTTGAGGCGTTTCAGGATCGCGCCAAACTCGGCAATGGAAAGGTCAGCGCCGGGGAATGCGCCAAGCGCATCGTCCGCAGACAGACGAATGACAAAGGGCTCCTGCCCCTTCGCCTTCTCCGCTTCGGCGATCCTCAAGGGGAGCGTGCCGCCGCCTGCGATGATCCCCAGGCGGCGCCAGCCGGTCAGTTCGCTGGCAGGCACAGGGTCCTGTCCCGCGAAGCGCGCATGAACTCAACGATCTCCATCACCTCCGGCACATCGCCATAGGTCTCGGCGCAGTCGTCGATCCGTTCCTTCAGTGTACCCTCAGGCGCGAACAGCATCCGGTACGCCGCGCGGATGGCGTGGATGGTCTTGCGGTCCATCTTGCGCCGCTTCATCCCGACAAGGTTCAGGCCCTCGAGCTTCGCGCGGTTGCCGATGACCGAACCGTAGGGGATCACGTCGCCGACGACGATCGCGCCGCCGCCTACGAAGGAGTAAGGGCCAATCGCCGTAAACTGATGAATTGCGACGAGGCCAGAGATGAAGACGCCATCACCGATGGTAATGTGCCCTGCCAGCGTCGCGTTGTTCGCCATGATGATACTGTTGCCGAGCACGCAGTCATGGGCGACGTGCGCGCCTACCATGAAGAGGCAGTCGTCACCGACCACGGTCTTCTCAATCCCCTGCACCGTGCCAGGGTTCATGGTTACATGCTCGCGAATCTGGTTGCGCTTGCCGACCTCGAGGGTCGTGGGCTCTCCCGCATAGGCGAGGTGCTGGGGCGGCGTGCCGAGCACTGCGAAGGGATAGACTTCGGTCTCCTCACCCACCGTCGTGCGGCCCAGAACGACCGAGTGCGGATGAAGTTTGACGCGGTCACCGATCTTCGCATCGGGGCCAACGTGGACGAAGGGGCCGATCTCGACGCCTTCACCGATTTCGGCGCCGTCTTCGACAATGGCGCGTGGATGGATTCCGCTCATTTGGGCCTCGTCAGCATGGCTTTGAATTCAGCTTCAGCGACGGTCTTGCCGTCGACTTTCGCCTCGCCTGAGTATTTCCAGACTGGCGGCCGGCGGGTCTCGATCTTGACGTGCAGCTCAAGCACGTCGCCGGGCACCACAGGCTTCCTGAACTTCACCTTGTCCATGCCCATGAAGAGAACGACCTGGCCTTCCGTATCAACATTCTCGGAATAGGCCGTGTACGCAGCAGCCGCCTGAGCCATGGCCTCGCAGATCAGGACGCCGGGCATGACGGGCATTTCGGGGAAGTGGCCCTGGAAGTATTCCTCGTTGGCCGTGACGTTCTTGATGCCGATCGCGCCGCCTTCCTTCCGGATCTGGACGATCTTGTCGATCATCAGGAACGGGTAGCGGTGGGGCAGGATGCCCTTGATCCCCGCAAGGTCGAGGTCGGGGAGAAATTCGTCCGTATCGCTCATTTTTTTCCGCCTGCTAACCGGCCGAGTGCGGCCGTTTCCTTCATCCATTGCCGCATCGGCTTAGCAGGCGTGCCGCCCACCTTGCCGCCCGGCTCCACGTCCTTCATCAGGCCGGATTTGGCCGCGATCACCGCGCCATCGCCGATGTTGAGGTGATCGGCCATGCCGACCTGGCCGCCCATCATGACAAAGTCGCCGATGATGCAGGAGCCTGAAATCCCGGTCTGGCTGGCGACGAGAACGCCGCGGCCGAGCCTGCAATTGTGCGCGATCTGGCAGAGATTATCGATCTTGCTCATCGCGCCGATGACCGTGTCGCCAAGGGCGCCGCGATCCACGGTGGTCTGAGCACCGATGTCGACTTCATCTGCGAGCCGCACCGCCCCGAGCTGGGGAACGGCAACGGGGCCGGTCTCGCCAGCGGTATAGCCAAAGCCTGCCTCACCGATGACAGCGCCAGCAAGGATGCGGCAGTTCTTCCCGATTTCTGCGTGAGCGATGGAAGCGCCAGCGGCGACGTAGGTCCCTTCGCCGAGGATCACGCCATGGCCGATGACGGCGTTAGGGCCAATGATGACCCCCTCGCCGATCTCCGCACCCGGGCCGATGACGGCAGTTTCGTGCACTTTTGCGGTCCGAGCGATCGTGGGCGCATCGCCCTCTTCAGCCGTCTCGCTGCGGCTCGCGAAGAGTGCCGCGGCGATCTTGGAGAAGGCGAGCTTCGGGGACTTGGCCTCAAGGACGATCGCAATGCCTTCAGGAGCTTCGCCGCCGCGGCCTTCCGGTACGATAATGGCTTCAGCGGCAGCGATCTCGCCCTTGAGCTTTTCGGAGAAGATCAGCGCGCCCTCACCGCCTTTGCCTGCCTCGGCGACGGTGGAGATGGCACCGCCTGCGCCGCGCACGATGGCAGCACTGCCGATCTCAGCGGCTCTTTCCGCGGTGAAAGGGCCTCGAAACGCGAAGAAGCGGGAATCAGGAAACGCCATGGCATTGCCTTAAACGAAAAAAGGCGGACGTCACGCGCCCGCCTTCGTATTTGTGATGATCCTCGGCTCGCTTACTGCTGAGCGGGAGCGGCCTCGCCGAGCTGGGCTTGGGCTGCAGCCTGTTGCTGCTGCTGGGCTGCGGCTGCTGCGGCGATCAGGTCAGGCTTATTGACCTGGATGCGCTGCACGACCTTGTCGAGCTGGGCGATGACTTCGTCGGTGATGTCACCGCGGTCGTCAGCGGCGAGGACAGCCTGCTTCTCGAGGAGGACGTAGCCCTTGCGCTTCTTGAAGACGGCCTCGGAAATCGGCTCCCACTGCTCACGCAGTTCCTGGATGGCGGTACCGCGCGCCTGGGTCATCTCGGCTTCGCGGATCTGCTTGAGCTTCTCGAGGCTCTGGGCCGCTGCGAGGATGGTCTGGTAGCGCTGCTGGAACTCTTCGTCCGTCAGGTCACCGCGCTCGTCGCGCAGCTTGATGCTCTCGGCTTCGATGGCTGACTGCTGCTGCTTGATCTTCACGGCGATCTCTTCGGTCATGACGCGAAGCTGGCTGTCGATCGACTGGCCGGCCTGGCTCTCGCTGACGACCCGCTGCTGGTCGAGGAAGAGGATGTTGCCGCGCTGGGCGAAGGCCGCGCTGCTGGCGAAGGTCGCTGCCGCGAGAATGAGTGCAGCCGTGATCTTGAAGAGGTTGGTCATTGTTTCCCGTACCCTGAGTGTGATCCTGTTCGCTTGCCCGATCGCGCCGAGGAAATCCACGGCGCGAAGGCTGAAACTTCGGTAGGCCCTTCGCCTAGAAGCGGCTGCCCGCCGAGAAACGGAAGCTCTGCGGCCGGTCGTAATCCTGCACCACGAAGGCTTCGGAGAGGTCGATCTGGATCGGGCCAAAGGGCGAGTTCCAGTTGATCGAGAGACCTGCCGTTACACGTGGGTCGAAGCCGTTTTGAAGCGGGTCGTCGAGCTGCAGCGTGTTGAAGGCCTGGCCTTCCTCATTGATCGTGTAGACGAGAACGCCTTCGGTGTTGGTGAGCGGCTCGCCTGCATCATCGAGAACGACATCATAGAATTCTTCGTTGAAGAATGGATCCGTCCCGAGCGCACCTCCGGGGAGGCTGTCAGGCCCGAAGAAGTTTCCTCGGTCGGATTCCACGTTGAAAAGCTCGTCGTCGATGTCATTGGTCAGGCCGACCCAACCACCGTCAACGAAGAGCGACGCCCTGATCCCGTAGCTTGGAGGTAGCGGAAGCGGCAGAAGGATCTCCCCCGTACCGATTGCATAGGCGCGCGCACCGATCGACTGGCCACGGCCCCGGAACCTGCCGGTCGCAAGGCTGCCGAACAGGCGCGGACCCACACCAGCCACGTCGAAGCCACGGAAGCCGCGGTTGCCACCGAGGAAGAACCGGTCGTTCAGCCTGACGCCGTCATCGTTGAAGCTGTCGATGTAGCCGCCATTGAACTTGATCGAGCCGATCAGGTTGTACGGCAGGCGCCTATAGACGCCTGACCGCAGGGTGCTGCGGTGGAAATTCACGTCGCCACCGACACCTGCAAAGGCCTGCGAGAGGCTGAGGTTGAAGCCCGAAGACGGCACGATCGGGTCGTTCGTCTTGTCCATGTTGAACGTGTAGCCGAGCTGCGAGGTGAGGAACTCGCCGTTCCGGTCACAGTTCAGGTTCCGCTGCTGGGACTCGAGGTTGCACTGGTCGGTGCGGATGAAGCCCTGCTGCTCAACGGCGCCAGCATCGTCGAGGATCAGGTCGCGGATGATCTCGAAGTCCGTGCCATCGACGAGGAACTCGTCAATCGGCACGTCCACGACGACCTGGTTCCCCTCGTCATCAAGCTCCGTGCCCTGAAATTCAGGGGTCTCACCATCGTCTGCAAACATGTTGAAGGGGATGGTCTGGGTCAGCTCGAGATTATCGAAACGCAGGCCGTAGTTCAGGAGCAGCGAAGAATACTCGGACGCCGGGAAGCCGACGTTGAAGTTGGCGCCAATGCTCTCCGAGACGAAGCCAGCTTCCTCGAAGTCGGTCTTGTTGAGGAACAGCGACGCACCAGCGCGGAGCGGCCGGTTGAGGAAATAGCGCTCAGTGATCGAGAGCTGCGCCTGGGTGGTCCGCTGGGCGGCCTGGAGGTTCAGGAGGACGTACTGGCCACGGCCAAGAAGGTTTGCCTGCTCCACCGAGACGTTGAAGATGAAGTTGTCGTTCGAGCTGACGCCGCCGCCAATCTGGAAGCTACCGGTCGGCTGCTCGACCACGTTCACATCGAGGATCGTGCGGTCAGGCGCAGAGCCCGGCTGCTCTTCCACCGTGACTTCAGAGAAGTAGCCAAGGCCCTTCACCCGGCGCTCTGAACGGTCGATCAGCACACGGTTGAAGGCGTCGCCCTCCACGATCCGCATCTCGCGGCGGATTACGTGGTCGAGGGTTTGGATATTGCCGTTAATGTTGATCTCTTCGACATAGACCCTCGGGCCCTCGTTCACGTCGAAGGTCACATCGACGGTGCGGGTCTCAGGGTTCCTGTCGAGGCGAGGACGGACATCGACAAATGCGTAGCCTGCGAAACCTGCCGCGAAGGTCAGCGATTCCTCAGACTTCTCCAGAAGCTCCGAGTTGAAGGTCGTCCCGGTACGGATCGGTACGCGCGAGCGGAGCGCCCGGCCCGGCAGCTTCGAGAGCGTCGTGTTCACGTCGACATTGCCGAACGTGTATTTCGGGCCCTCTTCCACCGTGAAGGTGATGATGAAGGCTTCCTTGTTGGGCGTCAGCTCAGCGACTGCGGAGACCGTCGTGAAGTCGGCGTAGCCGTTCTTCGAATAGTACTCGCGCAGGAGCTGGCGGTCATATTCGAGGCGGTCGGGATCGTAGTTGTCGTTGGACTCAAAGAAGTTCCACCACTTCGACTTGGCCGTCAGGATCGCGCCGCGCAGCTCAGCATCGGAGAAGGCTTCATTGCCGATGAAGTTGATGGCCTTCACGCCCGTGCGGGGGCCTTCGTCGATGTCGAAGACGACGTCGACGCGGTTCTGCTCGAGGCGCTTGATCTTCGGCGTCACGGTGGCGCCGAAGCGGCCTGCCCGGCGGTAGACTTCGATGATCCGCTGGGCGTCAGCCTGCGCCTTGGCGCGGGTATAGACGGCGCGCGGCTCCAGCTGAATTTCTTCTTCGAACTTGTCCGAATCCGTGCGGCGGTTGCCGAGGAAGACCACGCGGTTGACGATCGGGTTCTCGACCACCTCGACCTCAAGCACACCTCTGCGCGGATCAAAGACGACGCTGGCATCTTCGAAGAGGCCGGTGGCGAAAAGGGACTTCAACGCATTGTCGATCTCGAGAGAGCCAACCTGCATCCCCGGCTCGACGGGCAGATAGGAACGCACCGTGCCCGCTTCGATCCTCTGGTTGCCCGAAACCTCGATCGTCCTGACGACGAGGGAGTAGTTCTCGTTCACCTGGGTCGGGCCCTGCACCCGGGGCTGCTGCGCGGCAGCCATGCCGAGCGAGCCGATGGCGGCGAGGGACAGGAGGGTTAGGGTTTTGAACGGACGTTGCATCCAGCTCTCCGAAGGTCGCCGCGTCACAGGACGAGGCGCAGTATGTCGTTTGTGAACACGAAGACGATCAGCACAAGGACGGCCGCCATGCCGATCCTGAACAGAACGCCTTGCACGAGTTCGTTCATGGGTTTCCCCGTGATGGCCTCGTAACCGTAGAAAACGAGATGCCCACCATCGAGGACGGGTACAGGAAGAAGGTTGAGGAACCCAACCGAAATCGAAATCAGTGCCGCGACCTGCAGGAAATTCGCGCCTGACATCAGGAGTCTCTCCGACAGCGAGATTTCCACGGGCGCTGTGAAGCCTGAAGAAGCGGCCTGCCCCGCGAACTGCGCGATCCTGACCGGGCCGCCGATCTGACGGGGGTCTTCTTGCAGCGTCACGAGCCTTGCGAAGTAGCGGCCTGTCACAGAGATGATCCGGCCGGTTTCGCGGACCCCTTCTCCAACAGCAGCAACTGGCCCGAAGCGTTTGCGGCTGATCAGCCGGTTATCCGCGGCGATGCCGAGCTGGCCTGCTTCGATCTCATTGCCGAAGGCATCCTGCTGCACCGTCCGGCGAGGCGTTGCCTTCAGGGTGACGATCTCGCCTTCGCGGTCGACGGTGAAGGTCAGCTCTTCATTCGAAGCCAGCTTGATCCGCGCCGCCATCGAATCGAAGTCGCGGACCTTCGCGCCGTTAAGGGTCAGGATGCGATCGCCGGGCTCGAAGCCTGCCACCTCCGCGGCGCTATCTTCGACCACCACGCTGACGACAGGCTCCACGACAGGACGGCCGAACGCCATGAACAGCCCTGCAAAGAGGACGATGGCGAGGATGAAGTTGGCAATGGGACCAGCTGCTACCACGGCTGCGCGCTGCCAGACCGGGCGGAAGTGGAAGCAGTCGCGCTTCTCTTCCTCAGTCAGGGCCGCTTCGAGGGCTTCCCGCTGGGAGCCGAATTGCGTCGTGCCGGCCTTGCCATCATTCGCGTTGGCAGCGCCTGCGGAAGCGGCATTCGCATCGCCGAAGAACTTCACATAGCCGCCGAGAGGATAGGCGCCGATCCGCCAGATCGTACCCTTGCGGTCGCGCCAGCGCACCAGCTCCGGTCCGAAACCGATGGAGAATGCGTCGATCCGGATACCGAACAAACGTCCGGTCTGGAAATGTCCGAGCTCGTGAATGAAGACGATGAGCGGCAGCATGACGAGGAACGCCAGCACACTGACGATCACCGTGGATCCGCTACTGAGGATCTGTTCCAGCATCCGCCTGCCTTCTATGCCCGCCCTGCAAGGGCCTCAACCCGCTGCCAGGCGTGATCCCTGGCCAGCTTGTCGGTCGCGAGGATTTCCGAGAGGTCCGAACCAGCGTTATTGGATCGCACCTTTTCGAGACAATGTTCTGTCACGCCCGCAATGTCGAGAAACGGCAGGTGACCTTTGAGAAAGGCAGCCACGGCCACCTCGTTCGCGGCGTTCAGAACGCAGGTCGCAAGGCCGCCTTCGTCGAGGCTTTCCCTTGCGAGGCGGAGCGCCGGGAAGCGCACTTCGTCCGCCGGATAGAAGTCCATGTGGCCAACCTTGGTCAGGTCAAGCTGCTCGGCTGGCGTGTTGATGCGGTCAGGCCATGCCAGCGCCGAGGCAACGGGGATCGTCATGTCCGGCGTGCCGAGCTGGGCGAGGACCGAGCCGTCCACATAGTCGACCATCGAGTGGATAACCGACTGGGGATGAACGACGATGTCGATGATGTCCTTGTCGACCGGGAAGATGTAGGCCGCCTCGATCCGCTCGAGGCCCTTGTTCATCATGGTCGCTGAATCGACCGAGATCTTCGCGCCCATAGACCAGTTGGGGTGCTTCACAGCCTCCGCCGGCGTGATCTTGGTGAGGGTCGAAGGATCGCGATCGCGGAACGGGCCTCCGCTAGCGGTGAGGATCAGTTTCCTGATCCGGTGGGGCCGCTCGAAATCGAAGACCTGGAAGATTGCGTTGTGCTCGGAGTCCACGGGTAGCAGCTTCCCGCCGCCCCGCTCCATCGCTTCGAGGACGGCGTCGCCTGCGCAGACGAGGCACTCCTTGTTGGCAAAGGCGATGTCCGCACCGCGTTCCGCCGCGACGAGAAGCGGCTCGATCCCGGCTGCGCCGACGATGGCCGCCATGACCCAGTCGGCGTCCATGGCCGCAGCGTCGAGAATGGCCTTCGGACCAGCGCCCGACTTTATGCCCGTGCCGACGAGACGCGCCGCGAGCTCTTCGCCGGCATGAGGATTAGCGATGGCTGCGAACTCAGCGCGGCAGGCGATCGCTGCTTCGGCGAGCTCCTCGACTTTGGAGTTGGCCGTGACGGCGACGACTTCGATCTCGGCGTCGCCCGCTTTGTTCGCCGCGTCGATGAGGGTGAGTGTCGTCTGTCCAACGGAGCCCGTCGCCCCGAGAATCGTCGCGCGCCTTTTCAGCATCTATTGGCTTACCCTACCCTGAACCCGTGTCTTTCAGGACACGCTTTGCAGCAAAAGGAGAGTCCCCGCCAGTGCCAAGACGGCGAAAAGAAATCCGTCGAGGCGATCAAGGACCCCTCCGTGACCCGGAAACGCTCCGCCGGAATCCTTCATCCCGTACCGCCGCTTGAGGGCGCTTTCGGCAATGTCGCCAAGAACTGTAGCGATGCCGAGGATGAGCCCGAGCGCGAGAAGCGGATCGGCAGCGTCGAACCTGAACAGCCATCCGAACGCCCAGGCCGTCAGGACAGAAGCGATCACGCCGCCGATCGCCCCGGCCCATGTCTTTCTCGGTGAGATTCGGGGCACGAGCTTTGGCCCACCGACCGTTCGGCCAACCAGCAACGCCCCGCTATCCGTGGCCCAGACGCAGAGGAAGAGAAGCACGGTGAGCATCTCGCCAGCCACCGCATCCCTGTTAACCCATAGCGCGGCTACCGCCGGGACGATGATGTAGACAGCGCCGACCATCGGCCAGCTCTGGGGATTGGGCTTGGGCCATTCCAGGACCGTCGCGACCGCGCCGCCTCCGAGCGCTATCCACAGGGCGAGCATCGGCTGGCCGCCTGCCGCGAAGAAGCACGAGAGGGCGGCGGTAGCCGACAGGGTGTAGAAACCGCGCCGAAGCTCTGCGCCATCGACCATCCGCGTCCATTCGAAGATCAGGAAGATCGTCATCGCCGCGATGACGCTGGCATACACCCGGCCGCCAGCGAGGGCCGACCCGAGCGCCAATGGGATCAGGAGGAGCGCAGTCGCAATTCTGGGAAGAAGGCTCGCGCCCTCGGGATCTCGCGCCTCGCTACCGGTCACGGAGCGGTGGCGGCTTCGCCTTTGCGCCCGCCATAGCGGCGCTCGCGCCTGCGGTACTCTTCGAGGGCGCCAAGCAGGTCATCCTTGCCGAAGTCCGGCCAGAAGAGGTCGAGGAAGACGAACTCCGCATAGGCTGCCTGCCAGAGGAGGAAGTTTGAGATGCGCCGCTCGCCGCTGGTCCGGATGACGAGGTCGGGATCAGGCACGCCCGAGGTGTCGAGATGCGCGCTGAGAGCGTCTTCGTTGACGGCTTCGGGGGCGATCGTCCCCTCCTTCACCTTGCCCGCGAGCTTGGCAGCCGCGCGGACGATCTCGTCCCGGCCGCCATAGTTGAACGCGATCTGGAGGGTGAAGGCAGTGTTCGCCGCCGTCGTCGCTTCGGCCTCATCGACGAGCTTGGCGAGATCGGGCGGAAGGCTCGCATGGTCGCCAAGGACCCGGACCTTCACGCCTTCCTTGGCGAGCTCTTGCAGGTCTTCGCGGAAGAAGCGGCGGAGTAGTCCCAGCAGATGCCGGACTTCCCAGTCGGGACGCGACCAGTTCTCGGTGGAGAAGCTATAGAGGGTGACGATACCAACGCCGGCTTCGCGTGCAGAACGTACCGCGCGGCGCGCAGCTTCGACGCCAGCTCGGTGGCCTTCGAGGCGCGAGACGCCCTCGCGCTCGGCCCAGCGTCCGTTGCCGTCCATGATGATCGCAACGTGGCGCACACTGCCGGCATCGCCGCCAGCCTGCGTCGTCGTTTCAGCGCTTTGCGCCTTCGCTGCGAGCATTGCTCACCCCTCAAATCAGCAGAACCATAGCCTCACGGCGTATGGTTAAACTTGCATGATTTCCTCTTCCTTCTTGGCCTGGAGTTCCTCGGCCGATTTGACCTTTTCGTCAGTCAGCTTCTGGACCCGGTCCTGAAGGCGTTTCTTGTCGTCCTCGGGGATCGAATCGTCAGCCTTGATGTCTTCCATGCCGTCGCGGCGGACATTCCGGATAGCGACCTTGGCAGCCTCGGCATACTTGCCGACCATCTTGGCGAGGTCCTTACGGCGCTCTTCGGTCATCTGAGGCAGCGGCACGCGGACGACCTGACCATCGGTGATCGGGTTCAGGCCGAGACCTGAGTCGCGGATGCCCTTCTCGACAGCGCCGACGAGACCCTTGTCCCAGACATTGACCGAGAGCGTGCGCGAATCAGCAACGCCGACCGTGCCGACTTGATTGATCGGCATGTCCGAGCCGTAGGCGTTGACCGTGACGGGCTCGAGGAGGTTCGTCGAAGCACGGCCAGAGCGCAGGCCCGAGAATTCCTTCTTCAGGGAATCAATCGCGCCGTCCATCCGGCTTTCGAGCTTCTTGAAATCAGGACCGTCACTCATGGGGTTCTTCCTCGCCGTTGTTCGTGAGTCCGCGGCTTATAACGGGTTCAAGCCGCAAGGGAAGTCAGCTGATGCGGCTACCCGGACAGCGCTCCTCATGTCCGCAGCCCTGACACATCGCTTTGGCGGAAGCAAAGCCAGGCTCCGCCTTCTTCTTGGTCAGCGCCTGGAGCCTGCGGTGGGCTTCGATCACGGCATCGTCGCCCTTGAGCTTCACCTTGGCGAAGCTCTGCTCCCCGCCGGTGAAGCGGATATAGCCGTGGGGCGCGAGAGGGGGCCCATCGGTGGCGCGGAGGAGATAGCCATAGGCTGCGAGCTGCATGCGGTCGCCTTCGAAGACGCGCCCTGCCCGGCTCTTGGTCTCGACGATGTAGCGCTTGCCGTCCTTGACCCAGACCTCGTCCGGCCGCCCGCGGATGTGCACCGGCTTCTGGCGGCTCAGCGATTTCTCCGTCTGCCAGAGCTTCGCGCCCTGCAGCTCTTCGGGCAGCAGCTCGTCCGTGGACGGACCGCCTGCCCGCGCGAAGGCGAGGAACAAGAGAAGCGCGATCACCGCGCCGATGAGGAGAGCTGTCAGCATAGGACGGCCTTTGCCTTGAGGAGCCTGCACCTCGCGGTGCATCCGGGCGTGCACCTGGTTCCCCTCCACCGAGCGTTGCCGCCAATGGGCAGAACGCTTCGCGCCATAGCGGCGGTCATACAGGAGCTGTTGTTCGCAGCGGGAAAGCTGCGCCAACTCCGTGGGAGAAAAGGGCGTGCGGTCGCCGCGCATGGGTAGAACCCGGGAACTACGAGAACATCGGTATGGCCGATGTTCTTGCTTTGGTCTAGTGCCTCACCCGCCGCGCGGGGAGCATAAATGCGAGGCTCAAGAGCAGGAAAATCGCTGACGGTCCGACCTGAGCGACGACGCCCAAATCCTCGAAGACGTTCCCGACAGCGGCGGAGACGAGCGCACCCAAAGCGCCCACGGTCTTGTAAACATGCTCGCAGAGCCAGGTGCGCCGCAGCCATTCGGCCCCGCCAATATTCCTCAGAAGGTCGTAGCTCGCCACCGTCCCGACAGCTCCGAGCGATGCATAAATGGTCACGGCGCTCCAGCCGGGATCGCCTGAGACCCGGGCGTACAGAACATAACCGAGGCAATAGGCCAGCGCGCCCGCGGACAGTGCATGATCAGTGGCGCCCGGTCCCGTCTCCTTGATCTTCAAAACGCGCCAGCCCGAAGCCCCGTGGTAGAAAGCAGCGACCGTCAGCGTCATGAGAAACGGGTCGTGGTTGAAGCTCGCGATGCCGACAAGTGACGTTGCGATCACCATCCCTCCGCAAGCCATGAAGACGCGGCCTGCGAGCCGGTGCAGGCGATCTCCCTTCGGACGAGCGAACTGCACGAGACCAACCAAGATCCCGAGGGTGCCGAAGCCGACATGCACGAGGATGTTGAGCATGTGGGGGTCTGAATAGCCTTTGGCCCAGAATTCATTCATCGTCGGTCCCTCGAATTGCAGATCGCTGGCCCTGACGGGACGCGAGACAGGGGCGCCGGACAAGCCGTGAAGAGCTTGAAAACCAGTGTTTTACGCGAATGGAGCCGATTGACCGCTGGCGGTTCGCGAGCGGCGGGAGGATCCGGCCAGCGGGAGTTCCTGCTGCAGGGCCTTTTTGCCCTGATCGTGGCCATCGCCCTCGGTCATGCAGGCCCCTACGGCACCTATGAGAGCATGGACCTCCTGCCGAGGATTGGGTTCTGGGTCGGCGTGATCCTCCTGCCCTGGGGGCTGTGGCAGCTCCTATTCAGGTCGGTCAGGTCGGTGGTGCCCGGCACGGTTCCGTGGCCGCTGCTGATGGCAGCTCTCATGGTGCCCTTCGCCCTGATCGGCTCGGCGCTGACCCACGGAGCGACCTTGATCGCTTTAGGAGCCCCGCTGTCGGAGTTTCCGGAGAGCTGGCCCAAGAATGTGCTGCTGTGGGTCGGCTTCGCCTATGGCGTGATGCTGCCATTGCTCGCGATTGGTTCGGCCCTCGCGAAGGGCTTGCGGGAGGAAGGCGGCCATCAGGTGGCGAGCTTCCTCCTCCACAAACTGCCGCCGGAGCTGCGGCAAGCGCAGCTGATCGCGCTCAAGGCGGAAGACCATTATCTTCGCGTCTTCACGAGTAGCGGCGAAGACCTCATCCACATGTCGCTGGCCGATGCCCTGCGCGCCCTTGAAGGCTATCCCGGCGTTCAGACCCACCGCTCCTGGTGGGTATCCCTGAGCGATCCCGCAGAGATCGAACCGGCTGCGAATTGGGAGACCATCGCAGCTGCAAACGGTCTCGAGATCCCCGTGAGCAGGCGGCGCAAGGCCGACGTGAGGCGACTGGTCGAGGCTGCCCCCTCAGCGGACTTGGCCTAGTCCGCCTCGACCGTCGTGAACTTGCCCTGCCCTGTCAGGGCGCCAACGATGCCGTCTTTGAGGCTGAAGACCACGATGGGAATGCCGTTCTCGCGGGTCAGGCTGACGGCGGCCTGGTCCATGACCTGGAGGTCCTTGGTCAGAATGTCCCGGTAGCTGATGCGGTCGTAACGCTCAGCGTTCGGATCTTTCTTCGGGTCGGCGGAGTAGATGCCGTCGACCTGGGTGCCTTTGAAGAGCGCTTCGCAGCCCATCTCCGCTGCGCGCAGGGCTGCACCTGTGTCGGTCGTGAAGAACGGGTTGCCGGTACCGGCCGCGAAGATGACCACGCGGCCTTTCTCGAGGTGGCGCATGGCGCGACGGCGGATGTAAGGCTCGCAGACTTCCTGCATCTCGATCGCTGACATGACGCGGGTCTTCGCGCCGATGGATTCGAGGGAGTTTTGGACCGCGAGGGCGTTCATCACGGTCGCCAGCATGCCCATATAGTCGGCGCTCGCGCGCTCCATGCCCTTCGCTGCCATCGAAAGACCGCGGAAGATGTTGCCGCCGCCGACGACGAGGCAGACCTCGACGCCGAGCTCCGTCGCTGCCTTCACTTCGGAAGCGATGCGCTCAACCGTGTCGAGGTCGATGCCGAACTCGCGCCCACCCATGAGCGCTTCGCCGGACACCTTGAGAAGGACGCGGCGGTAAATGGGTTCTGCCATTTTGGGGGATCTCCCGGATTTTGGGAGCCGCTATCAGATTTGGATTTGGCTGGCTACGAAAGAAGCGGCGCCGCGAGGACGACTTTTCCTCGCACCCCGGCCAACCTCTTGATACGCTTTCCGCTTCGGATGGGTGGGCAGAGCGTATGAGCAACACTGGCAGGACGCCGTCGGCGGGCATGACCGCCTTGCGGGCGAATGAAAGCGAGCGCCTCGCGCTCCTCAGGCAGATCGGCGAGGCGCGCGGATCGCTGGTGCTCACCTACATCACGAGCTTCCGGGAAGGCTGGAAGTCGATGGTCCTCTCCGAGGACGTGCGCATCATCGAGCGTCATGCGGCGCAGGCGCGGCGCGACGGGATCAAGAAGCTCGACCTCTACCTCTCCACCTGGGGCGGTGATGCGACGGTCCCGTGGGCTCTCCATGCGATGCTGCGGGACTATCTGCCCAAGACGAAGATCGGCATGATCCTGCCGTTCGAGAGCTACAGCGCAGGCACCGGCATCGCGCTCGGCGGTGACGAAGTCGTCATGGGCCTCTCCTCCGTCCTCGGTCCGGTGGACACGCAGGCTGGCGGCTATTTCTGGCAGTCAGAACCCACGGGCGGCGGCGTCTCGGCCCTCAAGGGCTTCCTCGACATGCTCAGCGACCTCGATCTCAAGGGGAAGCTCGACGACAAGCAGACGATCGACTGGCTGACCAGGAACGCGAACCCGCTGATGCTTGGCGAGGTCTACCGGGTGTTCCGGGAGAACAAGCGCAAGATCCTGAAGATTCTCGGCAGCCGCCAGAAGCCGCTGTCGGACAAGGAGAACGAACGGATCGCCGACTTCTTCCTCTACGGCATCGGCATCCACTCCCAGGGTGTGCGCCGCAGGGAGGCCGAGGAGGCTGGCGTGAGCTTCATCACGAAGCTTGAGGACACGAATATCGAACGCCCGGTCGAGGAGCTGTTCGAACTTTACTCCGACGTGATGCAGCTCTTCACGCCCTTCGCCCGCAGGTCTCCTCGCGGTGGCGGCGGCGGGTTCAATGGCGATGTGAACCTCAAGGGCGAGCATGCCTCGGAAACCCCGGTGGTCATGATCGAGAGCCTCTACGAGACCAATGCCGCCTATCGGGGTTATGGCGTTGACCGGAGCTGGTCACCGCTCAGCCCCGATGCCGAGGGCCGCAGCACGGGCTCTTCTCCCAAGGCTGAGGCGCCCGCTGCCGCGCTTTCCTGGACCTCCGGCGAGCGGCCAAGGTCAAGGCGCCGCTAACGCTGCTGAGACCACCGATTGACCCGGTTTGCCCTGTCTGCTCAGGGAGAACGGTCATTCGGTAAAGAGGTTTTACATGGCGCGCCCGCAACGGAATACGCAGCCCGAGCTCATCGACGCCATCGCGGACGTCTTCCGCTCGGAAGGCTATGAAGGCGCGTCCTTGACCAAACTGTCGGCTGCGACCGGGCTCCGCCGCGCCAGCCTTTACCACCGGTTCGAAGGCGGCAAGGAGCAGATGGCCGAGGAAGCCCTCGCCGTCACGCTCAAGCAGATGGACGAGCAGGTGCTCGCTAAGCTGCGCGGTCTCGGCACTCCGAAGGAGAAGCTCGACGCCGCAGGCAAGGCTCTCCTCACCTTTTACGATGGGGGCTCAGAGAGCTGCCTCATCAATCTCTTTGGCACACCCAACGATCTTCCCGATGGGCTGACACGAGGTGTCCAGGCGCTGGTCTCCGCGCTCATCACGGCCATCGCGCAGGTGCTCGAGGATGCCGGTGTTTCCGAAGACGAAGCCAGGACACGGAGCCTGAGAGCGGTCGCCCTTCTCCAAGGCGCACTCGTCCTCTCAAGCGCCTTCGGTGACGCAGCGCCGTTCCGCGCGATGATGACAAGCTGGGCTGAAGAGCTCCTGCCTGCACCGACGCGGCCTGAGCGTCCCCTGGCGCCAGAACCGCAGCAGACCGAAGCGGTTCCTCAGGTCGAGACGCCTGCGCCAAAGCACGATGTCCGCGCCGCGGTCGCAGCGCACCTGAAGGGCTTGAAGCGCCCCTGAAACGAAAAAAGCCCGGGCACAGTGCCCGGGCTTGCGATCACAGATGCCTGGAAGGCTTAGCCTTTCGAGAGGCTGGCGACCTCGGCGGCGAAGTCTTCTTCTTCTTTCTCGATGCCGTCACCGAGTTCGAAGCGGACATAGCCTTTCAGCTCAGCGCCAGCGTTCTTGGCGACGTCTTTGACCTTGGTCTCGCCGTCGATGACGAAGATCTGTTCGAGGAGAACGCTCTCTTCGTAGAACTTGCGGATGCGGCCTTCGACCATCTTCTCGATGATGTTGTCCGGCTTGCCCGAAGCGCGTGCCTGCTCGGAGAGGACGTCCTTCTCCCGCTGGACGACAGCTTGGTCGAGACCGTCAATGTTGAGAGCCTGGGGGCGCGCAGCAGCGATGTGCATGGCGAGTTGCTTGCCGACTTCCTGAAGCTCCGAAGCGTCCTTGTCGGACTCGAGAGCGACGATGACGCCGATCTTGCCCGAGCGGTCAGCGATCTGGGTGTGAAGGTAAGGCACGACAGCGCCTTTCTCGACCGAGATGCCTTCCGAGCGGCGGAGGGCCATGTTCTCACCGATCTGGCCGACCATCTCAGCGACGAAGCCGTCGACGGTCTTGTCCGTGCCAGGGTAGCTCGCTTCGCGCAGCTTGGCCGTGTCGCCATCAACGGTCAGGGCCGTGTCAGCGATGTTGCGGACCATCTCCTGGAACTTCTCGTTACGCGCAACGAAGTCAGTCTCTGCGTTGACTTCGACCAGGGCACCCTTGGTGCCGTCGATAGCAAACGCCACGAGGCCGTCGGCAGCCGTACGGCCAGCCTTCTTGGCGGCCTTGGCGAGGCCCTTCGTACGCAGCCAGTCCACCGCAGCGTCCACGTCGCCGCCGTTTTCGACTAGTGCTTTCTTAGCGTCCATCATGCCTGCGCCCGTCATGTCGCGCAGCTGTTTGACCATCTTCGCCGTAATCTCGGCCATCAGTTCCTCCTTGGGGGGAATGGGGCTCGGCCCCGAATAAAACTCGTGCGGAGGGCTACACCCCCAAGCGGCGCTCCTTGTCAAGGTTTGAGAAATGACGCGATTGTAGAAGGGGCGTGAAAAGCTCTATCGAGCTTAGGTTGGCAGGTCGGAAGGCGGCCGGACTGCCCCTCGGAGACACTCCGAAGGACCCCCTCCGCCCGGGTGGGAGGCGCAACGATGATCGAAGGCCGCTGCGGCTCTCTCGCCATCGATGAGGCGCGCCTTGAGGCCCTCATCGAGCGGGTCAAGAAGCCCGGCAAGCCGATACGGATCGCTTACTTCCCTCTCCAGCCTGTCGTCGGCCCGACGGTCGAGAGCTGGCTCGCGGGCGAAGCTGATCTCCGGCACCCGACCATCGAATACACAACACAGCTCCTCGATCTTGCCGAAGCCATGGGCGCTGAGGTTCACCTCTTCACCCGGGATCAGCGGGAACCGGTCGGAGAGCTGGGACCCGGGATCACCATGAGCCGCCTTGGCATCATCGACAGCCCGAAGCCCCTACCCCTGAGGCGTGTCGACGTCGTGCGTCAGACCCGCAACATCAGGCAAAAGGTCAACGCCTTCGGCTCGGACATCAACGTCTTCAGCTACGAGATGGATTGGTTTGCAGCCATCGGCATCAGGGGGCTGGTGATCCGTTCGCTGCATACGAATCTCTGGCAGCCTGACCGCCGCTGGCCGACGCTGGTAGATGGCATCCGCAAGGTCGATGAGATCTTCGCGGGCCGCTCCCTTTTCCACGCAGCGCTCTCGGTCTCAGGCGAAGGCTCGGATCAGATGGAGCGGATGAGCGGCGGCCGCCTGCCGATCTTCACGGCGCTGGCCCAGTGGTCGGGCGAGAGCCTTCCGGCCATCGCGCCCTACCCCAAGACGCCGCGTATCCTGTTCGTGGGCCGGCTGGTGCCGAACAAGGGGATCTTCGATCTCGTCCGCGCCGTTAAAGCCCTGCGCGAGCAGCATGGACCGGTCGAGCTTGTCTTCGCGGGTAACCACCCGGGAATGCTGAAGGACACTGTCGCGGAGGTTGGCGGAGAGGACTGGATAACCCTGCGTGGGCAGCTGCCCAACGCCGCGGTGATGGAAGAGCTTGGCAAAGCCTCCCTCCTCTGCTGCCCGACGCGGTCGAGCTATATCGAGGGGCAACCGCGGGTTCTGATCGAGGCGCACATTGCCGGGCGTGCTGCGGTGGCGAGTTCGATCTGCCGGAGCATGGCAGACGACTCGACGCTGCTCTTCAAAGCCGATGATCAGGAAGCGCTGACGGATGCGCTGGCTGAGGCGCTCTTCAACGAAAAAACCCGGGACCGACTTCGCGCCGCTGCCCTTGTCGGGCGGGAGCGTTACGTCGATCGAACCGGGTCATGGGGTTCGAAACTGTTCGAAGCGATCGAGGCCGCGGCCGAGGCAGAGCCCCAGCGCGACCCCGAGCTGGATCAGTTGGCCGCTTCAGGCTCGGACTTTTCAGCCGTTTCCTGAGCTTCAGCTTCAGCAGCCGTCTCGGCGCCAGCTTCTTCGACTGCCGCTTCAACTTCAGACGTTTCGAGGCCAGGCTCGCCTTCGAAGTCAGCAAGCTCGCCAAGGTCTTCACCCATGGCGACAGCAGCTGCACCGAGGCCGTCGATGACAGCGTCAGCAACGAGGTTGCAGTAGAGGCCAATAGCGCGCGACGCGTCGTCGTTGCCCGGGATTACGAACTGGACGCCATCGGGCGAGCAGTTGGTGTCGACGACGGCGACGACGGGGATGCCCAGCTTCTGGGCTTCCTTGATGGCGATCTGCTCTTTGTTGACGTCGATCACGAACATCAGGTCAGGCAGGCCGCCCATGTCACGGATACCGCCGAGGGAGAGCGTCAGCTTCTCCGCTTCGCGGGTCATCATGAGCTGCTCTTTCTTGGTGAAGTTCGCGGTCTCGCTGTTCAGCGTTTCCTCGATCTCGCCAAGGCGTTTGATGGAGTTGGAAACCGTTTCCCAGTTGGTCAGCGTACCGCCGAGCCAACGGTGGTTCATGTAGTACTGGGCGCAGCGCTGGGCGGCTTCTGCAACAGGCTGCTGGGCCTGGCGCTTGGTGCCGACGAAGAGCACGCGGCCGCCGCCAGCGACGACGTCACGGATCTTGGTCAGTGCAGCGTGGAGAAGTGGAACTGTCTGCGACAGGTCGATGATATGGACACCGCCACGGTCGCCAAAGATGTACGACCGCATCTTGGGGTTCCAGCGATGGGTCTGGTGGCCGAAGTGGACGCCAGCTTCGAGAAGCTGACGCATCGAAAATTCAGGAGCGCTCACAATGTCATCCTCGGTTGAGCCTCACCGGAGGGGAGCTGCAAGCAGCCACCGAAGGTCCCCCGGCTGTGGGTTGAAGCGGGGCGGATAGTGCACGAAGCGAGGCTTGGCAAGGGGTTTGGTCGCTACTCCAAGTCTTCTGGCAGGTCCAGATTGCCGTGGGCTTCCTGTTCCTCCTCTACTCCGCCGTAGGACCCAGCATCGATTCTGCTTTCACGGTCCGACAAAATATCAGCGACGCGTTCAGCCGCCTGATTGTCATCGAGTTCCGCCTCCTCCTCAGTCTTACCAGTCATGATCTTGAAAAGGGCGCTTACAGTTGCCTCACTGGCATTGCCCACGAACGTCGAGGCGGGCGAGGCATAGATGCCAGCCGCTGCTAAAGCGCCTGCTCCTGCTGCGCCCGATTGTTCCTTTCGATACTGTCTGCTTGCTTCAACCAGTCGCTGCTTTGGAACGTACTGCGCGAATGGCGCTAGCGACGAGAAGGCAAGCTCCTTTCTGGTTATCTCTGAGAGGCCCACAGCCTCGAGAAGGGCGCGTTTCTTTCCGATGAGTGCGCTCAGATCATCGGTTATGAACGTGGTAAGCTCGGATCCCCATGCGTCCAGAATTCTCGATGTATTGGCCGACTGGATGAGGCTCCTGATGTCGAACTTGTCGATGAAGTCGATTACTTTAGGGAGGGCTATTGCAGCTTGAGATTGAGAATTTTGCTCGGTTTCGTTTTGTCGGCCAGACGCCACCTCCGACAATTGCTTACAAAGCGCCACACGATTCACGCCAAATATTCCAGCATAGTCTCTAGCATAGCTATAAAATGATGACTTCCAGCTCATAAGTAACTCAGAGCTTTGCGGAGGCAACGAATAAAAGTCGCCTTGAATGAGGGAAAATTTTTCGTTATGAACGTCTCGAACCAAACGTAGTACAAATTGGTACCTGCTATCTACGCTGCATAAATCTCGAATCCTGTCTAATGCTAAAGTGCTTTTTGTTCTATCGTTTTGAAGAATCGCAAGCTGACTAATATTCAGTAAAAATTCAAGCGTAAAAAGCGGCACCGTGAGGCTTGGGCCGACTTCATCCATAGCGGAGCGGCCCATGTTATAGGCTTGGTCAATCACCGCTTCGGAGTATAGCGTCCGCTTCTTGGTTTCCAGATTTGGGAGCGTCGCAGAGACCAAGTTTTGTAGTATGATCTCTCTTACTTCGCGTCGCTTATCGGATAGCCCGGCAATAAGCCTCTCTTCGACGTGATCCTCGATAAGGAATGAGCTTGACCTAGGTATGTAATGAACGGCTGCAACCGCTGGCAGAGCGTCTATCCGATGTACATTTGCATGATCAGCGTACGTTTGAGTGTCACGTACAGCACTTAGAAGCCTCACGCCATCGCCGCTATTGTATCGGTCTAAGAACTCCGGGAAAAAGACCCCGTAAAGCGCCATTAGCAACCCGGAGTTTGCGTCGACAAAAATATCTGCGACTGAACGAGCATCACTCACCCCAACTGCGACATTCGATAGCGCAACATCGGGTGAAAAAACTGGCTTTGCCAAGCTATACGTGCCGGCACCGACACTCCCCCCAACAGCTGTCGCGCCGAACAGAGCTGGTATCCCCTTGCTAAACTCTCGTCGACTGAGGCTCAACTTCCAGCTCCCTAATTTACGAAGTCTGAGGTTTGCTTAGGCGCCGAAACAATGTTTCGAACAGCATAAAGTACACCGGCCATCCGCTCGCGCGGACGATTCAGGAAAACCCAGGGACCGCCCTGCGCGGTCCGCTGCGGGCGGGGGTCTCACCCTCGCCACGGAGCATCCGGCGGCAGCAGGATGGACGGGAAGGGTACCGGCATCCCTGGCCCTGCTGCGAGGGTGGCAGCCTAAGGGGCCTGAGCCTTGGAGGGGATAAGTCCGCAGAGACTTGGCGGCTCTCTCCGCTGCAGGCGATGCATGGATCCAAGCCAGATGCAGGCTAATGCTTCTAAAGTTCAAAGACTATTGAAATGCCAAGGGTGCCGCGTTAGCGCGCTCGCATGGTGGGCATCCGAACATTTCTAAGTGCGGCCTTGGCCTGGGGTTTCTTCGCCCAGGCTTCGGCCGAGCTGCGGGTCGAGGGCGAACTTCGCGCCCGGTATGAGAGTCTGGATGGGCAGTTTCGGGCGGGCCTTGAGGGGTCGGACCAGGCGCTGTTCACGCGCGCCCTTTTCCTTGCGGAGTGGAAGACGGGGCGCTGGGCCTTCGGGGCGGAGATGCAGGACAGCCGCGCATTCCTCGATGATGAGGGGACGCCGCTATCCGGGGGCTTCGTCAACGCTTCGGACCTGCTCCAGGCCTATGTCTCCGTGGATGGCCCGGGCCTCCTCGGCGTAGGGTCCGATGGGCGGACGGTCATCGGCCGTCAGACGATCTCGATCGGTTCCAAAAGGCAGGTCGAGCGCGTCAGCTACGCAAACGTCATCCGCAGCTTCACCGGCATTCATCACACAAGCAGCACGGAGCGCGGAGACCATCTCCACCTCTTCGCCGCAGTGCCTGTCGAGCGCGCCACGGGCGGCCGTGAAGGCGCTGCGGAGAACCGCTTCGTGGCCGATGAGGAGCAATGGGGTCGGCGCTTCGTCGGGCTGCATTTCAGGCGGCCCGATGCCTTCCCCGCCCTTGCGCCTGACATCATGGCGGAGCTCTTCGTCTACGGATTGTATGAGCAGGATACGGATGATCTCGAAGGCCCTGACAGGCGATACACCTGGCCAGGGTTCAGGATCTGGCGGCCGAAGGCGGTCGGGCGTTGGGATATCGACCTTGAGCCTTCCTACCGTTTCGGAAAGCGCCACGCTTCAAGCGCGCCGTCGGACACCGAAGATCTCGAGGTCGAGGCCGCACGGGTCATCGCAATTCTCGGCTACACCTTCGACGCAACATGGCAGCCAAGGCTCGCTGCGGAGTGGTATTATGCGTCAGGCGACGAGGATCCTGCCGACGGCAGCTTCGAGCGTTACGAACGGCTGTTCGGTTCACGCCGGACGGACCTCAACAACACATCGCTGCACGGCCCCCTGACCTACGCAAACCTGAATGCGCCCGGGGCGCGGCTGGAGCTGAAGCCGAACGCGGTGACGGATGCGCGGATCGCATGGTCGGCGAGCGCCCTCGCCTCGGAGACTGATCAGTTCCAGATCGCAAGGCTGAGAGATAGCGAAGGTCTCTCCGGACGCTTCATGGGCCACGCTGTCGACATGCGCGCACGCTACCTGCCGAAGGGGCAACCACTGGTCTACGAGATTGGCGGCTCGCTCTTTACCTTCGGTGAGTTCACAAAAAACGCCCCGGACGCCCCGGAAGGCTCGCGTACACTGTTCGGCTATGCCCAAGCGACGCTGAGCTTCTGATCAGGGGTAAAGCCGCGCCGTAGTCCACTCGTCGCCGTCGCGCTCGAACTTCAGCCGTTCGTGGAGGCGGAAGGGGCGGTTCACCCAGAACTCGATGGACCGGGGAATGATGCGGAGGCCCTTCCAGAAATCGGGACGCGGGACGTCGCGGTCTTCGAAGAGGGCTTCGTAGTCTTCGATGCGGGTCTCGAGGATGCCGTCCTCGCTCATCTCGCGGGACTGCTGGCTGGCCCATGCGCCGATGCGGGAGCCCCTATCGCGGCGGGCGAAGTAAGCGTCGGCGGTTTCTTTGGAGAGCTCCTCGGCGATGCCGCGGATGCGGACCTGCCTGCGAATGGACTTCCAGTGGAAAAGGACGGCGGCGTTGGGGCGCTTCAGAAGCTGCTCGCCCTTGGCGCTTTGCATGTTGGTGTAGAAGGTGAAGCCGTCGTCGAGGTCCTTCAGGAGAACCATCCGCGCATCGGGCATCCCCTCGCCGTCGACGGTGGAGACGCACATGGCATTGGGGTCGTTGATTTCGTGCTTCTTGGCGAGCGCCAGCCAGTCGCGGAAAATCGCGAATGGGTCGTCGCCAGTGCCGAAGACCTCGCCCTGGTCATCATCGACGCCGAAGGCTTCCTGAGCCTTGGCCTCTTCCTCATAGTCCTCAGCCGTGGGCGTCGCGGGGATCAGCTCCTCCGCGCTGTCTTTGCCGTTCGGTTCGTAGACCGTGAGTTCGAATTCCTTGTCCATCGGGGCGTCCTAGTGGAGCGTTGCGCTGACCGCTACCATTCCTTGATCGGCTGCGTCTAAGGGCACCAACATGTCACATAATAGTTTCGGCCATCTGTTCCGCGTCACCACCTGGGGAGAAAGCCACGGGCCAGCCCTCGGCTGTGTCATCGATGGCTGCCCGCCCGGCGTGAAGTTCGATCTGGCTCGGGTGCAGAGTGCCCTCGACCGCAGACGGCCCGGGCAATCGCGCTTCGTCACGCAGAGGCAGGAGCCTGACCAGGTCGAAGTCCTTTCGGGAATTTTCGAAGACGACCGAACGGACGGTCAAGTGACCACTGGAACGCCGATCAGCCTGATGATTCGGAACAAGGACCAGCGCTCGAAAGACTACTCGGAAATTAGGGACCGTTACCGTCCCGGCCATGCCGACATCACCTACGACCAGAAATACGGCGTTCGGGATTATCGAGGCGGCGGTCGATCGTCTGCTCGCGAGACCGCTGCGAGGGTGGCTGCGGGCGCCGTGGCGGAGCTGGCGCTCGAACAGATGTTCGGGGAGTTCGCCATCAGCGCAGGTCTTGTGGCGATCGGCACCCATGATGCCGAGGCGAGAGACTGGAGCGCGGTCGACCAGAACCCCCTCTTCTGCCCTGATCCTGAGGCGGCGAAGACGTGGGAGAAGGTGCTCGACGACGCCCGGAAGAGCGGGAACTCGCTCGGCGGCATCGTCGAAGTCGAGGCGCAAGGTTTTCCAGCAGGTCTCGGCGCGCCGGTCTACGGCAAGCTTGATCAGGACATCGCCTCGGCGCTGATGTCGATCAACGCCGCCAAGGCCGTCGAGATTGGCGACGGCATGGCTGCTGCCCGGCTGTCCGGCGTCGACAATGCTGACGAGATGCGGATGGAGGATGGCAAGGTCGCCTACCAGTCCAACCATTCGGGTGGCATTCTCGGCGGGATATCGACCGGTCAGCCTATCGTGGCCCGCGTCGCGATCAAACCGACCAGTTCGATCCTCACACCCCGCCGTTCGGTCACCCGCGATGGCGAAGAGGTCGATGTCGTGACCAAGGGCCGCCATGACCCCTGCGTGGCGATCAGGGCTGTCCCTGTCGTTGAGGCTATGATGGCCTGTGTCCTCCTCGATCATGCCCTGCGCCACCGCGGTCAGGTCGGATCGTTTCCTTCCTGATTGCGCCCGGCGCGAGATTCTGAGAGCACGCCAACATGGCCATGCATCTGACCCACCTGATTATCGACGATTTCTTCGACCAGCCCCACGCCGTGCGCGAGGCGGCCCTCCGGATGGAGTACCCGCCGCGCCCTGAAGGCGCGCAGTATCCCGGGCGCAATGCCAACGGAAAACTGCCGATGGACGGGATCGAGCGTCTCATCAGCCAGATCGTCCACGAGCCCGTTGTGCCGATGGTGAAGGATTCGAGCCACGCCATGCCTCGCCTCGCGATGGCGGGTGATGAGGGGAGGAACAATGTCCATTACGACCACTGCCACTGGTCAGCGATCATCTGTTTGAGCCTCGATGAGCACGTGGTCGGCGGCACCCAGTTCAAGAAACACATCCCCACGGGCTACGACCGTTGCCCGGTCTTCCCTGGCGAGCCCGAAGCGCTTGGCTACTCCTCAGTGCCGCAGGCGGTGAACGCCATGCGGTCGAAGGACAACTTCAAGGAAGAGGAGTGGGAGACGACGTTCGAGATCCCCTTCAAGTTCAACCGGATGCTCCTCTTCCGCGGCTATCTGTGGCACGATGCGGGTGTCTCGTTCGGCGATAAGCCTGAGAATGGCCGTCTCATCCTGCCGCTCTTCTTCGATACGCCATCAGCGAACGTCTGACGCTGCGCGCGAAGGGTTCTCATCGCCACGTGAGCGCTTAAGTCTATCCCCATGAGTGATGACCAGCCTCTCCGCGACCGCGTGACCTCCCCGACCATTGATGGCCGCGCTGTGCTCGGCACCGTCCTGCGGCTCGCGCTGGCCAGCGTCGTGGTCGGCATCCTGCTGGCTGGGTTCAAGATCAACCCGATCGAGCTCTGGCGCACCATCGGCCACTGGATCCAGACAGGCGTGACGGAGCTCGTCGGCACGAGCGTCGAGGGCGTTGCGCTGGTCTTCACCCTCCTGGTGACGGGCGCCGTGGTGGTCATCCCGATCTGGCTCGTCGGCAAGCTGCTTTCGGCGCGGCGTCGGCGCTGAAGAATGTGCAGCGATCATCTGCACAGAATTGTAGAATGAACGTCGCAGTTTGGCATACTCTTCTCAACCGATGAGGAGGGTTCCATGCCGACCGAGATTCGACGTCTGGTATCGCGGCGGGTTCTGATCACCCGGAAGCCGCCTTCTCGACAGGTAGCGATCGACTTCGCGCTCAAGATCGAGAAGCTGACTGCCGGGGTGGCCCCCAGCCTTGATATCTATGGAGCCGATCCGGGGATCAAGTCCGTCCCGCTCAAGAAGGTTAGCGGGAAGCTTTGGGGCGGCGGCATCACCGCCGGTGTCGGTGAGGCGTTCGAATGGTTCGCTCAGGCGCGCGTCAAGGAAGGTGGTAAGCTCAAGGTGACGCTCTCCTATCCTGGCTATACGTCAATTCCCGAGACCTTCGAGCGATATGGAGGCTCAGCCGAATCCGGTTGGGTTTCGTTCACGCCGGGTGAGCCATCATGATCACACTGCTCGCCCTCGCCGCCTCCGTCAGCCTTGCCCCCGCGAGTGTCGAGGAACAGAAGAAGGTCCTCAGCGAATATTGCCTCATTCAGCAGCCCCCGAACGTTGCGCCGGAGAAAGCTATCGCTGCCAACCGGGCGGAGGTAGCGCAAAACCTGCGCACCACTTCCCGGCGGATAGACGAGCTCAGGAAGCCTGAGGGGCGGAACGTCGTTGGTCTGACAACGGACGTTTCTGCTGCTGCTGCCAGAAGAACAAGCGTCGGAAATGACAGTTCCGCCGAGGACGTCAAGAAGCCCCAGAACGCCGCACGCTTCCTCATCCAAACCGGGCAGGCCGATAGCCGCGCAACGATCGCGGTCGACCGGCGCACCGCTACGGGCGGGTTCGGATCTTACGCGCATACGCTCACGCTTTCGACGCCGACCGCCGATGAGGGCGATACGAGGTTCGGGCGTTTCGGCGACTTCGGAGCGGACCTGCGGGCGTCCTATGCCTTTTCTGGATCGACGCGGAGATTCAGCCGGATCAGAGAGGAAAAGGCGCTCGCCCGTCTTGAAGGCTTGCTCAGGGCAAAGATCAATATCGCGCTTGAGAAAAGCTGCGAGAAGGACCCCTCTTCGGCTGCCTGCCGGGTCTATCGGAACGACCCTGCGTTCGACCGGATCGTCCCAGAGATCGGAGGAATACGGCCGATTAAAGTCAATCCGACATGCCTTGAGAGATACAAGTTGAAGGAGGAGATCGAAACCTACCGCGATGCTGTCGCGGTAGAGAGCTCCTTCTGGCTTTACAGTGTCGAGGCCGCGATCGGGGCGCAGGAATTCGAGGTTGCTGAAGCTTTCAACGAAGATGGCGACAGGGAAGAAGACCGAACGCCTTATAGCCTCAGCGGCAGCGCTGGATGGGTGACCAAAGATCAGTCGACCTATATCGGTGGCGGTTTCTCCTGGAGCCGGTCGTTCAAGGCTGCTTCCGAAAAAATTGCCTGTCAGACGGATACAGACGACGCCGTCAATTGCGTGGAGGGCGTCTTCGCGGACCCATCAAGAGATATCGACGCAACGCTTTTCGGAGAAATCCGACGCACTGCCCCTAAGGGGGTGCCATTCGTTCACGGGGCATCTCTCCGCGTGGGGTTCGACCTTCAGGATGACGAATGGCTGGTCGAAGCGCCGATCTATTTTCTCAAGAACGCCGAAGACAAGTTCAACGGCGGCTTGAAGGTCGAGTGGAACCCCGAAGACCAGCTGATCTTCGGGGTCTTTGTGGGCGCTGATTTCGATCTGGTCGGTGGCCCCTAGCTTCCGGCGACGACTTCCAGAAAGACCTCTCCGTAGGTCTCGGCTTTTTTGAGGCCTACTCCGTAGACCGCGAGGAGTTCGGGCTGGTTCGTTGGCCTGCGGAGGGCCATGTCGATGAGGGTCCGGTCGGAGAAGATCGTGTAGGCGGGCGCGCCTTTAGCCTGGGCGAGTTCGAGGCGTTTGGCCTTCAGCCTGCTGAGGAGATCTTCGTCGAAATCTGGCGGGACTTCGATCTGCTGGCGCTTGAGGGCTGAGGTCGTGGCGTTCTTGCGGGACTGCTTGACCGAGACGGTGGCGTTGGAGCCCAGGAAGGCACGGCCTTCCTGCGTGACGACGATCGAGCGGTACTCGCCCTGCATCTCGACATAGCCTTGCGCGAAGAGCTGGCCGACGAGGCTGCGCCAGGCCTTGGCGCTGCGGTCTCTGCCCCGGGCGAAGACGGCGAGGTCGTCGTGGGATGCCTTGAGCACCTTCTCGGTCTCTGCGCCGCGCAGCACGTCGATGAGGTGCGCCTGTCCGTAGACTTCGCCTGTGTCCATCGCCGCTTCGAGGAAGAGGCGGGCGTCGCCGGTGGCATCTTCCGTCTTCGGAGGATCAATGCAGACGTCGCACTTGCCGCAAGGCTCGGTACGGACTTCGCCAAAGTAAGAGAGGAGCAGGTTCCTGCGGCAGGTCACGGCCTCGCAGAAGCCTGAGAGGATATCGAGCTTGCGCTTCTCGTGGCGCTTGATCTCTTCGGGCGCGCCGCCATCGTCGATCATGCGCCTACGGAACATAAGGTCAGCAGCGGAGTAGAGGAGGATCGCCTCTGCGGGCCTGCCGTCGCGCCCTGCCCGGCCAATCTCCTGATAGTAGGCCTCAGGAGAGGCAGGCATGTCGCGGTGGATGACGAAGCGGATGTCCGGCTTGTCGATGCCCATGCCGAAGGCGATGGTCGCGCAGACGACAAGGTCTGGCTCGGACAGGAAGCGGTCGAGCCTTGCGGCGCGGTCATCATCGGCGAGCCCTGCGTGATAGGCGACGGCGTTGTGGCCTGCAGCGCGCAGGGAGTCCGCGAGCTTTTCGGTGTTCTTGCGGCTGCCGCAATAGACGATGCCTTGTTTGCCACGGCGCTCATCGAGCAGCTCTTCAATGCGTTTGTCGGGGCCGGATTTCTCTTCCACCGACAGGGTGAGGTTCGGGCGGTCGAAGCCTGAGACGTAGGCCTCGACGTCGCCGCCGAAGATGCGTTTGACCATGTCCTGGCGGGTGTCTTCGTCAGCGGTGGCGGTGAAGGCAGCAACAGGCGCGCCGGGTTTGAGGTCGCGCAGCTGGCTGAGCGCGAGGTATTCGGGGCGGAAATCGTGGCCCCACTGGCTGATGCAATGGGCCTCGTCGATGACGAACATGGAGACGTCGGCCTTTGCGAGGGCGGCCTGCATACGATCCGTAGCCAGACGTTCGGGTGACATGTAGAGAAGCTTGATGCGGCCCTCCACGGCGGCCTTCCAGTCAGCGACGTTCTCTTCGCGGGGGCGGCCTGAGTGCAACATCCCTGCGGGTGCGCCGAAGCTTTGCAGGAGCGCGACTTGGTTCTGCATGAGGGCGATCAGGGGGCTGACGATCACCGCGAAGCCGGGCTTCATCAGGGCGGGGATCTGGAAGCACATGGACTTCCCCGCACCCGTCGGCATCACCGCGAGGACGTTGCCGCCTTCGAGCAGCCGCTCCACAACCGCCCGCTGGCCGGGACGGAAATCGTCAAAGCCGAAGACCTCGCGCAGGGTTTCGCGTGGGTCTTGCTCTGGAATGGCGGGGGTTGCGGACATGCGCTCTCCCTGCCCGGTTTTGGCGGGGGTGAGCAAGGGGTTGGGTTCTTTGAGAACGTCTTCCCGGAAAGCCGGAGGCTTATCCGGGATCCATGGACTGACCGACTGAGTGATTGAACGTGATGGTCCATGGGTCCCGGATATCGGCTCTGCCGATTCCGGGAGAGCGTTCCGCGGTGAATGAAAGCTAACGACAGTAGCTGATCTTGTGGACCTTGAGTTCGAAGGGGCCGTCTTCTCCGTCGGCGAGGATGATGCCGATCTCGACCGCGTCGGAGGCGTCGAAGTCGGCGGCGCGGACGGATCTTCCGAAGATGGTGGTGGGCATGTCGGAGAGCTCGGCTCTGACGGTCTGAGGCTCGTCATGGGTCTCGGAGGTCAGCGCGGCGCGGTAGGTGACGCGGCGGCCGCGATAGCGTTCGTTCGTCTGGAAGATCAGCTCGTAGGCGCGGCCGTCGCCCTCGACGAGGGCTTCGATGTGGGTGGCACCTTCCATGCCCTGGAGGCCTCGGCGGACGGAGGAGAAGCCGCCGCCATTGGTGTTGATGTTGCCCTCGAAGACCATGACGCCGTCCTTGACCCGGGCCGAGCCGTCGGAGCGTCCGCCCATGACCCCGTCATTGACGGTGCGCCAGCGGCCGAACTCATCGCCTGAGAAATCGTCGATCGTCGTGCACTCGGTCATGGCCAGTCCTGCAATCAGCGCTGCGATGAGCATGGGGCTCTCCTCGGTTGCAAGGAAGTTAGCGACCACTCAGGCTGAGCACAGCGGTCCCCTTGCCGCAGGTGGCGGCTTCGCGGCAGAAGTGAGGGATGCTCACCATTGATCCCGCCGTTTTCGACCCCTCCTCCGTCACCCCTGAGACCCAGGCGGTGAACGACCAGATCGAGGCTTTCCTGAAGGACAAGCCGACGATCATCGACCTTGGCGCCCCCCTGATCCGGGAGCTGCGCGCGAAGGGCGAAGGCCTTCTCGGCAAGCAGCCTGAGAGCAAGCTGGCGCGCTGGGAGACGGCGAAGGCGAATGGCCTTGAGGTGCCTGTCCGGGTGATCGAGGCCGAGGGCGAGAAGAAGGGCGTCTACCTCCACATCCATGGAGGCGGCGGCTGTATCGGCACGGCGGACACGCAGGACCAGCTTCTGGAGCGTCTCGCAATGAGGCTGCAGGTGGCGGTGGTGAGCGTGGAGTACCGTCTTGCGCCGGAGAACCCTTGGCCTGCGGGCCCTGACGATTGCGAGGCGGCAGCCGTTTGGCTGTTCGAGAATGCCGGGGCGATGTTCGGCACGGAGAAGATCATCATCGGCGGCGAGAGCGCCGGTGGGCATCTGGCTGCCGTGACGATCCTCCGTATGCGGGACAAGCACGATAAGCGGTTCCTCGGTGCGAACCTTGTCTATGGCGCCTTCGACATGCGGGTGACGCCGAGCATGAGAAACTGGGGGCCGCGGAACCTCATCCTCTCCACCCCGATCGTGGAGTGGTTCTTTGCCCAGCAGTTCCCTGAGGGCTGCGGGTACGAGATGGATGATCCGGGAGTGTCGCCGCTTCTGGCCAAGCTCGACGATCTGTGTCCTGCGCTTTTCTCGGTCGGGACGGCCGACCCCCTAA
The DNA here is from genome assembly GCF_013085255.1 of Parvularcula mediterranea. Lineage (GTDB taxonomy): Bacteria > Pseudomonadota > Alphaproteobacteria > Caulobacterales > Parvularculaceae > Parvularcula > Parvularcula mediterranea. The sequence continues at coordinate 300,398 of NZ_JABFCX010000003.1, forward strand.
TTGACGATACGCTGATGATGGCTCCGCGCTGGCTCGCGGCTGGGAACAGGGCCGAGCTGGAGATCTATCCGGGCGGGGTTCATGCGTTTGACCATGTGCCGGGCCTGAAGATCGCCGAGGAGCACCATGAGCGGGCCTATCAGTTCCTCGAAGGCTGCCTCGCGTGAGCCTGCCTTTCGGGTTTCCTGAGCTGCGGCTTGTCGAGGCGGGGGAGGTCACCTTCTCCGTGCACGAAGCGGGCCCTGAGGATGGCTTGCCGCTTCTCATGCTCCATGGCTGGCCGGAGTTGGCGTTCAGCTGGGCGCCGCTCGTGCGTCCTCTGACGGAGGCGGGCTATCGGCTCATCATGCCGGACATCAAAGGGTTTGGCGCATCGTCGAAACCGACCGATCCCGAAGCCTACCGGATGAGCGTGATTGCGGAGGATTACGGCAAGCTCCTCGATGCGCTGGGCCTCGAAAAGGTGGTGCTGGTCGGCCATGACTGGGGCGGTGCCATAGTATGGCCGATGACCCAGCGGCTGGGCGAGCGCATCCTCGGGGTGGCGAGCTTCTGCACGCCCTACCCTGACCTCGCGCCAGCGCCGCCGCTCAAGATCTGGCAGCAGAAGATGGGCGAGCGGTTCTATATCAATCAGTTCCAGGATCCTCAGCTCCCGGATCGTGTGTTTGGCGGGCGTGAGGAGGATTTCTTCAGGTTCATCATGCGCCCAGGTCCTCCGCGCGAGGTCTGGCCGAAGCTCATCCCCTCGGCGCTCGAGATCCCTGACCGCTTTGCCGAAGCGGAAGGTCCGTGGCCTGACTGTGTGCTGCCTGAGGAGGCCGTGCCGGTTTATGCGGAGGCCTATGCTGCGTCAGGGCACGAAGGCCCAACGATGGTCTACCGCGCAATCGACCTCCACTGGCAGGAGCGTTCGGAGTACGATCCCGACATCACCGTCCCTGCACTGATGGTCACGGCGACGCGAGACATGATGCTGCCGCCTGAGGCATCGCTCGGGATGGAGAAGCGGGTGCCGAACCTCTCCCGCGCCGAACTCGACAGCGGGCACTGGGTGATGTGGGAGGCAGGGGATGCGGCGGCGGAAGCGCTGCTTGGGTGGTTACAGAATCCTGAGGTGCTGTTTTTCCATCCGACACTTTCAATATAGCCTCTTCCAAACTCGGTGAAAGACCGGCACGGTTAACGTGATACATGAGGGATTGATGCGGAGGGGTAAAATGGACGGGTCATTCAAGGGGCGGATCGAGCCCTCTTCTTCGCGCAATGCTCTTGTGGAACAGGATGAGCTCATTAGCTCGTTCCCAGACGAGAAAGACGTGTTGGAGCAATTTCGAGAGCTTTATCCAGAAGATTCAGTCGATGAGGCAAAAGACTTTGATAGTGTCATACGAAAATTTTGCGATGGTGCGTTCGACGTATTGAATGGGACGAATCTTCGTTTTGAGAAACGTCTCTTTTACAGAAATTTTTGGAAAGAGATGATGATCGCATCATTCATCTCATTCGTCGGTTTGGCTGCGACAATTTTTTTATTTTCTCCAGATGATAAGAACTATTATCTGATTTTCGGAGCGTGCCTCTTGCTCGTGACTCTACAGGGATTGTTCCGTTACGTTTGGCTTTTGAAAAACGAGCGCGATCTCAAGGATATGCGAGTTTCGCTCAATACTTATTTTGATTCCGAATTCCAAAGTCATTTTCTCGAAGACCCCTCTTCAAGCATAAGGGGTATATCGACAAACTCAAATAGTGACGTGGCATCAATGAATAGTGCAAAAAGCCTACTTGATGCTCTCAAGATTTGGGGTAAGATAGAAGGCATCCTACACGATATTGAAAATCGACACCTCGACCAAAGACTCAAATCGAGTGACGACCGAAGTCGTGTCGGACCGATTGCTTTTGCTTCTTTTATTCTACCAATGTTTGGAATGGCAGTTGGTTCGTCATTCTATACTTCAGATATGTCTTTATCTCTCTTACTAGCTGCTTTTGTATTGATAAGTTTCATGCTTCAGTATCGGTTTGCCAGGCGCGAATTCGTGAACGTCCTGTTCTATCATCAGTGGGGATTATCCTCACTGGATGAGGGCGATAAGTGGTCCCAATCAAAACTGAAAAAACTACTTAAAGATGAGAGCAGAGGCTTTGATAAATTAGGCAACTTGCCAGAAAGAGTGTCGGGAAAAGATCCCTCTCGCGCGATTGCTGATAAGTATCTCGAGGTGCTCGAGGCGTTTCGCACCAAGGGGATGCAAAACTGAGCCAAAGACGAGTCTCATTCCGTTTTCTCAAACTGACGCGTCGCCGGCGCAGCCGCCCTCCCCGCTAGGCTTCCGCTAACTGCGCACCACGTACACTCCCTGACACCAGCCTGTTGAACCGCCTCGCGGAACCTGCGATGCGGGGCGAAAGAGATCACTCAAGAGGAGAGCCCATCATGGCCGATCAACCCGAGCGCATCACCATCCTCGCCCGCGAATTCAGCGCCGCTGCGCTGGAGTTCCACCGCGGCAAGATGGCCGAGAAGGGCTATGTCATGGAAGGCTCGATCACCCCGCGTAAGATGCAGATGATCGAAGGCCATGAGCAGCCCAAGGACCTGTTCGACGGCGACGTTCTATTCGCCGTGACCTTCCGCCTGAAGGAAGCCGAGTAAGTTTCGGCCCTATCGGTCCGGCGCGGGAGCTGTTAGCCTCGCGCCTGTCAGGATTATGAGGGAGACCGCCATGAAACGTTGCCTTCTTGCCGCTCTGGCGGTGCTCTCTGCGACGGCCTGCGCCACCGCTTCCAAAATCACCATCGCTGATCGTCTCGAGAATCTTGGCCTGTCCCGGGACCGCTCGGAATGCATGGCGAATGAGCTCGATGACCGCCTGAACGACGACCAGCTGTCGAAGTTCGCGCGCTTCACGGTGCAGCTCGACAAGGCAGACAGCGCGCTGCAGGCGATCTCGGCCCTGCGCCAGATCGAAGATCCCAAGATCGCGCGCGCCGTGACCGGCTCGGCGTTCTCCTGTGCGCTGAACTGACCTTGGACCTCCGCGGCAAGGCAGACGACCGCTTTCGCCATGTCGGCACGGCGCTGAAGGAAAGCCTCGCAGCAGGCGAAGACCTTGGCGCATCGGTGGCGGTGATCATAGACGGCGAGACCGTCGTGGACATCGCCGGCGGCTATCAGGACAAGGCGAAGACCCTCCCCTACGACCCCCGCTCGCTGACCTGCGTCTTCTCATCGGGCAAGGCGGTCTGCGCAGCGCTCATCATGGCGGCGGTGTCCGAGGGCAAGCTTGCCTATGACAAGCCGGTCGCTGACTACTGGCCGACGTTTGCGGCTGGTGGGAAAGGCGACATCACCGTCGCCGAGGCCCTGAGCCATCAGGCTGGCCTCTCGGCTTTCCTCGAAGAGAAAGACCCGGCGATCTGGATCGATTGGGAGGCTACCTGCGCAGCTATTGCGGAGATGGAGCCGATCTTCGCGCCTCGCAGCGCCAGCGGCTATGGCCCCCAGACCTATGGCTATATCGCGGGCGAGCTCCTGCGCATCGCCAATGGCCAGTCCGTTGGGCGGCAGCTTGCGGGCCTCACAGACGATGTGATCTGCGGCCTCACGCTGTCCCAAGCGACGCGCACGACGCCGTTGGTGAAGCCCAAACGTCCGCCAGATCTCGGCGAGATTGATGCCATCACGAAGGCCGCATTCCTCGAGAAATGGTCCTCGCCAGCTGGCGTCTCACGGCAGGCCTGGGCGGCGGCGGAGATCCCCGCCTCCAACATGCACGCCTGCGCGCATGGTCTTGCGGAGGTGATGCAGCTCTTCGCCTCGGGCTGCTGGGGCGAGCTAACGGTGAGCGATAAGGTTCGCGAGGAAGCCTGGGCCGAGCGCATTCACGGCGCGGACCTCGTTCTGCCTTTCACCCTGTCCTGGGCGGCTGGCGTGATGAGGGAGACGGGCGAGCTCTTCGGCGCGCCTCCGACTGCTATCGGCCATTACGGCTTTGGCGGCTCCTGCGTGCTGGCCGACCCGGCCCGCAATATGAGCTTCGCCTATGTGCCGAACCAGCAGTCGCCGCACCTTGTGGCGGACCCTCGCGCGGTGCGTTTGGTTAAGGCTGTTTACCAAGCCTTGACCTAAATCCGGCTGGATCGTCATTGGACCAGGGACGGCGACGCGCGGTAGCGTGGTCCGTCGAATATGGGGAGGTTCCGCTTTGCTATTTGCTGCTCTCGCCGCGCTCACACTCTCGGTTTCGGCCGCGCAGGAGAGCGAACTCGACGCTTTTGTCAGGGACTTCCGCGCCGAGGCGCTCAGCGAAGGCATCTCGCCTACGGTCTATGACCGCGAGATGGCGACGGCGACGGTCCGCCCCAAGGTCATCGAGCGCGACCGGAACCAGCCGGAATTTGTCCGGCCGATCTGGGGATATCTCGACAGTGCCGTCTCCGACCGCAGGATTTCTGATGGGCGTGCGGCAGCCGTGCGGGGCCAGGACCCCCTGATCATGGCGGCGACGGCTTACGGGACGGATCCCAACATCATCGCGGCGATCTGGGGGCTCGAGTCGAACTACGGCAAGATCCTCGGCAACAATGATATTATCTCCGCTGTGACCACTTTGGCCATCGATGGCAGGCGTGAGCGCTTCGCCAAGGCGCAGCTTATCGCAGCGCTGCGGATCATTCAGGACGGCTACGCGACGCGGGAGCAGCTTGTCGGCTCCTGGGCAGGCGCGATGGGGCAGACGCAGTTCATTCCGACCACGTATCTTGCGTATGCGGTCGATCTCGATGGCGATGGCAAGAAGAACATCTGGACCGACCTTGGCGATGTCTTTGCCTCGACCGCCAACCACCTTGACCGCTCAGGCTGGCGCACGGGCCGCCCTGTCGTCGTTGAAGTGACGTTGCCTGACGACTTCAATTATGCACTGACCGATGGTCGCCGCCTGCGTGTTGTCGACTGGATCCAGAACGGCGTACGAGGCGCGAGCAGTGTCCTTCTCGACGTAGCCGATCCCGACCTAGGCGCGAAGCTGATTGTGCCTGCGGGGGCGAAGGGTCCGGCGTTCCTGACCTTCCACAATTTCGATGTCATCAAGCGCTATAACAACGCGACCTCCTATGCCCTCGGCGTGGCCATGCTGGCCGAGCGGATTGGCGGCTCGGAGACAGGGCTCAAGGCCGAATGGCCGCGCGATGACCGTCCCCTGACGCGGACGGAGCGTATGGAGCTGCAACGGCTTCTGGCGGCGAAGGGCTTCAGTGTCGGCGGCATTGACGGGATCATCGGTCCGAACACTAGGAAGGCGCTGCGCCAGTGGCAGGCCGCCAATGGTCTGACCCCTGACGGCTATCCTTCGGCGTCGATGCTCGCGAAGCTCTCAGGGAACGAGTGAGCCGCCTCCCCACTCCCGACCTGACCCACGGTGATGCCGGAGCTCTTTATTCGGAGGGCTTTGGCGATATCTATTACTCGCCCGACGATGGTCTGGCCGAGACGCGGCATGTGTTCATTGAGGGTAATGAACTGGGTGCGCGATTGGGGCGTGGCCGTCTTGTCGTAGGGGAGCTTGGCTTTGGCACGGGGCTGAATGTGCTAGCGCTGCTGGCTAAGGCTAAGGGCGCGCCGGTTGATGTCTTCTCGGTTGAGGGCTTTCCCCTGCCCCGCGAGGAGTTTGTCGCGACGCAGAAGCGCATCGCCGAGCGCTGGCCGGAGATCGCTCCCTATGCAGAGCGGTTAGCCGAGATCTATCCCGACCCCGTGCCGGGTTTTGTTCGGTTGGAGATCGCCGAGGGGCAGAGCCTGACCCTCGCCTTCGGGCCGGTTCTGGAGCAGTTGCGCACGGCAGAGTTCAAGGCCGATGCGTGGTTCCTCGATGGGTTCGCGCCGTCGAAGAACCCTGACATGTGGTCGCCTGAGGTGATGGCCGAGATTGCCCGACTGACCGAGAAAGGCGGGACAGCGGCGACGTTTTCGGTCGCGGGCGCGGTGCGCCAGAGTCTCGAGACTGCTGGTTTCTCGTGGGAGAAAATCCCGGGGTTCGGGCGCAAGAAGCATATGCTCCGTGCCCGGCTTGAGGAGTATGCGGACAGGCCTGATCCCAGGCCCTGGTTCATCCCGCCTTCGCCGGCCCTTCAGGGGCCGGTGGCCATCGTGGGTTGCGGGATTGCGGGAGCAACCGTCGCGCGAGCGCTGAAGTCGGCGGGGCGCGAGGTCGTCATCTATGACCCCGAGCCTGCCTCGGGAGCTTCGGGCAATCCCGGCGGGCTGGTGATGCCGCGTCTTGACGCCGAGGATAACGCGATTGCCCGGTTCTACCGCGACGCTTTTCTTTATGCGGAGCGGTTTTACCGCGGGCTTGATGGGGTTCTTGATCCTTGCGGCGGTGAGAAGGAGATGGCTAAGGCGAAGGCCGAAAGCGTGTTGGCCAATGGGCTCTGGCCCGATAGCGTACTGAGTTTTTCCAACGGATTGATGCACGTCCCAAGAGGCGGGGTGCTCCGGCCAGCGGAAGCTATTACACAGCTTGCGGATGGTATTGAGGTTAGGCGTGAGACCGTCTCCCTGTCCTCCCTACCCGCTGATGCTGCGACGGTGATCTTCGCTTCAGGCTCAGGCTTTGAGGCGCACCAGTATGAGGCGCTGGAGCGGAAGCTCGGGCAGATCGACCTGTTCGATACGCCTGTGCCTAACCGGGTCAGGACCGGTGATCACTATGCGGCGCCGCTTGCAGAGCGGCTGCTGACTGGCGCGACCTACGACCCGTTTGAGGGCGGGCACATCGAGGTGTCTGCGGAGCGCACAGCTATCAACCGTCAGAAGGCTGAGGACCTGCTCGGTGCGCCGATTGGCGCGTCCGTGTCCGCGAGATCTGCCGTGCGGCTCAACACGTCGGATAGGCATCCGATCGCCGGACCGCTCTACGCGGCGCCGGAGGAACTGGCGTCGGCCTGGTCCGGCCTCGCGAAGGGTCAGCAGAAGGACTATCCGCCTGCGACCTATGCCCACTATGCTCTTACAGGCCTCGGCTCACGTGGGCTCGTGACGGCACCCATTCTCGCGGCGCATGTCGCGGCGCAGATTACCGGCGGTGTCTCGCCCCTGGCGCGGGATCAGATGGATCTCGTGCATCCCGGGCGGTTCATGGTGCGTGCGATCAAGCGCGGCAAGCTCAGTCCTTGAAGACGCAAGTGTCGAGGCCGTTCTGGCTCACCGAACGCATCCGTGCCCTGACGGTACCTGAGCGCCTGCGGACGTAAGGGCCCGGCGGGTCGACGCGCCATTTGTTCGGGGACGGAAGAACGGTTGCAAGGAGCGCCGCTTCGCGCTGGGTCAGGTCCTTGGCGGACTTGCCGAAACGCTCTTGCGCTGCGGCTTCTGCGCCGAAGAGGCCATCGCCCCACTCGGCGACGTTGAGATAGATTTCCATGATCCGGCGCTTGGGGTACAGGACCTCCATCGGCAGGGTGTAGGCGGCTTCCACCACCTTGCGCACCGGGCCTCGCCCGGGCCAGAGGAAGGCGTTCTTGGCCGTCTGCTGACTGATGGTCGAGGCACCGCGCAGGGGCTCGCCGTTCTGGTAGTCCTCCCACGCAGCCTTCATCTCGCCGAAGTCGAAGCCGATATGCTTGCAGAATTTTACGTCCTCGGAAGCGATCACGGCACGGACGAGATTGGGAGAGATGTCGTCAAGGCTCACCCACTCTTGGCGAACCTCTTCGCCCTGAAGGCCCCGCAGGGCCATCAGCGTCGTCTGCTCAACCGGCATGAAGCGGTAGAGGAGGATGAAGAAGAGGCTGACCGCCATGAGCGCCAGTACGAAGCGGACACCATAGATCAGCACGCGGATCAAGACCCCGAAGAGGCCAAGCTTCTTCAGGGCGTTCATCACTAGGCGACAGCCTCCGCGACGCCAGGCATGCCGCTCGCGCCTTGCGGGCTTTCAAGCCATGCCTCGCAGCAGGCCTTGGAGAGCTTCCGGACCCGGAGGATGTAGCTCTGCCGCTCAGCGACGGAGATCACGCCGCGAGCGTCGAGGAGGTTGAAGAGGTGCGATGCCTTGATCGCCTGCTCATAGGCGGGAAGGCAGAGCTTATCCTGGTCACCCGTGAGGAGCGCCATGCAGGCTTCCTCGGCCTCGACGAACTGGCGGAAGAGGACCTCCGTGTTCGCGCGTTCGAAGTTATAGGCGGACTGCTCGACCTCGTTCTGGTGGAAGACGTCGGCGTAGGTGAAGGGCGTGCCGTCCGGCTTCTCGCCGCCGAAGACGAGGTCGAACCCATTGTCGACGCCCTGCACATACATGGCGAGGCGTTCGAGGCCGTAGGTGATCTCACCGAGGACGGGTTTGCAGTCGAAGCCGCCGACCTGCTGGAAGTAGGTGAACTGCGTCACTTCCATGCCGTCGCACCAGACTTCCCAGCCAAGGCCCCATGCGCCGAGGGTCGGGCTCTCCCAGTCATCCTCGATGAAGCGGACATCGTGCTTCGTGCGGTCGATGCCGATGGCGTCGAGGGAGCCGAGATAGAGCTCCTGAATGTTCGGCGGGCTCGGCTTCAGGGCGACCTGGTACTGGTAATAGTGCTGGAAGCGGTTGGGGTTCGAGCCGTAGCGGCCATCGGTCGGCCGGCGGCATGGCTGGACGTAGGCCGCGTTCCACGGCTTGTCCCCGAGCGCGCGCAAGGTCGTAGCCGGGTGGAAGGTCCCCGCCCCCATTTCGAGGTCATAGGGCTGAAGCAGCACGCAGCCATGGTCGGCCCAGTACTGCTGGAGCGTCATGATCAGACCCTGGAAGGTCAGCGGCTTTTTCTCAGGGGCGTCGGTCAAGGCACTCTCCAGATGAACAGTGCGCTCTCTAGAGCGTTTTCAGCGAAAGTGGAGCCCGGTTTCGCGGTTCGAAAACGCGACCGACAAAAAAAACGGGTTACGCGTCAGCTGCAACGACCCGCTGGAAGCCAATGATGCGGAGAAGGAAGACCGACAGGATCGCTGCGACCGTCATCAGGACGAAGAACACCATGTAGCCCTTCATCAGCTGGAGCTGGATCGTGTCGAGCTGCGGCCCCGGGAGCCCTGCGAGGGTCTGGGGCACGGCTTCAATGCCTGAACCAGCGGCGACGAGACCTGCGATGGCTGCGATCAGCAGGCCGAAATGCGCCATGGAAAGCGTGCTCGGCATCAGGAGCGCGAAGCTGCGCTGCTCCCGCTTGGCGAGGCCGATGGCGGCGACCAGCACGAGGGTCAGGAAGGCGCCGTAAGCAATGCCCATCTGTTCGAGGCTGAACGGAAGCATGTCCGCGGTCAGGAACGCCAGCACAGCGGCAGGAATGCCAGCTGCGATCAGGACAGCGACTGGGGCGAACAAAACCGAAGGCCGGCGCAAAACAAGAACGGACTCGTTGATCGGCCGGCGCAGACGCGGGGCGTCGTCGTCATAGAGCAGGCGCAGGTTCGCTTCGTGGTCGTCGTCAGACAGACGCACCAGCGGATCGCCGAGATCGAGATCCCTCTCCATAACCCTGCCCTTCCCAAGTCATGACAAGATAGCAACGCGAGTAGCCGCGCGGAAGAGAGAACAGGCAGAATTCGGGCCGTGAGGCGCTACCCTTGAAAGATCGCCACAACCTACTAGTTGGTAGGCATGTCGACGCGAATTCAGATTCTCGATGCAGGTGAACAGCTTGCCCGCGCCCGTGGGCTCGAGGCGTTCAGCTACGCGGACCTCGAAAAAGCCGTGGGGATCCGCAAAGCGAGCATCCACCACCACTTCAAAAGCAAGGCCGACCTCGCGCTGGCGCTGATCGAGCGATACTCAGAGCGCTTTGCCGATGCTCTTCGGGACATCGAAGATGCCCATGTCACGCCTCAGGAGCGTCTGCGCGCTTTCACCGGGCTCTACCGGGATGCGCTGGCGGGCGGTGAGCAGGTCTGCCTCTGCGTGGCGTTCGCCGCTGGGCGCGAGAGCCTGCCTGGGACTGTGGCGTTGGCCACGCGGTCGTTTCAGGAAATGGCGCTGGCTTGGCTCGAAGTGACCTTCAACGAGCTCAATACGCCGGAGTTTCCCGACGATCCGCAGGACGAGGCCGCGGCGTTTTTGGCGTTGCTGGAAGGCGCGCAGATTATGGCGCGAGGTGCGTCTGATCCGGCCCTCTTCGATGCAGCCATCCGTCCATTCATTCGGCGCCTCGGCGTAACCGGACTGAAAGCCTGACCTATGACCGAACTCCGTGCTGATTTTTCGAAGCGTGAAGTCGTCCGGCCCGACGACTACGAGTGGGTCCCTTCACCCGCGCCCGGGGTCGAGCGGATGATGCTCGACCGGATCGGCGACGAGGTGGCGCGCGCGACGTCGATCGTCCGGTATGCGCCCGAGAGCCGGTTCGACGCGCACCTCCATGACAAGGGCGAGGAGTTCATCGTGCTCGAAGGGGTCTTCTCCGATGAGAGCGGTGACTATCCCGTGGGCTCCTACGTCAGGAACCCGCCCGGCTCGCGCCATGCACCCTATACGGAGGAAGGCGCGACGATCCTCGTGAAGCTCCGCCAATTCGCGCCGGACGACCTGATTCAGAAGGCTGTTGATACTAGGAACGCGCAGTTCGTGCCTGGCCAGGTGCCGGGGCTGAGCGTCCTGCCATTGCACAACCACGGCACCGAGAAAGTGGCGATTGTCCGCTGGCAGCCGGGGACGCGGTTTCAGGGACACCGGCACTGGGGCGGGGAAGAGATCTTCGTCCTCGACGGCACATTCCAAGACGAGCATGGCGACTATCCGAAGGGCACCTGGCTTAGGAGCCCGCACCTCTCGTTCCACGATCCCTTCTCGGAGGAAGGCTGCCTGATCTATGTGAAGACAGGCCACCTTCCTGCCTGACGGCTTGCGCCTCTCCCTGACTGCCCCTAACGCCAGACCATGACCGAGCCCCGCATTCTTCAAGGCCTTCGCGAGATCGCAGGCGACTACGACGCCATCCTCTGCGACGCATGGGGCGTGATCCATAATGGCCGCGAGCTGTTCCCCGGCGTGGCTGAAGCGCTGACGTCGTTCCGCCGTGAGCGGGGACCTGTCCTTGTGCTGACAAATGCGCCGAGGCCGTCCGACGTGATACCCGCGCAGCTCGACCGGCTGGGCCTGCCCCGCGATGCCTATGACGGCGTGGTGACCTCCGGCGACGCGACGATGCATGCGGCGCACTCGCTGGGTGACAAGGTCTTCTACCGGATTGGACCGGCCAAGGATGATGGCCTTTTCGATGCCATGAACCTCAAGCTTGGCAGCTTTGAAGAGGCGGAGGCCATCTTCTGCTCTGGTCTCGAGGATGACCTGACTGAGACGCCTGAGGACTATCGCGAGCTGCTTGAAAAGGCGGCGAAGCGGGACCTCCCTATGGTCGTTGCGAACCCTGATATCGTTGTGCGCTTCGGCGACCGTATGATGTTCTGCGCTGGTGCGCTCGGTGAGCTCTATGAGCAGATGGGCGGCACGCAGATCCTCGGCGGTAAGCCCCACGCGCCGATCTATGACCTCGCGCGGGATCGGCTCGCGAAGATCGCCGGGGACGTGCCAGAGCGGATCCTCGTCATCGGTGATGGCCTCGGCACGGACATTCTTGGCGCGAACAATCAAGACCTGCCCGTGGTCTTCATCGCTGAGGGCATCTTCTCCGAAGAGGTCCGCGGCGAGGACGGCAAGCTGTCTGCGGCAAAGCTGTCTCAAGAGCTCAAGTCGCAGGACGTCTACGCGGCCTACGGCATGGACACCCTCGCCTGGTGAGCCTCGTCAGGGCGCCCCTCGCCTGCCACCTGCAGGACAGCCTTCGCGGCCGGGTCGCCGTGATGGGTAATTTCGACGGGGTGCATAAGGGCCACCGCGCGCTGATCGACGAGGCGAAGAGCCTTGCGGATGAGCTTGGCGCTCCCCTCGCTGCGGTGACGTTCGAGCCCCATCCACGCCGGGTCTTCAGGCCCGATGAGCCACCGTTCCTGCTGACGCCGTTGGAGGCAAAGGCCGAGCTTCTCGAGGAGGCAGGCTGCGCCGATGTCTTCGCCCTGCCCTTCACGCCGGAGCTCCACCGCCAGACGCCTGAAGAGTTCATCCGCGGCATCCTCTTCGGTACGCTGGGCCTCAAGGGCGTGGCGACGGGGCAGGATTTCCAGTTCGGCGCAGGCCGGGCGGGGTCGTCGGAGACGCTGGCGGAGATCGCTGGCAAGATCGGTCTCCACTACAAGGCTATCGCGCCCGTCGGTACGGGCGAGGAGAAGTTCTCCTCAAGCCAGGCCCGGGATGCCCTGCGCGCAGGCGATCCCGTGGCAGCGGCGCAGGTCCTTGGCTATGACTGGTTCGTGGATGGCGAGGTCCTGAAAGGCCGCGAGCTGGCCCGGACGCTTGGCTTCCCGACGGCCAACATTGCGATGGCGGACCAGATCAGGCCGCTCTACGGCGTCTATGCTGTTGAAGCGGTGGTCGGCGGCAAAGCCTATCCCGGCGTCGCCAATATCGGCGTCCGGCCAACGGTCGATGGCAAGGAGGAGCGGCTGGAAGTCCACCTCTTCGACTTCTCAGGCGACCTCTACGGCCAGACCATGCGCTGCCGGTTCAGGCACTTCATCCGCGAAGAACGCCCGATGAACGGCCTCGATGCGCTCAAAGCGCAGATCGCCGAAGACAGCGGACGCGCGCGGGAATTGCTGGGCGCCTGACCTCTCCTCCCACCGTCATCCCGGACTTGATCCGGGACCCATCGGGAGCAGAAATGAAAGTGCGCCTCCGGCGCGCATCTTTTTCTTTCGATGGATCCTGGATCGGGTCCAGGATGACGTAGCGCAAATCCAAGGATGACGTAGGCGCCAAGCCTCGCTAACAGCGCCGAATGGCTGACGATCAACGTTCCAAGAACGACTACAAAGACACGCTCTTCCTTCCCGCGACCGACTTCCCGATGAGGGGCGGCCTGCCGAAGAAAGAACCGCAGATGATTACGCGCTGGGACGAGATGGGTCTCTACGCGATGCTGCGTGCCGACGCGAAAGACCGCGAGAAATTCGTCCTGCACGATGGCCCGCCCTATGCGAACGGGCACCTGCACATGGGCACCGCGCTCAACAAGACGATCAAGGATCTGATCGTCCGTACGCGCCAGATGGCTGGCTTTGACGCGAACTACGTCCCCGGCTGGGACTGCCACGGCCTGCCGATCGAGTGGAAGGTGGAGGAAGCGTTCCGTGGTAAGGGCCGCAAGAAGGGTGATGTTCCGCCCTCTGAATTCCGCGAGGAATGCCGCGCCTATGCTGCGAAATGGATCGACATCCAGCGCACCGAGTTCAAGCGGCTTGGCATCGAAGGCGACTGGTGGAACCCCTACAAGACGATGGACTTCACCACCGAAGCCGCCATCGTCCGCGAGTTCCTGACCTTCGTCGAGAAGGGCCTCGTCTATCGCGGGTCCAAGCCGATCATGTGGTCGCCCGTGGAGCAGACGGCGCTCGCCGAGGCGGAAATCGAGTATCATGATCATCAGTCCACAACGATCTGGGTGAAGTTCCCGTTCGTTCAGGCCCCTGAAGGTCTCGAAGGAGCGCAGGTGGTCATCTGGACGACGACCCCCTGGACGATTCCTGCCAACCGCGCGGTCTGCTACGGCGAGGGTATCTCCTACGGCCTCTACGAGGTGGAGAGCGTGCGTCAGGACCTCGAGTTCGCACCGTTTGCTGCGCCCGGGGACAGGCTGATCCTCGCGGACAGCCTTGCCGAGGAAGTCTTCGGTGCGGCGTTTGTCGATACCTTCAAGCGTATCGAAGATGTTCCGGCCACGAAGCTTTCGGGTGCCAAGCTGAAGCACCCACTCAATGGCCATGCCGACAGCTATGACTTCGATGTGCACATGCTCTCCGGCGATCACGTCACCGACGACGCAGGCACGGGCTTCGTTCACACCGCGCCCAGCCACGGTCAGGAAGACTATTTCGCATGGCTTGGCGCAGGCCTGCCCCTCGATGCCATTCCGTACACGGTCGGACCCGATGGTGCGTACACCGATGAAGCCCCGGGCTTTGAAGGCCGTCAGGTCTTCCGCACGGAAGGCAAGAAGGCCGGCAAGGATGGCGACGCCAACCCGGAGGTCATCAAGGCGCTGGTCGAGAAAGGCTCCCTGCTCGCCCGCGGTCGTCTCAAGCACTCCTATCCGCACTCGTGGCGGTCGAAGGCCCCTGTCCTCTTCCGCAACACCCCGCAATGGTTCATCCGTGTGGGTCAGGGCGAAGGGTCCCTCCGTGAGACTGCGCTCAAGGCCATCGACGAGACCACCTTCTACCCGCCCTCAGGCGTCAACCGCCTGCGCGGCATGGTGGAGCAGCGGCCTGACTGGCTGGTCAGCCGCCAGCGCGCATGGGGCGTTCCGATCACCCTCTTCGTGGACAAGTCCGGCGAGCCGCTGGTCGATGAGGCTGTGAACAAGCGGATCTACGATGCCGTGGCCGAGAAAGGCGCGGACGCCTGGTTCGATACGCCGGATGCGGAGTTCCTTGGTGACAAGTACGATCCGGCTGACTTTGAGAAGGTCACCGACATTCTCGATGTGTGGTTCGATTCAGGCTGCACCCATGCCTTCACTCTCGAAGACCGGGACGATCTTCAGTGGCCTGCCGATCTCTACATGGAAGGCTCGGACCAGCACCGCGGTTGGTTCCAGTCGTCACTGCTCGAAGGCTGCGGCACCCGTGGCCGTGCGCCCTACAAGGCGATCTTCACCCACGGCTTCGTGCTGGACGACAAGGGCCTCAAAATGTCCAAGTCGCTCGGCAACGTCATGTTGCCGGAGCAGGTGACGCAGAAGTTCGGTGCCGATATCCTGCGCATCTGGGTCGCAAGCTCGGACGTGCAGGAAGACATCCGCGTCGGTGACGAGATCCTCGGCTCGGCTGTCGATGCCTACCGCAAGCTGCGCAACACGCTGCGCTATCTCCTTTCGGGCCTCGACGGGTACACGGAGGAAGAGCGGGTCGACGTGGCGGATATGCCTGAACTCGAGCGCTATATTCTCCACCGCCTCCATGAGGTGAACGAGAAGATCCGCGCGTCCTTCGATGCGTACAACTTCAAAGCCGCGTGGCGCGCGCTTTCGGAATTCGCGATTCAGGACCTCTCCGCCTTCTACTTCGACATCCGCAAGGACTGCCTCTATTGCGATGCGCCGTCGTCGCTGAAGCGACGGGCCAACCGGACGGTGATGGCGATCCTGCTCGACCATCTCGTCAGGCTTCTCGCCCCGGTCTGTCCGTTTACGGCGGAAGAGGTCTATGACCACTTCCCTGCGGGCCTTGGCGAGAAGAAGCCTTCCGTACACCTCCTCCAGTTCGCAGACGTGCCGGGCAGCTACCGCGACGAGGCGTTGGCTGAGCGCTGGCAGAAGCTGCGCGGCATCCGCCGTGTGATCACGGGCGCGATCGAAGAGAAGCGGAACGAGAAGCTGATCGGCGCGAGCCTTGAAGCGGCTTCGGGTGTCGTGATCGACGATCCGGCGCTTGCGGACCTTGCAGCTTCGGTGGACTTGGCTGAGCTTTCGATCACGTCCCAGGCGACCCTTGCCAATGGTCAGGCCCCTGATGGTGCGCACCGTCTTCCTGATCAGCCGAATGTCGCCGTGTCGATCTCGAAGGCGGCTGGCGAGAAATGCGGCCGCTGCTGGCGGGTGCTTCCGGACGTTCCCGAAGACGGCGCGCTTTGCGGACGCTGCGCGGATGCGACCAAGTGATCGGGACCTTCTTCTCGAACCTCAAGGCCGCGTGGCCCAGGAAGCTCTTCCGCATAGGGATGATCCTTGCGGGCGCGACTATCGTGCTGGACCAGATCACCAAGCTCTGGATCCTGCACGGCATCCACCTGCCTGACCGCTATGGCAACAAGATCGAGATCTCCGGCATCTTCGACCTGACCTACACGGAGAACCGGGGCGTCAGCTTCGGCCTCTTCGCAGGCGGGATGACCAGCCGGGTGCTCCTGTCGCTTCTCTCGGCAGTGGTGTCGGTCTTCCTGATCCGCTGGCTCACGAGGATCGAGCGGCCTGTGACGGCCTATGGTGCTGGCCTCATCCTTGGCGGTGCGATCGGCAATCTGATCGACCGGGTGTTCTACGGCTTCGTGGTCGATTTCCTCGACTTCTCAGGCCTCGGCTTCCCCTACATCTTCAATGTGGCGGATGCGGCGATCAATATCGGCGTCGCTTGCCTCCTGCTCGATGCGCTGGTCCTCGAAAAACGGGACGCGGTGAAGAAAGAGCAAGGCCGTTAGGGGTTTCTCCAGACGGCGTAGCGTTGTAACGATGCACCACTTCTCAAGGCAGGTGACTATGCGTTTTCTTCCGGCTCTCGCCCTTTCCGCAGCCCTTCTGGGCGCGTGCAGCGGCAATCCCCTCAACAATCGCGGGGCACCGGACGAGTTCGCGATCCTGACGAAGCCGCCGCTCACCGTGCCGCCGGATTACGCCCTGCGCCCGCCGAAGCCCGGTGAGACGCGGCCTGAAGAGCTTTCCACGACCCAGCGGACCCAGCAGCTTCTGCTTGGCGATGTCTCGTTTGAGCCGCCTACGACGGGTGAACTCGTGCTGATCCAGTCGGCTGGCGCGATGGATGTCGATCCCTCGATCCGCTCGATCCTCGCCGCCGAGAATGGCGGTCGTGCGGATAAGGACGGGAGTCTGGCGACCCGCCTGATCTTCTGGAACTACTCCGATGGGCAGGTGGACGACTCCGCGGCTCCGCTGGTCGTTGACGACCGCGAGGCATGGCTGGCCCAGCGTCAGGAGTCGATCGAGGACGTCGTTGGTGAAGAAGGCTCTGTCACGATAGCCCGTGACCGCCGTGGCGCCCTGCGCCTTCCTGGCGTCCGCTAAGTTCTAAAAGTCACCCGGGGCGACCTGCGCGCAGACGATGCCGTGGCGTCGCCACATGTCGACCACGCTCTGGCGGTCATCGAAGATGAGGTCCGGCTTTTGCGGCTCGGCCAGCAGCCATGCCTCTTTGAGCGAGACATCGGACTGGTAGTCGGCGCGCGGCCGCATGTGACGGGCGCTAACGCCCTCGCCCACATGCTCAGCCAGCCAAGCGTCGGTCTCTACCCGGACCTCATCAGAGCGTCCTGACCAGATCTCGACCCTGTGCCCTGCCCTCGTCAGCTCCTGATGCATCGCGATCACAGGGCGGATCGGCGCGTCATCCACGCAGGCACGAAAAAAGGCGGGCCAGTTACGGCGCCCGCCTTGAACAAAGTGCCTGCGGTGTTCGACGTCAGCCAGCGTCCCGTCGAGGTCGAAGATAACGAACAGAGCTTCGACCCTCAGGAGATCAGATAACGTCGGGGAAGAACCGGCGCTTGATGAGGACACCAATGCCAGCAACCAGAAGCAGCGGGCCGGTGATGATGCCGAGGCCTACGACCACTGCGCCGACAATGCCGACTGCTCCGACCGCGAGGCCGATGATCGCTGCACCAGCAGCGGTGACCATGCCGACAAGGCCCATGACGAGCGACATCACGGCACTGGCGATCCCGTAGGCCGCAGCGCTGGTCACTTCGAACATGCCCATTTCGCTAGGGACAAGGCCTGCCTCTGCGAGGCTGCTGTCCCCGGTGAGATAGATGGCAATCGAAAGGCCGAGAGTGGCCACCATGAAGGCACCGACAGCTGCGCCCAGACCATGGGCAATACGGGCGGGACTTCGTTCAGTTCTGCTGCGGTCTGTCATAGCGTTCCTCTTCCTGAGGCGCAGATTGTGAAAGCTTACCGACTCTTCAAGTCCAGAGACATGAATTTTTTCGGGAACTACAGCGCAAATTTGTACGCGAGGATTTTGTAGCACAGTTTTGCGGCGAGGAAATCACAGCCGTGCAGCTCTGGCCGGGGTGCCAGCTCGACAACATCCGCGCCGACAATGTCTGCGATTTCAGCGGTGTGGCGGAGGATGGGCATGACATCGTCCCAGAACATGCCGCCCGGCTCCGGTGTCCCGGTTGCGGGCATGAGCGATGAATCGAAACCGTCGACGTCGAAGGTCACGTAGACCTTTTTTCCGCGCAGGGGCTCGAGCGCCTTCTCTATGTCCCACTTGGCCTTCTCCCGGGCCCAGTGGATATCGATGCGGTGGCGGTTCTCCTCGTAGAACGGCACTTCGGTCCGCGAGATGTTGCGGATACCGAAGCTCGTCAGGTTCACCCGCTCATCGTCCAAGCAGCGGCGCATGGCGTTGGCGTGGGAGTAGTAGTCGCCGCGGAACATGTCTCGCAGGTCGGCATGGGCGTCGAACTGCAGGAGGTGCAGCCCGTCGTGCTTCTCGACCAGCGGCTTGATCGCGCCGGGGGTGATGGAGTGCTCACCGCCCAGGGTCATCGGGAAGGCCCCTGCCTCGAGGGTCTTGCGGACGAGGGCCTCGAGCTGGCCCATGCCCTCCTCGATCGTCTTGGCGATGGGGCCGGTTTCGATGATCTCTTCGTTAAAAGAGCGGATCGGCTCACGCCAGAGCTCATCGTCCCAGAGCTCGACTTCTTTGGCGGCCCGAAAGATCGCCTCGGGCGCCTTTGCGGTGCCGCCTTCGTAGGAAACGGTGTCCTCGAGGCCGAAGGGGATGATGTGGACGCGGGGCGCGTCCTCAGGGGCCGCGATGCGGTCGTGTTCGAACATGAGGTTAGTCATGGGTAAATCCTACGCCGACGTCTTCCCGGACCGCGGGGCTTGCCCCGGGGATCCGGGATCCATGGACCAACCTCGGGCGCAATTCCAGAGGGTAGTCCATGGGTCCCGGCTCTCCCTCCGGTCGGCTGGGAAAGCGGACAATCAAGTTGGTGCCTTGCTCCCCGGTAAGGGAGCTGCCCCTGTTAGGGGCTGAGGGGTCGAGAGCGGCGTCCCCCTTCGTCAGCTTCGCTGACACTTCCCCCACGGGGGAAGAGGAACCTACTCCAACCCCTTCCGAATATACGCAGGCAGAGCAAATGCTGCTTCGTGCACTTCGGGGGTGTAGTAGCCCATCTCCAGCGGGTTGGCGCTGGTGCGGCGGCGGAGCCAGGTGGCATCGTGCGGGTACTGAGCGTCTGACGCGAAGCCGAGGGTCATCAGGCCGCCGGTGTAGGTCGGTACGGCTGCGACGTAGAAGTCGACATTCGCGAAGCTCTTCGACTGACGCTCCTTGATCATCTTTGGCTCCCACGGCTGGAGGAACGGAAGGCCGCCCTGCACCGTGAGGATACCGCCGGGGGTCAGGACGCGCTTGCAGCCCGCGTAGAACTCCTCCGTGAAGAGAACTTCGCCAGGGCCGACGGGATCGGTCGAATCGACGATGACCACGTCATAGCGCTCGTCCGTCTCCTGCACGTACTTCGCACCGTCAGTGATGACGATGTTCGTGCGCGGATCATCGAAGGCGCCGTTCGAGGTCTCGGGGAACCACTGCTTGGCGAACTCGATGACATCCTTCTCGATCTCGACGAGGGTCGCGCTTTCGCAGCTCTTGTGGCGCAGGACCTCGCGCAGGATGCCGCCATCGCCGCCGCCAATGATCAGGACCCGCTTCGCCTCGCCGTGGGCGTAAAGCGGCACATGGGCCAGCATCTCGTGATAGACGAATTCGTCCGAGGACGTCATCTGGATGATGCCATTCAAGGCAAACATCCGTCCGTACTTGGCGTTTTCGAAGACGACGAGGTGCTGGTGGTCGATTTCGTCATCGAAGAGGACTTTGTCCACGCGAGCGGAGTGGCCGATGCCCTCCTCCATCTCTTCCTTGAACCAGAGCTCGTCGCCGATCTTGTGGAGGTACTTGCCCATCAGTCAGCCACGCCTTCGCCGCGGTAGAAGGTCTGGACGTTTGCTTCGTCTGCGGAGAAATGCCGCTTGAGGATCTCGACGGCCAGCTCAGGCTTGGCGTCGCCGCACATGAAGACGTCGAAAGCCGCGTAGTCGCGCTCCGGCCAGGTGTGGACGGAGATGTGGCTCTCGGCCAGCACCGCCACGCCCGACAGACCGCCCGAGGGCAGGAAGGTGTGGATGTGGATGTGCAGAAGCGTCGCGCCGCAGGTCTCGACGACCTCGCGGAAGGCGGCGTCCATCCGGTCCTTGTCCGTCAGGTTCTTCGCGCCGACAAGGTCGATGATCAGGTGCGTGCCTGCGTAGACCTTGCCGTCACGCTCGATGAAGTGATCGAGAGCGTCATTGTCATGGTGCAGATCATTGGCTGCGTCGAAGGCGGGTTGAAAAAGGGCAATCTTGGTCTGGCTCATCGGTTGATCTCCTCGGCTGCCATCTCAGGGGCGCCTTTGAAAAGGGAAGGAAAAGGGTCGTCGGCGAGGCCGGCCTCTTGGAAACGTCCGTATCCGTTGAAACCGGTGACCATACTTCGTCCGTAGGCACCCAAGGTGCCGAACTCGATATAGTCTCCGACCTGCGTGGCTTCGGGGAGGTAGAAGGGACCGAACATCTGGTCCGCATCGTCACAGGTCGGCCCGTAGAGGCGGAAGGGCGTCTCTGCTCCTTCCCGCGCTAGGTTCTGGGCTGGATAACGCCAGCCTAGATGGGCGGCGTCGTAGAGTGATCCGTAGGCCCCGTCATTGATGAAGAGCGCGTCGTCCTTGCGCCCCATGACCATGACGATGACGCTTTCTGCATCCGCTGAAAGGGCGCGGCCCGGCTCACACCAGAGGCGTGCGTTTCCGGCCTTGGGGAAGTCTTCGAACTTCGCGGCGATCTCCGCAAAATAGGCTTCGAGATCCGGCGGCTCCATCCCCGGGTAGGTGGCTGGGAAGCCGCCGCCCACGTCGAGGACGTCGACGATGACCCCTGCCCTGCGCACGGCGCGCGCGGCACGGTCCATGGCGCCTGCGAAGGCTGCGGGGCTCATCGCCTGGCTGCCGACGTGGAAGCAGACGCCGAGGCGTTCCGCCTTGCCGCGCACGGCCTGAAGGAGTGATGCGTCAGCGCTTTCGTCCGCGCCGAACTTTGAACTGAGGCTGATCTTGGCGAGGTCGGAGCTGACCTGGAGCCTGACGCAGAGGGTCAGGTCCGCGGCGCCCTGCGTCGCGGTCAGGATCTTCTCGAGCTCCGCCTCGGTATCGAGAGAGAATATGCGCACGCCGTGGACGAAATACGCCTCGGCAATGGCCCGCTCCATCTTCACCGGATGCATGAAGCCGATCGTTGCCCCCGGCGCATGTTCGCGCACGAGCCGCACTTCGGTCAGGGACGCAGCATCGAAATGCCGGATGCCTGCACCGTAAAGCGTCTCGATCAGCCATGGCGCTGGGTTTGCCTTGACCGCGTAGAGAACATCTCCGGGAAAGCCTTCGAGGAAGCGTCTGGCCGCGCGCTCCGCGAGATGCGGGCGCTGGCACACCACCGGTACCTCGGGCTGCAGCTCTTGGACTAGCTGCCGCGCGTTATCGAATTGGACCACCGCATGGGACCCCCGTGTGTAAGGCGGCTACGGGACGCCCTTGTCCCCTGACCGCCGTTAGACATGAGTGCCGGACCCCTTGCAGTGGGCCCCTCAATCGGTCGGGGCTTTGGTGGGATACGGCAGGAGCGCGCCGCTAGCGCTCTCCGCTACTGAAGTAAAGATGGGAAATCAGGGGGTGCACTCAACCGCGGAGAGGGGTAACCCTCCTTCAGATAATCCACGACCTTATCTGGAGGAGATCCCATGATCATTTCGCGGCGCACAGCTTTACTTGGCGGCATGGTCGGGGGCGTCGGTGCCTGCGCGACGAAGCCCCAGCTTGGTAGCTTCCAGAACGCAGGGGCAGGCGGTGAGGACACCTTCGCCTGCGGCGTGGCGAGCGGCGATCCGCGGCCCGATTCGGTGGTTCTCTGGACCCGGGTGCATGGTGTGTCGGAGGGCCAGGTGCCCGTCACCGTGGTGATCGCGGAGGATGAAAGCTTCTCCAGAATGGTCTGGCGCGGCAAGGCCGAGGCAGGCCCGCAGACCGACTATTGCGTGAAGGTGGTCGCTGACAGGCTCGAACCGGGGAAGAGCTACGCCTACAAGTTCCTGGTCTTTGACCGCGAGAGCCCCGTCGGCTTCACCAAGACCCTGCCGCTGGAGGCAGAGAGCGCACGGTTCGCGATCGCCAGCTGCACCAACTACCAGTACGGCTTCTTCAATGCCTATGATCACATCGCCCGGCAGGAAGGGCTCGATGCAGTCCTCCACCTTGGCGACTATCTCTATGAGTATGGCCCCGACGGTTATGGCGGGGATGTCGGCGCGGCCATCGGGAGGCTGCACGAGCCTGCCAAGGAGATCGTCGTCCTCGACGATTACCGCCAGCGTCACCGCCAATATAAAGCCGACCCTGCCTCCCAGAGGATGCACGCGAAGCACCCGCTCATCGCGATCTGGGACGACCACGAGACTTCCAATGACAGCTGGAAGGACGGCGCGGAAAACCACCAGCCCGAGACCGAAGGCCCGTGGGCTGAGCGCAAGCGCGCGGCGATGCAGGCCTACTATGAATACATGCCTGTGCGTGAGCCTGTGCCGGGCCGGACGCGGGAAGAAATCTGGCGCGACTATGGCTGGGGCAAGTACCTCACCGTCACCGCCATCGAGAGCCGCCTGACCGCGCGGACCAAGCCCATCGGCTATGAGCAGGCTGCGCCCATGCTGGCCGAGGACGGCGGCGCGGACCGTTATCGCGCCGAGGTCCTGAACGATCCTGAGCGACGCCTCCTGGGTGCGGAGCAGATGGATTACGTGATGGGTAGCCTCAAGCGCTCTGTGGACACCGGAGCTGAGTGGCGGCTGATCGCGAACCAGATCCTCTTCGCCCGCGTCTCGCTCCCTGCCCTCTCGGAATATGTGGGCGAGGCAGAGATCGCGGCCATTGAGCCCCTCTTCCCAGAGATCAGGGACTTCATGGCGTATACGTCAGCTGGCCTGCCCTACAACACGGACAGCTGGGACGGGTACCCTGTGGAGCGGGAGCGCTTCTACGAGGCGTCGGCCACGGCTGGCGCAAGCGATCTCGTGGTCCTGACGGGCGACACGCACCAGTTCTGGGCCAACGACCTGAAGCGGGATGACGGCACCCACATGGGCGTCGAGCTTGGCACGGCGGGGATTACGTCGCCTGGGCCAGCGGGCCTCTTCGGTGACAAGGCCTTCGATTTCAGCCTGCTGATGCGCAGGGACAACCCGGAAGTTCGGTACACGGACGCCATCAACAATGGCTACCTGCTCTTGAGCTTCGAAGAGGATCGTGGCCGCGTCGACTTCATCACCATGTCGACGGTCAGGAGCCCTAATTACACCGCCACCCGGGGCGCTTCATTCGATCTCGTGAAGAAGAACGGCACCGTTGAGTTCGCCAAGCCCAAAGGGCTCGGCTTCAAGGAACGGGTTCTCTACCGCTAGGAGCTGAGAGCTTAGGAGCGGCCGGAGAGCCGCTTCACTTCCGCCTTCACTTCGGCCTCGACGATGGGCTGAAGGTTCTGGTCGAGCCACTGCTGGAGCATAGGCTTGAGCATCTCGAGGACGAGGTCCTCGAGGGTCTTCGGCTGCGGTGCCTGGCTGATCTGGACCTGGCGCTTGAGGCTCGCGAACGCAGCAGCGACGCCGTCGGCCTGACCACCGCCAAGAAGGCTTTCCACGACACGGTCGGTGAGTGCTTCGTTGGTCTCGGGAGCAGTTGCCGGCTCTTCTGCGGGTGCAGCGACCTCTGCCTTTGGTTCCATCGTCGGTTCGACCTTCGGAGCGGGAGCTTCCGCTTTCACTTCAGGCGCAGCCGCAGGAGCAGGCTTTGGTTCTTCAGTCTTCGGAGCTTGCGCTTCGGCGGGCGCACCGCGCTCCGTGGCGACTTCCTCTGCTGGCAGCTCGGACAGAAGCTCTTTGAGCGGAGCAGCGTCGAAGGCGGCGGTCGCTTCGTCGTCATCCGTCTGCGGAGCAGCTTCTGGTGCCTCAGCTTTGACTTCAGGCGAAGCCTTCGGAGCAGGTTTGGCTTTGGGTTTTGCTGCCTTCGGCTCGCGCGGGACCGCCGGGATGAACGGTTCGTCGTCCTCGTCCTCAATGGCAGGCGCAGCGGCCTTCGGCGCGGCTTCGGCTTTTGCTTCCGCCGCGGCCTTTTTCAGGTCGACCGTGTTGGTCTCGTCACGCGGCGCTTTCGCCTTGGGCTCTTCTTCCTCGTGGATGATCCTGCGGATCGACGCGAGGATTTCGTCCATGCTGAGTTCGGTCTGCGCCGCTGCCATGCCGCAAGCTCCAATAAGAGTTAGGTAACCACCATCGGGGCGTTCGGAATCAGGAGCAAGTGCAATTGCACGTAAAAGTGGTAAACGCGCGTGACCTTAGAACGCGAAGCCGGCCTTTTTCCTGAAGGCCGGGATGACCCCTGCAGGGTGCGCTTCGAAGAGCTTCCGTTCGCCGAACACCTCACCAGAGCGTGTGTAGAGGGTCGCGGTTCCGACCCTGCCTTCGACGCGGACGGTCACGAGGCGGCCGACATCTTCCTTGAGCTGTTTGAGGAGCGGCTCGAGATTGTCCTCGACGCCGCCGGCCACGACGATAACGTCATACGGCCCCTGGGCCGGACACCCCTCGGCCAGCGGATTGGCCATGACCACGGCGTTATCGATGCCAAGCTCGGAGATTCGCTCCGAAGCGCCGGTGACGATGGCCTCGTCTTCTTCAACAGCAACGACGACATTGCAGAGCTTGGCGAGCACGGCGGTCGAGTAGCCGTAGCCACAGGCGATATCGAGAACGAGGTCATCCTTCTGGATGTTCGCCGCGTTGATGAGCTTGGAGAAGTCGCGAGCCTTCAGCATCCAGCGGTCATCGAAGAGCGGCACGTCCTGCTCGACATAGGCCAGAGCACGCTTGTCCGCGGGCACGAAGCGCTCGCGGGGCAGCTCGCTCATCGCGTCCTGCAGCGCGAAATCGGTCACGTCGTTCGGACGGACCTGGCTGTCCACCATGTGTTTTCGCGCCTTGGCCGTATCCACGCTAACCTCCGGGATGATGCAAAACTGAGCTCGTTCGCGGGCTGTTAGGCGTCTTCTTCGAGAAAGAGAAGGTCCCCGCTTGTGATCCTTTTCCGGCTCGCTTATGGACCGCCTTCCGGCGCGGTCGCGGCGGGTCTCGAGGCACCATGGCGGAGTGGTGACGCAGCGGATTGCAAATCCGTGTACCCCGGTTCGATTCCGGGTGGTGCCTCCATTTCCCTCCCTCATAGAGAGAGTTTCTTCGGCCGCTACACGCTTGCGTTGAGCGAGACTTTCGATGTCAT
Organism: Parvularcula mediterranea; assembly: GCF_013085255.1. GTDB lineage: Bacteria > Pseudomonadota > Alphaproteobacteria > Caulobacterales > Parvularculaceae > Parvularcula > Parvularcula mediterranea. The sequence goes on from NZ_JABFCX010000003.1 coordinate 325,663, forward strand.
TCTGTCACCTTTCGGAACCCGCATGAATGCTGGTGTCTGATCCTCAACCGATCGTGTGATAAACTTGCTCTAAGGCAATTTTTTTTGGCGCCGGTGGTTGAAATCGAATCCACATTTTCAATGTTTTTCGATAAGAGGCACCCGTGGGGAAGGTAAGGAGTCCTAAGATGGCAAGGGCAAACTGGGCGCGACAGGGCGTCGCAGTGGCAGTATTGGCCGCTTCCTGCGCCACACCCGGACCCCGGGAGGCGCTGGAGCCGATCGAGACCGACCGGGCCAACTGGGCGGCGGTGACCGAGGGCGCGCCTGCGACCCCGGTGACGGACAACTGGCTCGCAGACCTTGCCGACCCCGTCGTGGAAGAGGTCGTTGCCGACGCTCTCGAGAACAATTTCAACATCCAGGCGACCTATGCCCGGGTTCAGGCGAGCCGAAACGTTGCACGCGCGACCCGCTCGTCGCTGCTGCCTTCTGTCAGCTCTGGCCTGAACGCCAGCCGCTCCGGTGGTCCGATTATTTTCCAGGGCCAGCAGTTCGGTGACCAGTTCCAGACCAACTTCGACTTAGGGCTAAGCCTCCAGTGGGAGCTCGACGTCTGGGGCCGCCTCACGGATCAGACACGCGCGGCCTACCTCGATGCGGCTGCGCAAAACCTCGATTTCGCAGCGGCGCGCCTGTCGCTGGCTGCCAATGCGGCGCGCGGCCACTTCAACCTGACGGCTGCAAAGCTACAGCGCCAGCTGGCGGAGCGTGATGTCGAGACGGGCGAAGCCAACCTCAACATTATCGAGCGCCGCTACAATCGCGGGATCTCGACCAGCCTCGACCTGCGCCTCGCGCGTTCAAGCCTTGCCAGCTCCCAGGCCGCTCTTGAGGGCCGGAAGCAGCAGGAGCTCGAGGCGAGCCGCCAGCTCGAAGTGCTTCTCGGCCGCTACCCCTCCGCTTCGATCGAGGGCCTTTCTTCCCTGCCGAACCCGACAGGTCTGAGCGACAGCCGGCCCATGTCTCTTGGTACGCCGGAGGAGCTCCTCGTCCGTCGCCCTGACATTGTCGCCGCCGAACGCCGCCTGAAAGCCGCAGGCCTCCGGGTCAGCCAGGCGCGCAAAGCCTTCCTTCCGCAGCTCAGCCTCTCGGCCAGCGTCTCCGAAAACGCGCTGCCGCCACAGGGTTCGACGGTCGCGACGTTCGAAGACCTCTTTGACTTCGACCTTCTCTCAAAGCGTCTCGTCGGCAATCTGACCCAGCCGATCTTCCAGGGCGGGCGTCTCATCGCCAACGAGCGCCAGGCCGCCGCCAACGCGCGCGCTGCGCTCTATGACTATGCGACCACGGCCCTGACCGCCTGGCGCGAGGTCGAGGACGCCGTGGCAGCTGAGCGCCTTCTGGCACTCCGTCAGGAAGCCCTGGCCGTCGCGTTCCGCGAGGCCGCAGCTGCCGAGGACCTGACCGAACGCCGCTATCTGGCAGGCACCACCAATATCTTCGACCTGATCAACGCGCAGCAGCGCCGCATTCAGGCCGAGGGACAACTGATCGATGCCCAGCGGGCAAGGCTGGCGAACCGCGTCGATCTCTACCTGGCGCTTGGCGCCCCCTATCAGCTCAAAGGCGAGGAGCAGCTCGCCGAGGCCCGTACCGCGAAACCCCTGACCGCGATGGGCCCATCCGAAGGAGATGTCCTATGATCCGGAAACTCGTCGTCATCGGCGGCACCTTAGGTGTCTTGTTCTTCTTCGTAGCGGCCATCTCCGTCATGGGAGCGCTCCGGCCCGAGCCTGAGAAGCAGGAGGCTGAGGTCGTCGCGCCCATCGCCTTCGTGCGACCCGTCGAATACGGACCGATCAACCTCAAGGTGAAGACCCAAGGCGAGGTCCAGCCCCGCCGCGAGATCCAGCTCGCAGCCCAGATCGCCGGCAGGATCGAAAGTGTCTCGCCAAGCTTCGCTGGCGGCGGCGTCATCAAGCAGGGCGACGTGCTCGTCACCATTGAGGATGACGACTACCGCCTCGCCGTGACCCGCGCTCGCGCAACGGTGGCCCAGTCGGAGCAGCGCCTCGCGGTTGAGGAAGCGGAAGCCGCCCTCGCCGCTCGCGACTATGCCGAGCTTTCGGGCAATGACGGCACCGACCCATCGCTCCTCGCGCTTCGCAAGCCCCAGCTCGCTGCAGCAGAGGCTGACCTCGCCTCGGCCAAGGCCAACCTCGCCGATGCCGAGCTGGCCCTGAAGCGGACGCGCATCCGTGCGCCGTTCGATGGCCGTGTGCGGACCATCAACGCCAACGTCGGTCAGTATGTGGCGCCAGGCGCCAATCTCGGCGCGGTTTTCTCGACCGATGTCGCAGAGGTTCGCCTGCCCCTCACCGACAGTGACCTTGCGAAACTCCAGCTCCCCTTCGCCTTCGAGGCTGAAGGCACCGAGGGCCCAGAGGTCATGCTGACCGCTGACGTCGCAGGGCAGATGCGTCAGTGGAAGGGTTATCTCGTTCGCGTCGACGCAGCGATCGATAGCTCGACCCGCCAGATCTCGGCCATCGCTGAGGTCATCGACCCTTATGGTCTCGGATCGGACGAGGGCTTCCCTATGGCCTTCGGTCTGTTCGTGAACGCCGAGATCGACGGCCCTGACGTCGAGCGTGCGACCACGATCCCGCTCCTCGCCCTTCAGGATGACAACTCCGTCTTCGTCATCGACGACGAAGACCTCCTGCAGGTCCGGCGTCCGATCATCGTGGCCCAGGCCGGTGAAGGCGTCATCGCCACCGGCGGCCTCGAAGAAGGCGAGCTTCTCGTGATCAGCCCGGTCACCGTTGGTGTTGGCCAGCCGATCCGTCCTCTCTACGAGGGCGGCGAGAGCGCCAGCCGCAAACCTGTCTCGACGGACACCGGTCTCTCGGCCGCTGCTTCGACGGGTAGCCAGAACGGAGCCAACTGATGAACGGTCTCGTCTCCTGGTGGGCCAAGAACGAGGTTGCCGCCAACCTCCTGATGGCCTTCATCATCATCATCGGCATGCTGAGCTTCTTCTCGCTCAGCCGCGAGGCCCAGCCGTCGATCCAGCCTCAGTCGGTGAGCATCAACATCTCCTGGCCGGGCGCATCGCCGACTGATGTCGAGGAGCAGATCGTCCTCCGCATCGAGGAGGAGATGGCCAACCTCGACAACGTCAAGGAACTGACGGCCATTGCCCGCGAGGGCAGCGCATCCCTCACGGTCGAGATGACCGAGAGCGGCGACTTTGACAGCTTCCTCAACGAGGTGAAGGCCCGGGTCGACGGCGTCTCCAACCTGCCCCAGGACAGCTTTCCCCCGGTCGTGGCGCGAACGAACTTCGGCAACAACCTCGCCTGGATCATGCTGTCCGGCGATGTCGGCGAGAGGAAGCTCAACCGCCTCGCCCGTGAGGTCAGGAACGAACTCGCAGCCGTTCCGGGTGCGACGCCCCTCATCAATGTTCAGGGCCTCAGGACCGAAGAGGTCTCGATCGAAGTCAGCGAAGAATCCCTGCGCCGTTACGGCCTGACCTTCGACGACGTCTCCCGCGCCATCCGCGGCTCATCGCTCAATCTCTCCATGGGCGAGATCCGTACCGACACGGGCAACATTCCCCTTGCCTCGCGCAACCTCGCCAACACAGAGCGTGAGTTCGGCGAGATCATCGTGCGCCAAGACCTCGATGGATCAGTGATCCGTGTGCGCGATGTCGCCAAGGTGATCGACGGCTTCCCCGACGCGAACTTCCGTTTCCGCATCGATGGCGAGCCGGGCATGATCATCGAGCTGAACCAGCCCGAGAACGCGAACCTCAAGACCATCATGGCGGCGGTGCGCGGGTATATCGAGCGCAAGAATGCCGAGCTGCCCAACGGCGCCAAGCTCGAGCTGCTCTTCACGCTCGAGGAGTTCTATGATGGCCGTATGCGGATCGTCAGCGAAAACGCCGCGACGGGTCTTCTCCTCGTCCTCATCATCCTGATGCTGTTCCTGCGGCCGACCGTTGCCTTCTGGGTCGCCATCGGTATCGGCGTCGCCTTCATCGGTACGTTCATCTTCATGCCGATGGTCGGTGTCAGCCTGAACATGCTGTCGCTCTTCGGCCTCCTCCTCGTGATCGGGATCGTGGTCGATGACGCGCTGGTTGTGGGGGAGAGTATCAACAGGCAGGTCGAGATCGGCCGTGAAGGCGTCGATGCTGCCATCGTCGGTACGCAGATTGTCCTCAAGCCGGTGGTGTTCGCCGTCCTGACGACCATGCTCGCCTTCTCGCCGTTCCTCTTCATCGGCGGCATGTTCAAGGCGTTCCTCCAGGCCATCTCCTGGACGATCATCCTTGCGCTGACCTTCTCGTTGATCGAAAGCTTCCTGATCCTTCCTGCTCACTTGGCGCACCTCAAGAAACCGAGCGGCAAGGGCATCATGGCGATGCAGGGCAAGCTGGCTGACGGCCTCCTCTGGTTCGCTGACCGTTTCTATCGCCCGATGATCAAGACGGCGATCCACGGCCGGACGATCACCATTGCCTTCTTCCTCGGCCTCTTCGCCGTGTCGGTCTCCCTCGTGGGCCAAGGCTGGATCCCGCTGAAGTTTGACCCGGATATCGAGAACGACTTCCTGCAAACCAACATCGCCATGCAGGAGGGAACCTCTTGGACAAGGACCCAGCAGGTCTACGACCAGATCGAGGCTGCGAACATCGAACTCGACAAGGTCCTTCTCGATAAGGCCGGCAAGGACATCATGACGTCGACCCAGCTTTGGGGTTGGACCGGTGGCCTCAACGGCTTCAACACGTTCGTCTCCGGTGACGAGCGCGGCATGACCATGGCTGAGATCGGTGACATCTACCGTGACCTGATCGGGCCTATTCCCGACGCTCAGGAGATCACGATCAGCTCGACCTTCTCGAACGGCTCCAACCGCTTCGTGCTGGCGATCGAGACCAATGACCTCGACCAGGCCGCTGCGGCTGCTGACGAGATCAAGGAGTATCTCCGTTCACGGCCGATCCTCTACGATGTCCGCGACAACCTCCAGGCACCGCTCGACGAGCTTCGTCTGAAGCTCCGTCCGGGTGCTGAACGCTTCGGCGTTACGGTGCAGGACGTCGCGCGGCAACTTCGTCAGGCCTACTACGGTGAAGAGGTCCAGCGCCTTCCCCGCGACGGCCAGGACGTCCGCGTGATGGTCCGCTACCCGCTGGAGCAGCGTGAGAGCCTCGAGAGCCTCTATTCAGGCTTCCGGATCAGAACCCCTGACGGTCGCGAGATCCCTGTCTCTTCCGTCGTCGAGTTCGAGACTGGACCAGCCGTGCGCTTCATCCGCAGGACCGACCGCAAACGCTCGGTGACGATCTTCGCCCGTATCCGCGAAGGCGCCGATGCAGGTCCCCTGCGCGGTGAGTTCTACGGACAGGTGGTGCCGCAGATCCTCGCCAAGTACCCCGCCGTGGACATTGTCCGCCGCGGCGGTGACCAGGAGCAGGCCGAGTTCCTCAACTCCTTCTTCGTGGGGATGATGGCGGCGCTCCTTGGCATGTACATGCTTCTGGCGATTGCGTTTGGCAGCTACTTCCAGCCGCTCCTCATCATGTCAGCCATTCCGTTCGGCTACATGGGCGCCGTGTTCGGGCATGCGATATTCGGGATCGAGTTCTCGATCTTCTCGTTCTTCGGGATCGCGGCAGCCGCTGGCGTGGTCGTCAACGACAACCTCGTGCTGGTCGACTATGTGAACCGGCTGAGGGCCCAAGGCGCCGGCGCGTTCGCCGCCCTCGTCGAGGCAGGCACGGTGCGCTTCCGCCCGATCCTCCTCACCTCGGTGACGACGTTCATCGGCCTCCTGCCGATCCTGCTCGAGCGCTCGATCGACGCAGAGTTCCTCAAACCGGTCGTGGTCAGCCTTTCCTTCGGGGTCGCCTTTGCGCTCTTCGTGACGCTGTTCTTCGTCCCGGCGATGTACGCGGCAGGCGCCGACATCCAACGCTTCTTCAAGGGTATCTGGACCGGTGAGCGTCAGCCTCGCCTTGGCGAAGGCGCCTCTGCTGAGGGTGTTCCGGAGATCAAAGGGGCCGAGCACGTCCCTGCGGAATAGGGTTCCAGCTTTACCGCTGGTTAACCTTACCCGTGCAGGTCAAGGGTGTCTTCTTCTCCCAGGAAGACATACCCACCATACCCCCAAGGGACCGGCCTCGCTTTCGCGGGGCCGTTCTCTTTCAGGGAGGCGGAAAAAGCGCGAAAAAGGGGAAAAAACGGGGTTTTCACCCCTGCCCCAATACGCTACTGCCGCCCCTCATTCCGGTGTAGCTCAGTGGTAGAGCAAGCGACTGTTAATCGCTGGGTCGGGGGTTCGAATCCCTCCACCGGAGCCATCCCTTCAGGATCGTTGAGCAAGACGCACCGTACTTGGTGGCAGGCTTCTCTGCTGCTCATCCTCTTTATACAGATAAAATAGCCTCGCCGACTCCGGTCGTCTGCGAGTTCGGACGCTGACCCTTCATTGAAGCCGGACGCTCAGCAGCGTACCTGCGCTTGAGATGGTAGAATGTGGTGCCCCCAGTCCGACTCGAACGAACGACCTACTGATTACAAATCAGTTGCTCTACCAGCTGAGCTATAGGGGCATTGGCGCCTCAGATGGCGCAAATTGCCGGGCGTTGCAACGGGGTATGCGCCCGGTGCTTAACCTGCGGCGCGTCTGGCTGCCTCATGCGCTGGCGCGGAGCTGTTGGCCTGTTGAAGCGGTAGCTCCACGCACTCGCCGACCTGGCCGTCGAGGGCGCCTTCGTAGATCAGGCCACCGATGATCCCGGCAATCGCCATGCGCATGCCGTGATCGGTCGAGAAGTCGCCGTTGATCTGTGTCTTCACGAGGAGATACCCGATGAACCTGCGCACGAGCGCAGGATCCGGCGACTGCGGTTTGTTCCAAAACTGGTCGAGCGGTCCCTGATGGGTGAGCCCTTCACCGTCATAGAGAGCGTTGCCGAGCGCGATGGTGGGGCAACCCATTTCCACGGCCGTCAGGCCAGCGGTCGAGTTGATGGTGATGGCGCCGACTGACTGAGGCAGGATCTGACCGAGCACGCCACCGTCGACATAGACCACGCGATCTTCGACCCGATACTGCTTCGCGGCATCTGAGATGCGCTGCCGGTGGTCGTCGAGATCGTGGTCGAGCGGGTGGGCCTTGAAGACAAGCTTGGCGTTCTTGGGAGCGCAGTTCGCGAAGCTTTCGATTGTTGCCTCGCAGAAGGCGCCGAGGTCCTTGAACCGCGAATGCTTGTAGATCTGGCTGTCGCCGGGGCGCTGCAGCAGCGCCACGTAGAAGGGATCACCGCTGTTCGTGACCGCATTAAGCGCGGCGAGGCTCTTCTTCCTGAAGCCCATCCGGTTGCGGACATAGCGACGGATATGGCCGACGCACTGCTTCCACGGCGCGTAGGAGAAGGCGTTCTTGTACTTCGGGAAGCGGTGCCAGTGGAAATAGAGCGCGAGGTTCGCGACCGTGGTCCTGATGACATAGGCGCGCGTGTGCTTACCGGTCGGCGTGGCGATCTTCTTCCGCGATGCAAAGAGCGCCGGGAAGGTCTTGATGGCCTCGAACTCCTTCAGGAGCGCCGAGTTGGCGTTCACGCCTCCACGCTCGAAGGTGATCCAGTGCGGCCGGAGATAGCCCTGCTCGGTCACGAAGACCCGGACACCCAGCGCGCCAGCAACGTCGACAGCCATGCGGTGATAGGCTTGGCAGTCAGAGTGCATGATCACATCGGTGATGCCGCGCTCTTCCATCTCGCGTGCGAGCCAGCCGGACCAGGCCTCAGGGCCTTCCTTGAACTCAACAGCAGGAAAGCGGCGGTTCCAGCCCCATACGTCTGCGCCGGTCAGATTGACCTTGGCCACTTCGGCGCCAAAGCGCTGAAGCTCCTCTGCAAGTCGCAGGTAGAAGGGACCGAAAGGCCCCTGCAGCAATAGAAATTTCCGGCCGATCAAATTATCGATCTCGTCCAGCCCCTGCCCGAGCTGCGCCGATTGTTCAGCGAGGTTCTGCCCCATAGCCCAAATGTCCCCAATTGGGTTAACGCTAGCGATGGACCCCCACCGGAATCAATACGGGTCAATCGTTAATTGTGAGGAAACTGGCCTGATAAGATTACAAAATCACGCCTGATACCGGTTACCCCGTGGCCGTGAGGATTGCATCGATTCGGGCTTTCGAGAGCGACCCTATCCGCTCCAGCCCGAACTGCTCCCCGATGGTCACCGCAGCTTCCTGCCCCAGTTTCTGTTGCAGCGCAATATCTTCTGCCAAGTCCCTCAAAGCATGCACGATCTGGTCAATATTTGGCTCAGCCCACATCTGGCCTTCCGCGAACGGATAGTCGCCCGGGGCAAGCGACCTCAGCGAAAAATCGATCGGGACCGAGTTGGTGCTGGTCATGAAGTCGGTGTTGCCTGACCAGTTCGTGGCGATGGCAACCTTCCCCCGCCCCATAGCTTCCGCGATGTTGAGGCCGAAGCCTTCCGCTCGGTGAGGCGAAAGGAGGACGTCGATGCCTTCCATGAAGTCGGCCATATCCTGGCCTGTCATGACCTGGTGCTTGACGATGACGCCGGGAACGCCAGCCGCCTCAGCGAAGACCTGACGGGCGAGGTCCGAATCGAGGGGGCCGTGGCTTTTGAGGATCAGGCGGACATTGGACTTTTTGGGATCGGGGAAGGCTCTCCGGAACGCTTCCAAGGCGCCCATCGGGTTCTTCCGCTTGATGAAGGAGCGCGTGTCGAAGACGGTGGCGACGGCGAGAGTTTCGGGATCGTCGAGGCCCATCGCTGCCCTGCCCTTGGCCCGGTCGCCGGGATTGATGACGACGGGGTGGGGAATGAGGGTAATGGGTTTGTCGATCCGCTCGGCCACGGCGTCGCGGACGAAGCGGCTCGGCACCCAGATTTCGTGGAGGCCGTCGGCGGCAGCGACCCAGTGGCTCGGGAAGGTCCTGAGCTCCCACGCCCAGTAGCCGATGCGGTAGCGGCCTAAACGCTCCTTCTCACTCAGCGTACCGAGGGTCCCGAGGGTGCGGTCAGCATTGACGTGAAGATAGAGGATGCGGGCGTCTTCGAGGCTGTCCTCTTCGCCGTCCTCTAGATTGGCGAAGCCTTCCGCACGGAGCGTTCTGCGGTGGACTTGAACGCCGGCCGAGCGGAGGGCTGCTTCCTTGTTGCGGGCGGCCTCACCGACGCCGCTTTCCGTCTTGAGATAGCCGACGAGGGTAACGGCTTCCGGCAGCGAAGGATCGACGTCGAGGTCTGTCGGACCCTTTGGCTCTTCAGCGTCCGGAGTGTCGGCCGGGGGCTCGTAGCCTGGGATCAGCTCAGGCGGCAGGCCATGCTGAGCAGCCCCGTCTTTCCTATACCAAGCGGCAAAATCCTTGCGGTCGCGTTCCCTGCGGAGGTCAAACGCGGTCCTCAGGTCCGTCCGCATGCGCCAGACCTCGTGCATGATACGCGTGATCTCTGCGCCTTGGTGATCGAGAAGCGTATCCGAACGGTGGTTGTAGAGGGTCGGATTGAAGGTGAAGAGCCCGTCTTCATCAACGCTCAGCGCATCCTCGTGCACCCGGCGATAGACCTTGCGCATGAAGTCGGCGATCGGCCGACCGTCCTTGTGCGTTCCGTAGGCGTAGGGAACGCGGCGCCAGTGATCCTCGTCATGGCTTGCCAGCGCAGCCTTGTACTCCTCGAGAAGTTCACGCGCGTCGCCGATATCTGCTGCCGTGTAGCGGTTCTGGTGGCGGGAGAAGACTTCCGCGTTCTTCCGGTCGACGCCGGAGAAGTGGAAGAAGACGAGCGGATCGCTGCCTGCGGTATACTGATCGCCCTGCCTCGCGACGGGACGCTCGTGCAGGTTCCAGTAAGCAACGTTGTAGCCCCGGTGCCGCAGGATATGCGCCTGTTCCACGAAGGCCGGGGCCATATCCATGAACTTCTGGTCGACAAAGATGCCCATGGGCAGTGCGTTCAAGCACCGGGTGCGCATGTGGTCTGCCCACCAGCCGAGCAGGCGCTCCGTATCGGTAGCATGCGCCATCGCCGCGAAGCCCAAATTGTAGGACCCGGTCTGCATGATACGGCGGTCATCAGGGTCGTAGCCGTCATCAAGCGGAGCCAGAGCATGGGGCGTCAGGATCAACTCCGCACCTTCGTCGAAGACCTCATCAAGGCGCGTCAGCGGCGCGGTGACGTAGATGTCTGGGTCGAGATAGACGGCACGTGAACCCGGCTGGTCGCGGAAGACCTTCTGGAAACAGAACGGCTTGATGGCCGTGTTGAACTCCATAATGTCATAGCGAAACGCCATGTCCGGGAAGGTCTCGATGCCGAGGGTCCTCGCCTCCACCACGTCAAACGGAAGGTCATTCGCATCGAGATCATCGGGGACGATATCGGCGAGGAACAGGACAAACCTCGCATCCGGTTGGTGCCTCGTCAGCGACGCATGGAGCGTCCTCGCGAAGGGCATGTAGTTCGCCGAGCAGATTGTGAAATAGGTGGTGGGCGTCGCCATAACTCAGCGGGTCTTGATGCGCTTGGCGAGCTGGGGCGCCACACGTCGGTTGAACCGGGTGGCGGCTCTGCGCACCGGCTTGGGATACATGAAGGCGAAGAACTTGGCCTTCTCCATGAGCTTCATGGTGAAGACGGCCATCCGTGCCCGGACGGAGCGCTTCTCATCGGTCAAGGCGAATGCCGCTTTCGGGATGAAGGCGGGGGCAATGTCCCATTCCCTGTAGCCCGTCTCGACGAACCATAGGGCGTAGGCCTTGGCCTCCTTGGCATTCCTGATGTTGAAGGCGACCTGAAGGTGCGGCTTCCTAAGCCAAAGGTCGGCCATCACAGGCGAGATGAGGTGCTGGTTCTTGTGGGTGATGCCTGTCGCGCCCTGATTGAAGGGTCCCTTGGCGAGGTCGAAGACTTCCTCGAAAGGCTTCGCCGATGGCGGCACGGACTTTGCGTAGACGGTTCTGACGAGCTTCGGGATCTCTTCGCCGGTGAGGAACTGTCCGTAGGCGTATTTGGCTGCTATGCCGGCCTCCTTCAGCGCCTTTCGGTTGCCACGCAGTTTCTCGCGATAGGCATCGAACAGCGCCCTCCCCTCGCCGAGGTCAGCGACAGAGACACGGTCCTGGTGGACACTGACAAAGTCGGCCTTGTCCTCGCGGATGCCTGAGAAGTGCATGAAGACGAGAGGCTGGCCCGCGGCGGTGAACCCATTCGTCGCCCTGGCCAGGGGCCTATGCGCGAGGTTCCAATAGGCGACGTTATAGCCCGGGTGACGCAAGATCTTCGTACGCGGAAGATAGGATGGCATGAGGTCGACATATTTCTGGTCGACAAAGACCCCGGCATCAAGATCCACCCGGCAGTCTGCGGGCATCCGCCTGCCCCACCACTCCGCAAACTTGCGGGCGTCTTCCGTATTGGCGAGCGCGGCGAAGCCGAGATTGTAGATGCCCGTCCGCATGATTTTCAGCTCAGTCGGGTTCTTCTCCATGTCGAGCGGCTGGCAGATATGGGGCGTGATCACCCCCTGCGCACCCTCCGCGATGGCATCCCAAACATCTGTGAGCGGACGATGAAGCTGGATGTCCGGGTCGAGGTAGACAATACTCCCCGCGCCCTTGTCCATGAAGTGGAGGAACGCCGCTGGCTTCAGCGCCGTGTTGAACTCCACGATGTCGTAGCGCATCGCCATGTCATAGTAGGTCGGCAGCGGCAGCTCCCGCCCCGGCAGGCACGACACGCCGAGATAATCAGAAATCGCGGAGACGTCGTCTGCCTCGTCGGAAAGGATCACCGTCACGCGCGCTGAAGGCTCGTGCTCCAGTACCGACGCGGCCAGTTCTCGGGCGAGCGGGAGGTAGTTCTTCGAGCAGATGGTGAAGATCTGCCGCGGCCCCTCGTGTGCACCTTGCGAAGCGAAGAGAGGGGCGGGGGGCATGGGGCAGTGTTGGTCCTTGAGGCGAAACAGGAAACCCGCGTCTCGCACACTCCGCCTCGGCTGTGAACAGGCAACGCCCAACCGCGGATGGTGCGGCGGCCCCGAATGAGGCAGAACGCCAAAATGAGCGATTCTCCTGCTTTCGTCCTCGATGTCTCGCGCCTCGTCTCACGCGCAGACCGCCCGAGCCCGACAGGGATCGACCGGGTCGAGCTGGAGGAGGCCGGGAAAGCGCTGCGCCGGACTGGCGAAGTCTTCTTCTACGCAACGCGCGGCCAGCGGAGCTGGTTCCTGCAGAGGGAGCAGATCGCGGCCCTCACCTCCACGCTTCAAGAACGGTGGTCAAAAGGGACGGAAGAAGGCGCGAAGGTCGCTCGAGAGCTCTATGCCTTCCTTGGAGCGGGCGCGCCTCCGAGCGAAAACCTGTCAGCTGTCGAAGCCCCTAAGCTGGACGGCCCTCGCGCCCCTGTTTCGATCCTGAGGTCCCGGAGGGCCGATTCCTATCTTTCAGACAGCGCGAACGCGGTCACCTACCGAAACGTCTCGCACCACCATCTCGACAAGGACGGCTTTCTCGAAGGCTTGAAAGAGCGGTGGGGCGCTGAGATCGACCTCTTCTGGCACGATGCGATTCCGATCACCTTCCCGGAGTACTCCAAAGACGGTGACGCCGCGAAGCACGAAAAGCGCCTCCGCGCGCTTCTCCGCTCTGCCGACAGAGTGGAGGTCAACTCCGAGGCCACGCACGATGAGTTGACCGGTCTCGCCGAGCGCTTCGGCCTCCCGGTCCCACCAGTCTCCGTCACGCCTTTATCCGCCGGGCTGCCCACAGACATCGAGCCGCTCCAAGCGAACAGGCCCTATTTCATCTGCGTGGGGACGATCGAGCCGCGTAAGAACCACGGCCTGCTTCTGCAGGTCTGGCGTGACATAGCTTCGGAACTCGGCGCCGATACCCCGGCATTGGTCCTCGCAGGTCGGAGGGGTTGGATGAACTCCGACACCTTCGCCCTCATCGACCGGTGTCCTGCCCTTCGGGACCACGTCTTCGAAGCCCCAGCGCTCTCGGACCGAGCCCTAGCCAGCGCCATCGCAGGTGCAAGGGCTCTCCTCATGCCCTCCTTTGCAGAGGGTTTTGGTCTGCCGATCGTCGAGGCCGAAGCGCTCGGCACACCGGTGGTTGCCTCGGATCTTCATGTGTTTCACGAAGTCTCAAACTCACCATTCGAAGCTGTATCTCCGCTCGCAGGGGATCGTTGGCGCGAGGTGATCATCTCATTTTGCGGAAACAAAGGCAGTACACTGCGAGGCGCTGCCTCGTTGGGGTCATAAACAAGGGCAGTCATGGCGACGTCAAAGTTTGAGAAAGCTCGGGATCGCTTCCTCGCCTGGTGCGCTGAGGACGCCATCCCCCTGTTCCGCGACAAGGGCCGTGACCCCCTTGGCGGCTACTACGAGGCCCTCTCCCATGACGGCGAGCCTCTCCGCGATGGGCACAAGAGGCTGCGCGTCCAGGCCCGGCAAGCCTGGTCATTTGCACGCGCCGAGCATCTTGGCCTCATGACCGGCGGACGCGAGGCTTCGGACCACGCCTGGCGCTTCATGATCGATGAGGGACTGAAGCCTCTCAAAGACGGACCGACCTGCTTCATTCACATCTTCAACGCCGATGGCTCCGTGAAGAGCGACCTGCGGGACAGCTACGACCACGCCTTCGTCCTTCTGGCGTCGGCTGAGCGCAGGTTGCGCTACAATGATCCGGAAGCGGATGACATTGACGCCATCGTCGAGCGGTACTTCGAAACCGTTCGCCACCCTGAGGGAGGGTTCGCAGAAGGCATCCCCGCGTCGCTACCTCGGCGAACGAACCCGCACATGCACCTCTTCGAGGCAGCGCTTCTTAGGCGCGAAGCTGGCCCTTGGGCGTTTTCTGACAGTGCCGTCGAGGAGATCAAGGCTCTGTGGGATCGCGCCTTTTGGGATCGCCAGCGCAAAGCCCTCCTTGAGTTCTTTGGTGAAGATTGGACCCCGGATGCGGCCAGCGGTTCGGTCATTGAGCCCGGCCACATGGTGGAATGGCTATGGCTGCTCCATAAAGCGGGGCATGCTGACCAAAGCCTATTCGAGACCCTCTTCGAGTCAGCGCGCGATTATGGGCTCCTCCCCGATTTTCCGATTCTTGCTGATACGGTCGACATTCGCTCCGGCATTCGTTCCGAGGGCGCAAGGCTCTGGGGCCAGACCGAGCATATCAGAGCCGCGCTTGTTCTCGCTCGAGCGACAGGGGAGGAACGCTTCTGCGAGCTCGCAGCCCAGCTGCTTGAGGCGTTCGACCGCCACTATCTGACCGGCATGGTGCGTGGTGGCTGGTATGACCGGCTCGGCCTCGACGGCAATCCTATCTCCGACAGGATGCCCTCGAGCCTTCTCTATCACATCCTCACATTGGCGGATGAGCTGGTCCATTCGGCTCAATAATTGAGCCCGATCAAAGCGTTCCAACCGTCTGCCGAAGCCGGCTTATCCTATCTTCGACCGATGAGTGCTGGACAGCCAACGTGGGAAATCGTTATCCCCGGCTACGACTGAATGGAGAGGTCTTCTCATGCGCGTTGCAATGATCGGTACAGGCTATGTTGGCCTCGTTTCTGGCGCCTGTTTTTCCGATTTCGGCCACGACGTCGTCTGCGTCGACAAGGACGCCGGGAAGATCGAGCGGCTGCTGAACGGCGTCATGCCAATCTACGAGCCAGGCCTCGACACGCTGGTTGAAAAGAACGTCAAGGCTGGCCGTCTTTCCTTCACGACTGATCTGAAAGAAGCCGTCCCCGGGTGCGACGCGGTGTTCATCGCCGTGGGCACGCCTTCGCGCCGCGGTGACGGCCATGCGGATCTCAGCTACGTCTACGCAGCCGCTGAAGAGATCGCCCACGCCATCGATGGCTATACGGTCGTCGTCACCAAATCGACGGTCCCCGTGGGTACAGGCACCGAGGTCAGCGAAGTCATCAAAAAAGCCCGCCCGGACTTCGTCGAGGGCGAGCATTTCTCCGTCGCCTCGAACCCGGAATTCCTCCGCGAAGGCGCAGCGATCAACGACTTCAAACGCCCCGACCGCGTCGTTGTCGGCACAGAAGATGAGAAGGCTGTCCATGTGATGCGCGAGCTGTACCGCCCGCTGTTCCTCAACGAGACCCCTATTCTCTTCACTAGCCGGTCGACGTCAGAGCTCATCAAGTACGCCGCCAACGCTTTCCTTGCGACCAAGATCACCTTCATCAACGAGATGGCCGACCTCTGCGAGAAGGTCGGCGCGGATGTCCAGCAGGTCGCGAAAGGCATCGGCCTTGACGGCCGGATCGGATCAAAGTTCCTTCACGCAGGCCCAGGCTATGGCGGCTCCTGCTTCCCGAAGGACACGTTGGCCCTGACCAAGACTGCTCAGGATTACGGAAGTCCCGTCCGCATCGTCGACGCCGTCGTCGAGGCAAACGACCTCCGCAAGAAGAGCATGGCGGGCCGGGTGATTGAAGCCATGGGCGGCTCAGCCTCCGGCAAGACCGTCGCAATCCTCGGCCTCACCTTCAAGCCGAACACAGACGATATGCGCGACAGTCCCGCCATCGATATCGTCAACATGCTGAAGGATGCGGGCGCAACCATCCGCGCCCACGACCCCGAAGGCATGGAAGAGGCAGAAAAGCTCCTGGGTTCGGAGAAGATCACGTATTGCGAGGGCCCCTACGAAGCGATGGATGGCGCTGACGCCGCCGTCATCGTGACAGAGTGGGACGCTTACAGAGCACTCGACCTCACTCGCGTCAAAGAGTTGCTGTCCGCGCCAGTTCTCATAGACCTGAGAAATGTCTACCGGCCTGAGATGATGACAGAAGCAGGCTTTCGTTATCGATCGATAGGGCGGGGCTGATTTCTCGATGTGCGTGATAAATCACACCTGGAAGTTCGTGTTCGTACATATCCCGAAGACTGGTGGCACCTCGGTTGCTCACGCGCTGGATCAATTATGCACCTATCGAGACTTACAGCTCGGTGGGACTGATTTTGGAGAGGCCTCTCACCGCGCATATCAGGACAAGTATGGGATTGGGAAGCACAGTTTCGCCGCAGAGCTCAGGCGGTGTCTGGGACGAGAAGCTTGGGCGACTTACACAAGTTTCGCAGTCTTCCGTGACCCCGTGGATCGTGCCCTCTCTACTTATCGCTACCTGCGCCTGCACCAAGATCATTATACGTTTATGTCTGACATAGATGACTTCGGCTCCCTTATCAGATCCAAAATCTGGCAGACCCCCGGCCCGGATAGGATGTTCATGCCACAGACGAGATGGATAAGGAATGAACGTAAGCCACTCAAGCCTATCGTCGATACCCTTCTTCTCCTCACAGATTTGGATCGAGGGCTTCAGGGAGTGCTGAGTGAGGCTGGAGTTCCCTCTTCCAAAACGAAGAAGATCTCGTTGGATCGCTTCAATTCGACGGACGGATCCAAGTTCGCGTCGGAACCTTCCGAGCAGGATTTAGACATAGTTAGAAATAGGTATGCGGAAGATTACGAGACACTCTCGACGTATGGATTTAGCGCAACGTCGTGATACATAGCCCTGCAGTGGTCTAAGAGTCGCGATCGAATTCATTCTTTACGAATGGAGCAGTATTACTTCGTCTGTACTGCATTCCACTTGGGAAATGATTGCATCCGACATGCAGACTATCCCGGTCTTAAGCTTGGAGGAATGTCCCCGTATTGAACTGTTCCTGCTCTTCTTCTAATCCGCTCTGTCGTTCTTTCTTCAAATCGGTGAATTCGCCCATGATTTCGGCTATCTCAGCAACGCGGGCGGACCAGTAAAAGCCTGAAGGCAAAGGCTCGACTTTGACCTCTCCGGTTTTTAGTCGCTCGAGCATCATCGAAACTCCGCGCGTAAACTCTTTCGGATCATCGGAGGTCAGAATGACCCCCTCTGCAGTTCCACCGAGAAGGTTCGAAACCGCGGTCGAGACGATTGGAAGACCTAGCTCCCTGTACAGGACGAATTTGAGCGGGTTCATCGACCCAGTGAGCTCGTTGATTCGGTGGGGCATAATCGCGATATCGAATCCCGCCGCAATTCGCGTCGAATCCTCATACGTTAAAGCACCGGTGAGTACGACGTTTTCGATTTCCGCCAGCTGCTCTATGGAAGCATTACCTCCGGTCGGACCAACCAGTACAATCGTTGCGTGCGGAAGTGTGCGAGCCAAATAGGAAATCAAGCTTGCATCAACTCTATCCCTTAGATTGCCAACATACCCGATTACCGGTCCCCCTGGGACGGACGGTCTCACGCGGATCACCTCGTCAGCGGACAGACTGTGACGCTCAACTCCATTCGGGACGACGTGAATCTTTTCGGCGTCGCAAAATGAAGAAAACGTCTCGCGCATTCTTTCGTTGTTGGTGAAGACAGCGGAGCTGCTTGATATGGCTTTTCCGTAAGACGCCTCCACCAATCGTCTTCGTTCTTCGGTCGTCGCGAACTCTCGTTCATCGTCTATCAAATCGGCGAAGACCGCATCAAACTTGGCGGCAGCCAATAGTTCATCGAGGCATTCGACATAAGGGCAGACTAGCAGGCTCGCCCCCGCTGAGAGCCCAACTTCATCAAAAAAAGCTTGGAACGAAGACTTAAGTTCAGTGAAACTGGGCAACCGTCTTCCGAAAAGCATCTCCGAGCGATTGCTGTAAACAAACGATCTCTGAACTAAACTGGCTTTATCAAAATGTCCGAAGTACTTTCCCACGAACCGCGACAAGACAATTGAAGCGTTCGAGAGCGGCATGCTGGCTGCCCGTTTCTCAAGGTCCCGAAATCCCGCTAGGGACAATGGGTGATCGATAATGATAACGCGATCGAAGTGACCATCACGGACCAGATACTCTGCTACCATGTCCACGCGCCTGCCGAAGAGACCGCTGTCTACCTGTTTCCAGAGGATCACCAAGTCGCGTTGGGAAGCATCGACGTGTTTCCGGTGAATCTTAGAAATGAGGTGCTTGCTGGTTCTGCCCATGATCTGGGGAAAAGCCGTCGCGTGATCAAAGCTGCTTGCTCGACGCCGACCGGTATCAGTCATTGCCGAAACGCGCATCGCATTGCTCGAATGCGAAAAGCGCGAGAGAAAGGTTTCGCGCACTCTCTCTTTGTCAATGGCGCTTTCGAGCACACGGTCCAGGGCAGCTTCTAGACTTTCATCATCTTGTCGGAAAAACACGCCCGGAATGTCCTTAAGATTCTCGAACGGAGCGAGATCGTTCAATAGAACGCTCATCCCGAATGCGAGGGCATCCGCGACTTTCGACGGAAGCTGATAATAGGACGTCTCTGCAGACGCATCTTGTGGAAGACACACCAGATCCCCCATTGCGAGGACAGTCGGCAGCTCCGAGAACGAAACATCGGACAAGAGGATTGCTCTTCCGCATGCTGCCTCCTCGATCTCCTCACGGATTCTGTCGTCCTCAAACGTTCCGGCGACCAGTAGCCTCAAATCGGATCGGCTCGACTTCCCGATCGCTCGAGCGATTTCCAACACTCCCTTGTGGCGCCTAACTGTACCGACAAACACGACAACCTTCGCCTCGATCGGCAAGCCGGAGCTGGCTCGTAGTGCCTGCCTGTCAAATAGTGCCGCGTCGAACTGGCTCTCGTCACGCGAATGCGCAACGATCGTCCCGCCAAAAATCGACTGCAGAGAGGGATTCGAAACGGTGACATGATCGAATGCTCCGATCACTGAGTGCGCTAACGTAGTCCCAGCGAGATCCGCTAAATGAACCTGATCAGATCTGAGAGATGAGAGTAAAGCTGAGGCTTCGCCATTGATCTGACGTTCCTTGAAGAACGCGAACTCGTAGTCATCAATGTCAAGCATGATGGTTGGCTGACAGCGCTCCCAAATCGTCAGGCCGATGAAGAGCGTCGGATACCGGGGCTTGCACAGCCAAACAAAATCGAAGCTCTGAGAGGCCGCTTCATTTGCGAAAGCTTCGAGATCTGAAAAACCGTCGACAACACCGGTCACGATATTGAGATTCTCATTCTCGGCAATCGGGGCCCAGACTGAAGTCCCGAACCGAGGGAACATCGGTCCGATCAGCGTTACCTCGTCAAAGAGGAGCTCGAGGATCTGATAGAGTACGAGCGCTCGCCCCGCAGGATTATGCGCCAAGTCCCAGCAGACAACCGCCGCTCGGCGGCGTCGTGCGGGCAATTGATGCGTGGGCGTCGGAACATCGCCGGAGATCGTGGCGGAAAGTATCTTCTCGTCACAAACGATAGGCTCAGAATCGGAGACAAAGAGAAGCTCAACCCTCACTGTTTCCGTATCGAGAAACCCATCAAGCAAAGGTAGCTCAAAGCCGACGGCCTCATCGCCAGTGCGAAACACCTCGGCAACATCCGGCCTGTCGATCGAGGTATTAAGTGGGAGGACTGTCTCTCCATCCAGCCTGACCGCGAAATTGCCTTGGCTCGTTGCTGTGGCCCAGCCGAAGACGGTATCTTTGGACAGACCATCAATCTGTCCAGAAGGCTTTGCCAGAGGCGCGTTGACTAAGCTGTTTTCGCCCAAGGTGAGCTCTGAGCCGTTGTGACGTGCAACGATTTCAACGACATCATCGTCCTGCCACTGAAAGGTTGCGGGAACAGGGAAGGAGAACCCGATCGCCGTACGGGTGGGCAACAGGAGATGGTTGTCCACATCACGACGGGGAGAAGTCAAAGGTTCTTCGAGCATCCCCTCACCGACCCGACAGACCAGCTCAGACCCCGCAGGGACATTTGCCCATCCTGAAATTGAGTGACGCTCGACGTACTCAATGTAGGCAATCGCGCCTGCGGAGGCACGGAGACGCACCTGCCTCACACCTAAGCAGGAGAAGTGTCCCGAGACTTGGTCTGTCTCAACGACAGCGACTTCATGCAGCCTATCGTCAAATAGATGGCGAGGAAGAATTGTGGCGAAGCCGCAAAGCTCATCAACCCCTAGTGCCACCGCAACATCCGGTCTGCGCTGGTTGAGTTCGATCGCCACTGAGACTTCATCGTCGATCACGAATGACAGTCTTTTTTCGGCATTCGCGACGAGCCAACCGATGATCTGTCCTGAGAGCTGCTCGTCGATCTCGAACAGCAAGCTTTGCGCCGCCCCTTCCGCAGCAACACTCTCGTGAGTCGTGGGTGCTCCGCCCGCTGGTTTGACCGATTTAAACGGGTTCTGAAGCTGGGAGAGAATTTTTTTCATAGCGTCCAAGCTCAAAAAACTCGTTCGTTCTGGTATGGATTGATCGGAGCTCTTCGTCACCGAAAGATGAAAAGTCAGGTCGCTCTGCGGAGGCGTTCAGCTTCGGAATATCAAAATCAATCTTGATACGATTCCTTGCAAGAATTCGTCGCAACGAAGCGTTCATGTTCTCAATCTTCAGAAGCGACAAGTTCGGAAGCCGCTCGCCACCATCAGTTTGAGTCCATCTTGCCAGCGATCGAGGTCGGAAATTGCGAGCGAATGTTGCGAAATCATTGTGCTTCGCAAGGCGAAAACTTTCTCTTTCTTCATTGCCAGTGTATTGTTGTCGCATGAACTCATAACTCGATGAGTACAGCTCGTAGGGATTCCTCACCGCAACGATGATTTCTCTGAAACTGTCTAAAGTCCGCCCATACCCAGATAGAATTTTTCTTGCGTCATCCACCGTCTGATGACCAGGCAATTCCCTGACGAATACTCCGGGACGATCTTCTGCGGCGATGATCCGTGCCTGTCCTTTACTGACTAGGGCGTAAACTGGCGGCTTGAAAGCCTTAGCGAAGACTACGTTAAGCGTAGCCGAGGCCACCCGAGGATAGCTGAGATACAGAAGATCGTTGTTGAACAGCATCTACAAACCCAAAAAAGTTTCTCCGGCTAGGGAGTACCCGAAAACCCGTAGAGGCTTCCCCGGCTTTTCGCGAGCGCGTCGAGGTCCTTCAGCTCACTGAGGAAGCGTTCAAGATGATGGAGGCGGATCATGTTCGGTCCGTCCGAGGGGGCGTTGTCGGGGTCGGGATGCGTCTCTGCGAAGACGCCTGCCACGCCGACGGCGACGGCCGCCCGTGCAAGGGTTGGGACCATCTCGCGCTGGCCGCCTGAGCTTCCGCCCTGCCCGCCTGGTTGCTGGGCTGAGTGGGTCGCATCGAAGATCACGGGCGCGCCCGTCTCCTCGGCCATCGTCTTGAGGCCGCGATAGTCCGTGACCAGCGTATTGTAGCCAAAGCTTGCGCCGCGCTCGGTGACGAGGACGTTCGGGTTGCCCGAGCCCGTCACTTTCCTGACCACGTTCTTCATGTCCCAGGGGGCGAGGAACTGGCCCTTCTTGATCTTGATGACCCGGCCTGTCTCAGCGGCGGCGATCAGAAGGTCTGTCTGGCGGCAGAGGAACGCCGGGATCTGGAGCACATCGACCACTTCGCCGACCCGGGCGCATTGCTCGCGCTCGTGGATGTCGGTGAGGGTCGGGACCCCGAGGCTCTCTTTGATTTCGGCAAACACCGGAAGTGCATCGTCGAGGCCCATGCCGCGCTGGGCGCCGAGGCTCGTCCGGTTGGCTTTGTCGAAGCTCGTTTTATAAACAAAACCAATGCCGAGGCGGTCCGTGATCTCCTTGATCGCGCTCGCCACTTCCAAGGCATGGTCGCGGCTCTCCATCTGGCAGGGGCCTGCGAACAGCATGAAAGGCTTGTCGTTGCCGATCGTTACATCGCCTGCGGGAGCGGAGATGGTGACGGTGCTGTTGATCTGGTTCATCGGCCTCGGGGTAATCCAACCCGCCCTTTCACGCAACGTCCGAGGTGGGCCTCTAGTCCATGCCACCCTTGCCATCATTCCCGAGTTGGCCCATTGCCTGAGAGGAGTTGATGGCAACGAGAGAATGACTCGATGAAGGTAGTTGCATTCGTGCCCGCGAAAGGTTCCAGCGAACGTATCCCATCAAAAAACCTAAGGGTTTTGGACGGTGAGCATCTCTTCAAACGAAAGTTGCGACAGCTTCTGGAATGCGAGACGATCGACGAAATCTATCTGGATACGGAGTCTGATGAGATCATTGCTCTGGCAAAAGATCTCGACGTAAAGGTCATCAGGCGGGATCCCAGCCTGTCAACTAACGCCACGGACGGCCACGAGATGTTTGCGAACGAGTGCCGGCAAGTCCCCGACGCTGACATTTACGTGCAATGCCTCTGTACAGCGCCTTTTGTCGATGCCGATACGATCGATCGCGCGATACAAGCTCTGCTGAATTCTGACTGTGATAGCCTCGTCGCGGTCTCCAGAACAAAGCAGTATCAGTGGGCAGACGGTGAGCCTCTTTACGGACACGGGCGCATCCCCAACAGCGTCGATCTGCCCGACTCAGTTGTGGAAGCCATGAGCCTCTACGCGGTGAAGCGAACCGGTGACGGAAGCCCCTCTAAACGGTTTGGGCGCAATCCTCTCCTCTTTGAGCTAGATGCCCGTGAGATGTTGGACATCAATTATCCGAAAGACCTTGCCTTGGCAGAGCACATTTGCCTCGGCGCGCGTGAAGAGGAACTCCGAAAGTTCCGTCTCATGAAGACACATCTCAGTTCGGCGGTGCTATCTGACATCACGAAGGATCTCGGGCTCGACTGCACGCTCGTTCCCGAAATCCGCGCCATGACCGGGACAAGGATCCTCGGCCGGGCAAAAACCCTGCATCTCGGCGCGCTGGATGAGAAACAGAATTCTGAGCGGGAGGAATGGAAGGGTATCTACAAGGCTCTCAACTCCTACAAATTTATACGTCCAGGAGACGTTATAGTCGTTGCTACCGATGTTCCTCAGCGCGCCTACTTCGGCGAACTAAACGCCCATCTGGCCCTACGGGCGGGTGCTGTGGGTGTTCTCGTCGATGGCTTCACACGTGATATCGAAGGCGTTCGCCCTCTCGAACTCCCTGTGTTTGCCCGAGGTTCCTATTGCAACGACATCAAATATGAAGGCACCCTCCTCGGAATGAACGAAAAGATCAGTGTGGGCGGCGTCTCAGCAAGCAATGACGATGTCGTATTTGCGGACGCCGACGGAGCTGTAATCGTGCCGGGGAATCAGTGGGATAAAGTTCTGGATATCGCCGTGAAGGCAATCATGAACGAAGCTCAAATCAGTCTCGGCGTTTCCCTTGGGCAGCCCGTAGAAGACTTGATCGACACTCACGGGTACTTCTAAGCTGTTGCGTAGCCTTGCGGAATCTTTCTTGTCCTCATTTATCTCCCTGCCCTATGAAAATTCAGACTACGGACTTCACCAATGACGGCGCGAAGCTACGTTTACCTGCGCTACTACCACTGGATTTCAGTCGTCCTCGCCATTCGAGATAAGAGGACGGCGGATGGCGAGGACTGTCGGATCGTCTGTCGGGCCTCGGTGGCAAAGGTATTATCGGCGTGGGGTCTGGAGCACGGAACCGACTTTGTTTTGCTGACGGAGCTTCGCGCAGAAGCCGATGAGAGCAAATCCGTAGAGCTCATCACTCATCATCACGCCGATAGCGTAACGGAACTCGAGGAAACGCTCGAAGTCCACGGCTTCGAGAAGATTTCAGTTTCATTCTTCGCAGATGGCTTCACGAACTTTCTGGTCCACAAAGAGGCGATTGCTGACTTTCTCAAACGCCAGCATTCGTTGCGACCCGGCTCGATTATCTTTTTCGACCGGGTGAACGAAAAGGCTCTCGACCACCTTCCAGATTTTGACATTGAGGTCCTCTCCGCATCGCATCTGCAAGCATTGATGCAGCATGATGTCGCTTCTTCATCTGCTAAGCGAGCGCTTGAAATGATCACGCCCTCTGTTGGCGAAAATGGAGCGCTTCTGCTGGTCATGCGGCCCTGGGGGAGTAGTACTTTTCACAGCGGGAAGTTCCTTTTGGATGATCCTGTGGAGACTGCATCTCGCATGATGCAAAAGCTCGTCGACGCCATCAACCGGCATGAAGGCGTCGCGCGGACAGTTATTCTGCGCCCTGATAATCGAGCTCCGGAGTTTATGGCGCGCGTCGTTGAACACCTCAGAGATCGACTGAAGCAAGAGAGCATAGTCTTTCCCGAAGAAGTCTGGCCAGAATGGATGACGTTGGAACCGCTGCTTCTGTCTCTTCCTGATGATGCTCTCGGACCACCATTTATCGTGGCATCGCTCGACTCCACGGCATCCTTACCCTTCCTTGAGGTCCGCAAGGGTCGCACGCACTATTTAGGCCTACCGGACAGCGCGCTCGCGGCAAGCGGGGACGAGGAGTTCGCTAAAGGGACCGCTGCACGCGTGCGAAACCTCGAGCGGCACGTGCGATACATTCGGAGAGATACGCCAGACACAGTCGAGCTTCTCGATCCCTCATTTGTAAAAGTATCCAACTAGGCATTTATTCGTCTACGGAACGCCACGAAATGAGGCTCTCGTTCATAGCGCACCCATAGAGAAGCAGCGCCAGTCGCTCGAGCGTTCAGCATGAAAAGCTTCTCGAGAATTGCTCGATTTGGAAGCATCTTGCCATCTTCGTCCTTAATTGATGGGACCCCGAAAACGTGGCCAGCGCCGCGACCCTGAAACAGAAACGGAAGTGAGAACGTCGAGTCCATCCCGAGGACGTGAACCCTTCGATCACCGATCTCCTCCAGGAGCACCTTGAAAATTGGCTCAAAGGTCATCCACCAAGGCGCTTGATCGATTACATCGACGCGCATTCGATCACTGATCTGAGCTTGAACATCGCTCGCTATCTCCAAAGAGGAGGCAAGCCCGCGGTCGTCCGGACGAATGAGTAGCCGACACGGGCCAATGTTCTCAGTGTACTTATAAATTAGATCGACGAGCGCGGCGGCGACGGGAAACTTAGCTCCCAAAGAGCGCAGCTTCCCATCAAGAAAGGCTTCGTCCTCCCAAGGACGGAGTATAAGGACAATGACGGAAACACCGTCTTCAAGATCAAGGCCATCGACCAACTTTTGTGCTTCGAGGTTCGCTAGTGTCAGTTCTTGCCCCTGCTGATAGTCAGCATGACGAATTATGCGTATTCGCGGAGTGATCGGACAGAAACCGGATGTCGACTCGATACGATCAAAAGCGATATCCGACCCAAGCTGAAAACTAGACTTTTCAGCTCCAGCGAGAACAGTTTCGGTATCCTCACAATTGTTCGTCATTCCGTCTGGATAAAACCATAGGAACTGCTCGGCCTCGACGTCTCCAAGGGCCTCACGACACACATCAAAGTCTCGCATACCCGACAGGCTATGCTGAACGAGGAGGTGGAACTCTGAGCAGCGCTCAGTACAAAGAACATTCGAGAGCTCAAGGACATGGATGATTTCGGTTTCGTCCAAGGCCTTAGTGGCCCTCAGCTTTCGCACGAACGCGGGTGGGCCGACGAACAGGACTTTGTCAAAATCTTCGCGTAGCGCTTCTCGCATGAGGAGGCCAAGCTGAAGCCATTGCTTATAGCGAACAAAAATCGCGGCGAGCTTCATCAGCGGGTGATCCGGCCTCGTTGCTCGAGTGCTTCGATGAATCGGCCGTTTTCCTCCCGGAAGCGCCCCTCCATATCGATCCCATCCTTGTTCGCTAGCCGACGGTGGTTTTCCTCCACGCTCTTCGCCTCGGTTGAGTGACCCAGGACAGGCACGCTGATCGCATCGATGGCCTTCTGTGCTTGTCCCGCGAGAGCTTCGTAGGTGAGATGTATCGGCGAGACTCCTCTTGCACGCAGAAGCTGGTCGGTCCCTTCTTCCTGATCGCGTATGTGGTTGATCCAATTCTGAATCGCGATGGAATCATACGGGACACCTTTCGGTTCCGGCGTCTCGCGACCCTTCACATCGTGGAACACGCCACTGGTCACTGCGCGGTAAAGTGAGATACCCTGCGCGATAATGTTCTTTCGCGTGAGCACGAATACGCATTTTGGAGAGATTGCCTCGAAGAGATCTACTCCATCTACCGTGCGGTACTGAAAAAATGTGATCTCTGCTCCAAAGACTCCGTTCTTAGTCTTCTTCCTAGCCATCAATCTGCGGACGTAATCTTGGGGCTCGTTTGATCTAATAGTCTTTGCGATACTCGCGACAAAGTTAGGATTGAAGTATTCGCCGGGACTTCCGAGGACATCGGTTTGTGTCACAACGTCGGTCATCCAAGAGCTTCCAGATCTCGGTGTAAAGAAGATCAGGTACCTTTTGTCAGGTTGAACATCGAATCCCTTCTCGCTTCTGTTCGTAATGTCTGTATCGCGAATGTTGGAACTAAGGGCTTGGCCGCTCATAGACAGGGCTTTCTTATTTCTTGGACCATGGCCATCGTACACCGGTCTTGGTGTCTTCGATCTTACCTCCGGCAAACAAGGACGTAGCGGAATCAGCGGTTCCGTAAAGGACTGAAGGCTCGGCCGCATCTCCCCCTGCCTCAAAGGAGACCGAGCCCCCGTCGGCCTCATGTACTGCCTCTCGAATTACGGAGAAAACTTCGCCAGCGCTCGATTCATGGCCGAATATGAGACCACTGCCCTCAAACTTCCCTACCCGCTCGGCGAGTGCTCCCAAAGACGAGACTGCCACAGGCAAGCCATGCCGCCAGAGCTCTGACAGTGTGAAGCTGTAAGTCTCCGGGCACATGTTCGGAAGAAGACCGAGACCAATCTCATACTTTTTAAGGAGTCCTCCCAAGTCCTCCTGAACGTACCGGCCTGAGATCACGATGGATGGATCAGCAGCGCGCAGCAAATCGTCATTCATGGTGTGGCCGATCACGACGAGACGAAAGGGAAGCCTTTCGGCCCGTGCGTGTTTGGCCAGGGTCAGAAGATTGGCGAAACCTTTTTCGATGTTTATGCCCCCGACAACGCCCAGGGTCAGTGGCTTGTCCGACGGCTTCGGCCACTGCACTTTGTAGCTTTTTTGCTCTTCGAGATGAGGAAGCACTTCAACGCAGTCGACGCCAAGATGGGTTTGGATAAGACGAGCGGCCGAGTTGGACGGAGCGACCACGAGATCGGAGGCTTCTATCAAGCTTCGATGAGCCTCGCGCCACCCTTGAACGCCAAACCGGGCAAGAAAGTCTTGATCTACAGGATGCCGGAAGGAGAGGTCGCTGATGCACCCTTCGCAGGTCTCGATCGAGGGTTCACCGCAGTGGCCGAGACCGCTCGGTACCATGGAGACCCGCGGACAGAACGATGCTTGATCGTGGATTGTCGCCACACGCCGGGAAGCCAAAGACTGCAGACCACTGACAATTGACGACACCAGAGGAAGAGGCCAACCAACAGTGGAGTGAATATGAACGGCAAACGGGCGTTCTTTCGAAAGCTCCGCGAACATCGCGACGAGATCTTCTGCAGACCACCAGTCGTTGTAAGCTCCGTCTGCTGAAGATAGGATACAGTCTGTCCAAGCCGGGGAATAGACATCGTGCCGCAGAGCTGGCGAAAGCCTTAAGTGGCAATCCCCGATGGAAAGAGGATGGCTTTCAATGTCTTGAATGACCTTGTCTGTCCCTCCCCCCAGGCCATGGGTGATGTGAACCACTAACCGTCCTTGGCCTTCCCTAAGCCTAAGCTGGTCAAGCTGATGACGCACATTGCCGAGCGGATCCTTTCTCTGAAACAGCTCAACTGACTCTCGGAACTCAGGGTAGAGAGCATCTATGCGTTTTCCTGCAGCCCGAGTAAGGTTCTCTCGCTCCTTGTCGCCGAATGAAACGCTTCCCTCGTGGTGCACGAAAGCACGCGCTGAGCAGTAACTAAAGAACCCAAGGTCAGCAGCGCGTAAGCACCAATCGACTTCCTCGCCATACCCCCTGCCCCATTCAAGGCTAAACCATCCAACCGCATTCAGCGCTTCTCTAGAGATGAGCATGCAGAAACCGACCCCGACCGGGATTTTGACGGGCTTAGCCGCAATCTTCGCCAGCGCAGCGCTCAAGCGGGCGATGCCATCGGCTGAAAACTCGAATTCCCCGGCTCCCCTCGGATAGCTCAAGATTGTCGCATTGTTCGAAAGCGGCGTCAGCGATCCAAACCGGCCGAGCGCATTCGCATCTGCCCTCATGGCATCGAGCCAACCTTCCGCGACCTCAGTATCCGAGTTGAGCACTACGACGTCGTCGCCACCGGCAGCCTCGATCCCGACGTTGACCGCGCCGGGAAACCCAAGGTTGGTTTCGTTCGTCATGAGAACGACGCTATCTCGCTCGCTCTTTCGGGAGAGAAGCTCGGCCATCTCCTCCTCGGGACTTGCGTCATTCACAAGGATGACGCGCGTTCCTACGGGAGAGAACGACAAGACGCTGTCGATACACGCTTCCGTAGCTGCGAGCCCCCGATAAACCGGGATGATGATGGAGATCGATTCTGTAGGTTTGATTCGAGGGAAGGGCTCCCCTGGATGCCTGCTCGTTCCGCCTCTTTTGATCCTGAGGGTTCTGAGTGTTTCTGCTAACGCTTCAGCGCCTCGCTCGTTACCCTCGCAGTCCAGAAGACGGTACGCCTCTCGCAAGTGATCGATCTCGCCTGAGAGAGACGGTTTCTCAAAGAGGTGCCTCTGTGAAATCGGAGCGGCCTGGTCTCCAATACGAACCGCTCGCACGTCAGGATGCACACTGAAGGAAAATTGCGCGGCGGCAAGGCCATCTGTTTCGGACGATTCTGAAGTAAACTGACGAGATGTCTGTCCCAAATCGGTCACAAGGGCCAGAGTAAGGCCGAGGTCCCTACCCTTGGGATCGAAAGCGACCCCTTCAACTCTGCCATCGCTCCAGTCAGTCACTCTAACGACGTAATCGTACTTCCACTCAAGCTCAGCGCCGAAAGGCGAACCGTTGTGTGAAAGTTGAAATCGATGAGGTTCTCCATCGAACGCTTGCTCTGGAAGCGGAATTTCAAACCCGTCGAGCCCGTTGCTAAACGAGAGTACTTCGAGATCAGATCGCAGACGATTGCTCACGAAGGTGGCGACAACCTTGCCATCCATCATCAGCTCAGTTGAAGTCCTGTCAGGCTCCCCGAGGAGCATCGTCCACCCGAACGCTCGGCCTGAAGCGACCCTATCTAGGGTCCCTACCTTATCGCCACGGCGCGATCTAACGACATGTATGACACCTAGCGGGTCCACGAGCTGCAGCTCACCGTCGCGTAGTCTCTCCCAATTCCAGACCACAGTGGCGAGATCTTCCTCGCCTGATTGCCAGTCGACGTCCGCTATCTTCTGACCGCCCTCACGCAGCTCGAAGGGCTCTGGCGGCACGTCTCCTGTCGTGGCGAACAGGGCGCCCTTCCCGAAGAGGGCGCGCATTTGGAATCTTGGTGATTGAGTCATGGAGAGGTTGTCAACTTTGGTCTCGGTTCGTAGCTCTAGAAGCCGTGAGTCTCGCAGCTATGTTACCTCTCTTTCTTTTTCGATAGAAAGCCAACTTTGACGCCGCATGGGCCACAACCCGCTCCAGCCTGCTCTAAGGCAGCCTGCTGCCTCAAGATGCCGGTCACGCAATTCCGGCAAATAAGCCGTGAGAAAAAAGCGATGTTCGGCAACTCATTTTCTATCTCGTCGCGCGTGGTAAACGCCCTCATCCTTCGCGAGCTCAATTCGCGCTATGGAAATTCTCGGCTCGGCTATCTTTGGGCCATCGCGAACCCGATCATCTCCATAATGGTTCTCTTTTTTCTATTTTCGACGATCCGGTCGCGTGAGACCGGTGACATTCCGATCCTGATGTTTTTGGTGACCGGTTGGTTCAGCTACGGTTACTATCAGACGATGGTTAGCTCGATTGCGAATGGCGAGGCAGCAAATCGATCTTTGATGATGCATCAGCCAGTGACACGGCTCGACGTCATGGCAAGTAGGGCTGTAGTAGAGACGCTGACGACAGTATCATTCTTTGTTGTCGGTGTTGCGATAGCAGCAATTATAGAAGATGCTACACTTCCCAACGATCCAATATTGGTTCTCGCAAGTTTCGCCGCTGCTGGTACCTTTGGCCTGTCGCTCGGCTTAGCAATGGGCGCGATCCTGACCTACTTCCCGTTCGCCATGAACTTTCTGCAACCCGTAAACAGAATAGGGTTTTTCGTATCGGGAGTCCTTTTCACCGCGACAATGCTACCCTCATGGCTTTACCCGTATATTCGATGGAACCCTATGCTCCACCCAATCGAGGGGATCCGGCAAGGTTGGTTTGAGGTCTACACGTCGCCTGTCCTTGATTTGACATATACATTTTCAATCGCCCTGCCCCTCCTCGCCGTCGGACTTTATCTCGAACGCCGCACCCGTCGCGGGATAAAATTCTCATGACGAATGCCAAATTCCTCAGCGTCAAGAATGTATCGAAGTCCTACAAAACGAAAGTGGGCTGGAACCAAGTGCTGCGAAACGTCTCCTTCAGTCTTTCGCCGAGGGACAGGTTGGGCATTCTGGGCCGAAATGGCGCCGGGAAATCCACGCTATTACGGATCGTCGGAGGAGCAGAGCTACCTGACACAGGCCTGATCGAAAAAGACATGAGCGTGTCTTGGCCAGTCGGGTTCAGCGGTCATTTGCAGCCCGCGATGTCGGGTCGAGCGAACGTGAAATTTTGCGCTCGCGTCTACAACCGTGAGGTGGATGAGGTAGTCGATTTCGTTTCACGCTTCTCCGAGCTAGGCTCATATCTTGAGGAGCCGGTTCGAACATACTCGTCAGGCATGAAAGCCCGCCTCGGCTTCTCTCTCTCAATGGCGATCGACTTTGACTGCCTCCTCATTGATGAGGTGACGGCTGTCGGAGATGCGGTTTTCAGGAAGAAGTGCGAGGCTGCGCTTCTGGAAGTGGCGGAGACCCGGTCCTTTATCATGGTCAATCACGGGCTTCAGGCGATCGACCGTCTCTGCAACCGCGTCATCGTTCTTGGCGTGGAGGATGAGCCGGTTCTTTCGACTCGGGTCCATAAGACGATTAAAGCGTACGAAAAGGCGCTCCTCGGCGGTGAGTGGCAGCGCGTTGAAGAATGAATGAGAGCCAACCCATGCACGGCAACATAGACAGCACCAGCGATCAGGTGACGCACCAGAGGCTGCCAGGCCTGCAGCGGCCGAGCATGACCCGCGCGGAAGCTCTGGCGTTCGTGAAGAAGCGTCCCTTCGCGAGCTTCTTTGGAACCTGCTTCGTGCTGTTCGGGCTGTACTTCGGGTTGATCCACCCGCCGGTCTATGTGGCGGAGACCCAGTTCTCGATCCGCGGGAAAGACTCAGGCCCGGCTTCGTCGTCGCTTCTATCGACCTTCATCCCCAATTCCGGGACCGGTGGAATCTCGGAGAGCGTCGCAGTTCGCGAGTACATCCAGTCTCCGCAGATGTTGGAGAACCTGAACCAGGAGAACGACCTCAGGTCGCTCTATGCGAGGTTTCGCATCGATCCTCTCAACCGTTTGCCCCGTTCCGCATCGAGCGAGGATTTCCTCACCTTCTACCGCAACAGGATCGATGTCTTTCTCGACCGCGAAGCAAGCATTCTGCGCGTTCGGGTCCAGTCCTACACGGCGCAATCCGCCTACGATATGGCCGGCGATATTGTTCGGTTCAGCGAGAATTACGTCAACGACCTCTCCGAGCGTGTGCGTGAGGCGACGCTTGATGACGCTCGCACCCAGGTCGAAATCGCCCAGGGCGACGTCACCGACATCCGCCTGGCGATGGCTTCGTTCCGGAACACGTCCGGTGAGCTGGATCCC
The DNA here is from genome assembly GCF_013085255.1 of Parvularcula mediterranea. Taxonomy (GTDB): domain Bacteria; phylum Pseudomonadota; class Alphaproteobacteria; order Caulobacterales; family Parvularculaceae; genus Parvularcula; species Parvularcula mediterranea. Next base: position 357,469 of record NZ_JABFCX010000003.1, read on the forward strand.
GCAGCGACGGGTGCTGCCGAGGTCTCTGCCCTCATCGCCCTCGACGCGGACATCACGCTCCTCAAGTCACAGCTCGCCTCGCAGCTGGCGATTAACCGCGCAGATGCACCGCAGGTCCGCTCGATTGAAGCGCAGATCTCGAGCCTCGAGCGCCAGGCTGCCGAGCGACGAGCATCGCTCGCATCAAGCTCTGAGGACGATACGCTGGCCGCCCTCCTCCGCGAATATGAGGGGCTGGTCATCGACCGCGAATATGCAGAAACTCGCCTGACTGCCGCCATGGCGTCACTGGACAGTGCACGTCAGCTGGCGAATCAGAGAGAGCGTTTCGTTGTGCCTATCGTTGCCCCGACCATGCCGACCGTCGCGACCGAGCCAAGAAGGTTCGCCCGCTTCTGCCTGGCCATGATCCTGTCGATCCTCGCCTACGGTGTCGTCAATTATACGATCGCCGGGATCAACGACCATGACCGCTAGGCTTCTCGGCCTTCTCTTTGCGCTGTCTGTCGCGCTGGGCTCCGCCTTTGCGCAGACCAATCCGCTGGGCGGCCTGTCGGCGTCCCAGCGTCAGGCTCTGGAGCAACGTACCCAGCAGGCGACGCAGCAGGGTGTCTTGATCCAGCAGGGTGTCGCCTCGCAACAGGGCGAAGCGGCGGCTGAGGAACGGGCATTCGATCTGCTTTCGGAGTTTTCCGAAGACGCGAACTTGCCGATGTTTGGCTCACAGCTCTTCAACCGTCCGCCCGCAGCCTCACGCTCGGCGGCAGACTCCAGCTACCAGCTAATGACCGGCGACCGGATCGCGGTCAGAGCGTTCGGTGCGTACAACGCGGATATTGTCAGCGATATCGACGCCAATGGCTTTCTCTTTATTCCCGAGGTCGGTCCCGTAAATCTTGCAGGCCGCCGCGTGGCGGGGCTGCAGTCTACTATCGAACAGGCCGTTCGTCGGACGTTCACAGACAATGTTCGGGTCTACGCCACGCTCCTTACGCCTGGGACCGTCTCCATCTACGTGTCCGGCGATGTCCCGCGGCCCGGCCGCTACATCGGCGGATCGAACGACGACGTTCTTTATTTCCTCGGTCTCGCAGGCGGTCCGCACCAGGAGCGCGGCAGCTATCGCGACATTCGCGTGATGCGGAATGGTGAGCTGGTCGCGCGTACCGATCTCTACGCGTTCCTACTCTCCGGCCAGGAGCCGGACATCGACCTCCGCTCAGGCGACGTGATCTTCGTCACCCAGCGCGGTCCTGTGGTCTCGGCCTCTGGCGACGTCAGCGCGCCCTTCGCCTATGAGATGCTCGGCACCCGTACGGGCGGTGCGCTGATCGATCTGGTCAGGCCCGACGTGTCGGTGACCAACGTGACCCTGACCGGCACCCGCGATCGTGAGCCGTTCAAGCGCTACTTCACCCTCGACCAGTTCAGGTCCTTCCCACTTCAGACGGCGGATAATGTCCGGTTCAGCTCGAATGCCTTCGGTGACGATATTGCCGTCGCAGTCCAGACGACCTCGCCGGACGTCGAGGCGGTCTACATACTGCCCCGCAAGGCCAAGCTGTCCGAGCTCCTCTCGCTTATGAGCCTCGACACGAACCTCGTTGATCCGAACTCGATTCACGTGAACCGCCTGTCCGTTGCCGAACAGCAGAAGGCAGCTCTTGAAAGTTCTCTCGCGCGGCTCGAGCGCAGCGCCTACCTTGCGACGTCGATCAGCAACGAAGCCGCAGCTCTCAACCGCGCACAGGCGAGCGCCATCTCTGCCTTCGTCAGCCGCGCCCGGCGTGCCGAGCCTGCAGGCACCATCACGGTGATGGAGAACGGTCAGCTCAACGACCTTGCGCTTGAGGATGGCGATGTTGTCGTCATCCCGGACAAGACCGACGTGATCCTAGTCGCTGGCGAAGTCATGTCTCCCGGCGCATTCGTCGCTGGTCGTCGCGAGCGTGTGGGTGACTATGTCGAGCGCGCAGGCGGCTTCCAGTCTCAAGCCAACAAGCGCGAGTTCGTCCTCATCAAGCGATCGGGTGCTGCCCTCCGCGTTGGCTCAAGGCACATCCCGGAGGCTGGTGACCAGATCCTCGTGCTGCCGAAGACGGGCGGTAATGCCTTCGTCCTCGCGAAGGACATCACACAGATCATCTTCCAACTCGCCCTGTCGACCGCGACGGTCGCGCGCCTCTAGCGGCGGGTGGCTGATCGCGGGAGAGATGCCTCTGCCCCGTGGCGGGTCAGGCTTTGCGGCATGCTCGGAAAGCCAGCAGACGGAGCGCTGCGCATCGGGATCGTCGCCCCAGGGGTCTGGCGACGGCGGAAGCGGCTTGCCGAGCTCATGGGCCCGGACGTCGCGTTCAGTTTCGGCATGGTCGGCGGCTGCGACGCCATCGCTGGCTGGGGCCTTAAGGGTGATGGCCGTCAGAGGGCGGAAGATCTTGGCAAGCCCTATCTCGCCCTCGAAGACGCTTTTATCGCCAAGGTTGGCGGCGATGAGAAACGCTTTGGCCTTCTGGGCCTCGCGGTCGACCCGGTCGGGATCTATTACGACGCTTCGCAACCATCCTTCGTTGAGGAGCTGATCGCGGCGAGCGCAGACCACCCCGCTACGACGAACCTCGTGCCGCTCATCCGCGAGTTGGGTATTTCAAAGTTCAACCCGTTAGGCTCCGAAGCCATGGAGGGCGTGCCGGACGGGCTCGATTACGACGCCATCGTCGTCGACCAGATCGCAGGCGACCTTTCCATCGCGGGTGGCCTCGCGAAGGCTGAAGATTTCGAGCGCATGCTGACCGCTGCCATCGACGTCCACGGCGCCTCGCGCGTCGCGGTCAAGCTCCACCCCTATGACGGCGTAGGCGGACGAACAGGCCATCTCGGCGAGCTGGCCAAGCGCCACGGTCTCACCACCCTGCCCCATCGCGGAAACTGGATGACGTATGCGGAGCGTGCGAGCCGCGTCTACGTGGTCTCGTCGAACGCAGGGCTAGAAGCGCTGATCGCCGGAGCGGACGTCAGCTGCTTCGGCACCCCCTTCTTCGGAGGCTGGGGCCTGACCGAAGATGTGCAGCCCGTCAGCAGAAGAACGGCGAGGCCGACACTCTCCCAACTCTGCCAGGCCGTCTACGGAGAGTATGGACGCTATTGGTCGCCATCCCTTGAGAGACAGGCGACCGTCGCGGAGCTGGGGCACTTCATCGAAGCGCAACGAAAGCAGGCCAGCGTCTTCCGGAGCGGCCTATCCCTCCACGGCGTGCAGAAGCTGAAGCGCAGCCACATCGCGCCGTTCGTGGAGCCTGCCGGAGATCTCAGCATCGTGCCTAAGATCGCGCCCAGCGATGCACCCTCGGCGCGCGAAGGGGTTTGGGCATCACGGGCGATCAAGGATGAAGCGGCAGACCGTCAGTGGGCAGAGCGCGAGCGGTTGTTTGTGGAGGACGGGTTCCTGCGCTCGGCGGGTCTCGGCGCTGATTTGATCCGCCCCGCGTCCCTCGTCTTTGACGAGCAGGGGATCTACTTCGACCCGTCGCGACTCAGCGACCTCGAAACCATGCTGCGCGAGCGTGACTTGACGGAGCGTGAGAAGCGGCGCGGGGCCAACATCCTCCGCCTCCTGAAGGATACCCGCGTCAGCAAGTACAATGTCGGCGGCTCCCTCCCCGGTATCGAGCGGGACGGCCGCCCAGTCATTCTCGTTCCTGGCCAGGTGGAGAATGACGCCTCGATCCTGCGAGGCGCAGGCGAGGTCCGAACCAACAGGGGCCTTCTTCTCTCCGCGCGTGAAGCGCAACCGGACGCCCTGATCCTCTACAAACCGCACCCGGATGTAGAACAGGCCGGCAGGCCGGGTCATGTTCCCGATGCTGAAGAGATCGCCGACCACGTTCTGAGCGACGTGCACCCCGCGGACGCCATCGACGCCTGCGATGAGCTTCACACCATGACGTCGCTCATGGGGTTCGAGGCACTGATCCGCGGCAAGGCTGTACGTACTTACGGCGCCCCCTTTTATGCCGGGTGGGGCCTCACCGAAGACGATGCCGAGATGCCGCGGCGCGGATGCCAACGCTCAATCGAAGAGCTCGTCTATCTCAGCCTCGTTGCCTATCCGCACTATGTCAGCCCCAAGACCTTTGTGCCTTGCGGCCCGGAAGACGTCATCGAACTACTCGCCGGATCAGGGCCCGCGAAGCCTTCCGTCCCCGGAGCACGCGCTGCGCTCCGCCTCTGGCGAAAGCTCAGGACTGCACCGGACTATCTCAGATAATCAGCCGTGCTCGGCGACGTCGTGGAGATAGGTCTTGTAGTCGTTCTTGAAGGCGTCCGCGAGCTTGAGCAGCGCGTCCTTCGTGATGAAGCCTTTGCGGAATGCCACCTCTTCAGGGCAGGCGATCTTGAACCGCTGGCGCGCCTCAAGCGTTTGCACAAACTGGCTGGCCTGCAGAAGGCCGTCGAAGGTGCCTGCGTCGAGCCAGGCCGTGCCGCGCGCAAGCTGGCTGACGTTCAGCGTACCGCGCTGGAGGTATTCGTCATTGATCGATGTGATCTCAAGCTCTCCGCGCGCGGAAGGCTTCACGTTCTTCGCGATCTCGGTGACGTCCTTGTCGTAGAAATAGAGGCCGGTGACTGCCCAGTCGCTCTTGGGGTTCTTCGGCTTTTCCTCGATCGAGAGAGCCTTCCCGTCCGCGTCGATTTCGACCACGCCGAAGGCCTCTGGGTCGGGCACGCGGTAGGCGAAGACGACAGCGCCGTCCTCGATTTTTCCAGCCTTCTGGAGCTCGCCCGACAGGCCAGCGCCGTAGAACATGTTGTCGCCGAGTGCGAGGGCGCAGGGCTGTCCGCCTACGAAATCTTCGCCGATAATGAAGGCCTCGGCGAGGCCGCGCGGCTCGTCCTGAATGGCGTATTCGAAGCGCACACCCCACTGCGAACCGTCACCGAGAAGCTGCTTATAGAGGTCCATCATCTCAGGCGTCGCAATCAGGAGGATGTCGCGAATGCCTGCGAGCATAAGCGTCGTGATCGGATGATAGACCATAGGCTTGTCGTAAACAGGCAACAGCTGCTTCGAGATTGCGCGGGTGATCGGGTAGAGGCGCGTGCCGTGCCCGCCTGCAAGGATGATGCCCTTCATGGTCAGTCAGTCTCCTGAAGAACGCGCCGGACGATCCCCGGCACGGGTTCGCGCCAATCCGGGAGGCGGACGCCGAAGGCCTCCTCGAGGGCGCTGGAATTGAGAACGGAATAGGTCGGCCGCTTGGCCGGGGTCGGATAGTCCGATGACGGAATTCGCGTGACGCTGGCCGTAGGCCCACCAGCCTCGGCGCTCGCCTCGAAGATGGCCTGGGTGAAGTCGGCCCAGACCCCCTCACCGCTCGCGGCCATGTGGTAGGTGCCGAAAGCAGCGCCATCCTTCATCTTCGGAGCGAGCTTCAGGAGCGCCTCGGCGATGTCGTGAGAGCTGGTCGGCGCGCCGCTCTGATCGGCAACGACGGACAGCTCATCGCGTCCATCAGCCACCCGCAGCATGGTCTTGAGGAAGTTCTTTCCGTAAGCACCGTAAACCCAAGCCGTCCTGAGGATCAGGTGCTCCGGGTTCGCATCCGCTACTGCCATCTCACCCGCTAGCTTCGACGCGCCATAGACGCCCAGCGGGTCAGTCGGATCGCTCTCGACGTAGGGACGCTCGCCTTCGCCGTTGAAGACGTAGTCCGTAGAGATATGAATGATCGGGATGCCCTGCGCCGCCGAAGCCTCCGCCAGATGGCGTGGCCCTGTCTCGTTGCCGGCATAGGCGGCTTCACGGTCCTGCTCTGCCTGATCGACAGCGGTGTAGGCCGCAGCATTGATCAGGACGTCAGGCTTCTCGCGGGCGAGCGCTGCGTCGACACTGGCACGGTCGGCAATGTCGAGGTCAGGCCTGCCGAGGCAGACGAGTTTCACGTCATCGCGCCCTTCCGCGGCTTCGGCTAGCGAGCGGGCGACCTGGCCAGAGCGACCGGCAACGAGGATCTTCAGCACACTCATTTCTTGTCGATCAGGCCGAGACGCTTGCCGTCATAGACCTTGGCCCTGAGGGGTGCCCACCATTCCTCGTTGGCGAGATACCAGTCGATCGTCTGGGCGATGCCTGTGTCGAAATTGTACTGCGCCTTCCAGCCAAGCTCATCTTCGAGCTTCGTCGCGTCGATGGCGTAGCGCTGGTCGTGACCGGGGCGGTCTTGAACGAATTTGATTAGCTCACGGCGAGGGGTGTTGGCCTGCAGCTTCTCATCGAGCGCATCACAAATCGTGTGCACGACCTGCAGGTTCGTTCGCTCGTTCCTGCCGCCGACATTATAGCCCTCGCCAAGACGGCCCTTCGTCAGGATCATGTAGAGCGCGCGCGCATGGTCATCGACGTGGAGCCAGTCGCGGATGTTCTGACCATCGCCATAGACGGGCAGCTCTTTGCCCTCCTTGGCGTTGAGGATCATCAGTGGCATGAGCTTTTCGGGGAACTGGAACGGCCCGTAATTGTTCGAGCAGTTCGACAGCACGACCGGCAGGCCATAGGTTCTATGCCATGCCATGGCGAGGTGGTCCGAAGCCGCCTTCGACGCCGAATAGGGCGACGACGGATCATAGGCCGTGGTCTCGTGGAACAGCCCTTCTGCACCCAGTGATCCGTAGACTTCGTCGGTCGAGATATGGTGGAAGCGGAACGCTTCCTTCTCCGGATCACCGAGCTCGTTCCAGTAGCCGCGCGCTGCTTCGAGAAGCTGGTAGGTCCCCATGATGTTGGTCTCGATGAAAGCCTGGCTGCCCGAGATCGAGCGGTCCACATGGCTCTCCGCCGCGAGGTGCATCACGTGGGTGGGCCTCTCATCGGCAAAGAGTTTCTGCATCGCCGCGGCGTCGCAGATATCGAGCTGGAGAAACTTGTAGCGCGGGTCCTGATCGACGCTTTTCAGCGTGTCTAGGTTCGCAGCATAGGTGAGCTTGTCGACGTTCACGACCTCGGCGTCGGTGTCGGCGATCAGGTGGCGGATGACCGCCGAACCGATGAACCCTGCGCCGCCGGTGACGATGATCTTCATGGGTCAGCCCTCGTAGGTGAAGTGTTCGGGAAGCTCCGCGAGCGTCGGATGCTTGGTGTCTTTGTCAGAGAGGACAGGCTGGCTGCCGCCAAGGCCCCAGTCGATGCCGAGCGCCGGGTCGTCCCATGCAAGGCCGCGATCGGCGTTCGGGTCGTAATAGCCCGTCACCTTGTACTGAACTTCCGTGTCGGGGGTCAGGGTGACGAAGCCGTGCGCAAAACCCACCGGCACCCAGAGCTGGTGGCCATTGTCCGCCGTCAGCTCGGCAGAGACGTGCTGGCCGAAGGTCGGCGAACCTTTTCGGATGTCGACCGCCACATCCAGGATCTTCCCTGCCGTACAGCGGACAAGCTTGCCCTGGGGCGATGGAGCGATCTGGAAGTGAAGGCCGCGCAGGACCCCCTGATCGCGGCTCAGCGAGTGGTTGTCCTGAACGAACGGCCCCTTGATCCCCGCATCATCATAGCGATCCGCATGGAAAGTCTCGGAGAAGAAGCCGCGATGGTCGCCGAACCGCTTGGGTTCGACGAGGATAACATCGGGAATGGCAAGGCGTGTGAACATGTTGCTGATCTCCCCTCGCAAGGCCTAAGGCACCTGCTGCGATGCACAAGCCCCTTCCGTGAAAAAATCAGGCGAAGGTTACGCCAGCTTTCGCATGGAGGCGCTTCAGGAGGTCTTCGCCAAGCGCCGCGGCAGGGGTGAGGATCCCGCCCTCGCCTTCAGGCCTGTCCTCATTGAGGCAGTTTGCGGTCTCCGAGATCATCTTCGACGTGGAGCCGTAGCCGGGGTCCTTGTCGCCTTTCACGACGCTCTCGAAGCGCTGGCCGTCCTTCGTCGTGCCGATCAGAGCCAGCTCGAAGAGGCCGTTCTCGCGCTCTTCCTTCGAGGGTCCTTCGCCAGGCTTCGGTCCGTCGTCGCTGGCCATCGACTTGTCAGTAGCCATCGCTTCAGCACGCGCCTTGCCCTCATCGCCATCGCCCGTCGGGACCATCTCGTCATACACCAACTCTTCGCCGTAGCTGTGGCCGGTCAGGTAGTTGGTTCGATGGACGTTCTTCGTGTTGATCGACGCCATGATGAAGGGCGCGAGCCAGGTCTTCTCGGCCTCGTCGTAGCGGACTTCCATACCGTTCGGCTGCATCGGGCCCTTGAAACCCGGGCAGAGGGAGAACGGGTTCTTGAGGTCCTTGAGCACCTGTGGATCCTTGAAGGCCGCCGCCATCGTGGCCTTGAAGCTCGCGGCCGTACCGCCTGAGAAGGTGCCCTTCATGGCCCGGACCAACAGCTTCACGCGCTCGGCGGGAGCACCAGCGCCGGCCTTGGCCTTGTTCTGGACGTGCAGGACGCCGAGGTCGGACGGGATCGAATCGAACCCGCAGGAGAAGACAATGCGCGACCCGCTGGCCTTGGCTGCGTCATGGGCTTCGCGGATCTTCGCGGCCATCCAGGCAGGCTCGCCGCAGAGGTCGGCATAGTCGGTGCCGGCGTCGATGCAGGCCTTGAGCAGCTTCTCACCATAGAGCTGATAGGGCCCGACCAATGTCACGATCGTCTTGGCGCTCTCAGCCATCTTCTTGAGAGCAGCGTCGTCCTCGCCGTCGGCGACGACCAGCGGCGCGTCGATCCCCAGCTCATCGCGGACCTCGGCCAGCTTGGCCTCGTTGCGGCCCGCCATGGCGAAGCTCTTGTGCCCTGTTTTACCGAGATACTCAGCGACCAGGCGACCCGTGAAACCACTGGCGCCATAGACGACGATGTCGAATTCCTTAGCCATAAGGCGTCTCCTCTTTTGCCTGTCGGGGTGCGGGTTTTGAGGACCGGAAGCAAGGGGGCGGATCAGCCCCTGGCCACCTTCATCCACGCGGCCTCGTCCCAGACCGTCAGCTCAAGCTCGCGCGCCTTTTTCTCTTTCGAGCCAGCCTTCTCTCCAGCCACGACGATATCCGTCTTCTTCGACACAGAGCTCACCACGCGAGCACCGAGCCTCGCCGCGAGCGCCTTGGCCTCGTCGCGCGTCATCTCGTGGAGCGTGCCGGTGAAGACGATGCTCTTGCCGGAAAGCGGCCCGTCATCGGCGGCCTGCTGCGGAGCTTCAGGCTCGGTTTCAGCAAACAGCCGGTCAAGCACCCCGCGGTTGCGCTCCTCAGCGAAGAAGTCGCGCAGCGCATCCGCCACCGTCTCGCCGAGCCCGTCGATGGAGATCAGCTCCGCACGCGCAGGACCTTCTTCCTCCTGAAGGCCGATCCCCAGCGCCATGAAGGCTTTTGGCGAAGAGAAACGCTGGGCCAGCAGCCCAGCCGTGATCTGCCCCACATGGCGAATGCCGAGGGCCGCGATCACCTTGCCCAGAGGCCGGGTCCGTGCCGCGTCGATCGAGGCAAAAAGGTTGTCGAGGCTCTTCTGGTTCGTCACTTCATCCGTGAGCACCGTTTCGCCGCCCACGGCCTTTTTCTTGTAACTCTTGAGCGGGGACCGTCCGTCCCCGTCATTGAAGGAACCCTCATCCTCGCGCGCCCGAAGCGTGAATATGTCGGCAGGCTCCTTCACGAGACCAAGCTCGACAAAATCGGCAACCTGACGCTCGCCGAGCCCGTCAATATCAAGCCCGGCCTTAGAGACGAAGTGCTTCAGACGCTCCTTCTGCTGCGCCGGGCAGATCAGGCCGCCCGTGCAACGGCGCACCACGTCTCGCTCGCCCGTCCGCTCGTTCAGCTCACGGACGGCGTCTGAACCGCAGGCCGGACACGTCTCGGGAAACTGGTAGGGTTTCGCACCTTTCGGCCGCTTCTCTTCGATCACGCGCAGGACTTGCGGGATGACATCCCCTGCCCTCTGGATTTCGACAGTATCGCCCTCGCGGACATCCAGACGCTCGATCTCGTCTTGATTGTGGAGCGTCGCGTTCGACACGACCACGCCGCCCACCGTGACAGGCTGAAGCCGCGCCGTCGGCGTCAGGGCGCCAGTCCGTCCAACCTGAATATCGATCCGCTCAAGGACGGTCGTCGCCTTTTCAGCAGGAAACTTGTGCGCAATGGCCCACCGCGGCGCACGGCCGACAGAGCCCAAGCGCTCCTGCCAGTCGAGGCGGTCGACCTTGTAGACAACGCCGTCGATGTCATAGTCGAGGCTCGCGCGCTGCTCCTCGATCAGGCGGTAGTGCTCCAGCGCTTCATCAGCGGACTGACAAAGCTTCGCGAGCGGGTTCGGCGGGAAGCCGAGCTTTTCGAGCGCTTCCACCGTGCCCGAAAAAGTCTCGGCGAGAGGCGCGGACATCTCACCGAGACCGTGGGTGAAGAACGCCAGGGGGCGGCTCGCCGTGACCTCCACATCCTTCTGGCGCAGGGACCCCGCAGCGGCGTTGCGAGGGTTGGCGAAAACCTTCTCGCCAGCCTCCTCGAACCCCTCGTTCATCGCAGCAAAGTCCGTCTTGGACATGTAGACTTCGCCGCGGACCTCCAGCACGTCAGGCGCTTTCTTCACCGTATGCGGAATGTCATCGACAGTGCGCAGGTTGGCGGACACATCCTCGCCGACCGAACCGTCACCGCGCGTCGAGCCAAGGACCAGCTCGCCCTTTTCATAGCGAAGGTTCGCGGAGAGACCGTCGATCTTCGGCTCCGCCATGAGCGCAACAGATTCGTCTTCGGAGAGACCAAGAAACCGCCTGACCCGTGCGACGAAGTCATGGACGTCTTCGTCCGTGAACGCATTGTCGAGGCTCAGCATCGGCCTTGCGTGGCGCACCTTGGAGAAGCGTCCAGTTGGCGCGCTGCCTACCTTTTCCGAAGGGCTGTCCGCCCGCTTCAGCTTGGGGAACTGCTCCTCAAGCGCGAGGTTCTCCGTACGCAGAGCGTCATACTCTGCGTCGGTCATGATCGGATCTGCCTCTTCGTAGGCGATGTCGGCGCGTGCCATTTCCGCCGCGATGTCTTCAAGCCGCTTGGCGGCTTCTTTCTCGTTCAGGGTCTTGCCGCTCACGCAGCCTCCAATAGCTTGGTCGCAGCGGCGCGCGCTTCGTCAGTCACGGTTGCGCCGGAGAGCATACGCGCAATCTCCTCGCGACGCTCCTCATCGCTCAGCCTGCGGACATCCGTTTTGACCCGCGTCTTGCCGGACTTCTCGACCTTGAAATGGATCAGGGCACGCGCAGCAACCTGAGGCGAGTGGGTCACCACCAGCGTCTGAGCATCCGAAGCGATCTTCGCCAAGCGCTCACCGATGGCGTCAGCCACCGCGCCGCCCACGCCGGAGTCCACCTCGTCAAAGACAATTACCGACCGGCCATCCTTCGCCGTCAGGACAGTCTTCAGCGCAAGGACGAACCGTGACAGCTCACCGCCGGACGCGATCTGCTTGAGGGGGCCGAACGGCGCGCCGGGGTTGGTCGAGACCTCGAACAGCACGTGATCCGTACCCCCAGCCCCCGCAGGGGCATCAGGCGTCACCGCGACCCTGAACTGCGCCTTGTCCAGCTTCAGCGGCTTGAGCTCGGCCATCACGGCCTTCGAAAACTTCGCAGCAGCCTTCTGCCGTTTGGCGCTGAGACTCGCGGCGGATTTGCCGTAGCTTTCGGCAGCCAGCTTCTCCCGCGCCCGCAGTTCGGAAAAGCTCGCTTCGCCTTCATCGAGAAGATCGAGCTGCTGCGAAACCTCCTCCGCATACGCATGGAGCCCATCAGGCTGGCGCCCATACTTCCGCCCCGCCGCACGCAGTGCGAAGAGCCGCTCCTCGGTCTCCTCCAGCGCCGCCTCATCCATGACAAACGCATCCGCCGCATCGAGAACAGCGCCCCGCGCATCAGCGAATTCCGCCATCGCGCCATCGAGCCGCTGAGCCGCTTTCAGGAGAGGCGCAGCCGCCTCTTCCCCCAGCCGCTCCGCTGCGCGCTCGATCCGTCCGGCTGCTGAGGATAGCCTCGCCTCAAGCCCGTCATCACCCAGCGCACCGATCGCAGCTGACAGCTCTTCGGAGACCTTCTCCGCCGCCATCAGCACCGCCCGGCGCTCGGCCAGCTCGGCCTCTTCCCCGGCCTGAGGGCTGAGCCTCTCAAGCTCCTCGGACACGTGCCGCAGGTAGTCCGCCTCACGCAGGGCCGCTTCCTGCTGCGCCTCGCGCTCCTCAATGTCCGAGCGGATGGCGCGCAGATCGCCCCATGCCCGGCGTACCGCCTCGCGCTCCTTCGCCACACCCGAAAAGTCATCGAGCAGGTCCCGGTGCAGCGCTTCATCCATGAAGCCGTGGCTCTCATGCTGGCCATGCACTTCGATCAGGCTCTGGCCGATCCGTCTCAGCACACTGACGGGTACCGTCTGGTCGTTGATGAAGGCGCGGGATTTCCCGTCCGCATTCTGCTGGCGGCGCAGGATGATGAGGTCGTCCTCCGTCGGGATACCCGCCTCATCGAGAAGGCCCCAGACCGCATGTCCTTCGCCCGCCTCGAACACAGCTGTGACCACGCCCCGATCCTGGCCAGCACGAACAAGGCCCTTGTCCGCCTTGCCGCCCACAGCGAGCCCCAGCGAATCGAGCAGGATCGACTTCCCCGCCCCCGTCTCACCAGTGAGCGCGGAAAGACCGCCGCCCAACCTCAAGGTCAGGCGGTCGATCAGCACAATGTCCTGAATGGTCAGCTCGATCAGCATACTTCAGGATCCTTGGCCACGCTTCTGCATGACCGTCAATACGGGGGTTTAGCCCTTCGGTTTCCGCTTGGCGAAGACAACGCCCTCGTTCCAGGTCGGACGCTCGGGGTCGTTGGCAATCCGTGTCACGAGATCCGCGGTCAGGGTGGTGAACTTGGCCGCATCCTTCCAATTGATGGGCAGGTCCATGTCATCCGAAGGCTTGTGATAGTGCGTCTGCATGAACGTCTGGAAGTTCTGCAGGTTCTCACCCTCCATCCCGCTGAAGAGGAAGAGCGACGGGATGCCCTCCTGCACGAAGCGGTAGTGGTCCGAACGGACGAAGAGCGACATTTGCGGGACAGGATCGGGCGATGCGTAGAGGTCGACTTCTGCGGCAGCGGCCTTGAACGGCGCTTCGAGCGATGAATACTCCATGCCGAACGCGATGATCGAGTTCAGCGGATAGACCAGCACCGGCATGTCAATGTTCACGTTCGCCACGGCCTCATAACCAAGCGAGCCGATGTTCCGCGCAAGGTGCGCAGCGCCGAGGAGGCCTTTCTCTTCTGCCGTGAGGGCCGCGACGATCACCGTCCGGCGGTTCTCGCCAGCCTCGGCGATCTTGCGGGCCGCTTCCATGATGATGGCCGTACCCGTCGCATTGTCGAGGGCGCCGTTGTAGATATCGTCCGTCTCCGGATTGCCATCGTCGCGGGTGCCGACATGGTCGAGGTGCGCGGTCAGGACGATCGCCTCACCCTTTAGCGCAGGATCCGTGCCCGGAATGACGCCGACGACGTTCCACGCGTCGATCGGCTCAGCCTTGCCGCCGGTTTCAAGGACAGCCGAGGCAGGGAAAGAGAAGTTGATGTTCTCGCCAGCGCGGACTTTCTCAACGACAGCGTCGAAGTCCTGACCCGCATCTTCAAACATGGACACAGCAGCGTCCTTGCCAAGAAGCGCCGTTGCCAGCGGCTTGGCGTAGCCTTGCCCAAGGCTCACCTGCGTGCGGCCCGGGCGGGCGAAGTTCGTGAACTGCTGGATCGCGCGACCGTTCGGATCGACGCGCAGGATGCCGATGGCGCCCCGCTCAGCTGCGAAGTTGCGTTTGGTGTCGTTGCGGCGGAGGTGGACCGAAGCAGGGTTGTCCTCGATCTCCGGCGCGCCGTTGATCATCATGACGATCTTACCGCTGACATCGATACCTCTGTAGGCATCAAGGCCAAGCTCAGGCGCCACGATGCCGTCACCGACGAAGACGACCTGACCGGCGGCCCGGGCCTCTTCAACACCCATGTCACCGACAGCCGGGAGGAACACGACGTTCTCGCCAGCGGTCGTCTCGATCGAATTGCCCTTGGAGCTGATCGTCAGGCTGCCATCCGTCGCGCCGAGGTCGACATTGTAGAGCGGCACATTGTGGCGGTACTCAGGAGCTGCCGGCGCGATACCGCTGCGAGCGTAGAAGCCTGCGACATAGTCCGAAGCCAGCTCATAGCCCTGAGCGCCCGTGTCCCGGCCGCCCAGCGCGTCGTCCGCGAGATAGGCCACGTGGCTTTTCACCCGCTTGTCGAGAGAGGCGCTGAAAGGGCTGAAGGACGCGCAGGCGCTGAGCCCCGCGGCCATGGCGAGGACTGCGGCAGAGCGCAGGATCGTGCGGTTGATCATGAAAACCGTCTCCGAAGACTGGAACTTGCGAGGCTAGCTAGCCGCTGGCGGCTCCTGCGTCCATGCGTCGGGGAGGCCCGCCGCGCCGCAACGCCTATCTCCCCACCATGAGAAAGCGCGGCAAACAGGTGGCGAAGAGCAACCTCCCCGAAAAGACCTGCCCGGTCTGCGACCGCCCGTTCACGTGGCGGAAGAAGTGGGAAAAGGTCTGGGACGAGGTCGTCTACTGCTCCGAACGCTGCCGCCGTGACAAGAAAGGCAAGGCTTCCGCATGAGCGCACTGACAAGCTTCCCGCAGGGGTTTCGCGCCGCCGTCTGGGGCGCATCGGGCGGCATAGGCCGGGCCTTCGCGAACCACCTCGCGGAAGACCCGGCCTGCGGTGAGGTCGTGACCCTCTCGCGCTCGGGGACAGGGGCAGGAGCGAGGCACGTCACCTATGACCCCGCGGACGAGCCCTCCCTCAAGGTTGCCGCGGAGGAAGCTGCGGCAGGAAACCCGCTTCACCTCGTCATTGTCGCCACGGGCACGCTCCATTCCGACAGCTACCAGCCGGAAAAGGCGCTGCGGCAGCTCGAGGAAGACGCCTTCCTCGAAGTGATGCGCATCAACGCCCTGCTTCCCGCGCTCATCGCGAAAGCAAGCGTCAATCATCTGGACAAGGAGCGTTCGGTCTTCGCAGCGCTCTCGGCAAGGGTGGGCTCGATCTCCGACAACAGGCTCGGCGGCTGGCACAGCTACCGCGCGTCGAAATCAGCGCTCAACATGCTGCTCAGGAACATCGCCATCGAAACCGCCCGCAGGAACAAGGGCGCAGTCATCGCCGGTATCCATCCGGGTACGGTGGATACGGGCCTATCCGAGCCCTTCCAGGGCAACGTTCCGGAAGGCAAGCTCTTCACGCCTGAGTACTCAGCAGGCGAAATGCTGAAAACCCTCGACGGCCTGACGCCGGAAAACTCAGGCGATTGCTTCGACTATGCGGGCAAGCGGATCGAATTTTGAGATAAGGCCGGTGGTGCGCGTACCAAGGATCGAACTTGGGACCCCTTCGATGTCAACGAAGTGCTCTACCGCTGAGCTATACGCGCTGAACCGCCGGAAGCGCGGCAATAGCGAAACAGGTGAGGCGGCTCAACCCTCTTTTTCGGGTTTGTAGCGGATAAGTCCCTCTTGCGCCGTGGAGGCCACGAGATCGCCGCTCTGGTTGAAGATCCGGCCCCTTGCGAAGCCTCTTGCGCCGCCGGACCAGCCTGAATCCATCGTGTAGAGATGCCAGTCACCGACCTGCGGGTCCGAATGGAACCAGACCGCATGGTCAATGCTCGCAGACTTCAGCCCCTTGTAGGTCCAGTGAAGCCCATGAGGCAGCATCGACGTCCCCAGCAGCGCAAAGTCCGAGGCATAGGCAAGCACTGCCCTGCCGGCGATGGCTGGGTCTGGCGGAGGCGCGGTCAGCCTGAACCACATGTGCTGGGTCGGCTCGGTCTTCCGCCCATAGAGCGGATCGAGGTTCACCCGCTTGAGCTCCACCCCCCGCTCCCGCGCCATGAAGTTGCGGAAGCCTTCGGGCAGGTGAGTAAGCTCCGGCGCGATCTCGGAATCAGAGCGCAGCTCCTCTGGCCCCGGCACGTCTGGCATCTCGTCCTGATGGCTGAGGCCCTCCTCCGGCTTATGGAAGGAGGTGATCATGTTGAGGATCGGCTCGCCGTTCTGCTGGGCGATGACCCTTCTGTTCGAAAAGCTCCCGCCGTCGCGGTCCCGTTCCACCCGGTAGATGATCGGCAGGGCGTCATTGCCTGGCCTGACGAAATAGGCGTGGAGCGAATGCGCGCGCCTGTCCTCGCTCACTGTCTGGGCGGCGGCGGCAAGCGCCTGGGCCACCACTTGGCCGCCAAAAACACGGCCCTTGGCCTCGGGGTCACGGGCCCCGCGGAAGAGGTTCAGGTCAAGCGTTTCGAGATCGAGAAGCTGCAGAAGCGATTCGGCTGGGGTCATTCCCCTTGGGTGCGCCGCAGCGAGCGGCTTGGCAAGAGCACGCGCGCTTCGATTCCTTCGAGATGGATCCTGGATCAAGTCCAGGATGACGATAATGGGGAGGTGGTCTCTCCGGCCGTCATGCTTGACTTGATCCAGCACCCATCAAGAAAAGAGAACACTGCGCTCAGACGTAGCGCGCACCCGCAACTTCCCCGAAGCTCCTGAGAAGGCCGAGGAGGACAGGCAGCGTTGGAATCACGGGTCGTCAGGCGTTTTCTGGGGTTCGTCCTCTTCTTCGTCGCTTTCCTTCTCACAGGGCTGATCGCCCTTGAGAGCAGTGGCGGCGGCACCGGCAACACGCTCCATGATGCCTACCGGATCGTCGCCATGTTCGCCCTCAACGGCGATTGGGCCTTCGAGGAAGGCCCCGTCCTCAGGGGCATGAGCTTCATCGCGCCGCTCGCCACCGTGATCGGCATCGTCGAGCTCCTCGGCCGCAGCGTCGTTGCGAAGCTGAACCGCGACTGGAAGCTCCTCAGGATGCGCCGCCACGCCGTGGTCTTCGGCCTCAACAAGGAGAGCCTCCTCCTGATGGAGGGGATCAGCAAAGGCCGCAGGGCACCGCGCCTGATCGTCGTTGGCGAGGCCGCTGGTGAAGACGAACAGCTCGCCCTCTCCCGCATCGGCGCGGTTCTTCTCGAGGACTTCGGCACCGACGAGCTCTTCCAACAGGCCATGGTCGACCGCGCCGACGTGCTCATCTCCTTTATTCCCGATACGGATGAAGCGATCACCCTCCTCACCCGCCTAGACGGCTACCTCTCCGGCCGACCGAAGAAGCGGCCGCCGCTCGATCTTTGGATGCGGATTGATAATCCGAAGCTCGGCGATCAGCTAGCGGAGTATTTCGGCTACGGCCACTTGCAGGAACGCCTGCACCCCCGCTTCTTCAGCCTCGAAGAGACTTCGGCCAGGAGGCTGTGGAGAAGCTGGCCCCTCGACAGCGCGGCAGAGGCGCAAGGGCAGGACCAGCTCCATCTCGCCGTCTACGGCTTTAACCGCCTCGCCTCGCAGATCATGGTGGAAGCGGTCCGCCAGAGCAGACCCTCCCCGGACGCGCCCATGAAGATCACGCTGCTCACGGACGATGTCGAGGAAGCGCGAGAGAAGCTCTCTGCATGGCGGCCCGGGCTCAAGAACTGCGCTGAGATCGACGTGCGCAAGCTCCCCTTCCACCGAACCGGCATCGCCAATGACGACTATCACTGCCTGCCCGAGGGCGCGACGGCGCATGTCGTCTGCCACGAGGACGCGACGGCCTCTGCCGCAACCGCCCTGTCCCTCAGGCGCCTCCTCTTGATGAAGCCAAACGGCACGCCCGCCGAAGAACCGCGCAGGCTCAACGCCCCGATCTTCGTCCGCTTCGAGCGACCGACCGGAATTGGCCAGCTCCTGAGCGGTGATCAGGGCACGGACGACGACCATATCTCGAGCTGGCCCGATGGCGTCGAAACCTTCGGCGGCTATGACGCCATGCTTTCCGGCGATATGCGCGATCCTCTTGAGCCCACGGTCATCGACACAGCCCGCGAAGCCATCGCACGGCACATCCACCTCTCCTACCAGCTCGGCGTCAACGAAGCTGCGAAGCTCCATGAAGGAGGCCAGGTCACACCCGCGGCTGAACGGAGCTGGCAGACCCTGGCGCCCGAGTTCCGGGACAGCTGCCGCCATGCCGCCGACCACCTCTGGACGAAAGCCAGGACCATCGGCTCACGGATCATCGCGGAGCCGGGTTGGCGGAGCGATCTCAATCTCGGCGCTGACGCAACCGGGCGGCTAACCCGGATGGAGCACCAGCGCTGGACCCATGAGCGGTTCCTCTCTGGCTGGTCCTACGCCGAAAAGCGCGTCGACGCCGCCAAGCAGCATCCGCTGCTCCGCCCCTATGAAGAGCTGCCCGAAGACGCCCGCAAGATCGACGAAACCCTTGTCGCCCGCATGGGCGGCGCGCTCAGGGCGGCCAAGCTCTCAGTGCGCAAGGAGCATGTGGTGGGCATCACGGGGCACAGGCTCGGCACCGACAGGCCCTTCGACAAGGCCCACGTCCGCGCACTGCTCATCGAGGCATTCTGCAGGCTGAAGGCCGAGCATCCCGAGGACGCCGTCACCCTCCTGACCCCCCTCGCAACAGGTGCCGACAGCCTCGCCGCCGAAGCTGCCCGGGCTGCAGGTGTTCCTTACACAGCCGTTTTCCCGCTCCCCTTCGAGGCCAGCAGGCGGGACTATGAAGAAGAGGAAGGCGGGCTCAACACCTTCCTGAACCTCGTTGCAGGGGCCGAGCGGGTGATCGAGTTGCCCCTCCTATACGGCGACCTCGCGGACGTCGCTCCCGATGCAACTGGCGTGTCCGAGGCACGCGATCATCAGTATGCCCTCGCAGGGGGCTATATCGCCCGCCGCTGCCACACCCTCTTGGCTGTCTGGGACGAAGAGCCTGCTCGGGGCTTCGGCGGCACGGCAACCATCGTTGGCTGGGCGAAGGAAGGGACGGTTCCTGCCGACTACGCGCTCGAGAGCCCCTTCACCCCGCCGGAAAAGCCAGCGGAGATCGTGCTCATCTCACCGACAGCGTGAGGCTCAGCGCGCCTTCATCAGGGTCGCAGCACCCATCCACCTGATCAGCCCAAGGACCGTCGCAGGAACGAACGCGAGCGTGCCCCACAGCATCGCTGCTTCAGCAGGAAGCGCCGAGAGCATGAGGAGGGCATAATACCCGACCCCTGCCGCAAAGAGCGCTGGCGTCACCAACCTCGCGGCATCCTTGAGCGGCGTCAGTGCAAGGATCGTCTTCAGCACGAGGCCGATGAGCAACAGGCCAAATCCAGCTGCGAGCCCTTTGCCGAGAAGCATTGCCGTGCGCTCCTTGTCGTCAAGGAACGCCACCGAATGCGGCGCGCGAGACGCAACGGCCACGGGCGGAAGATCAAGCGCAAAGGGAAGCTCCAGCGCCGAGCTGATATGGCCCACCACCTGCCGCTCAACGCCCGTCGAAGCCTCCCAGACCCGAGCCGTGTTGTCGCGTGAGCCGCTGACGAAAAAGGTGCCTTCTGCATCCGCATCCACATCACGGATGGCATCTCCGTGCCCGGAGCTTTCGAGAAGCGTCGCGCCTGAGGCGATATCGAAGATCCGCAGGACCCCGTCGATCGAACCCACCGCCACGCGCTCTCCGGCAAACGCAATCCCGAAGGCCTTGCCCGGCACCGAGGCCCGCATCACGGAGTTGCCGCGCAGGTCCCAGACCCTGACCGCGCCACTATCGCTGACCGCGCCGATGCGCTGGCCGTCCTGGCTGAAGGCGACCTCGTTCCACTGGGCATTGCCGCTGCCGATCGTGCGCTGGAAAGCGCGACGCCCGACGTTCCACAGGAAGACCTTGCCGTCCGCGCCAGCCGACGCGATCCACGTGCCGTCAGGCGAAAACGCGACCGAGCGCACATCATCAGTATGCCGCGTCATCGCCGCCAGCGAAGAGCCGTCTTCAACCGACCAGAGCCGCACGGTCTTGTCGCTTGAACCCGACGCGATCATCGCGCCGTCCGGCGAGTACTTCGCATCGTAGACGGAGGAGCGGTGCCCTTCTAGCACGAGCCGTTCTTTCCGCGTCGAGGCATCCCAGACGCGGATCGAAACGTCCCGTGACGCGGTGGCGACCTCTGAGCCGTCCGGGCTGAAATCAGCTGACCAGACCCAATTGCTGTGGCCTGAGAAGGTGCCGAGCCCGACACCGCTTCGGGCATCCCAGACACGCGCTTCGCCATCGTCGGACACCGTCACCAGCCGCTCTCCGCGGGGCCCGACGGTCACGCCGTTGATGTCCGCGCCTTCAATGCCGGCGATCTGCACGTCCTTGAGCGCGCCAGCGTAGAGCCTGCCCTCCATCACCAGGGGAGCAATCGAAATCGCAGCCAGGCCAAAGAGCGTGATGAAGGAACCTGACATCAGCCGCATGGACGCCGCGCCCGTCGCCTTGTCAGCGCCGAATGAGGCGAACCGTGCAAGGAAGGTCAGTGCAAAGATGATAGCAACGAGGACGGGCCGCCACTCGGGAAACACGAAGTCAGATGTGTAGGCGATCGCACCGAACCCGCCTGCCACCAGCGCTGCGAGCAGGAGGGCGTTGAAGATCAGCTTGGTCCTGATCCCCTTCCCCGTCACGGTATGCTTTTGCTTGCGCTTCTTCGGCTGCTGCATCTTGGGCTCGCGGCGCTTCATGGCCTTGGTCCGCTGCATGGCCTGACGTGGCTGTTCAGGGGACGCGGCGGGCACGTTCTCAACAGGTGCGGATGCACGCCGCCTGCTGCTACCACCCGCGGCCTCATGGATGGCCCCGATGAAGCTCTTGAGCGCAGCATCATTCCTGCCGCCCCGCCAATGGGTCAGGTCAGCCGTCTGGATCTGGCGAAAGCCGAGAGGGATATCGACGAGTTCGATCAGTGCAGGGAACAGATTGCCCCGCTGGGCACCTTCATCGGCCTCGTCGCAAACAAAGCGCGAAGCCGCAGAAAGACGCGACCAGACAACGATCACCAGACCAGCTTCGTCGAGCTTCTCCGTGATCTCCTGCCGGTAGGCGTGGCCAGTCGTCAGGTGCGAGTCCCACCAGACCCTCAGCCCACTGCGCTCAAGCTCTTCGGCAAGGACGCGCACTCGCTCCTTGTCGCCCCGTGAATAGGAAATGAATACGTCAGTCACAGCCCGCTCCCGAACGTATGACGTAGCTGTCATTATTAACCATCTCAAGCCGACAGCCCGGCAAGACTGCGTTTCAGGCCAGTACAGACCTGCCTACTTTCGAGGAGCACGCTGGAAGCATCTGTTTTCGGTCAATAAAGCGTGTGCGATGGACGGAGTAGCTAGGCCCTAGTCCTGCGCAAACTCTCAAGCGGACCGGTGGAGGGTTGCGATCGAAGATCGAACCCGAAACAAGACGCCGACCGGCGTCCGGGCGGCCAGCCCTCCCCATCGGAGGGCCCACGGCCCGTGAGATCAGGAAACAGTGGAGGGATCGATCAAAGATCGAACCCGGAACAAAGCCGCGACCGCGGCCCGGACCCACTGGTCCGCCCCATCGGAGATGCCGCGCATCGTGAGATAGAAAAAATGGTGCTTCCGACTGGGATCGAACCAGTGACCACTCGCGTGTGAAGCGAGTGCTCTACCGCTGAGCTACGGAAGCACGAAGCGGGGGCATAGCCCCCGCCATCTGTCGCTGCAAGCGGGAGATTTCCCTATTCGGCGAGGGGTTCTTTGCAGGTGAAGCCGGTGCTCGACACCTTGGCGACATTTCCTGCGCCGCAAGCTTCAACGGCGAGGCGCGTCCGCTCCTGAAGCGAGGTCTTGTCGCTGTAGCCATCAGTGTCGGTGATGATGCAGCCGGAGAGCGCAACGGCGCTGAGAACGGCGAGCGGGAGTGCGATCTTTTTCATGGAAGGGCCCTTTTCCTCTTACCGTAAGACGATAAGAACGCCGCCTGCTCCCTTCAAGGAACGGCGGCGCAAAAAAGCGAGCGAGATCGCAGTTTTTTCTATGCGGCGATCAGCCGATCGACCTCATCCACAAGGTCGCGCAGGTGGAAGGGCTTCGAGAGAACCTTCGCTTCCTGCGGGGTGCGGTTGGCCGGGTTGAGGGCGACAGCCGCAAAGCCTGTGATGAACATGATCTTCATGGCCGGATCGATGTCAGCCGCCCTGCGGGCCAGCTCGATACCATCCATGACGGGCATCACGATGTCGGTCAGGAGGAGGTCGAACTCGCGAAGCTGAAGCTCCGACAGGGCATCGTCACCCTGCGAACTATCGACGACCACATGGCCTGCCTTTTCAAGCGCGCGCTTGAGGAATGCGCGCATCGAGTCATCGTCTTCGGCCAAGAGGATGGCGGCCATGGATTCTGATCCTTCTCATCTGCGCGGTCATTCTACTTACTTCGATATTAATGTGCGGTGAAGCCAGAGCCGCCCTGCCCCCCGGCAAATTTGTCCCCAATGTTACACATTTAGGTCTGGCCGCTCGCAGCAACCTTGGTTAGCGTTATCACTTAGGGCGTCTTGGGGACGGCATGGTCGCGCGTATCGTCAAGGACAATTATCCGGGCCACGTCCTCACAGAAGCTGAGGACTGGCGGCAGCCCTACATCTTCTGCTGCCCCCACGCTGGCCGCGACTATCCCCGCAAGCTTCTAGGTCAGTCCCCCCTGCCGCTCGAAACACTACGCCGATCAGAAGACGCCTATGTCGACCAGCTGATCCCTCGGTTCGCGACGGAGTTCGCGCCGGTGCTCGAGGCGAAGTTTCCGAGGCTCTTCGTCGACGTGAACCGCTCCCCGGGCGAGCTCGATCCTTCGATCTTCCAGGGCCAGGTCGAGGGCGCTGACGAGTTCCGCTCCAGCCGCGTCGTCGCCGGCTTCGGCGTCATCCCGAAGCTCGCAGCAGACGGCCGAACCATCTACCGGAGCCGCCTCCCCAATTCAGAGGCCAAGGCCAGGCTGAAGAACTGCTTCCAGCCCTACCACGACGCCCTCCGGAGCCTCGTCGCCAAGGGCCGGAAACGATTCGGCCGTGTCGTGGTCGTGGATTGGCATTCCATGCCATCCTCCGCCCTCGCCAATGGCAAGCTCCACGACATTGTCTTGGGCGATCTGCACGGCGTCAGCTGCGATCCGAGGGAAGCAGAGCTCTGGCAGGAAGCCTTCGCTGCGGAGGGATTCTCGGTCGCGAGGAATGCTCCTTACGCAGGCGGCTACGTCGCCGGGCACTATGGCAGCCCCGATTCGGGCGTTTCGGTCCTTCAGATCGAGATCAATCGCCGTCTCTACATGGATGAACGCCGCGTTGCGCGCAGCCGCGACTTCCACCGTTTTACCAAACGAATCGAACAGGTTGTCGATCGGGTGGTCATGGCAAGGGCCCCAGGGGCCGTTGCGGCAGAGTAACAGTCCCACGTTGTCAACGCGGAATGTCGCAGATTGTTACGAATAGCTGTTGCAGCGATGCACTGCTTCTGACAGCTAGGCACCCATAAAAAAAAAGGCCGCGACCGAAGTCGCGACCAGTCTAGGGAGGAAACGCCCGGAAGGGCATGTTGGCAGCGCCAACACCCCTTTTGTGGCACCTGCGAACGAATTTTGCAAGTGCGTTTTTGCACTGCACAACGCAGGATTACAAAAAACCAAAGACTAGCTGACAGGTGATCGAGGTGGCTGGCGAAAGCCGGGTGACACGACACCTGCAGCAGTTTATCCCCACGCCATGACAACACCGCCCGAAGAAGCTTCGCCGCAGGCTGAAACCAGCCGTCTCAAGAACATCGGGCGGAAGGTGCGCAACCTGCCCCGGCCCAAGCGGAAGTTCGAAATGCCGAACTCCGAAAGCGGCCTGAAAGTCGTCATCGCCACCGACGCATGGAAGCCGCAGCTGAACGGCGTGGTGACAACCCTCGACACCCTCGGCGAGATCCTCACCGAGAAGGGCAACCAGGTCCTCTATATTACCCCGCAGGATTTCCACTCGGTTCCGATGCCGAGCTACAATGAGATCCGCCTGTCGCTCTTCCCGAACCGGAAGGTCGCGTCGATGATCAACACGTTCCAGCCGGACGCGATCCACATCGCCACCGAAGGCCCCATCGGCCGGGCAACGCGCAGGTTCTGCAAGCGCCGGAAGTTCCCATACACGACAAGCTTCCACACCCGCTTCCCCGAGTACGCCTACGACCGGATCCGCTTCCCCATCGACTGGGGCTATGCCCTGCTCCGTGACTTCCACAATGACGCTGAGACCCTGATGGTCGCAACGCCGGGCCTCATTGAGGAGCTCGAAGGCAAGGGCTTCAAGAACATGAAGCTCTGGGCCCGCGGCGTGGACACGGAGAAGTTCCGGCCGATGGAGACCGATGTCTTCGAAGGCCTGCCGCGCCCCATCATGACCTATGTCGGCCGCTTCGCCGTTGAGAAGACGATCGAGGACTTCCTCGACCTCGACTTACCCGGCACCAAGGTCATGGTCGGCCACGGCCCTCAGGAAGAAGAGCTCAAGGCCAAGTACAAGGGCAAGAATGTCCACTGGGCCGGCACTCACTACGGCGAAGACCTCGTGAAGCACTTCGCGGGGTCGGACGTCTTCGTCTTCCCGTCCCGCACCGACACCTTCGGCCTTGTCAACGTCGAGGCGCTGGCCTGCGGCGTGCCCGTCGCCGCCTACCCGGTGCGCGGCCCGCTGGAGATCCTTGCCGAGGCTCCCGAAGGCGCAGGCTGCATGGATGAAGACCTCAAGGTTGCGATCGAGACCGCCCTCAAGAACCGCGACCCCGAAGCCTGCCGCGCCCACTCCATGAACTTCAGCTGGGAAGCTGGCGCACGCCAGTTCATCTCGAACCTCGAGATCCCGGGCTTCGACCAGGAATGGTGGCTCAAGTCCGCCAAGATGGCCGACGACGCAATTCTTCCGTAAGCGGCCTGTCCGCTGCGGTCACCGAATGACGAAAGGGCTTTATGGCCACCGAGAATAAAGACCGACCCCTGACGATTGCTGTCGACGCGATGGGCGGCGACAAGGGACCGTCAGAAGTCCTCGCCGGCTGTGCGGAAGCGATCCGCCGCGGCCTGACGGCTGAGCTTGCGGTGTTCGGTCGTGAGGACGAGCTCGAGGCCGGGAAGAACCACTCGGAGCTTGCGGGCCACCCTATCAGCTACATTCACGCTGAAGACGTCATCAAGATGGACGACAAACCCTCGCGGGTCCTGCGTCGTTCCAAGGGCACCTCGATGTGGCAGGCCATCGGCCACGTCAAAGAGGGGCATGCTGACGGTATCGTCTCTTGTGGCAACACCGGCGCGCTGATGGCTATCTCGCGCATGCAGCTGAAGATGATCCCCGGCGTCGACCGCCCTGCCGCATCGGCCCTGTGGCCGAGCATGAACGGCCACGCCGTTGTTCTCGATGTCGGCGCCAACGTCGAGGTCACCGCCGAACAGCTCGTGCAGTTCGCCATCATGGGCGAGGCCTACTGCCGCGCGCTCATGGAAACCGACCGCCCCCGCGTCGGCCTCCTGAATGTCGGCGAGGAAGACCTCAAGGGCAGCACACTGATCAAGAACGCAGCGAAGATCCTCCGCGAGGCAGACCCGGAGATGAACTTCACGGGCTTCGTCGAAGGCGACGATATCTCTCGCGGCGAGGTCGATGTGGTCGTCACCGATGGCTTCACCGGCAATGTCGCGCTGAAGACGGCCGAGGGCACGGCCCGCATGATCGGCGACTGGGTCAAGGAAGCGCTCACCGCGAACCTCCTCTCTAAGGCAGGTGCCGCGCTGATGATGCCGTCCCTCAAACGTCTCAAGGCGCGCATGGACCCTGCATCCGTGAACGGAGCACCGCTCCTCGGTCTCAACGGTCTCGTGGTGAAGAGTCACGGCGGCTCCACCGCAGAGGGCTTCGCCTCGGCACTCATGAAGACCGAGAAGCTGGCGAAGAAGCCCTTCATCGAACCCATCGCCAAGACTGTGGCCAAGGTGACCAAGCGCGCCGAGAACGTCGAAGTCGAAGAGCTGACCCAGGCGGCTGCTGAGTAATGATGCGAGCAATCCTCCGCGGCGTGGGAAGCGCCCTGCCCAAGCGCGTCGTGACCAATGGCGACCTCGCCGAGAAGATCGACACGTCGGACGAATGGATCCGTGAACGGACGGGTATCCACCAGCGCTACATCGCTGGCGATGACGAGACCACCGTTTCGCTCGGCACTGATGCTGCGAAGCGGGCCCTCGAAGACGCAGGGCTTGAACCAGGCGACATCGACCTGATCGTCCTCGCCACCGCGACGCCGAACCAGACCTTCCCCGCCAGCGCGGCCCTCATCCAGCGTGAGCTCGGCATCCGCCACGGCGCGGCGTTCGACATCGCCGCCGTGTGCTCCGGCTTTCTCTACGCCATGAGCATGGCCTCGAGCCTCCTCGAGACGGGCCAGCACAAGCGCGCCCTCGTCATCGGGGCGGAGACCTTCTCCCGCATCCTCGACTGGGAAGACCGCAGGACCTGCGTCCTCTTCGGCGACGGCGCAGGCGCTTTTGTCCTCGAAGCCGAAGAAGCGGAGGACAGCGGCGTCCTCGCCTCGATCATGCGCTGCGACGGCAGCTTCTCCGACATCCTCTATGTCGACGGCGGACCCAGCGCGACAGGCACCGTCGGGCACCTCAGAATGGACGGTCCGAAGGTCTTCAAAGAGGCCGTTTCGCGAATCAGCCGGGCGATTGTGGAGTGCGCAGAGCGCGCAAACGTCGAAATTCCTGACATTGACTGGTTCGTTCCGCACCAGGCGAACCAGAGGATTCTCCTCGGCGTCGCGAAAAAGCTGAAGCTCGACGAAAACCGGGTCGTTTCGACCGTTTCTGAACATGCAAATACTTCAGCAGCTTCCATCCCCCTTGCCTTCGACAAGGCATGGAAAGATGGCCGGATCGGTCGCGGACAACTCTGCATGCTTGAAGGAATGGGTGGCGGGCTCACTTGGGGAGCAGTGCTTCTGCGCACCTAAACTTTGATCAATCGGTCAGCCGTGCTAACAAAGATCAACTTCCGGACCCTCGGAAACCCTTATCTTTGGCTGGCCTATGACCCGAACCAGAACGCGCGCAGACCTCACTGATGCAGTCCACCGCCACGTTGGCCTCTCCAGATCGGAGTCGGCATCCTTCGTGGAAAGCCTCCTGAACCATGTGACCGAGAGGCTCGAGGACGGCGAGACAGTCAAGCTTTCGAGCTTCGGGACCTTCCAGACCCGCGAGAAGTCTGAGCGCATGGGACGGAACCCAAAGACTGGCGAAGAGGTCCCGATTACGCCCCGCCGCGTCCTGACCTTCCGGGCCAGCCACGTGCTCAAGGACCGCATCAACGAAGCGATGCGGGACGGAGGAAGCTGATGGCTTCCCGTTCGCAGAAAGAGCCCACGGCTTTCCGGACCATCTCCGAGGCCTCAGAAGAGCTCGGCGTTGCTCAGCACGTGCTGCGTCACTGGGAAGACGTCTTCTCACCTGTCCGCCCGATGCGCAGGGCCGGCGGCCGCCGTCTCTACCGGGTGCAGGACATCGAACTCCTTCGCGGCATCAAGCGCCTCCTCCATGATGAGGGCTACACGACCAAGGGCGTTCAGAAGATCTTGAAGTCCGACGGCGCAGATCACGTATCGGCGATCGGCCGGGGCGATGTCGCCCCCTCCTCCGCCGGGACGAAGGGTGATGAAGCGACCGCGCTCCTCAACGAGTTCCAGCTTCTCCTCAAGGATATCGGCTCCCTGAAAAAGTCCGTGCAGCGCATCGCCTGAGGCGAAAGGTCCATCACGGCTCCGTTAGATCATCGGTGTAGAGACGGTAACGATTTGTCCCACTCCGGAACAAGTCGCTTCTGATCCCTGTTCTTTTGTCAGACGCCACCACGGTGAAAGACAATGAAGGAACACATCTCGAAACCCCTCCGCCTCGCCGCGACGCTCGCGCTCGGTACAGCGCTGACTGCGTGCGCAAGCGATCGGTATACCCCGCCCGTCACCTATGTCGGCACACCGACGGCATCGAGCGCCGCGCTGACGAATGGTTATGACCGGTACGGACCAGTTCCAACCCGAGCGGGCTACGTGCCTGACCGCGTTGCCCCGGCAAGCCGCGTTCAGTTCGCAGGCTATGACGGCAGCCGCCGCGCCCACATGGTTTATGACGACTACACCGCGGAGCGCCTCGACGGCCAATGCGAGAGCGTCGTCAGGCTCAGCTATGGCGACACACTCAGCGACATTGCGGAGTACTGCGACACAACTGTCCGTGCCCTGATGGCCGCCAACCCCACGATCTATGACGTCCGCCGCCTTGATGTTGGCCAGCGTATCGTCGTTCCGAATGTTCGGGGTACGGTCTATGAGGGCACTCGCCTCGCAGCCACTCCGCGCACGGTCTTGCGCCAGCCTGCACCGCTGCTCCGCAACCGTCCGGTCACGCCGGTTCCGCGTGTCGCAGACCGCGTCGCCCCGACCCGTTCGCTGCAGCCGGTTCCGACGAACCGCGTCGTGACAGCTCCCGCAGCTGCCCAGAACGCGCCGGTCGTCATCTACATCAATCCCTCGGCGACCCAGCAGGTCGGGACCACTCAGGGGTCAGCCGTGATCGCCATCGACACCGATGACCGGATCGCACCGATCACGAGAACCACCCGCACGGTCACGCCGGGTGCCCATCTCGACCGGGTGGACGATCTGCGCCCGACCTATACGATCCGCGCGCGCCTGCCGGAAAACGAAGGCGCCTATGATGATCTGGGTACGGCCTGCATGTCCGATGATGTACCAGGCGACGAGCCCCGCATCTTCGAAGCCAGCCTCAGCGCATCGGGCCCGGCCTGCCTCGAAGGCCGCCCGGTCAGGCTCTACAAACCAGCACGCCTGTCGCGTTGATCAGTGCTTGCCGACCCCCCGGCCCTTTGCTAGGGGCCGGGACCTGCCTGCAAGGCAGACGGTCGGAGTGTAGCGCAGCCTGGTAGCGCACTTTACTGGGGGTGAAGGGGTCGTCGGTTCGAATCCGGCCACTCCGACCATTTTCTACCAACAGACAGTTCAGTCCCTGAGGGACTTCAGCACGTCGAAGGGATTGCTTCCTTCGCCGGTGCCTGGATCCTCGGGGGCTTCTGCGCCCTCCTTGCGGGGATGCGGGCTCATGGCGAGAACCACCTGCTCGAGCAGCACATTGCGCAGCTCGATCGCATCGCCATCGATGGGCTCAGGCGCGTCGAGATCGGCTTCGACCTCCTCGCCATCAACGTCATGGCGTTCCGTCGTGAACTCCGCGGTGAAGTCCTCGGCGATCTTCTCTTCCATCGGCTCAAGGCTGACGACGCAGGTCCGTCCGAGGACCGCTTCGACACTACCCGCGACGCGCACGAGGCTCGCGTGGCGGGTCACGTCGAAGTCGCCCTTGAGAAGCTCCACGCTCCGGATGTCGAACTGCTCGGCGACCGCTTTCCGATCCGCTTCGTTCGCTTCGAGAGAGACGTGACGCGCTTCACCGTCCAGCTCGGACAGCTTCAGCTCGTGGGAGATCGATGAGAGTTCATCCGTGTTCGTCATGCTGCATCGGTCTCCATGGCTTGCGGCTCGGGAAAGGTGAACTGGCCGCGCGCGATTGCATCTGCGCCCTGCTCCTCAAGTGAGCGGGCCGCAAGCGCTACATAGCCAGCCAGCCCCTTGGCAACCGCCGGGTCGTCAGAGGTATAGACATTCCGCGCCAGCGCATCCGCCAGCGGCTCCTTGCCCGCGAGCGCTTCTTCATAGGCGAGCGCGCGGCCGAAGAAAGCCTCGGCATACTCGCGCACTTTCTTGCCGACCTTCAGGTCACCCACGCCCATCTCGCGCAGTGTGTCGTCGACGTTGCGGAACATCACGTCGAAGACGAGCTGCGCCAGATTGGCCGTTTCCTGCTTCTTCGTCTTGAGGGTCCTGAGCACGAGGATGATGTGGATGCTCAGCATGTCGTACCGGCCCTCGACGGTGTCGGGCACGTCATAGTCGGCGTAGAAGGCTGGCTGGCGCGAGGCTTCCGCGGCCTTCACATAGATCTCGTGAGCCGTCCTCCGCTCGGCGTCGCGGCCGAGGAACCTGCTCACAAACTCTTTTCCACGCTCAAACATCAGGGCCTCCAATGGCCTGCAGATAGGCCAGCTTCGCTGCAGGAGAAAGGCGGGCGGGACATTCTTTCGCGGAACTCATTCACTCAAACTCGAACGGAGATTGACGCGCGACTGTGTCTCAGACATCACATGCGGATGAAGCGTGTCATTGTCTCAGCAGCCCTCGCAGCGGTGGTTCTTTCGGGGTGCGTCTCCACCCGTTCCCAGCATGGCTACGTGGTCGAGCTCGGCGAGAGCGGTCTCAATGCCATTCCTGGCGTCGACAGCCGCGAATCGATCATCGCGCGTTTCGGCGAGCCCTCGGTCAGGCCCCCGCTTCATGACGATGTCTGGTACTACATTACCCAGAACAACAACTCCCGCGCCTTCTTCCGCAGCCAGGTCTACGACCGCCGCGTCGTGGCCTTCCGCTTCGACGGTGGGGGCATGGTCGAGGGTGTCGATACTTTGACCCTCGCGGACGGCACGAACATCGACATCGTCTCCCGCACCACGCGGACCCGCGGCAAGGAGCTGAGCTTCTTCGAGCAGCTCCTCGGCGGTGTTGGCCAGGTCGGCCTCCCGCAGCAGGGACCAGGCGGTCCGGGCGGCCCCGGTGGACCCGGCGGTCCCCGCTAACCAACGAGACCTCACTCACTCAGCATGACTATCGTCCTTGGGGTGCAGCGCAGGCACTGCGCTAACCCTTTGAACCGCTCCATCGGGTGAGACAGAACTTTCCTCGAAACTCAGAACAGAGGGGTAAGTTCCGTATGAAAAACGTCGACGATCTCACAAGCTGCCTGAAGCCCGCTATCACCATCATTGCGTCTGCTTTCCTCCTGGCGGCATGCAGCCCAAAGACCAGCGACGGCGTCTCCTACGAGAAGAAATCAGACGGTGAGCTCACCAAGGTCTGCAAAGGCACGCTCGAAGACTATGTCGAGGCCGTACGACTGGGCGGGCGAGCACCGAAGAAAGACATCAACCGCGCCATCAAGAGCTGTTGTAAGGGTCTGAAAGAAACCACCCGGAAGTTCAGCGCTGAACAGAAGGCCGCAACCTGGTACAGTCTCCAACGCTCCCGCGACCTGACTCTCAGCAGAAATGAAGTCGAAGCGGCTTCTCGCATCCGAGAGGCCCTGCTCAACGACCTGCCTACACCGGAGCGGTTGGAAGTCATTCGCGCCAAATCGAGCGTTTCGATTTGCATGGCACAGAGCTTCTGAGCGCGGTCAGTCGTCCTTTCGCCTCGCTTAGTAAGGCGCGGTCGGTTCTTCGACTTCCTCGGCTTCACCAATCGGCACGACGATGATGGCCTCAGGGCCGTCATCTTCCTCCACGATCACCACCGGCTCTTGCTCTTCGTAGGTCGCCAGCGTCGGGCGCATGTCCGCAGCAGCGCGCGCGGTCTGCGCCGCGTCGATCCGGGCTTCGCGAAGCTCGTCCCGCGCATCGGCAGCACGTTCAGCAGCACGCTGGGCTTCAAGCTTGCTCTCCTCGACACTCGCCACCATCGCGGCGGCTTCACGAGCCTCGTCAGCCAGCCGCTCGGCTTCGGTCAGGCGGGCCTGCAGCTCGTTTGCATAGCTGCGCATCAGCGCTGCAGTCCGCTCGGCATTCTGCGCGGCGGCGATCGTCGTCATGCGCGAAGTTGCAGCGGCGGAGTTGGTCGAGACCAGCGTCTGGATAGAGTTCGCGGCTTCGTAGGCGTCGGTGCTGCGCTGCTCGAGCTCACTGGCGAGGCGCTCGGCGCGCTCGGCGTTGCGGAGCGCGTCTTCAAGCACCTGATCGAGTGAGCGGGCGGCATCTTCGCCATTATCTGCAACGCGATTGGCGCTGCGTGCTTCGGCGGGAAGATCGGTCCGAAGCGGCGAATCCACGCCGTTCATACCGCCGATCATCATCCAGCCGACGAAGCCGAGAATCCCGAAGAAAAGAAGCGAACCAAAAAACTTGCCCATTTTGCTCTCCTTGGAGGCCTTGGGGAGTAAACGGCTGTCGGTCCTCTTCTGTTCCTTGCGGGTTCCCAGCTCCCGTAAACGTGCGGAGACGCCAGGTTCTCACCCGGCGCCTCCTGGTCCTCATGAGGGTTTAGGCGTCCGCTCAGAGGTTAATGGTGTCGCTATCCGACTGGCCGGAGCGTTTCTGCTCCCAGGCGCGCTTGAAGTTGTCAAACTCCGAGCGGTCGCGGGCCATGCGGAGCTCTTTCATGTGCTCCTCAAAGGCATCGCGAGCCTCATCCAGCTTGCGCTTCTCTTCACGCAGGCGCTCGATCTCGGCTTCGCGCCATTCGTCGAAGGCTGCATTGCCAGAGCTCGGCGTGGTGCGGTTCGAAGCCCAGGAGAAACCCTTGTTTGCAGCGCGCTTGGCGCTGGACTTGGCATCGCCCCAATTGGACAGGTCGAGGCCCATCTCCTTGCCGTACATCATGTAAACGATGGCTGCGAGGCCGAGCGGCCAGAGCCCCGTCACGAAGAACAGGATCATCAGCGCGATATTCACCGGCGTCCATGCCGGGCGAAGCTGATGCTTGAACGTCTTCTCGTCGAACATCTTGTCTGCAGTCTTACTGGTCAAAATTCGCCTCCTCGTCTTGAAGGCACCTCTCGGCGCCATGACTAGGAGATGGTGATCATATCGACTATCGACAAGAGGCAGGGTTCAGATTTCGTTCTCTTTTAGGATTCTGACGGGCCGCGGCGGTGGATTGAACACCCAGTCTGTTTTGAAGATAAGCCAGAGTACGGTCGCCCAGTAGGCTAGCCAGACAGCTATCTGCACTGCACCAGGCAGCACAAGTAGATCAATCCAGACCGAGAAAGCGACGAGACTGGTCACTACCAATGCCTGCATCAGAAACCATCTAACGGCAGCCAGAACATCGGGCGCCCGCCACCTTCCGATCTCCACGACAAGATCACCTCTCCCCTCCGCAACAAGCGGACGCGAAGGAAAGATCCCGTCGTAGACCCGAAAGACTGCGCCCTCGTCCAACTGAACGAAGTCGTCGCCGTCGAGCGCCACTTCGCCTCGACACTCTTTGCCCACAAAGACTGCGACTGACCGAAGCTTTTTCAGCGCCTTACGGGACTCATACCGCGCGCTGATCTTTGGCATCTTAGGCCCCGACAGGCTCGTAGCGCTTGCCAGCTTCCTTGATGAACGCGCCGGACATGCGTTTGAAGCCATGGTCCACGAACTTCATCGCCGCGGCCTGCATCAGGCGGTTGTTGAAGGCGAAGTCCAGCCGGAAGTCGATGCAGCACCCCTTCTCATGGGGCTCGAACTTCCAGTTGTTGGTGAGGTTCTGGAGCGGCCCCTTCACATAGCGGATGTCCACCGTGTGCCCTTCCCGCGCAGCCGTCACTTCGGAGCGGAAAGTTTCTCTGAACACGGAGTACCTGACCACCATATCGGCGCAGAGCTGCCCGGTCCCATCCTCGGCCCGGTCATCACTCGTCACCCGCAACGCCTCCACGAAGGGAATGAAGCGCGGATATTTCCTGACATCCATGACCAGCTCGAACATCTGATCAGGCGTATACGGCACAAGAATACGTTCGTGGTGGGCGGTCATTTTACTACTCCGCTCTCCCGGAATTCGCTGAGCGAATGTCCGGGACCCATGGCCTGACCTGAAGCGCTCTCGCAACGGGCGGTCCATGGATCCCGGATAAGCCTCACGGCTTTCCGGGAAGACGTCACTTGCTGCCCTTCGCTTCCCGGGCCGCCTTCATCTCCGCAAAGTCCGCGTCCGCGTGATAGCTCGACCGGGTCAGCGGGCTGGCGGAGACCATCAGGAAGCCCTTGGCGCGCGCCAGGACTTCGTAGCTCTTGAACTCTTCGGGCGTCACGAACCGGTCCACCGGAGCGTGCTTGCGCGTCGGCTGGAGGTATTGGCCGATGGTCAGGAAGTCGATGCCGGCGGAGCGCATGTCGTCCATCACCTGCATCACCTCTTCCTTGCTCTCACCGAGGCCAACCATCAGGCCGGACTTGGTGAACTGATCAGGCGCACGCTCCTTCACCCGCTCCAAGAGGCGCATCGAGTGGTAGTACCGCGCGCCCGGCCGGATGTTCAGGTAGAGCCGCGGCACGGTCTCAAGGTTGTGGTTGAAGACGTCAGGCCCCGCATCGATCACCTTGTCGAGCGCCCAGGCAGGCTTCCGCAGGAAGTCAGGCGTCAGGATCTCGATCGTCGTGCCGGGCGAGGCCGCGCGGATCGCTTCGATCACATCGACAAAGTGCTGCGCGCCGCCATCTTCGAGGTCGTCGCGGTCAACAGACGTGATCACCACGTGTTTGAGGCCCATCTCCGCCACAGCCTCGGCCACCCGGCGAGGCTCATCGGTATCGACCGCATTCGGCAGGCCAGTCCGCACATTGCAGAACGCGCAGGCGCGGGTGCAGATCTCGCCCAGGATCATCATGGTCGCGTGCTTCTTGTCCCAGCACTCGCCCATGTTCGGGCAGGCCGCTTCTTCGCACACGGTGACGAGGTTCTTGGACTTCACGATATCCCGGGTCTCGAGATAGCCCTTGGATGTCGGCGCTTTCACGCGAATCCATTCCGGCTTGCGCAGGATCGGGCTCTCCGGATTTTTCTGCTTCTCCGGGTGCCTGAGCGCGGGGCGTTTATCGAGATCAATGAGCGTGGCCATAAGGGGCATCTAAGAGGGAATGCCCCAAGGCTCAAGCGCGGCAAGGTGTGCGGTTAGCGCCTGCGCAATTCGTCCTTCAGGGCGAAAAACGTGACCCCCGAGAAGAAGATCAGGGTCATCCCGACGATGACCATGAGTTCCGGTCCTGTGATGGTCATGAGTGAAGCATACCAGCACTCACCGATATCTTGAAGCTCGCCACGGGGTCCTAGCTCAGAAAGTACCGCCTCCCTCTCCCGATCGCGGGAGAGGGAGCGAGGGTGAGGGCTCAAGCATTCCGGCTCCGCCGATCCCCTCACCCGAAATCAGATAGATTTCGACCTATCCCGTGATCGGGAGAGGTAGGCCTCACGCCCCCTGATCGAGCAATGCCGTTGCGATCAAGCTCGTCAGGGCCGCGCTCGTGGAAACCTCCAGCGAGGCCACCTCATCGAGCTCTGCCACGGCGATCCGGTACTCACCGGGGCGCATGTGGCCGAGGTTCGCGCGGACGCGCTCATCGAGGAGGTCATCGTCGAGGCTCGCCAGAACCAGCCGGTCCGCCCTCGCCTCCAGCGACGCCTGACGCTCCTGCAGCGCAAGCAGGTCCGCCTCGGCTTCGGCACGAATTTCAGCCAGCTGCTCGGCACGGCTGAAGCCGTCCGGGCCGTTCATCGCCATCAACGCCTGATACGCAGCACCAACGATGAGGGCTGCGGGAAGGACGGAAGACAGGACAAATGACTGAATAAGGTGCATACTGATCAACTCACTGGGACGACTCACCATCTACCAAGGAGAGTTACCGTGGAGTGAATCAAACAGCAGAATCCGGGCCCTGTTGGTAACACCTGTTAGAGCTGGATTAATGCCGCTCTTCCCGTGCATTAAAAAACCCGCCGGGCCAAGGGCGCGGCGGGTTTGGCGTTAATCTTGGTGAACGCTTAGGCCTTGAAAATATCAGCACCCGGATAAACAGCGCTCGGGCCGAGGATTTCCTCGATGCGGAGGAGCTGGTTGTACTTCGCCGTCCGGTCGGAGCGGGCGAGCGAGCCGGTCTTGATCTGGCCGCAGCCCGTAGCCACGGCGAGGTCGGCGATGGTCGTGTCTTCGGTCTCGCCCGAGCGGTGGGACATGACGGCGGTGAAGCCAGCCTTGTGGGCCATGTTCACGGCCTCGAAGGTTTCCGTCAGCGTACCGATCTGGTTGACCTTGACGAGGATCGAGTTGGCCGACTTCTTCTCGATGCCGGTGGCGAGGCGCTTCGGATTGGTCACGAAGAGGTCGTCACCGACCAGCTGCACCTTGTCGCCGATCTGGCGGGTCAGCTCGGCCCAGCCGTCCCAGTCGTCCTCGGCCATGCCGTCTTCGATCGACTTGATGGGATAGTCGCTGGCGAGCTTGGCGAGATATTCCGCCATGCCGCCAGAATCGAGGGTCGAGCCCTCCCCGGCCAGCGTGTACTTGCCGTCGGCAAAAAACTCCGTGGACGCCACATCAAGGGCGAGGACCATGTCGGAGCCGGTCTTGAGGCCAGTTTCCTCGATCGCTTCCATGATGAGGTCGAGTGCCGCGCGCGAGGACGAGATGTTCGGCGCAAAGCCGCCCTCGTCACCGACGTTCGTGCCCATGCCAGCGGCTTTCAGTTTCTTCTTGAGGGCCTGGAAGGTCTCAGCCCCCATGCGCAGCGCTTCGGCGAAGCTATCCGCGCCGACCGGCATGATCATGAACTCCTGGATGTCGACAGGATTGTCCGCATGCGCACCGCCATTGAGAATATTCATCATCGGCACAGGCAGGATGTTCGCCGTCGGCCCACCAAGGAAGCGGAAGAGCGGTAGCTCAT
The DNA here is from genome assembly GCF_013085255.1 of Parvularcula mediterranea. Lineage (GTDB taxonomy): Bacteria > Pseudomonadota > Alphaproteobacteria > Caulobacterales > Parvularculaceae > Parvularcula > Parvularcula mediterranea. The sequence goes on from NZ_JABFCX010000003.1 coordinate 394,015, forward strand.
GGGCCGCCGCAGCAGCCTTCGCCACGGCCAGGCTCACGCCGAGGATAGCGTTTGCGCCGATCCGGCCTTTGTTCGCGGTGCCGTCGAGGTCGATCATGGCGCGGTCGATGAAGACCTGCTCGTCCACATCAACGCCGAGGAGGATCTCGGAGATCTCCGTCTGCACCGCGTGGACAGCGTCGCGCACGCCCTTGCCGCCATAGCGCTTCTCGCCATCGCGGCGCTCATGCGCCTCATGCATACCCGTCGAGGCTCCCGACGGCACAGCCGCGCGGCCCATCGAGCCATCTTCGGTCACCACATCCACTTCAACCGTCGGGAACCCCCGGCTGTCGAGGATCTCACGGGCGAGAATGTCGGCGATCATGAACATGGCGGCTCTCCTGTAACGCGTGAGAGGCCCATAGGCACTTTCTTCGCAGACGCAAAGCAGCGGTGCCAGTCGCCGGAACGAATTGTCGCCACAGAAGCGGTGGGGTACGAAGATATCCATGCCCGACAAGAAGAAGCGATCGCCTCAAGAGAAAAAAGCGCTGAGCTACGCAAAAGACCGACGCAACGATTACGGCGAGAATGACAAGGCATCACGAAAGGCAGTTCCCGCCCGCAAAGCCAAGGAACATCGTCAAAATCGACGAGGGGCAAAGCAAGCTGCTAATCAGTTGACTTCGATGCCTGAAGAAGTTGCCGAGGAGATCGAGAGCTCGCTGATCCAAGGTGTCGAACGAGTTGGCGCTTGGAAGAAGAAGCCCGATGTGCCGCTCGAGAAGCACGTTGCGACCAGACAAGCGCGCAAACCTTCCTAGTGCCACAAACAGAAAAAGCCGCGAGGGCGGACCCACGCGGCTCTTAACCTTGCGAAGCTGGAAACCCTAAGAGGGCTCCGGCTTAGTCTTCCTGCGGCTCGAGGACCTGGCGGCCGTTATAGGTGCCGGCTTTCAGGTCGATGTGGTGGTTGCGGCGCAGGTTGCCAGTCTTGCTGTCCTCGATGAAGGACGGGGCGTCGAGGCGGTCGTGCGCACGGCGCATGCCGCGCTTCGACTTGGTGATTTTACTCTTGGGGACGGCCACGGGGCTCTCTCCTGGTGTTCTGTAAGCCGCGCCAGCTAACCCAAGTGCGCTGCCCTGTCCACAGCCAAATCCGCCCTAAGGGCCCAGCCTCATAAATCTCACGGGTTTGGCGTCCAGTCCCTCACCCGCTCGGCTAGAAGCTGAGGAGCCGGAATGGCTGGCCCTTTTGGTTCCTCAGCGCCGACGTCCGACGGGCGAGGGTCGGACGTCCGAAGGATCGGGCGGTCTGGCACTCTGTCGTCGTTGCTGAGCCTTGAAAGGGCTGGCCATTCCGGCGGCCCAGCTCCTAGCCAGCGCGCCAGACCACCTCGACCAAACCCGTGAGATTTGTGAGTCTGGGCCCTTAATGAATGCGGCGGCAAGGTTAATTCCGGTCGCTCAATTTTGCCCGCTCGGCCTGACCGAACCTGAACCCCTCCCTGTTATATCGGAACGCTGAAACACGGGGGTGTTGAAAATATGCCGATTATCAAACTGATGGCCGTCGCGATGCTGGTGGCCACCACTGCGGGCTCTGTCGGGTCAGAGACACACTATATCCGCGCCGAGGCCACCTGGGCGCAGCTCAGCTCGGACCAGCGCGAGATGATCGACCTTGTCGCCGCTGATATCTGGTCGACCGAGCGTGAGGGCGGGAAGCGCGTCCTTTATCGGGACCTGAATGAGCGGCTCAAAACGGATCTTCGCCTTCAGGCGATGGACCGTCTCGGCTTTGAACACCGTCCGGTGCGCGGCGTCGAAGTCTAAGTCTTCTGGGAGAAGAGGTAGAGCGGGTTCGGCGGAAACGCCGGGCCCGCTTTGCTTTTCCTGCGTGCTGCAGGCGCGAAGGCGCTCCCAGAGATACACCCTGAGCGGGAATCTGGCCCGCTTCTTGAAACGACCCCGGCATGGTTCGCACGCCGGGACATATTCTTCTCTCTCTCCTCGTGAGTGCAGCGCTCATCAGCGCCGATGCTCAGGCTGAGGAGAAAGGCACCCTCACCTTCACAGTCGAGAACGACGTCGTCTCGGGCCAGGACCGCCACTACACCAACGGCCTGCGCCTCGCCTATGTCACCGCTCCGGTTGAGCCCAACGCCTTCGAGCGCCTCTTCACCGGCGAAGACACCGTCGTCCGCCGCAGCTTCGCAGGCAGCCAGCAGATCTTCACCGGCGAAGACATCACCATCGCCAACCCGTCCGACGATGATCACCCTTACGCAGGCTACCTCTTCGGCGAATACGCACTCCTCACCGAGGATGACGGCAAGTGGCAGCTCTTCACGCTGGAAGCTGGCGTGGTCGGCCCCTCGGCGCTCGGCGAAGACACCCAGAACTGGTTCCACCGTTCGCTGAACTTCTACGAAGCCCAAGGCTGGGACCGTCAGCTTGAAGACGAGTTCGCGCTCAACATCGCCTATGACTGGAAGGGCCGCTCGATCGCCAACGGCAAGCTCGGCGGCCTCGACATGGAGCTCACCCCCGTCGCAGGTGCGAGCTTCGGCAATGTCGCCGTCAACGCCCGCGGCGGCGCCATGTGGCGCATGGGCCCGAACCTCAAGCCGAACTTCGGCCCGGCCCGCATCCGTCCGTCGCTCACCGGCTCGGGCCACTTCGCCCGCGAGGACAGCTGGTTCCTCTTCGCAGGCATCGAAGGCCGCGTCGTCGCCCACGACCTCTTCATCGACGGCAGCCTCTTCCAAGACGGTCCGTCTGCAGACAAGAAAGCTTTCGTCGCCGATGCCCAGGCCGGTGTCGTCTTCGACTTCGGCGGCGCCCAGCTCAGCTGGACCATGGTCGCCCGCTCCAAGCGCTACGAAGTGCAGGAACGCGGAGACGTCTTCGGCGCCCTTTCGATCAGCGTGAAGATGTAAACGGGCCCAACGCCCCTCCCCGTTCTCCCGGAATTTGCGCAGCAAATATCCGGGACCCATGAACCAACCTCCTCAATCCTCCGGACGGTCCGTCCGTGGATCCCAGGTCGACTCCGGGAAGACGAAATCTGAGAGCTGATCTTGCTACCCCGTCATCCTGGACCCCGATCCAGGATCCATCGAGAAAAAAGAGCAAAGCTCCACTTATCCCCGCCACCTATCCATCACCTACTCTTACCCCGTCTTCCGAAGGTGACGGGCCTGACCGGTCGTTCCAGCCAGCGCTTCGGAAGCGGTGCCGATGGCCTGCGCGGCCTAACGATCCGCACACGCTGTTCGAGAGTTTGAAGTGCTTAGCCGCCGGCCTCAAAACCCCGCGGACATGGCCTCTCGCACAAAGCACCGCCGGGCGCGGCTTGGCTCGCGCACAAAAAACTTAGTCAGAGCATGGCCCAAACCGCGCCCGGACACCCGTCTTCTCAAAAAAACCGACACGGGCGGGCACGTCCCCCTGCCCAAAACCCTGTCATTCCGGGGCAGGCGCAGCCTGAACCCGGAACCCATACGCCGAACTTATGGGTTCCGGGCCCGCTCTCCGAGCGACCCGGAATGACAACGAATGAGATTTCCAAAACCCCGCTCTCCCGGAATTTGCACGGCAAATATCCGGGACCCATGGACCATCCGGCTCAACCGTTGGAACACTCAATTCATGGATCCCGGATCAAGTCCGGGAAAACGCTGGTGGAAAGAGCGGAAAATCAAACCAACCGCGACCGCTTCAGCGCAGCTTCGATGAAGCTCGCAAACAGCGGGTGCGGATCGAATGGACGGCTTTTGAGTTCGGGGTGGTACTGCACCGCGATGAACCAGGGGTGGCTCTCGATCTCCATGATCTCCGGCAACAGCCCGTCAGGAGACTTGCCCGTGAACTTGACGCCATGCTCCGCAAACGGAGCTTCGAGGTCCATCTGCACTTCGAACCGGTGGCGGTGGCGCTCATGGATCGTCTCGGAGCCATAGATCTCGCGGACCTTCGAGCCCTCGGCGAGCTTCGCCTCATAGGCGCCAAGGCGCATGGTTCCGCCAAGGTCGGTGTCCTCGGTCCGCTCTTGGACGACGCCGTCCTTCTCCCACTCGGTCATCAGGCCGACGACGTGCTCGCCCTTCTCGGTGAACTCGGAAGATGTCGCAGCATCCTTGCCGAGAAGCGACCGAGCCGCCTCGACCACAGCCATCTGCATACCGAAGCAGATGCCGAAATAGGGAATGTCTTTCTCACGGGCATAGCGCGCAGCCAGGATCTTGCCCTCGGCCCCGCGCTCGCCAAACCCGCCGGGGACGAGAATTCCGTGGACTCCGGACAGACGGTCCGTGGCAAGCTCGTCATCCTCGAAGATACTCGCGTCGATCCATTCGATCTCGACACGGATGTTGTTTGCGATCCCGCCATGCGCCAGCGCTTCGATCAGCGATTTATAGGCATCCTTGAGGACGGTATACTTGCCAACGACAGCAATCCGGACCTCGCCATCGGGAGAAATGATCCTCCGGGTGATCTCCTGCCAGCGCGAAAGGTCAGGAGCCGGAGCATCCTCGATCCCAAAGGCTGCCAGCACTTCGGTGTCGAAGCCTTCGCCGTGGTAATCGAGCGGAACCTCATAGATCGTGCGGGAGTTCATCGCCTGGACCACGGCGCTCTCACGGACGTTGCAGAAGAGCGCGATCTTGCGCTTCTCGCCATCCGGGATCGGCCTGTCGGCGCGGACAAGGAGAACATCCGGTTGAATACCGATGGAACGCAGCTCTTTCACCGAGTGCTGGGTCGGCTTGGTCTTCATCTCTCCGGCCACGGAGATATAGGGCATCAGCGTCAGGTGCACGAAAACGCAGGAGCCTCTCGGCTCTTCGTTCCCGAACTGACGAATGGCCTCGAAGAACGGCAGGCCTTCAATATCGCCCACTGTGCCGCCGATCTCGCAAAGGAGGAAATCGACCGGCTCGCCATTCTCATCAAGCGCGGAGGAACGGATGAAGTCTTTGATCGAGTCCGTGATGTGCGGGATCACCTGCACCGTCGCGCCGAGGTAATCCCCGCGGCGCTCTTTCTCGATTACACTCGAATAGATCTGGCCAGTGGTGATGTTGTCGCCCTTGGTCGCCGAGACGCCCGTGAAGCGCTCATAGTGGCCAAGGTCGAGGTCGGTCTCAGCGCCGTCGTCGGTCACGAAGACCTCGCCGTGCTGGTAGGGCGACATCGTGCCGGGATCGACATTGATATAGGGGTCGAGTTTCCGCAGTCGGACGGAATAGCCGCGCGCCTGAAGAAGCGCTCCGAGCGCTGCCGAGGCCACCCCTTTTCCGAGTGAGGAAACCACGCCGCCGGTGATGAAAATATACCGCGTCATGGGAGGCCGCCTTAGGCCCGAATCACGAGGGGCGGCAAGCGCTGTCGCCACGCTTTCGGAAAAGAAAAACCCCCGCCTGACGGACGGGGGTCTCCCAGTCGCCCGCCGAGGCGGGCGAGGATGCTGCGGAAGCTTAGTTCAGCGCGTCCTTGAGGCCTTTGCCGGCCGAGAATTTCGGCTGGTTCGAGGCTTTGATCTGGATGGTCTCACCGGTGCGCGGGTTGCGGCCTTCACGGGCTTCGCGGCGAGCCGAGGAGAAGGTGCCGAAGCCGACCAGGCGGACATCATCGCCGTTCTGCAGCGCTTCGGTGATGGCGTCGAAGACGGCGTCCACGGCCTTGCCGGCCTGCGCCTTGCTCATGTCTGCCTTGCGCGCAACTTCGTCGATGAATTCGTTCTTGTTCATGGCGTGAAAACCCCTTTGTTTATGCGGCCTCCGGGGCCACTCGCGCGAGGCTAGAGAGAGTTTTCCGTGCCCGTCAAAGGGGAATTTCCCTGAAACCCAGCATTTCTGCGGGTTCCAATTTTAGAGAGCTGTTTTTGCTGCGTTATTTAGATCACTCAGAACGCAGCTTTTCCCAGATTTTCGCCTCATGTGCGATGCAGCATTCGATCAATTCTCGCCATACGGGCTCTGCGATTCGTGGCGAGAGGCCTTCAGATTCCGAGGTTTTCAGGACTTTTTCGACCACATCCTCGATGCGCCAGGGCACCCGGACATCCTCCGCACGCGGTTTGATCCGGGCAGCAGCCTCCATGTAGCCCTGCCTGATGGCGAGGATCCGCACGAGCTCTCGGTCGAGTTCATCAACGCCCTCGCGGACGTCTTCCATGGTGGCGCACTGGGCAGGCTGTTTCGCTTTCATAGGCGGCAGGTAGGACTTTCCTCCTCCGATGGGAAGGCGGTTCCTTCGCGGCGCTACCGGCGGCGGAGGGGAAGCCTTGCGAGCTTGGGGAAGACGCTGCGTTTCGGCATCATCAGGCGTTGGGTCGGCTGGGCTTCGACCAGCTCAGCAGCAATGCCGAAGCGTTTCCTAAGTGCCGGAGCCACGACGACACCGCCAACTCCCGCTCTCGTCGTGCTTCGCGCTTCTAGCATGGCGAGGATCACCGCGAGGACCGCGTCGCGTTCCTTCGCGGATTTGAGCGCCTGCTTCGGTGCGAGCACCTTGACGGTTTCGGGATGGCGGATCTCGTCACCGAGGCTGAGGAGGCGCTGGCGGATCAGACCCGTCTTCGCATCGACGTCGGGGTTCGTCTCGCCCGCTTCCAGGCGATATCCCCGCCCCGTCAGGAAGCCGTAGGATCGCCCCTTGAGGCTCAGGACCCAGAAGGAGGTGTTGGTCGGCCAGTCGAGATGCACCATCCGCGCAAGCGTCTTGCTGCCCGCGACCTTCATGGTGAGACCCTTGTTATCGGGATCGATCGTGATGCCCATGTTCCACCCACTTTTTAGGAGAGTGGACCAGAGGACGAGCTAGGGGTCCATATGACAAAAAAAGGCGGGCCGGAGCCCGCCTTTCTCGTTCAGTTCTCGATGAGCTTAGTGCGTCACCACGGAGCCCGGATCGCTTGGTGTCTCGGTCTTGGCGGCTTCCTGCTTCTGCAGGGCCTCCTCCTCCGGGTCCCATTCGATCGGCGTCAGCGGGCCGGTGAGGGCCAGCTTGAGGACGTCGTCGACGTGCTCGACCGGGATGATCTCGAGGCCATCCTTCACATTCTGAGGGATGTCCGCGAGGTCCTTTTCGTTCTCCTCAGGGATAAGGACAGTCGTCACCCCTGCCCGCATCGCGGCCAGCAGTTTCTCCTTGAGGCCACCGATAGCGAGAACACGGCCACGCAGCGATATCTCGCCGGTCATGGCGATGTCCTTGCGCACCGGGATACCGGTCAGGGCACTGACGATCGCGGTGGCCATGGCGACACCTGCGGAAGGGCCGTCCTTAGGCGTCGCGCCTTCGGGGACGTGGATGTGGATGTCGGTCTTCTCGAAGACAGGCGGCTTGATGCCGAACTCCACGGCGCGGCTGCGCACGTAGGATGCGGCGGCCGAGACCGATTCTTTCATCACGTCCTTCAGGTTGCCGGTCGGGGTCATGCGGCCCTTGCCCGGCATGGTGACACCCTCGATCTTGAGGATATCGCCGCCCACGGAAGTCCAGGCGAGGCCTGTCACGATGCCGACGGCATCGTCGCCGTCGATCTCGCCATAGCGGTACTTCGGCACGCCTGCGAAGTCAGCGAGATTATCCGTGGTCACACGAACGCTCTCGGTGTCTTCTTCCTTCTCAAGCACCGTCACCGCCTTGCGGGCGAGATTGGCGAGCTCACGCTCGAGCGAGCGCACGCCGGCCTCGCGGGTGTAGGTCCTGACGAGCTGCATCAGCGCGTCGTCCTCGATCACCCACTCCTCGTCCTTCAGGCCATGCTCCTTGCGGAGACGCGGCAGGACGTGGCGGACAGCGATCTCCATCTTCTCGTCTTCCGTGTAGCCCGGAATACGGATGATCTCCATCCGGTCGAGAAGCGGCTGAGGCATGTTGAGCGAGTTGGCCGTGGTGATGAACATCACGTCCGACAGGTCGTAATCGACCTCGAGATAGTGATCCGAGAACGTATCGTTCTGCGCCGGATCAAGCACCTCGAGAAGCGCCGCAGACGGATCACCGCGGAAGTCGGAGCCCATCTTGTCGATCTCGTCGAGGAGGAAGAGCGGGTTCGTCTTCTTCACCTTCTTCATCGACTGGATGATCTTGCCAGGCATCGAGCCGATATAGGTCCGGCGGTGACCGCGGATCTCGCTCTCGTCACGCACGCCGCCAAGCGATACGCGCACGAACTCACGGCCCGTGGCTTCCGCGACGGACTTGCCGAGCGAGGTCTTACCGACACCCGGAGGGCCGACGAGGCAGAGGATCGGGCCTTTCAGCTTGCCGGTCCGCTTCTGCACGGCGAGATATTCGACGATCCGCTCTTTGACCTTGTCGAGACCGTAGTGATCACGGTCGAGGACATCCTCAGCCTTCTGAAGATTGGTCTTCAGCTTGCCGCGGGTGTTCCACGGGATCGACAGGATCCAGTCGAGATAGTTGCGGACGACCGTGCTCTCAGCCGACATGGGCGACATCTGGCGGAGCTTCTTGAGCTCAGCCTCGGCCTTCGTGCGGGCTTCCTTGGTGAGCTTGGTGCGCTCGATCTTTTCTTCGAGTTCGGTGAGCTCGTCCTTGCCCTCTTCGCCGTCGCCGAGTTCCTTCTGAATGGCCTTCATCTGCTCATTCAGGTAGTACTCGCGCTGGGTCTTCTCCATCTGGCGTTTGACACGTCCACGGATCTTTTTCTCGACCTGGAGAACCGACATCTCGCCTTCCATGAAGCCGTAGACGGCTTCGAGGCGCTGCGGGACGGAGGTGATCTCGAGGAGCTCCTGCTTCTCGGCGATCTTGAGGTTGAGGTGCGAAGCGACCGTGTCGGCGAGCTTCGAGGCATCGTCGATCTGGCCGATCGAGACGATGACTTCGGGGCTGACGCGCTTGTTGAGCTTCACATAGCTCTCAAACTGGGCGTTCACCGAGCGAGCGAGGGCTTCGATCTCGGCCTCTTCGCCTTCGTTCTCTTCGAGCTCGACGGCTTCGGCTTCGAAGTAGCTCTCTTCTTCGGTATAGTTGGTGATCTCCGCGCGGCGGCCGCCTTCGACCAGCACCTTCACGGTGCCGTCGGGCAGCTTGAGGAGCTGGAGCACCTTGGCGACCACGCCGAGGCGGTAGATGTCGTCCTGGGTCGGATCATCGTTGCCGGCGTCTTTCTGGGCAACGAGAAGAATCTCGCGGTCAGCTTCCATGACCGTTTCGAGGGCGCGCACGGATTTATCGCGGCCGACGAACAGCGGCACGACCATGTGCGGGAACACGACAATGTCGCGCAGGGGAAGGACGGGATAGGTCCTGGTGTCTTCGTTCATGAAGAACTCCTTTCGGCAGTCTCCGGCAAAGCCCGCCTGGTTCGTCAGCGCAGCCTCCGCCGCCGCCGCGCATGGATGAGGGGTGCGCAGCAGCTTAAACGATGTCGGGTGCGCCCCGGTTCGATGCAAGCGCTGGTTTTACGCAGTTCGCGTGAACGAACAGTCACACTATCACGCAGGATCAGGCGCCCTTTGTGGATAACTCCGGAAAGGCACGCAGGACCACGCCTTCTCGTGGACGAGATAGGCTGCGGTCTGGATCAGCGGCTCGATCAGACCGATTGCCGCGGCCGCTTTCCAGCTCCCCGTGAGCGAAAAAGCGACCGTGAAGGCGACGGCGAAGTGCATTACCGAGTAGGTCGCGGTCTTGGCGGCGGTGCGCATAGGCTTACTTTTGCGAATGACTCGCAAGAGCAATTAGGCGGTCGCTTCCTTCGTTTCAACAGCCTCAGGTGCCGCACCCTGCGCCCTCGCCCAGTCCTTGGGCAGCGTGCGCGCTGTGATCAGGAACAGGATGACGGACAGGGCGTAGCTGACCGACAGGAGCAGCAGCGACCAGCGGAGGCCCGTGAGCTGATCGCCCGTCTCCACCGCGAAGACGTCGTACATGAAGCCTGTGAACGATGGCCCGCCACCCAGCGCGATGAGGTTCAGGACGAAGAAGAACACTGCCGTGGAGGTCGCCCTGACAGACACCTTGGCGAGGTTCTGCGCCACAGAGAAACTTGGCCCGAGGTAAAACCCGAGGAAGAAGATATAAATGCTTAGGCAGATGAAGAAAATCGTCGGTGAGCTCGTCATCCATGCGAAGGCGATGGCGACCGCTGCGATGGCGATCGTGACTGCCGGCACAAGGGCGTACGCCGCTACGTTCTTCTTGCCGAGCCGGTCAGCGATATACCCACCGAGGAACGTGCCGGATGCGTAGAAAATGGCGTTGCCGATGCCGAGTCCGATGAGGAGCGGCTGCAGGGGCAGGGTCACGAAGGCGCCGACCCATGCTGCCGTCTCAGCCGTCGGCTCGCCATAGATGTAGAGGGTGAGGAACGTGTTCACGGCGTAGGAGCCAAAGCTGGCGAACGCGATGCCGAAGGCCATCGTCCAGTAGCTCGGTATGGTGCCGAGCTCCTTGATCGCCTTGCCGAACGGCATGGGCGTGACCTTGGCGCCGTCCATACGGCCGCGCTCTGGCTCAGGGATCAGGATCTTGGTGATGATGGCGACCGGGATGCCGAGGGCACCGATGACGATGAAGGCGAGACGCCAGTCCACCGTGCCGCCACCGACGAAGAAGGCACTGGCGAAATAGGCGAGCATAATGCCGAAGGGGATGCCGAGCGCATAGGTGCCAAGCGCCCTGCCCCGCTCATTTGGTGCGTAAAGGTCGGAGAGCAGCGAGTGGCTTGGCGGCGAACAGCCCGCCTCGCCGACGGCAACGCCGATCCTCAAGATTGCAAGGGCGATGAAGCCGCCTGCAAAACCTGTGAGCAGCGTGAAGCCTGACCAGGTGGCAAGGCTCAGCGCGATGATCGTGACGCGGTCGAAGGTCAGCCCGCCGATCTTCTTGGTGTTGTCCACCATCGACGCGATGGGGATGCCAATCACTGTGTAGAAAAGCGCAAAGACAAAGCCCGAAAGCAGGCCGATCTGCGTCCCCGTCAGGTTCAGGTCCGCCTTGATGAACGGTGCCAGCACGCCGACGATCTGCCGGTCGATGAAGTTGAACACGTATACGAGCGTGAGGAGCGCGAGGATCGTCCCGCGGTTCTGGAGCTTCTTCACTGGCGTTTCCCTGCAACCCTTCCGGGCTTGTTGTTTCCGCAACCGTGCCTAGTGTCCCCGCAAAGAACAAGCGGGAGATGCGCCATGAGAGCACTGATGTCAGTTCAGCCCGGTGGGCCTGAGACCCTTGAGATGGTCGAGCAGGAGACGCCGAAACCCGGTCGTGGGGAGGTGCTGATTCGCATCCATGCCGCCGGGTGCAACTTTCCGGACACGCTGATCATCAAGGATCTCTACCAGTTCAAACCGCCCCGGCCTTTTGCTCCGGGCGGTGAGGCTGCTGGCGTGATTGAGGCGGTCGGCGACGGGGTCGATGCTTCGCGGGTGGGCCAGCGGGTGGCCGCAGCCGTTGGAGCGTTCGGCGGCTACGCGACCCATGCCGTGTGCGGAGAGCATGCGGCGATGCCGATCCCGGACGCGATGTCGTTCGAGGTCGCAGCCGGGTTCATCATGACCTACGGAACGAGCTACTACGCTTTGAAGAACCGTGCGGTGCTGAAGGCTGGCGAGAAGCTCGTGGTGCTCGGCGCAGCGGGCGGTGTCGGCTCGGCAGCTGTTGAACTTGGCAAGGCGATGGGCGCGCATGTGACGGCCTGCGTCAGCTCTGAAGCCAAGGCGGAGTTCTGCCGCGAGCTGGGTGCTGACGAGACGATCGTCTATCCGCGCGAACTCGACCGGGATGCTTCGAAGGCGTTTGCCGGTGCCATCAAGGAGAAGACCGGCGGCGGCGCGGATGCACTGTATGACCCGGTGGGCGGCGCCTATTGCGAGCCCAGCTTGCGGGCGATGGCGTGGGAAGGCCGCTACCTCGTGGTCGGTTTCCCCGCGGGGATCCCGAACCCTCCCCTCAACCTGACGCTGCTCAAGAGCTGTCAGATCATGGGCGTATTCTGGGGCGCCGCCGTGATGCGCGATCCCGCGGGGCATGCGGAGAACATGGGCCAGATTGCGAGCATGATGGCCGACGGGAAGCTGAAGCCGCGAATCACCAAGACCTTCCCGCTGGAAGAAGGTGCGGAAGCGCTGAAGCTTCTCGAAGGCCGGGAGGCGACTGGCAAGATCGTGCTGACGGTCAACTGACGTCGAGATGGTAGGTGAGGAAGGTGGCACCCATCAGCTGCCCCTCACCCGCATATCTTGCGCCAAGGCGTTCGAGGGCACGGCGCGCGCGTCGGGTGGTCGCCAGCCTGAAGATCAGCGTACTGATTCGTGGATCCTTCCGAGCGAAGGCGATCGCCTTGCTTGCGATCGGCAGCCCGAGACCGAAATCCTCCGGCCTTAGAACCAGGGCGAAGTCCCAGCCCTCCTCCTTCTCGAAGCCGCCCCAGCCGACATAGCGGTCGCCGAAGAGGAAGGCCCAGTGGCCGAGCCCGTCACGGGCCCACGCTTCTTCCTTGCCTTCGACCCAGTCGCGGGTTCGCTCCTCGTCCCAGCCGGGTGTGAGGAGCGGCATGTGCTCTGCGAGCCGGGGGTCGTTCAGGTGCTCGGAGAGGGTCGCGAGCGGCACCTCGGTGAGGCGTGCGAAGGTAATATCACTCGGCATCGCTTCTGTTCCCTCCTCCGCCGCGCCACTGCCGTGGCCTTGCTTCGCTGAAAAAGCTCCACTGGAGCTTTTTCTCAGGCTTCGCCTGATCGCTACGCAAGCATCTGCATCGTGACCCACTCGGCGATCAGAGCGGGTTTGTCTTCGCCCTCGATCTCGACCTCGATCTTGTAGGTCATGACGTGGGTGCCGGGCTTTGATTCCTTATGGGCGATCAGTTCGAAGTGGCCTCGCACCCGCTTCCCCGCTCTCACGGGATTGATGAAGCGCACCTTGTTGAAGCCGTAGTTCACTCCGGCCTTGATGCCTTCGATGACATAGCTCGCGTCGGCAGCCATCTTCGAAAGCAGGGAGAGAGTGAGGAACCCGTGGGCGATAGTGCCGCCAAATGGCGTAGCCTTTGCAGCCTCCTCGTCCACGTGGATGAACTGGTGATCCTCCGTCACGTCGGCGAATTGATTGATGCGCTCCTGGTCGATCGGGATCCACTCGGAGCTCTCCCGACTGTTGCCAATCTGCGACAGAAGCGTCTCCAGCGAGATAATATTCATCTAAAGGACCTTTCACGAACAGCGGATTACGTTAAGTCTGACCCCAACTAGCGTATCCTGCGGTGCTGTTAAGGCGCATTTTCAGCATCGGGGACAGGACACGAAAGCTACCGTTAACGCCTCGGTAAGGGCGATTGGCGTCATTGAAGTCCCGTTCAAGGGACACAGGGAGGACCAACTGTGAAACGAAATCTATTTCTAGCCACAACTGCGCTTTTCGGCGCCTCGGCATTTGCCCAGGCTGCTGCGCAGGACACCATCGTCGTCACCGCGACGAAGCGTGAGCAAACGCTCCAGGAAGTTCCGATCGCCGTCTCGGTTGTTCAGGAAGAAGTCCTGGAAGAAACCCAGATCATCGACGCTCTCGACCTGCAATCGGTCGTCCCCTCGCTGCGCGTGAGCCAGCTTGAGCGTACGTCGAACACCACCTTCTCGATCCGTGGCTTCGGCTCGGGCGCCAACAACCCGGGCATCGAGCCTTCGGTCGCTGTCTTCATCGACGGTGTCTTCCGTAGCCGCGCCGGTTCGGCTCTTGACGACCTCATCGGTCTCGAGCGTGTTGAGGTCCTCAAAGGCCCGCAATCGACCCTCTTCGGCAAGAACGCTGCTGCTGGTGTTGTCTCGCTCGTCACCAAGAAGCCTGAGTTCGAATTTGGCGGTCAGGTCGAAGCCACTGCAGGCAACTTCGACAGCCGTATCCTTCGCGGTCGCGTCACCGGCCCGATCAACGACATCATGGCCTTCTCGCTCGCCGGTTCGTACAACCAGCGCGACGGCTACTTCGACAACTCGGTAGGCGGCACGGACGACTACAACAACCGTGACCGTTACTCGTTCAGCGGCCAGCTCCTTGCTCAGCCGACCGAGAACTTCGAAGCCCGCCTGATCGCTGACTACGCAGAGATCAACGAGCGCTGCTGTGGTACCGCACGTGTCACCGATGGCGACGCCGGCGGCATCATCCGCGACATCCTGATGGCGGAAACCCCGGACTTCAACGACCCGTTCGGCTATGCGATCGCCAACGACATCGCGAACGAGACCGAGATCACCAACACCGGCATCTCGCTCCAGATGGACTGGGACCTGAATGCGGACAACACGCTGACCTCGATCACGTCGGGCCGTCGTTATGACGACTTCATCGACTACGAAGGCGACTTCACGACCCTCGACCTGCTTGGGACGAACGTGCGCGGCATCGACGCCGACACCTTCACCCAGGAGCTTCGTCTCGTCGGTGCCAAGGATCGCCTGAGCTACATTCTTGGTGGCTACTACTTCTACGAAGACACCGACATCAAAGACGAGCGCCTCTACGGCACGGACGCACGTGCCTATGTCGACCTTCTCGGTGCGGCAGCTGCTGGTGCCTTCGTTCAGGTTGCTCCGGGTGTCTTCATCCCTGACGCATCGCAGAGCCCGCTGACCGGTGTTGAAGTCGCTCTCGGCCTGCCGATCAGTCAGACCTTCTACCAGGACGGTGGCGGTACGGCCTTCAACGTCACCCAGAAGGACACGCAATTCACGCTGTTCGGCCAGGTCGACTTCGAAGTCACCGATCGCCTGACGCTGACCGGCGGTATCTCGTACTTCCAAGCTGACAAGGAAGTCGACTTCACCGACGTCACGCGGACCAACCCGTTCTCGGACATCAACCTCGTTGAGCTCGGCTTTGGCGCCCTGTTCCAAGGCGTGACCACTCTCGCCCCGACGCCTGCCAACGTCGGCGCCTTCGCCGGTGCAAGCGCCCAAAACGCTGCGATCGTTCAAGCTCTTCAGGCTGCTTCGATCACGCGTGACTCGGAAGCACTCGCCAATGGCGGTGTCCTGGTCAACGGTACGGTCGTCGATCCGAACACCGGTCTCCCGCTGTCGAACGCCTTCCTCGGCCTCTTCGACGCCGGCCTCCAGCCGCTTGGCCCGCTGACCACGTTCCCGAACTCGGTCGAAAACGGCGAGTCGAGCGACAGCGATGTTCCGTTCACGCTCCGTGCATCGTTCGACGCCACCGCGCGCACGAACCTGTACCTCAGCTACGCGACGGGCTTCAAAGCCACCTCGTGGAACCTGACCCCGGACACCCGTCCGTTTGCATCTGACGTCCCGGCTCTCCTGGCCGCAGGCGACCTCGCAAACGATGGCTCCTTCGGTTCGGGCAACGTTGTCCCGACCGGCCTGGCTCTCGAGCTGGCAGGCGTTCCGAACCAGTACTCGGGCACCCGCTTCGCTGATCCTGAGACCAACAAGGTCCTCGAATTCGGCCTGAAGACGCGCTTCTCCTGGGGCTCGCTCAACGTCGCCGTGTTCAATCAGGTCGTCGAAGACCTTCAGTCCTCGATCTTCCAGGGTACAGGCTTCGTCGTTTCGAACGCTGGTGAGCAGGAAGTGAATGGCTTTGAGTTCGACTCGATCATCGACGTCCAGTTCATCCCGGGCCTGACGCTGAACCTCTCGGGTATGTATCTCGACGCTCAGTTCAATGACTTCCCGAACGCTTCGGTCCTCCGCGGTAGCGACGCTGACCTTGCTGACGGTGTCATCGACGGCATCGGCGACCTCGACGGTGAACGTCCGGCCGGTACGCCTGAGTTCTCGGGTTCGTTCGGCTTCGACTACCGCCGCGACTTCATGAACGCTGGTGAGATGTTCATCCGTGCTGACTACCAGTACGAGACGGAAGTCCAGGTCGTTCAGAACGTGCCGGAAGACATTCTCGGCCGTGAAGTGAACCTCCTGAACGCTTCGATCGGTATCAACCTCGACAATGGCCTCGAAGCCATGATCTGGGGTCGGAACCTGACCGAAGACGAGTTCTTCACCTCGGGCTTCCCGACCACCCTGCAGGCTGGTTCGATCTCGGGTTACCCGAACATTCCGCGCACCTACGGTGTCACGGTCCGCAAGCGCTTCTAATCGAAGCGCTTCGCGATCCACGCGAACAAAGAACCCCGCCGAGCGATCGGCGGGGTTTTTCTTTGGGCGGATGCTCGGCGGTCTGAGGTCTCTTCAAAGTCTGATGCGGAGGGGCTCAGATCGTAGGGTGCTGGTGCTAGAGGCCCAGGGCCTGGGAGAGATCCTGATGCGCCCTTACCTTCGCGGACTGGCGCCAGACGTCTTCGACTTCAGAGCCAGCGGCTACAAGCAGCGCCGCGCACCGAGGCGCTTCCCCTTTCGAGCCGCGCGGAGGAGACAGAGTCCCCTCGACCGCCCATCCGAGCGGTGTGCAGGCGAACTCTGTGTCGCGTCTCGCAAGTTCATCTGAGGGCAGCAGGCGCTCGACGATTGTCGCCATACCCATGATCGCCGCCCAGTAGATCGCGCTGGCATCGAACAGGCCGCGCGCGTCCGCCGAAGCTCCGCAGTCCAAGAGCATGTGCGCAATTGCGGGTGCACCGAGGCTGATGGCCGTGATCAGGAGGCTATCGCCGCTTGGGACGGGCGGAGGATTGGCTGCCGCCCCCTCATCAAGCAGCACACGGACGAGCGCTGTCCCGCGCTCGTCCGAGATACGGCCGTCGAAGATGCAGTCGCAAATCGCGTGGATCGGGACCACTGCGTGCCCCTCCCCACATGCGATTGGCCGGTTGGCAGCGTCCGGATTACCTCGAAGCGCCGCATGCAGAGCATCCGCGCTGCCAGCGTCGATGGCGGAGCGGAGGGGATGCGGCTCTTCGCTCATCCCGTGGTCTCGTCGAAGAAGCAGAGCTTGTTGCTGTCGAGATCACGAGCATAGCCCATGTACCACGTGTCGTTCCGCTTGCCCGGTGCACCTTCGTCCTGGCCGCCAAGCTCGAGGGCTTTGGCGTGGAGCGCATCGACTTGCTCGGCGGACTTGCAACGCAGCGCGACCATCATGCCGTTCCCGACTGACGCTTCCTCGCCGTCGAAGGGCTTGGTGACGATGATCGAGGGCTGGCCCTTGCCACCGGCGAAACCGATGTCGGTACTGAACTCACCGATGACCTTGGCGCCGAGGCCTTCGACGAGGATGTCCTTGTAGAAAGCCTTGGCTTTTTCGAGATCGTTGGTGCCGATGGTGACGTAAGCGATCATGATCATCTCCTTGTTGGGCGTTGCCCTTTCTTGGAGATGATGTGTCCGCCCTGCCCCTGCGGGCAAGGCTTTCGCTCAGCTGCAGCCTGAGGACGCGCCACAGCTTTCGCAGCGCAGGCAGGTGCCGTTCCGGACCATCGTGAACTGACCGCACTCTCCGCAGGCGTCGCCTTCATAGCCTTTCAGGCGAGCTTCCTCGCGGTCGTCATGGTCAGCGCCCACAGCGCGCAGGGGCTGCGGCTTAGCCACGGGCTCAGGCGGCTCGGGATCGAGATCGGTGTCTTCGTCCGCTCCGTCGTTGGCGACATCGTCCTTTTTGCGGAAGCGGTCGAAGTCACCGCCGCGCAGGACGACGAGGTTGTCGATCTTCTTTGAGCGCGTGAGGCCCTTCGAGATGAACTTCTGCGCCTCTTTTTCGACGCCTTCTTTTTCGACGCCGCTGCCGACGGTGAAGGTGCCGTCGCCCTCGGGCACGTGGCCGAGGTCGGAGCGGCCGAGATAGGAGATAGCCAGCTCACGGAAGATATAGTCAAGGATCGAGGTCGCGTTCTTGATCCGGTCATTGCCGGTGACGGGCCCTGCCGGCTCGAACCGGGTGAAGAGATAGGCGTCCACGAACTCCTCCAGCGGCACGCCATATTGCAGACCGAGGGAGATCGCGATGGCGAAATTGTTCATCAGCGAACGGAAGGCTGCGCCTTCCTTGTGCATGTCGATGAAGATCTCGCCGATTTCGCCGTCTTCGAATTCGCCCGTGTGCAGATAGACCTTATGCCCGCCGACGGTGGCCTTCTGGATGTAGCCCTTGCGGCGGTCGGGAAGCTTGCGGCGGCCCGGGGTGCGCTCGACTATCTTCTCGACGACGCGCTCGGCGAACACGCGGCCGCGCTCGCCTTGGGGCAGGTCGAGGAGGTCTTCGGCTTCAAGCTCGTCGACCGCGGCTAGCGTGCTGGAAAGCGGCTGGCTGAGTTTCGAGCCATCGCGGTAGAGTGCGACGGCCTTGAGGCCCTGACGGTGAGCGGCGTTGTAGGCTTCGATGCAGTGGTGGACCTGCGCGGCGGCTGGCAGGTTGACGGTCTTGGAGATTGCTCCGGACACAAAGGGTTGGACAGCGGCCATCATGTCGATGTGAGCCGCGACGGAGAGCGCGCGGCTGCCGATCCTGCCGCAGGGAGCGGCGCAATCGAAGACCGGCAGATGCTCGCGCTTCAAGTGGGGCGCGCCTTCCAGCGTCATTGTCCCGCAGCAATAGAGATTGGCGCGGTGGACGTCTTCGTCAGTGAAGCCTAGATCGCGGAGCGTTCTGTACCCTGACTGGCCGAGCTGTTCGTCGTCGAAACCGAGCGTGCCTCGGAGGAAGCTTTCGCCGAGGACCTCCCGGGTGAAGACGTAGGAGACGTCGAAGGCTGTCTTCAGGGCGTCTTCTACGGCCTGAATCTGGCGCTCGCCGAAGCCCTCATCGCGCAGGGCGTCGAAGGGAACGCCGGGGGCGCCTTCGAGGGTCTGGCGACCGAGGGCGTAGGTGGTGATGTCGCGGATTTCGGCTTCGGAATAGCCGAGGCGCTGGAGCGCTCTTGGTACGGACTGGTTGATGATCTTGACCGTGCCGCCGCCGACGAGCTGCTTGAATTTGACGAGCGCGTAGTCGGGCTCGACGCCGGTGGTGTCGCAATCCATTAGGAGGCCGATGGTCCCCGTGGGCGCGATGGCGGAGACCTGGGCGTTGCGGATGCCATGCTCGGTGGAGGCGGTGACGGCATCGTCGAGGGTGGTCGCGGCTGCCTGAGCGAGCCCTTCGAACGGCACGACGGCCTGGTCGAGGGTCATGGGCTCTATCGAGAGGTTCTCATAGTGATGGCTGCCGAGGCCTGCGCGGTGGTTGCGCAGCACACGGAGGGCTGGCTCGCGGTTGGCTTCGAAGCGGTCGAAGGCGCCGACTTTCTCAGCCATCTCTGCCGAGGTGCCGTAGGCGACGCCTTGCATGAGGGCGGAGATGGCGCCTGCGGCGGCGCGGCCTTCTTCGCTGTCGTAGGGGATGCCGGAGGACATCAGGAGCCCGCCGAGGTTGGCGAAGCCGAGGCCGAGGGTCCGGTAGCGCCAGCTCCGCTCTGCGATCGCCGCGGAGGGGTAGCTGGCCATGCCGACGGAGATTTCGAGGGCGATGGTCAGGAGACGGCAGGCGGCTGCGAGGCCGTCATGGTCGAAGCTTCCATCCTCGCGGAGGAACTTGATGAGGTTGACCGAGGCGAGGTTGCAGGCCGTGTCGTCGAGGAACATATATTCCGAGCACGGATTGGATGCGGTGATCTCGCCATCGTTCGGGCAGGTGTGCCACTCATTGATGGTGTCGTGGAACTGGACACCCGGATCAGCGGAGGCCCATGCCGCCTCGCCGATGGTCTGCCAGAGGTCCGCTGCTGGAACCGTGCGGACCTCCGCGCCATCGACGCGGCGCTTGAGGGACCAGTCGGCGCCCTCCTCCACAGCCTGCAGGAAGGCATTAGTGATGCGCACGGAGAGGTTGGCGTTCTGGCCGGAGACCGTGCGGTAGCCTTCTGAGTCCCAGTCGACGCTGAAGACAGGCAGCGAGAGCGCCGCACCGCTCTCGCGCAGCATCCTCAGGGCACGGTCGATCAGTCCCGCGGGCACACCATCACGCTTGGCAGCAGCGACGGAGCGGCGGAGGCGGTCATTGCCTTTGACGTCGAAGCGGACGCTGTCGGGGGCGTCTTCCGTGGCCTTGGCAATGCGGCGGAGGTGGCGTTCGATGACGACGGAACCAGCTGCGAGGCAGGCGACCTTTTCCTCTTCCTGGCGCTTCCAGAGGACGAATTCCTCGATGTCGGGGTGGTCGGCGTCGAGGACGACCATCTTGGCCGCACGGCGGGTGGTGCCGCCTGACTTGATGGCGCCTGCCGCGGCGTCGGCGACTTTCAGGAAGCTGATGAGCCCCGAGGTTGATCCGCCTGCGGAGAGAGGTTCACCGGCCGAGCGCAGGGCGGAGAAATTGCTGCCTGAGCCCGAGCCATATTTGAAAAGCTTCGCCTCGCGGGTGATGAGGTCGAAGACGCCGTTCTCACCGACGAGGCTGTCCTCGACCGACTGGATGAAGCAGGCATGGGGCTGGGGGTGTGCGTAGACATCGGCGACTTCGACAGCCTCGCCAGCTTGCGGGTCATAGCGGAAGTGCCCGCGGCTTTCCGAGCTCAGGCCGTAGGCCCAGTGGAGGCCCGTGGAGAACCATTGGGGCGAGTTGGGCGCGGCGATCTGCTGCTCGAGGAGCGCGAAGATCTCGTCGCGGAAGGTTTCGGCGTCTTCGGGGCTGAGGAGGCCCTGCTTGATGCCGTGATAGGCCCAGGCGGAAGCGATGCGTCCGAAGGCTCGGCGAGCGTCGGTCTCGCTTCCGAGCTCGGCGCCGTCGGCAGGTTTGCGGGGCTGGAGGCTTTCGGGGATCCCCTGCTCCTTAGCCGCCGCGACGGTCGCCGAGGGAACGCCGCGCTTCCTGAAGTACTTCCGCGCGAGGATGTCTGTCGCCAGCTGCGAGAAGCCCTCGGGCACCGAGACGGTGAGCGCCCCAGTGTCCAGCATCACCTCGCGCTCTTCGTAGGCGGGGGCGGGTCTCTTCGAAAACAGCGGTTCGATACGCATGGCGGCCGGTTCTCCTTGCCGAAGCATAGACTACCATTGGCAGTGCTTCGCGGCGAATGGGAAGCCCATCCACGACCCCAAACATTTCATAGCCTTCATACGCTGAACTGCTGTGCAACTGCGCAAAGCAGTGGCCGGATGGATGACAAAAAGCCGCTGCGAACCTATTCTATGCTCTCAACTTGGGAGTGCGCAGCATGACCGACGGCACGCCAGAGGGCCACCGTTCGGACGGCGACACCGCGGAAGTTCGTGAGATCCGCGGCACGGTCAAATGGTTTGACCAGACCAAGGGCTATGGCTTCATCACTCCCGACGATGGCTCCTCGGACGTGATGCTGCACAGCTCCTGCCTGCGTTCCAGTGGGCACGGCACGCCGGAGGAAGGCGCGCTGATCGTCTGCGAGGCGATCAAGCGGGCCAAGGGTCTTCAGGCTGTTCGGGTGATCGACCTCAAGGGCGGGACGGCAAAGCCGATTGCCCCTGCCCCGATGCCGCCCGGCAGCGAGGAGCCTCAGGGCCCGATGAAGGTCCTGACCGTGAAGTGGTTCAGCCGCGCCAAGGGCTATGGGTTCCTGCTCGAGGATGGCTCGACCGAAGACATCTTCGTCCACATGGAAACCGTCAGGGCCGGAGGGTTCACCGAGCTTGAGCCGGGTCAGCTTGTGATGGGGAGCCTTGTGAGAGGACCCAAGGGCCTGCTCGCGAAGACCATAGGGCCACACCGGACCCACTAAGGTCAGAGCTCCTTGCGCAGGCCGTCAGCTATCGCATCGAAGACGACGCGTATCTTCCGGCTGGTGCGCAGCTCCCTGTGGGTGACGAGCCAGACCGGTACCTCGATAGGCTCGGCATCGGGGAAGACTTTCTCCATGCCTTCCACCGCCTCCACAGCATCGCGGGTCAGGATGCTGATGCCGAGACCGGATTTTACGAGTTCGAGGTAGAGAGGCCCGCTAGTCGTCGTGATGGGCAGGTTCGCCTCTGATGCAGGAAGGCCCATGCTGCTCAGCACAGGGAGCACCACGTTCGCGGCCTCGAACCCGATGAAGTCGAGCTGAGCGAGATCGGCCGGGGTCTCCGGCCGCCCTTTGTGGTCGAGGTAGCTCCGGTGGGCATAGAGGTAGGCGTCGATCGTGCCGACCTGCTTGCCGATCAGCTCAGCCTGCATGGGCCTTGTATGGCGAATGGCGATGTCGGCGTCACGGCGGGTCAGGTCCTGAAGCTGGTTCGACGTGAGGACGTGGATCCTGAGGTTCGGGTGCTCCTCGCGCAGTGCACGGAGGATTGGCGGCATCGTGTGGACGGCGAAGAGGTCGGTCGAGGTGATCGAGACCTCGCCGCTGATCTCTTCGGACTGACCCGACGCGATGAAAGAGAGCTTCATGGCGCTGTCGCGCATGGCCCGGGCGTGAACGAGCATCTCGCGGCCTGACTCGGTCAGGATCATCGTCCTCGGCCCGCGCTCGAAGAGGGTCACGCCGAGCTGAGTCTCAAGCGCTGTGACCTGCCGGCTGAGCGTTGGCTGGGTCTGGCCGAGCGCCCGCGCGGCTGCTGACAGGGAGCCCTCCTCGGCCGTGGCGAGGAAGGCCCTGACTTGGGACCAGTCATAGGTGATGGCGCGCCAGCTCATCTATCTGCGTATAGCAAACCTGCAAGTTCCGGCAATTTCTATACGCAGACCGCACTCATAGATCAGCCTCGTCAACAGAACGAACGCGGCAGGAGATCAGAGGATGCAAGGTCAAACGGCGATGGTAGAGCGGGAGCCGAGAACGATCCCGGTGGCGTCGCGCAGCTTTGGCTCGTGGCGGGTCGCGGTGGAGCGGGAGGTCCTGGAGACGGACCGGCTGGCGCAGCGATACGACGAAGAGGCCAAGGGCTGGAAGAAGACCCTCCGCAGGCTGGGCGTTCCCCAGGCCTACAGGTCTGTGTTCGAGACCTGGCGCAACAGGCGCGGCCTCGGCCCGATGGAGGCGCGCGGGTTCAAGGTCCTCGATGCAGGGATCGGCGACGGCGCCTTCGCAGCGGGGATCGTCGGTGCCCTTGGCAGCATGATCCATGTCACCGGCCTCGATATCGCACCGGGGATGCTGGACCTTGCCGGTGAGCTTTTCGAGGGGCTTGGCGTGAAGCACGCTCTTCAGGTGGGCGATGCGCGGCAGCTGCCCTTCCCTTCGAACAGCTTCGACGTCGTGATCTCGGCGCACATGCTGGAGCATCTCGACGATCCGCTGACGGCACTACGGGAGATGCTCCGGGTGCTGAAGCCCGGTGGGGAGCTGATCCTCGCCATAACGAAGCGGAGCTTGCCCGGGAGGCTGGTCCAGCTTCTCTGGCGGACCCATGCCATCGAAGCTGGGGACGCACTCGGATGGCTGACGGACACAGGGTTCGAGGCGGCATCGCTGCTCGAGTTGCAGGGTGCCTCGCTGGTGCGCGCGCTGAGTGTCTTCGTCACTGCAACCAAACCCAACCAAGATGCGGGCGATGCCCTAGGGTCCAGACCCATAAATCTCGCGGGGTTTGGCGTCCGGTCCCTCGCCCGCTCGGCTAGAAGCTGAGGAGCCGAAATGGCTGGCCCTTTTGGTTCCTCAGCGCCGACGTCCGACGGGCGAGGGTCGGACGTCCGAAGGATCGGGCGGTCTGGCGCTCTGTCGTCGTCGCTGAACCTTGAAAGGGCTGGCCCTTCCTGCGGCCCAGCTCCTAGCCAGCGCGCCAGTCCACCTCGACCAAACCCCACGAGATTTGTGGGTCTGAACCCTAAGGAGTCTCTCATGAAAGACGCAACATTCTGGGACCGGATGGCGGAGAAGTACTTCGCCAAGCCGATCGACGACCAAGAAGCCTACGAGACCAAGCTGCGGCTGACCCAGGAGCACCTGTCTCCTGACGCCGAGGTCTTGGAGATCGGCTGCGGCACAGGCGGGACGGCCCTTCGGCACGCGGCGCATGCCAAGCATATCCATGCCGTGGACTTCTCCTCGGAGATGATCCGTATCGGCCGGGAGCAAGCTGCGCGGGATGGGGTCGGCAACGTCTCCTTCGAGGTCGGCGATGCGGTTGGGTACGAGGCCGAGCGGGAGGGCTATGACGCTGTGCTGGCGCTGAGCGTTCTTCACCTGCTTCGCGAGCCGGGGGCGTTCATCGCGAAGGCGGCAAGCTGGCTGAAGCCCGGCGGGGTCTTGGTGTCGAGCACGGCATGCCTTGGCGACAACATGGCATGGTTCAAGCTGGTGGGCCCCGTGGGAAGAGCTGTCGGCAAGATGCCCTACCTCAATGTCTTCAAGGAGGAAGACCTGCTCGGCATGCATCGCGAGGCTGGCTTGACGATCGAGACCCATTGGAAGCCGGGCACGGGCCCTGCGCTGTTCCTGATCGCGAAGAAGGCGGCCTGACTTTCTCCCAAGTGCGCGGCTGTGCTAGCGGCCGCGCGATGACTTCCGATCCTTCCTCTCCCGCCCAGCCGCTGATCGTTCTTGTTCGTCCCCAGATGGGGGAGAATATCGGTGCGGCGGCTCGGGCGATGCTGAACTTTGGCCTGACGGGCATGCGGATCGTGGCGCCTCGCGATGGCTGGCCCAATCCCAAGGCTACAGCGATGGCTGCGGGTGCTGGATCGGTGCTCGATAGCGCGCGGGTCTTCGATACCGTGGCCGAGGCGACGGCGGACTGCTCCTACGTCGTAGCGACGACGGCGCGCCAGCGGGGCCTGTTCCTGCCTGTCCATGATGCCGAGGAAAGCGCGCAGCTGATCCGTCAGAAACAGGCAGGCGGCGAGCGTTGCGCGATCCTCTTCGGCGGGGAGAAGTCGGGCCTAGCCACCGATGATGTGGCCCACGCCAACCAGATCCTGACCCTGCCCGTGAACCCTGAGTTCAGCTCACTGAACCTCGCACAGGCTGTCCTTCTCACCGCCTATGCGTGGCGGCGGGCGGAGGATGCGTCCCTGCCGTTCGAGAGCCCTTACGAGAACGTGCCTGCGCCTCGCGAAGAGCTCGACGGAATGCTCAGCCATTTGAATGGCGTCCTCGACGACGCGGGCTACTTCTACCCCGAAGACAAGAGGAAGACTCTCGAGCGCAACGTCAGGACGCTGTTCACCCATGCCGGTTTCACCGAGGCGGAGATCCGTCTCTTCCGCGGCATGATCAGGCAGCTCGGCTACTGGGGGCGCAGGGAGGACAGCACCTCAGAGTAGCAATTCTTAGCCGGTCTCCTCTAAGGCGTGCGGTAAGAACGAGAGCAGCGGCGGCCTCGAGGCCACTGCGGACGGGTGGACGATGACACGACGACTGGTTGGCGTATCGAACAGGACCGCGGCAGGCGGGCCCAAGGCCGGCGGTTTGGCGGTGGCGCTCTGGGACGCTCTGGTCCAGCGCAAGGGCCTGTGGTTCGGCTGGTCGGGCGAAGTGAACGAGCAGCTCCGGCGCGGCGTCGAGCTGTTCGAGGAGGAAGGCGTCGAGTTCGCCGTCACGGACCTCACCGACAAGGAGCATGACGGCTACTATCTTGGCTATGCGAACAGGTCTCTCTGGCCGGTGCTTCACTACCGCGTCGACCTCGCGAATTTCGATGAGGAAGAGTACTCCTGCTACCGCGACGTCAATCGCCGGTTCGCCAAGCTGCTCTTCCCACGCCTGCGCGATGATGATCTCGTCTGGATCCACGACTATCATTTCTTCCCGATGGCGCAGGACCTGCGCGATCTTGGCTGGACCGGGAAGACGGGGTTCTTCCTCCACGTCCCCTTCCCTCCGCCAGAGATCTTCAAGTCTGTCCCGAACCACCGTGCACTGACGATGGGCATGTGTGCCTCAGATGTCATCGGCTTTCAGACCGTCAGCGACCGGGACAATTTCGCGAAGTACTGCGTCAGTGAACTGAAGGCCGAGCAGGCCTCGCCCGAACTCCTCCAGTTGAATGGTCGTGAGATCCGTATCCGCGCCTACCCAATCGGCATTGACGCCAAAGAGTTCGAGCGCATCGCCGAGGAGGAAGAGGCGCGCAACGCGACGGAGATGATCAACCCGTTCCTGGGCGACAGCCGTGCTCTGATCCTCGGCGTTGACCGGATGGACTATTCCAAAGGCATCCCCAACCGCTTCCAGGCGGTGGGCCGTCTTCTCGACAATGAGCCCGAGCTTCACGGCAAGATCGCCTACACCCAGATCGCGCCCCCCTCGCGGGAGAAGGTGGAGGAGTATCAGGAGCTGCGCGAACAGCTCGATACCCTCGCTGGACGGATCAATGGTGACTATGGCGACCTCGACTGGATCCCCATTCGTTACCTCGCGCGGAGCTATGGTCGGGAACAGCTTGCGGGCCTTTACAGGCTGGCGCGGGTGGCGCTTGTGACGCCTCTTCATGACGGGATGAACCTCGTCGCGAAGGAGTTCGTCGCTGCTCAGAACCCGGAGGATCCGGGTGTGCTGGTGCTCTCGCAGTTCGCAGGCGCGGCGGAGCAGCTGAAAGACGGCGCGCTCCTCGTGAACCCGCACGACATCGCAAACATGGCCGACACGATTGGCGAGGCGCTGTCCATGCCTCTCTCCGAGCGCAAGCGCCGGTTCGAGAAGCTCTCCGCGTCTGTCTTCGGGCAGGATATCGCATGGTGGCGCGAGACGTTCCTCGCTGACCTCGATCCGACGATCGACGCTGCGGAAACCATTGCGGCGCATCGCTGAGCTGCGGCTTGAGGTTTGAGGGAGTTTCGTATGGGCCTCATCACCGCTGAGACGGCGTTGTTTCTCGACTTCGACGGGACGCTCGCACCGCTTCAGGATGACCCTGACGCCGTGGGCCTGCCTGAGGGCGGAGCGGAGCTGCTGCTTGGGTTGAGCGAGAAGTTGGGCGGCGCGCTGGCGCTGGTTTCAGGGCGTGATGCGCGGGACCTGTCACGGCGTGTGCCCAATGCGCTGTGGCGGGCGGGCAATCATGGGGACATGATCATTCCGCCGGGTACGGATGAGCCATCCAAGGTGGAGACCGCGCCTGCTGCGCTTCTTGAGGGAGCGAAGGCCCTCGCCGACCGGCTTGAAGGTGTGCGGCTGGAAGAGAAAGCCCGGGTCATCTGCATTCATTCGCGCACAGCCCCTCAGCATGCCGACGAGATCGCGCAGAAAGTTGAGGAGCTGGCAGCGGCTGTCGGCGGCTACAAGGTCCAGCGCGGCAAAGATATTGTCGAGCTGAAGCCCGAGGGCGTCGACAAGGGCGCGGCCATCGAACGGCTCATGACCGAAGACGCCTTCCGAGGGCGCAAGCCGCTGTTCATCGGCGACGACACCACCGACGAGGACGGCTTCATCGTCTGTATTCACCGCGGCGGTTCTGCCGTGAAGGTTGGCGAGGGGAAGACCCTCGCGCCGCACCGTCTTTCGTCTACGGACGATGTCTGGGAATTCCTGAAGGGAACGCTTCATGACCTCGCTTGAACTTGGCATTATCGGCAATGGCTCGATCGCGGGACTGGTCGATGACCACGGCGCCTACCAGTGGATGTGCCTGCCCCGCTTTGACGGCCAGCCGGTGTTCAATGAGCTCCTCGGCGGCGGCGGCGAGATGCGCTGCGAGCTCTCTAACTGTGTGTCCACGGAGCAGAGCTACATCCGCAACACGGCGGTCCTGAAGACGACTTTGAAGTCGTCCGATGGGTGCGAGGTCGACATCATTGATTTCTGCCCCCGCTTCATCGCCAAGGGCCGGAGCTTCCGCCCCATGAGCTTTGTCCGGCGGATCATTCCGCGCTGCGGCAACGCGCGGATCACTCTGTCGATCACCCCTTCGCGGGGCTGGTCGAACGAGCCGATGAGCACCAAGCGTGGCACGTCGCATATTCGGTACACGGCGGAAGACAATACTATCCGCATGACCACGGATGCGCCGATCTCCTACGTCATGTCAAAGACGCAGTTCACCCTCGACCGGCCGATCAACATCATCTTCACGCCAGACGAGAGCCTGTCCGATGCCCCGGAGCAGCTGGCGCGGGACTGGGAAGAGCGGACCATCGACTATTGGCAGGAATGGTCGCGCCGGCTGGCCGTGCCGTTCGATTATCAGGACGCAGTGATCCGCGCGGCGATCACGCTGAAGCTCTGCGTGTTCGAAGAGACGGGCGGCATTGTCGCTGCACTGACGACTTCGGTGCCGGAGCACCAGGGGTCGGAGCGAAACTGGGATTACCGCTTCTGCTGGATCAGGGATTCCTATTTCACCGTGACGGCGCTCAACCGCCTGTCGTCGGTGTCGACGCTTGAATACTATCTCCGCTATCTGAGGAATGTCGCAGCTCATACGGACGGCGGGCATATTCAGCCGGTCTATGGCGTCGGTGTCGAGGCGGATCTCGAAGAGCATATCGTCAAGACGATGCCGGGCTACAAAAGCCATGGACCCGTGCGCCGGGGCAACCAGGCGGCGGAGCATATCCAGCACGACGTCTACGGACAGGTGATCCTCGGTGCAGCGCAGGCCTTCTTTGACAGGCGCCTGCGTGCCCCTGCTGGAGAGCTCGATTTCCTCGCGCTCGAGAAGATCGGCGATCGGGCTTTTGAGATGCACGACAAGCCGGACGCGGGGATTTGGGAATACCGGACCATCGCCAGCGTCCACACTTCCTCGGCGCTGATGTGCTGGGCGGCCTGTGATCGGCTGGCGAAGATTGCGGAGCATCTTGGCAAACCTGACCGCGAGAACCACTGGCGCGGGCGGGCGAAGATCATCCGTGAGGTGATCGAAAAGGAAGCCTGGAACGAAGAGCGCGGGGCCTATACCGGCGCGTTCGGCGGCGAGGCCCTCGACGCCTCGGTGCTTCTGATGATTGAGGTCGGCTTCGTGGACGGCGAGGACGAGCGTTTCCGCAAGACCGTGGACCTGGTCGACAAGGAGCTGCGCGTTGGCAACGCCGTCTACCGCTATCGGCATGCGGATGATTTCGGCAAGCCGGAGACGGCCTTCACGGCCTGCACCTTCTGGCACATCGACGCCCTTGCGATGACCGGACGGCGGAAAGAGGCGACGGAGCTCTTCGAATACGTCCTCGCCAATCGGACCAAGCTGGGTCTCCTGTCGGAGGACATGGTGCCGGAGACGGGCGAGCTGTGGGGCAACTTCCCGCAGACCTACTCGATGGTGGGCATCATCAATTCCGCGACAAGGCTGTCACGAAGCTGGGCGAGCGTGTGTTAGCGCGGCGGAGGTTCCCATGATCCGATTTGCAGTCCTCGCCTTGCCCTTCGCCCTCGCCGCCTGCGCGGGCGTCAGCGGGATGCCGGTCGAAGATGACGACCTGCCTCCGGTTCAGAGATCCGAGAACTGGAAGGACTGGGGCCGCGAGGAGAACGTCGCGCGCCGGGTGAGCGGGACGCCTCTTGGCACCGAAGCGTTGAAGGCGCGGCTGGTCGGGAATGTGTTATCCGGCTGTTACCCGAACGAGCAAACCTTCTCGGAGCGGCTGACGACGGATGGCAACGTCATCGAAGCCGGGACCGGGAAGCAGCTCGCGAAGTATGCGATCCAGAGCGACCAGCTCTGCTTCCAGTACCCCAACCAGCCCGTCGCTTGCTACACGGTGACCGAGGATAGGGACCGCCTGCTCTTCTACTCCGCCGGCGGTTTCAGGCTGGTCGCGGCGACTGGATGTCCTTTTCCGAAGGACGTGAAGGGCGTGGCTGAAAGCCCGAGCTCAAGCGGCTAAGCAGCCGCCGGGCCGGGAGAGAGAAAAGGCTCTCCTGAGGGCTAAAATCCGAACAATCCGGGTGAGTTTGGGGCAAGGCTCCCGCGCTAAACTGCACCCATGGACCTCCAGGCCACTAGCCCCAAGGGCTCGCGCCCTCTCACCCAGCCAGAGCCTCGTGCCGATCTGGCCGATGGCGGTGCACGGCCGAGCGAGGCTGCGCCTGCGCAAGCCGTGACGCGGGCCGAGGAGACCCCTGAGCTTGGCGACAAGAGGGAGGAGCGCCGCGCTGGCGAGCTGACCGATGGCGAGAAGGCCGTTGTTCAGAAGCTGAAGGCTCGCGACCGCGAAGTCCGTGCTCACGAGCAGGCGCACAAGGCTGTCGGCGGTGAGTATGCCGGCGCGATCTCCTACGACTACCAGCGCGGACCCGATGGCCAGAACTATGCGATCGGCGGCTCGGTCCCAATCGACACGAGCACGGAGCCAACGCCGGAAGAGACCATTATCAAGATGCAGGTCGTCATCCGCGCCGCCCTCGCCCCCGCGGAACCCTCTGGCCCTGACCGCGCCATCGCCGCGGCGGCCCAGGCGAAGCTCGCCCAGGCCCAAGCGGACCTGCAGGTGAAGAAGGCCGAAGAACGCACCGAAAACGCCGCGAAAGCTGGCCGGGCCGTAGGCGTCTACGCCGCTGCAGAGCAGGATCAGAGCACCACGCGCGTCGACGTCGCGGCTTGATTACCCACAATCGTCACAAATGGTTGCAAGCCCAGAAGGCTTGGGGCAAACCCGGCGACGGAGACGTGGCCGAGTGGTCGAAGGCGCTCCCCTGCTAAGGGAGTAAGCGGTTTGTAGCCGTTTCGAGGGTTCGAATCCCTTCGTCTCCGCCAGTTCTTTTATCTCACGGGCCGTAGGCCCTCCGATGGGGCGGGCTGGCCGCCCGGCGACCGGGTTGGTCGCTTGGGTGCCGCCCATTGGTTTGATCCGAAGCTGCTGAGATCAAAGCTGGGTCCGGCGCGAGGTTTCCTCGCCCCCAAGATTCAATTTTTCTGCGCCTCCCTGCTCCCGAAAACTGCCTTCTTGAGACTACGTTGCCATCCGCTGTTCTGCTTGGGTGGAGGCGTTCTGTGCACGGTGCATGTGATGCTCGTGAGCGGCGCAACACCGCTTAGGATAAGGGTTTCATTGCGTTTCCTGCTTGGAGACTGGCGCGGCTCCGCTATCATCGGGTGCAACGATAAAGACCTGAGGAACGCCCCATGATCCGACCCCTTGCCTTTGCCGCGATGCTCCTTTCCTCCGTGTCCGTTGCGGCGGCGGAAACGCCTGCTCTCGATGGAGCGAAGGCGCATTGGATCGACAAGCGGACGGTTCTCCTGCCGCCGGGAGGCCCTAGTGTTCCCGTGCTTGAAGCGGGCGGAGAGACGATCGAGCTGAAGGAAGGCAAGGCGAAGGGCCTCGCCGATCGCTATCCGCATCTGCAGGAGTATGACGCCTACAAGCTGCCGCGTATGTCACGGACCAGGCTGAGTGAGCTGCTGCGCGGCCCGATCTACGTCACGACGGGCGGTCCTGAGGCGCAGGCGTTCGCGACGGGGCTTCAAATCCCGGGCGTGCTGGACGAGCTTTATGCGAACGAGAAGCCTCTGGGGGTCCAGCTAAAGGACGGTGTGCCGACGCTCTCGGTCTGGGCGCCTACGGCTGCGAATGTCAGTCTGCGGCTCTTTGCTGATGGTAACGAGCAAAAGGTCGAGATGCGCCGCGACCACAGGACGGGGATCTGGTCGGCTGAAGGCGACGAGGACTGGATGGGCGCGGCCTATCTCTACGAAGTTGACGTCTTCGCGCCTGCTGAGGGGCGCATGGTGACGAACCTTGTCACCGACCCCTATTCTCTTGCTCTGACCACGGACAGTGAGCGCAGCCTGATCGTGGACCTGTCCGATGAGGCGCTGACGCCTCAGGGCTGGGATGATCTCGACAAGCCAGCGCTCGAAGCGCCGGAAGACATCGTTATCTATGAACTGCACGTCCGCGATTTTTCCATCAGTGACGAGACGGTCGACGAGAAGGCTCGCGGCAAGTTCGCTGCGTTCACGGAGGAAGACAGCCTCGGCATGGGTCACCTTTTGAAGCTTGAGGAGGCTGGGCTCACTCACATCCACCTGCTGCCTAGCTTTGACTGCGCGACGATCCCTGAGGACATGAGCGTCCAAGTGGCCTCGGAAAGCTTTGCTGGTCTGCCCCCAGCCAGCGAGGAGCCGCAGGCGCGGTCAGGCGAGACGCGGGGCAGCGACGGGTTCAACTGGTGCTACGACCCCTATCACTACACCGTGCCTGAGGGCTCATATGCGGTGGACACGGACGGTCCAGCGCGGACGCTTGAGTTTCGTGAGATGGTGCAGTCGCTGAACGAGCGTGGCCTGCGCGTCGTGATGGATGTGGTCTATAACCACACGACGTCCTCCGGGCAGGCAGAGAAGTCTGTTCTCGATAAGATCGTACCCGGATATTACCACCGGCTGGAGCTTGATGGCTCTGTCTCCACGTCGACCTGCTGCGCCAACACGGCGACGGAGCATGCGATGATGGAGCGCCTGATGATCGACAGCCTGCTGACGTGGGCACGCGCCTACAAAGTCGACGGCTTCCGGTTTGACCTGATGGGGCACCATAGCCGCGAGAACATGATGGCGGTGAAGGATGCGCTCCAGTCGCTGACGGTTGAGAATGACGGCGTGGACGGATCAAAGATCTATATCTACGGCGAAGGCTGGAACTTTGGCGAGGTCGCGAACAACCAGCGGTTCATTCAGGCGACGCAAGCCGAAATGGGCAAGACCAGCGGCATTGGCTCCTTCAACGACCGCCTGCGCGATGCCGTGCGTGGCGGCAGGCCGTTTGACGTGGGCGTGCAGCATGTCGAGAACCAGGGGCTCGCAAATGGTCTCTACACGGACCCCAATGAACTGCGCGCAGCGGATGAGCGGGCGCGGGACGAGTGGCTGGCCTATGCCGACCTTGCGCGGCTCGGTCTTGCGGGCCAGCTGACGGATTATCAGTTTGAGGGCGCGGATGGCGAGATGGTCCGTGGTGCGGACGTTCTCTACTTTGGCGATCCAGGCGCGGGGTATGCTTCCGATCCTCAGGAAGCGATCAATTACGCCGCTGCTCACGACAATGAGACTCTTTACGATATCAACGCTTACAAGCTTCCCCGGGATGCTTCGGCGGAGACCCGTGTCCGGAGCCAGGTGCTCGCGTCGAGCTTCGTTCTTCTCGCGCAGGGTATCCCTTTGATCCACGCAGGGCAGGACATGCTGCGGTCGAAGTCGCTTGACCGGAACAGCTATGACAGCGGCGACTGGTTCAACATTCTCGACTTCTCCTACCAGACCAACGGCTGGGGCCGTGGGCTCCCTCCCCGGCATGAGAACGAGGCGAACTGGGAGGAGCAGGCGGACTTCCTCGGTGACGAACGTATCTCCGTTGATGGCGACGACATCGAGCTAACCGCTGCCCTGACCCGCGAGTACATCGCCCTGCGCAAGGCAGAGCCGCTCTTCCGCCTACGGAGCGCGGATGATGTGCAGGCCAAGGTCAGGTTTCACAATACTGGCGAGGAGCAGGAGATCGGCCTCATCGTGATGAGCCTTGGCGAGGATGAGGCTGCGCCTGAGCTCGTTGTCCTGTTCAACACCAAGGCGGAGGAAGCGGAGTTCTCGCTGGAACTCGATAGCGACTACCAGCTTCACCCTGTCCAGCAGGGGTCGGAAAGCGCTTCAATCCGCGCGGCTTCCTTTGACGCAGGGACGATCTCGGCGCCGGGGCTTACGGCGGTGGTCTTCAAGCGGCAGTAGCGGCGGGCTACCCGCCTCCTGCCTGGGCTGCTACGCTCTTATGAGAGGAGCGGCGCATGGCTCGGAACGCGGCGAACATGGTACTTGCGGGGCTGATGGCCGTGTTGCTGGCGGCCTGCGCCACCACGCCGGCTCAGATCGCGACTTTGCCCGGCGCCATTTCGGTGCCCTACGAACTGAGCGAAACCGGGCTTTTTGTCGTTGATGTCGGGGTCAATGGCGGCCCGCCGCGGCCGTTTTTCGTAGACTCAGGTGCGTCGACGTCGGCGATCTATGACCGCAATCTCAGCGCCTTCGGGCTGTCCGAAACGGGTGAGAGCGTGGTGGTGCGAGGACTCGTCAGCACGGGCGAGCGGCCCAAGGTCGAGGGCGTGACGTTTACCATCGGTGCGCTGACGACGCCTGTGCAGTCGATCGTGTCGCTGAAGCCCTCGACGGCCTCGTTCGATGTGGTCGGCCTTATCGGGCTTGATGTCCTGTCTGATTACCTCGTCATGTTCGATGTCGAGACGAAGCTTGCGACCTTCATCCCTGCTTCGTCCGTCAGCCCACGATCCTTTGTTGGGTGGCGGTTGACGGAGCTGCAGGAAGGGGCGCGGGGATATCCTAATCTCGGGCTCCATTTTGCTGACCTACGGGTGGGGACGGAGGAGTATCTGGCGCTGATCGATACAGGCTCCGATACGTCGATCATCAACTGGCCGCTTGCGCTGAAGAACGGGAAGATGCGCCGTATTCGTAGGGACTTGAGGCAGGAATGGGAGATCCAAGGGGCGATCGGTACCTTCTCACCCCGCGCTTCGGTCGACCTTGGCGGGGTTGTTCTGGGACGAAACTACTGGCCGCAGGTGAATGTGGTGGTGATGGATATGGACAACCTGTCCACGATCGCACCGACCGATCAGCCGATGATGATTGCTGGCTCCAACCTGTTCCGCGAGCGGACGGTTGCGTTCGATTTCGCGAACGATGCGATCTACATCCTTCCCCTGCCGAATGATCCGAGGCCGCCGAGCGTTGATCCGATCTACGTGGTTGGCGACGTTTCAGAAGTGCAGCGCGAGATCCGAAGCAGCCGGGATTGAGCCCCGCTAAAGGCTGAGCCTCAGCCCGCCTCGAGCCGTTCTTCCCGGAGCGGGGAGGCCGAGCTGGGGCAGGATGTCGGCGTCGAAGGCGTTCTCTACCCGGAGGAACAAGTCGAGGCTGCGGTCCTTAGCGAGGAAGCGGTAGGAGAGCTCTGCGTCCAGCTCTTGCGAGGCTGGAAGACGGATGCGTTCGCCTTCGGCACCGATGGAGAAAGCCTCACCGCGGTGGCGCAGGAAGAGGCTTCCTCCGATGCCGCTGTCGGCGGTGTAGATCAGCCTTGCTTCGCCTTGGTTTTCGGGACGCTCTGCTGGGAATTGCGTTTCGGTGACGTCTTGAAAGCTGAGGGCCGTTGCTGTCGCACTGATGTGGAGGGCGCTCGACAGTTCGAGGTTGGCATTCACTTCGAGGCCGAGGGACGAGAAGCCGTCCTGATTGATCCGCTGGCGGAACAGCTGGTCATCGATGAGGACGACGCGCTGCCCGATTCCGTCGTTGCTGCGTTCTGCGAAGCCGGTGGCTGTAAAGGTGAAAGGGCCTGCGAGCCGGCTGACGGAGAGGGATGCGACGTTGCGGCTTTCGGGCTTGAGGTCTGGATTGATGAGGAACCTGCCGAGCTGTTCTCCGTAGAGCTCGCGCAGGCTTGGGAGGCGGCCGAGGCGGGCGGCTGAGAGCCGAACCTCCCAGTCTGTGTCCGGACGATAGGCGGCGCTGATTCTGCCAGTGAAGAGGCCGAAGTGAGGAGCCTCAGGACGGCCGCCAGACTGGAGGGACTCTGAGCCCTCGAAACGGAAGGATCCTGAGAGCGACGTACTGTTCTGGTCGATCTCAGCGGAGAGCCATGCCGCGCCTTTGCGCCGGGCGAACTTCTCATCTTCGGGGCTGGCCTGGTCGTGGGAGAGACGGCGCAGCTCGCCCCCTGCTTTGACCGAGGAGCTGCCCCCGCTGTGCTCGGCGCTGATCGCTGCGCCTGTATCCTTGCTGGATGCGTCTTCGGTACTGGTCGGGGTCAGGAAGCTGGCGTCGGGGAAAATCTCGATCCGTCGGTCCGTGCGCTGGTGCCAGAGGCGTGTACGGATGGTCCCAGCAGACTGAGTGAGTGCGCCGTAACCCCCGAGAAGGAGCCGGTCATCCTCCGGCACACGCCAGTAGCGGATCTGGTCGCCTTCGGGATCAAGATGGTTCTCGGGCGGGACGCCATAGCTGCTAGCGGAGGAGAGCGCGAAGGCTCCTCCTTGGAACGGGCCCCTTGCGAACCGCGCAGCGGCGCTGAGCGATGATAGTACGCGATCGGAATTGGTCCTTTGCCTCTGCCCGTTTTGGCTATCGAAGGCATCCGATGCTGAGCTCAGAGGCGCGCCTGATCGTTCCGTGTGTAAAGCATCGACCACGATACTTGAGAGGCTGGCGGTGAGCTGGGCCGAGGCGAGGTCGCCGGTGCCCTTCTCGGCCATGCCTGAGAGACGTGGCGGATCGCTGATGAGATCGAAGGCGACAACCGAGCCGCTGGCGAAAGCAACGTCGCCCTCGGGTGCGACCTGCGCCGCTCCGATCAATCCTGCGGGGAGCGCGGCGAAGTTCACCCGGCCGTCCCACGGGTCGTTCAGCGGAATGCCTTCGAGGGTCACGAGGGTTTCCCGCTCTCCCCTGCCCCTGACGGCGGCCACGCTCTCCCCACGGGAGTTCTGGGCGAGGCTGATCGAAGGAAGGCTGCGGACAATCTGATCAAGCGTCCGTGGCCTGAGCGCTTCTATCGTGGGGTCACCTATCTCAAGCGGTGACGCAGCACCGCGCATGCGGCCGGCGACGGTGACTACGTCGCCTTCCAGAGTGTTGGCTTCGGAAGAACCTCCCCACGCAGGAACGACCAGCGTGAGGAGGAAGATGCAGTGACGCTTACTCAGACGGGATGGCACCACCGACCGTCCACGGAGCGCCTGCTTCTGCGAGCGCCCGTTCGACGTCAGGCATGTCGTCATTCGTCAGCTTACGGAGGTCTGCGATGACTTCGCCGAGGGCTTCTTCGGCCCAGTCGAGGGACTCCTCGTGCTGCGGCGTAGGACCGTAGGTCGAGTTGCTTGTGCCGCTGACTGCGTACCAGAGGCGGCCTGAGACGGTGGCTTCCTCCTGCTGCCCGATCGTGCCCTTGGCTTCGTTGCCGTAGAGCTTCTCGCTGAGGCTGTTCACCTGCAGCTGCAGGCCAGCGATGTCGTCCATCATGTCAGCCGGGGCGGACGAGCGGCGGAAGGCGGTGGCCATGGCGCCGATCTTGGTCTCCGCTTCGGAGAGGACGTTTTGGGTTGCCGAAAGCTTGGCCTGAAGACCGCGGATGCGCTCCCAGAAGGCTGCGACTTCTGCAGGCTCGGCTCCGTCGAGTGCGCCTTCACGCATACGGACGACGTTGAACTCCTGCGGGCCAACAAGCTCCTCCGTCTCGCTGCGGTGGCGTTTCGCGAGGGAGACCTTGTAGGTGCCCGGCGCGACCATGAAGCTGCCCCGGTCCATGTCGGCGCTCGTGCCTTCATTGACGGCCCAGGGGCTTGGTCGGGTGAGGTCCCAATTGACGCGCTGGAGGCCTTTCTTGGCAGGCGCTTCGATGTGGCGGACGACGTTGCCGTCTGCATCGGTGACTGTGAGGATGAGCTTGGGGGCTTCTTCTTGAAGTTCCTCCGTAAGCGCATCGAACGACGGCATGACCGTACTGTCCTGGCCCTCTTCAGCTTCCTGACGCTCCTGCTGGAGGGTCTTCATCTCGTCACGGACATAGACCGTGAAGACCGCGCCGAAGGGCGGGTTGTCGGCCACGAAGTAGCCGTCGCCTTGGCTCGCCTTGCCACTGTCGCCAAGCGGACGCTCTTCGATGTACCAGTGCGCGTCGCGCCCGGCCCAAAGCATGACTTGCTCTTCAAGGGCCTCGGCGTCGATGTCCCTCAGCGGTGAGATGTCGTC
The DNA here is from genome assembly GCF_013085255.1 of Parvularcula mediterranea. GTDB lineage: Bacteria > Pseudomonadota > Alphaproteobacteria > Caulobacterales > Parvularculaceae > Parvularcula > Parvularcula mediterranea. Next base: position 431,454 of record NZ_JABFCX010000003.1, read on the forward strand.
GAGGACGTAGAAGCCCCGGCCGAAGGTCGCTGCGACGAGATCATTCTCCCGGCGCTGGATGGTGATGTCCCGCAAGCTGATCGTCGGCAGGCCCGTGGAAAGTTCCGTCCACTTATCACCGCCATCGACGGTGACGAAGGCGCCGAACTCCGTGGCTGCGAAGAGGAGGTCTTCGTCCTCATGGTCCTGCACGATGCGCCAGACGAGGTGCTTCTCTGGCAGGGTGTCTGCCATGCTTTCCCAAGTCTCGCCGCGGTCCTCGGACTTCAGGAGATACGGCGCGTAGTCGCCGTATTTGTGGTTATCGAGGGCGACGTAGACCGTGTCCTCGTCGTGGAGGTCGGCGCGGATGTCGTTGACGAAGGCGGTCTCGGGCACGCCCGGGAGCGCGCCAACTTCGACCTTGCGCCAGTTCTCGCCGCCATCGTCGGTGATCTGAATGATGCCGTCATCCGTCCCGACATAGAGGAGGTCTTCGTTGAGGGGGCTCTCACCCAGCGAGGTGATCGTGTTGTAGTTGGACATCGCGTAGAGGTCCCAACCAGCATCCCACGACCACTGACGATCCATGACCGGAAGCTCGACCCTGCGCTCGTCGCGGGTCAGGTCGCCGGAGATCGCTTCCCAGCTGTCGCCGCGATTGTCCGACCGCCAGAGTCGCTGCGACGCAAAGTAGAGGCGCGTCGGCTGGTGCTGGCTGACGAGGATCGGCGCGTCCCAGTTGAAGCGCTCATAGGGCTCGCCCGGTGCCGCGTGGGGCTTGATGTAGACGTTCTCGCCCGTCGTTCGGTCATGGCGCATCAGGTTGCCCTGCTGCCACTGGGCGTAGACGATGTCAGGGTTGCCCGGCTCGGTCGCAGACTGATGGCCGTCGCCGCCAAGGGTGATGAACCAGTCAGAGTTGCGGATGCCGTTCTCGTTGGCGGTGCGCGATGGCCCGCCTTGCGAGTTGTTGTCCTGCGTCCCTCCGTAGACGTTGTAGAAGGGGACCGCGTCATCGACGGCGACCTTGTAGAATTGGGTCAGGGGTAAGTTGTCGATGAAGCGCCAGGTCTGGGTCTGGTCATAGCTTTCGTAGATGCCGCCGTCTGAGCCGAAGAGGACATAATCCTTATGCGTCGGATGAAAGGCGAGCGCATGGTCATCGACGTGCTTGGTGGAGTTGTTGATGTACTCGAACGTCTCGCCGTGATCGTTCGATACCTGCGAGTAGTTCGACAGGAGGAAGATCTGCCCCTCATGGTGGGGACTGGCGTAGAGCTCCTGGTAGTAATGCGGGCCGGTGCCGCCCGAGACGGCGTCGGACTGCTTGGTCCATGACGCTCCGCGGTCGGAGGACATCCAGATGCCCCCTTCCCTGCGGTCGAGCTCGATCGCAGCGTAGATCCGGTCGGGGTTCTGGGGCGAGATGGCGAGGCCGATCTTGCCCATGTTGCCCGAAGGCAGGCCGGAGGATAGCTCCGTCCACGTCTTACCGCCATCCTCAGACATGTGGATGCCGCTCTCCGGGCCACCGCCGACATAGTTGGCGACGGTGCGGTGATGCTGCCAAGTGGCGGCGTAGAGGCGCTCAGGGTTACGCGGGTCCATGACGAGGGACGCGATGCCGGTGTAGTCGCCTGCGCTGAGGGTGTTCTCCCAGGTCTCGCCGCCATCTTCGGAACGGTAGAAACCGCGCTCGCCGCCGCCGGACCACAGGGGCCCCTGCGCTGCAACGTAGAGGACGTTCGGATCCTCAGGGTGCACGATGATCTTGGTGATGTGCTCGGACTCTTCGAGGCCGACATGCTCCCAGCTCTGCCCGCCGTCCTTCGAGCGGTAAACGCCGTCGCCGAAGCTGATGTGCCGGCCACCATGGTCCTCGCCGGTGCCGACATAGATGACGTCTTCATTGTGCGGGCTAATCGCCACCTCGCCAATGGAGTAGACGCTCTGCCCGTCGAAGAGTGGCGCCCATGTGGTGCCAGCGTTTTCGGTCTTCCAGACACCGCCGGAGCCGACGCCGACATACCAGGTGGCAGGGTCGGAAGGCAGGATTTCGATATCGGCAATCCGGCCGCTCATCAGCGCTGGGCCGATGGAGCGCCATTTCATGCCTGAGACGACCTCTGCCGGAAGAGCCGCATCGTCGCCGTGATCGTCAGCGAGAGCCTGCACACCGAAGAGAGCACTCGTGCTCGCCAGCAAGGCCAAATATCGCATACCCATAGGTCGTTCCCACCCTTACGCTTCAACTCAATCTGATACTGTGCAACGATAAACATTGTGCTTCGGAAGGCCAGCCTTCACCGCAGGAGCCGATGCCGTACGTCTGATCGAAGGAATAGACCGCCCGTGAAGGCTCAGAAACTGCTCCGGGATATCCACCATTGGGCCTCGCCGCTCGTCATGCTGCCGCTCGGCCTCGTGATCGCGACGGGCGTTCTCCTGATGCTGAAAAAGGACCTCGCCTGGATCCAGCCGCCGACCCAGAAATCTGAGATGGCCGGAGAGCTGCCGCAGCGGAGCTTTGAGGAGCTGTTCGCGGCCGCGCAGAGCGTGCCTGAGCTCGAACTGACTGAATGGCGAGAGCTCGACCGGGTGGACGTCAAACCGGACAAGGGCATCATCAAGTTCGTCGCCAGCAATGGCTGGGAAGCGCAGATCGACGGGTCCACCGGCGAGGTGCTTCAGGTGGCGCAGCGGCGCTCGGACCTGATCGAGAGCCTGCATGATGGCTCGTTCTTCGCCTCTTGGACGAAGAAGTGGGTTTTCCTGCCGAGTGGCCTCGTCCTGCTCGTGCTCTGGGGGAGCGGGATCTACCTCTTCGTCCTGCCGCATTGGAAGAAGGCGCAGAAGCGGCGGCGCGCAGAACGCAAGGCGCAGGTGCCTGCCGAGTAGGTTTCGACCTACCGTACGCTGACGTTCTCTGTCCGGAGTGATGGACTGCATAACGTTCTGCAGTCAGGGCCTTTTCCCGGTTGGCGTTGCGGTCTAGGTTTTGTCGATATTCGATGAAGCTGACTGGACGTCCCCTATGCGTGCCCTTCTCTCCTCCACAGCCGCGATCCTCGCTTTCGCCAGCGCCTCGGCGTTCGCGGACAATGCCTACCGGCTGCCCCCGCAAGAGATCTCCGATATCGTGACCCGCGCGCCTGCGCCTTCGGTGACGATCTCTCCCAATGGCGAAGTGATGCTGCTCCTCCAGCGCGAGGCGCTGCCTCCGGTGTCTGAGCTTGGCAAGGAGATGGAGCGGCTCGCTGGGATGCGGCTCGACCCCGCGACTAACGACGTTTTCAATCCGCGCAATGTCGTTGGCCTGCAGATCAAGGACATAGTCACGGGCGAAGTTCGCGATGTGAGCCTTCCCGGCGAGGTGGACCTGTCGGACTTCAACTGGTCGCCCGATGGCCGCTACGCTGCCTTCTCCCAGACCAATGCCGACAGCATGTCGCTTTATGTTCTGGATACGGAGAGCGGTAAGGCACGCCGGGTCCTGCGTGATGGGCTGAACCTTGTGTTTCAGGAGCCGCGCTGGCTGCCTGACGGGCGACTTCTGGTCATGACGATCCCTGACGACCGTGGCGCGCGACCTGAAGAGCCTCGGACGCCTGTGGGGCCAGCGATTCAGGACGCTGCGGGCGGTCAGGAAGCCCAGACGCGGACCTATCAGGATCTCCTGAAAGACCAGCACGATGAAGAGACCTTCCGCTGGCTGACGACCAGCCAGCCGGTGATCATCCGCCCCAACGGTCGCGGCGCCACCGAAGTCGGTGAGCCTCGCGTATATACAAATGTCGCGCCATCTCCGGATGGTGAGTACCTGCTGATGGAGTGGCTGGAGGAACCTTTCTCTTATCAGGTGCCGTGGTCCCGCTTTCCGGTGACGAGTGCGGTCTTCACGCTCCGTGGACAGAAGGTCGCGACCATTGCGGAGCAGCCGCTGGCTGACAGCCTCCCCGTGCAGGGCGTCGTGACAGGTCGTCGCCAGATCACCTGGCACCCGACAGCGGACGCTCTCATCATGTTCGCTGAAGCGCAGGACGGCGGCGATCCTCGGGTGAAGACCGACCATCGCGACACGCTCTACGCGCTTCAAGCACCCTTTGACGGCGAGGCCCGTGAGGTCGCGAAGTTCGAAGACCGTTACTACGGCTTCCTTGGTATGGAGGACACGGATGACGTGATCTCGGTCGAGTATGACCGGGACACGCGCGAGCTGCGCCGTTCGATGATCGACGTTCTTGGTTCTGATGACCCCAAGGTGCTCGAGTTCAGGAACCTGCAGGACGCCTATGCCGACCCCGGCTCGCCCATCATGACCATGACCGACGAAGGCTTTGGCGTAGCGGCCGTCAATGACGGGGCGCTTCTCCTGTCGGGTCAGGGCGCGACGCCGGACGGCAACCGTCCGTTCCTCCGCCGCTTTGACCTTGAGACGCTGGAAACTGAAGAGATTTGGCGGAACAGCGGGGAGAGCTACGAGTATGTCGTGGACGTCCTTTCGGACGATGGCTCGTCCTTTGTGACGTCCTATGAAGATCCGTCGACGCCGCCGAACTACCGTCTGCATCAAGGCGGTGAAGTCACGGCGCTCACTGACTTTCCTGATCCTCACCCCGAACTGACAGGCATCACGCGGGAGCTGATCACATACAAGCGCAGCGACGGGGTCGATCTCAACGCGACGCTTTATCTGCCCCCGGAGTATGAGGAGGGCGACAAGCTGCCTGTGGTCGTGTGGGCCTACCCGCTGGAGTATAATGACGGCGGCACCGCCGGGCAGGTTCGCGACTCCAAGTATCGCTTCACCCGGATCGGCGGCTATTCGCACCTCTTCTTCCTGACCCAGGGCTATGCCGTGATGGACCGGACCGCGATGCCTGTCGTCGGGTCTGATCCTGAAACGGTGAACGACACATTCATTGAGCAGATCGTCGCCTCTGCCGAGGCTGCGGTCGAGGAGACGGTGAAGCGCGGCTTCGGTGATGGCGAGCGCGTCGGTGTTGGCGGCCACTCCTATGGTGCCTTCATGACGGCGCACCTTCTCGCGCAGTCGGATCTGTTCCGTGCAGGGATCGCCCGTTCGGGTGCCTACAACAGGACGCTGACGCCCTTTGGCTTTCAGGCAGAGCGGCGGATCTTCTGGGATACGCCCGAGACCTATTACAAGCTCTCGCCCTTCATGGCGGCCAACAAGATCAATGAGCCGATGCTGCTGATCCACGGTATGAAGGACAACAACTCCGGAACCTTCCCGCAGCAGTCCGAGCGCATGTTCGCCGCTGTCAAAGGGACAGGCGGGACGACCCGCCTCGTGATGCTGCCCCATGAAAGCCACGGCTATCGCGGGCGGGAGTCGGTGCTCCACACCCTCGCCGAGATGATCGAATGGTTTGACGCCTACGTGAAACCTGAGGATACGGACGCAGCGGAGTAGTCCGCACAAAGAAAAACCGCCCGGTCGGGGTACCGGGCGGTTTCCTCTAGCGCGAGAGAGGGCGCGCTGTCTTAGGCAGGGTCGTACGGGAGGGACGATTTGTGCACGACCATGCGCAGGTCACCTTCAGCGTCCTTGATGTAGCCAATGGTGTATTCGACCTTCGTTTCGCCCGAGCCATCGGCCGGGGTGAAGAAGTAGTTGCCCATCGCGACGGCCATGGTGCAGCTGTTGTTCGTGATGCCGGCATTCTCCCAGCGGACGTTTGTCCACGGACGGAGGGCGAAGCCTTTATCTTCCGGGTACGACTCGTTGTTGTTGACGAAGTAGCTGAGTGCGCCGTCGAACGAAGCACGGAACTGGTCGACCGAAGCGAGCGTAGGCTTGAAGAGCACCAGGCTCTGATCGTAGCCGTAGAATTTGTTGATGTGGTCAGCCGCGGCCTTCACATAGTCGCCATTGTTGCGGTAGACCTGGCCGATTTTGACGATACCGTCGCCCCAGGCCTGCTGAGCCTCAACGACTTCCTGCTCGGTGATGCACTGGTCGGAGTACATCGGCAGCGAGGCGCGCTTTCCGCTTGCGGAGGAGTTGGCGTTGGTTTCGGTGGCACAGGCCGAGAGGGCGAAGGCACCAGCGACGGCAGCGGCGGGAATGAGAGCTTTCATGGTCTTTCCTTTCACGGATGGATAGTGGCGGCCTCAGGCCGGGTTAGAGGCTCCAGAAGAGCGTCAGGGAGAGGTTGTGGTTGGTCTGCTCATCCTCGAACGGGGTATCGAGGATGTGGTTGAGGTAGCCAGCTTCGATCCGTGCACGTTCATTTACGTGCCAAGCTCCGCCGACGAAGAGACGGTTCTGATCGAACCCCTCCCGCTGACCCCAGTCGGCGTCATTCAGGTTGATGAAGAGCTCGTCCCAGACGACGGCTGAGAACTCGGTCCCTTCGATCCGCTTGGCCCAGCGGACGAACTGACGGAAGCGCCAGCCAGTGTCGTCGCCGGTCTCACGCCAGCGCTGCTCGAGGCGCGAGCGGCCGCTCATGCCGCCGCCAAGCAGCGACGGCATGGAGAAGGTGGCCTGCTGCCAGAAACGGTCTTCTTCGATGTCGGGACGGCCCTCACCCCGGGAGACGACCCGGGCGTAGCCTGCCCAGACATCGAGATCCTGATTGACGCGGTAGCCAAGGGCGGGGCGAAGGATCGACACGCCCAGGTCCGAAGCGTCGTCGCGGTAACGGGCATGGCCATCGAACCAGAAGAGAAGGCGGCTGTCTTCCTTCACGGGTCCGGCGATGGCGATGGCGGTCCACGACTGGAAGTCGCTTTCGAGGTCCTGGGCGGTCGCTTGTCCTGCGGGAACAAGGCTGAGGGCCGATGCGGTGAGCGCGGTTGCCAGCAAGTGCTTCATCGGTCGTCTCCATCTTCGGTGGGCGTTTCGTCGGAAGCGCCGTTGTTCGTTGAGGAGAAGATGGCGGAGGGAGCGCCCCCGCGCGTCGGCCCAGTGGCTAGCCTCGCGGCCTAGGCCATATGGCCTAGCGCCCGGCCGCGCGTGAGCTATCTTGTGCGTATGTCGTCCAGCCGATCCATAAGCCCCGGCGCGCCTGATACGATTGCCGAGCTGCGCGACCTCTATCGCGCGGCAGAGGCACGTGCGGCCCGTCTGAGGCTCCTTATCGACGCGGGTCGGGATTTGGCGACCAGTGATGCAGAGACGCTCCCTGCTGTCCTGGAGGCCAGCGCCCGCCGGGCGGCTCATTTCGCAGGATACCGGGACGGCAAGATCTCCCTCGATCCAAACGCAGAGGGGATGCCCCTTCTCGAGCCGGGGCCCGAGCAGCGCCGTGTCGGCACCCTCACCTTCTCCGGTGAGCAGCATGCCTCCGCAACGACCGATGCCGAGGACCGGGAAGCGCTACGGATGCTGACCCAGCTCATTGGCGCTGCGGTCGACCGGAGCGAGCGGCGTAAGGAGCGCGAGGATCTGCTCGCTGCTCTCCAGAACCGTGAGCGCCAGCTGGAGCATCTCGTGGGCCGGCTTTTCAGCGCACAGGAAGACGAGCGGCGCTACGTTTCACGCGAACTCCATGACGGCGTCGCCCAGACGGCGACAGCGCTCTACCGAAGGCTCGATGCGTGCGCGGGACCTGGCTCGGAACCGGAGGATGCGGAGCTGGCGGGGATTGCCAAGTCTCTCGTCACAGAGCTGCGCTCAGTTATCGCCGGGCTACGCCCGACCGCGCTTGATGATCTGGGTGCGGTTTCGGCAATCAGGACGCTCGCCGAGCAGCTTGAGCGGGACGGGTTCGACGTCTCCTATGAGGCAAAAGGCGATGCAGACTGGCCCGCAAAGCTCGATACGCCGCTTTTCAGGGTGGCGCAGGAAGCGATTGCGAACATCCGTAAGCATGCGGGTGGACATTGCCGTGTAGACATCAAGCTTGTGTCTCCTCCGCACGCTGACAAATGGCGCCTTGTTGTGAGGGACCACGGCAAGGGCCTGCCCTCGGGCCTTGCCGGTGAGAATGCCGAAGGTGAGCATGTTGGCTTGGAGATGATGCGGGAACGGATGGTCGCCCTTGGCGGTGGGCTGGATGTCGAGAACGCGGAGCCCGGTGTTCGGATCACTGCAGAGGTGGGGCCGCGGAATGGGTGATCCCAGACCCACAGTTGTCATCGTCGATGACCATGAGCTTGCCCGCGAAGGCCTGCGACTCGCGCTCGACAAGCGGGGGTTTGACGTCGTCGGTGCCGAGGCCAATGGCGAGGCAGGGATGGCCGCCATTCGCGAGAAAGCGCCCGATTTTGCGCTGTTCGACATCAGACTTGGCGAAGGCATGGACGGGCTGACCGCCGCCGGAGAGCTTGGCGGGGATGGGCTTGAGACCAAGATCATCATGCTCTCGCTTCACGATGACCCCAACTATGTCCGCGCTGCGCTCAAGGCTGGCGCGAAGGGCTATGTGCTCAAGGATGCCTCGCTCGATGAGCTGTGCCGCGACATCGATACCGTGCTTGCAGGAGGGACAGCCGTGCCCGCGGCGCTCCTCTCCTCCGCCCTCCTTCAGGTTGAAAAGCAGGATAGCGATCATGGGATCATTGAGCGCCTGACGGACCGGGAAAAGGACGTGCTCGAACTGATCGGCGAGGGCATGACCAATAAGAGCATCGCAAGAGAACTCGACATCAGTCCGGCCACGGTGAAGGCGCATGTCGAGCGGCTTCTTGCTAAGCTTGGCGCTGCGGACCGGACCCAGGCGGCCGTGATGATGGCGCACTGGAAACAGGCCGGGAGCTGAGATGGGCGAGCGGAGCATCATCCCTACACGGATCGCCAAGGCATGGGCTGACCTGCCCCTGACGCGCAAAGGACTCGTGGTGGTCATCGTACCGCTGGTGATCCTGATCGGCTCGCTCCTGACCCTCTACCGCGCCAGCTATATCGAAGCCCGGGCTGAGGACGATGTCCGCAGGGCCTTCGCCATCCAGCGGGACATCTATCAGGTTCATGCGCTGCTGGCCGAGGCGGCTAGCGGTGTTCGCGGCTATCTCCTCACGGGGGAGGAGCGCTTCCTCGACCCCTATGAGAAGGCCGACAGGGACCTGCCCGCGACGCTCGGCAGGCTCGATGTGGCGATTGAGGACCGCGGCGTGCGGGAGGCCTATGAGGTCTTCCTGACCCAGGCCGACCGCAAGCGAGCTGGGCTCGATGATCTTCTTGAGCGCGCGAGGACCCAGCGATCCGAGGCTGGTCTCTCAGATGCCACCCGGGCGCTCCTCGCTGCGAACAAGGATGTTCTCGACGACCTCCGCAGGCAGATCGATGTCATCCAGGAGCTCGAAGGTGCTCTCCTCGATGCACGTCGGGAACGGGTGGAGCGGGTTCGTGACCAGTACCTGCTGCAGACGGCTGTCAGCGCTGTTATCGGTGCTCTCGGTAGCCTTGCCGCTGTCGTCCTCTTCTCGACGGGCATCGTCAGGCGCGTCCACCAGCTCGAGGAGAATGCAGAGCGGCTCCAGCGGGGTGCGCCGCTTGCGGCATTCCCTCCCGCTACGGACGAAATCGGAACACTGGCGACCAAGCTTGACCGGGCGAGCGCTCTCCTCCGTGCACGGGAGCAGGACCTGCGTGAGAGCGAGGAGCGGTTCAGGCTGGTGGTCGAAGAGGTGCGTGATTACGGCATCTTTGTCCTCACCCCGGAGGGCAAGGTCGCCACGTGGAACACCGGCGCGCAGAGGATCAAGGGATGGCAGGCCGACGAAATCATCGGAGAGCATTTCAGCATCTTCTATCCTGAGGAAACCCGCGCGTTCCTCCCCGCCCATATGCTGGCGCGCGCGACGGAACAGGGTTCTGCCGAGGATGAAGGCTGGCGGGTGCGCAAGGACGGCACGCGTTTCTGGGCCAATGTGATCATCACAGCGCTGCGCGACGAAGACGGCGTGCTCCGCGGCTTCGCCAAGGTCACGCGGGACATCACGGAGCGCAAGCAGTCCGAAGAGGCGCTGGAGGAAGCGCGCGAGCAGGCCATTGCGGCAAACCTTGCGAAGAGTGAGTTTCTCTCGAGGACCAGCCATGAACTCCGTACGCCGATGAGTGCAATTTTGGGCTTCACACAGGTGCTCGAACTGGATAGCGAGGAACTGCCTGAAAGCCATAAGCGGGCTGTGACGCAGATTTCCAAGGCGGCCCGGCACCTTCTCTCTCTGATCAACGACCTTCTCGATATTTCGAGCATCGAAGCGGGCGGCAGCGACGTTGCGCTCGAAGCGACGCCGCTCGATGAAGTCCTGAGCGAAGCCCACGGCCTTTCTGCGCCTATCGTGAAGACCGCTGGCCTCAACTTCACGCTGACGCCTCTGGGTAGAGGGCAGACGGTGCTGTGCGACCGCAGGCGGACTGTTCAGGTGATCCTCAATCTCGTCACGAACGCGGCGAAATACAATGTGGACGGATCGTTCATCAGCCTTTCTGCAACCGAAGAGGATGGCCGGGCCGTCATCAGCGTTTCTGACGACGGCCCCGGCATTGCGCAGGCGGACCTCCCGAGGCTTTTCACGCCGTTTGATCGGCTGGGCCGTGACCGGCGTAAGGGCGCGGAGGGCTCTGGCCTCGGCCTCGCTCTCTCTAAACGGCTGGTTGAATCCATGGACGGCACCATCTCTGTTGAAACGGAGGAAGGCGAAGGGGCGACCTTCTCCTTCACACTGCCGCTTGCAGAGGAGCCGCAGCCCACAACAGTAAGGGAAGGCGTCGCCGATGAGCTCTCCAGCTGACTTCGTCACCACCGAAGAGATTACCAAGCGCCGCATCCTCGCGATTGATGACGAGGAAGCGAACCTGCTCTTACTGGAAACGCTTCTCCAGCGCGAGGGGTATACGGACATTCACTTCCTCGATGATCCGATGAAGGCGATGGACCAATTCATCGACCTCGAGCCTGATCTGGTCCTGCTCGACCTGATGATGCCGGATATGGACGGCTATCAGCTGCTGGAGTCGTTCCGTCGGCATACGAGCCCGGAGGTCTTTCTGCCGGTGCTGGTCCTGACGGCTGATACGACCGTGCAGGCGCGGAGACGCGCGCTGTCCCTCGGCGCGAAGGATCTCGTGGTGAAGCCGTTTGACGTGATTGAGGTTGGCCTCAGAATCGCCAACCTCCTCGAGACGCAAATCCTCTATGAGCGGCTGAGAAGCTAGGCCGAAGGGGAGACTTCGGGGCGGTCAATCTTCTTCCGCCCAAGGATCTTCAGTGCGGTGTTCCGCCCTGCGCGCAGGAACGGGTAGAGCGCCTTCGATCGCGCCTCAGACTTGAAGACCCAGGCGTTGAAGCTGTTGAACGGACCCGACGCGGTAGAAAGCAGCGACAGCACGTGGATGCATTCGTCGCCGTAGTAGATCTTGCCCTCATACTTCATCGCCATGCCCTCGTTGATATCGAGGCCCTTGGCTTCGAGCTCGGCTAGCTCTGGCCCTCCGTCACGGGCATCGATCAGGCGCACCTGCCCGATGGAGTCCCGCAGGCGGACAAGCTTGACGTAGGCTGAGCAAAACGGACACTCGCCATCATAGAGAAGCCATGGCTCTTCGGGCTTAGTCGACGTCGATGACATAGGTCCCTCGCAGGCGGACATCTTCGGTGACGCCACCCTCCCCGTCGTAGGAGAGGCAGACGCTCTCGATGATATAGCGGTAGGCAGTGACCTGGCGAAGGTCGAGCGTCTGATAGTCGCGGTAGCGGCTCGGATTGGCCCAGTTGTGATGGGGGAAGACCCAGGCGTTGAAGCGGCCCTCCTTGTTAAGCCGCGTCTGGACGTAGGCGTGGTGCTGCTTGAAATAGGTCTCGAGCCGAGGCTCACGGGTGAACGAGTTGGCGAGGCCGCTTTCCTCTGCGACAGGGAGATCACAGGTCTTCGCGCGGTGCATCTGCTCGCGGCCGCCCTTCGCCTTGCCGAAGACGCTGATGTCGAAGTGGCCGTCGAAGGGCGAGCCGATGGAAGACTTGGAGACCTGCGCCGAGCCTTCGAGGAAATAGACGTTGGGCAGTTCGACCGACCGGCCGTCTTCCGTGATGGCCTCGACCGTCGCCTTATTGAGAGCTGCGGTATCGAACCAGCCAAGGGTCGCGACCCAGAAGACTGTCGGTGCAAGAAGGGTTACGCCCATGGTCATGACGACCAGCGGCCGGGGTATCTCCTTCCTCTTGATCAGCCAGCCGAGGGCGAGGACAAGCCCTGCGTTCAGGGTCATCCATTTCCAGAAGAGGATGCTGGTCGTCACGAAAATGACGAGGTGCATGATGTCGTAGAACCCTGTGAGAAGCTGGGCCCACCGTAGGCGGATGATGCAGAAAAGCCCGGCCACCTGGCTTGCGAAGACGAGCGCATTCGAGCCGTGCTGGAACCGGGCCATGAACTCATGCCCCGCGAACCCCATCCACTCGAACGACTGAAGCGGACCGAGGCCGATGACCCAGGTGGCCATCATGATGTTGTGGGTCTCGTTCTCAAGAACCCAGGTCAGGAGCGATGCGCCGGGCAGCGTGACCTTGGCAACGGCGGAGTAGAAGTAGTTTGCGATGTGGATGCCAAAGGCGCCGAGAAATGCTGCCTCCCCGAGGCTCCAGCCCTCATTTGGCTTGAACGGTTGGGGCAATTCCTTCCGCTTGAGGATGATTGCGCCCGCTGCGGCGAAACCGATGGCCAGCGTTGTGTAGAGCGCGAGCTCAGCCACGGGGTAGTAGTCGGTTGCGTTCAGCTTGAAGCCGAACTGGGCCGCCATGAGATGCTTCTTCCACGCCATCAGCGCCACGGGCACGATGCCGAAGCCGGGCCTGAACCAGGCAAGAACGGCGACCGCTGGCGCTAGCCACCGGACGTGGAGATGCAGGAACTCGCTGCGCCAACTCTCGTAGATGTAGACGTCCGAGACGGCTGGATAGGAGATCACTGCGTAGAACGCGAACAAGAGAAAGATCGTGCGCTGAACGATCAGGAGCGGGCGCGCTACGTCCGAGGATTTGATGAAGGCCAGCGACCCGACGATCACCGCCAGAGCGAATGTTGGCGCAAGGCCCCAGCCTGACAGAAACCCGATCTTCTTGAGGAGATAAACCCCGATACAGGCCACGAAGACCACCGCCGCATGGGGTGAGAAGCCTGCCGCGCTGCTGGCCTCCGCCTTGAGGAAACGCATGCTGCGCTCAGCCAACGGGGTCAGCGGGCCCAGACGGTCGGTCAGAGGCGAACTCACGACTGGCCCCTTGCGAGCTTGCCGGAGCCCGACGCCACCCACTTCTGAAGGGCGTTCTTCGTCATCAGGCGGAGCATCTGGGCGCGCCAGTTTCCAGCTGGCTGATCGCTGGGAGCGGCGACGGAGATGTCATCGAGCCTGAGCGCGCCATGCTCCCCGAGGTAGTCGAGGAACTTGCCGCCCACCTCCTTCCCCGCAGCGCTGACGCCCGGCGTATCGATACGGCGCTCATAGGACTGACGCCGCGTGTCGCGCCATTTGTAGTGGTCGACCTGAAACGGAAAGCGGAAGCGGCTGACAGGATTCGCTGCCTGCGGGAGGTGGCTGAGCGGAGCCCCGGCGAGATAGCGCAGCGCGCTGCGCTCGAACTTGGGGTTATGCCCGCCTCGCTTCGGGAAGACGTCGCCGCGGTGCATCATCATTTTCACCGTAGCGCCAATGCCGTGGTTCTCGCCCCGGCCAATCAGGGACAGGGCGACCTCGGCCCTCACCGGGTAGGCATCAGCAAGATCATCACCCTCCGTATACGCATTGAGCCTTCCTCCCTCGGCCAAGCGGTCGATGAGGAAGCCCTGGACGACGTTCCTGCCGGTCAGCTCACAGAAGCTAGCGACGGCCCCCAAGGTGTCAGGATAGCGCTGGAGCTCATCGACGTCGGCATTGAGCACCCAGTCACCCGGGCTGCAGACCGCACGCTGCACCCTGCGCCGTTCGGCCCACATGGTCTCGCTGGTGTAGGGAGCAACCCAGAGATGCGGAGCTGCAGCGCCTGCATCCTGAAGGAAGCGCTGCGCCTCGGCGAGCGCAGGCGATGCGGCATCCGTTGTGTTCAAGATGACGTGAATGCTTTCAGCCGGAACACCGAGCGCCCGGTAATGCTCAAAGAAAGGCCGCAAAAGGCCTCCCTCGAGCTCAACCCCTACACAGGAGATCAGCCGGAAGCTGTGGTTCTGCAGACTGAAAATGCTACGTCTCCTTGCACCAGCGTACCACCTGTCCCTTCCTGTGGGGGAGTCTTCAAGGGACGATCGCGAAGCTTATGAGGGTCTACCGCGAGATCTATTCTCTTTTGACGCCCGGCCAACGCCGGTCGTTCATCATGCTCATCGCGGTGATGATGATCATGGCGGTCCTGGACGTCCTGGGTGTGGCTTCGGTCCTGCCGTTTCTCGCCGTGGTCGCCGACCCTTCAACCCTTGAAGGGGAAGGCTTTCTCGCCAGCGCCTACGACCAACTCGGATTCGAGACGCGGTCTGATTTCCTGCAGGTGCTGGGGCTGGCCGTTTTCGTGATCGTCACCGGCTCGATCGGGTTCAAGGCGGTGGGCTTTTACGTCATGACCCGGTTCAACCGGGAGACCATCCAGTCCCTCGCGATCACGCTTCTCGAGCGCTACCTCGCCCAGCCCTACGAGTGGTTCCTGCAGCGCAATTCATCCGAGATCGGAAAGTCGATCCTGTCAGAGGCTGCGTTCGTGGTGAATCAGGCGGTGGCTCCGGCCTTCCGGATCATCGCTCATGGGTTGGCGACGGTGATGCTTTGTGTGCTACTGCTGATGCTTGAGCCGCTCGGTGCCTTGCTCGCGGCGAGCATAATCGGCGGGGCGTTTGCGGTGATCTACCTTCGCGTGCGTCGCAGCCTCAAACGCCTCGGGAAGGCGCGGATCAGGCAGACGGAGGCGCGTTTCCAGATCACCCAGGAGGCGATGCTCGGCATCAAGGAAGTCAAACTCCTCGGGCTCGAGAAAGCCTATGCCGACCGCTTTGCCATGCCTTCGCGGCGGCTCGCCCAGAAGCAGGCGAAGATCCAGATGATTGGCGACCTGCCCCGTTACGCGCTCGAAGCGATCGTGTTCGGCGGGATGATCCTGTTTGTTCTCTATCTTCTCTATACGAACAATGGCCGGATCGAGACAGCCATTCCCATCCTTGGCACATTTGCCTTTGCAGGGCTGAGGCTCATGCCGATGACCCAGGCACTGTTCAAGGACGTCGCGACGCTCTCAGCAGGCGCGCCTGCCGTTTCAAGCCTCGCGGAGGACCTCGAGACCTTGCCCCGGGCGAAGGAGAACGAGGGGATCGAGCGCCTGCGGCTGAACGATAGTCTTGAGCTGCGCGGTCTTTCCTACACCTATCCAGAGGCGAAGGTGCCTGCGCTCGACGGTATCGACCTCAGGATCGACAGCAGGCAGAGCATCGGCATCGTGGGACAGACCGGAGCGGGAAAAACCACGCTGGTCGATGTGGTCCTTGGCCTCCTCAAACCGACAGAAGGAGAGATCGTTGTCGATGGTGCGGTGATCGGCGCTACCAACCGCAGGGCGTGGCAGTTCTCCATTGGCTATGTTCCGCAGACGATCTTTCTCGTCGACGACAGCATTGCAGCGAACATTGCCTTCTCCAACGGTAACCGTGAAGCCGATGATGCCCGCATCCGTGAAGCCGCCCGCCTCGCCTGCCTCGATGAGTTCATCGAGCAGCAGCCCGAAGGCTTCGACACCATGGTCGGCGAACGCGGCATCAAGCTGTCGGGTGGTCAACGCCAGCGGATCGGCATTGCTCGTGCGCTGTACAACGACCCCGACCTCGTTGTTTTTGACGAAGCGACCAGCGCGCTTGATCCGCTGACGGAGAAAGCCGTCATGGACGCGATCTCCGCGCTCAAAGGCCAGAAGACCGTCATCGTCATCACCCACCGCCTGAGCACCGTCAGGAACTGCGACCGCATCCTGATGATGGAGCAAGGCCGCATCAGCGAGGAAGGCTCGTTCGATGAGCTGGCCTCCCGGCCCGGTCGCTTCCGCGATCTTTTGCAGGTGACCTGAATGCGGAAAAACCTAATTCATACCGATCTATGGAGCATCCGATGATCGAGGCTGACCTGCGAGAGAGCGCTGCTGCAGAACCCCGCACCGGCAACGCGCCGATGGGTCGGTTCTGCCTGCTCTGCCATCAGCGCTCGGGCAGCAATGCGCTCGGCGCGATCCTGAATGCCGACCCGCGTGTGTTTCTCTACGGGCAGCTGTTCAATGACTTCTTTCCCTATTGGCGCAGACGGCGCGGGACGATACCCAAACCCTACCGTCCGCACCCGGAGGTGATGAAGCACTTTGGCACGAAGCCTGCGCTCTCCAAGAGGATTGAGCGGCTGGCCTCTTCGCTTGTCCCCCACGAGGATGACCTCGACGCCTTCATGGCGCGGACGTGGGACCGCTTCGAAGAGAAAAGTCCCGATACACCTACGCGCGGCTTCAAGCTCCATGACTTTCAGCTTACGGATGATGAACTCACGTCCCTCGCCAAGGAGCATGTCGAAGGCACGGTGATCCTCTGGAGGAAGAACCTCTTTAAGGCTGCTGTATCCTGGGCCTATGCCATGAAGACCGACGTCTGGTCCTCTCCAAGAAAAGCGAAGCTCGAGCGACCGACCTTTGATCTCGATATTGGCCAGGTGGAATGGTTCATTGAGAAGACCCGGTCCGAGGTCGAGGGCTGGCGCCGTGTGCTGACGGCTTCTGGCGCGCCGTTCATCGAGCTCAATTACGAGGAGAACGTGGCCACCCGGGAGCTTGAAACCCTCTACGATTTCCTCGGCATCGCCTGGCAGGGGAAGCCTGAATTCAAGACGGAGAAGCTTGCCGCGAATTCCTACGCCCATGTTTCGAACGCGCGTGCCATTGAGAAGGCCCTCGCGTCTCCTGAGAACGGGAGCCTGTTCGAATAACCGATGTGCGGGATCGCAGGATGGATCGACACTGGCGGCGGACGGATCGATCCGCAGGCGCTGGACCGGATGACCGACGCTTTGTCAGCGCGGGGGCCGGACGGACGCGGCACGTGGACGAGCGCTGACGGTTCCGTTGGTTTCGGGCACAGGCGACTCTCGATCCTCGACCTCACGCCTATGGGCGCGCAGCCCTTCCGCGACGAAGAGCGTGGCCTGACGCTGACCTATAATGGCGAGATCTACAATCATCCCGAGCTGAAGCGAGAGCTGCAGGCGAAGGGCTATATGTTCCGCTCCCGCTGCGATAGCGAGACGCTGCTTCATGCGTATGCGGAATGGGGCGAAGATTGCCTCGACCGGCTCATCGGCATTTTCGCTTTTGCGATTTGGGACGAAGGCCAGAGAAAGCTCTTCTGCGCCCGCGACCAGATCGGCGTGAAGCCATTCGTCTACGCACAGAGTGGTAATCGCTTCCTCTTTGGTTCCCAGCTCAAGGCGATCCTCGCATCCGGGCAGGATGTTGGCAGGCTCTCCCACGAACGCCTCGCGCAATGGCTCCTCTACGGCGTGCCGACAGGGAGCGAGGGGCTCATTGACGGCATCGAGACGCTACCTCCGGCGACCGCATTAACCCTCGAAGACGGCAAGGTCTCCACCCGACGCTACTGGTCGCTGCCTGAAGAGACATCGATCACGGACAGGGCGGCCGCGAAAGAAGCCATCGAGGACGCAGTCGAGAGGGCTGTGAAACGCCAGCTCCTGAGCGACGTGCCTGTGTGCTCTTTCCTCAGTGGGGGGATCGATTCGAGCCTTGTCACCGCGATCGCGACTGAAGCGAATGGCGAGCCCGTCACCTCATTCACCATCGGCTTTGACACACCGAAAAGCGATGAGCGCGCCTACGCAAAACGCGCAGCCGAACATACTGGCGCGCGGCAGATCATCGAGGTGCTTACACCGGAGAACGCTGACGCGCTCCTTGACGAAGCCGTCGAGGTTTATGACGACCCATTCGGTATTCCCTCCGCACTCCCCATGATCGCTGTCGCACGTCTGGCTGGCCAGCACGGCACCAAGGTCGTGCTGACGGGTGATGGTGCCGATGAGCTGTTCGCGGGTTACCGGCACTATGACGCCCTCTCTGAACACTTCAGGGAGCATGGTCGCACCTCTCTCGACTGCGAACTCTCCGTGGGACGGCGGGTGGTGTCTCGACTGGCGCACGGGACATTCTCTCCGTTCTCGCACTATCAGGCGCATAACGGCCCGGTCGGTATGGAAGGACTGAAGCTTCTTAGCGGCCCTGCTCTCGAGACTTTGCAGGTCTGCAGGGAGCGCGAGCGTGAGCACTTTCCCTCCTCCCGCGCACCTGTCGATGCAGCCCGGCGCTGTGATATGGCGACCTACCTGCCCGATGAGATCCTGGTGAAGGTGGATCGCGCCACCATGGCCTACGGTATCGAAGCGCGCGTGCCGCTGCTGGATACGGAACTCGTTCAGCTCGCTTTCAGTATCGATCCGGCCCTCCATGTCACGAACGGCAGGAAGAGCCTCCTGAAGGAGGCCGCAGCGAGATGGCTACCTGACGATATTCTCAGCACGAGGAAGAAGGGGTTCAGCCCTCCCCTCGGCCCCTGGATCACCGACAGGCCTGACGCATGGGACCGGCTGACCAGCGAGGTTGCAGGTGGTTCATTGGTCTCGAACGGGCTGATTGATCCTTTCGCGCTGAGCGACAATCTCAGCAAGCTGCCGCGGTCAGGGGCCGCGCTCCTTCAGCTCGTCCTTCTCGAACGTTGGGTTCAGCGCTGGGGCATCTCATGACGGACGATCCGAGCGTCAGTGTCCTGATGTCGGTACGCGACGGTTCGTTCTTGGCGCCGGCTCTGGACACTCTCCTTGTGCAAACCGTTCGGGATTTTGATGTCGTGCTGGTCGATGACGGGGCTGATCGTGAGACCAAGGCTCTGATTGCCTCTTATGCCGAACAAGAGCCGCGCATCCGGGTCTTCGAGAACGAGCGCAATCTCGGGCTTGCGGCGTCTCTCAACCGGGGTCTTGCAGAAGTCCGCGCGCCGCTTGTCGCGCGCGCTGATGCCGATGATCTTTACCACCCCGAGCGTCTGGAACGTCAGCTTGCTGAGTTCGAAACCAGGCCAAACCTCGGCGTCCTCTCCTGCGGCTATGAGCGGATCGACGGGGAGGATCGTCACCTGTTCTCCGTCAAACCGGCGCAGGGCCATGACCTTATCCGGTTCCGCAGCATGTTTATCAACTGCGTGCTACACCCTGGCGTTATGTTCCGCACCGAGATCGTTCGGGATGCTGGCGGCTATGACGAGCGCTTCTGGACAGCGCAGGACAGCGAGCTTTGGTCCCGCCTTCTCGCTGTGACCACGTTCGATAACCTGACGGAGCCGCTCGTGAAGTGGCGCAGGCATGGAGCCTCAACGCTGGGCAGTCGTGGCGACGAGGGCAAAGCGTTGAGCAACGAGGTCTCGGTCAGGCTTCACGAACGCTATCTCGGCGAGCCTACGGATGCGGACGAGGTGCGCGCTGCAGTGCAGCTCTGGCGTAGCTTTGATCGCCTCGACCTCCGCACGGTCGAGCTTGGGCTTCGCGGGCTGCGAAGAGTTCATTCGGTGGCGCAGAAGAAAGAGCCGCCTTCTATCCTGCGCGATTTCGAGCGACGGATCGCAACCTCGCTCAGTAGACAGACGAAGCGCAACGTATCGCAGCGCCCAGCTGATGCGGGCGCAATGGCACCGGCCGCTGTCCGCTGGTTCTTCGGTCGGCCGGGGCTGCCCGCCAGTGAGGCCCCGTCGTGACCTTACCAGCGATGGAAACCGCCGCACCGCACGGGAAGAAGGCCGCCAAGACCAGCCACTCCATCCCTGTCTTTGCCGGTGCCGCATCGCGATCGCATCAGCGCCTGACCATGCGCAGACTTCAAGTGCTCGCGCTGCTGGAGCGATTTCGGCGTCCGGGCTTTGGCCGGGACGCAGGGACGCTTGTACAGTTCGTAGGCTTCCCTAGATCGGGGCACTCCCTGATCGGAGCGCTGCTTGATGCGCATCCCAATGCGGCGATCGCCCATGAGCTTGATATCATGGGCCTGGTTGCAAAGGGCATGAGCGCTGCTTCCATCCGTTCGTTGATCGGCAGGAGCGCGCGACAGTTTTCCGACGACGGACGATGGTGGAACGGCTTTCGGTACGAGACGCCTGAGCTCAGCGCACTGTCCAATGAAGAACTGACCGTGATTGGAGACAAGAAAGGCGACTGGGCGACGCGCTGGTTCGCGGGCGATCCGTCGCTGATCGACAAGATCCGTAGGGAGATAGGCCTGCGCACGGTCTTCATCAACGTCACGCGCCATCCCCTCGACAACATCGCCACCATGTCGCTCCGCAAGGGCAGGCTCTACGACCGTCTTCGCATAGAGGCTTCGGATGGTGAGGCTTTCTCGACGGCTCTTCAAACGGCACAGGAAGCTGGCGACATCGCCAGCCATGCGCTTGATGAGATGGTCACGGACTATCTCGCCTTGGCAGCAGGCGTCGCGGCGATGAAGAAAGCAGTGCCGAAAGACGACTGGTACGAGATCGTCTACGAGGATTTCGTCGAGGACTGCGGAGCTTCGCTATCGGGGTTAGCGGGGTTCCTCGGCCTGACATCCCAAGCTGACTGGCTCGCTGCGGCAAACACCCTTGTCAGATCTGGCGGCAGCAAGAGCCGTGATCGCGTCAGCTGGACGGACGATCAGCGCAACCTCATCCGCGAAGCAATTCAGACCTACGATTTCCTGAGGCCTTACTCCGATGACTGATGACAGCCCCCTTCTCATAACCTGCGTCGGGGTGGACCATGACCTCGACCTGTTGCCGCATTTCCTCGATCACTATCTTGCTCTCGGGATTGCTCCTGATCGGATGCGGCCGATCCTCAACGCTCTCGATGGCGGGTCAGATGGTCTTGCGCAGGCGAAGGAGATCCTCCGTTCGCGGGGGGTCGAGCGGGCTATTGAGTGGATCGCTCCTTACACCTCGGGTTCCATGTGGGAGAAGCGCCGTGAGGTCCAAAAAGCTGAGGCTGAACCTTCCGACTGGGTGCTCAGCGCCGACGTCGACGAGTATCACGAGTATCCCGAGCGCCTCCCTGCCTTCCTCGAGCGCTGCGGACAGATGGGAGTCGATTGTGTGCAAGGCGTGTTCATCGACCGTGTGGCAGAGGGCGGGAAGCTTGCTTCCGTTGCCCGGACCCCTGCGCTGCACGAGCAGTTTCCCGTTGAGGCCGATGTCATCTGGACGATAGGCGGCGAGGGCTCGGGCCATAACCGTCGGGGGTCGGTCAAGGTCATGGCCATCCGTGGCCATGTGCTTCCCAGCCGCGGAGGACATCATCCGGTCAAGGAGCAGTCACCCTCGTTCCTCTACAATCATCCGCTTGGGGAGTTTCCCGAGGTCGAGGACCCATCCTTCCGGTTCTCCGTACCAACGCGCGTCCATCACTATCATTGGACAGCGTCCCTGCCCGAGCGCCTCCGGATCAGGCTCGCAACACCGGGGGTCAGCCGCGCAGGGGCCTATTATGGCCAGAAACAGCTCGACCACTTCGAACAGCATGGCGGGCTCGACATGAGCAGGATCCCGGTGCGCTCGTCAGGTTCCGATGAGGACTGGCAAGACGCCCTCCACCGGATCAGGCGCAAAGGCGCACAGCGGAAAGCAGCCGAGCCGTTCCTCGCCCCCCTTCGCGCAGTCAAGAAACGGATCATGGGATGAGCAGTTTTTCCATCCGCCAACTGACCTTCGGAACGCCTGAGGGCCAGACGCATAGCCATAGCTACTACGATATCTCGGTTCTCGATGACGCGGCGAGCAGAGTGCTCGTGCACCGCATGAGCTTCGCGGAGCGTCAGCCTGAGCCGAGCGATACCGTCCGTGTGGGCATCGTTGATGTTGCTGACGGGCGCTGGACCGACATAGGAGAGACAAGCGCCTGGAGCTGGCAGCAGGGCCCGATGGCCCAATGGATCGGCGGTGGGGAGCGCTTTGCCTTCAATGCCCGAGACGGTGAGCGGTTTATCGCGAGGGTGTTCGATGCCTCAGGCCGCGATGCCGCCACCCTCGGCCGCCCCCTCTATGCCGTGGCGCCGGACGCCAGCTTTGGGTTGGGGCTCAACATGGCGAGGCTTGATGCGCTGCGTCCGGGCTATGGCTATGCCGGGGGGTCGGAGTCGTTCATGGACAATCGGCACCCGGAGGAAGATGGCGTCTGGAAGCTCACTCTCGACGGTGACGGCGAGGAGCTGATCCTGTCACTTCGCGATGCTGTGCGTTTTCTCCTGGCTCACCTGCCGCTCAAGCAGCGGCTTGAGCATGCCGTGCGGCGCTACCACTACTGGTTCAACCACGCGAAGATTTCTCCGAACGGCCAGCGGTTCACCGTAAAGCTCCGTTGGCGGAAGCCCGGTGGCCCTTGGAACGGTACACAAGGGGTGAGCCTCACCTGCGGCACGGACGGGACAGATGTCCGTCTCCTTGCCGATGCGACGTCGCACGTCTTATGGCTCAACGATCGTCAGCTCTATTTCTGGCGCGCGGGAGAGCTCGCCCTCTTCGATGACACATGCCCCCGCGGGACGCGGCGAGGCGTTATCGCCCCGGAGCTCATCAAGAAGAATGTCCACGTCAGGCACCTTCCGCCGGGACCTCTCGACCGCCTTGGAGAGATGGTGCTCGACACCCCCTATCAAGAGACTGTCGACCTCCTCCTCCACGATGAAGAGAACGGCGAGACGGAAACCATTGACCGGTTCGAAGGTCACAGGCCTGCACGCGGCCCCTTCCGTTGCGACCTGCATCCCGCACCCAGCAAGGACGGAAATGCCATCATCATCACCTCGCTGAGGGACGGTGGACGGCAAGTTTATCTCGCAACGCGAGGGGGTTAGCCGCCACGCCGCAGTCGCGCCCTGGCGGTGCGACACTGCGATACAGTTTGATCAGAATTGGCAAACCGGACGGTGTTCGGTCATGCTAGCGTCGAGGCTGCTGTCAGGGAGGATCCGACGTCATGCCGGGACGCTTGTCGAAAGGCCTAGCAACACTTGCGCTGGTCGCGCTCGCCGCCTGTTCAGGTGGCGGAGGTGGTGATGGCGGGAGCTCCCCTCCACCCTCTGGTGGTGGCGGAACGGGCGGCGGAGGCGGAGGCGGTACGCCCCCTCCGGCAGCGACCGGGGCTTTCCTGACCGAGCAGTCGACATCGCGGATGCTGACGATGGCGACCTTCGGGCCCACGGACGCCGAGGTCGCGGCACTGACCGGCACCAACGAGTCCGCATGGATCCTGGCCGAGTTCGACAAGCCGACCGCCTCCTTCCTCACGGAAGCGCAGGCTTACTATGACCTGGGCACACGGCCGCCGGGCGAGATTGTCGACATGTTCGACCTCGCAGCGACCACCTGGGTGTTCTGGAGGCGGGCAGCCGAGGCTGACGACCAGCTCCGCCAGCGGATGGTCTTCGCTCTTTCGCAGCTCCTTGTGGTCTCCAATAGCGGCGGGGGTATCCTCGAGCTCTTCCCCCAGACCCTCGGCTACTATCTCGACATCCTGCAGGAGCATGCGTTCGGCAATTACCGCGACCTGCTGGAGGACGTGACCTACTCCCCGGCGATGGCCGACTACCTGACCTATCTGGGCAACCAGAAGGGCGATCCGGCGACGGGGCGGGTACCCGATGAGAACTACGCGCGGGAGATCCTGCAGCTCTTCACCATCGGTCTCGTTGAGCTGAACACGGACGGTTCTCCGGTGCTCGGCACCGATGGCGAGCCTATCGAAACGTTCGACAATGACGACATTACCGGGCTCGCCAAGGTCTTTACGGGCCTTTTTGACGACGCCTTCTTCTACTCCGGAGGCTTCGAGGAATCGATCCCGCGGACAGTCGTCGCTGTCGCGCAGCCTCTGACCATGTTCGAGGGTATCCATTCCCAGGAAGAGAAGAGCTTCCTCGGCACGACGATCCCGGCGGGGACCTCAGGGACGCAAAGCATCGACTTGGCCCTCGACCACATCATGGCGCACCCCAATGTCGGCCCGTTTGTCGGGAAGCAGCTGATCCAGCGCTTTGTCACGAGCAATCCGGAGCCGGACTATATCGAGAGGGTCGCGACTGCCTTCAACAGCGGGACTTACCTTCTGCCGAACGGCACGAGCGTGGGCGAAGGCCGCAAGGGTGATCTCAAAGCAACACTCGCTGCGGTCCTCTTCGATCCCGACGCCGAACGCGATAATGCTCTTAATGCTGACCAGTTCGGCAAGATTCGTGAGCCTGTCCTGCGCGTGGCGCATTTCTTGAGGGCGTTCGAGGCGGACATGTCGTTCCCGGAGTATGCGGGTCCGCTGTTCAACACTTCGCCCATCGACATCTTAGGCCAGCACCCCTTCCGCTCGCCATCGGTCTTCAACTTCTACAGGCCAGGCTATGTCGCGCCGGGGACACTCTCGGGAGATCTCGGCATGACGGCGCCCGAGCTGCAGATCGTCAACGCGTCGAGCACCGCGGGGTACATCAACTTTCTCTCCTACGGTACGTTCAAGGTGCAAGAGGACGAGTTCTGGTCAGGGCGATGGGCCTTTGACCTCTCCTCGGTCCCGTTCAGCGAGATCCAGGCGAGGCGGACGTTCGTTCCGGACTACACCGATGAACTTGCGCTCGCAGCGACGCCTGCGGCCCTGATCGACCACCTCAGCGACAAGCTTCTCTACGGCAGCATGTCCGAAGATACGCGAACCCGGCTCATCCAGACGCTGGAAGAGCTGCCGCCTGAAACCTACTCGGACCCGGATGTCGCAGAGAGTTTCGTAGGCTTCGCAGTGCTGATGGTCATGTCGTCGCCAGACTATCTGGTTCAGCGGTAAGGAGAGAGAGATGCCTATCAACCGACGTCAATTCCTCCGTACCGCGACCGCTTCCACGCTGGCGGGAGCCGGGCTCTACGGTATGCCCGGTGCGCTGACTGCCCATGCTGCCGATGTCAGCGGATACAAGGCGCTGGTCTGTGTGTTCCTGTTTGGAGGGCTCGATACCCACGATCTCCTGCTGCCCTATGATCAGCCCTCGTATGATAGTTTCGCTTCCGTGCGGCAGACGCTGCTCAATGCGCAAGGATCGTCCCGTGCGCGGGAGATGCTGCTTCCGCTGACGCTCGACAATCAGTCGTCCTTCGGTAGTCGCGCCTTCGCCCTACCACCGGAGATGCCGCAGCTGCATGCGCTGTTCGATCAGGGTCAGGCAGCTCTCGTTGCGAATGTCGGTCCACTGGTTGAACCGGTCACCGCGCAGGGGGTCATTGATCGTGCTGTCCGTGTACCGCCAAGGCTCTTCTCACACAATGACCAGCAGGCGACCTGGCAGGCCAGTGCACCGGAAGGCGCGCAGCTTGGCTGGGGCGGCTTGTTCGCTGACGCAGCGCTTGCAGCTGGCGCAAATGCCGGCAGCGAAGTCTTCACGACGCTCTCGACCGCCGGCGTGGGCCCGTTCCTGACGGGTGATATCGCAGCGCCCTACCAGATTTCGCTCAGCGGAACGACGGGTATTCGAGCGCTTGAACGCTTTGACGACGGCGGGAACAATCCGGAGCTTGCCAGCTTCCTTGCCGCGGCAAAGGATCGTTTCCGTGCGGAAGGATTCGCTGGGAGCAACATCCTTGCGCAGGACATCGCCAATAAGTTCCGCAATGGGATTGATGCCAATACCGCGTTCGACGAGGCCCGGGGCGGAGGCGTCCCCCTCGCGACGACCTTCCCCGAAACGGGCCTCGGCGCCCAATTGAAGGCAGTCGCGGAGACCATGTCGATCAGGTCAGCGCTCTTTGCCTCGCGCCAGATCTTCTTTGTCGGCATTGGCGGTTTCGACACCCATTCCAGCCAAGCGGCGGACCTTCCGGCACTCCTCGGCGAGATCGACGGAGCGCTCGCTGCGTTCAACCAAGCGGTAGGCGACCTTGGTCTCTCCCAGAGCGTGACGACTTTCACGGCGTCTGACTTTGGTCGGACCCTCTCGGTCAATGGCGATGGTACGGATCATGGCTGGGGTAGCCACCATATCGTCATGGGTGGTGCCGTGCGTGGACGGAACATCTTCGGCAGTGTCCCTGCGACTGAACTCGGGAATGACCGCGACGTCGGCAGCGGGAGGTTGGCACCTACGCTCTCGGTGGAGCAGCTGGCAGAGCCATTGGGCAAATGGTGGGGCCTGAGCGACAGCGAGATCAGTGCCTCGCTCCCCAACCTTCGGAACTTCGATCCGGCGGCCTTGCAGCTCTTCTCCTAGGGCTCAGCGTCCGCTGGTCTTCTCCGCCATGATCTCGTCGATCAGCCCGAAGAAGGTTGAGCCGACTGGCAGCAGCGTTCCATCATCAAGCTCGATGGCGCGCCTGTTAGGTCCGCGGCGAGTCCACCTGCGGATCGCGCCCTTCCGAACAATATGCGAGCGGTGCACGCGGATCATTCCCGAGCCCGCAAGCTCCTTCTCAATCGAGGCCATGGTCGAACGGCTATGATGGGTGTCCGTGGCGGTTACGATCCGCACATAGTCACGGTCCGCGGACACGCGCTGGATCGTTTCGACAGGCACCCTGACCATTGCGCCTGACACTTTCACCCACAAGCAGGGGCTATCTTTCTCTTGGCGGCTGCCCTCTTCCATGGACGCCAGGAGCGCGGCAAGTCGCTCCGCCCGCTCCTCCGCCGATCGCAGGGAAAGATGCTTCTCGGCCCGGTCGAGGGCTTTCTTCAGCCGTTCGAAGGCGACGGGCTTTAGGAGATAGTCGGCGACTTCATGCTCGAAAGCCTCGATAGTGTACTGATCATAGGCGGTCACGAAGATAAACGCGCAGGCCGCGCCTTCTTCAAGAGCCTCCCGCACCACATCAAACCCCGAAGCGCCGGGCATTTCGATGTCGAGGAGAACCACGTCAGGCTTCTCCTTCATGACGAGCATAATCGCTTCCCGGGCGTCCGACGCCTGACCGATCTCACGGACACCGGCCATCGTGGCAACGGCGAGACTGATCCGCTCCCGCGCCATTCGCTCATCATCGACGATCAGGACACGCAGCATATCAGACGACCTCTCGAGGGAGGTGGATAGTGGCCCGAACACCGCTGGGCTCGCGGCTCTCGATGGTGAACGACGCACCCTCTCCGTAGAGAAGTTTCAGACGTCGCCGCACATTCTCAAGGCCAATCCCTCCTTGGCTTGAACCGGAGCCCAGGCCGGGCCCATCATCCTCAATCGTGATGTGGAGCCGGCCGCCCTCCTCCTTCGCTGCAACCGACAGAAGGACTGGCTCGCGCTGGATGGATACCGCATGCTTGACGACGTTCTCGATCAGAGGCTGGAGGAGGAACGGCGGCACAGGCCAGCCGTGGACTGAAGCGTCGATATCTTGCTCCACGGTCAGGCGTTCTTCGTACCTGACGCCCTCGATCTCGAGATAGATCGATGCTATCTCCATTTCCTCCGATAACGGAATGGTGTGATCGTCGAACTCGTAGAGCGATCTTCGGAGAAGGTCAGACAGCAGGAGCACGGTGCGCTCCGCGCTCATGTTTTCGCCCCTCAGGATGAAAGCCGACACGGTGTTGAGCGTGTTGAACAGGAAATGGGGCCGCAGCTGCTGGTGCAGCGTCGTCAGCTGAGCCTCCTTCATCGCGGCCTCACGCTCTGCCGAGAGAGCCCGCATCGCGGAAAACGCACGGCCATACTGAAATGTCAGTGCACCCAAGAGAGCGCTGAGGACGATCGGGAGGCCGTAGAGCGCCGCAGCGAGTCCCAGCTGGGTAAAGCTGCGATTCTCGAAGTAGGGAAGCGGCGGGAAACTCTTGTAGATCGCCGCCGCAATGAGGGCATGCACGACGATGCAGCCCGCTGTAACCGCAACGCCGAAAGGCCACGCCCCGCGGCCACGCCGTTCGACTTCGCCGCTCAGGATCACACTCCCCGCGAACGTCAGGAGTGCCGAAAGCACGTAGGTACCGCCACGCTGCGGGACATCGTAGGGCGCTGCGCCCTCGAGCAACGTGATCAGCGTCTGGAACGCCATGAACAGGAGCCAAACTCCTGCATTGATAATGAGGAGCGGCGCGCGTTCCGACCTGCTTTCCATGCGCGTTGAACGGTCCTTTTGCTCGCGGGAAGAATGCACCGAAAGAGGCGGTCGCGCGACCAAATTCGTCGCAGGATGTGCGGCGTTCATCGCAGATGGATACTGGTTACGGCGGTACTACGGAGCGTGGCGTCGCTTGGTCGCGCAGTCCTCCGTGTTCGTCGTTCTCTCACTCCCGCCCTGGGATGCGGCCACCTAGGGTCGCCGAAGCTCCCTGGCGCAGGGCTTGGGAAAGAGAAGAAAGGGGCGAGCTGATGAAACGGGCTTCGACCACACTAGCGATCGCAACTGCGGCCTTAGGCTTTGCGCAAGCAGGGACGGTGACTTTCAACTATGGAGCGGAGGTCCCGATCAGTGCCTCCGGTCCCACAACTCCGCAGACGCCATTTCTGCAGATCCATGCAGGGGCGCCGATCACGGATATGAACGTTCGCCTTGAAGGACTGACGCATGACAGCTGGCGGCAGCTCGACGCGATGCTTCTCCTCCTGTCCGAGGACGGACAGGCGTGGGAGCGCGGCGTGGTTCTGCGATCAGGAAACACGTTCGATATTGATGACATCGCCGTCGATGGCATCGAAGTCACTTTCGACGACGAAGCGGACTTTGGCGTCCCGGTGAACAACCTAGTCACGGGATCCTATAAGCCGACCGATGACTATGACTACATCACCAACGAGTACCTGCCTTGGCTACCGAAGGTCCGGACGCTGGCAGAATTCGCCGACGGCCTCGTCGGTACAAGGACGGTGGCTCTGTTCGTGTACGACTATTTCCCCGATGAGCTTGGTGGTTCCATTGGGGATTGGGCCGTCGACATCGAGGTGGCAGCCGAACCTGTCCCCCTCCCCGGCGTGGGTCTCGGTGTCGGCGCGTTTGCAGCAGCTGCATTTCTCAGGAAGAGACGCAGCTGAAACCAGCGGACGGCCGGAACGACGCCCCGGCCGTCCGCCTGCTTGTCTTACTGACCGCCGATCTCCGCGAGGGCCGCGCGAGCCTGCGTAAAGCGGGCCTCGAGCCTTGGGCCGTAGCGGTCACCATAGGCGCGTTTCATCGTCTCCTCTGCGGCGTCCAGCATGGCAGCTAGCTCAGAGGCTGCGAGAATTTCCGCGTCAGGGTCAGTCGATCCCACCGATCCAATCCAGATTGGCGAGGAATGTGCGAAGGGCCTCGCGTGGGTGGTTGGCCAGGCATCGCTCTTGATTTCATCTGTATACGCCCTGGCTGCAACCCAACCGCCGTCGGTAAGCTCCAGGGTGCCTTCGTAGGATTGGCTTTCGCCAGCGGTGACCCCCTCGAAGGTCTCCACCACCTCGCCGTTGATCAGGATTTCCACGCGGTCGACATCCATCGCCGCTGCGAGATCGAGCGTGAAGGGCGCTTCACCAGTTTCCGTGACGCCTCCCGGTACGACACCCGCCACCTCGAACACCAGAGCAGGCCCGGTGGTGACAAAACCCTTCCCGTCCATCGCAGCGGCGAGAATCTCCGCAGGCGCGTCCGCAGTGCTTGCGGGGATGTAGTTGCGCCCGGTGCCCATGGGCGGGGTCCTGTGGAAGTCGACCCACCCATCCGTACCCGACATCGCATAGACGGGACGTCCAATGTTCAGGAACCGGTACCACATGGCGGAGTTCGTCAGCGGCGGCGTCCAGGCACAGACGATCTCGATGCCCAGCCGGTCCGCGAGAATGCCGTCAGGCACGAGCTCCGGCGGATAAGGGCTCTCGAGGAACATCTCCATGAGGTCACCATCCTCAGAGAACGGATGAACATAGGTCGCCGAGATGTTTTGCTCCGCAGCGAAGTCCACCACATCACCATTGGTCAGGTCCGGATTGCCGAGCGTCGGGTTCCGAGGTCCAAAGAACCAGGGCGCGAACGGCTCATCATTACCAAGAAGGCCGACGTGACCGTGGAAGTGAGAGCGAACCTCCTGGCCTTGCCAGACCGTGCGCCCGTCTTTCCTAGTGATATCGCCAAGGATCGGCGCATCAATCCTGCGTTCCCAGCGGTTCCAGGACATGGGCGCGAGCTGATCAAGGTCCTCGCCGGCCATTTGCGCCAGGGCATGGCGATGCTCGGCGCGGAGGTGGCCGTCACCATTCAGGTGAACGTGATAGTCCGCAGACGTATAGCCCGCCTCCTCTGCATCCCACACCGTTGAGAGCTCCAGCTCTGCCTCAACCGTCCTCCGGCCGCCGACGCGTACGCTGGTCGAGACGACAGGGGTCATGGGGCCCCGCACCGCGAGGACTTCGTAGCGTCCGGCAGGAACCGTCAGCTCGGCAGAACCGTCGGTGTAGAAATAGCGCCTGCCACTGTTCGGGTCGACGAAGGTTGGTCCATCTTGAGACGCTACAGGATGCCCGCCGGGGCCGGTGACAACGACCCTTGCAGGCACTTCCTGCCCTTCCTCATCGGTTGTCACGATACTGAGGGTTCCTGTCGATGCGCCATAGTCCCAGCGCTCGATGGCCACCTTCTCGGCGGCTCCTCCATAGGTCGGGACGCGCATCATTTCGAACTGGCGATCTTCGTCGAGCGTCAAGAAAAGTACGCTCTCACCATCCCCGCTGAAGCTCGGGGTCAGCGCAAAGGCGTCGCCGCTCGTCAGCCTGTGGCGTACCCTCGGTTGGCCGAGGTCGACGGCGAAGAGATGCTGCGCATTGTCGATGGGCGCCGTGTAGACCGCGAGGTTGAGGCTTGGGTGAACATCCGCAGTCAGATGATAGGCAAGGGTCTCGGCCACTACCAACTCATCGCTACCGGTCAGGAAATCACGGTGCCTGAGGCCGCGCAACGCGCCTCCCCCGTGGAGGTAGAGGAGCCCGTTGCCATTGGCCAGCGCTCGCGGGTTGCGCTCCACCTGAGGGAGGTCTGTCAGCTGTTCATCGGCGCCCGATGCAAGGTGACGACGGAAAAGAGACAGTCTGCCCTCGGGCGCTGAACTATAGAAAAGGTACGCGCCATCGCGGGAAAACTCCGGGTCAAGATCGATGCCAGCGCTGTCGATGATGTCTTCGCGACGGGAGGCCACATCGATGACGACAACCGCCGTGTCGTCCCCTTCGTCCCTGACAAAGGCCAGCCGCTTGCCGTCGGGGGACCAGCGGGGCCGGGCATCCATGTCGGGGCCCTTCGTCAACCGGGTGGCGACACCGCTTTCGATGTCGAGGATCCAGATCCATCCGTGAGCGGAGAAGGCGATGCGCTCGCCGTCAGGAGCTTCTGCGGGATCAGTGGGACTACCGGCAAAAATGGGTAATTCGTGCTGCTCGAGATAGACGTGGTGGCCAAAGTCATCGAGCTTCGGATAGTGGTTTGTCCATTGCGCCGACGCGGCCCCATAAAATGCGAGCGCGGACGCAGCCGCAAGAAGACACTGTTTCACCATGACGAACCACTTTCCAAACGCGCTCCCGGCCGGGAGCTTTGCTGGGTTCTAGCATGGTCTCTCAGGTGAAGGGGGCCGCGATGCAGCTAACGAGCTCAGCTGCCCTTTGGCTCAGCCGTCGATTCGCGGATGCGCAGATGATAGTCGAGGAGCTTCGATTGCAGCGCGAGCTTCGACGTCCCCGCCGCTTCGATCACGGTTTCCACCGCTGCCTTCCCCATCGCTTCGAGAGGCTGCACCACCGTGGTGAGCGCAGGCAGTGTACGGACGGCTATCTCGCTATCGTCAAAGCCGACGACGGAGAGCTGCTGCGGGATCGAAATGCCGCGCCGGTAGGCTGCTGTGACGACACCAGCGGCCATGTCGTCATTTGCTGCGAAGACTGCGGTTGGCGGCTCGGGTAGGTCGAGGAGCCAGAGGCCCTGCTTGATGCCTGAGTCGAAGTCGAACAGTCCGGGGAGGACCAAGTCGTTGTCCACGGCCAGACCGGCCGCTTCCAGCGCATCGCAATAGCCGCGGTACCGCGTCTCGGTGGCGTCCTGGTCTTCCCTGCCCCTAAGGAAGGCGATCCGCTTATGGCCAAGATCGATCAGGTGGCGGGTGATATCTTCAGCGGCCTGACGGTCGTCGATCGTAACCGTTGCACGGACCTCGGTGTCTTCTACGCTCGTCACGCCAATGCGGACCGTCTTGATACCGAGCTTCTCAACGACGGTCTCCACGACCTTGTCGTTGGCGAGCGGCGGAACGAGCACGATGCCGTCAGGCTTGCCGTTCTGCATCGCCTTGTTCATCCAGCCCGTCAGCGCTTCCTCGCTGACCAGCACGTCAGTGGGCGCCATGGCGAGGCGGAGATTGTAGCCGAGGTCCTGACAGGCCTGGAGCGCGCCGAACTGCACTGTACTGACAAATGACGAGCGCACGTCATGCACGAGCAGCATGATCTGGAAGCTGCGGCGGCTTCTAAGGCTGCGGGCCGTGGCGCTCGGCACGTAGCCGAGGCGGTCCATCGCCTCGCGGACACGCTGGCGCATGGCTTCCTGGACGCGCGGCTCATTATTGAGGACGCGGCTGACGGTCTTGAGGGAGACCCCCGCCTCCTTCGCCACGTCGACCATGCGAACCATGTTTTCCTCCGGATCGGCCCCTCACATGAGCCGGACAGTAGTGCGTTCGCGCCTCAAAGAAAGAGCGCGAACGCGATAAGGTGAACGCCTGCGGTTACTCGCCCGAAGCAGGCAGTTCGACGATCGAGCCACCGGCGAAGTCTGTGACCGGCTGGCGCTGGGTCTCGCCGTCACCGACGATGACGTAGATCATTTCGTCTTCCTGCAGATGCTCTGCGGCAACCTCCTGGAAGTCAGCGACCTCCATCGACAGCAAGAGCTCCTGCTCCTGCTCAAGGAAGTCGAGCGGCTTGCCGTAGCGCGAGATGGAGCGCAGCAGGCCAAGCTTGGCACCGAGGCTTTCATAGGCGCGGGTGTTGTCCTTGACGATCTTCTGCCGGGTGATCTCGGCATCGCTCTCATCGAAGGTCGGGCCGTACTGATCAATCATCTCACGGATGATTTCGAGCGATGGACCAGTCGCGTTCGCGCGAACGCTTGTCCCCATCTGCCAGCGCTGGGGAAGCGTGCCGTTCGAGATGCCCGAGTAGGCGCCGTAGGTATAACCCTTCTCGATACGGAGGACCTGGGCAAAGTCGCCGCTGATCCCTCCGCCGAGCTTTTCGTTGGTAAAGTCGATCTTCGTGTGTGCAGGATCGAAGGTTGGCACGATAAGCTTGCCTGCGAGGATCACGCTCTGCTTCGAGCCCGGCACGTCGATGAAGAAGACGCGCGCGTCCTGCTCTTCCGGCGAAGGTGCGGGAAGCGCAGGCTTGTCCGCATCGCCTGAGAAGAGCTCGGCCAGTTCGGTCAGCCCTTCCTCAGCGCGCGAAGCATCGACATCGCCGACCACGTGGAAGCGGACCGATGAGGAAAGCAGCGCCTCGTGGGCTTCGCGCATGTCCGCAACGGTCAGGGCCGAAACGCTGTTCTCGGTTCCGCTAATCGACGGACCAGCGGGGTGATCTTCACCGTAGAGCAGCTTTTGGAAGGCAAGGCTGCCGATGGCGCCGGGGCTGGCCTGACGACCTTTGATGCCAGTCAGGGTGGCCTGCTGCACGCGGGCGAAATCCGCATCCAGGAACCGTGGCGTTTCGATCAGCTCACGGACGAGGTCGATCGTCTTTTCGAAATTCCGGGCGAGGGTCGTGACGGTGATCACCGTGTCCTCACTGCCAGCGTCGATGGAGATCGAGGAGCCAAGAAGACCCGCCGCCTGCTCGAACTCAGCGGCTGTCTTCGAGGCGGTGCCTTCGTTCATCAGCGAAGCCATAAGGCCAGCAGCACCACGCTTACCGTCAGGGTCGAAGAAGCCGCCATGGTCGATCGAGATGTCGAACGTCACCACAGGCGTCTCGTCACTCTCGACGCCGAGGAGACGCGCGCCGCCGATAGACGCTTGGTAGATCTCTGGCATGGAGAAGAGCGGAAGCTCGCCGAACGCAGGCTCCGAGCGATCGACGAGCGAAGGGGTCCGCTCATACTCCGCCTCTTCGCCTTGGCTCACCTCTTCGCTCGCCACGTCGGCGCGGACTTCTTCCACGGCGACCTCCGCGAGGGTCGCACCCTCGACAGCCAGCTCAGCCTGCCCTTGAGGAACGAAGCTGGTGATGACCATCGGCTTGCCTTTGATGTGCGCGTTGTAGGCCGCCATCACATCGTCAGCAGTCAGCGTTTCGAGCTTCTTCGCCTCAACGCCAGTATAGCCCGGATCGCCCGCGAACTCGTTGTTCGTAGCCAGTTGGTTTGCCTTGCCAAGCACCGTTGAGACCGAAGCATAAAGCCCTGTCTCCTGCTCCGCCTTGATCCGCTGCAATTCAGCCGGATCGACGCCCTCTTCCTCGAAGCGCGCGAGCGCCTCTTCGATGGCGACCTTCACCTCATCGAGGTCTGTGCCGGCATTGGCACGTACACGGATGGTGAACTCGCCTGCGATCTCCTGCGAGTTGTTATAGGCCGACACGCCTGGCGCCAACTTCTTCTCATCCACGATCACTTCGTAGAGCGGAGAGCCCTTCGAACCGCCGAGCACCGCGCCAAGCACGCGCAACGGGATCTCGTCGTCATTGAGGCTCGCCACCGTGGGGAAGGTCAGCCGCAGCTCTGGCAGCGTTGCGAAATTGTCTTCCCAGTAGAGGCTCTTCGTCTCTTCGAGCGTGACCGGACGCGGCTCGAGCATCTCAACGTCAGGGCCGCTCCGCAGCTCACCGAACCAGTATTCGATCTTCTCGCGCATCTCGGCCGGGTCGAAATCACCAGCGACCGCGAAGGTCACATTGGCGAGGCCGTAATACTGGTCGTAGAACTCCTTCAAATCATCGAGGGTCGCGTTCTGCAGGTCTTCAAGCTGTCCGATCACCGTCCAGCTGTAGGGGTGGTCGTCAGGGTACAGCGCTTTCTTGATGACCTCCGTCGTGAAGCCGTAAGCCGCGTTATCGACGCGCTGGCGCTTCTCGTTCTTCACCACCTGCTTCTCGCGCTCAAGCGCAGCCTGGGTCACCGTATTGATCATGAAGCCGAGGCGGTCGCTATCGATCCACAGGATCTTGTCCACGGCATCGGTGGGCACGACCTCGTAATAGATCGTGCCATCAGACCAGGTACCGCCGTTCCGCTGGCCACCCCACTCGGGGATAGCCTTACGGTTCCAGCCGCGCGGGACGTTCTCCGAATCATTGAACGCCATGTGCTCGAAGAAGTGGGCGAAGCCTGTGCGGCCCCGCTTCTCGCGGTTCGAGCCGACGTGGACGACGGTGGAGAAGGCGACGATCGGGTCCGATTTGTCGACGTGGAGAATCACCTCGAGGCCATTGTCGAGGGTGAACTTCTCATAGGGGATCTCGAAGCCCTGTTCGGCGGCCTCGGCCTTTTCAGCCGCCTCCTTGGCGGCGTTCTGGGCGCCCTCGCGAACGCCCTCCACGAAGTCGCACCCGGCAAGGGCGATGGAGCTGGCAGCGAGGAGAAGAAGCGTCTTGCGCACGGGGCGGAGCCTTTCTGTGAGAGGTCGATGTCCTGCCCAAGACTTTGGGTATGCCCGGCGTGAAACGCAAACCCGCGGGAGAGAGCATTGGCCGCCGCAGGAACCCTCGCAATCCCGCTGACACTCGCCGGATTTTGCATTTGCGTCTTGAATTAGCTTGTTCTATCAATCCGAGCCTTCTGGAGAGCGTTTTATCGCTTACCAGGCTTCCGTTCAGCTCCAGCCTTGTTCCGGAGACCCGTGATGACCGACATGCTGCGATTTATCGATAAGCCCCAAAAGGGCCCTGAAAAACGCACACCGGAGCTCCGCCGGGAGGACTTCGAGGAGATCTATCAGGGTTTCCAGGAAGCGCAGGCCGAGGCGCAGGCCTCACGCTGCTCGCAATGCGGCGTGCCCTTCTGCTCATCAGGCTGCCCCCTCGGCAACCACATCCCCGACTGGCTCCGCCTCGCAGCAGAAGGCGAGCTGCATGAAGCCTACGAGCTCTCCGCCTCGACATCCTCCATGCCCGAAATCTGTGGCCGCATCTGTCCGCAGGACCGCCTCTGTGAAGGCTCCTGCGTCATCGAGCAGTCAGGGCACGGAACAGTGACCATCGGTGCGGTGGAGCAGTATATCACCGACAATGCCTGGAAAGAGGGCTGGATCGACCCGATCAAGCCGAAGCGCGAGCGGCCTGAGCATATTGGCATCATCGGTTCAGGCCCCGGTGGCCTCTCCGCTGCCGATTCGCTCCGCGCGCTTGGCTATCAGGTGACGATCTACGACCGCTACGACCGGGCTGGCGGTCTTCTTATCTACGGTATCCCCGGCTTCAAGCTGGAGAAAGACGTCGTGGCTCGGCGTGTGGAGAGGCTCAAACAATCTGGCGTCCGCTTTGAGCTGAATGTCGAAATCAGCAGCACGCTGAGCTTCGCGGATCTGAGGGAGCGGCATGACGCTGTCCTCATCGCAACAGGGGTCTACAAGGCCCGGGAGCTAAGCGTTCCGGGCGTGGGCAATGAGGGGGTCGTCCGCGCACTCGACTACCTCACTGCCTCGAACCGCAAGGGTCTCGGCGATGACGTGCCCCTCTTCGATGACGGGACCCTCAATGCAAAGGGCAAAAAAGTCATCGTGATCGGCGGCGGCGACACGGCAATGGACTGTGTACGGACAGCCATCCGTCAGGATGCAGCTTCCGTCACCTGCGTCTACCGCCGCGACCGCGAGAACATGCCGGGTAGTGCCCGTGAGGTGAAGAACGCCGAGGAAGAAGGCATCCTCTTCCGCTGGCTCGCCTCGCCCAAGATGGTCCTAGGCGGCGCGGAAAAGCTGACCGGAGTGCGCGTGGCCAAGATGGCTCTTGGCGCACCAGACATCTCAGGTCGCCAGATTCCTGAGGAAGTTCAGGGTGCCGACGATGACCTCGAAGCGGACCTCGTCATCAAGGCTCTTGGCTTCAGCCCCGAAGACCTGCCGAAAGCGTTCGGCGAGGAAGGCCTGACCCTCAACCCGTGGGGCACTATCAAGGCTGACCCCCGCACCTTCGCTACCGCCCTGCCCGGCGTGTTCGCAGCCGGAGACATTGTCCGCGGCGCAAGCCTCGTCGTCTGGGCGATCCATGACGGCCGCAAGGCTGCCGACGGTATCCACAAATATATCAGCACAAAGAGCGCCTCTGCCGACGCCGAAACCATCGGCCAGCAGAACCGTCAGTATGACGCGCGCAACTACGAACCGGTGACGCCATGACCCGCCCTGAAGCCTTCGGCCTCTACGATCCTAGCGATGAACGCGATGCCTGCGGTGTCGGCCTCGTCGCCGCTACCGATGGTAAGCCCCGCCGCGAAGTCGTTACCCGTGCCATCGAAGCACTGAAGGCCGTCTACCATCGCGGCGCCGTCGCTGCCGACGGCAAGACAGGCGACGGCGCAGGCCTCCGGCTCGACGTGGCGCAGGACTTCTTCCGCTCGAAGGTCGCCAAGGGCGGGCACGAGCCGACCCGCGCGCCCGTCTGCGTGGGCCAGGTCTTCCTTCCGCGTACCGACTTCAATGCTCAGGATCGGGCGCGGACGATCGTCGAAACGGAAGTGCTCCGCTTCGGCTTTCGCCTCTACGGCTGGCGCCAGACGCCGGTAAACTCCACTATCATTGGTCGCAAAGCCAACGATGTCCGCCCTGAGATCGAGCAGATCCTCTTCCACGATCCCCAAGGCCGCCCGAACGACGAGCTGGAGCGCACGCTCTACATCGTCCGCAGACGCATCGAAAAGCAGGCCCTCGCCGAGCGCCTGCCCGACTTCTACGTCTGCTCGCTCAGCCCGCGGGACATCATCTACAAGGGCATGTTCCTCGCCGAGGAGATCGACCGGTTCTACCTCGACCTTCAGGACGAGCGCTTCACAAGCTCGTTCGCGATCTTCCACCAGCGCTATTCAACGAACACCTTCCCCGAATGGCGGCTGGCCCAGCCCTTCCGCATGCTGGCCCACAATGGCGAGATCAACACCCTCTCCGGCAACGTCGCATGGATGAAGGCGCACGAGGTCAAGATGGCCGCGTCTGTCTTCGATCAGTATGATGACGATGTGAAGCCGGTCGTCCAGCCTGGCTCCTCGGACTCGTCCGCCCTCGACGCCGTCTTCGAGATCCTCGTGCGCGGCGGAAGGTCCGCGCCTATGGCCAAGGCCCTCCTCATCCCCGAGGCCTGGTCCAAGCGCTCCTCCATCATGAGCCGCGAGGTGCAGGCGCTCTATGGCTACTGCAACGCGGTGATGGAGCCGTGGGACGGCCCAGCCGCCATCTGCGCCTTCGACGGACGCTGGGCCGTGGCTGGCCTCGACCGTAATGGTCTCCGGCCCCTACGCTACGCTGTGACCGAAGACGGCCTCCTCGCCGTGGGTTCGGAGAGCGGCATGTGCCCGCTGGGAGACAAGCGCGTTGTGGAGCGCGGCTCGGTCCCGGCGGGCGGCATGCTGGCTCTTGATCTCGAGAAAGGCGAACTCTTCCGCCCCGACGAAGCCATCACCATGCTGACCGAGCAGCATCCCTATGACAACTGGCTCGAACAGGTCGTGGAGCTTGATGATGAAATCGGCCCGGGACCTGAAGACCGCCTCTTCGAAGATACCGAGCTGCGCCATCGTCAGGTTGCAGCCGGCTTCACTCGCGAAGACCTCGACCTCATCCTCAAGCCGATGGTCATGGACGCCAAGGAAGCCATCGGCTCCATGGGCGACGACACGCCGCTCGCCGTCCTCTCCAACGAATACCGTCCGCTGTCGCACTATTTCCGCCAGCGCTTCAGTCAGGTCACCAACCCGCCCATTGACCCCCTTCGCGAAGGCAGAGTCATGTCGCTGAAGACTCGGTTCAAGAACTTAGGCAACATCCTCGCCGAGGATGAGACGCAGACGGATGTCTTCGTCCTCGAAGGCCCGATCCTCACCAACGGCATGTTCGAGCGGCTGCAGGACAAGCTCTCGATGCACGTCATCGACTGCACCTTCGAGCGCGGCGATGGCAGCGGCACGGCGCTGAAAGCCGCCCTCGATCGGATCCTCGACGAAGCCTGCGATGCCGTGCGCGCAGGCTCCGGCCACATTGTCCTCAGCGACAAGAAACAGGGGCCGAACCGCATCCCGGTTCCGATGATCCTTGCTGCAGGAGGCGTCCACCGCCGCCTTCTCGAAGCGGGCCTGCGGTCCAACTGTTCGTTCACGGTGCGTTCGGCAGAGTGCATGGACAGCCACTACGCCGCCGTCCTGATCGGTGTCGGCGCCACCTGCGTCAGCCCCTACCTCGCCTTCGAGAGCATTGGTGCGGCGCACGCAGCAGGAAAGTATCCCGGTAAGACCCTCGGCGAAGCCTGCCTTGCCTACAAAACGGCTATCGAGAATGGCCTTCTGAAAATCCTCTCCAAGATGGGCGTCTCGGTTCTCTCCGCCTACAGAGGGGGTTGCAACTTCGAGACCCTAGGCCTGTCGCGGACCCTGCTGGCTGAGTACTTCCCCACGGCCTCCTCGCGCATCTCTGGCATCGGTCTTCAGGGCCTCGAGCGAAAGCTTGGTGAGCTCTCCGACAAGGCCTGGCCCGGCGAGGACGGCGTGGCGAAGCTGCCCGTTGGCAGCTTCTACCGTGTACGGTCGGTAGGCGAGCGCCATGCCTATGAGGCAAAGCTGATCGCTGATCTCCAGAAGGCCGTGCGCAACAATGACCGCGATGCCTACCGCCGCTATTCCGAAGCGCTGGGCGAGCAGGGAGCGATCCAGCTCCGCGATCTTCTTAGCTTCCGGCCGGTCGGCAAACCCATCCCACTTGACGAGGTAGAGAGCGTCAACTCCATCCGCAAACGCTTCGTCACCCCCGGCATGTCGCTCGGCGCGCTCAGCCCCGAGGCCCACGG
The DNA here is from genome assembly GCF_013085255.1 of Parvularcula mediterranea. Classification (GTDB taxonomy): domain Bacteria; phylum Pseudomonadota; class Alphaproteobacteria; order Caulobacterales; family Parvularculaceae; genus Parvularcula; species Parvularcula mediterranea. Next base: position 471,401 of record NZ_JABFCX010000003.1, read on the forward strand.
CGTCCTCAACGTCGCGATGAACCGTATCGGCGCAAAGTCCGTGTCCGGAGAAGGCGGCGAAGACCCAGAGCGTTACACGCCCCTCGCCAATGGCGACAACATGAACTCCGCCGTGAAGCAGGTCGCCTCTGGCCGCTTCGGTGTGACGGCCGAGTATCTCAACCAGTGCCGCGAAATCGAGATCAAGGTCGCACAAGGCGCCAAGCCCGGCGAGGGCGGCCAGCTTCCCGGCTTCAAGGTCAACGCCTACATCGCCAAGCTCCGCCACGCGACCAAGGGCGTGACGCTGATCTCACCTCCTCCGCACCATGACATTTATTCGATCGAAGACCTTGCCCAGCTGATCTACGACCTCAAGCAGATCTCGCCGACCGCGCGCGTCTGCGTGAAGCTCGTCAGCTCTGCAGGCGTTGGCACCATCGCGGCGGGCGTGGCGAAGGCAAAGGCTGACGCCATTCTCATCTCGGGCCATGTCGGCGGCACGGGCGCGAGCCCGCAGACCTCCATCAAGTTCGCAGGCAGCCCATGGGAGCTCGGCCTCGCCGAGGCCAATCAGGTCTTGACCCTGAACGAGCTTAGGGAAAGCGTCACCCTACGGACGGATGGCGGAATCAGGACAGGCCGGGACGTTCTCGTGGGCGCTATGCTGGGTGCGGAGGAGTTCGGTATCGGCACCCTGTCGCTCGTCGCGATGGGCTGTCTAATGGTGCGCCAGTGCCACTCGAACACCTGCCCGGTCGGCGTCTGCACGCAGGATGAGGACCTCCGCGCACGGTTCAGCGGTGCGGCGGACCACGTCGTCAACCTCATGACCTTCATAGCCGACGAGATCCGCGAGATGCTCGCCTCGCTTGGCGCACGAAGCATCGAGGAAGTGATCGGCAGACCTGACCTGCTTCGTCAGGTCAGCCGGGGTCCCGACTATCTCGATGACCTCGACCTCAACCCGATGCTCGTGCGCGCTGATGAGGGCCAGGCCCCTCCCCGCTCGACCCGCGAAGGGCGGCATGAGCCTGACGCGACGCTTGATGACCAGATCGTGCTCGACGCGCAATCTGTCTGGGAGCGGCGCGAGAAGATGCAGCTCACTTACACCGTGCGGAACGTCCACAGAGCCGTCGGCACACGGACGAGCCATCACATCTGGAAGAACTTTGGCACGCTCCCCGCTGGCCACCTCACGGTGAAGCTGCAGGGCTCAGCCGGTCAATCCCTTGGCGCATTTGGCACGCAAGGCCTCCGCCTCGAAGTGGAAGGCGACGCCAACGACTATGTCGGCAAGGGCCTATCCGGTGCAGAGATTGTCGTGCTCGGCTTCCGTGACGAACCCGGCGGCGGTGTCCTGGTCGGCAACACCTGCCTCTACGGCGCAACCGCAGGCTCGCTCTTCGTTGCGGGTAAGGCAGGCGAACGCTTCGCCGTCAGGAACTCAGGCGCCACCACCGTCATCGAAGGCTGCGGCGCCAATGGCTGCGAGTACATGACGGGCGGCGTGGCCGTCATCCTTGGCCCGGTGGGCGACAATTTCGCGGCAGGCATGACCGGTGGTCAGGCTTTTGTCCTTGATGAGACGGACGCTCTTGATGACCTTCTGAACACGGAGCACGTCGTCGCTGGCCCCCTTGGCGAGGCAGAAGAGACCTGCCGCGACCTCATCTCCAGGCACCTCCAGGAGACCGGAAGCGCGAAGGCCGCGAACATCCTTCAGCACTGGGACGAAGCCCGTCACAAGATCAAGTGGGTGCGTCCTCAAGGGGTTGAGGCATCTTCGGGCAGCTCCGACGTCGCACCTGCTGCCGCGAGAGCGTGACCATATACCGCCTGTTTCGACCCTGTTAACGCATTAATTTGCTCAACAGAGCCTAAATTAGCATTTTTCTGCTTCATCGCTGTTGCGGCGCGATAAATCCCATGTTAGCCAAGTTTCGCTAGCGAGGGATTACGCCCACGCAGCCACGATGTGGAAACGACCGATGAACGCGCCGCTGAACAAGCTCGCCCTTCCCGTAAACGACGTACCCGTCGTATCGGTCCTTCTCGTCCTCCTTATTACCGAAAGCCCCTAGGGAGCGGCATCGGAACGGCACGGCCTGACCGACGCGAAGCTCCCGACAGGGAGCTTTTTTTTCACCTGTACCCCTCTGAACGACCACCGAGAGACCCCATGAGACCGCCCAAACGCAGCGACGCCATCACCAAAGGACCCGCAAGGGCGGCCGCGCGCGCCATGCTGCGCGCCACCGGGTTCGAAGATGAGGATTTCGACCGTCCGATCATCGCGGTGGTAAACACCTATTCCTCCGTCACCCCCTGCAACATGCACCTGAAAGACCTCGCAGAACCGGTGCTGAAGGGCATCCGCGATGCAGGCGGATGGCCCGTCGAGTTCGGTGCGCCCGTGGTCTCCGACGGCATCACCATGGGCCATGAGGGGATGCGCGCGTCCCTCGTCAGTCGCGAGATCATCGCAGACTCGATCGAGCTCGCCGTCAGGGGTCACGCCCTCGACGCGGCCCTCGTGCTGGTCGGTTGTGACAAGACCATCCCCGCGGCTGCCATGGCGCTCGCCCGCTGCGACGTCCCGGGCCTGGTCTTCTATGGCGGCACGATCGCAGCGGGCTGCTCGGCCAGCAAGAAAATTTCCGTGCAGGACGTTTTCGAGGCCATTGGGGCTCACGCCCAGGGCTCCATCGACGAAGCCGAGCTCGACCAGATCGAGCGCAGCGCCTGCCCCGGCGCCGGGTCCTGCGGTGGTCAGTTCACGGCCAATACGATGGCCATGGCCCTTGCCTTCCTCGGCATAGCGCCGATGGGCGCAGGCGATGTCCCCGCCGTCGACGCGGGCAAGGCCGCTGAGGCCGAGCGCTGCGGCCGCCTCATCGCAGAACATGCGTTGGGCAAGGGCTCGCGCACCTACGTGACCGAAGCGTCGCTCAAGAACGCGGCCACCGCCGTTGTCGCGTCGGGCGGCAGCACCAATGCTGTCCTCCACATCGCAGCGATCGCGGCGGAGGCAGGCGTCCCGTTCGATATCGAGCTCTTCGACAAGCTGTCTCGCGAGACACCTGTCATTGCCGATCTGAAACCCGGCGGCCGCTATATGGCCGAGGACCTGACCGCTGCTGGCGGCTGCCGTCTCTTCGGCCAGCGCCTGCGCGAGGCGGGCATGATCGAAGACGTGCCGACCGTCAGTGGTCGGACGCTCTTCGAAGAGCTCGACGCCTTCGAGGAAACCCAAGGCCAGAAAGTCGTCCGCACCGTGAGGGACCCGGTCAAGCAGACCGGCGGCCTGCGCATCCTCTACGGTGACCTCGCCCCCGAAGGCGCAGTCCTCAAGACCGCAGGCTACTCGACCTCCCGCTTTGAAGGACCTGCAAAGGTCTTCGGCAGCGAAGAGGAGTGCTTCGAGGCGGTCTCGAAAGGCGCCATCAAGGAAGGCGACGTCGTCATCATCCGCTATGAAGGTCCCAAAGGTGGCCCGGGCATGCGCGAGATGCTCGCCATCACCGGCGCCCTCGCAGGCCAGGGCCTTGCGGGCAAGGTTGCTCTGATCACGGACGGCCGCTTCTCCGGCGCCTCCCACGGCTTCGTCATCGGCCATGTCTCGCCAGAGGCTGCCGTAGGCGGACCAATCGCCCTTGTGAACGAAGGCGACACCATCACTATCGACGTTGAGAGCCGCCGCATCGATGCGGCCATCGACTGGGACCAGCGGGCGAAAGACCTCGTCATGCCTGAGCCCAACCGCTTCGGCGGTGTCTTCGACAAATTCGCTGCGCTCGTCGGATCGGCAAGCCGCGGCGCTACCACCTTGCAGGAGGGCTGAAGCCATGGGTGACCAACTGAGAGCATACACCAAGGACGACGTAACGCCGGTCCTCAGTGGTAAGACAATCGCCGTCATCGGCTATGGCAGCCAGGGCCGCAGCCACGCGCGCAATCTGCGCGACAGCGGCATGGACGTCATCATCGGCGCCCGCCGCGGCGGCGCTTCGGAGACCAAGGCCGAGGAAGACGGCTTCCGCGTCCTCACCCCTGCCGCAGCAGCCGAAGAGGCTAGCTACATAGCCCTGACGGCGCCGGACATGGCGCACAAGGAGATCTACGAGAACGACGTCAAGCCAAACCTCAAGGCTGGCGACACCCTTATGTTCGCCCACGGATTTTCCGTACTCTACGGTCAGGTCGAGCCGCCTAAAGATGTCGACGTCATCCTCGTTGCCCCCAAGGGCCCCGGCGACCTCGTGCGCCGGGAGTTCGAGAAAGGCCGCGGCGTCCCGTGCCTCTTCGCCATCCATCAGGATGCGTCAGGCGAAGCCCGCGACCGCGCTCTTCACTACGCTGACGGTGTCGGCGGCACCGCAGCGGCGGTCTTCGAAACGAGCTTCAAGCACGAGACCGAAACCGACCTCTTCGGTGAGCAGGCCGTCCTCTGCGGCGGCGCGACGGAGCTGGTCGTCATGGGCTTCGAAACGCTGGTGGAAGCAGGCTACGCGCCAGAGCTTGCCTACTATGAGTGCCTTCACGAGCTGAAGCTGATCGTCGACCTCCTCCACGAAGGCGGCCTCGCCAAGATGCACGAGTTCATCTCCGAAACGGCCATCTATGGCGATCTCAAATCAGGCCCCCGCGTCGTGGACGAGAACTCCCGCGAGAAGATGCGCGCCGTCCTCAAGGACATCCAGACCGGCGCCTTCGCCCGCGACTGGATCACCGAGAACCAGGCCGGAAAGCCCGCCTACCGCCAGATGCTGGCCGCCGATCTCGAGCACCCGATCGAGGAAACCGGCCGCAAGCTCCGCTCACAGATGACCTGGCTTAATGCAGAGCCAGGGTCGAACTCCGCCAATCAGGAATAGTCCCATGCCCAAGACGCCTCCCCAGACAGAGCGCCACAGCCCTGACCAGCGTCAGCACCGCCCCATGAAGGCTCCGCCCACACGCGAGCCTTCTCGTCCGAAGGCGGACGACTTCGCACGATATATGGGCAGCGCGCCATGACAGCCGCAGCGATGAAGGAAGCCGCCGAAGAACCTCAGACAGAGGCCGCGACAGGAGCCAAGCTGCTTGTCGACGCACTGGCGGCACAGGGTGTGGAGACCGTCTTCGGATATCCCGGCGGCGCAATCATGCCTGTCTACGACGCTCTGACTTCTTCATCGCTGCGCCACATTCTCTGCCGCCATGAGCAGGCCTGCGCCTTTTCCGCTGCGGCTTTCGGGCGGATGACCGGCAAGCCCGGCGTCTGCCTCGCAACCTCCGGACCCGGAGCAACCAACCTCGTCACAGGCATCGCCGATGCCTATATGGACAGTGTGCCGATGGTCGCGATCACCGGCCAGGTTGCCCAGCCCGTCATGGGTACGGACGCCTTCCAGGAAGTCGACATCTTCGGCATCACCATGCCGATCGTCAAACACAGCTATATCATCCGTGACGCCGCCGATGTGCCGGGCGTCATCGCCGAGGCTTTCGAGATCGCTGCGAGCGGTCGGCCCGGTCCCGTCCTGGTGGACATCCCTAAAGATGTTCAGCAGGCAGCGGCGCATCCCGCGCCGGTCAATGTCGAGCGCGCACCTGCCCCCGCTCTCGATGATGACGGCCTCCGCCGCTGCGAAGCCGCCATTCGCGATGCGGAGCGTCCGCTCTTCTATCTGGGCGGCGGCATCACGCGCGCAGGGGCGGTGGACGCTGTCCGCAGGCTGGTCGAGCGCGCAGGCATCCCTGCGGCTTGCACGCTGCACGGCCTCGGTGTTCTGCCGTCTGATCATCCGCAGCTTCTCGGCATGCTGGGTATGCATGGCAGCCGCGCGGCGAACCTCGCGGTGCAGGAGTGCGACCTCCTCATCAATATCGGTGGCCGCTTCGACGACCGCGCCACGGGCCGCCTCGACGGCTTCGCGCCCAAGGCCCGCGTGGTCCATTTCGACCGTGATGCATCGGAGATCTCCAAGCTCCGCCACGCCGACGTCTCCGTTCACGGAGAATTCGGGCCTAGCCTCGACAGCCTCTATCCAGAGCCAGGGCACATCGACCCGTGGCTCGCGACCACCGCTGGCTGGAAGTTTGAGTACGTCGCGCCATACGATGCTCCCGGCGAAGGCATCTACGCGCCCGCCCTCCTCCGCGACCTCTCCCTCGCTGCAGGCGAAGGGTTCGTCGCCGTGCCCGACGTCGGCCAGCATCAGATGTGGACGGCTCAGCACTGCCACTTCACCAGGCCCCAGGCGCACCTCACCTCAGGAGGCCTCGGCTCAATGGGCTTCAGCCTGCCTACAGCCGTCGGCGCCAAGCTGGCTGAGCCCCAAAGCACCGTCGTCTCCATCAATGGCGACGGCGGCTTCATGATGAACATTCAGGAGCTGGCGACCCTCAACCGCTACCGGATCCCTCTGAAGGTCCTGGTGCTGAACAACTCACGCCTCGGGATGGTCCGTCAGTGGCAGGAGCTGTTCTTCGACGGCAACTTCTCCGAAGTCGACCTGTCGGACAACCCCGACTTCACCAAGGTTGCCCAGGCCTTCGGCATCGATGCCTTCACCATCTCCGCCCGCGACGAGGTCGCTCCGGGGATCGAGCGCTTCCTCGCAGCCGAGGGGCCGATCCTGATGCACGCGATCATCGATCCTGCCGAGAACGTCTGGCCGCTGGTCGCGCCGGGCAAGGCCAATGACGAAATGATGGAGGGCTGATACGATGAGCCTGCACCTCTCCCCAAACACTCGACGCGCCACGATTGAAACCTTCACGATCGAAAGCGATGACGTGAACGGAACGCTTCGCCGGGTCTGGACCGTCATTGAGCAGCGCGGCTGGAGCGTGCGCTCCCTCCTCGTCGAGGAAGTCGGAGGCGGTGTCGAGACCCGCGTGCAAGTCTCGCCCACGGGTAACGGCCGCTCCATCGAAACCCTCCGCCTGCAGATCGAACGCCTTCACAATGTCAGGCGCGTGAAGCTCGAGCGCCGCAGCCGCGAAAAACCCAGCCGGTGGAAGGAAATACCCCATGCCGCCGTCATCTGATGTTGCCGTCGCCGAGGCGCCACGCCGCCTGCAGTTGAACCCGCTTGGCCTGTCCGATGAAGAGTGGCGCGCGGTCACCGGCAAGGCTGATCCCGCATGGCGCAACGTCGCCGTCACCCCTTGCCTGCCGAGCCCGAAGCTTTCGCAGCTGACGGGCTGCGAACTGCACCTCAAGTTCGAAAACATGCAGGTGACCGGCGCTTTCAAGGAGCGCGGTGCCCTCGCTAAACTCCTGTCACTGACGGACCAGGAAAAAGCCGCTGGCGTCATTGCAGCCTCCGCAGGCAATCACGCCCAAGGGCTTGCTCGGCATGCGGAGCTCCTGGGCATCCGCGCCGTCATCGTCATGCCCGACCACACTCCCTCGGTTAAGGTGGAAGAAACCCGCCGGTTCGGTGCGGAAGTTATCCTCCACGGCGAGAACTATGACGCCGCCAGTGCGCACGTCGAGCAGCTGATCGAACGCGAGGGCCTGACCCTCGTCCACCCCTTCGATGATCCCCACGTCTGCGCGGGACAGGGCACCATCGCGGCTGAAATGCTGGATCAGAGCCCCGAAATCGACACCCTCGTTGTCCCCATCGGCGGCGGTGGCCTGATCGCAGGCATGGCGACCGCTGCGCGCGCGATCAGGCCCGACATCAGGGTGATCGGTGTACAGACGGCTCTCTATCCCGGTATGATCAACGCCGTGCGCGGAACAGAGCGCGCTTGCGGCGGCATGACCCTGGCCGAAGGCATCGCCGTCTGCGCACCCGGCCACCTCACCCGCCGCGTCGTCGCAAGCCAGGTGGACGAGATCGTCACTGTCGAAGAACGCTTTCTCGAACGCGCGCTCTCCCTCCTCCTCGGCACACAGAAGACCCTGGCCGAAGGCGCAGGCGCCGCAGGCCTCGCAGCGATCCTCGCGCACCCCTCCCTCTTCCGTGGAAGGACTGTCGGCAGCGTCATCTGCGGAGGCAATATCGACGCCCGCCTCCTCTCCTCGATCCTGATGCGCGATCTCGCACGTCAGCGTCGCCTCGCACGCCTCAGGATCGCCCTGATGGACGTTCCCGGAGAGCTCACCCGCGTCTCCGCAGCCATCGGGGATGCCGGCGGCAACGTCATCGACGTCGCCTACCACAAGGTCTTCAACGACCTGCCCGCAAAAGAAACACACCTCGACATCTCCGTCGAAGCAACGGGTCCTGAACATATGGACCGTATCATCAGCGCCCTGAGAGAACAGGGCCTCGACCCCCAAGTCGCTAATTACTGAGGAGCGAAGCGTCATGACGTACACACCGCCTGAAACCGTACGAATTTTCGACACGACCCTTCGCGATGGCGAGCAAAGCCCTGGTTTTTCGATGACCATGAAGGGCAAGCTGCGCATGGCCCGCCGCTTGTCGGAGCTGAAGGTCGACGTCATCGAAGCGGGCTTCGCCGCCGCCTCTCCTGGTGATGCCGAGGCCGTGCAGGCCATCGCAGAAGAGGCCGACGGCCCGATTGTCTGCTCCCTCGCCCGGGTCACCGAGCGCGACATTGACGCCGCCGCCGAAGCCCTGATGGCCGCCCAGCGCAAGCGTGCCCACCTCTTCATCGCCACCAGCAAGCTTCACCGCGAGCACAAGCTGAAGATGCGCAAGGGCGAAGTCCTCGACGCCATCGACTCCGGCGTCCGCTACGCGCGTTCGATTTTCGAGGACGTCGAGTTCTCCGCCGAAGATGCCATGCGGACGGAGAAGTCCTTCCTCGCGGAATGCATGCGCACGGCTGCCGAAGCCGGTGCGACCACTCTCAACGTCCCCGACACCGTGGGCTACGTCACGCCGGACGAAGTCTTCGATGTCTTCAGCTATCTGATCGAAGCGGTGGAGCCCGAAGAAGGCATCGTCTTCTCCGCCCACTGCCACGACGACCTCGGCATGGCCGTCGCCAACAGCCTCGCTGCCGTCAGAGCTGGCGTTCGCCAGATCGAATGCACCATCAACGGCATCGGGGAGCGTGCAGGCAACTGCGCCATGGAGGAGGCTGTCATGGCCCTCCGCACACGCCGTGATTTCTATGGCGTCTCCACCAATCTCGACACGACCAAGTTCTTCGACGCCTCGCGCACCCTTGAGGATATCACCGGTGAAAAGGTCCAGCGTAACAAGGCAGTAGTCGGACGGAACGCCTTCGCCCACGAGGCAGGCATCCACCAGCACGGTATGCTGAGCAACCGCAAGACCTACGAGATCATGTCCCCCGAAGACGTCGGCGCGCCCGTTTCCGCGCTGGTCCTGGGAAAGCATTCCGGCAAGCATGCCCTCTTCGCCCGCCTCGAAGAGCTGGGCCACGAGCCGCCGGTCGACATGCGTGACGCCATCTTCGAAGGCTTTAAGCGCCTTGCCGACGAGCATCACGAAGTGACCGACGACCAGCTCCGCACCCTCGTCGCGGGCGCATCGAACAGGCTGGTGCCCGCAGAATGACCGGCAAGACCCTGTTCGAGAAGGTCTGGGAACGGAATACCGTCACGGAGGAAGCCCCCGACCGCCCAGCCATCCTCCATGTTGGCCTGCATCTGGTCCATGAGGTCACGAGCCCTCAGGCTTTCACGGTCCTTAAGGAGCGCGGCCTCAAGGTCCGTCGCCCTGATCTGACCCTCGCCACCATCGATCATAGCGTCCCGACACTTCCCCCGGGTCCGGACGGAGAGCTCCCCTACGCCACCGAAGCAGCCAAGCATCAGGTCGAAACCCTGCGCCAGAACTGCCGCGAGCATGGCATCGAACTTCTCGATCTCGACGACCCCCGTCGCGGCATCGTGCATATGGTTGGGCCGGAGCTTGGCCGCACCCACCCAGGCCGCGTTGTCGTCTGCGGCGACAGCCACACCAGCACCCACGGTGCTTTCGGCGCTCTCGCCTTCGGCATCGGCACGACGGAAGTCGGCCACGTCCTCGCAACCCAGTGCCTCTTTCAGCGCAAGCCCAAGACCTACCGCGTCCACTTTGAAGGTCAGCTCACGGATGGTGTGACGGCCAAGGACATGGCGCTCGCCGTCATTGCCCGCCTCGGCATGGATGGCGGAACTGGCTACGTCCTCGAGTACACAGGCGAGGCTGTCGAAGCCCTGTCGATGGAAGGCCGCATGACTCTCTGCAACCTCTCCATCGAAGCAGGCGCGCGCGCAGGCATGGTCGCTCCCGACGAGACCACCTTCGCCTATCTCAAGGGCCGTCCTGGCGCGCCGGACGATTTGGATGCAGCCGTTCGTTCGTGGTCTGAACTCCGCTCGGATCCCGATGCCACATACGACGCCAGCGTTACCCTCGACGCCTCCGCCATCACCCCGATGGGCACTTACGGCGTCAGCCCCCATGAAGCTGCAGGCCTCGGAGGATCCGTCCCGGAGGGCACAGCCAGCGATGTCGCGCTCGGCTACATGGGTGTCCACGAGGGGCAGGAGCTTTCTTCCATCAAGGTCGACCGCGTCTTTGTCGGCAGCTGCACCAATGGGCGCATCGAAGACCTACGCCTCGCTGCAAGTATCCTCCGTGGACGCCGCGTAGATGAGAAGGTCCGTATGCTGGTCGTCCCCGGTTCCGAGGCCGTCAAGCGCGAGGCCGAGACCGAAGGGCTCGACGCGGTCTTCCGCGAGGCGGGCGCAGAATGGCGTGAGCCCGGCTGCTCCATGTGCATCGCCATGAACGGCGATCGCGGCGAGCCAGGAGAACTCGTCGTCTCCACCTCCAACCGAAACTTCCGTGGCCGCCAGGGCGAAGGCGTCCGCACCGTCCTCGCCAGCCCGGCAACCGCTGCAGCCAGCGCTGTCACCGGCCATTTGACCGACCCTAGAACCCTCGGAGCCGAGGCATGATCGAAGCCTTCACCAAGCTGACGAGCAAGACGATCGTCCTGCCCCAGACGAATATCGACACGGACCAGATCATCCCGGCGAGATTTCTCACCACGACCGACCGCGATGGTTTGGGTGACTTTGCCTTCCGCGACTGGCGCTTCGATCAGCACGGGAACAAGATGGCTCATCCCCTCAACGCACGGGATCCCGAAGCGGTGAAGGTCATCGTGGCAGGTGACAATTTTGGCTGTGGCAGCTCCCGCGAGCATGCGCCCTGGGCCCTGACGGCTCTCGGGTTCAGGGCCGTGATCAGCAGCTCCTTCGGCGATATCTTCCGCTCAAACGCCCTCAAGAACGGCCTCCTCCCTGTGCAGGTCGATCCCGTCACCCTCCGGCTCCTGATGGAGTGTGATGGCCATGAGGTAACGATTTACCTGGAAGAAGAAGAACTCCGCTTCGGCAACCACGTCGTGCCGTTCTTGACCGAGCCTTTCTCCAGAAAGTGCCTTCTTGAGGGCCGAGATACGTTGGGCGTTCTCTTGGGCGCCGTAGCAGACATCGAAGCCTTCGAAGCCGATCAAGGAGCGTTTTGATGTCATTATCCGTATGCATCCTGCCCGGCGATGGCATCGGGCCCGAAGTGACAGCGAGCGCGGTCCGCGTTCTCCAGCAGGTTTGCGAGAACGCCGGGACTTCCCTCGAAACAGCAAGCCAACCCTTTGGCGGCGCTGCGATCGACACAACGGGAGAACCGCTCCCGCCGGCAACGCTTGAAGCCTGCAAGGCTGCAGACGGCGTCCTCCTCGGCGCCGTGGGCGGACCCCAGTATGACGCCGCCGCCCGTGCCGGCGCTCCGCGTCCGGAGCAAGGCCTGCTCGCCCTTCGTCAGGAGATGGGGCTCTTCGCGAACCTCCGCCCGTCGCGGCTCTTCCCAACGCTCGAAGGTGCATCTCCTCTGCGCGAAAAGATCGTCCGTGGCACCGATATCCTTGTCGTCCGTGAGCTGACAGGCGGCCTCTATTTCGGCGATCGCCGGGAGGGGGACGAAGAAGCGCTGGACACCCTGCCCTATAGCCGCGCCGAGATCGAGCGCGTCGCGTGGACCGCGTTCGAAGCAGCCCGAGGCCGACGCGGCAAACTTTGCTCCGTCGACAAGGCCAACGTCCTCGCCAGCTCTCGCCTCTGGCGGAAGGTCATTGACGATGTGAGCGCGGACTTCCCCGAGGTGGAAGTCAAGCACGTCCTCGTCGACGCGATGGCTATGCACCTCGTCACTCGCCCGTCGAGTTTTGACGTGGTGGTCACCGAGAACCTCTTCGGAGACATTCTCTCCGACGAGCTTTCGGCCGTAGTCGGATCAATCGGCCTTGCGCCATCCGCATCCCTCGGTGCGCCAGATACCCCCGGCGTCTTTGAACCCATCCACGGCAGCGCGCCAGACATCGCAGGCACCGGCAAGGCGAACCCCATCGGCACCATTCTGTCAGCAGCCATGCTCCTCCGCTTCGCCGCGGGCATGGAGGACGCAGCAAAGTCCATCGAGGACGCAGTCGAGACCGTTCTGCGCGAGGGGCTCAGGCCCTTCGACCTCGGTGGTACGGCGGGCACGGAAGACGTGACCGCCGCAATCCTGAAAGCGCTCTAGACCTTCGCGCCAACATTCGTTGCGCTGACGCTGGGCCGCTCATCGATGCTCTTTCGCCAGCGCCAAAGGTTCGTGTACTCATCACCCGGACGCTGGCGCGCGACCTTCGAGAAGTCGACGGCAACGAGCGCGGTCACGTCAGCCCAGCTGAAGCTATCGGTTGCAAGGAACTCCCGACCTTCAAGCCGCTCATCGAGCACACCCCAGAAGTGCGAGAGACGCGCAACGCCCCGCTCCACCAGCTGCGGGATCTGGTCGTAGTTAACCGGTCCGGTCAGCGCGCGCCCCTTCATCTGAGGGGCGAAGTTGCGGACGATTTCTGCGATCGCCAGCAGGCCTTCGATCTCACACCGAGCGCTCCAGCTCGCCACCATCGCCTTTTCGAGCGGCGACGCACCGAGCAGCGGGTTCTCGGGATAGGCAGCGTCAAGCCAGGCGATGATCCCGTGATTGTCACCAATCGTCTCGCCGCTATCAATCGTCAGTGCGGGAACGGTGCAGGTCGGATTGATCGCCTTGTAGGCGTCACACAAATGCTCGCCCTCGGCAAGGTTCACGATCTTCGTGTCGAACTCTGCGCCCTTCTCCAGAAGAGCAATCCGCGCCCTGCGTGGGCTGGGAGCGGGAGGGCAGTCATAGAAAGTCAGTCCCATGACGGCTTACCTTGGCTGCATACGGATGCCGCCATCACAGCGGATCGTCTCGCCGTTGACGTAGTTGTTCTCGACAATGAACTTTGCCGCATGCGCAATCTCTGCCGGGTCGCCGAGGCGTTTCGGGAAGAGCGGCTGCTCGCTCAGGGACTGGACAGCTGCTTCCGGCAGGCCCTCGAACAGAGGCGTCTTGATGAGGCCCGGCGCAATCGTGTTGCAGCGGATGCCGTCGCGCGCGAGGTCACGGGCAATGGGAAGGGTCATGCCGACAATACCGCCCTTTGACGCCGAATAGGCTGCCTGGCCCATCTGACCTTCAAAGGCAGCGACCGATGCCGTGTTGACGATCACGCCGCGCTGGTGGTCCGCATCGGGATCATTCCGCATCATGGCGAGCGCCGAGAAACGGATCACGTTGAACGAGCCGACAAGGTTGATGTCGATGACCTTCTTGAAGGCGTCGAGGGCGTGGGGGCCATCTTTGCCCACCGTCTTCTGCGCCCAGGCAATCCCGGCGAAGTTGCACGCGATGTGCAGCGCGCCGAAACGCTCGCCAGCCAAGTCTACAGCAGCAGAGACTTCTTCTTCGCTTGTCACGTCTGCCGTCGTGAACGCGACGTGGCTGCCTAGCTCTTCAGCCAGCGCGTTACCCTTGTCCGCATCGCGGTCGAGGATCAGCACGTTTGCGCCAGCTTCGGCGAAAAGCCGCGTAGTCGCGCCGCCGAGGCCCGATGCGCCGCCGGTGATGAGAGCGGTCTTGCCCTTGAGTTCCATGATTATCCTCCTGGTGTTTTCCGCCGCCTTAGCGCCGGAAACACCGGAAGGCCAACCTCTCCCTCACTCCTCTTCGTAGGTGCCTGACGGACTGTCGATCAGATCACTGAAGAAGACGGCATTCATCAGGAGCCTGTCCGTGCCGAGGAAGAAGCCGCGGAACACCGGATTATCCGCCATCAGGATGACCTGCCCCCTGCCGACAGGCTGCGCGATCACCGAGGGGGTCCCAGAAATCTCACCTTCTCGCATCTCGGAGACGTAGCCCGTGAGGACGCTGCCTTCGTCAGGATAGGCAGCAACCACCGCATACGGATTGTCCATAGGCCAATCGAGAGTCGCGCTCGTGTTCCTCAGCGAGGGGAGCACCCTGTCACCATAGCCAAAGCCAAGCGGATGGCTGGTGTCAAGGTCGGTCGCGAAGATCGCACCGCGGACGAGGTGCTCTGCGTCCCGCACGCCCATCTCGGCGTAGTCGAAGCGCAGCTTCTCGGCATCCTCAGCAGGTTCTTCTTTCTTCGGTTCGGCAGCGTCTTTTCCGCCCAGCATCGCATCCTGAGCCCAGTGCGCGGACTGGCGGAGAGCGATCAGCGTACCGCCCTCTTCCCGCACCCACCGCTTGACCCGCTCGTGAGCACCCTCAGGCAGGCTGACGCGACCGCCGCCGGGCATGATGAGGTGCGTATAGCGTGACCAGTCGAGGTCGCCGAGCTCGCCTTTGCGCCGAAGCGTGACAGGCATACGCAGTTCCTGATCGAGGAAGTGCCAGACCTCACCCGCATCGTACCGCGCGATCCCGTCGTCGAAAACAACGAGCACAGAGGGCTTCTCGATAGGCGTGAAGCTGGCCCCGCCGAGCGATGCCGTCGCATCGTCACCTGCGCCCGAAGCGACCGGGATCACGGCGATCCCCTCTTCCCGCGCCAGGGTTTGGACCAGGCGGTGAATGGCCTGAGGGCTTTCCTCCTGGCCTGCCAGCGGAACGAAGAGCGTCCCTGCATCGAAGTCCTGAACACCGTTGTTCGTCCGCACTTCGAAGGCCTCATTGGCCGCACGGACGAGGAGGCCCTCATCCAGCACGCGGTAGAGCGCCTTGCCTGCAAGACGATCCGTCCACGGCATGATGTAGCCATAGTTCGACCGAGCGACCGGCCCGTTGGCGCGGCTGTCGACATCGTCGACCTTCTCGCCGATCAGGTTCGCGTTGAACCGGCCAGCATCCTCGCCCCGCTCGATGCGCAGCTTGAGGGGCGCGTAGTCGAGGTCAAACGCCAACGGCACGGTCCAGCCGCTCACGTCGTAGAAGATGTTCTCCTCGAACTCGGTGACCTTGTCGAAGGCGCCGCGCACCATGACGTGCTGGTCTTGGTTGAGGGGCACGACATAGCTGTCGGACGGACTGAACGTCCGCTCACCAACAGTTATGTCTTCTTCCAGCTGGTGTACATCAATATCGTGGGTATCGAGGAAGGCGAGAAACCGCTCCATACGGCTCCTGTCCTCGCCGGCGCTGACAACATAAGCTTTGACCGGATGGTCGCCCGCCGCTTCGCTCGCGTTCTCGAAGAAAGTCCGTTGATACTCCGCAATCCGCTCCTTCTGCGCGAGCGTGCCATTGATGGTCGTCAGGGTCGTCCTGAAGTGCGTCCTGATATTATCAGCGTAGGAACGTTCACCGGAGGGGCTCTCGATGGCACCGCCGCGCGCCGCGCCCACTTCGAAGAGGATACCGATGCCGCCATTGACCTGTGGATAGGTCGACCCCTTACCGATGTAGAAATTGTCGAAGCCCTGCTCCGTAAAATAGAGCTGGCCTTCGGAGTCCAGGAACTCCCTGTGGACCTCGGCAATGCCCTTGGCGATGTCCCGCGCTTCGTCCGGGATAAGCGGGTTCTTCCGCTTCGGCTCGCCAGGGTGAAAGTAGTAGGTGGACTGAGAACCCATCTCATGGAAATCGCCTGAGACCTGCGGCTTCCATTTCTGCCAAGCCGAGACCCACGCCTGCGACTCCGGCTGCGTCAGCAGGAGCCACTGCCGGTTGAGGTCGAACCAGTAATGGTTGGTCCGCGCCGCGGTCCACAGGTTATGTACTGCATGGGCCGGGTCCGTCACTGGCACCGCGCCGGAGAACGTCTCCACATGATCGACCCGGCGGCTATGCCCGTCAGGGTTCAGGATCGCGACGATGAGGATCACGCTCTCCTCGAGCTGCCGCTCCACCTCTTCGCCTTGCGCGGCAGCGAAGTGGTAAAGGGTCGGGATCGCCGCATCCATGCCAGCTGATTCCGCTCCGTGCACACCGTAATTGATCCAGATGATCGAAGGCGCGTCCGCGTCGATCTCCGCCCCTGCCAGTGATGCGACATGCGCCTCGCGGATCTCCTCGATCCGGCCCTGATGCTCAGGCGAGGTCACCTTGAAGAACAGGATCGGCCGCCGCTCGTGGGTGTGGCCAATGGTCTCGACCGAGAGGCGCTCCGACTGCTCCGCCAGCAGTTTCAGATAGGCAACCATCTGATCGTGCCGGATCGGCTTCTCGCCGAGGCCGTGGCCAAGGAAGGCGTCAGGCGTGGTGATGTCCTTGTTGTAGACGACGCCGGGGAGCTTGAAGTCCTCAATGGGCGCGGCGCTCGCGGCGGACAGGCTGAGGGCGCTCGCGGCTGCGAGGGCAAGAAAGCGGCGCATGGGATACTCCAACTGACGGTCTGCGATGGGAGGGAACCTAAAGGCCGGGACCCTCGGCGGCAAACCTCGTCAGCCGCGCACGAAAAAGCCCCGGGAAACTTACGCTCCCGGGGCCTCTCTAAGTCAGGCAGTGACTGGCGTTACCACCAGATGCCGTAGATCGCGATCAGCAGTGCCACGATCACCACCGAGCCGATGTTGAACACCGGTCCGGTCGAGAACTGAATGCCGCCAAGGTCCACGACCTTTTCAGGCGCAGGCTTCGGCGTGATCAGCGAGACGCCGACACCCATCGCGATGGCCAGCCAGAAGACGACGAACACGCGCCACATGAACGGCATGTCGGGGAAGATGTTGCCCCACATCAGGCTGAGAACCACCGAACCCACGACGACCGCGAGGCCGCCCAGTTCTGTCGTCCGCTTCCAGAACATGCCCAGGAAGAAGATCGCGCAGATCCCCGGCGTGAAGAAGCCGGTCCAGTTCTGGATGTTCTGGAACACCTGCGGCGAGTTGCCGAGCAGCGGCTTGGCAAGGAACAGAGCGATCACCAAAGCGGTGAAGCTGACCGTCCGGCCGATCGTCACGAGCGTCTTCTGCGACGCGTTCGGCATCGCCAGCGGACGGATGAGGTCCATCGTGAAGATCGTCGAGATCGAGTTCATCATCGAGCCGAGCGACGAGACAATGGCGGCCACGAGCGCTGCGAAGATTAGACCACGGATACCCGCCGGGGCCAGCTTCATCATCTCAGGATAGGCCTGGTCAGGACGCGCAAGGTCCGGCGCCAGCATGACGGCCGCGATGCCCGGGATGACGATGATGAACGGCATCACCATCTTGAGGCCCGCCGCGAACAGGATGCCCTTCTGGGCCTCCGCAAGGTCCTTGGCACCAAGAGCACGCTGAATGATGTATTGGTTGAAGCCCCAATAGCTGAGGTTCATCATCCACATACCACCGATCAGCACCGCAATGCCCGGCAGGTTCTGCCACTCAGGATTGTCGCGGTCGAGGATCATGTCGAACCGGCCAGGCAGCTCGTTCATCAGCACACCGAAGCCCGCCATGACGCCAGAACCGTCCGATAGCTGGTTCAGCGCGATCGAGGTGATCAGGATACCGCCGAAGACGAGAAGCACGACCTGAATGATGTCGGTCAGCGCCACGGCCTTCAGTCCGCCATAGAGCGAGTAAGCCGCCGCGAACGCACCGAGCGCGATCATACCCGACGTCATATCGAGGCCGGTCAGCGAGTTGATCGCCGTCGCGCCGAGCCACATGATCGTCGTGAGGTTCACGACCGTGTACAGAACAAGCCAGAAGACACTCATCGTGTACTTCACGCTCGGCCCGTAACGCTGGTCGAGGAATTGCGGCATCGTGTAGATGCCCTTCTTGAGGAAGATCGGCAGGAAGAACTTGCCGACGATCAGCAGCGTCAGCGCCGCCATCCACTCATAGGACGCAATCGCGAGGCCCGCGGCGTAGCCCGAGCCGGACATGCCGATGATCTGCTCTGCCGAAATGTTGGCCGCGATCAGCGAAGCGCCGATGGCCCACCAGGGCAGCGATTTTCCAGCGAGGAAGTAGTCCTCCGTGGTCTTCTCATGGCCTTTCGGCTCACGGCTGACGATCAGCGCAATGCCGATCAGTGCCAGCGCGTAGACGGCGAGTACCGCCAGGTCGATGGTTTCAAGAGCCACTGCCCTTATCCTCCCTGCACATTATTATGGCGAAGCTGTAACAACGCCCGCGCCGGAGAGCAAAGAGACAACGACAGCCCGGTCGGATGATGCGGTGAGTGGGCCTCCCCCCAGAGGGAAAGCGGCAGCAACTCTGCCGCCGCGCGCCTATCCCGACCGTTCCGCGCGAAGGCGCCCGACTGGGCGTCCGGGCCGGTCAGGCCCGCCCCATCGGAGGCGCCACACGCCGTGAGATAGAAAAGTCGCCGACCAGAATCGTAGCTAAGAGGGAAGGCCAGCCCCTGCCGGGGCATTCGCCGCTTTCAAAACCTCCCCCGGAGGTTTTGATCGACTTCGCCGACCAGAGGCGAATGGTGGAGAGGGCTGGATTCGAACCAGCGTACGCATACGCGGGCAGATTTACAGTCTGCTGCCTTTAACCACTCGGCCACCTCTCCAAGGCCGCTCGAGAGCGAAGCAGCCGACTAGCGAAAGGTGCGAGGCCGCGCAACCGCTTCCTCTTTCTATTGCGAGGAAAATTCGGCATGGGGCGGCGATGGCTCTTCACAAGAACTCAAAACACACCAAACCGCCCCGCGAGGACGGTCCAGTCTGGCTCTATGGCCGCCATGCGGTGCTGGCTGCGCTCAAGAATGCGCGCCGCAATCTCGACCGGCTGGTCATCACCCAGAATGCCGCGGCGTGGATCGAGGAGCAGCACAAGCTGCCCGGCAAAGCTGAGAGCCTCAAGCCTCACCAGATCGACAAGCTCCTTCCTCAAGGCGCAGTCCATCAGGGCGTCGCTGGGCTCTTCAGCGACCTTCCCCGCGCCCGCCTCAAAGATGTCTGTTCCCCCGATGGGACAGGTCCGGTGGTTGTCCTGGATCAGGTCACCGATCCCCAGAACATCGGCGCGATCCTCCGCGTCGCCGCGGGCTTCCACGCCCAAGCCGTGATTGTTCAGGACCGCCGCACGCCGCCGCTTTCAGGCGCTTTGGCCAAGGCGGCAGCAGGCACCCTTGAAACGCTGCCTGTGATCCGCGCGGTCAACATCAGCCGCTCGCTCGAAGCGCTTCAGGATATGGGGTTCAGGACCGCCGGTCTCGCGGGCGAGGGCGCAGTCCCCCTCCCCGCCTACAGGCATAGGGGCCCGTTAGCGCTCGTCATGGGCGCTGAGGGGAAAGGCATAAGGGAAGGCGTCAGAGGCCATTGCGATGACCTCGTGTCCATCCCGCTCGCGGAGGAAGTGGAAAGCCTCAACGTCGCGACAGCCGCAGCCGTGGCGCTCTACGCTGTGACCAATCAGGACTTCGGCAGCCCCGCAGAGAGCTCGCCAGCCATATAGCGGGCATAGGTCCCAAGCTCGTCGCCTGACAGCGCATCATCGGCATTGGCATCGGCGAGCATGAACAGCTCAAGGCGGGCATTCTGCCAGGCGCTCTGATCGAGACCAGGCTTGCCGGCTGCATGCAGGTGATAGTCACGGCGCGCGACGGCATCGATCGCTGCACGTTCCGAGACGGTCAGCGGCATCTTGAGGCTTTCGGGAACCGGGATACGGACCGTCGTCTGGCCGTCGACAGGGATCACACCGTTGAAACGGGCCAGTTGGGCATAGACGACCCGCTGTCCGGCATATTCGTCTTCGGTGATCAGGCCGTCCTTATCGACGTCGACCTTCTCGAAGGCGCGTGCGGCATCGACCAGCACATGGGTCATGGGCAGCTCTTCGGTAGCAACGCCGAACGGGTTGTTGGCGTTTTCACCGAGCGAGGCGGAACCTGCCGTCAGCGTGGTTGCGACGGCGAGGGTCTGAAGCAGTCTGAGATTGCGCTTGTTCATCACGTGTCTCCTGCCCGTACCAATGCAAGAGGCGTGCGAATGGTGCGCCGCACTCAGCAGGTTGTGAGGTCGTTTACCCTCACAGCCCGCTTTGTGATTGAGTTTAAAAAAACTCAGCCAACGATTTCGTCGTCGGAAAAGAAGAACTTGATCTCTTCAGCAGCGGTTTCCGGAGCGTCCGAACCGTGAACGGAGTTTGCTTCAATTGATTCAGCGAACTCGGCGCGGATGGTGCCAGCAGCAGCTTCGCTCGGGTTGGTTGCGCCCATGACTTCGCGGTTCTTCGCGATGGCGTCTTCACCTTCGAGGACCTGAACGACAACCGGGCCGGAGGTCATGAAGGAGACGAGGTCGCCGTAGAACGGGCGCTCTTTGTGGACAGCGTAGAAGTCGCCAGCCTGAGCGTCCGAAAGGTGGATGCGCTTCTGAGCGACAACGCGGAGGCCTGCAGATTCGAACTTGTCGATGATCTTGCCGGTGATGTTGCGTTTGGTAGCGTCGGGTTTGATGATGGAGAGAGTGCGTTCGGTGGCCATTGCTCTGGTCCCTTTGGTTGTTCGATAGCGGGGCGGCCATTACATGCGGCTTCGCTGCGTCGCAACCGGGGAGAAGGCAGGATGATGAACGAGGAAGACAGGCTCAAGGCGATCGCGATCTACGCGCTCTACATCGTGGCGGTGGTGACCGCCGTTCCGTACTTCCTTGGCGTGATCCTGGCCTACGTCTTCAAGGGGTCAGCAGGTCCTGAGATGGACACCCATTTTGAGCATCAGATCGGCCTCTTCTGGCGCGTCGTCATCTCAGGCATCATCAACGGTGCCCTCATCTCGATCGGCGTCTTCCTCACCGCCACCGTGGTCCTCGCCATCATCGGCATACCGATGATCATCGTCGGCGGCCTCGGCCTTCTCTGGACCTGGGTCATGGGCCTCACCCGCTCGATCCGCGGCATCGGCAAGATCCAAAGCGGTGAGCCCTACCCCATCCCGGCAGGCTGGAGCCTCTAGGGACATGCAGGCCATGAGGATCAGCGTACGGAGATTAATCGAGATAGCGTTGCTCCTCATCGTCACGACGCTCTCCCTGCATGAGAGTGCTCTCGCGCAGCAGAGTATCCGTCTTCTCAGTCTTGAGACGGCGATCGGCTCTACGGATCCCGAGCGTCTCGAAGAGCACGCCGCTCAGCAGCTCGAAACGCTCGGCATACCGTCCTCGCGAAACGTGGGCATCTACCGGAACGAGACCTCAGTCTTGCCGAACCCGCGCAACCCGCTCGCCGCACTCGATTTCTCAGGCGTTGCCTTCAGCAGTCATCCGCCGGGCCTCGAAAAAGGCGTCCACCCAAGGCGCGGCATTCTCATCGCCCGTGACATCCTCCTTTCGAGCAAGCACACAGGTGCGAAGGCGGGCTTCCCGGTCTACTTCGCAACCCCCGACGGCACGCTGATCGAGCGCCAGATCATCGGCCGCCGTGGGATCGGCAGGGTCCTCGATGGCGCAGGCAAGTATGTGACGAAGACTGACGTTACGGTCTCCTTCCTCGATCGCCCCGTGCCAGACGATGTCGCCGTCTACCCGCTTCTCGATGTCGGCAGCGACAGCGCCTTCAGGTTCCGAGGCCACCGGATACCTGCGCTCCTCCTTAACCAGCACCGTGAGGTGATCCCTGCACGGACGGTGGGGGAACGAAGCGCAGGACTCCGTCTCGCCTTCGCCCCCTACTCAGAGGAGCACGCCTACCGGGCGATCAGCGGCGACAGCGGCTATCCGATCTTTACGCTGATCAATGGAGAGCTCGTCCCGCTCAGCCACCACTGGTTCGCCGGCTATGGCGATGGCCCCAACTTCACGAACCGAGAGCTACTCGACGCGATACTGATGACCGCGGAAAAAGGCCCGCGGGAGACGGACTGATCGCGAAAACTGTTCTTACCTAAGCCCTAATCCGCGTGTGTCGTTAGCGTCGCCTGATCGTAGACGGCCGCGCCGGTCTTGCGGAAGCTGGCGGAGCGGTGAGCGAGCGCTTTATCTCGACCGCGTCATTACCCTGAAGACGCATCGGCAACACGCCCTTGAAGGGCTCGCGTTTTCTCTTCCGTGAACTGCCGGTCCTTGAGGTGGCCTTCTGTTCCAGCCGCTCCGGAAGACTGTAAATCGTCTCAGGCGTCATGCCTTGGAGATAGATCAGTGACCCTGTTGCAAGGAAAGCGTCGTCGATGAAATCCAGCATCCCGTCGCTCGAAATCTTTCTCTTATTAGCCAGTGTCCGGAAATATCCGCGGGACTCGTAGGTGTTGAGATTTGGGAAGAGGCTAAAGACGGTGGCTTGGAGTGCCTCCTGAGACGGCAGGGCATAGAACAAAGTGAAAAGGCCAGATGCACCGCGATTGACGATCGTAAGAGTGCTCTCGTCGCCCTTTGACCATCTTTTGAGGGCTTCGGCCCGCGGAAACTCACCTTCTTCGGTCTCGAGACGAATGATTGCCCCGACGAATTCAAGCGGAGTTGCGTCGGCCGGAAGATAGAGGAACGTCAGAAGCGCTCGCTCGGCGTCATTCTCCAAAGTCCAGCGCCTCAATTGCCTCGAGACGGCACGTGGCGACCAGTCATCCGGGTCCTTGGCTGGAGTCCCCTGCACCGCCCGCATCCGCTCTTCGATCCTGTACCAGTTCGGTGCGCAATGCTTTCCCTGGATTTCGATGGCCCGAGCCCAGAACGGGTCGAAGGTGAGGACTTGGAACTTGTCGAACACCACCTCGCAGCAGCACCCGATGGCATCGAGATTCTCCTCTATCAGCGGCAGATACTTATCTCTCAGTCTATCGACGCTCTCGCCTGCAGTGATCTGGCGATCATCCGAAGCAACGTCGTCGGCGACGACCGAAAGGGGATGCACGCTCTCTGCGTGGGCGGCGTCGATAATCTCTCTGACAAGGCGTCGAAATTGATGGCCGCGCTCATGGAGGTCGTCGATCGCGTTGACGAGTTGGAGAAAGTGCGGCCCGCCTGTGGTCAACTTCGAATCGACCAGCCCCATTTCCTGGACCAGCCGCTGCCGGTTTGCGACGCTTTTCGCAGAGGCCGCAACGACCGCCGCCACTGCAGAGCCCGCTGCCGCAAGAGGCACACCAATGAGGAAGTTGAAATAGTCCCCTTTCTCCCCCGGATCGGCGTCCTGAGCCTCTTCCAGCGCCGTCCGGAAAATCTCGGGAAGGATGTAGTTTGCAACGGGAGAGTCGGGGAGGAAGCCAGCGATGATGTGGATCGCGCCGAAAAGGATCAGGACGAGAGCGAAGAGACCATAGATAAGCCAGCTCGCAACTTTCCAACTGCGCGCCAAGTGGTCTGAAATGGTTAGGTCTTTTTCTTTGATCTTGATTCTCATCACCCGATCTCCCCTACAAGCTCTTTGAACGCTAGTAGAGAATGTCTGGAGTGTTCAGGTGCAGCCTTAATTTCGGGATGGCCGTAATCGGTCGAGGGCTCACCCCATCAGATGACGGACGATCACCGTCATCGAGAGGAAAATCCACAGCGTGTTGAACGCGATCAGGGTCGGCAGCAGCTTCTTCATCGACGCCCAGATCAGCGCGACCGACGTCCCCAGCGTCAGGATGTGGAGCCACCAGATCTCCATCCCGAAGACGAGGCCCGGCACGATCACCGCCGCCTTCGTTGCCCAGGAGAGGAACTCCACGACATTGTACCCGGTCCAGTAGTCACGCCTGAGCCAGAGCAGCATGCAGTCGCGGATGTTCCCCCACCCCACGACGGAGTAGACAATGGCGGTCAGGGCGAGCCCCAGGGCTCCTGCGATCAGGTACGCGTCCATGGCGGGCGGGCTTACAGGCTTCGTGCCAAACCGCCAGACGCCAGATGGAAGCGGGTCCGCCTTATCGCCTGAACGGCTGAGGTGTCTTATAGACCATGCTCCGCCAGACCCATTCGAGGGGGCCGAAGCGGAAGAATTTCAGCCACAGCGGCGACCAAATCAGCATCGCGACATAGGTCCCAAGCACGATCGCCACAAGAAGCGTCAGCGGTGTCTCACCGAACATTCCGAGCGCGTGGCCACCGCCTACCGTTGTCCCGATCAGGGAGCAGGTGATGTAGTTGGTGAACGCCATCCGTCCGACAGCTGCGAAGGCCGAGAACTTGATCCCCAGGCTGACGAGCGCCGAGATCAGGCAGCCATATCCGAAAGCACCGAGAACGCCGTCGAGCATCGCGAACGCCATGAGGTTGTTGTAGGTCTCGAAGGCGTAATCGCTCTCCTTAAGCTGCGCGATCTGCCACGCATCGAGCCCCCACGCTGCACCTAGAGCGACGACCGCGAGCGGCAGGGCCAACGTAAACGGCCAAGCCCCGCGGTAGAGACCGCCCTTGAACAGCGCCATACCAAGCAGCATGAGCGCCAGCGTGATCATCCCCATACCGCTCAAAAGCATCACAGGCAGGACAAACGCCGCGCTGGTCGCTCGGAACATCAACTGCTCGGTGATCCCGCCGCCCATGGCCGCAAGCTCCACGGCGAGGCTTTCCTCAGTCGGCGACCAGAACTTCGGCGCCATCTTCGCCGACAGCTCTTCGATGTTGAATAGCATCTGGAACCCGGCAGCCCATGCGATGCCGATGACCAAGAACACGAGGCCAAAGATCCAGAGCCTGATCGGCCCCATGCGGACAAACAGCAGCGCAGCGAAACCAATCAGCGCATAAAGCGTCAGGATATCCCCAACCCAGATGAACACCATGTGGATCGCGCCAAAGAGAAGAAGGAACCCATTCCTCCGTGCAAGGAGCCCACGCGTCTCTCCCCGCGCTTCGAGCCTTTGCCAGATCATCAGGAGACCCGCGCCATAAAGCGCGGTGAACGTCGTCCGCCATTTATCGTCGACAATAAACTTCTGGATCACCGCGATCAGCTGCTCCAGCTCCGTCCCCCAAAGGCTCGGATTGCCGTAATAAGCGAAGGGCATCGTCATCGCTTTGATGTTGACCGCGAAGATCGCCATCACCGCGAAACCGCGCAGGATGTCGAGATAAGCCAGCCGCTGCTCGCCCGTGACCGGGCCGCCCGCTGCCACCTGTTCGTTACTCATGCCGTGTTCCCCCCTCGCAAGGGCTCCCCTTACCATATCGCGAAGCGATAAGAAAAGCTCAGAGATGGGTGCCGAGGAAATGGAGCGAAAGCTTGCGGCTATGCGAGCTCGACCGATGCTCCGCGATATAGACACCCTGCCATGTGCCAAGCTGCATCCGCCCCTCGCGCACCGGGATCGACAGCGTGGGGCTCGTCAGCGCCGCCTTGATATGGGCTGGCATATCGTCCGGCCCCTCAGCATCGTGACGATAATGCGGCCCCTCCGGCGCAAGGCGGTCCAGAGCATCGCCAAGATCCCTGAGCACGTCAGGGTCGGCATTCTCCTGAATAACGAGACTGGCGGACGTATGCCGAAGCAGAACCGTCAGAAGCCCGTCAGCGGCCCCCTCGCCCGAAAGCCATGAGCTCAGCTCCCGCGTCACATCGGTGAAACTCCGAGGGCGCGTCGAAACCGTCAGCTCACCGAGGGATTGGGACAGCGGCGAGGCCATCTAGCGTGGTGCCATGCCGTGCAGAGGCGGAAGGCCCTCGACCCAAACAACGAAATCGGCACCAAGCACGCCCGTCGCGACCACGGCCACCCCCATCGCCAGGAACGCTCCTGCAGTGAACGGTATGACGATCCTCGCCTCGTCTTCGCCGATGAGCATCCTGAGCCACAGCATCGCAATCGACCCAACGATCAATGCAAACCCAACAATAATTGCCACCCCCGTCGCGGGGAGCAGTTCGGAGAACGTGACTGCTCCACGTCCTGCGCCTTGGAAAAAGATCGTGACGATCATGCAGATGGAGACCAGCAGCACCGACCACACCCCTGCGAAGAACGGGCTGGAGGGGCTCCACATCGGGGCCATGTTCGATGCCGCGTTGATGAGCGGCTTTTCCTTGATGGACATAGCCGGAGCCTAATCCATCAGGTCAGCACGGGGAAGAAAAGCCCGCAGTCCGAAGCCCTTACGGCCAGAGGACCTCAGGGTTCTTCATCGTCTTGATCTCAAGGATATTGTTGTTCGGATCGGCGATGAAAAAGGTCTCTTGCTCGTACTTGTCGCCTTTGAACCGGCGGTACGGCTCGTCGATATAGGTGAGGCCAGCCTTAGCGATCCGGTCCTTCAGTGCCTGGAAGTCTTCTTCCGTGAGGTGCACGCCGAAGTGCGGGACCAGCACATTGCCCATGTCCACATCGTGGCGAACGCTGGGAAGCTGTTCCTCCGACTGGTGCAGGGTCAGCTCGTTCCCCCAGAAGTTCACGTCTTGCCAGCGTCCCTCTTCGGAGTTGCCCAGCGTGCAGCCGAAGACCTCGGTGTAGAACTTCACCGTCTCAGCCAGATTGCCGGCGGGGATGGCGAGGTGAACGATAGCGGACGACATGGCGGGCTCCCTGACTTTCTCTAAACGGCGTACGAGAGTCTCTCCCCTGCGACAAGCTGGCAGGAAGGTCCCGGGCCAGAAGGGCAGAATGCGCCCCTGGAAAGCTCTTGTTTAGAAGAAGGCTAGCGCTGGTCAGCGAGATCGCGCGATGTTGCCGCCGCGCCATTCCGCGCGCGCGAATGACGTGCTGGGGCGGGCGAGAAAGGCCGATCAGAGCGCAAGCCGAGGCAACCCGGTCGTCCCGGACCCCTATCAGGGTTCGGGCGAGGAGAATGAGGGCTTGGCCAATCTGTTCCGACTCGGCGAGCGACCTGCTCCAGCCCGACGGGGCGCCAGCACGAAGAGCCGCCCTTGGGCGGTTTGTTGGGGGGATGGGAGGCTCGCGCGCGGTCATCGCAGCGGAGTTGGTTTTGAGGCTTGCCGCGATGTGAAGGGGTGCCAACCCCTCCCGCGCGCGAGCGCCGACACGCGCTCACTTAGTGAAGCGATAGCGCATCATGATGTCACCACGCTCTTCTGAACGGCCAATCCCTAGCTCACGCCCAGAAGCGTCCGTAGGCAGATCAGGTCACGCGCTGGCGCGTTCCCGCTCCGCCGGATGACACCGGCACGGACAGATCATCAGGCGACGGATCCTGAACTCCCGGCGTCTGTCCGTGGGGGGATGATAGCGCGGGGTGGATGGGGCGGGGATAAGTTGGGTAGCCTGTAGGGCGGATTGCCGGAGGCCATCCGCCGTCCGTTCCGCCCCGAAAGTAACGGCGGATGGCTCCGCAATCCGCCCTTCGGCGCCGAGCCCCTAGCTGTCATTCCGGGATGCTCGAAGAGCAACCCCGGAACCCATAAGCCGGAGGTATGGGTTCCGGGCTCATCCCTGGATCGGGTCCGGCGCTGCCCCGGAATGACAGGTGAGAAGTCGCAAGGCCGCCGAGACGGCGAACGCGGCATCTGGAATGCAGGCTCTGGGAGCACGTCATCCTCGACGAGCAAGACCTCGCCAACCACATCGCGTACACGTATTATAATCCGGTCAAGCACGGGCTGGTGAAGAATATGGACGATTGGCCGGCCACTGCCGTGGCCCTCTCCGCCTACGATCAGTCCCCCAGACTGATCGTTCCGCCTACGGCGGACCGTCTGCGAAGCGTCGTGGCACCGATGGAAATGCGAGAACCATTTTGAGATGCCACCAGAGGGATGGTTACCGCGATAACCGTTGGGTGCATGGCTCAGCTCCAGTGATCTCGACGCTCAAAGGTGCGATACAATCTTCTCTTGGAATTTGTCCGCGATGTGCAGCAGAAGACTGATAGTAAGATTACAATGATCAACGATGTTTACATCTGAGAGATCTGGCTCATTTCCGTGTGCAACTTCATGGCGCCATTTGACGAGTTGTCGGTTTATTCGAAGCCGATCATGATGGACCTGTTCAAATTGAATTCCCAAAATTCGTCCGTTCAACGCGATTTGATCTGCATCAAGATTAGAACGCGGCTTAACGCAAGTTCGGTTGAACCCGGAAAAATCAGTATCGAGCCTAGTTTCAAGAGATTCGACGAAATCAAGCTTCGCCTCCCAAGATGCATTCCGGTCCACGAGACTTTGAAAGGCACCATCGAGAACCCCGACCATAAAAAGCCAGTTTGTTTCTCGTACTCTCTGCCCCCTTGCAACTAAGAAATCGATGTAGGTCTTGACACAATCAGC
Source organism: Parvularcula mediterranea (assembly GCF_013085255.1). Taxonomy (GTDB): domain Bacteria; phylum Pseudomonadota; class Alphaproteobacteria; order Caulobacterales; family Parvularculaceae; genus Parvularcula; species Parvularcula mediterranea. Next base: position 499,725 of record NZ_JABFCX010000003.1, read on the forward strand.
GTAGAAACCCTCCCAATGGGCGTAGCAGAGGACAACGACAGATTGGGATGCAATATTTGAAGTATCTACGCCGAAAAGATTACTCGTGAATTTCTGCTTCGTATTGGATAGCGATCTGGCTCTACTGAGCCTAGCCTGATCGATCCTGTCGAACGCTTCGTCGGGGGTCATTTCGCAGATCTAGGATCAAACCAGTCCATGCCGAACGGTAGGGTCTTACCCCAACGCGTTGTGCCGCGTTGTCCAGCCCCACTCATTCCTTCAAGAGCGCTTGTCTGCATCCAGAATTTTGTAATTCTCTCACGAACAAATTCCTCGGGCTTAGGAAGCGCTTTAATAGCAGAGGCGTTTATGAGCACCCCCACAGCGATGACTTCAAGTGACCTGAGAGCGAACCGCTCCACCGTTTTGAATTCGATGTTTTTAGGCGGCAGTAGTACTTTATCGCCGTCAATCGCGTGGAGCGTCTCAACCGACCAAACAGCATCATCGAGGAAAGCGTTCCAATTGTCTTCCTGCAGAAGTTCGATGATTGCCTTGTCGAGAAACTCTTCGACGTCCAGCTTCCCTTCGTAGGCTTTGGAGGCATGGGCAAGCAGCCGGACGGCATACTCCACATCCTTTTGAATTTTCGACTGGTCCTCATTGACACGAAACACGGTTCGGAATGGTTCGCTCTTAGCGATTTCTCGAATTTTTCGAGTAGCTTCCTCGTTCGCGAGAACCATTGCGCAAGTTCGAACCTCTTGAGCGTTCGCGTAGGCGCCACCTCGGTTCAGTCGTTGGAATAGATCAAATTTTGTGGTTGCGTCACTTGGATACTTCAAGATCTGAAAATCTATCCTAGCCCTGCGGATGAAGAGTTGCAGTTCCTTACCGATTCCCTTTCCGTCTGCCCCGCCGTGGACCCAGCCGACTCCATCGAGTCCGGGAAGGTACTTCGCTCCAACTAAGGTAGTGGGATCACATAGTTTGTCCGGATTGTCGGGATCTCTCAGGAGCCCCTGAAACTCAAGTACGGTCGAAATCCTCTGCAGACCATCGATTAGCTCCCAAGTGGCATCCTCCCTCTCGTAGGCGAATGCTGGCGGAATTGGAATCCCAACCAAAAGCGACTCAATAAAATCAGATTTTTTTTGCGGCCCCCAGCGAAACAGTCGCTGAAATTCTGGTAGGATGTGTAATTCTTTCGCCTCGTACATCGACCCAATCTCGCCGATGCTTATTGCGAGTTCATCCGTACTCACGGACCGCTTAGCGTTATCAATCTGTTCTCTAAGCGTCATAATATAGCCTACCGCTCCGCCTTCCGGTACTTGATCCTCCGCGGAACGTCCGCGTCCGGACCGAGCCTGCGCTTCTTGTCCTCAATGTAGTCCTCAAAATTGCCTTCGAACCATTCGACGTGGCTGTTGCCTTCGAAGGCGAGGATGTGGGTGGCGATGCGGTCGAGGAACCAGCGGTCGTGAGAGATGACCACGGCGCAGCCTGCGAATTCGTCGAGGGCGGCTTCGAGCTCGCGCAGGGTATCGACGTCGAGGTCGTTGGTCGGTTCGTCGAGGAGGAGGAGGTTCGCCCCCTCCTTCAGCATCTTGGCGAGCTGCACGCGGTTGCGCTCACCGCCTGAGAGGTCGCCGACCTTCTTCTGCTGGTCGCCGCCCTTGAAGTTGAACCAGGTGCAGTAGGCGCGGGAGTTGACCTCGCGCTTCTCACCCAACTGGATGATGTCGAGGCCGCCGGAGATTTCTTCCCATACGGAGTTTGAGTCCGTGAGATTCTCCCTGGTCTGATCGATGTAGCCGAGCTTGACCGTTTCACCCAGCGTGATCGAGCCCTCGTCCGGGGTCTCCTTGCCGGTGAGCATCTTGAAGAGGGTCGTCTTGCCTGCACCGTTGGGGCCGACCACGCCGACAATGCCGCCCGGCGGCAGCTCGAAGGTGAGGCCGTCGATGAGGAGCTTGTCGCCGAACGCCTTTTTCAGGTCCTCGGCCTCGATCACCTTGCCGCCGAGACGCGGGCCTGAGGGGATCTGGATCTGGGCGGTGGAGACCTGGTCGTTCGCGGCCTGGTCGCGGAGCTTTTCGTAGGAGTTGATCCGGGCCTTGGACTTGGCCTGGCGGGCCTTCTGGCCCTGGTTGATCCATTCGAGCTCACGGTCGAGGGTCTTCTGGCGCTTGGCCTCCTCCCGCTCTTCCTGGGCCATGCGCTTGGCCTTCTGCTGGAGCCAGGAGGAGTAGTTGCCCTCGAACGGGATGCCTTTGGCTCTATCGAGCTCAAGGATCCAGCCGGTGACATTGTCGAGGAAGTAGCGGTCGTGGGTCACGAGCACCACAGCGCCAGGGAAATTGCGCAGGTAGTTCTCAAGCCACGCGACGCTCTCGGCATCGAGGTGGTTGGTCGGCTCGTCGAGGAGGAGGAGGTCGTTCTTCTCAAGGATCAGGCGGGCCAGCGCCACGCGGCGCTTCTCACCGCCGGAGAGGTCGGTGACGGGCCAGTCGCCCGGCGGGCAGCGCAGGGCCTCCATCGCCAGCTCGACTTTGCTGTCGATGTCCCAGGCGTCGAGGGCGTCGATCTCTTCCTGAAGGGTCGACATCTTCTCCATGAGCTCGTCGGAGTAGTTCTCCGCCAGCTCCATCGAGACGTCGTTGAACTCCTGCACCTTCGCCTTGATGTCCGCGACGCCTTCGGCCGCATTTTCGAAGACGGTCTTGTTGGGGTCGAGCTCAGGCTCCTGCGGGAGGTAGCCGACCTTCGCGCCATCGGCAGCGTAGCTCTCGCCGGTGAACTCCTGGTCCACGCCGGCCATGATCTTGAGGAGGGTCGACTTACCCGCGCCGTTGACCCCGACCACGCCGATCTTCGCGTCCGGGTAAAACTGAAGGTGGACGTTGTCGAGGATCTTCTTGGCCCCGTAGGCTTTGGTGAGACCTTGCATGAAGTAGATGAACTGGCGTGCCATGTGGGTGAAAACTTCCGGAATCTGCAATTTCCGGGGTGTAGCCATGGGCTAACTCAGCCACAAGCGTTTCGCGCTAACGGCCTTTCCACCGGAATCGAATAGAACGTCAGTCCGTACCAAGCGAGTGTCATCTCCCCCATGGTCCCTACCGCAACGAAATACCGATCCGACATTGACGGCCTGCGGGCGATCGCCGTGCTGCTCGTCATCTTCTTCCACGCCGGGTTTAAGACCCTCTCTGGCGGCTTCGTCGGCGTTGACGTCTTCTTCGTCATCTCGGGCTTCCTGATCACGAGGATCATCGCGTCTGAAATCGATCAGAAGTCGTTCAGTTTCGCGAACTTCTACCTGCGCAGGGCGCGAAGGCTTCTGCCCGCCTTCTATGGGATGCTGCTGGTGACGCTGATCGTCGGTGCGATGATCATGCTGCCCTCCGAGTTGGAAGACCTCGGAGAAACGAGCCTCGCGGCGATCTTCTTCTCGTCGAACGTCTACTTCTGGCAAACCACCGGGTACTTCACCACGACGGCGGAGTTCAATCCTCTCCTCCACATGTGGTCCCTGAGTGTGGAAGAGCAGTTCTACATCGTGCTGCCGCCACTGATGCTTTTGCTCTTTGCGCTGAAGGTTCCTCGCCTTCCCGCGTTCTGGGTGATGGCAGTTGGATCGCTGCTGATCAGTGCCGTGACCGTCTATACCCATCTTTGGGGTGCCTACTTCCTTCTCCCCTCTAGGGCGTGGCAATTGCTGGCTGGAGGGATCTTGGGCCTCCATGCGGTGGGGACCGGAGTGTCCAACCGGACCTCCGAAGGGATCGGCTGGGCCGGACTGGCTGCGATCATGGTCGCGGCCTTCGGTTTTGACAGCGAGACCCGTTTCCCGGGCCTTGCCGCGCTGCTCCCGACGTTGGGAGCGGTTGCGATGATCCATGCAGGTGGCCGGGAGGGATCGGCCCTGGGCAAGCTTCTCGGTCACAAGGTTCTGGTGACGATCGGGCTGGCGTCGTACTCCCTCTACCTCTGGCATTGGCCGGTGCTAGCCTATATCCGCCTTTACAATTCCAGCGTTGATCTCCCATTGATCCTCTCTTTTGCGTCGCTGGTCCCGATCTTTGGACTTGGTTTCCTGTCATGGCGGTTCATCGAGCAGCCGTTTCGGAAGAAGCAGCAGGTCTCGGACAAGGGCATCACTCTTTCGGCCATCGCCGCTTCGCTAGTGCTCGTCGGGGGAGCCTCGGTTTTTGCTGTGTCCGAAGGGCTTCCGGGACGTATTCCGCCCGCAGCGCAGACTTTTGCCAAGTACGAGCCGACCCCTCTCCTAAGGGAGCGTTGCATGCGGCTGGCTCCGTCGGATATTCCGTCCTCAGATTGCTTTGAGGCGGCACGAACCTCCGGCGTTCTCCTCTGGGGCGACTCTCACGGTGCGGCGCTGGCGCAAGGCCGGTTTGATCAGCCAGCGTTCGATTTCGGCTTCATCGGAACGGCCGGCTGCCCTCCACTTCTCGGAGCGTGGCGACCGGATTTCGGAAACCGTGCTGCTTGCACCGCGCGTCTCGATCAAGTTGCGGAGCTCTTGGAAACCTCGGACGACATTGACACCGTGCTGATCGCAAGCCGCTGGCCCCTCGCCGTTGAAGGCACGAGGATGGAGGCCGAAGGTGGATCGCCATACCTCTTTGTCGATCAGGAACAGAGCCGTCCGGGTGCCGACAATCCTGGTATTGTTGCCAGGGGCCTCGCTCGGAGCATCGCTGCTGCGAAAGCGAGGGAGCGAAATGTAGTCCTCATCGGTCCGGTACCGGAGGTCGGGGTCGACGTTCCCAAGACGCTAGCACGCCGGGAGATCTTCGGCTCTCGTAGAACGATCGAGCCGGCGATCTCGGAGGTGCTTGAGCGCCAGAGGTCAAGCTACCGTATCCTCTGCGACCAAGCCGAGACAACGGGCGCCCGTCTCGTCTTTCCTCATCTCCTCTTATGCAGCGATAGCGATTGCCGGGTGCGAGAAGGCGAAAGCGTTCTCTATGTGGATGATGATCATGTCTCGAAGGAAGGCGCCCATCTCATACTGGAGCGTATCTCCGATGTTCTCGAAGGCGGGCAGGATGACCGCGCCTATTGCCAGACCCTTGAGGCAAAGCCCGGCTCAGCGCGCTGAGATCAGGCCCACCCCAAACAAAAGAAAACCCCCGCCTCTGGTTCGGAAGAGAGGCGGGGGGTTTTTTTTTGGGTGGGGGGGGGTGGCCGCCGGGCTGTGTTGGCTTTTGAAACCATCCTTTGAGGTGTCTCTTTTACACATCTACATGTGTATAAAAGACAGGGGTATCCCCCACCCACATGAAAAACCTG
>NZ_JABFCX010000003.1:505083-505277 GCF_013085255.1 Parvularcula mediterranea
GCTTCTTCTTGTAAAAAAAAAAACCGATTTTGGGGTAATGAAGTCCGGGTGTGGGAGTGAATCGGTAAATTCGCATCCCTCAACTCGAGTAGGCTCGCGGTGGAAGTGTGGGCGTGCCTGGATCGAGAAGTCGTACTTGCACAGACGAGGGATGATAATATACAGAATGTTCGAGCCACGTGAGTATTACTCTA
>NZ_JABFCX010000003.1:505287-1367241 GCF_013085255.1 Parvularcula mediterranea
TTTCCTCACCCCCTCTTATGCAGCGATAGCGATTGCGGGGGGGGAGAAGGCGAAAGCTTTCTCTATGTGGATGATGATCATGTCTCGAAGGAGGGCCCCCATCTCATACTGGGGCGTATCTCCGATGTTCTCGAGGGGGGGCAGGATGCCCGCGCCTATTGCCAGCCCCTGGAGGAAAAGCCCGGCTCAGCGCGCTGAGATCAGCCCCCCCCAAAAAAAAAAAAACCCCCCGCCTCTGGTTCGGAAGAGAGGCGGGGGTTTTTCTATGGGCTGGTGAGGGTTGCCCGCTGGTCTGTGTCGGCTTGAGAACCTATCCTTAGAGTAGCAAGCCTCATGCCAACGCGCGTTAGACGCGGCGGCGGGAGCGGGCCATCAGGGCGATGCCCGTGCCGAGGAGGAACGCTGCACCCGGAAGCGGTACGTTCACGTCGGTCAGGTCAGCTTCGATGGCGATGTCGTCAAGGAAGCCGCCGAGTGTGTTGTCGCTGCCAAAGGCGCGGAACATGATGGCGTTGTCGCCGACGCCTGCGAGGAAGTTCATCGTGACGACATGCCAGGCATTCTGGTCACGGCGGCGGCCATCGACCGAGCCGATCTGCATCGACTGGGTGAAGACCGGCTCAGCACCCGAGGTGTCGAGGTTACCGATCGAGACGGCGATGCCATTGTCGTTGTAGTTGTTCGTCCGCGGACGGTAGGCGAAGGTCACCGAATGCTGGGCACCAGCGACGAGGTTGGCGAGGGCAGCCATCGACGTGTTGCTCGTCGCAGCGTTGACGTCGCCGCCATTGCCCTTGTGGCTGTCGAGTTCGACATACTGGTTGCCTTCATAGGCGGTGACGACGGTGCCGGAGCGCTGGATTTCGATCCCTGCCCCGTCAATCGTCATGAACTGGCCGAAATTGTCGAAGACGCGCCAGCGCGAGCTGATCTGCTGGCCTTCAAATCCTTCGGTAAAGACGACCGCTGCGTCGGCAGAGGCGGTCATCAGGGCGGCGCCTGCGAGGGCAGCTGCGATCATCTTGCTGGTCATATTCGTTCTCGTTCCCATTGAGCCGGAGTCTCCGGCGCTCTTGGTCGCGAGATGCAGGCATCATGCCGGTTGTCTTGAGCGCTTCTGTTCACCCTGTTTTGGCGGGAATTGGGCGTTTCGGGCGCGTTCTGAGCGAACTTATGTCACAATTACGCAACATCTTGGCGTCACGTGCTGCCAGCGCCGAAAGTAAAGGTCGCATTTACCTTCCCGAACGACACGTTGTTTGTCCCGGGATGGAACACCCGTCCCGGCCATAAAGCATCAGGGAGAACACCAAATGACCCGACTGCCCCTCACCTCTATCCTGACACTCGGTGTCTCGGCCGTTGCGCTGACAACCGCTGCTCAGGCCCAGGTGATCGACGATGACGATGTGATCGTCGTCACGGCCACCAAACGCGCACAGACGCTTCAGGAAGTCCCCTTCTCAGTCGATGCCCAGACGCAGGAAGATATCCAGCGCACAGGCTCCCAGACCCTTGAAGACATCGCCCGCAACGTGGCGAGCCTCAACATTCAGAACCTCGGCCCAGGCCAAAGTCAGGTCTCCGTCCGCGGCGTCTCGGCAGGCCAGATCGTCCGTGACCAGCCGGGCGTGAAGGAGCAGGTCGGCGTCTATCTCGACGAGAGCGTGATCTCGCTGTCGCTCTTCACCCCTGACCTTGATCTCTTCGACCTCAACCGGGTCGAGACGCTGCGTGGTCCGCAGGGCACCCTCTTCGGGTCTGGCTCAATCGGCGGCACGCTGCGCTACATCACGAACCAGCCGAACCCCGATGCCTTCGAGGCGATGGTAGAAGCTGACGTCAACACGATCTCCGACGGCGGCACCGGCGGTAGCCTCAAGGGCGTGGTCAATGTTCCGCTGTCTGACAGTGCAGCCTTCCGCCTTGTAGCCTACCACACGGAGTATGCAGGCTTCATCGACGCCCTGCGCGAGGATCCGACGGCCGCTGAAGGCTTCCGCATCGACGAGGACGTCAACTCCGGCGACCGTCAGGGCATCCGCGCCTCACTGATGTTCCAGCCGACCGAGAACCTGAAGATCACCCCACGGATCATCTTCCAGGAGATCGATGTCGACGGCTTTAACCGTCAGGAAGAGTTCAACCTCTTCGGCAATCCGTTCACGACTACGCGGACGCCGGTCACTTTTGAAGAGCGTCAGCAGTACCTCCTGCGTGACGAGCGGTTCTTTGATGAGACGATCATCGGTGACGTGACCCTTGAATACAATACGGGACCGGCCGTCATTACTTCGATCACCTCGGTGATGGAGCGGGAGATTCTCGTAAGTCGCGATGCTTCAGCCCTCACGGGCTCGGTCTCGGTCGACCTTGGGTACCCGGACGAAGCGGTTCTGATCCCTTCGAACCTGCGGGACACGACGGACCTGTCGAGCTTCACGCAGGAAGTGCGGATCGCGAACTCAGGCGCAAGCCAGGTCGACTGGCTCTTGGGTGCATTCTACTCGAAGATCGAGCGCGACTATGCCCAGCGTCTTCCCACTCGCGGGTATGATGGGTTCACGGATGATGTCCTTGGCGCAGGGACTTCCGATGCCGTGCGCAACGGCTTTGGTGCGGACAGTCCGTTCAACTCGGACCTGTTCTACGACCTCACCCAGTACGCAGTGTTTGGCGAGGCAACGGTCAACGTGAACGATGACTTCCGCGTCACCGCTGGCGGCCGCTACTACGACTTCGAAGAGGATCGCGAGATCACTTCGGGCGGTCTCTTTGCCAATGGCGACTCGATGGTCATGGATTCGACAACCTCAGACGGTTTCAACGGCCGCCTGATCGCCGCCTATGACCTGACTGGCAATACGACTGTCAATGCGCAGATCAGCCAGGGCTTCCGCCTCGGCGGTGTCAACGACCCGCTCAACGTTCCTCTGTGTTCGGCGGAAGACGAAGCGGTCTTCGGCGGCTTCCAGGCCTATGATGACGAGACGCTGATCAACTACGAAGCCGGCATCAAGTCGAACTTCCGAGGGATCACCTTCAACGCCGCTGCGTTCTACACGGACATTTCGGACCTGCAGGTGACCCTCGATGCGGGCTCGTGCTCCTCGCGGATCGTGTTCAACGTCCCCGAAGCGCACACCACCGGTATCGAAGCTGAAGTGGCCATCGAGCCGATCGAAGGCCTCGACATCTCGTTCGCGGGTTCGTTCATCAATGCCGAGCTCGACAGCACGGTTGCGCTGGGCGACGGCACGCCGATCCCGGGTCTTTTCGAAGGTGCTGAGCTGCCCTCCGCACCGCAGGTGCAGGCGGCTATCGTCGCGAGCTACGAGTACCCGCTCGACAGCTTCCGTCCGGGCTGGTCGGCCGTCTTCAATGGCTCGGTCCAGTATGTCGACGAGCAGTTCACCCAGCCGGGTGACCAGGATCCGATCATCCAGCCCTTTGCCTCGGGCCTGCCCTTCGGCGGTGCCAGCGGCAATGACGTGACGGCACTGGATCTTCAGCTTCCGGACTACACGATCGCCAACTTCTCCTGGGGCCTGATGAATGAGGACGGCTTTGAAGCTCTTCTCTACATTAACAATGCCTTTGACGAGAACGCGCTCCTGTCCTTCGACCGTGAGCGTGGTGGCCGGGCGCGCCTTGCGTACCGGACGAACCAGCCGCGCACGATTGGCCTGACCCTGCGCAAGCGCTACTAGGCGCTCAGCATACCGAATGAAGGAGGGAGGCCCTCAGGCCTCCCTTTTTTAGGGGCGGAACACGCGGCCACCGAGGGCGATGGCGCGCGCTATGGCCTCATCGGCGCCGTAGGGCGCGCCGATGATTGCGAGGCCTGAGCCCTTCATCCCGCGGCCATCCTTGGGCGGAAAGCTCACCTCGCTGACGAGCGGCTCCCCTTCCGCCATGCCGCTCAGTAACTCCGCGTGCCGTCCTGCGTCGAGGATCGGGTACCAGACCATGATCGCCGCCTCGGGCCAGCGCTTGTGGATCGTCATGGCGAGCTTTGCCGCTCGTCCGTACTCGTCCTTCAGCTCGTAAGGTGGGTCGATCAGGACGAGGCCCCGCCTCGGGTCCATCGGCGTCAGAGCCTTGGCACCTTCATAGGCGTCGCGGTTGTGGACGGCTGCGCCCGAGCCTTTCATCGCCCGGCGAAGGGCGCGGTGTTCCTGCGGATGCATCTCCATCAGCGCGATCTTGTCCTGCTCTCGCAGCAGCGAAGAAGCGATCAGCGGCGAACCGGGGTAGGCTGTCTCCCCATGCTGTGCACGGACTTGTTCGAGAGCGTCACCGATCGGGGTCCCTTCAAGCCCTTCAACCCGATCGATACCGAGCGCCGCCTCGCCAGTCTTCTGCGCTTCTTCCGAGGTGAGGTCGTAGAGCCCACGACCTGCATGGGTCTCGAGATAGGATACCCCGCGATCCTTCTTCGTCAGAAGGCGGAGGAGTTCTGCAAGGACGAAATGCTTGTGAACGTCCGCGGCATTCCCTGCATGATAGGCGTGCTGGTAGGAGAGCATGGCCGGAGCTTTAGCGCCCCGAGGCCTTCCAAAGCCAGAGGCCGATGGCAATCAGCGCGAACTGCACGCCGATGCGGATGCTCGCCGCGACGGGCACCTCGAACACCGGGTCAGGCCGGAAGAAGTCCCAGAGATGGAGCGGCAGGAACCCAGCGCACAGCGCCGCGAACGCCAGCCCCGCCAGCGCCCGTGTCCTCCGGACGATCACGCCGAGGCCAATCGCGATCTCCACCGCGCCTGAGATGAGGACCACCTCAAGCTCCGGCAGCCAATCCGGCACGATCGGGAAGAACGCCTCAGGGCTGACGAAATGCACGACGCCGCCGCCGAGCATCCAAAAGGCGATGAGCGCGCAGGCGAGGAAGATGCCGACGTTTCTCAAAGCTACTCCTCGTCGATCGGTTCGACCGCAAAGGTCACGCCGAGCGATACCTCAATCGGCAGCTTAGGATCGTCGAGATCCAGCTCGTACTTCGGAGCAATTCGCGAAGCCGAAACGACGATGACGTCATCCTCAGCCATGTCGTACTCCTCGCTTGGCGCAGCGCCTTGAGGATCGACTTCGAGAACTCTGCCGAGCTTGAGGCCCGAGGCAGCTGAAAGCACTTCGGCCTCGGCACGCGCCGTCGCGATGGCCTTTTCGATCGCACGGGCGCGACCGTCGATCTGGTCGATCATGATGTACTGATCGAAGCTGAAGTCGCCGTCGGTGAGATCTGTACCCAGAGCGATGACGTTCCCCATCTCGCGCGCTGGCGCGGCGGTCACGGCAAGAAGCACACTCGCAACGTATCGGCTGGGCGGGCAGGAATCGAGGCGCCGGCGCTGGTCCGAGCCGTCGACGCCCTCACATCTCTGTTGCTTATAGCCCTGGACGTCGAGCTCGTCGGCTTCGAAACTGAGGCTCTCGAGTCCCTCAAGCCTGCCAAGTTCCGACCGGAGCGCCGACAATTGCCCACTCAGTGATGCGACGGCTTCTTCCTGAGAGGTGCCGTATCCGGAGAGTTCGGCCGAAGCGATAAAGCCTTCTGCGGGGAGTAGGATCAGAGCGTCGGAGTAGACTGTCATCTCCTTGCTCCCCTTAGGCTTGGAACCCTTATCCCAGGGTGGGTTTGGCAACCAGCCTGTGATCGCGAGGAGCGCGATGACAGCACCTGCGCCTAGCCCTGCCCAGAATCCATTGATTTTCATGGCCCTACCCTGCCCTTTTTGCCCAAGGGGATCATGCAGGAAGAAGGCTTGGAGTCAAAGCGTTCGGCGCAGGCTCACCTGTCCTGATCAAAGAGAGCATTCGCCCTCGCCCGGCAATCGAAGCCTGGTTGGTTCGAGAAGCAGGCTGCTGCGCGGCCGAGCCGGGGGGCGACGAGATGGTAGCTCGATGCGTCGATGTCGGAGCCTGCGAACCAGAGGATGGGTTCGCCATTTGCATCACCGTGGACCAGACCGAAGGCGTCATTGTCCTTCGGGTGCTCATAGGTCCGTGTGGAGACCATCAGATCCCAGAACGCCTCTCCGAACGCGTCGCGGGTCAGGATCTCTTCCTGCCATAGCATCCAGTCGCGCATGGAGGTCATGACGCCGCTTCCCCCGTAATGGGGCGCATTGCGGCGAATGAGGATGGGGCCGCCCTCTTTGTGGACGGTCAGTCCGGTGCTTTTGAGGGCTCCGATAAAGCCAGCGGTACGCGGAGCGATACCGTTTGCGCGGTTCGGGATGACGGTCGTGACGTCGTCATGGATCAGCGATGCGGACATCCCCAGCGGTTCGAACACCCGTTCGCGCACGACAGCTGAGAATGGCTTTTCGTAAGCGCGCTCAACGATCTCTGCGATCAGCTGGAAGTTGATGTTGTTGTAGCGCCATTCCGTTCCCGGAGCGAATTGAAGCTCCTCAACGGAAAGGCTGGCTTCGATTGCATCGTCTACGGAAAAATGGAAGTGGGTCGACCAAGGCTGCCCGCCCTCCCGGGGCAGGTCGTAGGCTTCGGACAGGCCGCTGGTGAAATAGAGGAGGTGCCCGACTTCCAGGGCTTCGCCGTAATGAGCCGCTTCCGGGATATGCTTCGCGACAGGGTCATCGAGGCTCACCTTGCCGTCGAGGATCGCGAACGCCAGCGCCGCGCCGGTGATCTGCTTCGAGAGGGATGCGACGTGGAACACGGTGTCCATGCTGACAGCAGCGCCGCTATCGGGATCCGCGATGCCTTCGATCTCCATCGCTGTGACACTGTCGCCATCGTAGAGAGCGGCGACGTATCCGCCGACCAGCGGGTCCTGCGCCTGTGCGCCCTGCGTCATGCATCCCAAGGCAATGGTCAGAAACAGGCGGCGCATGTCGGCTCCTTCAGTTGGCGAACGTCTCTTCGATGATGCGCTCCAGCCATTCGGCGTCGGTCCTGTCGAAGGTTCCCTTGTCCGGGCTGTCGATGTCGAGGACGGCCATGAGCTGGCCAGATTTCGTCCGCACAGGGACGACGACCTCGGAGACCGAGCGGCTGTCGCAGGCGATGTGGCCTTCGAACTCATGGACGTCCTCGACCACTTGGCTTTCGAGGGTCGCAGCTGCCGCGCCGCAGACGCCCTTGCCGAAGGGGATGCGGAGGCAGCCGAGGGTGCCTTGGTAGGGCCCCACGACCAGCTCTTGCGGCTTGTCGGGATCGACGATGTAGAACCCCGTCCAGATGTTGCCCGGGAAGGCCTGGGCGAGGAGGCAGGAGACGGTGGCCATGCGCGCGGTCAGGTTCGGCTCGCCCTCGAGGACGGCGGCGATCTCTTTGGCGGTCTGGGCGTAGATGTCGGCTTTGGTCATTCGAGCAGCGTAAACCTCAGGGGCGGCAGATCCGCAATAGCCACCTCGACCTTGTCCTCTGGCTGGAGCGCGCCGACCCCTGCCGGAGTGCCTGTGTAGACGAGGTCGCCGGGGCGCAGCTCGAAATAGCGCGAGAGACGCGAGAGGACTTCGGGGATAGACCAGATCATATCGGAAATGTCCGCAGACTGACGAACCTCGCCATTGAGCTTCAGCTCGATTGAGCCAGCGGTGAGAACGTCATTGCGCGGCATCAGCTTGCCGACCATGGCGCTGTCATCGAACGCCTTGGCAAGGTCCCAGGGCGCGCGGCGCTCCTTCGCTTCCGCTTGGAGGTCCCGGCGGGTCAGGTCGCAACCGCAGGCATAACCGACGATGGCGGCGGCAGCCTCTTTGTCGGAGAGCGCCGTGCCGCCTGCCCCAAGGCCTACGACGAGCTCTGCCTCATAGTGCAGGTCTTCGGTCGCAAGCGGGAACGGGATCTCCCGCGCGGAACAGGCCGCGTCGGCGGGCTTGGTGAAGAACACCGGCGGCTCGGACTTGGGGTCCGAGCCCATTTCGATGGCGTGGTCGGCGTAGTTCTTGCCGATGCAGAAGATACGCCTGACCGGAAAACGACGGCCATCGACGACGGGGATGCTGGGTTGCCTGAGCGTGAACATCCCGCCTTCTAGACGATCTGCCAGAGACTGAAAGCAACAGCTGCAAAGAGCGCGATCAGCATGAAGAAGTTATAGATCATGCCGACGAAGATCGTCGTGAAGACGGTCTTGAACCAGCCCCGCTTGAAGGCACCCTTGAGCCCCAGCGCATAGTAGACGGGGATGCCGAACATGAAGGCGAGACCTGCGATCTCATCGGGCACGATGCCGCTGAACCAGAGCATGATCGTCAGGATGACGAACCCGAACGCATGGGTCTGGATCGACAGCAGCAGGTGGTCGTAGATCAGCGCATCCCTGCCCCTGATAATCAGGGCACCCAGCACCGCCATGAACGGCACGAACAGCAGCATCAGCACCGGGATTGCCTCGTTGAGGGCATTCGAGAAGGCGTTGGGGTTCTGCATCGTCATGATGAGCGCGTCCCCGACACGCTCTGACGTCAGCTGACGCCCCATGAAGTTGACGCCTTCACCGAGGCTGACGCGGTCGCGCAGCCACTGCTTCTCTTCTTCGGTGTAGTTGAGGTCCTGCGCCTTCAGGAAGAAACCGCCATAGGGGACGATGCGCGGCCCCGGCGCCTCTTCTTCCTCGGGTTCGGTTTCCGCGGCAGCCTCGCGAGCTTCCTCGGCAGCGTCCTCGGCTGCGTCAGCGAGATCTTCGGCAGACTCTTCCTGGCTCTCGGCAAGCGCATCGGCCGGCTCTTCGGTGGCAGGAGGACCTGTGGCGTCCTCTCCGCGATCTTCGCCGTCTGTTGGCGGGGCTTCGGCTAGGTTGTCCTGGGCTGCAGGATCCTCGCCGGCGGGCGACCGTCCAGCCGCCCCGTCAAAGACGCGCTCCATGAATTCGGGCATCTCCACGCCCTCATCCTCAAGCGCGGCACGGACCTCGCCTTCGACCTCGGCCACCTCTTCCTTGCTCAGGATACGAGGCGTTCTTTGCGGCTTCTCAACAGGGGCTGCCTCTTCGGCGGGCGGGGCTTCTTCGCCTTCCGCCTCGACGTTGAAGTCGAGGACGAGGCTCTCATCGAGCTCTTCCTGCTGGTCCTCGGGGACGAGTTGGAGGACGAAGATGTTGGTGTCGGTGAGCCACAGGGTCGCGAAAAACGCGAAGGTCACGACGAAGAAGAACCTGACCGGCGGGGTAAAAGGCGACCGCTTGCCATGGGCATATTGGTGGAGGTGCTTGCCCGGACGGGTCAGCATCCACCGGAACGTGCGCAGGAACTTGCCATCGAGAGCCGCCACATTGGCCACGGTCTCACCGGCAAGGTGGGTGATCGAGCGGCGGCAGTCATCGTCCTTCTGCCCGCAATTGTAGCAGAAGGGGCCGACAATTTCCGCGCCGCATGCGAGGCAGCCACGGCCCTGCGGTAGAGGCGTGCTCTGCTCAGGCGCAGCCGCGCTGATCTCGGTGGTGCTCATGCCCTTGGTCCCTTACCCGAGGGCACCTTGGCGCGATTGTGTTGCGATTTCCAGCGCGGGGGCGCGTCCGAGATGATGAGGATGCGAAAAAGGGGCGCAACGCGCCCCTCCTCTTAGTCCTTCTTCGGCAGTTTCGCCCGCACGCCCTTCGAACGACCCGAGCTCGAGGAGCCAGAAGACGAGGACGAGCTGCTGCTATCGCGGCGGGGACGCTGGTCACCATCGTCACGTTCGACGCCGTCCTTGAGCTTCACGCCCTTCAGGCCGTCGAGATCACCTTCGACACCGCGATCACGGTAGCGGCCACGGCGTCCCCGGCGGCCATAAACCGGGTCATAGGGGTCGTAGTAGCCGTAGCGACGGTAGTGATAGCGGCGGTAGCCGTAGCGATCATTGGGGTAGCGGCGGTAGTAGCTGACACGATCGTTTGCGGCCGTGACACCAGCGTAGAAGGCCTGACGATCAAACGCTCCGCCGCAGTTCTGGCGATAGAACCGCGCCTGCTTGTCGATCCCGCCCAGCGCCCAGATATCGTCATCAGCGCCGAGGCCCCGGTAGAACCAGTTCTCGCTGCCGCAATCGCGAGGGATCAGGCTCGACGGAGACACACACGCGGCAAGGCCGAGGATGCCAATGATTGCAAGAAGATAGCGCATGCCCTGCGGCTCCCTGAAATTCCCTGCCAGTTGATGCGCATTTTCCGTCGCAATCAAGGGTGGAACGCCGTTTATGACTTTCTTGCCACGTAGACTGTGTGGCCGAGAGCTTGGAACGGTCCCTCGAGCTTCACGAAGGGCTCGAGCAGCACCTCGTCCACGAAGCGCTTCGGCTGGTAGGCGAGGTAGGTCCGGCTGCCCTCCTCGACACCGCCCCTGACAACCAGCTCGCCCTCGTCAAAGCTCCTGCGCTCGGAGCCCGTCAGCTTCGTCGCCTGCTCATCGCCATGAACGGTGAAAACGAAGATGCCGCCGGGACGCAGGATGCGCGCGATCTCGCGCGGCCAGACTCGGTGCGCCTCATCGGAGAGGTGGGTGAAGATCGAAACCGCGAAGACCACGTCGAAGCTTTCATCATCGGTCGGCAGCGGCGGCTCGGGGTCGTTGAGCTTATAAGTGCCGCGCAGATGCTCCTTGCACCAATCAATGGACGACTGGTCGATGTCAAAGCCGATATAGTCCCACCGCTCGGGCAAGTGCACGGCAATCCGCCCAAGACCACATCCCCACTCGGCCACATCAAGGCGCTCGCCTTTGATATGGCGCTCAATGATCGCGGTGATGTCCGTGGCATTCGCGCGGCCCCAGCTGTCAAAGCCCCGGAACGTCGCGTCGCCATAGGTCCGGCAGATCAGGTCGGCAGGAGGGAAGACCTTGTCAGGGTTCCTCTCCTGCCACTCTTTGTTCGCCGCCGCGGCCTCTTCGACCTGGCGTGCGGTGTACATCTTCTCGACGAAAGGCAGCACACGGAGTGACCGCGCGAGGGCGATCAGCCTCTCCCGCAGTCGTTGATCCATCAGCCGCCCAGCACGTCTTTCGTGGCCTGGGCAAAGATGTCGAGGCCTTCGTCGATGATCGCGTCCGAAGCAACGAGCGGCACGTGGGTCCGGATGACCTGTGCCTTCTTGCCTGCGGTGAGGGTGATAAGACCCAGCTCCCGCGCGCGGCCCTGGATCTTGGCGGCAGCGTCGGAGTTCGGCTTCATCGGGTCGCCATCGGTGACCATCTCCACGGCCGCCATGGCGCCCACGCGGCGGACATCGCCGAAGACGCCCTTGCCGACGCCTTGGGCCAGCTCGTTCCAGCGGCTCTCAACCTTGGCGCCGATTTCCTCGGCACGCTGAAGAAGGCCATCTTCCTCGATCACGTCGAGGACGGCGAGGGCCGCGGCGCAAGCCACGGGGTTGCCGCCATAGGTCGAGCCCATGCCGCCCGGGCCAATCTGGTCGAAGAGGTCGGTCTTGCCGATGACAGCTGAAAGCGGGAAGCCGCCAGCGATCGACTTGGCGCAGACGAGGAAGTCAGGCTCGACGCCCGACTGCTCGATCGCGAACATGGTGCCGGTCCGGGCAAAGCCGGTCTGCACTTCATCGGCGATGAACATGATGCCGTGCTGGTCACAGATATCGCGCAGGCCCTGCAGGAACTCACGCGGCGCAGGGACGAAACCGCCCTCGCCCTGAACCGGCTCGATCAGGATCGCAGCGACGTCCGATGGATGGATCGATGTCTCGAAGATATGGTTCAGGCAGGCGAGCGAGCCTTGCGTGGACATACCCTTATACTCATGCGGGTACGGAGCGTGATAGACATCGCCGGGAAGCGGGCCGAAGCCTTCTTTGTACGGACGGGACTTGCCGGTCAGCGCGGTGGCAAGGAGCGTCCGGCCGTGGAAGCTGCCCTCAAAGCTGATAAGGCCCGGCCGGCCCGTGATGCGGCGGGCGAATTTGCAGACGTGCTCGGTGGCTTCCGAGCCCGTGTTCATGAACATGGTCTTGTAGTTCGACTTGCCCCCACCCGCTTCGGAAACGAGCTTGTTCAGGCGCTCGGCCAGCTCGATATAGGGCTCGTACTGAGCAACACCGAAGCAGGTGTGGACCACCTTCTCCATCTGGTCGCGGGCGGCCTGCATGACCTTCGGATGGTTATGGCCGACGTTCAGGACACCGATGCCTGCGATGAAGTCGATGTAGCGCTTGCCTTCGACGTCCCAGAGCTCGGCCCCTTGCGCCTTGGCAGCGTAGATGCCCGACTTCGACGGGAGGCCATTCGGGCAGGCCTCGTTGCGGCGGGCGACCATGAGTTCGTTCGTGGGGTATTCGTTGGTGCCAGCGTCAGCCATCGGTTTCTCCTTATCCTATGGGCGGTGTGCTCCTAGTTGCGCCGCTCTTCAAGGGCGGGAGCCGAGGATTTCCGCTCAGCATCAAAGGGCGCACTTGCCCGTGACACCGCGCTCTCCTACGCCATCAGAATGAGACAGATTATCGCCCTCGGCGCCGCTGTGGCGCTCGCATCCTGCGCGACCGGACCGGTCGTTGAGGATACTGGACCCAGCCCGGCGCGCCTCGCCGAGTTGGCGAAGTTCACCCCGGCGCCGACAGGCTCCGTCCAGAAGATCGACTATGACGTCATCGACGAGTTTCTCGACCTGACCGTCATCGATCTCGGCCCCTCCACGAGGCGCCGTGAGCAGCGTCCACCACCGCCCTCGGGCAGCCGACTGACGAAGGGCCATGACAGCCCCATCCGCCTCGAAGGCAACAAGGTCGTCTTCTCCGAGTTCACCCCTGACGTCGAGAAGGCCGCTCGCGAATATGCCGAAAGCCTCGAGACCATCGGCAACCGGATCGACATTGAAGAGCTCGCCCGCAACCAGCAGCTGGTCTACTGGTTCAACCTCCACAACATCACGCTGATGGCGGTCCTTGCCGAGCGCTACCCGGTGGTGGAGCCGAGCCGGATGCTGGTCGACGGCGTCCTCCTCCATGACGCACCGCTGATCGAGATCGACGGCGTCACGCTCAGCCTGCGGGATATCCGCGAAGAGATCGTCTACAAGAACTGGGAAGACCCAAGAGTCATCTATGGCTTCTGGCATGGTGACCTGGCCGGGCCTTCGATCCTGACGAGCGCGTGGAATGCCGGGACGCTGAACAGCGACCTCAACAAGAACGCTGATGAGTTCGTCAACTCGCTGCGCGGCGTCGATGGCGTCGGCAAACGCTCGCTGGGCGTCTCGCCGATCTACAAGGAAGCCCAGAGCGCGCTCTTTGCGAACTGGCCACGCGACCTGCGCATGCACCTCGAGAAGTTTGGAGAGGGTGAGGTGGCAGAGCTCCTCCAGAAGCGCGGCACGGTGGTATGGCTGCCTTATGAGCGGACGATCTCTGACCTCTCAGGCGGTGAGCCCTATCCGGGTCCGCGTCCCGGTGTCGAAGCTCTCAGCGGCGACGACCTCTCGACCGGCTCGCCCGCGCGTCAGCGGATGCTGCGTGAGATGGTCTTCAAGTTCGGCGATCCGAGCTACTGGCAGCGCCGCCGCGCGACCGTCACCATCCTCGATGGCGACGACACCGGAGAAGATCCGGAGGAGACGGAAGAGATCGAGTGATCCCTTCCCGTCCCTACGAGGCAAAAGAAAAGGCGCCCCGCGGGGCGCCTTTTTTGTTCGTATAAGGAACGCTCCTAGAAGCGGCCGCTCAGGGTGAAGCGCGCGTTCAGGGGCGCAGCGACCGTCGCCTGATGCGTCGAGTGCGCGTTCGGGAAGTAGAGCTCGTCGGTGAGGTTCTCGATGTTCACCTGAATGCGGAGCTTCTCGTTGATGTCGTAGTAGCCTGCAGCATCAAAGCGGGTGAAGCTCGGCAGCACAGCCGTGTTGGCGTTGGTGATGAAGCTCTCGCCCTGATGGGTCACGCCAAAGCCGAGGCCGAACTTGTCCGTGACGTCGAAAGCGTTCCACAGGCTGAACATGTTCTCAGGCAGCTCGCGCGGCGTGAGGCCGGTAGGGCCGTTGCGGTCGACGATCTCGCCTTCGAGATAGCTGTAGCCGCCCGTGATGAACCAGCGGTCGGTGACACGGCCCTGGAGCTGGAGCTCGAAGCCGTTGGTCTCGCTGTCGATGACGTCGAGGGTCTCAGGGTCATTGTCCGCTACCTGCGGCGAGGACTGCTCGATCTGGAAGACAGCTGCCGTCAGGCTCAGCCCGTCAATGAAGTCCCACTTGATGCCTGCTTCGAGGTTGGTGAACTCATCCGGGTCAAGAGCATTGGCTGCACCGTTGATGTTGGCGAACTGCTCGCCCGACCGCGGCAGGAAGGTCTCGGAGTAGCTGCCATAGATCGAGATGTTCTCGAGCGGCTTGTAGACGAGGCCAACGCGCGGAGCGATGTTGTCATCCGTACGCGAACGACGCTCGTCAGCCGGGACGTTCAGGACATCGATCTCGAAGCTGTCGAACCTCAGGCCGAGCACGAGGTCCAGCTGGTCCGACAGGGCAATCTCGTCCTGGATGTAGGCGGAGGTGACGCGGACGTCGGCTTCGGTGTCATCGTTGAGGTCCGAGAAGGCCACGGTCGTCGTCTGGCCCGAGGCGTTCACGCCGACGCCGCCCGACAGCATCAGGGGGCGCATGACGTCGAAGAACTCGACATCGTCGTTCGTCTGGTCCCAGACCGGGTTGAAGCGGTCATTGTTGTTGACCGTATCGATGTATTCGACGCCGGTGACGATGGTATGGCCGATGGAGCCTGTCTCGAACTCGCCCACCAGATCGCCTGAGAGGATGAAGTTCTGACGCTGGGTCGTATCGACATAGCCGTCGAGGCCGACAACTTCCGTCTGCGGATCATAGCTAACGGCATAGAAGTTCTGGTAGAACTTGTCGTAGTCGCCATAGAAAGCGCTGAAGCGCCCTTTCAGGCTGTCGGAGAAGCGATGCTGAACCTGCGCGCGCCAGAGATGCGCCTCGATGCGGTCGTCATTGAGCTCAGGGTCGCCGAAGACGATGTCCTGCAGGGCTTCCACCGGCTCACCGTCAGCTCCCGTCGGAATGCCCCGGTCGATGAACCGCTGGTGGTCGATGTATTCGTAAGAGAGGTCGATGGTCGTCGCGGGCGTGACCTCGAAGCGGAAGGCCGGATTGATGCCGATGCGCTCGCCATCGAAGAAGTCCCGGTGGTTGTCCAAGGTCTCGTACATCGCGTTGAGGCGGAACGCGCCGTTCTCGCCAACGGTCTTGTTGGTGTCGATCCAGATGTCGTAGGCGCCGAAGCTGTTCACCGAGGTCCGGAAGCCGGTGAAGTCCTCGGAAAGGTCAGCCTTCTTCATCACCCGGTTGAGGACACCGCCCGTGCCGCCGCGCCCGAAGAAAAGAGCGTTCGGTCCACGGAGGATCTCGACCTGCTCGAGGTTATAGAGCGGGCGGTAGTACTGAACATCGTCGCGCACGCCGTCGATGAAGAAGTCAGCGGTCGAGCGGACGCCGCGGAAGACGATGGCGTCACGGTGGCCCTCGCCCTGGCTGTTGTTGACGCCGGGGGTGTAGGTGATGATCTCGCCGATGCTCGTGAAGCCGCGCTGGACGATCTCTTCGGCGCCGATGATCGACAGGCTCTGCGGCACGTCGAGGATCGGCGTCGGCGACTTCAGCGCGTTGACCTGGCTCGTGTAGAGGACTCTGCCCTGGACAACAATTTCGTCGACGATGTCGGCATTGCTGGCCGAGACAGAGGCGTTGGCGCTGATCTGGGTGGCGGCGGTGCTAAGGAGAAGTGCGGAAAGCATTTTTCAAACGGAACCTGCAACTGAGAACGCCTCGCAATTAGCTTCTTGCAAATCATTGTCAACAGCGTTGCGACTTATTCGCAAAAACTATCGAACGATCGCCGCAGCTGTGAACGGTTCCGCCCGGTCCGGTGTTGGGTTCCTGAGAATTTCAGGAGGCCCCATGCTATTTCACACCTTTGACGGCATCGACATCCCGCGCCTTGGTCTTGGTACCTGGCAGCTCGAAGGCGACGATGCCTATCGCATCACCTTGAAGGCGCTCGAGGTCGGCTACCGCCATATCGACACCGCCGCGATCTATGAGAACGAGGAAGAGGTCGGCCGCGCCATCAGGGAGAGCGGCGTGCCGCGCGAGGAAATCTTCCTGACCACGAAAATCTGGAATCCGCGGATTGAGAAGGAAGAGCATGACGAGGCCATGAAGGAGAGCCTTGACAAGCTGGGTACGGACTATGTCGACCTGATACTCAACCACTGGCCGATCAACGACATGGAGATCAAACGCCAGGTCGTCCCTCTCGCCAAGCTCAAGGAGGACGGCCACGCCAAGCTCATCGGCGTCTCGAACTACAATCAGGAGCAGCTCCTCCAGGCTGTCACCGACTGCCCCGAGCGCCTCGCGAATATTCAGTGTGAGTACCATCCGATGCTCGACCAGGACCCGATCCTCAAGTCGGCACGCGGGTTCGATATGCTCTTCACCAGCTACTCACCGATCGGTCAGGGTTCGACGCTTGACAACCCTGCCATTGAGCGGGTGGCCGAGTGGAACAAGAAGACGCCCGCGCAAGTCGTCCTGCGCTGGCACCTGCAGCAGGCCAATGTTGCCGCCATTCCGCGGACGACATCGGAGGACCACCTGGCCGCGAACTTCGACATCTTCGACTTTGAACTGTCTGCGGAAGACATGAAGACGATCTACGGCCTGATGAAGCCGGACGGTCGGATCATCGATCCGAAATGGGCACCCAAATGGGACACAGGCGTCACAGAGGCTGCCTGACCTCCTCAGGATGCTGCTGGTCGTCCCCGGCAGCATCCTCTTTGCCCTCCCCGGGACCGATGGCGGCAATTGACCGGTCGCACCAGTAAGTCGCGACATAGACGAAGCCGAGTGCCAGGACCGTGGCGCCGAGGCCGATCAGAACTGACCCGGCGGTCTGCTCGATATCCAGGACAATCAGCTTACGCACCACCGCGAGGATACCGATCAGGACCACGGTCCTGAGCTGCACCACCCCTCGCGCGCCTGAGGCCATCTGCTCCACCGAGTGGGCCAGCTCGAGCGCGATGACGACTGCGAGAATGCGTTCGAACAAGCGCTGGAAGGTCAGGTAGTCCTGCACCACGGTAAAATCGTCGAAGATCGACGTCAGGCTGACGATGAAAGAGCCAAGGGAGAAGAGGATCACCACCCCCGCCCCTGCCAGCAGTATGGCGGCGACGAGCTTGCTGAACCGTTCGTAGATATCGGTGACCATGGATCGACCTTTCGCTACGAAGGACTTAGGCCGAAGCCGGCTGGCGGCTTCCGGCATGGCGTCGCAGGAACGAAAGAGACCACCGCTATGGCTTCCGAGGACATCCCTGAACCTGAAGGCCCGCTCATCGGCTGCAATTCCTTCGAGACAGCCTGCCTGTCCTCGCGCATCGCGCAGGCGGAGGACATTGACGAACTCGGCCACGTCAACAACGCCGTCTATGTCCGCTGGGTGCAGGACGCGGCCGTCGGGCACTGGTTTGCCGTAGCCCCTGACGATGTCGCCTCCGCTCATGTCTGGGTCGCTGGCCGCCACGAGATCGACTATCGCGGCGAGGTGAAGGAAGGCGACGAGGTCGAAATCCGGACGTGGCTCGGCGAGGTCAAAGGCGCCCAGTTCGCAAGGCACACCGATATCAGGATAAAAGGCTCGAAACGCCCCGCTGCCGAAGCGCTTACCTGGTGGGTTCTCGTCGATGCGGAAAAGCGCCGCCCGCGACGGGTGAATGCTGAAATGCTGGCGCTTTTCGGCCTCTGACCGCCGGCCTTGGCGGGAGCGCCCGCCCTCCCCTAGGCTCTCCGTTGCGATCAAGGAGAGACCCATGGGCAAAGCCTTCACCTCGGACCGCTGGCAGGCGATCGCCGCCTGCTCCATCGAAGCCGCTGACGCAGCGTTCCCGCTTTCCGCGCGGCTCGCGCGGGACAATGGCTGGAGCCTTCCCTTCGCTGAGCGCGTGCTCGAGGAGTATCGCCGCTTTGCGTATCTCGCGGTGGTTTGCGGTCGTGAGGTCACGCCGTCCGATGAGGTCGACCAGGCTTGGCACCTGCACCTCTGCTACACCCGGCACTATTGGAGCGAATGGAAGGAAGCTCTCGGCACGGAGCTTCATCACGGCCCGACCAAGGGCGGCAAGGCCGAAAACACACGGTACAGGGACAATTACGACGCGACACTTGCTCTCTATAAGGAGCATTTCGGCGAGGACGCTCCGTCGGACATCTGGCCCGCCCCCGACGTCCGCTTTGGCCGCGCTCCGCATTTTCGCAGGATCGACTTGAGTGACACGCTTCTTCTCTCGAAGCGCAGGCTCGCTGGCATCGGGACCGCGGGCGCAGTGGCTGCGGGCGCACTCGCTCTCGCCGCAGCGGCCCCGGCGGCTGGCGCCGAAGAAGGCATCCCGCGTGACCTCATGATCATCCTCGGCATGTCCGCCTTGTTCGTCCTCGTCATCGCCTTCGCCCTGAAAGGCGGCGGCAAGGGGAAGGGCGGCTCAGGTACGGGCTGCAGCGGCGGCCATGCAGGCAAGTCCGGCGACGGAGGCGATGGTGGCTCAGGCTGCGGCTCCGGCTGCGGAGGATGCGGCGGCTAGGCGCTTGCCGCCCCGCCACGGCTCACCTATCCAGCTCGGATGGCTTTTCAATCCACCTCCACCTACGTCGCCACCGATGACCTGAAGGTCGCGGTCAACGCAGCCGTCACGCTGGAGCGCCCGCTCCTCGTCAAAGGGGAGCCGGGGACCGGCAAGACCGTCCTCGCCAAGGAGGTGGCCGACAGCCTCGGCGCGCCGCTGATCGAATGGCACGTGAAATCGACCACCAAGGCGGCCCAGGGCCTCTATGAGTATGACGCCGTGGCCCGCCTGCGGGACAGCCAGCTAGGCGAGGAGAAAGCGACCGACGTCGCCAACTACATCAAGCGCGGCAAGCTCTGGGAAGCATTCACCTCGGACGTCCGCCCGGTCCTCCTGATCGACGAGATCGACAAGGCCGACATCGAGTTCCCGAACGACCTCCTGCAGGAGCTCGATCGGATGGAGTTCTACGTCTACGAGACAGGCGAGACGGTGAAGGCGGCCCAGCGTCCGATCATCATCATCACCTCGAACAACGAGAAAGAGCTGCCCGACGCATTCCTGCGCCGCTGCTTCTTCCACTATATCCAGTTCCCGGACGCCGAGACGATGAAGTCAATCGTCGATGTCCACTATCCGAACATCAAGCAGGACCTCGTCCGCCTCGGCCTCACTCGGTTCTACGAGCTGCGCGAGACGCCGGGCCTCAAGAAGAAGCCCTCGACGTCGGAGCTCCTCGACTGGCTGAAGCTCCTGATGGTCGAGGATGTCGACATGTCCGTCCTGCGCGAGAAGGACGCCCGCAAAGCGATCCCGCCGCTCCACGGCGCGCTCCTCAAGAACGAGCAGGACGTGCATCTTTTCGAGCGGCTGGCGTTCCTAGCCCGGCGCGAAGGGCAGTAGGGCTTGCGGATCGCGGCGGCTCTTCTTCCTCTCGCCCTCATTGCTGGGTGTGCGGAGAAAAAGCTTGAACGCGATAGCTACGCGCCGGTCCTTGAGGCGAGCGAGCCGGTGGTCAGCGTGCCCTCGGCCTTCACCGCTGAGCACTACACCCTGACGGTTCCCGCCGACCGGACCGATCCTTCTGGCGGCTCGGTCACTCTCCCTGTCATCATCATCAAGGCGCAGGAGCCATCGGAGCTTCCGCCTATCGTGCGCATTTCAGGCGGTCCGGGGACGGAGGGTCTGTCTGCTGCCGCCTATCCCGGTGCCTATCCGTGGACGAAGAACCGAGACTTCATCATCTTCGCCCAGCGCGGGACGGCTTACGCGTCTCCTGCCCTGCGGTGCCCCGGCCTTCGCGAAGCTTTTGGCGAAGTGGAGGGGAGCGGCGAGCCGCTTGAAGTGATTATGGCGTGTGCAGAGCGCCTGCGAAGCGAAGGCGTGGACACCAGCGATTACCACACAGCGGCAGTGGCAGACGATCTCGAAGACCTCCGCATCGCCTTCGGACACAACCGCTGGTCGCTCTACGGCCTCTCCTACGGCACCCGCGTGGCGCTGACCTATGCGCGAGAACATGGCGAGGCGCTCGATGCGCTGGTGCTCGATTCGCCGCTGCCCCATCAAGCAAAGTACGATGATACGAGTGCGGAGAATTTCCGCCTCGCCCTCGCCTCTGTTGCCGAAGACTGTGCAGCCGAACCCGCCTGCGCCGAAGCGTACCCGGACCTCGGGCAGAGATTCTTCGCCGCCATCGCCGCGGCAGAAGACGCGCCCTTCAGCTTCGCCACTGAGACCGAGATCACCGAACTCACGGCCACCGATCTTGTCAGCCTCGTCAACCTCTCCTCTGCCCAATGGATCAGCTACGCGCCTGCGATCATGGACGCGATTGCAAGGCGGGATGGTGAAGCGATCCTACCGCTGGTTCACTCCGGCCTCGGCTCCGACTACGCTTGGGGCCAGCGGCTGTCAGTCTGGTGCAGCGAAGCACTACCCTACTCCGAACGAGCGCGCGGCAAACCTGACGCGCCCTTCGCAGGTCTCGAAAGCGCAGCGGTGAGGCCGGAGCTCTGCGAAGCCTTCGGTGTCGCCCAGCGTCCAGCCGCCGAGGTTGCGGCCACCGTCAGCGACGTGCCGACCCTCATTGTCGCCGGAGCTTACGACCCCAGCACGCCCCCGAGCTTCGGCCAGATTGCTCTTGAGACTCTCTCCCGGGGCGAGATGCTCACCATCGCCAAGGGCGGGCACACCGAGACCAACAACTGGTCCGGCGATGGATGCGCGATGAAGGCTGCTCACGCCTTTCTCGATGATCCGGCGGGATATCTCGATGGCTCAGCCGTCCCTGCATGCACGACCGAACGCGCACCGCCGCCCTTCGTCATTGCAGGAGACGACTGACCTCCGCGCCGCCCACGGTAACCTTCACGAAGCTTTCGTTGAATGTGCGCCTTTCCAATGCTTAAGATAGCGCAGGGATATGGTCAGGGTGGTCTGAATGAGCCGCATCATTGCTTTCATTTTCGGTCTTTTGGGTGCGGTTGGCGCGAGCCAAGCACCTGAATTCACGCAGCAATATATGCAGAACTTGACCGGACGGGTTGATGAGCTGATCCGGGTCGTCGAGCGTTTCGATGAGGATGCGGCCAACTCGGACATGTCGCGGCAGGAGGCTTTGGACTACTGCCTCGCCGACGAGCGCCCTGCCGGTGCCATGTCATGCCGTGGCCGTGCCGACGACATCGCGACCTACGAACGCCGTCGCCAGCAGCTGATGGCTCTTCAGGATGCGGGCGAATGGCAGCGCCCGATCTTCCTCGCGCGCAACTTCGACCAGGAAGTGTTCGACAGCACCCGCGAGACTTACAAGCCCGCCGTACCCACCACGATGGTCGGTGGCGGCTATGCGCTCGCAGGCTTTGCTGGCCTCTGGGGCGTGATTTCGCTGATCCTCGGGATCATCACAGCGCCGTTCCGCCGCTACTGATCAGCCCTTGCGCCAAGGCCTGACGGCGTGGCCCATCTTGCGGCCGGGCCGTGCTTCACCCTTGCCGTAGAGGGTCAGGTCGACGTTCGGATCAGCGGCGAGCGCTGCCCATTCGTCGGCCTCAGCACCCACGAGATTGAGCATCTCCATCGGTCGCACGGTCTCGGGATCGCGGAGGGGCCAGCCTGCCACTGCGCGGATCTGCTGCTCGAACTGGCTGACGGAGCAAGCCTCAAGCGTGTGGTGCCCTGAATTGTGGACCCGCGGAGCCATCTCGTTGGCGAGCAGCTCACCACCGACGTCGAAGAACTCAACGGTCAGCACGCCCACATAATCGAGATGCTCAAGAACCAGCCGCACCGCCTCGCGGGCCTGGCTTGCCACCTCGGCTGAGACCTCAGCGGGGATGACGCTCCGTGCGAGGATGCCGTCCTTGTGCTGATTTTCGCAGAGGTCAAAGAAGGCAATCTCGCCCTTCGCCGAGCGGGCAGCGACTTGGCTGAGCTCCCGGTCGAAGGAGGCCATGCCTTCGAGGATCCACGGGCCACCACCAAGCTCTGACAGGACCTTGCCAGCGTCTTCGTCGCCATTGAGGCGCTCCTGCCCCTTGCCGTCATAACCGAACCGGCGGGTCTTGAGGATCGAGCGGCCGGCTTCGGGGAGCGCGGCCGACAGGTCCGCTTCGTTCTCGATGGCCCAGTAAGGCACCGTGCCGATGTTCAGGGAACGGAAGAGGTCTTTCTCCCGCAGGCGCTCCTGGCTCGCTGCCAGCGCCTTCGCATTAGGAGCAAGGGTGGTCCCGGTGTCCGTCACCGCAGCGGCGGTCGCGGCGGGGACGTTCTCGAATTCATAAGTGACGGCATCGCAGTGCTCGGCAAAGGCCCGCACTGCGTCCTCGTCTTCATACTCGCCGGTGAAGCAGCGGCCAGCGACCTGTCCAGCGGGCGAAGTCTCTGCTGATGGTCCGTAGACGGCGGTCTTGAAGCCAAGCTTCGCAGCGGCAGAGGCCAGCATCCGGCCGAGCTGGCCGACGCCGAGAATGCCGATGGTACTTCCCGGCTCCAGCATCAGCGGGTCTCCTGATCCGCAGGCGGAGCTTCCACTACCGCGTCGGTCTGCTTCTGCCGCCACGCCTTGAGACGATCTGCAAGGCCCTTGTCGTTGAGGGAGAGGATCGAGGCCGCCATAATGCCCGCATTCTTCGCACCAGCCTCACCAATCGCCAGCGTGCCGACGGGCACACCGCCGGGCATCTGGGCGATCGAAAGGAGGCTATCCATGCCGGACAGCGCCTTCGACTGAACAGGAACGCCGAGCACAGGAAGGTGGGTCATCGACGCGACCATGCCGGGAAGGTGGGCCGCGCCCCCTGCCCCAGCGATAATGACGGAATAGCCCTTGGCCTCTGCCGTCTTGGCGAAATCGACGAGCCGGTCAGGCGTCCGGTGGGCGGAGACGATCAGGTCCTCGTGGCCGACGCCAAGCTCATCCAAGATCTCAGCCGCGCAGCACATGGTCGGCCAGTCGCTGGTCGACCCCATGATGATCGCGACGGGGCGCGTGTCCTGAACCATCTTCGTTCCCTCCAAGAAGCGGGGGAGTTAGCGGGCGCGGCATGACGGGGCAAGGCGCGCCGGGCGATAGGTTCTGCCCCTTCCGGGTCAGACCCCTGCGCGCAAGCTCCGGATCCGCGCGATCAGGCCGGAGGTCGAGCGGTCGTGGTCCGCATCCGCCTCGCCTTTCAGCTCAGCGAGGATCGGCTTGGCGAGGACCTTGCCAAGCTCGACGCCGAACTGGTCGTAGGAGTTCACGCCCCAGACCGCGCCCTGGACGAAAATCTTGTGCTCGTAGAGGGCAATCAGCGCACCGAGAGTCTCGGGCGTCAGCTTCTGCATCAGGATCGAGATGGAGGGTCGGTTGCCGGGGAAGGCCTTGTGGCCCTTGAGCCGGTTGGCTTCTTCGTCCGACTCACCCTGCTCCTTTAGCTGCGAAAAGGCCTCTTCCTCGGTCACGCCGACCATGAGGGCTTCGGGCTGAGCGAGGAAGTTGGCGAGGAGCTTCTCGTGATGGTCGCCGAGCGGATTGTGGGAGACCGCAGGCGCGATGAACTCGCACAGCATCTCCGTCGTGCCCTGGTGGATAAGCTGGTAGAACGCATGCTGACCATTGGTGCCCGGCTCACCGAAGACGATGGGTCCGGTCTCGTAGTCGACCTTCGAGCCGTCCGTCCTGCGGCCCTTGCCGTTCGATTCCATGTCCGCCTGCTGAAGATAGGCGGGGAGCCTGAGGAGCGACTGGTCATAGGGAAGGCAGGCGACCGCCGGCATATCGAGGAAGGTCCGGTGCCAGAGGCCGATGAGGCCCATCATCATGGGCAGGTTCTCGGCGGCTGGCGCTTCCTCAAAGTGGCGGTCCATGGCGTGGGCGCCGGAGAGGAGGTCTTCAAAAGCGTCCCAGCCGACGGTCAGCGCGATCGGCAGGCCAATGGCAGACCACAGGGAGTAGCGCCCGCCGACCCAGTCCCAGAAGCCGAAGACGTTGTCGCTATCGATGCCAAACTCTGACGTAGCTTGATGGTTGGTAGAGAGCGCCACGAAGTGCTTCGCGATGTCCGCCTCGCTGCGGCCTGACTTCAGGAACCAGTCCCGCGCGGACTGGGCGTTGGTCATGGTTTCCTGTGTCGTGAAGGTCTTCGAGGCGATGCAGAAAAGCGTCGTCTCCGGATCGACCTGCCGCAGGACCTCCGAAAGGTGTGTGCCGTCGACGTTGGAGACGTAGTGCACCTCGCGGCCTTCGAGGTGATAGGGCCGCAGCGCCTCGGTCACCATGACGGGGCCAAGGTCGGAGCCGCCAATGCCGATATTGACGACGGTGGTGAGCGGCTTGCCGGTCGCGCCTTTTCGCTCGCCAGAGGTCACGGCGTCGGTGAAGGCCTTCATCCGCTCACGAACGTCGAGGATACCGGGGAGGATATCCTCGCCGTCCACGGAATATTTGCCGGTCCGGTTATCGCGGAGGGCCACGTGGAGGACCGCGCGGCCCTCGGTGCCGTTGATCGCCTCACCGGAGAACATGCCCCGGCGCTTCTTCTCGACCCCTGCCTGCTCGGCGAGGGCGAGGAGCGCGTCAGTGACCGCAGGTGTCACCCGCGTCTTGGAAGCATCAAGGAACAGCCCCGCCGCTTCATAGGAGAACCGCTCGAACCGGCCCTCATCCTCAGCGAACAGATCACGGAGGTGCTTCTGGCCGTCGGTCCTGGCGAGCTGTGAGAGAGCCCCCCACGCATCGAGTTTGGTGGGGTCGGTCACGGGAGGCTCCTTCGGGGTCTTAGCTGTCGGCGTATTTTACCGAGCAGCCATAAGGCTTCGAAACCTTCGTGACCACCTCGCCGCCGTCCTTCATCTGCGAAAGCGCAGCGGAGACGTAATTCTGAGCGTTCGGGATATCATCAGGGTTCGACGAAGGGATCGTGTCGATCGCGCCATTGTAGCGGACCATACCCTCGCCATCGATGACGAACATATGCGGCGTGGTCTTCGCGGCATAGGCCCGGCCCATGGAGCCGTCCTCATCGAGGAGCACATAGGCAGGCTTGGCGCCGCGGTCCTCGTTCAGATGCGTCGCACGAGCGGCATCAGCGTGGCCCTGCTTGCCGGGTGCGGAGGAAATGACCTGGATCCAGACGATCTCCTCGGCGGCGGCCCGCTTCTGGAGCTGCTGCATGTTGTTCGCGTTGTAGTGCTTCTTCACGAAGGGGCAGCCGTCATTGGTCCACTCGAGGACCACGGTCTTGCCTTCGAACTGCTCGAGACTGATCTCGCCGTTCTGGGCAGACACCTCGGTGAAGGTCGGCGCCGCCTGGCCGGGGATCGGCGCGGCGAGGGCCAAGAGGCTGACAAGGGTGGTGATCATCAGGAGCGCTCCAGCGTTTCTCTCATGCGATCCGCGGTCAGGATTTGCGGCAGGATCTCGGGATCGCCCATACCATTATAGTAGAGATAGAGCGGAACGCCGCTCCTGCCCTGCCTCTCTATCGCATTGGTAATGACTGGGTCCGGATTGGTGAGATCCGCCACCATGAAGATGGTGCCTGTCTCAGCGAACAGCTGCTTCATCTCCGGCGTGTCGAGCACCACACGCTTATTGTACTGGCAGGTCACGCACCATGCGGCGGTGAAGTCGATGAAGACCGGGGTGCCTTCGGCCTGGAGGCGCGCAAGGCGGGCCTCGTCATAGGCTTCCTTGTTCACAGCGACAGCCGTGGCGGATGCGCTGGTGGTCAGCTGGGTCAGCGGCGCGAAGGCGATGACGAAGGCGAGGATGGCTGCGACCTTGAGAGGCAGCGCTCCGCCCTTTTCCTGCGAGAGGCCGAAGAGCCATGCGGCCACCGCTGCGGCCACGAAGGCGATGCCTAGATAAAGGACGCCCTGCGGCCCTGCCTGCAGGCTGACGACCCATGCGAGCCAGACGACCGTGCCGAACATGGCGAACGAGAAGAGCTGCTTGAGCCTCACCATCCACATGCCGGGCTTGGGCAGCGCCTGCGCCAGCTGCGGGAAGACGGCGAGGAGGAGATAGGGAAGCGCGAGGCCGAGCCCCAGCGCAAGGAAGACCGCGATGGCCGCTGCTGGCGGCGCGGCAAGCGCATAGCCGATCGGCAGGCCGAGTAACGGACCGATGCAGGGCGCGGCCACGAGCACCGCGAGAAGCCCCGTGAAGAACGAGCCCGCCGGGCCTTTCTTCTGGGAGAGCTCTCCGCCAGCGCCCTGGAGCGAGGTGCCGATTTCGAAGAGCCCTGCGAGGTTAAGGCCGATGAGGAACACCACCACGGCGAAGAACCCGACCGCGATGGGCGACTGCAGGTGGAAGCCCCAGCCGAGCGTCGCGCCCCCTGCCCTCAGAGCAAGAAGCAGCGCGGCCATGGCTGCGAAGGTGACGAGCACCCCTGCGGTATAGGCGAAGGCATCCATGCGGATCGTCGCCCTGTCCGCACCGCCAAGCTTGGCGACGGATGAGGCCTTGAGGAACACGATCGGGAAGACACAGGGCATAGCGTTGAGGATCACGCCGCCGAGGATCGCGAAGCCGAAGATCATGAGGAGCGCCATGGGCGGCGTCCCCTCCATGCTGTCCGCGGCGCGGCGCGCGGGTGCGCCTGCTGCCAGCGCGCGCTTCTGCTCGGTGGTGATGATGGGGCCGACAGCGCGGGGCGCGGTGATCTCGACGCCGATCTCCTGGCCGTCCATCTCGAGTACGAGGAGGCCGTCGAGGTTCTCCGGCGGGTCAATCTGATAGTCGATGCCCGGGGTCAGGCCGATGAAGAGCGCGCCGTCCTGGCGGGCAGTGCTCTGGGGCGCCGAGGGCTCCACCATGCCGCCTTCATTGGGGTAGAAGACCGGCTCGCCAGCCGGAGCGCCTTCGATGCGTAAGGTGATTGAGCCGTCTGTGTCCGCGAAGCGGGCTTCGAGGCCGAGATCCTTAGGCGCTGCGCTCTTGGCCGCGCGGATGCGCTCGGCATTGCCGGGCACTGGCTGGGCCGTCTCCGCTACGGGGATCGTGAGCGAGAGGTTGGCGCTCTCCGGAATGCAGACATCGAGGCAGATCAGCCATTCGGCGAAGACGTCGAGGGTGACGCTTTCCCCCGTCGCGAACCCTTCAGGCACCGTGATCGGCACAAGAAAGGTCGGACTGCCCTCATGGCCGAAATTGGTCAGCGGCCCGAGCGGGAGGCGGTGTGGGATCGGGTAGCCGATCTCCCCGGCCTCCCAACCCTCGGGCAAGGTCCAGCCAAGGGACAGCGGCAGGCCGCTATCGCCGGGGTTCTTCCAGTAGACGTGCCAGCCTTCCTCCAGCTCCTGCGCCAGCGCGACCCACAGGGTCTCACCGGGCACAGCAGCGGTCGTCTCGGCGATGAGGCGGCTCTCGGCATGTCCAGTCCGCACCGCCTCGCCGGTCTGGGCGTGGGCAGCGGTCAGGAATGCGGCAAGTGCGAAAAGAAAGCGGAGCATGGCCGTCCCTTCGGGCTACGCCGCCTTTTGGTTACATGCGGAAGTTGGCGCAAGGTGAAGGGTGGTCGCTGTTGGCTCGTTCGGATTCCCGGAAAGCCGAAGGCTGATCCGGGATCCATGGCCAGGGATGTCGAGTGGCGGGACCGCAGAAGCTGATGGTCCATGGGTCCCGGATAGCCCTTTGGGCTTCCGGGAGAGCGTCACTCCGCGGGCAAATTCTCCAGGAAGAACCGCACCGTGTTTCCGCCCATGACCTTGCGGATGTCATCGTCGGGCATCCCGGCGTCCATGAGGGCCTGCGTGATCGCTGCCAGCTCGCTCGCGTCGAGCTCCACCGTCACCGTGCCATCATAGTCCGAACCCAGAGCGATGTGGTCCACACCGAACTTGTTCGCGCCGTAGAGGATTGCATCGGCAATCCCGGCGGGAGAGGCGTCGCAGGTCACGTCCTCCCAGAAGCCGACACCGATCAGGCCGCCATCCTCGGCAATATCAGCCATCAGACCGTCGGAGATGTTGCGGGGGCTCGAGCAGTGGCCGTCGAAGCCCGTGTGGCTTACGATGAAGGGCCCTGCGCCCATCGCAAGCGCATCGCGCACGGTCTGTTCGGACGAGTGGGCGACGTCGATGATGATCTCCTTCTCACGCATCCGCTCCACGGCTGCGCGACCGAAGTCCGACAGTCCGTCCCCAGACGTTCCGTGCAGAGAGCCGCCGAGCTTGTTGTCGAAGAAATGGTGCAGCCCCATGACCCGGTAGCCGACGTCGAACAGCCGGTCGATGTTGGCGAGATCACCGTCGAGGGCGTGGGATCCTTCGGTGCCGAGGATAAAGGCAAGGTGGGGAACCTTATGAATCGCCTGTCCTCGGTGAAGATAGCCTGAGTTGGAGCCGCAAATCCCGTCTCGGCAATTCGGCCACTGGATAAAATCAGGACCCTTCATGTTAGCTTCGGCGTAGGCGTCGTATTCCTCTTCAGTCATCTGATAGAGGCGCTTTACCTCCTCCGCGAATTCCTCATCCGATGGGTGATCGACCTGTCGTCGCCAACCCTCATAGTCAGAGTGCGCAGCTAAGTCGCTCCAACTCCTCACTACGATGACGCCGGGATCTTTCCCCGCAAAAGCCGCCAGCTTCTGCGCCTGATAGATCGCCCTTTCCGTCCGGCTGTCCCATGTCCGCCTTGGCCAGCGCTGGACCATGGCGAGGGTCCTGATATCGTCCGTGGACGCATCGTTCTCTTCATAGTTCTGGCCACTCGGGGTCTTGGTCACGGCGGTGAATACCTGGAGGAACACGCCGCCTTCGCGCAAACGGGGGAGGTCGACATGGCCACGCTCGTTGCGCTTCAGGATGTCCCTGTTCCAAAGCATCGTGTCGGCGTGGAGGTCCGCCACCGGGATCGTCGCGTGAAGCGCCTGCGCCTCCTCCGACACCTGATAGGGCGCATGCGGAACGACCGGGTTCATCTTGTTGTCGAAGTAGGGCGGCGCCATCGCGAGAAACGCGATGACCACGAGGCCAAGGACGGCAATGATGCCTGCTGCGATGCGGAGGATGATGGTGCCCATGCCCCAGGGTTTAGCATGGCCTTGGGTGTTTGTCTTTTTTCGGATGGATCCTGGATCAAGTCCGGGATGACGGGTGGAGAGCGCACCTCTCAGTTATCGTCATCCCGGACTCGATCCGGGACCCATCTGGAAAAGAATGCGCGCGCAGCGCTCCTGCCACTGCCGAGGCCTTCATCGCCTTCAAGTCCTCCCCCGGAGGTTTTGATCCGCTACGCGAACCGGCTCCGAAGCCCTCACCCTCGGTCCCTCTCCCGGTGGGAGAGGGAGGCGCAAACGGCTCCGTTGCGCCTCAGTCCCAGCCATCCCGCGCGAAGGCGCGTGAGATACGTCAATGCATCGTCATGCCGCCATCGACGGTGTAGTCGGCGCCGGTGACGTAGCTGGCGTCGTCCGAGAAGAGGAACGCGGCAACGCCTGCAATCTCTTCGGGCGAACCGAAGCGGCCTAGGGCGACTTGCGACTTGATGCCTTCGGCCATCTGGGCCGCCTGGTCGTCGGGGATGCCGGTGCGGTTGAAGAAGTTCGAGTCGATCGGGCCCGGCGAGATACCGTTGGCACGGATGCCCCTTCCGGCCAGCTCCTTCGCCAGCACGCGGACATAGCCGCGCACGGCGTTCTTGGACGGGCCGTAGAGGCTGCCGCCTTCCATGCCCATGTGCTGGACCACGGAGGTGTTGATGAGCGCCGAGCCGCCATCGTTGATGTTCGAGGAGAGCGCCGCCATCTGCAGCATCGGGCCGCGGACGTTGACGTCCATCTGCTCGGCGAAGGCCTCAGCGGTCACTTCATTGTGGGGCACGAACTTGCCGAAGCCTGCGTTGAGGAAGACGCCGTCCACCTTGCCGACCTTCTGGGCCAGCTCCTGCGCCGCCGCCGGGTTGCCGGCGTCGTTGACGAAGGCGGTGACGCCCGGGATCTCGTCGCGGACTTCTGCGAGGCGGTCTTCATTGGTGCCGGTCACGAAGAGGGTCGCGCCCTCGCTGGCCAGCCGTTTCGCGGTGGCGCGGCCAATGCCGCTGGAGCCGCCGGTTACGAGGAAAGTCTTGCCGTCAAAGCGTGCCATCTTTGGCCTCCTTTGCTGCCGCCAGTGTCGCGGCTTCGCAACCAAGGTGGGCCTCATCGGCAGAAGACCGAGGACAAATCGCAGCAAAGGAGCTTCGCCCCGGAGGCAATGCGCGCAGCGGTCCCGTTGACCTCGCCTCCGAAGTGGTTAGTTCCTTATCCGAACATCAGCCGAGGAGAGCCCCATGGCGCACACCCTGCCCCCCCTTCCTTACGAGCGTGACGCGCTCGCCCCGCACATCAGCCAGGACACGCTCGACTTCCACTATGGCAAGCACCATCAGGCTTACGTGGACAAGATGAACGCGGCCATCGAAGGCACCGACCACGCGAATGCCGACCTCGAAGACATCGTCAAAGCGTCGTCGGGCTCGAACCAGGGCCTCTTCAACAACGCGGCCCAGGTCTGGAACCACACCTTCTACTGGAACTCCATGAAGCCGAACGGCGGCGGTGAGCCTGCAGCTGACTCCAAGATCGGCGCGGCCATCAAGGAGAGCTTCGGTTCCTACGACGCCTTCAAGAAAGAGTTCACCGACGCAGGCGCAACGCAGTTCGGCTCCGGCTGGGCATGGCTCGTCTCGAAAGGCGGCAAGCTCGAGGTTCGCAAGACCCTGAATGCAGAAACGCCGCTTACGGAAGAAGGCGTCACGCCTCTCCTGACCATGGATGTCTGGGAGCATGCCTACTACCTCGACTACCAGAACGCGCGTCCGACCTACATGAACAGCTTCCTCGACAATCTCGTCAACTGGGACTTCGCCGAGGAAAACCTCGCCAAGGCTTAAGGCTTGGTTGGTTTACTGATGAAAGGCCCGCTTCCGGGAGGAGGCGGGCTTTTTTGTTTTTGATGGATCCTGGATCAAGTCCAGGATGACGGGTGGATAGGTGGCCTCACAATTATCGTCATCCTGGACCTGATCCAGGATCCATCTCAGAAAAAGAGTGCGCGTAGCGCTCAAAACCCCGAAAGGGCCTCCACCGCCGCTACGTCAATCGCGAAGATCGACGGACCTCGCGCGAACAGCAGCGTTCGTCCGTCTACCGACAGGCTGGGGGCATAGTCAGGACCCGACGTATTGACCTTTTCGCCAAGGTTCACGGGCTCGCCCCACACCCCATCATCGCCGCGCCGGGTCACGTAGAGGTCTGGTCCTCCGAAGCCGCCAGGCTTCGCGGAGAAGAAGATCATCGCCTCTCCGCTCGGGAAGATAAAAGGATTGGAATCCGACGCCGGGCTGTTCAGCTCATCAAGTGCCCGGATGTCGTACCCGTCTTGCGAGGGCACAGCTTCGTAGAGATCGTTTCCGCCAACGCCGCCGGGACGGGAGGATGCGAACACCATCGGCCCGTCCTGCGAGGCGGTGAGGTAGATCTCCGAATGCTCCGTATTCAGCCCTTCGAGCGGACGCTCGCCATAGGCACGACCCTTTTCCCAGGTCGCTTCGTAGAAATCATAATCATCCCTCTCAGGATCACCGTGCCGCCCTGTCGACATGAAGAGGAGCGTGCCGCCCGCCGGATCGAAGACCGCGTCGGCATCGCCCCTGACACCTGGGAACAGCGGCTTGGGCTCTTCTCCCGAAAAAGGATCCTTCACCGTCAAGAGCTGGAGCGCGTTGTCGGGGCCCATGCGGGTGAAGACCCATCCCCGGCCGTCAGGCGCTTGCGAGAGGAGGAAGTCGCGCTCGCCCTCACCGCGTCCTGCGAGAGGGATCTCGGTCGCTTCCGCAAAGCTTGGAAGCGGCTTGGCGCCGGAACTGTCCGCAGGCCCCTCCCCGCAAGCAGCGAGGCAGAGGGCAAGACTGGCAAGCGCGGTTCGCATCGATTTCTCCTATCAGTGGATGAGCCACAGCATGACGATAATCAGTGCACATCCAACTGACAGCGCATGCCCGATCACCCGGAAGTGTCGAGGCGGCATGTGCTCTGCTGCATGGCTGGTCAACCGGTCGAGCATTGCGCAGGCCTGCCGCCAGGAGACCTGCAGGATGCCGATGGCGATCAGGAGGAACAGGCTCGCTCCGGCCTTGGCCACCCATTGGGGTTCAAACGTCCTGACCAGCGCGTTGAAACCGAGGCCAAGAACGGATGCTGCCATGGCCGTCCTGGCCCAGGCGGCAAAGGTCCGCTCTGCCGCCAGCATGGTGCGGTCCTCCGCCCAATCGGTCCGGTCCTCTGCGAGTTCCGTCCGTTTGTCTGCGGAGGACTTTTCCTGCGCCAAGGCTTACTCAGCCGAGAGGCTGTCGATGACCGTGTTGACGAACTGGTCTTCCTTGATGAAGCCGTTCTCGCGGCCGCGCGCGTAGGAGCGTGCCGGGCGGGCTTCGACGATCTGCTTGCGGGACATGCCGTCCTGCATCATCGACTGCACCTTGTTCCGGACGTCGACCAGCATGCCGCGATAGGCGATGAGGCCAGCGCGATCGGTCACCTGTCCGTGGCCCGGGATCACTTTCGTCCGGCGGTCGGCAATGTCGATCATGCGATCCATCGCCTTGATCGCTCCGTTCACGGAGCCCCCACCCTTGAGATCGATGAAGGGGAAGCTGCCCATCGACTTCTCGAACATGAGGTCGCCGGTGTGGATGACGTTGGCCATCTCCCAGTAGACGAAGCTGTCGCCATCCGTGTGCGCATTATGAACGTGATAGGCACGCACAGTATCGCCGTTGATGTGGAAGGTCTGGCTATCCGGGAAGGTCACGACAGGCGCGTTTTCAGGCTTTTCATTGTCCTGGATCACCCGCTTGCGGACATTGTCGTGGCTGAAGATCACAGCGCCCGCCTTGCCGAGGTTCTCGTTCCCGCCGGTGTGGTCGCCATGATAGTGCGTATTCA
This sequence comes from Parvularcula mediterranea, assembly GCF_013085255.1. Taxonomy (GTDB): domain Bacteria; phylum Pseudomonadota; class Alphaproteobacteria; order Caulobacterales; family Parvularculaceae; genus Parvularcula; species Parvularcula mediterranea. The sequence goes on from NZ_JABFCX010000003.1 coordinate 538,238, forward strand.
GAACGAAGTGCGGTGCCGCACCCGTCAGCTCCTTCACCTTGGCGAGGATCTTCGGCGTCAGGGGCGCGAACTGGTCATCGACCAGGAAGATCGCGTCGGTCCCCGTGAAGAGGCCCATGTTCCCGCCTGCGCCGTAGAGCACGTAGATCCCGTCGGTCACGGCTTCTGCCCTGATCTCCACGGAGGACATGTCGCGCTGGGCGGAAGCGGTGGAGAGGAGAAGCGCGCCTGCGAGCGTCGCCTTCAGCATCGTCTTGAGCATCGGGTGTTCCTTCATAACTTCTGAGCGAGTTAGCGCACGGGAACCTTCCTGACACCTCCGAGGTGCAGTCCTGACAGCCTGGTGAGCGAACGTCGCACGTTGCGAACTTCTCCCTCCATTCGCGCCTTCGCTCTTCTGAGTTTCAAACAGGAGCAGTCATGACCAAGATCGAAGATGCCAAAATCCTGATCGTCGCGAGCGATGGCTTCGAACAATCCGAGCTGACCGGTCCGAAGAGCCAGCTCTCAAGCCGAGGCGCTGCCGTTCACGTGGCAAGCCCTGACGGCGAGAGCATTCGCGGCTGGGACCAGGGCGACTGGGGCGAAACAGTCTCGGCTGACATGCCGATCAGTCAGGCGAACGCTGACGACTATGACGCAATCGTCCTGCCGGGTGGCCAGATCAATCCCGACAATCTGCGCTCCAACAAGGAAGCGCTCGACCTGATCCAGCGCTTCAACCAGCAGGGCAAACCGGTGGCCGCTATCTGTCACGCACCTTGGCTTCTCGCGGAGACCGGCATTGCCAAGGGCCGGACGATGACGAGCTGGGAGAGCATCCGCACCGACCTCAGGAACGCTGGCGCCACCGTGGTGGATCAGGAAGTTGTCCGTGACGGCAACATCATCACCTCCCGCCAGCCGGGCGACATCGACGCTTTTGTCGGCGAAATCACGGAGGCCGTGACGCAGGCCTAGGCTCCCAGACAGAGCAATTGTGCACCGCAGAGCCCGGGCTTGGGTTCTGCGGCGGCTTGGCCTAAGGCCTTGGGATGGATCAGGAAGCACTCGACCAGCGCCGCAACGGCTTCACCCTGCACGGGCCGGAAGGCTTTGAAGGCATGCGCAAGGCAGGCGGCCTTGCTGCCCAATGCCTCGACATGCTGACCGAGCATGTGGCGCCGGGCGTTGCGACCCAGAAGCTCGATGATCTGGCCTATGAGTTCATCATGGACCACGGCGCGACTTCCGCGACGATCGGCTATCGGGGCTACCGCCACGCGCTCTGCATCTCGACCAACCACGTCATCTGCCACGGTATGCCATCAGCCAAGGCGCTGAAGGACGGCGACATCGCCAATATCGACGTGACCGTGATTGTCGATGGCTGGCACGGCGACACCAGCCGTATGTTCTTCGCCGGCGAGCCGAAGGTGAAAGCCAAGCGCCTCGTCGACGTCACCTTCGAGTCCCTCTGGAAGGGGATCGAGACGGTGAAGCCGGGCTCGAACCTCCGCGACATTGGCCGGGCTATCCAGACCTTTGCCGAGGGCGAAGGGTTCTCCGTCGTGCGAGATTTCTGCGGGCATGGCCTTGGCCGGGTCTTCCACTCGCCGCCGAACGTCGTCCATTATGAGAAGTTCAAGGACCGCGACGGCATGGTCCACTGGGCCCCGGACATCACGCTTCAGGAAGGCATGTTCTTCACCATCGAGCCGATGATCAATGCAGGCCGTCCCGACGCCCGCATGATGCGTGACGGCTGGACTGCGGTGACCAAGGACAAGTCGCTCTCGGCGCAGTTCGAGCATTCGATCGGCGTCACCGCCGACGGCTTCGAAGTCTTCACCAAGAGCCCGAAAGGCCTCGACCGCCCGCCCTACTCCGCTGCCTGATGAGCGTCACAGCGACGGCGAAGGACCTCGCCAAGGGTCACCGCGAACGCCTGCGCAAACGCTTCATGGCAGGCGGTGCGGACGCTGTTCAGGAGTATGAGCTGCTCGAGCTCCTGCTCTTCAACGCCATCCCCCGTCGCGATGTGAAGCCGCTGGCTAAGGTGCTGCTCCAGACCTTCGGCACCTTTGCTGACGTTATCAATGCGCCGCCCGATCAGCTGGCCGATGTGGTCGTGCCCGTCGAAGGCAAGCCGCCCCTCAAGGTGGGCGCACGCGCTCTGGCCGAGTTCGCGGTGGTCCGCGCTTCGGCGCTAAAGCTCACCTCAGCGAACGTGCGCGACCGGGTCGTGCTGACCAGCTGGGACGACCTCGTCGCCTATTGCCGCTCGGCCTGCGCCTATGAGCAGGTGGAGCAGTTCAGGATCCTGTTCCTCAACAACAAGAACGCCCTGATCGCCGATGAAAAGCAGCAGACCGGCACCATCAACCACACCCCAGTCTATGTCCGTGAGGTGATCAAGCGGGCCCTGACCCTCAATGCCGGGGCGATCATCCTCGTCCATAACCACCCTTCGGGCGATCCGACCCCGTCCCGGGCGGACATCGTGATGACCCAGAAGATCGTAGATGCTGCCAAGGCCGTGGAGCTCGTGGTCCACGACCACCTGATCATCGGGCGGGGCCAGGAAGTGAGCTTCCGCCAGCTCGAGCTTGTGGAATGGTAGGTCGCGGCACGAAACTTGCGGCACAGGAGCCGGGGGAGCGATTTCGCGCGTCCTCTAGTCTGGAGAAGAGGCACATGGCCGAGATGAAGAACGCTGCCCGCGTCCGCATCGCCGTCGCGCGCCTTCTCTATGGCGAGGAGATCGACGTGGGCGATCTCTACCGCGCCCTCGGCATCGACCCGGCAGAGGCGGACAGCGAAGCGCTGGCCCATCTCGCAGGCGTCCTGGACGGCATGGAAGCGGCCTCGACAGCCATCAGGGACAAGGGTCTCGACGGCTGGCCGAAGCCACGGTGACCTCGGCAAACCCTGCGCAATTCGTAAAGCGGTCGGTGTCCCTCTCCGGGCACAGGACCTCTGTCGCGCTGGAGCAGGCGTTCTGGGACGTGATCGACGGTGCCGCAGAAGCCCGGGGGCAGTCCTTGGCGAGCCTCATTGCCGGTATCGACCGGCGGCGCGACCCAGAGCAGAACCTGGCTTCGGCGTTGCGATTGTTCGCACTGGCCGAGATTCAGCGAGCCGGCTGAGCGCTGCGCGCTCTTACTTTTTCTACCTCGCTGACGCTCAGGATGGATCCTGGATCGAGTCCAGGATGACGGGTGGAGAGACCGCCTCTCAGTTTTCGTCATCCTGGACGTGATCCAGGATCCATCGCGAGCGTCAGCTCGCAACGAAAAAAGCGCGCGAAGCACCCGTCCCCGAAAAAGAAAAAGGCCCGCCGAAGCGAGCCTTTTCCCGAATTCCGAAAACAGCGGGCTCCGCTGAGGCAGAGCCCAAGCTGCTTACATCATGTCCATGTCGGTCTCGACGATGGTCGTCGTCGCGTTCCGGTTCTTGGCCCATGCTTGCGGGTTCGATGCCGGATCAAGCGGACGCTCTTTGCCGTAGGACACGGTGGAGATACGGGTCGGTGCAACGCCGAGGCTCACGAGGTAGGCCTTCGCAGCTTCAGCACGACGCTCGCCGAGAGCGAGGTTGTATTCGCGGGTGCCGCGCTCGTCGCAGTTACCAGCAACGCGGACACGGATGTCCATGTTTTCCGGCATGGTGAGGAACGAGGCCTGACGGCGCAGGACGGTCTGTGCGTCGGCGGTCAGGTTGTAAGCGTCGTAGCCGAAGAAGACGCGGTTACCGACGTTCTGCTCAAGCTCCATTTTGGCGCGATCAAGCTCGGACATCACCGGCTCAACGATTTCCGGTTCGGTTTCGATGACTTCGACGACGTCTTCGTCAGTGGTCGCACATGCTGCGAGAAGGGCCATCGAGGCAACGAGGCCGGTGGTCCCGAGACGATTGAATTTCATGGCTATAGCTCCGCTTGCCTAAACTTTGGGACGACCCCCGCCCCGCTCTTTTCATTGGCCCGGAGACTGCCCCCAAGCCTGTAAAAAACTAAACGCAGTTTGGACTGAGAGTACAGATGCCCAAATCCCGGACTCTCTCGGCCCAAATGGTTAATTTTCGATCACGCTACTCTTTCGCGCCGGGCTAATCAACGACACTCCGGCGAAAATGTTAACCATTAATTGAGACGCGGTGACCACGCCGGATCTGACGCCTCAGTGCGCGTCGGGAGGCGCCTAAGGTTCTGACCTGTAAGGTCAATTGCCCAAAGGCGGACTGGCGCACCAGGATATTCCTCGCGATGGAAGGCGAGAACACGGCCATTCGGTGACCATGTCGGGCCCTCAACAAGATAAGCCTCTGTGAGAAGACGTTCACCCGATCCATCAGGTGCCACGACGCCGATATAGAAGCGGCCCCGATGCTGACGGGTAAAGGCGATCAGATCTCCGCGAGGCGACCAGACCGGCGTACCGTAGGTGCCCTCGCCGAAGGTGATCCGCTGCTGACGGGCTCCATCTGCGTCCATGACGTAGATCTGCTGGCTGCCGCCACGGTCAGACGCGAAGGCAATCCGGCTGCCGTCAGGCGACATGGAAGGCGAGACGTCGATGGCCGGGTTGTTGGTCAGGCGACGGAGCCTGCCCGAGACCGGGTTGAGGTAGGCCACGTCAGAGTTGCCGTTGAGGGCGAAGGAGATGAGCAGCTCATCACCGCCGGGAGTGAACCGCGGGGCGAAGGTCATTCCCGGGAACTCGCCAACCTCACGCTGGCTGCCGGTCTCGATGTTGAAGACATAGACCTTGGCCGGGCGGTCTTCGAAGAAGGCGAGGTACGTGATCTCCTGCTCGTCCGGCGAGAACCGCGGCGTCAGGACGTCGTAAGAAAGACCCTCGGTCAGGACCTGCGGGTTGGCGCCGTCCTGATCCATGATGACGAGGCGCTTATCGCGGCGCTCCTTCGGACCGGTCTCCGCGACGTAGACGATGCGGCTGTCGAAATAGCCGCTCTCACCCGTCAGCTGGGTGTAGACGAAGTCCGAGACCTTGTGCGCGGCGCGGCGCCAGTTCTCTTTCGGCGTCTTGTAGGCGACCGAGGCGACCTGCTGGTTGCCGACAACGTCCCAGAGGCGCGTGTTGATCTGTACACGGCCGTCACCGAGATCGAGCACCTCACCTGCCAGGAGGACCCTAGCCCCGATCACGCGCCAGTCCGCAAAGCGCGGCGTCACGTTGATGTTGGTGAGCTTCTCGATGAACGCCTGTTGGTCGATCGGGTCGAGAAGACCGGACGTCGAAAGGTCGTTCCGAATCACCTTGGCGATGTCGCCAGCGAGCTCCGGTTCTTCCGCGCTCAGATAATCGGGGATGGCGATCGGCATCGGATCGGACCGGCCACGGGTGATGTCGATCTCCACCTGTGCCAGCGAGACAGCAGGCAGGAAGGTCAGGACGATCGCGAGAAAGACTTGGCGCAGCATCGGCAGAGGGAACCTCACTAGAAAACTGGGGGACTCGTAGCGCGACCCGCACCACGTGAAAACCATCGAAAGCGTTCATCCAGAACGTTTCGCCGGAACGTCACATCACGCCGCGTGGCGAGAAGTTGAGAGTCATCTCTGACCACACGTAATAGCGCTCTGCTGGCAGGTAGTCGTAGGGCTGGCAGGTGATGACAGCCTGCACCGCGCGGTCGCGGGTCGTCCGCCACCAGCTGTTGCCGGACAGGGCGATCGATGTCGCGTTCAGCACTTCCGGCTGACCGATGAGGTAACCCTCGCGGTCGAGGCTGAAGCGGACACGGACGATGAGCTTCTCGGCATTCGGCACGCCCTGAGGCTGGTCGAAGCAGCGGCGGGCCATCTGCTCGCGGACGAGGTCTTCCTCAGCTGCCGTGAGCGTATCGCCAAGGCCGATGGCTTCCTGATCGCTCAGGCCCTCAGGGTCCACCACCTCAGAAGGCGCCTTGCGTTCATCCTCTTCCTCAAGGTCCACAAGGGCATCGTCGAGGCCGGAGAAGAAGTCGTCTTCCTCGGACTTCGGCTTGTCCTCTTCCTTCTTCGGAGGGTCCTTGGGCTCAGGCTTCGGCTCTTCGGGCTTGGGCTGCTCGACGGGCTCGGGCGTCTCCTCAATCGTCGGCTCCTCGAATTGAGGGGTCGGGATCGGATCGGGCAGGCTCGAGACTTCGATATCGTCGGAAGGATTGGTGTCCGCGATCTCCTCGGAGACGCGGTCAGCCATGACGGAGGTGCGGTCCGCGAACTCGGCTTCGGTCAGGAGCTCGATCGGGATGCGCTGGCTGTCCACGACCGCCGGGACGGTCATGAAAGGCGCAGCGATAAACCCCGCGGCCATGATGCCGAGGTGGAGAAGCGCCGATATGAAGAGCGCATAGCGCACCGCGAGGCCCTGCCCTTAGAGGTTGTCGTTCACGAGACCGATGTCGTTGAAGCCTGCTGCCTTGATCCGGCCCATGACCTTGGCGACGTCATCGTAGAGCACCCTGCGGTCGGCCCGGACGTAGATCGTCTGGTCGTACCCAGCCCGCGCAATGGCGGTCAGGTGCGCTGCGAGGTCTTCGTAGGCGATCTCGGTTTCCTGGACGTAGATCGTGCCATCGACCGTGACCGAAACGGTGATCGGCTCGATCTCCTCGGTCAGGGCTTCGGCCTCGGTCTCAGGAAGTTCGACTTCGATACCGACGGTCAGCAGCGGCGCCGCGACCATGAAGATGATGAGAAGCACCAGCATCACGTCGACCAGCGGCGTGACGTTGATCTCGGACATCGGCGCCGACTTGCGCAGGCCGCCCAGCTTCGAGCCGCCTCCGCCGGGGAGAAGTCCGCCCGCCATCGTTAGCGGCCCCCGTCAGCCTGGCGGGAGAGGATGGCGGTGAACTCGCCCGTGAAGCCCTCGACCCGGCTGACATAGCTGTTCAGCGCAGCCGTGTAGCGGTTGTAGGCGACAACAGCGGGGATAGCGGCAACGAGGCCGATGGCCGTCGCGAAAAGCGCTTCCGCGATACCCGGAGCAACGACGGCAAGGTTGGCGTCACCGGTCTGCGCGATGCCCTGGAACGAGTTCATGATGCCCCAGACGGTGCCGAAGAGGCCCACGAAGGGAGCGACAGAACCAACGGTCGCAAGGACCGGAAGCTGGCTCGAAGCGCGTTCGATTTCGCGGGTGGCCTCGGCCATCATCCGGCGCTCGGCGCGCTGGACGGCGGAGGGAGCGAAGCCCGAGGAGGGCGCGTTCTTCGCGAACTCATCCATGCCGGCAACGAAGACCCTGGCCATCGGGTGATCGAGGCGATCCTTGAGGCGGCGGTAGAGATCATCGAGCGGGCGGCCCGAATAGAACTGCTCCTCGAAGCGCTTCGCCTTGCCCCGCAGACGCGAGAAGGTAAGCGACTTGTCCACGATGATGGCCCACGTCCAGACACTGGCCAGCGCGAGCGAGATCATCACCCCTTTGACCACCGGGTCGGCCTGCATGAACATTGCAATCGCACCGAATTCGGTGCCGATCGCGTTACCCGCGACGACCTCTTCTTCCATTGCTGAACTCCTAAGTCCCGCCTGATTGGCTGATGCACCCTACGCGGCCTAGACCGCCTTCCTTAACCATGTGCCTACACGAGGTCGCAGAGCATTTCGACCCGTGAAATTGAGGCCTTTCGACGTTTCCATGGTTTTGGGGCGACTAGCTGATCAGGCCCAGCGCCAGTCCCCTCAGTGCTGCGGTCACCCGGTCGCCGACCATCAGCTTCCGGAAGATCCGCCTCACGTAGGTGTCGACCGTGTTGGGGCTGAGGCTGAGGATGTCGGCCATGACAGCGTTCGACTTGCCCTGCGCGATCCATCCGAGGATCTCTTCCTCCCGGTCGGAGAGGGAGACATGACGCGGCAGGGCTTCAGACAGGAGCTCGCAATATCTGAGATGCGCCGCTTGGCTGATGTAATGGAAGCGCGTCGTCTCGGCGTGGCTGAAGGGCCATTCCTCCTGCCCGCTGCCGAGGCCGACATAGCCGTTGCGACCGTGGGGGCCGAAGACAGGGATCGCGATCCCTTCGCCCAGATGCGCGTGGTGCAGCTCTTCGAGATAGTCGAGTTCGTCTTCGGAGAGATCGGCCCGTTCCGCAGCCTTTGACCAGACAAAGGGGCGGAAGGCCGACATGGCTTCGCGCGGAATGGGATCGACCCGGTAATATTGCCGATCTTTATAGCGTTCGACCCAAGCCTCCGGGAAGCCGCTCGCCATCACCGAAACGAAGGGCGAATGGTCGAAGGCGCCTGGCGGAGGCATGTGATGATAGCTCATCATCGGGATGCCGAGCGCCTTCAACGTATCGACGGCCAGCCGACCTAAGTCTCTGGAATGACGACAGTCAGCCGCGTTCTCGGCGAATTCTAGGATTTCAGGCACGTTCCCTTGCCTCAATTTAGTTCCATGCTCGTCATCTCTTAACCTACATCAATTCCGGCCTCTCCCCAATGCTTCACTAGTCACAAATGTCACCTGATTGCGTGACGTGATTTATTCACCACCTGCCTGCACGCCTTGAACATCGTTTCGGGGGCGGACGAGATAGACTGAGAGAGACCGACCGATATGTCGTTGACGACGACCAAGCTCGCGCTGGTTGCGGACAATTCCGCAGACCTCGCAGAGCCGCCAGCACCGGCCGCTCCTGACTGCATCTCGCTAGCCCTCCTCCAGCGGCTCGACGACATCGTCGCGACGTTCCTGGCAGGCAGCCACGATTATCCCGCGCACAAGGAAATGCTCAGCCTCTACCAGCGGGTCGCAGACCTGATGGCGGCCGAGAGCGACAGCCTCGATGGCCACCAGAAACGGATTGCGCTTCTCGGCGTGCAGAGCAGGATCCTCGACGCCGCCGCTTCGGTGCCTGCGAACAGGATCGAGGACTGCGCCTACAAGCTCGCCCTCTGGCGCAGGGACTATGTGCGGAGCGAAGACGAGATCTGGCCGCGGGGCGATATCGTGGCGGACACCGTCCTCGATGACCTTATCCACCTGACCGGCGCCTTCGATGCCCGCCCACCTGCGGAGCTTGAGGACGAGGAAGCCTGAAAGGGCCTGCAGCGCTTCTAAGGGTCCAGACCCATAAATCTCACGGGTTTGGTCGAGGTGGTCTGGCGCGCTGGCTAGGAGCTGGGCCGCCGGAATGGTTTGCCCCTTCAAGGCTCAGCGACGACGACGGAGCGCCAGACCGCCCGATCCTTCGGACGTCCGACCCTCGCCCGTCGGACGTCGGCGCTGAGAAGCCGAAAGGGCGAACCATTCCGGCTTCTCAGCTTCTAGCCGAGCGGGCGAGGGACCGGACGCCGAACCCGTGACATTTATGGGTCTGGACCCTAATTGACGGCGAATGCTGCAGCGCACAGAAGCGCTCTTCGCAGTTCACTTGAGAAGGAGCGCCCCATGCCGATCACAGTCGCCGTTGTCGGAGCCACCGGAATGGTCGGCCAGGAAGTGCTCTCAATTCTGGCAGAGCGCCTCTTCCCCGCCGACGACGTTGTCGCCCTCGCCTCGCGCCGTTCCGTTGGCCGCGAGGTCAGCTATGGCGACCGTACGCTGACCTGCAAGGACATCGAGCAATACGACTTTGGCGGAGCGACCATCGCGATCCTCGCCGCTGGTGGTGACACGGCCAAGGAATGGGCGCCGAAGATCGCGGCCAAGGGCTGCATCGTCATCGACAACTCCTCCGCCTTCCGTCTGGACCCGGACGTTCCGCTGGTCATCCCCGAGGTGAACCCTGATGCCATCGAAGGCTTCAGCAAGCGGAACATCGTCGCGAACCCCAACTGCTCCACTGCGCAGCTCCTCGTCGCGCTGAAGCCGCTGCACGACGCGGCGACCATCAAACGTGTCGTTGTTGCGACCTATCAATCCGTATCCGGAGCAGGCAAGGACGCGGCCGATGAGCTCTTCCGCCAGACGAAGGGCATCTTCGTCGGGGATGACGCGACCCCGGAGCAATTTACCAAGCAGATCGCGTTCAACGTGATCCCGCACATCGACGTCTTCCTCGACGATGGTTCGACCAAGGAAGAATTCAAGATGGTCGCGGAGACCAAGAAGATCCTCGACAAGAACATCAAGCTGACCGCCACTGCAGTCCGCGTCCCTGTGTTCGTCGGTCACTCAGAAGCTGTGAACATCGAGTTCGAGAAACCGCTGAGCGCCACCGAGGCTCGCAAGATCCTGCGGGAGTCGCCGGGCTGTCTCGTGGTCGATAAGCGCGAGGATGGCGGCTACGTCACGCCGGTCGAGTGCGTCGGTGACTTCGCCACCTTCATCAGCCGCATCCGCGAGGACTCGACGGTGGAGAACGGCCTCAACCTCTGGGTCGTCTCGGACAATCTGAGGAAAGGCGCGGCGCTGAACACCGTGCAGATTGCCGAGCTCCTCCTCAACCGCGGCCTCCTCGGCGAGAAAGTGCAGATGCACTAAGCGGCGGGTTCGTCGCTTCCTCAGGGGCGTTGGTCGCAGCGCCCCTAGCCTCCCTGCCCTCCCTTCAGGAGAAGGCGGCATGGGCATGTTTCTCTCCGCACTCCTCCTATCCTCCGCCTCGCCATGCGCAGCGGAGGTCTACCGGCAGTTCGATTTCTGGGTCGGGACCTGGGACATCTACGCAGGTGACCAGCTCGCAGGCCGGAGCGAGATCGCCGTCATCGAGAACGGCTGCGCCATCGAGCAGCGCTGGACCTCGGCCACCGGCGCAACCGGGCGGAGCATCAGCCACTACGACCACGCGGACCAGTCCTGGCACCAGACCTGGGTCGGAGAAGCCTTCTCCGTCCTGATGTCCGGCGGCCTCGACCGGGAAGGCGCCATGAGCCTCAAGGGCACGGTCTCTGCCTTCGGCCAGCCCTTCACCTCGAAGTATAAGGGGCGCTGGAAGCCGGTGGGCGATGACCGGATCGAGCAGCGCTTCGACTTCGTCGACCCCGAGACCGGAGAGTGGCGTCTCTGGTTCGAGGGACATTCGGAGCGGGTTCAGGACTGAAAAGGAAGCTTGCGGGATACCTCCTGAGCGGTGTCATCTCCCTGATGACCTCGGGAGGTTTTGATGCTCACAGCCCTACTCGCAGCCGCCAGCCTGCAGGCCCAGACACCGCCGTCCTGCGACGCGGACGCCTACCGCCAGTTCGACTTCTGGGTCGGCTCATGGGACGTCTACAACCCGCAAGACCAGAAGGTCGGTGAGAACACCATCACCTCCGAAGAGGCCGGCTGCCTGCTGGTCGAGCGCTGGACCGCATCGAGCGGCGGGACGGGGCAGAGCTACAACTACTACAATCCCGACACGGACGAATGGCGACAGGTCTGGGTCGCGAGAGGCTCGATCATTGACTACACCGGCGGCCTCGATGAGGACGGCGCCATGGCGCTCGAAGGCACGCTGACCCCGCGCAGCGGCGGCAGCGCGCAACCCTTCCGTGGGCGCTGGGCACCGCTGGAAGACGGCTCGGTCCAGCAGACCTTCTGGCTGAAAAACGCGCAGACCGGGGCATGGGATGTCTGGTTCGACGGGAACTACCTCCGGCGGGAAGACTGACACGCTGACGCGCCGGTGAACGATCCCCACCGCCCGCTGTTCTCTTCATGAGCAATCAGCGGAGGCGACTATGGCTACCATCGAGAAACTGAACGCAAGTGAGCACCACCCGGGAAGCCACGGCGAAGCGCTGGCCATGACCAATGGCGACATGGCGATGCGTGTCTGGAACGAAGGCAAGGTCGAGAAGTCCGACCTCCACGCCTCGGACTATGAGACCATCGGCTACGTCATCGATGGCACCGCAATCCTGCATTCCGAAGAAGGCCCCCTGCACCTCACCAAGGGTGACAGCTGGCGCGTGCCCAAGGGCGTGATGCATGGATATGAGATCGAGACGAGCTTCCGCGCCGTCGAAGTGACGAGCCCGCCCGCTCGCGGTGCAGCGCTCGGCGCGACGAACGCAACGTCCGTCAACTGAACGAACTTCTGACCTTCACGACGCCGCTTGGCGTCATTGTGGCCTTCGCCCTCGCGGCGGGGATCATTTTGCTGGCCGGGATCAGGCTCTCGGTGGTGGCTGATCAGCTCGCCGACAGGACGGGCCTCGGTGAAGCCATTGTCGGAAGCGTGCTCCTCGGCGCCGCGACATCGCTCTCTGGACTGACCATGTCGGTGACGGCCGCTTGGCAGGGGTATGCGGAGCTTGCGATCTCCAATTCCCTCGGCGGCATCGCGGCGCAGACGCTGTTCCTTGCGGCGGCCGACATCGTGTACCGCAGGGCCAATCTCGAACACGCTGCTGCCAGCCTTGAGAACATGCTGCAGGGTACGGTGCTGATCGGTGCCCTCTCCCTCATTGTCCTCGCCATTGCAGTGCCTGAGCTGAGCTTCCTTGGCCTGCACCCCGTGACCCCGGCGATCTTCGGGTTCTACCTCTTAGGGCTCGGCGTCACGAAGAACGCGCGGGAGACCCCCGGCTGGCGCGCGGAGAGAACCCGCGAGACCGAGACAGACGAGCCTGACCCGCAGGCGCAGGACCTGTCACTCCCGAGGCTGATCATTTCTTTCGTACTGCTCGCCGCCGTGACCGCCATGGGCGGCTTCCTCGTCAGCCGCGCTGCGGAGGGGGCGATCCTCGTCTTCTCACTGAGCGAGAGCGTGGCAGGCGCGTTCCTGACGGCCATCGTCACGTCGCTGCCGGAGCTCGTTACGACCATTGCTGCGGTGAGGCGCGGTGCACTGACTTTGGCAGTGGGGGGCATCATCGGCGGCAATGCCTTCGATACGCTTTTCGTGGCGGCGTCGGACGTCGCCTACCGTGAGGGCTCGATCTACGCCGCCGTGGGGGAGAAGCAGCTCTTCCTGATCGGCCTCACGGTGGCGATGACCGCCGTCTTGCTGATGGGCTTGCTGAGGCGACAGAAGGAAGGCTTCGGCCGCATAGGCTTCGAGACCGTCCTCATCATCGGCCTCTACCTCGCGGGCTCTTCGATACTGATCATGCGTTGAAAGCCGCCGGCCTTGGCGTCGGACTTGGCCGAGAACGCCCACAGCGCGAATGCCGCGCCGACCACCACGAGGGCCACACGGCCCCAGATGGGGCGGCGGCGGAATACGTACTTACGCTGTGCGAGGCTCGACATGGCGACCTCCCGAAAAACCTGATCTTCGGAAGCTCGCCTAGGATTGGGGCCCGATTAGGGCACGATCGGGACGCTTTGGGGCGCCCCGATCGAAAGCGTTAGGCGGCGATGTACTGGCCGCCGTTCTGGCTGAGGGTTGCGCCGGTGATGAAGCCTGCGTCGTCGCCAGCGAGGAAGCTCACCGCAGCAGCGATCTCTTCAGGCTGGCCAAGACGGCCGACCGGGATGCCGGCGACGATCGAATCGAGGACTTCCTGCTTCATCGCGCCGACCATCTCGGTCTCGATGTAGCCAGGAGCGATGGCGTTCACGGTGATGCCCTTGCGTGCGCATTCCTGAGCGAGGGCGCGGGTGAAGCCGATGAGGCCTGCCTTGGCGGCGGAGTAGTTGGTTTGACCGAACTGGCCTTTCTGGCCGTTGATCGACGAGATGTTGATGATCCGGCCGAAGCTGCGGTCGCGCATGCCGTTGATGACCGGGCGGGTCATGTTGAAGGCGGAATCGAGGTTGGTGGAGATCACCTGGCCCCACTGCTCGGCCGTCATCTTGTGGAAAGCACCATCGCGGGTGATGCCGGCATTGTTGACGAGGACCGAGACGCCGCCATGGTCGCTCTCGATCTGGCCGATCACCTCTTCACAGGCTTTCGCGTCGGAGACGTCGCACTGGTAGGTAGCGACACCGATCTCGTCGGCGCACTTCTTGGCTGCCTCGGCGTTGCCGCCATAGATCGCCGCGACGGCCATGCCGTCTTCTTTGAGGCGCTTCGAAATGGCGTAGCCGATACCGCGGGTACCGCCGGTGACGATGGCAAGCTTGCTCATGGGATTTTCCCTCTTCTGCTCGCGGCCTCTCGAAGGGGCCGCCTTTTGAATTCGGGCCGACCCTTAGCGCCACGGTGCGCGATGGAAAGCGCTGAGCGCAGTTGTCCCGGATGTGTGAACCGTTTGGTTCAGAGCATCCCGCTCGCCGCCGAAGCTCCGCAGTCGAAACCTGCTGCCCGGGTGTCCGGCGAACCTGCCCGGCGGCCATCGATCATAGCAGCGCGATCCGCTTGTGCGTCGATCTCTTCCTGACAGGCTTCGTTCTTGCGGGTCGTCTCGACGACCACGCGCTCTTCCTCCCGCTCCATGCAGCGGTCGAAGGCATCGCCCGTGCGGCTCTTGCAGGTCGCGAACGCTTCGCTCTTGGCATAGCGCTCCATGCTCATGCAGCCGGGGGCGAGGAGGAGAAGTGGGAGAACGAACATGGGCTGGCGCATGGGAGACCTCTAGCAGCGCTGCGGTTGGACGTCGGGGAGCTGCGAGCGTCGGACCGTGCGCTCATCGACCCCGTAGCCCTGAGCGACCTCAGCCTCGCTCGGCCGCATCTCGTCCTGCACGCAGGCTGCCTCGTCGAGGCGCACTTCCTCTGGCTCAGGCGGCTGCGGCGGGAGGCACCCGCAGGCGACGGGAGGCATCGACGCGCAGGCCGATGCGAGGACCACAGCGAGAGAGGGAAGCAGGATACGACGGGAACGCATGGGGAGGCTCTCCAGTGACCTGCTGGAACCCTCCCCCGTCTCCCCCTCCCCGGCAAGGCTGGTCGGCACAAAAAAAGAGGCGCCGCAGAGGGCGCCTTTGGAGTTCGGATGCGCCAGCTGGCGCTGTCCGACGATCTCTTAGTTGTTGGCTTTTTCGTCAGCGAGGCAGATCGAGCGCATACGCGGGTCGGTCTTGGCCTGGCAGTCGCGGATCTGTTCGGTCGTCGCGGTTTCGAAGCCTTGCGGTCCGGTCGAGGAGCAGGCTGCGAGGGTGCAGGCAACGGCGAGCGCGGATGCGGCCTTAATGGCGGTCTTGAACATGGGATCACTCCTGGCGGTCAGGGGGGCGGCGGATCCGCTTCCCTCAGGAGGGGAGATGCATGGCTCGCCGTGATGATCCACGAAGAACGCCCTTGATAGGGGTTTCCTATCAAGGGCGTCAGATGTGTGCTATTGCACCCAATGGGATCGGCTAAGACGGTGCGCACCTGCGCACCTTCCTGCCTTTGGTCAGTGCATGCGCTCGACGCACATGGCGACGCCCATGCCGCCGCCGATGCAGAGAGTCGCGAGGCCTTTGCTTACTTCGCGGCGGCCGAGCTCATGGAGCAGGGTGGTCAGGACCCGGGCGCCCGAAGCGCCGATCGGGTGGCCGAGCGCGATCGCGCCGCCATTGACGTTGACCTTCTCAGGATCCCAGCCGAGCTCCTTGCCCACCGAGAGAGCCTGCGCCGCAAACGCTTCGTTGGCTTCGATCAGGTCGAGATCGTTGAGCGACCAGCCAGCCTTCTCAAGCGCAAGGCGCGAAGCCGGAGCCGGGCCGATGCCCATGATCGCCGGGTCAACGCCGCAATGGGCAAAGCCTGCGATGCGCGCGAGCGGAGTGACGCCGCGCTTCTCGGCTTCGTCGAGGCTCATAAGGACAAGCGCTGCCGCACCGTCATTGAGGCCAGAAGCGTTGCCCGCCGTGACCGAGCCGTCCTTGGCGAAGGCCGGGCGCAGGCCGCCGAGCTTTTCAGCGGTCGTACCGCCGCGGATATACTCATCCTTGTCGAAGGTGATGTCGCCCTTGCGGTTCTTCACCGTGACGGCCGTGATTTCGGCGTCGAAGTGGCCCGCTTCCTGAGCTGCGGCGGCCTTCTGCTGCGATGCAGCCGCGAAAGCGTCCTGGTCATCGCGGGAGATCTGGTACTTCTCCGCGAGGTTCTCGGCCGTCTGACCCATGTGGTAGTTGTTGAAGGCATCCCAGAGGCCATCGACGATCATCGTGTCGACCATGGTCAGCGGGCCCATCTTGGTGCCATTGCGCATGTTCTGGGCGTGCATCGCAGCCGACATGTTCTCCTGACCGCCAGCCACGACGATGTTGCCGTCGCCATTGCGGATAACCTGGGCGCCCAGCATCGCAGCGCGCAGGCCCGAGCCGCAGACCTGGTTGATGGTCATGGCCGGGCGCTCCTTCGCGACGCCGGCATTGATCGAAGCCTGGCGGGCCGGGTTCTGGCCGAGGCCAGCGGTCAGCACGTTGCCCATGATCACTTCGTCGACATTTTCACCGTCAACGCCAGCGCGGCTCAGCGCTTCCTTGATGGCCGTGGTGCCCAGTTCCGGGGCGGAAACAGGGCCTATCGTGCCGCCGAAGCTTCCGATCGGAGTCCTGACGGCGCTCGCAATAACAACATCCTGGCTCATGAACTTCTCCTTCACCGGGCACGTGCACAACGCATTTGCAGCACGTTTTGGTTCACCCGGTCTTTTCTCTCTAGCCACCATCGGCTATCGCAGTGCACCCGCGATACCCGCGAAAAAGGCGTTTCACATGGCTCTCGAACAACCTGGCACCTCCGAAGGCAACCCCGAAGCGCAGGATGGCGAGCCGATCGTCATCAAAAAATACGCGAACAGGCGGCTCTACAATACGCAGAGCTCGACCTACGTGACCCTCGAGACCCTCGCGACGATGGTGCGCCGCGGTGACGATTTCGTCGTCGTCGATGCGAAGTCAGGCGACGACCTGACCCGCGCGGTCCTCGCCCAGATCATTTTCGAGCAGGAGACCAAGGGCCAGAACCTCCTGCCCGTCCGCTTCCTGCGCCAGCTCATCGGCCTCTACGGCGACAATTTACAGAGCTTCGTGCCAAGCTATCTCGAAGCGTCGATGGAAGCCTTCCGCAAGAACCAAGAAGCGATGCGCCAGTCCCTGTCCGAGGCGTTCCAGACCCCGGCTGGCGGGATGCAGATCTTCGAGAACGCCGCGCGCCAGAACATGGCCCTCTTCGAGCAGGGCATGGCGATGTTTGGCCTGAAGACCCCCGAGCATGGCGGCCCCCACGGCGGCGGCATGCCTGCCAAAGAGGGCGAGGTCGAAGCCCTGCGTGCGGAGATCGACCGCCTGAAGGAAGAGCTTGCCAAGAAGGCTTAAGGGCCTTTTCGAAACTTCTGTAACGGAATGGCTTTTTCTTTTCTGTGCGGACCCTGATGGCGCGGTGCTTGCACCGTCGCCCGCATAATCGCGTAGTGTTCAGATCAGGTCATTCTCATGCGTATTGTACTGGCAAGCGCGGCGGTCATCGCCGCGGCAGCCATCCTCACCGAAACCAGCCTCACCCCTTCAGAAGCCGCCGACGACTTCTCCTCGCAAGTCGCAGCCAACGCATCGGACCCGTTTACGGCGTGGTTTGAGCTCGGGACCGTGTTCTCGGATGCTCCGTCGATCGCCTACCGGGATGTCCCTGGCGCTAGCTCCGGCCGGGTTTCAGACGGAACTTCAGGCTGCGGAAAGCGAAGCTCACCCACAGCATGCCGCGCAGGAGCGTCAGGAACCCAGGCGGATAGTGCCCCTTGAAGTGGGTCGCGAAGTAGAGGTTCATCGACTGCTTCTTGCGCCGCTCAACGAAAAGCGGATCGACGTCGCTCGAGCTCTTGTAGTGGACGACGCCTACGGACGGAACCTGATAGGTCGTCCCGCCCAGCTTGATCAGCCTGAGGAAGAAATCGACATCCTCCACGTGAAGGAAGTACCGCCGGTCCATGCCGCCAAGAGCCTCCCACGTCCTGCGCGGGACGAGGAAGCACGCGCCCGATAGGCAGCTGACAGCGGTCGTCTTTGTCAGGGCCGGATGGTCATGGGCGTTGAACCGCGCCTTCTCGAACCGCTTCGGCGCCAGCTTGTAGATACGGGTCGCCTCAACAAATGCACTGCCCGGGGTCAGGATGCGGCGGCGGGAGCCCCGCTGCTCGGTGCCGTCAGGGTCGAGGAGTTGAGGTCCTGTCGCCCAATGCTCAGAACCCGATGCTTCACCCTCTGCTCGCAGCGTCGCTGCGCCACCTGTGGGCAGGATCGCGTCGGGGTTCAGGAAGAGGAGATGCTCTCCCGTCGCCTCGTCTGCTCCGAGGTTACATGCTCTCGCGAAGCCGATATTGCCGTGGCCCGTGACGAGCTTGAGGCGGTCTTCCACCTCCGCACGATCCGCCAGAGCATCGGTGACGTCTTCGGGATTGCCATTGTCGACGAGGATGACTTCGCCCACCTCGGGCTGGGCCAGCGCCGACGCGACGGCTTCATCGAGGATCGGCCCTGTCTGATAGCTGACGATGATGACGGAGATCATCAGCCTGCGTCCTTGGCGATCGCCCGAAGGCCCCAGACAGAGAGAGACAGCGCGCACCAGGTGTAGAGGTGCCAGAAATCCATCTCCACACTGATATAGACGGCAACCACGGAGAGGAGGCCTGCGATGGCGATGGCCATCTCCTTGCGCCACGGAACCGCAAGCAGCGCCCGCGCGCCCATCACGAGGAAAGCGATGACGAGGCCGTAGCCGATCAGGCCAAACTCATAGAGCAGCTGCACCGGCAGGTTGTGGGGGTGCGAGGAGACGAGCGGGATCTGCGCCCCGCTCTCCAGCGTCACGGCGCCGAGGCGGTCGGTGAGCGTGTGGGTGGCCCTCGCACCCGCACCTGTCAGAGTGCGGCCCTCCGCCCACAGATCAAGGACGGTGCGCCAGATGATCAACCGGTGGAGGACTGAATCCGGCAGCGACGAGACGGTCAGAAGCTGCGGCACCTTCGGCAGCGCAGCGGCCATCAGGAAAGGCGCGGCGAAGATCAGCCCCCAGATCGCACCGATCGCGCGCAACATCGCTTGCGGCCTAAAGCTGCCGATGATGTAGGCGGCCACCCCTGCGAAGAACGCAGCGCCGTTCGCGAGCACGCCCGATGCCGCTGCGCCGATGCCCGCGACGTAAAGCGGCGCGCGGGGCGACCTACGCCGCCACGTTTTATCGCGGTGGATGTAGAGGAGTGCGGGAGGCAGCATGACGAACGCCAGCATGAGCCCGCGCGCTGTGGCGACCTCGTCCTTGCCGATCGGCTGATCCGGCGGGATCCACTGGCGCAACGTGTTGCCGCTCGCAGCGTCGATGGTGAGGATGACGAGGGACCATGCTACGCCGAGCGGAAGGATCCACGCGGCCGGTGGAGGTGTGCGGAGCATGATACCAGTTAGCGCAGCGGCCAACAGGAGCTCTGTTGCATCGTTCTGAGCTCGTCCTGACGGAGACCAGACTTGCGAAGCATAAACCAGCAGGAACAATCCCAGTGCGGGGAGTGCCCATCGCTCGAACTGCTTTGGCTTGTCGATCCTGCCCTGAAACATCGCCACCACTGCAGGCAACGCCAAGCACAAAAACGGCGCCCACAGCGCCCTGAAGGACAGGAGCAGCGTGGGCGCTATCGAGATGGCTGCGCAGATGGTCCAGATACGGAGGAAAGCGGCCATCAGCGAAGGTCGGGCGGGGTCGCCTCCTGGGTGAGCTCCTGGATCGCCTGCTCGAGCGAGATCGTGCGGTTCTCCTTGGAGCCGAGACGACGGATCGAGACCGTCCCCTCCTCCGCCTCGCGGCCGCCGCAGACGAGGATCGCCGGGACCTTGGCGTTCGAGTGTTCGCGGACCTTGTAGTTGATCTTTTCGTTGCGAAGATCGCTCTCGGTCCTGAGGCCAGCATCCACCAGCTTCTGGGTGGCTTCGGCGGCGTAGCCGTCAGCCTCGGACGTGATCGTCGCCACGACCGCCTGCACCGGCGCGAGCCAGAGCGGCATCCGGCCAGCATGGTTCTCGATCAGCATACCGATGAAGCGCTCCATCGAGCCGAGAATCGCACGGTGGAGCATCACAGGGCGCTGCTTCGAGCCGTCCTCATCGATGAAGCTCGCGTCGAGGCGCTCAGGCAGCAGCGGGTCGAGCTGAAGCGTGCCGCACTGCCACGACCGGCCGATGGCGTCGCGGAGGTGGTATTCGAGCTTGGGCGCGTAGAAAGCACCCTCGCCTCCGAGGATCTCGTACTCAAGGCCCGCTTCGGCCAGGGCATCGCCCAGAACCTTCTCCATGCGGTCCCACTCTTCATCCGTACCAATCCTTTGTTCAGGACGGGTGGCGAGGGCGATCCGCACATCCTCGAAGCCGAGGTCGTGGTAGACGGAGGAAGCGAGCGCGCAGAACTTCTTGGTCTCTTCCGCAATCTGGTCCCAGCGGCAGAAGATATGCGCATCATCCTGGGTGAACTGACGCACACGCATGATGCCGTGGAGCGCGCCGTGGGGCTCATTCCGGTGGCAGCAGCCAAACTCCGCCATGCGCAGCGGCAGGTCGCGGTAGGACTTGATGCCCTGGTTGAAGATCTGGACGTGCGCGGGACAGTTCATGGGCTTGAGGGCCATGAGTTTGGCTTCAGGGTCGAAGGTTGCCCCGTCGCTGACCGTGTCCGGAACATCGTCCGGCACGACGAACATGTTCTGGGAGTATTTGCCCCAGTGGCCGGACTTCTCCCAAAGGCGGGCGTCGATGAGCTGAGGCGTCTTCACCTCCTCATACCCGTCCTTGTTCAGCTTACGGCGGATATAGGCCTCAAGAGCGACCCAGATCGTGTAGCCGTTCGGGTGCCAGAAGACCGACCCCTGCGCCTCGTCCTGAAGGTGGAAGAGGTCCATCTCCTTGCCGAGCTTGCGGTGGTCGCGCTTCTCCGCCTCCTCGATCCGGTGGAGATGCAGCTTGAGCTGCTTCTCGTGGGACCAGGCGGTGCCGTAGATGCGGTGCAGCACAGCGTTGCGGTGATCGCCGCGCCAATAGGCGCCCGCGACCTTCATCAGCTTGAAAGCCTTACCGATATGCTTCGTAGACGGAAGGTGCGGGCCACGGCAGAGGTCGTACCAGTCGCCATGGTGATAGACCTTGATCTCTTCACCCTCGGGCAGGTCCGAGATGATCTCGGCCTTGTAGTGCTCGCCCTGCTCCTTGAACTTGGCGATGGCTTCGTCACGCGGCCAGACCTCTTTCCGGGTCGGAAGGTCGGCGTCGACGAGCTCCTGCATCTTACGCTCGATCGCCTCGAAATCCTCCGTAGAGAAAGGTTCCTCGCGGGCGAAGTCATAGAAGAAGCCGTCCTCGATCACCGGGCCGATCGTGACCTGGGTATCGGGGAAGAGGCCCTGCACCGCCTGCGCGAGAAGGTGCGCGGCATCGTGGCGGATAAGCTCCAGCCCGTCTTCGTCATCGCGGGTGACGATGGCGGCGGTGACGTCGCGGTCAACCTTCTCGTCGAGGTCGGTGACCTCGCCATCCACCTTCCAGGCGATGGCCTTCTTCGAAAGGGATTTGGAGATGTCGGCGGCGAGGTCCGCGCCGGAGACGGGGCCGTCAAACTGGCGCTGGGCGCCATCGGGAAGCGTGATCGTGGGCATTCTTGCACTCGGGATGTTTGGTCAGAAGTGTCTGCGCCGCACCTTTCGCTGAGGTCAAGGCTGGGCGCGGGTTTTGGCCCTAAAACGGCCGTCAGGCCGCGTGACGTGCCTTGAGGCGTGCGTCGATCTCAGCGCGTTCTTCTGGCGAGATGAGCCTTGGCTCCGCCAGAGGCTGCTTTGCTTCGTCGAAGAAGGGGTTAGGCCCCGTCTTCCCGCTGAGCCTCGCGCCGATCACCCGGGCCATGAAGGTCAGGACCATGCCGGGCAGGCTCGCCTTCTTCCCTTCCGGCGGCGACCAGGCCTCCTTGCCGAACAGCGCGCCGCGGGTCTGGCCAAACGCATGGTCGGCAAGCTCTCCATTGGCTCTGAGGAACGGGTGGGCGAGGAACCCGATGATCGGCATGTCCGGCGTATCAGCGGTGCTGCCGATCGGCGTGTTGCAGCAGCCCGCGTACCAGCGGACGAGGCGCCCGTCGGTCATGCGCACCGCCTTGAGGTGCTCCGTACCCGTCAGGAAGGACATGCGGTGCGGCAAGGTCTGATAGATATCCGCCCCGCCTTTCTCGTTGAGAACCTCGTCCGACTTACCGAGGAACTCCTCGAACGCCTGGCAGTCGGTACAATAGCAGCAGACCCGCGTGCCTTTGTCGGGCGCCGCCTCGCTGAGGGTGCCGGTGACCTGGCCGCAGGAGCAAGAATAGGTGAGTTCGCTCATGGCCTTGGACTTGGGGTCGCCCGCGCCTCGAAGCAACGACGGCGCGCAGTCCTCAGGGGACCGGGTCGTTGCCCCAGGTCCCGCCGGGCCTGCAGTTGAGGACCCTCTTGGCGGTGAGACCAGCAGCCTTGGCAGGCGGATGCTTCTTGAACGCTTCGAGACCGTAGGCGGAGCAGCTCGGCTCATGCCGGCAGCGTACGCCGACCAGATGAAGGAACGGGCTGAGGGTGTAGCGGTAGGCCGTGATGAGGAGACGGGCGGCGCGGCTAAGCAGCATTCTTCGCCGCCGCTTCATCGAGGGCATCCACCACGGCCCCGAAGATCAGGAGCGTTGAGGCATGGCGCGCCGGGTAGTCCCTGATCGGCGTCAGGGCTTCGAGCGCCGCGAACCGGCCCTCGGGCGCAGGGCCTCCCTCGCGCAGCATCTTTTCCATGACGGGCTTGAGGGCGCGAAGCTCCTCCTGCGAGGCACCATTTAGCGCTTGCGATAGCAGCGACGTCGACGCCTGGCCAAGGGCACAGGCCTTCACGCGCAGGGCATGGTCCACCACCCTGCCGTCGGCCAGAAGGAGATCCACCTCGACCTCAGACCCGCAGACCTTCGACGTCCGCCGCCCCTGCCCCGATGGAGCATCAAGGCTTCGCGCCGCAGGCAAGGAACCTGCCGCTTCAAGAAGAAGGTTGGAGTAGAGCTCGTCCATCGGGGTCAGATAAGCGGTCTGGACGCTGGGCGAAACCCGCCTCCTCGCCTCAGACGAAACCCCCAAAAGAAAAACGCCGGGCACGAGGCCCGGCGTTCTCCAATTTTTGGTCTCTGAGTTCCGATTAACGGAAGAGGCTCAGGAGCGACTGCGGACGCTGGTTCGCAATCGAGAGAGCCTGGGTCGCGAGCTGCTCCTGGACCTGGAAGGACTGGAGGCGGCTCGACTCTTCCGTGAGGTCGGCTTCGATCAGGGCAGCA
This sequence comes from Parvularcula mediterranea, assembly GCF_013085255.1. Taxonomy (GTDB): domain Bacteria; phylum Pseudomonadota; class Alphaproteobacteria; order Caulobacterales; family Parvularculaceae; genus Parvularcula; species Parvularcula mediterranea. Next base: position 561,292 of record NZ_JABFCX010000003.1, read on the forward strand.
ACGCCGAGCTCGAGCGAGTCGGTCAGGTCGCTCAGGAAGTTCTGGCGCGAGCTGAGGGTCGACTCGAAGACACCGATGACGGTCTGCGAGATGTTGATGCGTGCGATCAGCGAGTCAGCAACAACGAAACCAGCCTGGACGTTGCCGTTCGTGCTGTCAGCAACTTCGATCTGACGTGCAACGGCGCGGAAGCCCGAGTCGTTGGAGAATGCGCGGAGGTTCTCGTCGGAGAACACAGCGCGGGTCAGAACGTCTTCGACCGTAGCGAAGGCCGTGTCAGCACCAGCTGCTTTCGAAGCAACGTAGTCGGACGGAGCTTCAGTTGCAGTCGGAGCAATCGAGGTTGCCGGAGCAGCGCCGATGTCAGCGATCTGGATCACGTCACGGCTGACGTCGTCGCCGATTTTGCCGAGGTTCGTTGCCGTCACGCCAACCGAAGCGAGGAACGCGATGTCGTCGTCGGTGCCGTAGAAGGTGAATTCACCAGCAGCTTCTGCACCTGCGCCGCCTTCGACCGTCAGGATCGAGTCGGTGCCAGCGGTGGCGCTGTCGAGGTTCACCGAGCCGTCGCCATTGGCGTCGAGACGGTCAGCAAAGCCGGAGTTGAACGCACGGTAGAGAGCGTCGAACTGAGCTTCAGCCTGAACCTGGGTGTAGACAGCGGTTTCGACACCAGCGAGCTCGAGGCTGTCGAGGTTCTGGCCTTGCAGGGTGAAGGTCGAGAGCTCGAACGAACCATTGTCGCGGGTGATGGTCGTGGTGATCGTGGTGGTGTCGTTGCCAGCCAGCAGGTTCACACCGTTGAACGACGTAGCGTCGATCTGACCTTCGATCTGCTCAACGACCTGGCCGATGGCGAACTGAACTTCCTTCAGCGCGGTACCGGTTTGAGCCGTGGTCAGAGCCGACTGGATCTGGTTGATGTCTTCGGTGATGCCGTTGAGACCAGCCGTTGCGGTCTTGGCGGTGTTGACGCCAACCGTCAGGTTGTCCTTCAGGCCGTCGAGAACAGCAACGTCGCCCTTGACGGTCTGCGAGACCAGGAAGAACGCCGGGTTTTCTTTCGGGCTACGGACTTTAAGACCGGTCGAAATACGGTCCTGAGTCTCCTGCAGGTTTGCAGTGACAGTACGCAGGGTACGAAGCGCGGTTTGCGCCGAAGCATTGGTAAGAAGAGATGCCATGGTGGGGGCTCCTTGTGTTCTCAAGTTTTTCAGGAGCGCCTTCTGACGCCTAGTCAGCAGGAGGCGATAAAGCCTCGTGCTCGAGACAAAGGTGCCGCATTATGGTTTCGAGCGGCTTAACCATGAAAAAATGAGATTAAAGCCAAGCGGGAGAACGCCCGTGACAGGCGCTCTCCTTACTCTCAGGCACGTCGCCAGGTCGCTCCGCCGGCACCGTCTTCGATGACGATGCCTTCCGCAGCGAGCTGATCACGGATCTCGTCCGAGCGGGCAAAGTTCTTCGCCGCCCGCGCCTCGGCCCGCTCGACGAGCAAGGCATCGATGCGCGCGTCATCGTCCGACGCCCCGCCCTTGGCCCATGCATCAGCCGTCTCGTTCATCAGCCCGAGGAGCTGTCCAGCAGCCCTGAGCCCCGAAGCGGCTTCCGCGTTGCCTGCCTGCGCCTGCTCGCGCAGCTCATGCATCGCGGCGAAGGCTGCCGGGGTGTTGAGGTCGTCGCACATTGCACCGAGCACGGAGGAAGACACCTCGCCGGGCTCCGCATCACCCGCAGCGCGATAGAACTTGTCGAGTTGGGTCTTCGACGCCGCGAGCAGCTCCTCTGACCATTCGAGCGGCTGGCGATACTGGGCCGACAGGAGTGCCATGCGGAGCACCTCGCCGTGCCAGTCTTCGAGCAGTTCGCCCGGTGTCACGATGTTGCCCAGGGACTTGGACATCTTGTCCTCGCCCATCCGCAGCATGCCATTGTGCATCCAGTGCCGCGCGAGGGGCACACCGCCGAGGTCCGCAGAGCAGCAGCTCTGGGCGATCTCGTTCTCATGGTGCGGGAAGCGCAAATCATTGCCGCCAAGGTGCAGGTCAATCGGCGCGCCGAGCCCTGCTTCGATCATGGCGGAGCATTCAAGGTGCCATCCCGGACGACCCTTGCCGCCAAGACCCCAGTCGTCAGGCGTGTCCCAACCGGGCTCGCCTTCCTTCGCAGGCTTCCAGAGAACAAAGTCCGTAGGCGCCTTTTTATAAGGGGCAACTTCGACCCGGGCACCGGCGATCAGCGCATCTTGGTCGAGGCGCGAGAGCTTGCCGTAATCTTCGAAAGCTTCCGTCGAGAAGAGGACATGCCCCTGCTCCGCATAGGCGTGACCGCTTTCCAGCAGACGCTGCATCATCGCGATCATCGGCTCGATGTTCTCGGTCGCCCGGGGCATGAGGTCAGGCCGGGCGCAACCCAGCGCATCGAGGTCCGCCAGATAGGCAGCCGTGGCGCGCGCCGTGACGACCTCGATCTCGACACCTTCTTCCGCGGCCGTCTTGATGATCTTGTCGTCGATGTCCGTCAGGTTCCGCGCATAGGTCACGGCCTCCCGGCCATAGACTTCGCGCAGGAGCCTCACCATCTGATCAGCAACGACCCCGGCCCGCGCATTGCCGATATGCGGGGCGGAATAGACCGTCGGTCCGCAGCAATAAACCCTGATGGCGTCAGGGTTGCCGGGCCGGAACGGCACTTTGCCGCCCTGGTACGTATCGGTGATGGCGATTTCCTTGGTCATGGGCTGCGTCATGCCGCGCACCTTGCCGGGACGCAACGTCGCGGCGCGCGGGTTGGAAATCTTCTCTCCAAGGGCCAAATGTAACATTGCCGCCCACTCTACGAATGAGGGAAAAGCTTGCGGCCAATCGGTGCCTGAAAGGGCCCCCGAACAGTTAGGACAGACCCCAAGATGAGCGTCATTGCCTACGATGAGAGCGTGGCCCCCACGCCCGAAACCGAAACCTTCGTCTCCTCCAAGCCCAGCAGGCACGAAGCCGAAGAGGCCGTGCGGACCCTGATCCGCTGGGCCGGAGACGACCCGACCCGCGAGGGCCTTCTGGATACGCCCAAGCGCGTGACCAAGGCCTACGAGGAGTGGTTCGGCGGCTATGCCATCGATCCCGAGGCCGTGCTCGCCCGCGTCTTCGAGGAAGTGGAGGGCTATGACGACATCGTCCTCCTCAAGGACATCCGCGTCGAAAGCGTCTGTGAGCACCACATGGCGCCGATCATCGGCACCGCGACCATCGCCTACCTGCCCGACAGCCGCGTCGTCGGCATCTCCAAGCTGGCCCGCCTTGTCGATATCTACGGCAAGCGGATGCAGGTGCAGGAGAAGATGACGGCCCAGATCGCCGACACGCTGCAAAAGGTCCTGAAGCCCCGCGGCGTCGCCGTGATGATCGAGGCCGAGCATCAATGCATGTCCACCCGCGGCGTGCACAAGCACGGCGTCGATACCGTCACGACCCGCTTCACGGGCGCCTTCAAGGACGACCCGAAGATGGAAGAACGCTTCCTGCGGTTGGCCGGGAAGTAAGGCTTCCACGCCTTTACCCCAGACATTCCGCGATCGCCGTTTCCCCGGACAGCCAAAGGCTGATCCGGGGCCCATGGGCCAACCCTTTCCAGAATTGAGGGCGTGGTTCATGGATCCCGGCTCTCCGCTTCGCTTCGGCCGGGAAGACGGCTAAGGCCCACCTATGACCATCGAAGAGACCAGCGCTTTCACCCCCCGCTTCAACGAAGCGGGGCTCCTCCCTGTCGTGGCGCAGGAGGCGGGAACGGGCCGTGTGCTGATGGTCGCATGGGCGAACCGTGAGGCTATCGACCTGACGCTTAAGAAGGGCGAGGCCCACTACTGGTCCCGCTCTCGCTCGGAGATGTGGCACAAGGGTGCGACGTCAGGGAATGTCCAGAAGGTCGTCCGGGTCCTGACGGACTGCGATCAGGATACGCTGATCTATGAAGTTGAGCAGCAAGGCCCCGCCTGCCACACGGGCCGCGAGACCTGCTTTTACCGCGAAGTGACGGCGGAGGGGCTCTCCGCCGCGACCTGAGCCGATTACGGCATCGGGATCAGGGTCTCGGGATCGACGCGCTTGCCGTCCACGAAGACTTCGAGGTGCAGGTGCGGTCCCGTGGAAGCGCCGGATGAGCCGACCCGGGCGATCGTGTCCCCTGCCCAGACCTTTGTGCCGACCTCGACTTCGAAGCCTTCAAGCTGGGCGTAGCGGGTGACGATGTCGCCTGCGTGGGTCACTTCCATCAGGTAGCCGTATTTCCCGACTTCCTCGGCACGCGTGACAACGCCAAGCCCGGGTGCGCGGACAGGCGTGCCCATGGGGGCTGCGATATCGGTGCCAAAGTGGCGTTGCCGCTCTTTGGTCTGCGGGTGCTTTCTTGGACCCCAGCGGCTGGTGATCCTGCCGTCTTCCACAGGCGTCACCGTGAACTCCGTGCTCTGCGACGACATCTGCGCCGAGGCGATCTGGCCTGCGCCCAGGGGCACGGCGAGCGCGGCGGCTAGGGCGAGGATCAGCCCTGCCCTCTTGTTCGATTGCGCGCGGGGGCGCATGATCTCGGTCAACCTCATGCCGAATTCTCCTTTGGTTCGAGGTGAAAAGACCGCCGGGGCGCATGGCAGTGCGCTTCCGGCGGCATGCTTCAGGGCCCTGACGATCAGTTCGGCATAGGCTTTCCGAAGTTGGGGGCTCTGCCCGCAGGCAGCGCGGTCACAGGCGAGTTCTGCAGCAAGGCGGCAACGCGCCGTCTGCCACCTGACACCGGGATGAAGCCAGAAGACGGCATCCATCAGGGCAAGGACGATAAAGTAGCGCTGGTCGCCACGGGCATGGTGCGCACGCTCATGGGCGACGACGAGCGCTTTTTCCTCGGCACTCATCGAACGGCTGAGCGCTTCAGGCAGAAGGATGGTCCCCTTCTCATCCACCACAGGCACCTGCAGGTCGCGAGTGAGCCGAATGCCCTCCTCATGCGCCTCCGCCTTGCGGGACGTCTGGGCCAGCTCCCTCCGTGCAAGGATCACCTTGCCGATCTTGAACAGAGCAATACCGGCGTAGAGCACGAGGGGCAATGTCCAGAGGAGGAACGACAGGTCAGGACCCGCGGAAGCCGTCAGTTCCGTTACAGAAACACCACCTGCCGGAAGCCCTCCGCCATCGGGAAGGAGCGCCGTCGCCGGAACGATATCGGGAAAAGCCGACGCCAGCGGCAAGAGCGCCAGCCCAAGACCGAAGGGCGCGAGCATGATGCCGAGCGCCCACTTCTCCGTCCCGTCCTCTGGCAGGGTCTGGTCCGTCAGCCTGCGGACTGTCGGGACGATCAGGGCAAAGAGCAGCGGCAGAAGGAGCCATGCGGTCAGCGCAGGGAGCGAAAAGATGTTCATGCCTCATCCTCCTTGGAAAGCTCAGCGAGGAGCATTTCGAGGTCGCCGATCTCGTCCTTGTCGAGGACCCGGCTGCCGGTGAACGCGGCGGCAGGAAGCGGCCCTTCGGTATCGAGAATGCGGCTCGCAAAGTTCTGGATCAGCCGCGCCATGACGTCGAGCTTCTCCGCCTGCGGAAGATAGGTCTTCACCCCATGGAGCGGCTCCACGCGGATGAGGCCCTTGCCCTCCATCCGCTCCAGCGTCTTGCGGGTCGCTGAGAAGGACCAGCCGGTCTGCGCCTCGGTCGCGTCATGGACCTCACGCGCACTCATCCGCCCCTCGCGCCAGAGGGCCTTGAGGAGCATCAGCTCGGTTTCGGAAGGATTTTGCGGCATGTGGCGGCTCTCGTCGCTGGTGTGCGACAGTTGTCACATGTCGCGGCGGAACTGTCAAGCGGAGGGGTTTTGGTTGCTCTCGTGGGCCTTTTGTCTTGCTCGCTGACGCTCGTGGTAGATCCTGGATCAAGTCCCGGATTCACCACAAAAAAAGACGTGAGCGGAGTCCACCGCTCACGCCAATACCCCTCTCCCTCGGGGAGAGACAGGCGATCCTATAATGCCGCCTATTCACTCCTGCGGTTCCGCCGGAAGGCGCCCGACCGGGCGTCCGGGCCGGTCAGGCCCGCCCCATCGGAGGCGCCACGCGCCGTGAGATAAAACTAGTCATCGCCGCGCTGGAAGTGCGGAGGGTTCTCGCTCGTCACAGTACGGATGACTTTCTTGTCGATCTTGCCCGTAGTGCCGCGGGGCAACATGGTGGGCGAGCGCCAGATGCGGGTCGGCACCTTAAACGGCGCAAGACGCGACTTGGCGTGGTCCTGCAGCTTCTCGAGATCGACGGTGTCCTTGCCGTAGATCGCGGCGCCCACGACCTCGCCGAGGCTTTCATGGGGTACGCCGAAGACCGCGACTTCATCGACGCCTTCGACCTCGTGGAGGACGTTCTCGACCTCGAGGCAGGAGACGTTCTCGCCGCCGCGGATGATCATGTCCTTCAGGCGGTCGGTGATGGTGATGAAGCCCTCGGCATTGATGTTGCCGACATCCCCTGTGCGGAACCAGCCGTCGGGATGGAAGGCCTCGCGGGTCGCCTCTTCGTTCTCGTGGTAGCCGCGCATGGTCGCGGGGCTCTTGATGCAGACCTCACCAGTCTCGCCGTCGGGAAGCCTTTTTCCGTCCTCGGAAAATGCAGCGACTTCCGTTACCGGGGGCACTGCGCGCCCTGTCGAGGATGGATACTTCTTGTAATCGCCAAGGGCGATGTGGCTGCCCAGCGCATTGGTTTCCGTCAGTCCGTAGCCTGACGAAGCGGAGATCTCGGGGTACATCTCACGCTGCAGATCGACCTGCGCCTCGGGACGTTTCGCGCCGCCCGTGCCGATATCGACCAGCGTGTCGAGCTGCCCGGGCTTGGCCGCCTTGATGAGATCATAGGCCTGGGTTGGGACGCCGAGGAAGTGCGTGAGCTTCTCTTTCTCGGTGAGGGCCGCAGCCTCTTCGGGGTCCCAACGGTATGTAAAGACTAGCTTTCTGCCGGAGAGATAGCCGAGGAGGAAGATCGAGTGGAGGCCAGTCACATGGAACAGCGGCAGCGCCACCAACGCGCCGGGGTTCTCTGGCGAGAGCTCAATCTCTGGCCGCACGACACCGAAGACCGCGAGGGTGAAGGACCACGACAGAACCGCATTCACGACGCCGCGGTGGGTCAGGAGAGCGCCCTTCGGCTTGCCCGTCGAGCCGGAGGTGAAGAGCAGGCAGTAGTCGCTATCCGGATCAATCGGATCCTGCGGCATGTCCATCGGGATCGAGTCGTCAGCGAGGATGTCGTGCATGCGGAAGTCCTGCCCCGCCGTCTCCTCACGCCCTGCCACGAAGGTCAGGCCGAACTCTTCCTTGCAAGGAAGGATCATGTCCGCGCGCTTGGCATCGACCACGACGATCTTGGCGTCAGACTTCTCCATGCCGTAGCGCAGCTCATCAGCCTGCCACCATGCATTGAGCGGTACCACGGTCGCGCCCGAGGCGATGATGCCGAGATAGGCGACGCACCATTCGGGATAGTTCCGCATGGCGATGGCAACGCGCTTGCCCTGCCCTGCGCCCTGCCCCTTGAGCCAGTTGGCAAAACGCATGGCCCGCGCCCAGACCTCACCGGTGGTGTAGCGCTCGTCGCCATAGACGATCAGCGGCTTGTCCTTGTTCTCCATCGTCTTCATCGCGAGCACTTCGCGGAGGGACATCTGGGACAGGGAGAAGACCGCGGGGTAGTCGACCCCCCTGATCGTCATGGGCTGAACCGCGAACGGCGCCCCGGCGGCGAGGACCTTTTCGACCCCCGCGGCGAGCTCTTCGCTGGTGATTGGCGGGGCGGAAGCGGCGTCCATGGAGGTCTCCTCGAATTGTCACGTGTTTTTTGGCTGAACTAGCTCTAAGACCCTTCACAAACCACAAGCGAACCGTTTCGCTCTGTTACGTTGGGGCTCACAAACTTTTTTCCGAAAATCGATAAAAAGGCTCTTGAAGAATGCGGGGGCCCTGCCGAGCTATTCGGAAGGAGGACGACGATTATGAAACTTGCTCAATCACTCACGCTGGCCGCCTGCGCCGCGATCACCATGGCTTCTGCTGCGCACGCGACCGGCTGGTCGGCGCTTTCGGACGACAGCGACCGCAGCATCTATGCGGCTTCCAGCGACGGAGGCGTCGTGCTCGGCTGCACCGCCAGCCGTAAGCCTGCTGTCGCCTTTGCCTATGAAGGGTCGAGCCTTCCCGAGGCGCTCGACGATCCTTCCGACCGGATGAAGTTCCGTCGCGGCTCAGTCTATGTGAACGGCGAGGAAGTCTACAACGGCAAGTTCCTCTATCGCCCGTCCTCGAAGGTCGCGGAAACCAATCACCCGTCGGTGGCGATTGCTATCTACAACGCCGCGATCCGGGGCGATTCCGTTGAGCTTGAGCTCAACAATTACGGCTCGGTCGAGGTCGAGCTGCCGGAAGTCGACGATGCCTTCCGCGCCTATGCCGGTGCCTGCATCAAGTAAGGCATGAACGGACGCTGCGGAACCAACTGCTCCGCAGCGTTAACTTCTGGGTTCCCCTGAGCGATACTGTCTCCCCAAGGGAGAGGGAGAACCCGGATGAAACGCCTAGCGCTCACGGCTGCGGCCGTTCTTGTCGCCACTGGAACCGCATCTGCCGAATGGAAGATGGTCGAGGACGGCGACACCACCATGATCTACACTGCAGGGATGAAGGACGGCGCAGCCATCCTCTCCTGCGACGCCAGCGGAAAGCTCAGCCTGTCGATCGCCATGGGCGATCTGCCCGTCGAGGAAGCGATGGGCCGCGAGAGCAACCGCCTGCGCAAACGCACAGGCCGCCTGATGGTCGACGGCAAGGAAGCGTTCGAGGGCTGGTTCGATTACAACCCCTTCTCCCAGCTCGCCGAGACCGGCCAGCGCGGCGCGGCCTCCAAGGTCTACAACGCCACGATCAAAGGCCAGCGGGTCAGCTTCGACCTGACGTCCAAGGGCGAGGTCGGCATGACCCTGCCGCCAGTGGACGATGCGTTCCGCAAGTTCGCCACGGACTGCCGCGATCCCTACCGGGCCTATCGCAAGGACGACTGAGCAGGAACCTTTTGACCCTGGGCCTGAGGCTGCTATGCCAACCTCAGGTACTAGGGCAGGTTTATCATGCGTTGCGTTGTTATCATTGGCGCCATTCTGGCGTCGCTCATCTCCTTTGCGAAGGCGGAATGGGTCGCTGGCTTCGTGGATGGCGGCAGCGTCATCTATCCCCGTGACATTGGTGAGCCCGGGCCGATGTTTGGCTGCAACGATGCGGGACGGCGTGCCCTCTTCATTGGTCAGAACGACACGGACTTCATCAGGAACCTGTCCAACACCAACCTGACGCGGGATATTGATGGCCGCAGGATCAGGCTGATCGTCAATGGCGAGACCGTCTACAAGGGCCGCGCGCTCTACCTTCCGACGTGGAAGATGTACCAGACCACGGACCTCGCCGCGTTCCGCATCACCTATAATGCCGCCGTTCAGGGCAAGTCGGTCATCTGGAAGTCGGGCAAGGGTGGAGAGCTGAACCTCTATATGCCGCCGGCGGACGACACCTTCAGGCGTTTCGCTGCATGCCTTTCCCGTTAGGGAGCTGACGCAGCGCTTGGCAAACAGGCTGAGAGGCGCTTAACGGGCGGACCCCATTCCAACGGAGCCTGCACCCGTGCCGCACCTGTCCCCTGTCCTCAACATCATGATCGGCGCCGCCAAGGACGCCGCGAAGATCCTGCGCCGCGACTTCTACGAGGTCGAAGCGCTGCAGGTCCGCAAGAAAGGTGCCTCGGACTTCGTCACCAAGGCTGACCTCGCCGCTGAAGAAGCGATCCGCGAAGCTCTCAAGAAGGGCCGGCCGAAGTACGGCATGGTCCTCGAAGAAGGCGGCGAGATCGAGGGTACGGACAACTCCAACCGCTGGATCGTCGACCCCCTCGACGGCACCACGAACTTCCTTCACTCGATGCCGCAGTTCTGCATCTCGATCGGCCTCGAGCGCGACCGTGAGCCCTATGCAGGCGTCGTCTTCGCGCCGATCCTCGATGAGCTCTACTACGCCGAGAAGGGCCTGGGCGCCTACATGAACGACCGTCGCCTCCGGGTGTCGGGCCGCAATGACCTCTCCGAGGCGCTGGTCGGGACGGGCCTTCCCTTCAAGGGTATGCCGGGTCGTGAGCAGGCTCTCTTGGAGACCGAACGTGTGCTGAAGGAAACGGCAGGCGTCAGGCGCTTCGGCTCCGCAGCCTACGATCTCTGCATGACCGCCTCGGGCCGCCTCGACGGCTATTGGGAGCGTGGCCTCAACGCCTGGGACGTGACCGCAGGCATCGTCATTGCCCGTGAGGCAGGCGGCCAGGTCTCGACCATCGAGGACGACAAGGGCCGCGCCCACCTCGAAAAGAGCATCCTCGCGTCGAACCACGACCTCCACGCGGATCTGAGGAAGACCATCCTCGGCGCCAAGGCCTAAGCTTATGCGTCTGCGCCGGGTTGCTCAGCATGCGGCGCAGAAGGACTGGGTATCGCTGGGGCTTGAGTTCCTGATCGTGGTCACAGGGGTCTTCCTCGGTGTCCAGCTCGGCAACCTCAACGCCGCCCGCAGCGACCGGGTCGCCTACGAAGCAGCCCTCGATCAGCTGGCGGAGGAAATCGACGCTAACCGCGAGATCGTTGCCGGCTACCGCGCAACCTATGCGCCGCGAATCGAGGATATTGAAGTGGCTCTCGGCGTTCTCGAAAGTTGCTCAGCCCAACCAGGCGACCCCGCCAAGGTGAACACGGCGCTTCAGGCGCTCCGCTCGACCCCCGGCTACTACCCCCGCCTCTCGGCGCTCGTTGACCTGACCGAAAACGATATCTTCAAGCGCCTCCAGTCTCCTGAGGAACGTCAGGCCATCCAGGAGCTAAGACGGATCCTCGAACGCGTCGACGAAGGGTCATCGTTCCTCGAGGAAATTCCCTTCCGTACACCAATCGAAGAACATCCCATGGTCGTCTATGGCTCGATTGAACCGGCTGAAACCGATCCCGGCCTCCGCCGACTGATCGAGCTGGATGTTCCGCTTGAGCAGGCCTGCAAAGACACTACCCTCCTCAAGAAGCTCTACCAGTACGAACGGCTCGCAGCCTTCACGCAAGTCCTGGCCGACCTCGCCGACGACGCCCTCGACACGGCTGAGGCAACCCTAGACCTCTAGGCCAGAAGGTCCTTCAGCTTACAAAGGGCTTCGTGGGCCTCACGAGGCGACATGTCGTCTGGGTCGAGAGCGGTGAGCGCCTCACGCAATTGATCCGCCTCCGGCTTTTGCTCCGGAACCGCTTGCGGTGCCGCGAAGAGCGGAAGGTCGGCCACAAGACCGCCGACCGGTGCTTGTGCCTCAAGGAGTGAGAGCACCTGCTGCGCCCGCGCAACGACGCCTTCGGGAAGACCCGCGAGCCTCGCCACCGCGACGCCGTAGCTTCGGTCCGCACCGCCCGGCCGGACCTCGTGGAGAAAGACCACCTTGCCCCGCCACTCACGCACGGCCATTGACACGGACGACAGTCGCGGAAGCTCTTCGGCCAGCCGCGTCAGCTCATGATAGTGGGTCGCGAAGAGACCACGGCATCGGCACTCTGTATGCAGATGTTCAAGTGCCGCCCACGCAATCGAAAGGCCATCATAAGTCGCCGTTCCGCGCCCGACTTCGTCGAGAATGACAAGGCTACGCTCCGTGGCTTGATGGAGGATGGCAGCGGTTTCGACCATTTCCACCATGAAGGTCGACCGGCCACGCGCCAGATCATCCGATGCACCGACGCGGCTGAAGAGCCTGTCCACGACACCGATATGCGCCCGCTCCGCAGGGACAAAACTGCCCGCCTGCGCGAGGATCGCAACCAGCGCGTTCTGCCTGAGATAGGTGGACTTACCAGCCATGTTGGGGCCGGTCACAAGCTGAAGCTGGGTTTCTCCGCCCTCGGACAGTTGGCAGCCATTGGGTACGAAGGGCTGGCGATCACGCTTGAGCGCTGCCTCCACCACAGAGTGCCTCGCACCGCTGATGTCGAACGCGGTGCTGTCATCGATCTCTGGGCGGACGAAGTTCTCCGCCTCAGCCAGCTCCGCCAGCGCAGCCAGCACATCGGTCTTCGCCAGCCAATCCGCGCAGTCCAGAAGCGGCTCGCGCTCAGCCAGCACCGAAGCGGTCAGCTCCTCGAAGAGCTCGCCTTCACGCGCCTCGACCGCTGCTTCGGCAGCGATGATCTCGCGGTTGAGCTCATCAAGCTCTACGGTTGCGAAGCGCGCCGCGCTCGTCAGTGTACGGCGTTGGGTGAACCCGTCATGGCCTGCCAGCTTCTCCGCCTGCGCCTTGCCGACTTCGGCGCAATAGCCGATCGCCTTGTCGAGTTTGAGGCGCAGGCCCTTGATCCCCGTTTCCTCGCGGTACCGCATTTCGAGAGCGGCAATCGTCTGCTTCGCGCCGGACGCCAGCTCCCGAGCACGGTCAAGGCTCTCGTCGAACCCCAGCGCTATGAAACCACCATCGCCTCGCCGGGCCGAGAGGCTTTCGGAGAGTGCGCGCGTCAGAAGCGCCGACAGCGCGGCTAGCTCCACCGGCAGGGCAGCCGTTCCGAATGCATGGGGCAGAGGTCCTGCGGCGGCCAGTGTTCCCGCCAGCAGCTGGGCCGCAGCCAGGGATCCAGCAACGAGACCAAGGTCGCTAGGCGCGCCCCGACCAAGGCCAATCCGCCCCAAAGCCCTTGCAAGATCTGGTGCCGATTTCATCTCCCTACGGAGCGCCTCACGGAGGAGCGGATCCGTATGAAGGAACTGGACTCCATCATGGCGCATGCGAATCGCTTCGGGATCAAGAAGGGGTGCCGTGAGCCAAGCCCTCAGGAGCCGCCCTCCCCCCGCGCTGACCGTCCGGTCAACAGCGTGGAGGAGCGAGCCCTTGCGGGCACCGCCTTGCGTCTCCGTCAACTCAAGCGACTTGCGCGTCGCTTCATCGATAGCCATCGCAGCGGAAGACGCGCCGACCTGGGGCACACGGAGGGACGGGCGCGCCTCGATCTGCGTGAGCTCGAGATAGGCGATCAGTGCGCCGAGCGCGCGGGTCTGGAGACCCTTGGAAAGGCCGAGCCCTTCTGGCTCCGACACTCCGTAAGCCTCAGCGATTCGCTCGGCCGCCGCGGCCTGGGTGAATGTCCGCGGGTCAGCCTCCGTGATCTTGGCGCTGACATAAGGCGGCGCCGAGGCTTCGTCCGCGACCAACAGCTCGCTGATCGACAGGCGCGCCGTGAGGTGGCCAAGGGTTTCGGCATCGCCTTCATCGACGCTCACTTCCCCGGTGGAGAGATCGGTGGCGGCGAGCGCGGCACGCCCGCCCTCAATGATGAGCGCCGCGAGGTGATTCGGGGCCGAGGGTTCGAGCAGCGCTTCTTCTGTCAGGGTCCCGGGCGTGACGAGGCGGACGATCTGACGTTCGACGACGGACTTCGCGCCGCGCTTCTTTGCCTCGGCGGGGTCCTCGGTCTGCTCACAGATCGCAACGGTGAACCCTGACCGAACCAGCTTCGCGAGGTACTGCTCCCGTGCATGGACGGGCACGCCGCACATGGGGATGTCCTCGCCTTGGTGCTGGCCGCGCTTCGTCAGGGTGATCCCGAGCGCAGCAGCTGCGACCTCGGCGTCGGAAAAAAACAGCTCGTAGAAGTCGCCCATCCGGTAGAAAAGAAGCGCGTCACCGGCATCGGCCTTGATGCGGGTGTATTGCGCCATCATCGGCGTCAGCTTCGCTGCGATCTTGGGAGGGTGCTCCGCTGTCACGTTCATCGCCGCTCTCCTCCGGCGCACGCGTTGCGCCGCTCAGGCTCTCATCGGGGCGCGAGGTGCCGATCGAAGTGCGACGGCACCCCCGCGCCAAGAGGTTTGTCCTACGAGTCTCCGGCGGGGTCATCCAGCTGACGATTCCCACAAGAGCGCGGATCGGCGAAGCCGCGAGCTGGGCGCGGTCCCAGGCCGCGTTCGTCGAGAAGCGGCTGGCGGGGGAACCCGAGGCGCGGCCCTTCGTCATGGGCGAGACCGTGCCCGTGCTCGGTGAGGAACTTGAGATCGTGCAGGGCCTGAAGGTCCATGGCGAGCGGGAGGCTGGCCGCTGGGCGATCGCCCCCGCGGCGCCGGATGCGCTGGCGAAGCGGATGGAACAGGGCTTGAGGAAGGTCGCCCTTCTCGAAGGAGAACGGGCACTGAAATCCTTCTGGCAGAAACTGGGTGTCCCAGATGGGGACGTTTCCGTCAGAGCCTACAAACGACGCTGGGGTGCTTGCGGATCGGATGGCTCGACGGCGCTCAACTGGCGTCTCGTCTTCGCTCCGCGATTCGTTTTCGACTACGTCGCAGCCCACGAAGCGGCCCACCGTCTCGAAATGAACCACTCCCGGCGGTTCTGGTCGATCGTTGAAGAGCTCGACCCGAAGTACCCGAAGGCTGAGCGCTGGCTGAAGGATCACGGGGCATCTCTCTACGCCTACGGCGCCAGCCTCGACGCCTGACAGACCCCACAAAAGAAAAGGGCCGACCCGAAGGCCGGCCCTTTCCGAATTGGTCTCAGACCGTTCTTAGAAGTCGAATTCGACTTCCGTACGACGGTTGAGCGGCTCGCGAACACCGTCCTGGGTCGGCTTGGCGAGGTTGCTCTCACCGAGAGCGACGATCCGGATCTTGGAAGCGTCGATGCCGTACTGGACGAGAGCGTTGCGAACGACGTTCGCGCGGCGTGCCGAGAGGCGTTGGTTGTAGCTCGAGGAACCCGAGGTGTCGGTGTTACCCGAAACGACGACCGAGATGATGTCGAGGTCGTTGGCTTCACCAGCGCGGCGCTGCAGGAGCGAGCGTGCGGCGGTCGAAAGCTCAGCGCTGTCGAACTCGAAGTACACGACGGTGCGGAGTTCCGCAGGCGTCAGAGCATCTTCTTCATCGGTCGGGCAGGCTTGGTTCATCGGAACCACGGTGCCGTCGAAGCAGGTCTTGGTCTGCGGCTTCGGAGCAGCTTTGACCGGCTTGGCAGCAACGGCGCCAGCGCCGAAGTCCCAGCGGAGGCCAACAGTCGTCTCGTGGACCGAGTACTCACCGGTGACCTGAGCAACTTCGTTGTTCACGTAGGCTTCGAAGTCGTACTCGCCGGTCTGCAGGAAGCGGTAGCCGACATCGAGCGACAGGGCGTCGGTGATGGCAAAGCTGGCGCCTGCGAGACCCTGAACGGCGGTCACGTAGTCGTCGTTCTGGACATAGATACGGTAGCCAACCGGCGGCGTCGCGGATGCGAGGCCAGCATCGGTGATGCCGGTTTCGTCGTCGACGTTGTCGAACTCACCACGGACTTTTGCGAAGCCGATGCCAACGCCGAGGTAAGGCGTGAAGCGGCCAGCTGCGTCGAAGGCAAAGTCCTTGTACAGGTTCACCATGCCTGCGGTGACACCGAGGTCGCCGAGGTCATTGTTGTCGCCGAGAGCGAGGTTCTCGCTGTTGCCGCCCGTCGGGAAGCCAGCAAAGCCAGCGCCGTCGCCCGGCATGTCGGTGACAGGCTGCTCGCGGTAGGAGACTTCGAACTCACCGCGGAGGCCGCGGTCGAAGTACTTACCGATAGCGGCGTAGAGGCCAAGGCCGTCGCCGGTTTCGAGACGGCTGTCGAACTCTTGTGCGTCAGGGACACCGGAATTGGCTTCGGACTGGAAGTCGTTCTCGGCGAATTCCCAGGCGTATGCGACGCCAGCGGCACCGTAGTAGCCTTCTTTGTCCTGCGCCGAAGCGGTGCCAAGGGCTGCGGTGCCGGCGGCAACCAGCAGTGCAAGGCGGTAACTCATACTCTTCCCCTCCAAGGATTCAAAAATGCGTTGAGGTACGCTGGCAAAGGTAATGCGCAAACCATGCCATGACGGGATGGGTTCCATTATCCAAGGCTTAACGTCAGCAACCTGTAATTTCCCGCCCTACGTGTTGCCTTATTGCACCACAGCATTAGCAAAGCTTCATGGAATCAAGGGTCGGCTGGGACTTGCCAAGCGAAGCGCGGAGCTTGCCGATGGCCTGTTTTTCAATCTGACGGACACGTTCTTTAGAGAGCCCTAGGTCTACGCCCAGCTGGCTCAGCGTCACGCGGTCCTCGCCGAAGAAGCGCTGGTCGATGATGATTCGCTCGCGGTCCGTGAGCGAGCCCATGGCTTCTCCCAACCAGCTGCGCCGTTTTTCGAGGTCGATCTCTTCTTCCGCGGTCTGGTCAGGAAGATCGCGCTCATCGGGGATCATTTCCTGACGCTCGGTCTCGCCTTCTTCGTTGAATGTCGCATTCAGGGACATGTCGCGGCGGCCGAGGCGTGCGGTCATGAACTCGATATCGTCGCCTGTGACGTTGAACTTCTTGGCGACGGTCTCACGGGCGATGGGGCCCGAGCTGTCCACTTCCTCGATCATCGCGCGGATGCGGGAGAGATTGAAGAAGATGGTCTTGTGCGCGGATTTCGATCCGATGCGGACGATCGACCAGTTCCTGAGCACATAATCCTGCATCGAGGCCCGGATCCACCAGCCTGCGTAGGTGCAGAAGCGAACCTCGCGCTCGCAGTCGAAGCGCTTCGCCGCCTCGAGGAGCCCGATGGCGCCTTCTTGTATGAGATCCGCGAGGGGAAGGCCGTAGCCCCTAAACTTGATGGCCGTCGAAACCGCCATGCGCATGTGGCTCTCAGTGAGTTCCGCCAGCGCTTTCTCGTCACCGTCTTCACACCATGCCCGGGTCAGGGTGCGCTCACGCTCGATCGTCAGAATGGGCGCTGACATCGCCCGGCGTATGGTATCCCGGACGAAGTCGCGGCTTTTCTGGTCTGCGTGCATCGGATTCTCCGCGCCGGCAGCTAACGCCCGCGTGATGCACGAACCCGTGACGGAACTTATGGTTCCCGTTCGGACCTGACTTTTTTCAGTTGTGACCGCGTGGCGGGGTGACGCAGCTGAAAAAGAGACTAAGGGGCGCCTCAAAAAACACCCAGCGGGAGACAGTGGCATGAAGATCGGCGTTCCTAAGGAAATCAAGAAACGCGAGTTCCGGGTCGGCATGACCCCCTCGAGCGTCCGTGAGGCCGTGCGCCTGGGCCACGAAGTTGTCGTGGAGACCAACGCAGGCGCTGGCGTCGACCTGACCAATGACGATTACATCGAGGCCGGCGCAACCATCGTCGAGCGCGCCGAAGAGGCCTTCGAGGCTGACCTGATCGTCAAGGTGAAGGAGCCCCAGCTCCCAGAATGCGCGCGCCTGACCAAAGGCCAGACGCTCTTCACCTATCTCCACCTCGCAGCAGACAAGCCCCAGGCCGAAGCGTTGATGGCTTCCGGCTGCACCGCGATCGCCTACGAGACCGTCACCGGGAACCATGGCGGGCTCCCCCTCCTCCGCCCGATGTCGGAAGTCGCTGGACGGATGTCCGTGCAGGTCGGCGCCTGGGCCCTCGAAGCAAGCCAGGGGGGCCGCGGCGTTCTCCTCGGCGGTGTGCCGGGCGTGTCGGCAGCCAATGTCGTGATCCTCGGCGGCGGTGTTTCGGGCTTCAACGCAGCGCAGATGGCCGTAGGCGCCCACGCCGATGTCGAGCTGTTCGACGTGAACCTGATGCGGCTTGAGGAACTCGACGCTCTCTTCAAGAATCAGGTCCAGACGGTCTTTTCAAACCCAACGGCTGTCTACGAAGCGATCACGCGCGCAGACCTCGTCATCGGCGCGGTCCTCGTCCCGGGCGGTAAAGCGCCGAAGCTGGTCACCCGCGACATGCTCAAGGACATGAAGAAGGGCGCTGTCCTCGTCGACATCGCCATCGACCAGGGCGGCTGCTTCGAGACCTCGAAGCCGACCACCCACGACGAACCCATCTATGAAGTCGACGGCGTGGTGCATTACTGCGTCGCGAACATGCCAGGCGCCGTGCCGCGGACCTCGACCTTCGCGCTCAACAACGTGACCCTGCCGCACACGCTTTCCATTGCGAACAATGGCGCGGTCGAAGCGATGCGGCGCGATCCGCACCTCCTCAACGGTCTCAACGTCATGGACGGGAAGATCACCTATGAGGCCGTCGCCCGCGATCTGGACCTCGAATACGCGCCCGCTGAGAGCTTCCTCTAAGGAAGGCCGCACCCCGGCCCTCCCGCAGGTTTGAGCGAGAGGGAGCCGGGCAAGCCGCCCACGCGCTTTGACGCAGGGGCGGCGCGGCGTTAGAGGCTCCCATGACCTCCAGTAATTTTGCCGAAGTCCTGTCGAAGCTCGACGGGCTGACGGAAACCATGACGAACCGGACCATGGCGTGGTCCGCGATCAATTCAGGCACGGCCAATCTCGAAGGCCTCGCGACGATGGCTGACGAGACCGAAGCCGCGTTCACCGACGCAGGCTTCAAGGCCGAGCGCATTCCCCCTGCCCCGATGACCGAGATCTCCGACAAGGGCGAGGTGATCGAGATTGTGCGCGGCGAGGCGATGCTGTTCCGCGCCAATCCGGGCGCGAACCGACGCATACTGATGACCGGGCATCTCGACACGGTGTTCCCCAAGGGCTCGCACTTCCAGACCCCGGTGATCCGTCCTGACGGCACCATGCACGGGCCGGGCGTTGCGGACATGAAGGGCGGCATCTGCGTGATGCTCGAAGCGGCGCGCGCGTTCCTTTCCTCTTCCTACGGAGAGACGGTCGGCATCGACGTTATTCTCAACGCTGACGAAGAGACAGGGAGCCATGCCTCCGCTGGGCTTCTCGCGAAGATGGCCAAGGAAGCGGATATTGGCCTCGTGTACGAGCCTGCCCTACCTGACGGCACGCTGGCTGGCGCACGGGCGGGATCAGGCCACTACACATTCACCGTACGCGGACTGGCCGCCCATGCGGGACGCGAGTTCCACATCGGCAAGAACGCGATCCTCGGCGCGGCGCGCCTGATGCTCGCGGTCGATGAGCTGAACGGGGTTCGTGATGGCGCGACCATCAATATGGGCGTCATCGACGGCGGCGTGGCCACGAACGTCGTACCTGATACGTGTGTCGTCAGGATCAATGTCCGTGCACGGCGCACTGAGGACCTCAATTGGGTGGATAGCGAAATCCGCCGCGTCCACGAGGAAGCGGACCTTGGCGAAGGTATCACGGCGGAGCTGCATGGCGGCGTCCATCGCCCCGTGAAAGAGATGAAGGGCGGCACGGAAGAGCTCTTCAACCTCGTCAAGAAGGCTGGCGGCGACCTCGGCATCGGTATCGACTGGGCACCGACCGGCGGCTGCTGCGATGGCAACAATCTCGCGGAGGCTGGCCTGCCGAACGTCGATACGCTCGGCGTCGTCGGCGGCAAGATCCACTCCGATCAGGAATATGCCCACCCGGAGAGCTTCGTTCCGCGTGCGAAGCTTTCGCTTCTCATCATGCTGCTACTAGCCTCGGGTCAGGCCCCGTGGCCCAAACGTCTGGATGCGTAACATGAACATGATCGTCAGACTCTCGGACGAGAAAGACGTCGACGGACTTTATGAGCTTGCGATGAACGCGGGCACGGGCATGACCACCGTGCCGAACTCGCGCGAGGCGATCGAGGAGCGCGTCGCTGCGTCCAAAGCCGCAGTGCTTGGCACCGGACCCGCTGGTCCCAAGGACATCTTCTTCTTCGTACTGGAGCTCGATGGCGAGGTCGCAGGCATGGCCTCGATCTTCCCGTCGCTTGGCGCGGACCGTCCCTTCTACAGCTACCGGATCAGCCAGGTCGCAGCGGCAGCGCCGGAGCTTGGCATCCAGGCCAGCTCCGAGCTTCTTTATCTGTGCAATGACTTTCACGGCTATGACGAGATCGGTACGCTGCTCGTCTCCGAGAAGGCGCGAGGCACAGGCGCAGGACGCCTCCTCTCCCTCTGCCGCTTCCTCTTCATGAAGGCGATCGAAGCCCGCCTCTCTGGCAAGGTCATGGCCGAGATTCGAGGCCAGTTCGATGATGATGGCGAGAGCCATTTCTGGGACGCTGTCGCCTCGAAGTTCTTCCATATGAGCTTTCAGGAAGCCGATGTCCGCTCGGCCCACGACTTCCGCTTCATTGCAGACCTGATGCCGAAGTTCCCTATCTATACGGAGCTTCTCGCAGACGAGGCTCGCGAAGTGATCGGCAAGCCGCACCCGCACTCGGCGCCCGCCATGAACATGCTGCAGAACGAGGGCTTCCGCTATACGAACTGCGTCGATATCTTCGACGCGGGCCCGAGCGTCGAGGCGCCGCTGAACGACATCTCCACGGTCAAGAACCGCGTGGCGGCAACCGTCCGTGTGCAGTCCAACATCCCTACGGAAGGCCGGAACCGGCACATCGTCGCCGTGCCCGACCAGCTCCGTTTCCGCGCGACGCTCCTGCACCGAGGCCCGCGCGATGGCAGCCTCTTCCTCACCCCTGAGGAAGCGGAAACGCTCGGTGTCCAATCAGGCGACAAGGTGGTCACCTCGGCCATCCGCTCACGGAAAGGTTAGAAATGAACGCGCTGAAGAATCTTATCGGCAAGGACTGGCTGGACGGCGAAGGCGCTCCCCTTTCTACGACATCTCCCGCGAACGGCGAGACCATCGCCAGTGGCAACATGGCGAGCACGGAGCAAGCGATTGCTGCGATGGCCGTCGCGCACAAGGCTTTCGAGCCCTGGGCTGCCACATCCTACGAGGACCGCAAGGCCATCATCGAGCGCTACGCGGAGATCGCGAAAGAGCGCAAAGACGAGATGGCTGAGCTGATCGCTCGCGAGACGGGCAAGGCCCTGTGGGACGCTGCGACCGAGGCCGGCGGCATTGCGGGCAAGGCTGGCCTCGCCATCGCTTCTTACGAAGACCGCACACCGACCAAAGAGAAAGACAATGGCGCGCTGACGCTCCGCATTGCCCATAAGCCCCACGGCGTGATGGTCGTCATCGGTCCCTTCAACTTCCCGGGCCACCTGCCGAACGGCCAGATCATTCCCTCGCTCCTCGCGGGCAACACGGTGGTCTTCAAACCTTCCGAGCAGACCCCCGCCGTTGGCCAGAAGATGGCCGAGTGGTGGCAGGAAGCGGGCCTGCCCGAAGGCTGTATCAATGTCGTGCACGGAGCACGCGAAGTGGCTGGCGCTCTCATCGGTGATCCGCGCACCGCAGGCGTCCTCTTCACCGGCGGCGTGCAAGCAGGCACCGCGATCCACAAGCAGCTTGCAGGGCGGCCTGACGTCATCCTCGCGCTCGAGCTTGGCGGCAACAATCCGCTCATCGCCTGGGACGTTCAGAACGCTGAGGATGCGGCGCAGATCATCGTGCGCTCCGCCTACATCACGACGGGCCAGCGCTGCACCTGCGCGCGCCGCCTCATCGTCAAGAAAGGCGAGGAAGGCGACCGGATCGTGAAGGCCGTCGCCGACCTCATCCCGCGCCTCACCATCGGCGACCCTCTTGGTGACCCCGCGCCCTTCATGGGGCCGCTGGTGAGCGCTGACAGCGCCCGCCGCGCCTTGGCCGCACAGGACGAGCTGATCGCCGCTGGCGCTGAGCCGGTCGTGAAGATGGCTCAGCACGAGGCCGGCGACGCCTTCGTCACCCCTGGCCTTCTCGATGTTTCGGGTATGGCGAAGGACCCGGACGAAGAGATATTCGGCCCACTCCTGAAAGTCATCCGTGTGGACAGCTTCGAGGAAGCCATCGTCCGCGCAAACAACACGAAGTTCGGCCTTGCCGCTGCGCTACTCTCCGATGACGCGGCGCTCTGGGATCGGTTCGCAAGGGACATCCGTGCAGGGATTGTCAACTGGAACCGCCAGACAACGGGCGCTTCAGGCGCTATGCCCTTCGGTGGCCCGGGCCTCTCGGGCAACCACCGTCCGGCGGGCAGCTATGCCGCCGACTTCGTTGCCTGGCCGATGGCCAGCATGATGGCCGAAGGTCCGCTTAAGGATGATCAGGCCGTGCCGGGGCTCAAATCATGAGCGTGACGGAAGTCAATTTCGATGGCCTCGTCGGCCCGACGCACAATTATGGCGGTCTGTCGGTCGGCAACGTCGCCTCCATGTCGAGCCAGGAGACGCCCTCCAACCCGCGCGAAGCAGCGCTGCAGGGCCTCGCCAAGATGCGGCGCATGCTGAAGATGGGCTTCACGCAGGGCTTCCTGCCGCCCCACGACCGTCCCCATGTCGAGACCCTTCGCGGGTTCGGCTTCACGGGCCCTGACAAGGAGGTGGTCGAGGCCGCAGGCAAGAAGGCGCCCCTCCTCTTGAGGAACGTCAGCTCCGCTTCCTCGATGTGGACGGCGAACGCCGCGACCGTGACCCCCTCGCGGGACGCAAGCGACGGCAAGCTCCACCTGACCCCTGCCAACCTCAAGGCGATGTTCCACCGCTCGATCGAGCATGAGCAGACCCAGCGGATGCTAGAGACCGCTTTCCCGGGCGATCGCTTCGTCGTGCACGGAGCGGTTCAGGGCGGCGGCGAAATGGGCGACGAGGGTGCAGCCAACCATGGCCGCCTCTGCGCGAGCCATGATGCGCAGGGCCTCCACCTCTACACCTATGGCCGCCATGCCTTTGAAAAGCGCGAGGGCAAGTACCCTGCCCGTCAGGCCCTTGAGGCCAGCGAAGGTATTGCCCGCAGCCATCAGGTGGCGGACCAACACATCGTTTACATGAAGCAGGCGGACGAAGCGATCGACGCTGGCGCCTTCCACAATGACGTGGTCGCCGTCGCCGATGGTCCGGTGCTTCTCTACCACCAGAAGGCCTACGAAGACACGCCCGCCCTCCTCGATGCGATCAAGCGCAAGGCTGAGCCACTAGGCTTCGAGCCGCAGTTCATCGAGGTCGCTGCGAGAGATGTCAGCCTTCGCGATGCGATCGTTTCCTACCTCTTCAATTCGCAACTCCTGACGCGTGCTGATGGTTCGATGATGCTCCTCCTCCCCGTTGAGGCGGAGGAGAACGAGGCGACGAGGCGCTGGTGCGAAGAAGCTGTTGCAGGGAATGGCCCGATTGCAGAAACCCTGTTCATGGATCTTCGCCAGTCGATGCGGAACGGCGGCGGCCCAGCCTGCCTCCGTCTGCGGGTTGCTCTGACCGCTGAGGAACTGGCTGCAACGAATCAGGGATTCCTTCTGGACGAGGCGCGAAGCGATCAGCTCGAAGCTTGGGTGAAGGATCACTACCGTGATCGTCTCACGCCTGACGATCTCGGCGATCCGGCGTTTCTCGAAGAAAACCGCCGTGCTCTCGACGCCCTGACCCAGATCATGGGCTGCTCGGGGCTCTACGCCTTCCAACGGGGATAATCCTCTCGTTTTCGGGTGGTGACGAGGCGGGCGAATAGCCCTAACACTTCGTTACCACCAGAGAATCCGAGGAATCCGCGTGCAGGCAGCAGCCAAGACCAAGAGCGAGAAGCCCGGCGCCCGTGGCGGCTCCGGTCTCGTCCTCTGGGTGATCCTTGCGCTGATTACCGCAGTCGTCGTCTTCCTCCTGGGGACAGCTCGCGAGATCGGCTCGGTTCGTGAGCGTGCTGACAATGACTCACGCAACGCGGCGATCCTGCTCAGCGAACGGCTGGCCAGCAGCGCCTATCTTGAGGCACAGCCCGGCGACAGCCTGGCCGTCGAGGTGCAGCGCCTCCTCGACAGCTATGCCCCGCGCGGCGGTGCCGCCTGGTTCGTCCGCGACCCGACCCTCCCCATCCTCGAAGGTGGCAATACGGACCGCCTCGATTTCGATCGACGTTGGATGGACGGTGAACCTGTCCCCGGCCAAAGCATCGTGATCCGCGCGCTTCCGGGAGGAGCCGTTGTCGCGGTGGCTGCGCCGACGACCTTACCAGTGGCCACTCTCACGCCGTCGCTTCTCGCTTCGCTTCTGATCCTTGGCGGCGCCTATATCTTCATCCGCCGCGAGCAGCGGGTCACGAATGAAGCGGCTGCCCTCCGTGTACAGCGCGACGGCTTTGCCGAAAAGCTGCGCGCCGTTGACCAGGCGGGGCTCGGCCATTGGGCCGTGGAGGAGCAGACCCTCACCCTGCCCGCAGGCCTCCGCGCCGTGCTTGGGTTTGCTGCGCAGGATGTTCGTGTCCCGCTGACCGACTTGCGCGACGTGATCGACACGATGGACCTCACCCGCGCGATGCAGTTCTTCACCGGCAAGGGGAAGCGCCGTGACGCGCGGTTCCTCTTCATCGATGCGGCGAACACCCGGCAGTCCGTGTACCTGACCACCATCGGACAGGGCCGCCCCCGCTGGGGCCTCGCCATGTCGATCAGCGACGCTGCCCTCGATGAAAGCCGCTCGCTGCAGCTGGTCCAGCGCCTCCACGAGACCCTCGAAGCGATCCCCCAGGCCTTCCTCCACTGGGATCCGTTCGGGAAGCTCGTCGCATGGAATGATCAGTTCCGGGTCATTTTCAACGTGACCTCTGACCAGCTGCGTCAAGGGATGAGCGTCGACGACCTCGCCTCGATCTGCGGCATCGACCAGCGCTTCCTCCGGCAGTTCTTCATCCCCCCGCAAAGCGCGCGGGAGGAGGAAGAAGCACTCTTCCCCGACGACCGCACGCTCAGGATCATCCGCCGCCGGACGATTGGCGATGGCTGGGTGTGCATCGGCCACGACATCACCGACGCCAAGGCAGAAGCCGAAGCCCGCGCGCGGAAGGAGCGTGAGCTCCAGATGACTGTCGACATCCTCGAACAGTCACGCCGCGATCTCTCCGACCTCAACGAGCAATATAGCCTCGCCAAGCAGCGGGCCGAGGATGCGAACAAGGCGAAGACCGAGTTCCTTGCCAATATGAGCCACGAACTCCGCACGCCGCTGAACGCCATCAATGGCTTCTCCGATGTCCTGAAATCCGAACTCTTCGGCCCCCTCGGCCATGAACGGTATCAGGAATACGCTGCCGATATCCATGACAGCGGCATCCACCTCCTTGCACTGATCAATGATATTCTCGACCTCTCCAAAGTCGAGGCAGGCAAGATGGACCTGCGCCTGACGAGCTTCGAGCTGGAGAAGACCCTCGAAGAATCCGTCCGCTTCATCGAACCCCAGTGCCGGAGCGCCGACATTCATCTGCATGCTGGGTTCAGCCATGTGCCGAACGTCTATGGCGACCAACGTGCGGTGAAGCAGATCCTGATCAACCTTCTTTCTAACGCTGCGAAGTTCACCGAACCCGGCGGCAGGATCACCGTCACAGCGGTTGCCGACCTCGAATGTGTCACCGTCTACGTCGCGGACTCCGGCGAAGGCATGGAGCCTCAGAAGCTGCGTCGTCTCGGTACACCCTTTGTCAGCTTCTCGAACTCTCAGGAGCGTGACAAGCGCGGCACCGGCCTTGGCCTTGCGCTTTCGAAGTCGCTTCTCGAAGCGCAGGACGGCATCCTTGCCCTCGCCAGCGAGAAGCATCGCGGCACGGTCGCGGCCTTTACCCTCCCCCGCTGGCGCGGCGGCAAGGCCAAGCTGCCTGAGCTTCTTGAGGGGCGGGCCATTGTCCTGACCGGGCGTAGCGAAGAAGACGACCAGCAGACGAAGCTTCTCGCAGCGGAGTAGCCCCTCCGGCTAGTTGCCCAGCGGGCTTTTCTTCGCTGGCTGCGCTTTGATCCCCGGGAATGCGATCCTGATCCCCAAGCCATAGGCATTCGAAGGAGTCAGGCTGCGTCCTGCTTCCTGATGAGGAAGCCCGCGGCCAACAGTCATTCTCCCGCCATGACGCCTGACGATGGCGGAGACCAGACTGAGGCCCAGGCCATTGCCTTGCGTTGAGCGGCTGCGCTCGAGGCGGACAAAGCGCTGGGTAATCCGCTCACGGTCCATTTCCGAGACGCCCGGCCCATTGTCGAGGATGGTCATGATGACACCGCCCGTCGGCCGTGGCGCCACGAAGAGGATGATCTTCGTCTTGATCCCAGCTTCCTCAGGGTGCCGCGCATATTTGAGGGCATTGTCGAGAAGGTTGGCGATGGCCTGGCTGATCAGCTCACGGCTTCCGTGGATCTCGGGAACATCCTGCAGCTCACCGACAATCTCGACGCCTTCATCATCACCAGCCGGGATGTAGAGCTCCAGCATCTCCTCGGCGACGGCACGGATATCCACCGTGCCAGCGAGGGCGCCAGAGCCTGCTTCGATGCGAGTGATCGAAAGAAGTGCGTTGAACGTCTTGAGGAGGCGCTCGACCTCGCCCCGGGTCGTGAGAAGGACTTCCGCACGCTCCTCGGCATCGACTGTTTCGATGTCGTTCAGTGTGCTGTCGAGCCGTGCCTTGATCCTGGTCAGCGGTGAGCGAAGGTCGTGGGCGATATTGTCCGAGACCTGCTTCATGCCGGTCATCAGCTGCTCGATCCGGTCGAGCATGAGATTGATGTTCCGCGCAAGGTTGTCGTACTCGTCGCCTGACGTACCTGAAGGCAGACGACGCGTGAGATCGCCTTCCGTGATCGCTTCAACCGAACGGTTGATCGCATCGAGCCTTGTGATCAGTGAACGACCGAGCACGATCCCCAGGACCACAGCTATGAACAGCGTCACACCGATGACGCGGGTCGCGATGTCGGTGCGCGTCTGGCTCAGCTGGTAAAGAGCATCGATGTCTCGTGCGAGGACGATGGTTGCCTCGACGCTCGGCCCACCTGCGATACGTTCGAAGGTCAGTGTGCGGCTGAGGCCGAGATATCGCCTACGTCTTGGTTCATAGTCGGAGAAGACCGGGCGGTCCCTGGCCCAACTGAACTCGAACGCTCCATCGGCGCGCAGCATCGGCACCGGGACGCCTTCGAGGTTGCCCTGGTACCGGCTCGCATAGGTGCCGTAGTCGAGCCAGATCATGTAGGTCGTGTTGACCGGGAGCTTGTTGCTCTCCGCCTCCACCACCAGTGCGGTGAAGCCTGACCAATTGGGCGCGCCCTCGCTTTCGGCGATGCGCTCGAGCCGGTCGAGCTCGTCGGAAAGCTCCTGCTCCACCCGGTCGAAGGCTTCGCCGATGGTTGAGTCGTAGACGACGTAGCCGATGATGACGACGCCGACGACGAAGAGTGCGGCGGCGAAGATGATGTAGCGGAAGGCGCTGGTCTGCAGTGCACGGAAGAGGCTCTTGCGCTTCAGACGCTCGAACCGCTGACCCTCTTCCTCATCTTCGAGGATAGGATCAGGCTCCGCCCACTGCCGCGGGGCGACGTTGCCTCCCGCCCCGAGCATGAGGCTACTCCTCTTTGTCGGTCAGGGTGTAGCCGGCGCCGCGCACGGTGCGGAGCAGCTGGGTATCGAAGCCCTTGTCGATCTTCGCGCGAAGGCGGCTGATATGGACATCGATGACGTTCGTCTGCGGATCGAAGTGATACTCCCAGACATTCTCAAGGAGCATCGTCCGGGTCACGACCTGGTGGGCGTGGCGCAGGAGATATTCGAGCAGCCTGAACTCGCGCGGCTGCAGGTCGATCTTCTTGCCGCCCCGGCGGACCGTCCGTGCAAGGATGTCCATTTCGAGATCAGCGACCGAGAAGGTCGTCTGGATATTGGTCGGGCCCCGGCGACGGCCGAGGGCCTCGACCCGGGCGATCAGCTCGGAAAGCTCGTAGGGTTTGACGAGATAATCGTCGCCGCCGGACTGGAGGCCAGCCACACGGTCATCGACTTCGCCAAGAGCCGAGAGGAACAGCGCCGGGGTTTCGTCACCTTCGGCGCGGCGCTCCTCAAGGAGGGCGAGGCCATCCTTGTGAGGCAGCATGCGGTCGATGACGTAGGCGTCGTATCCGCCGCTGGCGGCCATGTCCTTGCCGACCTTGCCGTCGAGCGCGTGCTCAACCGCGTGACCGGCGGAGCGCAGGCCCTTGACCATGAACGTCGCTGCGTCGGCGTCGTCTTCAATCACCAAAATCCGCATACTGTACTCCTCGTTCCTTACGAGCTGATAGGCAGGGCCCTGAAGTCGAGCCCCTGACGGGTTTGCACGCGCAGAAGCAGTGCGCCCCGGTTCTTTTTCTTGGCGGCCTCGATGGCTTCCTCGATGTCACGGGGCGTCGAGACCTTCTTGTTGCCAGCTTCCATGACGATCATGCCGGGGGTGATGCCCGCAGCTTCGGCCTCGCTGTCGCGTTCGACGTCAGCAACGAGGACACCTTCGATCTCTTCGTCAATGCCAAGACGGCGGCGGGCGCTATCGTCCAGTGTGCGGAAGGATACGCCAAGGCGTTCTGCCATTTCTTCGGCTTCGGCGCTCGGTGCCGCTTCGGGCTCACCGTTCACACGCGCCAGATTGCGCTTCTCAAGGGTCACGTTGAACGTGCGCTCACGGCCCTCACGGAACGCTTTGACCTTCACGCGCTTGCCCGGAGCGATGTTGCCGATGCGGCGGGTCAGCTCATCGGCGCCAGAGATGGCCTGACCTTCAAGCTCCGTGATGATGTCGCCTGCCTCGATGCCCGCTTTGTCCGCAGGCGAATCTTCAGTGACGTTGGCGACCAGAGCGCCCGCTGCATCTTCGAGGCCGACGGCTTCGAGGATCTCAGGCTCTGCATCGCGGATCGACACGCCGAGGAAGCCGCGCGAGACGCCGCCTTCTTCGATGATCTGTGTCACGACGGAATTGGCAACGTCAGCCGGGATCGCAAGGCCGATGCCTGCGTTGACGCCAGTGGGCGAGATGATGGCAGTGTTCACGCCGATCACGTTGCCTTTCACGTCGAAGGTCGGGCCGCCTGAGTTACCGCGGTTGATCGAGGCGTCAATCTGAATGAAGTCCGAATACTGAAGGCCGGAATCACGATCGAGGGCCGAGACGATGCCTGAGGTCACCGTGCCGCCGAGGCCAAACGGGTTGCCGACGGCGAGGACATAGTCCCCGACACGCAGCTCAGCGTCGGTCTCGAAATTGACGTAGCGCTGCTCGCGCGAGGGCTCGACCTTGAGAACCGCGAGGTCCGTCTCGGGGTCGGTGCCCACAAGCTCGGCTTCGAGTTCATCGCCAGAGTTCAGGACGACAGTGATGGCCGTCGCGCCCTCGATGACGTGGTTGTTGGTGACGATGTTGCCCTTGTCGTTGATGAAGAAGCCTGAGCCCTCACCAAACGCCCGGCGGGTCTCACCCTCGCTGCGGCCGCCGAAACGGTCGCGCAGGCCGGGGAGCAGACGCTCGAGCTCTGGCGGGATCTGGCCGTTCATGGCGCCGCCGATGGGCACTTCGCGCTCGGTGCGGATCGAGACGACGGCGGGGCTCACGCGTTCGACAAGGTCGGCGAAGCTGAGCTTCTGGTAGAGCTCGGCGTTCTTCGCCGCGAAGGAGCCCATGTCGACGCTTTCCTGCGCCAGGGCAGGCGCGCTCATGGCGCCCAGCGCCAAAATCGATGCCGCAAGCATGGACGAGGAGAAGGTGGATCGCTTCATTTTGGTCGTAGTCTCCAGCATAATCTGTCGTTCGTCCTGACGTAGGAACGGGTCACACCCGATGGAACTTACGGCTTGGTCAGCCCTAACGGGTCAGCCAGCCTTCGCGTAGTCGCCGGACTGCGATTCCTCATCGTCAGGTGTCCAACGCTTCATAAACGCTTCCAGTTCGGCATCGCCGCCCTTGGGGAGCACGATCCGGACTTTTGCAAAAAGGTCGCCGTAATTGCCCGTCTTGCCGTTCTTGAGGCCCTTCTCCTTGAGGCGGAAAGCCTTGCCGGAGCTGGTGTTGGCGGGGATCTTGATGGTCGCGCGGCCAGTCAGGGTCGGCACTTCGAGCTTACCGCCAAGGACCGCTTCCTTCAGCGGCAGGTCGACCTCGGTTGTCACGTCATCGCCCGAAACCTCGAACTGCGGATCGGCGGCAACGGTCATCTCCACGAAGAGATCGCCATCGGGGCCGCCATGGACGCCGGAGTGCCCTTTGCCGCGCAAACGCAGGGTTTGTCCGTCACGCAGGCCCTCGGGGATCGTGACATTGGCCGTCGTACCGCCGGGCAGCGTCACCTTCTTCGTGGTGCCGCGCGCCGCTTCAAGGAAGGGGACGGTGAGACGAGTCCTTATGTCGCGGCCCTTGCTGGCGCGCGGAGCCTGTCTGCCCCCCGGATCGCCGCGCCCGAAAAAGTCCGAGAAAATGTCGCCGAAATCCTCGAAGCCGCCGCCTTGGCCGCCTCGGCCCGGACGGGCACGGCGGCGGAAGCGTTCTGCGGCCTCTGCAGGATCGACACCGCCGAATGGGCCGCCCTGGCCGAAGACTGAGCGCTCATTGCCGTCAGCATCGATCTCGCCGCGGTCGAAGCGCTTGCGCTTATCTTCGTCGCCAATGATTTCGAAGGCTGCCGTGACGGCCTTGAACTTCTCTTCCGAGGCGGCATCGCCCTGGTTGCGGTCAGGGTGATACTGCTTGGCAAGCTTGCGGTATGCGCTGCGGATCTCGTCCTGCGACGCCTGTCGGCCTACGCCGAGCACCGTGTATGGATCTTTGGCCAAGCGGTTCTCCCGAATTGTGGTCCCGGTGACTAGTTGAGCGGACCGCCTTCGATTTCAACCGCTTTGACCCTTAGTTAAAGCACGAGTGAAGCGGCCCTGCCCGCACCATAGACTGAGGAGCGTTGCGCGACCGTGACCGAATGGGCGTTTGCTTGCGCGAAGCTGGCTGTCGGTGCGGTAGTCTCGATGGTTTCGAGAAGCGCTCCGTTCTGGTCGAAGACGTTGATTTCGTAGTGTTCTTCGGTCTCGCCGAGGGGAATGTCCCCTGAGGAGAAGCGATCTCCACCGATGCGGGTGCGCCTGATCCAGTGGAGCGTGGTGGTTCCGGCGGCATTTTCGGCGCGCAGATGCACGGGGCTGAGAGGTCTTGCGCCTCGCCCTTCGAGCGCGATCGATCCCTCCCGATAGGGATAGGCGCCGGGCTCTGCGCCTTCGGGGCCATAGGTGATGGCTTCGGTGATGCCCCAGCGGTCAGGCGGGAGCGGGAGGCTCGATGCTTCATCGAGGAGGACGATGCGTGAGCCTGTGTCTGCGCCGGCGGCAGCCTCTTCCTCGGTGCCGTTGCGGCCCCTGAGGAAACCTGAGAGCTGCCATGTGCCGTCGGGCTGGAGCGCGGCGCTCTGGAACTGCAGAAGCTCCCAGCCTCGTGGCGTCTCGACGGCTGCGAGCTGCGCGCCTGCGAGGATGTCAGCTTCGGGGCGACTTTCTAGGCTGCCCGCCGGGAGAGAGAGGGAGAGGGTGCTGCCCCTGTCCCAGCGCCCCGCGGTCCCAGGAGCGAGGGGCGCGGTGAGCCTGCCCATCGGCGATTGGCGAGAGAGCCGTGCGAGGAGCGCCGCCTCGCCTTGCCGATAGACGGCCACGCCGCCGGGCCAGGGCTCGGCGAACGCCGCGAGCCAGAGCTGCGCTTCGGTGCTCCCTTCCGTGAGGAGCGGGATGTCGAGGGCCCCCAGCAGCACCGCGCCGTAGGTGACGGGCAGAAGGTCGGGGCTTGCCGCGATACCTTCATAGGTCACCGCGAACAGGCCCGGGTCAGTTCTGACCGTGTCGATGGCGCGGATGTCGGTCTCGGTCATGGCCGTGACGCGAAGGGTCAGAGCTCCCTCCTCCCCTGTCAGGCGCAGGACGGTGCCGGGCTCAATGCCGTCGGCCAGCTCCGGCAGCGCGAAGCTAGCGGTGAGATCCATGCCGCGGGCCTCGGCAAGGATGGCCCTCGCGCGCGCCCTCGCCTCACCTTCCTCCATGATGACAGACGTGCCGATCCGAGCTGTGCGCCCGCCGGGGTCGGTCTCGTCCCGCGCTTCAACGATCTTGAGGCCGAAGCCTGAAAGCTCGTCGGCATAGGTGAGGCTGAGTGCGGCGGGGAGTTCCTCCGCCTGCCGATGATCAAGTGCAAGGGGCTGACGGTCACCGCGCAGGACGAGGTCGCCTTCGTCGACGCTCAGTTCCTCGGTGCCGTGCCGAGGCGCGACATAGACCACACCTTCCCGCGCCCACGTGTCGAGTTGGTAGAGGTCGAGCAGTGGCTCGATCGCCTGACGGGCGGTCATCGGCTCACTGACGACATAGCCCGAAAGGAGCTGGTCGCAGGCTGAGGCGTTGATCGCGAAGAGGCCCGCCTCGCGGCCGAGGGCTTCGATCAGGCGGGAGAGGCGGACCTTCCCTGCCCTGCCGTTGAGCCAATGGCCCGTGGTCCAGTTGCCCGCGTCTGCCCAGAGGCTCTGCCGTGCGGGAAACTCAGGGAACGGACGAGCATCCCAGCAATAGACGGCCATGCGCGAGGCATCGAGCATCGAACCGCCGTAGACGGAAGAGGCGGGGTTGTTCTGAGGCTTCGACCAATAGCGGTGCTGCGCCTCGAGCGCTGCCCGCTGGGCCCGGTCATCTCGCGCGCCGGTGGAGAAATGCGGCGCGAAGCTCTCCGATGATTTGGGGTCGAGGAAGACGTTGGGCTGGTTGGCGCCCTTGTCGATGGCGGCGCATCCGATCTCGGTGAAGAGGATGGGCTTGGATTGGGGCACCCAAGGGGTCGCGCCGGTCTTTGATCCGGCGCTCCGCTCTTCGTGGGGAAGCGACCACCAAGAGATGAGGTCCTTGGGCCGGAAGACGTGAGGCTCGCCAAAAGCGCCATCTGTGATTGGTGTACGGACCTGTTCCTGCCTGTCAGCTTCGGAGGCGTAGTACCAGTCGAAGCCCTCGCCGCCTGCGACTCGGGAAGCGATGTAATCGAGGTCGTAGGGACCCTCAGCTTCGGCGGCGTCGAGATGGCCCTCGCCTTCACGCCAGTCAGTCAGGGGGAAGTAGTTGTCGATGCCGATGGCACCGATGGAGCTATCGGCCCACAGAGGATCGAGGGGGTAGTAGAGGTCGCTGAGCGCATCGGAAGGGACGTAGGAACCGTACTCTGACCAGTCGGCTCCGTAGGTGATCGTCGCCGCAGGGAGGATCGCCTTCACTGCTTGGGCAAGCTGGATCAGCCGTTGGACCGCAGGGAACGCGCCGCTTTCATCGCGCAAGCGCGTGAGGCCGCGGAGCTCCGAGCCGATCAGGAACGTCTCGACGCCTCCTGCTTCCGCGCAAAGCTCCGCATAGTGAAGAGCCATGACTTCGTAGCTGTCGAAGAACTGGTCAACCTGTGCCCTGACAGCGGCCGAGCTGTCGTCGACCTCGCTGTCTGCCCTGATCCTGCCGCGCCACGGGTAAGGCGGCTGCGAAGGAGCACCCGAGGGGTCGTTGAGCGCGTTGTCTGCGGGGATGTCCATGAGAACGAATGGGTGGAAGGTCACGGCGAGGCCGCGCGCCTTGATGTCTTGGATGATCGCCTTGACGCTCTCGTCAGAAGGCGTGCCGCCATAGGAAGGCGTCTCGCCGTTCTGTGTCAGCGGGCGGACCTCAGCGCGGGTTTCTCCGTTGACCGACCATAAGTCAGGTTCCGAGACACGCTCAGGGCGCTCCGTACCGGGACGGACCTGGCAGTGACCTGCGCGGAGGTCATCGCCGAACCAGCTGACGACAAGGCTGACGGATTCGAGGTTCGGCAGGACGGCCTGAAGCTCGTCGAGGCTTGCCTCAGCATCAGGCAGGCCCAAGCCGTTGTGGCGGTTGAGGGCCGTAGTCACGCCCTCCCCGGTGGTCTCGAAGACAGGCTCCATCGCGTAGACAGCCTCGCCGGATCCCGGGATGAGCGTCACGGCACGGATGGCTTGCTCCATATCGTCCGGGTCGCTCTCTCCCACAGGGCAGACGATCTCGAAATTGAATTGCGGGATCCGGTTGCCGAAGGGGGCCAGATCGAGCTCCTCGATGACGATGTAGGCTGTGCCCTTATAGGCGGGGGCTGTGCCGTCCAGCGCTTCGATCAGCGGGTCAGGCGACTGGTCCTCCGTACCGTGATAGATACGATAGTCGAAGTCTGCGAGCGTGATCAGGTTGCCGTCAGCCCACACCCTACCGATACGGATCAGCTCGCCGTCACACAAGGCTATCGCGACGCTGACCTTATAGCGGTACTCGGTGGCGGAAGTTTCGCTGGCACGCTTGACGCCCTTCGCACCGGTTGTCGAGGTTTGGGTGAAGGTGGTTTCGGAGACGTCCGACGCCCAGATGATCTGCCCGCCCACACGTGCCCGGCCGTAGACTCGGGGGATGCCGCCGCCTTCGCCTGCCGTCAGGATGCGGATTTCTTCGAGGGGCCTGCCAGCACGGGTGCGCTTGACCGGGCCGAAGAGGATGTTGGTCGCGGCGAGCGTTGCCTGATCCGCCGCGTAGGCAGCGGCGATCCGCGGCGCTTCTCTGAGGGCTGTCTGCCCGGCCTGCGCTGCGAAGGTCTGGATGGACTGGGTCATTGCGGCTCCGGGAAGGCGAAGCTGGCGGCGAGGCGATCGCGCCAGAATGGCGAAAGGGACGCACCAAGAACGCTCTGTCCCTGATGGGCGTGGACGAAACGGTCGGGCGCGATGAGGACACCGCAATGCCTGACCGGCTGGGTACGGCGCATGCGGAAGAGGAGGACGTCGCCAGGCAGGGGGTGGTCCGTAAGGATCAGGTTGCGCTGGGCCGCCTCGAGCATCGTCTCCTCGCGGCCTCGCTCAAACCGGGCATAGGGAGGCGGGCTCTCCGGCTCGCCTCCTGTGATGTCCCGGTAGATCCCCCTGATCAGGCCGAGGCAGTCCGTGCCCTGCCCTTTCTGGGAGCACTGATGGCGGTAGGGCGTCCCCAGCCATGCGAGCGCTGCGAGGACGATCTTGGCCCGGTGGGCGACGGCGCGGTCAGCCGCGCTCATCGGCTGGCGGCCTTCTGCACTGCGAGGACGTCTGTACCGGGAATAGTTGGGAAGCCGAGGAAGTTCTCGTGGTTGGCGAACACGTCGCGGCAGGTCTCGAAACGCTTGTCGCACCCCGCCCTGAGGGTGACTGAGCTGCCTGAGGCGGGATCAAGCGATGGCGCGCGCCAGAGGGTCACGACGCAGCCCTCGCCGTCCTGTCTTGCTGTCCGGATGGGGTACTTGGTGCCATCAGGAAACTCAGCGCTCCCGTGGGCGAAGGTTGCGGCGTTTGCCGGCAGAGCGTCTATCGCAAGCGTCACGCCCGAGGCGCTGGTGATCTGCCCACTGATCTCAAAAGACGTACTACTGAGAGAAGCCTTGCAGCGCCCGTCCCCGAGGCTGGCGTCACAGCTTTTCTGATAGAGGCGGCCCGTCGGCGCGGCGAGCTGCTCTGCGAGACCGCGAAACTCGAGAAGCAGTGCTTCGCCTCGGCGCTCGACCTCTCCGATCGTACCGACGGCGATGAGTTCGTGATGATCAGGGTTCTCCCAGCTTACGCGAATGATCTCTGCACGGCTGTTGAGGAGCGCAGCACGGTTGAGGTCACCCGATGCGAGGCCATTGGTGGACAGAGCTGTTTCAAGAACGGCTGAGTCCGGTGCGAGGTCGGCTGTCCTCTCGAACTCCGCGAGGCTCAGGCCAGGCTGGGCCAGGTAGACTGCACCGCCGAAAGTGAGATTGGTATCGTGCTCGGTGAGGCCGACGATCCTTCCGTCAGCCAGCATGATCTTCAGGCAGAGCACCGTTCCTGCGCCCTGTTGGGAGAGCGCTGTCGCCAGCGGGGTTGGAAGTTCTTTCACAGGCGCACCTCGACGAGTTCGATCGACGGCACCGCTGCGCCTCGCGCGCCAAGAGAGAGCTCGAGGCTATCGCTCGCAAAGCGAACCGGGGTATCGAAGAGGAAGCCTGCGGTTACCTCCTCTCCCTCCGCCGGAGGGTCTACGAGGGTGATGCTCCGACGATCCGTATCGAGAGAGAATGCTCCCGGATCGAGCGCTACGCCATCGACCGCGACTTGCAGGCTTGCCGGATCAACGAGATCGATCACACGCGAAGTGCTGCCATAGGACTTGGCGAAGACAAATTCCGTCTGCGTTCCGTCTTCGGTCCCGAGGGTTGCATCAAGCGGTGTCGGCGCTCCCCCCGAGGGGTTGCTGGAATGGTCGAAGGGGTCGCGGAAGGCGAAGGCGTAGCGCTGTCCCTCGCGCGCTTCGAAGAAGGTGAGAAGCTCGGCGCTCTCAGGCTGCGAGAGGCCACCGAGGGCGATTCGCCAGCTGCGCCGGGAGCCTGCCCAGCGCGCACGCCTGACCTCACCGCCAGAAGCTGTCGCAGCGATATCCGTCCTTCGCGTCGGGCCGCCAGCCGCCCCAAGGGCGACGGCGTGCGGGAAGAGGACGTCGTGGAAGCCGTCTCTAGCCATTGCGCATGCTCCTTTTGATGAGGGCACTGACGATATCCGATCCCTTGCCGTCCTGACCGCCAAAGGCGCGGCTCAGCGGATCGCCGATCAGGCGCTGGGAGGCCATGCGTGCGAGGTCCTCAATGACGCCGTCAGCCAGCTCGCGCATCGACTGGCGGCCTTCGGCTGACGCGCGCTCGAGTTCATCCGTGAGGGAACGGGCGAGTTCGGAGAATGCCGTCTCGATAGCGGCGGCAACGGGGCGGAGCTGGGCCTCGGTCTCGCCGTCCACAACGCTGTGAGCCTGTCTGTCTTGGGGCATGAAGCCTCCTTAGTTGCTGGGGCTGAAGGCCACGGGGCCGGTGGAGGTGAGGCGAATGGAGAAGCGCATCTCGTCCTCCGCCTTGCCGTCGAAGCTCAGCTGGCGGACGAGAAAGCGGCCGCGCCACTCCCCTCCTCCCGAGGCGAGCGCGAAGACCTCACTCTCGCCTTCGAGGAATACCGTCCGTATGAAGTCCATCGCGGTCCCGGAGAGGAACACGCCTTCTCCTCGCAGCTCAGCAGACGCAGGGCCTGTCAGGGCTTCGGCTTCCTGCCAGCCTGCGCCATCGCGCGTGGTGCGGTCGCCGGGACGGCGATCCAGACGCAGGCTGCGGCGCGTGAGGCCTGCGACAGGGACCTGCTCCGTACCCTCACCGACCGAGAGGAGCGCGAGGTCAGCAGCCTGAGCGCTCACGCTGCCACCGCCGTTTCGGTGATGGTCACGAAGCGGAAGCGCAAGCTACCCTGCATGATGTCGGGCTCACGGATCTTCAGGTGATCTTCGAAGACCATCCGTGCCTGGACCATCTCGTGACCTTCAAGGGTCAGCCGGGCGTCTTGGAGGATCGCGCGAAGGCGCTCCGTGACCGCCTTGGGCTCCTTGCGGCCACCCCAGCGGGAGAAGACGGTCAAGCGGATGATATGCTCATACCCGCCTTCGATCCCCTCATAGGGCCGCATACGGACGGAGCCGAGTTGAACTAGCGGAAAAGCGGCATTCTTTGGCACGGTATCATAAACCCGCGCGGGACTTCCGAGAAGGGCCTGAAGCTCTGCGTCTCCGGTCAGGGCGTCGTAGAGCGCGGTCTGGAGCGCCCATGCTGCATCCATGGTCATTGCATGATCTCCTCTCCCTCGATGAGGGCGAAGCGGCCGGTTTGATCCTGGTCCTGAATATCGGTGATACGGTAGGTCTGGCCGCGCTCGACAATCCGCATTTCGAAGATCAGGTCATCGCGGCTTCGGATAAGGAAGCTCTTGCGGGAGCGCAGCTGCTCCGCTCCAAAGGTCCGGTCGCGGGCTGCGCGCTTTCGCTCGGCCCGTGCTGCAACCGTGCCGAGGCTCTGGTAGCCGAAGGAGTATCCGCCGCCTTCGTCGACAATACGATGAGGGCGGAGGATCTCGATCTCGTCGCGCAGCTCGCCGATCACAGCGACACCTCGCGGAGGCCGGAGAGCAGGCTTTCCACCTTCAGCGGCATGGCGACATAGCGGCCTTCGCCCACAGCCTCGCGGTTCTCGTAATAGTGCGCGGCGAGGGACAGGATGGCCTCGATGAGCTCCGGCGGGGTGGTGGAGACGTCGCTGCGGCCAGCGGTGAAGGTGACCTGAACGCCTGTCATCGCGCCGTCTTCTGCGGCGCTCGGTGCGGTGATCGTCACCGTGGCCGGGCGGCTTTCGCAGAAGGTGTAGTCAAAGGTGGAGGCATAGGCGCCTTCGCCATAGCGGAGGGATACATCCGTCACCGCACTGACCTTCCCGGGGCGGAGGGTCAGGGGCCCCGACGGCTGACCTGGGTGGGTCAGCCGCCAGGTTTGGGCGGCGATGGCGTGGCCGAGCCTGCGCTCGATAAACGCCCTCGCCGTGATGCCGAGCCGCATCAGGAGATCATCCTCATTCGAATGGTCGACCCTGAGGGCCGACTTGAGGTCCGTGAGGGAAAAGGGCTCGACGGCCGGAGGGGTGATGAGCTCGTACATCGCCTGTGTCCTCTTACGACGTGGACAGAAGTTTGATGGCTGCGTGATCCTGAACGCCGCCGCCGACGCGCTTCGTGGTGTAGAAGAGCACGTAGGGCTTGGCGCTGAACGGATCGCGGAGGACCTGGACGCCCTTGCGGTCGACGATCAGGTAGCCTGCCGAGAAGTCACCGAAGGCGACGGCATTGGCGCCGGCGCCTGCGTTCGGCATAGCCTCGACTTCTGCGACCGGATAGCCGAGCAGCGTGGCCGGTTGGCCTGCGGCGATGCCCGGGGTCCAGAGGTAGGTGCCGTCCGAGCCCTTCAGCTTACGGATGGCTTCTGCCGTGTGGCGGTTGAAGACGAAGCGGCCATTCTCGCGGTAACGGCTGTCGAGCGCATAGACGAGCTCGATCAGGCTGTCGCCGTCGATGCCGCCTGCGAGGGTGCCGATCTCAGTCGCGGTGCGGGTGGCGTCCGTGGCATTCGGGGCCTGGAGGAAGCCGAGCGGCTTGTTGACGCCGTCTCCATTGACGAAGGCGTCGGTCTCTGCAGAGGCGAACGTTCCGCGCACCTCCGAAGCGATCCACGCCTCGATATCGACGGCCGAGTCCTCGAGGAGCTGCGGCGTCGCCGCGGGCATGGCGTAGATCTCGCCGGTCTTGAACTCGATGGCGGCGATCGACGGTGTCGTGGTTTCAGGCCGCGCATCGGTCTCGCCAACCCAGCCCGAAGCGTAGGCTGCTTCGTTGACCGCGACGCGGTAGGTTGAGGACGAAATCTGGCGCACGCTGCAGAAGCTGCGAAACGGCGAGACTTCCGTCAGGGCACGGTCGATCGCAGTTTCGATGGTAGTCGGCACGGTGTAGCCGCCATCGGCATCGGACGAGCCCGAGAGCGACTTTTCTTCCGGCGCGGTCAGGATACCGGCGCGGATATACTGCTCAAAGGCACGCTTCTGCTCAGGCGCTTCGTCCGCCTGCACACTGCGCTGGGCCGAGATGGCGAGGCGGTCGATAGCCGCTTTCTGCTCATTGAGCGAGGCTTCGATCTTGCGCAGCTTTGTGTCCTGCAGCGGGTCTGCGTGGCCGCGCTTTTCGATGGCGTCGAGGCGCTGATCGTTCTCGGACTTGAAGGCTTCGAACGTGTGCAGAAGATCGGCGGCGAGCGCCTTCTCTTCGACAGAAGCGTGTTTGGTCTCTAGAGTCATGCCGTATCCTTTTTCTAAGCGGCGAGAAGGTTGCGGGGAAGGCGCTGGCCGGGACCGCCGACGCGGGTGATCCTGGCCTGGGGCGACATCGGGAACGTCACGATACTGATTTCCCAGAGGTCGACATCGGTGAGGAGCCTGCCGCCTGGCCTCTTGCGGGCCTTGCGGGTCTTGAAACCGATGGAGAGACCGTCGAGTGCGCCGCCTTCGACAAGCGCGTGGGCTTCGCGCCCTCCATCGGTGTCGAGGAAGAGCTCTCCGCGCACGAACAGTCCGCGTTGCGTCTCTTTGATGGTCGTCCAACGGCCAATCGGGGCCTCCGCCTGATGCTGATAAAGCATCCTAACTGGCGCCCTTCCTGCGGGGATAAGTTGGTGTCCGAACGCTCCGGGCATGACTTTGTCGCCTGTCAGATCGGCAACGCCGAAGAGGGATGCGTAGCCTTCGATCTCCGCGCGGTTCTCGGCGATCATCGCTGGCTCTCCTCATGGAGGGCGCGGTCGAGCTTCATCTCGATCCGGGTCATCTGGGCGGAGAGGTGCACGGTCTGCTCCTCAAGGCGCGCAGCGCGGACATCGAGGGCCGGGAGCGCTGTGAGCTTAGCCTCAAGCGCGGTCAGCCGGTGGGCGGCTGCCCCCGCCCAGAGGAGCGCGGCGATGAGCTGTACACACAGCGCCATGATCACTGCGAGTGGGACTCGCCGACGCCCGGTCATCGCGCGCCACCTTCCTGCGGGGGATAGCCGAACGCTGCACGCTTCTCTGCGTCGGAGAGGAAGTCGGCGGCTGCGATCCTGTCGAGGCGTGAGGAACGCTCTGGCGCGAGCGCTTCGAGGGCCGCGAGGTTAGGCTCGACCCTCTGCATACGTCCGGGCTCGAGCCATCCCGAAAGCGCGCCCGACACCTTCTTGACCAAGGGCAGGACCGTCTGACGCCAGAAGGCGAGGTTCGCCTCGCGATAGTTCGCGTAGGTATTGTCACCAGGGATACCGAGCAGCATGGGCGGCACACCGAACGCCAGCGCGATGTCGCGGGCGGCTGAGTGCTTGAGGTTCTGGAAGTCCATCTCCGCCGGGGTCATGCCCATTGGCCGCCAGTCAAGGCCGCCATCGAGGAGGAGTGGGCGCCCCGCCCCGCGGGGTCCAGCGAAGGACTGGTCGAGCTCTGCGCGCAGGCGGTCGAACTGTTCAGGGGTCAGATGACCACCCGCTTCCTTGGCCCGGTGGATGAGCGCTCCCGACGGCCTCGCGGCGTTGTCGAGGAGCTGACGGTTCCACGCTCCGGCTGCGTTATGTAGGTGGATGGCCTCCCGCGCTGTCGAGAGCGGCGCGTGGCCCCTGCGGCCGCCTTGGGGCTGCCAGAGCGCAAGGTGCAGGAGCGGCGAGCGGCCCGTCACGTCGGGGCGGATCATCCGCTCACCGCGCTTCAGGCGCTGGCGGTAGCCGTCTTCGGTGACCTCCACCGTCTCAGGGTGCACGGAGAAGAGCGCGCGCGGGTCTCCGTCATTGTCGAGGCGCTCGATATAGGCGTTGCCGTGGGTCTGGAGATGTCCGTAGATCTCCTCCAGAAGCTCCGTCCCTGACTGGTCCGGGTTCGGACAGTCAAGGAGGTAGCAGAGCGTGCCGTCGGCCAGCACCTCCCCACCTTCCCTGACCTGCAGGGGCACGGAGGCCGCGGCCTCGGCGATCATGCGGATCGAGCGGTAGGCGACGACGTTGCCGGTGAAGCTCGGTGCAGGGACAGCTCCCCCCGGCTCCCCTGCCCCGTGGAGCGCGATGAGGGTGGCGAGGGAGGTGCCCTTGGCTTCCGCCGGGCCCTCCTTGCGGATCAATCGTTTCAACATGGCTCCTCCTTCAGAGCGATCGGATTTGCGGGACGGCCTCGTGGCCAATCATCAGGTCCGTCAGTGCCCAGACGAGGGCGTCGAGGCGATCGGGGCTGCCAGAGCCCACGCCGGTGAAGCTCGTCATCTGGTCTTCGAGCTCGGGCAGCGGACAGGCGTGGTGGATGCGGTTCTGCTCATAAAGTGCGGCGATAGGCTCAGCCCGGACGATCTTGCCGCGGGTCGCCCTGACGGCCTTGACGGGGATGGATGGGCTCGCCGTGCCCAGGACATCGGTGACGAGGTCGCCGCCCTGGTTGACCTCCACGACGACGCGGTCGGCTTCGAAGCGGTGATAGGCCTCCGCAACACGCTCCGCCCACTGATGGGGCCGCAGGCCCTTCACCGTGAGGTCGGCGAGGACGAAGGCGCGCTTGTCCTCCGCATGGCAGAGGCCAGCAACGACGATGCCGCAGGCGTCCGAGCCCTCATGGCTCGTCACGGGTGGGTCCACTGCGACAACGATCCGGCGGAAACTTTGGGGCGGCTCCGCCCGCGCAGCCTCGATCATGTCCCACGTCCAGAGCGCGCCTGCGAGGTCTTCGATCAGCTCACCGAGCAATTCCTGACGGCCAAGCGCGGTCCCTTCGTAGACGGCAGCGATCTCGGAGAAGAAGCTGGCGGCGAGGTTCGTGCGGTTGGCGTAGCTGGAGGCGCGGGTCAGCTCGGTCGTCTCGCGAGCCATGATCTCCTTCAGGAGCGGCACGGTGCGGGGCGTCGTGGTGACGATCTGGCGCGGATCATCGCCAAGCCTGAGGCCCATCTGAAGGTTCGACCAGGTGTCTTCGCCAGACGGCCACTTGGCTAATTCGTCCGACCACGCCGTATCGAACTGATAGCCGCGCAAGCCTTCTGGGTCCTCGGCTGAGAAGATGTGCCCCTCGGCTCCCGACGGCCAGGAAAGCCGCCTGCGCGAGGGTTCGTAGCGCGGTCGTTCGCTGGGATAGCCGGTGTGGAGGAGACCTGAGGGGCCTTCCAGCATCACTTCGCGCCCGTCGCCATAGGTCTCGGCCACGAGGGCGATACGCTCCGCCCCCTGACGGACACGCTCATGGATCCATTCGGCGCCGGTGCGGGTCTTGCCTGCGCCACGGCCGCCAAGGACGAGCCAAGTGCGCCAGTCACGCTCCGGTGCTTTCTGATCCGTCCGCGCCCAGAAGTCCCATCCCCAGTTTATCGGGATCAAGTCCTCGCGCTCGTATCCTTCGAGCGAGCTCTTCTTTCCCAAGAGCATCTGCATGGCGACGAAGTCGCAGTTCCAAGTCTCGTCTGAGGGCTTCGGTGTCGCCGTGGAAGGGGTCGTCGATGTCGCTGATCTGTCGCTTGTCATTCATTCCGAGTGTCTTCTCGACATTGCCTCTGTGGACCTGGATGATCCGTCCACGTTTCTCGGCGAGCGCGACCTGCTCCCCATCGTGCCAGTCGATGCCGTTTAAGGCCTCCGCCTGGTCGATGAGGAGAAGCTCGAGACCTTTCAGGAGGTCGGAAGCGAGGGTGTCACTGCTCTGCCGCATGCTGAGAAGTTACGGCATGGGGAGGACGCGGGGATAAGTCTGCCCGCACCCTGAGCATTTCTGGAATGAGAGAGAAGCGCTTAGCGGCGTCGGCGTCCGTTCACGTAGCGCCAGTAGTCCTCTTCCTTCACCCCGCGCTCGTTCACGAGATCACGGGAGACGGCGATGCCGAACTCTTCGACCGTCTTCGCGCTGCCGCTGACCAGCGGATGCCAGTCGGCAAGGCCCTTGCCTTCGGAGAGGCGGCGGTAGGCGCAGGTCGGCGGCATGAAGGTGAGCGCGGCGATATTGTCAGGCCGGAGCGGCACGCATTCGGGCACGATCTCGGAGCGGCGTTCGTAACAGGTACAGGCCCGCTTCTCGGGGTCAAACAGGCGGCAGTGCATGGAGGTCTCGTCCAAAACGTCCGGCTCGTCTTCGTCCTCGAGGGTGACGAGGCAGCAGCGGCCGCAGCCATCGCACAGGGACTCCCACTCCTCGCGGGTCATTTCCGCGAGGGCTTTCCTCTCCCAGAACGGACGTTCCGTGGACATTCGGCAAGATCCAAACAGCCTCAACAAGAGCTTAACGTCTGGCAGCGAGAAGGGACGGAGGGAAGGCCCAGAAGGGCCCGCGAAGCCTTGAGGTTCGTCCATGATCCGCCTGCTGGTCCTAGCCATTGCTGCCATCACCACCGCTGCGCATGCGCAGCCTTTGCCTGCCGAGATCATCGAGCGGGACAAGCCCTATGGCGGCCATCCGCGCCAGCTGATGGATGTCGCGGCGCGGCCGCTGGATCAGCTCAAGCCTGCGATCCTGATCGTTCATGGCGGCAGCTGGCAGTCCGGCGACAAGCGCACGGCGGTCTCCAAGACCAAATTCTTCCTGCAGGAAGGCTTCGCCGTCGCGGCGTTGAACTACCGCCTCCACCCCGAAGTGACCCCGCGAGAGCAGGCCGAAGACGTGGCAGGCGCAGCCGTCTGGCTGGCGAAGAACGCTGACCGCTACGGCATCGACCCGCGCCAGATCTATGTCGCTGGCCATGCTTCAGGCGCGCATATCGCGGCGCTGGTGGGCACCGACCCCTATTATCTCGCCAAGCACGGGGCGAAGCCTTCGGACCTTGGCGGCGTGATTGCCATCGACGCCGAGGCCTATGACATCCCTGCAGAGCTTGGCGCGACGACGCTCGAGACGTCAATTGGCAGGACCCTGCGCAACGTCTTCACCGACAATGCCGCCTTCTGGCCTGTGGTCTCCCCCGCCTACCAGACCGCCAAGGCCGATGCCCTACCGCCCTTTTTCATCGTGCATTCAGCAGGCACCCAGAACGACTTCCGTCAGGCGAAGCCCTTCGCTGCGCAGCTGAGAAGGAACGGCGCGGTCGCCGTGGTCTATGAAGCGATCGGCCGGGACCGCGAGAGCGTCTACCGCTATTTCGGCTCGGAGGGCGACGCGATGACCGAGGCAGCGATCACCTTCATCCGCCGCGAAGCCAACATCATCATCTCCCAGGACGAGAAGAAGGCCGACATCCCGGATGTCCCATGGCTCTTCGCGTTCGAAGCGGGAGAGGAAGACCTCAACGGCCGCAACATGACGGGCACGGAGATCACCCGGATCGTCACCCATGAAGGCCGCCTCTTCGCAGGCAATGCCCATAAGAACGACACCGAGAACAGCCGCCGGGGCCAGGTCCTGCGCCTTGATAGCCGCGAGGATCATTGGGAGCTCGACTACCAGATGCCCCGCGGCTTCTCTCGCGCGTCCTCTCTGGAGCCAGTGAGCTTCGAGACCGATTTCGAGGGGATGCCTATTGAGCGGCTCGACTACCTCCTCGTCGGCGGTGCCTTCGACAAGAAGCGCGGTCAGGCTGCGCCTGCCGGGC
This sequence comes from Parvularcula mediterranea, assembly GCF_013085255.1. Classification (GTDB taxonomy): domain Bacteria; phylum Pseudomonadota; class Alphaproteobacteria; order Caulobacterales; family Parvularculaceae; genus Parvularcula; species Parvularcula mediterranea. Next base: position 605,966 of record NZ_JABFCX010000003.1, read on the forward strand.
TCTTCATCCGTACGCCGAGCGGCAACTGGACCAAGCAGGAGATCGGTAGCTCCGATGCGCAGGTCGAGATGGTCAGCGTGGACGCCATCCACGGTTGGCGCGATCCCAAGCTGAAGCGTGACACGGTGCTGATAGGCGCGGGTCCTGCGCCGCTGGGCATCACGCGCGGTCTTTATGATCCGGCAGCGATCGGCGGCATCCGCTTCGATCCGGTTCCGGAGTTCACGCCGCGAGGTCAGGAAAAGGTGCGCGGCTTCGCGGTCTGCAATGGCCGGATGTACGCAGCGACCGATCGCCAGATCCTGCAGCGTCAGGACGGGGCGCGCGCGACATGGGAAGTGCTTCTCGACCTCGAAGACCTTGTGGCCACCCGGCCCTATCTCGAGAACCTCGATATCTACTGGCAGAAGGCGTACCACATCTCGTCGTTCCGATGTGACCGGTCGCGGTCCAAGACGACGCTGGCCTTCACGTCTCTCAACCGGGCTTTCCGCTATTCTCCGGGTGATGAGCGTCCGATCCTCGAGCGGGACCTGGCCAATCTCCTCCGCACCGATCTTGGGCGCGAGCCGCATTACATTCAGGCGCACGAGGCGACGACCATCAAACGCCGGGGCCGCGACCTCGAAGAGTGGATTGGCATCGAAGTCTATTACGACCCTGACTACCTGATCGCCCGGCCCACTTTCCCCTACTGGCGGACGGGGTTTGGCAAGGACGCTTGGTATCTCGTGAGGACCGTTGTCGGTGGGCAGACCTCCTACCGCCTCGAAGAGGTCTTCGTGCCGGGGAATGATCCGAACCAGCGCCCGCTGGCGAAGATCGCCGATTTCGAGCGCTCCCCCTTCGAGAAGGACAACGCCATCTATGTCGGAGGGTTCTCCCCCTGGTTCGAGGAAGTCTCGGACACGGCGTGGATCGCGCGGGGCGAACTCTGATCGCTCGCGGTGAACTCGCGGCAAGGAACCTGCTTTTTGCTGCGCTGCGAACTGATGCGGGACGATCGTTCCGCTAGACTGTTGGATGAGTCGCTGACCGGCGACGATGCGAGAAGAGGAACGGGGCGACGGCCAAGGTTTTCAAAGAGCTGACCACCGATTTCATGGTGGGCACCAAGACCTTCCTGAAGGTTGTGGGACGCGGAGCCGTGTCGACGGCCAAAGCTCTCAGGCTTCGCCACCTCATCAGGCCCGCTCTCTTCGGCACCTCGACGGCGCTGACCCTCGCGATCCCCCTCCTTGCGGTGAATGCGCAGGTCGCGCGGACCTACTTCCCTACGGCTGACGTCGATCTCGATTCGGCGGGCCGGCAGCCCAACATCGTGGTGAGGGCCGCTGACGGCACCGAGCTCGGTACCCGGGGCAGCGACCTTGGCGAGCCCATCGATCTCAGAGAGCTGCCGCCCTACCTGATCGACAGCTTCCTCGCGACCGAGGACCGGAACTTCTTCCACCATCCCGGCTTCGACCCGACCGCGATGGTCCGTGCAGCCGTCAGGAACTACGAGGCTGGCGACGTGGTTCAGGGCGGCTCTACGATCACCCAGCAGCTGGTGAAGAACCTCTTCCTCTCCGGCGAACAGACCTTTTCCCGGAAGTTCGAGGAGCTGCACCTCGCTCTCTGGCTCGAAGCGCGGCTGACGAAGCAGGAGATCCTCGAGCTCTACCTGAACCGCATCTATCTCGGCGCAAACACCTACGGGATCGACGCAGCGGCGCAGGCCTATTTTTCGAAGGCTCCCGCGGATCTGACCCTGGCGGAGTCGGCCATCCTTGCTGGTCTACCCAAGGCACCATCGGCGCTGGCGCCCCATGCGAACTATGACGGCGCGCTGGAGCGTAGCCATGAGGTCATCGGCAACCTCCTTGAAGCGAAGCGCATTGACGAGCTGACCGCCCGCATGGCGATGATGTTCCCGCCGGAGCTTCATCTGAAAGACCGCTCGGCGGGCGGCGGCTATTTCCTCGACCACGCAGCGGCGGAGCTGAAGCGGCTGCTGCCGGACGCGACGGAAGACCTGATCGTCATCACAACGCTCGATGCCGGCGCGCAGAAGGCGGCCGAAGAAGCCGTGGCGGCGCAGCTCGATGATGTCGCACTCGCCAGAGGCGTCGAGCAGGCAGCCTTGATTGCGTACGACCGCGATGGCGGCATCGTCGCCATGATCGGCGGGAAGAACTACGCCGACAGCCAGTTCAACCGCGCGACCCAGGCGAAGCGCCAGCCAGGCAGCGCCTTCAAGCCTTTCATCTTCCTCGCAGCGCTCGAAGCCGGGTTCGACCAGGACTCGCTGTTCATCGACCGCGCCGTGCAAGTCGAAGGCTGGGAGCCTTCCAACTATAAAGAGCGCTATCTCGGCGCCGTCCGCCTCCGCGAAGCACTGGCACGCTCCTCCAACACAACGACCGTCCAGCTCACCGAAGCGGTTGGCCGGGAAACGGTGATCGAGACAGGGCGCAGGCTCGGCTTCGAAGGCGACATGGCCCCTCACCCCTCGATCGCGCTCGGCGTCTTCGAAACGCCCCTCGACGAGATGACGGCCGCCTACCTGCCATTTGCGAATGGCGGCATCGCGCTAGAGCCCTATGCCATCAAGGAAGTCAGGACCCGCCGCGGCGAGCTTCTCTATACCCGCAGCGCACCACCTGCGAACCGCGTGATGAGCCCTTCCTCGGCGGAGCGGATGACGGACCTCCTCCAGTCCGTGACGGTGACGGGCACCGGCAGCGCAGCGAGGGTCGAGGGTCATGCGGTGGCGGGCAAGACGGGCACGACCAATGGCTGGCGGGACGCATGGTTCGTTGGCTACTCCGCGCACCTGACCGCAGGGGTCTGGGTCGGCAATGACGACAATCGTGAGATGAACGAGGTCTCCGGGGCCACCTACCCCGCCCGCATCTTCTCCGCCTTCATGACCGGTGCCCATTCCGCGATGGCGCTGGAGCCCCAGCCCCTCGATGACGACATCTATGCCCATGACCGGGATCTCGCTGAGCTCGCGACCAGCTATGCGGGCCTGCAGCTGGACCTGCAGGACAGGATCTACGGCTCCGGCGTCTATTCGGACCTCTATGGCGATGACCCGATCAGGGGCATCCTGGGACGCGAGGAGCGCCGCGAGCGCCTGACGGGCCGGGTGGCGGGGAACGACGAGTACGTCCCCTCTTCCTCCGTCCCCGGCGCCAAGATCTACACAGGGCCTCAGGTCACCGGAAAAGTCGCGGGCAGCCCCGACGAGGACTAGCCGATAGGCGTCAGCAGCCGCGCGATCCGTGAGAAGCTGCCCATCACTTCGATCACCCACAGATCAGGGTCGAAGCTCTCTTCGCTCCTGATCATCTCGTTCGCTTCGAACTCGGGGACAGGCTCCTCGCCTCGGGCAATCCAGCCGCGATCGTCACCGACAGCGCCTTCCGCAAAGAGGCGTGCTTCGCGGCCTTCCACCCATTTGAGGAGGATCATCCCCCCCTCTTCATGGCCCTTCTTGAGCACCGTGAAGATCAGCCCTTCGCCTTCCGCCGTCCGTTGAAGGGCGGAGACCTGAAGGTCGCTGCGCAGCCTTGCGGCCATGATCTGTCAGGAAACCCGCTGGCGGGCCGAGCGGTAGAGAGAGACGATCTCCGCGCCGACATTGTTCTCAAGCGGACGGTAGCGCTTGGGCTGGGCCTGCTTGATCGGGAGCGAGAGGGTCGCGACCGTGCCGCGGCCTTCTTCGGAGGTCAGGTCGAGGCGGCCGCCATGGGCCTTCGCGAGCGCAGCCGAAAGGGAGAGGCCGAGGCCTGAGCCCTTGCCGCCGCGAACACCTTCGGACCGGGCCTGATAGAACCGCTCGCCAATGCGGCCGAGGTCAGCGCGGCTCATGCCGACGCCTGTGTCTTCCACGGCGAAGACAAGCTGGTCGCCCAAGACCTTGGTCCTAAGCGTGATCGAACCCGACTGGGTGAATTTGAGGGCATTGCCGAGGAGGTTGAGGAGCACCTGGCGCACGACCTTCTTATCGATCGTGTGGATGCCGACGGCTTTCGCGGTCTGGCAGGTCAGCTCGAGCCCTGCCCGCTCGGCCTCAAGGCCGAAGGTTTGGGCGACGCTGATCACGAAGGCGCGGACGTCGACGGGCTCGAGATGCAGCTCGAGCTTCTCCGCTTCGACCTTGGAGAGGTCGAGAAGGTCGTTGATGAGGCTGAGGACGTGCTGGCCGCTCTCCTGAATAAGGCGGGCATAGTCCCGGTAGCGCCGATCACCCAGAGGGCCGAAGCTCTCTTGGCGCAGGGCGTCAGCGAAGCCGATCACCGCGTTGAGCGGTGTCCTGATCTCGTGGCTGACATCGGCCAGCTTTTCCGAGGGGAGCTTCGAGAGCCCGCGAGGCTGTTGCTTGGGAGCAGCCGACGCGATCTTCGGACGGATGCGTGTGATGAAGCCGCCCGCCGGGATCGACTGGATCTCAAGGATGGCCGACGCCACCCGCGCGCCCTCGCGCAGGTCGACGGCGAGTTCAGACTTACCGGCCGCCAGCGCTTCGTTCATCGCAGAGAGAAGTGCCGGGTGCTGCCGGGCGCGAACAAGGTCCGTCAGGCGCAGGCCGCGGATCGGCTCTCCACGCACGCCAAAAAGTGTCACCGCAGTTTCACTGGCGCCAACAATCGTGCCCTGCTCATCTTGGCGGAGAATCATTGCGGGGCTCCCTCCGAGGGAAGGTGCCCGCAGGCTCTCAGTTTCCGGGATGATGCCAGCATTTTGGCCGTGAATCGCATGCATGTGTTAACGCTAGGCCCTTGGCTCTTAAATGTTCCTGAACGCGGAACACCCATCCTCTCCCACGGTGCAAAGGGTCACTATGGTGGGAGCATTAAGATGGTTCGGAACATCGTCAACGCATTCAGAATTCGTAAACCAAGCTTGCTGGAAGGTGCAGACTGCGGTCAAACGGCATCAGCCAGCCGCTTCGAAATTGGGGAGAACGGTATGCTCAAGTCTCTAGTCGCTGCTGGCTTCGCAGTTTCCGCACTTTCGCTCGGCGCGGCTCATGCCGGCGCTGCAGCCAAAGTCGAAGACATGAAAGGCGCGCAGCTGATCGAATACGCAGCGCAGCCCTACATTCAATTCCGTGAGGACATCGACCATGTCTCCACGAAGATGCCTGCGAGCGAAGCCGAAATGCGCGATGCGTATTTCCGCCTTGCCAGCCACGACAACCGTACGATGGCCGCTTCGTGGATCGCCTACGCAGCGATGATCGCCGCTGACTCGCCTGAGTTCGCATCGGCCATCGAAGCGAAGATGAAGAAGCGCCGTGACGCAGAAGCCTTCGCAGCCGAGATCGAGGCCAACCCGGTCATCGTTCGCAACATGGCTGGCTCGGAAGCTGCCGTCGCAGCCATCATGGCCTTCGCGACCAACGACGCTGCCAAGATCCGCAAGGCTGGCGATCAGTTCATCGCTGAAGCCTATGCCATGCAGAACGTCGCCTGGGCCAAGCGCGAGATCGCTCTCGCCGGTATGGACCGTGTCGACGCCGCGATGCAGTTCGCTGCCAAGCGCAAGTGGGCCGACTATGACCGTGAAGTCGTCGTCAGCCGCAAGGGCACCGCTCGCCCGAACCTCGTGAACCTCGCCAGCTGGTCGAAAGACTGGGGTGATGAGACCGCGGTCAACCCGGCCGCTCGTCCTTCGACGATCGTCACCAAGGCCCTGGTCCTCGGCGCACGCTACGTCATGAACGATGCCGAGCAGCGTCATCTCGCTTCCTTCGGCACCTCGAAGAAGTCCGAGCGTTGCTTCACCAACGCCCAGATGAACCTCGACCAGTGCATCGCGGCAACGCGCACGCCTTACGAGGAAGCCTTCTGCCTCGGCCAACACGCTCTCAACGACATGTCGAGCTGCGTCGGCTGGCCGGCAGCTGCGGGTGCCTCGGGCGCCTAAGGCGAGAGCCTCGGAAGAAACATCGAAGGGCGCCGCGGCCATGGGTCCGGCGCCCTTTTCTTTTGCCGCGGCGCATCCTAGCTCGCGAAGCATGACCGCAAAGCTCCCAGCCTTTGACGATATCGTCGCCGACTTCGAATTCATCGACGAGTGGGACGAGAAGTACCGCTACATCATCGACCTCGGGAAGAACCTCGAGCCCCTCACCGACGAGGAGCGCAACGAGGCCAACAAGGTCCGCGGGTGCGCCAGCCAGGTCTGGCTCGTCTTCGAGGGCGAAGGCGATGATGTCCGGTTCCGTGGCGACAGCGACGCCTCCATCGTGAAGGGCCTCGTGGCGCTGATGGTCAGCCTCTTCTCCGGCAAGGCCAAAGGTGAAGTGACCGCCACCGACGCCGAAGCCCGGCTGGCCGAGATCGACCTTGCCGAGCACATCACCCCGCAACGCTCGAACGGCGTCGCCAGCATGATCAAGCGTATCAAGGCGGAGGCCGCAGCATGAGCGAGATCGACTGGGAACTCCGGCCCTACGAAGCCTCCGATGAAGCAGCTGTTGATGCCCTCCTCCGGGCTTCGTTCGACAGCCCCGCAGAGGCTGAGCTTGTGGTGCAACTGCGCAAGGACAGCGATGCGGAGATCGAGCTGGTCGCGGACAGCGAAGGCGAGATCCTCGGCTATGTCATCCTTTCACGGATGATCGCGCCGGAGCGTGCCCTAGGCCTCGGCCCCGTCGCAACGACGGAGCCGCATCGCGGTACGGGTATCGCTTCGACTTTGATCGAGAGCGGCCTTGCGCTGGCGACGGCCAATGACTGGCTCAGCGTCTTCCTGCTCGGTGATCCGGCCTTCTATGAGCGCTTCGGGTTCAGCGTGGATGATGCCGATGCCTTCCAAGGGGCTTTTGCAGGCCCCTATCTGCAGGTGGCTTTCCTCGATGAGGAAGAAGGGCCGCGCAAAGGCGAGGTCACCTACGCCAAAGCCTTCGCTCGCTTTGAATCCGCAGACTGACGAACATCACGCCGTCCCGCATTCTCGAACCGCTATTTGGAACGACCAGACGTTCCGTCTGCACCCTTTGCGCCGGGAGCAGGCTTGATCAGCGCGAAGCGTAGCGCTCGGGGTTCAGACCTTCACGCTTCTCAGCATCTTCGTTGCGGTAGAAGGTGTAGCTGAGTGTGATCTCACGAACATCGTCGAGGCGGCGCTCGTCATCAAGCTCCGGGTCGATGAAGTAGGTCACCGGCATTGAGATGCTCTCGCCGGGCATCAAGAGCTGCTCGGAGAAACAGAAGCACTCGACCTTCATGAAGTAGCCGCCAGCCTTGGCGGGCTGGACGTTGAAGCTTGCCGTACCGATGACCGGCTTGTCCGACAGGTTGGTGGCTTCGTAGTAGGCAAGGCCCGTCTCGCCAATGCGGAGGGTCTGCTTCACCTGCTCGGGCTTGAACTCCCAAGGCAGGCCGTCAGCACGCGAAGCATCGAAGCGCACCGTGATTTTCCTGTTCAGTACGCGGTCGGACTCGGCGTCAGCAACTTGGGTTGTTCCGCCCCATCCCGTGACCTGGCAGAACGCGCGGTAGAGAGGGACGGCCGCAAAGCTCAGGCCCACCATGCCGGCCACGACGCCAGCGACGATCAGGGCAACGCGCGCGTTCTTATCCATCAGCCTGCTGCCCCTTTCAGGTTCTCCGCAAGGCGGAAGAACGTGGTGAGGTAGATGAGGACCACGAAGCCCACGACCGAGAGTGCGATCGCGATGTTGCGCTTGTTGCGCGCCTTCTCTTCAGCCTCCGTAGGCTGATGATGCTCGCCTGTCGGCAAGCCTTCGCGGCCGTAATCGTCAGGTGTGTCAGCAACCATCGTGGTGTTGGTGTCGGTGTCAGCCATGGAAACCTGCCCAGTGCTCAACCAGCAGAACGAGGAAGAGCGCGAAGAGATAGAGGATCGAGAAACCAAAGAGGCCTGCGGCACCCTTATTGTCCTCAGAGCCGCGGAGCATCCATGCGCGGCGCAGGAACTCTGCACCCAGAACGATGGAGCTCGCTGCATAGAGCCAGCCTGCCAGCGGGAAGAACGCAATCAGCGGCGCCGTCAGGACGAGGAGGATGGAGTAGCGCCAAATCTCCCGGCGGGTGACCGCATCGCCTTTGACGTTGGGGAGCATCGGAACGCCCGCCGCTTCATAGTCGCCCTTCTTCAGGAGGCTGAGCGCCCAGAAGTGGGGCGGCGTCCAGATGAAGATCAGTGCGAAGAGCGCCCATGCCTCAAGCGGCACGGTGCCTGTGACGGCGGCATAACCCACGACAGGCGGCAGCGCGCCAGCAGCACCGCCGATCACGATGTTCTGCGGCGTCCTGCGCTTCAGGAACATCGAGTAGACGACGACGTAGAACCCGATGGTGATGGCGAGGAGGCCTGCCGCGAGATAACCGCCTGACAGCGCCAACAGCCAAACCGACAGCGCGGAGAGGACGATGCCGAGGCCGAAGGCTTCGGCAGCGGGAACCTTACCCTGCGGGATCGGGCGCTTGGCCGTACGCGCCATCAGGCCGTCAATGTCGCTGTCCCACCACATGTTAAGCGCCGCCGAGGCCCCTGCCCCGAGCGCAATCGCGATCGTGGAAAGGATGGCGAGGCCCCAGCTCGGTACCGGACCGGGCGCCACGACCATGCCGACGAGCGCGGTGAAGATCGACAGGCTCATCACCCGCGGCTTCAGAAGCGCGGCGTAGTCAGAAGGCTCGGCCGTCAGGTGGGCCGGGATTTCTTGGTCTGTGGCTGTCTCGCTCATCGTCGTGCGGGTCATCCCTTGGATATAGTCTCGTAAATCAAAGCGCCGCGCCCTTTTGCAAGAGCGCGGCGCCTCATTCGGTCAAAGAGCCGCGGGAAGACTACTTAATCTTCGGAAGCTCATTGAACTGGTGATACGGCGGCGGGCTCGGAAGCGTCCACTCGAGGGTGGTTGCGCCTTCGCCCCACGGGTTGGCTTCCGCCTGGCCGCGCTTGCCGAAGAAGAACGCCTGAATAAGGGCGACGAACCAGACCAGCATGCCAGCGGACATGACGTAGTAGCCGTAGGTCGAGATCTCGTTCCAGTAAGCATAGTCCACCGGGTAGTCGATGTAGCGGCGGGGCATGCCCTGCAGGCCGAGGAAGTGCTGCGGGAAGAAGATCAGGTTCACGCCGACGAACATCACCCAGAAGTGGATCTGTCCGAGGAGCTCGTTGTACTTCACGCCGAACATTTTCTCGTGCCAGTAGTACCAGCCCGCGAAGATCGCGAAGACTGCACCCAGGCTGAGCACGTAGTGGAAGTGCGCCACCACGTAGTAGGTGTCGTGGAAGTAGTGGTCGATACCTGCGTTCGCGAGGACCACACCCGTCACACCGCCGACGGTGAACAGGAAGATGAAGCCCACGGCCCAGAGCATCGGGACCTTAAAGTCGATGGAGCCACCCCACATCGTTGCGATCCATGAGAAGATCTTGATGCCGGTCGGAACCGCGATGACCATCGTGGCGGCCACGAAGTAAGCCTTCATGTCGACCGAGAGGCCCACGGTGTACATGTGGTGCGCCCACACGATGAAGCCGATGAAGCCGATCGCGACCATGGCGTAGGCCATGCCGAGATAGCCAAAGATAGGCTTCTTCGAGAACGTCGAGACGATGTGGCTGATCATGCCGAAGCCCGGAAGGATCAGGATGTAGACCTCAGGGTGACCGAAGAACCAGAAGAGGTGCTGGTAGAGAACCGGGTCACCGCCTGCGGCTGCATCGAAGAACGCCGTGTCGAAGAGACGGTCGGTCAGCAGCATGGTGATCGCGCCGGCGAGGACCGGAAGCGAGAGGACCAGCAGGAACGCCGTCACGAGGACTGCCCAGGCGAAGAGCGGCATCTTGTGCAGCGTCATGCCTGGAGCGCGCATGTTGAAGATCGTGGTGATGAAGTTGATGGCACCAAGGATCGAGCTGACACCTGCAAGGTGAAGCGAGACGATTAGGAGGTCCATCGCCGGGCCAGGCGAGCTGGTCGACAGGGGCGGATAAAGGACCCAACCACCGCCATAGCCGAGCTCACCGGAGAAGCCCGGAGCGAACATCGACAGGAACAGCAGCGTCGCCGACGCACCGTAGAGCCAGAACGAGATGTTGTTCATGCGCGGGAACGCCATGTCCGGCGCACCAATCATGATCGGCACGAAGAAGTTGCCAAAGCCGCCGATCATCGCGGGCATGACCATGAAGAAGATCATGATCAGGCCGTGATAGGTGATCAGCACGTTGTAGAAGTTCTTCGCTGACTCGATCTGCTCCTGGGGCGTGCCCGAGGTGAAGTTGGTCAGGAAGGTGATACCCGGCTCAGCCAGCTCGATCCGCATCAGGCCTGACATCACGCCGCCGACGACACCCGCGAGGATGGCAAAGATCAGGTAGAGGATGCCGATGTCCTTGTGGTTCGTGGAGTAGAACCAGCGGACGAAGAAGCCCGGCTTGTGGTCGTGGTCGGCGTGGTCGCCAGTGTGTACTTGGTCAGTCGCACTCATTGCTCTGTCCTCTGAAATTACTGGAGCGCTGCCTGGCGCTCTTCACCGCTGTCGGCAGCGGCAAGTTCTTGACCCGCGAACACCGGCTCCATGCCATTCAGTTCGCGCTGCTCATCGACCCATGCTTCGAACTCATCGCGCGGAACGACGCGAAGGCTGATCGGCATGAACGCGTGGTCCTTGCCGCAGATTTCCGAGCATTGGCCGTAGAAGGTGTTGACCTGATCCGTGGCGAACCACGTCTCGTTCAGGCGGCCCGGGATCGCGTCGATCTTCACGCCAAAGGCGGGGATCGTCCACGAGTGGATCACGTCGGTCGCCGTGGTGATGATGCGGACGGTCTCGCCTTCCGGCACGACGATGTCGTTGGTTGCCGCGAGGCGATAGAGCTCACGACCGACATCAGCCTCAGCGGCGATCAGGGCGTCGAATTCGAAGTCGCCGAACTCAGGGTAGCTGTAGCGCCAGCCCCACTGGAAGCCCGTCGCCTTGATGGTCAGGGTCGGCGCGGGAACGATCTTGGAGCGATCAGCGCCGAAGAGACCGAGGACCGGCTTCGCACCGACGCGGCTGCGGCCAGCGGTGATGACCAGACGCTCCGAAGCGGGAAGTGCTTCGGCGAGCTGCACGACGACGGTCTCGTCGCCGAGATTCGCGACGTCATAGTCTTCATCGAACTGCAGGAGGCGGCGGTCGCCATTATCGGCAACGGCAGCCACTTCGATGTGGCGGGCCTTCGTGACCATGCGCGACTTCGCGAAGTCGTTCGGGAACGCATACTGGGTCTGACCCGGGGTCGCGTCATACTCGTGCACCTGACCGTCAGGCATGATGTCTTCGACGCTCAGGAGCTCGAACGATGGCACAGCGATGATCAGGAGGATGAAGACCGGGATGGCCGTCCAGAGGACCTCGACCAGCGTGTTGTGGCTGAACTTCTTCGGGTTGGGATTAGCGCGCTTGCTGTAGCGGATGCAGACCCAGACAAGGAGACCAAGCACGAAGACGCTGATGCCGATTTTCATCGGGACAAGGATCGCGTCGTAGAAGACGTGGATCTCTTCAGCGACGGGCGTGGCCGCTGGGCGAAGGCCGATACCCTTGGGATCAGGACGGTCGACAGTGGTTTCCTGCACTGCAGCGGCAGCGTCCTGAGCAAAGCTCGGCTCAGCGGCGGAAATCGCGAAAAGGATGGCCGCGGTGAAAGCGGCTACGAGAAGGCGTGTCATGGCGCGTCTACTACGTTTGATAGGTTACGTTTGTCGCCCCCCTAGCGGACGATTTTTCGTCGCAGAACCCCTCTTTTTCGCAGTTGCAGTGCAAGTGAATTCCGATCACCCGGGAACTCCCCGCTGCAAAGCGGCTTTTTCGCTCCCCGCCTTGCCAAGAAGGCTCGGCGTGACCCACATGGGAAGCCTTGCTTGAGGCGATTTCCATGAGTTCTTTCTTCTTCACCCAGACCGATCTCGACGAAGCGCGGACCCGCGCGATCATCGACAAGGCCCTCGGCCATGCTGACGACGGGGAGCTGTTCCTCGAATACGCGCAGTCGGAGAGCTTCGTCTGGGACGACGGCCGGCTGAAGAACGCAGCCTATGACATGACGCAGGGCTTTGGCCTGCGGTCTGTTCTGGGCGAAACCGTTGCCTTTGCTCATGCTTCTGAGCTTTCCGAGGCGGCGCTGAAGCGGTCGGCGGCGGCGGTTGAGGCGGTGAAGGCGGGCCATGGCGGCACGCTCGCTGCGCCCCCTGCCCGAACGAATCGCCACCTCTACGCAGCGGACGATCCTCTCTCTGCGGTGCCGTTCGAAGTGAAAACCAAGCTCCTTCAGGACATCGACGCCTACGCGAGGAACAAGGACAAGCGCGTCTGCCAGGTATCCGCTTCGCTCTCTGGCGAATGGGTGAATGTCGAGATCGTCCGCCCCGGCGGCGAATCAGTGCGCGATATTCGTCCGTTGGTCAGGCTCAACGTCTCGGTGACGGCGCAGGATGGAGACCGGCGCGAGACCGGCTCCACCGGCGCTGGCGGCCGCGAGACCTACACCCGCCTCCTCCAGCCTGACTTCTGGCAGGCGCAGGTCGACGAAGCGCTGCGGATGGCGCTCGTGAACCTCGAAGCCGTCGCGGCTCCCGCTGGCGAGATGGAAGTCGTGCTAGGATCAGGCTGGACCGGCGTTCTCCTCCACGAAGCTGTGGGTCACGGCCTCGAGGGCGACTTCAACAGGAAGAAGACGTCGGCGTTCGCGGGGCTCCTCGGGGAGCAAGTCGCTGCCAAGGGCGTCACTGTGATCGATGACGGCACGATTGAAGGCCGCAGAGGCTCCCTCACCGTCGATGACGAAGGCACCCCGACCTCGCGCACGACCCTGATCGAGGACGGCATTCTCAAAGGCTTCATGCAGGACCGGATGAATGCGCGGCTCATGGGCGTGGCGCCGACTGGCAATGGACGGCGCGAGAGCCATCAGCACGCCCCGATGCCGCGCATGACCAACACCTTCATGCTGGGTGGTGACAAACCGCGCGCTGAGCTGATCGAGAGTGTGAAAGACGGCATTTATGCTGTGAACTTCGCAGGCGGCCAGGTGGACATCACGTCGGGCAAATTCGTCTTCAACTGCACCGAGGCCTACCGCGTCCAGAACGGCAAAATTGGCGCACCGCTGAAAAACGTCGCCCTGATTGGGGACGGTCCTTCGGTGATGCGGAAAATTTCGATGATCGGGAACGACTTCGCCCTCGACCCTGGTATTGGTGTCTGCGGCAAGGCCGGTCAGGGCGTTCCCGTGGGCGTCGGCCAGCCCTCCCTCAAGATCGACGCCATTACCGTCGGCGGCGCAGGCTAAGCCGCCGAAGCCCTTGCCATCAGCGTCGCGTAGGCAGCATTGACCTTCGCGGCGTGCTCTTCGGCAGCACGGACGGTGCTCGGCGAGCCGCCGTTCGAGCGGACGCGGTCGGGATGGCACTCAAAAATGCGCTTCTTGTAGGCGGCCTTGATTTCAGCCGGCGTGGCGTCGGCGTGGATCGAGAGGAGCCTGTGATGCTCGTCCCTGCGGATCCGCGAGGCGATCCGGGGCACGTCGTTCCTTGGGCGCGGTGCTTCTGATGACAGCGCGTCATCGCCCAAAAGGAGCGCAGCGATGTTATCCCGGGCGATGGCGAGATCGCCTTTCGGCGTCCTGATCGTCAGGTACGCGCTGTTCCCGCGGAGGAGCTTCCCAGCCGTTGCGCTCTTGGGCAGCTGCAGCACGCCCTTCAGGCGGCGGCCGTCGCGCAGCTCAATGGTAATGGCGCGCGGGGTGAGCTTTTGGCCCTGGGTCTTGGCGTCGAACATGGTTGCTCCTTCCTTAACCCGGGCTATGCAGGTCACGTGCCGCAACCGATCACGACCCGTTTCGCGCCCTCACCGACAGGGCTCCTGCACCTCGGCCACGCTTTTTCAGCGATTCTTAACCATGACGAGGCGCGGAAATCGGGCGGGCGATTCGTTCTGCGGATCGAAGACATCGACCAAGGCCGCTGCCGGCCCGAATTCGAACAGGCGATCCTCCGTGATCTCGAATGGCTTGGCCTTGAATGGGACGGCGAGGTGCGTCGGCAGTCTGAACGGGTCAGCGTCTACGAAGAGGCTTTGCAGGGGCTCGCGGATCGCGGGCTTCTCTATCGCTGTTTCAAGACGAGGGCGGAGCTTCGCGAGCTGGCGGGTGCTCCGCATGGGGATGAAGCGCGGCCTCCGGTCACCGCACCCCTGCCCCGCGCGGAAGAAGAGGCGCTTCTGGCTGAGGGGAAGTCCTTCGCATGGCGGCTGAACACGGCCCGCGCCATCGATGCGGTCGGTAGCGATCATCTTGAGGCTGACGTCGAGAGCGGTGAGGGAGCGCCTGAGCGCCGGTCACTTTCGCTCTCGGGGCTTGATGATCCCGTCCTTGCACGGAAAGATTTTCCGACCAGCTATCACATGGCTTCGGTGCTCGACGATGCGGACCAGAGTGTCGACCTTGTCTGGCGCGGGATCGATCTTGAGGATGCCCTACCCCTCCACAGGCTTCTGCAGGAGTTGATGAGCCTCCCCGCGCCCCGCTACCGCCATCACCGCCTTATTCTAGACGCAGACGGCAAGCGGCTTGCGAAGCGGGATAAGAGCGTGACCCTCGAAGCGATGCGCGAAGCGGGTGTGACACCCGAGGACGTCAGGCGGCAGCTCGAGCTTCCTGCTTCAACTTGACCCTGCGCAGCATACGGAGTTGTTCGACAGACCACAGCCGCTCGATCCATTCCTCGAGATGGCTCATCTTGTGGTCGAATTTTGCCTCGTCCCGATCGTCTTCGATCAGGCTGCACGCATAGGCGACGGTCGTGCGTTCACGCCCTAATGCCGATCCTGCTTCCTGGTAGGTGCCGCCAAACACCACATGGAGAAGATAAAGAGCAGCCTGGCGCGCATAGGCAACGGGCTGCCTCGACCTGCTGGGTGCTCTCAGCTCAACGGTGGGAACCATGAACGCACGCGCCACGACACCAGCGACGAGGTCGCCAGCACGGCGCCACTCTGCAGGCGAACTCGGCCTGTTCTCCGCTCGGATCACTACTACTCTCTCCCTCGAAAAATCGTCTCTGCCCAAGACAGTAAGGGACGAAATAGGAGAGTGGATAACAATGTCGGACAAAGGAGGCGGGCTTTTACCTCAATTTTAGTAAGATCCGTCAACGGAAGGTAAACCTTGCCCGCAACCTCAATGAATTAGGCTAAGCCGAGAGCGTAGCCAGCTTATTTTGCACCTCGGCAATTATTTTTTCTGCAGCGCCTTCGATGGGCAGGCCGCTCTTTTCACCGCTTCCGCGGTTCTTCCATTCGACCTCCCCAGCCTTGATTCCCCGCGGACCAACCGTGACAACGTGAGGCAAGCCGCAAAGGTCCATGCGGGCAAATTTCTCGCCCGCGCGGTCTGAGGTATCATCATAGAGGACCTCGACACCCGCCTTCTCAAAGGCCGCCTCCAGCTTCTCGCAAAGCTGGTCAGCCGCTTCGTCACCGGGCTTGAGATTGATGAGGCCGACATGGAATGGCGCGACGGAGACAGGCCATTTCGGGCCGTCATCATCATGGTGGGCTTCGATCAGTGCACCGAGGAGGCGTGACACGCCAATCCCGTAAGAGCCCATCTCCATATCCACTTCCTTGCCGTCAGCGGTCTGGACCCTGGCGCGCATCGGCTCGGAGTATTTCGTACCGAAATAGAAGATGTGGCCGACCTCGATCCCGCGGAGAGAGAGCTTGCGGTCTTCAGGGACCTCTGCCCAGGCCGCTTCGTCGTGGACTTCGTCCGTACCCGCATAGAGAGACGTCCACTCCTTGAAGACAGGCTCGAGATCGCCAGAGAAGTCGGTCGACGCGTCAGGAACAGTGCGGCCGAGCAGGTCCTTGTCGAGGAAGACGTCGCTCTCGCCATTCTCCGCGAGCACCACGAATTCGTGGGTGAGATCGCCGCCGATGGGCCCGGGGTCAGCCTTCACCGGCACGGTCTCGAGGCCCATGCGCTTGAACGTGCGAAGGTAGGCAGCGAACATCTTGAGGTAGCTTTTGCGCGCGTCCTCAGGAGATGCGTCAAAGCTGTAGGTGTCCTTCATCAGGAACTCGCGCCCGCGCATCACACCAAAGCGGGGGCGGAGCTCGTCCCGGAACTTCCACTGGATGTGGTAGAGCATCTTGGGGAGCTGCTTGTAGGATTTGGTCGATGCACGGACGATTTCCGTGATCATTTCCTCATTGGTCGGACCATAGAGCATGTCCCGGCCGTGTCGGTCCTTTATGCGCAGCATTTCGGGGCCATAGGCGTCGAAGCGTCCCGATTCTTCCCACAGGCTGCCCGGCTGGATCGTTGGCATGAGGAGCTCGACGGCGCCCGCGCGGTTCTGTTCCTCGCGGACGATGTTCTCGATCTTCGTCAGCACACGCATCCCGAGGGGCAGCCATGCGTAGATGCCTGCGGCCTGCTGCCGGATCATGCCCGAGCGGAGCATGAAGCGGTGCGAGGCGATCTGGGCCTCGCCGGGGGTTTCTTTCAGGGTCGGAAGATAGAAGTTCGAAAGACGCATGGCGGCCACCTTGTTTGGGCAGCGCGCCGCTTAGGCGTTGCGGCTGCGCCTTGCAATTGCTGGAGAGCGCGGTCGCCGCAACCTGGGGACAGCTGTCGCCGAACAGGTCAAGCGGGAGAGCGGTGCTTGCCAGTTCCATTGCGCGGCGCATCTCCCCTACAAAGAAGAGAAGCATCACCGAGTGTCCATGCGTATCAAGACTGACAGCTTCCCGTGGCTGCCCCTGACAGCCCTCCTCCTGACCCTCAGCCTGTCCGGCTGCGTGCGGATGACCCTCGCCTGGGCGCCCGACAAGCCTCGTGGCCTCGAGGCGGAGCCGGCCATCGCGGCCGAGAGTGTTGCTGCTTGGGAGGCGAAGAAACCTGAGATCCGCGCGACGCTCGAAACCGAGATCTACGGCCGGATGCCGGATGACGCCCGGGTGGAGCTGATCAGCCACAAGGTCATCGATGAGGCGGCGTTTGACGGCATCGGCGTGTATGAAGAGTTCGATGTCCGCGTGACACCGGTCTTCGACGGAGGTCCTGCCTCCCCGCCCTCACCGCTGATGATCGCTGTGTTGAGCCCGCAGGGCGAAGGCCCGTTTCCTGTCATTATGACGGAGACGTTCTGCCCGAGTTGGGCGGCGCTTCCCCACCCTCAAGCCTCCGCGCCTGAGGACAGGGAGAGCGGCGAAGCGCCGGGGATCATCACCTACGTTTTCGGGCGATACATCTGCACGCCTCCGCTCGAGATGATCATGGAGGCAGGCTTCGCCCTCGCGGTCGTCAATTCCACGCAGGTCGTGCCGGACAGCGGCGACGCTGGCCTCGCGGCGCTCGACAGGCTGGCACCGGGAATGGTCGGCGAAGATGACCGCTGGGGTGCGATTGGCGCTTGGGGCTGGGTCTTCTCCCGGATGGTCGACGTGCTTGGCGCTGAAGAACGGTTCGATGAGGATCGCCTGATCGCCTATGGCCACTCCCGCTACGGTAAGGCTGCGTTGGTCGCCGGAGCCTTTGACGAGCGGATCGCCGGAGTGATCGCTCACCAGTCGGGCACAGGCGGTGCGTCGCTCAACCGCCAGAAGGTCGGTGAGAGCGTCGGGTCCATCACGAAGAACTACCCCCACTGGTTCGCTCCCCGTTATGCTGCCTTCGCGGGTGAGGAAGAGCGCCTCACCTACGACCAGCACCATTTGATCGCTCTTGTGGCGCCCAGGCCTGTGCTGCTCGGCAATGCGCGGCGGGATGTCTGGTCGGACCCTAATGGCGGGTTCAAGGCGGCGCAGGGCGCAGAGCCTGTCTACCGGCTCTACGGCGAAGGGCCGATTACGTTGGAGCGCCTAGATGCGTACCAGCCTCAGCACCCGCTGAGCTTCTGGATGCGCCCGGGCACCCACGGGGTGGTCGAAGAAGACTGGCCAGCCTTCCTCGAATTCCTCGAAGCGCACTTCTAGGCGGCGGTCTTCCGGCGCGAGAGCCGCGAGGCGATGACTTTGGCGAGGATGAAGACGGCGAGGACCGACAGCATCCCGAGCGAGACAATGAAGATCGCCCTGTCGCCAATCAGCTCCCCCAAGAGCTTCAGAAGCAGATAAACCGCGCCGATCAGCAGAATGGCGCTCGCCACGATGAACACGGCAAAGCGCGGAAACGGCGCCTTGAAGTAGCCGGCGGCAATATAGAGCGCGATCCTCGTACCCGGCACAAAACGCGCCACGAAGACTGCCTGGCCAAGGCGGTTGCGGCAGAGCTCGCCAGCCTTCCTGACCCTCGGCCCTTCGGCCTGCTTCCTCGCCCAGGGGTGGGTGCGGGCCGCGGCGCCGATCCAGTACTTCCAGAGATCGCTGACGCTCAGCCCGGCAAGAAGGACGATGAGGACAGCTAAAGGCTGGCCGACCATCCCTGCCGCTGCCAGCGAGGCACCGCCGATCACGGCGGCGTCCTCCTGCACGAAGGGCCCGAAGAAAATGCCGAGATAGACCGCCCAGAGATGCCCCTGCATCGCCTGGCTCGCCTCGGTCAGCGCCCCTGCATCCATCGAATCTCAGCCTCTCTGCTGCCGTTTTTCTGAAAGAACACACCGATCTGGGGTGTCCCCGGTAGGAATACGCATCATTCGGTGTAACACTGACGGTGGGGAAGGACGAACATCGTTTCGGCAACAGGGTTTGAGACAATGACGCTGAGCAGAATCGAAAGCATGACCGGCTGGCTGGCCGACGTACGGCTCACGAGCCGTGGACTTCAGCACAGGGAAACAGGGCACCGCGTGCCGCTCGATCCTAGTGGCCTGAAGGACATCTACCGTTGGATCGAGTTCGACCGCACCCTGCGCCGGGCACCGACCCTGCGTCGGGAGAAGCTGAAGATCTGTTTCACGCCCAAGCGTGCACGCCCCTGGTACTTCGCCCGCTCGATCGTCGACCATCTCGGCGCGGAGCTTGTGGAGAATCCGGCCGAAGCTGAGATCGTCTGGTCCTTCGAAGACGCGACCTTCACCAAACCGACCGTGGTGCCTGCCAACAAGATCGCCATCAATGCGCAGTGCACGGACGTCTCCAAGACGACCGTGGGTCGCATCAGCGAGATCGCGTTTGGCGAAAGCCTGACGGTCGACCCGCGGACCTATCACGGCAAGATGGTCATGAAGTCCGAGATCAACGGCGCCCATGACGGCCGCATGGTCGAAGGCCCCGTCGCGCCGACCAAGGGCTTCGTCTACCAGCGCCTGATCGACAACCGCACCGGCGAAGGCATGGTCGAAGACCTGCGCACCACCATCGTTGGCGGTGAGCCTGTGCTCGTCTTCAAGAAGCGCCGATCCGAGGACGGACGATTCCTGAACTCCAATGACGAGGTGGAGCTTACGAGCCTCGACGCTGTCTTCTCTCAAGAGGAGCAGGAGGCGATCGGCGTTTTTGCAAAGACCATCAAGCTCGACGCAGGAGGACTCGATGTCCTCCGTGACCGGACGAGCGGCAAGCTGTTCATCGTCGATGCCAACAAGACCGACATGGGCCCTCCCCTCGCCCTGCCGATGGCTGACAAGATGCTCGCCACGCGGCTCATGGCCGAGGCGCTCGAAGACTTCATCATGGGCGAGCGCGCCCTGCGCCCGGACGCCGATACCGGGTCCTTGCGCCCCGCTCCGTCCCAACGACCAACCGACCTTGTCGAGGCCGCCATCTGACCATGAGTATCCCCTACGTTAAGGACATTGCGTTCGAATATGGTCGCGTCGACCAGATCTCCCCGCTCATCAGGCGGGTGATCGCCCGGAACCCTGGCTCCTTCACCTACACAGGGACCGGGGTCTATATCATTGGCCGGGGCGAAGTCGCCGTCATTGATCCGGGCCCGGAGCTTGAAGAGCATTTCGATGCGATCAAGGCAATCCTTGACGGGGAGACGATCACCCACGTTCTGGTGACGCACTCGCATATGGACCACTCGCCCCTTGCTGCTCCGCTTGCGGAATACGCAGGCTGCAAGACCCACGCGAAGGGCCCCGCCGTGCCGACGGACAGCGGCGTGCGGCTCGAAGCTGGCGATGACCTGCGGTTCAGGCCTGACGTGACGATTGGCGACGGCTGGACCTGTTCAGGGCCCGGATGGACGATCGAGGCGATTGAGACGCCAGGGCATACGTCGAACCATGTCTGCTATGCCCTTCGCGAGGAGAACGCGATCTTCTCAGGCGACCATATCATGGGCTGGTCGACCTCCGTCGTCTCACCGCCTGACGGGAACATGACCGCCTATATCGACAGCTTGCGGAAGGTCCAGAAGCGTGGCTTCGCCACGATCTACCCCACCCACGGCGCGCCGATTTCAGAGGACACGGACGGCTTTATCGAGGCCTATATCCAGCATCGCCTCCGGCGTGAGCGCGCCATCCTCTCAGCCATCGAAGCTGGCGACGAGAAGATCGTCGACATCGTCCGCACGGTCTACACCGATGTGGATCCCAGCCTTTACCCGGCGGCCTGTCACTCCGTCCTCGGACATATGATTGACCTGCACCAGCGGGGCCTGGTCCTGACCGATACGAAGGAAGCCGAGATTGGCTCTGCGTATCGCATGGCTGAGACTGTGAACGCCTGATTTTCTGATGTGTACCCTCGTTGCCAAGCACACGGCCGAAGGCTGGCGCGTTGCCATGAACCGCGACGAGGCGAAAACCCGCGCGGAAGGCGAGCCCCCTCGCCTCTGGCCTGACGTGCCGATGCTCGCCCCGTTCGATCCCGATGCCGGGGGCACGTGGATCGGCGCGCGGGCCGATGGAACGTGGGCCGCCATTCTCAACGGCTATCTCGACGATGGCTCCGAGGGCCACGTGACCAAGCCGAAGACCCGTGGGCGACTGATCCCTGAGATCCTGGCCGAGCGCTCGCCGGTGAAGGCCCTGCGCGAGATGGACCTCTCGCATACCCGCTCCTTCCGCCTTTGGATCGGCTGGGGCGGCGAGGTGACGGAGTTTTTCTGGGACGGGCAGACGCTGACCGAGAACCATCTGCTTGCTGATGAGTGGCTGATGACGACGTCCTCATCACTCCGTCAGGACGATGTGAAAGCAGCCCGGCGTGCGGTGTTCAGCCAATGGCTGCACGATGGCGCTGCTCTGACGCCCGAAGGCCTTCCCCTACTCCTTACTGAACGCGGTCCTCTCGACGCGGAGGAAGCGGTGCTGATGGAGCGGTCTTACTCCCACACGAAGAGCTGCACCCTGATCACCGCGGGGACACACGGGGTCAGGATGCAGCACTGGGAGGCTGACCGGCTCTCAGGCGAGCCGGTCGGGGATGTCAGGCTCTAGCGAGCCGGGACAAGGACCTTTGCAACGCCTTGGGCGATGGCTGCGACTTCTTTCCGGCGCAGTATCAGCATGGTCACCGAGAGCGTCCAGACGATCACCGCAGCGACGAACAGGCCGCCACCGTCATTGTTCGGATCAATACCGAGCGGCGTGAACAGGTGGAAGCTGATGGCGCCTGTCATCACGGCGACAGCAACGGCGGAACCGAGAGCCTGAAGCCTGCGGGACTGCGGCAGCAAGCCGATCAGCAGGAGGCTCGAAGCGATGAGCTCGGCGGTGCCGATCGTGTACTGGCTGAAGAGGCCGGTCTGGGCGAAGAGGCCCTCGGCACCGAAACTCGCAGCCCAGCCGTCGAGGCGGCCGAAGATTTCCTGCGTATTCGGATGGTTGGTGAACTTGTAGCGCAGCGAGTCCAGAAAAATGGCGGAGGTGAAAAGCGCAATCCCGACAGGGACGAAGCTCTTCACGCGGCTCAGAATGCTCTTGGACGTAGTAGCAACGGTTGCATCGGCAGTGATCTCAGCTTGCATGATCTTCCTCGTAGAATGTCTCATCCACCTGTTCGCCAGATCACCGGGGAAGTTACGAAAAGACGCTGCCTCCATTCACAAGGATAGATTTTCTGAACGCTGCGGGCTGCGTTTGACTTGGAGCTTGGGGCAGGCACACTCTTCCAAAGACGAGACAGAAGGGCAGACCTGTCGTGAGAAAAGTATCCGTTGCGCGTTTCAAGCAGCTCGAAGACAGGAAGCCTGTCCACGCCCTCGTGGAGAATGTCGACCTGGTCGTGACCCGCTATGACAAGGAGGTCTCGGTCCTCTACGGCCGGTGCCTGCATCGCGGCGCTCTGATGGCTGACGGTTTCGTGGATGAGAACGACAACCTGATCTGCGGGGTGCACAATTGGGACTACCGCGTCGATACCGGTGTGTCCGAGTACGACAATTCCGAAGTGCTGCATAAGTTCACCTCCTGGGTGAAGAGCGGCCATGTCTATGTCGATGCCGACGAGATCGCCGCCTGGCACAAGGACAATCCCCAGCCCTTTGACCGGGAACAGTATCTTGGTCAGTACCAGGACACTTCTCACGGCACGGATGAAGAGCCCGAGAACGCTTTCATCCAGTCCCTCGCGCGCGATGGCCTCAAGAAGGTTGGCCATCACGGCCCTATCGATGCGATGGGCGTTCCGAGGGCAGAGCTTCCGAAGTGGGAAGACATACAAATCCTGACGGCCCAGCTTCACCGCATGCCGCTGCTTGATGGTGAGCCTGTCTCGACCGAAACGGTGATCGGGCCGAGGGCGAAGAAGCCGCTGACGCTCAGCATACCGCTCTTTGTTTCCGACATGAGCTTTGGTGCCCTGTCCGAACCTGCGAAGCTCGCACTGGCCCGCGGAGCAGAGCTTGCCGGGACGGGCATCTGCTCTGGCGAAGGGGGGATGCTTGGAGAGGAGCAGTCTTCCAACAGCCGCTACTTCTACGAGCTGGCATCGGCACGCTTCGGTTTCTCCTGGGACAAGGTCGAGCGCTGCCAGGCCTTCCACTTCAAGGGTGGGCAAGGGGCGAAGACCGGCACGGGCGGGCACCTCACCGGCAACAAGGTCGTCGGCAAGATCGCCGAGACCCGCGGCTTGCCAGAGGGCACGCCAGCCATCTCGCCCGCGCGCTTCCCGGAATGGACCGAGGTCAGTCAGATCCGCGATTTCGCCGAGGAAGTCCGCACGCGGACAGGCGGCATCCCCATTGGCTACAAGCTCTCGGCGCAACACATCGAAAAGGATATCGACGCCGCGCTCGAGGTCGGGGTCGACTACATCATCCTCGACGGCCGGGGCGGCGGCACCGGCGCAGCGCCCCTCCTCTTCAGGGACAACATCTCCATCCCGACGATCCCTGCGCTTGCAGTCGCGAGGGCGCATCTTGATCGTCAGGGTGCGTCAGACGTTTCGCTCGTGATCACAGGCGGGCTCCGCAAGCCTGAGGACTTCGTCAAGGCACTGGCACTAGGTGCGGACGCGGTGGCGCTATCGAACTCGGCTATGCAGGCCATCGGTTGCATCGCCATGCGCGCCTGCCACACGGACAATTGCCCGGTCGGGATCGCCAGCCAGAAGCCGGAGCTCACCAACCGCCTCGTGGTCGAGAAATCAGCGCGGAGACTGGCGAACTTCTTCGAAGCCTCCACCGAGCTGATGAAAGTCCTCGCCCGCGCCTGCGGCCACCGGAGCCTGAGCGGTTTCGGCAAGGATGATCTGGCCACGTTCAAGGAAGATATTGCGGACCTGACGGGCATCTACATGCCCTCGGTCGGGAGGATGCGATGAGCACGGACCTTGCTGCGCAGATTTGGGGCGTGATCGGGATCTACCTCGGAGTGGGGCTTCTCTTTGCCCTTCTCTACGTCTCGCTGATCGTTGGGCGCATAGATCCTGACGCTGCCAAGGCGAAGGTCTGGGTGAAGATCATTCTCATCCCGGGTGTGATGCTTCTCTGGCCGATGATGCTTTACCGCACGATTTTCTGGAAAGGGCCACCCGTCCGATGAAACGTGGACAGATGAACCGCCACCGCTTCGTTTGGGTCATCCTCGCGCCCGTCATGGCTGTCACGATTGCTGGCGCACTGATGGTGAAGCCCGGTGAGGGATCCGGAAGCAGCGAAAACCTCCCAGCCTTTCTGACGGAGGGCCGCTGACCATGGCGCATGATTATAAGGCCATCCAGTGGACGCCGTTCAAGAAACGGTACGACCTGTTCCTTCTGTTAGGTGTCGCCACTTACCTCGTCCTGTTCTTCGTTTTCACCGCAGGCGGACAACCGGACGGCGAGAGCCTGCACCCGGTGCAGATCGCGATTGCAGCGACGGGCAGCCTCTCCTTCCTTATGCTGACCTTCATTCTGTCGATCGGCCCGCTCGCGCGGTTCACCGACCGGATGAAGCCGTTCCTCTACAACCGCAGGCATGTCGGTGTGGCGACATTTATCATCGCTCTTCTCCACGCAGCGCTGGTGGTGATATGGTATCACGGCTTCAGCGAGACGAACGTCTTCGTTTCGCTGCTGGCCTCGAACCCGCGGTACAGCTCGCTCCAAGGCTTCCCGTTCGAGAGCCTAGGCGTCGCCGCGTTTTTCATCCTTTTCCTCATGGCCGCGACGAGCCATGACTTCTGGAACGCCCACCTCGGGCCAGGGCTATGGAAAGCACTGCACATGCTGGTGTACGTCGCTTTCGCTTTGCTGGTCGGCCACGTGATGTTTGGCTTCGTTCAGGACCAGACGAGCATCGTCTATCCGGTTCTTGTCGGCAGCTCGGCCCTGTGGGTCAGTGGCCTGCATATCGCCGCCGGGTTCAAGAGCGCGACACCGTCGGACGTGCACCTTGGCCGGTTTATCGAGGTGGCCGAGGTCTCCGCCTTCGAGGAGGGGCGTGCACGGATCGTGACGCCGTCCAAAGGCGAGCGCATCGCCGTCTTCCTCCACAAGGGGAAGCTGTCCGCGATCTCGAATGTCTGTCGCCACCAGGGGGGGCCGCTTGGGGAAGGACGGGTGATCGACGACTGCGTCACCTGCCCCTGGCATGGGTTTCAGTACCGCCTCGAGGATGGCCGCTCGCCTGAGCCTTTCTCGGAGAAAGTCGCGACCTACAGTGTGAAGGTCGAAGACGGCATGGTCTTTGTGGACTCAGAGCCGAAGGAACCCGGCACCCGAACCGAACCCGTCAGCCTGCATGGTGAGGACGCGCTATGAGTGACAAGGACGACTTCTTCATCGGCTGGTCTGCCGAGACGCCGAAGGCTGACCGGCGCTTTTTCATGCTGGCTGGCCTCGGGCTTCTCGCAGGAACGGGCGGCGCAGCGGCGCTTATCGGCGGGGCACAGGACGGCGGTGGTCCGGGTACGTGGGATCAGGGCGACATTCAGGAGTGGCGCGGGATCGCCAGCGCCCTTCCCTATCCAACGCTGCGGACCCGGGACACGGACGGCAAGATCAAGACTGCCTTCCTCTCGTGTCTCAACAAGTGCACCCCAGAACTCCGCATCAATCAGTATAGGGATGGCGAAGTGGTCATCCGAGGCAGCGCCATCCGGCGCGGCGAGCATCTGATGATCGCGACTGAGGACAGCGGCGCATGGATTTCGCAAGCCAGCGGGTCTCTGCCGGACCAGCTGGCACTGCCCGAAGAAGAAGCCCTTGGGAGTGCAGAGCTTCGCGGCGAGATCCTAGACACCAAGTGCTGGTTCGGAGCCATGCGCCCCTCATCGGGCAAGGTTCACAAGGCGTGCGCGTCCCTCTGCATAAGGAGCGGTCTGCCTCCCGCTTTCTACGTCAAGCCTCTCAGGGAGCAGGAGCGCCTTCTCATCATCACCGACAGGCGCGGCGCGCCCGTAAGCCAAGACGTCCTGCCCTACGTCGCCGATAGGATGCGCCTCTCCGGCGATGTCGTCCGGAAAGGCGATGTCCTTTATCTGAGAACGGACGTTTCGACCTTCGAGAGGGTCTAGCCCTTCCGTCCCATAGCAAGGCGGACAGCAGCACCCGTGACGGCATGGGCCTCCTCGGACAGAAGGAAGGCGACGACCGACGCGGCGTCATCGGGCGTCACCCATTCGGACGTGTCCGCGTCGGGCATGTCCTTGCGGTTCGCAGGCGTGTCGAGGATCGTGGGCAGCACTGCATTCACACGGATGCCTTTGCCTGCGAGCTCTTCGGACAGGCTCTTCGTCAGTGCCATGACACCGGCCTTGGACGCGGCATAGGCAGCCATGCCAAGGCCTGCCGAACCGGCAGCCGCAGCGCCGACATTCACAACGCTCGCGCCCTCGCTCAGATGCTCTAGCGCGGCGCGGCAGGAGTTGGCGGCGGAGCGCAGGTTCATCTGGTACATGCGATCGAAGCTCTCGATCTTGCCGTCGGCGATCGTCTCCCAGATGAAGCCGCCCGCGATATTGGCCACGCCGTCCAGCCTCCCGTGGGTCGCCGCGATCCGTGCGTAGGCTGACGTCACTGCGCCTTCGTCCGTCAGGTCCACACCGCCGAGGCCGCCTTCGACATGGTCAGCGATGTCGACAGGAACCGCCGCCCAACCCTTCGCCTCGATCGCCTTGCAGACCGCACGGCCGAGGGTGCCGACTCCTCCGGTGACGATGATGATCCTGCTCATGGCGCGTTCCTCCGTTTTCGCCCGCTTAGCAGCGCCTGACCGGTGATGCGACCGGGCAGCACAAACAGGCTCGGCACAGCTGCATTTCGTGCTAGGCAACACCTCCCGGCACGTGGCGTCAGGGCAGTTCTTCGGACACCGCTATCGGGCAGCGCCCGGAAGTGGCGCGGAAGACAACGATGCCATCGGGAGGCCAAGGGATGAGCAAGACAGCGACGGCGATCGAGCCTGAGATCACGGCGGGCCTCAGGCCCAAACCGGCGCTCGGCTTCTGGCAGGTCTGGAACATGTCCTTCGGGTTCTTCGGGATCCAGATGGCCTTCGCCCTGCAGGGCGCGAACGTCAGCCGTATCTTCCAGACCCTCGGTGCCGAGATCGACCAGATCGCGATCCTCTGGATTGCTGGCCCCGTCACCGGCCTCCTTGTGCAGCCGATCGTTGGGTACTTCAGCGACAAGACCTGGACGCCGCTCGGGCGCAGGCGACCCTATTTCCTCGGCGGTGCGATTGTCGCGACGCTGGCACTGTTGGTGATGCCGAACTCGCCCTTCCTGTGGGTCGCGGCTGCGATGCTGTGGATCCTCGACGCGGCCATCAATGTCAGCATGGAGCCTTTCCGCGCCTTCGTCGGTGACAAGTTGCCGAGCCGCCAGCGGACGCAGGGCTTTGCCATGCAGACGGTGTTCATCGGCTCAGGCGCGTTCCTCGCCTCACTGGCCCCGTGGTTCTTCGCGGAGATCCTCGACATCGCAAACACCGCCGAAGCGGGCGTGGTGCCGGAGAGTGTGAAGTATGCCTTCTACGTCGGTGCGTTCTTCCTCCTGCTGACGATCGGCTGGACCGTGCTGACGTCCAAGGAGTACTCGCCTGAGGAAATGGCCGGGTTCGAAACGGACGGCATAGGCGGTGACGAGGTCGAGCTGACGGGCCACGCCAAGCGTCCGAGCTTCTTCATGTCTTCAGGGGCCGCCTTGGTAGCGATTGGTGCGCTCGGCTTTTGGGCGGTCGCAGCCACCGGTGCGGACAAGCAGTTCTTTGTACTCACCGGGCTCTTCGCGGTGCTCGGTGCATTTTTCCTGATCAACGCCCTGCTTCTGAAGGGAAGCGGTACGGGGTCGTTCTCCTCGATCATGGGCAGCCTCGTCTCCCTGCCGCGGGTGATGCGGCAGCTGGCGGTCGTTCAGTTCTTCAGCTGGTCAGCGCTGTTCCTCATGTGGATCTACGCCACGCCGGCCGTGACGAGCTTCCACTTCGGCTCAGACGATCCGACATCGGCGCTCTACAATGAGGGGGCGAACTGGGTCGGGTGGCTCTTCGCGATCTACAACATCGTCGCCGCGGTCTACGCCTTCATCCTGCCGCCGATGGCGACGAGGCTCCGCAGGCGGACGGTTCATTCGGTGAACCTCGTCGCGGGCGCGTTGGGCCTCGCGTCGTTCGCTTTCTTCCGGGACCCCAACTGGCTCATCCTGTCGATGGTCGGGGTGGGTATGGCTTGGGCCAGCATCCTGACCATGCCGTACACGATGCTTTCCGATGCCTTGCCCCAGAAGCAGCTCGGCATCTTCATGGGCATCTTCAACTTCTTCATCGTGCTGCCGCAGCTCATCGTGGCAGGCACGATGGGCCCGATCCTGCGCGATTACATGGGTGGCAGGGCAGAACTGGCGCTGCTGGTTGGCGGTGTCTTCATGCTGCTTGGCGCCGTCGCGGTCCATTTCGTCGACCGCACCAAGCCTCAGAACTGACGCGCTCCCCGGCGAGGGCTCAGGGGAGCTGCTCGCCGGTCGCTGCTTCGTAGATGTCGTACCAGTCGGAGCGGTCCAGGATCAGGTCCTTCGCCCGCACTGCTTCACGCAGACGCTCGGGGTTGCGTGTGCCGAGGATCGGGACCGTCCGTGCCGGGAAGGTCGTCACGAACGAGAGCGCCACTTCCATACTCGACCGCCCAAGCTTTGCGGCGATGGCTTCGATCGCGCCCCTCACCCGCTGGGCCTGATCGCTCTCGCCGGAGAAGACCTGCCCGCCCGCAACAGGCGACCAGACCGGGACGGCGAAATCATGCCGCATCGCCTGATCGAGAGTTCCGTCCGTGATCGGTGCGATATGGAGCGCGGAGAACTCAATCTGGTGCGCGATCAGAGGAGCCTTGAGGTAGGCTTTAAGCCCTTCGATCTGCGCTGCCGTGAAGTTCGAGACGGCCACAGCCTTCAGCTTGCCTGCCTCGACAAGACCATCAAGCGTCGCCGCAAGGTCCGCTGGGTGGGTCAGCATGTCGGGTCGGTGGATGTAGTAGAGGTCGATCCGCTCAACGCCCATCAGGCCCAGGGACTTGTCGACTGCGGAGGTCAGATACTCTTTGGACGAATTGTACGGGGTGCCGAAAACGATACCGCCCTTGGTGGCAACAGTCGCCCCTTCAAGGAGCGCGGGAGCTTCGCGAGCAATACGGCCAAGCATGCGCTCGGCCGCGCCGATGCCGCTCTCGTTGCCGTAGATGTCCGCCGTATCGAGGTGATCGATCCCCGCTTCACGGGCCGCTTCCACCATCTTGCAGGCAAGGTCGAACTGGTCCTCCGTATACCGCCAAAAGCCATAAGCGAAGGAACCGAAGTCAAAGTCTTGAGATGTCATAATCTATTCCGTGAGGCGCAACAAAGCTCCGCTGAATGCGCCCATGATGAGGGAGTCCCCGTCGCTCGAAACATCGCCGACGGTGAAGAGTTTTTCCGCGGCGGCTGCTTCTGAGAAGGCCAGCTCCGAAGCGGAAAGGTTGAAAATGGCCCGAAGGGTCTCGCCGTTCAGCGTTCGGTCAAAGGCAACCGTCTCGCGGCCTTCATCGAGGAACGTCAGTGTGCCAAGCTTCAGGACGTCCGAGCCAGAGCGATAGGATGTGAGTTCCCGGTAAAAATTGAGAACTGATCCTGGATCATCGCGCTGACCATCTGCAGCCAGTGCTTGGTGCCGACCGTTGATGGGCAGCCAAGGCTCGGAGGTCGTGAAGCCCGCGAACGGCGCGCGTGCTTCCCACGGCATGGGCGTTCGCGCACCGTCACGGCCAAGGGAATTGGGCCAGTTCGCGATCGCTTCAGGATCCTGAAGCTTCTCGAACGGAATGTCCGCCTGCGGAAGGCCAAGCTCTTCGCCCTGATAGATGAAGACATTGCCCCGCAGGCTCATCAGGAGCAGCGCAAACAGCTTGGCACGCTGTTGCTCAGAAACCGGCAGGTTCCAGCGGGAAACGGCGCGGACGGCGTCATGGTTGGAAAACGCCCAGGATGGCCATTGCTTTTCACCCGAAGAGGGCCAGGCGCCGACCTTTTCGTGCACCGTCTCCGCGGTCAGCTCAGGCGACCAAAGGAAATCAAAGCTGTAGGCTGACTGAAGCCGGCCCTCTGCCGTGTAGTCCTTCATCACAGAGAGCGAGTCGTCCGCGCCGACTTCTGCCACGGAGAAGATTGCTCCGTGTGCATCGGTCATGCGGCGGAACTTCTCGAGGAAGGGCAGCATCTCCGGCTGGGCGTGATCGTTCGTGTGCCACTGAAGGTCATAGGGCCTCACAGGGCCATTGCAGCGGCGGGGCCTTGGCGGGTTATCCTCCAGGCTCCGATTGTGCATCGAGCAGTGAAGTGCGTCGAGCCTGAAGCCTTTTACCCCGCGCTCGATCCAGAACTTCACCGTATCGAGGATCTCTTCCTGCAGCTCCTCATTGTGGAGGTTGAGGTCAGGCTGTGAGGGAAGGAAATTGTGGAGGTAGTATTGCTGCCGCCCAGAAGACCAACGCCAGGAAGGCCCACCGAAGATCGACTGCCAGTTGTTGGGCGGCGAGCCGTCGGCCTTGGGGTCTGCCCATACGTACCAGTC
The DNA here is from genome assembly GCF_013085255.1 of Parvularcula mediterranea. Taxonomy (GTDB): domain Bacteria; phylum Pseudomonadota; class Alphaproteobacteria; order Caulobacterales; family Parvularculaceae; genus Parvularcula; species Parvularcula mediterranea. The sequence goes on from NZ_JABFCX010000003.1 coordinate 636,359, forward strand.
CGCCTTCGGATTATCGCGTGACGAGGCGCTCTCGGCGAACCACGCGTGCTGGTCAGACGTATGAGAATAAACCTGGTCGATGATGATCGGCAGGTCGAGGCGGTTCGCCTCTTCGACTAGCGCATCGAAATCCTTCATCGTACCGAACATCGGATCGACGTCGCGATAGTCCGAGACGTCGTAGCCGAAGTCCTTCATCGGCGAGCGGAAGAAGGGCGAGAGCCAGACCGCGTCGACGCCGAGGTCGGCAACGTGGCAGAGCCGCTCCGTGATGCCACGCAGGTCGCCTACGCCATCGCCTTTGGTGTCCTGAAAGCTGCGCGGGTAGATCTGATAGATCACCGCGCCGCGCCACCATTCGGGATCGTCCATCCGCCTCGTCATCGTCCGCTCTTCATTCTACGGAGCATCGCCTGTCCGCTTGTCAGCACCCCCGTCTCGCGGACGCAGCCAAGGCGCCTGGAGGCGCAGGAGAAAAAGGTCAGCCGATGCATGATCTGCTCATCATTCCTGCAACACCGGCAGGGTCAAGCGGGATATTTCCGGGTACCCCGGACCCCCCATATCCAGCGCGTGACAATGATGTCTCATTGTGCCTGCGCGCTGCGGATTTTGCGCCATCCAGCGGTAAACCTGCACCCACGCCCATGTCGCGCCGCAAAAAGAAAGGGGAGCCGCAGCTCCCCTTCCCTCGTCAGTCAAGTCCGCAGAGGCCTAGAAGCGGCCCGTGAAGCGGACGCCGAAGCGGCGGTCTGCGTCGCGCGGGATCTGGTAGCGGAAGCCGTCGCCGGAGTAGGTCGTCACGAAGCTCTCGTCGAGGATATTCTTCGCGATCAGGCTCACCGTGTACTGACCTTCCATGAAGGAGACACCGACCTGCGCATCGAGCAGGTCGTAGCCTGGCAGGAGGCCAACCGGGTTCACCGTGCCATCATTGTTCGGCAGCAGCGACTGCTGGTCGTCCACACGAGCAAAGGTCAGGTTACCGATGAAGTCCGTATCATCGTTGATTGGCAGTTTGAGGTTCGCGCCGAGGGTGTAGTTGAGGTCCGGCGAGAACAGGAGGTCAAGGCCCGAGCGGTCCGAACAGTTCGCCGGAGGCTGGCCCGTACCCGGATCAACCGGGCAGTTGAACTCTTCGATGACAGCTTCGTTGAGCGCCACAGCGGCGGTCAGCGACAGCCAGTCCGACGGGCTCCACGATGCGTCGATCTCGACGCCTTCGGTCGAAACGTCACCGGCATTGGTCAGCCTGGTGATGGTCACGCCGGTCGAGTTGTCGAAGTTGTTGGCCTGGAAGTTCTCGATGTCAGCCTGGTAAGCCGTGATGGCGAAAGCGAAATCGCCGGTCACATACTTGTAGCCGATCTCGAAGCTGTCCGAGGTCTCAGCGTCGATCGGGAGCTGGTCGTTCGTGCCCATATTGTAGAACACGTTGAAGCCCGGACCCTTGTAGCCCTGGTTGAAGCTGGCATACGCCGTACCCAGATTACCGCCGCCTGCGAGGGCGCCGATGTCGAGGGTTGCGCCGATGCGGGCTGAGAAGTCCGTGTCGCTGACTTCACCGGTGAAGGTGTTGTCGAAGCCGCCCGAAGCCTGGCTGAACTGGCTGTTCGGAGCTGCCGGACGGACGCCTACACCCTGACGGCCGAATTCGTCATTGTTGCGGCGCGTGTGGGTGAAGCTCGTCTGATCGTCCGTATACCGGAAGCCGACGAAGGCGTTGATGGCTTCGGTGAGGTCGTAGCCGATCTGACCGAAGGCTGCGATGTTCTCGACCGAGCTGTCCGTGAACGACGTCGCGGAGACGATGTCGTTGGCGTTACACTCAAGCCCCGGGTTGGCGTCGAGAATCGGCTGGTTCTGGCCGCCATTGTTCTGGCAGCTTGCGTTCCGCGTGAACGTCGCCGTGCGATCGAGGTTCATGAAGAAGAGGCCGAGAACATAGTCGAGACGCTGGTCGTCCGGCGAGGTGATCCGAAACTCCTGCGTGAAGGTCTTGGTGTCGAGCGCGCCATTGTCGTGGAGCTGGAACGGCACACCGAAGACAGGGGTGTTGGCCGTGCCGCCGATCGAGGTGAAGTCACCCTCGCGGTCCTCGGCGTTCTCCCACTCGCGGTAGGCCGTGATCGAGGTCAGGAGGATGCCGTTCTGGAGCTCCTTGTCGACCTGCACCGAGAACGCGTTGGTCTCGTCCACCATGAAGGTCTCGAAGTCGTGGTCCACGCGGCGCTGGTCGAGGTCGAAGGCACCGTTCGGAGCCGCTGCCGAAGCAGGGTTGCGGCCGCTCGGGCGAACTTCGAGGTCGGCGCAGCAATCGTCTTCAGAGCGGTTGTGCTCGACGATGCCGAGGATCGACAGCGTGTCGGTCGGATCGAACTGGAGCATCCCGCGGATGCCCATCTTGTCGTAGCCGTTGACCTTCTTATTGTTGTAAACATTGAAGATATTGCCGTCGAAAGCCGATTGGGCAACCGTCAGGCTGCCTTTGACCGTGTCAGACAGCGGGCCGGAAATGCGGCCGCGGACGCGGTATTCATTGTCTTCGAAATAGTCGGCGAGGACGGTGGCTTCGAACTCATCGGTGGGACGCTTGGTCGTGATGCTGACGACACCAGCCGAGGCGTTCTTGCCAAAGAGCGTGCCTTGCGGGCCGCGCAGGACTTCGAGCTGCTCGACTTCATAGAGCTCGGAGAAGGCCTGGCCGGAGCGGCCAAGGACGACGCCATCGACGACGGTCGAAACCGAAGGCTCAATGGCGCCGGAGAAGGAAATGGTGCCGATACCGCGGATAGTCAGCGCCGAGTTCTTCGACGTCGTGCCCTTACGGAAGCTGACGGAAGGGACGAGGTACTGGATGCTCTCGATGTTGACGGCAGCGGTGCGCTCGATCGCCTGAGCATCGACAACGCTCACCGCGACAGGGACTTCCTGGATGTTCTGTTCGCGCTTCTGGGCGGTGACGATGATCATGTCGCCGCTGTCGTCCTGTGCGAACGAAGCACCCGGAAGTGCGACGGCGAGAGCGGCCAGGCTGGCCGAAATAGTTTTCTTGTTCAGAGGCATAGCTGCCTTTTCCTTTCCCTATCCACCTGCCCGGCCAATGCCGCCTCGAAGCGTTCTGTCCCTGCTTCGCGGCGGCTCTGGTGATGCCCTCACGGCTTCGACCGGCGCAGATTGTGACCAGTTGGAATGTGTGTTGTGAGCGCTTCTGCCCCACACCCTCAGGGTGTTTTGCAGCAGCCCTGCACGTATTCCGTGTCACGACGCCGCAACATGCGACGCTCCGCGTGACTGGGCAACAGGGTAAATGCGCTGCGGGCCTTCACTGGCGTGAGCTGTAGCCAAGCTGCCACGCCTCGTGACGCGGGCACGAAATCCGCTAGAGAGGCGGCTTTACGCGAGCGACGTAACCAGTGCGGAGTGAGTTCGACATGCAGGCCAACCTCCTCTTCACGCTCGTCTCCTGTGCGTTCTTCATGGCGGTGGTGGCCGTCATTTCGTACTTCTACACCCGCGGAGAGGTGGATTCGAAGGAAGGCTACTTCCTCGCAGGCCGTGGGCTTGGCGGGTTCTTCATTGCAGGCACCCTCCTCCTCACGAACCTCTCGGCAGAGCAGCTGATCGGCCTCAACGGCTCCGCCTATGGCTTCGACCTGTCGAGCATGGCGTGGGAGGTCACGGCAGCGGTCGCGACCATCTTCATGGCGCTCATCTTCCTGCCGAGATATCTCGCGGGGGCTTTCACGACCCTGCCTGAGTTCCTGTCCAAGCGGTTCGATGATGACGTCCGTAGCTACACGGTCATCCTTTTCATGCTCGGCTACGGGCTGATCACCATCCCCTCGGTTCTTTACTCAGGGTCCGTCGCCGTGACGCGGCTCTTCGATGTAGAGAGCCTGCTGGTCGGCTCGATGGGCGCGGACACGGTCGCGGGCATCGGCGCATGGTTCGAGGGCCTCTTTGGGACCGCGACCAGGCAAGGCGCGACACCCGATGGCGAGCAGTTCTTTGCGATTGCAGTGACGGTCGTCGTGATCGGGGTCATCGGCTCGATCTATGCGATCTTCGGCGGCCTGCGGGCTGTGGCGATCTCCGACACGCTCAACGGCGTCGGCCTCCTCGTCATCGGCATCCTCGTACCAACCCTGGGCCTTATCGCCCTTGGGGAAGGCAGCTTCATGGAGGGCCTCCGGACGATCACGACAACGGAGACCCAAAAGCTCAACGCCATCGGCGGCGAGAGCTCGCCCACGCCGTTCGGCACGATCTTCACAGGGATGATCTTCGCCAATCTCTTCTATTGGTGCACGAACCAATATGTGATCCAGCGGACCTTGGGCGCGAAGAGCCTCGCGGAGGGACAGAAAGGCGTTCTTCTCTCGGGCTATTTCAAGGTCATGATCCCCTTCATGATGATGATGCCGGGGGTGATCGCCTTTCACCTCTATGGGCCGAACCTCGCCACCATCGACCTCGCCTATCCGCAGCTCATCGATGACGTGCTTCCCGTTTATCTGTCAGGCTTTTTCCTCGCGGTGCTGCTGGGCGCGGTGTTCAGCTCGTTCAACTCGCTGCTGAACAGCGCAGCCACGCTCTTCGCTCTCGACGTCTACGCCCCTTCACGGACCAAGGAGGTCCCCGACAGCGAACTCGTCCGTGTGGCGAAGGTCGCGAGCCTCGTCATCGCCGTGATGAGTTTCATCATCTCGCCCCTCCTCTACCTTGCGCCGGAGGGCCTTTGGCAGCTGATCCGAAAGTTCACGGGGTTCTACAACATCCCGATCATCGCCATCGTGATCGTCGGCCTCTTCACGCGCAGGGTCCCAGCTATCGGCGCGAAGATCGTCATCGGGTTCCACGTCATCACCTACGGCCTCCTCCGCTTCCCACTGGCGGATGTGGTGACGATCCACTTCATCCATCAGTATGCGATCCTCTTCGTGATCGAGGTGGGTATCATGCTGGCGGCTGGCCAGTGGCGGCCGAAGTCCGTCCCCTGGACGTTTGAGAAGCACAACAAGGTCAGCCTCGCGCCGTGGCGCTTCGCAACGCCGGTGTCGGTCACGCTGATGTCGTGCGTGGTCGCGCTTTACCTCCTCTTCTCCCCCATGGGCATCGTGGAGGCGCGGTTCAGCGCGCTCTTCTGGCTAAGCATCGCAGGCCTTCTCGTGATCAATGCCTTTGCGTGGTTCAGGGCGCTTTCGGTGCGCAAGGGCTTCGCTGAAGAGGCTCATGGAGCACCGACAGAAGGCCTCTGACAGCCCCGTTCTCCTGAATTCTGCAGAAACCAGTTTGCACCGTGGTCCGCGAGTGTTATCGCTAACACAATCATGATCACGGCCGTCGGCAGAACGGCGCATGGAGGAAACCTTGAACCAAGCGGTGGAGCGCCAGGACGGCGCCTCTTCAGAAGGCAGTCTCGCCTTTCTTCTTCTCATCAGCTGTGTCGCGACAATCGGCGGCTTTCTGTTCGGCTTCGATTCAGGCGTCATCAACGGCACGATCGACGGCCTTAGGATCACCTTCGGCTCATCGGACTGGGGTTCAGGCTTCGAGGTCGCCTCCATGCTGCTCGGCTGCGCCGCCGGTGCGGCGATCGCAGGGCGGGCCTCGGACATCTTCGGCAGGCGAAACATGATGTTTGGCGCTGCGGTGTTCTTCATCATCAGCGCCTTCGGCTCCGGCATCGCCAACGCCTCCACCGAGTTCATCGTCTACCGGATTATCGGTGGCCTCGCGGTCGGCGCAGCCAGCGTCATGGCGCCCGCCTATATCTCTGAAGTTGCGCCAGCCTCCCTCCGTGGTCGGATGGCCACGATCCAGCAGGTTGCGATCATCTTCGGCCTCTTCGTAGCCTTTCTCAGCAACTACCTAATCGCCGGGGCTGCGGGCCAATCAACGGATCCGTGGCTCTTCGGTTTTGAAGCCTGGCGCTGGATGTTCTGGATGGAACTGATCCCGGCAGCGGTGTTCCTTCTCTCCCTCCTCGCGATCCCGGAGAGCCCTCGCTTCCTCGTCGCCAAGGGCAAGCGTTCGGAAGCCAAAGACGTCCTGACAAAGGTCAGTGGGCCGAGCGTTGCCAGTGAGCAGGTCGCCGCCATTGAGGAGTCCCTGGCATCAGACCACGCGCCGCGCCTCTTGGACCTGTTCGAGAACGGCAGGCTCCAGCCGATCGTCTGGGTCGGCATCGGGCTCGCGGTGTTCCAGCAGCTCGTCGGCATCAATGTCATTTTCTACTACGGCGCCGTCCTCTGGCAGGCCGCAGGCTTCACCGAGGGGGATGCTCTCCTCATCAACGTCCTGTCGGGTGGGCTCAGCATCGCCTCAGTGGCGCTGGCCCTCGTGCTGATCGACCGTATCGGGAGGAAACCGCTTCTTCTCATCGGCTCGACGGGCATGGCGATCACGCTCGGCATCGTCGCCTACGCTTTCTCCACCGGCGAGATCCTTGGCGGCGGTAGCGTCGATCTCTCCGACGAGAACGGCAAGCTCGCGCTCTACGCTGCCAACGCCTACGTCATGTTCTTCAACTTCTCCTGGGGCCCGGTCATGTGGGTCATGCTCGGTGAGATGTTCCCGAACAGGCTGAGGGGTTCGGGCCTCGCGGTCTCCGGCTTCTTCCAGTGGGTCGCCAATTTCGCGATCAGCATGACCTTCCCGGTGATGCTCGCGGCGGCCTCCATCGGCCTTGTCGGCGCCTACGGTTTCTACGCCATCTGCGCAGCCATCTCGATTGCCTTCGTGGCGTTCTTCGTCCGCGAGACCCGCGGCAAGAGCCTCGAAGACATGACCGCCAACTGACCCCTCTCCCGGAGACAGACATAATGAACCGTATGCTGAAGTCCGCTCTTCTCCTCTGCTCGAGCCTTGTGGTCACCCTGCCTGCGGCTGCGCAAGAGACGCCCGTCTACAAGCAGGAAGACGCCGCCATCGACGCGCGGATCGACGACCTCCTTGGCCGGATGACCCTCGAGGAGAAGATCGGGCAGATCACGACGATCTGGACACAGAAGACCGAGCTCATGGACGAGGACGGCAACTTCGATCCGGAGAAGGCGGCGGAGCTCTATCCCAACGGCATAGGCCACTTTGCACGGCCAAACGATCGGCAGAATCCGGCCAATCCTCTCGAGCAGCCGTTCCGGAACGAGCAGGAGACCGTCGATCTCGTCAACGCGGTCCAGCGCTACCAGACCGAAGAGACCAGGCTCGGCATCCCTACCCTCTTCCACGAGGAAGGACTGCATGGTTACGCCGCACGCGGAGCAACCTCGTTTCCGCAGGCCATCGCTCTGGCGTCCAGCTGGGATACCCAGCTGATTGAAGATGTCTACACCGTCGCTGGCCGGGAGATCAGGGCGCGCGGTGCGCACATGGTCCTCTCGCCCGTGGTGGATGTCTCTCGCGACCCTCGCTGGGGGCGGATTGAAGAAACCTATGGCGAGGACCCCTACCTCGCAGGCGAAATCGGCGTCGCCGCTGTTCTTGGTTTTCAGGGTACGGAGATCCCGATCGAGGATGGCAAGGTCATTGCCACCCTCAAGCACATGACTGGCCACGGCCAGCCGGAGAGCGGCACGAATGTTGGCCCTGCCAATATCAGCGAACGCATCCTCCGCGAGGTCTTCTTCCCGCCCTTCGAGCAGGTCGTGAAGCGGACGAACATCCGCAGCCTGATGGCCTCCTACAACGAGATCGACGGGGTCCCGTCGCACGCAAACCCCTGGCTCCTCAACGATGTCCTGCGCGGTGAGTGGGGCTATGAAGGCGGCGTGGTCAGCGACTATTGGGGCGTTCGCGATCTCGTGACGCTTCATATGGTGGAGGCTGATCTCAAGGCAGCTGCCGTTCGCTCCTTGAAGTCCGGCGTCGATTTCGACCTTCCAACTGGCGACGCATTCGCCTTCCTCCCCGAAGCGCTTGAGGAAGGTCTCGTCACGATGGATGAGATCGACACCGCCGTCCGGCGTATGCTGAGGATCAAGTTCGAGTCAGGCCTCTTCGACGATCCGTTCGCTGACGCTGCGGAAGCCGAAGCCATCACGGCGAACGAAGAAGCGCTCGCTCTCGCAGAGGAAGCCGCGCGCAAATCCGTCGTCCTCCTGAAAAACGACGGCACCCTGCCCCTCGATGCGGACAGCCTGAAGCGCATTGCCGTCATCGGCCCGAACGCCGACGCCATCCGGCTTGGCGGCTATTCCGACGTACCCGCACGGTTCGTGACGCCCCTCGAAGGCATCACCGAGCACGTCGGCGACAAGGCGGAGATCCTCTACCACGAAGGCGTCGACATCATCGCCAGCGGCAACTGGTGGCAGGACGAGATCACCCTCGCGGACCGCGACGAGAACCTGAAGAAGATCAAGGCCGCTCGCCGTGTCGCGCGCAAGGCGGATGCGATCATCCTCGTGATCGGCGGCACGGAAGCCACGAGCCGCGAAGGCTGGGCCGGGAACCACCTTGGTGACCGCACCGACATTGAGCTTGTCGGTGAACAGAAGGAACTGGCCGAAGCCATGTTCGCCCTTGGCAAGCCCGTGGTCACCGTCCTGATCGGCGGCAAGCCGCTTGGCGTCGATGACGTGGCTGAGGCGACCAACGCTCTCGTCCAAGGCTGGTATCTCGGCCAGGAAGGCGGAACGGCACTGGCCGACATCCTCTTCGGTGAGGTGAACCCGAGCGGCAAGCTGCCGGTCACCATGGCCCGCAATGTCGGCCAACTCCCGCTGGTCTATAACCACAAGCCAAGCGCGCTGCGCGGTTATCTCTTCGATACGACCGCGCCTCTCTACCCCTTCGGCCACGGTCTGAGCTACACCGACTTCACCTACTCCGAGCCGCGCCTCGAAGAGAGCGAAGCGAAAATCGGTACACCGATCACTGTCTCGGTCGACATTACCAACGCAGGCGATATGGCAGGCGATGAAGTCGTCCAGCTCTACGTGCGCGACCTCATCAGCTCGGTCACCCGCCCGGTGAAAGAGCTGCGCGGCTTTGAACGGATCAGTCTTGAACCCGGTGCCACGAAGACGGTGACCTTCACCCTCGACGATGAGGACTTCCAGATGTGGGATGCCCAGATGGTCCGCCGGGTCGAGCCCGGTGACTTCGAGCTGCACATTGGCGGATCGTCAGCAGACGTCCAGACCGTCACGGTCACGCTCACGGAATGATCGCGGGAGGCTTTGATGTTCCTCGGAATTGATCTTGGTACCTCAGGCGTCAAGGCCGTCATCATCGGCGCTGGCGGAGGTGTCGTGGCTCAGGCAACTGCACCACTCGGCATCATACGGCCTGAGCCGGGGCACTCCGAGCAGGATCCTGAGGAATGGTGGCAGGCCACGGGCAAGGCCGTCCTCGAACTCCCCGCAGACCTGCGGGCCGAGGTGCAAGGCATCGGCCTGTCAGGGCAGATGCACGGGGCCACGCTCCTCGGACAGGACGGCGAGGTTTTGAGGCCAGCCATCCTCTGGAACGATGGCCGGTCCGCAGCCGAGTGCGCAGAGCTTCAGCAGCGTGAACCACGCACGAAAGAGATCACGGGCAACCTCGTCATGCCTGGCTTCACCGCACCCAAGCTGCTCTGGGTCGAGAACCATGAGCCTGAAGTCTTCCGGAAGGTGGCGAAGGTTCTTCTGCCCAAGGACTATCTCCGTTTCCGCATGTCCGGCGAGTTTGCCTCGGATATGTCCGACGCTTCCGGCACCTGCTGGCTCGACGTGGCTGAGAGGCGTTGGTCCGAGGCGATGGTTGCCGCGACCAACCTGCCGATGAGCGCCATGCCCTCCGTCCACGAAGGAACGGACGTCACAGGCGCGCTGTCCAAGGACGTAGCAAACGCTTGGGGCATGAAAGAAGTCCCAATCGTTGCGGGCGGCGGAGACAACGCTGCGGGCGCGGTAGGCGCTGGCGTTCTCGCCGACGGTGAGGCGTTCCTCTCCCTCGGCACGTCGGGCGTCCTCTTCGTCGCTGGGGACAGCTTCAGGCCCAATCCGGCACGAGGCATCCATGCCTTCTGCCATGCCGTCCCAAATCGCTGGCACGAAATGACGGTGATGCTCTCCGCTGCGAGCTGCCTCGACTGGGGCGCACGGCTCACAGGCGCGAAGGACGTGGCGGAGTTCATCGCCATTGCCGAGGACGCCAAGGCTGGCAGCGTCCCCCTCTTCCTCCCCTGCCTCTCCGGCGAGCGGACACCGCACAACGACCCATCCGCGCGCGGTGTTTTCTTCGGCATGGACCAAGACACCGCGCCGTCAGAGATCGCGCAGTCTGTTCTCGAAGGCGTCGCGTTTGGCCTCGCCGATGGCTTCGAGGCGCTGGAAAACGCAGCGTCCGTCGAAGCCATCAATGTCATCGGCGGGGGCTCGCGCTCACACTATTGGGGCACACTGATCGCTTCGATCTTCGGTAAAGACCTCGTCTATCGCGAAGGCAGCGAAGTCGGCCCAGCCCTTGGGGCGGCGCGTCTTGCCAAGCTCGGCGTCACCGGCGCTCCCGAAGCAGAAGTCTGCGCTCCGGGCGCCGTCAAGGAGCGCGTCAGCCCTGACCCGGCCATCCGTGAACATCTCCTCCCGAGGTTTGAGCGCTACCGCGAGCTTTACCGCCGGACCGCCGACCTTTTCTGATAAACGCTAGGACCATTTCCATGACCGCAGATTTCTTCTCCGCGATTCCAACGATCAAGTATGAAGGTCCGGACTCGGATAACCCGCTCGCCTTCAAGCACTATGATCCAGACCGCCAAGTCCTCGGCAAGCGGATGGAAGATCACCTGCGTCCGTCAGTCTGCTTCTGGCACACGTTCTGCTGGGATGGCTTCGATGTCTTCGGTGCAGGCACGTTTGGACGTCCGTGGCACAAGCTCGAAGGCCAGGAGATGGCTGAAGCTCGCCTCGAAGCGGCCTTCGCATTCTTCGAAAAGCTGGGGACGCCCTACTTCGCGTTCCACGATGTCGACGTCATGGCGCCTGCTGCGACCATGGCCGAGCATGTCGAGAACTTCCACCGGATCCTCGACCCGATCGAGGCACATATGGAGCGCACGGGTCTGAAGCTCCTTTGGGGCACGGCCAACGTCTTCTCGCACCCGCGCTACATGGCCGGTGCAGCAACCAATCCGGACCCAGAGGTTTTCGCCTGCGCAGCCCTCCAGATCCGGCACGCCCTCGAAGCGACGCACCGCTTGGGCGGCGAGAACTACGTCCTCTGGGGCGGACGCGAAGGCTACGATACCCTCCTCAACACCGACCTTGGGCGCGAGATGGACCAACTCGGCCGTATGCTGAGCCTTGCGGTCGAGCACAAGCACAAGATAGGCTTTAAGGGCCCGCTCTTGATCGAGCCCAAGCCTCACGAGCCGACAAAGCATCAGTACGACCGCGATACCCAGACGGTCTACGGCTTCCTCGAGCGCTACGACCTCCTCGAGGACGTGAAGGTCAATATCGAGACCAACCACGCAACGCTCGCTGGCAATGCGATGGATCACGAAGTTGCTGCCGCCTATGCGCTCGGCATCTTCGGCTCCATCGACGCCAACCGTGGCGACCCGCAGAACGGATGGGACACGGACCAGTTCTGGAACGATCCCCTGGAGATCACCCGGACGATGATCCATATGCTGAAAAACGGTGGCTTCACGACCGGAGGCTTCAACTTTGACGCCAAGGTCCGTCGTCAGAGCATCGATGCTGAAGATCTCTTCCACGGCCATATTGGTGGCCTCGACGCCCTCGCCCGTGGCCTCCTCTCGGCAGCGAAGGTCATTGAGGAGGGGACGTGGGAGAAAGTGCTTTCGGACCGCTACTCCGGTTGGGACCGAGGACTTGGCCAGAAGATCATGTCGGAGCTCTCGCTCGCCGACATCGCGGATCACACGCTGTCGGAGGGGCTCGATCCCAAGCCGCGCTCAGGACGTCAGGAGCGCCTTGAGAACCTGATCATCGACGCCGTCTGAGGGCGCTGCGTGACGGGCTGGACGGCTTTGTCTAAGGGGGATTCTCCGGAATCGCCGGAAGGACAGCCGCTAGCCCCATGAGCACCCGCACGAGACCCGAAACAAGGCGCCCGGTCGCAACGCTCAAGGACGTGGCCGAACGGGCCGGCGTCTCGCAGATGACGGTGTCGCGGGTCCTCAATGCGCCCGCGAAAGTCAGGAAGCAGACGGCAGAGAAGGTCCGCGAGGCCATCGAGGCCCTCAACTTTCGGCCCAATTACCTTGCTAAGAGCCTTGCGGACGGACGGTCGATCCTCATCGGCCTCCTCTACAACAACCCCAGTGATCAATATCTCAGCCAGGTGATGTTCGGTGCACTGCGGGCTTGCCGTGAGCGGAGCCATCACCTCTTGGTGCAGGATTTCCTCTTCGAGACGGACCTTGGTGACACCGATGCCGTCACGTCAATCATCCGGCAAAGCGGGGTTCAGGCTCTGATCGTCTGTCCACCGATCGGCGAGGACCCGTCGGCGAAAGAGACGCTTGAGAAACTCGGACTGCCCTTCGTCAGGATTGCACCGGGCCGCGAGACTGATGGCGCGCCCTATGTCGAGATTGACGACCGGGATGCGGCCAAACGCATGACGCAGCACCTGCTCGACCTCGGCCACAGGGATATCGCGTTTATCGCAGGCCCTGAAGACCAGGTCTCAAGCAGGCGGCGGACGGAAGGCTTCAAGGAAGCCATGACCGTTGCAGGCCTTCCGGTCCCTGATGAATTTCTCAGGCAGGGTGCCTATACCTACAGGTCTGGTATGGAGGCGGCTCTCCCCTTGCTCCAGTCAGCCAAGAGACCGTCGGCAGTCTTTGCAGCCAATGACGATATGGCGGCCGGGGTCCTCGCCGCTGCCATGCAGGCCGGTCTCTCCGTACCCGGAGATCTATCGGTTGCAGGCTTTGACGACGTCTCCCTCGCCACCACGGTCTGGCCTTCGCTGACGACCGTGCGCCAGCCGATTGCGGAGATGGCAGAACGCGCGGTCGGCCTTCTCGAGACCGATACGTTCGGGCAGGAAGGAGAGCGGTCAGCACTCCTCCCCACAGAGATCATCGAGCGGGAATCGACGGCCAGGTTTGAAGGCTAGCCATCCTCAGCTGTCACTCGGCAGCGGGTAGGACCAGCACGACCTGGGATGTCTGCGCCATCACCTGACCGATCGGGGCAGGATCAGCCGGAGGGAGCGGTGCATCCTCGGGCCAGAGCGCGATGAGGCTATCAAGCGCAGCGTCGATGCCCTCAGGTTTTTCGTCGAACAGTTCAGCGCGGTCCCTGGCCACCACGGCGAAGCCCCATGCGTCCTGATACTCGCCAGGGTCAGTCACCGCGCCATCGGTTATTGCAATCTGGTATTCCTCAACGATCGTGTCCATCAGGAAGCGGATGATCTCAGCGGGGTCACCACCAGCCTTCTTGGCGAGCATGGCGAGGTTCGCCTGAGCCGCGGCCAGCTGCGGTTCGATCTCCGACGCAGCCCGGCCTTCATCGAGTGCCTTGGAGACCTCCTCAAAGAGGGACGCGTCAAAGCCGAGAGCGTCGAGACCCTCGCGTTCACCGGCGTGGGTTTCCGAGACGGGGTGCAGGAGGTGCTTCGCCGCCATCTCGGCCTCTCCTGCCCGATAGAGCGCGAGACCAGCCTCAACGTGGCCAGCCATGAAAGCCAACCTGCTCGGAAGAGGCAGCGCGTCGACGCTATGTCCAGCCTCGCCGCCCTCACCCTCACCAGCTTCGCCGCCCTCGCCTTCGCCCATTTCACCAGAGGCGCTCGCGTAGCTGCCCTGCTCCGAGGCTTCACCGCCTTCGCCGCCCTCACCGCATGCTGAAAGCCCGGTGCCGAGCGCGAGGGTTCCAAGGCCAAGTCCGACCCACGTTTTGAGTTTGATGGTCATCGCTACCCACTTGTGTCCGATTGCGAGGCACTTTTAGGGTCGCTGACGATGATTGCAAACGGTTCGCAACAGCCATGACCCTTCTCACGATCGGCAATGTCCTCGGCGAGGATCAGCTCGCGGCCGCACGGGTTATGCTTGAGCGTGTGACCTGGAAGGACGGCAAGGCAACGGCCGGCAAAACGGCAAGAGCCGTCAAAGAAAATCAGCAGGCTGACCTTACAAGTGGTGCGGGACAGCAGCTCCGGGAGCGCGTGTCCGATGCCGTGTTCCAACATCCTGTGTTCGCCGCAGCCGCCCGCCCGCGCCGAACCTCTCCCGTGATGATCAGCAAGACATCAGACGGCGAGCATTACGGCCGGCATGTGGACAATGCCTTCATGGGCAAGGGCGAGACGCGGCTCCGTACCGATCTCTCCTTCACGCTCTTCCTCAGCGAGCCGGAGAGCTATGATGGCGGAGAGCTTGTGCTCCATTCACCGATGGGAGAACAGGCTGTGAAGCTGTCCGCAGGCGGCCTCGTTCTTTATCCGACATCGGACATTCACGAGGTGAAGCCTGTTACCCGCGGCGAGCGGCTGGTCGCTGTCGGCTGGATTGAGAGCAGCATCGCCGACGCCAGCCAGCGCGCGTTGCTCTTCGATCTTGAGAACCTGAGAGCGTCGCTGAGACAGACCATGCCGGGGTCGGAGGAGCTGCTGACGCTCGACAAAACGGTCGCCAACCTCCTCCGCATGTGGGGTCAGGCCTGAAGGATCAGGGCCAGCCGACGCGGTCGAAGATCCTGACCGCTTCGGCCTGATGGACGCCAAGCTCCCTGACGTTGAGCTTGTCAGCCTCAAAGCCACCAAGCTCCTCCACTGCTGACGATGCGTCCACGGATGGAACAGAGGGATACTCATTGTTCCCGTTGGCGAAGTAGCTCTGCGCACCTCCTTCGGTCAGGTACTCGATAAACCTGATGGCATTCTCACGATTTGGCGAGTACTGAACAACGCCCGCGCCAGAGATGTTCACATGGGTGCCGCGATCGCCCTGGTTCGGGAAGATCACACCGAGCGCATCGAAGGTTGCCCGGGTACCCCGATCATCGGAGCCTGCAAAGCGCGCAAGGTAGTAGGAATTGACCACCGAGATCGCGCACTCGCCCGAGGCCACGGCATTGATCTGGCTGGTATCGTTCCCCTGCGGACGACGGGCAAAGTTGGCAACCACGCCGCGCGCCCACGCCTCAGCAGCTTCAGGGCCCTTGTGAGCGATGATCGAAGCGAGCAGCGAGATGTTGTAGATGTTGGACGACGACCGGATGCAGACCTTCCCGCGAAACTTCTCGTCGGCGAGGTCTTCGTAGGTCGCAAGGCCCTCAGGCTGGCCAGCCTCCTTGTTGAAGATGACGACACGCGCCCGCTTTGAGAGGCCGAACCACAGACCATCAGGGTGCCGCATTTCGGCAGGGAGCCGCTCGCGCAGCACGGCGCTATCCACAGCGCTCAGGATCCCCGCCTCCTCGGCGCGCCAGAGGCGGCCTGCATCGACGGTGATGAGGAGGTCAGCCGGGCTGAACTCACCCTCGGCCTTGATCCGCTCGATCAGCGCGTCGGCGCCCGCCTCAAGGCGGTTGACCTTGATCCCGGTCTTCTCGGTGAACTCTTCATAGAGCCTGAGATCGGTGTCGTAATGGCGCGACGAATAGATGTTCACGACGCCCTCGGCGAGGGCAGGAGCTGCGAGAGCGGCGAGGCTCGCGGCAGCGGATACGAGAATGCGGAGTGCGTTCATGGCGGGTCCAAACCTGCTTCTTGCGATTGATTATTAGAAAAAGAAACGCTGCGCAAGCGGTGCTGGTCAAGCGCCAAACGCAAACACGCGACCTGCGAGAGGCTGTACGGAAGCAGGCTGTCCAACCGCCAGCCCATCACCGTCCGTGAGGGTCGCTGCAATCCGTTCCCCAGCATGGTTGCGAAGGAAGACCTTGGAGATCGCGCCGGCACGGCGGATGTCTTCGACGACGAGTTCACCGCCGGCTCTCGCCTCGAGAGCATCGGGTCTTGCCACGACATCGAGCAGGTCGGTGGCTGGCAGGTCGCCGCTGAACGCCTCAGCGGACCACAGGCCGAAGGGTGTCTGGACGGCACCGCCCTGCCGCTGACCACCGAAGCGCTGCCCCCGTCCGAGGAACTCCGCCACCGCCGCTGTGGCCGGGTGATCATAGAGCGCAGCGGGGCTCCCCTGCTGGACGATCAGCCCCTCAGACATCACCGCGATCTTGTCGCCGACATCCATCGCCTCTTCCGGATCGTGCGTAACGAGCAGAGCGACCGACCCTTGGACCTTCAGGATCCGCCGGGTTTCTTCGCGCAGCCGCTGGCGGAGCACCACGTCGACATTGGCAAACGGCTCATCGAGGAGAAGCACCTCAGGTCGCGGCGCCAGCGCCCTCGCAAGAGCCACGCGCTGCTGCTGCCCGCCTGAAAGCGTATGGGGGTAGGCATCGCCAAAGCCGCCTAGCCCCACCTGCTCCAGCATGTCGGCTGCCGCTACCTTCGCTTGGCTGCCCTCGACACCGAAGGCGACGTTCTTCGCAACGCTCATGTGAGGGAAGAGCGCGCCGTCCTGAAAGACAAGGCCCACCGGCCGCTTCTCTGGTGGCGGGTTCTTGCCCGGCGTAGCCAGCAGCTGGTCCCCAAGAGAGATCTCACCCGCCTGCACGTCATAAAGACCAGCAGCGAGGCGCAGAAGCGTGGTCTTTCCGCAGCCCGACGGGCCAAGCAGACAGGTGATCTCACCGCGCGCGGCTTCAAGATCGATGCCCTTCAAGACCTTGGTCTCGGCGAAGCCGTGTTCGATGGCGCGAAATGCGAGACCCAAGAAATGTCCCCCGGACTGTTCCAATCCGGCGGTCATCTGATAACCGTTCGCAATCGTCAACCGATTGAGGTCTCAAGTTGCGTCTCCGCCTCGGCAGTCTGGGTCTGCTCGTCCCGGCCCTTCTGGCCGCGGGACTGGCCGCCGTGCCGCTGGTCGCCATCGTGAGCGCCCTCTTCAGCGGTGGGAGCGAGACGCTCGACCACCTCTTCGGGACGGTGATGCCGACCTACGCCGTGAACTCGGCGATCCTGATGGTGCTCACCGCCCTTATCTCGGGCACGGTCGGTACAGGTACAGCTTGGCTCATAGCCGCCTCCGAGTTTCCCGGACGCAGGCTTCTCTCCTGGCTGCTTGTCCTACCCATCGCCGCGCCAGCCTATATCGTCGCTTATCTCTATACGGATCTTCTGGAGTTCGCAGGGCCCGTGCAGTCGGCCCTCCGCGACCTCACCGGTTGGACTGCAGGAGGGTACTGGTTCCCTGAAATCAGGAGCCTGCCGGGGGCCAGCCTCATGCTGTCCTTCGTGCTCTACCCCTATGTCTACCTCCTCGCGCGAGCGTCCTTCTCTGCCCAGAGCCGGGGCCAGCTCCTCGCAGCGAGGACCCTAGGGATCAGCCCCTTCGGCACCTTCATGACGGTTGCGCTTCCTGCGGCGCGACCAGCTATCTTCGGTGGGCTGGCGCTCGTGATGATGGAGACCCTCGCAGACTTCGGGGTCGCCGAGTACTTCGCCATTCCGACCTTCAGTACGGGGATCTTCCGGACATGGTTCGCGCTGGGCGACCGACAGGGCGCAATGCAGCTCGCCGGTGTCATGCTCATCTTCGTGCTCCTCCTTGTGACGTGGGAAGCCGCCACGCGACGCGGCCGGGTCGCGAGCGGCGACAGGCTCTCCGATGGACCGCGGCCTTTCACGCTCAAAGGCGGCAAGGCAGCGCTCGCGTGTGTCGCCTGCGCAGTTCCTGTGCTCCTGGGCTTCGTGGGCCCTGTCCTGATGCTGCTCGCTAACATGGCAAGCCAGCTCGACGACCAACCCTTCGCCGCTCTCGCAGGGAGCTTCGGCGCAAGCCTCTCGACGGCGTTGATCGTAGCGGTGATTTCCACAGCGCTGGCTGTGCTGCTCGTCTATGCCGTGCGCGGATCATCAGGGCTTGGGAAAGCACCGGGTCCTGTGCGCTGGCTCGTCAGGTTCTCAACCCTTGGCTATGCGCTGCCCGGGGCGCTCCTTGCCATCGGCATTCTCGCGCCCCTCTCCTCGATCGATGTCAGCCTGACACGGTTCCTGCGGGACCAGGCGGGCTGGTCCGGCGGGCTCGTGCTGACGGGCACTGCAGCGATGCTGATCTACGCACTCACCGTCCGCTTCCTGACGATTTCCTACAACAGCGCTTCGGCGGGGATGGGGCGCATCCCACATAGCCTCGACGCAGCGGCCAGGTCACTGGGCGCAGGTCCCGCAAGGCTCCTGAGGGAAGTCCAGCTTCCGCTCCTCTCACCCCAGCTTCTGGCTGGTTCAGCGCTCGTCTTTGTCGATGTGATGCGCGAGCTTCCCGCAACGCTGATCCTCAGGCCCTTCAACTTCGAAACCCTCGCGACAAGGGTCTACCGCCTCGCCAGCGACGAACGTATCGTCGAGGCATCCACGCCAGCGCTGCTCATCGTTCTTGTGGGGCTTGTCCCAGTGATGCTCCTCACAGGAGAGCGCCGTTCCTAGCGGTCACTCATCCACAAGAAGGAAGTCTCGCCTGAGCGCTACTTCTTCTTGCCGCCGAGCACCGCGACGAGCTCTTCAACTTTTTCCCGACGATCGCTGAGGTCGTCAGATGTCAGAGCATGTTCAACACAGGTGGCGAGGTGGTCATCGAGGATCACAGTCTCAAGGCTCGAGAGCGCAGCCTTGATCGCCTGCACCTGGCGCACGACGTCGATGCAGTAGCGGTCGTCGTCGATCATCTTGCCGACCCCCCGCACCTGTCCCTCGATCCGGGCCAGACGGCGCTGCGCCGCGAGCTTGGTGTCGTCTTTCATGGTATGCCCCCTACTGGGTATGAGGCTAGGCGATGTTTATTATCCCTGCAACGTCCATCCCCTGGGGTGTTCCTCCAATGGGGGCGGCTTAGAAAAACCCGCACCTAGAACCGCGCGCAGCTGCTCATCTTGACGATGCGCTGCGCTACGCCCAGATCGTTCCGATACCCCTGTGGGGTTATGGAGGCCACTCATGAGTTCGACCACGGCTGATCAGGTTTCAGCGCCCCAGAGCGCCACGAAAACCGCGCGCCTCTATCGCATGGTCATGCCCGGCCACACCTGCCCCCACGGCCTCAAGTCGAAATGGTATCTCGAGCGCAACGGCTACACAGTCGAAGACCACCATCTGACGACCCGCGAAGAGATAGACGCCTTCAAGGAAAAACACGGCGTCAAAACCACGCCGCAGGCCTTCATCGAAGGCGAGCGTATCGGCGGCTTTGAAGCCCTGAAGCACCACTTCGACAGCTCCCTCGCCGCAAAGCAGGGGAAGAAGAGCTACGCTCCGGTGCTCGTGATTTTTGGTGTCTGTGCACTGATGGCATGGGGCGCCAGCTTTGCAGCCACCGGACAACTTCTCAGCCTGCGCGGTATCGAATGGTTCGCAGCGTTCTCGATGGCGGTGCTGGCGATCCAAAAGCTCCGCGATGTCGAGAGCTTCTCGACCATGTTCCTGAACTACGACCTTCTGGCGAAGAGATGGGTCCCTTACGGCTATATCTATCCGTTTGCTGAAGGTCTGGCCGCGGTCCTGATGATCGCGGGCGGCAGCTTGGCCCTCGCAGGCTCACCCATCGCGCTTGTCATCGGCACCATTGGCGCGTTCTCAGTCTTCAAGGCGGTCTACGTCGAGAGGCGCGATCTCAAATGCGCCTGCGTCGGCGGCAACTCGAACGTACCCCTCGGATTTCTCTCCCTGACCGAGAACCTCGTGATGATCACCATGGGTCTCTGGGTGCCTTTCAAGATACTGGTGCTGGGCTAGCCCTGGATACGAAAAAGGGAGCCCGAGGGCTCCCTCTCACATCCAGACCGGAAACTCGAGGCTACTGCCTGGGCGCACCGTTGAGCTTTCGCCCGGTGAACACGGTCAGAATGCCCCCAGCAAACAGAAGCGCGGCACCCGGAAGGGGGATCGGAGCCACATCAGTCAGGGCTCCAGCCGAGAGCCCGCCATCGAAGTCGATAACGATCTGGGCGCCCGGAGAGAGATCGAGCGTCCCACCGCTGAAGAACGACAGGAAGAGGTTGTCCACCTGAGTACCCGTCGATGGATCCGGCTGGAATTCAATAAAGTTCGTGAACGACGTACCAAGGTCTTCAGCGATACCGAAAACCTGCCCGTCCTCGACCTCGACGCCACCACTCCGGTCGATGCCGAGAGAAAAGAAATCGCTCCCAGCTTCGGTTTCAAAGCTCACATCCGCAAAGGTCGAGATGTTGTAATCGACTGTGCTGGAGAACTGCTGCTCATTGTTGGTGAGGATGATGGTCGCTCCGCCAAATGCGATGGAACCGATCGACGTCCCTAGCTCCTGCGAGGAATCTCCCGACACGAGGAGGTTGATGAAGACGGTCTGAGCGTCGGTGTCCGAGCTTGAGGAGCTTGCCGACACGATGTCCGTAGCGCCGTCGGAGAACGTGTCAGCGAAGGTGTCGGTCACCGACTCCAGAGAGACATCGCCGAAGAAGTTCGAGAAACTGATCTCCACACGAAGTTCTGCTGTGAATGCCGCCGCGCTCGCTTGGGACGAAAGTGAGAGGGCAAGGGCTGATGCTGCCAGGACAGTGGAAAGTGAACGGATCATGAGAGGAACTCCAACTAGGCGATTTCAACAAAGTCGTCAGTGATAGGAACGGATCCGCTGACGGAGATGGACGGAAGGGGGAAGTCGAAGAGCTCTTCGAAGACATCGAACTGGGCGAGGTCCACCCCTCCTTCGATCCTCAGCAGAGGTCCGAAGCCAAGGTCGGCCAGCACGTTGCCCGTATCGATACCAAGGTCTTCGAGACCGGGAATGTTCTCAAACAGCTCGTCGATCGGAAGCTTTGTCGAGGCCTCGACCACGCTCTTCAGGAAATCGAATTGGTAGCCGAGCTCGAGGCCCAGTTCCGTGTCGTTCGAGAACAGGGCTTTCGGCGTGAGAACAGCCGTGTAGTCGATCAGCCCATCTCCATTGACGTCAAACTGCGAGGCATTTTCGAGAACGAGCTTTTCGCCTGCACCCACCGTAAACTGATCATCTGACCCTTCGACCGTGTACGCGACGACGAAGTCTTCGATCGACAGTGTGAACTCCTGGATGAAGTTCACCCCTGCTGACACGTCGATGTCGACGAACTCCGTACCGATGTCGAAGTCGAACAGCTGGCGGATCGCAAGCTTCTGGGGCGTTGAAAGATCAGTCGCGTCGAGGATTTCCCGTGCACTGATGGTAAGATCGAGAGGGTTGATCGTCAGCCCCTGATTGCCCAGCGCCTTGTTGACAACTTCCGCTACGATCTGATCGAGATCGACGGTTACTTCGACGATGTTCTCCGTCGTGCCGACGGCGGCGAAGAAGCCGTACTCACCGAGGCTCTCACCGGTCACAGAAGCGAAAGCGTCTTCGATGAGATTGAGGGAGAAGACTGATCCCAGCGGATTGGTCTCTGGACTGACGAGAAAGATAGGCACGTCGCCATCACCGTCCGTGTCCCCCTCCCCTCGGATCGTTTCCTCGACCACGGCAAGAACCTCAAGGAACACCCCTCTCAGGTTCGCAAGATCGTCGCTGCTCGTCGGAAGGCCGCGGGCTTCCAGAAGAGCCGCGAACTCGGGGCTGAAGTCGAGGCTGGAGTTGCTGATGTCAGCGACCAATTCCTCGAAATTGTAGGTGACGACAGGTCCTTCGCGGAAAAAACCAAGATCCGCCACAGCAGCCTGCGCTTCGAGGGACAGGTCGGGGATCCGCACCTCTGCGGTGATGATCCCGCTTGCGATGTTGGGGATCGTGATGTCCGCGATAGACGCTGTATCGAGATCGAGCAGCGTGATGTTCTGGCCTAAGGCGGCATCGGCCGAGAAGCTCAGCGCATCAGAATTAGGCGTGAGGTCAGCAATCGTCAGGTCGTCAAGGCGAGCAAAGAAGTCGGCAATGACGTCGAGCTGCGCGGACGCTTCGAAGAATGTCTGTAGAAGGATCTTCACGCGCGGGGGCTGCGTTGTAAAGACGGCCACGGCATCGTCGATTGCCGCTTCGATGACCGAGGTCAGCTCCAGCACATCCGTCGTCTTGTTGTAGGACCGGACGATCGAGATGTCGAAAGGCACCTGCGCATCGACAATCCCTCCGATGAACTCAACGCCCAGCTGGACCCCTGCCTGAACCGAAGCGCTTCCGGTGGCACGAAGCTCGGCTTCGAACTCGAATCCGTCGACCAGTTCGATCGCACGACCGATCACGGCCTCCGCTGTCGCTTTGAGACCTTGAGCCAGAACGCGCTGGGCCTCTGCTGTGCCGATCTCCTGCACGAGGTCAGCGATATCGGCGAGGAGTTCTCTCAACCCTTCCCCATCGGGCCGCCCCGAAAAGCCGAGGGCTTCGAGTTCCTCCTCGACGCGGCTGATCCGGTCGCTGATCCCGTCGACCCGGGCTTGGGCCAGGTCAGCAGCTTCGGTCAGCTTTTCGAGTTCGCTCCTTGCCGCATCGACCCGCGCTTGGAGCTCGTCGACGGCTAGGGTCTGTTCGATCCGCTGGCGGAGGATATCAATGCGATCATTGTTGTTCTCGATCCGCTCTTCGATCCGGCGAATGCGTTCTTCTGCACGGTCGATCTGCCGGTCAGTGCTCCGCAGGCGGAGTGCCGCGAGGATCTTGCGCGGCCCGTTCTCAGCCTGGTCCTCGAGCTGGTCCTGCCGCGCCTGCAGCCTGTCCAAGCGGAACTCCTCAGCTGTCAGCCTCCGATCCAGCGTCCTGTTGTTGAGCTCAGCAAAGCGAATGAGCGTCTCTGCCGTCCCGCGAGCAATACGCCCGCCGAGCTGTACGAGCCCTTCTAGCGCTGTGCCGAGGGCATTCTCCAGCCCCGTCAGTGTGCCCCGGGCCGTCGCAGCTGCAGCGGTCGCAAGGCCAAGCTGCACCGTCAGCGCAGCCTGTTCCGTCCTCAGCCCGAGGAGCGTCTCAAGCGTGTCGGCCCTCTCCTCAAGCCGGGCCTTCTCACCCGTGAGGGCATCGACTTCCGCCTGGGCCGCGGTCTCAAGCGCCTCTGCGTTGGAGAACGCCGCCCGCGCCTGTCCAAGAAAATCGTCCAGCGCTTCCTCTGCGGAAACGGAGCCATCGGCGAAGACGACGGTCCCGGTCTCAAAAGGATCATTCAGCAGGTCGAGGTCCGCGAGCGGATCGATGTTCACCTCGATCGCTCCGGTGCGCAGCTCATTGATGCTCACGCCTTCGGCGTCCGCGATAAGCCCCTCATCGGTCATCGTGAAGGTGATCGGCAAGGACTGCGGGGTCGCCGGGCCATCGCCAATCGTCAAATCGTAGGAGAGCGTGACGGACCGGCTCTCTCCCAGCGCCAGTCCGTCAAGCTCCCCCTCGGTCTCCCAGACAATCCGGCCTAGTGACATCCCTAGGGTGCCGTCAGCGCCTGCGAGAAACAGATTGGAAACTGCCGCTTCATCCAGCCCGCCGCCAACGAGAGGGATGTAGGTATGGAAGAGCGCGCTCGTCTCACCACCGAAGAGACCGAATTCCTCCGCATCGGAGACTTCGGTCTCCCGCTGCACGGTCCGGTCGACGGCGAAAGAAACGGTCTGCCGCGCTTCCGCGCTCGGCTCGCCCTCAACACCGGGCACAGTGGCGAGGACTTCGAATGAGTCTGCGTAGCCGCGATCCCCGTCCAGCACGATAATGTAGGTCTCGTCGCCGGAGAACCCTCGCACGCCATCGGTCACATCACGGCCGCTGCTGTCTAGAACAACCACGCCCTCGGGCAGGAACCTGAACGCAAGTTCGAGGTCGGTCCGGGAGGAATCGGTCGTCACCCGCATCTCGATCTGGGTGGCGTCGTCTCCCGCCGTCAGTTCAATGTTCAGCTCGAAATCGTCAGCCACCGGATCCTCCCGCATAGAAGCAAGGAAAGAGTGGCAACCGGGCCGACAGAAGTCCTGTCGCCCGCCTTAGGGATTTCTTAAGTCTGTAACCTTCTGTTTTACATGTATTTTATGCTCGGCGCCGGCCTGTTCTTAGGGCGCTCGCTGAGCGACTTGGTCTTGTTAAACACACGCCCCTGCCTCAAGGATGAGAACGAGTAAGCCGCGTGCGTCGAGGGCAGTGACCATCCGTGACCGACCGAATTGATATTGCAGGCCGGCAGGTCGACTTCGTGGAAGGCTGGATCGACAACGGCTCAGATCGGCTGACCGTCGAGCCCAAAGTCATGGATGTTCTCCGCGTCCTCACCGAGAATGTCGGGCAGGTCGTTTCGCGTGAAGCCCTGATCGATGAGGTCTGGGGCGTTGAGCATGGAGGAGACGAGCGGCTCTCGCGAGCGATCTCCCTCCTTCGCAAGGCCTTGGCCGACACCAGCAAGGACGAGCGGCTCATCGAGACAGCACCTCGGCGTGGCTATCGTCTGACAGCCGAGGTTTCTGCCCCTCAGGCCGAGCCAGCCACGACCGAGCCTTCACCAGCCGCGCCGATCGCGGAACCTCTCGTCACCGACAGCCGGGGTAACAGGCGTTGGCTTGTGGGCGGCGGCGTCGCTGCCCTGCTCCTCCTCGCTTTGGCCGCGATCGCCTTCTTCCCCGGCAGCGGGCCCCGTGCGCCCGAGCGCTCGCTGGCGGTCCTCCCCTTCATCGCGATGTCCGCCGAAGAGGGTGACGTGTTCTTTGCTGAGGGTCTCTCGGAGGAGCTCCTCAACGTCTTCTCACAGGCCGAAGGGCTTAAGCTTGCGAGCAGGACGTCCTCCTTCGCCTTCGCAGGGCGCGACATGGATATCCGCGACATCGGCGACGAACTCGGCGTGGCCCATGTGCTGGAGGGGAGCATCCGGCGCAGCGGCACGGACGTCAGGGTCACGGCCCAGCTGATTTCCGTCGAGGATGGCTACCATCTCTGGTCGCAGACCTACGATCGCTCTCTCGACGACATCTTCCTTGTGCAGGACGAAATCGCCCGACGGGTTGCCGAAGCACTCAACTCGAAGCTTCCCGCCAGTGGCGAGAGTACCCTGCTTTTCGACGTCGGGACGAAGAGCCCCAAGGCTTATGATCACTACGCTGAAGCGCGGACATTTCTCGACCGCCGCGGAAGCCTGATGACCCGCGCACAGGCGTCTTTCGAAGCAGCAATCGAAGCTGACCCCACCTTCGCCGAAGCGCACTCGGGTCTGGCCGTCGTCTACGTCCTTTCCCCGATCTATCAGAACGCCCCCAAAGAGACGGCGTGGCTAAGGGCACGCGAGGCGGCCGACCGGGCGCTTTCCCTCGATCCCTCCCTGTCAGAGCCCTATGCGGTTTTAGGCGCGATCGAAGCGGCCAAGTTCAACTGGGCCGAAGCTCTCACCGCCTACGCTGATGGCGAGAGCCGCAACCCCGAGGACGTCGTGATCCTCCAGTGGCAGGCCGAGCTTCTCAGCTATCTGGGCTACCTCGACAGGGCTTCGGAGAAGATCTCCCGCGCGATCGAAGTATCCCCTGACTCCGGCATCCTGAAAGTCGTCGCGGGCAACATCGAAGAAGCGCGGGGCAATATCGACGGCGCCAACACCCATTTCCGCCAGCTGGAGAAACGCGGCTGGAGCCCCGTCGGGCTGGCCATCGTCGAGATACACCAAAACGACATCGAAGAAGCTGCGCGCACCTATATGGAGCTCACGGTCAAGCGTAAGTTCGTATCGGAAGACGACAGCGACGAACTCCGAGGCATGCTTGAAAGCCTCATGCGCGAAGAGCTCAGCGTCGATGCGGTCCTCGGTCGCTTCCCCACCCTCGCAGAAAACGACGACGTGGTGACGACCCTCCACATCTTCAGACGCAACAGTCTCGAGGTTCTCAAACGCATTGAGGCGGACACGGACGAAGACTATGACAGCTTCTACTTGGTCTGGACCAATGTCGACCCGAACCTCCGTGCACATCCTTATATCACGACCTTCCTCCAAAACACCGGAATGATCGATTTCTGGGACAAGGCCGGCTGGCCAGACCGTTGCAATCGCACGCAGGACGGCGTCGTCGCCTGTCGCTGAGCAAGTCAAGCTGTGCCTGACGCTGGCGACGAAGCAACGATGGGCGACGAACAGAAGAACCCGACGCGGCAGGAAGCCAGCACCGAAACTTCGCTAGATAATGAAGGAGTTCAAAATGGTGCGGTCGAGAAGAGTCAAATTTCGATTTTACCCCATACATTTCAAGGCTTTATTTAGTTTTATTTTCGAAACTGTAGTGCGTTTTGTGGTGCAGGTCCTTCCCAGAACTCGCTTCAAAGGCGGCGGGTGTGCGGTGTCAAACTGATACCCCTCTGTGGTATTTGGTTCTTTAATCGTCTCATGTTAAGCGACTAGGAGATGGCCATGCTCAGACGCATAATCCTCCTCGCTGCCGCCTTGTTCCTGAGCGCGCAACCGGTGATGGCGTGCTGTGTTGAGGGCCATTCCGCGGTCGTAGAAGTTTCGCCTCCCTGCCACGATATGTCTTTGAAAGAACCGGGATCAGCCGGAGAATCCGGTGAGGTATGTCCCGGCTGTGCCGATTGCGAGACGGCTCTGGCAGCGAACGAATTGAAACCGAGCAAGCCTTTGCTCGACTCTTCGTTCGCGAAGGTCCTGCCCTCCACTTCTGCGCAACTTGGTGTCCAGTCCGAGGTTATCATCAATGGCGCGACGGGTCCGCCGCGCGTTTCACGAAGCCCAGCCGAAAGTCCGGTCTCTCTCTTCCAGAAGCTCCTGATCTGAACGCGGAGAGCGCGTGCGTGCAGCGCATGCGCAATTTCGCGTTTTTTTGATCATGGAGCTTCTATGCGTTTTCTGACAATTTTCTTGTTCTGTTGCCTGCCGTCTAGCGCAGTCGCGCAGACGTTCAGCGAGCTGGAGGGGCTCCTCCGGGACCATCCGGCCCTCGCCGTGTATGGGTACGAAACCGAGGCCGCGCTCGACCGTAGTCGCGCGGCGACTGCACTCCCCGACCCCGTCGTTTCCCTTGGTGTCAACAATCTGCCAGTGAGCGACCCGGCGTTCGACCGTTTCCTACCCACCAACCGGGCCATCGGTGTCCGGCAGGAATTCCCGAACTTCGCCGGGCGGCGCGCCAGGGCCTCGCAAGCGGAAGCTATGGCGGGACTATCGGAAGCAATGCAGGCGGCACGCTTCAGTGCTCTGAGAGCCGAGCTCATCGTCCTTCTTCATGAGAAAGAACGCATCGCAGCGGAACGGATGCTGGCTGAGGAGCGACGCGAAAAGTACGATCGCCTCTCCGACGTGGCGTCTGCGGAAATCAGCGGAGGGCGCCCCATCGTCTTTCGTCTTGCCGAGATCGAGGCTGAGCGTGCGGGCGTCGCCCGGCAACTGGCCGCGCTCCTCGAAGCCGAGGCCGCCGCCGACGCAGCGCTGATCGACCTCGTAGGCTTCGTGCCCACAATCGCAGCGCCGACGATCGAAGCCCGCGTTTGGGACGGCGACCCTGCCAGCTTCCACACTGTCCGTGTTCAGATGAACGATATCGAGCGGGCCGAAGGCGCAGTCTCCGAGGCGCGCGCGGCTTTCAGGCCCAATTGGGGCGCGCAGGTCACCTACCAGCAGCGCGAGGAGGGCTCAGGGGCACCAGGCGAAGTCTTCGCCGGTGACGACTGGGTCTCCGGCATGGTCACAATGACCGTCCCGCTCTGGGCTGGCCGTAGCCAGGCTCCCCGCCTCCGTGCTGCGAAGGCCGAAGAAGCTGCCGCTCGGTCGAGCTATCTGGCGGCGGCTCGCTCTGCACGGGCGCGCTACGAAGCTTTGCACTCTCAAATGGAAAGCGCAAAAGCCCAATTCTCGATCTTGGAAGCTGAAATCGCTGCGGTCGAAGACGAGATTCAAAGCCAGCTCAGAACGTATGAGAGCGGTGTCGGAGACTACGCTCCTATCATCGACGGCGAGATCACCCTCCTTCGTCTCGAGACGGAGATCATCCGTGAGCGCACTCGAGCCGCCCAGACTGCGGCGCGTCTGAACAGCCTGCTGGTGACGCCATGAGAATCCCAAGCCTTCTTCTCCTTGCCCTTCTCACAGCCCTCGCCGCGTGCGGGGAAGCTTCTCTTAAGCGTTCGGATACAGCCGAAGCAGAGAGCAGCGGGGAGGCGCTCTACACCTGCCCGATGCACCCGCACTACATTTCGACGGACCCTGATGGCTCCTGTCCGATCTGTGGGATGGATCTTGTTCCAGCCTCCTCGGATGCCGCCTTACCCACAACTGGCAGCGCTGGCATCGCGGTCACACCGGAGATCATCCAGACCATCGGTGTCCGGACGGCCGTCGCAAAGGTTACGCCGATGACGCAAATGCTGCGGGCCTTCGGAACCGTTGAAGCGAACGAACGTCAGGAGACTGTTGTGGCCTCCCGCGTCGAGGGATGGATCGAAGATCTCGCCGTCCGCGCGGTTGGGGATCCCGTCGATCCGGGTACGGTGCTTTACAGGCTCTATAGCCCGGATCTGATCGCCGCGCAAAAGGACTTCCTCAACGCCCTCGATATCGGCAACGAAGCGCGCATCTCGGCCGTGCGCCAGCGTCTGGTTTCGCTCGGCATGCAAGGGCCCTCCATCGCTGAGCTCGAACGCAGCCGCGAGGTGATCGAGCGCGTCGCGATCCGGGCGGAGGATGGCGGGATCGTCTCTGAGCTGAACACCCGCGACGGTGACTACATCAAGCCGGGTGACGATGTGATGACGCTCCAGTCCTACGAAGATGTCTGGGTGATCGCCGACATGCCCGAGCAGGACTTGCACCTCGTCTCCGCAGGCCAAGCGGCGACCCTCGACTTCCCCAGCGCGCCGGATGCCGACAGCAGCGGCAGGGTGGATTATGTCTACCCTACCGTCGATCCAGCCACCCGCACAGGGCGCCTAAGAATCGTGGTGAGCAATGCCTCCGGACGGCTGCGCCCGGGGGCCTATGCCGACATCCGCATCGAGACCGAAGCGGGGGCGATGCTGGCCGTGCCGAGCGAGGCCGTGCTTCGCGACAGCCGGGGTGCCCACGTCATCCTCGCTTTGGGCGAGGGCCGCTTCCTACCGCGTGTGGTCGAGACCGGCATGTCGGCCGGAGGCATGACCGAGATCGAAGCGGGCCTTCAAGAGGGCGATCGCGTGGTCGCTAGCGGACAGTACCTTC
Source organism: Parvularcula mediterranea (assembly GCF_013085255.1). Lineage (GTDB taxonomy): Bacteria > Pseudomonadota > Alphaproteobacteria > Caulobacterales > Parvularculaceae > Parvularcula > Parvularcula mediterranea. The sequence goes on from NZ_JABFCX010000003.1 coordinate 665,497, forward strand.
TCGATAGCGAAGCCAAGCTTCGCGAGGGCTTCTCCTCCCTCAACCGTCTGCAGGCTGACGAAGACACGCCGCTCGACAGGATTCCGCTCGATCAGGCGACGCTCGCCCAGATCGACCATTTCGCCGATATGGCGCTCTATTTCCACGAGGCGCTCACCGACGGCTATGCCATCGAGCCGAGCTTCATTGATCCCCTGCTTACCTTGAGTGAGAGTCTTGCCGGACGTTTTGGCGGCACGCGGCTCGGACCCATTGTCACCGAAACACAGGCTGCACTCCGCGAAGCCAAAGCTGCCGAGAAGGGCGAGCCCCTAGCCGAGGCGCTCTCTGACCTGATGGAAGCCTTTGAACCTTGGCTGATGGAGGGTGCTCCGCAGCATTATGCGGATGAAGGACTGACGCTGTTCAGGGATGTCAACGGCCACCTCTGGCTGCAAGAGAGCTCTGTTCTCCGGAACCCCTATGGCACTGCGGATGCCGAGTCGGTGGCCTGGCCGGAGCGGATGGCCGCCGTTCGGGAGACCGAGCCTCGGCCGGCCTCCGATCCGCATGCGAACCACTAGGGGGTTGTCGTGAGCAATATAGACGAAGACAACCTCACCGGGCAGGACCCTTCGACATCGGGGGTTGCACGGCTCATCGAATGGTCGGTCGCCAACCAGTTGATCGTTCTCGTCGCGGCCGCGGCGCTCGGGGTCTTCGGCTGGATGGCGGCGCGCGACACACCGCTCGATGCGATTCCGGACCTGACCGATACGCAAGTCATCATCAGGACCGATTTTCCGGGGCAAAGCCCGCAGATTATAGAGGATCTTGTCACCTATCCTTTGTCCTCGAACCTCCTCGGCCTTCCACGCACGAAGAACGTTCGTGCATCCTCCATGTTCGGGACAAGCTTCGTCTACGTCATCTTCGAGGACGATGTGGACCTCTACTGGGCCCGGAGCCGGGTGCTGGAAGCCCTCTCCCGCCTCGGCCCGGAGCTGCCGGAGGGTGCGGTTCCGCAAATCGGACCTGACGCAACCGGCGTTGGCTGGGTCTACCAGTACGCCCTTGTGGACCGGACCGGGCGGACCGACCTCGCTGGCCTGCGCTCCCTTCAGGACTGGTTTTTGAAGCTCGAACTCTCAGGCGTCGAAGGCGTGGCCGAGGTCGCCTCCGTCGGCGGCTTTGAGCGCGAGTATCAGGTGCTGGTCGATCCGAACCGCCTGCGCTCCTACGGCGTCTCCCTCGCTCAGCTCGGCCGCGCCGTGCAAGCAGCGTCCAGCGAAGTGGGGGGGCGCGTCCTCGAACAGGCGGAGACCGAGTTCATCATCCGCTCATCGGGCTATGTCGATGAGAAGAGCGATCTCGAGAATGTCGTCGTCTACGCCGTAGACGGATCGCCTGTCCTCTTGCGCGACGTGGCGCGGATCGTAGAGGGGCCCGCTCTTCGCCGGGGCATCACCGAGCTTAACGGCGAAGGCGAGGTGGTCGCGGGCATCGTCGTCATGCGCGACGGCGAGAATGCGCTGCAGGTCATCGACCGCGTGAAAGCGAAGCTCAGCGAACTGTCGCGTGGCCTCCCCGACGGCGTCGAGATCGTCACGGTTTATGACCGCGGGCCGTTGATCGAGGGGGCTGTCTCCTACCTTGAAGAAAAACTGATCGAGGAGGGCATCGCCGTCGCGCTGGTGATCTTCCTATTCCTCCTGCACGTCAGGTCGTCGCTCGTCGCAGTCGTCAGCCTGCCCCTCGGCGTCCTCGGCGCCTTTCTCATCATGTCCTGGCAGGGTGTGACCGCGAACATCATGTCGCTCGGGGGGATTGCCATCGCTATCGGCGCCATGGTCGATGCGGCCATCGTGCTGGTGGAGAACGCCAGCCGGAAGCTTGCGGACCTCGATGCCGACGCGTCAAAGAGCGAGCGCCGCGCGGTGATCCTTGCTTCGGCTAAGGAAGTCGGGCCGGGCATCTTCTTCTCCCTGCTGATCATCACCGTCAGCTTCCTGCCCGTCTTTGCCCTGACCGGGCAGAGTTTCCGGCTCTTCAGTCCCCTCGCCTTCACAAAGACCTACGCCATGGCATTTGCGGCCCTATTGTCTGTGACGCTCGTTCCCGTGCTGATGATACATCTCCTGAAGGGCCGGTTCAGGCGCGAGGACGAAAATCCGGTGAGCCGCTTTTTAGTCAGGCTCTACAAACCTGTCCTCGACCTCGCCTTGCGCTTTCGCTGGTTCACCATCGGTATCGCGGCTCTCATCACCGCCAGCGTCATCGTGCCGGTCAGCCGTGTCGGTTCAGAATTCATGCCCGCCCTCTACGAAGGCGAGCTTCTCTACATGCCCACCACCCTACCCGGCGTCTCGGCGACGAAGGCACGGGAACTCCTCGGGCAGACGAACCGGCTCATCATGACCGTGCCCGAGGTCGAGCGTGCCTTCGGTAAGGCCGGGAGGGCCGATACCGCCACGGACCCGGCGCCGTTGACAATGATCGAGACCTGGATCGAGCTGAAGCCGAAGTCTGAATGGCGCGCAGGCGTCACAGCCGAGGATATCATCGACGATCTCAACGCCCGGCTGGACATTCCGGGCCTCGTCAATTCGTGGGGCTACCCGATCAAAATCCGTATGGACATGGTCTCCACCGGCATCCGCACCCCCGTCGGGATCAAGGTGACCGGGGACGACCTCGCCGGGATCGAGCGAGTGGCTAGTCAAATCGAACAGGCGGTCTCCGGCGTTCCAGGCACTCGCTCTGCCTTCGCGGACAGGGTTCTAGGCGGGCGCTATCTGGAAATAGAGCCCGATCGGCTCAGCCTCGCCCGGCACAATATCAACATGGAAACCTTCCAGACGGTGATCCAGATGGCACTTGGCGGTATGCGGATGAACCAATCCGTCGAAGGCCGAGAGCGCTACGACATCATGTTGCGCTACGATCGTCCGTTCAGGGAGGACGTCGAAGACCTAGGAGACATCCTCGTGACCTCGCCTTCGGGTGCGCAGATTCCCCTCGGCGAGCTGGCGAGTGTATCCTACGCCGAAGGCCCTCCGATGATCCGGTCCGAGAACGCCCGGCTGACCGGTTGGGTGTTCGTCGATATTGAGGGCAGGGACATGGGATCCTATGTGGCCGAGGCGCGCGAGATGATCGCGGGCGCCGTCGACCTGCCGTCCGGCTACGCCGTTGCCTTCTCCGGACAATATGAGGAGTTCGAAAGAGCGAGCGCGCGGCTGCGGGTGGCGGTCCCTGCCACGGTGGCGATCATCTTCCTCCTTCTGATGCTGCATTTCGGAAGGCTCGACCGGACACTGATGATCATGTTGTCCCTGCCCTTCGGCCTCGTCGGTGGGCTCTGGGCCGTCTGGCTCGCTGGCTACAATCTTTCGGTGGCTGTCGCTGTTGGTTTCATCGCGCTGGCGGGGATCGCGGTGGAGACGGCCATCGTTATGCTGCTCTACATCGACGCCGAAGTTCGGGAGCGGCGTCCGAGGAGCGTGGACGCTTTGCTCGATGCGGTCGCCCATGGTGCTGCGCTCCGACTCCGTCCTAAGCTTATGACCGTCCTGACGATCTTCGCCGGTCTGCTGCCGATCTTCCTCACCGAAGGCATCGGCTCTGACGTCATGCGCCGGATCGCACTTCCGATGGTGGGCGGGATGGCATCAACCCTTCTTCTCACCCTTCTTGTCCTGCCCTCGCTTTACGCACTCTGGGTCGGACGCAAGTTCGGCGGAAGCCAAACGGCTTCGGACGAAGACACTCGTCAGCTACCCCATGACATAACAGGAGAACCGTCATGACTTTGAAAACTCTTCCCCTTTCCCTTATCGCGACCTTGGGTCTGGTTGCCTGCGGCGGTAGCGAAACATCGTCGGCTTCACCGAGTGAGACGATTACGGACAAGCCGATGGACCATTCGGGTCACGATATGTCAGGCGACACGGGCCATGCCGCAGGAACCATCGTTTCCGTGGCCGAAGGCGAACTCGGGATCGACCATGGACCCATCGACGGCATCGGTATGGATGCCATGACAATGCTCTTTGGCACCATGGGCGACGTCGATGCTACTGCGTTCGAAGAGGGCGACGAGGTCTCTTTCATGGTCAAGCGCGGACGCGACGGCTCCTACCGGATCATGGCCATTTGCGACACCGGCGAGGCCGGGACTGACTGCCTCGACGGCATGATGCAGCACGACCACTAGTCTGCAGGACAGAAATGCCATGACGATCCTTAAATGGTCCGTACGCATTCATAAATGGATCGCACTCCTAATCGGCTTCCAGATCTTGCTTTGGATTGCCGGTGGGTTCGTCATGAGCGTCGTTCCGATCGAGCAGGTCCGCGGCGAGCACAAGATAGCGGAGGCGGAGCCCAGTGCTCTCTCGCCTCTGGGCATGATACCTCTCGTAAAGCTGTCGGATCGCCATGGCCTCAACAAGATGCTAGCAGCGGAAACCGGCACCCTTCTGGGCGAGCCAGTCTGGCGCATCCGGCACGTGGACGGCAGCCAAGCTACCTACAGCGGTGATACCGGGGCCGAACTGACGCCTGTCGACGAGACCCTGGCCCGCGCCATAGCACTTGCGGATTATTCGGGTGGCGGGACGCTTCAGACCCTCGACCGGCTCGAAGAGCTGCCGAGTGAGATCGGTGGCGACGTGCCGGTTTGGCGAGCGGTCTTCAGCGATCGGGACCGCACCACACTCTACATCGATGTGCAACGCGCGGAGGTCCGCTCACGGCGCTCGGCGACCTGGCGATTCTACGACTTCTTCTGGAAGCTTCATATCATGGACTATGATGACGGGAGCGATTTCAACAGCCCGCTTCTCATCACCGCGGCCGGTGCCGGTCTAATCGCAGCTCTCTCCGGGCTCTCGCTACTTTTCTTACGTATGCGCCGCTTGCTTATCGCGGCACGCAACAAGCGGCGCGTACGAGCCAGCTGACCCTATTTCTTCTTGCCGCCTAGCACAGCGACGAGTTCTTCGACTTTCTCACGCCGATCATCAACATTGTCCGATGTCAGGGCGTGCTCGACGCAGGTTGCTAGGTGGTCGTCAAGAATGACGGTTTCGAGACCAGAAAGAGCAGCCTTAATCGCTTGCACCTGACGTACGACGTCGATGCAGTAGCGGTCATCTTCGATCATCTTTCCGATGCCGCGCACTTGCCCCTCAATCCGGGCAAGACGGCGCTTGGCGGCAAGTTTGGTATCATCCTTCATATTATACTCCGTAAGGGGTATTCAAATGTAGAAACCACGAACCTTTCACGCAAGTCAGTTATTCGCCTCAAGCCGTGAAAACGGTCGGAAGTCCTGCATCTATGCGCCTCTGAACCTGATTTTTTGTGGGTTCTGGTGGAACGGGCACCGTACACCAAGCGTTCAGCTGGGAGATACCCGGTGAGGGTTAGCCTCAGAGGATGAGTATGGAACAGAAGAAAAGCAGCTACGGTCGCTTCCTGGCGATGGTTGGAACGTCCACCGCCATCATGCTCGGGCTGATGTATCTCAACACTTACGAATGGAGTCATGTGAGGTGGAGCGAGACGAGGTTTTACATGACCTTCGTCATGGGCGCGACCATGGCGGTCGTGATGCTCGCCTTCATGCTCGGAATGTACCGCAACACGAAGATCAATATAGGGATTTTCGCGGGGAGCGCTCTGGTGTTCGTGGTGGCGCTCTGGCTCGTCCGCAGCCAGACCCTTGTCGAAGACGAAGCGTGGATGAAGGCCATGATCCCGCACCACTCCATCGCCATTCTCACCTCCGAAAGAGCGGGCATCGACGACGTTCGTGTCCGCGAACTGGCCGATGAGATCATCCGTGCACAACGACGCGAGATCAAGGAGATGGAGTGGCTCCTCAACGACATCGCCGAGAACGGAGAAGCGCGCACTGATGCGGAAGCCGAGGCTCGACCCGTGCCTGACTTTGAAGGTGAAGAATGACTGTGGGACTTGCCAAACCCACGATGATTATATACCCCCAAGGGGTAATGAGAGGCTAGGAACTCCGAATGAGTGCCACCACCCTTAGTTCTGCCCACGAGACGCAAGCCGCCACGAAGACGGCTCGTCTCTACCGCATGGTGATGCCGGGGCATGTCTGCCCTTACGGCATCAAGTCGAAATGGTACCTTGAGCGGAAGGGCTACGAGGTCGAAGACCATCATCTCAGAACCCGTGAGGAGACCGACGCCTTCAAAGAGGAGCATGGGGTGAAAACGACGCCTCAGACCTTCATTGATGGCGAGCGCATCGGGGGCTTCGACGCTCTCAAGAAACATTTCGACTCCAGCCTTGCCAAGAAGGAAGGCGAAAAGACCTACACACCTGTTCTCGTCATCTTTGGCGTCTGTGCACTGATGGCTTGGGGCGCGAGCATCGTTGCCACAGGCCAAGTCATCAGCCTGCGCGGTATCGAATGGTTCGCGGCTTTCTCGATGGCCGTGCTCGCGATCCAGAAGCTCCGCGATGTCGAGAGCTTCTCGACCATGTTCCTAAACTACGACCTCCTCGCGAAGCGTTGGGTGCCCTACGGATACATCTATGCTTTCGCAGAGGGGCTCGCGGCGGTTCTGATGATCGCGGGCGGAAGTTTGGCACTTGTCGGCTCTCCGATTGCCCTTGCAATCGGTACGATCGGCGCCGCCTCGGTCATCAAAGCTGTCTATCTCGATAAGCGCGAGCTTAAATGCGCCTGCGTCGGCGGCGACTCGAACGTTCCCCTTGGCTTCCTCTCTCTCACCGAGAACCTGGTCATGATCGCCATGGGCATCTGGATGCCGCTTAAGATGTTGGTGCTTGGCTAGCATGATCCGGTTCCCGTCCTTCATCCGAGCGCTTCTGGTCCTGCTCACGATCGTCCTTGCGAGCGGTCATGCGATCTGTGGGGTGGCTGTTACCGAACCCTTGGCAAAAGCCATGTCGGCCGACGGCGCAATGCCCCAAGGCCATCACGGAGAGAGTACGGACCACGAGGGAGGCAATAAGGCGCCGTGCCCGGACGATTGTGCACACTGTGAAAGCGCTTCGGATTTCCTGACGAGCGCTTGGGATTGGCCGGGCGATTTTTTCACTGCCGCAGTGATTGGCCAGAGCCAGAAGGTCGCCAGCGCTCGCCCTCGCAAAGAGAGGCTCACCCTGCCCGCTCGAGGGCCGCCCCTGAGGCGACGAACGCCCACTTCGGAACATGACCGCATCCTCCAGTGAGAATACTCCGCAGGCGAGCTTTCGCCTTTGCCTTCGGAGTCTCACCAGAACGAGGATATTATGCTCAATCGACGTCATTTTCTAACCGGCACTGCCGCAGCGCTCACTGCACAGTCCCTTCTGCCTGCCTGGGCTCAATCAGGACCCCGCGGAAATACGGGTCTGCAGCGCGTCACGAACAACCGTTTCGATTTCACCATCGATCACACGCCTATCAGTATCGACGGACGCAGGGCGCCTGCGGTGACCGTCAACGGGACCCTCCCCGCTCCTCTCGTGCGCCTCCAGGAGGGAGAAGACGTCCTCCTCCGTGTCGAGAACAAACTTGATGAGTGGTCTTCGATCCACTGGCACGGCCTCCTCGTTCCGTTTGAAATGGACGGCGTTCCCGGGGTGAGCTTCCCAGGCATCGCGCCCCGCTCGACGTTCGAATACCGCTTTCCGCTGAAACAGGCAGGCACCTATTGGTATCACAGCCACTCAGCCTTCCAGGAACAGCTCGGCCTTTACGGCCCGCTCGTCATCGACCCTGCAGGGCCGGAGGCGGCTCCCTATGACAGGGAGTTCGTGATCGTCCTGTCCGACTGGACCTTCCAGGATCCGCACCGGATCTTCGCCGAGCTCAAAAAGATGGGCGACAGCCTGAACTACCAAAAGCGCACCGCCGGGGATCTCATCGCCGACGCGAGGGAAGACGGACTCGGTTCGGCGCTCGAAAACAGGGCCATGTGGGGCCGTATGCGGATGATGCCCACGGACATCGCCGACGTAAACGGTGCGCAGTACACCTACCTCGTCAATGGCCACGGGCCTTCCGACGACTGGACGGGCATCTTCGAACCGGGCGAGAGCGTCCGCCTGCGGATCATCAATGCCTCCGCCATGTCGATCTTCAACGTCCGCATTCCGGGCCTGCCGATGACCGTGGTGAATGTGCATGGCCTCGATGTCCGGCCGGTGACGTTCGATGAGTTCCAGATCGGCACGGCTGAAACCTATGACGTCATCGTCGAGCCGCAGGACCGCGCCTACCGGTTGGTCGCGGCCTCGATCGACAGTTCGGGTCAGGCCCTCGCAACGCTCACCCCCCGCATGGGCGAGACGGCGGAGGCACCGCCACTACGCCCGCGCCCGCTTCTCACCATGAAGGACATGGGCATGGCGGGAATGGCAGGCATGTCCGGCATGGACGCTTCAATGGCGACCCCTGACGAGCCGGGAATGCAGGGACAGGGTCACAACCTCTCCTACCCTGACGATCAGCCTAAGGACAGAATGAAGGACGGTATGCACATGGGCCACGAGAGCCCTGGCATGACGGAGCACGACCACCCGATGGGGCCCGCCGTGGCCGCGACGGCCATGAACCCCGTTAGCCGCCTCGACGAGCCGGGCATAGGCCTCGAGCGAGTGCCTCACCGCACGCTTTCCTACAGCCAGCTCAGAAGCCGTCACCCCAACACAGATCGGCGACCTGCCGAACGCGAGATCGAGCTGCACCTGACCTCCAACATGGAACGGTACATGTGGTCCTTCGACGGCGTGCGGTTCTCCGAGGTCGAGGAGTCGATCAAGCTCTACCACGGCGAACGTGTACGGATGACGCTTGTCAACGACACGATGATGCCGCACCCGATCCACCTCCACGGCATGTTCTTCGACCTCGTCATCCCTGGTTACGAGGAGGACGAAGACGGTGAACGCTACCTTCCGGGACTGCACACCATCCTCGTGAAGCCCGGCGAAAAACTCTCGGTCGAGATGACCCCGCCGGAGCTCGGCGACTGGGCCTTCCACTGCCACCTCCTCTACCACATGCATGCTGGCATGATGCAGGTCGTCAGTGTGCTTCCCCCGGACGAGCGGCCACCCTTGCAGATGGTCGGAATGGGACCACCGGCCGCCACGAAGCCGGACAAGGACCACGACGCTATGTCCCATGGTGATCACGGAATGACCGGGATGGGAGGCGACCAATGAGACACTTTCTCAACAGCCTTGCGGTCCTAGCTGTGACGGTCGCCGGCAGCTCCGCCTTCGCACAATCGAGCAGTGCGAACCCCTGGGATGCTGCCGACGCAGTCTATGGTCCCGATACGATGCGTAAGGCCCGCGAGCGGCTTCTTGAGGAGAACGGCCGGACGCCCTTTGGCCTCTTCATGCTCGACCGGTTCGAGTGGCAGGACACGGGCGGGGACGGAACGCTTCTGTGGGATGCGCAAGCCTATTACGGCGGTGATCTTCGGAAGATCTGGATGAAGACCGAGGGCGATTATGCTCTCGATGAGGGCGCCCTCGAAGAGGCAGAGGTCCAGCTCCTCTATTCCCGCGCGATCTCGCCCTTCTTCGATCTCCAGGCGGGCATTCGCCACGACATCGAGCCCGACGGGCTGACCCATCTCGCGATCGGTATCCAAGGCCTCGCGCCCTACTGGTTCGAGACGGACACGGCGGTGTTCCTGTCCGAGGATGGCGACGTCACCGCCCGCATTGAAGCTGAACTCGAATGGTTCCTGACCCAAAGGCTGATCCTCCAGCCAAGGATCGAAGCCGAACTCAGTGCCCAGACGATCGACGACCGAGAGCTCGGTTCAGGCCTTACCTCGCTCAGTATCGGCGGTCGCCTGCGGTACGAGTTCGCCAGAGAGTTCGCGCCCTATATCGGCGTGGAGCACCGCAGCAGCTTCGGCGGAACAGCTGACTTCATCGAAGCGGCCGGAGGCGATCCGAGCGAGACCCTTGGTGTCTTCGGTACACGGATCTGGTTTTAGGAGGCCGTCGTGAATCTCGATCTCATCGAACCGAACATCCATCCCATTCTGGTTCACTACACACTGGCTTTCGCCAGCACGGCAGCCATCCTCTATCTCCTGCGGCTGGTCCCGAACCTGCGGCAGAGGCAGGGCATGACGATCGCGGCGGATTGGATGCTGTTCCTCGCGGCGGGATTCGTCATTGCCACGATCGCCGCGGGCTTTGAAGCCTACTACAGCGTGGCCCATGACGGGCCCTCGCACGAGGCGATGACCACGCACCGGAACTGGGCCGTGCCTTCGGGGCTCGCCGTTCTAGCCGTTGCCACGTGGCGCTGGCTTTCGCGCAAGGAAGCGCCTGGCGGGGGCCAGGTCGCAGGAATCGCCGTCGCGGGGCTCCTGGTCGTGATCACCGCATGGTGGGGCGGCCAGCTCGTCTACAGCTATGGCCTCGGCGTGAAGCAGCTCCCCGAAAGCTCAGGGAACGGACACGACCATGACCACGGGGGCGAAACCAGCGGCGATCACGAAGACGATGGCCATGACGGCGACAGTCATGCCGATCAGGGCCTGACAACCACGGATGGAACGGACTTCGAAGCAGACCTCTCTTCGCCCAATGCCGCAGTCAAAAGCCTCGCCGCAGCCTACGCAACGGGACAGGCCGAAGCCGTCAGATCGGTCCTGTCGAGCGACGTCCTCATCGCCGAAGGCGGCAAGATCGAAGACGGCTTCGCTGCCTATGCAGGCCATCACCTACCGGCGGACCTCCGCGCCTCTCAGGAACGGACGTCAAAAGTCCTCGAGCGGAAGACCATCCGCCTAGGGACAAACGGTGCTGCAGTCATCACCCGCTCCCGCGTGGAAGGTACCAGCGGAGCAAGCATCCTCCTTGAAACGGCTCTGCTCGAACAACAGGGAGACGCCTGGAGCATCACCCACCTGCACTGGAGTTTCAGCGCCGCCCCTGCGCCCTCGGATAACCATGGAGACGACAGCCATGAGCACTAACGACAATTACGACGAAGGAAGCCTGTCTCTCTGGGGCACCGTCGCCATGGGCACTGGCGTCATGATCGGTGCAGGGATCTTCGCCCTGACGGGGCAGGTTGCGGAGCTCTCCGGGGATCTCTTCCCCTTCGCTTTCGTCCTTGCAGCGATCATCAGCGGGTTCTCCGCCTACAGCTATATCAAGGTCACGAACGTCTATCCGTCCGCAGGCGGGATCGCGATGATCCTGAAGAAAGCCTACGGGAAGAGCACCGTCACTGGCGCAGCCTCGCTCCTGATGGCTTTCTCGATGATCATCAATGAAAGTCTCGTGGCACGCACATTCGGCAGCTATGCCTTGAGGCCCTTCGGCGTTGAGGAAGGCAGCTTCATGGTGCCGGTCCTCGCGGTCGGCCTCGTGGTCTTCGCCTTCGTGGTCAACATCGCCGGAAACAAGTGGATCGGCGGGATCAGTCAGGTCGCGGCGGTGATCAAGATCGGCGGGATCCTGATCTTCGGGATCGTCGCCATGTGGGCGGCGGGGTTCTCGTTCGAGCCCTACCAGAACGGCGTTGCGAATTCGTCCGGCATCGGAGGCTTCATCGCCGGAACAGCCCTCGCTATCCTCGCCTATAAAGGGTTCACGACGATCACCAATTCCGGCGGCGAGGTGAAAGAGCCGAAGAAGAATGTCGGCCGTGCGATCATCATCTCTCTCGCCATCTGCACGATCGTCTACCTCGTTGTGGCCTTCGGAGTCGCCTCGACCCTGACCGTCGATGAGATTGTCGCGGCCAAGGACTACGCGCTAGCGGAAGCGTCGCGCCCAGCGCTCGGCAATCTCGGTGTCGGTTTCACGGTTGTTATTGCGCTGATCGCTACGGCGTCCGGCATTCTGGCGAGCGTCTTCGCCGTCTCTCGCATGCTCACCATGCTGACGGACATGGACCTCGTTCCGCACAGTCATTTCGGCATGTCCGGGCCGATCCAGCGGCATCTTCTGGTCTACACGGTCGTCATGGCCGCAGTGCTCGCCGCCTTCTTCGACCTGACCAGGATCGCTGCGTTGGGAGCCATCTTCTACCTCGTCATGGACATCATCATCCATTGGGGCGTCTTGAGAAAACTCAAGAGCGACGTCGACGCGAGGGCCTGGGTTGTCTGGACGGCCATCGTCCTCGATGCCGTGGCTCTGACCGCCTTCACTCTGATGAAGGCGCAGCAGGACCTTTTCGTGGTCGCGATCGCCGTAGTCGGCATCATCCTCACATTTGTTCTTGAGCGGATATTCCTGCGCCAGCAATTGCAGAAAGAGGAGCAACACGGATGAAAGAGCGCTTCACCAGGCTTTTCGCGAGGCCGGAGATGGCAGTGGTCATCTTCGCCTTTCTCCTGAACTTTATTTGGGAGTTCTGGCAGCTACCCTACTACGCCAACGCGCCGAACATGCCGCACTGGGAGGGTACCAAGATGTGTACCCTTGCCACGTTCGGTGACGCAGGCATTGCGCTCGCAGCCTTTCTGGCGGCGAGCTTCGTAGCCGGAACCCGGGACTGGTTGCGAGACGGTGCGGAGAAGAAAACCATCGCAACATTCATCGCCGTTGGCCTCGCCATCACAGTCAGTGCTGAATGGGTGCTCGCGGACCTTTTGGGTCAGTGGAGTTACGCCGAGGGTGCTCCGACGATCTTCGGCATCGGTCTGACGCCTTTTCTACAATGGTTGGTCGTCCCGATTTTCGTCATTCTCCTCGCAAGACCCTACCTCAGAGGGATGCAGACATGAGCCACGATCCGTGCACGCATCACAATTCACTTGATGGTGCCGATGCCAAAGGGGAAGCCGCCCCGAATGGTAAGTTCGATCACGTGCCGAAGGACTACGATGGTACGGTCTTCACCTGCCCCATGCACCCGCAAGTGCGCGAGACGAAGCCTGGTCCGTGTCCCATTTGCGGCATGGCGCTCGAGGCCGAAGGCGCGGCCCAGCAGCCTTCGGACGATACCGAGCTGAAAGACATGACCCGCCGGTTCTGGGTCTCAGCCATTCTTACCCTGCCGCTTCTCGCCTACACGATGGGCGATATGATCCCCGGTCAGCCCCTTGGGGAGATGATCGAAGGCAACTGGACCCAGTGGGCGCAGCTCTTTTTCGCAGCGCCCGTCGTTCTATGGGGCGGCTGGCCGTTTTTCACCCGCGGCCTCGCGTCTTTCAGAACGGGGCATCTCAACATGTTCTCGCTGATCGCGCTCGGGGTCGGTGTGGCCTTCGTCTATTCGCTCATCGCCACGTTCCTGCCGGCGATCTTCCCGCCTGCCTTCCGCGGACCCGGCGGTCATGTCGCCGTCTATTACGAAGCTGCGGCCGTCATCGTCACGCTGGTCCTGCTCGGCCAGGTATTGGAGCTTCGCGCGCGAAGTGCGACGTCCGGTGCGATCCGCGCGCTTCTCGAACTCGCCCCGCCCGAAGCGCTGCGCATCGCACCGGACGGCTCCGATGAAATGGTACCGATTGAAGAGCTCAGCGAGGGTGATCGCTTGCGGGTGCGTCCCGGCGAGAAAGTCCCGGTGGATGGCACGGTCGCCGAGGGCAGGTCCAGTGTCGATGAGAGCATGATCACCGGCGAGCCCCTTCCCGTCTCGAAGTCAGAAGGCGACAAAGTGACGGGAGGGACCGTCAACGGCTCTGGCGGTTTCATAATGGTGGCTGATCGTGTCGGGGAAGATACCGTCCTTTCGCAAATCGTCCGAATGGTGAGCGAAGCCCAGCGTTCTCGAGCTCCCATCCAGAAAACCGTGGACAAGGTGTCCGCAGTCTTTGTGCCAACGGTGATCGTCACCGCGATCATTGCCTTCATCGCGTGGTGGGCGCTCGGCCCGCAGCCTGCATTCAGCTACGCCTTGGTCAACGCTGTCGCCGTCCTTATCATCGCCTGTCCCTGCGCTCTCGGTCTTGCGACGCCCATGTCGATCATGGTCGGGACCGGTAAAGGTGCCCGGCACGGCATTCTGATCAAGAACGCCGAAGCTCTCGAGTCCTTCGAAAGCGTGGATACCGTGGTCGTCGATAAGACCGGTACGCTGACCGAGGGCCGGCCCGCTCTCGTCGGTATCGAAGTCGCATCCGGTTTCGACGCGGACGCCCTCCTTGCGGATGTGGCGGCGGTCGAGCGGAGCTCCGAACATCCCCTCGCCGAAGCGATCGTGAACGGCGCAGCAGAGCGCTCCTTGACCATACCGCACGCTGAAGGATTTCAGTCAGTGACCGGCCAGGGCGCCCACGGCTCGGTGAGCGGTCGTCGTGTCGCCGTCGGGAACAGCAAGCTGATGGCTTCGGAAGCTGCCGCGAGCGATCACTTCCAAGCGGCCGCGCGCCGAAGAAGGGCTGACGGCGAAACTGTCATGTTCGTCGCCGTCGACGGCGTGGCGGCCGGGATCATCGCGGTCGCCGACCCGATCAAAAAGAGCACCCCGGAAGCCATCGCCATGCTCCACGCAGCAGGGCTCGAGATCGTCATGCTCACCGGCGATGCAAAAGGCACAGCCGAAGCCGTCGCAACCCGACTCGGTATCGACGCGGTGCATGCGGATGTTTCGCCCGAAGACAAGTTTTCCGTCGTGTCCGAACTCCAAAAAGGCGGCAAGCGCGTCGCCATGGCTGGCGACGGCATCAACGATGCCCCTGCGCTTGCCAAGGCCGATGTCGGTGTAGCGATGGGCACGGGAACCGACGTGGCGATGGAAAGCGCAGCCGTGACCCTGGTCAAAGGCGATCTTCGCGGCATTGCCGCCGCGCATCGCCTGAGCAAGATCACGATGCGGAACATTCGGGAGAATCTCTTTTTCGCCTTCGTCTACAACGCCGTCGGCGTCCCGGTGGCTGCCGGTGTTCTCTACCCGTTTTTAGGCATTCTTCTCAGTCCGATGATCGCCGCAGGTGCGATGAGCCTGTCCTCCGTATCGGTCATCGGTAATGCGCTCCGCCTCCGTCGGCAAAAGCTTTAACCCTCCGAGGTTTTGGAAATGATCCTAGCTGTCTTGCTCGCCAGCACGATCTTCGTGACGACGCTGACCCTACACTGGGCGATCATGAAGCGGATCTCGATCGATCGATCACGTCTCACCGCCCCGATCTTTGCCGGAATATGCCTCATCCTCCTGACCATGCATTTCCTCGAGGTCGGCCTCTACGCGTTGGGGTTCGAACTCGGGCGAGCGTTGGAACTCGGTGACTTCAGAAAGCCGCCTTCGGCGGATTTCATGGATGTCTATTTCTTCGCTCTGGCCACCTTCACCACGCTGGGCCTTGGAAAGGTGATGCCTACGGAACACCTTGCTTTCATCGCGGGTGTTTCCTCCTTTAACGGATTTCTTTGCATCTCCATGTCGGCATCATTTCTCTTCAAGCTCACACCCGAAGTGACCGACCAATCAGAATAGATTTTTTCCGGGCAGGCTGACCGACTTTCCACCGAAAAGCAGAAAGGACAGATCATGATCCTCAAGACGATAAAAACCGATGGCCTTGCGCACCTCTCTTACTTCCTCGGTGACGGGAACGAAGCCGCTGTCATCGATCCGCGCCGGGACATCGAGATCTATATCGAAGAAGCGCGGAAGCGCGGCATGCGGATCACCCATATTTTCGAGACACACCGGAACGAGGACCTCGTCTCCGGCGCGCCGATCTTGGCTGAGGCGACGGGCGCCAATGTTCATCATGGGCCGAACCCTGCTGGCGTTGTGAGCTATGCCGAAACCACGCGCGAGGGCGACCGGTTCGAAATCGGTTCCGCCACGATCGAAGTTCTAGAAACCCCGGGGCATACGGATGACAGCCTGTCCTTCGTCCTCTACGATCAGTCCTTCGACGATGGTCCTGTCGGCGTTTTCACCGGCGATGCCCTCTTCGTCGGCGATGTCGGCCGCACGGATTTCTATCCGGATCGAGCAAGAGAGGTGGCTGGCCTCCTTTACGATAGCCTTCAGAAGCTGGTCGGGCTTGGCGACCAGGCGCTTCTCTATCCCGCCCACGGCGCAGGCTCCGTATGCGGATCAGGTATGGCTGATCGTGAGTTCTCCAGCATCGGACATGAGCGCCGCAACAATCCGCGCCTCCAATTCGATGACCGCGAGGCTTTCATCGAGGCCAAGCTTGCCGAGGAACACCCCACGCCGCCCTACTTCTCGCTGATGGAGAAGCTGAATCTCGAAGGCGCCTCAGCCATGCGCCGGTACCTTCTTCCCGATCCGGTCTCGCCCGGAGCTTTGCAGGAAAACGGCAAGACCCAGCTCGTTGATATCCGGGGGATCGCCGATTTCCTCGGCGCCCATGCGCCTGGATCCTTCTGTATCCCCGACGATATGCTCGCAGCTTTCGCTGGCTGGCTGCTCGATCCAGGAGGAGAAGTTCTTCTGATATCGCGCAACGCTCAGCAGGCGGAAGCGGCCGTACGGACACTTGGCAGGATCGGCTTTGACCATGTGACCGGATTTCTTCCCGGCATCATGCCTGTCGCCGCTTCGGGCAACCCCTTCCGAAGCGTCGGAGTCGTCGACACGCAGACAGTCAAAAGCCGTCTCGGTTCGGACGGCTGGACACTCCTCGACGTGCGCTCCGCCGAAGAATTCGATGCTGGCCACATTGAAGGAGCGCAAAACGTCTATCTCGGCCATCTGGCTGATCGGATTGGCGACGTACCTTCGGAAGGCAACGTCACCGTCATGTGCGGAAGCGGCGCTCGGGCCACCATTGCGGCATCGGTTCTGTTAAAACACGGACGCAGCGATATCGACGTTTTCCTCGGCTCGACGAAGGCCTGGCTCGCGGCAGATCACCCGGTCGTCAAGCCCTGAGCGGCGCAGCGCGCGGCAACCGAGCCGATCTGTTGCCGGATACCCCATAAGGGTATAGAATGAATGTAGATTGAAATGGAATAAGGAGGCTCCGCCCATGCGTCTGATACCACTCGGTCACGCCCTGAGCCTGTTTCTGGCTTTCAGTTTCGTGGTCTGCATCCTGTGGGGGCTTATGACGCCCCCGTCGCTCCACATGCACCCTGCTTGGGAAGCACTCCTGCCAGGTTTTGAGTTCCTGACCTTGCCGGGCTTCGCCATCGGTCTCGTCGAGAGTTACCTCTATGGCTGGTACATCGCCCTGATCGTTGTACCTCTTTACAGGCTCTTCGATCGTCCATCAGCACGGTGATTGTTACCTGACCGGCGGTCAGGAAGGCACCACAAAGACAGCTCCGAGCCCGCCTCCGGGGGTTCGGAGGTTTGTCGTCTGACCTTGATAAATGCGGGCAGCAACCAGTTCGGTTCTCCCCGCGTAGCGAAACAGGCGGATGTCGAACTTCAAAGCGTCGATATT
Source organism: Parvularcula mediterranea (assembly GCF_013085255.1). Taxonomy (GTDB): domain Bacteria; phylum Pseudomonadota; class Alphaproteobacteria; order Caulobacterales; family Parvularculaceae; genus Parvularcula; species Parvularcula mediterranea. The sequence goes on from NZ_JABFCX010000003.1 coordinate 682,827, forward strand.
CTCTGCGCCAGCCAGTGCGCGCATCGGCGGGTCCACGCGCTTTTGCGCCACATACCCCCCAGCAATGATGTCCTGCCAGACGCGCTTGGTGAGCTTGTCGCCGCGATAGACAGCGCGGCTACCGAAGCCCGCATAGGGCTTGAAAAAGTACCGCTTCCTCTCAGCCCAGAGATGCTCGGCGCTGTCACCCGTCACGAGCACCGTTTCCGGGAGCTTTTCGAGCGTCCCTGTGACATCGCTCGGCAAGCCCGATGATGCCTGCCAGCCAGGGTCCGTCCAAGTCACAAGGTTTCTTTTATCCGCATAAAGAGCATGATGAAGAGGCGCGGGGCTCACCACCGCTGCGCCCTGCTGCAGGGCATCGCTGAGCACGCGATTTTCTGGATCCTCCAGCAGAAAGTCGCAGCTCCGGTTATAGACCAGGTCGATCTCCTTGCCCTCGGCCCATAAAGACCCGCCTTGCAGCGCCAGGACCCGTGGGTCGCAGATCACCGCTTCGACCCCCTGAAGCTCGAGTTCCTCCGCGGCGAGTAGCATGTCCGGGTAGAGAAACTGCTCCGTTGGCTGCTCATCGACGATCGCGACCCGTCTCAGGGGGTGTTCAGGCCTGACCAGAGCGAACTCTTTTTTCAGGGTGCGAACGATACCGCCACCGACAGGGTAGATCGTGCCGAACGGCACTTCCCTACAGCTCTCTTCCGTCGTGCTGACGGCTCTCTCGAGGCGCTCGACGAGAAAGGCACCCCCGGCGTTCGTGTTGACCTCGATAAGTTTCGGACCCTCCGGCGAGAGATGGAAATCAAACCCGAGGAACAACCCCCTCGTGTCGAACGGCGCGGTCGGTGGGTTTGTTCGCTCCGCCACAAGGCGGCGGAAAGACGGCGAGGCTGCCGCTGCTTCAATGGCTGACGCCTGCACCTCCATATCCCTGAGCTGAACTTCGTCGATGAAAACCGCCGTTGCTGCGAAGAGGTGCGGCCGGCTTTCGAAGAGGTGGCCTAGTTTGGCCTGTGCTTGCCCAGCGATGGTCTGCGCGATGCCCTTGGGGTCGATCGCGAGACACCGGCAATAGGCATTCAGCGCAACGATATCGTCATTGCAGGTCGTTTTGCAGTCCATAACGTCCTTCACGAATGCTCCTCCCCAGAGGCTACCGATCAGGACCCGTCATCGTGGTCGCAAGGGACACGACAACAAGAACGAGCCCGAACAGAACCGCCTCTGAAGCCAACACGCGCCGGAGCAGCTTCGTCCCCGCTTCGGGGGCGGCAAGGATCCGTTCGGTGACGACCCTCTTGTTGTAGGCCCCTAGCCCAAGCGCACCGACCGCCAGGAAAAGCTTGAGCAATAGAAGCTGGCCATATCCCGTCGCGAAGACCGCTTCGAGGCCACCCGCAAGTCTCAGAAGCAGGCCGAGCCCGAGCAGAAATGCGGCGGGCACGGCCCAGACAGCGATCGCACTGAACCGAACGAGCCTCGCAGACAGATCGCCAGGCGGCGCCCCCGCCCTCGGGAACAGCGTCCATGGCGCGGCAATCCAGAACGCGGCGAGTCCCACGTGAATGATGACCATCAGAGGACTGAGGAACGGATCGTCGATCCCTTGCGTGTGACCACCAAGGCCGAAACCGATGACGAGGACTGCTGCGGAGCCTAGGGTAAGCTGCGGAAATGAGAAGAAACGGGTCAGGACGAGCCCGCACCCTCCAATAAGAAAGACGAGGATCTGCGCCCGGCCCGCCTGCCAGATGAACGGTGCCATCGACCAGTCGACAGGCTCGCCCAACCCACCACTGAGCTGAACAGTCATCAGCACGAACCGCAGCAGCACGGCGGTCAGGACCATCACGCCGAGCGGCACCAAGGGCTTCGTGTTGTGCGCGATGCCGAGCTGGCGGTGCAGAGCGATGCCCGCCGCCAGGAGGATTGTGCCGTAGAGCGAGGTTTTTGTCAGAACAAGGAGCGCGCAGAGCGCCACCTTCAGCCCTCGAGTTCGAAGCTGATCCTGCCCAGCATCACATGGCCGTCCTTCGCCATGGCGCGCCACTCGATCACGTAAGAACCAGGCTCGAGATCGGGGAGGTCAGCCTCGTAGTCGGCTGCGAAACCGCCGTCAGGCGAGAACGCGAGATCTTCATCATCGAGACCGACTCCTGAGATCGTCAGCCCGACCAGACGGACATCGCCACCGAACGAAAACGAAAAACCGGACGGGGCTTCGCTGAGGCTCGCACCGTCTTCGATGCTGGATTCCTCGACCGTGACATGCGCCAGGGCTTGGCCGGACAGAATCAGGGTCACGCAAAGAGCGACGGCCGAAAAGGTTTTGAGATACGCCAAGGTTGGACCTCCAGAAAGACGCTCTGCCTATACCCTACCAAGGTATGAGACAAGCCGGTCGTCATGATCGTTTCGTTCAAGACAGTGAGCGACGACCATGGTGCATTGGGCTCTTCGGAGGACGACCCATGCGTAAGTTCAAGAAAGACGCCTTCAGGCGGGAGATGGCTGCAGGTCGAGCCGCGTTCGGCAGCGGTGATCTCGATCGGTCATTCCATCATTTCGAGCGGGCACACATTCTCGGCCAACGATGGCTCCTCACACACCTGTCGTCTCATTGGTGGATGCTCCGTGTTGCCCTCAAGCGGAGGGACGGACGCGAGATACGTGGCCAGCTCAGCCGAATGATGGCGGTGTTCCCCGGCTATGCCTTCGGTTGGGTTCCCAAGGGGAACACCGGCGGAGCCAACGTACACCCGTTGAAGCCCATGGCGATCCCGGACGACCTCAAGTCCGATCTGGGGCGGTACAGCGTGACGCTCGACGTGCTTGGACGCCTCCCTTTTTTGGCGTTGGTCGCTCTTGTTGCTTTCGCTACGTACACAGAGTGGAACCACCGCCAACAGTCTGAAGTCATCGAGAACGACTGGCAGAACCGTTCGTTAGAAAGCGTACGGGACTTTGGTTCGGTTGAAAGCTTGGAAATCCTGCCCTTGGTTGGCTGGCTGACAGACGACGACGAACTGATGACCGAAGCCGGCGTCTCTCTCCTGATCAAAGCGGATGACACGACCATTCTCTACGACTTCGGACTTAACGCAGAAGGCGGAAGCCCCTCTCCCCTCGAAGCCAACATGCGGTCTTTGGGTGTAGAGCCGTCAGAGATCGATGCCATCTTCATCAGCCACCGGCACCGCGATCACGTGGGAGGTAAGAGATGGGCGGACGCTGGTTCCTTCTCCTTCGGAAAGGTGCAACAGGACCTAACCGGTGTCACCGCATGGGTTCCTACCGAGCTTTCCCACCCCACCGCTAGCGTCGACCTGGTCAGTGGTCCTCGCAAACTGGCACCCGGGATTGCGAGCACGGGACCGATCGCCAGACAGCTCTTCATTGGGCCCGTCGAGGAACAGGCGCTCGTGATCAACGTCGAGGGGCGGGGTCTCGTGACGATCGTTGGCTGCGGACATCAGACCGTCCCCAAGCTCCTGACGCTGATCGACGAAGTCTTCGATGAACCTCTTTACGGTGTCGTCGGCGATCTCCACTTTCCGGTACCTGAGGGGCGTCTCAGGATGATGGGTATCGACGTTCAGAGGCGCCTTGCGTCAGGCAGAGGCTCTCTCGCGCCGATCGATCGTCAAGACTTCCTGCAGCAGGCTGATCGTCTTTCAGCACGTCTGAAGATGGCGGCCCTTGGTGGCCATGACACGAGCGATGAAGCGCTCGGCACGTTCGAGGCGCTCATGGGTGCCCGCTTTGAACGGCTTCAAGTGGGCCGTCCCGTCATCCTTACCGCTCCTGATCAGGGCGCAGCGGCTTCGCCGCCTCCCCAGGAGTGAGTCCGATGACTTGTTTGAACGCTCGCGTCAGATGCGCCTGGTCAGAAAAACCGGCATCGATCGCGGCTTCCGATAGCGAAGCGCCGCCAGCGATGGCTTCGGCTGCCTTTACGACCTTCTTCAGCATACCAATCTTTGATATGGGGGATCCGAGTTCTTGACGCGCAAGCGATCTCAACCTCACCTCGGACAGCCCGACAGCTGCGGATATGACTTCCAGACCTCCTGGATTGTGGTCGAGAAGAGAGAGAGCCGTCGACAGGCGCGCGTCAAGGTTGTCTTTACCCTCATCGGAGAACAGGCCGTCAAAGAGGCTCGCGAGCTCACAGGGCCTCGTCAGGCAGGCGATGAGGTCATTGCTCAGTGGCTCGATAGCCGATCGGTCAACACCGTCCAGCAGCATTACCGCAGCGGAATGGTCGGGCTCGACCAAGACCAAGGTGAGCTGTCCCGAAGGCAGAAGACGATGCCGCAGACCCGGCGGTATCAGCCACCCCTGACCAGCAATGGTACGCCCGTCGGGAGCCTCCATTACCACCTCATGCTTCGACGCGGCCACCAATTGGATGGCGGCATGGGCATGGGGCTTGTTGTCCGCGGCCATACCCCGAAAAGCGAACCAGCCGCCGCCAAAAAAAGCGTCCCCCTGCCAGCCGATCATTGTCATTTCTCTCCGGTTTCCGCGAAGCGCCAAGAAGTCGGTCTCTTGGCGAAGGGTTCTCCCTTAACTTTACATTGGCGCATCTGCCCATATGTAGAACTGATGCACTCGGCTCGCGGAAATCGCGCGTTTTTCATCGCTCTCTTCGCGGTCCTCTGGTTCGCAGGCGGCGTCGCATCCAACACCCATGCGACCTTCGAAGCACTTGCTCACTCGGGCGATGAGCTGCACGCGCCGAGCGGAAGCCTCGACAAACTCGCAGCCGAAGCTTCCGGTGACGAGAATGCCGAACACGACCATCCGGACGGCACGGTCTGCGGCCCCTGTCACGCTCACGCGTTGAAGAGCAGTGCGGTCTCGGCACCTCATGCTAAGAGCGCAGCGTTACTCGTGAGGCCCTCTCGCTGGCAAATGCCCGTTCTGGACCTTCAAGACGGCTTGTTCCGACCTCCTCGCGACTGACCCGACGACGCGCCACGCGCGCGATCCACGGTCAGTTACGCGAAGGAACAATCATGAGTGTCTCTTACATAGGCGGAGCCGCTCTTGCGGCTTTCGCATTGGGTGCAGCGCTTCCGGCTGCCGCGCAAACATCATGCGCACCCCTCGAACGTACGGCCCCGCAGGAAATCGGTCGTTACCCTGCCTACACCCTCGATATGGTCATGGGCCTCGTCAAAAATGTCTCTCCCGAGGTGCGGGCGATGGCGTTTGAAGCCGTGGCCCGCAGCCACGAAGCTCGGCAGGCTGGTCTCTGGAGCAATCCAGTCTTGTCCTTCGAGGTCGAAGACTTCGGAGGCGGCCGGTTTGAAGGAGGCAGTCCCTTGGCTGGCTTCGATGCCGCCGAAACCACTCTCTCCATCGGACAAACCTTCCGTCTGGGGAACAAACGTCGCCTTGAGCGACTGGCAGCGTTGGCACGGACTGAGCTTGCCGAGGCCGATCGCGATGTCGTCCTGCGCCTCCTCCAGCAGGATGCAGCCCAACTTTTCTTCGAACTGGCGGCAAGCGAACAGGCGGCCAGGCTGGCCTCGGAGGCTGCTGTTCTGTCCCAGCAGCTGACGGGCGCTGTGGCAGCCAGGGTCGAGGCCGGGAAATCGCCTCGAACCGCCTTGGACCGCGCCCGCGCCGCGACCGCCGAAGCCCTCGCCCAGGCGCGCGCCGCGGAAGCAGAAACGGAACGCCTGCGCTTCACCCTTTCGTCTCTTTGGGGCGGTATGGAACCAGTCAGGATCGCCGGTGACGACCTGATGGGCGCGATCGATCTTCCGGCGCCTGCCACTCTAGCGGAGCGGATCGAGACGCACCCTGAGCATCGACGCGCGGAAGCGGGACGTGACGCTACGCTGGCGGAACGCCGAGCGGCCCGTGCGCAAGCCTTTCCCGACGTGACCACCACCTTAGGCGTGAGGCGTTTCGAGGCCGATGCCAGTGAAGCACTTGTTGCTGGCATCAGCCTGCCACTGCCTCTGTTCGATCGCAGCCAGGGTCGCGTTCGAGCCGCTTCCGCGCGGAACAAGGGAGCGGCCTATGAGGCCGATATCGTTCGTGCCCGGCTGGTTGCGGCAGCAGCGCGAGCGTCCAGCACCGCACGGATCCTCGATCAGCGCCGCGCCGTTCTGGTTGAAGACGCCTTGCCCGCAGCGCGCGCGGCCGCGGAAGCAGCAAGGATTGGCTACGAAGCCGGGAAATTCGACCTGACGACTGCCCTTGATGCTCAATCCGCGTTCCTGGCCGCACAGCGCTCAGCCGTCAGCTCCGCCTTGGCCACGCGAATCGCGGAAACCGAGTTGAAGGCGCTGGCCGCCCTTCCGCCCTTCTCGACAAGCTATTGTGCGGAGGACAGACGATGACCGACCTGAGGATTTTCTGTGCCCTGGGCGCCCTCGGCATTCTCGTGGCCTGCGGTCCGCAGGAAGAAGCCGCTAGCCCCGTCGAAAATGACCACGCTCATCAAGGCAACGAGCCGGTCGACGAGATTGAGATTGGTGCCGCGGCTGCACAGGCTGCAGGCATCGTGGTTTCGCGGGCCATGCGAACATCTATGGACGAGGTAACGGAACTGCCAGCAGAGGTCTCTTTTGCCGCAGACCGGATTGCCACCATCGTTCCTCGTGTCGGCGGCGTAGTCCGCTCACTGGAAGCGACCGAGGGAGACAGCGTGGAGCCAGGAGAGCTTCTCGCTATCCTCGATAGCGGCCGGCTGGCGAATCTCGTTTCGGCGTATCGAAGCGCCCTAGCCGCTGAACGTTTCGCACAAGGAGCATTTGAACGCGAACGTGGCCTCCTCGAAAAAGGCGTCACCTCAGTAGCAGAATTTGCTGCCGCCCAGCAGTCCGCCGCTATGGCCCGCGCCCAGCGCGAGGCTGCGGAAACAGCCCTTCATGCGGCAGGCGTCGATCATGACGAGATCAATGCCCAGATCAACGGCCCAGACGGCGCTGCCGGGCGTTACCGGATCGTTTCTCCGATCAAGGGGCGTGTCATCAATCGAAGCCTGTCCTTGGGACAGTCCGTTCAGGCGGGCGACGAAGGCGGCCAAGCGGCGTTCGTGGTGGCCGATGACACGATGGTCTGGGTCGATATTCAGGTGTTCGCGAAAGATCTCGGCAAAGTCCGCGAAGGACAGGTCGTTTCCATAAGGAACGATGCTGGTGAGGAACTCGCCAGCAGCGATGTTACCTTTGTGACACCTCAGCTCACGGAGGGTTCACGCACGGCGACAGCGCGCGTCGTCCTTGGCAATGAGGAGAAAAAGCTGCGGCCTGGCCAGTTTCTTTCGGCAACCATTGTCACAGGCGATGGAGAAGAGGTTCTCGCCGTACCAACGGCATCGCTGGTCACCGTCGAGGGACAGAACGTGGTTTTCGTTCCGACCGATCAGGGCTTCGCCCCGCGCCCCGTCGACATAGGCCGCACGTTCAACACCATGATCGAAGTTCAAGGCGGCCTTTCCGAGGGTGACCTCTTCGTTTCTCAAGGCGCGTTCACGCTGAAAGCGGAGCTCGAAAAGGACAGTTTTGGAGGCGATCATGACCATTAGACGCCGCACCAAGTCTGCACGAGCATCGAGGGCGTCGTCATGAGGAGTATCATCCATGGCATCGCGGGCGGTCAGCTCTTCGCGGCTCTGGCCGCCGCCGCAATCACCCTCGCCGGCATCTGGTCCTTCCGTACACTTCCCGTCGACGCATTCCCGGATGTCACCCCCTCCCTCGTTCAGGTGTTCACCGAGACGGAAGGCCTCGCGCCCGAGGAAGTCGAGCGCTATGTGACCTACCCGCTCGAGGCGTCCATGTCCGGCCTGCCCAAAGTCGAGGAAATCCGATCAGTCTCCAATTTCGGCCTTTCTGTTTTGAACATCTACTTCGAGGACGGAACGGATGTTTACTTCGCGCGACAGGTCGTCGGCGAGCGCCTGGCCGAAGCGCGGAACGCGATCCCCGAGGGGTTTGGCGAGCCGCAGATGGGCCCGATCAGCACCGGCCTCGGGATCATCCTCTACTACCAGCTCGTGGACGAGAGCGGTCAGCGCAGCCTGGTCGAGATGCGCGAGATCCAGGACTGGCTGATCAAGTATCAATTGCAATCCGTACCCGGCGTAACCGAGGTCCTTTCGCTGGGCGGATATGAGAAGCAGTACCAGGTTCGCATTCAGCCAGACGCTCTTCTGCGCTACGACCTGACCGTTGCCGACGTGGTATCGGCGCTCAACGCGGGAAACCGGACAGCCGGCGCGCAATATCTTGAGCTCGACTCCGAACAGTACGTCGTACGCGGTATAGGTCTCGCAGAGAACACCGCCGACCTCGGTGCAGCGGTTCTCAAGACGCTCGATGGAACACCGGTCCGGGTAGCGGACGTGGCTGAAATCGACATCGGCGGCGGGGTTCGCCAGGGGCTCGCCATCGCCGACGGCCAGGGCGAGGTTGTCGCAGGGCTTGTCCTCAAACTTTACGGCACGAACACCTCCGATGTCATCGGCCGGGCGAAGAAGCGTTTCGACGAGATCAACAGGACGCTCCCCGATGGTGTGCAGGCCGTTGCCTATTACGACCAGGCGACGCTCGTGAAGGCCGCGTCATCCACGGTGACCACCGCCCTCTGGCAGGGGGCACTGCTTGTCGCTGTCCTGATCTTCGCTTTCCTCGGCGGCTGGCGGCCGAGCTTGGTGGTGGTGCTGTCGATCCCCTTCTCAGTTGGCTTCGCCTTCCTGGGCATGAAGTTTCTCGGGGTCTCGGCGAACCTGATGTCGCTTGGCGGCGTGGCCATCGCTATTGGCATGATGGTCGATGGGGCAATCGTCATCGCCGAGAATGTCGATCGCTTGATGCGGGAACGACCTGAACAAGAGCGCCGCAGCGCCGTCGCGGAGGCCGTCACGGAAGTGCTCGGCCCGCTCCTGGCGGCCGTTGCCGTCGTGATCGTCGTGTTCCTTCCCTTGTTTGCCCTTGAAGGGGTCGAGGGAAAGACCTTCCGTCCTTTGGCGGCTTCGGCGGCGCTCGCCATGACCGGTTCACTGATCTACGCCGGTCTGATCGCCCCGGCCATCGCCGGCTGGGTGATGCGGACACGCAAGGAGCGCGTTGGCGAAATGGGCGGGTGGATCGGCCGTTTCATTCGTCCTTACGCTGCCTTTTTTGTCAGGCGGCGGTCGGCGGCCTTTGGCCTTGCCGGAGTGATGCTCCTCGCAGGGGCATTGGTGTTCCCGCGTCTTGGTTCGGAGTTCACGCCGACGCTCGAGGAAGGCGACATCCTCCTTCGAACCACTATGGCGCCATCTATCTCCCTGACCGAAGCCGAGGCGACGATGACGAGGGTCGAACAGCGCATCCTCGATAGCTTCCCAGAGGTCGAGCGCATCGTCACCAGGATCGGTCGGGGCGAGGTCGGCGCCCATGCCGACCCGACGAACAGCGGCGAGAGCTTTCTCGCACTGAAGCCGAGAAACGCGTGGCGGCCCCGCTTTTCTCCGGACGACCTGCGCGCAGCCCTGTCCGAGGAGCTGTCGGACTTCCCCGGCATCCTCGTCAATGTCAGTCAACCGATCGCCATGTCGGTGGATGAGCTCCTCACCGGCACGAAGGCTGAGCTGGCCGTCAAGATCTTCGGTCCAGATACGGACGAACTGATCGCGGCTGGCGGCCGACTGCAGACGATCCTCCAGGAGGTCCGAGGAGCATCAGACGTCCAGATGGACCAGGTGACCGGGGCACCGCAGCTTCAGATCGATCTCGATCGCCAAGCGCTCTCGCGCTTCGGGATCACCGTCGATCAGGCGCTCTCGACCGTCCGCACGGCGATCGGCGGCGAGGAGGCGGGCACGCTCTTCGAGGGCGTGCGGCAATTCCCTATCGTGGTTCGCTACACGGAAACGAGGCGCGACACGCCCGAAGCCGTCCGGCGTCTGGTGATCAAGGCGCCTGATGGGGCGCTGGTCCCTCTCGAGGCGGTGGCGGACGTGCGCCAGGTCGTGGGTCCGCGTCAGATCACGCGCGAGGACGGGCAACGCTTCATCACGGTTCAGGCCAATGTGCGGGGGCGCGACATCGGCTCCTTCGTCGAGGAGGCACAAGGTCTAACGGCAGATGGACTGGACCTCCCGCCCGGCTACCGCGTCGTTTGGGGCGGGCAGTTCGAGCTGCAGCAGCAGGCCAACAAACGCTTCGCCGTGGTGATCCCGATCACGCTCGGCATTGTGCTCCTTATCTTGCTCGTGACTTTCGGGCGGCTAAAACCGGCACTCCTGATCCTATCCAACATCCCGCTCGCCCTGGTCGGCGGAGTGATCGCACTGTGGGTCGCCGGGCTGCCGGTATCTGTTCCTGCCACGGTGGGATTCATAGCGCTCTTCGGGATCGCCCTCGGCAACGGCATGGTCCTGGTGAGCTACCTCGACCGCTTCGCGAGAGAGGGCCGCCCGCTCGACGCCCTGGCGGTGGACGGCGCGGTGTTGCGGGCACGCCCTGTCTTGATGACGGCTCTCACGACCGCCCTAGGCCTCGGACCGCTTCTCTTTGCAACGGGTGTCGGCGCGGAGGTTCAGCGCCCCTTGGCCACCGTCGTCGTCGGAGGGCTTGTGCCATCCACGGCCCTCACGCTGTTGGTGCTCCCGGCGCTTCATCGCTGGTTCGCTCCGGGGGCCGGCAGCCACGAGACCGACGAAAGCCCCAACCCGGCGGTGATCCGCCCCGAAGTGATCTGAGGAGACGGACATGGGACAAGGACATGATCACAGCGTCAGCGCCGCTGGCAACGAACGGAAGCTTGCTATTGCCGCCGCCCTGACCGGGGGGTTCATGCTCGCGGAAGTGGTCGGCGGGGTGGTGTCGGGGTCCCTCGCCCTCATCGCGGATGCCGGCCACATGCTGACTGACTTCGCCTCCCTTCTCCTCGCCCTTGGAGCGGTCATGCTGACCCGAAGACCGGCATCGTGGAAGCGGAGCTACGGCTATGATCGGTTTTCCGTTCTTGCAGCATTCGTCAATGGATTGTCCCTGTTCCTCATTGCAGGATGGATCCTCTACGAAGCCATCAAACGCTTCCAAGAACCGGTCGAGGTGCTCGGCGGCATGATGTTCTGGGTCGCACTTGGCGGGCTGCTCGTGAACATATTAGCCTTCTGGATCCTCACTCGCGGTGAAGATTCGAACCTGAATGTCCGGGCAGCCGCCCTCCACGTTCTCGGCGACCTCTTGGGATCGGTCGGGGCAATCCTCGCATCGATCATCATTATGCTGACGGGCTGGATGATGGCCGATCCTATTCTCTCGGTCCTGGTAACACTCCTTATCCTGCGGGCCGCGTGGAAAGTGGTGGGGGAGAGCGCGTCGATCCTTTTGGAGAGTGCTCCGGCAGGACTGGAAGCCGACAAGATCGAACGAGCAATCCTCGACGGCGTACCAGACGCCGCAGGCGTCAGGCACATTCATGCGTGGTCCATCACCGAAGAACGTCCCATGCTGACAATGGAAGTCGATGGCAAGCCCGGCGCAGACCCCAAATCGGTCCGATTGGCCGTGAAAAAGCTGCTGCACGACCGCTTCCACGTGGATCATGTGACCGCCGAGGTCGACATCATGGAAGCCGGCGCCCTGCCGGAACAGGCGTGAGGATGAACCGTCGGTGACTGCTGTCGCGAAGACTGCGTTTCACGTCCCCGGTATGGACTGCCCGTCCGAGGAACAGTCTATCCGTATGCGCATCGGTGACCTGCAGGAAGTCGAAGCGCTGAGGTTCGATCTGGCCGAACGCGTGGTGGAGGTCTGGCACAGGGGCGAACCCGACTCTGTCCGCGAAGCCCTGGGCGCCCTTGGCATGGGCCGCGTCGAACAACGAAGCACCACTACCGATGCCCCTCTGCCATCGGAAAACGACGATCACCAGAAACGCCCACTCCTCATCGCGTTGCTGATCAATGCACTGTTTTTCATGGGCGAGCTGACGGCCGGTTTAATCGCCAGTTCGATGGGGCTTATTGCCGACTCCCTCGATATGTTGGCGGATGCGTTCGTCTACGCACTCAGCCTGTTCGCGGTCGGGGGAACGGCGCTGCGCAAGAAGCGCCTGGCGCGTTGGAGCGGCTATCTTCAACTCAGCCTTGCTCTGTTCGGTCTTATCGAAGTTGTCCGGCGTTTCGTCATGGGAGACACGCTTCCCACGGTTGCGGTCATGGTTGGCGTCGCCGCACTGGCGCTCGTGGGCAATATCGTCACCCTTCTGGTGCTGCGGCGGGCGGGACGCGGCGAGGCCCATATCGAAGCGAGTTGGATCTTCACCTCCAACGACATCAAGGTGAACGCCTTGGTGATCGTGTCCGCCCTTCTGGTCTGGGCAACCAACTCCGGCATCCCTGACCTTCTGGCGGGTGCTCTGATCTTTATCGTTGTCGCCAACGGCGCCCGGAAGATACTCGCCCTATCGCGATAGCCTGGCACAAGAGGTCGGCTTCTGCTTGTTCCTAGGGGTCACCGAGTGACCTGCAATGATCATATTTCCTCTTTGAACTGATTGTTTTTTGAAAGCTTCAGGGTCTTTGATTATGTCTCGCGTGCCGTGGTTGGGGACCGCTTTCTTGCTCCATCCATGGGCGCGTCGCTGAGCGACCAGGCTCTAGGCGACCTTGTCGCCCGGAGCCCGGCTTTGCCGGTCTCCGCCAGCCGGTGACGATCCTTCGCGCAGACTCGAGCTGACGCTCGAGGTTTGGACGCGCGGGGTGCCGCGCGACTTGGGTTCGACCTTTCCCTTCGAGGCCGGGGACCCGGGTCGCTCGATCCGGATACCGGAGGCGGCCGGGCCGCAACCTGTTTCGGGACTGAAGCGTCTTGGGCTGTCCAATCTCTCCTACGAAACAGGTCAATCGTTTCTGTTCGTGCACGTTTCTTTCTGTCCAACTTGCAGCCCGTCTCCTCGCCTCCGGTTTCCGGCGCTCATCCGGTCCCCCGTCCTTTCGGGGGAAAGGATGTTGAGCGGAGAGGAGCGGAGATATGGCGCATCAAGAGGCAGACCTGCAGAAAAGCTGTGACCGGACGGATTCCAAGAAGCGCAAGAAAGCGCGCGGGAGCGCGCGCGCTGCGAAACCCAGCCGGGACCTTTATCAGGAGATCACGGACAAGATCGTTGCCGGACTTGAGGCAGGTACGGTCCCGTGGGTTCAGCCTTGGGGTAAGGTGGACGGAGCTCAAGCCTGTGGCCTTCCGCAAAACGGGGCGACAGGCCGCGCCTATTCAGGGATCAACATCCTCCTTCTATGGGGCGCAGCCTTCGAGCGGGGCTTTGGCACGGGCAGCTGGCTGACCTTCCGGCAGGCGCAGGAGCTTGGTGGCAGCGTTCGCAAGGGCGAGCGCGGGACAGGCATCGTCTATGCCGATCGGTTCACGCCCAAGGATCAGGGCGCAGGCGAAGCGAAGAGAGCCGGAGGCGAGGACGCCCGCGAAGTCTGGTTCCTGAAGCGCCACACGGTCTTCAATGCGGACCAGTGCGAAAGCCTGCCTGATGAACTGGCAGGGAGAGGCGCAGCGCTCCCCGAGCGGGAGCAAATCCCCCACGCCGAAGCCTTGATCGCAGCGACAGGCGCAGACTTCCGGATCGGCGGCGACCGCGCCTTCTATGTTCCCTCTCAGGACTTCATCCAAGTGCCGCCGCAACCGGCATTCCGGGAACAGATCAATTACTACCGCACCTGTTTCCATGAGCTTGGCCACTGGACAGGGCACGCCTCGCGGCTTGATCGCAACCTCACGACATCCTTCGGAACTAAGGACTATGCCCGCGAGGAGCTTGTGGCGGAAATGGCGAGCGCCTTTCTCTGCGCGTCCCTCGGTATCGTCCCCACCGTCAGGCACACGGATTATCTCGGCAGCTGGCTCAAGGTCCTGAAAGAGGACAAGCGCGCCATCTTGAAGGCCGCCAGCGCCGCGTCGAAAGCTGCCGACTATGTCCGCGCGTTCGAGGCGCAGGAGGCGGCAGCGTGACGGAGCCAGCGCGGACCCCCGTGGACCAAACCGAAGCCGGTGAGCAGCGCCTGATCACCGGCGTTGCTCCGGTGACCCTCAGACAAAAGCTAGAAGCGCTCGCCGGGTCACCGGGATCGGTTCGCCGCGGCCAGTACGTGCAGAAGCCCTGTGACCTCGGTCTCTTTGACGAGACCGCACGGGCGCAGACCGATCTTGTGGACCTTCTTCGACAGCGACCGGAGCCGTCCGAGGACTGACCGAATACCGGACGGCGTCCCCGCCTCCCCTAGGCGCGCATGCCCGCCGTGCGGTTTCTCTCCCCGGCATGCGCCCCGCTCATGATCATCACAGGAGAACCATCATGACCTTCACCACCCATCCACTCAAAGGCCTCGTCATCGCCGAGGAGAACGCTCGCGCGAGCGCAGAGCCCGATAACGGCATCGCCGCTTTAGCAGAGACGATCCTGCAGGAGGGGTTGCAGCAGCCGCTCTGCGGCTATCGCAAAGGCAAGACGCAGCTCGCAGTCTTTGACGGAAGACGGCGGCTTCTCGCCCTCAAGCGCCTTGCCGATGAAAACCGGCTTCCCGACGAGCTGAGAGAGGCCGTCCCGGTACGGATCAGCGACAAAGGACTGGCGAAGCAAGCCTCGCTGAGCGCGGGGCTCACTAACAAGAGCTTCCACCCGGCGGGGGAGTTCAGGCAGTTCGACCAGCTGATGAACGAGGGCAAGACCACCGAAGAGATCGCTGGCACCTACCATCTGGAGGTCCGCGACGTGGAGAAGCGGCTGAAGCTGGCGCGGCTTGCCCCTCCCCTCTTCGAGGCCTTCGCGCGGGACGATCTTCGTTTGGACCAAGCCCAGGCCTTTGCCTTGAGCGATGACCATGCCCGGCAGGTTGGCGTCTACCAAGCGTTGGGACCGGCAGCAGGAGCCCACGCGATCAGGCGCGCTCTGACCGAAGGCGAAGTGCCGTCCACAGATAAACGCGCGCGCTTCATTGGAGCCGAGGCCTATGAGAAGGTCGGAGGCAGGATCAGGCGAGACCTCTTCAAGGAGGAAGGCGATTTCTTCATCGATGCGGGGCTTCTGGACCGGATGGCGCTGCGGCGGCTGGAAGAGATCGCCGTCTCTTTGCGCGAAGAAGGCTGGTCATGGACCAAGGTCGGGATCGAGGCCGATAACGAGCTTTACCAGAGCCATGGCAGAGCCCAGCCAGAGGACCGTCCGTTCACCGATGAGGAGCAGTCCCGATGGGACAGCCTGCAGGAAGAGTTGGCCAAGCTCACCGAGGACGAGGACGCCTCCGAGATGTCCGACGAAGAATGGGAGCGCTGTCAGGAGATAGAAGCGGCCTTGGACGAACTCCGGGAAGCAGCGAAGGTCTATCCTGATGAGGTCAAGGCAACGGGCGGCGTGATGATCTTCCTGAAACGCGACGGCACGCCGGACATCGTCAAGGGCCTTGTGCCGCACAAAGCGGTGAAAGCTCCGGAGGGAGACACGAAAGACAAGCCAGCGATCCCGCATTCGGTCCACCGGCTTTTGACCGAATGGGCGACACAGGGTCTCGCGCGGGATGTGGTCAGGCAGCCGGACCTCGCCGACGCGGTCCTCACAGCCAGCCTCCTTCATGCCGCCTTCGGCCACCGCCCCACTTCCGGGGTCATGCTGCGCTTGGATGGCCTCAGCCCTAAGCCTGAGAACACCCTGCCGGTGGATCATAGCCACGCCCAGATGGAGGAGGACGCAGCAGCCTTCGTCATGCCGAGTTTCGCAGTGACGCTGACCAACATCGTCAGTCTGCCCCCTGCCCGTCAGTCCCAGCTCCGGGCCATTGCCTTGGCGCGAAGCTTCGACTTCAGCGAGATGCGGAGCGACATGAAAAACGACATCGCGCGGGAGACGGGTGCAGCCCTTGCGGAGCGCCTTGGCTCCGATCCGCGCGACCATCTTCCGCTGGATGCTGACTATTTCGCGAAGCTCCCGAAGAAAGCGATCGTCACAGCGCTCAGGGAGATGGGCAGCACCGAGGCAGGGCTCGAGACCGGCAAGAAGGGCGATCTTGTTCCCATGGCGGCACGGCGCGCGAAGCAGAGCGGATGGCTCCCGGAAGCGGTCCGGTTCCTTGACGCGGCTGAGAAGCAGGAAGCCGAGAAGGTGGACGAGGCCGCTTGAGGCCTCAGGCTTTGACGCGGGGCGGAGGGTCCGTTCTTCGTCCCACCCGCGATGCTTAGACATGCGGTATCGTGCGGCTCCCAGTAGTCGGAACGCGGACTGATCAGTTCACGGGGTATGCCCGACAGGCCCTCGCGTTTCGTCCACTTCACGGGTCGTCGTCGGAAAAGATGGATGGGCTGGAGCGCCCTCCCTCACTGGGGCCAACTTCTCCCCGACAAAAGGAATGGTGAGCGCAGCCCTCCCGAGACCGGCACCGTTGAATAGCGGGCGACGCCCATGGCTGCGGACGGAGTGTCCTTCTCATCCCCGACATTCGCGAGGAGACCATCCCCACCTCTTCACTTCGGACCTATCACACCCGACCCGGCCACGCGAAACCGGCGTCCCCGGATCATTTCTCCGAGCTTGTTCTCATGCGCCCGATCCGGGCGGCGAGCCGGTTCCCACCTCGCCTGATCGGGCGGACAAGCTCTTCCTCGCGGGGTCATCGCTGACGCGATCAAATGATCCGGGCCCGCCGGTGCTCCACTAGCGTTGCGGCCCTACCGGGTTCGGTGGCCGGTCCGGGTGCGCCTTTTCGGTCCTCATCGGCGGGGATGGTCCCTGCCGAACAGATGACAAGGACCAACACCATGGCAGCCATCGGCTACGTCACCCACAACCAGGAGCGCGGCACCTATAAGGGCACGCTCAAGACTCTCACCATCGCCTGCGGCATCGAACTCGTCCCCAACCGTGAGAAGGAATCGGACAAGCAGCCTGACTTCCGCATCTTCTCCGACGAACGCACCGAGATCGGGGCGGGCTGGAACCGCAAGGGCAAGAACTCAGGCCGGGACTATGTGAGCCTGACTTTCGCAGCGCCCGAGCTTGGTCCCCGGAAGCTCTACGCGAACCTCGGCCCCGCGGCCGGTCAGGACGATCCGTCCGTCTTCGCCATCATCTGGAACCCCGAAGGCTGAGAGAGCTGCGCCGTATCCATCCGGATGCGGCGCATCGCTTTCCCTCACCAAGGAGACGATCATGGACCTGATCCCGAACAGCATCCGCCCGCAGCTCAAAGCTAACTTCGACGATGAGACCCAAGACCATTTCCCCCTCGTCAAGCTCTTCTGCCCATGGGGTGCGAGCACCTGGCTCATCACCGCGATGAGCGAGGACGAAGAGCTTCTCTTCGGGCTTTGTGACCTCGGCATGAGTTTTCCCGAGATGGGCTATGTCAGCCTCTCGGAGCTCCAGAGCCTCAAAGGCCCGTTCCATCTCACGATTGAACGCGACCTCCACTTCACCGCGAAAGCCAGCCTCACGGTTTATGCCGAAGCGGCGCGAAGAGCCGAGGCCATCGCCGAAGATGGGCCATCGTTGCGGGCGGCGTTCGAAGCTCTGGAAGCCCGCGCCAGGAAAGGACGGCGAACGCTGAAAGCCCGGATGTACTGAGCCCCTGCAGGGGCTGTTGACGATTGCTCGACAGCCCCCTTTTCTTCCGATCGCCCGCGGAAGGCACCATTGACGAAGCGTACCAACACTCGACAATCGGATGAATGAAACTGGAGTTCCGAGGATCGTCTCGAAAACGACGTCCCGAGCAACCTCCCATCGGAAAAGGTTGCTTTACGCGCAGCACTGTCCTTCTTGAATCGGCGGGCACGGCGTATCGCCGAAAGAGCAGTAGACGCAGCAATCGCCCTTGTTGGGGCGCAGAACCTTCCCGCACCCTTTGCAATCATAGAAGAACTGGCACGCATCGGTTGGCATCTCATCGGTGCTCTGATGACCGCAGGTCGGACAGGTCAAAGTCGAGGTGAGCTTGACGTCAGTCATAGGTTTTGCGCCCATCTCAAAAGGTCCCGTTCAAAGGCCGGAAGAACAAACGCAGCGGCCACAATGATGACCCCTAGGGCCAGAAGAACAAGGACGCGACGTCGGGGCCGACCACCGCGGAACGCGCGGAATGCCGCCCAACCCAAAAGCGCGACGGCCAAGAGCATGAGCCAGGGCTGGTAAGCCGCAAGCGCCGTCAGTCGTCCAGCGATAGCCGCGCTAACACCCAGTTGTATGAGCACCAACGGCAGGACACAGCAGGAAGCCCCGATAGCCGCCAGAACGCCCGCAAAGATGCCGCCGGAGGCCGCCGCGCCGCTGCCGCGAGAGTGCCGTGAGTCCGAGTCTGTTGTTTCCATGGGGAGTAATATAGAACCTGTAGTGGCTACAGATTCAAGTGTCTTCGAGGAGGACGCAGAATGGTCTATCACCTTTCGATCGGAGCCCTTGCCGAACGCGCGGGGGTCAAGATCGAAACCATCCGGTACTACGAAAAGATCGGCATCATGCCCGAGCCGGGCCGTACGGCCAGTGGCCATCGGCGTTATGGAATGGACCATGTCACGAGGCTCCAGTTTGTTCGAAGAAGCCGAGAACTCGGGTTCCCACTCGAGGACGTGCGCTCCCTTCTGGGGCTCGAGGACGGTCCCCCGTCGTGCAACGAGGTCCATGACTTGGCGGTCCGCCACCTTACGAGTATCCGCAAGCGGATTGAAGATCTGCAAGCATTGGAAAGGACCCTCGCCAAAGCAGCCGATGCATGTGCCCTTGGCGATACGCCGGACTGTGCGGTTATCGACGTTTTGGGTCGCCAAGCACCGTGAGCCCCGCGTGGACCTAGGTCCGGGCAGTTCTCACGTCCCGACAGCAGACGGCAGCCGAGCCGTGTTTGCGGCCCTTTACGTTTTAGGCTAACCTGCCAACGCTTTTGACCAGTGACCGATCTCCTCCTCGGAGATCACACCCATGAATTCCATTCACCTGATTGGCCGCCTTGGCGGTGAACCCACCTGCACCTCCTATGGTGACGATGGCGGCAAGCGCCTAGGGCGTTTCTCCCTTGCCATCGTCGACCACAAGTCGGCCTCGAAAGAGGCGACTTGGATCCTCGTCACCGTCTTTGATGGTCCTGACCAGCGCTTTGCCGAACAACATCTCTCGAAAGGTGACCTCGTCGCCATCGAAGGACGGCTCCAGCAGAACCGCTGGGCAACCGAAGACGGCGACAAGCGGACAAGCCTCACGGTCATCGCGACCTCCATCACCGGTCTTTCCCTCGCCAAATGGCAGGAAACGAGGAATGAGGAGGCCAGCGCATGAGCTACGCTTCCCCTTCCTGCTTCGCGACTTCGTTCAGGCCAACGGCGGTGCTGGCTGCGTCCGAACTCACTCTTGCAGATGAGAGGCGTCGAAGCGCTTCATCGGCTCCGAGATCGGAAACACGGTCGAGGACGTCGTCGATCAGCTTACGCTCTACAAGATGGAGCTCCCGGTCCATCAGTTTACGGCCGAGATGGGCGGCGGCTTGTTCCTCTAACAGCTTGGCTTTGTCTTTGAACGCAGCCTCCTTCTTCCGGTGGGCTGCAAGTTCGGCGACGGGGTCTTTGGTACGGGGCATGGTCCGGTCCTTCAGGTGGCTTGAACACCAACCTAGACAGGGAGCCGATGGCCTTCGCGGGCTACAGAACGACTCATTGCTGGGTTCTATGAGAGGGTGCAGCCGTTCCCTCCGTGCGGGGATCCCGAGGCCCGGAAAGACAATCGGGCATCGGGGCGGAGAGCGGCCAGGGGGCCGCCCTGGCCTGATCACACACAACGCACAGGGTGCCTGGGGGCGGCAAAGCCAGTCTGGGCCTGGGGTTGAGGCCAAGTCCGGCAAACCGAGCCGTTTCGGCGCACTGTATCCGGACGGTCCGCTGGCGGAGAGTATGTGCGGCTTCCGCCGGATACGGAGTGTCTCCGATCCGCGCTGGCATTGCAGACACTATCCCCTTGGTTGTTTGCGGCGCTCCCCCTCCCGCGCCCGTTTCGGAAAGGCGGTGACCCGATGACCGAGTGCACCCGCTTCCAGTTCCGGCTCCCCAAAAGGGACTGCTTCGCCCTCGAAGAAGCCGCCAAGGCCCATGGCATCGCCCCCAACCAGATGGCGAAGAAGCTCGTCCAGCTGGCCCTGTCCAAGGACCCCCTGCCCCCCGAAAAGCTTGCCGATGACCTCCTGGTGATCCGGGCCGGGATGGAGCAGCTGTTTCGACGGTCTGACCGTTCTGGCGAACTCGATGACGCCATCGAGATCGTCAAGACGAGGATCCGGCAGGAAGCCTAGATCCTCCGTGACGGGAGGATCAGCTGATGACCCAGAACACGAATGGCCCTCTCAAGACCTTCCTGCGCGGTGGGCAGGTCACGCTTCACACGCTTCGCATGTTCGGCCAGGTGATCCGCTTCCTGGCCAGCGCGATGATCAGCCTGATGTTGGTCATCGCCTATCTCGGCACCATGGCGAACACCTCGCCCGAGGAACGCCACTACGCCATGAAAAGGTACGAAGCGCACGGCTACCGGCTCCTCCGCGCGCCGCTCCATACCGAGCTCAACATGCTCACCGCCTCGGGTGAGCATCGCCCCTTCCCGCTCTCGGTCATCCTCACCAACAGCGCCGTCTCCGAGCACGAGCGGAGCTTACGGAAGACCGCCGTCCGGTGGCTAATGATCGGCGGCTCTGTTGGGGGCGCCGGGTTCCTTCTTCTGATCGGGTTGTTCGTCCGTCGGGGCGGATCGCTGACCCGCACCAACATCAAACGCGGCGCGTCCATGACCACGGCACGCGCCCTCGAAGCCGAGGTCACCGCCCACAACAAAGCCCGGCGACGGGAGGTCAAAGCCCTTCGCTCCGCGCCCACCTACAGGCTCGCAGGCATCCCCTACCCTCTCGGCTCGGAGGTCCAGCATACGTCGATCTCCGGGACCATCGGGTCCGGAAAGACCCAGGCGATTTCCGCGCTCCTCGAACAGATCAGGGAGGCTGGCGACCGGGCCATCGTCTTTGACCTCACGGGCGGCTTCATCGGTCCCTTCTACCGGGAAGGGACCGATCACATCCTCAACCCCCTCGACGCCCGCTCGCCTGCTTGGTCGGTCTTCGAAGAAGCTCAAAGCAAGGCCCAATTCGACGCCATCGCCGCCGCTATGATCCCTCGCGGTATGCATGGCGATCCGGTCTGGGCGGACAGCGCGCGGCTGGTCTTCTCGACAGCGGCGCAGCTTCTGGTCGGCGACGGCAAGGCCACAAACGAAGAACTGGTCCGAACGCTTCTCACGGCGAGTTTGGACGAGCTCGGCGCCTTCTTCGAAGGGACACCCGCCGCCCCGATCATCTCGCCGGACAGCCCCAAGATGACCAACTCGGTGCGGATGATGCTCAGCACCTATCTCGACGGTTTGCGGCTGTTGCCGAGTGGGGGAGAGCCCTTCTCGGTGACCCGCTGGATCGAAGAGGACGAAGCGGGAAGCACCCTCTTTCTCTCGTCCCGCGCCGATATGCACGAGACCCTGAAACCGCTCCTCACGGTCTGGATGGACACGGCGGTCAGGGCGCTGATGTCCCGCCCGCGCGATCCGTTTCGGCGCATCTGGTTCATCCTCGACGAGGTGGCGGCGCTCCAATCCCTGCCTTCGATCATGGACGGCCTCGCCCGCGGCAGGCAATTCGGCGCTGCCTTTGTCCTGGGCCTGCAGGCGCAGTCCCAGCTCCGCCAGATCTACGGGATCGACGGTGCCCAATCCCTGTCCTCGGTCTGCAGAACGAAGCTCATCCTCGCCGCATCCGACGCCGATACAGCGAAATGGTATGCGGACTTTCTGGGTCGGCAGGAACGATCCCATTCCAACGAAAACGTCTCCTTCGGCGCCAACACGATCCGCGACGGGGTCATGGTCGCCCGCCAGGAAAAGACCGAGCATCTCGTCATCCCCGAGGAAATCCTGAACCTCAGGAGCCTCGAGGGCTTCCTCAAACTGCCAGAAGGCTTCCCCTTGGCGAAGGTGGAGGTGCCGCTGATGGTGCGGGAGGATCGTGCACAGCCGTTTCTCCCGAGGGCGGAGGAGCAACTCCTGATGAAGCGGACGAAGACTGGCCCAGCGGTGGATCAGAAGACGGCACCGAAGAACGACGACGCACGCGATCTTACGGACTTGGAAGACCTGGCCGAAGGGCAGCCGAGAGAACCCGAAGGCACTGGCGTAAGCGACAGCTCACAGATCGATTCTGAGACACGCCGGTTTCCCGGGTGGGACATGGAGGTATGACCAAGATGCCGGGAACGGCGCATTTGCGGACATAACAGAACCTTGGTCACCGCCTTGTGCCCCGCCGAACTCACTTCGCTCCCGGCCTTCTTTTTGCACTTCGGTCTCTAGGAGAGACCGATGGATCAGCCACAAACCGCCACTGATGAGCGACAGCCTTGGAACAAGGGTAAACTCATCGGTCAGAAGTCACCGTTGAAGGCGCAGGAAGTGTGGGAGATTCGCGTTCGGTTGACGATGGCGGACAAGGTTCGAGACCTAGAACTCTTCAACCTTGCACTCGATAGCAAGCTGCGGGGATGCGACTTGGTGAGACTGAAGGTAGCCGACGTTTGTCGCGGCACCGAACCGCTTTCCCGAGCGATGATCGTTCAGTCGAAAACGTCATCTCCGGTTCAGTTCGAACTCACCGAGCCGACCCGAAAGGCAATTATTGTCTGGGTGGAGCGTAAGGACCTCGGTCCGCAGGATTGGCTTTTTCCGAGCCGAAAGAAGAGGGGCGAACACCTGACGACCCGTCAGTACGCTCGGCTTGTCCAGGACTGGGCGGCTGCAATAGGCCTGCCTCGCTCCGCCTACGCCACTCATTCGCTTCGGCGGACCAAGGCAACGATGCTATATCGGAAGACCGGCAACCTGAGGGCGATCCAACTCCTACTCGGACACGCCAAGATCGATAGTACGGTTAGGTACCTTGGCGTTGAAGTTGAGGGCGCGCTGGCCTTATCAGAAGGACTCGAACTCTAGCGACCTCGCTAGAGCGGCATCGCTCAATGAAGTATCCCTCCAGAAAAGACGCCCGAAAAGTCTAACTAAAGCATCAGGGCCGCTATCGTCGGATTCCCGTCGCTGAAGTGACTCTTAAGAAGTTCGAGAAGCGCATCCCTGAAATCGTGTGCGCGTTGACGTAACTCCGTGAACGCTCTGCTCTCGTCACCATCGGTGAGCTTCTGCGAAAGCTGAGTACGGGTAGCTTCGTCATTGAGAGCATCCAAAAAACCGGCATACATTTCCAACGCCGCTATCGATCTATCCCCAGCTATAGACTGGATCCGTTCGACAGGAGGGAGAGCGAAAAGTTCCGTCAGTACAGCGATCTTTTCATTGACAGGCTTTTCGTAGGTCTCACCAACGGCCAAAACACCCGCGAGGAAAAGCAGCATGCGAGAAAAACGGAGCTTGATGAGCCGAATCTCTTTCGCTTTCCCGTCCTTTTGCGTCTTAAATTCGAAATCGACGCAGATGGTTCGCCAATAGCGGATGATGTCGTTGAGCAGAAACAGACAGATCTGCTCCTCACGCAGAGTCGGAGGAATGTACTGTTTCAACAACTCGCAGCGAGCTTCCTCAAAAGCTTTCTTGTTGAAGATCCACTCGCCCTCCAGCAGCATGAGCATGCGGCGCGTGATGTCGATATTCCTGTCTTCTAAACCCCCTATGCGTTCCCTCATTTTGAGCGCTGACAAAGGTTTTGAGAAAACACCACCCAGCGCCGGCATTTCATATTTCGCAGCCGTTAGAGCCTCTCGATATTGATTTTGAAGCTCGGTGGCCTTCTGCTCATTTTCATCAGTATAAAGAAAGAAAAGATCGACGTCGGAGCCGCTTGTAACCTCTCGTCGGGCATAACTGCCATTCACGCCAACGATCACGGACTTGTCTTCGCCAAGCACTTCCAATGCTTTAGCGCGCATATCAGCGATACCCTTGTCGGAAAGGGCCTCGGCGGCACCGAAGACCGCTTCCGCTTTCGGCGACAAACTCACGTCTAGAACGCCGCCTCGCGCGTTGCATTGCTCGCGACAAGGTCAGCGATGGTCACCATACGGTGCACTTTTGATTGTGTGTAGCGGCGACTGAGATCGGTTGGTCGCGTAACCGTGACGTCCCGGTTCACGGTAAATGACCTCCTGGGCGCCTTGAGCTCATAATCAAGAACTTCGGGGACCATTTCCGATACCCGATGATAGGCACGCTTATGGGACCGCTGCGCCCAAGCAAAAATGTAAAAGAGCTCCGGCGTCTTATTCCGCAGCTGGTCTTCCGTCTTCAAAAAATCGTCCGGACCAAAGTCATCAATTGAATAAGCCATGTAGGCCTGAGCGAGCCCGTCAAAAACGAGGCCCCAGGGATGATGGATAACCAGATTATAAACCTCGTCCTTGAGCTTCCAAAACTCATCCATCAGTCCCGTCGGCAGATCGTCACCTCCTAAAGCCATCTCCGCCACCAGCCGTTTTGGCGGAAGCGGACGACCGCTCTTCATCGAGAGAGCGCGTGAGCGACTGATGCCTTCGATCGTGTCGAGGTTGATGGGGCCGCTATATAGATACGCATGCGGACCATCATGCTTACCCTCGATCATAGCGACAACTTCATCGAGATCGACTTTGTAGGCGGACATAATGTCGAGAATGTCGTCTCCAAACGGCGACCGCCCACGCAGAATATCATCACCAGACTGATGGTGTGTGAGGCCAAATTTCTCGCGAAAAACCGGCTCAAGCGTATGACTGAGAGGGCCATGGCCGATGTCATGAAGGAGGCCAGCCGCTGTTAACACACGCGTTTCCCGACGGCTTAGCCCCCGAATATCTGCATAGAGCCGGGCAAGTTCAGCGACGCCAACGGAATGGTCGAACCGGTTATGCCGACGCCGATGGGGATCCGTCCCATTTGGCGCCTTCATGTAATCAATCGCGCCGAGGAATCCGATATGCTTCAGTCTTTGCACGGGCGCTGAAAGCATCAATTCATCGAGAAATGGGTCTTCAAACCCGTCCGTTCTCTCATGGATGAACGCTGGCGGACATGGCGGCAGGTCGGGAAACAGAGGCAAGACCTCCCATCCTGGCATGTCAGCTTGATGTTTCATCCACGAATTCAACAGCTTCTCTACCTTATCTTCTATCTGATTCTGCCGTTCCGACTTTAGCAAATCGATAACGGTTCTCAATCGGTTCCGTTCGGCGGAACATGCTTACTTTTCAGCAGCCAATGGACCAAACGGGCCAAAGAGTGACGGCTGGCGGGCTAACACGATCCGGTCACTCCAGCTCACCTTAGGAGACCGAGGCTTGTCCTTGCCATAGATGTCCTCGATGCGCACTTCGCCCAATTGGCGCAATTCTACCAACGCCTCCTCAAAAAGCTCCCGGGTGACAGGGGTGTCGTTGCATCGGCTGCCAAAAAGTTGCTCCAAAGATGGGGCCCGATCCGGATCAACTCCGTCGCGGATAATCTGGGGAATCTGCTGCAACAAACTCTCTCGCGATGCTCGGCGCGCTGTCTCATCAAATTCATACCCCCCAAGCATATCCTGCATGGCATCAGCTTTGCCAGTAAACCCGAGGGCCTGAAGCCCTGCACGACCGTGGTGCAGCGACACGTTGCTTTCATCCCAGTGGATGTTGCCGATCACGTTTCGGGCTTCACGGTGACGCGACAAATGCAAAAACCAGTAGCTGCGATGCGCTTCAGGCGAACGGATAAAAAATGGCGAGTAATATTCCGCGCCCGTTGCTTCTTGAAGGTGGCTGTAAAGCTCGTTCTGGATGACCATGCGCCATCCCTTACTCTCCGTTTTCTCTTTCAACAGCTCTTGAATGAACCCGTGGTCAAGCTCAACGTTCCGATAGCCTTGGAGTTCGCCCCGTTTCTCCGTCATAAAATCAATGAGGCTATCGACCATGAAGGTGAGAAAAATCTCAGCCTTCTCGAGCTCTCCCAAAATACGCCTGATCGACCGAAACGTCACATCTTTCCACGAGTACTGATCGAGCAGGAACAAAGACCGGCCCTTCTGCGGTGAGCGACGCTTCACCACCCCAATGACATCATCAATCCTCTCATTAAAATCATCAGTCCAAATATGAATCGTGTCGCTAAGGCTTGAAGCGTGAGACGACTGTTCAATCACGGACTGTAGATAATCCGTATTACGCCTATCTATATCAACGAACAGAAAGTCAGTACGGATCTCAAAACCTTTGCGCCGCTCTCGGTTCAGTTGATCCTGAATTTCCGCAACAGCATCCAAGAGAACGAGAGGCGATCCAGGCACTTCCTCGTCCCGATAACGGTACCGCCCGCCGCCGGAGAACCCGTCAACAATCGTCAAATTCAGCCGCTCCTGCACCGGCGTCGACGTGCAAATTTCGAGATACTTCCGCACATAACGATCAATGATCCGATGCTTCGCAACACTGTGATCACCTAGAATCGGCGGCGGCTTTCCTATTCTCCATTCGTAGTGCTTCGTGGCCATTCACCAACCTTATCCCGTCAACGGCATCTCGTCATGGGTTTGCCCGTCAAGCTCTCTCCCATTGGCTGACTTAGCTCTTCTAACCCCATCGTCGCCGTGGGACCCCCACTGCTTAAAGAAAAACGCCACATTATCTCGCGCGCACTGATCGCGAACGCTGCGGGCCCACTCGGCTTCCATCGGCCTGGCCTTCGACCCTGACTCGCCCCCAACGATCACCCAATGGATTCCCTCAAGATCGAGATTCCCCACATCTTCGAGTAGCGGCTCGACAGACAAAAACCGGGTTTTCGCCGGTACGCCTTTCAGGACCGATATGCGGGGAACACCGTATTTTCGGTCCTCGACTGTCACACCGAGCCATGCATTTTCCGGGACAGTGCGCCTAGCGAAGAATTTTGCCATTCGTTTCGGTCGTTTGGTCAGGATCTGATAAATGTGCTGTGGCGTTTCCGTGATCGTCTCCATCACCCGTTCCACATAGGCAAATGGGACTTTGTCGTGAAAGAGATCGCTCATCGAATTGACGAACCACATAGTCGGCGTTTTGCGCCGTCGCGGCTGATCCAGGCGTTCCGGGAGAAGACTGACCTGGAAGCCATTGTCGTACCCGTTTGCCCCCATGGCCTTCAAACGTTTGGCCAGGCTCTCCGCGTAGCAAAACTTACACCCAGGCGAGACCTTCGTGCATCCCGTCACGGGATTCCACGTCATTTCGGTCCATTCGATGTGCGACTTTCCCACCATATGTTCTTCTATTGTTCTTGCTCGCGTCTGACAACACTTTGAGACGCAAAACGCCCCGCTGGCGACCTGATCGAACTGAATGGATTGGTTCTGCGCAAGCCTCAAGGTGTAGGTTGGTCCTTAGAAACCGACCTTGAGGCAGGGGAGGTCACCAGAATCTACAAGCACCATGGCTCGAAAGCGAAACAAGCTCACCGGGAGCCAATGACCGCTTTTGATGCTGTGGACGGCGCTCCACCGAGCGTCGCCAGCCGAGGTAAGGTTGGCTTCCGCTATCAGGAGGAAGTCGGATGCAGCAGCGTGTGGTCACCGTCGGGGTCGATCTGGCGAAGAACGTCTTCGCGGTTCATGGAGTCGATGAGCAAGGTAAGGTCGTCTTTCGGAAGAGCCTCAGGCGCCCGAAGGTCGAAGCATTCTTCGCAAAGCTTCCGCCCTGTCTGATCGGGATGGAGGCCTGTGCCACGGCCCACCACTGGTCTCGCGTTCTCACCGAACTCGGCCACGAAGTGAAGCTGATGCCGCCCGCTTATGTGAAGCCCTACGTGAAGTCGCAGAAGAACGATGCGACGGATGCAGAAGCAATCTGCGAAGCGGTGACCCGTCCAACGATGCGGTTCGTCACGCCGAAGTCGGTCGAACAGCAAGGCGTTCTCACTCTGCACCGTACACGCACGATGATCATGACCCACCGAACGAGGCTGGTGAACACGGTCAGAGCCCACCTTGCGGAGTTCGGCATCATCGCGCCGATTGGTCGGCTCGGCTTCGAGCAGCTCGCGGCCATAGTGGCGGACCATGAGGATGACCGCATTCCGGGGCCGGTTCGGGACTGCCTGGTGATGCTGATCATCCAGTTCGATCAGGTGAACCAGCAGATCCTCGATCTCGATCGCCAGATCAACCGCTGGCATCGCGATAGCGAGCTCAGCAAGAGGCTCGCGACAATCCCAGGCGTCGGGCCTCTTTCGGCAACCGCACTGGTCGCGACGATTGGCGACGGGAAGGCCTTCAGCTCTGGTCGAAGCCTGTCCGCCTTCATGGGGCTGGTACCGAAGCAGCGATCTTCCGGAGGCAAAGAGCGTCTCGGTGGCATCTCGAAGCGTGGCGATCGATACCTTAGAGGCTTACTCGTCACCGGAGCTCTCGCCGTGATCCGGTACGCTCAGCGCCACGGTACGCGCCGACCATGGCTCGTCAGGTTGCTTGAGCGCCGATCGACGAAGATCGCTGCCGTAGCCCTCGCCAACAAGATCGCGAGGATGGTCTGGGCACTGATGACGAAGGGCGGAACCTACAAGGACCCGGTACCTACCGTACCGGCCGCCGCTTAAACGAGATCGCGTCTCTTCGCGGAGACGCCAACGAGGTTGGAGAGAGCATCTTCGCAGTCATGCGGAACCGGTCGAAACCGGGAAAGAGAAAAACCCATTCTATCCAGGGCGCCTCGAGCGCGTGCTTTTGATCGGGATCTCATTCGCGGAAAGCATGAAGGCCAGCGGTGTTCGCGCCGCATCAACAGGCCGAACACATGGCCGCTATCGACCAACATCCGCTACGACGCCTGAAGAAAACTCTTGCCAACAGCGCCGTCCACACATGGATACTTTCAGTCATACCCCATCCTGCTGTCGCCCCTGCGATAGGTCAGATTGCGCCGTGTCTTCAGAGTAAGGAGGTACATGTTGTAGCCCTGTGTCGTTGAAGCCTCGTCGGCTATCAAAGTACCGCTTTCGATCCGTGCGGCACGCCTAGCCGATGCCCACAATTCCTATCGACGCCATCCGTCTCCGCTCATCTCTGCGGGCGCTGGCGAAGATTATTTCGGACGAACCAGCGCCGGAGGATGCCCCCTACTGGCCGATCCTCGAGCGCCTGGAAAGCGAACTGGAAGCTCTTGATCGCAAGCGTTCAAGGCTCGATCGCTACCTGACTTCAGGTAACGATAAGGCCAGCTCTTCAGCAAAGAAGCACATCGCTATCGAACGGGAGAGTGATCTTCGCCAGCTGGTCACGTCGCCAGCTGAGTGATCCGCCGTCGCCGTATTTGGGTCGGGAGTTAGCGTGCCCCATGAGTCGGCAGCGAAGGTCGTAGTCGAGCCCTGCCTCTTGCATGCGTTTCTCGAATGCGTGGCGTACCGAGTATACGCCATGCTGCGGCGTCGGCAGCAGGTCGTTGACCTTGAGTGATTTCATCAGTGCCGCTGAGAGGGCGGTCTCCTTGTCTCGGTAGCGCTCAAAGCCGTTCGGGGCTTGCCTGAGCGCGGCGAGTGACACACCCAGTAGAGGAATTTCTCTGACGCTGGCCTCGGTCTTGATCTGGCGATCAGCCCGGAAGCGGATGGCAATGTGGGGCACCTCGTCATCAAGCCGGATGTTCTCGGCCGTCAGATTGCAAATTTCCGAAGGACGGCAGCCTGTTTCGATGAGTGCGAGGAAGATCAGATGTGCCTCGCGATTGAGCTTTCCGAAGGAGCCTGGCCTCAGGATCCTGTCCCTCAGCCAATCGGGATCGAAAGGCGGCACGATACCCTTCTCCATCTTCCGTGAGCTGAACGATAATCCTTCGAAGGGGTTCTTCGCGTCTAGAGCGAGCCAGTTGGCATAGGTCCTGAAGAGCTTCCGCATATTGCCGAAGTTGCGGTTGGCAAAGTTTGCGGAGACCTTCTTCTGACCACCCTTCCCGTCAATCCGGGCGAGCCAGTACTTATAGTAGCGCTGGGCGTCGGCCCTCGTGATCTCGAGCACCGGCTTGTTGCCGACGACCTCGATGAAGTCCTCCGCCGCATGGCGCTTGACCTTGAAGCGCTGGGTCAGCTGATGCGGGCTCATGCCGCGTGCTTCATCGACCGCCATGGTTTCGAGGTAGAACTCCATCGCTTCGCGGACCTTGAGGCTCGGCTCTTCGACGCCGCCCAAGGTTGCTTCGGCGTCTCCGGGTCCCGGCTGACCTGCCGCTTCGATCCTGCGGACGATCTCCTCGACAGGCAGCGTCGAAGCGATACGCTCCGCAGTCAGATAATCGAAGCCGAGCGCTTGCGCTCTGGTCCTGGCCGCATCGTACCGCTCGAAAGCAGTTTCTGCGGCCATGCCGTCGGCGACACCTGACCAGTAGAGGTCGTCAGCTTTCTCGAGCGCATCGCGCTTGAGGCGCGCAACCTCTTGCGAAGTCGTCTTCAGCGAGACCTGGATCGTGCCGCGTTGGTCGTGCGCCTCAGCGTGCTTCGGGACCCGCCGGACATAATGCCATCGGCGTCCTCGTCGCTTCAGGTAACGATCGGGATCGGATGCAACGAGGCTCGTCGGTTTGGTGCGGAAAGGCATGCTCAAACCATGGCTTGTAGTGCAATTTGTAGTGCAAAAACACCAAAAAGCACAAGGAAGTACACGGATAACCGTGAATTCCTGAATGATAACAATGGACTGAGAATGTTATAATGGTGCGGTCGAGAAGACTCGAACTTCCACGGGTTTTACCCCACAGCGACCTCAACGCTGCGCGTCTACCAATTCCGCCACGACCGCACTTGGCTGGAGGTTTCCCTCCGAGCGAGAGGCGCGGGTAGCAAAAGGATTCTGGCGATGCAAGCGGTCACCCTTCCATTCTTGGAAGAAAATCCGCATGTGCCGCGGGTGACGACAAACGACCGCCCCAACTACCTCGCGGAGCCCGTGCTCTGGCGGAGGAGCGACCGCCCGGTGCCCTATCGGGAGGCCACCGACACCATGGAGCGGATCGTCGCCGAGGTGCAGGCAGGTGGCCGCGAGACGGTCTGGCTGCTCGAGCATCCGCCCCTCTACACCGCCGGGACCAGCGCGAAGATCGAGGACCTTGTCGATCCCGAGCGCTTCCCTGTCTTCAAGAGCCCAAGGGGCGGGCAGTTCACCTACCACGGGCCCGGCCAGCGCGTGGCCTACCTGATGCTTGATCTCGGGCGCAGGAAGAAGGACGTGCGCCGCTTCGTGCAAGACGCAGAAGCCTGGATCATCGGTGCTCTTGAACGGCTTGGCGTCGAGAGCGGCATCCGGGATGGACGCGTCGGCGTGTGGGTCGACCGCGGCGAAGGCCGAGAGGACAAGATCGCAGCTATCGGCGTCAGGATCAGGCGCTGGGTGACCTTCCACGGCGTATCCCTGAACGTCGCGCCTGACCTCTCCCACTTCGGCGGCATTGTCCCCTGCGGGATCAAGGAAGAGGCGTTCGGCGTGACGAGCCTTTCTGACCTTGGGCTTGAGGGCGCGAGCATGGAGACGGCGGACGAGGCCCTGCGTGCTTCGTTCGAGGAGGTCTTCGGCCCTGTCGAGGATAGCGAAGCGCTGTAACCGTGACGTGCCTTGGCGCGAAAAATGGCCGAGCTGCTGGTTCGAGGAAACGGGCGGAACGCCGAACGCGGACTGCTTGAGGCGCCTACGAAAGAATGAGGTCACCATGCTCAAGACGTCGATCCTCGTGGGCCTCACCCTCCTCGCCTTTTCCGGCAATTCCCTCCTCACCCGTTATGCTTTGCTCGGTGAGCGGATCAGTCCGGAGGAGTTTGGGCTCCTGCGTCTTGCCTCGGGGGCGGCCGTCCTCCTCCTCATCTCGGCCGTGAGAGGAGCAAAGCTGCTCCCACGCGCTAGAGATCTGCCGGGGGCAGCGAGCCTGTTCGTGTACGTCGCAGCTTTCTCCCTCGCCTATGTCGCGCTCGATGCAGGACTTGGCGCCCTCGTGCTCTTCGGAGCTGTCCAGCTGACGACCATTGGATGGGGCCTTGCACGCGGTGAGAGACTGGGGCCGGTGGGGGCTGCGGGGATCCTGGTCGCACTAGGCGGCCTCTTGTGGCTCCTCAAGCCAGAGCAGGGCGGCGCACCCCTCTGGGCGATGCTCCTTATGCTGATCGCTGGTGCAGGCTGGGGGGTCTACACGCTTTTAGGCAGGGGATCCGATGACCCCGTAGCGCGCAACGCAAGAAATTTCGCGCTCGCCAGCGTTCCGGCAACCCTCCTCGCGGTGCTCCTCAGCGAAGGCCAGCCAATGACCACGGAGGGCGCAATGCTGGCCATCCTGTCGGGATCAGTCACATCAGGTCTTGGCTACGCGCTCTGGTATCAGGTGCTACCAAAGCTCTCGAGCCTCACAGCGGGGACCGTGCAGCTGCTCGTTCCGCCCATGACCGCAGGGCTTGGCGCACTGCTTCTCAGCGAGGCGATCAGCGTGCGCTTCATCCTTGCCAGCGCCCTCATCCTGGGCGGGGTGCTTATGACTTTCCGTACGCAGAAAGAAGGCTGACGAGCTGCGTCTCGCTGACCGGTTTGCCAAGGACGCCGATGCAGCCCTCTGGGATGTCGCCCGAAAGATCAGCGCCGCTCTGCATCGCGTAGGGCAGGCCTTTGGCGGCGAGTTCCTGGGCCACCTCGTCAACTTCACCATCCGAGAGGGTGCGGTCGAACAGCGCGACGTCAAATGGCGTCGGATCGACCCGCATGAGTTCGGCGACACTCGAAAGGGTCAGCGAGGTGCCGCCATGGGTTTCGATCAGCTCCTCAAGAGAGCTCGCAATGAGGAAATCATCCTCAGCGATCAGGACGTGTACGCCCTTCAGTATTCCCATTAGAGGTCCAGTTCATCCCTGCGAAGCGGCCCCTGATGCGCCAGTTGACGCTCGAGCCGCGAGACCTTGTCGGCCATTCCAAACGCAAAGATCGCAGGAACCCTGTCTCCGTCAAGGAAATAAGCAATGAACTCGCCATCGTCGGGCTCGCCCTCATAGAGGATGTCGTCAAACTCCTCCGTATGCCCTGCATAGACGTAGCTTCCGGCTGCCTGCTGCTTTGTCCAGAAGAAAGGCGCGATGTCCGTGGGAACGGGCTTGCCCAAAGCGGAAAGCGCTGCGGCACGGCCCAGCTGCTGTGCCCAGCGCCAGTGTTCGCTCCGCAGCGCGCCAAAGCGGCTCGGCGCGACACAAATGTCACCCGCTGCGTAGACGCTCCTGAAGTCCTTGAGGCTGAGGTCTTCGCTGACCTTCAGGCCCCCGTCCTCCGCCTTTTCCGCCTCTCCGAACAGCGACGTCCGCGGCGTGACGCCTGCAGCGACGACGACGAGATCGGCATCGATCGACTTTCCGTCCTCAAGGCGCACAGCCTCGACGGAGGCGTCCCCTTCGAAGGCTTCGACCTTCATTTCGGTGAGGACCTCAACGCCAGCATCCCTCTGCTCACGGAGGAGGCGCTGGCCTAGCCGTTCGCCGATCACCTTCTCGAAAGGCACGCGGTCGGCGGTCACGATGGTCGTATCGATATCCTCATCGCAGAGGAGTGAAGCGATCTCCATGCCGATAAAGCCTGAGCCGATGACCACGGCCTTTCCGGCCTCATCGGCATAGCGGCCCAGCTTTTCTGCGGCATTGGTGGACCTTATGCTGAGAACGCCCTTAAGATCCTTACCCGGAACATCGAGCGTGCGGGGCTCAGCTCCCGTTGCGAGGATCATGGCCTCGGCGGAGAGCTCCTTGCCGCCTTCGAGCGTGATTTTGCAATCGCTCAGGGACACCTCACCAACCCGGCTGTTGATGAAGTGAAGCCCCTTCTGGCGGAGCTTGGTCAGCGCACCGACTTCCGCCTCTTCAACGTCGTGAATAATCTGCTTACTGAATTTTGTGCGATCGAACGTCTGGTCGGCTTCGTGGGAGAGGACGGTGATCTCGCCTGCGTACCCCTCCTCAGCCAAAGTCTGCGCTGCGGACATGCCCGCTGCGCCTGCGCCAAGGATCAGGATGCTGCTGGGACCCGACGCATCGGACAGCGGCTCAGCAAACATACTCTCACGGTAGGAAGGATCGCCCGGCTCGATCTCGACTGTGAGACGGCCATCGCGGACCTCGGTCTCGTAGCGGCGGTGGTGACGGCAGCCCGGAGGCTCCTGCAGGTGGCCATCCGAAAGCCTGATCAGGGCCCGGTGCCAGGGACAGACGAGGCAGTCATCCTCGATGATCGCCTCCGAAAGAGGCGCGCCCAAATGCTGGCAGTCATGGTCCAGAACGAAAAAAGCCTCGCCGCGCCTGACAACGACAAGGTCGCGACAGGCCGTCGAGGCTTTGGTCGGCGCGTTTTCAGGGAAGTCCTGGATCGCGCCGAGATCATAGCGGGGCATGGCAAACTCCTAAGTTCAGGAGTTAGGCCAGACCCCGGGCAAGGCGATGGAAACGCCTGCAGATGCGGCGAATTAGCGCTTCGAGAACTGGAAGCTACGGCGGGCTTTGGCCTTACCGTACTTCTTACGCTCGACCGCACGTGCGTCGCGGGTCAGGAAGCCGCCCTTCTTGAGCACGGCGCGCAGGCCCGGCTCATAGTAGGTCAGCGCGCGGGAGATGCCGTGACGGATCGCACCGGCCTGTCCCGACGGGCCCGAGCCCTTGACGGTGCAGAAGATGTCGAACTGGTCGAGGCGTTCAGCCGCTTCGAGGGGCTGGCGCAGCACCATCTGAAGAACCGGACGGCCGAAGTACTCGGTGTAGTCCTTCTTGTTGACGGTGATCTTGCCGGAGCCCGGCTTGATCCAGACGCGCGCAACGGCGGTCTTCCGCTTGCCGGTGGCGTAGGAGCGGCCAAGCTCGTCGATCTTCGGCTCTGCGAGGACGACGGTCTCCTCAACGGCGGCAGCATCTTCAGCGATGACGCCGGTTTCGGTGGCCAGTTCTTTGAGGCTGTCGAGGCCTTGGGTCTCACTCATGTCTCAAGTCTTCCGTTAGCCGCGGGGCGTGTTCTTGGAGTTCAGCGAAGCGATATCGAGCGTTTCCGGCTTCTGCGCTTCGTGGGGATGGTTCGGACCGGCATAGACATGCAGGTTCTTGAACTGACGGCGGGCCAGCGGGCTCTCTTTCGGGAGCATGCGCTGCACGGCCTTCTCGAGAACACGCTCGGGGAAGCGGCCGTCGAGAACCTTGTCAGCCGTGCGGGACTTGATGCCGCCCGGATAACCGGTGTGCCAGTAGTAGGTCTGCTGGGTCCGCTTACGGCCGGTGAAGGCCACCTTCTCGGCGTTGATGACGATGACATTGTCACCATCGTCGACGTTCGGCGTGAAGGTCGGCAGGTGCTTACCGCGCAGGCGCATCGCGATCAGCGAAGCGAGGCGGCCGACGACGAGGTTTTCGGCGTCGATGAGAACCCACTTTTTCTCTACGTCAGCGGGTTTGGTGTTGTAGGTGCGCGAGGCGTCCGTTTGCATCGCTCTTTCCTTTGGATGAATGCGAAGGCGGCCAGATGCCCCGCTGGCGCGTTTCTGTCAATCAGCGCTCCAAAAGAAACGCTGTTTCAGCGCGTTATTTCTACGGTATAGGAATACCGCATTTCGCTCGCCTCGTCTAGGCGGTTGAAAACCTGCCCCTTTCGCAATCGAACCGATGCTGGCAATCGGTGGCCACCTCCCATAAATCAGCTGTTCCGCAATGACACCCGAGACGTCGCCCATGACCCTGCGTACCCTTCTTTCAGCCTCGACGGCCCTCCTCATCCTCACCGCCTGCGGAGGCGAGCCCGAGGCGCCAGAGGAAAGCGTCGCCCCCGAGCCTGAAATCGCGGCCAAGCCCGAGACGACGGAAGAGCCCGAGACCCGGCTCACGGCGGTCAAAGCCGAGATCCTCCTCGGCACGTTCGAAAGCGCCGTGACGGACCTCACCGCGTGGGAGATGCAGCCCTTCGGCTTCCAGAGCCTGATCTTCGCAGCCAATGGCGATGCGGGTATCACCATGGTCAGGGCCGATGGCGGCGAAGCGCGCACCATTCCGGCCTCCCCAGCGGCGCGGTTCCTCGCGACGGCGCAGATGGAAGGCGGCGAGGCTCTCCTCGTCACCCTCTCCGTCGACGGATCGGTCGAGGCGCGCTCCATCGGCGACATGGGCACCGATCCGAGAAGCCTCACGACCCTTGGCAACCCCAAGAGCCTTTGCTCCGACGGCGAGCTTGTCATGGCCGTCTCCGGCGTAGGCGCGACCGTTGTTCTTGGTGAGACGAGCCTGCCGATCCGCGATGTGCCCTCAGACACCCTCGCCTGCGCAGCCGTGGGCAGTGACTTCTACTTCCAGTCGCCCAATGGCTGGGACCGCCTGACGATCGACGGGCTGGAGCCGACTCCCCTCGATCCTGATGCCTCGACGCTGATCGGCGCTGGCAGCGAAGTCTTCGCCGTGGCGGCAGACGGCCTTTCCGGCAAGCTGACGGTCAACGACCAGAGCCTCGACCTTCAGACCGAGGAAGGCGAGCCGCTCCGTCCCCTGATGGTTCGTCCGGCTTACGGCAATTTCGGCGGCGTCCTCCGGGATGGCGCGCTGATCGTCCTTGATGAGCAGCGCAGCCTTCACCTTGTCGGGTGGAGTTCGGTCGCCAATGCGCTGGGACTGCCAGGCAGCCTCACATCGCTCCGTGCGCCCATGACCTCCGAAGAACCCGCCTTCTCCGTTCCCGACGAAGGCCTCGAGCTCGATATCAGGAAGCCTGGGTTTGAAGAGATTGAGGCGCCTCTGCCGCCGACCGGGGAAGAGGACGGCCGGTAAGTCCGTAGACCGCATAGGTCAGGGTCGCGAGGATCAACAGCGCCCCTGCCTGGTGGGCGAGGCCCAGCCATAGCGGCACTGCTGCGACGATCGTCCAGATACCAAGAATGACCTGCAACGTAATGGCGCCGCCGACCATGTGGGCGATCCGCTTCTCACCAGCCTGCAGAGCCTTCCACACGAAGACGGCAGCAGCAGCCATCACGGCATAAGCCATCGTCCGGTGATTGAACTGCACGGCCTCGACCCTCTCGAAGAGATCGAGCACCCTAGCGTCAGCGCCGAAATATCCGTCGGGTACGAACTTTCCGTCCATGAGCGGCCAGCTGTTGTAGCTCGACCCGGCCCGGAGCCCCGCGACGAATGCACCGAGCACGATCTGCACCGAGCTCACCGCGAGAAGGATTACGGCGCTCCGCCCGACCCACGGGTCTGCGACTTCTGCAAACCCGCGCGGCTTCACCAGCGCCACGGCCTGAAGGACGATCAGTGCAAAGAGCACCAGCGCGGTCGAAAGGTGTAGCGCCAGCCTGTACTGGCTGACATCCACCCGCTCGGACAGGCCCGAGCTCACCATGAACCAGCCAATCGCCCCTTGCAGGCAGATCAGCAGGAACAGCCCCGGTAGCCGCCATTTCAATGCGCCCGTGACGCGTCCCTGCACCCAGAAGACGACCATCGGAATGAGGAAGGCGAGGCCGATGAAGCGGCCGAGGTTCCTGTGACCCCACTCCCACCAGAAGATGAACTTGAACTCCTCGAGGCTCATCCCGGCGTTGACCCGCTCATATTCGGGGATCTGCTTGTAGAGCGCGAAAGCCTCCTGCCAGTCCGCATCGCTGAGCGGCGGGAGGGTCCCCATCACGAGGTCCCACTCGGTGATCGAAAGGCCTGAATCGGTGAGCCGCGTCGCACCGCCGATGACGACCATGATCGCGATCAGCACGGCCATCAGCGTGAGCCAGATCGCCACGGGGCGGTGGGAGGGATTGGTGGTGTTCAGCATCGCGCTCCTATATGCGCAGCGATGCCCCTTTCCCAAGGGGTCAAATCGACCACGGAGGCCACCATGGACCCAAGGCAGAAGAAACTGATCATCGCTCTCGGCGTGATGCCTTTCCTGCTCATCTACGCAGGGCTCTGCCTGTGGATCTGGGACATGCTGCCGGAGAACAAGATCGTTGATCTCCTCTTCTTCATCGTCGCTGGCGTTGCCTGGGCCTTCCCGCTCAAGCCTGTGATGCTGTGGGTGAACAAACCGAAGGACGAAGCGGCGGGATGATGGTCCTTGCTAGCTGGAAGAGCGCTCGCCAGACCCTCCGCTTTGAGGGGCATGACATCGCCTACTGGACGGATGGTGACGGCCCCCCGCTCCTGCTGATCCACGGCTTCCCAACCTCGTCCCATGACTGGACGCCAATCTGGCAGGCACTCACGGAGAAGTATCGCGTGATCGCCTGCGATCTTCTGGGCTTCGGGCTCTCCGCGAAACCCAGCTCCGGCTATTCGATCCACCGGCAGGCGGATCTTCAGGAAGCGCTCCTCGGCGAGCTCGGCATCAGCCATGCGGACCTCTTGGTCCATGACTATGGCGTCTCGGTGGGTCAGGAGCTGCTGGCGCGCGAGAATGAAGGAGGTCTCTCCTTCTCGATCGGCCAGATGGTCTTTCTCAATGGCGGCATCTTCCCCGGTGAGCATCGCCCTCGGCCGATCCAAAAGCTCGGTGCTTCGCCTTTGGGGTTCCTTATCAGCCTGCTCACGACCCGGGAGCGGTTCGGGAAGAGCTTTTCGGAGGTTTTCGGCCCCGAGACCCAGCCGACCAAACAAGAGCTGGACACCTACTGGTCCCTCATCTGCGAGAACTCCGGCAACCGGATCACACACAAGCTGCTTGGCTATATGAAGGACCGCGAGGTCCATAAGGAGCGCTGGGTCAGTGCTTTAGGGCCAAACCAGGCCCGGATCGGGCTCATCAACGGCGCCCTCGACCCTGTCTCAGGCGAGCATGTTTTTGAGGTTTGGAGGCGTGAGCTGCCGGATGCCCGTGCGCATCTCCTGCCGACCATCGGCCACTACCCGCAGGTGGAAGCCCAGGAGGCCGTGGCCTCCAAGGTCCTTGAATGGCTCGGTTAGAGCTTACTGCTCTTCGCCTTGATCCTCTTCCTCGTCGTCAGGAACGCGGAAGATCTGGCCGGGATAGATGAGGTCAGGATCGCGGATCTGGTCCTGATTGGCCTCGTAGATCACCGTGTACTGCTCGCCCTCGCCATAAGCGCGGCGGGCGATGACCCAGAGATTATTGCCCGGCTGCACGATGACGTTCCCATCGCGGAAGACGATGTCCTCGCGGCTCGCCTGCTCGAAGGGCACCTCGATGGCGTATTTCGGCCGGCCTTCATCGTCGAGCTGGATGATCTGGAGGGTGTAGCGGCCCTCAGCGAGGCTGCCAGAGACGGACCAGTAGCCATTCCCGTCGGCCTGGGTCTCCGCCAGCGGTGCGCCATTGGCGAAGATCTGGACGATCGAACCGGGTTCGGCGCGGCCGGAAAGGATGACGTTGCCGTCGCGGTCATAATCGATGGTCTCGATCGAGAGCGGCCCAAGGCTCTCGTCCCGCGGGGCGGAGCGCTGCAGCACCACCGTCGATCCGCCGGGCGTCGTCCTCAGGACCACGGGACCATCGCCGCCCGCATCGGGCACGTAGATGATCACGGTCTCCTCACCGAGGATGACCATGCCGTCCTTGGTGGTCTGCTTGAGGCTCAGCTCAACCGGACCAGCGGCAAGCGGCGTGTCCACGGCCATCGCAAAAGTACCGTCAGAACCGATCGGCTCTTCAGCAATGGGGGCACCGTTCGCCAGCAGCTCCATCCGGCCAAGAGGCTCCCCGCGGCCAGCCACGGTGGCGAAGCCCTGACGGGTCACCCGCACGATGTCGAAGGTCGGAGGAATGACGCCAGGCAGCGCTTCCTGCTCGACTTCTTCCTCGGTCTGGCCGATATCGATCGGCAGCTTGTCCTTGTTATTGAAGGCATACCAGCCGCCGAAAGCGATGGCGACGAGCAGGATTGCAATGCCGATAATGCGCATGTGAAGGTAACCCCCTGACAGGATTGCTGCCCTAGCCTCTTGTTCTGCTACGGGCGCACACGACCTGCAAGAACCATCCGTCCCAGCGACATACTGAAAGGAACCCCATGGCCCACAAGCTCGAGTCCATCTGCGTCTATTGCGGCAGCCGCTTCGGCAGGCAGGACATCTACCGCGAGGCCGCGCATACCGTGGGCGAAACCATTGCCAAGGCTGGCCTGCGGCTCGTCTTCGGTGGCGGCGAGCAAGGCCTGATGGGCGAGTCGGCGCGGTCAGCCCGCGACGCTGGCGGCAAGGTGCTCGGCATCATCCCGAAGTTCCTCCAGGACCAGGAGGGCCTCCTCGACAATATCGAGAGCCGCGAGGTCGAGACGATGCACGAACGAAAGATCGGCCTCTTCGAGGAGAGCGACGCGTTCTGCGTGCTGCCCGGCGGGATCGGCACCTTGGAGGAGGTCGTCGAGGTCCTCTCCTGGTCGAGCCTGTCGCTCCACAAGAAGCCAATCATCCTCGCCAACATCGACAATTACTGGAAGCCGCTGATCGAACTCGTGGACCATATCTGCGACGAGGGCTTCGCCTATCCGGGCCTGCGCCAGTCGCTCGTGGTGATCGATGATCCGGCTGAGATCGTTGAGGCCGCCCAGAAGGCCCTTGTGCCGGACATGACCAAAATCTGAGCCGATCAGAGGCCGGGCGTCAGGTCTTGACCCGCTCGGCCCTGTCCTCGGTGTTCGAGATATCCCGGCGCAGCGCGACGACGTCCGCCGTTTCCACTTCGACCGTCGACTGCATCACCCCGAACCGGTCGTGGAGGAGCTCCTTCACGGCGGGGAGGACTTCATCGGCCTGAGCGTTGTTGGGGATCGTGACCTGAAGCGACATGAAGGTCTCGCCGGGGGTGAGCTGCCATGCTCGGACCCGGCTGACGTCGAGGACAGGCGCTGAGGTCGTCAGGACCTTGCGGACTTCGCCCTCGGTCACGGAGGACGGCGCGGCCTGCATCAGGATCGTCGCGGTCTCGCGGATGAGCGGGATGGCCGAGCGCAGGATGAGGGCACAGACCGCCAGCGTCAGGATCGGATCAATCACCAGCCAGCCCGTCGACATGATGACGAGTGCCGAGATGATGGCCGCCACTGACCCGAAAATGTCCGCAGCCACGTGCAGCATCGCCCCGCGCACATTGACGTTGTCGCCAGAGCTCGGATGCAGCATCACGAAGGCCACGATGTTCGCAAGAAGCCCAACGGCGGCGACCGTGAGCATCAGCGGCGCATCGATCTCTGTCGGGCTACCGATCCGTTCGACAGCTTCGAAAAGAAGCCATGCGACAATCCCGATCAGGGCGAGGCCGTTGATGAACGCAGCGAGGAC
Source organism: Parvularcula mediterranea (assembly GCF_013085255.1). GTDB lineage: Bacteria > Pseudomonadota > Alphaproteobacteria > Caulobacterales > Parvularculaceae > Parvularcula > Parvularcula mediterranea. Next base: position 724,101 of record NZ_JABFCX010000003.1, read on the forward strand.
CTGGGCACGCTTCAGGCCGAACGGGAAGCGGTCCGTCGCCGGCTTGCCTGCCAGCCACTGGGCACTAAATGCGAGCCCCAGCGCAGCCGCGTCCGTGATCATGTGCCCGGCGTCAGCGATCAGCGCGAGGGAACCCGAGATGACCCCGCCGATGACTTCGAGCACCGCGAAAGCAGCAATGACAAAGAAGGCGCCTGCCAGTCGCTTGCCGCTGCCATCGCCGTGATGGGCGGCACCATGGACGCAACCATGATGGTGGACGTGATCGTGCGCTTTGTGGTCCGTCATGGGGACTTCTCTAAAAGCTCCGACCTCTCCTGAGCAAAAATCGTCAGGCTTTGCACCCGGCAATACCAGCGACGGGCAGGATCCGTTGCCATCCATCAGCGCCAGTTAGCGTGATTGTTCCACCTGAAATGTAGGAACCGCCCGGAAATGTCTGACCCCACGTGAGTTTTGTTTCCACGCTTGAGCCAGCCCGCGCCTCGTCTGCAACTGCATAAAGTTGTTCCGACCGCATGCCGAGGCGCAGCTCTCCGGCCTCCTCCTGCAAGTCGAGCGACACTTCGTCGCCCTCGATCTGCATCGTAGCCTGAAGATTATCGAGCGACCGAAAGATCGGAAGTGTCCTGCTTCCCGACTTCGTCCAGAGGATCATGCCGCACCGGCCGCTGGGGATGGATGCCGCGCGCAGAGGATCGGGATCGGGCGCCTCGGTCTCGATCCGGGGAGGTGCCGAAGTGGCCTTGTTCGCCCCTGTCGAAGGCGCCGAAGCACAGGCCGCGAGCGTGACGGCTCCTGCGAGGAAAAGCGCTGACCTGATCATCATAGGGCGGACCTTATCGTACCTGTGCGTTCAGTGACGTAGGCGGGGCCGTCCTTGCGGAAGCCGACGCCTGCGAGAAACTGGCCGAATTCGGGCTGCATCGGAACCACCGAGAGCACGGAGCGGTAACGGCCACCGGGCTCGAGTCGGAGCTCTGCTTCGATCAGGAGATCGTCATTCCCGCCCTCAAGCGGGATAACGAGGACATCGCCGTCGCAGCGCCCCTTGCCAGTCAGCTCCAACCCACCGCTGGCATAGACGCCAAGGCTTCGGTTGAGGGCATCGGTCGACACTTCGAGGTCGGCGGCCTCGCAACCATCCGCCGTCAGGGCGACCCTGTCGATCGTAGCATCGAGACTGCCGCGCAGGGATTGGCCGAAAACGTCGATCAGGCCGAAGCGGCTGAGATCCGCCGTACCCGTCGCATCCTCGATGACCAGCCTCTTCCCATTGAACGAGACATCACCGATCCCGTTGATGCCCTTCCCGCGAAGCGACACGGCCGCGTCTGCCCTGCCCATCAGGAGCGGGATGAAGCGAAGCCCGAACTCCGCGTCGCCGACCTCTTCGTCCTTGACCTTGAGCCCCGTCACACGGCCCTGCCACAGCGTTCCGCCTACGGACTGGTATTCGACAGGCGCCTCGATCCGGTCAACGACCATCGCAAGGGGGAGCCTTGCAACGAGGACGCCGAGGAAGACCACCACACCGACAAGGATCATTGCAATCCGCATGGCCTAGCCCTCCTGCCTGACGAGCGTGACGCGCGCTTCGACGGTGGCAGCGGTCTCGCCCGGAGCCACGAAGGCGGAGGAGACGACAATGTCGGCTTCGTCTTCCAGCTGCTGGAGCCAAGCGAAAAAGGCTGCGTAAGGAGCGCCTTCCATGTCTACCTGCAGCTGGCCATCCGCAGTCTGATTGACCCGTGTATACTTAAGCTGCCGACGGTCCGCCATCTGGGTAACGACGGAGCGCAGGGCCCTGTCATCGGCGCTCTCGACCCCGGGGGCCTCGAGATCAGACGTGATCACGGAAAGCCTGCGGGCATCGCGATAGTCGCGGGTCGCGCCAGCTTCGAAGCTCAGGATCGGCGAGATCACGCCGTAGACCAAGACCAGGAGCGCAACGAGCACCCCGAGGCCGCCAAGCATCAGCTGCTCGCGTTGGGAGAGGTTCTTGAGCTGCTCGATCATGCGGCGCTCCTCAGGAACAGGCGGGTGGTCAGGACACCGTCTTCGCTGCGCGTCTCGCTTCCCTCCTCCGCCGCGACGCCGCGGGCCTCGAGGATACCCTTCAGGGCCTCGAGGTCCGGGAAGGACGCAAAGGTGAGTTCAGCCGTCAGTTCGCCCTCGGACGAATAGGTGAGGCTCGAAAGCGCAGTCGACTCTTGTGTAGCCAGCGCATCGGCGAGAATGGCCGAGAGGGGGAGAAAATCAGAACCCTGACGGCTATTCTCACGACTACGAATCTGCCGCTCCATGTCGAGGATCGGCGTACCGGGGAACGCCCGCGCGAAGTTCTGCTCTGCAGCCTGACGCTCGACCGTCGCAGCACGGGAATAGCGGACGCCTTCTAGGAAGCTGCCCAAAAGGAATACCGCGCCTGCCACGAGGAGCAGCGAAGCCGCCATTAGATAAGGACGAAGGTTCGGAAGCTGCCGTCTCCGGGCGAAGCGACCTTCGCGGAAGTTGGGCGCTCCGTCCACAGATAAGTCAGCTAGCGAGACAGGCCGGGCCTCTGCCGCGAGGCCGGAGGCAAAGTCGGCTTCCGACGTAAACGCACCTTCCGGTGTCCGCACAGCCGCGCGGTCACCGAGCGCAAGGATGCTCGATCCGTTCTCATTGCTTGGAAGAAGGGCGTGGTCGACCGTGATGACATCGGGTTCGATACCCGCAGCTTCGGCCGCTGCGAGGCCGTCGCGCAGGAGGTCGGCAGGGATGGCAGAGACGAGCTTCCGCCCCTCTCCCTCATCGGCAAAGGCAAGCAGCCGATCATCCATCGGCGCTGCGAGTTGGTCGTCGAAAGCAAGCGATGCCGCGCGCCGAACATCGCGCTGGCTCTTCATGGCAAGCGGCAAGCTACGGGTCATGGCCGCTTCGCCGGGAAGCGCGAGGCAGACGGACGTTTTGGACTGGCTAGCGATCCGCTCGGCGAGGGAGGTCAGTGCGGCTGACCCGCCCTCCTCACCCGCGACGCGATCGAACCACGCGAAGGTCTTCGCGCTGTCGTGAGGATCGAGAAGGATGATGAAGCTCATGGCAGGCGCTCCCCGATACGCCGCTCGATGACGATCGGCTCGCCATCCGCGCGGGAGATGCGGCTCACCTGACGCAGGCGGCCCGCAGCGGTCTGGACGACGATCTCCATCTCGATGTGATTGCTCTTGGTCGTCAGCATGGTGGACATGTCGCTTGGGAGGTCACGGCCTGCGAGAAGGGGCTGCTCCAGGAACGCCGAGACGTCGTCATAGCCCGCTGGCGACCGCTGGGCGATGATCTGCATGGCCCCGGACATGGTCAGCGCATCGCCCGCCGCCGCCTTCAAAAGCGGGGCGTCTTCAGGGGTCAGCGTGTTGACGTTCAGCATCTGGACCTCGTCCGTCGGAAGCGCGCAGAGATAGCCTGCCAGAGGCCTATAAACATCTCGCGAAAATCCGGAAATCGCCCTTAATTCACTGACAGATGCGAGGAGCGTGCTGGCCGTGCGGTAGGGCACCTCGCGGCGGCGGTAGTCGTAATCGTCCTGGCTGCTAGCATTGGGGTCGTCATCGGCGTCGATGAAGTCGGCGATCCTCGCCGCCAGCTGCTGGCCCGCGTTTCTGCTGCCGCCTACGGCCTCCACAAGGTCGGCAAAGCGTCCTCCAGCGGCCTGATCGGTGACGTAGCCGCCCTCGTCCTCGGAGCGGGCCACGAGATCGTTGACGTTGAAGCAGTTGCTGCGCTCCGAGAAGGAGATCGTGGCCGTGCCGCCTTCGAAGGGGAGCACCACCGGCTGTTGGAACAGCGGCGAGACCGGTTGGTCGATGGCCTCGCCTTGCTCTTCGAGGTAGCCGATCGCCGCGGCTTCGAGGCCTGCCAGCGCCCAGAAGCCCTGATCCCGCGCTTCACCGGCTGCAGCCCTGCCGAGGGAGCGGGTCATGATCTCCGTCATAGCCACCGCCAGCACCGCGATGGTCGCGACGAGCAGCAGCACCGTCAGGAGCGCAACGCCTTTCTGCTTCTCCCGCCTCATAGCGTCCCTCCGAGGAGGAAGACATGCTCCATCTCTCCGTAGACGTCATGGGTGAAGGTGAGCCGTACCGCGAGGGGCCTGTCGCCCGGGTTCGCGCTCCGTCCGGCATCCTCCTCCCAGCGCCCACCGATACGGAAAGCGATCTCGACATCCCGCGCGCCGTCGACGAGCACGTCGTCCTGAAAAGGCGTGCGGATATCCGCATCGAGGAAGGGTCGTGTACGGCGGATGATCTGGCCGTTTGCCCAGATATAGGTGACGGCCTGCACCTCGGCGCGCGGTTCGGCAGCGCCGGGGTTGGCCCAGCCTGAGCGCACAAGGGCTAGGAGCGGCTCGAAGCCATCGTCGCCTATCACCTCTTCCAGGACCGGACCACCCATGAGCGAAGGCCGCGGGCGCGTCGTTTCCGCTTCCCAGACAGGCCGCTCGACAAGCTGGTGAAGATCCGCACGCAGAACACCCCTGAAGCGTTCCATCGCGGCGATCCGGTCGGAGACCTCTTCGAGCTGACGCGAGCCATTGGCGGCGATGCTGAATGCCGTCACGGCGATGACGTTCACTGCCGCGAAGATCCCGAGCGCGATCAGAACCTCGATGAGAGTGACGCCGCGCTCATTCATCAGTGGGCGCCACTTGCGATTTCTGCAGGGTTGTCAGACTGGCAAGCACCTGCCCGTCGCGCGCCTTGCGCACATCGGCGCGCACAAGCTCATATCCTTGAAGCGGCGCAGCTTCGCGGTCGATCTCGAAACGGAAGCCGAGATCGCCGACAGCGATATCGCCCTGAACATCAGGCGCGTTTTGTTCCTTCTTTGCGATGACGAACGCCGTGAGCGCATTCTCCGCCGCGATCCGTGCCAGCATCCGCTCCTCAAGCCTCGCAGCCTGCCGGGTCTGCTGGCTCATCAGCACAAGGATCGACCCAACGACCGTCGAGAGGACGACGAGCGAGACCAGCACTTCGATGAGGGTGAGGCCCTTCTGGTTACGCATCATCAACCTCCACGATCCGGCCGAAGGCATCGACACTGATCACGGTCTTGAGGCGCCCCTGCCCCAGCTTCACGGCAAAGGGGGTGACACTGCCATCGGGAGCAAAATGGATTTCGGGATCGAAAGCCCCTTCATCTTCCTCCGTGAACGGAAGACCGAGCAAGATGTCCTCCCGATGCTCCGGCAGGGCGAAGGCCTCCTGCGACGTCAGCTCGAACCCAACGACCGACGGCACCGCCCGCGCAGCGAGGAGCACCCACTGCCCCTCCTCGGCCCGATAGATGCCATAGCCCTCAGGCGAGATATCGACGGCATAGTGCGCGCTCTCGGCGACCGCCTGATCGCGCAGGGCGGCGACATCGCGCTCGAGCTGCTGAGAAATCTGTCCGAGGGCGGACGGCTCATTCGGGATGGCGAACAGGACCATCCCTGCCGCCATGCCGATGATCAGCATGACGACGAGAAGCTCAACCAGCGTGACGCCGGCTTCAGTTCTGCCAGGAGCCGATGTCGGCATCGAGGCCCTCCCCGCCGGCGCTACCGTCCCTGCCGTAGGAGACGATGTCGAACTCACCGAACTCCCCCGGGAAGACGTAGACGTATGGGTTGCCCCAGGGATCTTCCGGCAAGCGCTGGACGTAGCCGCCGGTCTGGTAACGCTCGGGCCTGCGAAGGCCGCGCGGCATCTCGACCAGCGCATTGAGCCCCTGCGCCTGGGTCGGATAGCTTTGATTATCGAGGCGGTACTGGGTCAGCGCTGTCTCGATCCGCTTGATGTCCGTCCGCGCCGTCGAAACCGCAGCCTTGTCGGCAGCAGGAAGCACGTTGAACACGACGATGCCCGAGATGAGGCCAATGATGACAATCACCACCATCAGCTCGACGAGGGTCACACCACGTTGTTTTTTCTGTCTGTTCGTCATCTTCGCACCCTACCCGATGGCCATGTTGTTGATCTGAAGGATCGGTAGCATGATCGATAGAACAATGAGCATGACGATCAAGCCAAGCAGCACGATCACCGCAGGCTCAAGAAGACGCAAGGCCGTCGCCGTCGCTGTTTCGAAGCCGTTCTCCATCTGGGTCGCTGTCCGTGCCAGCATGTCTGGCAGCGCGCCTGAGCGCTCTCCGGCGGCGATCATCGAAGCCATGATCGGCGGGAAGACAGCAGCCTTGCGGATCGCCACGGCGAGGCTTGCACCCTCCCGGACGCTGTTGGCTGCCGTGCCGATCTCCTGACGGATATAGGCATTCGTCAGCGTGTTCCGCGCGCCTTCGAGGGCTTCGAGGAGCGGCGCCCCCGCTGCAAAAAGCGTCGAGAGCGTCCGCGCGAACCGCGCCGCATCGAGCTCCCGGTTAAGCTTCCCAGCGACAGGCACCTTCAGCAGCATACGGTCGAGGCTGAGCCGTGACTTGGGCTGCCTGCGCGCCCACCAGAACGCTGCGCCCGAAGCGACAAGGATCAGCGCTAGGAGCCAACCCCATGCTCCGACGAAATCCGATGTCGCGATGACGATCTTGGTCGGGAGCGGAAGCTCCACCCCGTCCATGCGCTGGAACTGCTCGACCATGCGCGGCACGACGAATTCCATCAGTCCCCAGACGACACCGATGGCCACCACAAAGATGCAGATGGGATAGATGAGCGCCTGCTGCGCCTTCTGGGCCATCTGCTGGTTGCGCTCCTGCATGTCCGCGAGACGTGCCAGCACCTTTCCGAGGTCACCCGACGTCTCACCCGACGCCACGATCCCGCGATAGAGGCCGGAGAAGGCCTTGGGATGCTCACCGAGCGCCCGGCTCATGCGCCAGCCTTCAATCACCCGTGCGCGGACGGCAGTCAGGATACGGGCGACCTCCTGCCCCTCCATCTGCTGGGCCACGGCCTGCAGCGCTTCTTCGACGGGCATGGCTGCTTCGATGAGCGTCGCAAGCTGCCTTGTCGCGGCGATGACGTCTGCTTTCTTTGGCGCAGGCGGGCCACGGCGGATCGAGAAAAGCTCCCGCGCCTTCGCTTCGTCTACGGAGATTGGCGTGAGGCCGCGCGCAGCGACGTCCCTCCGTGCACGGCGAAGGCTATCTGCTTCGATGACACCGCGGGTCTTCTTGCCCTCAGCGGTCATCGCCTCGTAGCGGAAGGTCGTCACGGCCCTTCGGTTTCCTGCACGACGCGCAGGACCTCCTCAATCGATGTCCGCCCTGCGAGCACATGGGCGTAGCCAGACTGCGCCAGTGTCGGCGCATCCTGGAACGCCACGGCGCGCATCTCCTGCTCGCCGGCATCATCATGAATCAGCTTGCGAAGGCGATCACCGACCACGACCAGCTCGTAGAGGCCGACCCGGCCCTCATAGCCCGTGCCGTTGCAGGCAGGGCAACCCTTGGGCCTATAGATCTCCGCAACCTCGCCCTTCCGTATGCCGATCATATCGCGCTCGACCTTGTCCGGCGCATGGCCTTCCTTGCAAGCCTCACACAGCCTGCGCACCAGACGCTGAGCAAGGACGCCGGCAATCGTCGGTGACAGGAGGAACGGCTCAACACCCATATCCCTCAGTCGCGTTACCGCGCCGATGGCGGAATTGGTGTGGATCGTCGAGAGGACGAGGTGACCCGTCAGCGATGCCTGCACCGCAATCTGCGCCGTCTCGACGTCACGGATCTCACCGACCATCACAATGTCCGGGTCCTGACGAAGGATGGCGCGGAGGCCGGTGGCGAAGCTCATCCCGACCTTGTTGTTCACCTGAGTCTGCCCGACGCCCTCCAGCGCATATTCAACAGGGTCTTCAACGGTGAGGATATTCACCCCCGGATCGTTGAGCAGCGTCAGCGCTGCGTAGAGCGTCGTCGTCTTACCTGAACCCGTCGGGCCCGTGACGAGGATCACACCGTTCGGCTTACGGAGCACTTGCTCAAACCGGTGACGCAAATCCTCCGGCATACCGAGGGCATCGAGGTCCAGCTGCGCCTGCTCCTTGTCGAGGAGACGCATCACGATCCGCTCGCCAAACCGGCTCGGCAGGGTCGAGACCCGCACGTCGACAAGCCGTCCGCCCATGGCGAGACTGATCCGGCCGTCCTGAGGAATGCGCTTCTCGGCAATATCAAGCCGCGCCATGACCTTCACCCGGCTGATCAGCACAGGCGTCAGTTTGGGCGGCAGGCTCAGGACCTCACGCAGGACACCGTCGATCCGTAGGCGGATAGAGAGCGCCGTTTCATAGGGCTCGACGTGGATGTCCGACGCCCGTGTCTTGATCGCTTCGGCAACCAACGCGTTGATCAGCCTGATGACTGGCGCATCATCTTCCGTATCGAGAAGGTCAGCGGTCTCAGGCAACCCCTCCGCCAGCGAAGAAAGATCCTCGTGACCATCCTCTTCCTCAAAGGTCGCAGCGGACAGCCCCTCGACAGAGTAGATCTCTGAAAGCCGCCGCTCGAACACCTTTTGAGACAGCGTCTCAAACTGCACAGGACGTCCGGCCGCACGGCGTGCCTCGACCATCACCATGGGCGGCACGGGTTCGCTGCCCTCACGCTGTCCGATCACGGCCTCACCATCCTCCGTATCGAGAATGATCAGGCCCTGCTCCTTGGCAAAGGCATAGGCGAAGCGCGGGGCTTCAGGCTTGAGGGCTTCGGTTTCGCTCATGGCGCCTCCGGGATCTCTCCCGTGCCTAGGATGGTGTCGTTGAGCCGCTCAAGCCGCGATGGCCCCTCATCCCGGCGCTCGGCGCGCAGCTGGCGCTGCGCCGCGAAGTCGTACTTCCGCGCTGTCACAGCGTTAGCGTCCGAAGCATCGCGGACGATCGTCGGCCGCAGGAAGACCATCAGCGTCGTTTCTTCTTCCGCGCGGCTCTGCCCCTTGAAGAGGTTGCCGAGCAGCGGGATATCGCCAAGCAGCGGCACCTTGGTCTCGGTGTTGCGCTGGTCATTGTCGACAAGGCCGCCGATCACGATGATCTGGCCATTGTCCGCCACAAGCTCCTGCTCGGTCACGGATTTCTGGAGGATCGGGCTATCCGACTGCGCCGTGAAGGCCGTCAGTGAGCTGACTTCCAGCTTGATCTTCAGCGTGACCGCGTCACCATCATTGATCTGGGGCGTCACCTCGAGGATCGTGCCCACATCCTGACGTTCGATGTTACGGAACCCGCCCTGGAAGTCCGTGCCGACGGCCTCGCCAGTGACGACCGGTATCTCTTGGCCGACCTGCAGCCGAGCCGGCGTGTTGTCGAGCGCCATGGTAAAGGGCGTGGACAGAACATTCGAGCGGCTATCGGACTTGATGGCCGACAGGAGAACGCCGTAGACGCCGCCATCCTCGGTCACGTCACCAAAGCCCGTCACGAAGCCATTGAAGGAAAGAAGATCAGAGACCGCCGCCGTCACCAGCTGGCCTGAGATCGCAGCGATATCATTGTCGACATCGTCCTCCTGGCTCACCACCACGTTGCCGCCATCGGTGATCGTCGTCACATCGCGGGTGCCGTCCTGCTCGGTGAGGAAGAACGCTGCTCCGGCTGCAGACAAAAGGTTTGGTCGCGTGTCGGTGAAGGTTGCAGCGGACACGGGAAGCCCGTCGCCGCCTGAGAGATATTGCACGCCGAGCTCACGCGCCGTGTTGTTGGCGATCTCGACCACAATGGCCTCGATCATCACCTGCGGGCGGCGAATGTCGAGCCGCTGGACGAGTTGGCGGATCGTGCGCTGAGCTTCCGGCGGAGCGTTGACGAGGATCGCGTTGGTCGGCTTATGGAAGGTGACGACCGGGCCACCCGCCGCTGCACGCGGCGCAGCTCCATCAGGACCCGGAGCGGTTCCGCCGATCAGCTGGGTGATGATTGGCACCAGCTCCTCACCATCGACATGGTTCAGATAAATCGCATCGAAATTGCCGCGCACGCCGCCTGCCCTGTCGAGTTCACGGACGATCGGCACGGCACGCGCAACCTGGTTCGGAGATCCGCGAAGGATCACCTGGTTCGTCCCGACACTCGGGATAACCTGAACGCCCCCGCCCTGATTCTGATTGTTGGCCGTGTTCTGAAGAATTTCCCGCAGCGCCGTCGCCACAGACGTCGCATCAGCATTCTCCAGCGTCACGGTACGGAGGATCGTATCATCAACATCAATCGTCCTCAGGATTTCCGCCACCCGCTCAAGGTTGCGGCCATTGTCCACGACGACGATCGAATTGCTCTCCGCAATCGGAATAATCAGCCCTTGAGGCCCGACAACACCGCGCAGGCTGCCTGCCGTGCTGCGTGCGTCGATATTGTCGAGGGGGAAGATCCGCGTGGTCGTCCCGCCCTGAATATCGCTGTTGCCGACAGGGCCGCCGTCGCGGGCACCCTGATCGATCGGCACGATCTTGTAGATCCGGTCACCCGCGGGCACGGCCGTGAAATTGTTGACCTGAAGGGTCGCAAGGAAGACCTCAAACACCTCTTCAGGCGAAAGCGTCATCCCCGCGGGCGAGATGATATTGACCCGGCCGGAGATACGGGGATCAAGGACGAACTGATAACCCGTCCGGTCAGCGATCTCCGCCGCCACGACCCGGAGTTCGGCGTTCTCGTAATTCAGTGTCACGCGACCCGGCTGCGCGGCAGCGGGGGTCAGCGCAAGAGCGCTGGAGACGAGAAGGCTGGCGATCAGTCTACGCATGATAGGCCTCAAAACTCGATATCGCCGGGAAGCTCGACATAAAGATCGACCTCCCCGCCATCGCGGTTGACGGTGAGGATCAGGGACCCTTCCGTCTGGAGTTGCTGCATGACGCGCTGCATGGCGGCGCCGTCTTCGGGAAGGGGCTCGCCATTGATGGCGAGCGGAATGTCAGTGGGCCGCGCTTTCGCGGCGGCGAGGAGCGGATTGGATGGCCCGAAAATCTCACCCAGCGTCCTCGGTCCTGAAGCTTGCTGGTCGGACGGCTCACCCTCTGGCGTTGCATCGCCCTCGCCCAGCACGGGGATATCGCTCGGCATCTCGGGTCGGTTGTCGAGGAGAAGGCGCTCAAGCCTGCCGTTCCGGCGGAGGATGACGCGCCAAAGCTCGACTTTATCGAGAACCGCGCCGCGCACGACCTGCTCGCCCTCTTCGAAGACCTCCTGCTTGCCGCCGGGGGTCTCGATGATCGCCGTGCTGACCCCACCCACCGAAGGAGACGCGGAAATGAGTTTCAGCCTCAGCGTCGTCACGGGAAGCTCTTCCTGAACGAGGACAGCGCCTTCACTCTCAGGGGCGCCTTCGAAGATGTTCGCGCGCTGCAGCGCCGAAAGATCTGCATCGAGGACCTGGGCCGCAGGCCCTTCGCGCCTCGGACCGATGTCAGCAGAGAGCGGCGTGATCGCAGACAGCACAAGGTCCACCGCCGCGAAGGCGAGCACAGCCGTGGCTACGAGGGCGGCGATAAACGCCCCGCGTGCCTTGGTCGATCCTGCGGTCGCTTGCTCGCGCCCCAAATCTCAGGTCCTTATCCTGCTCCACCGGGACAACAGCTGTCCTTCCCGGCCCGGCTCTACTCTACGGGCCGAGCGGCTCGAGAACATACTGAACACAATATTATAACGATTAGGTTTGCGTAACGCAGACAGCTGTTCTGGCGAGAGAAACCGCTGGATGAACCCGCAGCTCCAGTTTCAGCCTATGCGAGAAGCGCCCCCTTAAAATGGACAAGGCCCGCCATTCCTGAAGGAACAGCGGGCCCCGTGATCGTTGGCAGGATCGCCGGTTCTTAGAATTCAGCCGAGAGGCTGACCGAGAACATGCGACCGCGGTCGAAGCTGATGAACGGCAGAAGGTCGCCATTATTGTCTTCGCGGAAGGTGTCGAACTCCTGGCCGAGGATGTTCTGGACTTTCGCGCCGAGGACGAACTCAGTGCCCTTCAGCTCAAACGGCTTGCGGTAGACGAGGTCGACGAGGACGGGGACGTCTTCGACAACGCGGTCCGTGCCGTTCTGCTGCGCCGTACCGATGAGGATCGTCCGGTTGCTGGCGTAGTTGAGAAGCGCCGTCAGGGTCGTGCCCGTGTCGATGTTCTCAAGGCCAACCTGCAGGTTGATCAGATGGTCCGACTGGCCCTCGAGGGTGTGACCGTCGACCAGCAGGTCTTCGGCTTCCTGGATGTCCGGGCGGATCGTGCCGTCTGACTGGACCGGGCGGATCACATCGCCATCCACACCGACGGAGCTATCCGTGTACGTGTAGTTGTAGACGAAGATCATCTCCTGATCGGCCCAGAAGTCGCCGAACCGTGCGAGGTCATAGCGCTTCTCGAACTCAAACTCAGCGCCGTAAAGCTCTGCAGATGGAGAGTTGACGAAAGTCGTGACGCCCGACTCGCGGGTCGTGGCGACACGCTCGATCGGGTTGTCGATGTCCTTGAAGAAGACACCGAGGGTCGCGAACTCACCGCGCGAGAAGTACCATTCTGCCCGGGCATCAACGTTGAAGATCTCGGAGTTCACGAGGAACGGGTTACCGAGAAGCGGAACATCGAGGTTCGGGTCGAGGAATTCCGTACCCGCCAGTTCACGGAACTGGGGACGCGTAATCGTCTTCGACACACCGGCACGAACCTGAAGGTTACCCACCGGGTTCCACGTCACCGTCGCCGCCGGGAGGAAGTAGCTTTCCTCGAGGGAGACAATTTCGTCAGCAGCCGGAGAGACGTTTTCGCTCTCGAAGGTCGCCGTCTGCTGGGTCGAGTCCTCGAACCGGCCGCCGACCGAGACGCGGAGGAAGTCGTTGAGCTCGATGTCAGCCAGGCCGTAGACCGCGTTGACTTCGAGGGAGGCTTCCGTCGTGTCGGGGAGGAGGCGGTTCGTTGCAGAGATGATTTGCAGAAGGCCCGTCTCGAAGATCTCGTCCTGATAGAGAAGATCGGTGCGGAGAGCCGCAAGCTCGCCAAGGCCACCAACAGCGTTCGGGCCCTGCTGGACACGGAAGACGCGCAGCGACGTATCGCGGCTATTGTCCGTGTAAGCCGTACCGGCTTTGAGGGTCACTTCGCGGTCGCCGAGATAGAGCGGAAGCTCGAAATCGAGGCCAGAGTAGAAGTTCGTGTCCTCAAGGCTCGAGAACCGGATCGAGTTACCCGAAAGCGAGTTCTGGTAAGCGAAGATCTCACGATCGTCAGCAGGATCCGTGGACGGAATGATGTCCGACAGCTGCGCGCGGCGACGCAGGGTGTTGCGCTCATAAGGAGCATCACGCTCGGCTTCACCGTAAGCAACACGCCAGCTGACGCCGATGTCGCCCAGGTCCGGGAACAGGTGCTCACCAGCGAGCTGGGTCTGCCAGACTTGGCGCTCGACGAATTCGGTGAACTCCTCGCGCAGCTCGGCGTCACCGAACTCCTGCTGGTCGACCCGGTCACCAGCCCGCGCACGCTTCAGCGAGTTGCGGAGAAGGAAGCTGGTCGACTTGATGGAGTGGTCACCACCGCCGAACTCGACGCCTGTGGTCGAGAAGAGGTTGAAGGCAACCTCCTGGCGGGTTTCGAGATAGTCGAGACGTGCCTGCTCACTCGTCGTATTGAAGACGCCGTTCTGAAGAAACGAACGATCCTGCACACCTTCGCGGGTCTGGAACTCGTCCGAGTAGCCCACATAGGTGACGTTACCGATCTGAAGGTCGGCATTGTCCACGAGAAGGCCGCCGAGGGTTGCTGAGACCGAACCGTTGAGCGGGGTCTCTTCCTCAGTGATCACCAGCGTGTCGACATTGTCGAACGAAGCGGCAGCTTCTGGTGTCAGGAAGTTACGGCCTGCGAGCACCTCCTGCTCAACGATCGACGGCAGGTCGCGAAGACCATCGTCATAACCGAACACGTCCGTGTCCGAACCGTTATAGAAGAAGCCGTCATCAAGGCTCGTCACCGTGTCGTAGGAGCCGGAGGCTGACAGGATCAGGAAGTTCTCGTCCGGAACCGCAGCCGTGCGAAGGTCGATGGCGGCACCACCGAACTCAGCGGAGAACTCAGGCGAGTAGGTCTTCTGGGTCAGCGAACCGTCCAGAATACGCGTCGGCACGATGTCGAGCGGCACGGCGCGGCGAAGCGGCTCGGGCGACGGAAGCGGAACACCGTTCACCGTGGCCGACTGGTAACGCTCGTTCAGGCCGCGGGCGACCGGGAACTTGCCGTCGACAACCGAGATACCGGCGACACGGGCGATGGCGGCGGCGACATCGCTGTCGCCTGCGCGGGTGAAGTCTTCAGCGTCAAGAACGCTTGCGATCTCTGCGGTGGCGCGTTTCTCGTCAGGAACGAAAACGCCGCGAACCACGATCTCGTCACCCACTTCGGGAACGGCAGGCGCATCCTGCGCCGAGGCCGCGCCCACGGACATCATGGCGGACGCGAGGAGCGCCGTGGCCGATGTCGTTGACGTCAATCTGTTCATCTTATCCTCATCTGCTCTTGGAGCACCGAAATGAAAATGCACCGGGGGCGGAGAATCCGCCGCCGGTGCGTTGGTGGCTCTTAGAGAGCGACGGTCCAGCCGAGGTACCAGGTGTCAGCGGCGTCTTCGACAGCACCAATGAAGCCCGAACCGTTGGCATCAAGACCAGCGGGAAGCGTGGTCGGCGTGACAGCGTTCTCGTTCGCACCCGGGACGAGAGCGACGGTAGCGCCGGTGGCAACGCTCAGCGTCGAGTCTTGCGAGGCAGCTTCGCCATCAACGTTGTTGTTGCCTGCGGCACCCGGGAAGACACCCGAGGACACTGCCGTTGCGTTGGCGACCGAAGCGAAGTCGACGATGTAGACCGAGAAGAAGTCCGGAACAGCCGTGCCGTCAGCGCGGAAGTCGAGGCCTTCATCAGCATTCTGACCAACGACAACCGAGTTGTACATGTCGAGGTCGGTACCGCGGCGGATGCGCATGGCATCTTCACCGTTGGCTGCTGCGAGGACCGTCACGTTGGCCATGACAGCCGACGAGCGCGGATCACGGTCAGGGAACGAACCGTTCGAGTCAGCTTCGATGACGCGCGGGTCACCGGAGATGCCGCCGTCTTCGAGCTGGTCGAGGATGACGTACTGGGCGTTGCCCTGCCAACCGTCGGTCCAGTCGAAGGCGTCGTCGCCTGCGTCGGTGACGATAGCGTGGTCAACGGAGACGGTGCCGCCGAAGAACTCGATGCCGTCGTCCTGGTTGGCGTGGACCTGGATGTAGGAGACTTCCGTACCCGAACCAACGCCCTGGAAGGCGATGCCGTTCAGCTCGTCGTCCGAGCCGAAGAGGAAGCCTGCGTAGGAAACGCGGAGATACTCGATCTGGCCGCTGTCGTCAGCTGCAGTCTCGCCACCGAAGAAGCCAGAACCGCCTTCGCCTTCCTTCTCACAGACGGCCGGGCGAACGGTGCCCATGCTGCTGTATTCGCAAGCGTTGATCGGTGCACGGCCGTTGATGACCAGGCCGCCCCACTGGCCGCGACCAACGGTCTGACCAAGGACATCCTGACGCGAGGTCATGACGACCGGAGCGTTTTCAGTGCCCTGAACGATGATCTGGCTGCCGCGGGTGACGACCAGAGCGTCAGGACCGTTCGAACCGAACAGCGTGACACCTTGAGCAATGGTCAGGCGACCGGTTGCAGCGTCGTCGTTGGTGCTAGCAGCATCAACGCCTGCGCCAGCGTCTTCACCGACGAACACGGTGCCGTCGAGCTCGTAGAGGTTACCAGCCGGGAGGAAGAGGTCGCCCTCGACCAGGTTCGGCAGGGTACAGACGTTGCTCTCGGTGCGGCCAGCCGGAACGGTCGTGTTTTGCGACACGAAGGTGCCTGCCGGGCAGTCGTCGGCGATGTTGACGTTGTCGAACTCAGGGATCTCGAGAGCCCAGTCGAAGAGCCAGCTGTCTTCGTAGCTCTGAACCGAGTCAGCGAAGGCGCCGATGTAGAGGACTTCTTCGAGGCCAGCGACCGGGAGGTCAGCGTCGTTGTCGTCGTCGTCAGCGAGATCAGCTGCCAGAACAGCACGGGTCTCGGCGATCGAGAAGATACCCGGGAGGGTCGCCGAACCGCGAACGTTATTCGAACCAGCGTCGAACAGCGAAGCTGCATCACTGTCGGTGGCGTCGGAACCCGAGCCAGCGAGGTAGATCGATTCGAAGCGCGGGGTTTCCGAACCACCGGTGTCGAAGTCGAGGCCGTTGCCGCCGAAGCCGGAAACGATGATGTTGGCGTAGATGCCAGCCGAACCACGGCGGATCTTCATGCCGTCGTCGCCATTGCCTTCCGAAACGAGGGTGACGTTGGCGATGTTTGGCATCGAGCGCGGCGAGGAATTCGGGAAGTCGCCGTTCGAGTCGCCTTCAAAGCCGCGCGGGTCGCCAGACTCAGGCTTGTTCTGAACGATGACGCCGAACTGCAGCGAGCCGGTCCAACCATCGGTCCAGTCGAAGCTGTCGTCGCCAGCGCCGGTGGCCACGAGGTGGTCAGCGGAAACCGTGCCGCCGAACCATTCGAAAGCGTCGTCCTTGGAGTTGTGGACGTGGATGTAGGAGAGCGTGGTGCCCGAGCCGACGCCTTGCAGCGCGATGCCGTTCAGCTCGTCGTCCGACGAGAAGAGGAAGCCAGGGTACTGAACGCGGACATATTCCATGGAGCCCGAGCTGTCAGCCGGGTTCGTGCCACCGAAGCTGCCCGAGCCGCCTTCACCGGACTTGGTGCAGTCTGCGGTACCGAGGTCAGCCTGGTCACAGTCGTTGATCGGAGCGAGGCCGTTGATGACAATGCCGCCCCACTCGCCGCTGGCTGCGGACGAACCACGGACGAGACCGTCGGAAGCTGCAGCAACTGCGGTCAGGTCAGTGGTGGCCTGGTCAGCGTCTTCAAGGTCGGTCGCCGAGGTGAAGATGATCGGCTGAGTCGCGGTACCGTCAGCTTCGATGAACGAGCCCGGGTTGACGACCAGTGCGTCTTCCCCAGCTGCGCCGAAGACGACGACGCCTGGCTCGATGGTCAGGGTGACGCCCGTGGTGACCGTGGTGCCAGCGGCTGCGTCGAGCTGGTTCTCACCAACGAAGAGCGTGCCGGAGAAGCCGTACGCATTGCCTGCCGTCAGGGTCAGGTCGTTGGTCAGCGGCGACGCGGTGTCGATGAGACAGGCCGTGATGTCGATGCCGTTCGAGGTGATGGTGCCTTCGGCCGTGCCGGTCGGGCAGGCGTTCGACGTGAAGTCGACAACGCCGTCAGCGGTCGCACCACCGCCGCCGCCGCCACCTGAGCCACCACCGATGGTGACGTTGATCGGCGCGACGACGCCGGTGCTTTCAATGTCGCCACCGCTGTCACAAGCGGCGAGACCGACAGCTGCTGCACCGAGCAGAAGTCCGGAACGGATGGAAAGAATCTTCATGGATAGGCCCCCGAAAAAGGCAGTCAGACGAAAAGGCGCGCAAAAAACGCATTAGGGCGCGGATAGGGACGGGGTGCGACAGCCGGATGACACTTCATTGTCAGTTCCGTCACAGTCAGGATTCAAGAATGTGACGTGTTAACCACGTCACATCATGCGCTGCAGGATCGGCCGGTTGATTCGCCTACGGAGTTCGAGGAAAGCCCCACGGATGAACATCGCTGCAACTCTCCTAGGCGCTTGTTTTGGCGCTCTCCTCGGAAGCTTCGCGAACGTCGTGGCGAGCCGCGGGCCGCGTCGATGGGGCCTTGTTGCGGCGCAGGGGCTACCCGATGACTTCCTCACCGGACGGTCCCGTTGCGAGGGGTGCGGAGCATCCATCAAGCCCCTCCTCCTCGTCCCCATCGTGAGCTTTTTCTACCTGGGCGGGCGCGCCGAATGCTGCGGCAACCGGATTGGGTACCGCCATGTGCTCACCGAATCGCTTGGCGCTGCAGCCGGCGCCTGGGTAGCTTGGCGGTACGGAGCGACACCCGAGGCACTTTTCGCCGGTGTCCTTCTCTTCTTTCTCCTCACGCTCGCTGTCATCGATTCCGAAACAGGATTCTTGCCGGACGCCCTGACCTTGCCGTTGATCATTATCGGCCTTGGCGTGAGCGCTCTCGGGTACGGACCGCCCCTCCTCCACGCCGTCCTCGGCGCTGTCATCGGCGGGGGAGCTCTCTGGCTCCTCGCCTTTGGCTTCAGAAAGCTTCGCGGCAAGGAGGGCCTTGGCGGAGGTGACGTGAAGCTCGTCGCAGCAGGCGGCGCATGGTGCGGAGCGTCGGCCCTCCCCTTTATCCTTCTAGCAGCCAGCCTCGCAGGGCTCCTCTTCGTTCTCGCCACACGGTTCAGGAACGAAGGGTCCGATGTGATGAAGGGCGAGCTTCACTTCGGCCCATACCTCTGCGCCGCCACCGCAGCCGTCTACCTGATCGGCCCGCCGCTCACCCTTGCCTGAGAGGCGGAGGCGCATAGCTCCTGAGCCAAAGGGAGATCGCCATGACCATTTCGCGCCTCATCGAATTCGACGCCGACGGACAGACCTTTGAAGGCAAGCTCGTGCTTCCTGACGGCGCGCCCAAGGGCACGGTTCTCATCTGCCACGCATGGGCTGGCCGCGCCGCCCACGAAGAAGCCTACGCCGAAACCCTCGCCTCCCACGGCTACGCGGCCATGGCTGGCGACGTCTACGGCAAGGGCGTCCGTGGCGGCTCCAACGAAGAGAACGAAAAGCTGATGACGCCGCTGGTTCAGGACCGGGACAAGCTCCAGACCCGCCTGCGTGCCAACCTCGACGCCCTCGCGGCCCAGCCGGAGACCGATGCCGGGAAGATCGCAGCGGCAGGCTTCTGCTTCGGCGGCCTGTCGGTCCTCGACATGGCGCGGACGAACGCGCCGCTCTTAGGCGTTGGTGCCTTCCACGCGATCCTTGGCAAGCCGGACAAGCCCGGCGAAGGCGCGATCAAGCCGAAGGTCATCGCCTTCCAAGGCTTCGCCGATCCGATGGCGGGGCCTGACGATCTCAAGTCATTTGGTCAGGAGATGACAGAGCGCGAGGCCGACTGGCAGCTCTACACCTTCGGCAATGTCACCCATGCCTTCACCAACGAGGCGGCGAACCAGCCGGAGAACGGACTTCAGTTCAACCGCTTCGCGCGCGACAGGTCCTATCACCTGTTCGGCCACTTCCTCGAAGACGCATTCCAATAATCAGGAGGCGGATTTCTACTCCGACGTTTTAGGCTTGATGTCCTTGGCCCCGATGCCGAGGGCCTTCAGCTTCCGGTGAAGGGCTGAGCGCTCCATGCCGACAAACCCTGCCGTCTTCGAAATATTGCCGCCAAACCGACCGATCTGAGCGAGGAGATATTCCCGCTCGAACCGCTCCCGCGCCTCACGCAAGGGCAGCGCGATGATCTGCTCCATCTCAGGGCCAGCAGGCAGCGCAGGGCCCGCGCCGATGATCTCATCGGGGAGGTGCTCAATCGCGATCTCACGCCCCTCACCGCGGCCAACCATGATGATCGTCCGCTCAAGGACATTCCGCAGCTGCCGCACATTGCCGGGCCAGTTGTAAGCCTGAAGCGCAGCCATCGCCTCCTGGCTCAAGAACGGCGTCCGCTCCCGTGAGCCGCCTGAAAGCTGGTCGAGGAAGTACTCCGCCAACGCAGGAATATCCTCACGCCGCGAGCCGAGCGATGGTGTCTTGAGCCCAACGACCGATAGCCTGTGGAAGAGGTCCTTCCTGAACGACCCCTCTTCCGACGCCTCCAGCAGGTCTTCCGACGAGGTCGAGATGATCCGCACATCGACATTCACCGGCACCGAGCCGCCGAGCCTCTTGAAGGACTGATCGATCAGAACCCGGAGGATCTTGCTCTGGGTCTCGATCGGCATGTCGCCGACTTCCTGGAACAGGAGCGTGCCGCCATGAGCCTGCTCGAGGAGGCCGATGTTGCGCGGCCGTCCGTCATCGCCTTCGATCCCGAAGAGCGACTCCTCCATCTGGTCTGGCTCAATCGCAGCAGCAGAGACCACCACGAACGGCCTGTCCGCACGGTCCGAGCGCGCATGGATCGTCCTCGCCACTAGCTCACGGCCAGAACCCACCGGCCCTTCGATCAGCACACGGCTCTTCGACTGGGCAATCCTCTCGATGGAACTTCTGAGCTGGGCCATCACCGGGCTCTTGCCGATTAGGGTCAGGTCACGCGATTTCTCACGCAGGGCACGATTCTCACGCTGGAGATGCGCCCGTTCCAGCGCGCGCCGCGCGGTCAGGACCAGCCGGTCCGCCGACAGAGGCTTCTCGAGGAAATCGTACGCGCCCTTCTTGATCGCCGCGATCGCCGTCTCGACGGTGCCGTGACCGGAGATAATGACAATCGGCAGGCCGGGGTGGAGCGAGCGCAACTCATCGAGCACACCGAGCCCATCAAGGCGTGAACCCTGGAGCCAGATGTCGAGGATCACCAACGCCGGCGGCCTTTGGGCCACGAGTTCGAACGCATCGTCGCTGTTCGCAGCCGTATGGGGCACGAACCCTTCGTCTTCGAAGATCCCCGCGATCAGGTCGCGGATATCCGGCTCGTCATCAACGATCAGGACATCAATGGCCATGAAGTGCGGGTTCCTCCTTCGGCGTCAGATCCTGCGCCGATGCTCTTTCGCGTCCGTCGCCCCTCTTAGGCAAGGCCGGAAGGAAAAGCGATGCAACCGCACCGCCTTCTGCACGGTCGCGAATCTCGAAGCTGCCGTCATGGTCCTCGATGGCCTTGCGCACGATAGCAAGCCCAAGGCCCGTCCCTTTCTCGCGCGTCGTCATATAGGGCTCGGTCAAGCGGTGCCGCAGCTTCTCTGGCAGGCCCTTGCCGTTGTCCCTGACCTCGATGCGCGCGCCAGCCCGCTCGTGGATGACTTCCACCTCGACCTTCCCCGGCTTCTCGCCGTCCGCCTCGCTGATGGCTTCGGAGGCATTCTTGATGAGGTTGGTCAGCGCCTGGAGGATCAGGCGACCATCGCAGAGCACTTCGACATGTTCTGAAGGCATCTCCGCGACATAGGTGATCTGCGGGAACGCCACGCCGAAGGGGAACATGGCCTCGCGCGCGATCTCGCGCAGGTCGTTCCTCGCCATGATCGGCTCAGGCATCCGGGCGAAGCTTGAGAACTCCGTCACCATGCGGCCAATGTCGCCGACATTCTTGATGATTGTCGATGTACACTGATCGAAAATCTCACGATCTCGCCCGTCGAGACTTTCGGCATACCGCCGCCTGAGGCGCTCGGCCGAGAGCTGGATCGGCGTCAGCGGGTTCTTGATCTCGTGAGCAATCCTGCGCGCCACGTCTGCCCAGGCCGCCGTCCTCTGGGCGGTGACGAGCTCGGTGATGTCTTCGATGGTGATCACGAAGCCTGCGGTTCCTTCGCCATGATCGGTCTCAGGCGAAACCTCGACGATCAGGGAGCGGACGTTTCCATTCTGCGTCCACTCAAGGCTCTCGCGCCCGCCCCGCCCGGTGACCCTTGCAAAGTCGAAGATGCGGCCGATGGCGGGAACGACATCAGCTATGCTCTTGCCGTGAAGCGCATGTTCCTCCGAACCAAGAATAGCCTCAGCAGAGGCGTTCGCCAGGCCGATGGTGCCGTCGTGGTCGACGCTGATCACTCCTGCAGGGATGACGCCCAGCATTGTCTCGATGAACCGGCGCCGGTCTTCTGCTTCCTCACCCGCAGCGATCAGGTCCTCGCGCTGGTGCGCCAGCCGCTCGGTCATTTCGTTGAAGGCATGGCCGAGATCGCCAAGCTCGCCGTCTCTCTTCCTGACCTCGACCCTGCCTTCGAAGTCGCCCGATGAGACACGCTCCGCCGCCGTCGCCAGCCTGCGAACCGGGCCGACAATGGCGTTCGCCACGAGAAGGCCAACCCAGGCGGCGCCCAGCAACAGCACCACGGAGAGAAGTATGAAGCCCGCGTTCGCGACGGAGATCAGGTCCGTAATCCGAGTACGGAGCTCACGGCTCTCGTCACGGAAGGCTCGCACCGCGACCAGCTCATTAGCGATCTGCGGCTGCTCCTGCCGGTAGCCGACGAGAAACCCGTCCTGCCCGCCGCGGATAGGGATGACGATGTAGTAGACTTCGAGGTTCTCAGGATCGACCGCGCCAAAGCTCACCCGCGCCACACCCTCGACGGACGAATTCCCCGAAAGGCTCGTACGCGGGGGAAGCGGCTGAGGCGGCATGGCACTCAGAGAGGTCCTGACGATCACTCTGTCATCAGGGCCCACGTGTGCGAGCTCATCAAACTGATAGATCGTCGCCAGGCCGCTCAGATACTTCCGGTAGCCGATTGGCGAGGTCTCCGGCGAGATGCCCCCGAGGATCGCCCGGGAAAGCTCTCGCTCAGCCAGCAGGATCGAGAAGCCCATCTGGCGCGAGACACCATCTGCATACGCGTTGGCGAGGTTCCTCGCGACCGTGGTCGAACTCTCGATGCGGTCCACGAAGAAGTCATCCGCAAGCGAACCAATCAGCGCGCCCGTCAATGTAAAGGCCACGGCAGCGGGGATCAGCGCCACCGAAGAGAGGAGCGCCGCGAGCCGGCGGTACATCTTCGCACCTGAAAGCCGCTGCCGCTGGGTCCGATAGAGGTCCCACAGCCTGTCGAGCACCAAGACCGCAAGGACGAACGCCGTCCCTGCCATCAGCCCAAAGACCACCGGTAGCGGGAGAGGCAGCGGCGCCACGTCCTCGAGGGGCACCTGCTCCGACACGGCAAAGCCGATCAGCGAAGCCCCGGCGAACAGGATGATAGCGATGAAGAAGGTCCAAATGAATCGGGCGGGCGACGGCTGCCCCTCCGTCGTCCCGCCCTTCAGGTCATCTGCGCGCTGGCCTTGCACCTGCCGTTTCCCTGTAACGTCATCACTCGCACTTTCGTGAGTCGAGATCAAGCGTTCATGCGGTTCCCCGGCTCCTCCGCTCACGCTGCCAGCCTCGCCCGCTCGATGCCGAAGAGGCCTGCGAGCCGGGCTGCGACCTTTGCAGGATCCCGCTCCTGGCAGAGCTCCGATTTCGCCTGAGTTTTCAACTCCTGCGGGAATTCATTGGTGGAATCCACCAAAGCGGCGAGGTGCTTCCGCGCCATCCGCACGCCCAGGTCGAGCCCGCGTTCTGGAGACTGCGCGTGCCCCTCGCGATAATGGTTAACAGTTTTTTCATAATGGCGAAGCGCCATCTCGCCTCGCTCCTCGAAGGGAGGAGGCACGATTTCCCCGCCATTTCGCAGAGCACCGTCCATCGCGGCAGGCAGCCACGGACGCCCGACAGCGGCCCTCCCGACCATGACACCATCCGCGCCCGATGCCTCAAGCGCGGCCCGCGCATCCGCAGCTGTCTCGATGTCGCCATTGACGATCAGGGGAAGCGACGTCGCTTCCTTCACCATGCGGACAGCATCCCAGTTGGCCGTGCCCTTGTAGAAGTCGCAGCGCGTCCGGCCGTGGACGGTCAGCATCTTCACACCGGCCGCCTCGGCGCGCTGGGCGAGGTCATCGGCGTTCAGGCTTTGCCAGTCCCAGCCGAGGCGCATCTTCAGGGTCACAGGCACCGAGACTGCACCAACCGTCGCCTTGATCAGGCTCTCGGCATGGTCGAGGTCGCGCATCAGGGCGGAGCCTGACAGCAGCCCCGTCACCTTACGCGCAGGGCAGCCCATATTGATGTCGATGATTTCCGCACCAAGGCCCTCGGCGATCCTGGCGCCCTCGGCCATCCATTTGGCTTCGCGCCCGGCGAGTTGAAGCACCCGCAGGGGCTCGCCATCATCCATTGCCGCGCGAAGAACCACGTCAGGCCGAGCCCGCGAGAGCTCCTCCGACGCGACCATTTCGGAGACCACATACTTGCAGCCAGCCGCCTGCGCTTCCTGCCGGTAGGGCAGGTCCGAGATGCCGGACATGGGCGCGAGCAGTACCCGCGTGTCGATCTGATGTGGGCCGATGGTCAGCATGAAGCGGTGCGCTTAGCGGAAAACGGCGCGCGGTGCACCTTATGGTCAGGCCAGAGTTACCGTGATCGCGGCGGCGCTAAAGCCGCCCTGCCAACCGCTCCCGAGCCTCGGGCAGCTCCCTCCCGATCGGCAGCAGGAGGCGCTCGCGCAGGAAGTGTGCGGTCAGCTTGAGCGCCGCCTTCACGTCCCCTTCGGTCGGCTCTCCCATCCCGATCAGGAACGGCGGCAGCGGGAACATCTTGTCCTTATACGGCAGACCTGCCTGATAGCTGACAGCCCCGCCTGATTTCGGGCTCACGAAGCAGAGCTCCGCCCCATCCTCGAGAAGCGTCCCTGTCGCCACGCACCGGTCGAGCGCCAGCCCGTGACCAAGCGCACGGAGGAGGCCCACTTCCCACTTCGCGAGAACCAGCGGCCAGATCATCCGCTCACCGAAGTTATCGAACAGCACTTCGGTCGCCTCGAAGAGACCGGGCACACCCTCCCCCTCCGGCAGGACATGGAGGAGAAGCTCAGCCGTCGCGGTCATCGCAGCGAGGGCCTGCCGATCCGCAAACGCATGGGCAGCGCGCGGCTCAATCAGATCGACTTCGAAGTTTCCAAGACTATCCGCAGTCTTCCCGCGCCAGCGTAGCTCAACCCCGTTCCCGGTCTGAAGAAGCGGGAGCTTGCCCTTGCCCTGCCCGCCATAGACCAGGGCCGACACCTTCCCTCGCTCTCGAGCAAAGGCTGTCAGCATACTGTGGTTTTCGCCCTGGGGACGGCTGGTCAGGATGATCGCGTCGTCTCGCCACTCCATAAGGCCGCCTCCCTTGCGCACTGTTCTATGAGCGATACATTCGCGGCATGGATCAGCGCAACCCGCATGGCCAATCGCTTGGCTCCGACGAACTGGTCGAAGACCTTTTCGGCCTCAATGTTCGTGGGCTCAGGACGCTCCGCGACATGGTCATCCGGCCCGCGCGGGTCTTCGAAGCCGCGCGGCGTGCTGACTGGCGGGGAGAGTATACCCCGTCCGTCCGTCTGGTATTCTCGATCCTCACGCTTCTCGGGTTTTTGAGCTTCTTCTGGGCAGGAGAAGACACCGCGTTCTTCGAAGGCTTCTCGAAAGGCTTCGCCGACGGTCAGGACATGGAAGAATTCGACGGGATGGAAACCGAGGTCGCTCAGGAGATCATCGGCGTCTACTCCGCCACGCTCCCCTTCCTCTACCTGATCGCCCACGGCTTCATCTCTCAGGTGGTCCGGGTGTGGGGTGCGGGAACGGACAGGGTCACGCGCCTTCGCCTGCACATGGCATCGATCGTGCCGAGCATGGCGCTGACGCTCATCGCCACGATGCTGATGCCCTTGATGGAGAAGCAAATGGCGCTGATTGGAGTATTGCTCCTGGTCGGCACCGTACTCGTTGATTTCGCGACGAGCTACCGAGGCGGCGTGGTTGCGGAGACTCAACGTGGGCGTCTCGTCAAAGCAAGTGTCTTCGCGCTCGGCGCTGCGACGGGGTCAATCATCGCGAGCGCACTCTCGCTGATCACCGTGGTCGTCAGCCTTCTGACGTTCATCAGGTAGAGGGTCTCAGACCTCGAGGCCCATATTCCGTAGGCGTTCCTTGTCCTCGGCCCAGCCCTCGCGAACCTTGACGTAGAGGAAGAGGTGCACGGTCTCGCCGAAGATCTCCTGCATCTCCTCGCGCGCGCCTTTGCCGACGGCAGCGATCGACCGGCCTTTGTGCCCAAGGACCAGCTTCTTCTGGCTGTCCCGGTCGACATAGATCGTTTGCTCAAGCCGCAGCTCACCGCGCTTGGTCCGCTCCCAGCGGTCAGTCTCCACAGTGAGGCTATAAGGCAGCTCTTCATGGAGGCGCAGGAACAGCTTCTCCCGGGTGACCTCAGCGGCCATCATCCGGTCGTTGATGTCCGAGAGCTGGTCGTCAGGGTAGAGGTAGGGACCCTCCGGCATTTGCTCCGCGATCCATTCCTTGAGGTCATCCGTACCCCGCTTTTTCTTCGCGGAGATCATGAAGGTGTCGGTGAAGACGCCTTCTTCGTTGAACGCCTCGGCTAGCCTCAAAAGCTGCTGGCGCGGCATCCGGTCAATCTTGTTCAGGACAAGGACTGCTTTGGCCTTATTGGCCTTGAGCGTCTCAACGATCCGGTCAGTATCCTCCGCGGACTTCAACGCCGCAGGCGACGCCTCATCGTTCATGGTGGAGAGATAGGCCGGCGCATCGACCATCAGGAGGAGAAGGTCAGAACCGTCGATTGCGTCCCAGGCCGCGGTCACCATCGCCTTGTCGAGGTTGCGCTTCGCTTTGAAGATACCGGGGGTGTCCACATAAACGATCTGTGTACCCTCATTCATCGCCACGCCGCGAATCCGCGCGCGGGTGGTCTGCACCTTGTGGGTAACGATCGAAACCTTGGCGCCCACCATCAGGTTCACGAATGTGGATTTGCCTGCGTTCGGAGCACCGAGAACGGCGACCACCCCGCAGCGCTCATCACGCTCTGTCATAGAATCCTCGCGCCTCATCCGTGCGCCTTGCCCAGTTCGCAAACTAGCGAAGCGTCACGAAACTGCCACAGGATTTTTGTGACAATTCACGCCTGGTCCCAGACGCCTTCGCGCTTGAGGACGGTGAGTGCTGCATCGGCGTGGGCATCGCGCTTGGAAGAGCCCGTGCCCTGCTCCGGCTTCAGCTTTCCGGCGCGCACCTCGACGGTGAACTTCGGCGCGTGGTCAGGACCTGACCGGGCGATGTCGACATAGCTCGGCGTGCCGTGGCCTTCGGCCTGCGCCCATTCCTGAAGCGTCGTCTTGGGGTCCCGGTGCTGGTCGGCGATGCCGTCGAAGCGCTCGCCCCAGAAGCGGTCCCAGGCGACCCGTGCCGCCTCGAGCCCGCCGTCGATGTAGAGCGCACCGAGGAGCGCCTCCATCGCATCGCCAAGGATCGCATCGCGGTCCCGGCCGCCATTGTTCTCCTCGCCAGCAGAGAGCGTCAGCGCGTCGCCAAGGTTGAAGAACCGCGCTGCCTCCGCGCAGGTTTCCTTGCGCACCAGCTGGTTGAGCCGCGGCGCGAGATCGCCCTCGGCCATGTCAGGATAGCGGCGCCAGAGTGCCTCTGCCGTCAGGAGACCGAGCACCCGGTCGCCCAGAAACTCAAGCCGCTCAAGGTCTTTCACATTGTCGCCGGAGACCGACGAATGGGTCATCGCGCGTTTGAGGAGCTCACGGCGCTCAAACGTATGGCCTGTCGCCTTTTCGACATCCTCCAGCAAAACCCGCGCTTTGCCCATTACTCGACCTTGTCGCCGATGCGGCCGTACCGGATCGCGAAGGGCCAGCGCCAGACTTCCCAGAACTTCGCCTTGTCGCCATCGACCGAGAACGCCACGCGGCGCGCGCGTCCGACAAGCTGATCGTGGGGCACAAAGTTGACCATCGGCGTCCGGCTGTCCGCCGAGCGGTCGCGGTTGTCGCCCATGGCGAAGTAGAAGCCCTCGGGCACGCGCTTCGGCGCCGTGTTGTCCCAGTCGCCGCTGTCGCCGTCGCACTCCTGCACCGTGTAGGTCGGTCCATCAGGCAGCGTCTCGCGGTAGCGGCGCGCCGAAGGGTTGTAGCCCTCGCAGGTGGTCTCGGGATCAGGGATGAGCTCACGCTCCACGGCCTTGCCGTTCACGTAGAGGACGCCGCCGATCACCTGGATCGTGTCGCCAGGCACGCCGATGATGCGCTTGACGTAGTCCTTGTTGCGGTCGCGGGCGTTCTTGAAGACCGCCACCTCGCCGCGATCAGGCATGTCGGAGAAGGCGCGCCCTTCGAGCGGCATCCGGGTCAGCGGGTAGATGAGCGACGCCTTCGAATAGCCGTAGTCGATCTTGTCCACGAGGATGAAGTCCCCCGTCATCAGGGTCGGCTCCATCGAGGCAGAGGGGATGTTGAAGGGCTGGATGAAGAAGAACCGCACGAACAGCGTCACCGCCACCGCGATCACCACCGTCTTCGAGACGTCCCACGCCTCGGCGGCCATCTCCTTCAGCGAGCTCTGTTCACCGTCACTCATAACGCATCCGTTCTGTCACTGCCCTTGGGAACCGCGTAGAGGATGACAAACGCCTGGGCCAGCGGGAAGTCGTCCGTGATGGTCAGGTGGATCTGAATATCATGTCCCGGCGGTGTCAGGACATCGAGGCGGGCCTTGGCACCATTGGTGAGCTTCATGGTCGGCGCGCCGGTGGGCAGGTTCACCACCCCCATGTCGCGCCAGTAGACCCCCTGGCTCAGCCCTGTGCCGAGCGCCTTGGACGTCGCTTCCTTGGCCGCGAAGCGCTTGGCGTAGGAGGCAGCGCGCATACGGCGCTTGTCTGATTTCTTCCGCTCGATCTCCGTGAAGACCCGGTGGGTGAAACGCTCGCCATGCCGCTCAAGGGTTTTCTCCACCCGGCGGATATCGATGAGGTCTGATCCAATGCCGATGATCATGTGCCCTGCTGCCCTCCCTTTTGGACCAGCCAGACCCCGAGGCCGAGGAGCACGGCTCCACCGATCCGGGTCAGGTTGATCTGGCGCACCTCGGTTCCGAGGGCGCCGAAATGATCAATTAGGATAGCCGCAACGAGTTGCCCGGCAATGATCGCCCCGAGCCAGGTCGTCACCCCGATCTTCGGCACGAAGAACGCAGCGCCCGTCACCACCGAAGCCCCCGCCAGCCCCCCGAGCAAAGCCCACCAGGGCGCACTCTGGAAATCCGAGATGCTAGGAATAGGCTTGTTCAGGACGCCATAGATCAGGAGCAGCGTCAGCAGGCCAACCGAAAAGCTCCACGTAGCAGCGGGCAGCGCTCCGCCGATCTGGTCGGCAAGCTTGGCATTCATCGCCCCTTGCGCTGCGAGCGCACAACCAACGATGAGGCCGATGATCAGCCCCGCTGACGCGCCGAGGTTCAAAGGAGCGCCCCGGTCCTTGCGTCGGAGATCAGCTTCTTCATCTCCTTGATCGCGCCGTCGAGGCCCATGAAGACCGCTTCGCCAATCAAGAAGTGTCCGATGTTCAGCTCACGGATCTCCGGCAGGGCGGCGATGTTCTGGACGTTCCAGAAGGTCAGGCCATGCCCCGCATGGACCTCGATCCCCAGCTCATGGGCGAGCGTCGCGCCGCGGCGAAGGGCATCAAAGCTCTCCTGAAGCTTCGCCTTGTTCGTCTCAAGCGCGGCTTCGGCATAGGTCCCTGTATGAAGCTCGATCACCGGCGCGCCGAGGTCGGCTGCGGTGCGGATCTGGTCTTCTTCGGGGTCGATGAACAGCGACACACGCGAGCCTGCATCCTTCAGCCGCTCAATAGCAGGCTCGAGGTAAGCGCGGCTCGCCACGAGATCGAGGCCGCCTTCGGTCGTCCGCTCCATCCGCCGCTCTGGCACGAGGCAGCAGGCATGGGGTCGTGTACGGACGGCAATCTCCACCATCTCGGGCGTCGCAGCCATTTCGAAATTGAGGGGTACGCTGAGCTCATCCTTGAGGCGCTGCATATCCTCGTCGCGGATATGCCGCCGATCCTCGCGCAGGTGCGCCGTGATGCCATCAGCACCGCAAGCCTCGGCCAGCTTCGCCGCGCGCACAGGATCAGGGTGCGGTCCGCCACGAGCGTTCCTGATCGTCGCCACATGGTCGATATTGACGCCCAGCCGGCAAGGTGGCGCATCGGCGGCGGGGTTGCCGTCCTTCAAGGCCTCAGCACGCGGAATGACATCCTTGGCCCAGGGGTTGCCGCCCTCTCCCATCAAGCGAGCCCCCGGCTTCCGGGCTTCACCGCAGGCGTGCCCGCGAGATGCTCCGGCAGATCTTCGGGGTCGTAGGTCGGGATCGAAAGCTCCGCCAGCGGAAGAAGCGGCACGCCGAGATCCGCCTTGCCGCCCGAACGGTCGATGAGGCAGGCCACGGCCAAGGGCTCACCGCCCGCCTTCTTCACTGCCTCGACGCACTCCCGTGCAGAAAGACCCGTAGAGACGATGTCCTCGACCACGATCACCTTCTGGCCCGGCTCGAGGCCAAAGCCGCGGCGGAAGGTGAATTCACCGTTCTCCCGCTCGGTATACATGAAAGGCAGGTCCATCGCCCGCGCTGTCTCATAGCCAAAAAGGATCGCACCCATCGCGGGCGCAACGACAGCGGTGGGCTTATCCTTCAGCGTGCCAATCACCTCAGCCAGCGCACGCCCCAGCCGCTCGGTCGGCTCAGGGTAGCGGCTGACCAGCGCCTTGTTGAGGTAGGTGTCAGCATGTCGGCCGGAGGACAGGATGAAATGCCCCTTCAGCAGCGCGCCGCACTCTTCAAAAATCTTCAGAACTTCGTCCGTGTTCACTTCAGACCCTCCGAGCGCTCGGCAGAGACCACGAAATCCGATCCCCTCAGCGCCGTCATCACATTGGCGAGGTGGCGGGCATCGCGCACCTCGATCTCGACACGAAGATCAGAGAACTGAACTTCGCGGTTTTCGACATTCAGATCGTGAATGTCGGCATCATACTTGGCGAGCAGCGAGCCGATATGCCCGATCGCGCCGGTCCTGTTGGTCACGGTCACCACGACTTCCACAACATAGGCAGCGTCGGGATCGTTCCGCCACGCAAGGTCCGTCCAGTCCTTCTCGTCCTGATCGGCCAGCACCTGGCAGTCGATGCGGTGCACCACCGCACGCCCGTCATCGCCTTTGACGCCAACGATCCGCTCGCCGGGCAGCGGCCTGCACGCCTCGCAGAAGGAGAGCCCCGCGCCGCGCCGCAGCCCCTCGATCGAGACCGCTCCAGGGCGCAGTTCCTTGCCCGGCTCGATGGCTTTCCGCGAGGCCTTCTGCCCTGCACGCAGGTTCGGGTAGACCTGATCGAGGACATCGGTATCGGCGACTTCGAGCCGCCCGACCGCTTCCATCAGGGGTTTCAGCCCGCGGAAGCCCATGCGCTTGGCCGCCTCGCGCACCGCGTCGGGCGAGTAGGGTACATCGTGAAGCTCAAACGCCGAGCGAATGATCCGTGTGCCGAGGGCATGCTGGTCCTTGGCAGCCAGCTCCTTGACCCGTCGCCTGAGCCGAAGCTTGGCCGAGCCCGTCGCCGCGAATGTCTCCCACCCAGGCGGGATCGGCGCATCCTTGGAGCGCAGGATCTCGACAACATCGCCGTTCTTTAGCTGATGGCGGTTCGGCCGCAGGATGCCATTGACCTTAGCGCCCGTGTAGCTGTCACCGATCTCCGTGTGCAGGGCATAGGCAAAGTCGATGGCAACCGCACCCGAGGGCAACCCGATGACCCTGCCCCGGGGCGTAAAGCAGAAGATCTGGTCACGGTAGAATTCGAGCTTCGCCGTCTGAAGAAGCTCCGCGACATTGCCGCCTGCCTCCACCGAACTCACGGTGCGGCGGAGCCATTCATAATCATTGTAGTGTTCGGACCCGGAAAGCTCGACCGAGCCGGACGAGCGCTGGCTGCGATCTTTGTATTTCCAGTGCGCCGCGATCCCGCGCTCGGCGGCTTCGTGCATGTCCTTGGAGCGGATCTGGATCTCGGCTTTCTGCGCCTTTTTGTCCTTGGACAGAAGAACAGCCGTGTGGATCGAGCGGTAATTGTTGGGCTTGGGAGTCGAGATGTAATCGTCGAACTCGCCCGGGATCATCCGGTAGTTCCGGTGAATGACGCCGAGAACGCGGTAGCAATCCTCCTCATTCGGAACAATCACACGAAACGCATAGATATCCGCCAGCTCCTCAAACAGCTGCTTCTTCCGCTGCATCTTCCGCCAGACCGAAAACGCCCGCTTCTCGCGGCTATAGATCTCCGCATCGATACCCGCTTTCTCGATCTCTGTACGGAGGGTCTGGCTGAGCGCGATGACGTCCGACACCGACTTCGAAGAGACCCTTTCGAGCCCCTTGGTGATCGCTGCATAATCGTCAGGACGCAGATAGTAGAAGGAGAGGTCTTCAAGCTCTTCGCGAAACTTCTCGATCCCGATGATCCGCGCGAGAGGCGCGTAGATCTCCATTGTCTCGAGCGCCTTGCGCCGCCGCTTCTCGGGCTTCGGCACATGGTGCAGCGTGCGCATATTGTGGAGTCGGTCCGCGAGCTTGACGAGCAGCACACGGACGTCCTTGCACGTCGCGAGGATGAACTTGGCGAAGTTCTCCGCAGCGCCGTCCACGTCGGCGGGCATCTCTTTGGTGGAGATCTTGGTCACCCCGTCGACCAGCATCGCCACTTCGTCACCGAAGAGCTTCCTGATCTCCTCCACCGAGACGTCGGTGTCCTCCACCACGTCATGGAGAAGCGCCGTGGCGATGGTGACTGGGTCGAGCTTCAGGTCGGCGAGGATCGCAGCAACCGAAACCGGGTGGGTGAAATAGGGGTCGCCCGACGCACGCATCTGGTTGCCGTGCGCCTTGTAGGCATAGACATAGGCCTTATTGAGAAGGTCCTCGTCGAGGTTTGGATCATAGGCCCGGACAAGCTCGACCAGTTCGTATTGCCTGACGATCTCTGGCGCGCGGCCTATCGGCGGCGGCGGAACATCCGTCTCAGCAGGACCCGGAACACTCGCGTCCGTTTTTCCAGCTGACTTGTCCTGAGGTGCATCCGCTTGCGGCTCGACCGCGCGAGCGTCGCTGCCACGGCGCGCTGCCGCCTTCTGCGGGCTTGCAACCTGCGCCTCATCCACGGTTTCCGGTGTCGGTTTCGTCCTTGCCATCCTGGCCACCTTTGGCCTCCCGCTCATGCTTAGCAAGAAGCATTGCCGCGAGCAGCATCAGGGCTGGGACCGCAAGGATCCAGAAGGGCAGCTCGCCTTCGAGGGAACCCCTGCCCTGAAGGACCACCACCGTCGAAAGACCAAGGGCCAGGACGATGGCGACGATCCTCAGGAGCTGCGGAGCGCCCCGTCCCGTCACTTGTTGGAGGGCGACAGCGGCGCCATGCCGCTTTGCTGGAGCGCTGCGAGCAGGTCGTCTTCGGAGACCTGGTCGTGCTCGGGCAGGTCAGCCTTCTCGGCTGCAACGCCTTCCGCCTCGTCCGGCTCATCAACGTCGAGCTGGGTCTGAAGCGAAGTGACGAGGTCTTCGGTGATCTCATCCGAGGTGATCTTGTCGGCAGCCAGCTCACGCAGCGCGATGACAGGGTTCTTGTCGCGGTCGCGATCGACTTCAGGCGCTTGACCGGAAGCGATCATGCGGGCCCGGTGGGCAGCCAGCAGGACAAGATCGAACCGGTTGTCGACTTTCTCGATGCAGTCTTCGACGGTGACGCGCGCCATAGGTTCTCCGGCAGGAATAAGAGGAAGTGGCCGCCCCTACCCCCGGAACCGGCCAAATGCAAGCGGCGCGACCGTTTCACAAAGGATATCTTGCATCGCAGCAACCCCGGAGTCGTGGAGCGCCAAAACCGGTCTGGACGCCCTTCGGCGAAAGGGGCGATAGTGACGACGAGGGGCAGTAAGCCCTAGCTGGAGGGGCTCACCATGCGCATCGTTCTTTCGGTCCTGAAGTGGATCGCGATCTTCCTGGCGCTGGTGCTTCTCGCAATCGCTGGCCTGCCCCAACTTCCCGTCGCAAAGGACATGCTCGGCAAGGGCAAATACGCGGCCTTCCTCGAGGCAGAAGCCGTGCCCCTCGACCTCGGCGCCGCAGAAGCAGGGCTCTCTTTCGAACGGTCCTTCTACGACCACTCGCTCTTCATGCTGAACGAAATCCACGGCTATGCGGATGTTCAGACCCTCGACCTCGCAATGATGCGCCACCTCCACGAGGAGCTCGGCATCAGGACCTACTACGCCGAGCTGAGCCCGGCGCAGGCGATGGCTTTCAACGCCTATGTGCTTGACGGCGACGACGCTCCGGCACGCCGGGTTTTCGATGGTTGGGCCGAGACAGCGACCCAGTGGGGCAACAAGGAATTCTTCGCCAAGCTGGGCGCTGTCCGGTCCTTCAACGAAGCCCAGCCTGACGAAGGCAAGATCGTCTTTGTCGGCGTTGACACGATCAACGGCACCGTCGTCCCGGAAGCCTTTGCCAATCGTCCGTGGCCGTCCGAAGTTCCAGGCTTCACCGATCTTGCATCCATCCGGGCGGTGAACGACCTCCTTCTCAAGAATGCTCTCCTGAGGCCTTCAGACGTTGGTCGGTACACGCACATCCTTGACAATACCGGTCTGCTCAAGGCTCTTCCGGGCGGCGCAGGAGAGAAGTTCTACGGGCTCTGGGGCCTGTTCCATGGCGGTCAGGTCCAGATCAACGGCCTCCAACCCCTCGCCATGCGCCTTGGGGCTGAAGGCGGGCACTTCGAAGGCAAGGTTGCGACGGTCACCAGCATCTGCGTCGCAGACTGCTTCAACATGATGCCAGCGCGGGGTCTCCCCGGCCCACTTCAGGGACCAGACGGCGAAGAGTTCACACTCATCCCCATGACCTTCGACAACCCTTATCTCTCGCGCATGCGCGGGCTTGGCGAGGTGCTCGACGTGATGGGCGACGCCGATGGTCTCCTCATCCCCACGCGCCATCCCGATAGCCCCTACACGGACGGCCCCCGCCTTGTGACTCAGACAGGCTTCCTCGCAATGCTCCAGTCCTTCGAGTATGACGGCGCGGCAGCTGACGCCTCCGATGCCTTCATCGCCCATCAGGGCTCTGCTGGCCTCACCCCCTGGAAGGGCGAAGCCTTCGACATCACAGGCGAGGCACTGAAACCCTAGGGCTTTGACTTTCCCGGCCACGCGGGCCAGCGTCTTGGCCATGCGCCGTGAGCCACCAAGAAAAGGCGAGATCGCCTTCATCGCCAACGACCGGCCCGAAGCCCAATCGGCATTCGAGAAGCTTACGGACGTTTTCGGCAACGCGACCGAGGCTGACGCCCGCTACATCGTGGCGGTCGGCGGCGACGGCACAATGCTCGAAGTGCTGCGCGATTCGATGAAGCACCCGAAGCCCGTTTACGGCATCAATTGCGGAACCGTCGGCTTCCTGATGAACCCCCTCGGCAAGGTTGAAGAGCTGCCCGAGCGCATTGCTAATGCCGACCGCGCGGTGATCAACCCCCTCTGCATGAAAGCGACGGACAGGGACGGTAATGTCCACGAGGCAATGGCGATCAACGAGATCTCCCTCATCCGCCAGACACGCCAGACCGCGCGCATCTCGATCATGGTCAATGGCGAGACACGGATGGGCCAGCTCATCTGCGACGGCGTGCTGCTGTCGACGCCCGCAGGCTCCACAGCCTATAATCTCTCCGCCCACGGACCGATTCTGCCGATCAATGCGAACCTCCTCGCCCTCACGCCGATCAGCGCGTTCCGGCCAAGGCGCTGGCGCGGCGCCCTCCTTCCCTACGATGCGGAAGTGACCTTCCACGTCCAGGACCCCGACTTCAGGAGCTGCGCCGCCACCGCCGACAATGTCGAGGTCAGGAACGTCACCGAGGTCCACTGCACGATCGAGAGGAAGAAGCAGATGCAGCTCCTCTTCGACCACGGCACCGGCCTCGAAGAGCGTATCCTGCGCGAACAGTTCGAGGACTGATTCCGCGATCCCGCCTTTGACAACAAAGGATTCATCCGGATTTAAACCCCATTAACTGTTTCCCTTCACACATTCTCATGCGCTGGAATCGCTTGGCGTGAGGGAACTGGTATGGGCGCACGCGCTCTCAAACTGACAAGAGCGGACATGGACGAGGCCCTGGTCTCGCGCCAGATCCACCTCCTGTACCAGCCGATCTTCTCGCTTCAGGACGGCTCGCTGGCGCGGGTGGAAGCGCTTTGCCGGTGGGATCACCCGCGCTTTGGCACCATGCTTCCCGCTGTTTTCCTTCCCGCTTTCGAGGCCGAAGACCGCCTCGCTGCCCTGACGCGCCGGATTCTCGAGCGCTCGGCGGCGGAATTTGCGTCCTGGGCCTTCTCGAAGCCTTCGGGCCTGTCGATCAATCTTTCGCCTGCCGACTGCATCGATCCAGGCCTCCCCGCATCGGTGAAAGCGATTCTCGAAGCGACCCGCCTCGATCCTGAGATGGTCACCTTCGAATGCCCGGTCCGCGTCTCCGACACCGCAGAAGCCGCGCCGATCCTGACGGAGCTCAAGGAGCTCGGCGTCAGGCTGGCCGCTGAATTGATGGGCCGGGGCGACGAGATCGCCGAGGTCTTCGCGATCGCACCCTTTGACGAGATCAAGACCGGCGGCCGCGGCCTCCTCCGCGCAGTCCGCAACGACCATACGGCGAGCCTTCAGAACGCTGCTGACCTCATCGCCTTTGCTGAGTCCAAAGGCGCTATCGTCTCCGCCATTGGCGCTGAGGACGAAGCGGCCTGCCTCGCGCTCAGGACCATGGGTTTCCACCAGTGCCAGGCCAATGTGCTCTCCGGCGCGCTGCCCATCGACGGCATCACGCCCAAGGTGACTAACGCTGCGCGCCAGCTCCTCGGCCTCGACGAGACCAGCGTCTCCGAAGCAGACGCCACCGCGTCACCTGAAGAAGCAGCCAGCGATACCTTCAAGGCCGAACGCCTTCGGGCGCAAGCTGAAGCCTTCAAGCGCGTCGCTGAAAAACGCGCCGATGCGGAAAACGAAGAGGCGCCTCGCCCGCCCCGCGGCGCTAAGTCCGTGCAGAACAGACTCGCCGAATCGTTCGGCGACCCAAAAGATGGCGACGACGACGCAGGGCACGCCGATGCCCGCGACCAGCAGGAAGTTCTGATGCAGGCAGAAAGCAAAGCCGGCCTTCTCATGCGCCCCGACCTCGCCTCGGCCTCCCTAGGCTATGGCGCGAGCCCCCTTCGCCGGGCGCGCCGCCGGGACAATGACCAGCAGCCGGTGATCGTGGTCGAGGCCAACGAGACCCTCGCCAAGCGCCTCTCCAAGGAACCCGAAGTCGCCCAGGCGATCACCGAGGTTCTCGGCGACCTGCCTCCTGCCGTCGAAGAACGCGAGGGCGAGCGCAGCGAAGACGACATCAAGGCTGACGAGCTCGACGAAGCCGTCGCCAAGCTGCCGACCCTCGACGACGAGACCGCAGCGGTTCTCAAGGACGCGATTGGCCAGACGGCCGCGACCGATGAGCTGATGGACCTTGCCTCGCGCCTGCGTCCGACGCCGAAGCGCCGGAACCTCCTGACCCGCCGCTACAAACTTCGTGTGACCCATTTCTGGCCGCGCCCGTGGCGCCGGGCCTATGACAAGCTGATCGCCGACCGTCAGGGCCTGTCAGACAAGCAGTTCCTCGATCGCCTCGGCGCTCACGGGCCCGAGCAGGACACCGTTCCGATGGTGCCCCTGAGCGCGGATGAGACCAAGCCGACCACCGTCACGCTCGATGAGGGGTCCGCTCCTGTCGATGAAGGGACGGAAGCCCTCGAGACGTCTGAGACGCTCAGCGCGGCCAAGGCACGGTAACAGCCTCACAGCATCCGACCACAGATCATCAGGGCCCGCTGCAATCGCGCCGGGCCATTCTTCTGTCGCTCCGATGTAAAGCGTGCCGTCCTGCCGCGGCACGAAGTAGGCCGTCGGTGAACGGACCACCCCGGGGACAGCGCCAGCATCATCAGGGTGCAACCTGACGATGAACGCCGCGCCCTTCACGCCCATCAAGCCCTCAGGCCCCTGCTCCCGTGCAGCGCCCGTGGCGAGTACGACATTCTGCACGCTGAAGGTCTCGCCAGCGACTCTGACACCACCCTCGGCGACCTCACCCCGGCCTTCCACGATGGTGATCCCGACATCCGCAGCGCGCCGCTTGATATGCTGAAGGAGGAGAAGTGGTTCGACCGACCCTTCTCCCGGCACAAAGGCTGACGGCTTCTGCGAAAACTCGCGCAATGCGCCGCGATCAGGAAGCTCCGACCCGGGCGGCCTTGCGTGAAAGCCGATCCCGTAAACGCCGCCCAGTTGGAACCCGATGTCCCCCGCAGGCTCATCCGACAGCCGCGCCGCGAATCCGCGCCAGCTCTCAAGCCCCAGCTCAAGGAGTGCCCGCAGCTTCGGCCCGCCTGCGTCATGCGCCAGCTCGAACGAAGGGCTCAGCATCCCTGCTGCCGCATGGGTCGCGCCGGCCTCTCCGTCGCTGACCCAGAGGACCTTCCGGCCACCCTCGGCCAGATGAAACGCAGCGCAGGCGCCGATCACGCCAGAGCCGAGGATGGCAACGTCAAAACTCATGGAACCGGCGCTATCCCGCGCCCCTCCGGCTGACAAGCTTCAGAAAGGCCGCTGGCCCAGCATCCGCGTCTTCTCCCGGCTCGAAGCCGAGGAGCCGAAATAATAGTTCATCACCGCAGCGGCCATGGCCGCGAGCGCGCCGAGCATGATGGAGAACTCGGTCTCAGTTCCCTCGGGAACCTGCCTCAGCAACATCACGGCAAGCACGGCGAAGAACCCTGCCACCACGGTTACCGCGAGAAAGCCGGGGATATGGTCTTTCAGCGCGATTTCTCGCTCCCTCGCACTCTGCCGGTCCAGAGCAGCGATGCGCTCTTCCTCCACCCCCGCCTCGATCAGGCTTCGCTGGAGCGCCAGGCCCGCCTCCTTCAGCTCCAGCAGCACGGAGGGCGAGGCCGACGCCAGCGCCCGTTCGAGCTCGGCCTGCTCGGCGACCTCTTTGGCGAGGAGAATGGCGCTCGCCTTCTCTGCTGCGAGACCCGCCAAGGGGCCTCCCAGCATGCGGGCCAGCTCCGGCGCGATTCGCCCGAGGGCTTTCTGGAAGCGGGCGGGACGTGAAAGATCAGTCATAGAAGGCCATTCTAGGCCCTGTGAATCGCCCGAGGATAAGACTCGCGGCCTTTTGGTTGCGGGGTTAAGCCGCGATTAACCTTGGGAGCGAGAAGGCAGTCTGAGGGGCGTATGCGGCATCATTGCCGTATCAAGGAGCGAGATGGCCGAGGCCGAACGAGACCTTGTGGATGAGCTGACCGACGCGCCAGCGCCGGTTGAGACCGTGCGCGCGACGATGGTCGCCGACGCACGGCCCGCGCCTGTCCGCCGTTCAGGCTGGCTTCCCGACGCCGAACAGATTTGGACAGCTGCAAAGCTTCTCTCGGTTCTCATCCTCGCCGTCTGGCTGATCGCCTGGCCGATCGGGACGACCCTCGCCCTTCGTGAGACCACGGGGCTCTGGAAGTTCGGCCTTGGCTATTCCGGCGCAGTGGTCATCCTCGCGCTTTCCAATTCCCTCCTCGTCCTCCTCGGCGGCTACCTCCTGCGTGCATCGCTGCGCCTCGAAGAGACGGCCAGCCGCCTTGGCCAGGCCGTTGATCACTTCGAGCCCGCGATCAAAGCCGACGCCGTGCGCGGCGACCTCGACCTCCTCGGCGGAGAACTCGACCGGGCCCTCGTGAAGCTCGCCAAGGCCGAGAAGCAGATCCGTGATCAGGTCGGCGCCATCGACGCAGCAGCAGAGACGATGCGCGGCGGCACAAAGGAAGGCACCGAGCGCCTCGCCAAGGAACGCCAGGCCCTCATTGACGCCACCGCCAAAATGAATGCCGAAGCAGATGCCTTCGCCACCGCCCTCGCCGCGCGCTCGCGTAAGGCTGAGGAAGACGCATCAAGCGCATTCCCCGACATCGAAGAGAAGCTGAAGCGGCTAGAGGTTGTCTCCGCCCAAAGCGCCGATCAGTTTGCTTCCCTCAGGGAAGCCATGGTCGAGACGAACCAGCTCTTCCGCGAAGCGCCCAAGGGCCTTGCCGATGACCTCAAGGGCGGTGCCGATACCTTACGCACGGCGCAGCAGGCGCTGATCGATGAGAGCGAGAAGCTCCGCCTCCTGATCGAACAGCAGAAGACCCGCGCCGACAGCCTTGGCCGGAGTCTCGCCGAGCAATCCGAGAAGCTGAAAACGAGGCCAGCTGAACCGGCGCCTGCTCCGGCTGCCGCGCCTGCGCCGGCCCCGGCGGCCAAGAAGAACGGCTCTGCAAAGAACCTCGGCGGCTCATGGCGGCGCATTCTCGAGAAGGTCGAGAACGACAGCGCCGCGCAACCTCGCCCGCAGGCTCAGCCGCGAACGCCCCCGCGTCCGGTGCCAGAGCTCCCCGCCGCCAAGACGCCGGAGGAGCAAGAGCGTGTCCTCCGCATGCAGCGCTTCACCATGGCCATGAAGGCCCAGCTCTTCGGTATGCCGAGCGCTGACGAACAGCAGCGCTTCGAGCGTGGCGAGCGCCAGCTCTTCGTAGGCCAGATCCTCGCAAATGATCCGGTCGATCTTCGTGCCAAGCTCCGCACGACGATCGGCAAGGATGAGAGCTTCGCGGAAGCCTCCGAAACCTATCTCGCTGATTTTGACCAGCTGCTCGCCCCCGTCGTGGGCGACGATGCTGCGTCGTCAGAGGTCGCGCTGCAGGATATGCTCCGCACACCGCTCGGCCAGCTCTACGTGGCGATCGGCACGGCTAAGGGCCATTTCGATTAAGCGTTAGCTCCGGGCGTTCGAAAGACGCTCCAGGGCCCAGCCAGCGGCGTCGCTGGATAGCTCAGACGCTGCGCGGTTGAGCGCCTCAGCGACCTCAGCCGTGCTGTCGCCATCGACCGGGACACGGGTCTCGAACCGCTGGACACCGAGGATCATGCCGTTGCGGCTTTCAAGGCGCACACGGAAGATAACGATCGCCTGGGTCGGCTCCGTCGTACGGTCGGCTTCGAAACGCTGAATGTCCGAGTAGAGAACGAAGTCAGCCAGCGGGAGGGCAACCCTGTCGGAGACCGCCAGCAATGCGCCCCGCTCTTCCACCGAACGCTCAAGAAGGACCGAGAAGATCCGCGGTGCGCGGTCAGCCCACTCACCCTCAGGCATGTAACGGATTTCGTTCGCGCCCGTGCGGACAGCGATCTTCGAGGTGTTGAGCGCGCTCTCTGCCCGGGCATCGGCGATGGCCAGCGAATAGGGAAGGCGCTGCTCGCTCCTCGTCTCCTCCATCGCCGTCAGCGTGTAGCGCGGCGGAAGCTCCGAGGCCGGAGCAATGAGGTTGATGCAGCCGCCAAGGGCAAGCAGCGAGACGGCGGAAAGAGATCTGATCATGGGCGGGCCTCCGGACGGTTCTCGCCCAGCAGGAAGCGCGCCGGGTCACGGTCGAACTCCTGCAGAATGGCTTCGGTGGTGGCAAGGACGCGGTTCGCCTGAGCGATCACGCCGACAGTGGCGCCAAGGCCTTCCTGGGCGAAGGCATCGATGGCGGGACGGTTCTCCGAGAGAATGTCCTCGATCTCCGCAATGACTTCGGAGAGGCTCTCGGCGGACGTCGCCGCAGCCTCGAGGGTCTGCTTCACATCGGTGCGCAGCATGCCCTCGGTCTCATCGATGATGGAGTTGATCCGCGCCACGGTCGTGTCGAGCGCTTCGGCATTGCGCCGCAGGATGATCGAGATGGTGGCGACATTCTCAATGATCTCGCCAATGTCCTCGTCCTTGTCGGCAATGGCATCGGTGAGGCTTTCAATGTCCTCGAGGATACGGCCAATCCGGTCGATGTTCTCTGCGCTGACGAGGCTGGTGATGTTCTCTGCCAGCGGGCCCGAGCTTTCGATGACCGCAGCGAGTCCACCGGCAGAGCCCTGAATGGTCGGAATGCGGCGGTCGGAAATGCTTTTCAGCAAGGGAGCGTTGGGATCGCCGCCGACGAACTGGATGATTGACAGGCCCGTGACGCCGACAAGCTCCAGCTCGGCCCGGGTCGTCTCGCGGATCGGCGTATTTTCCTCCACGCGAATGAGGGCCACGGCGATGTTGGGATCACGGTTGTCGAGGCCGAGCTCTTCCACCTCGCCGACACGGATACCGTTGAACTGGACCGCAGCGCCGACCTGCAGGC
Organism: Parvularcula mediterranea; assembly: GCF_013085255.1. Taxonomy (GTDB): domain Bacteria; phylum Pseudomonadota; class Alphaproteobacteria; order Caulobacterales; family Parvularculaceae; genus Parvularcula; species Parvularcula mediterranea. The sequence continues at coordinate 765,909 of NZ_JABFCX010000003.1, forward strand.
CGGAGACCCGCTCGTTGAAGACGACATAGTACTCGTCGAAGGCACGCTCTGTGTTGCCTAGCCACAGGATGAACATCATCGCCATGACGACAACGGCGACGACCGAGCTGCCTATGAGGACGAAATGGGCGCGGGTTTCCATGGGAATCTCCTAGGCGCTCTGTGACGCAAGATTTGAGCCCTGGGCGGCACGGCCCCTTGGCCCGCCGAAATATTCCTGGATCCAGGGATGGTTGGAGCGGCGCACCTCATCGAGAGGCGCGTTGATGATCACCTGCTTCTCAGCCAGCACCGCCACGCGGTCCGTGGCCCTGATCAGGCTGTCGAGGTCGTGGGTGACCATGAAGATGGTGAGCCCGAGATTATCCCTCAGGCCCATGATCAGCTCGTCGAACTTCGCAGCGCCAATGGGGTCGAGGCCCGCGGTGGGCTCGTCGAGGAAGAGGATCTTTGGATCGAGCGCCATCGCTCGGGCCAGCGCCACGCGCTTTCTCATACCGCCCGAAAGCTCTGACGGCATCTTCTCACCGACACCCTCATTGAGGCCGGAGAGGGAGAGCTTCATGCCTGCGATCTCCTCGGCCAGCTCGTCCGAGATTTCCGGGTGATGCTCGCGCAGGGGCGCCATGACGTTTTCTGCCACGGTCATCGAGCTGAAGAGCGCACCATCCTGAAACAGGATTCCGATATCCTCGTTGATCTCCTTGGCGGACGCCCGCTTCGGGTAGATCTGCTTGCCGAGGATTTCGACCTTGCCAGCCTTGGGGATCTGGAGGCCGACAATGGTCCGGAGGAGCACCGACTTACCGGTGCCCGACCCGCCGACCACGCCGAGGATCTCACCACGATGGACGTCGAGATCGAGGTCCTTGTGGACGACCTGGGTGCCGAACTGGTTCCGGACGCCCCGGACTTCGATGATGTTCTCAGGAGCCATCAGTAGTCGAGCTCCATGAAGAAGACCGCGAAGAGGGCATCGACGAGGATCACGAGGAACAGCGACTGGACGACCGAGATGGTGGTTCTGCGGCCGAGGTCCTCTGCGGATCCCCTAACCATCATGCCTTGGTAGCAACCGATGACGGCGATCGCGAAGCCGAAGACCGGCGCCTTCACCATCCCGACGATGAAGTTGTCGATGACGATGATCTCCTGGGTCCTCGCCATGAAGAGCGCGGGCGGGATGTCGAGAGCCAGAGCGCAGACCGCACCGCCACCGACGAGGCCAAGAATAGCTGCAAGGAATGCGAGGCACGGCACGGCAATCAGCAGCGCCAGCACACGCGGCACCACGAGCGCATCAAGCGGATCAATCCCCATGGCCTGCATGGCGTCGATTTCCTCGCGCAGCTTCATCGACCCGATAGCCGCGGTGAAGGAGCTGCCCGAACGGCCAGCGATCAGGATGGCCGTCAGGAGGACGCCGAATTCCCTGAGGACAGAAATGCCCACAAGCTCAACCGCGAAGACCTCCGCGCCGAACTCAGCCAGCACCGTCGCACCCATGAAGGCGACCACGGCGCCAATCAGGAACGACATCAGCCCGACGATGAAAAGCGCGTTCAGCCCTGCCGATTCCATGTGGTGAACCACGCTGGTCGGACGGAAACGACCCGGGTGGCGGATCGTTTCGAACATCCGCACCATCACGGCGCCCACGAAGCTCATAATGTGGAGAGCTTCATCGAGAATGTTCTCGGTTGCTTGACCAACGCGCTCCAGAACAACGAGCCATGATGCTCTGGGCGGAGGGGTCTCGCACGAGACGAGATTGCCTGCGGCCTGTTCGAGGAGGACCTTGTGATGATCAGAGACGTTCTCGAACCCCTTGAGAGGCTGGCTGAGATCAGCCCGGGCCCCGCAGGCCTGCATGGTCCGCTGGAGCACCATCGCGCCGGAGGTGTCGAGATTGTCGACGCCGGCCATGTCGATGATCAGGGGCTTATCGAGAGTTGTCTCGGTGAACTTACGGATCTGTGCGTCGATACGGGCGATACCATCGGCCATGGTCCAGCCGCCGCGCGCTTCGATGCGCGGTGCAGGGCCATCTTCGACCGAGAACTCCGCCTTGCTCATCGCCTCTTTCGCCGATCCGTTTACCTTGCGCACATGGAGCGCAAACCATGCCAGACAGAGCTGAATACGCAGTGAAAGCGATCCGCGCACGCCGAGGCCGTGATAAAGTTAATAGCACGGCGTCCGATTGCGAGCGAAAAGGTTAACAGGAGACCGCACCTTGTTTGAGCAGCGCCAGGAACAGAGGCTCCGCCTCCTCCTCGTCAGCCCTTCGGTCATCATCGCGCTGATCGCGGCTTTCGCCATTCTCTCCGCCTCCACCCCCGGTGCGCCGGTGCGGGAGGCGATCTTCGACATCATCATGCGCCTCGCGCCGCGTCCCGTGGTCTCCGAGCTGCCTGTCGCCACCGTCCTCATCGACGAGGAGAGCGAAGAGCGCCTCGGCGACTGGCCATGGCCGCGCAACGCTTTCGGCGCGCTGATCGACAGCGCGGAGACCGCAGGCGCACGGTCCGTCCTGCTGACGACCTCCGTGGCAGGCGACGACCCCCTCTCCCCCGACGTGATCGCGCGGCGGTGGATGGAGATCCGGTCCGGCGAGACCGCGGACCGCGTCGCGGCCCTCTCGGTGCTGCCCTCCACCGACCTCGTCCTCGCCCGGGCAGCTGCTGGCGGCCCGGTCGGCCTTGGCATCGGTGAAGAGCTTTCCCCCTCGAACGCAGACGTCAGCTGGTCGCGGGTCAGCTTCGAAGGCCGCCCCTGGGCCCGGATCGAAGGCGCGGACACCGGCGTCGGCTTTATCGCCGTCCCCTCGATCCTAGGCCGCAAGACCCTTTCGGCAGAGCTCCGTGAAGCCGAGCTCCCGATCGTCGCCGCCCTGCCCGAAGACCCGGACGGCCGTGTGCGGAGGGTTGCTCCCCTCTATGCGGGCCGGGATATCGTAGCGGCGACGCCGGGCCTTGGTGCCCTGACGATCGACGGCGAGGTGGTGAGTTTCACCCCGGCCGCGACAGCCGTCTCGAACGCTGGCGCCCCGGTCTCTTCCTTCCGCATCGGCGGCGGTCCTCTTATCGACCTCGACGGGCGGTCGGAGTTCAGATTCTGGATGCCTCAGGAGATCAGTGTGCCGAGCGTGCCTGCCTGGCGCCTCCTTGAAGACCCCGACGCGTGGGGCTCCGCCCTCAGAGGCCGTCACGTCTTTATCGGCGCAGCGCTCGATGAAGAGGGCCTCGTCCGAACCGCGCGCGGCACCCGTCCGTCAGCGGAGGTTCACGCCCTTCTCGCCCAGCAGATCGCGGTCGGCGAAGCGCCGATCAGGCCCGACTGGGGCGGCTTTGCGGAAGCGTTCTCTGCAGTGCTCATCGGTGTGCTGGCTGTTCTCTCGGTGATCTACGTGCCGTCAGCGCTCGCGGTCGCCGTGTCGCTGACCCTTGCGCTCCTGAGCTTCCTCGGGGCCTTCCTGATCTTCCGCTCAACAGGCCTGCTGCTTGATCCTTCGCCGGGTATCTTCGCGGCGCTCGGAGGCCCGCTTGCAGTCGGCGCCACGGTCCTGACGAACATGGTCGTGCGGGACGATGTCGTACGCGGAGCGTTCCACGGCGCCCTGCCCCAGAAGGCCATGCGCAAGCTGCAGGCACACGGAGGAACCAAGCTCCTTTACGGCGTCCACCGTGACGTCACGGTCCTCTCATGCGCCTTCCAGCTGCCCTCTTCTCTCATCCGTCAGTTCGAGGAAGATCCCCGCGACTACGTCCTCTTCAAGGCCTCGGCCAATGACCGCCTGCGCCGGACGATTCTCGAGCATGAGGGCACCGTCGATTATGGCGAGGACGGACGGCTTCTTGGTTATTGGAACGTGCCGCTCGATGAGCCGAAGCACATCGAGCTCGCCTGCGCCTGTGCCCTCAAGATGCTCGACGACGTCTCCGCGATCAGCCAGCAGGTCGCCGGCAGCCACCATGTCGGCCCCGGCGGATCGCTCGAAGAGCTGGCAGACGGCAGGATCGAAATCGGCATCGCGTCGGGTCCATGCTTCGCCGGTCCCGTCGGCCTTGGCGGCCGGAACCGTTACGCCGCGCTCGGCCAGCCGGTGAGCTTCGCGGGCCGCCTGCGCGCACGGTCAGAGCTTTATGGCCCGGCGATCCTGACCGACGCGAAGGTCTATGACGCCCTCCGTCACCATTACGCCTTCCTCGATCTCGACTTTGTCCGTCGCGAGTATGAAGGCCAGCCAGAGATGATCTACGGCCTCGTCGGCAACCCGTTCTTGAAGGCGTCGAAAACCTTCCGTGCACTGGCCGATGTCCAGCGCGACCTTCTCGCCGCGTGGAAAGAGCGCGACCTCTCCACGGCGACCCGACAGCTCCAGAAGCTGCGCGGCATCCCCGGGGTGCCCCAGCCCTACGTCGATCTCTTCGAGAAGCGAATCATGAACGCACGCCTTCAGAAAGCACGGCGTGACGAAGACCAGGCCGAGATCCTCGGACCGTAAGCTCTGAATGGAGAAGAGCGCTTAGCGCGCGCTGGTGGCTTCGGCGACGGAGTTCACCGGCTCGCCGCCATCAAGCCTAACGGAAAGAGCGTCAGCCGTGCGGCCAAGCTCCATGATCGCCTGATTGAACTGCTGCTTCACCCGGCGGATCTCGTCCCGGGAGACGCCCTCGTCGCGCTTGGCGAGAAGAAGCAGCGCCTCGGCATAGACGATGCGGCAGTGGCGCGCTTCGACAATGGCGTCCTCGATAGTCCTGAGATCCGTCGGCAGCGGCTCCATCGCCGTCGTAGCCGTGCGGCCCTTCTGGGCCACGTTCCACGCAGCGGCGAGGGTCTGTTCAAGGTCACGGCGGACCTCGAGGGCGACATCGCCTTCCAGGCTGTCGACATAGGCCGCAGCCTGGTGCTTCGGAGAGGTCACCGAGCCGCCAAAGAGCAGCGTGACGAAACCGTCTTCACGGTCTTCCGCAGGGGTCCAGGGACGCTCTTCAAGCTTGGCCAGCGCAGAGCGAAGCTCTTCGCGCTCGCGGGCGTCCTCTTCAGCGATCGAGGCCTTGGTCATCCCGGGGATCGACGGCATCGACACTTCCACGGACGCACAGCCCGTGACGGCGCAAAAGCCCACACCAAGAAGAAGCGCTCGAACGATGACGGCCACCCTGCCCATTAGAAATTTCTGCCCCACGACCAACGCGGGCACTCTCTGGACAATTTGGCTCTTCGCCCCATTGCCCACACGTCCCATGTGGTTAGACGGAGTATAATCACAACCCGAGTTGCAGCGCAAAGGCTTCCATGGCGAGATCTTCATTCTATCCCCCCGTGGAGCCGTTCCGGCGCGCACGCCTTCAGGTCTCTCCGCTTCACGAGATCTACTACGAAGTCAGCGGAAATCCTGACGGAAAGCCAGTCGTGGTGTGCCACGGCGGTCCCGGCGGTGGGTCCACGCCCTCGATGCGTCGCTACTTCGATCCCGAGCATTACAAGATCGTCCTCTTTGATCAGCGCGGCTGTGGCCGCTCGATGCCCCACGCCGAATTGCGCGAGAACACAACATGGGACCTTGTCGCCGACATGGAGCAATTGCGGCGAAACCTGGGCATCGAGCGCTGGCAGGTGTTCGGCGGTTCGTGGGGATCGACCCTCGCCCTCGCCTATGCGCTCACCCATCCCACCCGGGTGTCCGAGTTGGTCCTCAGGGGCATCTTCACCCTGAGAAGGTCCGAGCTTTTGTGGTTTTACCAGGAAGGCGCGAATTGGATCTTCCCTGAGGAATGGCAGGACTTCCTCGCCCCCATCCCTGAAGCCGAGCGCGGCGACATGATGGACGCCTACCGCAAGCGCCTCACCGGCGACGATGAACGCGCCAAGCTCGAGGCGGCCAAGGCCTGGGCGGTCTGGGAGGGGTCGACAGTGTCCCTCCACCCAAACAGGGAGCGCATGGACAGCTTCGCGGGCGAACGCTTCGCCCTCGCCTTTGCGCGGATCGAGAACCACTACTTCACGAATGGCGGCTTCTTCGACGCGGACGACTGGATCATCGCCAACGGAGGCAAGCTGGCGGGTATCCCCGGCACCATCGTGCAGGGCCGATACGACGTGGTGACGCCGATGAAGTCTGCGTTTGAGCTCCACAACGCCTGGCCGGGGTCGATCCTCAAGGTGATCCCTGACGCGGGCCACGCCGCCTCAGAGCCCGGCATCGTCAAGGCGCTGATCGAAGCCACCGACCTCTACGCCAAAGACTAAGGGGCGCCGAAGCGCCCCTTTTCATCTCTCGGAATGCCCGCCGGTCCCTAGTTCAGGAACGGCGCAATCGCGATGCCGTAGACAAGGATCAGGCCGACCACCGCGGGGCACACATAGCGGATCAGGAACCGCCAGCGCTGGTAGTGCTTCTCCTGCTTGAAGCCGAGCTCCTCGCGGCTCGCGGACTGGGTCACCACATAGCCCGCGAAGACCGCTGCCAGGAAACCGCCGAGCGGCAGGAGCACGTTGCCTGTCAGGCCGTCGATGGCGTCGAGGAGCGTCCTGTCGCCAATCACCGGGAGGGTGCCGAAGGGCTGCCACGTATTGAAGAAGTTGTCGCCCGCTTCGACCGGAACCTGGCTCAGCGCGTGGAAGACGCCGATCACGAAGATTGCAAGACCGATCAGGATTGTACCGATCAGGCGGCGCTTGTTCCGGGTCGCTTCGTCGAGGGTAATGTCACCCTTGGCCCATGCCGCCGGCACCTCGAACAGCGAGATCGCCGAGGTCAGGGCGGCGAAGACCGCCATGATGAAGAAGGCAAGGCCGAAGAGCGCGCCAAACGGCATCTGGTTGAACGCGAGAAGCAGCGGCCCGAAAATCAGGCCGAGACCGCCAGCTGGCTCAAGGCCGAACTGGAACACCACCGGGAAGACCGCGAGGCCCGCGATCATCGCCACGCCCGTATCGGCGAAAGCCACCGTCGTTGCGGCGCCCGGGATCGACGTCTCACGGCTGAGATAGATGCCGTAGGTCAGCATGAGGACCGAGCCGAGCGACAGCGAGAAGAACGCCTGACCCACCGCGTTCACGAGGATCGAACCATCGGCAATATCGCGCGCAAGCGCCTGGAAGTCCGGCTGGAAGAGGAATGCCAGCGCTGCACCCGCATCACCGACGGTCAGCGAGATGACGGCCAGCGCCACCAGAAGGAAGAAGAAGACCGGCATCAGCCAGGTCGCGGCCTTCTCGATGCCGCCTTTGACGCCGCGGGTCACGATGATGGTCGAGACCGCGATGAAGATACCGTGGAAGAGGATCATTTTGCCGGGGTTCGACAGAAGCTCCCCGAAGATGCCGGTGATCTCTGTCGAATCGCCGACGCTGGCGAAAGCAGGAGCGGCAAGGCCAGCAAGGCCCGAAGCGCCGATATTGCCTGCGATATCGCCGACCATCACCCACGCATAATAGAGGAGCCAGCCTGCGATCACCGAATAGAAGGTGACGATGCCGAAGCTCGCCAGCATTCCGATCCAGCCCATGATGCCCCAGGCCGGAGACGCGCCGTCAGCCTTGGCGAGGCGCACGATTGCGGCGATCGGGGTACCGCCACCGCGGCGCCCGATGAAGAGCTCCGCCATAAGGACCGGGAGGCCGATGGCGAAGACCGCCAGCAGGTAGGCAATGACGAAGAGACCACCGCCCGATTCGCCGGCCACGTAGGGGAAGCGCACCAGGTTTCCGATGCCCACCGCCGAACCGACGGCGGCGAGGATAAACGCTGCGCGGCCTGACCAGGACTCGTCCTTGCCGCTGCGGGATACTGCCATGTGACCTGCCTCTTGATGCTGTGACGCCTAGAAGCCGCAGTTAGACTGCTTTTTATCTGTGGTTGCAATGCTTCCCAAATCGGCGCGGCCTAAAGCTACAATCTTAGCAAGGGTCAGGTGTGCTATGGGTCAGATCATCGACGACGAACAGATCACCATGCTGGTGCAAGGCGCAGGCGTGGAAGCGGTCATCCCGATTCTCGAAGCCTATTGGGAATCCAACGACGAGCTGACGGCTGCTCTCGAAAAGGGCATCTCTGCTGAGAGCCCGACGGACATCGCCGCCACGGCGCATGGCCTGAAAGGCTCCTCCGCCAACCTCGGCGCGATGCTGGTCGCTGACCGGGCCAAGGAAATCGAGCTGGCTGCGAAGTCTGGCGACCTCAACATGGTCCGCGAGCTCTTCCAGAAGCTCCCCAAGGACATCGCTGAAACGCGCACCGCTTTCGACGCGATCATCGAGTCGGCTGCCGCATAAGCGTCGCTTCCGCCGAAACGAAGAAGGGCGCCCTGCGGCGCCCTTTTCTTTTGTCTAGCTTCCGAAGCCTGATGTTCGGAGCGTGTCCTGGCTGCGGTCGATCCATGCCGACATGACGAGGCCGAACCCTGCCATCATCGAGAGCATCACCGTGCCGCCATAGCTGACCAGCGGCAGGGGCACACCGACCACGGGCGCGAGGCCCATGACCATGCCGGTGTTGATGAGGACATAAGAGACAAACGTCACCGCGATCCCGAAGGCGAGTAGCCTGCCGAAATGGCTCTTCGCGCTCATGGCGATCTGCAGCGTCGTGAAGAAGACGGCGAGGTAGAGGCCGAGAAGGCCAATCGCGCCATAGAGGCCAAGCTCCTCACCGATGATCGTGAAGATGAAGTCGGTTTGCATCTCGGGCAGGAAGTCGAGCTGGCTCTGGGTGCCCTGCATATAGCCCTTCCCGTCAACACCGCCCGAACCGATGGCGATCTTGGACTGGTTGGGGTGATAGTTCGCACCGAGAGGATCTGCGTCAGGATTTAGGAAGGCGGTGATCCGCTCCCACTGATAGGCCTTGATGAGGCCGGACTGGACCCCTGCGATGGCGCCGCCAACCCCTGCGATGACGCCGAGCGTGACGAGGCGCCAGCTGATCCCTGCGAGGAGGAGAACGGTCACGCCTGACAGTCCCATGAGGATCGCCGTCCCAAGATCAGGCTGAAGGAAGACGAGCCCCACCGGAGCACCGATCATGGCGAGCGGCGGAATGAGCCCCGTGATCGAGGACACCTGCTTGAACTCAAGCCCGTGGTAGTAGCGGGCGAGCGCAAGGACGAGCGCCACCTTCATCAGCTCTGATGGCTGAAGCTGGAACCCGCCAAGCTCAAGCCAGCGCTGGGCACCCATGTTGGTCGCGCCGATCACTGGAACGAGGAGCAACAGGAACAGCGCGAAGAAATAGCCCGGATAGGCAAGCGACAGCCAGAACTTGAGCGGCGTCACACCAATGCCGATCATCACCACCATGGCGAGCCCGAAGCGGATCGCATGGGGCATGGCGTAGGGCGTCCAGCTTCCGTCGGACACGGAATAAAGCGCGAGCACCCCTGCAGAAGCGATCAGCGTCAGGAGGATGATCAGCGGCGAGTTGAGATCAGCGAGGCGCTTCCTCAGCTTGTTCCGCTTGCCCGAGGCTTCAATGACGATGGTCACCGCGCGCCTCCCAGCATCGCCACTTCAGTCAGGTCCTGCTGGCCCTTCCAGAACTGGTGCTTGTCATAGTTCGACGGGTCCTTCTCGAGGACTGCGCGCATGATGTCCCGCGCGCGGGGACCTGCGGCTTTCGAACCCGAGCCGCCATGTTCGACAACAACTGAGCAGGCGTAGCGCGGGTTCTCGTAAGGAGCGAAGGCGACGAAAAGCGCATGGTCCCGGAACTGCCAGGGGATCTCTTCGTTCTTCAGCCTGCGTCCTGTCACAGGATCGCGGCGAAGGCCGACCACTTGGCTGGTGCCCGTCTTGCCGGCCATCTTGAAGTCGGGAAGCAGCGAACTGCGCGCCGCCGTGCCCCATTCATTGACCACGGCGTTCATGCCGTCCTGCACGACCTTCACATTTTGCGGGTCGCCGGGCAGCTCTTCGAACAGAGGTTCAGGCACGAGGCTGCCGCCAATGGCTCGGACAAGGCGCGGGGTCACGGCCTTATGGGTCGCGATCCTTGCGCTCATCACGGCCAGCTGCAGGGGAGAGGCGGTGACGGCGCCCTGCCCGATGGCGACCGAGAGGGTCTCGCCCGGGAACCATGTCTGGTTCGGCGGATCGTTGCGGTAGTAGGCGCGCTTCCAGGCCTGGGATGGAACGATACCCTCCGCCTCCGCACCAATGCCGAGGTCATAGGTCTGCCCAAGGCCATAGCGCTGGGCGACTTCGGCAATCTGGTCGATGCCAAGCTGCGTTGCGAGGTGCCAGTAATAGACGTCGCAGGAGTGCTTGATCGAGCCCTCCATATCGAGACGTCCGTGCCCCTCCTTTTTCCAACAGGTAAAGTCACGCCCGCCGAACCGGTAGGTGCCGTTGCAGTACACGGTGGTAGATGGATCAATCCCCTGCTCCTGCGCCGCGATGGCCGTGAGGAGCTTGAAGGTCGAGCCGGGAGGATAGGTCCCCTGCACAGGCTTGTTGAGGAGCGGCTTCAGCGGGCTTTCGTTCAGCTCGCGCCAGAGCTTCGTCTCGATCCCGCGGGAGAAAACGTTGGGGTCAAAGGCAGGCGTCGACGCCATGACGATGACGTCACCGGTGATGATGTCGAGGACCACCGCAGACGCTGACAACGGATGAGGCCCGAGCGCTTCGTCAGGATACTCACCATAGTTCGACGCGAGCACTTCGAGGGTCTTGGCCTGAAGGTCCTTGTCGATGGTGAGGCCGATGGCCGTCCCTTGCGAGGGCGGCTGGGCATTGTCCTTGTAGGTCTCGATCACCCGGCCGTGGGCGTTGACCTGAACACGGACGGATCCTGGATCACCCTGCAGCCTGTCGTCGAGGGTGCGTTCGAGGCCGGACTTGCCGACCTTGTAGCCAGGCTGGCGGTAGAGGAGCTCGGCCTTCTCCGCTGCTTCATCCGTGTCCGCTGCTTCGCGCTTGCGGGTGATGTCGTCCGCGGTGGCCGAGCCGACATAGCCAACGACAAAGGCAGCGCCCGCATCCTCGGCATAGGCCCGGCTGGCGCCGATCTCGGAGACCACGCCGCGCATCTCGGTCGAATGGAAATTGACCGATGCGTAGGTCTCCCAGTCGAGCTTGTCCTTGACGAGGATCGGCAGGAAGCTCCGCTGACGCTTCGCCTTGTTCAGGATGCGGTCGATCTGCTCTGCTTCCAGCGGCATGACCGCCGCGAGCCTGACGAGCGTGTCGCGGAGATTATCCGTACGCTCAGGGATCACGAGGACTCGGAAGTCAGGCACATTGTTCGCCACGACATTGCCGTAGCGGTCGTAGATGTCCCCGCGCAGGGGCGCGATCAGGCGGGTGTTGAACTGGTTCTCATCAGCCTGCGCACGGAACTCGTCATGCCTTGCAACCTGCAGGTCCCACAGCCGGTAGCCCACACCAACGAAGAGGCACGACACGCCGCCCGCGACGAAGGTCGCCCTGCGGGTGAACTCCATGTGCCTCTGGGTATCAAACGGTTCTACGCGCATTGGATCAGGCCACCATGGACGGCCGCTGCCGTCCGATCGTCCGCCTGAAGACCGTCAGGCAGAGGGGAAAGAGAAGTACGGTCACGAGAGTCTGGAAGAAGACACCGCCAAGGGGCAGCACCCGCTGCATCACGATCGACATGATGATCCAGAAGAAGAACATCCCGGCCAGCGCCGCGATGCCGAAACCTGTGGTCAGCACCACCGTGTCCCGGCCCGCAAAATAGCTCCGCTGCCAGATGATCAACGCATGGGTGAAGAGGAGAATACATGCCCAGGGCCCAAGCGCCGCGCCGAACAGGAGATCCATCATCAGCCCCGTACCGAAGGTCAGCGCTGGCGGCAGGCTGCCCGGACGATCAAGGCCATAAAGGAAGATGACGATCAGCGGCAGAACCGGCGTCGGCACATTGCCGCCAAACAGGTTCAGCGGCGTGACCATGAGAAGGGCACTGACGATAAGGAGCGCTGCCGCGACGGAGATGGTGCCAGAAGTCGGGAAATGGCGGTCATCCATTTTGGGCCGCCTCCCCTCCCGTCAGCGACGCGCTCTCGTCGCCCTCGGCTGCACCAGCTTCCTCAGCATCGATCTCAATCTCGGGATCGGGGAAGTCATAGTCGACAACGCGAACAAAGTGCGCGCCCTGGTCCGAGGCATAAAGACCAACCTCGACACCGTCTTCGGTCAGGCGGACGATCTCACCGACAGGCAGCCCGCGCGGCAGGGAGCCGCCAGTACCTGACGTGACAATCCGCATCCCTACGGTCAGCTCACCCTTGGGACGGCCTGAGAACTGCTTGATCTCCGCCCGGCGTTCGGACGTGCCGGAGAGAAGGCCCTCCGTATCCACCGCTTCGATATAGACAGGGATGTGGCTGTTCGCGTCGGTGAGGAGAAGCACGCGGCTCGCGTTGCGGCCGGCGGTGACGACATGGCCGATGAGGCCATTGCCATCGACCACGGCGCTTCCGCGGCGGATGCCATCCTCGCGCCCTGCCGACAGGATCAGCGCACGGGTGAAGGGACCTTCGTTCTCGGCAATGACCTGGGCGGGGATATAGCGCTCAGGAACGATCACTTTGGGATCGACCAGCGCTTCGAATTCGCGGAGCCGCTGCTCGAGCGCCATCGACTGGTGCATCCACACACGCAGCTGTTCGTTTTCTTCGCGAAGGCGGCGGTTCTCTTCGACGACAGCGAAATGGTCGCCAAGATCGCCCCAGGCGTTCGACACCATGCGCACGGGCGCAGCGAAGACGCCGAGCATAGGGCTCATCCGGTCGAGGAGGCTCTCGCGAGCTTTCTCAAAGACCGAGGCTTGCGCTCCGTAGATCGAGACGATCGACAGGAAGAAGCTCGCGGCGAGCATGAACAGGAGGTTCGCCGGCGGACGTTCCGTCTCGCGCAGGCCATTACCACCATTCTTCCCGAATAACGCCGACATCAGCGTCAACTCCCGGCTTCTTGCCTAGGCTCACCGCAAGGACGCTGCGGCAAACCCCGTTAAGACACGATTAACCTCCGTAAGAGGTTTGTTCACTTCTACCCCGCTCCGGGAAGCGGCAGAAGCGCAGCCCCCGTTACAACTCGATCAGACGGCCGAGCTGAGCGCGGTCTTCATCGCCTTGTCGTTCTCAAGAGCTGCACCCGTACCAAGGGCAACGCAGGAGAGCGGGTCTTCCGCGATCGAGACCGGAAGGCCGGTTTCCTCGCGGAGGAGCTTGTCGAGGTTGCGAAGAAGCGCGCCGCCGCCGGTGAGCATGATGCCCGTATCGACGATATCGGCGGCCAGCTCGGGCGGGGTCGCTTCAAGAGCAACCTTCACGGCCTCGGTGATCTGGCTGACAGGCTCCTTGAGGGCCTCGTAGATCTGGGCGGCAGAGATTTTCACCTCTTTCGGCACGCCGTGCATAAGGTCGCGGCCCTTGATGTGGATCACGGCCTTGGTCGATTCCTCGTCCACGGTCGCCGAGCCCACTTCCTTCTTGATCCGCTCGGCCGAAGCCTCACCGATCAGGAGGTTGAACTCGCGGCGGATGAAGGAAACGATCGCCTCGTCCATCTTGTCGCCGCCGACGCGAACCGAGCGCGAATAGACAATGCCGCCGAGCGACAGGACAGCCACTTCCGTGGTGCCGCCGCCAATATCGACGACCATCGAGCCCGTCGGCTCGGCCACCGGAAGGTGCGCACCGTAGGCTGCTGCCATCGGCTCTTCGATCAGATCGACCCGGCGCGCGCCAGCGGAGAGCGCGCTCTCCTGGATGGCGCGGCGCTCAACGGCCGTGGCGCCCGAGGGGACGCAGATGACGATCCGCGGGCTCGCGAAGGACCGGCGGTTATGAACCTTGCGGATGAAGTGCTTGATCATCGCTTCGGCGACTTCGAAGTCGGCGATGACACCGTCGCGCATCGGGCGGATCGCCTCGATGGCGCCGGGGGTCCGGCCCAGCATCTCTTTCGCCTCGTTGCCGACAGCCCGCACGATCTTGCGGCCCTGACGGGTTTCGATGGCGACCACCGAGGGCTCGTTGAGCACGATGCCGCGCCCCCTGACGTAAACCAGCGTGTTCGCGGTTCCGAGGTCGATGGCCATATCGGCCGACAGCATACCAAAGAGGGCGGAAAGCATAGCCCGTGTCCTATCCGTTCAGCGACCGGGCGCCTCTCTCGCGTCCGGTTTCAGAGTGAGAGCAAGACTACGCCCGAAGCCTTTTATTTAGCATTAAGGCGAGTCTGAGTCTCGTCCTCAACAGCCGGTGAAGATTGGCCTATCTCCGTTTGGCCTGCGAGACCAGCAAGGGACGTGGTCTTCAAACGCCCATAAAGCCACCGGCAGAAAAAGAAGAAGCCGATCCAAAGGGCTGCGATCAGGATGATGGCGAAGATCGCGCTCGTGTCCCCGCTGGTCAGGAACCGGGCAATGGCGCCGAGCTGGTCGGTGAAGAAGGCGATAAAGGCCAGCTTGGGGATAACGCCGAGGCCTGTGCCGGTCATGAATTTCCAGAACGCCATGCCGCTGGCGCCGCAGATCGAATTGACCACCACGAGGGGCGCCGTGGGCAGCCAGCGGACGATCATCGAGGCAAGGAGCCCCCGCTCTCGGACGATCTCGATCAGCTCTTCGGCGCGCTTGGCGGAGATCTTGTTGACCCAGCGTGCGCCCAGGAACTTGCCCATCCCGAAGGTCACCGCTGACGAAACCATGGTCGCCGACCAGGCGAAAAGGCCGCCCTGCCAAGCGCCGAAGACGGCAACCGTCGCTGCGTAGAGTAGCGCCTGCGGGAAACCGACGAGCGCAAGGCCGACAAACAGAATGACCACAGCGAAGAAGGACCACGGGCTCTCCTGAACGCCGGTCAGGAACTGATCCACGCCTTCGCGGTCGAGACCGAGGAGCTCTTGCCCGAACAGGATCAGGAACAGCGCGATCACCACCGCCAGCCCGCTCAGGATCGCTGGCAGCATCCGGCGCACGTCAAAAGACGGCTTCACCGCAGTCATATGCTCGTTGTCGCTCAATCTGGCCCCGGGACGATCAAAATCCGAAACCGCTTCATGGAGGAGGAGCGGCCCGGTCACAATCCTAGGATCAAGGGCCTTCCGAAGTGTCACCTTCGACGTCTTCGCCTTCAACCGGGTCGAAAATGCGGCGGAGGATGCCCGGCGTCAGGGCGGAAAGGGCATTCACTGTCACCACCGGCTGCGAGATCGGCCCGGTCACGGTGTAGGAGAAGGCGACGATCCCCTCACCTTCCCGGCTGACGAAGAGGCGGCCCAATCCGGGGATTGAGCCGAGGAGACCATTAAGGGCATAGGCAGGCGCCACCGCCCCGCGCACGTCCACGGTGCCTGCGTCGAGGTTGATCTCTCCCGCCGCAGACATGCCAAGGCTCGAGCCCACAAGCTTCGCGCCTTCCAGTGTGATCAGGCCTTCATTGAGCGTCACATCGCCTTCCAACGCCGTGAAGCGAATGCCTTCGCCGTTCAGCTGCGCAAACGCGCCGTCGAGGGAGGTGAAGGACAGGATCTTCGCAAGAAGAGGCGCGTCCTGAACGAGGATCTCCGACACCTCGAACCGGCCCGAGAAGCCTGTCTTCTCGTCCGTCGTGCCCTTGATCGAACCGGCTCCGCCAGTGACCGAACCGAGCCCGAACACCCCGCCGATCAGTGTACCGAAGTCCGTCGCTTCAACCTCGACGAAGCCCAGCTCGGATCCCTCCGGCTGATCGACGGTCATGTTCATCCGGCCTTCATCACCGACCCGGGCGGTCAGCGTGAACTGCTCGACATAATCCCCCGTATGCTGACCTTCTGCACGCACCTCATGGAGTTCGACGCCGTTCTTGAGGCTGACGCGGCTGAGCTCCACATCGAGGTCGAGCCTCCCGGGCAGCTTGCCATCCCGCGCAGGCTGCATGCCGAGAACAGAGTCGATCGCAGGCGCTGCGCTCGCGTGATCGCCGGTGATGTCGAGATCAAGAACATTGCCTTCCGTCACCATACGGAGGGAAAGGTTCGCCGTGTCTTCAATGAAGAGCCGCGGCAGCTCCAGCCTGACGACCGCACCTTCCTGCGTGAAGACGCCTGAACCCTCGACGTTGAAGAGCGGCGAGGTCAACCGCATTTCGCGAAGAGACACGAGGCCGGGATCGCCGGGGTCTTCTACCGGCTCCGGGATAGCGACGGTCGTCTCGAAGAAACCCTTGATACCCTTGGGCTTCCTCAGCCCAAGAGGCGGTACGTTCACGGCAGCATCGGTCAGCTCGCCCGTGATCTTGAGCGGCGCTCCGGGGCGAAGGTCATCGGCAAAGATCTGTGTAGGGATCTCTCCCCGGAAGAACTGCCTCAGCGGTATACCGACCATATCAGCCGTCAGTGTGTCGAAGGCCGTCGACACCGCGAGCTCCGCCCGCATGTCCTGCTTCAGCGACTGACGCCATTCGAAGGTCGCGGGTGCGCCTGCCGTCAGTCCGTCGCCGCGAATGACGACCCGCTCGGGCGTCAGAGAGACCCTTCCTGTCGCCTCAGAGGCATCGATGCCCGGCAGGACATCGTCGATCCCGCCAAGCGCGAACGACCCGTCACCGCGGACGACAACCTCTTCTTCTTCGAAAAATTCCTTCAGCGGCCAATCGACGGCGAGGTCGAAAATGCCCTTTCCGTGAAACTGATCGGTGGCATATCCGGCTTCATCGAAGTCGACCAGGCTTGCCTCTTCCAGTGCTTCGAGGATGGTCGCGATCTCACCCGAAAGCCTTCCGCGGAACGTCGCCGTTGCCCCTTGGGGCGTGAAGCGCGGCATGTTGAGCCGTGAGCTGAGGATATCAACGCCTGCCACCCGACCTCGCCGTCCGTCCACGGTGAAACTGTTGCCCCTGACCCGCGCCGACGCCCTGACATTCTCTAGCTTCGGCATCCCGGGAAGATAGAAGACCGTCGCGTCGGAAGCCTCGAAGGTGAAGTCCATCGTCTCGTTGGGAAGCGCGGTCTCGGGCTGGATCGCGTTCATCGGGATGTCGGACTTGTAGGACAGGTTCGTCAGCGTCCCGGCCTTCAAATTCTCGACCACCCACTTGCGTGCCTCGCGTGCAAGGTTCAGCGGCCAGCCCGCGAGAACCTGTTGGGGCGTAAGGGGACCAGGGAGCACGGCGTCACTCTCGATCCGGGGGTTGCCGCTGAAACCTTCAGGGAACGTCAGCGCCAGCGATCCGCGTGCCTCGCTTTCGAAGTAAGCAGCACGCAGACGATCAAACGCGAGCCTGCGCTCATCGGCGTCGAACCGTCCTTTGGCCTCGAACGCATCGACGTCAAGCGTGCCCTCGAGGAGCTCACCAAGATCGAGGTGGATTGCCTCGCCGCGCATGTCGAAGTCGAGCTCGATCTCTCGCGGCGAAAGGATATTCGCAGCCGAGACTGTGCCTGCGAGCTCGCCCGTATTCCCCGCCACGTCATAGTCGAACGTCATGACACGGAAGATCGTCGTGTCGCCCTCAAAAACCGCCGTCAGCTGGTTCTCGCCAAAGGAGAAGGGGCGGCCCACCAGCTCCCCCGTCCCGGGATCGAGGCTGAGGTCAATCGATCCGTCCACGGGGCGTCCCTCGCGGTCCACGGTCAGGGAGACGAGCCCCGAAACCTCACCGTCGAGGGTGACAACGTCAACACCCGCTGCCGCGAGAAGCGGCGCAAGCGGCGCGCCGTCGGAAAGGAAGAAAAGCTCTGTCAGGCCATTGGACCGTGCACGGACCTCCACGTCTGCATCGGTGCGCTGGCCGTCGCCGAGCACAAAGGGAAGCTTTGCGCTGACACGGTACCCATCGTCCACGGAGGATGCGCTGAGACTGCCGCCATCGAGTGCAATCGGTGCGACACCTTCGGGAGCGTAGGTCATGTTGACCTGCGGGAGGCTCACCTCCCCTGCCACCCCGCTCGAAAGAAGCGTCAGGATACGCTCGACCGGCAGGGGGCGGGCCTCTTCATCGTTCTGGCGAGGCGCGAAGCGTGTCTCGACGTCGATCTGGTCGACAAGGATCCGCTTCGGCGCCGGATCGAGCCGCAAAAGGCCGCGCAGGGAGAGGTCCGCCTCACCACGCAGTGCGTCCACCCGCTGCGTTCCGTAGGCGGAGAGCTTTTCGAACTCGAGGCGCATGGCTGTGGGTGATGTCGAGAGCGCGAGGCCCTCAATCGAGACATCCATATCGGCTGCACGGGAGAGGGTTGTCTCGATCGTAGGAACGAACGCTCCGACCGGTGCCCGCGATCCGATGACAAGCGCACCGCCAAGGGCCGCAGCTGTCAGGCTGAAGGAGGCCGCGCGCAGAACCATCTCGCTGCAGAAGACCGCCGAGCGGAAGGCGCCGGTAAGGCCCCCGCCTCCGGCACGCTCGTCTCCTGATCTCTGCTTGCGACGCAGCACTCTCAAACCCTGACCACCCCTTTCAACTAAGGCTGTCCTGCACGCTCGGGCAAGCCTGTGTCTTCTTACGACATGGACGGATCGGCCGGGCGTGGGCTAGGCGCCGCAGCACGAATTGATGGCTACATTAGGGAGAATTCCGATGCTCGAAGAAGGTGACAAGGCGCCCGCTTTCACCCTGCCAACCGAAGACGCCGGCGAGGTCAGCCTGAAGGACTATAAGGGCAAGAAGCTCGTCCTCTATTTCTACCCCAAGGACGATACGTCCGGCTGCACCAAGGAGGCCATCGGCTTCTCCGAGGCGCTGGACGATTTCAAGGCTGCCGGCGCCGAAGTGCTGGGCGTCTCCAAGGACACCCCTGCCAAGCACGCCAAGTTCCGCGCCAAGCATGAGCTGACGGTCCCGCTCGCTTCGGATGAAGAAGGCGCGATGATCGAAAAGTACGGCTCGTGGGTCGAGAAGAGCATGTACGGCAAGAAGTATATGGGCATCGACCGCTCCACCTTCCTGATCGATGAGAAGGGTGTCGTCCGGAAGATCTGGCGCAAGGTCCGCGTGCCGAAGCATGTCGAGACCGTCCTCGAAGCCGCCCGAGAGCTTTGACGGCCTACCTTAACCGATGGGACCAGGCGCTCCTCGATGTGCTCGAGGAGCGCGACGCCGACCGGAAGGCCGCGCTGGCGCAAGAAGCGCTGGCCTCCGCTGACGGCTTCGCGCTGGAAGATGCGCCGCGTCTCTTCCCTCCTGAACGGCCCGGCAGGCCCGACCGCCCCGCGCTGATTCCGCCAGCCGATGTTCCCCGCCGCAGGCTCGGCAGTCCCGAGGGACGGGGGGCGCTGCTCCACGCGCTGGCGCATATTGAGCTCAACGCCATTGACCTCGCCGCCGACATGGCCCTGCGGTTCGCTGGCGAGGTGCCGGACGCCATGCGTTCAGCCTTCGTCCGGGACTGGATGCAGGTGATGGGCGAGGAAGGTCTACACTTCTCTTTATTGCATCGCCGCATGGCGGAGCTCGGCGTTCACTATGGTGACCACCCCGCCCACGGAGGTCTGTGGGATGCTGCGCGCCAGACGAGCGGAGACCTTGTCGGCCGTCTTGCCGTCGCTCCGATGATCCTCGAAGCCCGCGGACTCGATGTCACACCAGGCATGATCGGCAAGCTGAAACAGGCCGGAGACGAGCCTTCTGCCGACGTCCTTCAGGTCATCTATAATGACGAGATTGGCCACGTCCGCATCGGCACCTACTGGTTTCGCGCGCTCAACGAGGCCCGGGGAGCGGATCCTGCTCAAACCTTTCACAAATGTGTGATGCGATATTATCCACAGGGCCCTAAGCGCCCCTTCAACGAGGAAGCGCGGACGAAGGCAGAGTTGCCGCGCGACTGGTACGAGGGCGTAGCGCCTCAATAATGTCTCATTCCGGCCCAACGCTGGCCGGGGAGAGAAGGTAGGGAGATCAAGGTCGAAGAGCTGGCTGGAAGGCGATCCGTTGAATCGTCGTCAAGCTTAATAATTTTTCGATCGCGGTTTCGTATTCAGTTGTGACGTGCCAAAGAGTTCGTGGTAGTGTCACAGTTGGGGTGGGACATCCATTTTCTTGGCGCCGTTCAAGCGCCAGTGGGCAGTCAGGGACGATATGGGCAAGGATAAGGGATCGGTCAGCGGAACGCTCGGACATCTGTTCCGCGAGCGCCAGATCTACCACCGCTCCGACGGCATCGTTCACTTCATCAAGCTTTCGAGCCGGACGCAGATCGTCTTTGCCTCGATCCTGCTCGGCGCCCTGATGTGGGTCGCCTACGCGTCGGTCAACGTGGTCTTCAAAGAGCAGATCATCGTCGCCAAGGACGAGCAGCGCCGTGATGAGCAGGCCGCTTATCGCCGCCGCCTTCAGAATTCTGAACGCGCCTATGAAGAAGTCAGCTCCCTGAACTTCATTTACAGCCGCGAGTTCGAAGCCGCACTCAAGAAACTCGAAGGCCAGCACGACGCCCTGCGCTCGCTGGTCGAAAACAAGAGCTCCCTCGACGTTGAGATGCGCGGCCTCGCCGAAACGCTCTCCGCCGCTGGCGCTCCTGGTGGCCGTAAGCTTTCAGGCTCCAACCGCGTCATGATCGATCCGGTCGGCCGCGAGCCCACGCCGCGCCAGTCGCGCGTGTCGGCCCTGCGCGAAGAGGCCCTCGAAAGCGTCATCGATCAGGAGATCGCTGAAGGCATCGAGAACGAAGTGCTCTCCGATATGCGCCGCAAGACCGCCCAACTCTCCGCGAGCCAGGTCGTTCTTCTCGCTGGCATGGAAGAGAAGATGCACCGTGCCATCCGCGAGATGGACCAGATCCTCCGCCACACCGGCGCCGGTGCCAACCTCATTGCCAAGGCTGACGAGACGCTCGGCCTGCAGGTTCTTGCGCAAGCCCGCGGCGACGATGGCAGCGACCTTGTCGGCATCGGCGGCCCCTTCATCCCTGTCGATGAAGAAGGTGCGACCGAGTTCTCCGGCACCTATTACGAAACCGCCGCCCGGGTTCAGGAGCGCCTGACCGAGCTTGCGGCCCTCGCTGGCACCATCCGTCAGGTTCCTCTGGCTTCCCCGGTTCTTAACCGCCACCGCCAGACGTCTGGCTTTGGCCTGCGCTGGGACCCGTTCAAACGCTCCAAGCGTGCCCGCCACTACGGTCTCGATTTCGCGGCAGCGCGCCGTACACCGATCGTTGCCACCGCCCCTGGCCGTGTCGTCTTTGCAGGGACCCGCGGCGCCTATGGCAAACTGGTCGAGATCGACCATGGTAACGGATTCCGTACGCGGTACGCGCATTTGCACACGATAAAAACACGGGCTGGTAGCACCGTTGGGCTAAACGACGTCATAGGGCTGATGGGAAGCACGGGTCGCTCGACCGCGACGCACCTTCACTATGAGGTCCACTACAACCGCAGACAGGTCGACCCTGAAAGATTCATCGAGGCAGGACGTTATGTTTTCGAAAGCTAAGCGTGATAAATCTGACGACCGTCAGCTCCCGGACTTTGAGGACCAGCGTTCGATGACCGCAGATCAATCCATGACCCGTCGCGCCGATGCGAAAAGCTCAGCACGCAGCAAGCCTGCGCGCACCGCCCCGACCGGCGTTCCGTCGCTGATCAGCGCGGACATGGTTATTCGTGGCGAGGTTCGCTCCGAAGGGGAAGTGCAATTCGACGGCGAAATCGATGGCGACATCTACGCCAAGGGTCTCGTCATTGGTGAAGGCGCCACCGTCCGCGGTGAAGTCATCGCCGAGAAGGTCAAGGTCGCTGGCACCGTTGAAGGCCGCGTCCGCGCCACCCGCGTCGAGCTGACCGCCAGCTCGATCGTTAAAGGCGACATCATCCACACCGCGCTGATGATCGAAGCGGGCGCCCGCTTCGAAGGCAGCTGCCGTCACTCCGACGACCCGCTGAACGATAGCGCTCCGGCTACACCTGCTGAGCTTCCGGCCCCGTCTGACGAGCGCGTGCTCGCAGCGACCCCGGCTCCGAACGCTCCGCGTGAGCGTGAAGCCAAGCTTCGCGAAGCGGCTCCCCTGCGCCGTGACGCTGCCGCTGCTCCGGCATCGGAAGAAAAGCCGGCCGACATGCAGCAGATGCGCCAGACCGGCGGCAAGGCCCTCGCCCAGAAGGCGAACCTCCGCTAACGGACCAAAGAACAACGATCGCATGAAGACGGGCCCCTCGGGGCCCGTTTTTGTTTGTGGAGCTTAGTTCTGGAAGGGATCGACGTCCCGGAAGCTCTTGGGGTTGAGCTCCCCAAGGCCATAGCCGATGCCCCTGAGGCTGCCGCCAACAGCGGCCACCCGCCACTCGATCAGGTGCTCGGCCTTGCCGTCGCCATCGAAGTCCGCCGTCGCCACATGCAGGAACTCGCCGCGCAGCGTGTCTGACTCGAGGGTCCAGACGATGGGTTCGTTGCTGATCCGCTCATAGACCGCATCGTCGCCAAAGCTATTGCCAAGGCCCGGCAGGTCACCCCGCGGCAAATCCATCATCCAGTCAGGATCGAGCGGCGGAGAGGCAACCGCCTGCGCCTCCTGGGCGAATACCAGAAGCCCGCAGGCCCGCGCCATCTGCGCCTCCCGGCGAAAGCCAGCGCCGGAGGCAGCGCTATAGCCACGGCTCCGTGCCCGCACGAAGGCATCGCAGCCCATCACTTCCATGTCCTCATCGGTCTCTTCAAGGCCGATCATGGTCGTCGGGCGAGACGGCAGAACGCCCTCGCCGAAGAGTGCTTCTCCTTCAGCCGCCAATGCATCGGCGGGGAAACAGCCATCGGGCAGCACGACCGGGTGACAGAAGATGACCTTGCCCGGAGGCACCTCTTCTGCCGAAGCGGTTCTCGCCGTCGCCTGCTTGTCGGCCCGCTCTGAGTGGGTCTCGTTCTCGAGCGTCTCGCTGACTTCCGGAACACCTCGGTCACCGAAGAAGTAGGTCCCGCCAGCAACCGCAGCCGCCGTCGCGCCGATGACGCCGAGCGCGCCCCCGCGCTTTGAACTCAAGCCCCTCATAACAGTCCCAACTCCGCTAGCTCCGCCCTTATTGGCAGATCCTCGCCTCCTTCGCCTCCCTCAAGATCAGCGGGCGCATCCTTCACATCGAGGTAGCGCCAGCCCTGAAAGGGTTTGCGGGCGATGAGGCGCGTCCGATGAAGCTCGGGATCGAGCACGATCATGCACTTCCGGCCGTCATTCGTCTGCACTTCGCGCAGGTCGAGGATGCGCTGGCGCGCCTGGATCTGCCCCGCGATCACCCAGTAGATCGAGCCGCCGGCGAGAAGTTCGTCGCGGCGCTTGGGAAACATGCGAGTGGTGTGGTGGGGATGGCCTTCGAGCTCAGTGCCCTCGGACATGCGGAGGAGACGCTGCTGCCAATCCACGAGGTCATCGACGCGGTCCGCGCCGACGCAAAGCTTGATCAGGTTGATGGTCATTCAGTTAGTTGCCGCGGACCCGCGCAACTTCCTTGGCCCGGGCCTTCTTGATCGAGTGACGCGCTGCGCGCTTGGCCACGATGTAGACGCTGAAATAGGTCAGGCCCAGACCGATGGAGAGCATCCAGAGCGGCAAATCGACCAGCACCGGCTGGAGCAGCGATGGCGACAGGCCAACCGCCTGGAGCGCATCGGGCGCGTAAGCGTCGAGAGCCAGAACACCGCTGAACAGCGTGAACGCCACCGCCAGCAGGACCAGCATCACCGCGCCAACCGTCACGCCAATGTCTTCGCGCTCTTCTGCCTTGGCGATGATCATCTTGGAGGGATCACCCATCAGCGCATGGCTGGCGGCGTAGAGCGCCGACATGCGGCCTTCGATCTCTTCCGGCGTCAGGGAGCGGCCCTTGTCACGGCGGTAGCTGTCGAAATCCACGAGCGGCGCATGGGTCACCTCGCTCGGCGCGAGCACCTGGCCGTCGCACTCGTCAGCAGGCGCGACCTCGGAGGTCGGGATCACCAGCTCGGCATCCGTCGGCATCAGGAACAGCGACTTCTCGGCAGCCCGGCGGCGGACGAGGCCGTCGAGCTTCATCAGCTTCCCGTCGACCCGCGCCTTGGTCCAGCGCTCAAAAGCCTCAGCGGCGCCAAGCTTGTCGCCTTCATTCAGCCTCTTGAGGACCGTGGAACGTTTGAAATTGTCAGCGCCGATATTGAACACGAAGGAGACGAGCGCATCGTGCTCGTTCTGGTTCAGAGGCGTCCTGACCGTATCGCGCAGCAGCGTCTCGATCGGCGAGACATCCTTGAGGAGGAGGTTCGTCGCTTCGCGCTGGCTGACCTGAGGGGCGGGGGAATCGCTGATGTGGCCGTAGCCGACAATGTAGTTGCCAGCGCCGCGACGCTCATCGAGGCGGGGGCTCGCCGAGAAGCCCTCGTAAGCCTTGATCAGATTGAGACCTGTGTCTCCGGTCTGCATCACGCCCCCTGACTTGCGCTTGCGGTTTCACCCAACTGCCCACACCTCTCTAGCACGGCCAGAAGAGACTGTGTAGCGCACCGTTGGCGATCTGTTAACCTCTCGTCATCGGGAAAATCGCGTGATAGCTCTTATGGTTAAAGGGGCTGGGAGAATAGATATGCGCCTGTTTTACAGGGCCTTCTTTCTAATGATGATGCTGCTCGGCATGGGCGGCGCGATCTTTTCTCTAACGGCACAGGAAAGTGGCCGTCGCGCCACGGTCCTTGAACTGGACGGTGCGGTGACGCCGACGGTCGCCAATTACCTCGAACGGGAGATCGGCGCGGCAGAGCTGCGCGGCGATGAGCTGGTGATTGTCGAGATCGATACGCCCGGCGGCCTCGTCACCTCGATGCAGTCCATCGTCCAGACGATCCTTGGCAGCGACGTGCCCGTCGTGACCTATGTCGGCCCCTCCGGCGCAAGGTCTGCGAGCGCTGGCCTCTACATCATGTATTCCGCCCACGTTTCGGCCATGGCCCCGGCCACCAATACAGGCAGCGCCACACCGATCGAGCTTGGAGGCGGCTCCAGCGAAGAGAGCCCGTTCGCTCCTCCCGCTGAAGAGGAGGAGGCCGAGCCAACCTCGGACGAGATCGAAACCCTCGAAGGAGACGACGCCGTCGAGAACGCTGAGTTCACCGAAGAAGAACGCGCTGAGCCTGCTTCCACCCCTGTCGATATCTCGAACGAAGCCTCCATGCGCGGCAAGATCATCGAGGACGCCGTCGCCTACATTCGCGGTCTCGCCAACCTGCGCGGCAGGAACGCTGAGTGGGCGGAAAAGGCAGTGCGCCCGCCCTCAGCCTCGATCACCGCATCCGAAGCGCTCGAGCTGAACGTCATCGACATCGTCGCGAAGAACCGTGACGACCTGATGGAGCAGCTCGATGGCCGCGTGGTCGAGGTCGCCTCCGGCGAGAAGACCCTCGCCACCGAAGGCGTCCGCCTCGTCGAGGTCGAGCCGAGCCTTCTCGAGCGCATCCTCGGTTTCTTCGCCGATCCCAACGTAGCAGCAATCCTCTTCTCCCTCGGTACCCTCGGTCTGACGGTGGAGCTCTGGAACCCCGGTTCGATCTTCCCCGGCATGTTCGGTGCGATCTGTCTTCTCCTCGCCTTCTACTCCTTCCAAGTCCTGCCGGAGAACGGCCTGTTTCTGGCGGTGATGGGATTGGGGGTTGTGCTGATCATCATAGAAGCCTTTGTGACTACAGCGGGGCTCGCCAGTGTCGCGGGCGTCGCGCTTCTGGGGATCGGCCTCTACTACCTCTTCCCCGGTCAGTTCCGGGTGTCTCTGCCTCTCATCATCGGCATTCTCGGCCTCGTCGGCGCCGTCGTCGGTCTGATGCTCTGGGAGCTGATCAAGTCCCGCGCCCACGGCCCCCTCATCGGCAAGGAAGCTGTCAAGGGACGCATGGGCCGCGTCGAGGAATGGAACGGCACCGAAGGCTGGGTCATCGTCGATGGCGAGCGCTGGCGCGCCAAGGCCAAGCAGCCCATGAGCCCCGGCGACCAGGTCAAGGTTCAGGAGGTCGAAGGCCTCATCCTCATCGTCAAAAAAATGAGCGCCAAGATGGGTCTGCGGATACCCCGGCGCGCAACGGAAGGCTAAGCCATGTCACCGATTCTTCTCGGCCTCATCCCCTTCGCGGTTGTTCTGTTCACGGCCATTTTCAAGGTCCTGAAAGAGTATGAGCGCGCCGTGATTTTCACCCTCGGTAAGGTCGGGCGCAGGGCTTCGGGGCCCGGCCTCGTCCTCCTCGTCCCCATCCTGCAAAACATGCAGAAGGTCGACATGCGGACCCTCGTCGCCGATGTTCCGCCCCAGGACGTTATCTCTCGCGACAACGTCTCGGTGAACGTCAACGCTGTTATCTACTACCGCGTGATCGATGCGGTGAAGGCCGTGGTCCAGGTCGAGAACTTCAAGGAAGCGACGAGCCAGCTGGCCCAGACGACGCTCCGTTCGGTCCTCGGCAAGCACGACCTCGACGAGATGCTCCAGGAGCGTGATCGTCTGAACAAGGACATTCAGTCAATCCTCGACGAGCAAACCGAAGCGTGGGGCATCAAGGTCGCAAACGTCGAGATCAAGCGCGTCGATGTCGACGCCTCGATGATCCGCGCCATTGCCCGCCAGGCCGAAGCCGAACGGGAACGCCGGGCCAAGGTCATCCTCGCAGAAGGCGAACAGCAGGCAGCGGCCAAGCTCTCCGAAGCCGCGGGCGTCCTCGCCCAGCAGGAAGGCGCCATGCAGCTCCGCTACCTCAACACGCTGCAGGAAATCGCAGGCGACCAGACGAACACGATCGTCTTCCCCTTCGGGACAGAAGAGGTCGCCAAAATGCTCCGGGGTCGGAACTAGTCCCTAGGTTGATGATCTCTTCCGTCAAACGAGGCGGAAGAGATTGATCCCCAACCGCTCCGCGAGGGCCTTCACGTCACTGCGCAGGGTGCCCGCGCTCTCTTGCGCGAGGAGCTTGTCCATCTCAGCCTTGAGCTCGCCGAGATCGACCTCCCGCACCATCTCTTTCAGCGGCGGCACGGTGATCGCCGAGACGCTCAGCCGCTCAAAGCCAATGCCCATCAGGGTCAACGCCATCAGCGGATCAGCAGCCTGTTCGCCGCAATAGCTGACGGGCTTGCCCGCCGCTTTGGCGCTGTCGATCGTCCGCTTCAGGAACGAAATGAACGGACGGCTGAGATAATCGTACCGGCGCGAGACCAGCTCGCTCTCGCGGTCAGCCGCAAAGAAGAACTGCGCAAGGTCATTGCCGCCGATCGACAGGAAGTCCGCCGCCTCGGCTAGCTCTCCTGCCTGCCAGGCAGCGGAAGGAATCTCGACCATGGCGCCGACTTCGAGCTTCTCAGGCAGGGTCTCACCGAGCTTCTCCGTACGCTGAAGCTCTTTGCTGATGATCTCCTGCGCCTTGTGAAGCTCACTCACGGTCGTGACAAGCGGCAGCATGATCGTCAGGGGGCGGCCCTTCGCAGCAGCCACGAGGGCACGAAGCTGCATCCGCAGCAGCCCCTCGCGGTCAATCGACATGCGCAAGCCGCGCCAGCCCATGGCCGGGTTCGCTTCGAGGGGCCCGTGCATATACTGCGCCTGCTTGTCCGATCCGATGTCTGCTGTGCGGAAGACGATCCGTGCGCCGTCAGCTGCATCGAGCACGGCGGCATAGCTTTCCGTCTGCTCACGGACAGAAGGAAGCTCGCGCCCTACGAGGAACTGAAGCTCCGTCCTGAAGAGGCCGACACCCGACGCACCTACCTCTTCCAGAAGAGCCATATCCATGGCGAGGCCAGCATTCATCTCGATGCTGATGAGCGTGCCGTCCATGGTCTCGGAGGGCTTGTCGCGGTTGCGCCTGAACCGGGCCAGCTGTTCGGAACGGATACGCTCCTTCGCTTCGAAGGTCTCGATGGCCTCCTCAGTCGGGCGCAGGAAGACTTCACCTGTCGAACCGTCGACGAGGATGGCATCGCCCTCCTCCGCCCGGTCGATAACTTCCGCAACGCCTGAAACCATCGGTAGACGGAGGGAACGCGCTACGACAGCAGCGTGAGAGTTGGACGAGGCTTCCGCCAGGACGAGGCCAGCAAGCTTCGTCCGGTCAAGCTCCAACAGCTCGGCCGGCCCCAGCGTCTCGGCAATCACGACAGCGTTCTCCGGAAGCTCTTGAGCCTCTTTCTCACCGCTCAGCATACGGAGGAGGCGGCGCGAAAGATCGTCAAGATCGTGAAGACGCTCACGCAAATAAGGGTCCGAGGCGGCGCGCATCTGCGTGCGGTTCTCGGACTGCACCTGCTCGACCGCAGCCTCGGCGGTCAGTCCCGCCATGATCTTCTCATCGAGCCTGCGCGCCCAGCCCCGGTCATAGGCGAAGAGGCGGTAGACCTCGAGAACTTCGCGGCTGATATTCGTCAGTGAACGGTCGCGCGCCATCATGTCGTCGACCGACTTCTGAAGGTCGCGCAGCGCCTCGGCGAGACGGCTCTTCTCCGCCGCCATGTCCTTGGCAAAGATGCCGCCGCCCCGGCGCTTGGGCGTCAGGAGAGCAGCGGTGCCGCGAACGATGCCGGGGACGATCGCCGTACCCGTCGCATATTCAGGGCCGTGGACAAGCTCCTCGACTTCGGCCTGCTCACGCTCGGTCAGGAAGCGGTCCGACGAGATGATCTCGGCAAGGACGGTCGCGACCATCTGCGAGGCTTCTATCTCGTCCTCGGAATAGGCCCGGGTCGTCGTGTTCTGGATCGTCAGAACACCGATGACCTTGCCCGAACGGATGACAGGCACGCCGAGAAAAGCGTTGAGGCTCTCCTCCCCGGTTTCAGGCCGGAAGGAGAACTCAGGGTGCTGATTGGCGCGCCGCAAATTGATGGGCCGCCCAGTGCGAGCCACCAGGCCGACAAGGCCCTCATCCCACCTCAGGCGGGTCGTATGGACAGCGTCCCGGGACAGACCCTCGGTGGCGAAGAGCTCCAGCATGTCGTCCGACCGCCGGACATAGATCGAGCAGACGTCGGCCACCATGTTCCGGGCGATGGCCTGGACGAGGTGTTCAAGCCTCGTCTGGGCATCGCTCTCTTCGGCCATCACCTCGCGCAGCTGGCGCAGCAGCACGCGCGGGGTCGGCGTCATTCTCGGGGGCAGACTCATGGGGTCCCCTTAAGCCTTGGGACCGCCAAGTCCAAAAGCTTCATGGAGGGCGCGAACAGCAAGTTCCGTATAGTCTGCAGCGATCAAGACGCTGATCTTGATCTCGGATGTGGAAATGTTTTCGATGTTGATCGCCCGCTCGGCGAGGGTTTCGAACATCGTCGCGGCGACACCGGTGTGCGTCTTCATGCCGATGCCGATGATCGAGACCTTCGAGACATTCTGGTTGGCGACCAGCTCATCAAAGCCGATTTCGCCCTTCACCGCGGTGAGGGTCTCCATCGCGTGGGAGAGGTCTTTTTCGCTCAAGGTGAAGGACATGTTGGCCTCGGCTCCCTGACGCGCAGGGGACTGGACGATCATGTCGATGTTCACCCCTGCCTCGGACAGGAGGCGGAAGATCGAGGCCGAACGGCCCGGCTTGTCGGGCACGCCGAGGAGGCTGATCTTCGCCTCGCCCTTGGACGGCACGACGGCGCTGACGACTTGTTTCTCCACGATCTCTTCCTCCCCCGTGATCAGGGTTCCTTCATCGGTCTCTTCAGGCTCGCCCAAGGACGAGAGCACCCGCACCGGCACGCCATAGGTCATGGCGAGGCCAACGGAGCGGGTCTGGAGGACCTTGGCGCCGACCGACGCCATTTCGAGCATTTCTTCATAGGCGAGGACCGGCTTGCGCCTGGCCGTCGCGACGATGCGGGGGTCGGTGGTGTAGACCCCGTCGACATCCGTGTAGATATCGCAGCGGAAAGCGCCGAGCGCTGCCGCCAACGCCACTGCAGTGGTGTCAGAGCCACCTCGCCCGAGGGTCGAGATCCGCCCGTCAGGCGCGAGACCCTGAAAGCCTGCCACCACCGCCACACCGCCCTCATCGAGGGTCGCCATCAGGCGGTCCTGGGGCAGCTCGGTGATCGTCGCGCGGCCGTGGGCGCCGTCCGTTGCGAGGCCCATCTGCCAGCCTTGAAAACTGCGGGCGGGCACGCCTTTCGAACGAAGGTTGATGGCGAGGAGCCCGGCGGTGACCTGCTCACCGCTCGCCACCACGGCATCATAGTCCGCCTCGCGGCTGACATCGCCGCCGCCGAGGCGCTCGGTCAGTTCGACCAGGCGGTTGGTCTCGCCCGACATGGCCGAGACCGTGACGCAGACTTTGTAGCCCCCGTCGCGCGCAGCCATCACGTGGCGCGCGACACGCTCGATCCTGTCAGCGTCACCCACGGAAGTGCCGCCAAACTTCATCACCAGGACATCGTCCCGGCGAGGAGCAAGCTCCAATGGTTCGGGCGTAGAGATCACTTTTCGCTCTCCGCGTTCGCGCTGCACAATGAAACGAGGCCTAGCCTTGGGTTCCCCAGGCCGCAAGTTCCGTAGCTAATGCTGCAAGCCCGTCTTCCAAGTGGGTCCGGGCCTCAAATTCTGGCGGTGCGGGGAGGGTCGGAAGCTTATCCCGCTCGATCCTTGCGAGCTGCGCGGTCTTGAGGGGGAGATTGAGGCCGATCGCTTCGGCTCCGGCAGCTGCCAGTTTGAGGGGCCCCAGCGGCAGCTTCAGAACGGACGAGGACGGTTTTCCCGCCGCCTTCAGCACGTGCCCGAAGAGTTGGGCCGTCTCTAACGCCTTGGGACCACTGACAGCGAAGGCTCCCGAGGGATGCTCCGCGCCAATGGCATCGGCGCCAACCCGCGCCACATCGGAGATATGGACCGGCTGCTGGAGCGCTGCGCCTTTCCCCGGACAGGGGAGAAACCCGAACCGCTGGGCAAACCGGAGGAGCTTCGACAGGTTCCCGTCCTCCACGTGGCCGTAGATCATGGTGGGCCGGAGAATGACCATTTCCGCCCCAACGCTCTCAAGAGAAGCCTCGGCCTCGGCAAGGGCCCGGTAGACCGCGCTCTCCTCATCGATCCCGACATTGTTCGAGGAGAAGCAGACGATCCGCCTCACCCCCTCCTCCGCCAGCCATCGCGCTGCAGGCGCCGACACGGACAGGATCGGGCAGAGGACCGCAGCGTCAAGCCCCTGCGCCGCCGCGCGAACGGCCGCCTCATCCGTCACGTCGAGGCGCAGCTGCGCGCTGCCTGCCACCTTGCGCCGGGCAGCGGAGACCACGTCATGCTGGCGGTCCTTGAGCTCCTCAGCGATCAGATGGCCGAGGACCCCTGACGTCCCGGAGACAAGGACCCTCACGACAATCCGCCTCGCTTGCGCGCCGGGGCCCCGCGGCCTAGCTCTCGCGCAGACGAAGGAGCCGCCCCGCCATGAGCAGCACGACCACGACCATCGACCCCGAAGAGGTCGAAAAGTTCGAGAAGATTGCGCAGGAATGGTGGGACCCGCTCGGGAAATTCAAGCCGCTTCACAAGTTCAATCCGGTTCGCCTCGGCCTCATCAGGGACCAGCTC
Source organism: Parvularcula mediterranea (assembly GCF_013085255.1). Classification (GTDB taxonomy): domain Bacteria; phylum Pseudomonadota; class Alphaproteobacteria; order Caulobacterales; family Parvularculaceae; genus Parvularcula; species Parvularcula mediterranea. The sequence goes on from NZ_JABFCX010000003.1 coordinate 797,362, forward strand.
TGCGAGCACTTTGGGCGTGACCGCTTCGCCAAGAAACCCCTTGAGGGGCTCCGGCTTCTCGATATCGGCTGCGGCGGCGGTCTGGTTTCCGAACCCATGGCAAGGCTCGGCGCGTCCGTGACCGGGATCGACGCTGCCGAAGGCAATGTGAAGACCGCAAGGGTGCATGCGGAGCAATCAAAGCTCGATATCGACTACCGCGCAACGAGTGCGGAGGATCTCCTCGCATCGGGAGAAGAGCCTTTCGACGTCGTCCTCAACCTCGAAGTTGTCGAGCACGTCGCCGATATCGGCCTCTTCCTCGGGACGTCCGCCAAGCTCCTCAAGCCCGGCGGGATGATGGGCATGGCGACTCTCAACCGTACACTGAAGGCTGCAGCTACAGCCGTCTTCGCTGCGGAGTATGTTCTCCGCTGGCTGCCGATCGGCACCCATGACCCGCGCAAGTTCGTGAAGCCCTCGGAAGCCAAGAGGCACCTGACGGATGCTGGCCTAAAGATCGTCGCAGAGCGCGGCCTCACCTACCTGCCGCTACTCGACAGCTGGCGCGTCGGCGAGGATATGTCGGTCAACTACATGCTGTTTGCGGAGAAGCCGGAAGCTTAGCCGCGCCGACCCCCGCGGCCGCCACCACCGCCGCCTCGACCGCCGCCGCCGCGTTGGCCACCCGCCTGCCCGCGCGCTGGCGGCTGCATAGTCACCAGAAGCTCTGAGCGCTGAAGGATACCGTCGCCATTCTCGTCGAGTTCGACAAAACGCTTGGTGATAAAGCTCTCGAACTCTGACAGGGAAACCGAGGCCGAGCTGTCCCGGTCGAAGCTGCTCGTCCCGATAGGGGCATTCCGCGTGCCGAAGAACGTCTCGGCCATCGCAGACACTTCGATCGGCCGCAGGACACCGTCGCCCTCACCATCGGCAGCAGCGAAGATCGCCTTGCCCGCAAGGATCATCTCGTCCTGCGTCACGGCACCGTCGCTGTCCTGATCCATGCCTGCGAAGAACAGGCTCTCGGGTCGCGCGATCTGCTGGGCCGAGCGCATCATCGACGCAGCGTCGGCGCGTCCGCCTTGTTGGCCGCCAGGGCCTCCGCGCGGCGGCTCCTGTGAGGCGCAGGCAGCGGCGAGAGGTAGGGCGAGAAGGAAAGAGCGAGCGCGCATGGCCGGTCCTTGCGTGGCGACCGGCGGAGCCTAGCCGCGAAGGAACGGGCCACGGCACCCCGCCGACTGTATCAAAGCTTCGCAGACCGGCGGATGACCTTGCCTCCTGCCCAGCGCAGGGTCGTGGCGGGGAAGCGTCCTGTGCTGTCGAGAGCCACCAGCTCTGCCGAGCAGCCCTCGGCATCCCCCGGCAGGGCGCGCGAACGGAGGATGACCAGCGCAGCCCCGTCGCATGCCGCGGCCAAGCCTTCTCTTCCTGAAAGAATGATGACCTGGCCTTCGCTCAGGCCACCGACAGAGCAGGCTACGTCTCGAGCGCGGCAAGGCGCATCGAGAGACTTTACTTCAACCCGCGATCCGATGGCCTGAAGCCATGCTTCGACCGTGAAACGGTCGCGGCGCTTGGACAGGATTGCGAGGGGCCTGGCAGGGTCGCCTGTGACCACACCGACGTTCCGAAGGTCCCGGCTGATGTAAACGTCAGGGGGCGGAGCGGAAAAACTGAGCGGCAGTGCAAGCGCCAGAAACGCTGCCCCGGCCAACCTCCACGGCGCCCTGAGGAGCGCGAGGGTGAGCAATCCCGCTGACGCAAGAACGATGCCCGCTGGCGCGAGCTGCGGCACCAGCCCCGCTGCACCGGGAAGGCCCGCCGTCCACTGAGCAATCCTGAGTACCATCCCTAGACCCTGCCCGACCAACAACAGCACGAGGGCATCAAGCCCGAGGGGCATCAGGAACATGGCGAGCACCAGCGCCGGCATCACCGCGAGGGTCACAATCGGCATGGCGAGCATGTTGCCAAGGAGCCCATAGCTCGCGATCCTGCCGAAGTGGAACGCCGCGAACGGACCCGTCGCAAGCCCTGCGAGAAGGCTCGTCAGGAACAGCCCTCCGGTGAAGCCCATCGCTTTGGTCAATCGTGTCCGTTCCCCTTCCCTCGGCCAGCGCTCCTCGATGAAGGAGAAGGCAGCGATCAGTGTAATGACGGCGGCAAACGACATCTGAAAACCTGGCGCCGCCACGGCTTCTGGCCGGATCACCATGATGATGATCGCGGCGACGGCAACGTTCCTGAGCGAGATACCCCGGCGATCGAAGAGGATGGCGCCGAAGACCACCGCCGCCATGATATAGGCCCGCTGCGCCGACCATCCGCCACCGGACATGGCAAGGTAGAAGAGCCCGCCGAGGAGTGCTCCCGCCGCTGCCCATTTCTTGACGGGAAAATTGAGGGTCAGCCGCTCACTCCTGACGAGCGCGGTCCTCAGGCCCCAGAAAAGGAACCCGCAGACAAGCCCCATATGAAGCCCCGAAATCGCAAGAAGGTGCGCAAGCCCTGCATCCCTCAGGGCACTGACGGCAAATTCAGGAATACGTTCCCGCTTGCCCGTGGCGAGGGCCGCAGCGATGGCGCCTTCGGGACCGCCGATCACGCCTTCGATCCTGTCCGCCACCTTCTCGCGAAGGTCCTGCACCGCGTCGCCGAATCCGCTGCCGCCTCGCTCAAGGACGGCGGGAGGGGCGTAGGAGAAGCCGGAACCACCAATGCCCTGATAGCGCATCTGGCGGGAGAAATCATATCCTCCGGGTACGGCAGGCCCGGGCGGAGGGCGAAGTTCTGCCCTTATGGAAACACGATCTCCTGCCCGCGCATCGCCTTCGCCGCGCCAGACAATCCGCACCTTGCGTGGCAGCTCCGAGCGCTCAAGTCCCGAGAGGCTTTCGACACGCACCGTGTACCGCGTATCCCCTTCACGCTGCTCGACCTTGGCGACATGGCCAGTGACGGTCACGGCCTCCATACCCGCAGGGACAAGCGGCGCTTCTACAAGCTCTGTCCTCAGAGCAATCAGCGCCATGCCGCCAAGCACCATGCTCATCATGCGGAAGCCGAGCATCGGGCCATCGCGCATCTGCCGCACGGAAATCGCCCAGCTGGCCAGCGTCACACCCAGAAGAGGCAGAAGGAGAAACAGCCCAGGCGGCTCATCCGTCCCAAGCCAGAGAAGGATCCCCGCCGCCATCAGGCAGGGCGCCAAAAGGATGAACCGCCGCGCCTCCATCTCGGCCCAGTCTTGGGCGATCTCTAAAACCCGCGCGAGGCCGACCCGACGCGGCTTGGCGAACAGCTCGCCTGCGCCTAAGCGCGCCGAATTCCGAAGCCGTTCGTTCCAGGATAAAGCCATGACCGCCGAGACTAAGCCCATTGTCACGCGTTTCGCACCGTCTCCGACAGGTTATTTGCACATAGGTGGCGCGCGAACTGCACTTTTTAACTGGTTGATGGCTCGCGGAAAATCCGCACCAGCTGGATCGCAGTTCCTCCTCAGGATCGAGGACACCGACAGAGCCCGGCACAATGAAGAAGCGGTGGAAGCGATCCTCGATGGCCTCCGCTGGATGGGCCTCGACTGGGACGGCGAACCGCTGAGCCAGCACGCCCGCGCCGACCGTCACGCCGAAGTGGCCGACGAGCTGCTTGCGAACGGCAAGGCGTTCAAATGCTGGCTTCAGGGCGACGAACTCGACGCGGCCCGCAATGAGGCCCGTGAGAAGAACATCCGCTTCACCTCCCCTTACCGCGACGGCGGCGAGGGCGAAGGATCTTTCGTCATCCGCCTCAAGGCCCCCATCGAAGGCGAGACTGTCGTGAAGGACGCCGTGCAGGGCGAGGTGCGCTTTCCCAATTCGGTCAGCGACGACACCGTCATCCTGCGTTCGGACGGCACCCCGACCTATATGCTGGCCGTGGTGGTCGACGACCACGACATGGGCGTCACCCACGTCATCCGCGGCGACGATCACCTCAACAACACGCCCAAGCAGCAGCATATCTATGAGGCGATGGGCTGGGACCTTCCGGTCTTCGCTCACGTCCCCCTCATCCACGGCGAGGACGGCAAAAAGCTGTCGAAGCGCCACGGCGCCCTCGGTGTCGAAGCCTATCGAGACCAGGGCTTCCTGCCTGACGGCCTCCTCAATGGCCTTCTGAAGCTCGGCTGGTCCCACGGTGACGAAGAGATCATCCCGCGCGACAAGGCGCTCGAATGGTTCGGCCTCTCGGGCATCGGCAAGGCCCCGGCTCGGCTCGACCTTGAGAAGATGGCCGCGATCAACGGCCACTTCGTCCGCGAGCTCTCCGACAAGGACTTCGCTGAAAAGGCCATCGCGTTCCTCCCCGACGACCAGAGCGCCGACGTCGCTGAGCGTATCGAGCGCGCAGCGCCCTTCCTCAAAGAGCGGGTGAAGACCTTCTCAGACGCGGAGAGCGCCTGCGGGTTCCTGACCCTGACCCTGCCCTTCGAGATCACGGGCAAGGCCGCGAAGCCCCTCAAGAAGGAAGGCGCCACGGACACCCTCGCCGCCCTCGCTGCGGCCCTCGAAGGCGTCGAGGATTGGTCAGCCGCGACCCTCGAGCTTGCGATCCAGACCTATGCCGAGACCAATGGCCTTGGCTTCGGCCAGGTCGGCCCGCCGCTCAGAGCAGCCCTCACCGCCGGAAACCCCGCCCCAACCCTCGGCGAGACGCTGTTTGCCTTAGGACGTGAGGAGGCAATGGCCCGGATCGAGGCGGCGCAGGCTCTAGTAAAGGCTCAATAGGTTCCGCTTCCCTTGCGGGCCGTTCCGGGCGGTATAACCTCAGCAAATCAAAATAGATAAGCTTCTTCATCCGAAGCCAGACGCCCCGAAGAGACAGCCCCGAGTGCTCCGTCAACAGCGTCTGGTAAAGCGCCTTGAAGCTGCCGCGGACCCGTCCGAGCGAGCGGTCGATCTTCTTCGATCCCTCAGCCAAGGCTCACGTCCTCTCGATACATTGCTGTCGAAGGCGGCTATACTCGCTGAAGTTCGACGGAAGAGCGATGTCGCCAATTGCAGTCGTGCTGCGCAGGAGCACGGGACAGGTTGGCTCCTCAAAGACGTAACGCGCGAACAGCGTGCAGCGATCTTCTCCAAAACCAAGCGCTGAAGAGGCCTGACCGGAAATGCGCATCGCCTGCCGCCGGGCAATGCCAATATCCATGATCCGCGATGATGAAAAACTCGCTTTGAGCGCGGGGATGCGTTCGGACTTGTCCCGTGCGACCGGGTCGGGGCTAGGCCTAAACAGTGTGCCTTCTTCGCGGATGATGACCCTGAAAAGCTCCGCCGGGCGGTCGTTCCCCTCGTCATCAATGCGGGAGTGACAGGGCAGGAGCGTCAGCGTCTGATCCTTCGGGACCGCCTGGATCGTCGCGACGTATAGGATGAAGACGAAGAGCATGAACAGGATCAGCTCGGTCATCGTCGACGCCACCACATCATCGCTACGTCCTGACCGAAACACTACCTCCGCCCCCTGGCGGTTTCAGCTTCGTCAATGATGCCTCGTAGTCGATCGAGCATGTGCGACAGCGAGTCCTCCACGCTGTCTGTGCTAATCTCGATTTTGCCGAGGCTCGTCGCGGCGTTTTCGATCTGCTGCGACGCCTGCTTAATCTTTCGCTCACTGTCGCTGGAGAAACCGGAGATCTTGTCGATCGACTCCTTCGCGCTCTCGACCTTAGTCTTCAGCGCAGACACTTCGCTTCCGACCGACCCATTGAAGTCCGACAGGTGCTGGTCGATCTTTCCCGTGGAGGTGCCGAGCTTCTGCACCGCTGCCTCGAACTTATCGAGCGTCGCCGAAGCCTGCTCCAGACCATCCGCGAGAACCGCCGCTGAGTTGTTAGATTGCTCCAACGCATCACCGGACTTCACGACGTAGGCGAACACATTCCGCAAGACGAGACCGACAAGGGTCGTGGAGAGTGCAATCGCATTTGCCCGGACTAGCTCGGTGAAATCTCCAGCACTCTCATCAAGGCCGAAGCTGCTCAGTGAAACCGTCAGCGCCATAAGAGTTTGCGCGAAACCGAGAAAGTATATTGAATCAGTGAATGCTGATCTGACTGCTGGGTCCGGACCAACGACCAATCCGAACACTCCGAGAAACGCGACACCTAATAGCGCGTACGCGAAGATGATGAAGCCCGCGCCGAGAGCGTTAGCCCAGAGAGTTTGGCTTCGAGCAAAAAAAGGGTTGGCCGACAGTGCCGGGCCGAAAAAGGTCTCCATCGCGGCCGAAGCGGCCGGGTCCGTCATAGATACGAATGCGAAAATGCATGCGGAGAAAAAGAATACCCCGACCATGAAGCCGCGAAACGAAAACGTCCTGAAAAGTCGCCCCGCTCTACCCCTGCCCTTACAAAGAACCTACGCATCTGCCTCTGCCCTTTAAGGAGGTTAACGCTAAGGTAAGAAACTGCAATCCCGGATCGTTGGATGTTTACCGGGACGACAGACCGGGCCGCTCGCAGCGGCGAAAAGCAGCTTTTCGGCCTGATCCCCTGGACCTAGCCGAAGGTCGCAGAAACCCTACCTTGCGGTCTGGCAACAACTCACTATTGTCGCGCTGCACAACAGGGCGAGCCTTCGCGCTCGCTGAAACCCCCACGGCAGGTCGGCCCCATCCCGCACCGCCGCGCGAGGAGAGAATTCTTATGGAAAGCAAGCTCGAACAGTCCGGCACCGCCACCATCGAAGGCAATGACTTCCCGGTCTACAAAGGCACCCACGGCAACGACGTCGTCGACATCCGCGCCCTAACCAAGGCCACTGGCAAGTTCACCTTCGACCCAGGCTTCACCTCGACCGCATCCTGCGAAAGCCAGATCACCTTCATCGACGGCAACGAAGGCACGCTCCTCTATCGCGGCTACCCGATTGAGCAGCTGGCCGAGAACACGGACTTCATCGAGAGTGCCTTCCTCCTCCTCGACGGTGAGCTGCCGACGAAGGAGCAGTGCGCGAAGTTCCGCCACGACATCACCTACCACACGATGGTGCATGAGCACTTCATCAAGTTCTTCGATGGCTTCCGCCGCGATGCGCACCCGATGGCGATCATGTGCGGCGCGGTCGGCGCGCTCTCCGCGTTCTACCACGACAGCACGGACATCAATGATCCGGAGGCCCGCAAGATCGCGGTCCACCGCATGATCGCGAAGATGCCGACGATCGCCGCGATGGCTTACAAGTATACGGTCGGCCAGCCCTTCGTGTATCCGCGCAACGATCTCAGCTACACCGAGAACTTCATGCACATGTGCTTTTCGGTTCCGGCCGAGGACTACAAGGTCGACAAGGTTCTGGCCGACGCCCTCGACAAGATCTTCATCCTGCACATGGACCACGAGCAGAACGCGTCGACCTCGACCGTCCGCCTCGCCGGTTCGTCGGGCGCCAACCCGTTTGCCTGTATCGCAGCTGGCATTGCCTGCCTCTGGGGCCCGGCCCACGGCGGCGCGAACGAAGCAGCGCTCAACATGCTCGAGGAAATCGGCTCGGTTGACCGGATCCCCGAGTATGTCGCCAAGGCGAAGGACAAGGACGATCCGTTCCGCCTGATGGGCTTTGGCCACCGGGTCTACAAGAACTACGACCCGCGCGCGAAGGTCATGCAGAAGGCTTGTCACGAAGTGCTCGAGGCGACCGGCATTCAGGATCCGCTCCTTGACGTTGCCCGTGAGCTTGAGAAGATCGCCCTCGAAGACGACTACTTCGTCCAGAAGAAGCTCTACCCGAACATCGACTTCTATTCTGGCATCACGCTGCGCGCGCTCGGCTTCCCGCGCTCCATGTTCACGCCGCTCTTCGCCCTCGCCCGTACCGTCGGCTGGATCGCCCAGTGGCGCGAAATGCTCGAGGACCCGAACCAGAAGATCGGCCGTCCGCGCCAGATCTACACGGGCGCCGCGAAGCGTGACTTCATTGCGATGGACAAGCGCTAAACTCCGCACGCAGAAAAAATCGAAAGCCGGCCCTCAGTGGCCGGCTTTTTTTTGGCCGCGGCAACCGCCACCTCATGAGCCTGCAAGACGCGGGAGCACAGCATGGCCAACGACATCATCCGCCAGCCCACCATCGGCATCCTTGGTGGGACAAGCCACGTCATCACCTCCGCCTACTATCAGGGCCTCAACGCCGCGATGCGACAGCGCCTTGGCGGCACCCACGTTGCGGAGACGCTCGTCCGGGGGATGGATTTCGGCCGCATCGGGAAGCTTGTGCTGGCCGAGGACTGGGATGCGCTGAAGAGCTATGTCGGCTCGGCCGTCGATGACCTCGAGCGCGGCGGTGCGGACCTTGTCATCGGGTCCTCCAACACGGTCCACGAGATCATGGGCGAGGTCATGGAAGGCCGCGACGTCGCCTTCCTGCCGATCAGCACGCCCCTCATCGACGCGGTAAAAGCGTCAGGCCTCAAGCGCGTCGCCATGTTCGGCACCCGGAGCACGATGAACAACGGTCTCGTCATGCGCGAAGTGGAAGCGGCAACCGGCGCCACGCTGCTCTCGCCGAGGGAAGACGAGCGTGAAGAGATCAACCGCGTGATCTTTGAAGAGCTCTGCGAAGAGCAATTCCTGCCAAGATCCAGAGACCGCTACGTCGAGATCGCCCGAAGGCTGGCGCGGGACGAGGGTGCAGAAGGCGTCATCCTCGGATGCACAGAGATCATGCTATTGATCGATCAGGACAATATTCCTGAGATGAAAGTGTTTCCGACTGGAAGACTTCACATCGAAGCGGCAGCCAACTGGGCAGCCCAACACGCAGAACGTGAAGACTAGAAGTCAACGCTCTTCTTAGGTGTGCAATTAGGTATTGCGATTTATTGATTTCCGTTTACTTTGCTCACGCAAATGTGATCAGGGGGAACGATCATGAAGAAACTTCTTGCAGCCGCTTCAGCTGCTCTTGCCATCGGTGTCGTGTCTCAGGCTGCGGCCGCCACGGCCACCAGCTACGACGCCACATCTCACCAGCGGAGTGCTTCGGACAACCACAGCCTCTGGCTGCGGGGTTTCGAGAACGTTGTTGGCACCGCTCCGTCCAACCACCGCTTTGACTTCCTGCCCGACGGCACGTTCGTTCAGAATGGTGATGGCACAGCCTCGCTGTCTGGTTCCGTCACGTCGCAAAGCGAAGCAGGCTCGGGCTTCATCGTCTCGCTGCTCCTCACCGACATCGGCAGCATCACGCCGACGGTGAAGGCATCGCACGGCCTGATGCCGGTCATCGACGAATACTACCAGGTCGGCGCTGGTTCGAAGCTCACGGGCTTCGGCGACTATGCAGGTCTCGTCCTGAACCTGACGCAGAACACCGGCGGGAATAACCACTACTCCCAGCTTGGTGAGAGCGCAAACGACAAGACCGCCAACTACGGCTTCTCGACCTGGGTCTTCTACCAGGCCGCCTCCGCAGCTGACGGCTGTACGTCCAGCTTCTGCGACAACGCACAATCCCGCCGTCAGGGTGACTTCAACCTCGACCTCACGGTCGATGTCGACAACATCGTGCCGATCCCCGGCGCTGCCGTCCTCATGGGCGCGGCTCTTGCGGGCTTCGGGGCTATGCGCCGCCGCAAAAAGTAAGAACAAGCTGATCTTTCAGCGGAAGGCGGCGCTCAGCGCCGCCTTTTTTGTTGGGAAAATGAGCCCTCTGCGGCTGATTGCATACTCCCCTTGCCGGACTGACGGGCTACATCGGTTCCATGACCGGCGACGCGACGATCGAGACCCTATCCGAACTGAAGAGCGTCACCCGGGCCGAATGGGATGCGCTCGCCAACCCTCCTTACCGTCCGTACAACCCCTTTGTCAGCTGGGATTTTCTCGAAGCGATGGAAAGCTCGGGCTCCGCGCGGCCCGAGACCGGTTGGCAGCCCGCACACCTGGCGCTGCGCAAAGACGGCATGCTCGCAGGTGTCATGCCCGGCTACCTCAAGGGTCACAGCCAGGGCGAGTACATCTTCGACCATGCCTTTGCCGACGCCTATGCGCGCGCAGGCGGAAGATACTATCCTAAATACCTCTCGGCCGCGCCCTTCACCCCCGCGACCGGCCCGCGTCTTCTGGCGCACACGGAAGAAGACCGCGCGCTCCTCGCAGGCGGCGCTGTCGGTGCGGCGGCGAAGATGGGGCTCTCCGGTGCGCACCTCAATTTCCTGACGGAGGACGAGGCCGAGATCGCTGTCGCCCAAGGCTATGCCTTGCGCATCGGTGAGCAATATCACTTCGAAGACAAGGGCTTCGGCGACTGGCAGGGCTTCCTCGATGCCCTGACATCACGGAGACGAAAAGATCTGCGTAAGGAGCGCCAGAGCATCCTCGATGACGGGATCGAGGTTGAATGGATCACCGGACGCGAAATCGATGAGCGGCACCTTGATGCGTTCTGGTGGTTCTATCAGGACACAGGCGCCCGCAAATGGGGCAGTCCCTATCTGACCCGCACGGCCTTCACGCTCCTTGCCGAGAGGATGGCGGACAGGCTCCTCTTCATCTTTGCCCGGAAGAATAACGAGTATATCGCCGGCGCCATGAACATGATCGGCGGGGACACGCTGTTCGGTCGCTATTGGGGATGCTCCGAATACGTCCCGTTCCTGCATTTCGAGCTCTGCTACTACCAGGCGATCGACTACGCCCTCGCCAACGGCCTCCGCAGGGTTGAGGCCGGGGCGCAGGGCGAGCACAAGATCGCCCGCGGGTATGAGCCCGTGCCGATCCGCTCCGCCCACCGCATGATCGATGAAGGCTTCCAGGACGCCGTGCGCGACTATCTCGCCCGGGAGAAAGAGCACATCGAACACGATATCGACCTTCTCAAGGGCCATACGCCGTTTAAGAAGGGCGGATGAAGGAGATCGCGAGCTTCTACGACGTCGGAGAGGCCCAGGTGGCAGCCGGCTATCTGAGGTCGCTTGGCTTCAACGTCACTCTGCCCGAGCAGCACGCGCTGGGCGCGCAACCTGAGCTTCGCTTCGCCTTTGGCGGCTACAGGCTGCTTGTCCCCGATGACGACGCGGTCGGCGCCGAGGCTGCGCTCAACCGGATTAAGCGCGAGAGCCACGGCCCAGCCTGTCCCCATTGCGGCGAGCGAGAGTTGCGCCGGGAGCGAAGGATTGGCATTCCACTCCTGCATCTGCTCGGAGGTTTCCTCCTCCCCTTCGCGAGGGGAGCTGATACCTTCAAATGCCGCCATTGCGGCGAAGTCGTTTCAGAGGATGAGATCGATGAGCCTGAACCTGAGCTATGACGATGAGAACGTCTTCGCCAAAATCATCCGCGGCGAGATGCCCAAAGTCACGGTTTATGAGGACGATCACACCCTCGCCTTCATGGACGTCTTTCCGCAGTCGGAAGGCCATGTCCTCGTCATCTCGAAACTGTCCAAATCGGTGAACCTCTGCGACCTCGACGAGGACGAGATGTGCTTTACACTGAGGGCTGCGCAGAAGGTCGCCCGTGCGGTAGTCAAGGCGCTCGCGCCCGATGGCTTCCGGCTGGTGCAGTACAATGGCGAGGCTGCGGGCCAGACCGTTTTCCACACACACTTCCATATCATTCCCGTCTGGGAAGGCCGCTCGCTCGGCAGGCACGGTGAAGGCATGGCCTCACCTGAAGAGCTCGAGGCGGTCGCAGAAAGAATAAGACATGCCCTCTGATACTCTCCGTAACCGGACAGTCCTCGTCACCGGTGCCAGCCGGGGGATCGGCTATCATGCTGCCCTCGCTGCAGCGAAGCGCGGCGCGACGGTGATCGGCCTTGCGCGCACGACGTCTGGCCTCGAACAGCTGGACGACGAAGTGAAATCCGTAGGCGGACGGGCGGTGCTGATCCCTGCCGACCTCTCGGTGGAAGAGACCCTGACCCGCCTGCCCGCAGCGCTGGAGCAGCGTTTCGACAGGCTTGACGGCCTCGTCCTCAACGCAGGTCTCCTCGGGCCCCTCACCCATGTGCGGGATATCATCGGCAAGGAGTGGCACGAGACCTTCACCATCAATCTGCATGCGAACCTTGCCCTCCTGAAGCTGCTCGACCCGCTGCTGCAGAAGGGCGAGAACGCCCGTGTCGTCGGCATCAGCTCCCGCGCGGCCCGTGTCTACAAGCCGTTCTGGGGCGCCTATGCCGCCTCCAAGGCCGCGTTCGAAGCACTGGTGAAGACCTACGCCACTGAGCAGGAGGGCCGCCTCAAGGCGAACCTCCTCGATCCCGGCCCCACGGCCACCATGATGCGTGCCGATGCCATGCCGGGCGAAGACCCTGCGACCATCACGCCGCCTGAAGACATCGGCGAACGGATTGCCGATATGTTGGAGCCGGGCTTTGACCAGAACGCGGAGACGATCGTCTATCCGCGTCCTGACGGTAAATAACTAGGCGACAACCTGAGGCGCAGGCTGTTCCTCGCGGGCCAGCTTGCACTCGGTCCACAGCGCATCGAGCGCGTGGACGAGGTAGGCGATGTGCTCATCCGTATGCAGAGGTGACGGCGAAAAGCGCAGGCGCTCGGTCCCCTTCGGCACGGTGGGATAATTGATCGGCTGCACATAGATGCCGAAATCGTTCAGCAGGCGGTCCGAGATCCCCTTGCAGTGCACCGGGTCACCGACCATCAGCGGGACGATGTGGCTCTCGCTCTCCATCACCGGCAGGCCCTGCTCGGCAAGAGCGGCCTTCAGCTTCGCCGCACGGTCCTGGTGACGTGCACGGAGGTCCTGGCCCGCTTTGAGGAGCTGCACCGACTTGAGGGCGCCCGCCACCAACACCGGTGACAGCGCCGTCGTGAAGATGAAGCTCGAAGCGTAGCTGCGAACCGCGTCCACAAGCTCTGCCGAGCCTGCGATATAGCCGCCCATGACGCCGATCGCCTTGCCGAGGGTCCCCTCGATGCAATCAACCATATCGAGCACACCGTCGCGCTCGGCCACGCCGCCGCCATGCTCGCCGTAAAGGCCAACACCGTGAACCTCGTCGAGATAGGTCAGCGCGCCGTACTTCTTGGCGATCCGGCAGATCTCCTCGATCGGCGCGATGTCGCCGTCCATCGAGTAGACGCTTTCAAAGGCGACGATCTTCGGCTGGCTCACCGGCAGCGCGCTCAGGAGCTCTTCGAGATGCTCCACGTCATTGTGGCGCCAGATCAGCTTGGCGCAGCGCCCGCCCTTGATCCCTTGGATCATCGAAGCGTGGTTCAGCTCATCGGAGAGGATGACGCAATTCGGCAGGAGCTTGGCCAGCGTCGACAGCGTCGCCTCGTTGGCGATGTAGCCCGACGTGAAGAGGAGCGCGGCTTCCTTCTGGTGAAGGGAGGCGAGCTCTTCCTCGAGGCGCACATGGTAGTGCGTGGTCCCTGCAATATTGCGGGTCCCGCCAGCACCGGCGCCGACATGGTCTGTCGCGGCCTTCATGGCGTCCAGAACCTCTTCATTCTGGCCCATGCCGAGATAGTCGTTGGAACACCAGACGGTGACCTCTTCGGTCGTACCGTCGTCTTTGTGGATCACGGCAGCAGGGAAACGCCCGCGCACGCGTTCCAGGTCTGCAAACACGCGATAACGCCCCTCCGAGTGCACTGCACCCAGGGCCTTCGTGAACGCTGCCTGATAGTCGAAACTCATAGCGGACCCGCTAGCACAAGAATTCCCCATGGGGACATACGTAATGTCGCGATGGGCTATTGAACGGGTCGATAGGCGTAAAGCGGCGATGCGCCGCGCGCGATCAGAGCTGGTAACGGATTTGGTCAGCCCAGAAGCGCTCAAGACGCTCAAGGGTGACATTGGTGCCGTTCATCATCTCGCCCGACACGTCTCCGACCTTTTCGAGGCTTTGGAGGTGGCGGTTGAAGAGGCCGTCGATCTTGTCACGGACCGCAAAGCCAGCCGTCGTCAGGGACACACGGACCGAACGGCGGTCACGCTCCGAGCGGGCGTGGGAAATGTAGCCGGCCTCAACGAGTTTTTTGAGGTTGTAGCTTACATTCGAGCCAAGATAGTGGCCGCGGCTACGGAGCTCGCCTGCCGTCAGCTCGCTGTCGCCGATATTGTAGAGGAGGAGCGCCTGGACCGCGTTGATATCCGTCTGGTCAACCCGTTCGAGTTCGTCCTTGATGACATCAAGGAGCTGCCTGTGCAGGCGCTCGATGAGCGTCAAAGTGCGCAGATAGATCGGATGGATTGCATCCTCTGCGGAATTCTCGTCGATGGTCTGCGCAGTAGCTTGGTTGGCCATTGTCTTGTTTCGCTCGTCTGAGGGTACGGACATCGTGCTTCACCAATCCTGCACGATCAGTGTGAAGAATTCGCCAACAGGGCACAATCTGTGACACCATTCACAAGCGCAAAAATCGCTCAAAACGGGTAATTATGAAGAATATTGCTCCCAGCTTTCCAAGAACACGGATGCGCCGACTTCGCCGCTCAGAAGGTCTGAGAGCGCTTGTCATGGAAACACGCCTCACGCCTAGCGATCTGATTCAAGGCGTCATTCTGAGAGAGGATGATGACCCGGCAGACATTCCTGCGATGGGGGGTCTGAGAAGACTAACGATTGGTGAAAGCGTCGAATTGGCGCAACGCTGCGTTAACATCAATTTGGCGGGACTTGCGCTGTTCCCATTCACCAAGTCTGGAGACAGAGACGAGGGCGGAACTCTTGCTTTCGACGAAGACAACCTGATGTGCAGGGCGGCCCGCGCGATCAAGGCAGCGGTTCCAGAAGCGGTCCTGATCGCCGACGTCGCCCTCGACCCCTATACGGACCACGGCCATGACGGCCTGATGGGCGAGGACGGGACGATCCTCAACGATCCCACCGTCGACGCCCTTATCCGCCAGGCCAACGTCCTCGCAGGCGCCGGCTTTGACGTCGTTGCGCCCTCGGACATGATGGACGGCAGGATCGGCGCCATCCGGGACGGGCTCGATGCGGAAGGCTTCGAAGACGTCGCGATCCTCTCCTATGCGGTGAAGTACGCCTCGGCCTTTTACGGCCCCTACCGCGATGCCGTCGGCAGCCGCGGGGCGCTGAAAGGCGACAAGCGGACCTACCAGATGAACCCGGCGAACGGCGACGAGGGCCTCCGCGAGGCTGCGCTCGACGTCTCCGAGGGCGCCGACATGCTGATGATCAAGCCGGGCCTTCCCTATCTCGACATGGTCCGGCGGGTGAAAGACGCCTTCGGCATGCCCACCGTCGCGTTCCACGTCTCAGGTGAATACGCGATGCTGAACGCCGCTGCCGAAGCAGGCGCGATGGATTTCGACGCAGGCCTGATGGAGAGCCTCCTCTGCTTCAAGCGCGCAGGGGCTGACGCCGTCATCACCTACGGCGCGGAACACGCAGCGAAGCTTCTCGACGGTTAGGCGCCGTCGGAGATCTTCGGGCCCTTGATGTAGTTGCGGCCGCAATAGACCAGGGGCTCGGCGTCGAAGCTGTCATAGTGGACGATTTCGCCGATCAGGATCGTGTGGTCCCCGACCTTCAGCCTGTCCGCGAGACGGCAGTCAAAGCCTGCGATCCGTCCTTTGAGGAGCGGCGCACCGGTCTGGAAGACCTCTCCCTCGCCTTCCTTGAAGGCGTGCTGCCCGGGGGTCGCGAAGCGGTTGGACATCTCTTCCTGATCCGCCGCGAGAATACTCACTGCGTAATGGTCAGCCTGCAGGAAGGCCTTCGCGACGCTCGTATGGTCGTCGAGGCACCAGGAGACCAGCGCGGGCTCAAGCGATACCGAGTTGAAGCTGTTGACCGTGATGCCGATGGCTTTGCGCTCGGCATCGAGACAGCTCACCACCGTGATGCCGGTGGTGTAGCGGGCGAAGGCGTTCTTCAGGGGACGAAATGGATCAGACACAGCCTTCGCGCATAGGCGAAGCCAGCCCCCCATGTCCACGCCATAAGCGCCGCACATGTCCAGCCTGCCGGAAAGGCTTGGTCTTGGGCTGGGGAATAGACTACGAGCGTAGTCGTAAGCGGGCAGGATTGAGGGGAAACATCCATGCAACGAGCAGCAGTTTTCTTGGCTGGCGTCGCCGCCGCCGGGCTCGCCGCCTGCGCGCATCCGGCGTCAGGTCCTGACCTGATTGTCGAGAACGCGCGTCTCTTCGATCCTCGGACGGGAGACGTGTCAGACGGCCAGTCGATCATCGTGGATGACGGTTTCATCGTGGAGGTCAGACCCACAACCGCCTCGGAGCGCGCGCGGAAGGTGATCGACGCGGGCGGCCGCCTCGTCACTCCCGGCTTCATCGACACCCACGTCCACTTCCAGCACCAGTTCCACGACACAAGAGACCTGAGCCCGCCTGACCGCACCCGGCTCGGGCGGATGTTCACGGCCTATGGCGTCACCACCGTCGCCGACATGGGCCAGCCGCAGGCATGGATCCCCGAGCTCGTCCGTTGGCAGAAGGAAAGTGTCCACGGCTCACCCGATGTGATCCTTGTCGCCGGCAGCATTGGCTCGACCCATGAGTGGGACCCAACACCGCCTCCCCACCATGACATTGTTGCCAACCCTGAAGAGGCGAGAGCGCTGGTCGGAAAGTGGCAAGACCTCGGCGCGGACCGCATTAAGCTCTACTGGAAGCTCGAAAAGCCAGAGCTCGACGCAGCGGCTGACGAAATCGCCAAGCGAGGCATGACCGCCTACGCCCACCTCGACAATGGCATCACGTCGATCTCCGACGGTCTTGATGCAGGGGTCAGGCATTTCGAGCACACCTTCACCACCTACCGGACGATCATCGACCCTGACGACCTCCTCCCGATGATCAGCGAGCGGATGGAGTTCTCAAGCCCTCGGGGTCTCGACGAGTGGACGCGCGCGCTGTCGCTCTATCACGACGAGGTCGAGCGCAGGCCTGACCTGAAGTCGGCTTTCGATGCACTCCTCGACAGGATGGCAGAGGAGGAGGCTTCCCTGAGCACTGCACTCAACATCCTCGCAGCTCACGCAGGCAGCTCGCCAGTCTACGCCTCCTTCGACGCCTTTCCTCCGAGGACAGAAGGATCAATCCGAGAGGAATGGGTCAGCGAGGAGACAGCGCGGGACGCCTTCAAGACGATCCTCGCCCAGCTCAAGCGCGCCCACGACAACGGCGTGATGCTCCGTATCGGGACCGACGCCGGGAACGGCGGCGCTTCCCTCCTCGCTGAGATGATGCTGCTGACCGAAGCCGGTATCCCTGTTGAGGATGTCCTCAGGATCGGAACGCTCAACGGCGCAGAAACTCTGGGCATCGAGGACAGTGCCGGGATCATCGAGGCGGGACGGCCCGCAGACTTCGTCCTGTTCGATGAGGACCCGTTCGAGGATGCGGCGCATTTCCGGTCAGGCCTAACGGTCATCGATGATGGTGCCGTCTACGAACCGCAGCCCTCGCCGGTTCCTGCGCTCGAAGCGCGTCTTCGCACCGACGGGGCAGAAGCCGTCGGCGGCTCCGTGAACCTCGAGGGCGCGCACGCCATCGAAGTGAGTGCCGCAGTGATGCGCTTCCTGCAGAAAGGCGACATCGACAATGCCCGCTTCCTCATGGACCGGATCGGCCCTCTCCTCAGCGGCGAGGAGCCGGGCGCCTATCTTGAAGTGCAGTATCTTTGGCCCCTGACCCAAGGGCTTCTCAGCCAAGGCCGTCCTGAAGACGCCATCGCTGTCGCCAGGTTCGGGACCGAAGTGCATGGCGAGAGCGGGCCGTCCCTCGAAGTCCTCGGCAATGCCCAGGCCAATGGTGGTGACGTGCTCGGCGCCAAGGCGACCTTCGAACGGGCCCTCGCCGCCAACCCTGACAGCCGTCAGGCCCGGTCAGCGCTTGAGCAGATTAACGGCTATCTCGAAGCGAACCCAGAGGCCGCTGCGCCGGAAAGCCCGTGATTAAGCTCAAGTCATAGACAGTTTGCGTCAGAACCGCTGACCGTGGCAGAAGAGCCACTGGCCAATGACGAGCCCGCTTCCCGGGCAACCTGAAAGGAAGCCCGGTTCTCAGTCGATGACCTTCGAAGACCTGCTTCAGCACTGGGCCATGTGGTACACGCTCATCGTCATTGCGGTGACGGTGGTGCTCTATGCCCTCGACCGGTTCTCGATCGAGACTGTGTCAGGTGCTGTGCTCGTCGCGCTGATCGTCCCCTTCGCGCTGTTCCCGCTCACCGATGACCTGACAGGCGCGGTCGTCCTTGATGCGACGGTGCTGCTGACAGGGTTCGCGAGCCCCGCGCTCTTTGCGATCCTCGGCCTGCTGATTGTCGGTCAGGGGATGTACCAGTCCGGCGCGCTCGAATGGCCCACGCAGATCCTCGTGGCCGCCTATGAGAAGTTTCGCTTCGCGGCGGTCATCGTCATCTTCGCCTTCATCATGGTGGTCTCGGCGTTCCTCAACAACACGCCGGTGGTCGTCATGTTCGTGCCGATCATCGCGGCCATCGCGGCGCAGGGCGGGATTACGAGCTCACGCCTGATGATGCCCCTCTCCTTCCTGTCGATCCTCGGCGGAATGTGCACGACCATCGGTTCATCCACCAACCTCCTGGCCGTCGAAGCGTTCGAGCTGGCAGGCGGTGAGCGGATCGACTTCTTCGCCCTCATGCCCCTCGGCCTCGTCATGGTCGCGACAGGCGCTCTTTATCTCGTCATTGGCGGTCGGTTCCTCCTCCCCTCGCGGCAGGGACCTAATGACCTCGTCGAGAAGGATGGTCGCCAGTTCGTGGCGCAGATCGAGATCGGCCGCGGCAATCCCCTCATCGGCGTCGCGCCGAAGCTTGGCCGCTTCGAGGAGCTGCCTGACATCACCGTGCGGATGATCCAGCGCAGGGACGAAGTGATCCTGCCGCCCTTTGACGATGTGAAATTGCGCCTTGGCGACAAGCTCATCGTCGCGGGCACGCGGGATGCGCTGACGAGCCTCCTCAAGAAACGCCCGGAGATCCTCAACAGCTTCATGAGCGAGACCGAAACCATGGAGGGCGCCTCTGGCGAGCTGACCATGGTCGAGGCCGTGGTCGCGCCCGGTTCGCGGATCATCGGCCGCTCGATCAACCAGATCCGCTTCCGCTTCCAGACCAATTGCGTGATCGTCGGCCTCCAGCGGAAGAGCCGGATGATCCGCACCGAGATCGCCTCGATCCGCCTTGAAGCTGGCGATGTCCTTCTCATCCTCGGCGACCGTTCGGATGTCCGTGCCCTGCGCGGTGACCGCGACATCATCATGCTCGAGCAGTCGATGCAGGAGATCCAGGATCCGGCCCACGCGCGCTACGCGGCCCTCATCTTCTTGGGCGTCGTGGCGACCGCCTCGACGGGCATCCTGCCGATCGCCGTCTCCGCCGTGGCAGGCGCAATGCTGATGGTGGCGACAGGCTGCCTCAACGTGCGGCAGGCTTCGCGGGCTGTGGACAGGCGGGTCTATCTGCTCGTCGGCGTGGCGCTCGGCCTCGGCTTGGCCCTCGACAAGACAGGCGGTGCGGCTTTCTTGGCCAGCTTCATCACCCCGCTGGCTGAGACAGGCGGACCGATCACCCTGATGGCGGTCCTCTTCGCGATCACCGCGACGCTCACCAACCTGCTCAGCAACAATGCGACAGCAGTCCTCCTGACCCCCATCGGGGTCAGCGCTGCGCAGGCGGCAGGGATCGAGCCCATCGTCCTCGTGATGACGATCATCTACGCGGCGAACTGCTCCTTCGCGACGCCGGTGGCCTACCAGACGAACCTCCTCGTTATGGGCCCAGGGCACTACAAATTCGCCGACTTCATCAAGGTCGGGGTGCCGCTGACCGTGCTCCTCTGGATCGTCTTCCTGCTGGTCGCGCCGGTCTATTTCAGATCTCAGGGGCTCCTCTGACGGGGACGCGTCCCTTCTTCCTGACGGGAATGCGTCCCTGGGCACCCTTGCAAGTCGT
This sequence comes from Parvularcula mediterranea, assembly GCF_013085255.1. Classification (GTDB taxonomy): domain Bacteria; phylum Pseudomonadota; class Alphaproteobacteria; order Caulobacterales; family Parvularculaceae; genus Parvularcula; species Parvularcula mediterranea. Next base: position 817,284 of record NZ_JABFCX010000003.1, read on the forward strand.
AACCAACCGATTCACTCTAACCCTGTCTCGCAGTAGCGGTTTTGAAGCCACATGCTGCTAAGGGCTCCATTCTAGGGGCCCCGGTTGGAGATCTGTCGTCTATGAACACCTTCTTCCTGGGGGCACGGTCCGAGTTCTACGTCACAGCGGCATCGGACTGCCCCTATCTTGAAGGCAAGAAGGAGAAGAAGATCTTCACCTTCCTCGGCGGCGACAAGGCGGCTGAGTTCAACGCGCTTCTCTCCCGCAGGGGCTTCCGCAGGTCCCAGAACATCGCCTATCTACCCGCCTGCGACGGCTGCAATGCCTGCCGCCCGGTCAGGATCGTGGTCGAGGGCTTCGAGGATGCCCGCTACAAGCGAACCTTCAAGCGCAATGCCGACCTCAACCGCACCCTGACCCCGGCCAAGGTCACCGAGGAGCAGTTTTCTGTGCTCCGCGACTATCTCGACAGCCGGCACGATGGCGGCGGGATGCATGACATGACCGTCCTCGACTACCAGCAAATGGTCGAGCAGACGCCGGTCGACACCGTGATCATCGAGTACCGGGACGAAGCCGGGAAGCTTCTCGCCTGCGCCCTTTCCGACCGGCTCGAGGACGGGCTCTCCATGGTCTACAGCTTCTTCGACCCCGAAGCCTCGAAGCGTTCCCTCGGCACCTTCATGATCGCCGACCATGTCCGCCTCGCGGGCGAACTGGGGCTGCCTTATGTCTATCTTGGCTACTGGGTCGATGGCTCACCGAAGATGGACTACAAGCGCAACTTCGCCCCGCTCGAGGTCCTGAGCCGCGACGGCTGGACCGTTATGCGCAAGCGCTGAGGCGTCCGGGCCTAGCCAGCACCCCTCAATCGGCTACGCTTCTCGCCATGCGGTTCGTCCCGATGGTCATCGCCAGCATCTACCTCGCGCTCATCCTCGCGGTGGCGGGCTGCGGGCATGCCCAGCGCGGACTCCTGCCTATGGCGGAGCGTCAGGAGGCGTTGGGGCTCTTCCGGATGCCGCCCTCTGCCCCCGGTGAGCAGCCGACTGTCTATCTCACCATCGATGACGGGCCATCAACGCATACGGACGAGATGCTCGAGCTGCTGGGCGCCTACGGCGCCACTGCGACCTTCTTTGTGCACACGGACCATATCCTCACGGAACGGGACCGGGCGGTGCTTAGAGAAGCGGTCGCGAACGGGCACCGCCTCGGCAACCATCTACCCGCCGATGAGCGGGCCGATAGCCTCTCGCCTGAGGCGTTTCTTGCCGATCTCACCAGAGCTCAAAGCGAACTCGAAACGATCGCGGGCGTGCGCCCGGTCCTCTTTCGTCCACCGCACGGGGCGATCAACGCAGCAGCCATGTCCCCCGCCCTTCTTGCAGAAGGCTACATCGCAGCTGATGGGTCTGAACGGCGGTACGTGTTGGCGAGCTTCATCCCATGGGACGCTGGCGGGGCCACCGAAACTACCCTCCGGGCAATGAACAATGCAGCTGGTGCGCGCTATGCCGACGGCATGTCCGAAGCGCTGTTCGACGGAGCAATCGTCGTTTTCCATGACGGGCCGAGAGAGGTGCGCACCCAAACGACTCTCGTCAGCCTACGGCGCTTCCTGAAGGCAGCGGATCGCAAGGGCTTTGCCGTCAAAGCGCTGCCCCAATGAAAAAGCCGCCCCGGAGGGCGGCTCATCAAAATGGCTTGGAAGTCAGGTTCAGGCGCTTTGGTCCTGAGGCTCGGCTTTCTTGTCTTTCTTCTCGGCGATGACCTTGAGAGGTTCGCCGCGGCCTTCGACGACCTCTTCGTTGACGACGATCTCTTCGACGTCCTCGAGGGTCGGCAGGTCGAACATGGTGTCGAGCAGGATGCCCTCCATGATCGAACGCAGGCCACGAGCACCGGTTTTCCGCGTGATCGCCCGGCGAGCGACAGCGTTGAGGGCGTCGTCACTGAAGGTGAGTTCGACATTCTCCATCTCGAAGAGACGCTGGTACTGCTTGACCAGGGCGTTCTTCGGGGTGGTGAGGATCTGGACCAGCGCGTCTTCGTCGAGGTCTTCGAGGGTCGCGATGACCGGCAGACGGCCGATGAATTCAGGGATCAGGCCGAATTTCTGAAGGTCTTCAGGCTCGACACCGCGCAGGACGTCACCGATGCGGCGGTCATCTTCGGCCGCCTTCACCTCGGCACCGAAGCCGATCGAAGCGCTCTCGCCGCGGTTCTGAATGACCTTGTCGAGGCCAGCGAATGCGCCGCCCACGATGAACAGGATGTTCGTCGTGTCGACCTGCAGAAACTCCTGCTGCGGATGCTTGCGTCCACCTTGCGGAGGAACAGAAGCGACGGTGCCTTCCATGATCTTGAGGAGCGCCTGCTGGACGCCCTCGCCCGACACGTCGCGGGTGATCGAAGGGTTGTCGGACTTACGCGAGATCTTGTCGATCTCGTCGATGTAGACGATGCCGCGCTGGGCCCGCTCGACATTGTAGTCCGCAGCCTGGAGCAGCTTCAGGACGATGTTCTCGACATCCTCGCCGACATAACCGGCTTCGGTGAGGGTCGTCGCATCGGCCATCGTGAAGGGCACGTCGAGGATGCGCGCCAGCGTCTGGGCAAGAAGCGTCTTACCCGAACCCGTGGGACCCACGAGCAGGATGTTCGACTTCGCCAGTTCGACGTCGGAATTCTTCTGAGCGTGGTTGAGACGCTTGAAGTGGTTGTGGACCGCCACAGCGAGCACGCGCTTTGCGAAGCTCTGGCCGATGACATAGTCGTCCAGGACCTGATGAATGTGCTGCGGCGAGGGAACGCCGTCGCCGGATTTGACCAGCGAGGACTTCGATTCCTCGCGGATGATGTCCATGCAGAGCTCGACACACTCATCACAGATGAAGACCGTCGGTCCTGCGATCAGTTTGCGGACCTCATGCTGCGACTTCCCGCAGAAGGAGCAGTAGAGGGTGTTCTTGCCGTCGCCCGAGCCGTTCGTACCGCTCGGCCCTGCGCCGTTTCCGCCCTTGTTGCTGACCTTGCTCATCGTCTTACTCCTCAGCGCAGCCCCCGCCCTTGAAGGGCCGCCGCCACATAACGTGACACCGGCTTCTGCCGGCTCGCCCAGCCTGCCCGATGCCGGGACGCTGCGCAATCACACCAAACGTCAACCTACGCGGCCAACTCTTACATTGGCGTTGCAGAACCGGGGCCAAACTCTGCCCCGTCATTGTCTTTACTTCGCGTCGTCGTCGCCGCCGGCTACAGTGCGGCGGTCATAGACCTGGTCAATCAGGCCGAATTCCTTGGCTTCCTCGGGATTCATGAAGAAGTCGCGGTCGAGGGTCTTCTCGATGGTCTCGTAGTCCTGACCCGTGTGCTCAACATAGATTTCGTTAAGGCGCTTCTTGGTCGCGATGATGTCCTTCGCGTGGCGCTCGATATCGGAAGCCTGGCCTTGGAAACCCGCGGAGGGCTGGTGAACCATGATGCGGCTGTTGGGCAGCGAGTAGCGCATGCCCTTGTCCCCTGCGGTCAGGAGAAGCGAGCCCATGGACGCTGCCATGCCGATGCAGATCGTCGAGACCTGCGGGCGGATGTAGCGCATCGTGTCATACATCGCGAGGCCAGCCGTGACCGAACCGCCGGGGCTGTTGATGTAGAAGGCGATGTCCTTCTTCGGGTTATCAGCCTCGAGGAACAGGAGCTGCGCGACGATCAGGGTCGAGACCTGGTCGTGCACGGGACCTGAGAGAAAGACGATCCGCTCCTTCAGGAGGCGCGAATAGATGTCGAAGCTGCGCTCACCGCGGCTCGTCTGCTCGACCACCATCGGGATCAGCGTGTTCATGGTCAGGTCGAGGGGATCGCGTTCGGACATCGGAAACTCCGGGAAATGACTGCGCAAGGCTTTGCGGCTTGGGGACGTAAGTAGGCTTGGTGGACGTGACAAGCACTCGGTTAATGCTGCGTTGAAACGCCCGAATTCGCCAAATGCAAGAAGTTTAAAACAACCCTTGCAAGTTCCATCACGGAACTGCTACCTCTGGTTGAGTGCTCGCTGGAGGGGCTATCGTGCATCAGGTCTTCGCATCGGCTGTCATGTGGGCAGCCCTTCTCGTTTCGCCAAGTGCCAACGCCGCCGTGGTGATCGAGATTACGGAAGTGAGCGGCGATGTTCGTTTTCAGGTCAGCGGTTCCCTCAACACGATCGGGCTCAACCCGCTGAGCAGCGGGATCACGGAAGACACCGAGCAAGGCTTCATGAACGCTGCCCGCGGGGTCTTCGTGAACCTGCCCTTCGGCGCGTTCTCGGACGACTCGGTGCCCTACAGGGCGTTCCAGGCCTACGGCACCAACCTGCCGCCCCGTTTCGGGACACTCGATGCGAATGAGCGCGGCGCGCCGAGGGGCGATGCCTTCGGTCTCACCCGCGCAGGGGTCCTGATCCTGCCCGACGACTATGTCAGCGGCACGGCCCTCAGCGCACAGCTTATCTTCTTCGGTCGTGATCTCGACGATCTCGGCCTGACGAGGGGAACCCGGGATACGGCGAGGTTGGCGAACGGCCAGTCCGTCGAGTTCGTCGTGCCCGGGGACCCGCCGCCTGCGCCTGTGCCAACCCCGGCTGCGTGGATCGGCATGGTCACCGGTGCGGCGCTTCTCGCCCGGATGGGGAAACCCCGCGGTCAGCTCTTCTTCAAGCGGTAGGTTTCCTTCTCACCCGGAAAGGTCCGTGCTCGGACGTCCCTTGCGTAGGCTGCAGCAGCTTCGTCGATCACGCCCGCCATATCCGCGTACCGACGGACGAATTTCGGCGTCCAGGCGAACATGCCCATCATGTCCGGCGTCACGAGGATCTGGCCATCGCAGGACGCCGAGGCACCGATGCCGATCGTCGGACAGCTGACCATCTTGCTGATCTCTGCAGAGAGGGCTTCGTCGGTGCCCTCGATCACCATGGCGAAAGCGCCAGCCTCGTCAGCCGCCCTGGCTTCGGCGATGATCATGTCACGCTCGCTGTCGGTCTTGCCCTTCGCCTTGAACCCGCCAGTGACGAGCTGCGCCTGCGGCCTGAGACCGACATGGGCCATGACCGGGATGCCGCGCTCGGCCATGAAGGCGATGGAGTCCGCCGCGTAGATGCCGCTCTCAACCTTCACCGCGCCGCAGCCTGTCTCGGCCACGACCCTCCGTGCACTGTCGAAGGCTTGCTCTTTCGAAATCTCATAGCTGCCGAACGGCAGATCGACGACCACCAGCGCCTTGTCCGCGCCGCGCATCACCGCCTGCCCGTGAAGGATCATCATCTCCAGCGTGACACCCACAGTGGAGTCCATGCCGTGGACAACCATGCCGAGGCTGTCGCCCACAAGAAGAAGATCGCAGTGGGAATCAAGCGCCTTGGCCGTCGGTGCGTCATACGCCGTCAGGCAGACAATCGGCTCGCCGCCCTTCCGCAGGCGGATCGAAGCGGCAGTCTCCGCCTTGCGTTCTCTCTGGGCACTCATCAGTGAGCCGCCGGTTTCAGCGCATCAGCCTGCGCGCGGGTGAAGCCGAGGAAATCGCGGATCGAGGACATCAGGAGGTTCTCCGAAAGCTCCTCACCATCGGACCCCACGACACGCCAGAGCTGGGTGATCAGGGTCTCCTGATCCTCCCGGTCGAGCTCCTTCGCCGCCGAGGCGAAGAACACGAAACTCCGCGCACCCGCGAAGAGGAATTCCTCGGCTTGATCGCGCATTGCCCGCGCTTCGGGGTTGGGGACGTGGAAGAGCTTCATCAGCGCCGCCGCCGCCATGTCCCGCTCAACATCAGTGTAGTTGCCGTCCCGGTGCGCCGCCACGACGAGCAGGCCCGCCGCGCCAACCTCCGGGGTCACCTTGGCGGCTTGCGTGCTGCCGTCACCGTCGCCCGGGAAGAGCCATTCGGAGAGCTTGTCGATGACCACGTCCTACTCCTCCTCGAAAGTCAGGAGCGAGAAGGTCTCGACCCCGACCTCGGAAAGCTTCGCGCGGCCAGGAAGGTCGACCAGCTCGACCACGAAGGCCGCACCGACGACATTACCGCCTGCCGCGCGGAGGAGTTTCGCGCTCGCAGCCGCCGTGCCGCCGGTCGCGAGGAGATCATCGACCAGAAGGACCTTCGCGCCCTTGGGCAGCGCGTCCTCATGCACCTCCAGCGTGTCTTCGCCATACTCGAGGGCATAGCTCTCTGTGATCGTCTTGGCCGGCAGCTTGCCCTTCTTGCGAACCGGCACGAAGGCGACCTTCAGCCTGTCGGCAACAGCCGCACCAAAGATGAAGCCCCGCGCTTCAATCCCGGCGACATGGGTGATTCCCGCATCGCTGAACGCAGCGGCCAGCGCTTCACAGGTCTGGGCAAACGCCTCGGGCTCACCCATCAGGGTGGTGAGGTCCCGGAAGACAATGCCGGGCTTGGGGTGGTCAGGGATGGCCCTGATCGTCGACTTCAAATCCATGGAGCCTCCTCTATGACGAATTCCCGCATGGTGCTCTGCAAAAAGAGAGGTAGGTGGACCCCATGATGACCCGGCTGGCAAGTCTCACCTGCGCCTTAGTTCTCCTCGCTGCCTGCGGCGGCGGAGGGGAGGAGCCCCTGCCCTCCGACGAGGAGCGTCTCGCCATGCCTGCTGACCCGGTTCTGGGGCGGAGGCTCTTCAGGCAATGCGCCGTCTGCCACGATGTCGGCGAGGAGCCGCGGCACAGGGTTGGCCCTAATCTCAACGGCATCATGGGCGCCGAGGCCGGGCGGCATCCGGACTTCTCTTATTCGGCTTCCCTCAAACGCTCAGGCCTTGTCTGGGACGAAGAGACCCTCGACGCCTATATCGAGAAGCCTCAGGCCGTGATCCCCGGCGGGCGCATGGCCTTTCAGGGTGAGCCCAGCGAAGCGAATCGCCGGGACATCATTGCCTACCTCAAGGAAGCGACGGCGCCTCAGCCGGAACCGTCTGAAGACTGACGGTCCGGGTCCTGTGGCCCCTATGAACCGGCAAGTGCGTCTTGGGCAGAGCATCGGCCATCGCCGCGTACTCCGGCGGCAAACCGTAGACCGTGTGGAAGAGCTGCCACTCCTGCGCCTCGCCGTTGGTCTCGACCTCGAAGGCTGCGCTGTCGCAGGCCCTCCCGATGCAGGTGAAGCTGAACCCGCCCGGCTCTGAGCGCTCAAACCTCTGGCCCATGAAGGTCATGGCGGTGACGCCAGCGTCCGATGGGATGCGGAGCAGGGTCTCATCAGCCCCGGCCGTGCGCAGCACCAGCCCGCCATCGGGTCCGCTCGTGACCTGCGCCTCCGGGCCGGTACGAAGGTCGACAGGCGCGCGGAGAAGGCCTGACCCGTAGCCTGGAACATCGCCCCTCTCGAAGGAGAGCGGGGCCAGTCTCTCGGCTGGGTCATCATTCGTGTAAAGAGTGACGAAGCTTGCGCCCTCCGCGGTGACATGGGTGAGGTTGAGATGGGCTGGCCTCTCAAGCGTATAGGCAGGAAGCAAGGCGGCGGCGATCATCCCGACGAAGGCGGCGCCTCCTGCAGTACCCAGTGCCATCTTCAGCACACCCCGTTCCGCCAGCGGCATGAGCACGAGCGTGATAAGAACAGATGCCATCACCGGCGTGACCCATGAAGGGCTGAAGCTGAACGTCCATTCGAGCATCTGCAGCATCGGTGCCCAGACCATCACTGCGAACGCTGCGGAACCCACAAGGGCCCACTTGCCGATCTCTGGCTTCCACGCAGCAACTCCAAGTGCCAGCAGCCCCGCGATCAGCGGCACGGCGAAGAGGATGCCCGCCCCGCCGATCACGTAACTCAAGATTGCTCCGCATAGGGAGAAGAACAGCCACCCTGCTGCACCGCGCCTGATCGGGTCGGTGTCCCGGGGCAGGATGCCGAGCGCTGCGACGCACCCCAGGAGGGCGCCCCCATAAAGCGCGAGCCTGAACCCGACCGGATTGGCGATCCAGAAGGACGTCTCGGCCCTCACCAGCTTCAAGACGAAGGCAACCACGATGGCCGCGAGGAGAGCGGCAGCCACTGCCAGCACCGGGACGGCCTCGATGCGAAGGCCATGAACAATCCTCTCGCCCCTTGGCCAGAGGGCAACATAGCCAAAGGCGACGAGCCCGAGCCCGATCAGGGCAAAACCGACCATCGGGGACATCGTCACGAACCCTCGGCCGAGAATGTCCGTGAACAGAAGCTTGCTACCACTGCCCTCGAGGCCGTCTGCCAGGTAAGCCTCCAGCGCGCCAGTGGCCAAGGTTCCCATGTGAGCGATGCTGCGCTCGCTGAGCACATCGAGATTATCCGTCGACGTATGATAGTTCTCAACACCCGCCAGGATCGCGAGGTTGATGCCCGCATAGCCTTTGGGCAGGAACACCGTCAGGTCCGTGTCGTTCGGCATCATCTCGTAGACATCGGTCATGACCGAGTTCGAGACCCTGAAGCCGCCCTGCCCGGCGAAGAGGTTCACGGCCGGTGCATTCGGAGAGCTTGTCTGGAACATCATCACCGGACCGTGGGAGCCGCGGGCCTCCATGTTGATGACGAACGCCACATCGTCCCGGTCCGGATCGTTCTTGACGAAGTCTACCGCACCGAGGAGACCGACTTCTTCCCCTTCGTTGAGGAGGAAGATCACGGGCCGTTCAAGGTCCCGGCCCTTGAGCTGCTCGGCGATTTCGAGAAGCGCTGCAACGCCAATGCCCGCATCACCCGCGCCGGGGCCCGTTGGCACACTGTCATAGTGGGCGGAGAGGAGCGCAGCGCCGCCGCCATCTGGCCCGGCGCGAAACACCACGTTCCGCACCCGCGCACAGCGGGCCCAGCCTTCGCCATTGCGGCAGGCCATGTTGTCGGTGACGCGCGGTGTGTAGCCAAGGGCTTTGATCTCCTCGATCAGGCGCGCACGGACGGCATCGGCCTCCTCCGTGTCCACTGTATGAGGGGTTCCTTCGGTACCGATCACCCGGGCAAGCCGCGCTTTGGCTCCGGCGGTGTCGAAGTCGGCACTCCCCGGAGAGGGCGGGTTGAGCATCCCCTCCGTCAGCACGAGGAAGGCAAGGACCAGAAGCCCTGCCAGCGGTAGAATGATCCTGCCCATTTTCTCTCTCCCCTGCCCTGCCTGCGCCTAAAGCCCTGCGCGCCGGACGCGGGTCATGTCGTCAGGGAGCTGATTTTTGATGGCACGGAAGAGCTGCACAAACTCCGGCTTCTCCACGACAGGCCCCCTGTCGGCGCTGACCATCACAATCACTGCGCCAAGGTCGGGATCCATGTGAACGAACTGCCCATTGTAGCCCTGCATGGTGAAAGAGCCTTCGTCGCCGCCGGGCAGCCAGAATTGGTAACTGTAGCCGAGCTGGCCATCACCGCCAGGCTCATGGCTCGCCTGCGGCGGTGTACGGACCATGTCGACCCAGCCCGCAGGCAGGATGCGCTCCTCACCGAAGACGCCGTCCTGCACATAGAGCTGGCCGAGCTTGGCATAGTCTTCGAGCGTCAGCTGAAGGCAGCAATAGCCGAGCTCCTTCGCCGCGATCCCCTGCCGGTCGGTCAGCCATGAGCCACCCGAGTACCCAAGCGGCTGGGCCAGCTTCTCGTTGAAGATCTCGATCAGCGACATGTCGTAAGCGCCGCGAAGGACGCCAGCCAGCACTTGCGTGTTGGAGGAAATGTAGTCGAGATCCTGACCCGCCGGACGGTTCCTACGGTGGGCACGGACAACGTCGTCCACGTCCTTGTTCCAGAGAAACGTGTCGACGAAGAGCTTGCGAATGTCCGACTTCGGGTTTTCGTAGTTCTCGTCAAAGTCGATGCCTGACGACATCCAGAGGAGGTGCCTGATCGAGGTATCGCCAAAGTCCGTGCCCGCATAATCCTTTGCGTAGCGGCTGGCCTTGTCCTCGAAGCTCTCGATCACGCCCTCTTCGACCGCAATGGCCGTCAGCGTGCTGATGTAGGACTTCGCGACGGACCATGAGGTGAACCGGTCCTCAGCATCCGCTTCACCGAAATAGCGCTCGTGGACCACCACGCCGTCTTTCAGGACCAAGATCCCCTGCACGTTCCGGCGGGCTGCATAGTCTTCGAACGTCCGCTCCGCGCCGTCCCATTCATAGCTCACCGACAGCGGCGTCACCGCGCGGGGGAAGGTGGTGACGAACTCACCGGGCTCGACCTCGCGGGAGGGATAGACCGTCTCCATCCGGCGGAAGACCTCGCGGCGGTCCTCGATGTTCACCATCGCGATCACTTCGCGTGGCGAAAACTCAGAGCCGGGGCGCACATACCAGAAGGCAGCAGCGATCACGCCTGCGCACAGAAGGGCGAAGGCTGGCAGCAGCAGCTTTTTCATAAGGGGCGTTCCTCGTGGTTCTTATTTTCCCGAACCGTAGCGGAACCTTCCCAGAAAGCCCACGATGTCCGCGGGGTCAGGGGCGGCCTCGGTGACCCGTCCCTTGAACTTCTCAAAGCTCATCAGGTTGCCGAGCCTCGCGTCCAGGAACGCCCATGTCTCGGCATAGGGGTCGTCTGCCGCCGCATCGCCGCTGTTCCCGAACCAGTTGGCGAGGGTCGATGTATAGACCGCCGAGAGTGTCATCCTCTTGGAATACCAGTTGAAATCGGTGCTCTTGTCTTGGGTGGCACGCCACATCGCATCGGCGGTCTGCCAGACAAGTTTTGCGCCGAGGCCGCCATGGTGGGGGAGCGCCAGCGTCGCAGCCGCTCTCCTCGCCGCCTCTCGGTTCCAGTCCAGCTGCTCGATGCGCTGCTTCACCAGCCAGCGGATCTTCTTGGTAATGCCGTGGGGCTTGGGGTTCTCGGCCTCGAAGGCCTCGACCATCGCGCGGTCCTCCTCCTCCGACCAGAAGGCGAGCACATCGCCAATCCCGCCGGGGAAAAGCCTGTCCACCAGCCCCTCCTCGATCGACCCCGCAGGCAGGTCCGCGCGCTTTGCCGCAACGTCTAGCGTCTGCCGGGTGAAGCCCTCAAAGGCTGCTTCGCTCAGGAGTTCGTCAAGAATGGCGCGGCGCAGGGCCTCGTCGGCGCCATTTCCTTGTGTCTTGGTGGTCGCATCGTTCATGACAAAGCCATATTCCCTTGGCAGAAGCCTCGACAAGGCGCGAATTGCCCTTTATGGGCACGCCTTCGCTGAAGCTGCCACCTGAGGAGTGAGACCCATCGTTAACATCGTCGTGCGCGACAACAATGTCGAGCAAGCCCTGCGCGCCCTTAAGAAGAAGATGCAGCGCGAGGGAACCTTCCGCGAAATGAAAGCCCGTAAGTTCTACGAGAAACCCTCGGAGAAACGCGCTCGCCAAAAGGCTGAAGCCGTTCGCCGTGCGCGCAAGCTGCAGCGCAAGAAGATGCAGCGCGAGGGTCTGGCCTAAGCCAGCCCGCGCCCCGGCGCTTCAGCGTTTATGATGAGAGCCGCCCGGTCCTGCCGCGGCGGCTTTTTTCTTGGAGTTTTCCGATCTCACAGCGCGTGGCGCGTCCATCGTCGTTGGCGCTACCGTTTCGCTACTCGAGCGCAGGGGGGCGGCGGGCCCGACCGGTCCGGACGTCCGGTCGGGCGCCTTCCAGCGGAGGGCTTGCTTCTGGTAGCTGCTCGGCTACTGACTGGCCTGCAGGAACTTCGAGTTCCGCAGGAGAGCCGCGGAGATCAGCGAGATCACGAGGCCCACAGGGAAAAGCTCGAGAAACGTCACGGGGATCCGGAAGAGCGGATTGGCGTATTGCTCGGCCATGGTCGCCATTTTGGCCTTGAGCGCCTCGATCTCCGAAGCTGTCGCGCCGCCGTCTGCGGCCTTCTCCACCACCGATGCCGTGTAGCTGTCGATGAAGCTCGACCCAGTCGTCGCGATGTAAACTTCCCAGACCAGCACATAGGCCACCCCTGCAAAGGCTGAGATGAGGAGCCCGAGGCTGAGGCCTGTCCAGAAGGTGATCACCCCGCCCTGAGCAACGTCGCGATACCGCTTGATGGCGAAGAAGATCACCGACAACGCGAGCAGCATGACGAGATAGCCGAGCCATTCGAGGCCCGCCATGTCGGCGTTTTCTCCCCCCGCGAGGCTCAGCGAGAGCGTATTGACGATGATGATGATGGCGCCTGCGATGGCGCCGTAGATGGCTGCGGTTTTGATCATTGCGAGGTCCTTCCCCGGTTGCTGATGACCGCTTCCGTGAGCCCCGCCGCTCGGTCATTCCTATCGCCCACATGGGTGATTCCGAGCATTTCTGCGTCTTTCACCCGTTCAGGGGATGAGCGAGAGCTCCTTCGCCTTCATCACCGCCTGCGCCCTGCGGCTGACGTCCAGCTTCTCGAAAAGGTGGGAGAGATGCGTTTTCACCGTATTGGGTGAGATCTCGAGAGCCCGCGCGATTTCCTTGTTCGCCATTCCCTGCCCCAGCAGCTCGAGCACGGCGCATTCGCGCGAGGAGAGACCAAGGACCTCAATGGCAGCTTCATTGCGAGAGAACCCTTCACGGTCCTTCGGAACCGTCAGCTGGCGACCCATCCAGATGCCAAGCAGCACGAACAGCACCGCGACAATGATGACGTAGGCCTCGGCCGGGAACATCCGGGCGGCGCGGCGATACTCGAGCCAGCTGAGCGCGAACGCAGCCAGAGCGAGGAAGCCCGCATAGGCTGCCGCGCGGCCCAGCCCGAACTTCTCCAACTGCCGCCAAAGCTGCGCGAACACGGGATACGCCTGCCTTCTCCTGCCCTGATGGAACCCTGCTGGAGCCCGTGGCCCAGCGTCAACAGCGGGGCTGCATCCGCCTCGCCTCCCCGAATGGCTTCCGCTACGAGCGCTGCAAATAGAATGAGGAAACACCCCATGTCAGCCTATGAAATGGTGAAAGACCAGCTCTCCAAAATGGTGCCCTTCGCGATCCATACCGGCGTCGTTATCGACGAGCTCTCCGGCGAAGGCGCGACCTGCCACCTCGAACAGCGCGGCGAGGTCGAGAATCACATCCAGTCGATGCACGCAGGCGCCCTCTTCGTCCTCGGCGAGCAGGCGTCAGGCGCGGCCTATGCTGGCGCATTTGTCGACCGGATGATGGCCCTGCGCCCTGTCGCCGCCAAAGCCGAGATCAGCTACCTCAAGATCGCCAAGGGCACGATCACGGCCAAAGCCAAGGTCCGCGACGACGTCGACGGCCTCAAGGCCAAGCTCGATCAGGACGGCAAGGTGGTCTTCGCGGTCGATGTCGATCTCTTCGACGCCGATGAGCTCCATGTCGCCAGCATGGTCGTGGACTGGCACGTCAAGAGCCTCAGCTAGCGCTTTGCGATGCGCGCGGAGCAGCTTTGCGCTCCGCGTGGCTACCGGAACGGCGCTGGAACTCCGATGTTTCCTTCAACGAAGCGAACAAAGGAGGCCAATCATGTTCGACGCCGACATCAATCGCGAAGACACCATCATCCGCCGTGCGGAGGAGCGCGGCCACGCCGATCACGGCTGGCTGAAGTCCGCCCACAGCTTTTCCTTCGCAGGGTACCACGACCCCGACTGGATGGGCTTTGGCCCCCTGCGCGTCATCAATGACGACCAGGTCGCGGGCGGCGCCGGTTTCCCGATGCACCCCCATGCGGACTTCGAGATCTTCTCCTACGTTTTGGAGGGCAAGCTCGAGCATAAGGACTCGATGGGCAATGGCTCTGTCGTGAAGGCTGGCGGTGTTCAGTACATGACCGCCGGCACTGGCGTCAGGCACTCCGAGTTCAATCCGGACACGGAGAACCCCGTCAAGTTCCTCCAGATCTGGATGGTGCCTGAAGAGAGCGGCGCGAAGCCGGGCTATCAGACCCTCGACATTCCGCCTGCGGAGAAAGACGGCAAGCTTCGCCTCTTCATCTCGAAGGACGGACGTGAAGGCTCGATCAAGACCCTCGCGCCGGCGGAAGTCTACGCGGCCCACATGACCGAAGGTCAGGAGACGCGCTTCACTCTGCCTGAGGGCCGGAAGGCCTACATCCACCTCGCTGAAGGCTCGGCGCAAGTGAACGGGGAACGCCTCTGGCGCGGCGATGCCATCGCTCTCTCCGCACCCGGAGAGGTCACGCTCTCAGGCGGCGAAGAGGCAGAGGTTTTGCTCTTCGACCTTAAAGCCTAGAAACAGAGAAGCCCGGAGCATCACGCTCCGGGCTTTTTCTTATCGTCAGAAATCATACCCGATCGACGCTTGCAGCAGCGTGTCTGTGGACTGTCGGCCGTCCGGTGGATCGGTGTTGTGGATCACACGGTAGGAAATCCGTGAGCTGATCTTCTCGGTCAGCTTGGTCTTGAGGGAAATCGTGTTGTTGATCTGGGCGTTCTCGTCCGAGATCGTGGCGTCGAGGCTTTGCTCCAGGGTGACGTTCTCGCGGATCACGTGGCGCAGGGTTTCACCGAGGAAGACCGCGAGGGTGCCCTCTGTGCGCTCGAAATCGTCTGGCGCGTTCTGGGGCCTGGTCCGCTCAAGATACTGATAACCAGGACCAACCAGCAGGGTCAGCCTGCGATTGGGCCGGTCATAAAGGGAGTGGCCGAGTCCGCCGCCGACGAAGGCCTGGCGGTCAAAGCCTGAGAACTGGTCTTCGCCATAACGGCCGCGTCCGTAGAGGAAGCTGTTGTCACCGGTTTGGATTTCGATCCTGTACTGACCATGCCAGCGGTTCTGCGTGACGACCGAGGTCTCGGTCCCGTCCCTGCGCTGGGTCGCCTCGGCATAGTCCCCTGCGGCTTCGAAGGCGTGGGTGATGGGCCCGAACTTCCGCGCAGCGTCGAAGCGCGCGCCGATGACGGCGTTCTCGGTGTTCCCGCTCGCTGCGGAGGCGTTGAACACGACCTGTCCGTCCCAACCGTCTTCCCCCTTCTTGAGGTCGGCCAGGGCAATGAGCGTTGACGCAAGGATGAGCGGGGCCGTGCTCAGCATGGGGACCTCTTTGCAGAGGGCCGTAAAGAGAGCGCTAAATGTGGTTAACGCTCGCGTGAAAAGGCAAAGAAAAAGCCGGCCCCTGGGGGCCGGCTCCATTCGTTTCGCTAAGCCAGAAGCTTACGCGTCGTCGGTGTCCTTGAGCGCTGCGCCCAGGATATCGCCGAGCGATGCGCCGGCATCGGCCGAGCCATACTGTTCGACGGCTTCCTTCTCCTCGGCCATTTCGCGGGCCTTGATGGAGAGGGAGAGACGACGCGACTGACGGTCGATGGCGACGATGCGTGCATCGATCTTGTCGCCTACAGCGAAGCGCTCGGGGCGCTGCTCGTTGCGGTCGCGCGAGAGGTCGGACTTGCGGATGAAGGCCTTCGGACCACCATCGCCGCCAACGCGAACCTCAATGCCGCCATTTTCGACAGCCGAGACTTCACAGGTGACGTCGTCGCCTTTCTTGAGCTCGCCAATGGCATCCATCGGGTCGTTGGCGACCTGCTTGATGCCGAGCGAGATACGCTCTTTGTCCGGATCAACGTCGAGGACTTTGACAGAGACCGACTGGCCTTTCTCGTAGTCCTGGATGGCAACGTCGCCAGCCTTGTCCCAGTCGAGGTCGGAGAGGTGGACCATGCCGTCCATGTTCTCGTCGATGCCAACGAACAGACCGAACTCGGTGATGTTCTTGACTTCGCCCTCGAGGATCGAGCCAACAGGGTTCTTCTCTGCGAAGGCTTCCCACGGGTTCGACAGGGTCTGCTTGAGGCCGAGGGAGACGCGGCGCTTGTACTCGTCAACTTCGAGCACCATGACGTCGACTTCCTGACCCGGCTCGACGATCGAGCTCGGCGGCATGTTCTTCTTGACCCAGGACATCTCCGAGACGTGGACCAGGCCTTCGATGCCGTCCTCGATCTCGACGAACGCACCGTAGTCGGTGATGTTCGTTACCTTGCCTTTGAAGACTGCGCCCACCGGATACTTGGCCTGAACACCTTCCCACGGATCGGGCTGGAGCTGCTTCATGCCGAGGCTGATGCGCGAGGTTTCCGGGTTGATCTTGATGATCTTTACACGGACAGTATCGTTGACATTGAGCACTTCCGACGGGTGGTTGACCCGCGACCAGCTCATGTCGGTGACGTGAAGAAGACCGTCGACGCCCGGGGCGAGTTCGACGAATGCACCGTAATCGGTGATGTTCTTCACGACGCCATCGCGCTCGTCACCCTCGTTCAGGTCACGGACGACTTCTTGCCTGTGTTCAGCACGATCCTCTTCGAGAACCGAACGGCGCGAAACGACGATGTTGCCGCGGCGCTTGTCCATTTTCAGGATCTTGAACGGCTGCTCGAGGTTCATGAGCGGCGTTGCATCGCGGACAGGGCGGATATCGACCTGGGAGCCGGGCAGGAAGGCCACGGCGCCGCCGAGGTCGACGGTGAAGCCACCCTTGACGCGGTTGAAGATCACGCCGTCGACGCGGTCCTCGTTTTCGAAATTCTTCTCGAGACGTTCCCACGCTTCTTCGCGGCGGGCTTTCTCGCGGGAGATAACGGCTTCGCCGTGGGCGTTCTCGACGCGGTCGATGAAGACATCCACCTGGTCGCCGACGCTGACGGAGCTTTCGCCGTCCTTGATGCCGAATTCGCGAAGCGGGACGCGGCCTTCGGTTTTCAGTCCGACGTCGACAATCGCCATGTCTTTTTCGATGGCCGTGATGGTACCTTTGACGACGGTTTGTTCAAAGCTCTCGCGGTCAACGACCGAGGCTTCGAACATCTCGGCGAAATCTTCGACCGAGGGGTTCATGGTTTCAGACAAGAGTATGCCTCAAATGCAGCAGGGCTGCGGGTTCTAGGCTTCCGGAGCTGTCGCGGAGGGCACGCGGAAGCAAGGTTGGACAAGGGCCAGCAGGACACGAATGACGGACCGTCAGGTTCGGATGCTAAAGCGCTTGTCCTCCTCTAAAGCCACGTCAAACGCGCAAGGAACTGGCCTCGCGACCCGCGCTCCCTATGGAAAAGATGGCCTGCGCGCAAGGTCTGTTGGTCAGGGGGTTCCGCCCCCATCTTGGGCCCTATGCTGCTGAACCGCCTCCTGCTGCCCGCCGCGCTCTTCCTCACCGCATGCGCGAGCGTGCCCGCTGAGCCCCCTGCCCATGACCTCCATGCCGAGGTGCGGGGTGATGGGGAGCCCCTGATCGTCTTCATCAACGGCAATGGCGCCACGCTGTCGGTCTGGGACGGCATCGAGGCGGCCCTGCGCGAGGATGGCGTGACGGCGCTCCTGACCGATCGGGATGGCCTCGGCGGAACAGCGCTTGGCCCGAGGCCCTATCGCATCGAGGATGAGATCGCCTCCCTCCGAGCGACGATCGCGAAGCTGCCAGATGGGCCGCAGGAGATGATCCTCGTCGCCCATTCTTATGGCGGATTGATCGCGGCGGGCCTTGCCGATGAGGAGAATGTGGCCGGCGTCGTGCTCGTCGATGCCCTCGTGCCGGGTGCCATGACCCAAGAGCTGGTCGAGGAGACGCTGGCGACCTACCGCCCGCAATATGAAGCCGTGCGCAAGCAGGCCCCTGACGTGGCGGCAGCCATCATCCCTATCGTCGAGGCCTACCCGGAAACTGCCGATGCGGTCTCCGGCATGGCCTGGCCTAATGGGCTGACGCTCATCATTATCGAAGCTGAGAATCCGGCAGGAGGCCCTGCGACCCAGGCCGCAACAAGGTCGGCCTACCGAAGGCTAATCGCGGAGAACCCCGGTTCCCGCACGCTGGTGATCGCTGAACGGAGCGGACATCAGGTCATGCGCGACAGGCCGGATCTTGTCGTCGAAGCCATCCGTTCCCTGATCAAAGAGATGCGCGCTGAAGGCTGAGCAGCTTAGCCGCTGAAAATGTCGGCAATCGTCTGCGCCACGAAATCTGGTCGTTCGTAGAGGGCCAGCTGGGCAAGGCCATCCATCCTGACCGCGCGGCACGAGGGGTTGGCCGAACAGAATGCTTCGACAGGCTCCATCGGCATGAAGTCATGCTCACTGCCGTGAATGAAGGTCCACGGGGGCGATCCCTCCAACAGGTCTCCCTCCCAGTCCGAGGTCCACCGCCCGATATCCCAGGCGATCTGGTCTGAGTTTTCGAAGCAGTAGGCGATGAGATCCCTGGTGATCTGCCAGTAGCGGGGTTCTTCTGTCAGCTTCCGGTCGCGGGGGCTGTCGTTGAAGAAGTACTCGACCGTCCGCTTCTCACCCACGAGCCCGCTCTCGAAGAGACCTTTGGCCACGCGGTAGCCGAGCCTGAGGGCTGCAGGGGAAAGGTGAGCCGCCTTGAAGCTCCGCCGCATGGGCCGCGAAGCGCTACCGAAGGCTTCGGGAGCTTGCGGGGCGCCGGTGGAAATGAGGACCGTACCCTGAAAATTCGTCCGGTCGCGGATCTCCTTGGCCGCCTCTGCTGCGAGGATCCCCCCTTCCCTGTGACCGGCGATGACCAAGGGCTGGTCACGCCTCAAGGGAATAGCTTCGAGCAGGTACCGCGCGAGGCTGGCGCCGTTTTGCGCGCTGTCATCATGCCGGGAGGAACCGCCATGCCCCGGGCGATGGGGAGCAATGATGCGGAGCCCGCGATCAGCCACGGCTTCGCGCCATCGTTCATCCTCCCACGGAAGACTTGATGTCGTGAGGTACAGGACGAGCTTTCCGTCAGGAGCGCCATAGGTCGAAACCGCAAGCTTCCGGCCGTCGCGCAGTGTGTGCTCCTTGGTGGAGAATGCGCCGCTGGCCCTCCCCGTGCTGATCGCAGGCGCATCGGCTGACGAACCAACAAGGAAACGCAGGCGTGCGACAAGGAAGAGAAGACCAGACTGCTTGTGCTCACCGGTTTTGGTCTGAACCGATTTGAGCTGGGACCTGATGGTCTCGGGACTCTTTCCCGCTTCCGATGCGATTTCCGCGACCGCTTTACCTTCGCTCAGCAAGCGGACGACATTTATCTCCGCCGGGGTCAGGGAGAACCGCGTTTTCAGAGCTTCGCTCAGGCTTGGCGACCAGGCGGTGGCTTCGAACTGAACCAGCACGAGCGGCCCGGGTGATCTTCGTGTGGGGATCGTGCTGACACTGACGATCAAGCTGCCGCCCTCGGGCGCGGCAAGAACATGAAGCCGCTGGTCCGGCGAAGGTGGCCACTGGTCCTCGAAGCTCCCGGCAAGCTCGTCGCCGAGCCCATGCTCCTGCTGCGCCTCACGCCCGGCTTCATTGCCGGCAAGCACCCTGCCATCCGCGCCCAGCAGCAGCGCCGGCGCAGGGATGAGCTTGAGGATGGCCTGGGGCTCAAACGCAGGGTCGAGCCGTGGGTCGTGCGCGAGGTCCTCAGCCCGCTTGAAGTGCTGACCAAGATCCTCCGTGGTCAGCCTTTCATCGGGAAGGCCGAGCGCGTCTTCCCACGCATCCATGAGCGCTTCAAAACTCTCAGGATCGAGCGCTGCATCATAGGCAACCTGGATCAACCTGCTGATCAGCTGGTCGCTTTTCTGGCGGTCGTCGGCTTGAGGCGAGGTTTTCACCCCGCCTAGCCATCACATCCCGCGCCGGAGCGCAACGGGACTAAGCTCCGCGGCGACGGAACCCGAGGACACCAAGCCCGCTCAGGAGTAGGAGAGCAGCACCCGGGACCGGGACTTCGGTCGACGACAGGAACGCAGGATCCGAGGCCGCCAGCGACAGGCCATCGGTGGTCAGGAAGCTGATATAGCCGGTGTTGCCGAAATTGCTGGAGGCGAAACCCGTCCCCTGAGGGTTCACCGCGCTGACAATCGCGAAGCTCAGCATAAGGGTGATCCGCTGGCCATCATTGGCGCCGATCGACACCGAGAGCAGCTCGTCCACATCGAGGATTGGCTCCGGCGGAATGGAGCTGCCATTCACCGACGTATCAAGCGATCCGTTCACGTACTGATTGACAGCCGAGAACGTGTCCGAGACCGTCTCGAGGCGAGGATTGAAACGCGACGCCTGGATCGTCGAGCGGACGTTGGTGGAGCCTGCATCACTCAAGGCTGTCAGGAGGCCATCGAAGGCAAACTGGAAGGTCGCCGTCCCCGACCCGCTGGCGATGAAGGTCTCGGTGATGGTCAGCGAGACGGACGAGCGCGCATCATTCCGGCGATTGGGATTGGTGTCGAGGTCTGCGCTGGTCTCAGCTTTCAGGACCCCGGTCACGGGATCGAACGTCAGGTCCACCGCAGCGGTAGCCGCGCCGTCCGTGGCTTCGAGACTTTCGCTGATCGGTCCATTGATCGTACCGCTCAGGCCGGTGATCCCCCCACCAACGCTGGCGTCCGCATTCTCCCGGTCATTGGCCGCGGCCCGCACGCTCCCCGTGATGGTCGCCGCTTCAGCTGCGCCGAGCATCACGGCGATGGCTGCCGTTGCTTTCAATAGTCGCTTCATCTCATCCCCCGTCTTGAGTCACGAATTTGGCATCTTCGTTTTCGGGGGCTTACGGCGGATTGCCCATCACCCGTTTGGGTGAAATCGGAGCTCTGGACCCGATTATTCGCCGGGCGTGGGTGCCATATTGTAGATCACCTTGGAAATGGTCAGGCCGCCGGCATCGGTGCGCTCTAGGAGGATCAGGTTCTTCGTCTCGAAGCGGAAGACATCGTCCGACCCCTCAGGCCCGGCCGAACCAACAACCCTGCCCTGCACGACGACAAGGTCATCGAAGCTTTCAAGCTCGACGATCTCGTGGGTCGTCCTGAGGTCAACACCCACCCCGACGGTCGAGAGATGCGCGCGAAGGGCTTCGGTGCCCCGGTGCTCACGCTCCCCGGGGACAAGGATGACGGCGTCGTCTGCATAGTTGGCGAGCTGCGCTTCGACGCTCAGTGTACGGTCGTCGAGATCGGAGAGAATTGCAAGGGCAGCCTCGCGGTCTGCTTCAGGGACGACTGGAGCACTGCACGCTGAAAGCGCACCAGCCACAAGCGCCAAGGTCCAAACGATTCTCTTCATATCCGCCCCCATTCGTTGACGGAGGGTCATACCAGAAGGAGCAGCCGCTGGCAGCCCGAGCCCGTCGCAGATCTCAGGCTTCCATCGCTTTTCGGATATTGTCGATAATCCGGGAGGCCCGGCCCAGCACCTCGTCAGGGGTCAGTTTCGAGGTGTCGATGATCTCCGCCTCGGCCGCTGGTTTGAGAGGGGCCTCTTCGCGGTTCTGGTCGCGCTCGTCACGGCGCTTCAGCTCTGCGAGCGTGTTTTCGAAGGTCACGCTCTGGTCCTGCACGCGCAGCTCTTCATAGCGGCGCTTGGCGCGCTCCTCGGCACTGGCGGTGATGAAGAACTTCACCGTGGCATCGGGGAAGATGACCGTCCCGATGTCGCGCCCGTCGAGCACAGCACCGGGAGGGGTGAGGCCAAAGCTCCGCTGGAAATCGAAGAGCGCCTTGCGCACCCCTTCATGGACAGCGACGAGGCTCGCGCCGCGTCCAACCGTCGGGGTCCTGAGATCAGCCGTGCCGAGAGCTTCGGGGTCGAAAGCTCGCGCGACTTCCGCCGCAGCCTCGGCATCCCTTGGATCCAGGTCATCACGCAGCATCAGCCACGCCACACCCCGATAGAGCGTACCGGTGTCGAGGTGCTTCAGCCCATAGAGGTTTGCGAGCCGCCGGGAGAGCGTCCCCTTCCCACTGGCCGCGGGTCCGTCGATCGCGATGATAAGAGGCTTGCCCATCGGCCGCGCTTATCCGGGGTTCGCGGGCTTGAGGCAAGATCAAACACCGGCAGTCAGCGTCTCGGGGGCCTTGCAACCTCCGAGCGAACCGCACCGTGGAAATACAGGTTGTCGCAGCGTGTGGTTAACCAATATCACAATAGCGTTAGAATTCGGGGAACCGCTATGAAGAATGCCGTAATCTCAGCCGTCGTGGGCCTAGCCGCCCTCGGCACCGCCAATGCCGCCATCGTCGACCAAGGCGCAACCACCGTCGGAGGCGGCGGGGGTATCGAGCTGGTCTCAGGCGGTAACGCTATCTTGCAGGCGAATGGCCTCTACAGTTCTCAGACCACGACGCCTGCGTCCGACTGGGTCTGGACCGACAATGGCGACCAGACCACGACGTGGACGTTCACCTTCGACCTTACTGGCTTCGATAAATCCACAGCCGTGCTTTCGGGCCTTTGGGGTGTCGACAATACGGGCACGATCGACCTGAACGGTACGCAGATCGCAAACCTACCGGTGGTCACAACGGCCAACTTCACGAGCCTGATCAGCTACAGCACATCCGATAGCTCGCTGTTCAACATGGGCATGAATGTTCTAACCTTCGTCCTCTCCGACGCAGGTGGCCCCGAAGCCTTCAGGGCAACAGCGACCGTCGAAGCCGACACGTCGGCCATTCCGGTTCCGGCGGCACTGCCGCTGTTCCTCGCTGGACTTGCTGTCGTCGCCCGCAAGCGCCGCAAGTAGTCCTTGGAGGAAGCTCCATCAAACATGAAAACGGCGCCCCTCGGGCGCCGTTTTTTTATTGCGCCTCGCCCGATACCCAGCGGCCGTTGATCATCGTCGCCACAGCCCGCGCTTGCGAGGGGCCTGCGAACGGGTCGCCCTCGAAGATTGAGAGATCCGCAGCGAACCCAGGCGCAAGCGTGCCGATGGAACCGCCCCGACCGATCGACAGGGCGGGCGAGGTGGTGAAGAGCGCGAGCGCCTCGGCGCGGCTGAGCGCTTCCTCGGGATGCCAGCCTTCGCCGGAGAAGCCTTCGAGGTCCTGCCGCACATGGGCTGCGTAAAGCTCGATCCGAGGGTCACCCTGCTCCACAGGAGCGTCCGAGCCGAAGACGATCAGCGTGCCCTCGCCCGCCAGGCTGTTCCACGCATAGGCGCCGCGTAGGCGCTCCATGCCCAGCCTCTCGGGCGCGAAGTGGAGGTCACCGATAGCGTGGCTCGGCTGCATCGAGGCGATGACCCCGGTGCTCGCAAAGCGGTCAAGGTCGACCGGGTCGACGATCTGGGCGTGCTCGATCCGCAGGACGGCCTTGGGGAAGTCCTCGCGAAGCTCTCCGTACCAGGAGAGAATGTCGTCATTGGCCTGATCACCGATGGCGTGGGTCGTGATCTGGAGGCCGTTCGATGCCGCCTCGCGATAGACCCCCATCGCATCATCTTTGGTGAGGAGGCGCAGTCCAATCGTGGCAGGCTCATCAGAGTACGGCTCTTTAAGGAGAGCACCGCGCGAGCCGAGAGCGCCATCGGCATAGAACTTGACGCCGAGGTTGCAGACGAGGCCCGTCGCGTCGCAACCCGGCCCCTCCTCGATCACCGTTCCCATCGCATCACGGGTGACGAAATTGGCAACCCGCAGTGGAAGCTCGCCGGCTGCTGCCAGCTCCTTGAGGAGCGGCAGGTCCTCTCCGTCCACGGACATGTTATGCACCGAGGTCCAGCCGCGGGAGGCATAGGTCTCCGCGCCGAGGCGCAAGGCTTCCCGGCGGCGCTCGACGTCCAGCTCAGGCATAAGCGGCATCACAAGATCCATCGCATAGTCGATAAGATAGCCCGTCGCCTGACCGTCGGCGTCCCGCACGATGCGCCCGCCCTCAGGATCCTCCGTGTCGGCATCAATTCCTGCCGCCTCGAGCGTTGCCGTGTTCACCGCCATGGCGTGGCCGTCCGCACGGGTCAGGAGAACGGGACGGTCGCTGACGATTTCATCAAGGTCACGGCGGTCGAGGGCCCTGCCTTCCGGCCAACCCGTCTCAATCCAGCCCCTGCCGATGATCGCGCCCTCGGGCTGCTCCTCGGCAGTTCTTGCGAGCGCCCGTTTCACGTCCTCGACAGACCGTGCGCTGTCGAGGTTCAGGGTCATTTCCCTGAGGCCGATCCCGAGAAGGTGCACATGGCTGTCCGTGAGGCCGGGGAATGCCGTCTGGTCATCCGCGAGGCGAGTACGGCATGTGGCGGGTACGGACGGCATGTCGCTCGCCTTGCCAACCTCGCGCACCTTACCGCGCGCGATGGCGACCGCCTCATGGGTGCCGGTGGGCAGTTCGATCCGCCCTTCGATCACACGGAAATCGCATTCCGTCTGCATGGTGAGCATCAGCATGAGCGCGAGCATGGCGTCTCTCCTTAAAGGGCCGCTCCCACGGCATCGTCGATTGTCTTGAAGCCTTCAGCCTTGAGGAGCTGAGGAAGTTCTTCGAGCATGCGCGTGACGAGGCCAGGGCCCTGGTAAATCAGCGCGGTGTAGAGTTGGACGGCAGAGGCGCCGTTCTTGATTTTGGTGAAGGCGTCCTCGGCCGAGGTGATCCCGCCCACGCCGATGAGGGGCAAGCGGCCGCCCAGTTCGTTAGCGAAGTCCCGCAGAACCTCCGTGGACATCTCAAAGAGAGGCTTTCCCGAAAGCCCGCCCTTTTCTGCGGCGTCAGAGCTCTTCAGCCCATCGCGCGAGAGGGTCGTGTTCGAGACGATCATGCCATCGACCCCGCTTTCGAGCGCAGCCGCAGCAATGTCAGCCTTGTCCTCGTCGGTCAGGTCCGGCGCGACCTTGACGAAGACAGGCTTGGACGTCGTCCGGGCAGCGATCACGCGGGAGAGAAGTCCAGCAAGCGCCTCACGCCCCTGCAGGTCACGAAGACCCTCCGTGTTCGGAGAGCTGACATTCACGGTCAGGAAGGAGACATCGTGCTCAAGCGCCTTGAGACTCGTCACATAGTCGCCGGCCCGGTCTTCACTGTCTTTGTTGGCACCGAGATTGATCCCGACGACACCGGGCTTCCCAGCCCTCGCCTTAAGACGTGCACCGATGGTCTGGAGGCCGTCATTGTTGAAGCCGTAGCGGTTGATGACCGCATCATCCTCACGCAGCCTGAAGACCCGCGGGGAGGGATTGCCCGGCTGGGGCCTAGGGGTGACAGCACCCACCTCGGCAAAGCCGAAACCCATGGCGAGCAGCGCGTCAGGAACCTCAGCATTCTTGTCGAACCCCGCAGCGATGCCGATAGGGTTCGGAAGGTCCATACCCGCAATTCGCGTCCTGAGCGCCGGGTCGACAAGGCCATGGTAGCGCGGGGCAAAAGGAGACTTCAGCCCACGGATCGTAGCTTTATGCGCCTCCTCAGGAGGCAGCAGCGTCAGCGCCTTCGTGGCCAGATCGCCAAACACGGCCGCCCGCCTCAGGCTGCGGAACCGACGCGGCGCCTGCGCTTGATGGCGCTCGCTGCACGTCGTTCGATATGCTGGAAGACGAGGTCCGCCACGTCCTTCTTTGAACTGGCCTCAATGCCCTCAAGACCGGGGCTCGAATTGACCTCGAGCACCTTGGGACCCGTTTCAGAGCGCAGGAGATCGACGCCGGCGAACCCGAGGCCGAGGGACTTGGCAGCCTTCAGCGCCACTTCACGCTCTTCCTTTGAGATTTTGACCAGCTGCGCCGTGCCGCCCTGGTGGAGGTTCGAGCGGAACTCTCCGGGTGCGGCCGTTCTCTTCATCGAAGCAACGACCTTTCCGCCAATGACGAGGCAGCGAATATCTTCGCCGTTCGCTTCTTTCACGAATTGCTGGACAAGGAAGTCAGCCTTCAGATTACGGAAGGCCGAGATCACCGACTCAGCGGCCTTCTTGGTCTCCGCAAGGACGACGCCCTTGCCTTGGGTCGATTCAAGGAGCTTCAGGATGATAGGCGGTGTACCCATCAGTTTGATCAAGCTATCCGTATCCTTGGGCGACGAGGCAAACGCCGTAACCGGCATGCCAATCCCGTCCCGCGCGAGGATCTGGTGGGCATAGAGCTTGTCACGGCTCGCAAGGATCGCATCGGAGCGGTTTATGCAGTAGGCGCCCGTCGTCTCGAACTGCCTGACCACAGCTGTTCCGTATGCGGTGATCGACGAGCCAATCCGCGGGATCACCGCATCATAGCTTGGCAGCGCCTTGCCGTCGTAGTGCACCTCGGGCTTCTCGGCATTGATCAGCATGTAGCAGCGGGACGTATCGATTGGCTCGACCACGTGGCCGCGCGCCTCACCAGCTTCGATCAGCCTCCGCGAGGAATAGATCTTCGGCTCCTTGGTCAGGACCGCGATCCTCAGTGCACGTTTCTGCGGCGCGCGATTGATCAGCTTGTCGTAGGCATCATAGCTGAGCTCAGGCTGCCTGTGGCTCTCCGTGGGCACCACCGTCGGCGCACCGCCGGGGAAAGCTTCCAGTGCCTGACGGCCGAGCAGCATGTGATAGGCCATGCCCCCACGATCACTCAGTGTCAGGAGGATTGGCCAGCTCTCTTCGCCGAATTGGATCTTGGTCTCAATCGTCCAGCGCCGTTCGGTCTCACCGTTTGACGACGTAACGTCGCGGCGGTCGAGGACGTCTGCGGAGCAATAGACTTCGAAGTCAGGCCGCTCCGGGATCGGATGGACGCCGAAGCGCACTTTCGGCTTACTGGACGGCCCGAAGGGCTCAACCGAGAAAGCGTGCAGGGCTGACGTCTTCGCGCCCGTATCGACCTTCGCCTTGATCGCCGGCAGCCCGAGCGCCGGAAGGGCGATCCACTCTTCCCAACCGAGCTCCAAGGTCAAACCGGCGCCTCCATGGTCATGTGGCGTGCCCGGGCGGCATGCTCGATGGCTGCAGCACCCTCATCGGTGACACCCAGCTTCTCGCGGACGAGTTCAAGGATGCGGATCTCTTCGAGGTTCAGGCTCTCATCGGCGGTCACGACATCGACCACGGCAGCGTAAGCCGTCTCGATCAGATGCTCGGGCAGCGCTGCGTGCGCCGCGTCGATGACCTTGTGAAGACCGCCGTCAGAACCCATCAGCTGGCCAGCCTGCTCGGCGTGGGCAACGAGTTCTTCCTCGTGCTGCTGGGTGAAGACCGGGAAAGTCCTGACCACCCGGCCAATGGTCCTGAGCTCGGAAGGGTTGATGGAGCCGTCGACTGCGGACGCCATGATCATCAGATAGATGATCGCCTCCTGAGGCGTAAGATTGGGAGGTGTCGTCGCCATACCGGGGCTCCTTCGCAAGCACGTCTTTTCGCCTGAGGCCCTATCCAGTGGCGGGGCGGGGCGTCAACGCACAGTGCTGACACAAGCGAGGGATCAGCGCTCTGCCGTTGCCTCACGGATGGCCTTGGCCCTGTCTTTCAGCCCGGGATGCGAGGAGAGCCACGAGCTTTTCTCATCCGCGTCAGCGCCGGTGAGGGCCTCGAGCGCTTCAAGGAGCGCCATCGGGTCGAGGCCTGCAGCGGCAGCCAGCTGCGCACCGGTACGGTCCGCCTCCCGCTCGCTCCGGCGCGACACGGAGAGGTTGGAGAGCACCGCGCCCTGAACCACCGCATCCTCGGCCAGCGCCGAAAGGTCCCCTCCGAGAAAGAGGATCAGAGCCCCCACCCCTGCGGAGCGGTAGAGGGCATAAAGCCCGTGCCTATGGTGCACATGGGCGATCTCATGGGCGAGCACCGCCGCGACCATCTCGTCCTCTTCGAGCACGTCGAGAAGATCATCGGTGACCACGACCTGTCCGCCGGGCAGCGCGAGGGCATTGGGACCAATCGCTGGCGCGTGGCGGAAGTCGAGCCTGAAGACGACATCTTCCCGTGCCCAGGGCTGGTTTTCGTAGGCAGAAACCAGCTCAGCGAACGCCTCCTGGAGAGCTTCACGGCGGCTCTCATCGGCCTCGGTTTCGCGGAACAGGGTGGCGTCGAGGCTCCGCATGGAACCCGCTGCGATGGCTCGCTCCGCCTCCTGCGGCGTGCGGTCGACCGCAGCCTGGGTGGCTGCTGGTAGGCCAAAGACCGTGATCCCGATGAGGGAGACGACCACGAACACGACCGCGACGAGGATCGCTGGAAGGCTGCCTTCGAGCGCTGACAGCGCGCCTCTGCCAAAGCCGCCGAACGCCCTGTCGATACCGTCATTGTCGTCGGTCTCGAACGTCCAGCTTCCTATCATCTCGACCCTTCGCGGGACCGAGCCGAGACGCGCGGAGATCGCGACATCGCCCCGCGCCTCTTCTGCGAGAACGGGTCCGCCGCCAGCCTCCGCGATCCTGACGAGCTTCCGCTCTACGGTCAGGCGGGCAGGCACAGGGGTGCCTGAACCTGCCCGGTAGAACTTGCCAGCGACCGGCGTGATGTCAGAGGCCGATGCCAATATCGATGCCTTCCATGTCGACATATTCTTCGCCGATGACGCCCTGGGTTTCTTTCACGCTTTCGACGAACTGGTCGAGCGGGCCGCCCGGGATGACGAACGTGTTCTCGGCAAGGAACCGGCTGAGCCTGATCCGTGCCCACGGGATGAGGAAGCCCAAGGAGACAGCGACCGCAATGAGGTTCGAGAAGATGATCCACGCGTACTTGCGCTTGGAAACCGTGCTGTCGAACCGGTGGTTCCCGTCGAGGACAAGCTCGCGGAACACGATGTTCCGTACACCGGCGCGGTAGACGTAGATCAGGAGCGCTGCCGCAAGCATCATGAAGTAGGCTGGGATGATCGCAGCAATCACGCTCGCAGGCAGGGTGTCGCCCTCAAGGCCGGCTTGGCTGGACGCGATGATGGGGCCCACGATCAGCGCGAGCGCCCCTACGTACAGAAGAACGCCGACGACAAAGACCCCGCCGAAGAGGCCATAGAGCTTGCCGAGCGGCACTTGGACGTCAAACCCGCGGTCGCCGAAGCTGAAGCGCTTGTAGGCCCATTCCTGCGTCCACTTTGTGACCACCGGAATGCCGAGGCCGAGGGTCACCACCGAAAGGATCGGCGCCAAGTACATGATGACGAAGGTCGGCCAGTAATCCGTGCGGAAATCGAAACCGACATTCCGCCAGCGCGTCACGCGCGACTGGAACCTCAGCGCCCGGCTAATGAGCCACGGGAAGAGGAAGAAGAAAACAATGAGCAGCGCCACACCGGCCTCGGGCACATACTGGGCGAGGACGTTGAAAGCGACCAGCACGGCGAAAACGATGAGCCGCGCGATGAGGATCTGCATCGGCTTGGCCGCATAGTGGAAAGCGTCGCCATCAAGCCGGGTCGAGCCGTAGAAGTAGCGGTTCGTCCTGACCTTCGCCCACGCCGAATAGACCCCGAGGGTCGCGATCGTAAGGAGGAGATTGACGATCCAGATGCCGAAATACTCGCCGGCCTTGCCGTGAAACTCGAAGGGAAGTCGTGCCTCGGAGGCGTGCGGCTGCTCGCTCTCCGCAGTGGTGGAAGTGTCTGTCATGGATGCTCTGCCCTGCTGTCCTGTGACCCTGCTACCTGCAGTTCTTCTCCTAAGACAATGCTTCCCTTTCCAGTTTTATCACTGCGCAGATGGTCGAGGCCTCGCGATGCCACCAAGGAACTCTCTTCGTCAGCCTAGAAATGATCGCAAGCGGTGGAGGTGACAAAGCCGGGCCACAAGCTTACCTCGCCGCAATGAACGCGAGCGCTCCCACCTCCCCCGCCGAGACCCGCACGGGCTTTCTCTCTGCGCTTCTCTGCTATTTCTGGTGGGGTGCGCTGCTGCCGGTCTTCCTGATCGCGCTGAAGTCCGTACCGGCGGATCAGGTGCTCGTGCACAGGATCGTCTGGTCGGTCCCCTTCGGCGCGCTAATCATCATCTTCCGCAAGCAGATCCCCGAGGTCGCCCGCGCCCTGCGCCAGCCCAAGGTGATGCTCGCCATGCTGGGCAGCTCGGCGATGATCGCGGTGAACTGGCTGATCTATATCATCGCCGTTCAGAACGAGCGTCTCTTCGAGGCAGCGCTCGGCTACTACATCAACCCGCTGGTCTACGTCCTCGTGGGGGTCGTGCTGCTGGGCGAGAAGCTTAGCGTGGCCAAACAGGTCGCCGTCGGCCTCGCGACCGTGGGCGTTGCGATCCTGACCGTCTACGGCGGGCAGTTCCCGACGGTCTCACTCATCCTAG
Source organism: Parvularcula mediterranea (assembly GCF_013085255.1). Classification (GTDB taxonomy): domain Bacteria; phylum Pseudomonadota; class Alphaproteobacteria; order Caulobacterales; family Parvularculaceae; genus Parvularcula; species Parvularcula mediterranea. The sequence continues at coordinate 847,137 of NZ_JABFCX010000003.1, forward strand.
CGGTGACCTTCACGGCCTATGGTCTCTTGAGGAAGCTGACGCCCATCGGCGCGATGCCGGGCCTCTTTATCGAAACGCTGATCCTCACCCCTGTTGCCCTCGGCTGGCTCTTCTTCGGGCCGGTTCAGGAAACGGCCTTCGGCCAGGACCTGGGGCTGACAGCGCTTCTGGTCGCTGCGGGCCCGATGACGGTCATCCCGCTTCTCGCCTTCGCTATTGCGGCGAGGAGGCTGCCGCTCTCGGTGATCGGATTTCTCCAATTCATCGGCCCTACGCTGCAATTTCTCGTGGGGCTTCTTGCGGGCGAGGCGTTCACGCGGCCACACCAGCTCTGCTTTGCGTTTATCTGGACAGCCGTCGCGGTCTTCGCCTTCGACTCGATCAGGTCGGCGCGGAAGAAACCTGCGGTGGAGGGGTAAAGGTCGGCGGGGCACCTTGAGGGGGAACGAGGGGAGCGGCACCCCGCCTGAGGCTACCGAAGCAGCCCTCGAAAAAGCAAATGGCAGAGAATTCGCGAGATTGAACCCCCCAAGGCCCCGTATTTGCTTACATGTCGGTTAGCGCCGCGAGGACCGGAATCTCCGTTCGCGCGCCGGTTGCAAGGTTAAGGAGTAACACCCGCTGTTCGCCCTCGGGGCCCTCGATCAGGAAAAGAGCTTTTCCGTCAGAGTGGCTCACGTGAGACACTTTCTCGCCGACCTGAAGTTCGATAGCCGAGATGTCACTTTGTTGCGTGACAGCCGGTCGCGTGACAAGCAGAGTTATCAACACTGCAGTCCCGCCGAGCAGCAAAAGGCCAAGCCCAAGGGCAATGGCCTTGGCGACGCCAACGGGAATGGGTGAAGCGGGCATTTCTGGCGAATCGGTCATGGCCCGCATTTGACAGAAGGCTCCGAGATTTGCACGGGGCGCACGGTGAGAGATCCTATCCATATGACCGCCCTGGAAGGCACCGGCGAGCGCATCGACCGCTGGCTGGCCGAACGTACGGACTATTCCCGTACCCAAGTGAAGAACCTCATCAAGGAAGGGGCTTTGACGTTGAGCGGGGAGGCCATGACCGACCCGACCCACAAGATCGCCGAAGGCGACGAGATCGCGCTGGTCCCTCCCCCGGTGAAAGACGCCGACCCAGAGGCCGAGGACATCCCCCTCGATGTCCTCTTCGAGGACGAACATCTCATTGCGCTGAACAAACCCGCAGGGCTCGTCGTGCACCCAGCAGCGGGCAATTGGTCAGGCACGCTGGTCAACGCTCTCCTCCACCATTGCAAGGACTCGCTCTCTGGCATCGGCGGCGTGGCGAGGCCGGGGATCGTCCACCGGCTCGACAAGGACACGTCCGGCGTCATGGTCGTCGCCAAGAATGACGAGGCCCACAGGGGCCTGAGGAGGCTTTTCTCCGTGCACGATATTGAGCGCAGCTACCTCGCGCTCATCCATGCCGACCCTCGCCCCGCGTCAGGGACCATCGACATCCCCATCGCGCGGTCCAAATCCAACCGGCTGAAGCGCGAGCTCGACATGAACTTTAGCCGCCCCGACGCCCGCGAGGCGGTGACCCACTACAAGCGTCTGGAGGCCTATGGCGAAGGCCGGGGCAAGGTGGCTGGTGAGCCAGTCGCAAGCCTTGTTCAGTGTACGCTGGAGACAGGCCGCACCCACCAGATCCGCGTCCACCTCTCAGGCACCGGGCACCCCCTCATCGGTGACAGGCTCTACGGCAAATCGGGTGTCGCAGGCCTTCAGGGTGCTGACGATATCACCGTGGCTGCACGGGAAGCTGTGCGCAGCTTCTCGAGGCAGGCGCTCCACGCAGCCATCCTTGGCTTCGAGCACCCCGTCACCGGTGACGACCTGCGCTTTGAAAGCGAACCGCCTCAAGACTTCCAGGACCTCCGCGCCGCACTCCGCGCGCTCTGACGAAAGGCTCGAACCATGGCGAAGAAAATGGGCAAGAAGGAGCGCCAGCAACGCGCCGAAGGCTTCTTCATGATCATGGGCGGCATCGTCCTGTGCCTCCCCGGCGTCTTCTATGGCCTCCAGGCCTGGCCCTTCATCCTCGGCGGGGTCATCCTCATCCCCCTCGGCATCTGGCGCCGCAGCTCGGCGATGCGCTGACAGATCGCCGCAGCTGCGTGGCGCACGCGAGCTAGCGCCATGATCGGTCATGAAAGAGCTGATGTTATCGCATATCGGGCTATTGATTTGCTTGAATTAACCATGTCTGCTCCCCGCAATTGGGGGTGAAATCATGGCACGCGAGACCCGAAGACGGGTGCTCGACTGGGCCGGCCTCCAGATAAACGAGGAGGTATCCCGGAAATGAAACGCACATTCCTTATCGCCGGAGCGGTCGTGACCGCTTTGGCGTCAGCGTCCGCCACGACGCTTGAAAAGCTGACCTTCAAGGAGGCTGTGAAAGCCGCCGAAAGCGCTGTCGTCGCCCGCGCGCTCAGCTCGTCCGTCGTCAGCGAAGAGGGCCAGACCTACACGGAGACGACCTTCGAGATCACCAGCGCTGCCTTCGGCGAGCCTGGCTCGACCGTCACCCTGCGCTTCCCCGGTGGCCAGCTGAGCGGCACACTCGTCCCGATGGGCGAAGTCAGCGCCGGCAGCCCCACCTTCTTCGAAGGCTCTGAGAGCCTTCTCCTCATCGACGAGACAGACGACGGTTCCGCAGTCGTCGGCTTCAACCAGGGGATCTACCCCGTTCTCGGTAATGGCATGGTCGCGCTCCCGCGCGAGCAGGGCGGCATGATGTCCGTCTCCGATGCCTTCACCGTCATCAACGAAGCCCGCACCGCAGCCGAAGACAGCCCGGAAACTCCGTAAGCTGACGTCTCTCTTCGAATAGGATTTGATCGTACAATGAAAAAACTTCTTATGCTCACGGCCGCGGCTGCCACACTCGGCAGCACGGCCATGGCCCAGGGTGGCCGCCAGCTCGACATCATCGCGCTCCCGACCGCTGTCGTGGATGTCCGTGGTGACACGTTCCTGCAGCGCGAAACCGTTCCGATCTTCTGGGACGAACGCTGCGCCTCGGTGGAATACACCCTCAACACCGCAGGCCTGCCGAACCAATTCATCGGTGGGCCGACGGTTTCGCAGGCTGATACAGTTGCTGCGATCCAGGCAGGTCTTGACCGCTGGAACGACAACCCCGCCTCCTATATCGAGATGAACATCACCTCGGAGCGCAATCTTGGCTTCAAAACTCGCGCAGGCGGTGACTTCATCAACGAGGTGACCTTCCTCACGGCCTCGAACTTCACTGCGCTCGCCTCCTCACCGTCGACGTCGCTCCTTGCGGACTCCGTCTTCAACCCCGGCGACGACCTCAATGGTGACGGCAACTCCGACGTCTTCGACCCGGCAGTCGAAGGCAGGAACACCTGCTTCGACGCTGACGGTGACGGCGACATCGAATTCCCGGCAGGTTTCTACCGTGCAGGGACGATTCTCGACAATGACGTCCAGTTCAACATCGGCGTCCTCTGGGAGACATTCCCGACGAACACTGGCGGCGTGGACATCGACGCAGTTTCGACCCACGAGTTCGGCCACAGCCACGGGCACAGCCACACCTCGCTGAACCAGATCTCGTTCACCGATGGCAGCAGCACCACAATGTTCCCGTTCATCGACGCGAACGATGCGCAATCGGAGCTGACGACCCGGACGCCGCATACGGATGACCTCGCCCTGTCGGCCTTCATCTACCCCGAGGGCAGCTCGGACGAAGGCATCGCAGCGCTCCAGCCCGGCGATATTTCTTTCGAGGCCGTCTATGATGTCATCGAAGGCAGCGTCGTCCGCGACGGCGTCAATGTCTCGGGCGCAGCCATCACCGCGATCGACGAGAACGGTGAGCGCCAGGTGACCGGCATTTCCGGCCGCGCCCTCGTATTCGAAAGCGCAACCGGTGCCCTCAACATCTTCTCGCCGGAAAGCTTCCCGACCGGCGACTTCGAGATGGCTGTTCCGAAGGGGACCTACACCTTCGAACTGCAGGCCCTGGACGGCACACCCTTCGCGGCAAACCGTGTGTCGACCAACGCCAACATTGGCTTCATCCTCGGCCAGCAGGACTTCCCCCAGGAGCTCTTCGACAAGAACCAGGAGAGCGACACCGAGGTGAAGCCAGCCAAGTCAAAGGCCGTTCGTTCAGGCGACAGCCTCGCCAAGGCCATCGACTTCGTCACCAACCGAGAGGACACCGTTCGGAACCATGACGGTGCTCTGGACTTTGGCGGCTTCAACCTCGTCGGCGTCACCAGCGTGCAGTATGCTGAACGCTTTGCAGGCGCTGACGTGCTCGCAGCACTCGACGCCAACCAGGCGCTGGTGAGCGGAAACATCCTCACCGGCACCTTCGATGCGAGCGAGCCCGTCCGGTTCGACCGCGTCACTCTCTCCCTCGGCAAGGACGACGGCGAAGGCGGATTGGTCTTCGAGCGTGAGCTCAAGACTGTCGAAGGCCCGCTTGGCGAAGACGGCGACTACGTCACCGCAGTCTTCAACGGCGCCAAAGGCCTCGCGAAGAAGATCGAGCAGGCTCTCAAGAAAGACCCGAGCCTCGATGTGATCCTCGTGATCGAAGCCGACGCGCTTCAGATCGGTGCATCCGGTCAACCTCCGGCACAGGTCCGTCTCGACACCAGCGCTGCCGGGACGTCCTACGTTTCCTTCAACGGTGCTGAACTGAGCTCCATCGGCCTGACCAACATGATGGAACTGCGGTTCGTGCCGAACTAATCGGCATCCTAGAAGTATAGAGAGGGCGGCGCAGGCACCTGCGCCGCCCTTTTTCATGCCCTTCAGCCAAACTGAGCCAAGGGGTTCCAATCTGGCCGATGCGTCACCATATCCGTGAAGACGACGAATGAGCGCTTGTGTTCATTATCAAGCGTAAGACGTGGGAACATCATTCATGGCCGGTAATGCCCTCACCACCACAAGCGGTGCGCCGCTGACGCCTGAAGGCGGTCTCAGCCGCTATCTCTCGGAAATCCGGAAGTTTCCGATGCTCGAGAAGAACCAGGAATACATGCTCGCCAAGCGTTTCCTGGAGCATGACGACCCGGATGCGGCGAAGCAGCTGATCACCTCGCACCTGCGCCTCGTGGCCAAGATCGCCATGGGCTATAGAGGCTACGGCCTGCCCACCGGCGAGGTCATCTCCGAGGGCAATGTCGGCCTCATGCAGGCGGTGAAGAAGTTCGACCCTGAGAAGGGCTTCCGCCTCTCCACCTACGCCATGTGGTGGATCAGGGCCGCGATCCAGGAATACATCCTGCGCTCCTGGTCCCTCGTGAAGATCGGCACCACGGCGGCCCAGAAGAAGCTTTTCTTCAACCTGCGCAAGATCAAGGGCCAGATCGATGCCGTCGACGAGGGCGACCTCAAGCCTGAGGAAGTCGATTTCATCGCCACCAAGCTCGGCGTCAGCGAGGACGACGTCGTCTCGATGAACCGCCGCATGGCGGGCGGCGACAACTCCCTCAACTCGCCCATGCGCGGCGATGGCGAAGGCACCGCCGAATGGCAGGACTGGCTCGTCGACGAGAACGCCGTCAACGCCGAGGCCCAGCTTGCCAAGGACGACGAGTTCGACACGCGGATGGAGCTCCTCCAAACCGCCATGGGCGAGCTCAACGAGCGCGAGCAGCACATCCTCCAGGAACGTCGGCTCACGGAGGATCCCAAGACCCTCGAAGAGCTCTCTGGCGAGTACGGAGTATCCCGCGAACGCATCCGCCAGATCGAGGTCCGCGCCTTCGAGAAGCTCCAAAAGGCCATGAAGAAGCTCGACAAGCAAATGCGCCAGGGCACTGCTAAAGCCGGTTAGCTTTGTCTCACGGCGCGCGGCGCCTCCGACGGGGCGGCCCGACCGGCCGGCGCCCGGTCGGGCGCTTGGGCGCCTAGCGCGCTCGCAGGTCAGTCGAGCACGGTGTAGGCGTAGACCACGCGGTTCATTTCCCTGAGGAGGCGATTGCTCTGGGTTGCGACCTTGGCCATCTCCTCGTCGGTGGGCAGGGATCCGTCGATGGCAGCCGTGTAAATCGGCGCAAGGCCGCGGTAGATTGCATCCACTTTTCCAAGCCCAACCGCGGCGATGCCCTTAGGCTGCAGCATTCCGTCTGTACCGCCTTGGAGCGAGGCGTGTGAGGTCTCAAACGTTGCCGCTGTCTGCATAAGGGCTTTGCGATTGACGTCCGCCCCCTGCCCAGCCTTCACGAAGCAGAGCTCCTTCGCAGCCTTCTGGGAGAGCATCCGCTGGCGTCCGGCAACGTTGATCGTCCGCCCCCTGACAGGCTCGACATTCCCGCCAAGTGCATGAACCGTCTCTATCAAGCTGACGGCGTCATTCATCCGCTTGAGGAGCGCGTTACTCTGCTGGCCGAGGCTTTCGAGACTGGCGAGCTCTGCACTCCCTTGAGAGAGGACCTCTTCGACAGCACCGGAGAAGGGCAGCCAAAGGGCCTCGACGTCGGCAAGCAGCTCAAGCACCCGCTCATCACGCTCAGGCAGAAGCCCTAGCTCCGGGTCTCCATCCTTCAGTCCCCGGAGAACCTGTCGAAAGGCAGCATGGGCCGAACGGAGCTCTTCGAGCGCCTCTTTCGCACCCGTATCGATCGCGATCATGCAGGAAGCCTTCGCCATCTTCTGGGACAGCATGCGCTGGCGGCCAGCAAGGTTGATCCTGGCCCGCCCGTCCTGGCTCACGGCGGCAGTGTCGAGAGATGCACCCGAAGCGCTCATCATAAAAGGTGTAAAAATGGCAGTAGCAATAATATCTAACACGGATTATCTCGCAGCTTTCCCCCGGAGCCACACAAAGGCTCTCTTGGTAAAGCGACGACTACCGATTAGTCTAAAATTAGATGAGAGCGGCAAACAAATGTCCGCACACCCTCTGTCTTTATCATAAGCGAAGGCTCTGATTGAGAATCCTCCGAAAGCAGACAATTCTCATAAAACTGAAGCAACTTTTGTCTACTACTGATCCGCGGCTCCGGTCAGGTACATCGCAGCGGCGATCATCTCATCATTGGCCTGATCTTCATTAGTGAAGAAGGTATAGCCCCAGCCATTCTCCGGGCTGACCATGACGAAGCTCGTGTAGCCCGAATTGTTCCCGCCGTGGGTGTAGAGATAGCCAAACGGCGTTTCGTAGACGGAGAAACCGAGCGCCCAGTCAACGAGGCCAAGCGCGCGAGATGGCTCGTCCTCCGGGATCGGGGAGTTCTGTCCTTCAAGGAAGGTGGCCGTCGCCTCGTCGGAGAGGATGTCGCCCTCCATGAACGCGATCATAGCCTTGGCGTAATCGTCAGCGGTCGAATGGACGGAGTGCGCAGCACCGAAGCCGCTGTCTTCGCCGCCATAGTCGAGGTCAGGCTCAAGCGCCGCACCATCATCATAGCCCGTCGCCTTCCGGTCCGTCTCACCGTCTGACTGCACGAACGTCGTATCGCGAAGCCCGGCGGGCCCGGCGATCCGGTCGACGAAGACTTCATCAAGGCCAAGATCATCCGTATCGAGATTGTGCTTCAGCACCTCTTCGAGATATTCATAACCTTCGCCAGAGTAGATGAAGGCCTCCCCTGGGTCCGCCTGGAACCTGAGGACGTTTTCTGGATCGCTCCAGCGCCAATTGGGAAGCCCCGTCTGATGGCTCAGCACCATGCGCGCGGTGATCTCTTGGGCGCGGGGGTCATCGGTCAGGTCCGGGTGCGGATAGTACTCATAGAGCGGCTTAGAGAGGTCGAGAACGCCCTCTTCTGCGAGCTTGACCGTCAGCATACCAAACAGTGGCTTGGAGAGCGAAGCAGCTTCGAAAAGCGTGTCGTCCCCAATCGGTTCCCCCGCCTCAACATTGGCGAGCCCGAGATTGCGCGAGTAGACGATCTCATTGTCGTTGATGATCGCCACCGAAAGTCCCGGCACGGCACCGCTGGCGATGAAGCCGTTGAAAAAGGCGTCGATCTCTTCAGTCCCAACAGCGACCCCGTCGAGACGGCGAACCTCAGCAGCGACGGCCTCAGCCTCGGTTTCCGTGGGCTCCAGCGCTGGGGCTTCGGTGGCCTCCTGGCTACAGCCTGCGGCCAGTGCCGCGGTCCCTAGAATGATGGATGCTCTGATCACGACGCGTCTTCCTTCCCTGAAAGCCGATCAAAGATAGGGACGTCAGGCGAGGTGTTCCAGAGGATGGCTGCAGTGCGCCACGAACCCGTCACTCAGTGAACAATCACACCCGGAAGCTCGTCGTCCGACCCAGGCTCTCGCGGCAGGCTTGGACCCAAGAGATCCGCCAGCTGGTGCGCTGTGTCTTTCAGCCCTTCGGTCATCCGGTCAGCGGCCATTTTCTCCGAGAGCCTGGCCGCGAGTTCCTCCCATGCCTTGGGTTCGACGGCCTCGCGGGCTGCGTCATCGGGCAGGATTTCGACGCGGTGCTCGCGCAGGGAGACGAAGACAAGGACCGCTGCCCGCGCTGTCGTTCGCCTTAATCCGTGGGCGAAGAATTCTGCCTGCGCCGCCGCTTTCACGTCCCGGCTGACCCGGTCCTTACCCACGAAGAAGCGTCCTGCTGCCAGCATGGGCAAGACGGCTGCGAGGATGGCGAAGAGAAGCAGCTGCGCGATCCAGATGATCAGCGCTGGGATCTGGGTGAACGGAAGCAGCACGGCCGGGAGGGCAAGCGACGCAACCGCCGCCGCCATCGTCTCCACGGACGCGTAGTCGGTGGCGCCTTTCCTGACCATCAGGACGATTTCTGCGCTGGTCCGGGTTTCTGCGTCCTTGACGGCAGCTTCGAGCTCGGCGCGTTCGCTGTCGGTGATGATGTCTACCATGAGCCTGAAGCTCCTCCTCCGCCGAAACTTCCTCCGCCTCCGGAGAAACCGCCTCCGAAGCCTCCGCCCCCGCTGGACCAGCCGCCACTTCGGGACGCGCCCTTGGCGAGCTCGCTGGCAATGATCCAAGCCAGGGCATCGCCATTGCCGCCATAGCGTCTGCGCCGTTTGCGGTCGCTAACATAGACGATGCCCCTCCGTGAACGGAAGATAGAGGGGAGAACGAAAATCACGATGAAAATGACGAGCGGCCAGGGGAATTGACCCTCGCTCTCGGCCACAGGCCTTTCGCCAGCGCGGCGGCGGCGGTCGAGCCATTCGGCCTCTTCACCCTTCAGGACAGTAAGCATCCCATCCACGCCTTGGATGACGCCCGTGTTGAAATCGCCAGATCGAAAGGAGGGAACGATACGCTCACGAATGATCACGTCAGACAGCGCGTCCGTCAGGGTCCCCTCAAGGCCGTAGCCAACCTCAATCCTCAGGGCACGGTCGTTCGGCGCGACGATCAGCAGCGCGCCATTGTCGAGAGACCTCCCATCCTCGCCATCCGCCACGCCAATCCCCCATGCGCGGCCAAGCTCCACGCCATAGCGCTCAATCGGAAGGCCCTGAAGGTCAGCGACTGTCACCACGACGATCTGGTCGGAGGACTGCTCCTCCCATGCCGCAAGCTTTTGCGTCAGCGAGGCTTCGGCCTGGGGCGAAAGGATGCCCGCCGCATCGACCACGCGGCCTGTCAGCTCCGGGAAATCCTGAGCCGAGGCGAGGCCAAAGCTCAGGACAATGATGATCAGAAAGCGCAACGGGTCAGCCGTCGTCGCCGAAGCTCACGGTCGGCGCGGTCTGCGCTTCGGGCACGGCTTCGAAGGTGGCAGCCTTCTCATACTGGCCGTTGAAGATCGCCGCGACCCAGCGGTCAGGCAGCACCATGAACTCGCGATTATAAATGCGGACGCTCTCGATATAGTCGCGCCGCGCCACGGCGATCCTGTTCTCGGTGCCTTCGAGCTGGGACTGCAGCGCAAGGAAGTTCTGGTTCGATTTGAGGTCAGGGTAGCGCTCCACGGTCACGAGGAGCCTAGAGAGTGCACCCGAAAGCCGCTCCTGCGCCGCTTCGAACTGGGCAAGCTTGGCGGGGTCCGTCAGGTCATCAACGGAGAGCTGGATCTGGCTCGCGCTGGCCCGCGCTTCGGTAACCTCGCGGAGCACCTCGCGCTCCTGACGCGCGAAACCCTCGACGGTGTTCACGAGGTTCGGGATCAGGTCGGAGCGGCGCTGGTACTGGTTCTGGACCTCGGACCACGAGGCATCGAGATTGTTCTTCTTGTCCGGGACATCGTTGATCCCGCACGAGGCGAGCATCACGGCGGACATGATGAGGGCAATGAGGCGCATCGGTCTCTCCTGGTGGCCAACAGGTCGCATATAGGGCCTGACGGGGTGCAACGCAGCCGCCTTTTCGCAGCTTGGAACTTTTCCACATCGCAGCGGCCGAAACGCTCAGATTTCGGGCCTCCAAGGACTCATCCGCTCAGGAGGCCATATTTTGCGCCTGCGAGCGCGTGCAGCGCACACTATGTTGCGGAAACGTTACACTTGCAGGCTTCTGTCAATTATGGCCTTGCCTATCGCATGAAATGCCTTTTTCCTTTCGCGGTTGCGAAAAGGGAACTCCATCAATGCGGCGGATCGCCAAACTCCTCTCACTCTCGCTACCCGCGCTCTTGAGCGTCGGCGTGGCATCGGCTCAGGAGGCGGCACCCGCGGTGACGCCCGAAGTCGCTTTCATCTTCAACAGCTTCCTGTTCCTCGTGGCCGGCATGGTCGTGATGTTCATGGCCGCAGGCTTCTGCATGCTGGAGGTCGGCCTCGTCCGCTCCAAGAACGCAGCCACGATCTGCCTCAAGAATATCTCGCTTTTCGCCATCGCGGGCATCATGTTCTGGCTGATCGGCTACAACATCACCTACCCGGGCGAGTTCAACGGCGTCTTCGGTTTCGCAGGGGCCTTCTGGGGCGGTGCAGGCGAAGCGGATCTCGAGACCGGCTACGCGGCCAGCTCCGACTGGTACTTCCAGATGGTTTTCGTCGCGACCGCGGCGTCGATCGTCTCCGGCACCCTGGCTGAGCGCATCAAGCTCTGGCCGTTCCTCGCGTTCGTCGCGGTCCTCACCGGTGTCATCTACCCGGTGCAGGCTTCGTGGGAGTGGGGCGCAGGCTGGCTCGACGGCCTCGGCTTCTCGGACTTTGCAGGCTCGACCCTCGTTCACTCGACCGGCGGCTGGGCAGCGCTCATGGGCGCCCTCTTCCTCGGCGCGCGTGAAGGCAAGTACGGCAAGAACGGCGAAGTCGCGCCCTTCCCGGGCTCGAACCTGCCGCTTGCGACCCTCGGCACGTTCATCCTGTGGCTCGGCTGGTTCGGCTTCAATGGCGGCTCGGTTCTCGCCCTTGGCACCGTCGAAGCGGCGACGCAGGTCTCTGATGTCTTCATCAAAACGAACCTCGCAGCAGCGGCCGGCGTCCTCGTCGCCGTGGGCCTCAGCCAGGTCATCTACGGCCGGGTCATCCTGCCCTTCGCCCTCAACGGCGCCATCGGCGGCCTCGTGGCGATCACGGCAGAGCCTCTCATGCCTTCGATGCCGCTCGCGGCGTTCATCGGCGGTGTCGGCGGCGCCATCGTGGTCGGCGGTGTTCCGCTCCTCGACAAGCTGAAGATCGACGACGTGGTCGGCGCTATCCCGGCTCACCTCTTTGCAGGCATCTGGGGCACCATGGTTGTGCCGCTGTCGAACCCTGACGCGAGCTTCGGCGTGCAGTTCCTTGGCGTAATCGCCATCGGTGCCTTTGTCTCGGCAGCTTCGGCGATCGTCTGGGCCGTCCTCAAATACACCTCCGGCATTCGCTCGGATGTGGAGCATGAGCGCGATGGTCTCGACATGGGTGAGATGGGTCTCTCGGCCTATCCCGAGTGGCCGTCGGACACGGTCACCACGGCTCCGGCTACGCCTGCTGCAGGCTCCGCCCCTGGCGCAGCGCCAGTCGGCGCCTAGACGCCCGGCGCGTCATCATCATGGCCACTCGCGTCCGAATAGAACGCAGTGGCCATGAGCCCGGCGGCGAGAACAATCGTCGCCAGCACCCCGGCTCCCAGTTTCAGAAGAACTGAGAGCCGCATCTCCAGGAACTGGGCAGGGACAAAGAGAACGGCGAGCACGACCACGAGAACAAGCACGCCAATCGTCCAGCCCATCATCCGAAGCGCCCGTCCACGGGCGCTTTTTTCTTGGGCGGGGAGTGCCTCCCGAGGCTCTGCCTCCGCCTCGCCCCCGCCATAGGTCAGGGTCTCTGGCGCGGCGTCATCGCGGGGGTCAGGCTGTTCGGGCGTGGTGCTCATGGCGGGGAAATAGCGCCGGGCCTGCGAAAGAGCCAATCCCCGACCCCTTCCCTTTTCCGTCAGGCGAGCTTGTGCCGCAGGTCTCTCAGGATGACATCGCTCTCGAACGAAGGCGTCGGCGTCAGGCCGAAGCGGACAATCAGCTCCGCCGCCAGCTGCTTCGCAAAGAGCGGCGAATGGAAATAGGCGTTGTGAAGGAGCTCCGACCGCTCAAACTTCATGGACTGCGCCACAAGGTCCGCACCTTTAGAATCGAGCAGCTCACCTGACGAGAGAAGCTCTCGAAGCCGCTGGATCGCCTCACCGGCATCGTTGGTCGAGGCGGAGATCATCTCCTGCTGAACCGCCTTGGGCAGCGTGCCCACGGTGGGCTGACTGAAGTCGAGACCCGGGGCGACCTGATCGATCGTCTCACCGAAGCCGTCATCACCGAAGCTCTGACTCTTCAGCTGGGCCGTCAGGAAAGCCGAGAGGCCCGGCGTCGCCACCAGCGACACCAGCAACGCGATCCCTGCGGAGAGGATGATCAGCGTACCGACAGGAACCAGCGCGAAGAGACCGAGCACACCGCTCAGGGCCTCCGACTGAAAGATGCGGTCGGCAACACCGCCGGGCTCAGCCGCGGCAGCGCCCGCATAAATCGCATCCTCGGCCGGATCGATCACCTCCTCCTGGAGCGCGACAAAGCCGTCCGCCAGCGCCGTCGGCGGTGACAGCCCTTGCAGGTCCAGCGCATGCATCAGGAAGAAAAAACCAACGAATACAAAGCTCATCGAGGAGAAGAGCGCCACGAACACGGTCTTCATCTTGATGAGCTTCGGCGAGACGGTTTTGGCCTTGATCAGCCCATTGATGGCTTCGTCCTGATCATGGTTCAGGGCCACGTACCGGTCGGAAAAATGCTCCGCGAGCGTATTATCCCGGAAGATCTTCTGCCGCCGCGTGTTCCGGAAACTGTAGGCGTAGAGCACCACGAGAATGACCGCAGCGAGGATGAACTCCACCGAGAGCACGAACTCGTTGATGCCGCCGCCGAAATTCCTGATCCGCTCACCGGCATAGGTACCGGTCGCCATCTCGGCGATCTTCACCGTGATCAATCCGAGCGCCACGAGCAGCATCAGACGGCCAGCAACGTCAAAGCGAGAAAACGGGTTCCGGTTCGGCCTGAACCGGAACATCGGAGTACCGACCGTGACGAACCCTCGAACGAGGTCGCAGCATTTCTGCCCGCGCCTCAGATAGAGAAGCAGCAGCGCCTGAATCGCAGCGGAGCCGCCATGGCTGTGCCCGACAACAATCGGCGGGTCCTCGCAGTCATGGATAGCGCTCGCCAGCTTGGTCCCGGTACGGCGGCGATCAACCTCGGAGTTAGCGCCCGACCAATGGAACGGAGCAATCTCAAGGTCTTCGGCCACGTGATTCTGAAGCTCGACCATGAAAGGCGAGCCCTTCTGCCACCAGCTTTCGCCAGTGTCGGAGTCCCTTCCCGCGAAGGTCCCATGAACCGTGATGAGCCTGACCATTGCCGCGCCCCCTATAACGCTAACGCATGTTAAACTTTCAGACGGCTTTCGGCAATCGAGGTCAGGCGAAGCCCTCTTGCTCACCCCAGCGGCGGCGGGCAAAGCCTTTCGCCATGAGTATTTTCATGTTGCCGGAAGAGTTTGATACGCCCCAGGGCCGCAAGGATGCCTGGAGATCTCTTTGGCTCGTCGACCACGGCTTCATGCGGAAGGTCTCGAAGAACGAGCACTGGATCTCCGATGAGATGGTCCGCTCGGCTCAGCCCTCCCCGAAAGACATCAAGGAGTGGGCAGGCCGGGGCCTCAAGACGATCATCAACCTGCGTGGCCTCAGGAACAACCCGCGGCAGCCCGGCTACTGGCATCTCGAGCGTGAGGCCTGCCGCGAGGCGGGGATCGAGATGGTCGACCTGCGTGCTTACTCCCGCGAGGCGCCGAAGCCCGAATTCATCTTCGAGATCGACCGCCTCTTCCGCGAGATGGAGTACCCGGCGCTGATGCACTGCAAATCAGGCGCGGACCGGGCCGGGATCGGGAGCTTCCTCTACGAATTCCTGAAACAGGAGAAGCCGATCGCCGAAGCCCGCGAACAGCTCTCCTTCAAGTTTGGCCACATCAAGCAGGGCAAGACGGGCGTCCTCGACCACTTCATCGACACCTACGAAGCCCGGGCAAAGGCCGACGGCGTCGAGCCGAACCGCGAGCATTTTCTTGAGTGGATCGGCACTGACTATGATCGCGACGCCATCCGCGCGAGCTTCGAGCCGCAGGCGCTCGGAAGCCTCCTCACCGAAAAGATCCTTCGCCGGGAATAGAAGAAAAGCGGGAACGCAAGCTTCTGTCGCTGAGTTGCGGGATAGCGCCTCTCGCGCCCAGAAACTTGCGTTCCCCGGATGCTGCAACCGGTGCGGGGGATAGCCCGCGGAGCTGCTTCATCCTTTTCGTGACTGCCCCCGGCCCTCTCCCCTCAAAGCTGGCCGGGTCGGCAATCACGCTCATTGCCGGGTGGGGCCTGAGCTGTCCCCGGTTTGGGCTACGCTCGCGTTCGCGTGAAGGCGCAGCGGCGTGCGCCAGGGGTTGCATCAGGTTGCATGGGCGTATATTGCACCGCGATGGCCATTCGAGATTTTCCTGAAAAACTAAGGATGATCCTGAAGATCCTCGTGGTCAGCCGCACCGGACTGGCGGCTGGCCTCAATGTGGATAAGTCGCTCGTCGGCCGTTGGGCGTCGGGCGCGGTGAACCCTTCCGAACACAATCTTGCTAAGCTGACCCGCTATATCGGCGAGCGAATCGATGGCTTCACCGTCCTCGACTGGGAGCGGGACCTGACGAGCTTTGCGGGTCTCATCGGCGCGGAGCAGCCTGCAGCCTCCTCCCCCTTCGGCGATATGATCCCGGCCAGCTTTCTCGAAGCCTCCCGGCAGCAGATTGCGTACCGGGGCAAAAGCTATTGCGGCCTCTGGCGCTCGACCCGGGCGTCCTTCGACCTCCCCGGCCGGTTCATCCATGACCTTTGCCTCATCGGCGAGGACGGCAAGGGTGGCCTCCGTTTCATCGCGGGTGTCGAAGGCGTCCGCTACGAGGGCTTCAGCCTGATGCTGGAGCACCAGAGCTTCTCGATGTCGTTTGACCACGACGCGCGAACGATCATGTTCTCGATCTACAATGGCGTAGCGCGACAGCGGCCCCAGGTCCTCGACGGCCTGAACCTCGCGACCTTGCGTGACGCGGGCGGCTCCCCGGCTGCATCGGCAAGCATTCTCCAGCGTATTGGCGAGGTCACGGGCGATCCTGACAAGGACCTCGAGCTCTACGAAGAGGCCCTCAAGACGCACAATCCGCTGGCGGAAGAGGGTTCGATTGATCCCGAGATCGCCAGGCACCTGACCCGAAACGTCCAATCCGAGACCGAGGGCATCATCAGGCTTCTTTACGGGCAGACCATGTCGCGCGGATCGCGGATTGACGAGCTGGTCGGCGATAGAAAATAGCGCGGGGATAAATCTCCCGAGAGTTTCATGTCGCCCCTAGGGGACTTGGTTAGCAATTATGGTTACTCTGGTAGCCATGTCGCACTTCATTGATCGCCGCCTCAATCCCAAGGGCAAGTCGCTCGGCAATCGGCAGCGCTTTTTCCGGCGCGCCAAGGGCCAGATCAAGGAGGCGGTGAACCGCTCGCTCCGTGATCGGTCGGTGAAGGAACTCGACAAGTCCGGGAAGATCTCGATCCCTTCGAAATCGACAGCCGAGCCGCGCTTCCGCCTCGATGGCGCATCGGGACAGCGGCAGCATGTCCATCCAGGCAACAAGGAATTCACCACCGGCGACCGCCTGAGAAAACCGCCCCAGGGCGGGGGCAAGGGCGGCAAGGACGCGTCTGACTCGGGGGATGGAGAGGACAATTTCTCCTTCACCCTCACCCAGGAGGAGTTCCTCGATATCTTCTTCGAGGATCTGGAGCTGCCAAACCTCGTCAAGACCTCCCTCAAGGAAATGACCGCGTGGAAGTGGCGCCGCGCAGGGGTCACGGTCACCGGGGCGCCAACCAATCTCAACCTCGTCCGCACCATGAAGAATGCCCATGGGCGTCGGCTTGCCCTCAAGCGACCTTCGGGCGCGGAGATCAGTGAGCTGAAGGAGCGGCTTTTCGCGCTTGAAAGGGTCGCTCAGCCCACCGAAGAACAGATTGCCGAGCAAAAAGCGGTGCTCGCCAAGCTCGAAGAGCTTGAAGCGCGCCGGCGCTGGGCGCCCTATATCGACCCGCTGGACGTGCGCTACAACGCCTTCTCGCCCCAGCCGATCCCGACGACCGCAGCCGTCATGTTCTGCCTGATGGACGTTTCGGGCTCGATGGGTGAGCGCGAGAAGGACCTCGCCAAGCGGTTCTACATGCTCCTCTACCTCTTCCTCCAGAAGCGGTACGAGAAAGTGGACGTCGTCTTCATTCGGCATACGCACCATGCGGAGGAAGTGGACGAGGAAACCTTCTTCTACTCCCGCCAGTCAGGCGGTACGATCGTCAGCACCGCGATCGAAGTGATGCAGGAGATCCAGCGAGACCGTTACCCGACCCAGGACTGGAACATCTACGTGGCGCAAGCCTCGGACGGCTACACCCAGTCCGGCGACGCCCAGCGCTGTGTCCAGCTCCTCAACGAGGAAGTCCTGCCAATCCTTCAGTACTACGCCTATATCGAGATCCTCGACGAGCGTGAGATGGACGTCTTCTCCGACCCCGACGCCGGCGCCGAACTCTGGCGCGCCTACCGTTCGATCACGGACGACCGCTTCGCCCAGACACGGATCGCCCACCCAAGGGACATCTTCCCGGTGTTCCGCGAGCTGTTTTCGAAGGAGCGGAAGGGGAAGGCGGCGTGAGATGTTCCTTTTAGTGAGCACCTTATTGCTGGCGGCTCTTGCTGGTTTGGGCTGCCTAGTCGGTCATTTGTTTTTTCAGCTCAGCTTCCGGTTGTTGGCGGAAATGTCGTCTGTTTCGATCAAGAAATCTCTGGTACTGATGTCGTCCATCGCTCTTGCGACGGCCTTGTGCGCCCTCAGTATACTGTCGTATCTATTTGTTGCTTCGATACTGACTGGAGATTCAGTCGTTCACGCACTTGATATGAGCCGGCCGGTGGCGCACCTCATAGGAAGCGATGTGGAGAAGCCCCTTCAGACATTTCGGTTCTGGTTGTTTTTGGCCTCGACAAGCGTGTCGGTGCTCGGGCTTCTACTGTCCTATCGTTGGCATAGGGATCGACTTGCACAGATCGGGGTGGATTGGTGATGAGAAGATTGATCGTTCTCAGACCCACCGCTGTCGTCGTCGTAGGTAGTCGCGCAACAGTTCGAATTGCACTCTAAGGACAACGCATGCTCCCCCTCCTCACCGCCCTCCTCCTCTTCACAGCCTCGCCTGACATCGGCACCCCGAAAAACGGCGTCATTCATCTGACGGCGGAGGAAGCGGCTGAGGTCCTCAAGGCGAACCCGGACATCACCGTTCTCGATGTGCGGACGCGGGGCGAGTACCGGGCTGGCCATATCGAGGGCGCGACGCAAATCAACTATTTCGCGCCGGGGTTCCGGGAGCGGCTCGAGAAGCTCGAGAAGAGCAATGCCTACCTCGTCCATTGCAAGACAGGCGGGCGGTCCTCGCGGGCTGTGCGGATCTTAAAGGACCTCGGGCCTGAAACCATTTATCATCTCGACGGCGGTATCGTAGCCTGGCGGAAGGCCGGTCTGCCGACCGTGACCGAGAGCAAGGAGGCGACAGAATGAGCGCCACACTGAAGAGCGAGAAACTCCTCTGGGACGAGGCAGCCTGGACCTTCGAGGATTTGCAGCGGAGCTTCGACGCGATCGAGGATATCGGCCTCAATGATCTCGGCCTCGACGTCTACAAGAACCAGATCGAGATCATCACCTCCGAGCAGATGCTCGACGCATACTCCTCCCACGGCATGCCGCTGATGTACCGCCACTGGTCCTTCGGCAAAGCGTTCGCCCGGGACTCGATGAACTACCAGAAGGGCTATACGGGCCTTGCGTACGAGATCGTGATCAATTCTGATCCGTGTATCGCCTATCTCATGGAGGAGAACTCCATGACGATGCAGGCGTTGGTGATGGCCCACGCCTGTTTCGGCCACAACCACTTCTTCAAGAACAACTACCTTTTCCGTCAGTGGACGGATGCTTCCTCGATCCTGACCTATCTCGACTTCGCCAAGAAATATATTGCGAAGTGTGAGGACGAATATGGTTGGGAAGCGGTCGAGCAGACCCTCGACGCGGCCCATGCGCTGCAGGACCAAGGCGTCTTCCGCTACAACCGTCCGCCTAAGCTGTCGCAGACCGAGGCGATGGCCAAGGTCGAAGCGCGGCTCGAGCATGAGCGCGAGAACTTCAACGACCTCTGGCGCACCCTGCCCCAGCGTGAGGAAGACCCCGAAGCCGCCGAAGCCCGGCTCGGCGAGGTGCGGAACATCAAGCTGCCGGAGGAGAACCTCCTCTACTTTGTCGAGAAGGCGTCACCGTCCTTGCGGCCATGGCAGCGCGAACTCATCCGTATCGTGAGGAACGTCAGCCAGTATTTCTACCCCCAGAAGCAGACCAAGGTGATGAACGAAGGCTGCGCGACCTTCGTGCACCACTACATCATGAACGAGCTGCATCGCCGGGGCCAGATCACTGACGGCGCGATCCTCGAATTCCTGCATTCGCACAGCTCCGTCGTCTTCCAGCCGGAGTTCGATGACCGCCGCTATTCGGGCATCAATCCCTATGCGCTTGGCTTCGCGATGATGGAGGACATCGTCCGTATCGTGACGGACCCGACCGAGGAAGACCGCGAGTGGTTCCCGGCCATGGCAGGCCACGGCGACTGGCGCGCGGAGCTGCGCTATGCGTGGGAGAACTTCCGCGATGAGAGCTTCATCCAGCAATATCTCTCGCCCAAGGTCATCCGTGATTTCGGCTTCTTCGCCCTAGGCGATGATGGCCGGAAGCCCTACTACCGGGTCAACGCGATCCATGATGAGCGGGGCTACCGCGACGTGCGGAACAGCCTCGCATCCATGTATGACCTCGGCATGCACGAGCCGAACCTACAGGTCATCGGCGCCGATCTCGAAGGCGACCGTACACTGAAGATCAGGCATACGGTCTATAAGGACCGCGTCCTCAATCCGAAGTCGAAGGAAGCGGTGATGACCCACCTCAAATTCCTCTGGGGCTACGACGTGACCCTCGAGCAGGAGAAGGCTGAGGCCTAAGCCTTACTTTGCCACCAGTGACCCTGCGAAGGTGAGTTGCACCTTGTCGCGGACGAGGGCGCGCATTTCGGTCATGCCGAATTCCGACCGGCTGAGCTCGATCTCACCCATGAAGCCGACCTGGTCCTTCGGACACTGACGAAGGTCTTCGCAGTCGAGGAGGATCGAGAAGGTAGCAGGCTTGGTCACGCCCCGGATGGTCAGCTGCCCCTCGACAGTGCCAAGGCCCGTGCCGCTCCAGCCCTTGAGCGCGCCCGAAAAGATCGCCTTCGGGTGCTCCTCGACATTGAACCAGCCTTCAGACTTGACGAGGTTCTCCGACCACTGATTGCCGATTTCGACGGACGAGAGGTCCACAGTCGCCTGCACGTTCACCTCGTCTTCGGAGGCCATGACGATATCGACCGCGCCGTCGAACTTCGAAAAGGTCCCGTTGACGGCCGGAAACGCGACAGGCCGCGCGGAGAACTGGATCGAGGCATCGGCAGGCGCGAGAGCATAGGTCTGCGTCGGCAGGGTCCTGAGGGCCTCGACGGTCAGGGAGTTGGCTGGCTGCGGCGCACTGGTCGCGCAGGCCGCCAAAAGGAAAGCCAAGCTGAAGGCAAGTCTCTTACGCCCGTGCACCATGACAGTCCTCCCTTTCAGAAGATGAGTGAGTGTGCTCGACAATGGTAGCGCAGCGCAAGGGGGCGTCTCGTTTTCATGGCTGCGTCCCTTTACCACCCTTCAGATCCCGGGGCGCCCTTGATGGGCCCTGTGATCTTGCTGGTGACCCAACCGGCATAATAGCCGCCGGGCTGGGGCGTTGCGCGTTCATCACCGACCCAGACTTCGTCCATGGGGTCGGCGTAGAAGACAATCATGCCCGAAATACGGCCGTAACCCTGGCCGAGGTCATCAAGAGGATCGGGATAGGTGTAAGCTGCGCGAGTCGCGGTCTTGCCCCGGTGGACGACGTCGAAGTAGCGCGCCTCCCCCTTCCACTCGCAGAAGGTAGCGGCAGAGCTTGGGTGCAGGACGCCCTCGCGAACGTCATCGGCGGGGAAGTGGTAGACAGGTGCTCCAGCCGTTTCGACGACCTTCAGCCCGCGGTCAGTGGCGGCGATGACCTCACCGGCGAAGACGACCTTCAGGGATGCGCCAGCCTCCCTCACCTCAGGCGGGCGAGGGTAGTCCCAAACACTCTCCTGGCCCGGGCCGGGGGTCTCGATCCGCGGGGGGCGCCGGGAAAACTGCCAGCTCTCCCTGTGCTCTTGGAGACGGCGGCGGAAGGCGGGATCGTCGGGTAAGTCTGCCATAGCACAAACCTAGTTCGCGCTCGGAAAGCGCAAGGTGACAGCGGCAGAGAGGGAAAATGCCGGGGTTCTGTTGCCAGGCCCCCGGCGGCCCCGCCTAGCGCTGATAAGGCACTAGGGCTTTAAGGCGGTTAATTTCGCACTGCGTTACGCAGCGAGAGCAAAACCTTCATCGTAGTTGTCATTTGCAACTATAATAATGGCCCAATAACGGAGGCCATCCGAACGAAAGCAGAGCCTTTACACGTCTGTCGATGCTATTTCGGCCCCTCCGAAACTCTCACCTTTGCTTGGTGAGAACTTGGGTGGAGCCGCCGGGTACCGCCCCCGGGTCCAGTCCGCTTATTACGAACGCCATTTATCGTCATAGCTGCCGAAGCAGCACCCAAGATATAGGCGAGAAATCCTGCAGATGTAAGACCACGGGCACGAAAAGGCCGGACACCATGGGGGCGCCCGGCTCAAATCGGTGAGAGGCGAGAGCTTAGCGGAGACTCGCGAAACCAAGGTCACCAAAGAGGGTGGCAATCCGGCTGTAACCTGCCTCAGCTGCCCCGGAGGTTTCAGCGATACCGCCAAGAAGCGCGTTCTGCTGCACCGCTGAGAAGCTTGTCAGCCGTGAGGCAGAGAATCGGTCGGCACGTTTCTCCGCGACATCCTTCAGGACCTCTGCCCCGCGCTGCTGGGCGTCGAGGACAGCCTGAAGGTAGGGATTGGCTTCAGTGGCAGCGGTTTCGGTCGTCGTGCCTTCGGCGATCACAGCGTCGAGGCGCGCGCGCTCTTCGTTCACCAGCGCTTCGAAGGCTTCGAGCGACATGCCGCGGATCTCGCCCTCGTTTCGGATCTCGCTGACGGCGAGGTTGCTGTCCGTCTTGGGATCGTAGTCGGCGTCCTTCGTGAAGAGCAGCGCGTCGACTGCGGTGCCCGTCTCGCGGACGAACATGCTGATCGTCTGAACGCCCGCCTCCTTCACCTCGAAGGTCACGCGGTTGCCATTATGGGTATCGCTGGTGCCCCAGGAGAGCTCGCCTGCGTCCATCGTCACGCCACCTTTGCCGGTGAAAATCTCACCGTTGAAGCCGAGGTGGACACTGTTGGAGTCCGTGTCCCCTTTCACCGAAGCCGTACCTCGGACGAAGACCGAGTAGGTGCCTGCCTCCTCGAAGTTGATGCGGTAGTCGACGCGGCCCGACTTCTCGCGGACGTCATCGGCGTTCTGAAGGCGCGTCGAACGACCCTCCTGCACGGCGACGAGCATATCGTTCTGCTCATTGGCAGCGAAGTTGAGGCCGCTCCTGTTGTTGCTGATGGCGCTGTATTGCTCGGCATCGACGAGGACGAAGCCGCCTTCAGCCTGATAAGTCGCCTTGCCTTTGCGGAGCACCTGTTCCGCCTCCGCGACCTTCTCGGCAAAGGCGGCAGGTGCGTCCATCGAGCCCGTCAGAACATAGCCGCCGCGCGCAGAGTTCTTTGCGCTTTCGACGAAGCTGTTCAGAGCCTCGAGGTCGGCAGCTGCTGCTTTGGCTGCCTCGGACGTGGTTGCCACCAGCCGCGAGGCGAAACCGCCGCTCTCGAGGAGGCGCCTGGTCTCACTGATCTCCGAGCTGACCCGGCCGAGCGACTGACCATAGCCGCGGCCTGCCCGGTAGATTGAGGTCGCGCCCTCGGCCTGAAGGCCAGCCCTCGAAGCGATCTCGGCGACCTGCTTGCCGGTGTTGGCGGCGGCAATGAACGAGGCGTTCTTGGAAGCTGCGTTGGCGGCGGCGGTGGCGATCATGGACATGGTTCATTCCTTTAAGAGGACCCGCATGGGTCGTGGTGTCGTTCGAATGCTCGCCATAATTGTCTCAAAGTCTGAAGAAATCGGTATAAAATCACATACCCATCGCTAACGCGCTGTTCACCACCGCAACCAAGGCGTGAAGCGGATTTTGGTGTTTGGTGACCGGAAAATGACCGCAGAACGCAGGGCTTGAGAGGCTTTCTCGGAAAAATTTTTTGCGATTCCGCGCATTTTTTTTCGCGGCCCGCGACGGCGCTCCACCCGCTGTGGTGGAGGATGCTCAGGTAATGGGAAGCATTCTCACGACCGCGCGGGGCGGCGTGAGCGTTCCGCCGTGGCGCGTGTTCCCTCCCCAGCTTTCACTAGGGAGACCGCCCCATGTTCCGCAGCCTTCTTCTCTCTACCGCCGCCCTCGGCCTTGCCCATGCCGAGCCGCTCACGGTCCAGGTGCAGGACCTGACCGTGACCCATGACGTCTTCTTCGCCCCGATGATCCCGGGCGAAGTGCTGGACGTTCAGGTGATGGGCCGCCCCAGCGAGAACGAGGTGAGTTTCAAGGTCCCGGGCGAAGGCGATGCCCTCAAAGGCGAGGTGAAGCTTGCCTGGAAGGCGCCGGACGAGCCGGGCCACTACCCTATCGAGATCCGCGACGAGACGAGCGGGGACATGATGACCCTCAACGTCTTCGTCAGCCATCCGATGAGCGCGGTAATGGACGGAGAGCTCAACGGCTACCGGATCGGCCAGTATGAGAAGACGCCCCTGCGCGGTCTTGACGCCTACCTGCCGCCCGAAGGCTTCATCGAGGTCACCGACGAAACGCGCGACATCAAGGTCTCACCGCATTTCACGCTCGGCCAGTTCCTCTGCAAGCAGCAGCCCGAGGCGGAGAAGAAGTACCTGATCCTGCGGCCTGAACTGCTCCTGAAGCTCGAGAAGGCTGTGGGCCTCATCGAGGAAGAGGGCTTTGACGTGAGCACGCTCTTCGTGATGAGCGGCTACCGCACTCCCTGGTACAACAAGGCCATCGGCAACACGACGGTCTACTCCCGCCACCTCTACGGCGATGCAGCCGACGTCTTCGTCGATATCGCGCCAAGGAACGGGGTGATGGACGACCTCAACCGCGACGGCGTGGTCAACAAGGCCGACGCCAACTTCCTCTATGATGCGGTCTCGCGCATGGCCGCGAAAGACCCCGACATCGTCCTGCGCGGCGGCATCGGAAGCTATGCAGCGAATGCGAGGCGTGGCCCCTTCGTCCATATCGACACCCGCGGCACCCCTGCGCGGTGGGGACGTTAATAAATCAGGCTGTGAGGTCCTGAGAATCGGCGCCTAGGATAGGGCCATGCGCGCCTATCATGACCTGCTCGAACGTGTCCTTCAGGACGGTATCACCCGAGACGACCGGACGGGGACGGGGACGAAGTCCGTCTTCGGCCACCAGATGCGGTTCGATCTCTCCGAAGGCTTCCCGCTGGTCACGACCAAGCGCGTGCACCGCAAATCGGTGATCCACGAGCTCCTCTGGTTCCTGCGAGGTGAAACCAATGTCCGCCCGCTGCAGGAAGTCGGTGTGAGCATCTGGGACGAATGGGCCGACGAGGACGGTGAGCTTGGCCCGGTTTACGGTGCTCAGTGGCGCTCGTGGCCTGACCCGCAAGGCGGGACGGTCGACCAAATCGCCAAGGTGCAGGACGCCCTGCGCCAGAACCCTCATTCCCGCAGGCATGTGGTCAGCGCCTGGAACCCTGCCCTCGTCGATGAGATGGCCCTGCCGCCCTGCCACTGCCTGTTCCAGTTCTACGTCGCGGACGGGAAGCTTTCCTGCCAGCTCTACCAGCGTTCGGCGGATATTTTTCTCGGCGTGCCGTTCAACATCGCCTCCTATGCCCTTCTGACCCATATGATGGCTCAAGCCACCAATCTGGAAGTCGGAGATTTCGTGCACACACTCGGAGACGCACACCTTTACCTCAACCATGTCGAGCAGGCGGAGCTTCAGCTCTCCCGCGAGCCGCGCGCCCTGCCGACCCTGTCACTGAACCCGGATGTCCGCGACGTGACGGCGTTTCAGTATGAGGACATCACTGTCGAGGGCTATGACCCGCATCCGGCGATCAAGGCGCCGATCGCGGTTTGAGCGGCCCTGTCCGCATAGCCCTCGTCGCGGCCCAGTCAGAGAATAGCGTCATCGGCAAGGACGGAAACCTTCCGTGGACGATGAAATCGGACCTGAAATGGTTCAAGTCCATCACCACGGGCAAGCCGGTCGTCATGGGGCGGAAGACCTTCGAGTCCCTCGGCAAGCCTCTTCCCAACCGCACCAACATCGTCGTGACCCGTCAGGGCGACTATGAGGTCGAGGGCGCTCTGGTCGTCCACGGGATAGACCGTGCCCTGAGGATTGCAGAGATGGACGCCCAGCAGAACGGGCAGGAAGAGCTCTGCGTTATCGGTGGCGGCGAGATCTATGCCGAGACCCTGCCCCGGGCGAGCCGCATCTATCTCACCGTGGTCGAGACCGAGCTTGAAGGCGACACGCGCTTCCCTGAGCTTGATCGCGAGGAGTGGCAGGTGACGGAAGCCGCGCGGATCGAAAAATCCGACAAGGACGACCATGACGCGCGCATCGAAGTCTGGGCCCGCGCAACGCCAGAGCAGGAGCCCGGGCTCTAGGCCTTGCCCCCGAACCAGGCGCGGCTGTTGCGAAGGCGACGCCGCGCTTTTTTCGACGACAGCAGCGTTTGCGCCTCGTCATAGCGCCGCACCACTTCGTCCCTCCACGGCGTATTGGGGTTCAGCGCCTTCACCTCCGCAATGAACCGGTCAAGCTCTTCGGTGACCTGCGTCCGGCGCTTTCCCTGGGGCAGGTCGTCCGCGATTTCCGTCAGCACCATGACGAGATGGAGGGCCGCGTTCCGGTCTCCCGCTGCGTAGGGCCTGACGCTGCCAAACGCGCGGTCGATGAAGTCGTAGAAGCGCAAAGGTTCCACTTTCACCCGGACAGGGTCGCTCGTCGTCTCAAGGGGCCGGTCCCCGAAACTGTTTGCCGCCGCGCGCATCCAGTCCATGCAGGCTATCGCCGTCTGGGGGTCATTCACACCCGGCGAAAGCGCGCGAATGCCGATCTCGTTAAGGGTATCGACGAGGAAGAGGATGTTCTGATCGAAGGTTTTCTGGCCTCCAACGGTTACGCTCTTGCAGACGGTGGTGACCAGTTTCTCGGCAACCTCCTGGTCGTTCGTATAGAGATCGAAGACTTCGTCCTCCTCCGTGACGAACTCTCCGGGGCGATATTGGAGCTCGATATAGGCATCGTGATCCAAGGCACATTTCTCGAGCCTGGCGATGTCGATGGACCGGATATAGCCGCAATCATTAAGCGTGACGCTCGTCCGCGTCCTGCTGGCAATCACTTTCGGCCAGTCAGGCGGATCGTCAGGGAGATCGTCTGAGCTGCCCGTATAATCGTTGGGGAAGATCTCGCTGACCGACGCCCTGAGCTTCTGGCCCAGTGACGTGGTAAGGTTCTGAATGTTGATGGACGCCGGTATGTGATGGAAGAAATAGATCAGCATACCGATGGCTGAAATCGTGAGGAACAGTGTCGTCAGGATCGAGTAATAGGGAACGAAGGGCTCAAGATCCGTATCGCCCGTAACATCCCTCACTGTACCGAGGATCAGGAGCGAATAGACGAACGTCCCGACGAAGATGCCCAAGGTGACCTGGTTGCCCCGGTCGCGCATGAAGTTGCCGATGATCCGTGGGCCATAGTTGCCGCTGGCAAAGCTCACCGCCGCGATGGTGATGGAGAAGGTGATGCCGACAACGCTGATGAGCGACCCTGCGATGGCCGACAGGATTGCCCGCGCCCCGTCAGGCTCCCTCACCGCAAGGAAGCCGATCTCGCGGATCGCATCGGCGCTGACCTGCGTATCGAGCCAGAATGTCGCGGCGGCAAGAATGAACGCGCCGAGGACCATGACCGACGGCACGAACCAGTAGCTGGCGCGCACCGTGCGCAGGAGGGTGATAAACCTATTGTCCATCGGGAGGACATTGTCCCCCCGCCGGCGCGGTCAAGCGGCTCAGTCGCTCGTGATCAAGTGAAGCTTGGTCTGCCGGCCATCGAGATAGCGCACGGTTTCGCCGTCGAAATAGGCATCCTCCTCCGCGCGAAACTCGACATCCTGGCCATCCCATTCAGGCACCGTGACCGTGGTATTGAGCTCGATCGACCAGGCGGTGTCGGCGCGCATCTTGCGCATCCCCTGCGGGTGATCCGTCCCCTGATCGTCCCACCAGCCGATGGGGCTGCCCCCGCCATGGCCGTGATAGCCGATGCCGTGAGAGTAGAAGCTTGGCCGAAGGCCATCTGCGAGGGCTGCCTCGCGAGCCTTGCCGAGGACCTCGTTGCTGGTCAGGCCCACCTCGAAACTGTCCGTCAGGTGATCCGTGGTCCGATTGAGGGCGGCGAGACCATCGCGAAGGCCCTTAGGCGCTTCCGTCTCTCCGGGCTTCAGGACATAGGCATGCTGCTGGGTATCGGTGTTGAGGCCGAGATAGGTGATCCCGAAATCGACCCAAAGGAGATCGCCCGGTTGGATCACATCGCCGCTCGGCAGGCTCTGGCCAGACCCCGTCGGGGTGTACTGATTAGGTCGCTGGATCTGCACCGAAGGGTGGAACCAGACCTTCATGCCGAGGGCGTTGACCTTGTCCCGCATCCACCAGCGCACATCGTCCGCCGTGGTGACACCCGGCTCAATCACCCTGCTCGAGAAGGCCTCGTCGATGATATCGTGGGCAATGCGGACGACCCCTGGATAGACGGCCATTTCTGACGGCACGCGGGTTTCGAGCCAGTCGAGCGCGAGCGCTTCGGCGCTGACCACGCGTTTGTTGTACTTCTTTGGCAACGCTTCCACCAGCTCCGTGTACTGGGTATGGGACATGCCATCCGCCAGCGCTTCGAGCGATGAGGTGTTGAGCCCGATCGTCTCCGGGTCACGCTCCGCGATGATCTCGGCCAGTCGCGCCCATTGGTCAGGCTGCTCCTCTGGCACCCACGCGGAGGGGAACAGCTCGCCCATCGGGTATCGCGCCACAGTGAGACGTTCGACCCTCTTTCCGTCATCATGGAAAACGAGGATCGTCCGGCGGCGGGCGGAAATCCACCGTGCAGGGAGCATCGTCTCGACAACGGGGTCCTCATTGTATTCCCGCGCGACCATAATCCACATGTCGATGCCGCGCTCGCGCATCAGGGTCGGGATCAGCGCATCCAGCCGCTCAGCCAGCCACGCATCGCGCTGCTCGGCGCGTTCCTGCATGGAGAGGATGCGCGGCCGCTCGGCGCGCTCTCCCGTCGTGGCACCTTCACCGAAGGCTGGCGCGCTCGCGAGACCAAGGGCCATCAGCCCACCAATCATTCCCTGACGAAGCATGCGGCTGTCTCCTCAAACCTTTTCCGCGATGTAGCAGCGCCGGGCTTGGCTGAAAACGGGATGACGCAGGCGCAGCGCCCACCTCTCCCTCGGGGAGAGGTCGAAGGCTGACGCAGTCAGGCTTCGGGTGAGGGCTTCTGGGGCATAAGCGTTCGAGCGAAGATCGCCCTCACTCGACATCAAAGATGTCGATCTCTCCCGGAGGGAGAGATGAGCGCGGCGCCGACCTGACTACAGAGCCAGCGCATCCCGGCTCTTCACCGTGGTGAAGATCTCCGCCTCGAGCTTCCACTTGCCCTCCACCTCGCGCCACTTGGCGGTGTAGTCGCCGCGCACCTCGCTGCCGTCAGCCTTCTCAGGCTTCCCGACCCACGTGCCGAGTTCGGTGACGATGGGCTCCTCCTCGGAAGGCAGTACGCAGCGCGGCGTCCGCACGTAGACGAAGCGCCCGGCCTGCGCGAAGTCCGCGCGCCAGACTTCGACCTGGGCATCCCGGCCAGAGATCACCCCGCTGTCTGTGCCGGTGACCAGCACCGCGTCCTCCACCAGAAGACGCTTGATCGGCCCGGTTTTCTTCTCGGCGATCGCCCGGTTGAAGGCCGCCCGCGCCTCGGTGATCGGGTGGTCCAGCCTGCAATCGAGCTCCTTGTCGGCGAGCAGCGAAGCGATGAGATCGAGCATGGCTGAGGTCCTTCTTCTGGGGCCCAACCGCCCTGCCCGATAGGATGCGCCCGGTCCACGGCGAAAACTGCGCTCAACAAGGCCCCGCGGCACCGAAAACGCTTGAGCTTTCGCGCCCTCCTCGGCTATCGGCGCGCCATGGAATTCCTTACGACCCGCGATTGGACGAACCCGCTCCTCGGGACGACCACCACGCTGATCCAGGCGCTGACGCTGCTCGTCGCGATTCTGGTGAGCCTCGCCTTCCTGCTGCTCTTCGACCGCAAGGTCTGGGCAGCCGTTCAGATGCGCAAAGGGCCCAACGTCGTTGGCGCGTTTGGCCTGCTCCAGTCCTTCGCGGACTTCTTCAAGTTCGCCTTCAAGGAAGTCGTCATCCCCGACGGCGCGGACAAGACCGTGTTCCTGATCGCGCCGATGCTGAGCTTCGTGCTGGCGGTCATCAGCTGGGCCGTGATCCCGGTGGGCGCAGGGCTCGTGGTCTCCGACATCAATGTCGGCATCCTCTACCTCTTCGCGATCAGTAGCTTGGGCGTTTACGGCATCATCATGGGCGGCTGGGCTTCGAACTCGAAGTACCCGTTCCTCGGCTCCCTCCGTTCGGCAGCGCAGATGGTCAGCTATGAGGTCTCCCTCGGCTTCATCATCATCTCGGTGCTGCTGCTCGTCGGTTCGATGAACCTGTCGGACATCGTGATGAGCCAAGACCGCGGCGCAGGGATCCTCAACTGGCACATGCTGCCGCTCTTCCCGCTCTTCGTGATGTTCTTCATCTCGGCCCTGGCGGAGACGAACCGCCCGCCCTTCGACCTCCCTGAGGCCGAATCGGAGCTCGTGGCCGGTTATCAGGTCGAGTATTCCTCGACCCCGTATCTCCTCTTCATGATCGGCGAGTACATGAACATCGTGCTGATGTGCTCGATGACGGTCATCCTCTTCATGGGCGGCTGGCTCTCACCGTTCGGCGACTTCCTCGGCCTCAACGCAGCGTGGCTCGGCCCGATCTGGTTCGCACTCAAGGTCGTCTTCATCTTCTTCATGTTCGCTATGGTGAAGGCGATTGTCCCCCGTTACCGCTATGACCAGCTCATGCGCATCGGCTGGAAGATCTTCCTGCCCACATCCGTCGCATACCTGATGGTCGTCGCAGGCCTTATGCTGGCGTTCCCCGGTCTCGCCGACTGGTTCCATTCCTGGAGATCGTAAGATGTCCCGCGTAGCTCAGGCGCTCAAAGGCGCCCTTCTCACCGACTTCGTCTCGGCCTTCTGGCTGGGCCTGAAGTACTATTTCCGGCCGAAGTTCACGGTGAACTACCCCTACGAGCGCGGCGCCATCTCGCCCCGCTTCCGCGGTGAGCACGCCCTCAGGCGCTACCCCAACGGCGAAGAGCGCTGCATCGCCTGCAAGCTCTGCGAAGCCGTCTGCCCGGCTCAGGCCATCACCATCGAGGCCGAACCCCGCGAGGACGGCAGCCGCCGCACCACGCGCTACGACATCGACATGACCAAGTGCATCTATTGCGGCTACTGCCAGGAAAGCTGCCCGGTCGACGCGATCGTCGAAGGCCCGAACCTCGAATTCGCCACCGAGACCCGCGAAGAGCTGTTCTACAACAAGGACAAGCTGCTCGCGAACGGCGACCGCTGGGAGCGGGAAATTGCCCGCAACATCGAACTCGACGCGCCCTATCGCTGACCTGAAGCTCGCCGTCGACGATGTCGGCGGTCCGGAGATCTTTCGCTCGTTCCAGGGCGAAGGCCCGATGCAGGGGCGTGTGCGGACGTTTATCCGCCTGTCAGGCTGCAACCTCCACTGCCGCTGGTGTGACACGCCCTACACGTGGAACTGGCAGGGTACGAACTACCGTCACGTGGACAGCGAGAAGTTCGCGCCCGCCAAGGAGATGACCAAGCTCGGTCTCGCCGAGGCGCTGGACCGCATTGTTGCGCTCAATGCCCCTGGCGTCGTCATCACGGGCGGTGAACCGCTGATGCAGCCCCGCCAAGTCCTCGCGCTGACCCAGGCCATCAAGGGCACGCGGGCCGACATCTCCGTCGAGATCGAGACAAATGGCACCCTCGCTCCGCACCCGGACCTTATCGAAGCCGTCGACCTCTTCATGGTCTCCCCCAAGCTCAGGCATTCGGGCAACGATCCGGAGGTCCTCTCCCTTGGCATCGAGAACTTCCGCGAGGTGAAAAACGCGCAGTTCAAGTTCGTCGCCAAGCGCCAGACCGACGTCATTACGGTGAGCCAGGCGACGAGAGGCATCGACTCGCGCCGCGTCTGGATCATGCCCGAGGGCCGGAACGCCCGTGCGCTGAACAATTCGCTGAGGAAGATTACAAGGGCGACGTTACGGCGAGGCTTCAACCTCACCGACCGCCAGCATATCCGCCTCTTCGGCGACAAGCGCTCGACCTGAACGCTAGCCCGTGACGCTCGCAGACGTTGCGGCGGTAGAGCCTGCGATGGTCGCCGCCAGGATGGCGGCCTTGACCGCTTCGATGGCCTGCGCGGTCGCCTCGGCAGCGGGACCCGATCCCTCGCTGATCTCCTTGATGCGGTCCTTGTGCTCTTTCAGCTTCGCCTTGTCGAAGTTCCGGCGGAGGAGCCCTGCGCTGTTTGCCAGCGCAATCAATACCGCATCGCGCGCCGTCGGCGTGCCGAAATTGAACATCGCCATCTCAAGGCGCCGTTTGAGCGCTGCTTCGGGTTCGGGATTGGCTTCGGGATAGACCGTATAGGGAAAGATCCAGAGCGCCTTCTTCTGTTCACGCCGCAGGATCCCCTTGTCCACGAGAACCTGGCGCAGCGGTTCGAGAAATTTCCTCCGCCCACCCACTTGCGTAACCAGGCGCTGCGGCTTGCGGTCGAGGCCTTTCTCTTCCCACGCGGCGAGCACGGCATCCGTATAAGGATGGCTCATGGGAGGCGTGGCGCTTTTGACGAAGCGCAGCTTCTTCCCCTCGCCGCGGGGTTCGAGCGCCTCTTGAAGCACGAGTTCAGCCAGCGCTGCGCCCGCTGCGAGGTAAGACGGGTAGGCGCCGACCTGCCGCCCCGACACATCGTCGAGGGCAAGCAGCAGCACCTCTTCAGGAAGGTTCAGTGTCATGAAAGCCCCTTTCTCTTAAGTAAGATATGGGGACGATCATGCCCCGCCGCTAGCTCGCGGCGAGATCCAGTTCCTGAAGCTTCTTGATTTCATCGCGCAGCTCCGCCGCCTTCTCGAAGTCGAGATCGGCTGCCGCTTCGCGCATCTGCTTCTCCAACCCGGAGATATGCGCCTGCAGGTTCGGACCGGGCGCGTAGGCCGCCCGCTCTTCTGCCATGGCGCCCATGCCGGTCTTGGGCGAGGTGAGCTTCTGCGAGGAGAAGGTTGTGCCCATCGCAGCCTTGGTCGCCTCGTCATCGCTGTCGACGATCTCGGCGATCTTGGCACTGACGGATTTCGGTGTGATGCCGAACTTCTCGTTATGGGCGAGCTGCTTCTCACGGCGGCGGGTGGTCTCGGCCAGCGCCCGCTCCATCGATCCGGTGATCGAGTCCGCGTACAGAATGACCCGTCCCTCGACGTTCCGCGCAGCACGGCCAATGGTCTGCACGAGCGAGGTCTCGGAGCGAAGGAAGCCCTCCTTGTCCGCATCAAGAATACCCACGAACTTACACTCAGGGATATCGAGGCCCTCGCGCAGGAGGTTGATGCCGATGAGCACGTCGAAGACGCCCCGGCGCAGATCGCGGATGATCTCGATCCGCTCCACCGTGTCGACGTCGGAGTGCATGTAGCGCACCTTCACGCCCTGGTCGTGCATGTATTCGGTGAGGTCTTCCGCCATCTTTTTCGTCAGTGTCGTGACGAGGGAGCGGCCGCTGTCCTTGGCGACTTTCTTCACCTCGTCGATGACATCGTCGACCTGGCTGAAGTTGTTCTCCGAGACCGGACGGATTTCGACAGGCGGATCGACAAGGCCCGTCGGCCTAATGACCTGCTCCGTGAAAACGCCAGCGGTGCGGTCAAGCTCCCAAGGCCCGGGCGTTGCCGAGACGTGGAGGGTCTGGGGCCGCATCGCGTCCCACTCCTCGAATTTGAGGGGGCGGTTATCCATGCAGCTCGGCAGGCGGAAGCCATACTCCGCAAGCGTCCTTTTCCGCGCGTAGTCTCCTTTGAACATGGCGCCGATCTGCGGAATCGTCACATGGCTTTCGTCCGCAAACAGAAGAGCGTTCTCAGGCAGGTACTCGAAAAGCGTGGGCGGCGGCTCACCCGGGGCGCGGCCTGTCAGGTAGCGCGAGTAGTTCTCGATGCCCTGGCACGAGCCCGTCGCCTGCATCATCTCAAGGTCGAACTGCACCCGCTGTTCAAGCCGCTGCGCTTCGAGGAGCTTTCCCTCCTGATGGAGGATCGGCAGCGTCCGTTCGAGCTCCGCCTTGATGTCCTTCATGGCGCGGGACAGCGTCGGCCGCGGCGTCACATAGTGGCTGTTCGCATACAGACGAACCTTCTTGAGGTTCTGGATGCGCTTGCCCGTCAGGGGGTCAAACTCGACGATCTCCTCGATCTCATCACCGAAGAGCGTGATCCGCCAGGCGGCATCTTCGTAGTGCGCCGGGAAAATCTCGATCGTATCGCCCCGTGCACGGAAGGTCCCGCGCTGGAAGGCCTGGTCGTTGCGCTTGTACTGGAGGGCCACGAGGTCAGCGAGCAGCGTCTTCCGCTCGATGCTTTCGCCTTCTTCCAAGTCGAAGACCATCGCCGTGTAGGTCTCCACCGAGCCGATACCGTAGATGCAGGACACTGAGGCGACGATGATCACGTCATCCCGTTCGAGAAGAGATCGGGTCGCGGAGTGCCGCATGCGGTCGATCTGCTCGTTGATCGTCGATTCTTTCTCAATATAAGTATCTGTACGCGGAACGTAGGCTTCGGGCTGGTAGTAGTCGTAGTAGCTGACGAAATACTCCACGGCGTTGTTCGGGAAGAACGCCTTGAACTCGCCGTAGAGCTGTGCCGCGAGGGTCTTGTTGTGGGCAAGAATCAGCGCGGGACGCTGGGTCGCTTCGATCACCTTGGCCATGGTGAAGGTCTTGCCTGAGCCCGTGACGCCGAGAAGCACCTGGTCCCGCTCATGCACCTTCACGCCGTCGACCAGCTCGTCGATGGCTGCAGGCTGGTCGCCCGCAGGCTCGTAGTCGGAGACGACCTGAAACCGCTTGCCGCCCTCCATCTTGGAGGGGCGCTCGGGCCTGTGGGGCGTCCACTCAGCAGGCTTCAGGCGGCCGTGATAGGTGGCAATCGCTTCGGAAAAGCCCTGGTCGTCGGGCAGGATCTTGTCGGACATGGGGGCTATGTAGTGCCCATCACCTTCCCGCGACAGGGGCGCGATGCGCGCAGCTGATGCGGAACTTACCGGCCCCTTAACGCTGTTTCTCCTGCACATCGCCGGAATGGTCCGGCCAATATCAGGAGGTCCCCATGCTTGGTTGGGCTCTTACGTTTTTCATCGTCGCACTCATCGCCGCAGCCCTTGGCTTTGGCGGGGTCGCAGGCGCCGCTTCGTCGATCGCCGTCATCCTCTTCTGGGTGTTCCTGGCGCTCTTCGCAGTCTCGCTGATCCTCAGGGTCGTACGAAAAGCCCGCTGACCCGCGGTGCGGCATCCCATCCAATGATGGAACTTTAGTGCGGCGGGGCCTGTCTCCGCCGCACAACTATTTTTGCAGGAGACAGTCATGACTGACGCCCACAAGATCGACGCACCGGAACATGTCGTAGAGAGCGGCCTCGACCGCGATGGCCGCAAGGAGCTGTGCGACATGCTCGGCGGCGCGCTGGCCAGCACCTACGTCCTCTACCACAAGACCCACGCCTACCATTGGAATGTCACGGGTCCGCTTTTCTACTCAGTCCACAACCTGACTGAAGAGCAGTATGAAGACATGGCCGCAGCGATTGATGAGCTCGCCGAGCGCATCCGCGCCCTTGGCTTCCCCGCTCCGATCGGCCTCAAGGCCTACACCGAGCAGAGCACCATCTCCGACGTCACCGAGACGCCTGACGCTGGCACGATGATCCGTGAGCTTGCCCTCGACAACCAGCACATCGCTGGCTCCATGCGGAAGATCGTCGAAAAGGCCGAAGAGATTGGCGACAGCTTCACCGCAGACTTCGTCACCGGCCGGATCGGTACACACGAAGAGAACGGCTGGATGCTCTCCGCCCTCGCCATGGGCGATGAGCGCACCAAGACGCCGTAAGCGACAAGAATTCCTCCCTAGACTGGTGCGGCGCCCTCGGGCGCCGCCTTTTTTATGCGCCCGGTCTCGCGCAAGGAGCGTCAGAGCGAGATGCATACCAGGGGATGAGGAAGTCGCGACCACGGGAAAGGGTCTGGCCCTCGATCACGCCATCGTCGCGCCAACGGCCTGAATGGTAGTACTCGCCAGTCCCATCCTTCGTCACCGAGACGAATGCAGGCGTCCCGTCATTGGCCGTGACTTTGCCGATGAGGAAAGGCGAGCCGTAGAAGCTGCCGACCAGTTCCTGACCTTCTGCTTGAGGCTCCTCGAGCACCAGCACCGTCTCGCTCGGGGGCGCCTCGGTGTTGTAGAACATGCAGACCTTGTAGGTCCCGGCGATGAGCTGTGAGGACAGGAGAAGGGCAGCAAAAACTTCCATCGCCGCCATGTAGGCGCGACCGCGCAAGAGAAAAGCGGCTCCTGTCAGAGCCGCCTCTTCGAAACCATCAGGCGTTTGCGCTGATCCGCTGCCTGCGTTTGGCAAGGAGACGATCAATCTCCGCCTTCAATACCGTATCTTTGTAGATCTCGTCCTTCACCGCACGAAGGTCGAAATTGTTGCGTAGGTACCGGGCAGCACGTTCCAGAGGAAGATCCCTCTCCGCGAGGAAATTCTCCACGGCCCTTCGACGGTCGCTCGTAAGCTCACCGTCGATGTAGGCGTGAACGTCTTGCTCCGTAATCAGGTAAACTTTGTTGTCCATGCACCATTTACACGGTGGCGGCGCTTGCAGTTCCCTGTTCTTCGTTACTTTCCAGAAGATCGCGAAGGCGCGAACGGGCGCGGCTCAGGCGCGACCGGACCGTGCCGACAGGAACTTCAAGAAGTTCAGCGGCTTCCTCGTATTTGAGACCCTCAATCGCAACAAGCGAGAGAACGACTTTGTCGTTGTGCGGCAGCTCGGCGAAACCTTCGACGACGTCGTTGTAGTGCATTTTTTCCTCCTGAAGGGCACCGATGGAGAGTTTGGATTGGGGAGCGTCGTCCATGTCGACGGCGATGCCCCGGACTTTGTCGCGGCGGATCTGGTTCAAGAAAACGCGGCGGCAGACGGTGAACATCCAGGAGCGCAGGTTTTCACCGTCGAAGAGGTGCTGCTTGCGGAGGCAACGCTCAACGCAGTCCTGGACCAGGTCTGCGGCGCGATCTTCGTTGCGCGTCAGTGTGTAGGCAAAGCGGTGAAGCGCCGGGAGGCAAGCATTCAGTTCGCTCGTAGAAATCGTGTTTGCAGTGCTGTTCATTAGTAACTCCGACCTTTCTGGCCTGAGAGAAGCATTACCGAAACGCTGATAGCCGGTCAAAGAGTATCGCGTGAGTTGCCGGTTCCGCTCTATCATCAACAATCGCCTGCATCACTTGCTTATAGCAATCATAATCAGTGCGATGAATGGTCTATACATACCACTCTTTGTACATACTCAGAGTTTTCGGAGTGACATGAGTGACCCACTCATGTCACTCATGTCCAAACCCACGGCATTGCACGCACGCGGAACCAGACGCGCCGAAGCGGCGTTCCTGCATCGCCGTCAGGAAAGGATCGGATCCATGAAATTGCTGGCACGCCTGCTCGCTGCAGGCTTCTTCATCGCCGCTCTCGCCGGTTGCGAGACCATCAAGGGCGCTGGTGAGGACATTGAAAACCTCGGCGAGGAGATCGACGAGGAAGTCTAAGAAGACGCCTAGCGGGGGGAGGTATCCGCGGCTGCCCGCGCCTCTCCCCCACCCACTCCGGTGACGGACACACGCAGCTGCCCGCCCGAAACATCCCAAGCACAGGCCCCGTTGAGATAGCTCCGGGTAAGGTGCTTCACGATCGTCATGCCGAAACCGTCGATCAGGTCAGCGTCCTTGACCTCGGTCGGCTCGATCCACTCGATGCCGAAATGTGCGCCCTGGTGCCACCAGCGAAGCTCCGCGGTTTTCCCTTGCGTGAAGGCGCCGTGCTCGTGGGCATTGGAGGCGAGCTCGTGGATGATGAGCCCCATGGCGGATGCCTGCCCGGGAGAAAGCTCAAGCGGCTCCCGGCAGATGGTCACGAGGGGGTTCTGACCAATGATTCCGTTGGCCAGCGTCACCATGCTCACCGACTGGCGAATGTTCTCAGGCCGCAAGGGGTCGATGCCGCTGTTGCTGAACGCGACGTTGAGCGCATTGATCCGGGAAATCGTCGCCACCGAAAAGGCATCGACATCTTCTGCGTAGCGCGCCGAGAGCGAGATCAGCGCCGTCACCACCGACATGATGTTCCGCACCCGGTGATTGAGCTCGAGAACCGCCTGGTCGGCCCGCCGCTCAGCAGCGATCGCCCGCGCTTTAAGATGCCTGAGCTCCGGCGTCACATCGGAAACCATGCCCGTGATCAGACGATTGCGGACGCTCCCGCGAATGAGGATGTCGCGCTGCTGGGCGTCATCGCCGACGAGGGGCACGAGGAGCTGGAGACGTGACGCCCCTGAGAAAATCCTGCGGAGTTGCGAGCCATATTCACGCCGCACGGCTGCGGGGACCCGGGACCAGAGACCACGGAGTGTCTCAGGTCCCTCGATATGGAGAGGCGCGAGAATGCTGTGGGGGACGGCCGCAGACGCTTCAAAGCGAATGCTGAAGGGGTGTATGC
Organism: Parvularcula mediterranea; assembly: GCF_013085255.1. GTDB lineage: Bacteria > Pseudomonadota > Alphaproteobacteria > Caulobacterales > Parvularculaceae > Parvularcula > Parvularcula mediterranea. Next base: position 884,830 of record NZ_JABFCX010000003.1, read on the forward strand.
CGAGCTGTTCGGACGAGGACACCACTCCGCCAGCGATCCGTCAGGACGAGCCGCGCAGCGTCTTGAGTTTCTCTTCGGCTTCTTCCGGCCGTTCTTGTGTGAGACTCAACCCAAGCGCGATGAGCTCGCGCACCGCTGAAGAGCGGTTTTCCGCACGGTTGTCGAAACGCCAGTCATCAATGTTCTGCAGCTCCGAGTCGGTGACCAGGATCTGAAGCTTGGAAAGGCGTTTTTCGTTGGAAGCCATGCGGCTCACATTTCTCCGAAAGTGCGGGTGCTAAAAAGTTCCGGCAGAACCGTTCTGGTCCTAGGCTCTACGGGCGTCAAGGCAGTGAACAACCGCTGCCCGCACGTTGTCGGGAGTGTAGGGTTTGCTGATGACGAAGTCTGGTTCGATCTCATCGCCCTGGAGGACACGGTCAGGGAACCCGGTGATGAAGACCACGGGGCAGTCATGGGATTCGTTGATCTCGAGGACGGCATCGATACCCGTCTCTCTCCCGTCAAGGTTGTAGTCCGCGAGGATGATGTCAGGCTTGCTCGCCACCGTGACGTTGACGGCTTCCTCGGCAGAGGAGGCTTCGCCAGCCACTTCGACGCCGAGGCGCTCGAGAATGCTCCGGATATCGGCCGCGATGAGCGGCTCGTCTTCAACCACCACGGCCCGGGCCTGGCGCTTGATCGTCAGGGCCTGACGGGCTTCGCGAAGGGTCGCAGCGGGATCGCCTTCGAGGCCGATCACCTTGGCCGCCTGAGCCGGCATGAGGCCCATGACGTCGCACATCAGGAGCAGCAGGCGTTTGTCGTCAGGAGGCTCGGGCAGAGCATCGATGAGGGCGGCGTCGGAGAAGAGCACCGGCTTCACCGGGCGCTCCGTCAGCGCCATGCGCCACGAATGCATGAAGGCGGACATGACATCCACGACCGACGACGAGGATGACCCCGGGTCGATCGAGACGCGGGCCATGGTCATGCGCATCAGTTCATCACCGATCAAGCGGTCCGCAAAGACCGCACGGGAGAACTGGCGCACAACGCCCAGCGGAGGTCTCGTCATGATGTTCAGCACAGACATGATGTCCTTCGAAACTCCCTCACGAACGATCATGCAGAAAAAGAGTTCCCGCCAATTTGACGGATGTTTGATTTTATAGCGTCAGCCATCACTTCTCGCCGTCCATTGTGTCGCGAACAGGAAGTCACGCGTCGCAAGCAGGAGCCGCCGGACGTCATCGATCGAAAGCGCCATGATTTCAGCAGCATCTTCGACGCTGAACTCTTCGATGACGACCAGGGCGAAGGCGACGCGCTGGTGATAGGGAAGGAATGAGAACCGGGCGACGAACGATCTTGGCGGCTGTCCGGAAAGATCAGGATCATCCCGCGATGCTTCATCGAGGCGCGAAAGGAGGGCCCGGAACGCCTCCCTGATCCGGTCGTCCGAAGACGCGCGCAGGCCATCGTCCATAGCGTCGAGGGCCCCAAAGGCCGTCGCGCTGGACGAGGCGATGCAGAGCGCAAACCGGCTCAGCCGGGCATAGACGCTCTCGTCGACGGATGTTCTCACCTGCTCCATCGGCTACAAGCTAGTCCGCAGTTCCATCCGCGGCCAGCGATTCAATCAGGAAATTCAGTTCTTTTCCTGAAGCAGCCGGACATTGTTCGCGTCGAGATGGAGATAGAGAGACGAGAAGTCCGCGAGGTCTTCGAGGGCCTCACGGTTCTTGAAGATCACCTCGGAACGGTGCCGCGAAATGAGGTTCGACTTCTCAAGGAAAGAGAACACCCGGCTCACATGGACGTAGGAGAGCCCAAGAGCGTCTGCGACATGCATCTGGCCGATCGGCATGACGAAGCTGTTCTCCTCGGCCTCGCCGATGATCGCGAGCCTCGCGTGCAGCTCCAGCAGAAGGTGTGAAACCCGCTCGCGGGCGCTTCTGCGGCCATTCCTGACGATCTGCTCGCGCAGGATGGATTCCTCCTGCACCGTGGACCACCAGATCCCCGGCGCGAGGGCGCTGCCTGAACTGAAGAGCTCAAGGACGCGATCGCGGGACACGGCCGCGATCTCGAGGTCCGTGAGAGCCGCCACTGTGTGGTCAGCCTTCTGACCGACAAAGACCTGAAGGTCGAAGAGATCGCCGGGAAGCATGAAGTTGACGACCTGCTTGCGGCCATCGCCAAGCCCGATCGAACGGGACGCCCAGCCCTTGCAGACGACGAATGCCTCCTCCGCCTCGGCTCCGCGCTCAACGATGACGTCGCCGGGACCGAAGGTCCGGCTTTCCGCACAGATCTGGTCGAGCACTTCGGCCATGTCGCTGTGAAGCGTGGTGTAGTGGGAAAGACGCTTGAAAAGGGCGTCTGTTCGCATCGACATCGTTCTGCGTCTCCGGCTCGTCGGCCACGCGGAAGCGGCCTCGGATATTTAACTAGTGCTAAGACGCGAAGTTCCACGTCATTCTGCCGGGACTTGTAGGGGGATTTTGAGTCACTTTGACAAGTGATTCCTTCAACTATCCCCGGAACTTGGCAGAATGAACTGGGCTGATAATCCTCCCGATGTCCTATTTGTGAGAACCAAGCGGCCCTGATGCGCTTCGGCGACACCGCGGGCGATGGCGAGGCCAAGACCGGCGCCACCATCCTGCCTGTTTCTTGATCCTTCGGCCCTAGTGAAGGGCTCCTGCATCCGGACAAGGTCATCATCGGCAAGGCCGGGACCGTCATCGTCGATGCAGAAGGATATCCCTTCCGGCGCGTGACGCACGGAGAGCTCAGCCCGCCCGGCGAAGCGCGAAGCATTGTCGATCAGGTTGCGGAGTGCGCGGAGGATCGATTCAGGTGCGCCGGTGATGGTGGCGGCATCCACATGGCCGATGGTCAGGACGTCCTCGCCGTAATGGGCCCTCAGGCGGCGCACGAGAGCATCGGATCTCACCTCCTCAAACGTCCCACCGGTCGTGCTTTTCGAGAACGTCAGGATATCGTCGAGGGTCTGGGCGAGGCCTTCAATACTGTCGATCATCTGGTCGCGAAGGCGCTCATCCTCGATTTCCTCGACCCTGATCCTCAAGGAGGCGAGCGGCGTCCTGAGGTCGTGGCCCACCGAGCCGAGCATCACCGACCGCTCCTCCAGCGCCGCAAGAGTCCTGCCCTCAAGGGCTGCGAAGGCATCGCACAGCGCCTGGACGTCGGGCGGGCCTCCCTCGGGCAAAGGGGGTGCGGGACGGCCGGTCAGGAAGCCATCGGCGGCTTGGGTCAGGGTCCTGAGGGGCTGGGCCACGGCCCTGCCAAGCCAGACCGCCGGTAGGATGAGCACCAGCGCGAGAATGCTGGTCTGGAGCGTGATCGCCGCCCACGAGATGCCCCTGCCCCTTGGGTTCGGTGCGCCTGCCAGCAGCCACCGGCCATCGGAGAGCTGCACCGCTGCGGCCAGCATGCGGCGCCCACGATGCTTCGCCTCGAAGACGGCATGGGCCCTGTCCTGATAACCGTCCGCGACGAGGGCCTCGCCAAGGAGTTTCGTGCCGCGCTCCACTTCGGTGCGGTTCGGCGGCAGCTCGCGCTCGATCTGGAAGCCGGGACGGCGCTGCAGCCGCCTCGTTGCGAAGCGGCTGGTCTCAGCGACCCGCAGGGCCTGCACCGCGCGCTCCACAGCGACGGCCTCGGCGCGTTGGGCTCGGAGATTGCCTTCGACGTTCACCAGGATGACGGCGTTGATCACCTGACCGATCACCACCAGAGCGACGGTCAACAGGATGAGCCGCGAAGCAATACCGAAGCGCGGGGCCTTCACCGGGTCCGCACCTTGGCAGCAAGGCTATAGCCGCCGCCCCTGATCGTCTTGATGAGCGCTGGCTCCGAGGGCTCGCGCTCGACTTTCTTCCTCAGGCGGCTGACCTGATTGTCCACCGAGCGGTCGAAGACATCGGCGCGCCTGTTCTGGGTCAGCTCAAGAAGGTCGTCACGGTTCACAACCCGCCCGGCCCGCTCCGCGAGCACGTGGAGCAGCTTGAACTCTCCGCCAGTGAGCGTGATCTCGGCCCCATCCCGGCCGATCAGGCGCTGGGTGGTCAGCTCGAGGGTCAGATCGTCGAAGGTCATTGCCTCAGGCTCGCTCTCGGGCGTCGCTCGGGCACCGCGGCGGAGGACAGCCTTGATACGCGCCGTCAGCTCACGCGGGCTGAAGGGCTTCGCCACATAGTCATCGGCGCCGAGTTCAAGGCCAATGATCCGGTCGGTCTCTTCGGTTCGCGCCGTCAGCATGATGACAGGCAGGTTCTGGCTGCCGACGAGATAGCGGGCGAGACTGAGGCCATCCTCGCCCGGCATCATCACGTCGAGGAGCGCGATATCGAAGCGTCCTGCAGCGACCAGCTCCCTGGCCTTCGCCGCATCGTGCGCTTCCTCCACGTCAAAGCACTCCCGCCGCAGGAAAGCGGCGAGAGGCTCGCGGATCGTGGGCTCGTCATCGACAAGCAGGACTCTGGTACGCGCTGCCGAGACGTCGTTCATGCTTATCCGCGCTTCTTCTTCATCCGGTCGCGCATGCCCTCACGGGCAGCTTCGCGCTCTTCGTCGGAGATGACGCCGTCGCCATCGGTATCGACTTCATCGAACCGTTCGCCGGCATGCTCCAGCATCTCATCGAGGCTGACATAGCCGTCGTCGTTGATGTCGTGCTTGTCGAACATCTTCTCGGCATGGCGCGCGCGGCGGCCACGGAGCTGGCCTTCGAGCTCTTCGAGGGTGACAAAGCCGTCGGCGTTCTCGTCCATCTCGGCAAAGCGGTCTTCGGCTTTCTGGAGAGCTTCATCGCGGGTCACGGGACCACTGTCGCGTCCACCAGGATGGGCATGGGCGGCACCGGTCACGGCGATCAGGGCAGCGGCCAGAAGGGGCAGAGTCTTGGTCATGCTGTCATTCCTTTATCGAGGAGGAACGGACCATCCGTTCCGATGAGAACGATGTGCGCACCTCATGTCACCGGCGCTTGCCAGCGAGGCTTCCTTCTGTCGCAAAATGTAACCGCATTGTCCCTTATCAGGCGATTGACGCGCGGCCCCGCCCGCGCCATAGAGCCTCGCTCTGGCGGAGTAGCTCAGTTGGTTAGAGCAGCGGAATCATAATCCGCGTGTCGGGGGTTCAAGTCCCTCCTCCGCTACCATTTTTTGATCTCCCGGGCCGTGGGCCCTCCGATGGGGCGGCGCATCAGCGCCGGACACACACTTGTGCGCCTTCGGGCGGAAGCGTTTGGCTGATGGCCATGTTGGGTGCGCTTGGAACCTTTTTGCTCAGGCCTTAGCCTTGTCCGAAAAAAGGGAGAGGGACATGGCTTCACCTGAGGAGCAGCTGGCGACGATGCTGGCGAACCTGCCTGAAAAGACGGGCAAGCCGCTGGGCGATTGGCAGAAGCTGATCGCGTCTGAAGGGCTCGAGAAGCATGGGCAGATCGTCAAGTTCCTGAAGACCGAGCACGGCGTCACCCACGGGTTTGCCAACCTGATCGCAGCGAAGGCGCGCGAGATTGAGACACCTGCAGACCCGGTGACTGAGCAATATTCAGGGGCGAAGGCTGGTTTGAAGCCCATCCACGACGCGGTGATGGCCTATGCGATAAGTCTCGGGAGCGACGTCGAGGTGGCGCCGAAGAAATCGAGCGTCAGCCTGAGGCGGAAGAAGCAGTTCGCGCTCATCACCCCGGCGACGAAAACGAGGGTCGACCTCGGTCTCGCCCTCAAGGGTGACGAACCAACCGAGCGCCTCGAAACCTACAACGCCATGTGCAGCCACCGGGTCCGGCTCGAGAACCCCGAAGACTTCGATGACGAAGTTAAGGCCTGGATGGCCGAAGCCTACGAACGCGCCGGCTGACCAAGGAGCGTTGCTCCAAGGCGAGACAGCTCCTCGCGAAGGCCCACAAGCGTGGGCCCGGCGCCCCTGCGCCGCCCCACCGGAGCGCCTGCGGCGCGGGAGATAAAATATTGTGAACCATAACGAAACGTGACGTGTTCACTGAATTGCGCTCGGTCTCGGTGCAGTCGGGCTCAGTTCTTGCTAGGGGGTATGCATGAGTTCGACATTCGCCAACGCTGCCGAACGCGCCCACACTGCCGCTGAAGAAGTCTGGCACGCAGTGACCCACGGGGTGGGGATCGTGCTGGCGGTCATCGCCCTCGTCTTCCTCGTTTTGAAAGCCACCATGATGGGAGGCGCCAAGGAGATCACCGCGGTCTCGATCTATGGCGGCTCGGCGGTGCTCCTCTACCTCGCCTCGACAGTCTATCACGCCGCTTTCAAGTCGACGTTCCAGCCCTTCCTCGAAGTGGTGGATCACGCGGCGATCTACCTGAAGATCGCGGGCAGCTACACGCCGTTTGCGCTAATCACCCTGCCCACGGGTTCGGGGATGGCGATCCTTATAACCGTATGGGCGATGGCTGCGATTGGCATTGTGGCGAAGTTCGTCCTGCATTTCGTGGACGGGCACATCCGCAAGTATGACTGGATCAGCCTCGCCGGTTATGTCGGCATGGGCTGGGTTGCCGTCTTTGTGCTGTGGCCGCTGTTCACGAACCTGCCGCTGGCAGGCTTTGTCTGGCTTGTCGCAGGCGGGCTCTGCTTCACTGTTGGTGCAGGGTTCTTTGCCTGGAAGTCGCGCATGTACACCCACGCGATCTTCCACGTCTTCGTTCTGGCAGGAAGCGTCTGCCACTTCGTGGCGATCTACGGCTTCGTCCTCGGACAGAATGGCGGCGCGGCTTAAGGGCCCGAAAGCCCTTAGAACACACCCCCGACCCTGAGCGCTGCGAAGGCTGCAAGGCCGAGCACGATGAGCGCCGTGCCTTTGAGCAGCAGACGCGCCTTGGGATCCGAAGCTGGCTGCGGGCGCAGGCCTTCCGCGATCATCGGCGTCACCGACGGGAAGGCAGCCAAACGCTGGGCACCCGGCAGACGGTGAATCATCCGGACAATCGGGCGGAGCTTGTGCTGGTGGCCTTGCGGTACGTCGATCGCGAGGACGACGGGCATGCCGTCGCGGCGGTCGAGGCTGACCGTGCGGTAGCTGAGCTTGGCTTCGGAGAGCTTAGAGAGAACCTGTGAGTGGTCCTTCGCCTCACGGCCCACCGTGGGGATCGAGTAGAGAAGGCGCGCGTAAGGATAGCCGCCTTCCTGCTGCACCTGCGGCAGGCCATCATCGTCGAGGCCCGGCGTGTGGCGGAGCGGCGTGTCCTTGCCCTTTTTCAGCGAACGGCCGCTGTCGAAGAAACGCTCGACCGCTGCGATGTCGCCGGACATCAGGTCAGCGCGGGTCGCGCCGCGCCTTGGCAGGGCCGAGGTCGCGATGAACGAGGTCCGCACCCGGTCTGCGCCAGCCATCTCGGCCTCGAGGACCTTGTAGTCGCTGTCGAAGCTGTAGCCGCCATCGCCCAGCGCTTTGTCGAAGCTGAGAAGGACGCCGATCAGCGGCTTGGAGTGGTTCGCGCCGGAGGTCTTCGAGACACGCTCCTGACCGCCGGGGCCGTACTTGGTGTGAACCTCGCGCTCGGGGTCGAGAAGCTCTGCCGCGCGGGAGAGGCCCTCGCGATAGGTATCGGTGCCGTCGGGCAGCTGCTGCACGTCGATACCGCGGGCACGCAGGCCCTCAACGGCCGCGGCGCAATGGCGGAGCGCGTCGTTCGAGGCGTAGACCGTACCGATCCGGCCGCGATATTTGCGCTGCTTCTCGGCATTCCACTGGAAAGCGCGGGTGCCGGTGGCATCGAAGCTGTCGGTGAAGCCTGCCTGATCGACCTCGTGAATCATGTCCGTGGGGACGGCGAGGACGTAGTTGCTCTCCGCCACATACTCGCCGAGCACCTGCTGCGGAAAGTCCATGAGCGCCGAGAGCGTATCGGTATTGAAGCCGCCATGCTCGTCATAGAGCGGGAGGACGCCGACTTGGGCCTGACCGGAAACGACGGCGGCGGCGGTCGATTCGGCGGACGCCCGTGGGCTCGTCCAGGTCTTGAAGGCTGCGCCGCCTGCCGTAGGCGCGCTGGCCGGAGCCGCTGCGGCATTGCCGAAGGAGCGGCGTGTGCCCGAGCCATAGAGGCTCATGGAGAGGTCCGACGAGGTGATCTCGCGGCCCGAAAGGTCCTGGCTCGCACCAGGCGCAGCGCCGTTTCTGGCGCCCCCGCCATTGACCGCCCGAGCCCTTGTGGGGTTCCTGAAAAGGTCAGCGGCAATCTGCTCGGCGACCCATGCGCCAAGGCCATGACGCTCATCCATGAACGCGACGAACTGATTTGCCACGGTGAGGCCTCCCACTCCTGAAAGGACAAGTTAACGCGCCTGAAAGGTTTACGCCAGTGCTGCGCCGTGTTTCTCCTAGAAGAGAAGAGCGAGTGGGCAGATGAGACAGGTTTTCCGCGTAGTCTGGGCCCTTGCCCTTTGTGTTCTGGCGGCCTGCGCCACGCCTCCGAAGCCCTCGGAGAACACTGGACAGCGCGTTGTCGGCACCGTGGGCAACCGCGCCGTGATCCCGACGAGAGCGCCAATCTTCCCCCAGATCACCGCGAGGAACCTCGACGGGCAGGCCGTGAGGCTGCCTTCAGGCCTCCCCGGCGCGCGGAGCCTCGTGGTGATTGCCTTCGAGATCGACCAGCAGTCCGTGCTCGAGGAATGGAGCCGGGCTTTCGGGCTGGAGACAGCCCGGAGCGTTCCGTGGGTCGGGATCGCTGCCCCGGCACCCGGGTACGAGATCTTCTCCGACGCGATCACGTCCCGGCTTCGTTCGGAGACACCGCGGGCATCGGACCGGAAGCGGCTCTTTACCTTCTTCGACCGGAATGCGCTTCTGGCCGGGCTTCAGGTCAGTTCAGTTTCGGAGCCGCTGATCCTCGTGGCTACCCGCGACGGGGACGTGGTGACGATGGTCAGGGGACGCCCGACCACCGAAAAGATCCGTAGGCTGCGCTCGGCCTTATAGGATGAACTTGGAGAGGTCCTGGTTGCCCGCGAGGCCTTCGAGAGCATCCTCGACGAAGGCCTTGTCGATCGAAATCGTCTCGCCCGAGCGGTCAGCGGCGGAGAAGCTCACATCTTCGAGGACCCGCTCGAGGATCGTCTGGAGCCTCCGTGCACCGATATTCTCGACGCTCTCGTTCACCCGGGCCGCCATGTCGGCCAGGGCGTCGATACCGTCTTCCGTGAATTCGAGGGTGACGTTCTCAGCACCAAGAAGCGCTTCATACTGACGAAGAAGGCTCGCCTCGGTGTCGGTGAGGATGGCGCGGAAATCGTCGCGGGTGAGGGAGGAGAGCTCCACCCTGATCGGCAGGCGGCCCTGAAGCTCAGGCAGCAGGTCAGAAGGCTTGGCGAGATGGAAGGCGCCCGATGCGATGAAGAGGATATGATCCGTCTTCACCGTACCGTGCTTGGTCGGCACGACCGAGCCTTCGATGAGCGGGAGGAGGTCACGCTGCACGCCTTCGCGGCTGACGTCCCCTGATCCGCGCTCGGAGGATTTGGCCACCTTGTCGATCTCATCGAGGAAAACAATGCCGTCATTCTCCACCGCCGAGAGGGCTTCCTGGGTGATTTTCTCGTCGTCGAGGAGCTTATCGCTTTCCTCATCGATCAGCGGTTTGAAGGCATCTTTGACCAGCAGCTTCTTTTTGGACTTCTGCTGTCCGAAGGCGCCCTTCATCATGTCGGAGAGGTTGATCATGCCGACCGAGCCGCCGGGCATTCCGGGGACGTCGAAGCTCGGCATGCCTTTGCCCTGGTCGGTAACTTCCACCTCGACTTCCGTGTCGTCGAGGAGGCCGTCGCGCAGCTTGCGGCGGAAGGACGTGCGGGTCGCCTCGCCAGCCTGCGGGCCCACGAGGGCGTCGATGACGCGCTGTTCGGCGGCGTCCTGGGCGCGGGCCCTGACCTCTTCTCTCCTCCGCTCACGGACGAGCTGGAGAGCCACCTCCACGAGGTCCCTGACGATGGAGTCGACGTCGCGGCCGACATAGCCGACCTCAGTGAACTTGGTGGCTTCGACCTTCACGAACGGTGCGCCGACGAGCTTGGCGAGCCTGCGGGAGATCTCTGTCTTGCCGACGCCGGTCGGGCCGATCATCAGGATGTTCTTCGGCGTCACTTCATCCTTGAGCTGACCTTCGAGCTGGCGGCGGCGCCAGCGGTTCCTGAGGGCGACAGCGACGGCGCGCTTGGCATCGCGCTGTCCGATGATGAAGCGGTCAAGCTCGGAGACGATTTCGCGGGGCGTGAGGTCGGTCAAGGCTTAGCGTTTCTTTCCGAAGGAGAGGTCGGCGAAATAGGCGATGGCAGCGCCCGCGCCATAGGCGAGGAAGTCGAAGGCATCGAAGGTGCGGCCAAAGGCAAGACGAGCGAAGGCGCTGTCTGCGATGCCGAGCTGACCTGCGATGTCGATCACCTGCCCAAACTCCACCGCAAAGGCGACGGCAAGGACGAGGATCGCAGCAAGACCTTTCGGCATCATCGTCACGGTACGGACGACGAGATAGAGCCAGACAACGACCAGAACGTCACCGCCGTGGGTCCTGACGATGCCTGTGCCGAAGGTGGCGATGAGAGCGAGGACGAGCGACAGGATGCCTGTCGCGAGAAGATAGTACATGCGCATCAGGAGATGACCTCCATGGTGATCTTGTCGTTGGTGAAGACGTCGATCTTCCCAGCAATGGCAAGCGCCTCGCGGGCGATCTCCTCTGCGGGAAGGTCAGTATTCTGAATGAGGGCGAGGGCCGCGGACTGGGCATAGTTGCCGCCGGAGCCAATGGCGATGACCCCGCCCTCTTCCATGGCCTCTGGTTCGATCACGTCACCGAGGCCGGAGATCATCAGCGTGGTCTCCGAATTTGCGACGATGAGAAGCGCTTCGAGCTGGCGAAGGGCGCGGTCGGTGCGCCAGTCCTTGGCAAGCTCAACGCAAGCGCGCGTCAGCTGGGTGGGGTACTGCTCAAGCTTCGCCTCGAGCCGTTCAAGGAGCGCGAACGCATCTGCCGTCCGGCCAGCAAAGCCTGCGACCACCTTCCCGCCAGCGATACGGCGGACCTTGCGCGCGTCGCCCTTGGAAATGGTCTTGTCCATCGAGACCTGGCCATCGCCGCACACGGCAACCTGCCCGTTCCTGCGAACAGCGAGAATGGTGGTCATGGACAGGCTCCCTACGAAAGACGCGTGGCCCCTGAGATAAGAAGCCGAAGCGCGGTCGCTAGCAGGGCATTCAAGAGGATGAAAGCCGCTGCTTGGAACCAACCGGCATGTCCTCTTCCAGTGAGGCTGCGAGCGCTGCCGATTTCCTCACCTTCCAAGTCTTTAAAATAGTTCGATATTCTAAGCTCGGCACTCCACATTCGGTTTGATTTTCAAACTTATCTCTTGAATGTCCGATCTGTTTGCATTACAAACTATACTGCAGGAACAATCCTGCGGGAATGAGGATCAAGGAGATTTCACGATGTTCGCCACTGCCATGCTGCTGCTCGCCCCGCTCACCGTCATCGTCGATGGCGTCGAGAGCGATGCTGGGACCTTCTACGTCTCGGTGCAGACCGAAGAGACCTACATGCAGCCAACCGGCACGGCCGGCTCTCGGACCGACGCCCAGCCCGGCACCATGACCTTCGAATATGACGTGCCCGCCGGCAGCTATGCCGTGTCGGTCTGGCATGACGACAATGGCAATGACGTCTTCGACCGTCAGGCCAACGGCTTCCCGGAGGATGGCTGGGCCCTCTCGGGCAATGGCGGCTGGCAGTACTCAGATGTCGAAATCATCGTCCCTGCCGATGGCACCACCGTGCGCCTTGAAATGACCTACCCGGAGTAATCCGCCCATCAGGTCCCAAGCTCGGGGATGCGATGCGCCCCATCCTCCCCGGGCACCAGCCGCTCGCTGCGCACCACCGCGGCGAGCGGCAGTTTTGCGTAGAGGTGGGGAAAGAGCTGACCTCCGCGCGAGGGCTCCCAGCGCAGCGCATCGGGGAGCGCGCTCGTATCGACGAACGCCAGAACGAGCGGCCCCGCTCCGCGGAAATGCTTGGCCAGCGTCTCGCCTGTCTGGGCAGCGGTGGAGAAGTGGATGTAGCCGTCCTCAATGTCGATCGGCGCGCCGATGGTCTCGCCGTCCGCCTTGAGAGCCTCCCACTCGGCGGGGCGGAAGATCTTGTAGATGATCCGGTCGCTCATCGGCGGTGCCTTTCTCATTCCCTGCGCTGTTTTCGTCATTTGGCGCAGCGCGCGGTGCTCTCTATTCTTAAGGCCATGATCGAGCATCGCCAGAAGACATTTGTCGTTACAGGGTCCAACACCGGCATCGGCTTTGAAACGGCCAAGGCCTTCGCCGAGTTGGGCGGAAGGGTCATCCTCGCCGTCCGGGACGAGGCCAAGGGCCAGGCCGCAGCCGACGACATCTCCAAGGTGACCGGTAATGACAAGGTGGCGGTCCTCCATCTCGACCTTGGTGATCTCGCGAGCATCCGGAAGGCTGCCGAGGCGCTCAAGGGCGAAGAACGGATCGACATTCTCGTCAACAATGCCGGGCTCGCGACGACATCGGACGGAGAGACCAAGGACGGCTTCGAGCTGATCGCAGGGGTCAATCACATCGGCACCTTTGCCTTCACCGAGGCGATCATGGGCAAGCTCCTCGAGACAGCGCGCACCCGGGGCGAGTGCCGGGTCATCAACCTCTCTTCCGCTGCGCATCAGTTCGCGCGGAAACTCGATCCCGAAGACCTCTTCCCGGAAAAGCGCGGCATGGCCCGCGATGCCTATTCGGAGAGCAAGCTGATGAACCTCCTCCACGTGCGGGAGATGGCGCGGCGCTATGGCCGGCTGGGGATCAGAGCCCATGCTGTGCACCCGGGTTTCGTAAGCTCCGACTTCGGAAGGTCGAACCATTTCCCCGGTGCCTGGCAGGCCGTCTTCATGCTGACGAAACCGCTGCAGATCAGCCCGGCAAAAGGCGCGCGGACCACCATCGCTGCCGCACTGTCCGATGACGGAGCATGGAACAACGGCGTCTACTGGGACAAGGAGAAGCCCGCGACGCCGACCCTGCCGGATGACCCCGACCGGGTCGCGCGGATGCTCTGGGACGAGACCGAACGCCTCCTCGCCGAAAAGGGCTTCATTGTTGAGCGTGACGCAGAAGAAGACGCGGACCTCTTCGCCAGCCAGACGAGCACCCTTTTCCCGAACGGGCTCTAGTCCCCCTCCTTGATGAGGCCTTCCTTGACCGCGGCGGCCATCAGTGCGGCCGCGGACTTCACACCGAACTTGCCCATCAGGCTCGCGCGGTGCTTCTCGGCCGTCCTTGGCGAGATGCCCTGCAGCTCCGCAATTTCCTTCGTCGTCCGTCCCGAGACGATCATGGCGAGGGTCTGGTGCTCGCGCGGCGTGAGCCTCGTTGGCCCTGACGCGCCGTCCATCGCAGCCTGGCACTCAGGCGCGATGAATGTCTGACCACGGAGGATTACGGGAAGCTTCTCGTAGAGGATGGCCATCGGCGCGCCCTTGTAGAACATGCCCTCCACCCCCTGCTCTTTCAGGCTCGCCAGCACGCCGCCCTGAGTGACCGATGAGTAGATGACGATCTTCGTTTCGGGGGACCAGCGGCGGATATCATTGAGGATCTCACCACCTGACGCGAGGGGCATGGTGATATCGAGAACGAGGAGGTCAGGGCGGTGCTTCTTGACTGCGGCCAAGGTCTCAAAACCGTCGCCGGCCTCAGCCAGAATCTCGAGACCCTCAGGCGTCACGAGACCGGGTTTCGCGAGCGCCAATGCAAGCCCATCACGGACAATCTGATGGTCGTCGGCGAGGACAACCGTCTTGCGCACGCTGTCCGTCATTGCTCACGAGCCGCCGGGACGGTGATGGCGAACAAAAGACCGCCGCCCTTGAGGAGCTCGTTTTCGAGACCGAAGCCAAACTCTTTCGTCAGGGAGCGGACAATAGGCAATCCCAACCCAGAACCTTCGCTGTCCGCAGACTTCTCGCCGCGCCTGAATGCTGCCTCGAGTTCTGCCTCCGACAGGCCCCGACCATTATCAGCAACGACGATGGCGATGGCACCGCCCCGCCGTTTCGCGCCGACGAGGATCCGCTCCGCCCCTGAATGACTGATCGCGTTGGTCGCCAGGTTGGAGACCACCCGCATAAGAGGGGTCGCCGGCGCGAAAACAGCCCGGGCGGAGCTGACCATCCGAAGGTCGATCCCTGCCTGTTCGGCATCGCTTTCGAACAGGTGACGAAGGGTTGCGAAGAATGCCGTGAGGCTGATGTCTTCGGAGAGCGCATTGCCTTCATCCTTGGACGGAAGGCCGTGACCCGCGCTTCCGCCAACATAGCCGTCGCTCAGATCATAGAGATGGTCGGCGAGCCTGCGCAGCCGCTCCCTCGGCTCGTCAGGGAGAGCTGATGCATCAAGCTCCGCACGGATCGAAGCGATGGGCTGGCGGAGGTCGTGGCTAACATCGGAGAGGCGCCGGGTCCGCTCGATGATTTCGGACTGCGCTTCGGAATAGGCCCGTTCGAGGCGCAGGAGCTCGCTCGCCTGGCTTGCCTGAAGCTCGACCGCCATGAGGCGTTCCCGCAGTGCATCGGCGTGGGAGCGGCGCATGTCGAAGAGGGCGTAGCTCACGGTCAAAATCGTCAGTAGGGCAACGATTGCAAAGGAGCCCCTGAAGATCCACTGCGTAGCCGTCGGGTCCCAACCGCCAAGTAGCGTAGCGCCCAGGAGAATGAGGCTCAGCATCCCGGCCGTGCCGAGCGCTATACCGGCCGATGGATTGACCTTCCCTTCGCTGGTCTTCCACGTCATCGCCGCGGTCCCGTTGGAGATGATCATCCCCACAAGGAGGATATTGAAAAGAAGCACCGGCACCTGGTCGAGGGGTAGGGTCAAGGAAATAAGCGCCGCGGCACAGGCTCCGAGCACGGTAAAAAGTGCCGGCCTTGTCCATGATGGCCCTGCCTTCCCGCCCGATGCGATGTAGGCGAGCCAGTAGCCGTATCCTGCGTAGATCATTCCGTAGAGGTACGAAAACCGGATTACGCCAGTTTCCGGAAGGCCGAAAAGGGTCACGAGCCACTCCTCGATCACGAAGAGCAGCCCAAGAGTCAGGACGAGGAGGACACCATATCCAGTGGCGATCCTGTTCCCCATCCCTTCAGTCACGGCGATGAAGCTGAGGCCGAGCGTGAGGAACAGGGAGTAATAGGTGACGTCCCAAATCCCCATGCCTTCTCCTCTCACCTCAGTGCCTGGCCCTCCCCGCAGAGGAAGAGGGCCTGACCTTCCTGTTACTTCGCTTTTCGCCGCCGCAGCAAACCGCCGACTGCAAAGACCGAGGCCATGAGCGGGAGGGCGCCGGGGATCGGGACCTCCGAGATGGTGTCGTCGAAGATGGTGATGGATCCGAGGCCCTGGGACTTGAAGCCGCTGTACAGCAGCGCGAAGCCCGGAATATTGGCGAGGTCGAGAGAGCTCGACTCCACCTCCACCCCGGCATCGCCCACGCAGAGCCGTCCATTATCATCATCCCTCGCCGGGTTCCCGCAACCGAAGCCCAGGGATGCGCCGAAGTCTCCGCTGACAGACAGGCCGAACACGCTGCTGAAGGCATTGCCGACGCCGATATCGCCGACGCTCAGGTCCCATCGTCCCACTTCGCCGAGATCGAAGTTGAAGTTGTCGACCCCGGAGTTGCCGATAGAGAAGATGCTGCTGACGAAGGTGCCGGTAACGGCATTCCGTGCCGTCAGCGTGCCGGAGATCCCTGTCAGGTCGAGGGTCGAGCGCTGGGTCGCGTTGGCGGAGACGCCGCCACCGATCGAAATGCCCGGGATCTCCGGCGTGCCGACCCTAGCAAAGCCCTGGCTATCCCGGCCCGTGCCGCTGCTCCTGATCGTGGAGCTTCCCGATGCGCTGAGGCGGTAGCCCCGATCGATCAGGCTGACATCGCCGATGTTGAGGAAGCTCGTCGCCACTCCTGCTTCGAACCCGGCGCCAAAATTGGTGTCGAAGTCCGCATCGGCAGACCCCAATAGCGCCAGCATGACGCTGCCCGCTTCGCTCAAGCCGATGCTGTCATCATATTGAGCGGTGAAGTCGAGATCGACCGAGGAGTCCACGGTGCCGGTGCTGGCCTGTGCTTCGGCGAAGATCTGGGCTCCGCTGGGCCCGATCCTGAGACTGTCCGAGAAACCGGCGGCGCTGCGGCCTCCAAAGATGTTCTGATTGCTGACGCTCCCTGAAGTGCCCGCATTCACGGTCACGGGCGCTGCCGATGCGGTGGCAAGCGCGACGGGCGCGGCGGCGGCGATGGTGAGTAGTGTTTTGAGCATAGCTCCCTCCGTTCTGATGGAGGCAGATGAGCAGCGGAGGCCCTACGCCGTTATGGGTAGTCTTACCCAAACGCTGCCGCGATGCTGAAAATTGGCAGCAATCCTGCCGCAGGAAAGGGCCTAGGCATTCTCAACCCTCCTCTGCTAGGCGGCGCGTTCCCTTTGAAGGACAAGGCATGACCAACCGCATCGCAGAGAGGCACCGCAAGACGAAGGAGACGGACATCACCGTCCGGCTCGACCTCGACGGCTCGGGCAAGGCTGATGTCTCGACCGGTATCGGTTTCCTCGACCACATGCTCGAGGGCTTTGCGAAGCATTCCCTGTGTGATCTCACCGTGCGCGCGGAAGGCGACCTGCACATTGATGGCCACCACACGACCGAGGATGTCGGCATCGTCATGGGTCTCGCAGCTGCCGAGGCGCTGGGCGATATGAAGGGCATCACGCGCTTCGGCCATGCCTACATCCCGATGGACGAGACCCTGACCCGGGCTTCGATGGACCTGTCAGGGCGGCCCTACCTCATCTGGAAGGCCGAGTTCACGCGGGACAAGATCGGCGAGTTTGACACCGAGCTCTTCAAGGAGTGGTTCCACGCCTTCGCGACCAATGCGGGCGCCTGCCTGCACGTTGAAAATCTGTATGGAACCAACAACCACCACATCGCGGAGAGCTGCTTCAAGGCCACCGCGAGGGCCTTCAAGATGGCGGTTTCGCTGGATCCGCGGATGGCTGGCTCGATCCCCTCGACCAAGGGATCGCTCGGCTCCTGACCCCGCTCGCGCGATAACATAGCGCTTGCAACGTGGTTAATGCTTTCTATGGTTTCGCCACTGCCGTCAGAAGGCAGGAAACGCTATTCTAGGGAAGAAACCATGTTTGCATCGCTCATCGCATCGGCGCTCGCGCTGACCGCCGTTCAATCCGAAGCTGAGTGGAAAGCAGCCTGCGAAGCCTACCAGGCCGAGTATGGCGGCGAAGCCGATTGCGGCTGCCTCGCAGAGAAGGTCGCCGGTGACGCTGACCTCGCCGCGATGTTTTCCGAGATCACCTCGCCGGACGATTTCGCCGATGCTCCGGAAGAAGTCATCGAAGCGGTTTCCGACTGCAGCTAAGCAGTCGGGCCATCAGGCTTTTGAAGAAGGGCGTGCCATTGCGGCGCGCCCTTTTTTGTTGCGCTGCGACGGGGAGGCGCTAACCCGCCCGCCTATGCCTACCGTATGCGTTATCGACTATGGAGCCGGGAACCTGCACTCCGCCGTGCGCGGCCTTGAGCGCGCTGCGCCCGACGCCAGCTGGCGGGTCGCGGTCAGCGCCGAACCTTCCGAAGTGCTGGCTGCTGACCGGATCGTCCTCCCCGGCGTTGGAGCCTTTGCGAGCTGCGCCGCTGGCCTGAGGGCAAGGCCCGGGCTTGTGGACGCGCTGGTCGAAGCGACCGCCGAGCGGAAGCTTCCCTTCCTTGGTATTTGCGTCGGGATGCAGCTTCTCGCGGACCTTGGCGAGGAGCATGGCGAGGTGGAGGGCCTCGGCTTCGTCTCCGGCAAGGTCCGTGCCCTGAAGGCCGATGGCCTCCGGCTTCCGCACATGGGGTGGAACGAAGTTGTTCCGGTTGCGGATCACCCTCTCCTGCCGCCTGAAGGCGATGCCTATTTCGTGCACAGCTTCATCTTCGAGGCCACCGACGAGAGTGATATCATCGCGGCCGCTGACTATGGCGAGCGGTTCCCCGCTGCCGTGGCGCGGGAAAACGTCGCGGGTGCGCAGTTCCACCCTGAGAAAAGCGGCGCCTACGGACAGGCTTTCCTCAAGAATTTTCTGGAGTGGCGACCATGACCGCTTTTGAACTCTGGCCCGCGATCGACCTCAAGGGAGGCAAGGCCGTGCGCCTCCTCCGCGGGGACATGGACAAGGCGACGACCTATGCGGACAATCCCGCGGACCAGGCGAAGAGCTTCCGCGAGAGCGGTTTCGAGCGCCTGCACGTGGTCGACCTCGACGGCGCTTTCGCGGGCAAGCCTGCCAACGCAGATGCTGTCGAAGCCATCCTGAAGGAGACCGACGCGAAAGTGCAGCTTGGCGGCGGCATCCGCGATCTTCAGACGGCGGAGCGTTGGCTCAAGCTTGGTATCTCCCGGGTCATCCTCGGCACCGCTGCCGTGAAAGACCCTGAGTTCGCGCTCGCTGCCGCCCGCGCGTTCCCCGGACAGGTGGTGCTGGGCCTTGATGCCAAGAACGGTTTTGTCGCGACCGAAGGCTGGGACGAGGCATCGTCTGTCACGGCTGAAGAGCTGGCCGCCAAATTCGACAAAGCACCCTTTGCAGCGATCGTCTACACCGACATCCTGAAAGACGGCGCGCTCGAAGGTCCGAACGTCGAGGCCACCCGCGCGCTGGCCAAATCAACGAAGCTGCCAGTCATCGCCTCGGGCGGCATGTCGTCTACGGATGATCTCCGCGAGCTGGCTGCGCTGAAAGGCGACGGCATCGCTGGCGCGATAATTGGCAAGGCGCTCTACGAAGGCCGGATCGAGCCCAGGGCTGCGATCGAGGCCGTGCGATGAGCCTCAAGACGCGCCTCATTCCCTGCCTCGACGTCAAGGACGGGCGCGTGGTGAAGGGCGTCAATTTCGTCAGCCTGCGTGACGCTGGCGACCCGGTCGAAGCCGCTGCCGCCTATGCCGAGGCAGGCGCGGACGAGATCTGTTTCCTCGACATCACCGCGAGCCATGAGAACCGCGGCACGCTCCTCGAAACTGTGACCCACACCGCGCAAGAGGCCCTCTGCCCCCTGACGGTTGGCGGCGGTGTTCGGTCTGCGGAGGATGTGCTGGCGCTCCTGCGCGCAGGGGCGGACAAGATTGCCATCAACTCCGCCGCCGTGCGTGACCCTGCGGTGCTCACGGCTTCGGCTCTTGCCGCAGGTTCGCAGGCCGTGGTCTGCGCCATCGACGCCAAGAACGTAGCGCCCGGCAGATGGGAAATCTTCACACATGGCGGCCGCAAGCCCACAGGGATCGACGCTGTTCAGTTTGCTGAAGAAGCCGAGCGCCGGGGTGCTGGCGAGATCCTGCTGACGTCGATGGACCGTGACGGCGTCAAGACCGGTTACGACGTCGAGCTTCTGAAAGCCGTCACCTCAGCCGTGAACATCCCCGTGGTCGCATCGGGCGGCGCAGGCGAGCTGCACCATTTATCCGAAGCCGTCACCGTAGGCGGAGCATCCGCAGTTCTCGCGGCCAGCATTTTCCACTTCGGCACCTTCACGATCGAAGAGGCGAAGAAGGCGATGATCGCGGACGGGGTTCCGATGAGGAGGACATGGTGAGCAAGATCGGCAACGCCTTGGACGGCCTGACGAAACGTATCGAAGCCCGCCGGGGCGATGATCCGTCCACCTCCTATACGGCCAAGCTCCTGTCGGAGGGCAAGGCCCGCTGCGCCAAGAAGATGGGCGAGGAAGCCGTCGAGACCGCGCTTGCCGGCGCTCTCGGTGACAAGGAGGAGCTCGCCGCGGAGAGCGCCGATCTCCTCTACCACCTCGCGGTCCTCCTTGAGGCCAATGGGATCAGCTTCGACGAGGTCGCGGCAGAGCTTGAGAAGCGCGCCGGAACCTCCGGCATTGCCGAAAAGGCTTCACGAGAGCGTTAGACATTCACGTTAGAAGCGTCCGCTGGCACGCGGGCTGCATCGTTCCAGTCATACGCAACGCCTGGCGCATCCTCCGCGCCAAACGGAGACTGAAACGAGATGAACCGCTTCGCTAACGCCGCTCTCGCAGCCATCGCCGCCCTCGGCTTTTCAACCGCTAACGCCGCAACCCTGATCGGGGTGACGGGCGAGGCCTGGGACTCGCCGAACAACATCAACTCGCTCTCGGCAGCGCTTGCTGAGATCACTAGCCGCGATGCTGACACGCTCTTCGACCTGACCCGGATCGACTTCCCCAACGGATCGACCGGCAGCTTCAGCGATAACAACACGCTCTCCACCTTCCTCGGTAGCCTCGGCACGATCACCAGCGGTATCGACTTCCCGAAGCTCCACGACACGGTCATGCGCTTCTCAGGCATGATCGAGCTGGGTGCGGATGACACGCGCTGGTCGGTGGGTTCGGACGATGGCTTCCAACTGACCATCGACAACGAAATCCTTGGTCAGCAAGGCCGCCGCGGCTTCCGCTACACGAGCGGTGACCTCGACTTTGGCCCGGGCCTCTATGCGTTCGAGCTCGTCTACTTCGAAGATGGCGGGAAGACCGGTGTCGAGTTCCTGGTGAACAATCAGCTTGTCGACAATGTCGAAACGCCTCTCCCGGCAGCGGGCGTCCTGATGGCAGCAGGCCTCGCAGCGTTCGGCATCCGCCGCCGCAAGGCCTGACCTCTCAAGAACAACGGGAAGGACGGGGCTTCTCGGCTTAGCCGAGGAGCCCTTTCTCTTGGGCGAGCTTGCGGAGCGAGACCTCCGGACGTGCGCCCTTGTGGCTGATGACTTCCGACGCACAGAGGGAGCCGAGCTTGCCGCAGGACTTGAGGTCCATGCAGGTGGTGAAGCCGAAGAGCCAGCCAGCGGCGTAGGCATCGCCCGCGCCGGTGGTGTCCACAAGCTGCGCTGGCGGGATGGCGTCCACGTGCTCGATCTCGCCTTGCGGGCCGAAGACCATCGAGCCCTTCTCGCTCATGGTCACAGCGCCCCAGAGGCAGAACTCGGCCTTCATGGCCTTGGCGGCTTCCATGGCATCGTCGTGGCCGGTCAGAGCCTTCGCCTCGTCATGGTTGGCGAAGATCATGTCCACGGTCTCCTTGAGGAAGGCGACCAGGGGCTCGAAGTTGCGCTCGACCATGCCTGAGTCCGAGAGGGTCATGGCGACGAAGCGGCCAGCCTTTTTCGCGCGGCGCGCAGCCTCACGGCAGGCTTCGCGGCTTTCGGGGGCTTCGAAATTGTAGCCTTCGAGGTAGCAGATCTGGGCGGTCTCGAAGTCACCCTCGAGGACGGCGGCGGGGGTGATGTCCCCCGCTGCGCCGAGGTAAGTGGCCATCGAACGCTCCGCATCGGAGGTCACGGAGATGAGGCAGCGGCCCGAGGGCTTCCCGTCGGTGACGTTCGGCGTGTCGAAGATGACGCCGGTGCCGCGCAGGCTCTCGCGATAGGCATTGCCGTGCTTGTCGTCGGCCACCGTGCCGATGAACCGGGCCGTGCCGCCAAGGCTCGCGATGCAGGCGCAGGTATTCCCGGCTGAACCGCCAGCCACCATCACCGTGTCCGTAAACTCTTCCGCGTGCGAAATGGCCTCGGCCTTTTCGGTGTCGATCAGGATCATGCCGCCTTTGGGCACTTCGAATTTCGCAAGAAACCCTTCATCAACCTCAGCAATGACATCGACAATCGCGTTTCCGAGCGCAGCCACCTGGATATCGGCCATGTTTGATCCTTCTTTCAGACCGCTGCGGGTTAGAGGCGCAGCGCTGCTTCTGTCCACCGCTTCCTTGCTGACCGCTTGCGCAACGTCGTCAGGCGATAGCGCGCGGGGCGACGATGCGCTGGGCCAGCTCATCGGCAGAGAAACAGGTGAGGAGGCGCCGGTGGAAACCCGCCTCAAGCCCGGTCCTGATGCGACCTTATTCATCGGGCGGGACGTCAGCCTTCTTGAGCGTCTGGTCGGTGCGCCTGCGCTGGTCCGGCGGGAGGGACCCAATGAGTTCCGCCGCTATGACCTTCAGCGCTGCCGCATCTACGCCATCGTGGCGCCTGCGGGCGGCGATGTGGCGTCCTTGAGGACCGGCGCGCTGAACGCAGGCGGTAAGGCGCCGAGCTTCTCGACCTGCACCGCAGGGCTTTGACCCGAAGCCCGGTGCGGCGCACATTTGAAAGCTAGGGCCCGTTAGGAGAGCGAATGAGCGATACCCAGTCCGTGAAGGCGCCGAGCGAGGATCCCAAGGGCTGGCTCTGGCGGAGCGTCAAACCCTACACCCGACCCGAGATGGCCGCGATGCTGATGCTCGGCTTCGCATCGGGCCTGCCGCTCTATCTTGTGTACCAAAAGACCGCTTTCTGGCTGCGTGAGGAAGGGATTGAGCTTTCCACCATCGGGTACTTCTACTGGCTAGGGCTTTTCTATTCCTTCAAGTTCGTCTGGGCACCGATCATCGACCGGCTGAACGTGCCGGGGCTGACGAAGAAGCTGGGGCACCGGCGGTCATGGATGATCGTCTCGATCATCGGGACCATGGCGGGCCTTTCCATTGCCGCGTTCAGTGACCCCTCCGAAGGGCTGACCCAGATCATCCTCGGTACGCTGATCCTGGCCTTCTCAGGTGCTACCCTCGACGTGTCGATTGACGCCTGGCGGATCGAAAGTGCGCCGAGCGAGGAGCAGGCCTCGATGGCGGCATCCTATTCGTTGGGGTATCGTGGTGCGCTGATCTTCTCAGGGCTCGCGCTGGTGCTGGCCTCATGGTCGTCTTGGACGGTCAGCTATCTCGTGATGGCCGCAGCCATGGGCACGACAGCTGCGCTCGTCCTCATCATCCGTGAACCGAAGACCGTGAAGAAGCAGATCGCGCTCAGCGACCTGCCGCTCTTTGCCGGCCCCGCACAGGCGGCGGCGGTGGCGCTTTTTCTCTTCGGCTTTGCGAAGGTCTTCGTCTGGATGAACTTCGCCGAAATCCTTGTGCATCTTCTGGCGGGGGCTGCCATTGGCGCGCTCGCGCTCGGCAAGATCGCCTTCAAGGGCACCAAGATGGACCTGCCTTGGCGCGCGGCCCTTGCGGGGCTCGGCGCGCTCTATGTCTACTCCCGCCCAGTCCTTGAGAGCACCGTCGGCCTCCCGGCCAACGAGCAGTTCGCCAAGCTCGCCGTCGTGGCTCTCACAATCGCTGCCCTCGCGGGCCTCGTCATGGCGATGGTGAAGGCGTCGCAGGCGACCGAGGGCAACCTCAACCTTCAGGACCCAGAGGCCAAGCGCGGCAGGGTCTTCATGGTCTACGCTCCGCCGCTTCTCCAGGTGATCGACCGGTTCGGCAAGGTGATCGTCCCGATCTTCATCCTTGTGCTGATCTACCGTCTGTCGGACTTCACCATGGGTGTGATGGCGGTGCCGCTTTATGTGGACCTCGGGTTCGACAAGGGGATGGTCGGCGCAATCCAGTCCGGTCCCGGTGTCATCTCGACCTTCATCGGCCTCTTCCTTGGCGGGCTCGCGGCAGGTGCCTTCGGCATCACGCGGAGCCTCGTCTTTGGCGCGATCCTGACCCTTGTGACCAATGGAGCCTATGCGTGGTTCGCAGGCAGCGCGACGGGGGATGATATCGGCTTCCTGACCTTCGCGATCTGTGCGGACAATGTTGCCGGCGGGTTCGTCACGACGGTCTTCATTGCCTATCTTTCGAGCCTCGTGGACCCGGCCAATGCTGCCACTCAATACGCGCTCTTCAGCTCGATCTACGCGACCCTCAACAAGTTCGTAGCCGGATTTTCAGGGCAGATGGCCGAGGCCCTTGGCTGGGTGAACTTCTTCCTCCTGACGGCGAGCTACGCGATCCCTGCCGGACTGCTGGTGATACTGGTCGCGGTGCTCCAGAAGCGCTACCCGCCCAAGCCAGTCGCTGCGGTTGGGGAACCTGCAACATGAGTATCATCGCGGACGAGGTCGGCAAGCGGAAGAACGCGCGCTCGCTCTCCTCTTTCTTCTTCGGCGTCGGGATCTTCGTCCTCGCAGGGTTCATCCTGTGGATCGGCCAGGGGGTCCTGATCCCCTTTGTCATCGCGGCGTTTCTCAGCTTCCTGATCGTCACGGTGAAGCGGCGGATCGAGCGGCTTCCGGGCCTGGGACGGTTCATCCCTGAAGCGTTGAGCTTCACGCTCTCCTTCGCCTTCATCCTCGCCATCATGTTCGTCCTTGTCGCGATCATCCGGAGCAACATCGAAGCTGTGGTGGCAGCCGCGCCGGGATATGGCGAGCGGCTTGGCGAGATCTGGCGGGAACTGACGGTCTTTGCGGACACGATGCCGTTCGGTGCTGATATCCGTGAGGGTCTCGACAATTTGCAGGCCAATGCGCTGGAAGTGACCCAAGGCTATCTCGGCGGCGTCGCAGCCATTGCCCGCGGGCTCGTCGGCAGCCTTGTTACCGTCTTTCTGTACACGGCCTTCATCCTGGTTGAGCGCGGCAGGCTCCTGTCCAAGCTCACCAAGATTGCCGGACCTCATGGCGCGGATAAGCTGGTGTCGGACGTGATCGACGACATCCAGCGCCTCGTCAGAACCTACATCTCGGTCAAGACGCTGACGAGCTTTATCGTCGCCGTGATCTCCTTTGTGATCATGATGCTGCTCGGGATCGATTTCGCTGGGTTCTGGTCACTTCTGATCTTTGCGCTGAACTTTATTCCCGTGATCGGCTCGATCATCGCCGTCATCCTCCCGACGCTGCTAGCACTCGTGCAGCCGGGCGGCGGGCTTGGCCTTTTCATTCTGACGGGCGTGCTCCTGACCACGGCGGAGCAGGTGGTGGGCTCGTTCATTGAGCCGCGCATGATGGGTCAGTCGCTGAACCTTTCGCCCCTCGTCATCCTCTTGAGCCTTGCGGCTTGGGGATCGCTCTGGGGTATCGCTGGCATGTTCCTCTGCGTACCGATGACCGTTGCGATCATGATCATCCTCGCGCAGTTCGAGGCGACCAAGCCGGTGGCGATCCTGTTGTCGGATAATGGCGAGATCGATGCGCTGCAGCGCGGCTACTCGGCTCCGGTGGGAACGCCTTCTGCAGACTGAGCGCTCTTCTCCTTGCGGACGGCAAGGAGGAAGCCAGCTGCATCGACGGTGTAGCGTTTGAAAAGCCTTACAGGCTCCTGCCGCAAGCGATGCAGGAACTCGATGCGCATGTTCTGCATCCACATCGGCGCGCGTGAGACTTTCTCCGCGAGGAAGTCGAAGAGCGCGCCGACGCCCATCGCTACCGGCGCGCGGATAGCATCGGCGTGGCGCATGATGAACTTCTCCTGAAGTGGATTGCCCATGGCCACCAGAAGAAGATCCGTCTGCGCATCGTTGATTTCTTCAACGATCATGGACTCGTCTTCAGGCTTGAAGAAGCCGGAGCGGAGGCCAACGATCTCGTGGCGCGGGTCGATCTCAGCAATCTTGGCAGCCGCCCCTTCGGCGATCCCAGGCTCTCCTCCAAGGAGGTAGATACGCAGCGGTTTCAGGCTTTCGCGGAAGATGCGAGGCGTCAGGTCGGTCCCATTGAGATTCTCAGGGAAAGGCTCGCCAAGCTTCATCTTTGCGCCAAGGTCGAGGCCGACACCATCGTTGAGAAGCATCATCCGTGCAAGGACGTCACGATACTCGGGGTCTTCCTTGGCAAGCATCAACGTATTGGCGTTGCAGATCCCGATCCTGAGCGGGGTCCGCTTCTCGATCGCGCTTTCGAAGGCGTCGAAGAATTCCGCACCCGTCCTGAACGGGATCTCCAGCCCTGCGAATGTGAAGACCTTGCCAGCCATCGATTCCTCAGCCCACCGCCGCTGCCAGAACCGGCGCCAGCGCCTCTGCCTCTTCGCGCCGCCTCAAGGACCTGCGCCATGCGAGGCCAAGGCTGCGAGACGGTGATGTACCATCAGGGTCTTTCAAAGGAATGACGCTGAGGCCATCCGCGAGCCCCTGACCCACAGCGAGTTTGGGGAGCAGCGTCACGCCGAGCCCTGAACGGACCATCTGGACGAGGGTGAAGAGGCTCGTTGCGGCGAAGCTTGACCCATCCCTTGGCCGGGGAAGGCGGCAGGCCGACAGCGCATGGTCGCGCAGGCAGTGGCCGTCCTCAAGCAACATAAGGGGCTCGCCGAGGAGCTCCTCGGTCGCGATTTCCTCGCGCTCCGCCAGCGGGTGATCCTCCCGGCAGACGAGGAAGAAAGGGTCCTCGGCAAAGACCTCGCAATCGAGCCCGTCGCCCTCGATCGGCAGGGCAAGGACAGCCATGTCGAGCTGATCGGCCCGCAGAAGCTCGACCAAGTTCGCCGTCAGGTCCTCGCGCAGGAAGGCTCTCAGCTCCGGGAACGCACCCTCCATCCGCGGCATCGCAGCGGGCAGGAGGAACGGCCCGATCGTCGGGATGAGACCGAAGCGATAGCTCCCATCAAGCAGCGGCTTGGCCGTCGAAGCCGCCACCGTCAGCTCCCGCGCATCGGCCAAGAGGTCCTCCGCCCGGCGCCGCACTTCCTCACCGGAAGGCGTCAGGGCGAACCCCTTCGCCGAACGGTCGACCAGCACCGCATCGAGGGTCGCTTCGAGTTCCTTGATCCCCGAGGAGAGGGTCGACTGGGAGACGAAGCACGCCTCCGCTGCGCGGCTGAAAGAGCCGGTGCGGCAGAGTGCCTCGTAGAACTGGAGCTGGCGGAGGGTTGGCAGGTGCTGCATAGCCTATCGATAAATCCGATTGAGGGGCGCTACAATATCAATTTGCCACGCGATGCAGTTCGGACCATGTGTCTCCTCGAGGGCGGAAGACCCTCACAGAGATTCAGACCATTTGGAGATACGCATGCTTGGTGTTGGTGACCGCATTCCCGATTTCAAAGTTGTCGGTGTGAAGCCGAAATTTATGCAGCATGAGCAGAACGGCGAGAGCGCGTTCGAAGACCTCACCCAGGACAGCTTCGAAGGTAAGTGGAAGGTCATCTTCTTCTACCCGAAGGACTTCACCTTCGTCTGCCCGACCGAGATCGCCGAGTTCGGCCGTCTGGCCAGCGAATTCGAAGACCGCGATGCTGTGGTCCTCGGCGGTTCGACGGACAACGAGTTCTGTAAGCTCGCTTGGCGCCGTGATCACCCCGACCTCAACGAGCACCCGGCCTGGTCGTTTGCAGACACCACCGGCAGCCTCGTCGACGGCCTCGGCATCCGCTCGGAAGAAGGCGTTGCGCTGCGCGCGACCTTCGTCGTCGATCCGCACGGCGTGATCCAGCACGTTTATGTAAATAATCTGAACGTGGGCCGGAACCCTCAGGACACTTTGCGCGTTCTCGATGCACTTCAGACGGACGAGCTCTGTCCCTGCAACCGCCCTCTGGGTGGTGACACGCTCTAAGCCTTTGAAGCCATGACCGTTGTTCGCACCTGCCCTGCCCCTTAGCGAACTCGGTTTGAAGCGTTGGTCCGGATACCTTCCCCCCCTGCCCTGATGTCCGGACCAACGCTTCCTTTTCTTCCCTGACCACAATTTCGATGGAGGTCCGCATGTCGCTCGACGCCCTGCGTGAGCAGCTCCCTGCCTACGCGAAAGACACCAAACTCAACCTCGGCAACCTCGCCAGTGATGACTCGCTGGATGAGCAGAAGCGCTGGGGCACGTTCCTCTCCTGCGCCATCGCAGGCCGGAACCCTGACGTGATCAAGGCGATCGCCGCCGAAGCGAAAGAGAAGCTCTCCGAAGAGGCTTTCACCGCCGCCAAGGCTGCTGCTGGCATCATGTCCATGAACAACGTCTTCTACCGCTTCGGCCACGAGGCGGGGAACGAGGTCTACAAGACCATGCCTGCGAAGCTCCGCATGACGATCATCGGCAACCCCGGTGTCGAGAAGGTCGACTTCGAGCTCTGGTCTCTGGCCGTTTCCTCGATCAATGGCTGCTTCATGTGTGTCGACAGCCACGAGGCGATCGTCCGCAAGGCGGGCCTGACGTCTGAGCAGATCCAGACCGCCGTGCGCATCGCTTCTGTGGTTCAGGCCGCCAGCGTCATCGTCGGCGCGGAAACAGCCCTCGAAGGCTGACACGTCCCACTCAATGACCGTTTACTGAGGAACCCTCTTCTGGCTGACGCTGGAGGAGGGTTCCTTCGTTTCAGGGTCACCGATCGTGAACGGCGCCCGGAAGGAGATCGTTTTCTCCCCCGCGATCAGCTGCTCGGCCATGCCCAGCGGCCCAGCCGCCCGGGGCACAGCACCAAGAAGCAGGAACAGAGTCAGGATCCAGAGGACCGGCAGGCTAGAGAGCCACCGCCTTGAGGAACGGATTGCTCGCTGTGTCATGGGCATCGGCCGGGCGGCTGCGGTCATGATGATCGTCTCTCTCGTGCGGGTTGTCGCGGTTCAGCTTGCTCATCCGGGCCGAGACTTCGAGGGCCTTCGACAGCGCCTGAATCTCAAGCTCGGCGCGTCGCATGAGCGGGGTGATGGCGTCTTCCGTCAGGGTACGTGCTTCTTCACACTGGCGCAGGTGGCGGACCATCTGCCCCTCCATCGTGTCGAGTAGGTCGTCGATTTCCACACGCTTGTCCTTGAGGGCGTAGGCGCGCTCATCGAGCTCTCGGACCGCTCCCTGGAGTTGCTCGCGCAAGTCTTCGACGGCAGCCGAAGATGCCTCCGTCGCCTGCGCCAGGGTCGTGAGCGCCGCGCCTATACCGCTCTCCGTCCGCTGCATTTTCTTCAGCGTCCTCTGAAGCTTGAGGCAGTAGAGCGCCGCGCCAAGGGCCGCCATCAGGACGAATGCGTCTGCGTAAAGATCAAAAGGCATGGTCTCTCTCAAATCAGGACGAAGTCAGTCACGAGCAGTGTCTGGAACTGGCCGCCGAGTATGTCTTTCGCTGCGGGCACCAGCGCTTCTTTCAAGGCGCTGAGGCCCTCACCGCCGCTCAGTGTCGCGGGGTCCACCGTATACGCACCTTCGAGGATCGCATTGCGGAGCGGAAGGCGCATGGGCTCAGCCGCCGTTGCATCGGTCACCTCCACCGCAACGGCAAAGCGCATACGCACCGCACGTGTTCGGCCATTGCTGGCGTTCAGCGAGATGACGAAGGGTTCGAGCTTGAGGAGTTGCTCCTTGGCCGCTTTGCCCTTCTTCGACGTCTTCGGCTTCTTGGCAGGCGCCTCGCCGGCTGACGCGGAGGGCACGGCATCGGGGCCGAGAAATCTCATGCCAACCGCGGCACCAATGCCGATCACGACCGCAGCAGCCGCGGGCACAAGGAAGCGCGACAGGCCGCCCTTCTTTTTCTCCGCCTGCGGAAAGAGATCATCATCCTTCATATCCGTCCCCTTGCGATATGGGGAACTTGTTGCAACCACAGGTAAACACTCTCTTAACGAATTCTTCGCTAGCTCAACCTTCGATTGTGGAGGGCAATGTGTTCGAGAGTTTGAAGGAAAAGGCTGGGTCCCTAACGTTGAGGCAGAAGCTCGTAGCAGGCGCTGGTGCCGCTGCGCTGTCTGCGACGCTGGTCCTGATGCTGACAATGACGGGAAGCCGCGATGAGGCGCTTCTCTACGCCGGGCTCGATCCTCAGGCTGCAGGCGAGCTGATCGCTGCTCTTGATGCGGAGGGTGTTGTTTACTCCGTGGACGGCAGCGGTATCTATGTCCCTGCAGAGGACCGCGACCGCCTGCGCCTCATGCTCGCCCAGCAGAATCTCCCTGCACCGAAAGCGCAGGGCTACGAACTCCTTGACCAACTCGATGGCTTCTCGACCACCTCGCAAATGTTCTCCGCCACCTATTGGCGCGCCAAGGAGGGCGAGATAGCCCGTACCTTGATGACAATGCCCGGCGTTCAGGCTGCGCGGGTCCATATCGGCACGGGAGATGCCTCGACCTTCTCCCGGCGCCGGAGTGAGAAAACGGCTTCTGTGACTCTCTCTGTCCCGAGCGGCCTTGGCGACCGGCAGGTTCAGGCCATCCGTTACCTGACAGCCCTCGCCGTTCCGGGGCTCGCGGCCACGGAAGTTGCGGTAATCGATACCGCCCGCGGCCTTCTGTCTGCTGATCAAGCTGATGGCAGTCCCGCCAGCCGCAAGGAGGCCGAGGCCATCGAGGCAGCTTTGCTCAACCTGCTCGAAGCACGGGTCGGGGTCGGCAATGCGCGGGTCACAGCGTCAGTTGATATCAACCGCCGCCGGGAAGAGCTTCAGGAGAGGGCCTTCACGCCTCAGGGTGTGGTCTCCGAAAGCATCCGCGATGAACGCAGCAGCAACGAGGCCAACGCCGACGGCGCGGTCACGATTGCTTCCGACCTACCAGACGGCGAGACAGGCGATGCCGAGAGCCGTCAGGAAACACGGGAACTCCGTGAAGAGACGAAATTCGCCATAGGCAGCACTGACCGTATGGTGGAAATCCTCCCCGGCGATGTTGAGCGCGTGACCGTTGCCGTTCTCGTCAACGATCTGCAGCAGGAAGACGGCTCTTTCACTCCGCGGGACGCCGAGGAACTGGCTGCGCTCGATGCGCTCGTTCGGGCGGCCACAGGGATCGATGAGACCCGCGGCGATGTCGTGACTGTCCGCTCCCTGCCTTTCTCTCGGCCAGCGTTCGCCGAGGGCGCGAGCAGCACGGGTGCGGCGACAGACGGGAGCGCTCCGCCCCTCCTCTGGCTCGGCGGCGGCGCGGCGCTCCTCGCGCTGGCTGCGGGTGCCGCATTCCTGACCCGCAGGAAGAAGCCGGATCTCTCTATCGAGGAGACAGCGCCTGACGATGTCTATCTCGGCGACCTTCAGCTTGCCCAAGGCGAAGGCCAATTCGTCCCGGCAGGCCAGGAGGACCCCCTCGCACTCCTTCGCAGCCGGGCGGGCGAGAGGCCCGAAGCTGCTGCCGCGATCCTCAATTCATGGCTCAAACCAAAGGACGCCTCAGCATGAGCAAGACCCAAGCCCAGAACGCGCAACGCCCTGCTCTCAGCATCGATCTTGAGCTTTCCGTCCGTGTAGGGACTGGCGAGATCTCTCTTGAGGAAATCAGCACCCTTGAACCTGGTCGCACGATCCTTCTGAGAGAAAGCGCTGCTCGCCCGCTGGAGCTCTGCGCCAACGGCCATGTGGTTGCCCGCGGAGTGCTGGAGGATCCGGAGGGCGATGGAAGCCTTTCGCTTAAGATCACCGAGATGACGGAGCCTAACAGATGAGGCTCGCCGCCATTGCGCTCTTTCTCTTGACGCTCCTCTTTACGCCGGCCTACGCCGCTGCAACGGTCTCGCCTGAAGTCGAAGGCTTCCTCTCCGGAACCATCAGCCTCCGGAACGCTGTTATCCCGACGGTGCTGCTCGTCACCTTGCTGAGCATCGCGCCGGGGCTCTTGATGATGGTGACCTGCTTTCCCTTCATCGCTATCATCTTCTCGTTCCTCCGTCAGGCGCTGGGCCTTCAGTCCGCGCCGCCGACCATGATGCTTACCAGCCTCGCGCTCTTCCTGACCTTCTTCATCATGGAGCCAGTGTTCACGGATGTTTGGACGGATGCACTCCAACCGCTCCTCGATGGGGAGATCACTGAGCTCGAGGCCGCGCCCCTCGCCGCCGAACCGCTTCAGGATTTCATGGCGGGTCGGGTGAAGGAGGATACGCTCTTCCGCCTCGCCAACGCCGTTGGCCGTCCTGCAGAGAGTGTCGAGACTGCGCCGCTCACCGTCCTAGTACCGAGCTTTATGCTCTCGGAGATCACCCGAGCCTTCCAGCTTGGCTTTGCGATCTTCCTGCCGTTTCTCGTCATCGACCTCGTCGTCGCTTCGGTCCTGATGGCCATGGGCATGATGATGGTCCCGCCCGCTGTCGTCGCCCTCCCGTTCAAGCTCGCCTTCTTCGTCCTTGCAGACGGGTGGGTCGCGATGACCGAAGCCCTGTTGAGAGGATATGCCTGATGTCCGCTACTGCCGCGCCCATTGAAGAGTCCGCTGCTCAGCCCACGAACCTTCCTGTCGCGAAGGGATCGCCCGAGACTGCCGCCATCATTCTGTCGCTCCTCGAGCCTGAAACAGCCAAGGCTGTTGCCGCCTACTTCGATGAAGGACGGCTGGACCGGGCACTCGACGCCTATGAACGCCTCGATATGGTGGATCAGGCGGAGATGCTTTCGGTCGTCAGGTCGTTCAATGCCACGCTCGATGGCGACCTGCCAGTAATCAGTGGAGGGACAAAGCGCGCGGCCTCTCTCCGCCGGCTCTTCTCAAGCCAGGAAGAACTCCCAGCCCTGCCCGGTCCTGATCAGGAGGACGAACCCCTGGCCGATCCCGGAAGCATTGCGGAGGGGGCGGAGCCCGAGGAGGTCTGGCGCTACGTCGCCGCTCTGTCGCCGGACAAGGCTGTGTCGCTCCTGCAAGGGGAGCGGCCAGGGCTTGTCGCCGCGGTCCTGTCGCGGCTTTCCCGGGACTCAGCGGTGGCGGTGCTTGGTAGCCTCGATGATGCGACAGCTGCCCGCATCTTGCTCATTAGCCTTGGAGAACATGCGCCTACGGAGGATACGTACGACGCTATCGCGGAGACCCTACGGCAGCGTGCTCCCTCACGGCTTGAAAGCGTCGGCCTCGATACGAAGGCGATGCTGACCCGGACCTCGGCGCTCCTCAACGCAATGCAGCCGCGGCGGCAAGCGGCGCTGATGAAGGGCATCGAACAGGCGGCACCCGCTGCCCATGAACAGCTCGCGCCGAACGTCCTGCGCTTCTCGACCCTGCCCGAGCGGTTGCCGAAGACGATCGTCCCCGCACTCTTCCGGGAGATGGATGACGAAGTCACCGACCGGGCGCTCAAGCTTGCTCTTGAGACGGAGGTTCCCGTCGCTGAGTTTCTCCTCAGCTGTATCTCGCAGCGGCTCGCCGAGATGATCCGTGAACGCGTGCGGGAGCGCCCGGCCGTCTCGCGCGAGGAAGGCGAGGAGGCGCAGGCGCTCTTGATGCAGACATTGGTTGACTGGGCGGAGGAGGACCGCTTCGCCTTCAAGCCTCCAAAGGGATGACCCGCTGAAGGCCCTCAGCGGCGAGAACGTCGCCGAAGTGGCCGGTCATAGACGGCCGAACACTGATCGTCATGACGGCGTTGAGGGCAGCGAAGGCCTCCTGCCCACCCTGACCGTTCCCTGACAGCTCATCAAGAAACCTCTCCGACGCGAAGGCATGGAGCGCGTAGTGCGTCGCAGGCTCGGCACCATCCGTAGACAGCGGCACGTTATACTCCGCCCCCGAATTACCGATCGACAGGCCGAAGGCTTCTGCGTCAGCCTTGTGCTGCTGGGGCACGATGAGGACAACCGAGTGGGAATAGCTCATCAGGACACGCCCATCTTCTCTGCGACCCAGTCGCGGGCCAGGGTCTCCTCCGCCGCATCAATCACCTGGTCTGTGTAAAGAAGAAGGCCGAACAGGTTCATCTGCATCGCAGCGCTCCCGACGCCGTCCACCGCGCCGAGATAGGCAGGGGTGGAGCGGACGGCAGGCGTGGCGGCGAGGGCTTCCACCTTCTGCTGGCCGCCTTCGACCGTGGCGTCACAGAAGCCGCCCCCGAATTTGACGATAGAGATCTGCGGGCCAGCGATCCTGAGGACGGCGGTGCGGTGATAGCTTCCATCAGCAAGCGGATATTTGGTGGCGAGCTTGGTCCCTATGGAGAGCATGTCGCTGAGGTCGGGGTTGATCCCGTCCCGGTTGCCAATCACCGTGCCGTGGGCGATGGGGTCAAGCCCTGCGACCACGGAGAAGGCCGCGCCGAAGGTCGCGCCATTGATGACGAGCACGTCGTCCACCCCGTCAAAGGCCAGCGCAGGTTTGCCGCCCACAAGCTCCAGCCGGGGCCTCGCCGCGTCGGAGGGGGCGACGGCGTCAAGGCCGTTGCCTGAGCGGTCGAGCATCCGTCCGACCACGTCGCCGATGGCGGGGGCTGGCCCCGTGCCGTCCCGGGCGATGGTCATGGAGGAAAAGTCCGAGGGGTCGAGCCAGAAGCCTGCCTCTCCCCCGTCGAAGGGCTGGGGCTCAGCGGGGGGCGGAGGCGGCGGGGCCACGGGCGCGCCCAGGGGGTAGCGCGCGCCGGGGCTGTGGGTCAGGCCAAGGCGCATCACGCGAGGCCGACGATCCCGGTGGCACTGGTCCCCGTGGCGAGGATGCGGCTGGCCAGCACCGCATACTGAACACCCGGCTGGAGCGCAGGCAGGGTCACGCTGTCACCGCCCGTGGTGACAAGCGCGACATCCCCCGCCGAGGCAACCATCAGCCCACGGATAGGCAGGGCAAGGTCACTCCCGTCAGAAGGCGTCACAGAAAACCCGCGGCTCGGCGGGCTCTCAAGCCCAGGCTGAAGCGTGGTAAGATCGGTCATGGCATCGGTCCGTATAGCTACAGACCGGGATGGTAGGGGGTGCGGGACGGGCGGGGATAAGTCACCACTAAAAGTGCTCGCGCAGCACGCTATCTACTTCAAGTTAGTTTGCTTTGCTGCCTATCTTCCGACCACTTCGAGCAACATTTTGCACCTGCAACTTCTTTACCCCGGCGTCGACGTAGCGGACAAAGTCGGTAGCATCAGTGAAGTAGTTCTGAAAGACACGCTTGAGGGCTTTCAAGTCTCCGGCGCGCACCAAAACGATATCAGCTTGGCCGTCGTACCGGCGTTCTAACTCTTCGTAGCGCTTTATTGCTACTCGCATGTTCCGGAAGCCGAAGCCTTGGAGCTTTCCATCGTCTTCGAATGGATATACCAGAATCGTGTTGAGACCACCGCCGACGATCCGCGATGGGATTTGTGGGATGCGTTCATTAGACCGCCGCAAAATTCTAAGGAGGCTAGTAGCTGCATTCAGCCTACGGAACTCTCTAAGTAGGTCTGTATCTTCTCGGCCACACCACGACGAAACGGAGTTCTCTTTTGTCCGCGCAAGTATTTCAGAGCAGGCAACAAAAAAGTCGTGGTACTCTTGCGACGCTTGATTAAATTTTCCCCTGCTCCGAGTGAGAAGGTCAGCAATCTCTACCGCTGTCGCCCACGCATGTTGGACACGGGTTCGAAACTGTACTTCGATACGAAGGCCATTCCAAGCCGCTGCTGATGGTTGATAAGCCTCGTATTTGTAAACGTCATGGATACCCCGATAGCCGGTCGGCTTAGGGCGATGGAGATAATTGAACTGGTCCCTATGAGCCGTCAGCCGGTCGTGTTTCGCGCGCGACGAGTTGAACTCCTCGCGGAAGTCCAACATTTGCTCAACCGTGTCGAAGATCACCCGGCAGCCCGCAATATCATGCATCCGTGAGAGTTGCATTTGCGGCTGCCGGGTCAATTTATCGACGATGGTCGGACGTCGTTTGAGCCGCTGACCAACAACGGCGCTCGTCCCTTTTGCTCTTCGTCGCAGAGTTGCTTGAAACGTGTTGATGACGTGGGCGTGGGCTCCCCGCCAGTTTTCGAGAACCAACCGGTCCTCTACCGACGAAGAACCCTTGCGGATTGCGTCGCCCGCCCGGTCGACGCGAGACCGGGAGTAGAGGGGTACAATTCCAGTGGCGGTTTTTGCCAATTCACGCTTCCCATCATCTTCCCTCATGACCTTCTCTGATTCGCTTAGTTGCCCAAAATATATGGCTTACTGGTGATCTGGGCCGGTGACTTTTTCCTCTTCAACCCGTTCCGGAGCCACGTAGAGCTTTCCTCCGACCGCAGCGTACTTTTCGCTCATCTTTTCCATGCCGCGCTGGCGCTCCTTTTCGGACATGGCTTCGAGGTCGGCCTTTTCATTGTCGCTGAGGCCGCCTGCGTAGTCGCGGACGTCCTGGGTGATCTTCATACTGCAGAATTTGGGGCCGCACATGGAGCAGAAGTGCGCCGTCTTGTGGGCCTCTTTCGGCAGGGTCTGGTCGTGGAAGTCGCGGGCGGTTTCGGGGTCCAGAGAGAGGTTGAACTGGTCCTCCCAGCGGAACTCGAACCTCGCGCGGGAGAGCGCGTCGTCGCGGAGCTTTGCCGCGGGGTGGCCCTTGGCGAGGTCGGCGGCGTGGGCCGCGAGCTTGTAGGTCACGACGCCCACCTTGACATCGTCCCGGTCGGGCAGGCCCAGATGCTCCTTAGGCGTCACATAGCAGAGCATCGCCGTGCCGAACCAGCCGATCATCGCCGCGCCGATCCCTGAGGTGATGTGGTCATAGCCGGGCGCGATGTCCGTGGTGAGCGGCCCGAGGGTGTAGAACGGCGCCTCGCCGCACTCCCGCAGCTGCTTGTCCATGTTCTCCTTGATCTTGTGCATCGGCACGTGGCCGGGGCCCTCGATCATCACCTGCACGCCGTGGTCCCAGGCGATCTTCGTCAGCTCACCGAGGGTTTCAAGCTCTGCAAACTGCGCACGGTCATTGGCATCGGCGATCGAGCCAGGGCGCAGGCCATCACCCAAGCTGAAGGTCACGTCATAGTCGCGCATGATCTGACAGATCTCGGCGAAGTGGGTGTAAAGGAAGCTCTCCTTGTGGTGAGCAAGGCACCATTTGGCCATGATCGAGCCGCCGCGGGAGACGATGCCCGTGACACGATCAGCGGTCAGATGAATGTAGGGAAGCCTGACCCCTGCGTGCACGGTGAAATAGTCGACGCCCTGCTCGCACTGCTCGATCAGCGTGTCGCGATAGACCTCCCAGGTGAGGTCCTCGGCGATGCCGTTCACCTTCTCGAGGGCCTGATAGATCGGCACGGTGCCGATGGGGACGGGCGAGTTCCTGAGGATCCACTCGCGGGTGTTGTGGATATTCTTGCCCGTGGAGAGGTCCATCACCGTGTCCGCGCCCCAGCGGGTGGCCCAGACCATCTTGTCCACCTCTTCCTCAACCGAAGAGGTCACGGCGGAGTTGCCGATATTGGCGTTGATCTTCACAAGGAAGTTCCGGCCAATGATCATCGGCTCGGCTTCGGGGTGGTTGATGTTGATCGGGATCACCGCGCGGCCAGAGGCGACCTCGTCACGGACGAACTCTGGGGTCACGAACTCCGGCACCGAGGCGCCGAAGCTCTCGCCATCGGCCTGACGCATTGCAGCACCCTCGGCAGCCTGCTTGCGGCCGAGATTCTCGCGGATGGCGATATACTCCATCTCCTCCGTGATGATGCCCGCCCGCGCGGCTTCGAGCTGTGTACGGATCTTGCCGGTGTAGCGCTTGGGCTGCGGCACGTTGGGGAAGGCGCGCGCGAGATAGTCGCCGGTGGCGCCGCCATTGTCCTCAGGCTTCACGTCGCGGCCTTCATAACCCTCCTGCTCACGCCGGGCGATCCATGGCGCGCGGACAGCAGGGAGGCCTTTCTCGACGTCAGGGGTGAAATTGTCTTCCGTATAGGGACCCGAGGGGTCATAGACCGGTAGCGGCGCCTCGCCTGATGAGGGGTGCAGGATGATGTCTCGGACAGGGGACTTCACGTCCTCGAAGCGCTCGGACTGGACATAGCGCTTGAGCGATGACGGCAGAGGGCCGGTGGTGACCTTCGGGGTCTGGAAGTCGGATTGCTTGTTGAGCTTGTTCATGTCGGGACCTCTTTATTCGTGGTCGGAGGAAATAGTGATGATACGGGTTTCGCCGGGCTCGGCAAAGAAATCTGCGCCCGATGCCTTGAGCCAGCCGGGGACCTCGATGGCGACGTGAATGCCGACGACCTCGTCAGCGTTCATCAGCTCGCGGGCCTCGTCCGGGCCTTCGTCGAGCCACCAGAAGGGCACGAAGGCAACGTTCGTCGCCTCCGAATCAAGGGTTTCTCGGTGGACGGAGAAATTGCCCTCAGAGCCATCGGCATCGCCAAGGTGCATGACCGATGCCTTGGTATCGAGCGTTACGCGGTAGACCATGTTGTGGACATTGGGCCAGTCGCCGGTGTGGACGACGCGCATGGCCTGAACCTTGATGTCTCCGATGGCGAATGTCTGTGCACCCTCATCGAGCGACATCGAAAAAGCCGTCACCCGGTCGAGTAAGGAAGCGTCCCAGCCTTCAGCCTCGCGCATGAAGTCGATGGCCTGCTGCGGCGCAACGAGGCGGACAGCCGGATGGGCCTTGAGATAGGTGTTCGTGTCCGCGGCCGCGAAATGGTCGCCATGGGCGTGGCTGACGAAGATCGCGTCGACACCGCTAAAGGGCGCCTCGCCTGCGAACATTGCGGCGCGCATCTCCTCGGGCACGAGGGGGAAGTTGCCGAAGCCATTGTCGAAGATCGGGTCGAAGAGGATCTTGAGGTCCCCTTGGGTGACCATCACGCCTTCATTCGCGAGATAGCGCGCTTCGGCTTCGCCGGGCTTCGGATGGGCATGCGCAAGGCCAGAGAGACCTGCAGCTAATCCGCATACGGATAGGAAAAATGGGCGCATGCCCTGAAATCTCGCGCGGCATTGCGCGACAGTGGCTGTCATGGCCGTTCCTCCGCCGGTCCTAACCGGATCAGGTTCTAAGGGTACATCTCAACCCCGGCGGGGTGCCCCTCGGCGAGGATGGAGATAGCGCTTAGGAAGGCCGGAATCAAACTGGACAGGCAGACGCGGTTTCAGGCAGATTTGCCCGGTGCTTGCGCGCGGCTTGCCTCGCGATCCTCAAGGCACTGCTCGGCTGCAGCAAGAAGGTCTTCGCGGCGGATGGGCTTGGCGACGAAGCCGTCAAAGCCTGCCTCGAGGAAGGACTGGACGTCGGCTGGCATGGCGTGCGCCGTGACTGCGAGCACAGGCGGAAGCACCTCACGCTTGTTCTGCGCACGAAGGCGACGCAGCACCTCATATCCATCGATCCTGGGCATGGAGATGTCGAGTAGCACGAGATCGATATCCCCGGCGTCGAAGAGCCCAAGCGCCTCTTCGCCGCCGATGGCCGAGACGATCGCGCAGCCCTGATCCTTCAGCATCAGCTCGATCACCTTGAGGTTGACCGGGTTGTCGTCGACGGCCAGCACGCGCAGCCCTTCAAGCGCGGCGCTCTTGCGGAACTCGAGCCTCCGGTCAGCCGCGGCCCGCGTCTTGGCAGCCGCCAGCGGGATCACAGCGGTGAAGGTCGCGCCGACCCCCGCCTCTGTTTCGAGGCTGAGAGCACCGCCCATGGCTTCGACAAGGCCCTGGCAAATTGTGAGGCCAAGGCCGGTGCCGCCATACATGCGCGTGGTCGAGCTATCGGCCTGGGTGAAGGGGTCGAAGACCTTCGCCGCGACGTCGGACGCCATCCCGATACCTGTGTCCTCGACCTGGAGGACAACGCGCTTCTGTTCATCCGTATCGAGAGTGATCGACACCGAGCCTTGATGGGTGAACTTGACGGCGTTCGAGACGAGGTTGTTCAGGAGCTGGAGGATCCGCCCGGCATCGCCGCGGTACCAGTCACCTGCTTCCTCAGTATAGGCAGCTTTGATCTCGAGACCCTTCGCCCGCGCGTTTGACTGGTGCAGCCGCACGACCTTGTCGACGGCTTCACGCATGGAGAAGGGTGCGTTGTCGATTTCAAGCTTGCCAGCTTCGATCTTGGAGACGTCGAGCGCGTCATTGACCAGGGCGAGGAGGAGATCGCTCGCATCATTCATGACGGCGATCTGCTCCTGGGCTTCGGCAGGAAGGTCGTTCTTGGAGAGCGCCTCGGCCATCCCGCAAATGCCGTTCATTGGTGTACGGATTTCATGGCTGAGCGTTGCCAGAAACTCCGACTTGGCCGTGCTTGCGGCCTCCGCGACGGCGCGCCCTTCTTCTGAGCGAATGCGGGCGGAGAGAAGCCTGCGACTGATCCGGTTGAAGACTGGGAAGGACGCGATGAGGTTGAAGAGCGCCACGAGCGTCCCGAAGGTCACCGCGGCAAGGGAGGCGACGCTCTGCTCGCCAAGGACCATCGAGGCGATCGGCATACCGACGAACATGAACGCCGTTGGGATGAGCCCTGCGAAGTAGAGCTCCTTGTCGTGGTAGCAGTGGATGAAGGTGTGAAACGCCGCGCCGAACAGCCAGAG
Organism: Parvularcula mediterranea; assembly: GCF_013085255.1. Lineage (GTDB taxonomy): Bacteria > Pseudomonadota > Alphaproteobacteria > Caulobacterales > Parvularculaceae > Parvularcula > Parvularcula mediterranea. Next base: position 924,887 of record NZ_JABFCX010000003.1, read on the forward strand.
AAGCGCAAACGTCCGAAGGCCCAGATCTCCACTGAACCAGCCAAGGACCGCAATCGTCCCATAGACGAGGGTCGCCTGCCCATAGGTGAAGAGGTAGCGGCGGCGCAGGCTGTCGGGAAGCTTGCCTGCGCGGGTGGCAGCTTCGACCTCGGTGCGCACCTTCGCCTCAATGGCCTGGCTGATGAGGATTGCGGTGAAGCCGATCACGGCCGGGATGGGGCCGACGAGGATGCCGATGAAGCCGAGCGCCACGACCGCAAGGATGAGGCGCAGGCTCTGATGCTTGCTGCGAGACAGGGCGACGGTCCTGAAGGACTGGACCTTCAGCGCCTGCTTCCTGCCCTTCGCGCGCTCAGACGTCATGACGCCTCCCCGCGGAAGCGTAGGGATCGATGGATTAAGCGCAGCTAAAAGGTTGAATTGTTCCTATTGCCGCGGATCGTCAGCCTTCGAAAGGATCCTTCATCAGGATGACGTCCTCACGCTCTGGCGACGTCGAGACGAGCACCACCGGGCGATCGAGAAGCTCCTCGATCCGGCGGACATACTTTACCGCCTCTGCAGGCAGCTCGGCCCATGACCGCGCGCCTGCGGTGGAGCCTTCCCAGCCGTCGAGCTCTTCATAGATGGGCTCAGCCCGCGCCTGCTCGCCCATCCCGGCGGGGAGGTAGTCAATCTCGCGGCCGTCGATCTTGTAGCCAACGCAGACCTTGAGGGTCTTCATGCCGTCGAGGACGTCGAGCTTGGTGAGGGCCACGCCGTCGATCCCTGCCGTCAGGAGGCTCTGGCGGACGAGGGCCGCATCGAACCAGCCGCAGCGGCGCTGGCGGCCCGTGACGGTGCCGAACTCATGGCCGCGCTCGCCAAGGCGCTGGCCGATCTCGTCGGTCAGCTCGGTCGGGAATGGGCCAGAGCCAACGCGGGTGGTGTAGGCTTTGACGATACCGAGACCGTAAGCGGACCCCGCCGCGCCCATGCCGGTACCCGTGGCTGCCTGGCCAGCGACCGTGTTCGACGAGGTCACGTAGGGATAAGTGCCGTGGTCGACATCGAGAAGCACGCCTTGTGCGCCTTCGAAGAGGATCCGCTTGCCTGCCCGGCGGGCTTCGGCGAGCAGCTGCCAGGTCGGCGTCGCAAACGGCAGGAGGTGCTCGGCGGCTTCCTTCAGCACACCCATCACGTCATCTTCGGTGAGGGGCTCAGCGCCGAAACCGGTCCGGAGTGCGTTGTGGTGGGTGAGGAGCCGCTCGATCCGGGGCTTCAGGCCATCAAGGTCGCGAAGGTCCGCGACACGCACGGCACGGCGGCCGACCTTGTCCTCGTAGGCAGGGCCGATGCCGCGGCCTGTGGTGCCGATCTTGCCCGCGCCAGCAGCTTCCTCGCGAAGGCGGTCGAGCTCTCCGTGCAGCGGCAGGATCAGGCAGGCGTTCTCGGCAATGGCGAGGTTCACCGGGGAGATCTTCACCCCCTGCTCCTTGAGGCGCGCGACCTCCGAAGCGAAGGCCGACGGGTCGATGACGACGCCGGAGCCGATGACCGACATCTTCCCTTCCCGGACGATACCCGAGGGGAGGAGCGAGAGCTTGTAGACCTTGCCGTCGATGACAAGAGTGTGGCCCGCATTGTGCCCGCCCTGGAAGCGCGCGACGACCTCGGCCCGCGCCGACAGCCAGTCGACGATCTTGCCTTTGCCCTCGTCACCCCACTGGGCTCCGATCACCGATACGTGCGCCATGGTCCGCTCCTTGGAAAGTCCGATGGCGCCCTAGGCTTTTGCAGCCGCGAAAGAAAGGGGAGGCAGTGCCCCTCGTGGGAAACTACTGCTTTGCGACCACGGTCTTGGCGATCCGGTCGTAGGGGGTACGGCCTGAGCCGATGAAGAGCGTCAGCACATAGGCGAGACCTGCGAGGAGGCAGGCCACCTGCACGCCCGTGTTGAGGGTCGGCATCGGGTCGATGAACAGGCGGTGGCCCTCCGGCACGTACCACATGGCCATGTGGTTGATCTCCCAGGGGAGGAACTTCACCACGTTTCTGAGGAAGGCCGCACCGGCACCTGGCTTCGTGCCCTCCGTCGTTGAGACCTCAAGGCCGAGGAGCTTTTTGCCAAGCGTTGCGCCGAACGCCGCTTCGGTGCCTGCGAAATAGAGGACCACCGGGAGTGTCAGGGAGAGGAAGCCGATAAGATGCGCGCGCCAAGGCTCTGACCCCGTGCCATCGGCAAAACTCGCCCCGAGCAGGACCAGGTTGATGAACAGGAGCGCTGCCACGAGCAGCATGATCAGCATGCTGTCGACAGCGTAAGCGGTAAGTCTGCGGAGAGGCCAGGCCTTCATCGTTCCGTCTACGTTAGTCGCGGCGCGGCGCTTGGCCGAGTTCTGCCGGGGCGGAGGCCGAGACCTGGCTTGCCTCGACGACAAGGCTCGACGCGCTCGCTTGCCTGCGGGCAGCCTTGCGGCTCCGCTGGGTCCGCGCTGCGGGAGCTGGCTCATTGAAGAGCGTGGCGAAGACGTCCTCTTCATTCCAACGGGGCGCGAGGTCTGCGTCCGCGATCTCCCTGACCATATCTTGGTGGAGACCGACATAGCGCGACAGCTCATCGAACCGCAGCGGAGAAGGCTGATCTGGGTCAGACGGCTGGCCAGCGAGGCGAACATCAGCCCGCTGACGGTTCACGTCCCCACCGCCGACGACGAGATAGACCGAGGGGATGCCGCGGCGCATGAAGCTGTAATGGTCAGAACGGGTGAAGAACCCCTGCTCCGGGAGCGGGTCATGGACTTCGCGGACCCCTGCCCGGCTCAGCGATGCCGATACGAGCGGCGCGAGGCTCGTGCGCCTCGCACCGTGAGCTGTGGCCCAGCTGAAGGCGTTACCGACAAGTGGCATGTCGAGATTGACGTTGGCCACGACGTTGGAGCCTGCGAGCACAGGATTGGCAGCGAGATAGTCCGACCCCAGAAGGTCATGCTCTCCGCCCGTCGTCGCCGCGAAGATGATCGTCCTGCGCGCAGGCTGTTCTGCAATATCCTTGGCAAGCTCGAGAAGCGCGGCGACGCCAGCGGCATTGTCGAGCGCACCATCGAAGACCATTTCGCCCTCGCGTCTTCCCAGATGGTCTAGATGCGCGGTGACGACCACAGCTTCGCCCGCAAGATAAGGATCAATACCCGGAACGATACCAACGACATTGGGGCTGGAGACACTGACCGCACGGCTGCCGAACCGCATGGAGCCTTTGAGCTTCAGCTTAACCGGCTTGGGCTGCCCTGAAGAGCGTTCGGCCTGGGCATAGTGCTGCGCAAAGGAACGACGCGCCTTGGTGAAGAGCTTCTCGGCACCCCGGCGCCCCATCACCGCTTCGCCGAGGAGCGAGCTGTGCCTCGCTGACGCTGGAACCAAACGGTCGCCTGAGTAACGCTTGAGTGCCAAGTCAGCGAAGCTTTCCACGTCCGTCTCATGGGAAGGCGGAAGGATGGATAAGAAAGCAGCGGCGCCGCGGGCTTCCGCCTGAGCGGCCTGCTGGCTTGTAAGCCATGCGCGCTCGTCAGCCGGTATCCATGAAGGTGCGCCCTTGATCGCCACAACGATCGCTCCGCGTACATCGATCCCCTTATAGTCATCACGCCGGTAGCGTTTCGAGACGAGGCCGTAATTGACGAAGACGATCGGCGCGTGGGCGAGGCGGATGTCGTCTCGTCGCGAGAAGCCCACGATCTCCAACCCAGGTTCGAAGAGGTCCCCTTCGATCCAGAGCTTTGCGCCGCCCCTGACCCGCGGCGAGTGGACCGTGACGGGCACAAGCTGGAAATACTCGAGCGTTGCCGAGACGGGCGTCAGGCCGAGGCTGCGGAAGCGCTCGGCCACGAACTGCGCCGCGAAATCATGCCCGCGCTTGCCCGCCTCCCGGCCCTCCATCAGGTCGTCAGAAAGCACCGCCGTGTCGAACTCGAGCCGCATGGAAGCCGGGGCCTCGGGACCTGGCTGCGTCCGTTGGATATCCGCAGCCGGGGGCGAGGCCAGAGCGGCGGTCATGCTGCTGGCGATCACCAGCAACATCGCCCATGCCATGCGAACCATCACCGATAAGTCTCCTGCCCCGTTAACCTCTTGTTAACACATTGGACGGGGCGGAGCGAGCCTTGGCCTGAGGAATCCTTAACGCGTTCCATCCGACTTGCGGCGGCTGCGAAGGGGGCCTACGCGCCGCGACATGGCGCGACCTCTTCCCATCCAGAAACCGACCCGCGCCGACTGGTTCGCATGGGGCATGGTCGCGCTCGGCGGCGGCTCAGCGCCTTCCGCTATCAACGTGGCCATCGAAAGCGCACCGCCCGGGGTCATTGCCTTCTTCCGCGTGTGGTCCGCCGCGATCCTCCTTCTCGCTTATGCCTACGGCACCGGGCGCAAGGTCGCCTCGCCTATGGACGCAGAAGGCCGGCAGGTCTGGCTCTACGCGATCCTCGCGGGCGCGGCAGGCTATGCGATGCCGTTCTTCCTCTTCCCGCTGGCGCAGATGCAGGTCAGCTCAATCATGGCGGGGATCGTCATGGCGTTCCTGCCCGTGGTCGCCGTCCTCATGGCGGCACTTTTCGCAGGGGAACCGCTGACCAAGCGCTCGACCCTCGGTGTCTTCACGGCGACCGGCGGCGTTCTCGTCCTCATCGGACCAGCAATCCTCGGCGGCATGACCGCCAGTTTCATCGGCATCCTCCTCCTGCTGGTCGCAGTCTTTGGCTACGCGGTCATGGGGGTCATCATGCGTAGGGCGCCGGAATTCCCGGTACGGGGCTTCGCGACCATGATGATGTTGGCCGCAGGCGTGATGATCACGCCGGTTCTCCTCATCACTTCGTTTGAAGGGATCAGCGTCAGGAGCTGGGCGGCGATCCTGTTCCTCGGCATCGTGCCGACAGGGATCAACGCGATCCTCATCGTCTCCACCGTCAGGCGTGCAGGTGCAGGCTTCATGGCAACGAGCGCCTACGCCTCGCCGGTCATCGCCGTCTTCTTCGGGGTTCTCTTCTTCTCGGAGGCGCTTTTCGCCTATCAAGTCATCGGCCTGCTGACGATCTTCGCAGGCATCGCCCTGACCCAGCAGTCAGGGCCCAAAGGTCAGAAGAAAAGCTGGCCGCGCATCGTGGTTGCCGCGTTCCCGCGCAGGACGACCCGGCCTGACGACAGCTCGCAATCCGCATCCCCGCCCCGCGACGAGGCCTGATGGGCCTTGAACGATGTCTTGCCGAGGCGCTCTGACCAATAGGGCACCAGCATCGCGTGGAGCGAGCCGGTGAAGGGATCCTCAGGGATGCCAAGCTTCGGCGCGAACAGCCGCGAGACGAAGTCGACGTCTCTCCCTGGCGCCGTGATCCCAAGCTCGGGCACCGGGAGCGCCTCGATCGCTGCCATGTTCGGCCGCACCATGCGGACTTCGTCTTCCGTAGGCAGAACGACGAGCCAGAACTGACCTTCCAGCACCGCCTCGACATCGACGCCCAAGGCATCCACGAGGCTCGGTGGGTGCTCGACCGGGGTCGGCATGTTGGCCGGCAGGTCGAGGGCGTAGCGCCCCTTCTCGCGGCTAACCTTGAGCGTTCCCGAAAGCGTCTCGAACCGGACCTCGTCGGCCTCCAAGCCATGCTCCGTAAAGAGAGCATACCCCGAAGCCATCGTTGCATGGCCACAGAGCGGCACCTCGCCCCCGGGCGTGAACCAGCGGAGGTCGTAATGAGCCTCGCCCTTCTTCACGAGGAAGGCGGTCTCGGAGAGGTTATGCTCCTGCGCGATTTTCAGGAGGAGGTCGTCAGGGTAGAAATCATCGAGGATCATCACCGCAGCAGGGTTCCCGCCGAAAGCCTTCTCGGTGAAGGCATCGACGACGACGAAATCGTGGGTCCTCATGCGGCTTCCCTTTCGGCCATGACCTTCTCATAAGCCTCGTTGATCGCCGCCATCCGGTGCTCGGCGATCGAGACCAACGAAGGCGGCACACCGCGCGCAACCATGGCGTCCGGATGATGCTCCTTGGCGAGCTGGCGATAGCTCTTCTTGAGATCATCCGTCGTGATGTCGAGCGGCACGCCGAGCACCGCATACGGATCATCTTCCTCGAGGCCGACATGCGAAGCCTTCACCCGGCGGAAGCAATCCTCCGATAGCCCAAACGCGGTCTTCGCGGTGTTCAGAAGCTCCAGCTCCCCGGGGTGCAGGACTCCGTCCGCCATCGCCACGTAGAAGAGGCAGTCCAGCACATCCTCCAGCACGGCTTCTTCGGCGCCAAACAGCTTGCCGACCTGCCGGGCATAGCTCTCGAAGCCCCCGACATCGGACTTGGCGAGGTCGTAGACCGTGCGGACGCGGCTTTCCTCGCCTGGGGGTACTTCGAAGAAGTCGAGGAAGGCGGCGAATTCGTCATCCGTCGCGATGCCGTCCGCCTTGGCCATCTTGGCTGACAGGGCGATGAGCGCGATCGAGAAGACAGCGGCATCCCGCTTCTTCCGGCGCTCTTCCATGGCGTCCATGACAGCGCCGAGGGTGCTTTCCCTCGCGCTTTCGAGAATGGCGGCGATGCGTTCCCACAAGGTCATCGCGCCTTCTTGCACGAAATGTCGCAGCGCAGCCAACCGTGACATCGTTTTTCGACGCAGAAAATTGCCGCTGGGCTGAGGCGCGGCGCGCCGTAAGTCCCCGGCATGAGCATTGAAAGCCGCAACCCCGCCACCGGAGAGCTGCTTGAGCAGTTCAGTCCTGCTTCCAACGAGATGATCGAGGAGGCGCTGGATCTCGCCGTCGAGGGCCACGAAGCCCTTCGCCGCATGCCGCTCCGCGACCGGGCCGCGGGCCTGAGGCGGCTGGCGGACCTTCTCGACCAGAAGAACGAAGAGCTGGCCAGGGTTGCGACCCTGGAGATGGGCAAGACCCTCAAGGCTGCGAAAGCCGAGGTCACCAAGTGTGCCAGCGTCTGCAGCTACTATGCCGAGCATGGCGCGGGCTTCCTGCGCGATGAGCCCGTGCAGATCGACGAGGGTTCGGCCTATGTGGCGCACCTGCCGCTGGGTCCGATCCTCGCTGTGATGCCGTGGAATTTCCCTTACTGGCAGGTCTTCCGCTTCGCCGCGCCGGCGCTCATGGCTGGCAATTCAGGACTCCTGAAACACGCATCGAATGTTCCCCAATGCGCTCTCGCGATCTCGGACGTGATCGCCGAAGCAGGCTTTCCGAAAGGCGCGTTCCAGACCCTCCTCATCGGATCGGACAAGGTCGAAGGGATCCTCCGTGATGCCCGTATCCGCGGCGCGACCCTCACTGGCTCAGGCCCCGCAGGCTCTGCCGTGGGTGCTCTGGCGGGCGAGACGATCAAGCCGTCCGTCCTTGAGCTTGGCGGCAGCGACGCCTTCATCGTCATGCCCTCGGCCGACCTCGACGCAGCCACCGATGCTGCCTTGACAGGACGCACCCAGAACAATGGCCAGAGCTGCATCGCGGCGAAGCGCTTCATCATCCACGAAGCCGCCTATGACGCCTTTCGCGAGAAGTTCGCGGCCAAGCTGGCTTCGCTCAAGGTTGGTGATCCGATGTCGGAGGATACCGATATCGGCCCCCTTGCCAACGCCTCCGGCCTCGACGATGTGGTGAAGGCAGTGGAGGACTCCGTCGCCAAGGGCGCAAGGCGCACCCTCGGTGCCAAACCCACCGAAATCGCAGGCATGCCGGAAGGCCACTGGTTCGAACCCGGAATGCTCGAAGACATTCCTGAGGAGGCCCCTGCCTTCAAGGAAGAGATCTTCGGCCCAGTCGCACTTCTCTCCCGTGTACCGAACCTCGATGAAGCCATCGACCTTGCCAACTGCACGGAGTTCGGCCTCGGCTCCGTGATCTTCACCAAGGACCGCAGCGAGGTAGACCACGCAGTCCGGCGGCTTGAGGCAGGCGCCACGGCCGTCAACAGGATCGTCGCCTCTGACCCGCGCCTCCCCTTTGGCGGGGTAAAAACCTCAGGCTATGGCCGAGAGCTGGCGCGGGACGGAATGATGGCCTTCGTCAACCGTAAGACCGTGACGATCTCAGGGCTTTGAGCCGCTGCGCGCCCTGTTTGGTGATTCCTGCCCCCGACGTTAAGGAAGAACAGGACAATCGGAAGGGGCAGCCATGATTGCCGCATTCACCGCACTCGCCATGAGTGCCGCGCTCCAGGGCGCACCTGAGTACAATGTCGAAGTGATGGTGCAGGACAAGAAGGGCCTCTTCGGCTCACGCGCCGTCCGCGTCAGCCGCTCGATCACCCTTGAGCCGGGCGAGTTCGAAATCGATTCAGGCGCCAACCCGATGCTTTCCGGCGAGATCGAAATGCGCGGCGATGCTGTCCGCGTGAAGATGGTGGTCTGCCGCCCGAACACCGACCCCTGCGATGTGGTCGGCCGCCCCACCCTGCGCTTCCGCGTCGGCTCCGAAGCCTCGGTCAGGGACAACGGCATCCGCTCGACCTACCAGGTGACCTTCGAGCCGGAGTGATCTGTGCGTCGCTCTCTTCTACGGGATGGATCCTGGATCAAGTCCAGGACCCATCACGAGCGTCTGCGAGCAAAATCAGTCTACGGACTGAAAACGTCGTCCGCCATCTCGAAGCCTGAGAACTCGAACCCCGGCGCGACCGTGCAGCCGACGAGCGTCCAGTCGCCGAGGCACTCTGCCGCCTGCCACGCCCCCGTAGGAACGACAACCTGAGGCCGCTCGCCTGCGAGAATGTCAGGGCCCAGACGATACTCGGCCTTGCCGATCTTCAGGAGAAGCGGCGCACCCGCATAGTAGTGCCAGACCTCCGCCGCATCGACCCGGTGCCAATGGCTCCGCTCGCCGCGCTTCAGCAGATAGTAGATTGCCGTCGACACCGACCGGCCCTCCACTTCGCGAGGGTCACGGAAGACCTCTGCAAAGTGCCCGCCCTCAGGATGAGGCTGAAGGCTCAGGGTGCGGATGATATCATCGGCGTTCATACTTCACCCTGTCATTCCGGGGCGCTCGCAGGGCGAGCCCGGAACCCATAATCGAAACCTGAGACCACGACGTGCACCATGAAACTGCTACTCCGCAGCGTCTTCGAAGCACGCCGATTATGGGTTCCGGACAGCGCTTCCGGAATGACAGGCATCACCCATAATCCTTCATGATCCGCTGCTTCTGGCGGCCCCAGTCGCGGTCCTTCTGGGTCTGGCGTTTGTCGTGGAGCTTTTTGCCCTCGGCGATGGCGATGTCGAGCTTCACCCGGCCTGCCTTGTCGAAGACCATCCGCACAGGGATGATCGTGCGGCCCTGCTTCTCCACCGCGCCGACGAGCTGGTTCATCTGGCGCTTGTGGAGGAGGAGCTTGCGGTTCCGCTTGGGCTGATGGTTCTCGCGGTTGCCGCCTGAATACTCAGGGATGTTCGCGTTGATCAGCCAGATTTCCGGCCCGTTGGGGCCATTCTCCGGCGAGCAGTAGCTCTCCGCGATGTTGGCCTTGCCCTCGCGCAGGGCCTTCACCTCGGTGCCAGTCAGCACGAGGCCAGCCTCGATCGTATCGTCGAGCTTGTACTCGAAGCGAGCCTTCTTGTTGTCAGCGATGAGCTTGCGCGTGGGGGCTTGTTTCTTGGCCATGGGCTAGTGGAGATCGAGCCCGGCCAGCGCTTCGTCAACCATCAGCCGCGCTTTCTCACCGCAAGGCGTGAGGGGAAGCCGCAGGCTCTCCTCGATGAGGCCAAGCTTCGACAGCGCGTATTTCGCGGGCCCCGGCGAGGCATCGGCGAACATCGCGTCATGGAGCGGCGCGAGCTGATCCTGGATCTTGAGCGCCTCGGTATAGTCGCCCTCAGCGCAGGCCCTCTGAAGCCGCGCGCAATGCTCTGGCGCGACGTTGGCCGACACCGAAATGCAGCCCTTCCCGCCCATGGCGTTGAAGCCCACGGCAGTCATGTCTTCGCCTGAAAGAAGCACGAATCCTTCGGCGCATTCGAGGCGATGCCGCGCCACACGGTCGAGCTCGCCGGAGGCATCCTTCAGAGCCACCATGGTCGGCAGCTGCGAAAGCTCGGCCACGAGACTTTCCGACAGGTCGGTCACGGTGCGGCCGGGGACATTATAGACGATGACCGGCAGGTCGGTCGCTTCACCGAGCGCGGTGTAATGTGCCACCAGGCCAGCGCGGTTCGGCTTGTTGTAGTAGCCCGTCGTCGCCATCAGACCGTCCGCGCCAATCGCCTCGCAGCGCTCAGCCAGCGTCACCGCATCGCGGGTCACGTTCGCGCCCACGCCCCCGACGATTTTCAGGCGGCCCTCGGCCGCTTTCACGCAGCTCTCGATCACGCCGATATGCTCGTCTTCGGTGAGGGTCGCGGCCTCACCCGTGGTGCCAGCAGCAACGATCGCGGAGGTCCCTGCCTCGACCTGGCGGTCGACCAGCCGTTTGAGCGCCTTCTCGTCCACTTTCCCGCCGTAAAACGGGGTGACGAGGGCGACCATAGAGCCGGTAAGCCAGGAGGGTGTCATGGAATTCTCCGCCATAAACGCATGATTTCGGAACTCGGCTACGCCCCAGCGCCTTATCCTGCAAGCAGGGCTGCAAAGCTTCGAAGAATCGGGTGCGTTGGCCCCGAAATTGATTCTAGAGTGAGGGTATGGACCTCAGGGCAATCATTCTCAGCGTTCTCGCGCTGGCCGGCACCGCTGCTGCGGCTCCGCCGCCATCCCTCAAGCCGGAGCCTCCGGCCTCGCCTTACATCTCGCGGGTTGAGGCGAATGTCCTCCGCGATGTCTTCGAGAGCCTCGATGACCGCCGCTACGAGGATGCGCGGACCAGCCGCGGCGCGCTCAATGACCCCCTCGCCCGCAAGATCGCCGAATGGGCGCTTCTCTCCTCCAACGCCAAGGAGCAGTCCCTCGAAGCCTACGACATCTTCCTCGACCAGAACGAAGGCTGGCCCAACCCGATCACGCTTCAAAGAAAAGCCGAGGCGCTGATCGACAATGACACGCCTGCCGAAGCGGTGGTCGCGTTCTTCGACACACGCGATCCAGTGTCCGGCTTCGGCAAGCTCCAGCTCGGCCGGGCGCTCATCGACCTTGGCAGTGTGGAGGTCGGCAAGACCTTCATCCGCAAGGCTTGGGTCGAGCATAACTTCACCAAGGAAGACAGCCGGGAGATCCTCAATTTCTACGGCCGCTACCTGACCCGCGACGACCATTTCGCGAAGGCTGACCGTGCGCTCTTCAACCGCTCCACAGGCGGCGTCGAAGACGTGCAGGGCCTCCTGACCAAGAAGCGCGCCGCGGAAATCGCCGTCAGGTCGGACCTCATCCGTGGACGGAGCCGCGGCCTTGTCGAGTTCGAGCGCCTGCCACGCGACAGCCGCCGCGACCCTGGCGTCCTTCACGCGATGGTCCGCTACCTCCGACGTTCGGATAAAGAGGCTGAAGCCATTCAGATGGCAGGCTTCGCGCCTCTCAATCCGGCGAAGCTCCGCGACGCCGACGCGTGGTTCTATGAGCGCAAGCTGCTTGCGCGCTGGGCTCTGCGCGAAGGGCGGTTTGACGATGCCTACCGCCTCTCGGCCTATTCAGGCCTTCAGGAAGGCGCGGACTTTGCCGAAGCGGAGTTCATGGCCGGTTGGGTGGCGCTCAGGTTCCTCGGCGATCCGGGAAGGGCACGCGCGCACTTCGATTTCCTAACCTCAGGCGTGACATCGCCGATCAGCCTCGCGCGCGGCAATTACTGGCTTGGCCGCGCCTATGACGCGATGGGCGATGACCTCCGCGCGAAGGCTCACTACCTCGTCGCATCAGACTATCCGTACACGTTCTACGGCCAGATGGCGATCGAGACGCTGGGCCGTTCAGCGCCCCTCTTTGCGTTCCCCAAAGCCGAGCCCGTGAATGATGTCGACCGCGCGACCCTCTCCCAGCGCGACCTAGCACGGGCGCTCCACATTCTCGACTATATCGACCAGGACATCACGTTCCGCCGCTTCGCGCTTGCCCTTGATGGCCAGCTGACGACAGCCGGAGAGCTCAAAGCCTTTGCCGAAATCGCCCGCGACGCCCATGAGTTTGACCTCATCGTTCGTGCAGGGAAGGTGAACCGCCGCACTGGCGCGATGGTGCCCGAGATCATCTACCCGCTGGTCCCAATCCCCGCGATTGCCAAGGAATTCGCTGAAGAACCTCTCATCCTCGGGCTCAGCCGTCAGGAGTCAGAGTTCAAGGTCAATGCCTACTCACGCGCCCGCGCCAAGGGCATGATGCAGCTTCTCGATTCGACGGCCAGGATCACGGCGAGGAAGGAGAAGATCCCCTTCTACGCCGACAAGCTCCTGACGGATGCGGACTATAATTTCACCCTTGGTGCAGCCCATCTCAGCCACCTGCTCGAGCGCTTTGGCGGCAGCTACATCATGGTCCTTGCTGGCTACAATGCCGGGCCGCACAGGGTTGATCGCTGGGTCGAAGAGTATGGCGATCCGCGAGATCCCTCCGTGGACCCCATCGACTGGATCGAGCTGATCCCCTTCTCTGAGACCCGCAATTACGTCATGCGCGTCCTCGAAAACACGCAAGTCTACCGTTCTCGTCTGAGCGAGCTGCCCTTGGGCCTTCAGCTTACAGAAGATATCACGCGCGGCTCGGCATCGACCATTGCACAGATCGGCCAGCCGCTGTCCGTACCGAAACTCTTCACGGCAGCGGACACAGCACCCGAGCCCATCCTCACCCATGAGACGTTCCCCGAGGAACCCGCAGCGCTCGTCCGCGCGGCAGGCCTGCCGGCAGGCGGGCTTACGCCGCTTTCTCCCAACGGCCGTCCGGTCCCTGTTTCCAATAGGTGACGGCGAAGCCTTCGTCCTTGTAGCTCTTCCAGGCGTCACGGGCCCGGGGAGCTTCGTCATGGCCGAAGAGCAGCACGCAGCGCTCAAAGCGCTTCATCTCCGCCGCTGACATCTCCGAACCGGGCGCAAGGAAGAGGGCCTCCGCGCCGTTCTCGGCCTCATCGCCCAAGGTCAGGAGCACAGGCTCCGCCGCGCCGCTCGTTCCATGGGGCAGGAAGCTCTCATCGCGATAGGTCCAGAGCGCCTCGTCCATGGCGTCGAGCGCCTCGCGGTCTGGCAGTTTCACCAGCGCCTTCCACCCGCGCTTCAGCGTCTTCTCGAGAAGGCTCGGCAGCACTCCCGTCGGGCTCGAGCTTTCAAGGTGGTAAAAGAAAACCTCGGTCATGGTGAATCCGGGTTAGAGTTAACGGTCTCGCTTCTTTTTCCTTCTATCAGAAGGGTTCGTCGCCGAAAGAGAAAGCCGGCGGCGCGAGGAGGACCCATGGCGGACATGCAACGCTTGCGCAAAGGATCAACGCTTCAGCAGAAGCAGCGTGCGAGGCGGATGTCTGTGACCGAGATGCGAAGAATCGTCATCTGGGCCGTCAGCGACGGCAGGGCCGGCATGGAAAACCAGGTTCTGGGCATCGCAGAAGCGATCCAGCGCAGGATCCCCGCCTCCATCGTCACCAAGCGGATCGAAGTTGACAGCGGTATCGAGAAGCTGCCGCGTTTCCTCTGGGGCAACCCGTTCGACCGCCTGACCGACGATTCGGACAAGCTCACCCCGCCCTGGCCGGACGTCTTCATCGGCTGTGGCCGCCGGACTGTCCCTTACGCCAAGGCGCTCAAGCAATTCTGCTTCACCGTTCAGACCCAAGACCCCCGCTCGAAGGCCGAAAACTTCGGCCTCGTGGTGCCGCCGGTTCATGACCGCCTCAAGGGTCAGGGCATCGTGCCGATCCAGGGCTCGCCGAACCGCCTCTCGAAAGAGCGGCTGAAGCTCGAAGCCCAGCTCCTCAACATGTCCCTGCCGCGAGACATCCAGTTCAGGACGCCTTACGCCGCCGCCCTCATCGGCGGGCCGAGCAAGGATTACCGCTGGAACAAGCAGGCCGAGGACGGGATCATCTCCGACATCGCCGGTGCAATCCAGGCCGGCTACTTCGTCCTCGCGACCCTGTCGCGCCGGACGCCCAAGGCCTTCGCCGAGCGCCTGCGCTATGCCTTCAAGCCTTCCAAGATGTGGCTCTGGGATGGCGAACCGGTGGGCCCGATCGACAATCCCTATTTCGGCATGCTCGGCCTCGCCGAACGCGTCCTCGTCACCGAGGAAAGCGCCAACATGATCACCGAGGCCGCCTTCACGGGTAAACCGGTCCATCTGATGGAGCTGCCGGGCGGCGGCGGGAAGTGGAAGCGCTTCCATGAGGGCCTCACCCAACGCGGTGTCATCAGGCCCGGAGCAGGTTTCACCGATGAGTGGAACTACGCCCCACTGCGCGAAACCGACAGGGTTGCAGACGAGATCATTAAGAGGCTTACTCTCCGGGGCGTCGTCGCTCCCGGAGCGTAAACCCCTACGCATTGCGCGATTTTATTCCAAAATGTTGCGGAAAAAGCTCATTTTAGCGAAATCTGTTCGCTGATGCGAAAATCGCGCGCGATTCACATCATGTCATTCTTGTGAAGTTCCGAACCCCATGATTAACCTTGGAGGCTCTTAGGCGTCCAACGGAGAATTTTCATGAGGACCGAACTCAAGCTCTCGTTGCTTGCAGCCACCGCGCTCGCAAGCACACTCCCTGCCCACGCGCAGGAAGCCCCGGTAAGCGACAGTGACGTGATCACGGTCACCGGCTCGCGCATTGCCCGCGACCCCAACCTGATCTCGTCAACTCCGGTCCAGTCCCTCCAGGCTGAAGACATCCAGCTGTCGGGTGAGATCAACCTCGCCGACATCGTCAACGACATCCCGGCCCTCGTGTCCTCGCTGACCGGCGAGAACTCGGCGACCGGTGCAAACCAGCTGAACCTTCGCGGTCTCGGCGGTGAGCGGACCCTGACCCTCGTCAACGGCCGTCGTCACGTCGCCAGCTTCCGCGGCACCCAGGCCGTCGACGTCGGCTCGATCCCGCGCGCGCTCGTTGAAAGCGTTGAAGTCACCACCGGTGGCGCCTCGGCTATCTACGGTGCGGACGCTGTCACGGGTGTTGTGAACTTCATCCTCAAAGACGACTTCGAAGGCTTCCAGCTCGATGTTCGCGGCGGCATCTCCGGCGAAGGCGACGCTGGCAACTTCGTTGTCGACGCCATCTACGGCAAGAACTTCGCTGACGGTCGCGGCAACGCTGTCCTGACCCTCACCTATGAAGACGACGAGCAGATCACTCAGGCCGACCGTGACTGGTCGCGCGGCACGGGCATCGCGACGACCACGTCGAACCCGCTCCGCCGCATCCAGCCGGGTGATTTCTCTGGCGACCTGCCGAACTTTGGCAGCCTCGGCATCGGTGACCTGATTCCGACCGACAATGCCGGCCTCACGCTTTCCGCAGACGAGCAGGCGCTCGTTGCTCGCGCTCAGGGCGCGTCATCGCGGACTGTCCTCGAAGACCCGCGCTTCTGGCTCACCTCGCAAGAGGGCTCGATCGCTCCGACCTTCGGCGGCCGCAGCGTCACTTACGTGGACATCAACGGTAACGGCATCGCCGACTGTCAGGAGTCGCGTGCTGGCCAAACTGGCTTCCTCGCAGGCTGCTGGTTCGTCGATGGTGCAGGCCAGGTTCAGGTCTTCCAGGACGGGCTGATCGCAACCGGTGGCCTCACCGGTGCTGGCGGTAACGGTGGTCGCCTCTCGACCGACCGTGACACGCTCTTCCCGGAGACGGATCGCTTCGTCGCCAACTTCAACACGACGTACGACGTCACGGACAACTTTCGTCTCTTCTACGAGAGCAAGTACGTCCTGTCGGAATCCTCGACCTTCGCGGAAATCGACACGTTCTACGACACGCTGTTCATTCCTTCGGACAACCCGTTCATTCCGACGGCGCTCGACCCTGTCGTTGACGTCACCGGCGGTCTTCTCCTGACCCAGGACCCTGTCGGCTTCTCGGACGACAATCCGACGGTCAACGAGCGCGAGACCATCCGTCTCGTCGGTGGTTTCCAGTGGGACTACGCTGACAACCACTCGCTCGAATTCTCGGCGAACTGGGGCCAGTTCAAGAACACCCAGGAAACGACCGGTCTTTACCTCGACCGCGTTTTCGCAGCGATCGATGCTGTTGAAGACACCAATGGTGAGATCGTCTGTCGTTCGGACCTCGACCCGAACGCGTTCTACGAGATCGACTACTTCACCGCGGGTAACGGTTACGCGAACGGAGGCTTCGCTTCGAACCGCTACTACTCGTTCACCCCGGGCGATGGTCAGTGCCAGCCGTTCAACCCGTTCGGCGCCTACGCTGCTAGCGACGCGGCTCGTAACTTCATCACCTCGCAACTCGAGAACGAGCTGACCCTGACCCAAACGGTGATCGACATCATCGCGACCGGTCTTCTCGACTACGAGATCCTCGACACCTTCCTTGACGGCCCGATCGGCTACGCCGCTGGCTTCGAGTATCGTGACGAGTTCTCGAGCAACAAGCTCGATCCGCTGACCCTCGGCACCCTGCCGGTTGGCACGCCGTTCACGGCCGGCGACAACGTCAACGACGTTGACGACTTCCTCTTCTCGTTCACGAGCATCGACAACACGCAGCAGTTCAACAGCGGCGGCGAGTTCGACGTGATGGAAGTCTTCGGCGAAGTTCAGTTCCCGATCTTCCGTGACCGTCCGTTCGCCAAAGAGCTGACGATCGACGCCGCAATTCGTGTTGCTGACTATTCGACGATCGGCTCCGCAACCACCTGGAAGGTCGGTGGCAGCTGGGCACCGTTCGAGGACCTCAGCTTCCGCGCTACGGTTTCCGAAGCTGTTCGTGCACCGAACATCCAGGAGCTCTTCGACCCGGCTCTCCCGATCACGGTCAACCAGGACCGCGATCCTTGTGACCCGAACAACGTCGCAGACGGCACGCAGTTCCGCGAGGCGAACTGTATCGCTGGCCTGAACGCCGCCATCACGGACGGCACTACGGTCACCGACGGCAGCGGCAACCTGATCTGGCAGAACCCGCTGACGGCCCGTTTCTCGGGCGTCTCGGGCGGTAACCCGAACCTTCAGGAAGAGACTTCGGAATCGCTCACGATCGGTGCTGTGTACCAGCCGAGCTTCATCGACGGCCTGTCCGTCACGCTCGACTACTGGAGCATCGAGATTTCGGACGCTATCGACGCTGTTGCGGCCGACGACATCCTCCGGGGCTGCTAC
This sequence comes from Parvularcula mediterranea, assembly GCF_013085255.1. Classification (GTDB taxonomy): domain Bacteria; phylum Pseudomonadota; class Alphaproteobacteria; order Caulobacterales; family Parvularculaceae; genus Parvularcula; species Parvularcula mediterranea. Next base: position 942,101 of record NZ_JABFCX010000003.1, read on the forward strand.
GACTCTGCAGACTTCCCGAACGTGCCGTTCTGTTCGCAGTTCACCCGTCGTGGTGACGGTGGCCTGAACTTCCTGAACTCGGGTCAGACCAACTTCGCTCAGCTCGAAGCATCGGGTTACGACGTTGCTGCGAACTACCGCTTCGACGTTGGTGAGAACCGGTTCGGCGTCGCGCTTGTGGGTACCTACCAAGAGACCCTCGATCGCTTCTTCAACCCGCTCGACCTGACCGAGGTGAACCCGGAAGTCGGTGAGATCCAGATCCCGGAATACTCCGGTAACGTCACCCTCTCCTGGAACCGTGGCCCGCTGAGCACCCGTGCTCAGGTCACCTACCAGGACCGTCAGTCGGTGGACGAAATCGAAGACATCGGTCTCTATGACATGCCGTTCTTCGACGAGACCTACATCCTCGACGTGAACGCTTCCTACGAGCTCAGCGACAAGCTGAACGTCTATGGCGGCATCAACAACGTCTTCGACGAAGAGCCCTTCTCGACCCAGACCGCATGGCCGGTCGGTCCGCGTGGCCGCTACTTCTTTGTAGGCCTGACCTACACGCACTAAGGATCTCGCTCCTTTTCGAAGGAACGAGTTGCGAATGCGGAGGCGAAAGCCTCCGCATTTTGCTATCTGGGACAGCATGACCGCGCTGCCCGACGACCCCCTCCTCCAGGACGCTGAATCCCTCGCCGCTGCAGGCCGAGCTGCCGATGCGATCGCGCGGCTCAAGACCGGCCTCGGTCTCGGGCCTGAGAGCTACAGGCGACGCCTCCTTCTCGGCAGGCTGCTTTTTGAAAGTGGCGCTTACGAGGAAGCGGGCGAGATGACCCGCTCAGCCGATCCGTTTGATCCGCTCACCGATGAGTTCGCGAAGATCGGACAGGCCGTGAACAGTCGCCAGGGCCACCTTGTCCAAGGCATGGCCCGCGGGATGCTGGAGAAAGTCCCCGGGCACCCTCGCGCAACTTTTGCCCTCGCCCAGATCCTGCGTGGCTCGGGCGATCACGAGGCCCGCGTCGCGATCCTCGAGGGGGGCATCGCTGCCACGCCAGCCAACAGCATCCTGCGCCAGCTCTACGTCGCCGCGCTGGAAGACGCAGGACATTTCACCCGCGCTGTTCAGGAAGTGAGGCCTCTGCCGAAGATCGAGCCGGGGCTGCCGTCGAACCTCATCCTCGCGACGGTTCTCTTCAAATATGGTCAGTATGAGGATGCTCTTCTGGCTGCCCGCGAGGCCCTGAGACTGGCCGGCGCCCAGAAGGAAGCAAAGGGCGAGGCCAGGTTGGTGGAGGGGCAGATCCTCCGGGTCCTGGGGCGGCGGGACGAGGCCATCAAAGCCCTGCAGGAAAGCGCAGTGAACCGGCGCTTTCCAGGGGCGCCCGTCTGGGCCCTCGCCGACATGAAGACACATAAGTTCAGCGCCCAAGACAGATCGGTCATGGCGAGACTTATCAGTGCACCGCAGGCTCCACCAGACGAGCGCGCCATGGCCGCCTTCTCCCTCGCCCGCGCGCTGGAAGCTGAAGGCGACTGGGACGCCGCGATGAAAGCCTACACCCAGGCTAATCATCTGCATCCAGAGAAAAGCTTTTCCCCCGACAGCTTCCGGGCGGCCATCGAGAAACTCACCCAGAAGATCGGTTCCGAGGCGCTGTCGGAAACGGCCAAAACGCGCGCAGACGCGACGCCGATTTTCATCGTCGGACTGCCGCGATCAGGCTCCACCCTGATCGAGCAGATCCTCGCCAGCCATTCCGAGATTGAAGGGACGATCGAGTCCCTCACGCTACCCGCTGTCAAAAGGCGTGCACACCTCATCATCCGTGAGCGTACGAACGGCGAATATGCCGACGGCCTCGGCCAGCTGACGAGCGCGGAACTCACCGAACTCGGGGAAGTCTACCGAGAAGAAAGCAAGCTCTTCCGTTCGACAGAAAGCCGTTTCTACACGGACAAGCTCCCCCACAATTTCGAGCATGTGAGCCTGATTTCCAAGGTCCTGCCAGACGCGATCATCATCGATGCCCGCCGCAACCCGCTCGATTGTGGCCTGAGCATCTACAAGCAGTACTTCGCGAAGGGCTCGCCATTCGCCTATGACCTCCACAACATCGCTGCCTACTATCGCGGCTTTCTCGCCTTGATGGACCATTGGGATAGCGTTCTGCCCGGCCGGGTGCTCCGTGTGCAGCATGAAGAGCTCGTCCGGGATCCCGCGTCCGGTATCGCGCGCATCTTGGACCATATCGGCGTCAGCCAAGAGGACGCCTGCTTCCGACCTCACGAAACCCAGCGTGCCGTCAGAACAGCCAGCTCCGAACAGGTCCGGCAGCCCATATCCACCAAGGGAATCGGGACGTGGAAGAAGGCCGGCGCTCACCTCGACTCCCTTCGCGAGGCCCTCGGCGAAGACGTGCTCAGCCGGTTCGATGGCTTCTACGAATAGGTTCCAGACAGCTTTTCCACAGGGGGCAAGGCAGCCTTGAGCCGCCTTGCAGACTCGCGGACGCTCAGCCACATAGGTCGGCGTTAAGAATTTCGAGGCTTCCCATGGCAGAGACCAAGCACCGCAAACTCCTGATTATCGGCTCAGGCCCGGCCGGGTACACCGCCGCGATCTATGCTGCGCGCGCGATGCTGAAGCCGACCATGGTGTTCGGCCTGCAGCCAGGCGGTCAGCTGACGATCACCACCGATGTGGAAAACTACCCCGGTTTTGCTGACGTCATTCAGGGCCCCTGGCTGATGGAACAGATGAAGGGTCAGGCGGAGCATGTCGGCACCGAGATGATCACCGACATCATCATCGAGGCCGATCTCTCCAAGCGCCCCTACACCTTCAAGGGCGACAGCGGCGACACCTACACCGCCGATGCCGTGGTCATTGCGACAGGCGCCACGGCAAAATGGCTAGGGCTTCCGTCGGAGCAGAAGTTCCAGGGCTTCGGCGTCTCGGCCTGCGCGACCTGCGACGGCTTCTTCTATCGCGGCAAGACCGTTGCTGTGGTCGGCGGCGGCAATACGGCCGTTGAGGAAGCGCTGTTCCTGACAAACTTCGCTGAGAAAGTGGTCCTCATCCACCGGCGTGACAGCCTTCGCGCGGAGAAGATCCTGCAGGAGCGCCTCCTCAAGCATGAGAAGGTTGAAGTCCTCTGGAACCGCGAAGTCGAAGAGGTTCTGGGCGACGAAGACCCGCTCGGCGTCACAGGCCTCAGGCTCTCCTCGACCACGGGTGAGGAGACGATCGAGATCGACTGCCACGGCTTCTTCGTTGCCATCGGCCATGCTCCGCAGACGGATCTGTTCAAGGGGCAGCTGGAGATGAAGGAATCTGGCTACATCATCACTGCGCCTGATTCGACGGCCACCTCGAAGCCGGGGGTCTATGCGGCCGGCGATGTCACCGACGAAACCTATCGCCAGGCCGTGACCGCAGCTGGCATGGGCTGCATGGCTGCGCTGGAGGCCGAGAAATATCTCACCGCTCAGGAAGAGCTCGATCAGGGCGCAGCAAACGCTCAGCACGCAGCGGAATAGCCTCGCGGCTCATCATGGCCGATCAGTTCTACACCTGCCTGATGTTCGAGGGCGACGCAGAAGACGCCCTCGAATTCTACCTCTCGGTCTTTGAAGACAGCTCCGTCATCACGTCCCAACGGTTCCGCCAGACCGAGCCCATGGCTGGGGCGCTCAAGCTTGCGCAGCTGAGGCTGGGTGAGCACCGGATCATCCTGACCAACACGCCCAACGAGCACGATTTCACTTTCACGCCGTCGGCCTCGATCTTCGTCAGCTGCCGCAGCGGTCGAGAGCTTAATGCGTATGCGGAGAAGCTGGCCAAGGGTGGCCGTTACATCATGCCCGCGGCGACCTATGCTTTCTCAAGGCGCTATGCCTGGGTCGAAGACCGCTTCGGCGTCTCTTGGCAGCTGAACCTACCCTAGGCAGAGCGCCACGGCCGCGGGTCGTCGTCGATCAAGGCGTAGAGACAGGTGTCCCGCACCCCGAGATGGGTCACCCATTCCTTGCGCAGGACGCCTTCCAGCTTGAACCCGAGCCGTTCGAAGAGCGCGATGGAGCCTGCATTGTCAGGATCAATATCCGCGATGATCCGGCGTGGCTTCGATGCAGCATCGACTCGGTCGATCGCCTCCTGACAGCCCGCGACAGCTATGCCCCGCCCTCGCGTCTTGGGCGTGACCATGATGCCGATCTCCCAGACGCCATTGGGCTTCTCATAGATCGTCACCCGCCCGACGACATCGCCTTCAAACACGATCGCCCAGTCGCTCTGCGGCGCACCATTCACCCACTCGCTCAGCTTGCTGACCGTCTCCTCAACCGTCGCGAAGTGCGGATCAGGCAGGTAGCGGCAGCTCTCCGCATCGCCGTAGATGCGGTGAAGCGCTTCCGCGTCTCCCTGCGGATCGGTCTTTCTCAGGATGACACTCATGGGATCAGAACGCGTCTTTCAGGCTGTCGATCGTAGCGTCATCCGTCAGCTGAAGATGAAGCGGCGTAACCGACACTTTCTTGTTCCAGAGAGCATGGATATCCGTCCCCTCCTTAGGCTGTCCCGGCTTGCCGGAGAAGCCAAACCAGTAATAGCGCCGCTGGCGCATATCCATCCGCTCTTCGACAAAGAGTTCGAGGTTATCCCGGCTCCCCTGACGGGTCAGGACAACCCCTTCAACCTCATCCGGCTCGCACATGGGGAAGTTGAGGTTCATGACCACATTGTCCGCCCACCCCTTATCAAGGAGCTTGCGGAGGATCCCCGGCGCGTGGGCCTCGGCCGTGTGAAACGGCGGCTTGTTCCTGTCCTGGCGCACCTGGCTCAGCGCGACCGAAGGGATGCCGATCGTCATGCCTTGGAACGCAGCGGCAATGGTGCCGGACATCGTGACGTCTTCTGCCACGTTCGCGCCATTGTTGATGCCGGACAGGATCAGGTCAGGCTTGTGATCCTTGAGAAGGTGCTCAACGCCAAGCTGGACACAGTCGGTCGGTGTTCCGTCTACGGCATAGCGCTGGGGCTCCGTCTTCCGGATACGCAAGGGGCGGGTCAGGGTGATCGACCTGGCCATGCCGGACTGGTCGACCTCGGGCGCTACAGTCCAGACATCGTCGGAGAGCTGCCGCGCGATCCGCTCGAGCGTCTCGAGGCCGCCCGCGTTGATCCCGTCATCATTGCTGCACAAAATCCGCATGGAGGCCTCACCATCTGTTCGCCCCCCGTTAACCACTGGCCGACCACGCTGCGCAAGTGACGAGATGATGCCTTGTTCACGCCAAAAGTCGGCCTTGCGCTTATGGCAGGGTCAGGCGCAAGATCAGGGTCTTCTAAGGAGCCGCCATGGTGTTCGACGACAAAGCGCTGGAAGACATGATGCTGACAAGCCTCGTGATTTCCAATCGCGTCTGGCGTTTCTCCACCGGTCAGGGCAGCCCTGAGGAGATGGAGCGCATGGTCTCCGAGAAGGTTCAGGCCGCAACGGACGGCTACTGGGCCCTCGCCACCGGCCTGATAACCGGCGACAAGGCGAGCTGGGAAGACCCTGCCGCCAAGTTCGCCGAGCCAGGCCGGAAGACCCTCAGGAAGAACGCCAAGCGCTTGGCGGGATATCGGGGTTAAAGGTCTCTAGCGAGTCGCTGCGCCTTATCTTTCCCTCCGGGAGAGATCGACATCTGCGATGTCGAGTGAGGGCTTCGTAGCTGGTCGCCGAAGGCGGATCGAAGGGTCCGGGGGACCTTTCGAAAGCGAAGAAGGCCACGGTAGTGGCGGAAGGGCACGCACCGCCTGCCCTCACCCCAAGTCTATAGATTTGGACCTCTCCCAGAGGGAGAGGTTGGCCGCCCCTACTCCCGGCCGATCACGTCCTTGCCCATGAAGGGCTTTAGAACGTCCGGCACGGCGATCGAGCCGTCGGGCTGTTGATAGTTCTCGAGGATCGCCACCATCGTCCGGCCGATCGCGAGGCCTGAGCCGTTCAGCGTGTGAACGAAGTCAGGCTTCTTCTGCCCCTCGCGGCGGAAGCGGGCGTTCATCCGCCGGGCCTGGAAACCGCGGGTGTTCGAGCAGGAGCTGATTTCGCGATAGGTGCCTTGCGACGGCAGCCACACTTCAAGGTCATAAGTTTTCGCCGCGCCGAAGCCGATATCGCCTGAGCAAAGAAGCATCGTCCTGAACGGCAAATCGAGGCGTTTGAGGACTTCCTCGGCGCAATGCGTCATCCGCTCATGCTCCTCGTCGGAAGCCTCAGGCGTCGTTACTGACACAAGCTCGACCTTCGAGAACTGGTGCATACGGATGAGCCCGCGCGTGTCCCGGCCAGCCGACCCGGCTTCTGCGCGGAAGCACTGGGTCCACGCCGTCATCCGCTTGGGCAGCTCTACTTCGGACAGGATCGCGTCGGCGACGAGGCTCGTGAGGGTCACTTCGGCCGTCGGGATCAGGTAGTGGTCACCGGTCGTCTTGAAGAGGTCTTCCTCGAACTTCGGGAGCTTGTCCGTGCCCTCAAGAGGTTCGGCGTGGACGAGTACAGGCGTCTGAACCTCTTCATAGCCAAACTCCTCCGTGTGCATCTGAAGCATGAAGTTGGCGAGCGCCCGCTCGAGCTTGGCGAGGTCACGCTTAAGGACAACGAAGCGCGAGCCCGAGAGCTTGGCCGCAGCCTCGAAGTCCATCATGCCAAGGGCTTCACCGAGGTCCACATGGTCCTTGGCGTTCTCGATCGTCTTCGGCTCGCCCCAGCTGCGCAGCTCGATATTGTCGCTCTCGTCCGCGCCTTCGGGGACGTCTTCGTCCATGATGTTCGGGATCGGGAGCAGCTCTTCGCGGAGTTTGGCCGCAAGCTGGCGCTCCTCCTCCTCCAGCTCCTTGACCCGGTTCTTCAGTGCACCGACTTCTGCCATGGCCGCCTGAGCCGCAGCCTCGTCGCCCTGGCCCTTGGCCGCGCCGATCTTCTTCGAGACCTGCTTCTGCTCGGCTTGCGCGTCGTTCATCGCCTTGACGGTGGAGGCCCGCTTCTCGTCGATCGCGATGAGGTCAGCGGCGCGCGCATCATCGCCGCGGCGGACCATTGCGCGGTCAAACAGTTCGGGGTTGTCCTTGATCCAGCGAATATCGTGCATGGTGCTCTCCGTTGGCGGCACAATAGGGATGGTTGCTCGCGGGGCAACCGCCTAGGTGGCGAGGCTCGCCCCGATCTTGGGCAGGGCGTTGATCATCTCGCTAGCGGTTCTCTTCGTCACAGGATGCCGCCACTCCGGCGCCACGTCCTTCAGCGGCAGAAGCACGAAGTCCCGCTCGGCGATCCTCGGGTGAGGCAGCGTCAGCCTTCCCGTGTCGCGCATCTCATCACCGACTGCGAGGAGATCGAGGTCCAGCGTCCTCGGCGCATAACGCAAGGCCGGATCATCCGAGCGCGTCCGCCCGAAGGCCGCCTCGGTGGCGAGAAGCGCTCCGAGCAGCGCCTCCGGCGCCAGTGCGCTTTCCAGCCTCAGAACAGCGTTCCGGTACTCAGGCCCAGATGGATCCGGCCATGCCGAGCTGCGGTAGAGAGGCGAGAGCAGAGCCTCACCCCCCAGCTTCTTGAGGGCCTCCGCGGCGGCCAAAACGGTCTCCCCCGGGCCCTTTCCGAGCCAGGGCTTGTTCGCGCCGAGACCAATAAGTGTAATTTTAACTGTATTTGTCACAAGCTAGAAACCTTGGTAGTCCCGCGAATATATTGATCGTTTCGGAGCTAATATGAGTGAGTGGATGGGTCTCGACCCCGATGACAAGACCGCCGTCTTCATCGATGGCGCTAATCTCTACAAGACTGCGAAGACGCTCGGTTTCGACATTGATTACCGCAATCTCCTCGCGCGGCTGAAGCGCGAGACGCGGTTGGTCCGCGCGCACTATTACACCGCGATGCAGGAGGACAAGGACGCCGATTACTCGCCCCTTCGGCCCCTCGTCGATTGGCTCGACTATAATGGCTTCACGATGGTCACGAAGCCTGCGCGTGAGTTCGTGGGTCAGGACGGGCGCAAGCGCTATCGCGGCAATACGGACATCGAGCTCGCGGTGGACATGGTCCTCATGGCACCAAAGCTCGACTGCCTCGTCCTCTTCACCGGCAATGGTGACTTCCGCCATGCGGTCAAGCGCGTGCAGGAGCAAGGCTGCCGCGTCGTTTGCGTTTCCACTGTGAAGAGCCAGCCGCCCATGGCCTCGGACGATATCCGTCGGCAGGCAGATGAATTCATCGATTTGACCGACCTCGAAGGCGTGATAGCGAGAAAGGGCAATGCGCCCAAGCGCGACGACGACACTGACGAGGACGAGTGACCGCCATTCCCCCTGAGGCGCCGAGGGACTGCCCCCTCTGCCCGCGCCTCGTTGCCTTCAGAGAGGCTTGCGCTGAAGAAGAACCCTCATGGTTTAACGGTGCCGTACCGAGCTTCGCCCCCGTTGGCGGAGATGATGCCGTCCGTCTGCTGATCGTAGGGCTTGCGCCGGGGAAGACCGGAGCCAACCGGACGGGCCGTCCCTTCACCGGGGACTGGGCCGGGGACCTTCTTTACAGCTCTCTCCTGAAGGCGGGCCTTGCGCGCGGGACCTATGACAAGCGGCCCGATGACGGGCTCGAGCTTGTCGGCACGATGATCACCAATGCAGTCCGGTGTGTCCCGCCAGAGAACAAGCCGGTCGGAGCCGAGGTCAACAATTGCCGTCCTTTCCTCCGCTCACGGATCCTGAGTCTGCCAAACCTTGAGACGATCCTGTGTCTCGGCAAGATCAGCCATGACGCTGTCCTGCGGTCGTTTGGCGAGCGGGTGGCAGGCAAGCCCTTCGGTCATGACACGGACTATCAGATCGATGTCGACAGCCGTACCGTACGCCTGCGCTCAAGCTACCATTGCAGCCGCTACAACACGTCGACCAAGCGCCTGACCGAAGCGATGTTTGACGAAGTCATCGGCAAGTGCGCGGAGGATTGCGCCTAGCGGGCAACCTCTTCTTCCGGGCAATCGGGATAGTCGTAGGTCATGTTGAATGCCATCTCCTGCGGCTTGCCCATGATGCTGATCGACGCCTTCATCGCTTCGCTCACGGTACGCGGTGCGCCCTCGAAGAGCTCGAAACTCGCCTCGCGTTCGTAAGCCTTGATCCGTGCAACGACTTTCATCCTGACGGGCTTTAGGAGTGTTTCGCGATAGGCCGCGAGGTAAGGCATATCGCCACCCTCAGCGACGGTCAGCTCGATCTGGGAACGGTTCGACAGATCCTTCTCCGCCAGCTCCACGGTCCCATTGGGCAGATCGTTGAGGGTGAAGGTCACCAAGCCATCAGCCTCCCCTGTCCTCTCGAACGGGAGCGCAAAGAGCGAACGCAGTTCTTCATACTTGATGGCACCCATCGAGACCGACTGGCCGTCATCCTCTCCCTCATCCCGAGGCTCAGGCTCCTCCGTAGACTGCTCATCTCCTTCAGGCCCCTCAACCGGATTTCCGTCCTCGTCGATGACCACGGCCTTCCCATCCGCAGGATCAATGAGCAGCCGGGTGCTCTCATTTTCCTCGCCGGAAGCGAAGACCATGTCGACCGTGAAGGGGCAGCGCGGACCCTCCGTATAAGGAGCTTCCTGAAGGCGTGCGAGCACAGGGTCGGCGGTGGTGAGAAGCAGGAGCGCGATCATGGAACCATTAGGACGAGGCGCGGCCAGACCGTCAATCGCGTTTCCATGACGACATCGCAAGATGACCAATGGGCCCGTGTCCCTGACCAAGCCCGGGCGCAGCGGCGATCGCGGCGTGAACAGCCGCCACTGCCCGCTCGCACGCCTCGGGCAGCGTCAGCCCCTGCGCAATCCCCGTCGCCAGCGCGCTTGCAAGGCTGCACCCCGTGCCGTGGGTGTGCCGCGTTTCGATGCGCGGGTTCTCGTAGCGATAGACCTGCTCGGCGGTCACGAGCTGGTCGAGGAGGAGATCACCCTCGCCGTGTCCGCCCTTCGCCAGCACCGCCTTCGCGCCCATGCCGATCAGGGACCGAGCAGCTCCAACCGGGTCCTGCATCGCGTTCTGGCCGGTCAGCGCCTCAAGCTCAGGCAGGTTCGGCGTGACCACCGAAGCGCGACCAAGAAACTCTGTACGCAGAAGCTCGGCCACATCGCTATCGCCCAAACTGTCGCCGCTCGTGGCGACGAGCACCGGGTCGAGCACTAGGGGGATATCCGGCCAGGGCTTGAGCGCATTGAGGATGGCCCTACCCGAGCCTGCACTGCCGATCATCCCGATCTTGATGCAGTCAGCGCCAATATCCTCCAGAACGACCCTGATCTGCTCCCTGATGATCTCATCAGGAACAGGATGCACGGCATGAACGCCTTTGGTATCCTGCACCGTGATCGCCGTGACCGCCGTCGCAGCGTAGCCGCCGAGCGCTGTCACCGTCTTGATGTCCGCCTGAATCCCCGCGCCGCCGCCGGAGTCAGACCCTGCGATGATCAGGACACGGCCTTTCATTTCAGTCGCCATGCCACAACCAGAAGAATGGCTCCAACGAGCAACTCTCCTGCGTCCTGAAGGTAATGATGATAGTTCGGCATCTCGCGAAGGCCGTGGTACTTCGCCATGAACGACATCCACCTGAACGTCTCGCCCAGCAGGATCACGACACCCGATGCCCCCTTGACCAGGAGGCTGACCCCTCCAACCACGAAGGCAGCACGGGTGATCGTCGGCAGATCGAACGAAACGGCAGCCAGCGGCTTATCGGGAACGATCAGCACAGCGATTTTGCGGGCGTAGAGAAAGATCAGCACAGGGATTGCAACCCCGATGATCGCTACGGTAAAGCTGGCGCTCCAGTAATAGGCGGCATCTTTAGCAAAGCCCTCGGTAAAGTAGAGCGGGCTCGAGACGATCATGGTCAAAAGGCCGGGCAGCGCAACCATGCCTATGAAAGCCGCTGCGAGAACCCTCAGGAGCGCAAACGCAAGGTCGCGCATCAGACCGCTTTCTTCACCGCTTCGCAGATGTCATCGACCACGCCCGTCACGAGCGCCTCGTCTTCACCTTCGGCCATGACCCGGATGAGGGGTTCGGTGCCAGACTTGCGGATCACTGTGCGCCCGGCATTGCCGAGCTTTTCCTTACCGGCCTCGATCGCCTTCTTGACGCTATCCGTGTCGAGAGGATTACCGCCTTTGTAGCGGACATTCTTGAGGATAGACGGGAACGGATCGTAATTGTCGCAGACTTCGGAGACAGGACGCCCCTGCTCGGCAACGACCCTCAGGATATTCAGTGCCGTGACGAGTCCATCACCCGTGGTCGAGAAATCCGAAAGTACGACGTGCCCTGAGGGTTCGCCGCCGACATTCATGCCGCGCTCCCGCATCGCCTCGACGACGTAGCGGTCGCCGACTTTGGTGCGGATCAGGCTCATGCCGTGGCCGTCAAGGAACCGCTCAAACCCCATATTGGCCATCACGGTCCCGACGACGCCTTCACCGGTCAGCTTGCCTGCGCGCTGGAGCGAGCAAGCGATGGTCGCAAGGATCTGGTCGCCATCGACAAGGTTGCCCTTCTCATCGGATATGATGACCCGGTCCGCGTCACCGTCGAGAGCGATGCCGATGTCGGCGCGCACTTCGCGCACCTTCTCCTGCATCTTCTCGGGATGCGTTGATCCGCACCCGTCATTGATATTGAAGCCATTGGGTTTGTCACCGAGCGTGATGACTTCCGCGCCAAGCTCCCAGAGGACCACCGGCGCCACCTTGTAGGCTGCACCATTAGCGCAATCGAGAACGACCCGGACGCCTTCTAGATTGAGCCGCCTTGGCAGGGTCGCCTTGGCAAATTCGATGTAGCGGGGCCCTGCGTCATCAACCCGCTTGGCCCGGCCTAGGTTCGATGCGTCCGCAAGCCCGACCGATGCACCATCTTCCATCAGCGCTTCGATCTCGAGCTCGGTCTCGTCCGAAAGCTTGAACCCGTCAGGCCCGAAGAATTTGAGGCCATTGTCATGGAACGGATTGTGCGAGGCCGAGATCATCACGCCGAGATCGGCGCGCATCGAACGGGTGAGCATCGCCATCGCAGGCGTCGGGATCGGGCCGAGGAGGAGGACATCCATGCCCGCCGCGATGAAACCTGCGGTCAGCGCTGGCTCGATCATGTAGCCCGAGAGCCGCGTGTCCTTGCCGATCACCACCCTGTGCCGATGCTCGCCGCGACGGAAAAATCGGCCTGCTGCCGTGCCGAGGCGCAGGACGCCTTCAGGGGTCAGGTGCCCCTCATTCGACATGCCGCGCACACCATCGGTGCCGAAGACCTTGCGTTCTCTGGGATTATCGTCGCCGCGCATGGGCACCTCCGTCTTGCGGGCCGCTTAGCTCATAGCCGGTGAGGATAGGAAGAAGAGAAGAAGAGGTTGTGAAAACCGTCAGGTTGCTGCGATGGCTCTGGCCACCGCGAGGGCCTGCCGGGTTGCCTCAACGTCATGGACGCGGACCCAGTGCCAGCCTGCCGCTTGCGCCCTGAGGGCGGCAGCAATACTCCCGCCGACGCGGGCGTCAGCATCGCCCTGACGATCCAGCGCCGCGATGAACCGCTTGCGGCTCGCGCCCATCATCAGATCGCAGCCAAGCTGCCGAAAGCTTTCGAGGTTCTGGAGCAGTGCCAGATTATGCTCGAGGGCTTTCCCGAAACCGATGCCGGGATCGAGGATGATCTTCCCGCGAGAGATCCCCGCTGTCTCGCAGGTCTCGATCCGCTCCTTGAGAAACGATTGCACCTCCGAAACGACATCGGCGTAACGGGGCTCCTGCTGCATGGTACCGGGCTCGCCCTGCATGTGCATCAGGACAAGGTCGCAGCCGAGATCCGCGGCTGCGCCCACGCTCTCCTGAGAGAAGCGCAGCGCCGTGACGTCGTTCCAGATGGAAGCGCCAGCCTCCACGGCCGCGCGCGCCACTTCGGGCTTTCGGGTATCGATGGAGATGCGGGCATCCGATCGACTTGAGAGCCCCTCGATCACGGGAAGGACCCGGTCGAGCTCCTCCTCGACGCTGACGGGCACGGCGCCGGGCCGGGTGCTCTCTCCGCCAATGTCCAAGACGTCGGCGCCCTCTTCTACGAGGCGCAAGCCGTGGTCGATGGCTGCCTCGCAGCGGGCGAAGCGGCCTCCATCAGAGAAGCTGTCAGGGGTTACGTTGACGATGCCGAAGATCTTCATCGGCACCGCCTAGCGCCAGCGGCCTAGCGGCGGAAGCGGTTCCGCACGAACATGATCGAGTTCTTGGGAAGGTCGTCCGTCGGGCGCTGCCAAGGCGAGCTCTCCTCTGCGGGAGCGGTGTCAGCAGCACGGCGCACCATCGGCTGAGGCTCGACGAAGGAACGGCGCTCATCACCGGCGAAGTCGCGGGGAAGGGTCTCTTCCGCCGTCTCGACAGTCTCAGGCGCCTCCGCCACATCGTCGGCAAACGTCTCGCCATCATCGCTGAAGTCGTCGTCACCGCCGAAACCGTCGTCGGCGGCGGCAGCTGCTTCGCCGCCCTCAGGATCGAAACCCATGAGCTCGCCCGTGACGCGGCCGAAAATGCCGGCCATCGCAACGATCGCATAGACGTAGAAGAGACCGTAGATCAGGAGCGCAACGGCGCCTTGGCCCATCGAGAACAGCGCGAGCTGCAGAAGCGACACGGCGAATGCCATGACACCGTGCACGACAATAGCTGCGAGGATCAGGAGCCCAAGGAACTTCCAGAAGCGGCCACCGGTGAGGTTGAAGCCCTCCATGAAGGCGATCCGGCCGCTGAGCGCCGAGTGGATCGGGATAAGCTGGGCGCGGACCGGGAACCAGACCACGGCTGCGACCGCCAGAAGGCCGCCAAGGAAAATGAGGATCGGCTGGCTCTGCTGTACGCCAAAGATGATCAGGCCAATCACCGGCAATGAGGCAACGCCCATATAGAAGAGAGTTGCAAAGAAGAGGATGATCACCGCAGCGAACAGCGCCCACTCCGCATTGCCGAAACCAGGAAGGAACCCGGGACGCTCCTCCAGCCCAGCAGCCTTGCGGTAGAGATCGACCAGGGCCGGGATGAACATGATCGTCGCCGCGAGCTGCGCGAAGGTGATGAAGAACCACGCGCCCATGAAGTCGCCGAACTCCTCATTGGCGAAGATCATCTCGTCGTCCATGTCCTCGAGCCCCTCGAAGAACTCCTCGAGCTGGGTGGTGTCGGCATTCCAGCCGCCGAGCATGAGCTCGAGCACGCCGGTCTCGCTGAGGGCCGAATAGCCCGCGCCAAGCGCTGCGATGACGATGATGAGGGACAACCAACCGCGGCGGAGCGCAGCAGGGATGGCCGTAAAGCCGAATTGGAGACCGTAGGTGAGTGCGCCGATGGCGTGGAAATTCGGCTTCATGTGGCCCCCTGCCCTGGAGAAAACTTCTAACGCTCCGTTAACATCTAAGGTCGCGGTTGGGAACCGGAAGACCCGAAATCCCTAACGCGCATAAGAAAAAAGCCGGGCGCTGGGCCCGGCTTTCTTAAAATTCGAAGGATCGTCAGATCCCCTGGGGCTCCGCGCCGCCCACCGGCGGGTTCGAGCCGCCCGTGGAGGGGACCGAGCTTGGGGGAGGACCAGAAGGCTCCTCAGGCTCGTCACGAACGATCCGCTCGCCTTTGAGGAGCGCTTTGATCTCCTCGCCGGTCAACGTTTCGTATTCGAGAAGACCCTCAGAAAGCTTGATCCAGTCGTCGCGATGGGTCTCGCCAAGGATCTTGCGGGCCGTCTTGTCGGCATCGTCGATCAGGCCGCGAATGAGGTCCTCGATCTTCTTCGCCGTATCCGGGCTGATCGAGTTGGAGCGCGCAATCGACTGGCCGAGGAAGACCTCGCCCTCGTCTTCGGCGTAGGCGACGGGACCGAGCTCATCGGTCAGGCCCCATTGGGTGACCATGCGCTTGGCGATCTTCGTGGCCTGCTCAATGTCCGACGAGGCGCCAGAGGTGACATTCTCCTTGCCAAACTTCAGCTCTTCAGCGACCCGGCCACCCATCAGGATGGCCAAACGGCTCTCCATTTCGATCTTCGACATGGAGAAGCGGTCGCGTTCAGGCAGCTGCATGACCATGCCGAGGGCACGGCCGCGCGGGATGATGGTCGCCTTGTGGACCGGGTCGGTCTTTGGAACGTTGAGGGCGACGATGGCGTGACCAGCCTCGTGATAGGCAGTCAGGGCCTTTTCGTCCTCGGTCATGACGGTGGAGCGGCGCTCGGCACCCATCATGATCTTGTCTTTCGCGTCCTCGAACTCCTTGTTCGTCACGATCCGCTTGCCTCGGCGCGCAGCGAGAAGGGCTGCTTCGTTGACGAGGTTCGCAAGGTCTGCGCCCGAGAAGCCCGGCGTGCCGCGGGCGATATCCCGGATCTTCACGTCGGGGCCGAGGGGCACCTTCTTGATGTGGACACCGAGGATCTTCTCACGGCCCACAAGGTCAGGGTTCGGCACCACGACCTGACGGTCAAAACGGCCAGGACGCAGGAGCGCCGGGTCGAGGACGTCAGGGCGGTTGGTGGCCGCGATGAGGATGATCCCCTCATTGGCTTCGAAGCCGTCCATCTCCACGAGGAGCTGGTTCAGGGTCTGCTCGCGCTCGTCATTGCCGCCGCCAAGGCCAGCGCCCCGCGAGCGACCGACGGCGTCGATCTCGTCGATGAAGATGATGCAGGGCGCGTTCTTCTTGGCCTGCTCGAACATGTCGCGGACACGCGAAGCACCCACGCCGACAAACATCTCGACAAAGTCGGAGCCCGAGATCGTGAAGAACGGCACGCCAGCCTCGCCAGCGATGGCCCGTGCGAGAAGCGTCTTACCGGTACCAGGAGGACCCACGAGCAGCGCGCCCTTCGGGATCTTGCCGCCGAGACGCTGGAACCGCATCGGGTCGCGCAGATAGTCGACGATTTCCTCAAGCTCTTCTTTCGCCTCGTCGATGCCGGCGACATCGTCAAAGGTCACGCGGCCATGCTTCTCGGTGAGGAGCTTCGCCTTGGACTTGCCGAAGCCCATGGCCTTGCCGCTGCCCGCCTGCATCTGGCGCATAGCGAAGAAAATGAGGCCTAAGATCAGGAGGATCGGCAGGAGGTTCACGATGACCTGCAGGAGAAGCGAGGCCTCCTGCTCAGGCACCACTTCGACCGCGACGTCGTTCTCGTAGAGAAGCTCGGCCACCGTATCGCCCGAAGGCACAGCCACAACGAAGCGGTCGCCGTTTTCCAGCTCCCCGGTGACGTTGTCGTCCTCGATCCTCGCGCGCTGCACCTGGCCTTGTTCCACCTGGTTGCGGAACTGGCTGTAGGAAAGCTGGCTGACGCTCTGGGTCGGGGTCGCGGAGGAGAAGAAGTAGATGAGCATCAGGGCGACGACGAGCATCATACCCCAGACCATCCAATGGCGACCGTTCATGAGAAGTCCTTTCCAAGCGGGCCTTGAGATAAGCGCCCGCCGCTTAATATCTGATCACGTCACCGACGAAACGCTCCGATAACAGCGAGCGTGCCTGAAACGTGCCTTCTAGGTGAGATAAGAAAGCGTCACCCTGCTTCCAACCCGCAAGCGCCTGCGTCACGGCGTCTTGGGCCTGTTCGGGCAGATAGCGCAGAAGGTCACCCTCCGCGAGGCACGGCAGCGTCGCAATCCGCTGCCGCGCGCGGGTCGAGGTGGCAATGTCCCGCGGCATGAGTTGACCTAGCGGGCGGAGATCGAGGCTGGCGCGGGCCTGTACCGGAACCGTAACGATAAAGCGCCGGTCGTAGAGATGCTTGGAACCGGAAGGCGCCGGGACGGGCGTGAAGCCGGGGGTGCCGTCAGCGCGGCCCAGGAGCGCGGCAGGTTCGCGGAGGATCACAATCGGCGCCCAATAGTCTTCCTCCGCGTCACGCCAGTCAATCACGACGCCTGCGAACGTGGTGCGGCTACAAGGCTGAAGCTCGGGGATAGGCCGATCAGTGCAGTCGTCACCGATGGCCGATGCAAAAGCCCGGACCAGCTCATAATCCCAATCCTCAATGGCTCCGCCATGCTCTGGCACGAGCTCAGCATCGAAGAGGAATTTAGGAATGCCATCCCTATCAGCCGGGAAAACGCCCTGATCATCGCTCTGGCGCCCCAGCAAATACGAGATGTCACCGGTTGAATGCTCGAAACCGCTTGAAATTGCCTCTTGGATTGCTGCCGCCCGAGCCGAGGTCCCGCAAAGCGCCTCCACCGTCAGCAATCCCTGCTGCTCCAGCGCGGCGAGGAGTGCGCGGACCCGCACCCGCTCATACTTCTCATCATCATTGGACGGATCATCGACGAAGGGCACGCCTTGTGCCTCGGCGTAGGCGCGCGCGGCCTCTCTCCGTAGACCGAGCATCGGGCGGTGGAGGGTGATGAGCGCTCCCGGCCCTGCGGCGATCTTTCGCTCCGAAGGCATTCCGGCGAGACCCCGGCCTGCGCCCCGGCGGAGGCGCATGAAGACGGTCTCGGCCTGGTCATCGGCCGTGTGCGCGGTGAGGAGATGTTCGATCCCCATCCGCTCGCAAGCCTGGCAGAGGAGGCGGTAGCGCGCCTCGCGGGCGGCAGCCTGGATGCCGGTTGATGGTTTCTCACCGCGCCAGATCAGCGTCTCGTGGGCAATGTTCCGCTCACTGCAGAACGTCCTGACAGCCTGGGCCTCCTCCGCCGACCCTTCGCGGAGCTGATGATCCACGGTCAGCGCAACGATCGGGTGTCCCGCCTTCCACGCCCAGTGGAGGAGCGCGAAACTGTCAGCACCCCCCGAAACGGCAATGGCCGCGGCCTCACCGGGAGGCAGCGGCCATGGGATTTGGAGATCGGTGGTCAATGGCACTCCGCTTTCCCGGAAGCCCAGCGGGCTATCCGGGACCCATGGAGAAAGCCGTCTTCGCTTCGTCCACGGGAAAGGTCAGCCCATGGATCCCGAATAAGCGCTCATGCGCTTTCCGGGAAGACGGGATGGCTACGAACAGGTTGCCTCGCGCATTTGGCTCATGCGTGTACGGAGGTTCTCGTTCATGTCAGGATATTCCTGAAGGCCACGCTGCCAGACGCGGCAGGCTTCGCGAGTCTTCTCGGCACGGGCAAAGGCCTGGCCAAGCTTGAGGTGCGCTTCGGCCGCGCGCTCATGCTCTGGATACTGACGGATAAAATCGAGCAGCACCCGTGCAGCCGCGCCGAGGTCGCCCTGCGCAAGGTAGGTCTCGCCGAGATAGTAGGTGGCATCGCCCGCGCGGTCGCTATCAGAAAAATTCTCCGTGATCGCAAGGAACGCCCGCTCGGCATCGTCGTAGCGCGCTTCAAGAAGCGCCGAACGGCCAGCGCGGTAGGCAGCTTCCGCATCGGAGAACTCAGGCAGTGCGTCCGAAGCATCGCCGCCGGAGACGAGGTCCACAGGACCGCCGCCCGTAATGCCGTCCGAAGCCCGCGCTTCGACCGGACCCGAGGAGAACTCACCTTCGAGCTCTGGGTAGGCGAGAGAGATCAGCCTGCTGAGCTTGTCGTCCTGCTGGCGCATCATGAAGGAGAGGCGCTCGACCTCGCCATTGATCCGCTGGAGCTCGGACTCGATCGTCCCGATGCGGAGCATCAGGTCAGCATTGGCACCGCCAGCCTGCACAGGGGCGGTGCCGTCGGGGTTTGCGCCCTGGAAGCGCACCGGCGCGCCTTCGCGGTCCTCGCCAAAGACTGCGCCTTGCAGGTCAGTCAGCTGGCGCTCGATCTCCTCGAGACGGTCGCGCGTCTTGCGGTTCTGCGCTTCGGCATCGGTGGCCAGCCCCCCGGCCACGAACAGGAGGGCACTGAGGCCCCCGACAAAAGCTTTCATCATTTCGCCCTTTGAGACAGGTAACGGGCGATCGCTAACACAGGGCGGGAACGCTTTGTAGTTGAAAGCTGCCCAGATTCGCCCCGGATCAGAGATCCCGGGCCAGGGACAGGAGCAGGGCCTGCCCATCCGCCTCGAATGTGAAGCCCTGATAGAGCTCAGCCTCGGGGGCACCGAGATAGCGGTACTGGGCGCCGAGCCGCATCTTGTCACCGACGCGCCAGTCAATACCGCCCTTGGCCTGCCAGCCGAAGCCGAAGGCAATGTCTGAGTTCACGTCATCGGTGGCAGAGACCATCAGGCCCATGCCGATCCCGCCATAGGGTCTCACGACCCGGCGGGTGTTGCCGGATACGATGAGGTTGCCCATCAGCGCCGTCGTACCGATTCGCCTGTTTTCACAGTCAAAAGTCGTATCGCAGAAGGCGAAGACCTGGTTTCCGCCATTGGAGTTCCACCGGGCATGGAAGACACCGATCTCGCCCTCGACCCACACATTCTTCCGCTTTGGCGCGCCATAGGCGGCGAAGAAGGCCGAGCCTGCGCTGGTGGCGATCTCCGCCTCGGCCGTCTCGAAACCCGTGGGATAGGTGATGCTCTCACCGGACAGGGTGAAACCGCCCGCGCTCAATGCGAGGTAGCGCTTGGGTTCTGCGGCTTCGGCGGCTGACAAGGTGGCAAGCACCGCGATGGCGGCCTTGAGGAGGTGTCGCATGGAGGTTCCTGATCGCTTCCCGATGGATGAGGGTGCCGATTGCGGCTTAAGGGGGTTCTGACGCGATTGATCAAACCTTGCGCTTTTCTTTTGCGTAAGTGCCCATCCGATTGACCGCTGACAGCCCAGCCGAAGGGTGATAGCGGCGCTTCCAGACATGAACCTTGCGCCGACCCTTAGAGTTCAGACCTGGCTCAGGCACTCCGCCGAGAGGGCCGCGACCCTGACCGACATCAAGGTCTGGCTCCTCGCCGCGGTGACGGGTGTCCTCACCACCTACGGCGTTATCGGCTTCATCCTTGCGATCGAATGGATCACTGAGTGGGCCTATGGCGAGCCGGCCGAAATGCTGGCCGAGGGCGCGAGGGCACTCGCACCCTGGCGGGCGTTCGTCGTGCCGGTGGCCGGGGGCGTGATCGTCGGTTTCCTCCTCTGGTGGTCACGCAGGTCAGGCTGGATCTCCGATTTCCGGTGTCAGGGCGTGGCGGAAGTGATCGAAGCCCGCGCCCGCCCTCCGGGAGCGATCACCATGCGCGGCGGCCTCATCAACACCGCCGTCTGCGCGATTGCGCTGGGTTCAGGATCGAGCGCAGGTCGCGAGGGGCCTGCTGTTCTCCTAGGCGGAGCGTTCTCCGTTCTGGTCTCCAAGCGGTTTGGCCTCTCCGCGCGGGACAGCCGGACCTTGCTCGGCTGCGCAGCGGCTGCCGCGGTGTCGGCGGCCTTCAATGCGCCTATCGCAGGGGTCCTCTTCGCCCTCGAAGTGGTTCTGTCGAACTACGCCCTGTCGATCTTTGCGCCCATCGCTCTTTCCTCGATCATCGCGACACTGATCGCCCGGTATCACCTTGGCGATCTCCACCGCTTCGTGATCCCCGAATATGGCGGCGCTGCGCCCCTCGACCTCGCCCTCGGAGGCAGCCTCGGGCTGATCGCAGGGGCGGTGTCGATCCTGTTTCTCGTTGCCGCTGCTTGGGGGCGGTCGGCCTCGCGTTGGTCGGTCTCGAGGCTGAGACTGCCCCAGCCCCTCCTCCCCGTGATTGCCGGGGTCGGCATGGGCGCGGTGGGCATCGTGCTGCCCGAGGCCCTCGGCTATGGCTACCAGGCGACAACGGAAGCGCTGGCGGGGAATTATACGCTCGGCCTACTGACGATCCTTCTCCTCGCGAAGGTTTTCACGACAGTCCTTTGCCTTTCGTGCCGCTTCGGCACCGGCGTCTTCTCAGGCGGCATCTTCCTTGGCGCCATGTCAGGGGCGGCGTTCGGCATCGTCATGAACATGATCTTCGGACCGTTCATCGCCTCGCCGACCTTCTTCGCCATGATCGGCATGGGCGCCGTCTCAGGCGCCATCATCGGTGCGCCGATTTCGACGACGCTGATCGTTTTCGAACTGACCGGCGACTACACGATGACAGCAGCGCTGATGATCGCGGTCGGCATCGCAACCGTCCTGACACAGATCTTCTTCGGCACGAGCTGGTTCCACTTCCAGCTGAACCAGCGGGGCTACGACCTCTCCGAAGGCCCGCAGGGCGTCATCCTCCAGACCATCCGTGTGCGCGACGTCATGCGCCCGGTCCCCGACAGCGCCGCGCCGCTGGAGGACGACACGCCGCGCCTCTCAGCCAACCAGACCCTGGGCGATGCCCTTGCGGAGATGTCCAAGCTGAAGCTCGACGCCATGCCCGTGACCACCGCCAAGGATCAGAACAAACTCCTCGGCACCATCACCCAGATCCGGGCCCTCAGGACCTACAACAAAGCCCTCGTCGACAGCCACATCGAGCACCACCGCTAGGGCTGGAGTCCGGCGTAATCCGGACTAACGCCGCAGTCGCCTGAGGCCCCCGGCGCCCATCAGAACGGTCAGCATGAGCAGACCGCCCGCGGGTAATGGAACCACAAACTCGGCAGAGGCGCCGAGGCCATTGATCTCGAATGACTGACCGCTCGACAGGAACAGCGCCTCGCTGCAATCGGACGCATCGCAGAACCAGAACGCCTTTCCCACAGCAGGGGTGATTGTCGCAAGGATCCCGAGGGGCAGGCGCCCATCGGTCTCAAAAAGCGCGTCAGGGATCGGTGTGCTGAAGGTCGGCGTCAGCGTGTCGGAGGTGAAAGTGAATCCACCAACCGTCCAATCGTAGGAGACGTCGAGATCATCGGCATTGAGGAGACCGACATCATCGCCGGTTGCGGAGCCTTCGAAAGCCAGAAGGTCCCCCGCTACGAACCGGTAGAAATCCGCTACCGAGCAGCGATCCTCAGGCAGGGCCGAGAGCTCGATATCCCGAAAGGCCGGGATTAATGTGCCCGGGGTGCCGCTGCCGTCCTCGTTGAACACGGCAAGCTGCAACGTGCCCCCGCCGCCCCCCCCGCTGCCATCTGTATTGCAGACGCCGCCAGACCCATCGCTGGACCCGCCGGAACGCACCAACCGTGCATCCGCTGTTGTCGCGCACAGGAAAACCGCTAGCCCGAAGGCCGCCCAATCTCTTACCGTCACCATCCGCACCGCAGATCCCCCAAGAGCAATTGTTAACGTGCATTAAGACACAGGCAATGACCGGGCGCAAACCGGCCTTTCCCGAATTGCCCGTCGCCCCATGCCGCGCTAGCCCATCGTGATGACCCAACAGCCTCCGTTCCAAGTCCAGATCGTCCCCGTCACGCCCTTCCAGCAGAACTGCTCGATTATCCGCGCGGCCAATGGCGATGCGGCGGTGATCGACCCGGGCGGCGAGGTCGACAAGCTTCTCGCTGCCGCCGAGGCGATGAAGGCGGATATCAAGAAGATCTGGCTCACCCACGGCCATCTCGACCATGCGTCGGGAGCCATGGAGCTGAAGAAGCGGACCGGCGCGACCATCGAAGGCGCCCATCAGGAGGAGGTCTTCTGGTTATCCCAGATCGCTGAGCAGTCCCTGCGCTTCGGTGTCGATGCGCAGGGCGAGAACGTGGTGCCTGACCGCTGGCTCGATGATGGTGACACGGTGGAGATCGGGGGCGTCGTGTTCGACGTCTACTTCACCCCAGGTCACACGCCGGGGCATGTCGTCTTCCACCAAAAAGATGCCAGGCTCGCCTTTGTCGGTGACGTCCTCTTCAAGGGCTCGATCGGCAGAACGGACTTCCCGCGCGGCGATCACCAGACGCTCCTCAACTCGATCACCGAAAAGCTCTGGCCGCTCGGCAACGATACGAGGTTTGTATCAGGGCACGGACCGATCTCGACGTTCGGCGAGGAGCGCCGCTCCAACGCCTTCGTCGCCGATCACGTCCTCGCCGGGAACTAGGGTCTACTCCGCAGGCTGCGGATAGGCGCCCGGTAAGCTCTGTTTTGCTTCGGAAGGCACCTCTTCCCGCGCCAGCTCACGCGCCACGGCCGTGACGTAAGCTCGGCAGAGCGCCACCTGCACCACGGCGAACTCGAAGGTGAAGCTGATGAAGCTCGACGTCAGCCCCATCATCATGATGCCGATGCCGTAAATCGCCAGAAGCTCGCCGTAGACGACCATCTCCTTTGATCGCTCATCCTCTCGAGCACGCAGTTTCTGTGCGTTACCCATGGCCATCCGTATGCCCAAGATATGCGAGCCGGTCCATAGACTTACGCCGATGATGCCGGAGCCGAGGGCAATCTGAAGGTAGGAGTTGGTGAAGTCGACAAACCCTTCGCCGGTGACGAGGTCATCGAAAATCGGATCGAAGTAGTAGTATGAATCGCCAAAGAGCGGGTTCTGCCCCAGTTTCTGCATCGCAGTCTCAAAGAGCCGCTGGCGATAGTCGAAGGAATTATACCCTTCCATCGAACCAAAGTCGTAGTTGAGCGCGATCGGGAACAGGACAAAGACTGCGACGATCGCACCGAACATCACAAACTTCCGCAGGCCGAGACTTGGCAAACGGAAATAGATCAGCATGCCGAACATGGCGACGAACAGCAGGTATGCCGTCCGCGCTTTCGTGTCCTGAGCGAGGAAAAGCGCCAGGAGAACGCCAGCAAATACAGCAAGCTTCGGAAGCGTCAGCCACCTTCTGAGGCAGTAGAGCGTCACGCCGAGAGTGAGCATCATGTAGCTCAGGAAGAACGGGTCGAACTGAAGGGAGAGCCGGATACCGCCGTGCCTGATCAGGGCGAGGTAGTTGAACTCGGTGATCTCACCGTAGAAGTGCCAGTTTCTTGCCGACGAAAGAACCGCCAGCGCGCCGAGGCACAAGAGGAACACGAAGAAGGCCGTGAAGTAGGCCCGCATCCCCTCGTAGGATCCGAGCCACTTTCTCAGCACGAGATAGACGACCACCGTCTCGAGCACGTGCAGGACCTGAACCCTCAGCGCCGATGTGAACGTCTCGGGCGACCTGAGCAGCATCATAGCCCAGAAGACCGCGAACCCCAGGAACAGGATGTCGAGCAGCGCCCCGCCATCCTTGACCTTCTTCCGGCTCATCAGAAGCAGCGGGAGACCCATGAAGACCTGGAACAGGATGTCCGACCGCAGGATGACGAGGTAATTGATCCCCGGGAAAGGGACGTAATACGGAAACCGTTCCGGGATGATCAGGATGAGCATGACGAAGAGCGCCGCGCGCTTTTCGGGATCCTTGGGACTGATCAGCAGCCCTGCCACTAGGAGCAGGACGTATTTCAGAGGTGGGCTTCCAAAGACGAAGAGGATGCTCGTCAGGACGATGTAGGCGAGGAAGGTCGCCCGCCTGGTCTCGGCGTCACCCCACTTGGTCCAGGGCAGCCACATGGCTGCGCCCAGGATAGGCAGGAAAAACACCAGGTATTTGGCGGTGCTGGAAAGCAAGAGGCCTTGCTCCTCGATACGTCAGGACTGTCTTCCGACAAGAAAGTTAGCAGACGCGAAAAACCCGGCCGTTCACGAAAGCGTTTCCGTCTTGCCAGCCAGCACGCTACGCGCAACCTCTTGCCAACCTGCCCACGCTATATCCATCCTTGAGGGACAGTGACTGCCCCTCCCGACGTCACGCAAGGCCACGCCCCATGATTGAAGCCGTCCGCATGAGAGCCGGCAGGCTGCGCGACCTTCTTCTGCCTTCGCAGACCATGCGTGCGGCCGGCTCTGTGGCGGGCCTGACCTTCCTCGAGCTTTCCACCACCACGGTGATGAAGCTTGCGTCGAACCTCATCCTCGCGCGCCTCGTCGTCCCTGAAGCCTTCGGCCTGATCGCCGTTGCCATGACCATCAACGTCGCTATGACGATGATGTCGGACATCGGCCTCAGGAGCTCGGTCATCCGCTCCCCGAATGGCGCAGAGCCTGACTTCCTCAGGACTGTCTGGACGCTTAACGCGATCAAGGGCTTCCTGCTGTCAGCCTTTGTGGTCGGCCTTGCCTATGCCCTGACCCTCGACGGACCGCGGAGTCTCATTCCCGAAGCCTCGATCCTCGCCGATCCGGCGGCGCCTGCGGTCATCACTGTCACAGGCATCACGCTCTTCTTCGGCAATCTGAAATCCGCCAACGACCTGCGGCTCGAGCGTCACCAGAACGTGCTGCGCAATGTTCTCCTGGCCATCGCGGTTCAGGTCGCGGCGACCGTGACCACCCTCGTTGCAGCGTTTCAGGGCCTTGATGTCTGGGCCTTCGTGCTCGGTGTCGTGGTGGGCTCCAGTTGCCAGACGATCCTCAGCCACATCGTCCTTCCGGGCCCGCGCATGGGTTTCCACCTCGATATGGCCCATGTGAAGGAGATCATTTCGTTCGGGAAATGGCTCTTCCTCTCCACATTCCTTTTGCTGATCCTCCAGCGCGGCGACATTTTCTTCTTCGCCGGCACCTTCGATGCCCAGACCTTCGCCCTCTATTCGGTGGCCATCATCTGGTCGAAGGCCGCTTTCAACGTCTTCAGCCGCCTTCTGAACAAGGCCTGCTTCCCGGCCTTCAGCGCGGCATCGCGGGTTTCCCATGAGGAGATGCGCAAGACCTATCGGAAGCTGCGCCTGATCGTCGACGCCGTGATCGTTGCGACGGTTATCGGGGTCTTTTTCTGCGCCGAGTTCGCCTTCGAGATCATGTATCCGGAGAAGTTCCATCCGGCGGGCGGCTACCTGAAGATCCTCATCCTCGGCTTCCTCTTCCTGCCCTTCAACCTCATCCAGATGTGCGAGCTCGCCATGGGCAAGAGCCGCAAGCTCTTCATCGTGCAGCTCGCAGGCGCGACCTACACGGTCGTCGCGCTGCCCATTGCCTATGCTTTGGGCGGTCCGCTCGCGACCATGGCAGCTTTCGCAGGTCGTTTCGGCGTCAACGCGATCATCGCCGTCTGGCGCGCGAGCCCTGTCATCGGCATCCGCTGGCAGGATGAGATCCGTCTCCCCATCCTTTTCGCAGTGTTTCTGCTGTTCGCATTCACGAGCTGAGCCGCGAGCGCTGCGATAGGCAAAATCTAGTGTTGCGTTGACCGCTGGCGCGCATTAACGGCTCAGCCGTTTACGCGCGGTTTGCCTAAATTCGGGTCCCCCTATCTCGGACAGTGAGCCGCCGATCAAAAGCGCCTAGCCGGAGGAACCAGCATGCCCAGACGCACCGATATCGAGAGCATTCTCATCATCGGGGCGGGCCCGATCATTATCGGCCAGGCCTGCGAATTCGACTATTCCGGCGTCCAGGCCGTGAAAGCGCTGAAGGAAGAGGGCTACCGGGTGATCCTGGTGAACTCGAACCCGGCGACGATCATGACGGACCCTGAGTTCGCCGATGCCACCTACATCGAGCCGATCACTCCCGAGTTCGTTGCCAAGGTCATCGAGAAGGAGCGCCCCGACGCTCTCCTGCCGACCATGGGCGGCCAGACCGCGCTCAACTGCGCCCTCGCCCTCGAAGAAGACGGCACGCTTGAGAAGTTCGGCGTCGAAATGATCGGCGCCCGCGCCGACGCCATCGACAAGGCCGAGGACCGGGAGAAGTTCCGGGTCGCGATGGAGAAGATCGGCCTTGAGAACCCCCGCTCCGCCATCGCCTCCTCGCCTGAGATCCGCGACGAGAACGGCAAGCTGACGGGCTATGACCGGATCCAGGGCTATGCTCAGGCGATGAAGGCCCTCGACGAAATCGGCCTTCCCGCCATCATCCGCCCCGCCTTTACCCTTGGCGGCACCGGCGGCGGCATTGCCTACAACAAGGACGAGTATGCCGAGATCGTCCGTGCAGGGATCGAAGCCTCGCCGGTCGGGCAGGTCCTGATCGACGAGTCGCTCCTCGGTTGGAAAGAGTATGAGATGGAGGTGGTCCGCGACCGCGCGGATAACTGCATCATCGTCTGCTCCATCGA
Organism: Parvularcula mediterranea; assembly: GCF_013085255.1. Taxonomy (GTDB): domain Bacteria; phylum Pseudomonadota; class Alphaproteobacteria; order Caulobacterales; family Parvularculaceae; genus Parvularcula; species Parvularcula mediterranea. The sequence continues at coordinate 969,020 of NZ_JABFCX010000003.1, forward strand.
GAACGTCGACGCGATGGGCGTTCACACAGGCGACTCGATCACCGTGGCACCCGCCATGACGCTTACGGACAAAGAGTATCAGAAGATGCGCTCCGCCTCGATTGCGGTCCTGCGCGAGATCGGCGTCGAGACCGGCGGCTCGAACGTTCAGTGGGCGGTCAATCCTGAAGATGGCCGCCTCGTCGTCATCGAGATGAACCCGCGGGTCTCGCGCTCGTCAGCGCTTGCCTCGAAGGCCACGGGTTTCCCGATTGCCCGGGTCGCGGCCAAGCTTGCCGTCGGCTATACCCTCGATGAGCTGAGGAACGACATCACGGGCGGTGTGATCCCTTCGTCCTTCGAGCCGTCGATCGACTATGTGGTCACCAAGATCCCGCGCTTTGCCTTCGAGAAGTTCCCCGGCACCAAGCCTAATCTCTCCACCGCCATGAAGTCCGTAGGCGAAGTGATGGCCATCGGCCGGACATTCCAGGAGAGCCTGCAGAAGGCCCTGCGCGGTCTTGAGACCGGCCTTTGCGGCCTCGACCCGATTGCGGTCCCCGGCATTGGTGGTGACGATGATATCGCGGCGCTTCGCAAGGCCCTCAGCGCGCCAACGCCTGAACGCCTCCGTGTCGCGGCCCAGGCCATGCGCATGGGCCTGCCTGCCGAACAGATCCGTATGGTGACGGCTTACGATCCCTGGTTCATCGAGCAAATGCAGGGGATCATCGAGGCCGAGAAAGAGATCGAGCGCGCAGGGCTTCCTGCCGACTCAGCTGGCCTTCACAAACTCAAATCGATGGGCTTCTCCGACGAACGCCTCGCCCAGCTGGCCGAAGGCACGGCCGACGAAGTGCGCGAGCTCCGCGAAGAGCTCCGTGTGCTGCCGACCTTCAAGCGGATCGACAGCTGCGCAGGCGAATTCAAGGCGGCGACCCCTTACCTCTACTCGACCTATGAGCCCCACGGCGAAGACGAGGCCGATGTCTCGGACCGCAAGAAGGTCGTCATCCTCGGCGGTGGCCCGAACCGGATCGGCCAGGGGATCGAGTTCGACTATTGCTGTGTCCACGCAGCCTTTGCCCTCGCCGATGCAGACATCGAATCGGTCATGGTCAACTGCAACCCCGAAACGGTGTCCACGGACTATGACACGTCAGACCGTCTCTATTTCGAGCCCCTGACGGCCGAGGACACCTACGCCCTCATCAAGCGCGAGATGGAGAAGGGTGAACTGCTCGGTGTCATCGTCCAGTATGGCGGCCAGACCCCGCTCAACCTCGCGCGGCCCCTTGCCGACCTCGGCGTTCCGATCCTCGGCACCCCGGTCGAAGCGATCGAGCGCGCCGAGGACCGTCAGCAGTTCATCGACCTCGTCAACAAGCTCGATCTGAAACAGCCGCCGGGCGCCACCGCCGCGACCCGCGAAGAGGTCTTCCTCGCCGCCGAGAAAGTCGGCTACCCGCTGGTCACCCGCCCAAGCTTTGTCCTTGGCGGCCGGGCCATGGAGATCGTCCGCGACGAGCCTTCGCTTGCCAACTATCTCAACAACTCGAACGTTCAGTTCTCGGAGAGTGCGCCACTCCTCCTCGACCACTATCTCGACAACGCCACCGAGTGCGATGTCGATGCGATCTGTGACGGCGAGGATGTCTACATCGCAGGCATCCTCGAACACATCGAAGAGGCAGGCGTCCACTCAGGCGACAGCGCCTGCTCCCTCCCCGCCTATTCCCTCAGCCATGAGCTGCGTGAGGAAATGGCCCGCCAGACAAAGGCCCTCGCGCTGGAGCTCGGCGTGCGCGGCCTGATGAATGTTCAGTACGCGATCAAGGATGGCACCGTCTACCTGATCGAGGTCAACCCGCGCGCCTCGCGCAGTGCCCCCTTCGTCGCCAAGGCCACGGGCGTTCCGGTCGCAAGGATCGGTGCACGGATCATGGCGGGCGCGAAGCTTTCGGACTTCAACCTCAAGCCCTACCACCTCACCCACACAGCGGTGAAAGAAGTCGTCTTCCCGTTCAGCCGCTTCCCCGGCGTCGACACGGTGCTCGGCCCGGAGATGCGCTCGACCGGCGAGGTGATGGGCATCGACGAAGACTTCGACAAGGCCCGCGCCAAGTCGCTGATCGGCGCTGGCGTCACCGTGCCTCTCGAAGGCTGCGTCTTCATTTCGGTGAAGGACGGCGACAAGGAAGGCATCACCCGCGCCGCCCGGCGCCTCGTGGACATGGGCTTCTCCCTGATCGCCACGGGCGGCACGGCGCAGCACCTTGATGACGAAGGCCTGCCGGTCCGGAAGATCAACAAGGTCCTCGAAGGCCAGCCGCACATTGTCGATGAACTCATCAACGGCACGGTGCAGATGATCTTCAACACCACCGAAACGGCCCAGTCGATTCTGGACTCCCGGTCGATCAGGACCACGGCTCTCCAGCGCAAGATCCCCTGCATCACGACCCTCAACGGAGCCCATGCAGCGGTGCGCGCCATCGAGGCATTGCGCAGGGGCGGCCTTGAAGTCAGGCCTCTGCAGTCTTACAACCGCTGATCCACTACACCGCAGACGCAACACGGCTCTGCTCCTTCGCGGAAAGGCGATGACATGGACAAGTTTCCGATGACCAAGGCTGGCTTTGACAAGCTGGAGGCGGACATCAAGCACCTCAAAAGCGTCGAGCGCCCGGCTATCATCCAGGCGATTGCCGAGGCGCGTGCCCATGGCGACCTGTCCGAAAACGCCGAGTACCATGCCGCGAAAGAGCGCCAGTCCTGGATCGAAGGCCAGGTCCTCGACCTCGAGGACAAGCACTCCCGCGCGCAGGTCGTGGACATCTCCTCCCTCGAAGGCCCGACCGTCCGCTTCGGCGCGACCGTCACGCTGATTGATGAGGATACGGAAGAAGAGAAGCGCTACCAGATCGTCGGTGAGCTGGAAGCAGACCTGAAGGTCGGCCGTATCTCCATCGGCTCGCCCATCGCCCGCGCCCTCATCAACAAGGAAGAGGGCGATAGCGTCGAGGTCGCAGCCCCCGGCGGCAGCCGCGTCTACGAGATCGAGAAGGTCGAGTACCTCTGATCAGGCGAACGCTGAGGGTTAACCAGCCTTGAAGCTTTACATCCTAAGGTGGCGGGAGCCCTTGGAGCTCTCGCCATGATCAGCACCGTCCTCGCCACTGAGCTCCTGAACCGCCGCCTCGTGCAGGCCGAGACGCAGGCGCCGCCCCCGCAGGTTCGGAGGGAGACGGACTATTTCCGCGCGAACATCGGCGAGGTGGAGACGCCTGAAGACCTGCTCGCCGACTTTCGCCTCTACCGCTACGTGATGACCGCCTACGATCTAGAGGGTGCGCTCGACGCCAAGGCAATCATCGGGCGTGTTCTGGAGGAGGGGAGCGATGACCGCTCCGATCTCGCGAACCGCCTCAACGACGCGAAATACCGTGAGCTGACGGATGCCTTGGGCTTCAGTGTTGCCGGCAATCTCAAGCTTCAGCTGCCGGACTTCCTCGATAAGGTCGCGAGCCGCTACCAGCGGGTGCAGCTCGAAATCGAAGCCGGTGAGACGAACAATGGCGCACGCCTGTCCGCCTATTTCGACCGCAAGATCGGGGAGGTGTCCTCATGGTTCGAGGTCCTTGCCGATCCGCCGTTGCGTGATGTCATGTTCACGGCGCTCAGCCTTCCACAAGAACTTCAGGGTGCTGACATAGACAAGCTTGCCGAGCGGTTCGAGAAGGCGATTCCTCTGCAGGACTTGAAAGACGAGGCGAGGCGCGAGCAATTCCTCTATCGTTTCGCCATCAATAACGACATCGTCCAGACGCAGGTCGCGAGCGGTAGCGCCGCCGTCAGGCTCCTCGCGGCATCTGCGCCCCAGACCAACCTCACCCTCTGAAACCACGAACGCCCCCGACCTTAAAAAGGCCGGGGGCGCCGCTGGTTCTGAACCAGGGTTCGGGGAGAGGAAGCAGGCCTTCCCTTGAGGGGACAGTGCGGGAAGAGCCTTGGGATCCTAGTTCAGAATTTCAGGCCATTCGGCATCGGCTTTGGTGATGAAGCCGTCGATATCGGCGAGCCATTTCTTCTCGATGCCGTCATTGTAGTTCAGGTAGAGCTTGCCATCGACGATGTTGGCGTTCTTTGGGTTGCCCCAAGCGAGCTTGCCGTTGGCGACGGCCCATGCACAGTACCCACCATATTGCGGCGCATAGGCGTCAGGATCGGCGACGAACGTGGCGAGACTCTCGGCTGAGGCGAAGTGGAACTCCGCACCCTGATAGGTGGTGGAGAAGTCCGCCGACCCTTCGACGCCCTCGCCGGAGAAGAAGCTCACGACGTCATAGCCGCCAGCGGCGACGTTGTTGAACCGGCCGGTGGAGACCGGGTCAGCGGCATAAGCGGCGGCGGGGATGGCGGTGGCTGCTGCGATACCGAAGATCGCTGCGGTGATGATTTTCTTCATGAGGGGTCGTCCTCGTGGCTGCATGACCTCTTGTTCGCGCTCCTCCGAAAAGGGTTACGCAGATCTTTCAGAGGGCCGGACGCCAGAACCAGGCAACCGCTAGGCCCAGAAGAATTGCGCCAAGGCTATAGGGCCGCATAAACCGTTCCAGAGGTGGAACGACCATGGCGGCAAAGCGCTTGTGGAGTGGGTACAAGAGCCCGATCGCCAAAGCGCTCAGCGCAAGGAAAGCCCCTGCGATCATCGCCCAATCCGGCTTCGGGAAGCTCTCGCGATCGACGATGACAGCAACGCCGATCAGAAAACGTAAGCAGGCTTCGAGACTGTTCGCCCACAGGCTGGAGCCGAAACCCCGCCAGAACCGGAACGCTGCTGACGGCGCCACGAGGCCGATGCCGCCGATCACCACGAGGAACCCGATGGCCCCCGCAATGATGATCTGCGCAGCGAGGATCATGGCCTAGCCCCGCCAACCATTGATGATGGGGTAGCGCCGGTCCCTGCCAAACGACCGTGTCGTCACCTTGGCGCCGGGAGGGGACTGGTTGCGCTTGAACTCCGCGCGGAAAAGGAGTCCCTCGATCCGGCGGACGAGGTCGATGTCGTGACCTTCTTCGGCCAGTTCTTCGGGGCCGAGGTCGCGCTCGATCAGTCCCTGCAGCACCGCATCAAGGGTGTCATAGGGCGGCAGGCTGTCCTCGTCCTTCTGGTCCTCGCGAAGCTCCGCTGACGGAGGTTTGGTGATGATTGCTTCAGGGATCACCTCGCCATCGGGCCCCAGCGCCCAGGACGGCTTCGCCCCGTTGCGCCAGCGCGCAAGGCGGAAGACTTCGGTCTTGTAAACGTCCTTGAGCGGATTGAACCCGCCATTCATGTCGCCATAGAGCGTGGCATAGCCGACCGCCATTTCCGACTTATTGCCAGTAGTCAGCATCATCGAGCCGAGCTTATTCGAGATCGCCATGAGGACGGTCCCGCGCAGCCGCGACTGAAGGTTCTCTTCGGTGAGATCAGGCGTGCTGCCCTCGAAGACTTCTGACAGCATCCCTGTCATCGCCTCAACACCGGGCTCGATAGCGATCGTATCCATCCGCACACCGAGCGCCTTCGCGCATGCTTCGGCATCGGCCATGGAAGGCCCAGAGGTGTAGCGCGAGGGCAGCCTGACGCAGTGCACATGCTCCGGACCCAGCGCATCAACGGCGATCGCGGCGACGAGGGCCGAATCGATGCCGCCGGACAGGCCGAGTACCACGTCCCTGAACCCTGACTTGCGCACATAGTCCCGCGTGCCCGTGACCACTGCCTCGTATAGCAGGCCCTCATCGGCTACCCATTCAGCAGGCTCAGGCCCGATGACCTTGCCGCCGCGCGCTATCAGCGCACGGAGGATGCCCTCCTCGAAGAGGCCCGATGACGTGACGATGCCGCCCGCGTCAGCGATGAACGCGCCGCCGTCGAAGACGAGCTCATCCTGCCCGCCGACCTGATTGACGAAGATCATGGGCAGGCCAGTTTCCTCGGCCCGCCCTCGTGCGCAGGCCAGGCGTTCCTGCTTCACGCCCTTGCGGAACGGGGAGCCGTGGGGTGCTATCAGCACCTCAGCGCCCTTGTCCTTCAGCATACGGCTGACGTGCGGGAACCACATGTCCTCGCAGATCTGAAGACCCAGCTTCCAGCCGCGGCACGTGATCGGCTCAGGCGCATCATGGGCCGCGAAGGTGCGCGGCTCGTCGAAGGGGCCATAGTTCGGCAGGTGCACCTTGCGCGCAACACCCGCCACCTCGCCGCCGTCGAGCACGACACAGGCATTGTAGGGATAGTCAGCCTCAGGATCATCGCGCCAGGGCGTGCCGACGATGATAGCGGGCCCGCCCTTGGTATCTTCAGCGAGCTGACGAACAGCCGCCATGCACGCCGTGACATAGCTCCTGCGGTGAATGAGGTCCTCAGGCGGATAGCCAGAAATCGACAGCTCAGGCGTCACCACGAGGTCGACATCGCCAGCGTCGCGGACCGCATCCCGTATCCGCGCGCAATTGCCCTCAAGATCGCCCACCCGCTGGTTGAGCTGGGCAAGGGCAACCCGGAGCACGTCAGCCACCGATCGCCTCTTCAATGGTCAGCGCCATGGCCAGCGCACGGCGGCCAGCCTGACCCGGCACCACCGGGCTCACCCCCGAACGGACAGCGGCAAGGAAGCTCTGCGTCCCGAATGCCAGCGGATCTTTCAGCGCGAGCGGCAGGTCAGCCGAATTGAAATCCGCCGCGACAGGCTCAGGCGTGGTGTTCGCCACCGAACGGTCGAGGAAATCGAGGTGGATCTGCCCATCGGGATAGACGAGCTTCAGGTCCCGCGTCGGGTCCGTCTCAAGTCGCGAGGCGATGAGCTGCGCTTCCACGCCGCCCACATCGAGGGTCACGTCCACATAATCGGCGTGGATGCCCTTCTCCTTCTTAGCCTCGATCGACAGGACCTTGGCCTCGGCCCGGCCGGTGAGCTGGGCCAGGAGGTCGAGATCGTGGATCATCAGGTCGAGCACCACCGACACATCGCCCGCGCGGGGGCTGTAACGGTTCATGCGGCGCGACCGCACCGACTGGGGCACTTCCCGGTCAAAAAGGCCGAAGGCGGCAGCGACGTAGCGCTCCTGATGGCCGACCTGGATGAAGACGCCCTTCTCGGCCGCCTGGTCGATCAGCGCATCGGCCTCAGGGGTGGTCATGGCGATCGGCTTCTCGACCAGCACATGCTTGCCCGCGGCGATCGCCTGCGAGGCGAGCTCGGCGTGGGTGGTCGCCGGGGTAGCGATGGTCAGGACGTCGATCTCTTCGAGAAACGCCGCGAAGTCATCAAATCCCCGTGCGCCGTGGCCCTTGGCCCGTTCCTCGGCGCGCTCCCAGTCGAGATCGTAGATCGCTGTGAGCTCAGCCCCTTCGGCTTCGACATATTTGTTGGCGTGGTAGCCGCCGAACACCCCTGCGCCCGCGACTCCTGCTTTGAGAATGCTGTCCATGCTGCCTCGGTCTTCCTTGGTTCAGCGATAGCGTTGAGCGGGCACCTCTGAAAAGGTGTGAGCCCTGTGGCAAGCCCCCCGGCGGTAAACATCGGGCAAGTTTGCCTTGAAATGGCCCCATTGCAGAAATCTGCTCGCCGCAAATCCCCTCTAGGCCTGCTGGTGGTGGTAATTGGTGGAGGTGAGATGCGCGTTCCGTTCGCAGCTAACCGCTTTTGTGAAGACGCCTTGAATGAGGCGCTCGAGGGCCTGCGGGCGACCCTGAGAGGGTCGGTCCCCGTAACCCATAAGATCAACCCGTTCGCGAGGGCCATGCCCTGCCCCATGGGCGATATGACGCGAACAGCGAAGGTGCTCCGCATCTTCTGATCAATCCCGCGCGGTATCAGGGGTTTCCCTGTCTTGGGCCGGGGGCAAAGTTCCGCTAGTCACCGGAAAAAGACCGGAGACCGGCCATGACGGACACCCCTGCCTTTCACCGCGCAAGCCAGGCGCCTGCGGATGACTACACCATCCCGCAGGACTGGGAGAGCTATACCGAGGAAGAGCACAACACCTGGGATGTGCTCTACAAGCGCCTGATGAAGGTGCTTCCGGGCCGTGCCGATCAGGCCTTCATCGACGGTCTGAAGGCCCTCGACCTCGGCAAGGGCGGGATCCCTCATTTCGAGCGCATGTCCGACGAGCTCGAAGCCCTCACCGGCTGGCGGGTCGTCGCCGTACCGGGGCTGGTGCCGGACGAGGTTTTCTTCGACCATCTCGCAAACAGGCGTTTCCCGGCGGGCAACTTCATCCGGAAGCCCGACCAGCTCGACTATATCCAGGAGCCCGACGTCTTCCACGATGTCTTCGGCCACGTGCCGATGCTCTCGAACCCGGTCTTTGCCGATTACATGCAGGCCTATGGTCAGGGCGGGCTCAAGAGCCTGAACTCAGGCTGCCTCAAGAACCTCGCTGCGCTTTATTGGTACACGGTGGAATTCGGCCTGATCCAGACGGACGAAGGCATGCGCATCTACGGCGCTGGCATCGTCTCCTCTCCTGCAGAGAGTGTTTTCAGCCTCGAAAGCGACAGCCCCAACCGCATCGGCTTCGACGTCGAGCGGCTGATGAAGACCGCCTACAGGATCGACGACTTCCAGCAGACCTACTTCGTCATCGACAGCTACGAAGACCTCCTCGAGAAAACCCTGCGCACGGAGTTCGCCCCGCTCTACGAACGGCTGAGAGAAGAAGGCTGCGCCAGCGAATACCGCCAAACGCCTGCAGACATTCTGGAGACGGACAAAGTCTTCACAGAAGGCGACCAGGCCTATGCCAACAGAGGCGGCCGCTTTGCTGCGGAGTAGGCCTTAGGCCGCCGCCCGTTCCCTGACCGCCTTCAGCTCTTCAGCCAGCGTAAACGCCAGCTCCAGCGCTTGGTTGGCGTTGAGCCTTGGGTCGCAGTGGGTGTGGTAGCGTTCGGAGAGGTCGTCTTCGGTGATGGTCTGGAGGCCGCCGAGGCATTCGGTGACGTCCTGGCCGGTCATCTCGAAGTGGACACCGCCGGGATAGGCGCCTTCGGCCCTGACGAGGTCGAAGAACTGCTCGACCTCTCCGAGGACGGAGGAAACCTTCCGGGTCTTATAGCCATTGTCCGCCTTGATTGTATTGCCGTGCATGGGGTCCGAGGACCAGACGACCGTGCGGCCTTCCTGCTGCACCCGGCGCACAAGGGCGGGGAGGTGCTGCGCGATCTTCTCCGTCCCGAAACGGGCAATGAGGACGATGCGCCCGGCTTCATTGTCAGGGTTCAGAACATCGAGAAGCTTGATCAGCTCATCAGGCTCGAGCGTCGGCCCGCACTTCATGCCGATCGGGTTCTTGATGCCCCGGCAGAACTCGATATGCGCGCCATCGAGCTGCCGGGTCCGGTCACCGATCCAGACCATGTGACCCGACGTGTCGTAGTAGTCGCCGGAGGTGGAATCCGTCCGGGTCATCGCCTGCTCATAGCCGAGGAGCAGTGCCTCGTGGCTCGTGTAGAACTCGACCTCGTTGAGCTGGCGGGAGTTGAAGCCAGAAAGTCCGCATGCGTCCATGAACGCCATGGCGTCGGAGATGCGGTCCGCGATCTCCATGTAACGCTCGTTTTGAGGGCCACTTGCAAACTCAAGGTTCCAACGGTGCACATTGCGAAGCGACGCGTACCCCCCTTTCGCAAATGCACGGATAAGGTTCAGCGTCGACGCCGATTGTCCGTAGGCCTTCAGAAGCCTCTCAGGATCAGGGATCCGCGCCTCTTCAGTGAACTCCATCCCATTGATGTTGTCGCCGCGGTAGCTCGGCAGGGTGATGTCGCCCTGCGTCTCAATCGGTGAGGAGCGCGGCTTGCCGAACTGGCCTGCAATGCGCCCGACCTTCACCACGGGCATCGCTGCGCCATAGGTCAGCGCGACCGCCATCTGCAGCAGCACACGGAACGTGTCCCGGATTTTGTCCGCAGAGAACTCGGCAAAGCTCTCGGCACAATCGCCGCCTTGCAAAAGGAAAGCCTCTCCTGCGGAAACTCTCGCCAGGCGTTCCTTCAGGGTACGGACCTCACCGGCGAAGACCAGGGGCGGATAGGCGGCAAGCGTCCGCTCGACCTCGGCCAGGGCAGCCTGGTCGGGATAGTCGTCGGGGATGTGCTTCGCGGGTTTCGCGCGCCAGCTCTCGGGGCTCCACATGGTCCTGTCTCCTTAAGGAACGAGGACGCTAGAAAAGGCGGGGCGCTGTTGCAACGCCGAAGACCGAAAAGCTTACCGGCAGCGAAAAAGCAGCCCTTCGTCGCGGGCGCGCTTGATGTCGCGCCCGCCCGGGGAAAGACTAACCGCTGGGGAGAGCAGCCATGATCATCCGCCTTATCGCAGCGCTTGGTGCGCTCATTGCCTCGGCATCCGCCAATGGCCTGACGGAAGAGAACCGCGCCTTCATCGAGGAAGCCATGGCCGACCTCGGGATGGTCGGCTTCGGGATCGCCTATATCGGCCCCGACGGCGCAAGAGAGGCTGAGGGCTACGGCGTCGCCTACGAAGGCGGGCCAGCGATCACCCCCGACACACCCTTCGAGCTCGGCTCGGTCAGCAAGAACTTCTCCGCCCTCGTCATGCTGCAGCTCGCAGACGAAGGCTTCGCATCCCTCGATGACCCGGTGAGGAAGTACCTCCCGTCCTTCACGCTCAAAGGCGGCAAGGGCGGCGACATCACCATCCGCCAACTCATCACCCATCGTTCAGGTATCAGCACCCTCGACGGCAACAGGGACCACGCGATCACCCGCCGGGATCAAGGGGTGACCGCTGAACTCGTGGCAGGTCTCAGCAAGGTCATGCCCGTGGCGGAGCCAGGGGAAGTCCTTCAGTACTCGAACGCCAACTACATGACGCTGCAGCTCGTCATCGAAACCCTCACGGGCAACCCGCTTGAAGAGGAGCTCGAAGCCCGGATCTTTGCTCCCCTCGGCATGGGGAATAGCGGCACGGTGGTCACGCCGCCTGAGGGCAAAGCGAAGCCCCACCGGGACTTTTTCGGCAGCGTTCGAGAGAGCGATCTCGACATGGGCCGGCAGGGCATCGCCAAGGGCGGCGTCGTCGCCTCGGCCAACGACCTCGCCACCTATGTGCAGGCCGTGGCTTCGGGCGACCCACGCATTGTGCCGCGGAGCATGAAGGCTGAACTCGTCTCCCCCTACGGCGGAGGAGAAGTCGGCTACGCGATGGGCTGGTTCGTCGGCCCGCATGAAGGGCGCCTGCTTGTCGGCCATGATGGCCTCAACCCCGGCTTCCAGGCGATTGCGTATGTCTTCCCCGACACAGGCGAGCTGGTCGTCGGCGCGGTGAACCATTCGGGCAGCGGCAGCGAAGCGTTCCTCAGAGCCGTCGCCTTCCGCGTCATCGGCAGAGGGGAGCCAGACCATCGGCCTGACCTCTTCCGGAAGGCGCAGCTTTGGGTGCCGAGCCTTGCGGCTCTTCTCGTCACTTCAGGCTTCTTCCTCTGGGCGTGGCGGGCCGTGACAGCACCTAAGGAAGCCGGTCCCCTGGGCCTCATCCTTCCCACCCTCGTGCTCGGCGGTCTCGCCTATGGAGCGGTCGTCACGATCCCCGCGATCGGCGGGGCATCCTTCAGCGCAGCGGCAGCCTTCTACCCGGATCTCGGCCTCGCCCTCATGATGATCGCCAGCGTGAGCCTCCTCTGGGCGGCGCTGCGCCTTGGCCAGCAGCTGCTCTTGCGCATCAAGTCAGGCTGACTTCCCCGCGAAGGGGTCTAAGTGGCGATCATCGACAAAGGGAGCGCCGCCATGACCGTCAACGCCTACGCCGCCATGGAGCAGGGCGGAAAGCTCGAAGAGTTCACCTACGAATTCGATGACCTCAAGCCGGGCGAAGTCGAGCTCGAAATCGAGAGCTGCGGTATCTGCCACTCGGACATGTCGATGATCGACAATGAGTGGGGCATGTCCCGCTACCCCCTCGTCCCGGGCCATGAGGTCGTCGGCAAGATCACCAAGCTGGGGGAAGGCGTCCGCCGCCTGAAGGAAGGCCAGCGGGTCGGCCTCGGCTGGTTCGCGGACAGCTGCCAGACCTGCCGACCCTGCCTGTCGGGCCACCACAATCTCTGCTCCAACGCCACGGGCCTGATCGTCGGCAGGCATGGCGGCTTCGCGGACAAGATCAGGGCCTCCGAGCTCTGGTGCATCCCGATCCCTGACGAAGTCGACGCGATCACCGCAGGCCCCCTCTTCTGTGGCGGCGCCACCGTCTTCAATCCGCTGGTCCAGTATGATCTCAGCCCGATGGACCGCATCGGCATCATCGGCATTGGCGGTCTCGGCCACCTGGCACTGCAGTTCGCCAACGCCTGGGGCTGCGAAGTGACGGCCTTCACCACCTCCGACGACAAGGCCGAGGAGGCCAAGAACCTCGGCGCCCACCGGGTCGAGAACACCCGCGACGGCGACACGCTGAAAAAGCTTCGCGGCACCTACGACCTCATCGTCAACACGACCGCGGCTGAGCTTCCCTGGAGCGGTTACATGACCGCTCTTTGCGCCAAGGGCCGGTTCGTCACCGTCGGCGGATTCGTCGACGCACCGCTCAAGGCTGGCGCCTTCGACCTCATCGGCGGAGAGAAGAAGATGGGCGGCTCGTCGCTCGCGCCGCCGGTCATCATGCAGCGCATGCTCGAATTCTGCGGCCGCCACGGCATCGCCCCCATGACCGAGACCTTCTCGATGAAGGACTGCAATGACGGGATGGATCACTTAAGGGACGGAAAAGCGCGCTACCGGGTCGTTCTCACGCGCTAGCCTCAACTTATGTCGTTGCATTATCGCAACGGCTGCACTTCCTCTCGGAAAGCTCACGCACGCGGTCTTTACAGGCCGCGGCACGCTCTCTAGTGCCCACGACTTGCGCGGGTGCAGCCTTCCTTGAAGGACAAAGTCAGACACCCTGCTGCAGACGACTTGGCGTCTTGCTTGCTGGTTCGGCTCGTTAGGCGCTCATCACAGACCTCAACCGACCCGAAACGAAGCAACACGCGACCAAGGCATGACAGAAGAAAACGACGTCCCCCAGACGGACGCCGACCCCCAAGAGACGACCAACGAAGAGACCGCTGCTCCTGAAACAAAGTTAGCGGAGGACGATGGCGTGATCGCCGCGGACGCGCCGGTCGATGTGAAGTTCGCCGACCTCGGCCTCGACGAGAAGCTCCTCAAGGGCATCCTCGACGCAGGCTACGAGACGCCGACCCCCATTCAGGCGAAAGCCATCCCTGAAGCGATCAAGGGCCGCGACGTGCTCGGCATCGCCCAGACGGGTACCGGTAAGACCGCCGCTTTCACCATCCCCATGATCCACCGCCTGTCGCGCGGCAGGGCCCGGGCACGCATGCCGCGCAGCCTCGTGCTCGCGCCGACCCGGGAGCTCGCGGCACAGGTGGCTGAAAGCTTCGAAAAGTACGGCAAGCACCACAAGCTCTCGATGGCGCTCCTCATCGGCGGTGTCAGCTTCAAGGACCAGGAGATCGCCCTCACCCGCGGTGTCGACGTCCTGATCGCAACGCCCGGTCGCCTGCTTGACCATTTCGAGCGCGGCAAGCTCCTCCTCACCGGCCTGGAAGTCATGGTCGTCGACGAGGCCGACCGGATGCTCGACATGGGCTTCATTCCGGACATTGAGCGCATCTTCAACCTGACGCCGTTCACGCGCCAGACGCTCTTCTTCTCGGCCACCATGCCGCCGGAGATCACCCGCCTGACGCAAGCCTTCCTCTCCGCGCCCGCGCGGGTCGAGGTCTCGCGGCCCGCTCAGACGGCGGAGACGATCACCCAGCTGATCGTCAAGCTGCCCAAGAACGACGACCGCCTGAAGCGCGCAACGCTCCGCAAGCTGATTGACGACGCCGAAGGTCTTCAGAACGGCATCATCTTCTGTAACCGGAAGAAAAACGTCGATATCGTCGCCAAGAGCCTCCAGAAATACGGCTACAATGCGCGTCCGATCCACGGCGATCTTGCGCAATCCTTCCGTATGGAGACCTTGCAGAAGTTCCGCGATGGCGAGCTGAAGCTCCTTGTCGCTTCGGACGTTGCGGCCCGTGGCCTCGACATTCCCGAGGTCAGCCACGTCTTCAACTTCGCCGTGCCTGTAAACTCCGACGACTATGTCCACCGCATCGGCCGGACCGGCCGTGCAGGCCGCAAGGGTACTGCGGTCATGATGGTCACCCCGGGCGACGACAAGTCCTACGACGCTGTCCTCAAGACCACCGAAATGGTCGGTATCGAGGAAGTCGACCTTTCGGAGTTCTTCTCCGAATGGAAAGACGATGACAGCGGCAAGGGTGGGCGCGGCAAAGGCCGTGGTGACCGCGACCGCAGCGAGCGCTCCGACCGGGGCGAACGCTCTGAGAGATCCGACCGCTCGGAACGTTCAGACCGCGGAGGACGTGGCCGCAGGAACCGTCACAACGACGTCCCTGCCATGGATCACGCGGACAACGTCAAAGGCTTTGGCGATCACGTTCCCGACTTCATGAAGGTCGCTTAGGCGGCCACATCCGCCCCTGTGGGGAGTCTGTCGCGAAGCAACTAAGGGGGCAAACGCCCCCTTTTTCATTTGCTCACTGACGTTCGCGATGGGTTCTGGATCAAGTCCAGAATGACGCGTTGAGGCGTGATCTCACAATTGTCGTCATCTTGGACTAGATCCAGGACCCATCAAAAGAAAAAGCCGCGAAGCGACCTCAACCCTTCGTCTTCGCAGCTTCCAGAATCGTATCGACAGCAGGACGATTGCGATAGCTCTTGGAGTTTGTGGCAAAGTCCTCCTCGTAGAGGCGCGCCTTCACGACGCCGTCGCGGTCCACCACGAAAACCGCCGGGTGCGGAATGCCGTAGACGCGGCTGCCGGGCTGGTGGCTGGTGTTCAGGATACCGAACGCCTTGATGAGGGCTGAGCCTTCGTCCGCGATGAAGGTCTCTTCGATCTTGAGACGTTCAGCAAAGCTCTCCTGCTTGGCCGCATCATCGTAGCTGATGAAGATCAGCGGACGGCCCGCTGCATCGAAGGCCTCCGAAGCGTCAGCGAGCTCTTTGACCTGGCGCTTGCAGAACGGGCACCAGTCGACCGAGCGGACAAAGACGATCGTCGCGCCGCGGTCACCCATCGCGTCTTCGAATTGCGCAGGCTCAGGAACCTTCGTTCCGATATCGGGGCCAAGGCCCTGCTGCATGAAGAGGCTGAGAAGAAGTGCGATGACCATGATGAACCCCGATCAGATTTGATGTCGGGGCTATCTTCGCGCGCGGGAGGCAGAGGTTACAGCTTCGTCTGCAGATATTCGACCAAGGCCTCTGGCGTTTCAAAACTCGGCCAGTCGGTCTGGTTCCGGAACCAGGTCATTTGCCGCTTGGCAAAGCGCCGAGTCTCCTGCTTCGCCTTCTCCACTGCCTCTTCCATCGTCACCTCCCCCCTGACGAAGGCTGCGATCTCAGGCACCCCGAGGGCCTTCATCGCAGGCAGGTCTTCGGGCAGCTCCCGGGCGAGGAGCTGGCGGACCTCTTCGGTGGCGCCCTCCTCGATCATCCGGTCGAACCGCGCCTCGATCCGCGCGTAGAGCGCCTCCCGTTCCGGGAGGAGAACCGCGCAAACCGCGGGAACGGTCAGGGCTGGCTGGGGCGGAATGGCCTGCCAGTCAGAAAGCGACTTGCCCGTCTGGCGATGCACCGAAAGCGCACGGATGTGCCGCTGGCGGTCAGAGGGCTCGAGGCGCTCCATCGCCGGGTCGACCTCAAGGAGTTCGGCCCGCGCCTGCCGAGGGTCAGCCTCCCACCGCGCGGTCACATCCTCCACGGTCCCTGCTTCGATCTCTGGCACAGGCGAAAGGCCTTCGAGGAGTGCCTTGAGATACATGCCGGTCCCGCCACAAAGCACAGGAACGCTGCCTCCGGCCCTGATCCCTTCGACGAGAGGAGCCGCTTCGGCAACGAAACGACCCGCGGAGAACCTGTCCGCTGCGTCGATATGGCCATAGAGGTGGTGGGGTGCCCGGCGCTGTTCTTCAGGGCCGGGACGCGCCGAGACCACGCGCAGGTCGCGATAGACCTGCATCGAGTCCGCGTTGATCACGTGGCCGCCATGCATGCTCGCGAGGATCGTAGCGGCCGCTGACTTCCCCGAAGCCGTCGGCCCCGCGACGACAAGAAGAGGCGGGCCATCTTGCGAGGTCATGGAAGCGTCTCTAGCTGATGCGAAACGGAGATAGCCATGACCGACCAGGCCCACGATACCATCAAGAGCGAAATCGACAGCAACGACGTCATGCTCTTCATGAAAGGCACCCCCCAATTCCCGCAGTGCGGCTTTTCATCGGCCGTCGTGCAGATCCTCAATTACCTTGAGGTTGAATTCGGGTCGATGAACGTCCTGCAGTCGGACGAGCTTCGCCAGGGCATCAAGTCTTTCTCGGACTGGCCGACGATCCCTCAGCTCTACGTGAAGGGCGAGTTCATCGGCGGCTGCGACATCATCCGCCAGATGTTCGAAGCCGGCGAGCTCCGCCCCTTCCTCGTCGAAAAGGGCGTGCTCGAAGCCGCCTGAGCGGGCTCACTCCCTGCCCGCGATGATGCCGAGGAGCTTCTCGAGGGCCACGTCCTCGGTCGCGAAGGGCGGGATCTCGATTGCAATGTCAGGGATGACCCCGACTGGCGCAGGGTCGCCCGAAGGACGGACGATCCTCGCCTTGGGGAAACCCACGACAAGCCCTGAGTTCGGCAGCGTGAAGGTCTCCATCGCCCCGTAGGTCGAGGCGAGATCGGACGTTTCTTCGCCAACGATGAGACCAAAGCCGTAGTCCTGAATGATGGCCGCGACCGTTACGGCATTTGAATAGCTGTAGCGGTCCACGAGCACATAGACTTCGCCCTCGAACCGCTTGCCCCTTAACGGCCTGACGAAGGGAAGGTCGAAGGTGAAGGTCTCACCATAGGGCGTCTCGGCGAAGCTCTCCGCATACCGCCGGGAGACCTCATTGTCGCTCTCCCCGGCGAGGGCGAGGCGCGCTTCGTTCGAAGCTTCCGCTTCGGGGCTCGAACGGACCTCGAACGAGGAATAGAACCGGAAGGGCTCATCGGCGAACCACTGGATGATGGGGTCCGAGAAGGAGTTCGTACCCCCCGGGTTCTGTCGGATATCGAGGATCAGCGCCGCCGCGCCCTCCCTTTGGAAGGTCTCGAAGCTCTCATCGATGAAGGCTTTGAAGCCCTCGGTCTGCCAGGGGTTCTCAGGGGTTTCGTAGCTGAAGAACGGGCCGGGCCGCAGGTAAGCCGCCCCGCCTTCGAGCATCTTCGCGTCACGATCACCGAAGCCGAGGGTGAAGACCTCACCCGCTGACGTCAGCTCCGCAGCTGCCAGTTCCTCGCTCGTCAGAAGCCGCACGTTTTCATCGCGCAGCCTGCCATCGAGGCCCCTCAGCGTCAGGACGACCTCGTCAGGTGCACCCGCCTCGGCCCAGAACTCCACCGAGAACGTCCGCTCAAGGAGCGTGCCGCAGATGTAAGGATTGTCGCAGGACACGGTTTGGGAGAGCCGCTCCAGCCAATCAGACGAAGCCGCCCCATTGATCGCCACGATCTCCTCGCCCTGCATGACCCGCGGCGCATAGCTCTCGGAGACGAAGATGCGCCCGTCCCTGATGGCGGGGAAGACCGGCAAAGCCCTGCCGCCTGCCGCGCGATAGCGCCCCCAAACGTCATAGACGCCCTCCACCCGCGCATGGGCGATGTCCCCGAAGGCGGCGAAGCGCTGGAAGATGAAAAGCGCTTCTGAAGGATGAAGCGGCTGATCGAGGCCCGCCTCCATATCGGCGAAGAGCGCGTCATAGGCCTCCTCGCTCCGGTTCACGAACAGATCGAAGTGGCCTGACTTGAGCCCGGCATAGAGCGCCGCGAAATCCTCCCGCAGCTCCTCCGGAGACAGAGGACGCTCACCTTCAGCGAGGGCTTCGGCAGGGATCTGAGGGGTTTTGAGAAACGGATGCTCCTCAACCTTCTGCGCGGCACAGGCGCTGAGGGCTGAGAACACAAGGACGGACAGGAACGGGCGCATGTGGGACTCCTCGAAGATGAAGCGCAGAGGTCGGCGCCCAATCAGCTGGAGCACCGCTCACGCGGCGATGGAGGCCGTCTCCAGAAGTCCTGACGAAAAGCTGACGGCCCTGAATTCCCTATCAATCCAAGGGCGGCGCCCCTAAATTCGCCCCATGGCATCACCGCGCGAAAATCCTGCGCCACGGCTTGGCCGATGGCGGCCTGACCTTGCGTCGAGCCGGCTGATCGGCCCCGATGGCGAGGAGCGGAGGCTGGAGCCCAAGGTCGCCGACCTTCTGGGCGCGCTTCTGGATGCGAACGGCGCCACTCTTTCCCGCGAGGATCTGTTCAGCGCTGTCTGGCCCGGCGTCACCGTCGGTGAGGACACGCTGAGCCGCGCGGTCTCGAAGCTCCGCAAGGCTCTCGATGACGATCCCAAAGCTTCTTCGCTAGTCATAACGGTTCCGAAACGAGGCTATCGGCTGGTCGCTTCTGAGGCCGCTCCCACTCCGCGTGCCCGGTGGCTCTGGCCGTCGGCCGCCCTTGCCAGCCTTTTGCTGCTGGCAGGGGTCGCCATCAACGCGACCAACCGGCCCGCGCCCGAACCATCGCCGACAGTCGAACGCGCCACGGACCGCTACATGGAATTCACCCGGGCCGGGAACGAAGCAGCGATCGAGCTCTACGCCCGCGCCCTCAGGGAGACAGGCTCCGATCCCAAAGCCGAGGCTGGCATGGCCGCCGCGCTCGTCCAAAGGGTGATCCGCTGGCCCGAAGCGGTCGGCCTCGATGAAGACGGCGCCACCTCCCTCGAAGCCGCGCTCGCCGCAGGGCTCACCGACAGCGCCGAGGCCAAGGCCGTTCTCGCCCAAGCGAGGAGCCTCGCAGAGAAATCCGTGCGGCAGGACCCGCGCAACAGCGATGCGCTTCGGATCCTTGGCCTTGTGCGGACAGCGCAGCGCGATCTCGACGGAGCCTTCGAGGCCTATGAGAAGGCCCTCGACGCCGAGCCCGGAAACTGGGCGGTGCTGATCAACCTTTCTGAGATCCAGGCGATGCGCGGCAACAAAGCTGAGAGCTACCGGACGCTGACCAAGGCCTATAACGCCATCGGCAATGCCTCGGGCCCTGAAGCCCAGCGTGCGGCACCGTGGCGGGCGCCCCTTGGGGTCCTGCTGGCGGAGCGGGACCTCGACGCGGGAAGGAACGAGGCCGCCGAGAGTTGGTACAAGCGGGTTCTCGAGGATGATCCCTTCGACCGAGGCGCAACCGAAGGTTTGGCGAGCTTGCTACTCAGGTCAGGACGGGCATCCGAAGCGCGTGCGCTCTGCGCCGCGTACACTGAACGGACTGGAGACAGCCTGCCCTGCAGCCCCTAGCGGGCCGGGCAGCCGCCGCTTTCCTCGTCCGCCGTCACCCATGCGAGGGCATTCGTCAGAAGCCGCTTATGCTCCTCTGCCTCGAACGCTTGAGGCTGATGGCCGAGGGCTGAGAAGACGGTGCGACCCTTGCCGATGCAGCGGGTCCAGGCGACCGGGTGGTCCTTGGCTTCAGGGCCCATCACGAGGTCCTCGTCAGGCCAGACGCCACCCGCCACCTGTTTGTAGCTTCCTTCCACGACACCAATCAGCGGGGTGAAGTCCTCCCCCGGAGGCGCGGCAAAGGAGTACCACTCGTCATTGTGGACGAAGCTCTCTGGCAGTCCTTCCGTGACCGGGTGGTCAGAGAGCGTCTGCACCTCCGCATCCTGGAATTGCGGACCGATCGGGTGCCCTGAGAAGACCGCGCCGATCACGTTCTCACGGTACCAGGGCCAGCTCTCTTGAGAGCCATCCCCCGCCCCGTGAAGGGCGATCAGCCCGCCGCCAGCCTCGAGCCAGTCCTGAAGCGCCATCTCTTCGGCATCGGTCAGGACGTCTCCCGTCATGCTGTTGAGGACCACCACCTGAAAACGCGCAAGGTTCTCCGCCGTGAAGACCCTGCTGTCCTCGGTCGAGTGCACCGAAAAGCCCTCTTCCTCACCGAGACGGTTGAAGAACAGCATCGCCGCAGGAATGCCCGCCTCGTGCCGCCAGCCCTTCGTTTCGGAGAACACCAGCACCGCCCGCTCGGACATGTACTCAGCGCTCCGCGGCCATTCATAGGCCCCGGCTTCGGGGTTGGTCTGGAAGGCAAGGGCTGCGAGCAGGAGATGCGGAACGATCATCCCCGCAGCGTCTCACGGACCCCGTCGCCTGCCAACAAAAAGCCCGGCACGATGGCCGGGCTTCTGCAGTTCCTGTTTCGCTGCCGAAATTACGAAGCGTAATACTCGACGACGAGGTTCGGTTCCATGGTGGCCGCGTAGGGCACTTCCGCGAACTCAGGGGTGCGGATGTAGGTCGCGGTCATCTTCTTCGGATCGACGTCGACATAGTCGGGGATGTCGCGCTCTGCGAGCTGCAGGGCTTCGAGGACGAGGGCCATGTTCTTGGACTTCTCGCGGATTTCGACGACATCGCCGGGCTTCAGCCGGTAGGAAGGGATGTTGGTCCGGCGACCGTTGACCATGACATGGCCGTGGTTGACGAACTGACGCGCCGCGAAAACGGTCGGCACGAACTTGGCGCGGTAGACAATGGCGTCGAGACGGCTCTCGAGGAGGCCGATCAGGTTCTCTGCCGTGTTGCCCTTGCTCTTCGCAGCTTCGGTGTAGAGGCGCTCGAAGTGCTTCTCGGAGATGTTGCCGTAGTAGCCCTTGAGCTTCTGCTTCGCCATCAGCTGCTGACCGAAGTCAGAGACTTTACCGGCGCGGCGCTGGCCGTGCATGCCGGGCTTGTAGTCGCGCTTGTTGATGGGAGACTTGGGGCGACCCCAGATATTTTCACCGACGCGGCGGTCGATTTTGTACTTGGCGGAGATCCGCTTCGACATTTTTCACTCTCTTAGGCCCGGATCCGGTCTGCCGCCCCATGCGGCAGACGATCACAACGGCGGTTTCCCGGACGTCCCGTCTTGAAGCGCGGGTCAGTAGCAGTTCAGAAGGAGGGGTCAAGTCAAAGGAGACCTGAGGATGAGGGCTTTGTGGATCGGTGTCGCTGCGGCGGCTCTTCTGGCAGCATGCGGCGAAGGACCGACGGGCGAAAGCTCCCCGGCGCCGACCCAGCAATCGGCACGCCAGGACTTCGCGGCAGCCCCTGACACGGCCTCCCTGCCCCAGCGCCTGAAAGATGGCGAGGTGAAGCCCGGCCAGGTCGTCGGCACCTACCTCCAGCGGATCGAGCTGATCGACCAGAGCGGGCCAACCCTGCAGTCTGTCATCGCCGTGAACCCCGAAGCCGTGGCCCAGGCCCGGGCGCTTGAGGAAGCCGTCGCCAGCGGCGAGGAGCCAGGCGCCCTTTACGGCCTGCCCATCCTCGTGAAGGACAATATCGAGACCTTCGAGCTTCCCACCACCGCAGGCTCCCTCGCGCTCAAGGACAATAATACCGGCCGCGATGCCCCGGTCATCGCAAGGCTGCGGGACGCGGGCGCGATCATCCTTGGCAAAACGAACCTCTCCGAATGGGCCAACTTCCGCTCGTCACAATCGGTGAGCGGCTGGTCAGGCGTTGGCGGGCTCAGCCGTAACCCCCACGACCTCTCCCGCAACACCTGCGGCAGCTCGGCAGGCTCGGGCGCTGCCGTAGCGGCAGGCCTCGCATGGGGTGCTCTCGGTACCGAAACCAACGGCTCCGTGATCTGTCCCTCCGCCTCGAACGGTATTGTCGGGTTCAAGCCGACCGTCGGCCTCGTTTCGCGCTCTCTCGTCGTGCCCATCTCCCCGAGCCAGGACACGATCGGCCCGATGACCACCAGCGTCCGTGACGCCGCGATGATCCTGACCGCCATTGCAGGCACCGATGAACGCGATGCCGCAACGGCAGAGGCTGATGATCGGAAGACGGATTATGTCGCCGGCCTCGAAGGGGCGAGCCTTGAGGGCATCCGCATCGGCGTCCTGCGCTGGGCCCAGTCCGACGACCCCCGCGAGCAGGCGGTCTTCGACGAGGCCCTCGCCCGCGCAGAGGCCGCAGGAGCGATCCTTGTCGACATCGACGAAGCCAATCTGAACCTCTCGGGCGGCGATGCCTTCACCGTCCTGAAGGCCGAATTCAAGGAGAGCCTCAACGCCTATCTCGCCGAGGCCGCGCCTGAAGTTCAGACCCGCACCCTTGCCGACGTCATCGCGTTCAATGAGGCGAACGAGAAGGAAATGTCCGTGTTCGGACAGGACATCCTCATCGATTCAGAAGCGATGCCGGGCCTTGATGACGAGGGCTATCGTACCGCTCTCTCCAATGCCCAGTCGGCCACTCGCGAGGGCGGCGTCGACCGGTTCCTCGAAGAGAACGACGTTCAGTTCCTCATTGCACCAAGCTTTGGTCCTGCCTTCAAGATCGACCTCGTACGTGGAGACATCATCGCCAATTCGGCGGGCGCAGGTTGGGTCGCAGCCATTGCGGGCTACCCGCACCTGACCCTGCCCATGGGTGACGTCAGCGGCCTGCCGCTCGGCCTTTCCATCATGTCGGGCAAATGGATGGACGCGGAGGTTCTCGCCGTCGGCCAGGCGTTTGAGGAAATCCTCCCCCCACGTCTCATCCCGACGTTCCGCGCAAGCGAGATCGAGGCCGAAGGCTTCGCCGAAGCTGCAAGCCCGGCGCGCTGATCCGATGAGCAACGAGGACCTTGCCACACCCGAATTCTTCCCCGCGACACGGGAGACGGCGCTTCACCGCATGAACGCCTTCACCCAGAATATGGGAAAGACCTATGCTTCCAAGCGCAACACGGATTTCGGACCAGAGAACCGCTTCAACGTCTCGTGTCTGTCTCCCTATCTCAGCCATCGCCTCCTCCTTGAGAAGGATGTGGCCGAGGCGGCCATAGAAGCCCACGGTCTTCAAACTGCGGAGAAATTCGTTCAGGAAGTCTTCTGGCGGACCTACTTCAAAGGATGGCTTGAGCTCAGGCCTCACGTCTGGTCTCGCTATACCACAACAGCGAAGTCTGCGATCGAGGGTCTCTCCGGTGGACAGAAGGTAGCGTTCGAAGAAGCCACGGGTGGCAAGACAGGCATCGACTGTTTCGATCAGTGGACGCATGAACTGGTAGAGACCGGCTACCTGCATAATCATGCGCGCATGTGGTATGCCTCGATCTGGATCTTCACCCTCAAACTGCCTTGGGTCCTTGGAGCAGATTTCTTCTACCGTCATCTGCTCGACGGCGATGCCGCATCGAACACCCTGTCATGGCGCTGGGTCGCGGGGCTTCACACCAAGGGCAAGAATTACGTCGCCCGCGCCGATAATATCGAGAAGCATACGGACGGCCGCTTCAATCCCGAAGGCAAGCTGGCCGAGGATCCTGCGCCCCTCGACGATGACTGGAACGGCGAAGCGGGACCTGCACCAACGATCACGCCCCTCGACAAAAGCCGCAAGGCGCTTCTCCTCCTGCACGAGGATGATCTGGGTTTCGACAGCCTAGATCTCGGCGGGCTCGACGTCAGGGGTATCGCGGCCATCACCGTGACCGACAGCCGTTCCCCCTACGGAGCGTCGGAGCCCGTGAAGCAGTTCACGATCGAAGCCGTGGAAGATGCACTCAATCGCGCTGACGACGCGATGGATGCCGATGCCGTCAAGCTGCCAAGTCCCGAAGCGATCCTTCAGCATGCGAAGGATATCGGCGCTGAACAGGTCGTCATGCCCTACATCCCGCAAGGGCCCGTCCGTGACAGGATCAACCAGGCCGCTTCAAGCTGGGAAAGTGAAGGCGTCAAGCGCGCAGAGATCCTGCGCCCTGAGGACAGCGCCGCATGGCCTCACTGCGCCAAGGGTTTCTTCAAGCTGAAGGAAAAGATCCCTTCACTGATCAAAGGCTAGAGCTCCCTAGCGAGCTTTCTGCCAAGACGGTGGCCGCTGAGCCAGGCGGCTTCGATCCTCGGTGCGATATGCCAGTCGCCACAGGTCGCGAACCCATCATCGAGGTCGAGCCCGAAATCGCCGGGCGCGGCCTCGGCCACCCGCGCATAGCGCCAGCGGTGGACCATGGTCAGCTCCGCAAGGCGTGGAAGACCCGGCACCATGGTGTGAAGCTCCTTCAGCAGCAAGTCGCTGACATCGTCGGGATCCGCCTCGAGATTTTCCCGCGAGAATGACGGCGATCCATGAAGGACAAATCGGCTGCCTGGCTCCCTGCCAGGCCGACCGGCCTGCCAGACGAGCATGTCAGCGGGTCCTTCGCTCTTCATGTGAGCGTCGAAGCCCGGGTCATGCTCTCCGTTGAAGGCTGCAAGCAGCGTCCAGCACGGGTCGAAAGAAGCAGCAGCAGCTCCCGTCCTCAGGCCGCTGTCATCGGGAAGGAGCGCCAATGCCTGGGGCGCAGGCACAGCAAGGACCACGAAATCCGCGTCGGCGACCTGATGGC
This sequence comes from Parvularcula mediterranea, assembly GCF_013085255.1. Lineage (GTDB taxonomy): Bacteria > Pseudomonadota > Alphaproteobacteria > Caulobacterales > Parvularculaceae > Parvularcula > Parvularcula mediterranea. The sequence continues at coordinate 993,552 of NZ_JABFCX010000003.1, forward strand.
CACCCTTGGTGCTCAGGTCGAAGCGGCCGTCGCGCCCTTCTCCGGGCGTTCCGATCTCGACCCCGAACTCAGCCGAGAGCGCCTCGGCCTCATGGCGGACGAAGGCGTTCATGCCCGGCGTTCCGACGTACCAGGGCTCGCCGGGATCATGGCGCTCGCCATCCTTGAAAAACCGCCCGTCCCATGGAGCCACGCAACCCGCCGCCTGCCATCCTTCGACAGCCCCACGGAAAGCTTCGTCTCGCGCTGTGAAGTAAACCGCTCCGTGGTCGAACCTTCCGGGCGCTGTCCTGCGGGAGGAGCACCGTCCGCCAGGCCCACGGCCCTTGTCGATGATCCGAACCTCGAAGCCGGCCTCGGATAGGACTCTTCCGCAGGCGAGGCCCGCGACCCCTGCTCCGATGATGGCAACGACTGATCCGGGCATGCGGCCTCCTTGGAAGAAGACCTAGCCCGATTTGCAAAGCTTGCGAGGAAAGAGGCTGCCCTAGAAGCGGTAAGGATGCCGCAAGCGCTGGACCAGAAGCGGAGTGTTCGAAGGCTGCATGTTAACGTTCCAGATCGGGTTCGGCCCGACCTGCGCCTCGAAGCGCTCTTCGGTAATCTTGTAGCCGTTGGCCTCGACGAGGATCCAGAGCTCCGACTCCGGCTCGATCGCGTCCACGGTCGTGACGATCCGCAGCTTGTTGTCGCGATAGCTGATCTCGGCACCGGAGTTGCGGAAGATGTTGTACCGGGTGTTGGTGTCCGGATTCCAAAGCTTGCCGACCAGCCGATTGCGCTTGACCATGCCCTGCAAGTTGCCCTCGAGACCGTTCGGGAAGTTGACCTGGATGCGGAGCTGATACTCCTGCTGGCCCGAGCGCTGAACCGCCACGGGGACGATCTGGTAGCTCATCTCCCCGCCCGAAAGGCTCGCAGGCTCGAACATGGAGTCGAACGCCTCGTCGGATTCGCGCATCTCCTGCGCCGGAGCCTGCAGCGGCGTGCCGAGATCCGAAGGCACAGCCGTCACGAGGGCCGACAGGACCAAGAAGCCCTGCGTAAACGCTCCGCGATAGGAGACGGGCTCGGTCACGAAAATGGAAAGCGCCCCGGCACCCATCAGAAGCAGCATTACACCGTAAAGCGGGATCGCATTGATACCCAAGAGGGTCGTCGCTTCTAGGAGCAGTCGATTGATGACATAGAGCGAGGAAGCTTCCTGCTGCTGCACGAGATCGACGATCACCGCGGAGCCGATGCCGATCGCCGAAGCGAGACCGAAACCCGTGATGTTCATCAGGCCGAAGTCGCGCGCGACCTGACTGCGCTTGCCGTCACCGTAGGACATGTCCGAATTTCCCAACTACCCTTACCGAGAGCTTAACACAGAAGCGTGGGCAGACAATCGCCAAGCGAATCAGTTTTCGGGAAAGGCCTCTGTTTCAAGGCGGTGCGCCCCGAGCTCATCGAAGACCTGCTCGTGACAGGAGAAAATGATGATCTGGGTCTCCTGCGCAAGCTCGTGGAGAAGGTCGAAGCTCACCTTGATCCGGTCATCGTCGGCGTAGCTCAGCGGGTCGTCGAGGATCAGGGGCATCGGCTCCCCCTGGCTTGCCGCAAGTTTCGCAAAACCGATCCGGGTCAGAAGCGCGAGCTGTTCTCGTGTCCCGCCTGACAGCTGGGCGTCGCCGAGAGCGAGCCCCTGTCGGTCAACGGCTTCCGGCCTCCATTCGCTATCGAAACGAAGAGCTTCGGCCCCCAGGAGACGTGCCGCCATCGGTCTGATGGTCGCCATCACTGGCTCGACCACCCGGTCGCGGCGCTGGGCTTCCTCGTCATCGATCAGGGTAAGCAGCATCCGCAGCGCCTTGCGCCGTTCTTCGAGCTGCTCCGCCCGCTGGGACGCAGCTTCGAGGAGTTCCACGGCCGCCGCTAACTGTTCTTCCGCCCCGTCAGCATCGAGAGCCCTCAGCTGACCGCGCTTCTGGGCCAGGTTTTCGCGCAAGGACGAAAGCTCCTGGCCGAGCTTCCGTTCGACCTCCTCGAGCCGTTTGAGCCTCGTGGTGGCCGCTTGGCCGGCGGCGACGTTCTTCTCGAGGGCTTCAAGCTCCGACGCCCGCGCACCGCGGGCTCGCTCGCCAGCGAGGACGGCGTCTTCCGCCGCGGCAAGCTTCCCAGCCCGCGCTGCCTCATCTCCAAGCTGACTGAGCAGCCGCTCGCAGTCTTTCTCGTTGGTGGCAGCGGCAAACTTCGCTTCGAGGGCCTTATCGCTCGCAGCCTTATGGAAAGCTTGCGCGCGTCGTTCATCGGCTGAGGCAGCGTCGAGAGCCGTCTTTGCTTCATCCAAAAGCGGTTCGATATCTTCTAGTCGCCGTAGGTCGCCTGCGGGCTGCTCGGCAGCCGCGAGCGTTTCCAGACGCGCCTCGATAGCCCCCAAGCCATCAGGCGCGAGGCGCTTCCTTTCGGCATCAAGACGTTTGAGGTCCGCTTCTGCCGCCTTGCGGGATCGCTCGATCTCAGCGGCGTCTTCAGCGTTCTTGGCCCCGGCCGCCGAAAGGAAGGCTGCAAGTTCCCCTTCGGCGGTTGCCCGGCTCCTGGCGAGATTTCCGCGGTCGGGAACGTCGACCGTAAGCCTCGTTCCCCCGATCTCGATCGCTGCGCTGCCCGAGAGGGTCTGCCCCTCACCAGCCCTCAAATCCTCACCGTTCAGCGTTGCCGGACCGCCCTCCTCCAAGGTCAGGACCGGCGCTTCTGCCTCCTCCGCCGCTTTCGCACGGAGCACTGCAGTTTCGAGCTTTGCGAGCTGCGCCAAGTCGATGGCGGGAGCCTTCAAAACCTCCCGGAGGCGCTGCGCGTCCTTCATCACTGTATCGACGCGTTCCTTCGTCTCTCTCAGCCGCTCCGCTTCGGCCTGCTCCCGCTCCAAAGCTTCATTTCGGCGTGCCTCCGCGAACTCTCGGGAGAGCGTGTCGTGACGGGCCTGTTCCCCCTCACGCTTCTCGCTCGCAGCCTTCAGCGCAGCCTCGGTATGGCCAAGGTCATCCTGCACTGCTGTGAGCGCAGCCGCGGCCATACCCCGCGCTTTTTCCTTGCTTTCCAGCTCTTTCAGGCTCGCCTGCAGTTCAGTCTGCTTGTCCCGGGCCGTCTGGAGCGCGGCTTCGGCTGCGGCCAGCTGCTCGCGGGTATGGCTGGCTTTCTGGAGGTCGAGTTCGGCCTCTTTTGCGGCGAGACGGGCCTCGCGCAGCTCCTCGCGGCGGCGCTCCGTCTCCTTCGGCTCCGACAGGCGTGCCTCGCGCTTGGACAGACCTTCGACCTCGCTTCTGAGGTCGGAGCTGAGGCGCACCTTCTGTTCGAGCTCGGCGACGTCACTCTCCAAAGTGGAGACCGTCTTGAGAGCCGTCGCCATCTCGCCCGTCGCCTTCCCGGTCTTGAGGGTTTCCAGCTTCTGCAGCTCGGCTTCCGTCCGGCTGCGCACCCGTCCCACGTCACCGCCCATCGCGGCTTCGGTGACTTCCGACGAGAGAAGCCCGTCAGCGGTTTTGCGCTGCTCGCCTGAGAGGCCAGGAGCAAACCCTTCGCCCTGGGCCAGCCAGAGAAGACCGGGTGTCCCCTCAGTAGGAGACGCCGCGCCGAGCATCTCGGCGATCTTCGCAATCGCCGCGTCTTCCCGCGCGAGCTCGCGCAGCGTCGGCCGTTCGAGAAGCTGGGTCCCCGACCCCTTGCGGGAGCCCATGAAGTGCTTGCGAACCCGAAACGATCCCTGCTGGGAGGAAAGATCGATCTCGACCAACGGATCGCCACCCGCTTCGGGTTTCAGCGCCCGGGTCTCCCTGTTGTTGGCGGTCGGCTTGAAGAACAGACCCGCCCTCAAGGCATCGAAGAGCGCGCTCTTCCCGAACTCGTTGGGCCGGGCGAGGAGGTTGATGCCCGGCGCGAAATTCTCGATCGCGAGCCCTTTGGCACCGAACTTACGCAGATTGCGAACGCGGAGCGCTTCGATCTTCATCGGCTAGCTCCGCGCAAAGCTGTCGAGATAGCGCAGCGCCAGGGATGCCTCGCTCTCCGGGCTGGCCGCGAGCCGCTCCGCGACATTGCGCAGGAGCCCGTCGCCCAAGAGCTCATCAAGGTCGCGCGCATCAGTCTCCACCGACAATCCCTGATCTTTGAGACGCAGATAAGCCACCCGTGCCCTTTGCTCTTCGAGGAACCTGGTCAGAGCGCCGCTTTCTGAAAGGGAGAGGACACCGGAGATCTCGAGCCGGACCAGTGTTCTGTCGAGGGCAGCATCAGCGGGGAAGATATCAGCCAGCTTCTGGACCGGGTCGTCACCTGGGAGGAAGGCAGCTTCCGCCATGCGCCAGCGGAACTGCGCCGTCGCGTGGCGCTGGGGAGCGTCGGGCTGGTCTGTGTCGACGATAAGCGCGTAGCCTTGGTTATTGTTTCGGAACCGGTCCGGTTCGGGCGTGCCGGAATAGAAGGTCCGCTCCCCTGCCCTTTTCATCCCGTGCCAGTCGCCGAGCGCGAGGTAACGGAGCCCCGCACGATCCGCGCGGTCCGGCGCGATCAGCATAGCGCTCTCAGCGTTTTCCTTGATGTCCTCGGTCCCGGCATGGGCGAGGCCGATACGAAGAGCCCCTTCCGGGGTCTCCATCCTGTCGAGATCGGCACTCAGGTCACGGCCAGGCCTCTTCGTCGGCCAGGGCGCGGGGAGGACGAAGACGCCCTCCTCCAGCTGGTGCGGTCTCGCCTCAAGAAGAAGGTGTACATTTTCCGGCACGCCCATCTCCTGAAGGCGCTGCCACAGTCCCTCGGCGCCAGCAGGGTCGTGGTTCCCCGGCATGAGCCAGAACTGGAGGTCACTCGCCGCCCGCATCCGGTCGAGGGGTCGTCGCAGGCTCTGATCGGACGGCGCCATCTGGTCCCAGACGTCACCGGCGACGAGCACATGCGTGACGCCTTCCTCCCGCGCCAAAGCCGCCAGTGTCTCGATGATCGACAGCCGCGCATCCTTCAGCTGGCCCCTCAGTTCGGCATCGAAACGAGCGAAGGGGCGCCCCAGCTGCCAGTCAGCCGTATGGAGGAACCGGAAGCCCATCAGTTGGGCAGCGGGTTCCGCTTGGCGTAGGTGGAGAAGAAAGCGAGAAACGCAGCATCGGGCCGACGTGGAGCTTCCTTGCCTTCGGCCCAGCGCTTCCACTCCTCGAGGACACCGTACTTGTCGTAGCCGGGGAAGAGCCGGCTCGCCTGCTCAAGTGCGTAAGAACTCACTTCGAGATCCGCGATCTCGGCAGGCTCCGCCACGGGCAGTGCCTTGGGCTGGGATGTCTGATCGGCAGGGAGCTTCACCTCCACCCGCCGAGCGCTCGCCCGCGGCCTGCCCTTGGGCCGGAAGAGCACCATAGGATTGCGCTTCGAGATGGCTGAGCCAAACCCTGCGCTCGAAATCATCCGCGCGCCGTCAGAATGGGGATCATCGACCACCACCAGGTCATATTCAGGAATAGGCTGGCGCACTTCGATTTCGCGAAGGGCCGATTTGAACTTCGCCATGCGGTCTTCTGAGCCCACCTTCTTCTGGAGCTTCGCGAGCCCAATGTGGAAAAACCGCTGTTGCCCGCAATGCACCCGCGCCAACTCGTAGAGCCTGCGCTCAATCGGCGAAAGCTGAAAATAATTCGAGTCATAGGTCAGAATCTTCTGATCCTTGATAAGCGCGCGATAGAGCCAGTCGCATAAGCGGACTTTCACCCGGTTGAGACGTTTTCCACCGTCAGCCGTCTTCGTGTAGCTCATCTTGGCTTCCGAGACCCACGAGAAGAAGCCGTCCTCGCCCTCTCCGCCTGCCTCTATGTTTGTCTTGATCTGCGTGCCCTGCAGACGCTCGAGCGCGCCGTGGATCCGCTGGTAGCTGCGGGCTGAGCGGTTGCCGCCGATCACCCGGAGGAAGTCGTGGGCAGTGAAGCTATATTCCTGGCTCGGGGTCTGCTGGCTCTTCATCTGGCTGACGAGAAGGCTCGCGATATAGAGGAGGATCTCCTTGTCGTAGATCGTGGCGACCCCGGTCTGGCTGGGACGAACTTCGATCGAGACATAGTCGTCGGCGTAGGTGATGGGCTGCATGCGCCGGCCCTTCGAGAGCGCGAAGAACGGAAACGCCATCACTGAGCGCTCACCCTTCACCTGTCCGTGGAGGGGGCTATCGAGTTCCGCCAGTGTCATCTGCTCGGCCATCGCGTCCTGTCTCTTCTACCGCTCAAAGGTCTGGCATTCGCGCCAGCGCTCACAAGAGAGTCCACGATTCGCATTCGTGCCATCGGGGATTCATCCCCAATAGCACGAGGATTCTGCCCAAGGCCGAGGTGGGGACTCGGCGCAAGCCCGCAGAATGACTGGACTTCATGCTTTCAGGGACGGTCCATGGCCAGTGTTCGTGCTTTCAGGGTCGAATCGGCGGGTTTGTCCTCGTAAGCACGAAGCTACGAAAGCGGTCTCGATTCGTACTCCTGCGAATCGTCAGCTGCGTGCTGCTGCGGAATTTTGCCTGATTGACCAAAAACCCCAGCAAACCTCTGATTAGATGGGTTAGTAGTGTTTAAAGGGTTACTGTCGGTGTAAGCGATTGAAAAGGCACGGAAGAAACCGGTATCGCTTCCGTGAAAACACGACTCTCCGTCCCCAAAGTCACGATATCCTTGTCCGTGATGACACGAGCATGATGGTGCGAAAACACGAGTCCCACGAAGCAGACTGTCCCTGAAGACACGAGGAGACTCTGCGTCTCGAATCGTGTCCCTTGCGCCCGCTGCAGTTTCTGGCACTGTCCGGTAAAATCTGCAGCGCAGCGAGGTCACCGAATGGAACAACCGAAAGCACCGGGTGCCGCCACCTTGGAGACGATTAGCCACTTGGTGACCACCGCTGACGGCATTATCGGCTCGATGCGCGATGTCGCCGATGACCGGGTGGCCGAGACGGGCCCGCGGCGTTACCGGCTGACAGAGGCCGCGCAGCTGGTCGGACGGTCGGTTGATGCGATCCGCAGGGCAGAAGCGGCTGGCGACCTGCCCAAACCAACGCTTCGTTCCTCAGGTCAACGTGCTGGCTACAGCCTCGCGGAAGTGAACCGCATGCGTGACCATTTCGGAACGAGACCCCAGCGGGCGCCTGACGATCCGCCCGTCATTCTTGCCGTCCAGAACTTCAAGGGCGGCGTTGGTAAGAGCACCATCTCCGCACATGCGGCGCAGTATTTCGCGGAGAAGGGCTATAGGGTCCTCATCGTTGACACGGACAGCCAGGCTTCGACGACGACGCTCTTTGGCTTCAACCCTGACGTTGATATCGAGACCGAGACCACGCTCCTGCCCTATCTTATTGCCGACCGGTCGGATGGCATTGGCTACGCCGTCAGGCCCACGAGGTGGGACGGTCTGGACCTCATTCCTGCCAACCTCGGCCTTTACTCGGCGGAGTACATTCTCTCCCAGCAGGTGAAGGGTGACGTCTCGCGGCTTTCGCGGCTTAAGACCGGCCTCCTCGAGGCGGCTGCGAGCTACGATATCGTCGTGATCGATCCACCCCCTGCCCTAGGCATGATCTCGCTTTCGGTGCTTCAGGCTGCGAGTGCCATCCTCATTCCGACACCGCCGAGCTCAATCGATTTCGCTTCCACGGCTGCCTATCTCGCCATGCTCGAGGAGGTCGTCGAGGCGCTGAACACCCAGACCCAGTCACCTGTCGAGTACAGCTTCGTCACCCTGCTTGCCACCAAGGTCGTGGAGCAGAAAGGCGCTCACGAGGTCATGCGCGATGTTATGGGACGCGCCTTCTCGGGCTCTATCCTTCCGACGGCCCTCCTCGATTCCGCTGAGTTTGACACGGCGTCTGTTGAGATGCGTACCGTCTTCGAAGCTTCTGGCGGTCAGTCGCGCACAGCCCGTCGCTGCCGGAACAATCTCCTTGCCGTCATGGGGGATCTTGAACGCAAAGTCCGTGAGACCTGGCCAAGCCACCGGACAAAATTGCGCGCGGAGGGAATCGCGTAATCACTGTGCACATGTGCACGGACCCATTTTGACCAAGCGTGCACATGTGCACGATGTGGAGATAGATCATGGCCCGTAAACGCGCCCGCATTCTCGCCGACGCCATCAATGCCCGCCTCGAAAACACGGAAAAGCCCGAGGCTCCAAGACGCGAATACACTGCTGAGCGCGAGAGCCTAATCTCCGAAGCGTCGGACGGCCGGCTCAAGAACGGGAAGCTCAGGCTCGTTGATCCCAAAGAGTGCCGGATGTGGGAGGGCCACAACCGTCTCTATGATCTCCTGACGCCGGAAAGCTGCTCTGACCTCATCAAATCCATCAAGGCGGTGGGCCGTCAGGAGATGCCTGCGATTGTCCGGCCGGTGCAGGGAGAAAGCTACCAGTACGAAGTGATCTGCGGCGCGCGACGACACTTCGCGATCAGCCACCTCCGCGAAGCCGAGCACCGCACCGACATTCTCTACCTTGTCGATATTCGTGACATCACGGACGAAGAGGCCTTCAGACTATCCGATCTCGAGAACCGGGAGAGGGAAGACATCTCCGATTTCGAGCGGAGCAGGGACTATGGACGTGCGCTGACTGCCTACTATGACGACAACAAGGCACTCATGGCGGAGCGCATTGGCGTCGAACGGACTTGGCTCAGCCGCTACCTGCGGATCGGGGAGCTGCCTGCGGCGATCCTCGATGCCTATGGCGATGTACGCGGTATTGGCATCCGCCATGCCGCTGAATTGTCTCCGCTTTTGGCATCCGATGCGCGATCTGCCGTTCTTGCTGAGGCGTCCCGAATTGCGGAGGAGGGCGGCGAAAGAAGTCCTGCTAAAGTGCTCGCGGCTCTCAAAGGCGCTGCGAAGGCGCCCAAGGAGAAGGACGTTCAGACCTTCTTCGATGGTGAGGGCAGGACGCTCCTTTCGTCTGAGACCCGCGCCCGGACGAAAGTGCTGACCATACCCCGGGCGAAGCTCAAGGACCGCGAGGCGCTCCTCAAAGCAATCGAAGAAGCGCTCTTCTAAGCGTCGTCCAGCCGAGCGGTCTTGTCGAGGGCGGCGTAAGCGTTCTCCAAGACCCGATCGATTTCCGACATATCCACAAGCTCTCGCGCCGGTTCGTTCTTCGTGATTTCGGGGACAACCGGCGCAGGCACATTTGCGGCGAGGTAGATCAGCCAGCGCTGCCGCGCCGTTGCGCGCTTCACAATCCCAAGGCTCTCGAGGCGCTTCAGGAGGCGCGCTGAGGCCTGGCGTGTCAGTCCTAAAGCATCACCGACATAGCGAGGGGTCAGCGCATGAGCCGTCCCTAAAAGCACGACCGCATCCCCAAGCCGGCTGTCTGAGCGGGCAGGGGGAAGTAGCGACCGCCATCTTCCAAAGTCCCGCTCGATGGACCTGAGGCGCTCATGAGCGCCCTCAAGCTCCTCGATAAGAGCAGGAACGAAGGCCATCTCCCAGCTTTCATGCCCCTCAGGCGGTAGCGCCAGCGCGGCAGAGGGCAGGGGCCAGAGGCTTGCGGCAGCGAGCCTAAGCGGTGTCTCAAGGGCGAGGTCTCCAGGAGGAAGGCCCTCCTCGGAGAGATGCCGGAGGCGATTCGTGATTTCGGGGACAGTTGCCGATGGCTCCATCGCCACCCGCGGCGACCAGAGCCGAAGCGCCTGGGTCCAGAAGCGCCTCGCTGCTGCCTCTTCGACCGACGGCATGTCTCCCGGCAGGCCCGCAGCCATGCCAAGGAGCTCAGGCGCCGAGATCGGCGCAGCACCCCGGCTGAAAAGCCGCGAGACAACCCGCGCCGTCTCGTGCGAGAGCCAGAGTGCGCGCAGGGAAGAGCGGTCGACCGCTGCGGAAAGCCGACCGATCGCAAGGCCGCAAGTCGCCCATTGGGAGGGTTCGAGTTGATCCATCGGAACCGCTATAGACGCTATCGGTTCCTCTGCCACCCCTGCGCAGGAATCTATCCAGAATCGCCTCGTGCTAACGGGGATCGCCTGCAATTCTCTTGCACTGCAATATAAAGCGTTCAAACAGAGCCTATGGACAAGCCGAGCATCAAGCCAACCAACCCGTCTTTCTCGTCCGGACCCTGCGCCAAGCGGCCAGGCTGGAGCGCCGCTGCGCTCGCCTCGCCGACTCTTGGCCGCTCCCACCGCTCCTCGATCGGCAAGGCGCGGCTCAAGGAAGCCATCGACAAGACCCGCGCCATCCTCGGCGTGCCGGACACTCACCTTATCGGCATCGTGCCCGCGTCCGACACCGGCGCTGTCGAGATGGCGATGTGGAACTTCCTCGGTGCACGGCCAGTCACGGTTGCCGCGTGGGAGAGCTTTGGCCTCGATTGGGTCAAGGATGCCGTTGACGAGCTTGGTCTTGAACCGAACGTGCTGAAGGCCGGGTACGGAGAGCTTCCGGACCTTGGGTCGGTCGACCCCGCCCACGATGTGGTTTTCACGTGGAACGGCACGACCTCGGGCGTGCGTGTTCCGAATGCGGACTGGATCTCTGACGACCGCGAGGGCCTCACCATTTGCGACGCGACGTCGGCTGCGTTTGCGCAGGACCTCCCCTGGGAGAAGCTCGATGTGGTGACCTACTCCTGGCAGAAGGTGCTGGGCGGTGAGGCGCAGCACGGTGTGCTGATCATCGGACCCAAGGCCATCGAGCGCGCCGCGAGCTACAAGCCAAGCTGGCCACTCCCCAAGATCTTCCGCATCCGGAAAGGGGAGGGGGTCAATGAAGGCATCTTCCGCGGGGAGACGATCAACACGCCGTCCATGCTGGCGGTTGAGGATTACATCGACGCACTCGACTGGTCCGAAGGGCTTGGCGGGCTCGAAGCCCTGAAAGCACGAGCGGACAAGAACCTGTCCGTGCTCGAGGCATGGGCGGCAGAGCGGGATTGGATCGACTTTCTTGCGCCCAAAAAGATCCGCTCGAACACCTCCGTATGCCTCAAGATTACCGACCCCCGCGTCGCAGGCCTGCCCGCCGATGATCAGCAGGCCTTCATCAAGGCGCTGGTCAAGACACTGGCAGACGAAGAAGCGGCCTACGACATTTCCGGCTATCGCGCGGCGCCTCCGGGGCTCCGCATCTGGTGCGGCGCGACCGTGGAAAGCGGCGACATTGAAATCCTGACGCAATGGCTCGACTGGGCCTTCGCGCAGCACGCTGACAAACTCTGACCGAACCGAAGGATCAATCTCATGGTCAAAGTCGTTATCTCCGACAAGCTGGGCGAGGATGCCGTCCGCATTCTCGAGGCCCGCAAGATCGACGTGGTCTTCAACCCGGATCTCGCCAAGGATCCCGAAGCTCTGCGTAAAGAGCTTGCCGATGCCGATGGACTGGCCATTCGGTCGGCCACCAAGGCCACGGCCGAGGTCATTGCCAATGCGCCGAAGCTGAAGGTCATCGGCCGGGCAGGGATCGGTGTCGACAATATCGATATCGATGCCGCCACCGGTGCAGGAATCGCGGTGATGAACACACCGTTCGGTAATGCCGTGACGACCGCAGAGCACGCTATCGCCATGATGTTTGCTGTCGCCCGGAAAATTCCGCAGGCGGACGCTTCGACCAAGCTGTCCAAGTGGGAGAAGTCGAAATTCATGGGCCGCGAGCTCTTCGGCAAGACCCTCGGCCTCATCGGTGCGGGGAATATTGGCGGCATCGTCGCCAGTCGCGCCCAGGGCCTGCGCATGAAGGTCATCGCTTTCGATCCCTTCCTGTCGGAAGAAAAAGCGAAGGACATGGGTGTCGAGCTGGTCTCTCTCAATGAGCTGCTGACCCGAGCCAACTTCATCAGCCTGCACACGCCCCTTAACGACAAGACGCGCAACATCATCAGCCGCGAAGCCCTCGAGGTCATTCGTCCGGGTGCGTTCATCGTGAACTGTGCCCGGGGCGGCCTGATCGATGAGGACGCGCTGGCCGAGGCTCTCGACGATGGCCGCGTCGCCGGTGCCGCGCTCGATGTGTTCCTCGAGGAACCTGCGAAAGAGCATCCGCTCTTCGATCGTGAGAACGTCGTGGTCACTCCGCACCTCGGTGCCTCGACCCAAGAAGCGCAGGAGAATGTCGCGGTTCAGATTGCCGAGCAGATCGCGGACTACCTCCTGACGGGCGCGGTTCAGAACGCCCTGAACATGCCTTCGGTCACGGCCGAGGAGGCGCCGAAGCTGAAGCCCTTCATCAATCTCGGCGAAAAGGTCGGCTCGATGGCCGGCCAGCTCTCCGAGGGCGCGATCGAGGGGATCACGGTCCGCTTCGCTGGTGCCGTCAGTGCCCTGAAGATTGACCCCATCATCTCCGGTGTCGTCTCCGCAGCCCTCAAGACGCAGCTCGCGACGGTCAACGCTGTCAACGCGACGGCCCTTGCCAAGGATAGGGGCATTTCGATCACTGAGGAGAAAACTGAAACCTCTCCCAACTTCGGCAGCACGCTGAGCGTTCGTGTGACGACTTCCGAGGGTGAGTTCGCCGTGACCGGCGCTCTCTTCGGCGGTGAACCAAGGATCGTGCGTCTCGGCGGTGTTCGTCTGGAGGCAAGCGTCTCATCTTGCATGATCTACGTTGAAAACGAGGACAAGCCGGGCTTCATCGCTGGCCTTGGTGAAGTGCTCCGTGATGCAAACATCAACATCGCGACCTTCAACCTTGGCAGGCGGGAAGAGAGCGGCGACGCTGTCGCCCTCGTTGCTCTCGACTGCGGCAAGGATGAGCCGCCGCTCGAAGCCATCCGTGCACTGCCGCAAATCAAGAAGGCTTCAACCCTGAGGTTCTGAACCTGACATGAGCCACGCTGTTCTCCTTCTCGGCCCCGGCGCTCCTGGAGCGCTCCGGGTCGCCGTGCGCAGTCTTGAGCTCTCGGTTGTCACGATGAGCGATCAGGCTGCCGAGGTTCATTTGCCCGAGGGGAACGCCGCGAAGCTGGCCAACGCGCTGCTTGAGCGCGGCGGCTTTGATGTTGGTCTCGTCCCCTTGGAAGGCCGTGAAAAGAAGCTCCTTCTCTGCGATATGGACTCCACCATGATCGGAGAGGAAAGCCTCGACGAACTGGCCGAAGCCTTTGGATTTGGAAAAAAAGTCAGAGATATCACCGAGAAGGCCATGCGTGGGGAGCTTGCCTTTGACGAAGCGCTCCGTGCACGGGTGAAACTCTTTGCCGGCCTCTCCATTGATGCTGCTGCCACAGCCCTGAGAGAGCGTATCACAGTCAATGAAGGCGCGGATATCCTTGTGCGGACGATGGTCGCACGGGGAGCGAGGGCTGCGCTGGTGACAGGCGGTTTTGATATCTTTGCGGCTCCTGTCGGGGAGAAGCTCGGTTTCCATGATGTCTATGCCAATCGCCTGCGGTCAGCAGACGGAGTGCTTTCAGGCGAGGTGGCCGAGCCGATCCTTGGGCCTAATGCGAAGAAGGCCCGGCTTGATGATCTTTGTGCCGAACTTTCGCTGGAGCCTTCGGATGTGGTGGCCGTTGGTGATGGTGCCAATGATAAGGCGATGATTGAGGCGGCGGGGCTTGGTATTGGCTACAGGCCCAAGCCGGTTCTGGCGAAGGCTTCGGACGCTGTTCTTCAGCATGCTGATCTGACGGCTATTCTTTCACTTCAGGGTGTTCCGCAGGCTGACTGGGTGATGCCCTGAACCTGAGGGCGATGTGCCCAAGTGCGAAGGCCGCTGCTCCGCCCGCAAGGGCGTAGAGGAAGGCGCCCGGAACCCCTGCGATCCAGTCGAGCCAGGCCGTGAGCGCTAGCGAGGTGGCGAGGGCCATGAGGATCGGGATGCGCCCGCCCTTTGGCATCAGGAGCCCGACCAGCACCGGAATGACGAGAAGGCCGACAATGCCTTCGCCGGTGAGGACAATGGCCCTGATTGAGTCGCCGCCTGCCGCGACGGCGAGGGCGGCGACGGCGGCGCAGGCTGAGACCGTCCGTGCCATGACGAGGCGGGCTTTGCCGTTCGTCTCGGGACGCAGCTTTGCCAGCACGTTCTCCGTCGCCACTGCGGACACCGCAAGGAGGGCGCTATCGACCGATGAGAGGATCGCCGAGACCATGGCCCCGGCGATGATAACATAGAGCCAGGCGGGGAGGAGTGTCTTCGCAAGCGAGGTGAAGAACCCATCTCCATCGGCAAGCTCCAACCCGAGACCCGGACCGATGAGGCCCAAGGTAACAGGGATCATCCCGACCAAGAGGAAGAGACCTGCCCCGAGAAGCGTTCCACGCCGGGCAACCTCCGGGGATCTCGCGCCGAGGGTTCTGGCGATGACTTCCTGACTGACGATCGTGCCGAGGATCGGCAGGGACCAAAGCTCAATCCTCGTGAGCCAGCCCTCGCCCTCCTTTTTCATGGAGAGCGAGCCTTCGGGGATGGCGGAAAACGCGCCGCCAACTCCGCCTGCCTCCCTGAACACAAGGACGAGGAGGATCAGCAGCACGAGGATGATAACCCCGCCCTGCAGGACGTCGGTAACAACGTCGCCTTTGAGGCCGCCGACCCATGCGTAGGTGAGGACGATTCCCGTGCTGACGATGAGCATGAGGCCTGTGCCGAGCCCCGTCGCCTCCGACAGGATGACGGCGAGGGCGCTGAGCTGGGCGGCGGCCCAGACGGTGGCGCTCATGGCCGTGAAGAGGGCGGCCGCGACCTCTACATGCGGGCCGAACCTCGAGCCTAAGAAGCTGGCGAGGGTCATGTGGCCTTCGGACCTCAGGCGGAAGGCGATGAAGGTGCCGAGGACCACGAGGCCTAGCGCGTATCCGAAGGGCTCGACCCTTGCGCCGGCGAGGCCATCGGCTGCGACTTCGGCGGAGGTGGCGATGACGGTTTCGGCTGCGAACCATGTGGCGAAGACGGAGAAGGCGATGGGCCAGACGCCGAGGGTTCGCCCAGCGACAAGGTAGTCCTCGTCGGTCTTGGTGCCCCTCGCGGCCCAGGCGGCGATGGCGATCTGGAGGAGGACGTAGGCCCCGAGGAACAGCGCGGTCATGGGCGGGGAGATTGCCCGGTGCCGGGAGGCGCGCAAGCGAAAATCTCAGGACCTGAACGGAGCTGGGAGCCTTGCGATTCTACTGTGAACTGCGGGTTGGGAGGGTAAGTGTCCGGTGTGTGCTCAGGAAAAGGCTGCACGTGGGGCATGTATTGATGATGCCGGTGCACGGTGCGCTTAAGGAAAGTCTTAGGAATTATCACGGCTGCGTGATAGCGTTTCAGAGACCTTGGGGGTTCTTATGAAGAAGTCGCTGTTTTCCGCTCTCTTTTCTGTTGGCGCTTTGAGTGCTGCGGCCTCTGCTGCGCCGATCTCGAATGCTTCGAGCGGCATTGCGAATGCTGACCAGACGATCACGTTTGACGAGGTGGCGCTGGCGCCGGGGACGGTGGTCACGGACCAGTACGAGGCGCTGGGCGTCACGTTTTCGCCGAACCTTTTCTACATCGAGAACTTCAGCAACCGTCCGAACCTTGATGATCCGGGGCTTGCTAGCTTTGGCAGCTCGGGCACGCTGACGACGTACACGATCAACTTTACCGATGCGGTGAGCGCGGCGAGCCTCGCTTTCTCCGCAAATTTCGGGAATTTCACCTTCACGGCGCTTGATGGCGGCTCGACGGTGGAGAGCTTCAACTTCGATGCGGGGTTCAGCTCGACGACGGCGTTCTTCGGCTTCGAAGGGATCGTGTTTGACGCGATTGAGATCCAGAGCAGCAACGCCTTCACGATCATCGACAATCTCTCCTATTCGGAGGTGCCGGTTCCTGCGGCGCTTCCGATCTATCTCGGCGGTCTGGCTGTAGGCGGAGTGATCATGCGTCGCCGGAAGAAGGCGCGGGCGGCGTAAGGCCCTTCAGGCAAGGGTAATCCTCAGCCTGCGGAAGAGCAGGACTGTCGTCTGACATGGGAAGCCCGGGCGCGACTTCGGTCGCGCTCTTTTTTGTTATGTGCGCTGGCCGAAGCCGCGCCCGGCGACGCCATTATGCGAGGGGCCAGCTCCGCGGGAGGGGATCTTCAGACCCTCGTGCGCGGGTAAGCACTTCAAACCCTCGGCAGGCGGCTGGTGAATGGCTGAGGCCGCGTCATCTCGATCCCTCAGCCAACGGAGGGTCACTCCGCCAACACACCCGCAGGCGCCGCCCCAGAGCCGATCCCGCGACGACCGGTCCGTCCCATGATGCTCCGGGGACGGAAGGGAGCTTAGAGGATGGGGGCGGGGCGGGGATAAGTTGTTAACGTGTCCTAAATGCCTCAGATGCTCCGCTGATTGAACGACGAAAATTCACGCGCGGAGCGAGGTGAGGCAGAATGCCCAGACTACTCACGATTGGCTACGAAGGTGCGAGCCTTGAGGACTTCATTGCTACTCTGAAGCACGACAATGTCTCGGTCTTAGCAGATGTCAGGGAGTTCGCTGGTTCGCGACGGCGAGGTTTCGCCAAAACGGCCCTTTCTGAAGCGCTTTCCAACGCTGGAATCGACTACGTCCACTTCCGCGAATTAGGTGACCCAAAACCAGGTCGAGATGCAGCACGCGCAGGGGATTATCCGCAGTTCAGAGAAATTTTCTCCGACCACCTTCAGAGTGAAGCAGCCCAAAAGCAGCTATCCGAGCTTGATCGCCTTTCAAAAAAATATGTTGTGTGTTTAATGTGTTACGAACGTGAGCCGAAGCAGTGCCATAGGTCGATCCTAGTTGATGAACTGCGTCGTGCCTCGGAACGTGAAGTGAGACACTTAGGGGTTAAAGCTGGAATCTCGTCAGGACAGAGATCGAACAAGCAAGCTGCCTGAACGCGAGGGTACAAAAGAAGCGACTGTGCTCGTGAAAGCGACGCCCGTGATCGGACAACAGCACGGCGAGACAGTTTGCTGCGCGGCAGTAGATGACTATGGAAACTGGCTCAGGCTCTATCCCGTTTCCTTTCGCACTCTCGAGGACGCCCAAAAGTTTGGGCGCTGGGATCGAATACGCTTCCGGTGGCGTTCGCCGCGGGATGACCTTCGGAAAGAGAGCCACCGAGTTGCTGCGGACTCTCTAGAAATTGTGGGCCGGATGAAAGAGTCCGAGCGTTCCTCTTTCCTGTCTAGGATAGAGGTCAATGCGCTGGAGACAGAGAGACGAGAGGGTCGAAGTTTCGCCCTTCTACGGCCGCGCCGGGTGATCTCCTTTTCAGCGGAGCGGAAAACTCTCGACAGACTAAAAACTGAAGAAGCCGCAATTTTATCCTTCCATTCACAGGATGACCTCTTTTCAGCTAAGCCCCTGATCCCACGCGATCCCTGTCCGTATACGTTCTACTACAAATACGAGACTGAGGACGGAGAGCGCCGGAGCAGATGTCAGGATTGGGAAACTGAGGCGACTTTTTTCAAATGGCGGCAGCGTTACGGGGAACAAGACGCTATCGACCGGATGATCGAAAGATTTGGCAGAGAGTATCCAGAGAAGGGTGTCGTGTTTGCCATGGGAACGCATTCGCGGTGGCCTGACACTTGGTTGCTGAACGGTGTTATCCGGTTGAATAAGACGCGACAAGCTGCACTTCTTTGAAGACAGCTTGGTTGGACATGTTTGGTCCATGGGTCCCGGACCGCCTTTGGCGTCCGGGAGAGCGTTGGGGTGGCGGATCGCTCTCGCGTTCCGCCCTGCGGTTTAGAGCTTGGCGTTGAGGTCCGCGAGAAGTTGCTCCACGCGCTTTTTGTTGACGCCCATGTCGGAGTAGCCGACGCGGCTTCTTGAGAAGATGGCGAGGGTGGAGCCTTCCGGGTGCGGAAGGACAGACACGTCGACATCGTCCTTGAAGATGAAGACTTTCGCGACGTAGGCGATGTGGCCGCTTTCTTTTGAGGCCCTCACGTTCTCGGTGCCGCTGGTCTCGTCGAGGACGGCGAGGAGGGCGGTGAAGAGGTCGTCCGTTCCCTGATTGAAGACTGGTGCCGTAGCGTCGGCGGTCTCGGTGACGAGGTAGCCTTCGGGGGCGACGAGATACTGGTTCGGCTTGCCGGACTTGGTGACGGTCTTGAGGTCGAGCATGGTGGTATCCTTGAGGGTTGTCGCGCAGGCGGCGAGGGACAGGAGCACTGCGGCAATAAGGGTAAGTCGTTTCATGCGGAACCTCCGCTTACGTAGTATCTGAACATCGGCATGATGGTGGCGAGCCTCAACGCGATGAGGCTTCCGAGCAGGATGAAACCTGCGCCGTAGAGAAGCCTTGCGCGGCCCTCTCTCCTGACGGCTCTTACGGCGCAGAGAACTGCGCCCATGATGAGGGCCAGGTAGACGGCGATGGCGAGCCACACCTCGGGATGGGAGAGGAGCCAGACGAGATGCTGTCCTCTCCCTGACATCGGGCTAGCCTGCGAAGGCTTTCTCGATGACGTATTCGGCGGGCTTGGCGTTGGAGCCTTCGGTAAGGCCTGCCTTGTCGAGGAGTGCGGCGGTGTCCTTGATCATCTCCATCGAGCCGCAAATCATGGCGCGGTCCGTGGCGGGATCGAGGGGCGGAACGCCGAGGTCCTCGAACATCTTGCCGCTCTCGATGAGGTCGGTGATCCGGCCCTTGGTCGGGTGCTCCTCACGGGTGCAGGTCGTGTAGTGGCGGAGCTTGCCTTCGACCATCTCGCCGATGAGGGGGTCATTAATCAGTCCCTCCACCATCTCCACCGAATAGGCGAGCTCGTTCACCTGGCGGCAGGTGTGGGTGACGATGACCTCGTCGAACTTCTCATAGGTCTCAGGATCGCGGATCACGCTGGCGAAGGGCGCGAAGCCCGTGCCTGTGGAGAACATGTAGAGGCGCTTGCCCGGGGTGAGGGCGTCATGGACCAAGGTGCCGGTCGGCTTCTTGCCGAGGAGGATGTCGTCGCCGGGCTGGATCTTCTGGAGCTTGGAGGTCAGCGGGCCGTCGGGGACCTTGATCGAGAAGAACTCAAGCTCCTCGTCCCAGCTGGGGGAGGCGACCGAATAGGCGCGGAGGAGCGGTTTGCCGTCGTCCTGGAGGAGGCCGATCATCACGAACTCGCCCGAGCGGAAGCGGAAGCTCTGCGGACGGGTGCAGCGGAACTTGAACAGCCGGTCGGTATAGTGATGGACCGAAAGCACCTTCTCGACGGTGGCGAGCTTGGGGTTCACGTTGGGTTTTTCGGCAGCGGCAGTCTGGCTCACGGGCGGTCTCTCACATTCTCTATTGCGGCGCACATAGAGGTTCGGGGCCTCTTGCGAAAGAGTTTCAGGATGGTGGGGGTGGGTTTAGCTTTTCTCATCGATGAGTCGCGGGCCTGATCCGGCGGAGCCCTGGACATCGTCCGGATTGTAGAGCGGGCAACGGTCCGTGGAGAGGCAGCCGCAGCCGATGCAGCCTTCGAGATAGTCCCTCAGGCGCGTGAGGCGCTCGATCCGGCTGGTCAGGTCCTCGCGCCAGTCTGCTGCGACGTTCGCCCAGTCGGCCTTGGATGCGGCTTTGTCGTGGGGGAGGCTATCCAAGCGTCGTTTGATCTCCGAAAGGGGAATGCCGAGGCTCTGGGCCGCTCGGATGACGCCGAGGCGGCGAAGGGTCGCGCGGTCGTAGCGGCGCTGGTTTCCGGCTGTGCGGGCTGAGCGAATGAGGCCCTCGCGCTCGTAATAATGGAGGGCGGAGACCGAGAAGCCTGAGCGGGTGGCGGCCTGGCCGGGGGTAAGCTCGCGGGGGAGGGGGCCTGAATTCATAGCTTGACCTCAACTAAGGTTGAGGTTCCATAGAGCTGTCTCCGAAGCTTTGTCGAGAGGAGACAGACCATGCTGAGCAGACTTGCCGAGCCGAAACGCCTTGCCGGGCATCCCGCCACCATGCCGAGTGCCAAGCCGCGCGGACTGAGCGTTTTGGGCGCTCTGACGAGCAAAGACCCTGAGCGGTTCGCGACGCGGACGCGGGAGGCGCCCGAGCGGGGGCGCTGGTGGGAGCCGATCGGGCGGATGGGGAGGCTGGGCCTTCCGTGGAAGTGAGCGGTGGGTTGCTGCCTCGTCCTTGCGGCTTCGACTTGGAGAAGGGTGGTGCCGCTCGCGGGCCTCCCTTCAGGGGCGCGGCAACAAACGTGTTGACCTTGCCCCGGGTTCGCCGCTTCCTCCCTCCCAAACAATGAGATGAAGGCCCGCTGCCCGATGGCGCGGGCCTCAATAGGAGGAAGCCATGTCCATCAGTTTCAATGACCGTGTTGCCATCGTTACGGGGGCCGGGGCTGGCCTTGGGCGGAGCCATGCGCTGGCGCTGGCGAAGCGTGGGGTGAAGGTCGTGGTGAATGACCTTGGCGGCTCCGTTGATGGGAAGGGCGCCTCGTCGGACGCGGCCCTCAAAGTGGTCGAGGAGATCAAGGCGGCTGGCGGCGAGGCGATTGCCAATGGCGCGTCGGTCACGGACCCTGACGCTGTCGGCGCGATGGTCGAGGAGGCCATGTCGGCCTTCGGCCAGGTGGATATCTTGGTGAACAATGCCGGGGTGCTCCGTGACAAGAGCTTCTCCAAGATGACCCTCGATGACTTCCGGTTTGTGCTCGATGTGCACCTGATGGGGTCGGTGATCTGCACCAAGGCCGTGTGGGACCATATGCGCGAGCGTGAGTATGGCCGGGTGGTGATGACCTCGTCGTCGTCAGGGCTCTACGGGAATTTCGGGCAGTCCAATTATGGCGCAGCGAAGATGGGCCTCGTTGGGCTGATGAATGTCCTGCACATCGAGGGCGCGAAGAAGGGTGTGCACGTCAACACGCTGGCGCCGACGGCGGCCACGCGGATGACTGAGGGGCTGATCCCCGAGAACATCCTTGCACTGATGACCCCTGAGTCGGTGACGGCGGCGCTACTTTACCTTGCGTGTGACGAGGCGCCATCGCGGCTCATCCTCGCCGCGGGCGCGGGCGGTTATGCGGCGACACGGATCACCGAGACCGATGGCATCTCACTGGAGACGGATCATCAGCTGCCAGAGGAAATCCTCGCGCAGATGGACAAGATCCTCGATGAGACCGGTGAGCAGCTGCTCGAGGATGGTTCAGGCCAGACGATGAAGTTCGTCCAGAAGGCGATGGCACGGGAAGGCGCTTCTTAAAGCGCCAACCGTTCAGACCGCCGTCTGGGGCATCGCCATGCCGAGCTCTGGCTGGTGGGCGCGTCCGCGCGTCCGCTCGCGGGGCATGGCTTCCTGGTTTGCAAGCCACAGCCTGAGCGGCGCGATGGGGTCGCGGGCGCCAAGATCGTCCCAGGGAAGGGCCCCTTCGCTAGCATCAAAGGCTGCATTGAAGCTCGAGACGGGGCCTGCTTCTCCCTGACGGAGGGCGAGGTCCAGGCAACGGCTGAGCTCGATGATCAGAGGGGCTGCGTCGCTTGAGTCCCTGAGGTTGGCATGACTGTCATGGCCACGGCCACAGATCGGAACGCCGCGTTCTCTGGCGAGGTCGAAAATGGCGGGCGCTTCGCTCACATGGCTCGGGGAGAATTGGGCGTAGGGAAGCCCAGCGTCGATGGCAGCGTAGGCGTAGAGAACAGCGGGGCTGATCTCCTCCGACTGGTCGTCGAGTGCGTCTTCGAGCGCACTGCGCCGATTGAGGACGGCTGGCCGAACGGCTGGCGCGTTCTCCGGCGAGGCGAGGTTCAGGACCACGGCCCGGCCCCCGGTTCTCGCGGTAAGGGCATCCATGTCGTCCTGCAGGCACTCGATCTTCTCGCGCAGGGTCAGCTCCTCACGGCGGTTGCTGCCGCGGTTCGCGCCGCAGAACCCGTCGTGCCCCAATGCGGGGAGCGCTTTGATGGCGTCCATCGCTGCTTCGATGGGGCCGAGATCGCGTTCGGCCACGGCGCCCTGGCGCTGGGCTGCGCTGAAGCAGGTGGAGGGATCGAGGTCCCAGCCTGCGAACTGGATGCCCCGGTAGTTCGCGAGGTGATCGTGACTGCCGATCGGGAGGGCGGAGCG
This sequence comes from Parvularcula mediterranea, assembly GCF_013085255.1. Classification (GTDB taxonomy): domain Bacteria; phylum Pseudomonadota; class Alphaproteobacteria; order Caulobacterales; family Parvularculaceae; genus Parvularcula; species Parvularcula mediterranea. The sequence goes on from NZ_JABFCX010000003.1 coordinate 1,015,522, forward strand.
GTCGGACCTGTTCCTGCGAAGAAGCTCAATGGTTGCTGCTGCCGTCGACGCGGCCCGGCCGCACAGTCCGACGGCCAGGATACCCAGTTGCCGCATGGTCTCTCTCCCTCACACGCAATGGCGCTGCCCCGGACCTTGGGGAAGGAGAGGGGAAGCTGAGCGAAGAACAACACAAGTGCGCGAGCGGTTCCGCGTCGCTGTGTCTTTTTTTCCAGCATCTCTCCATTTCCTCTGCCCTGTGACTGTTTCACGGTTGACTTGGGGCGGGCAGGTCGGCATCTGCCGCGCCTCGCGGACGACACACCGTCCGAGGAAAGGTCAGTATGCTAACGAGCAAGAACGAGAGCGCCCACGCGCGCCAGACAATCAAATAGCTCCCTGACCGGCGCTGCCGTCAGGGAAAGACAATCCCACGGTGGCTATCATGATCACGACCATCACGCGCGGGCGTGCCGGCGAGGCGCGGCCTATCCGTACACACCCCTTCGGCTGGATGACGCCTGTCATCGCGAGCGCGCTCGAAGAGCGTCCGGAGCGGATCTTCGACTGGCTCGGCGCAAGCCGGGCGGAGCTTCACTTTGCAGGGCTGGTCTTTGCCCTTTGCGAGAGCGATGTCGCGCGGGCGGCGATCGAGCCTGATCTCTTCGTCCTCAAGAAGAGGAAGGTTCTGGAGAAAGTCGCGCCTGATGTTCCGATTACGGTCATTGCGCTGACGGCCAAGCTGTCAGGCGGGCTGTGGCGGCCGCAATCCTACCGGTTCCTCGCGGAGTGCTGCCGGAAGACACCGCTCCTGATGGCGCTTCGCAAGATGCGCCGGATCGAGCGGCGGAAGCTGATGGCCTTCGCGAGCCTGCCAGAGGCGCTCCAGCAACCGTTCGTCTACGAACGGCTGAGGAACCGGAGTGATGCCAAGGCGCTCGTCTTTGCCCTGACGGTTGTCGAGCGGATGCGGCCAGACCTCTCGATGCAGGAGATCCTCCGCAGCCTCGAGAATGCAGGGCCGAAGGTCTCCGTCGAGGTCTGGGTGAGGCGGCAGACGCAACCTGCCTTCTTTCCGGATCCGCCATGGCAGGGCACCGAGAGGCTGAAGCCGATCAGGAACTGGGAGCAGCTGAAGGAGGTGGCACTCGCCTTCGACAATTGCGTCAGGACCTACGTCCACGACATCCGTACGGGGACGTCGTTCCTCTATGTCTATGAGGACGAACAGGGGCTCAAAGCCTGCGTGGAGTTCGAGCGCATGGCGCCGGACCTCTGGGCGATCGGCGAGATCAACGGTGTCGCGAACAAGCCGCTGAAGGCCAGTGAGCGGCAACGGGTGATCGACGAGGCGGCGGGCGCGGCGCTTGTCATGCCTGACTGCAACTCGGCCGAACGCTGGCTGAACCCGCACTGGTAAGAGGGGAGGGGGCGATGGCTCCCTCCCTTTAAACTCACCCAAAGGTGGATCTGGTCTTCTCGAAGCTCGACGGAGGACCGTTGATGGCTAGTGCAGCGATCATAGTACCAAACAACAATGCCGTGACGCCTATGAAGGGCCTCGGGCAAGGACAGAGACAACCCGGTCAGGGCGGCGAAGAAGCTGCGGCTGGCTTCACTGCGCTTCTGGTGCAGGTGGAGGAGATCGCGGCCCTCGCAGGCCAGGCGATCACCGGTGAAGTGCTGCCGCAGCAACCCGTTCTTCAAAATGCTCCGCAGGGCAACGCTCTTGGCTTTGAGACCCGTGGTCTCGGCCGGGACCTGACCCTGCCCCAGGGACAGGCGCAGCCGGTTCAGGCTTCTCAGGTGCCAGGCCAGCAGCTCCGCCCCGGAGAGCTTCGTCCGATTGGTCAGCTCCCAGACGGTGCGGTCCGCCGTGAAGCCGTCCTGCAGCAGCCTCTTGCCCAAAACGGACCTGTGACGCCCCTCGACCCTGCGATGATCGCGGTGGAAGAGGCGAAGCTCGCCGATCAGCGCCTTGCGCCGCCGCCGAAGCTTGAGACCCAGATTGCCGCTGCGCCGCGCGTTGATGCCGTCATCCAGCAGCAAGCGACGCCTGAGACCTCGAACCCTGTGGTCCGGCAGGTTGCAGCGAACCTTCAGTATATGGCCCGTGGTGACATGGAGCGGGTGCGCTTCGACCTCTTCCCTGAAGAGCTTGGCCGGGTGCAGATCCAGCTCCAGAAATCAGGCGCTGTGACCCGAGTGACGATTGTCACTGAGACCGCGCAGGCTTTCGAAGCCCTGGCCCGCGGCTCAACGGCCCTCCAGCAGAACCTCGCCCAGTCAGGCTTTGATCCTGACGAGCTGAACTTCATGAGCCGCGATGGCCGTGAGGAGCAGCGCGAAGCCTTTGCCGACGAGCGCCGCGAGCGTCGTGAGGATGCGCGCCGGGAAGGCGATGGCGAGGAAGCTCCGCGCCGCGAGATCCATGTGCGCGCTGCTTCCACCCCTCAAGACCGCCTCCTCTTTCTTTAATCATTCAGTAGACTGAGACCATACGATGTCGACCATCACGCCGATTGCCCAGACCCCGACAAGCGTTGCCGATGAGACGCCGAGCCGCGCTTCGGTCGCCCGCTCTGCGCTGACGGACAATCTCGACACGTTCCTGACGCTGCTGACCAAGCAGCTCCAGAACCAGGACCCGCTGCAGCCGATGGACACGAACCAGTTCGTCGACCAGCTGACGCAGTTCTCCGAGCTTGAGCAGGGTGTCGAGCAGTCTGCGACCCTTGAGAAGATCGCGGCGAGCCTTGATTCCGACGACCGCCAGACGGACCTCAACCTCCTTGGCACGGTCGTGGAAGCAGAGAATGAGCAGATCGCCCTTGGCGATACGCCGGCTCGCTTCGCCTTCGAGATCAATGCGCCTACGGATGATGCCGAGATGCGCATCTTCGATACCGCCGGCAATCTCGTGGCCAAGTTCGATGTCGAGGGTGATGTCGGCCGCTACGAAGCTGGCTGGGACGGCAGGACGCTTGATGGCGGCCAGGCTGCGCCGGGTCTCTACCGTGCTCAGGTCGTCGCCAAAGGCGGTGAGCAGGAGCGCCTGGCGGGCCGTATTCTCTCTGGTGGCCTCGTTGAGGAAGTGCGCTTCGAGAATGGCGAGACGCGCCTTATTCTCCAGCAGGGCATGCAGATTTCGGCCGACGATGTCCGCCGGGTTGGGCTTCCCCGCGCCGCTTAAGCGGTCCTTTCACGCATTCATACAATTGACGCAAAGCAGCTTTCCGCTGGCCGGGCTTTCTCAGCGCGGCTGCGGAGGCTAGCGCCAATAACCCCTTCGGGAACACCACGCTCCCTCTCCCCTCGAGCGTTCCCGATCGGTTCTGATCCGAGGGCCCTCTCCCCTCTTCGGCTTCGGTCGGCTGCCCCTCAGCCTTCCTGCCAGGCTCTCGGATTGCGGCCGGCGCTCCCTCTCCCCCCTGACACAGCGCCGGCCGCTCCATTTTCTTGATGGTCCGGGCAATTTTTGAGACAGCGCAGCCATGATGCGTCTCATCCTTCTGCTTCCGCTGCTTCTCGGTCTGGCCTGGGCTCAGACTTACTTGGAACCCGGGACCCCGGAGTTCAGGGCAGCGATCGAAGCACGGGCTGCGCAGATCGCAGACATTCAGAGTGCGCTTGAGGATGAGAACCTCGCGAACGATCGGCTTCTCGAGCTTCGCGAAGAGGTCCGTGAGCTGCGGCTTGATGCAGCAGGTGCCGAGGAGCCGTTGGGCAGGCAGATCGAGATTGTCGAGAACGACCTCTCCCGCCTCGGCCCTGCACCGGGAGAAGGGCAACCCCCTGAAGCCGAAGATCTCGCAGCGCGGCGGGCGGACCTCACTGAGCGGCTGGTCCGGCTTCAGGCCTCACGGGCGGAGATTGAGCTGAACCTCGCGCGCTCCCTGCGGCTTGCCGAGGACATTGCTGACCGCAGGCGGGAAGCCTTCACAGGGCAGATCCTCGCCCGGGGCGCGTTCCTCTTTGACCCAAGCGTCTGGCGCGAAGCCGTCTCCACCTCTCTCGAGGGCGCAGGGGAAGCGCGCGACGTGGCCGAGCGCTGGCGCAGTGAGCTGCGGGAGAAGGGTCGCCTCAACATTGCCTATGGCGCGATTGTCGGCGCGCTGGTGCTCGCGCTCCTTCTGATGATCCCGGCACGGCGCTTCCTCCAGCACATGATCTTTCGCCGGATCGAGGATCTCGAGCCGCTTCATTCGCGGCGGGTGATCCTTGCCGCGCTGAGGGCGCTCGCGCGGATCCTGCCCGGGGTCATTGGCGGGTTCCTCGTCCTTGAGGCCCTGTCTGTCGGCTCCGCCCTCCCCGGCGAAGCGCAGGCGCTGGCCACCTCGATCTGGGTCGGTTTCCTCATCCTTTTGATGACCGATGGTGCAGTCACTGGCGTCTTCGCTCCGAAAAGCCCAGCATGGCGCGTGGCGCCGTTGCGCGATGACTCGGTGCTGATCGTCCGGGCGCTTGCCTTCTCGGCAGCGGCTGTGATCGTGGCGGACCGTGTGCTGATGACGGGAGCGGAGGAGTTCGGGACGTCCGCTGCGCTCGATTTCGTCCGCGAGGCGATCACGGCCATAGCGCTTGGCGCGCTCCTCTTCACCCTCGCGCAGGAACGTCTCTGGGCGGGGCCTGAACGTGAAGACGAGCCTGAAGTCGAGCCGACCCTTGGGAAGGGCGAAGCACCGCCCGGTGCACCGGAGCGGCCAACCGTTGCTGCGGCAACACCGCTCAGCCCGGCAGCGACGCGGAAGATGTGGCCGAGGGCGCGCTTTATCGGGCGGCTTGTGGGGATCGCGGCGATCCTCGCGGTGATCCTGGGTTGGGTGAACCTTGGATATTATGCGACGACACGGAGCTTTTCGCTCCTGGCACTAACGGGTCTGGTCGCGGCGATCAGGGCGCTCCTCCGTGAGGGCGTGCGCCTCCTCGACCAGAAGTTCGGCAGCCGACCGCCCGAAGGCGAGGAGCATGATGAGAGCGACCGGGTGCTCTATTCGTGGATCGGGATCGCGATCGACATTATCGCGCTGGTCCTCTTCGTCCCGCCTGCGCTGCTCGTACTGGGCGCCGAGTGGGTGGATGTGCGCGGATGGATTGTCGACGCCTTTGTCGGATTCCAGATCGGCTCGGTACGGATCAGTTTTGCCAAGATCCTGAGCGCGATCGCGATGTTCCTCGTCCTCCTCTGGGTGACGAGGCTCGTGCAGAAGACCGCCGATACGCAGTTCTTCCCGCGGTCACGTATGGATCCGGGGGTGCAGAACTCGCTGCGCACCCTGATGGGCTATATCGGCCTGATCATTGCGTTTGTCGTGTCGGTGGGGACCCTCGGGTTTGACCTTTCCAACCTTGCGATCATTGCAGGTGCGCTGTCGGTCGGCATTGGCTTTGGCCTGCAGTCCATCGTCAACAATTTCGTCAGCGGGCTGATCCTCCTCTTCGAAAGGCCGATCAAGGTCGGCGACTGGATCATTACCAATTCAGGCGAGGGGATCGTGAAGAAGATCTCGGTCCGCTCGACGGAGATCGAGACGTTCGACCGGTCGTCCGTGATCGTTCCGAACTCGGAGCTCATTTCGTCGGCGGTGACGAACTGGACCCATAAGGACAAGATGGGCCGTATGCTGATCCGCATCGGTGCCGCCTATGACAGTGATGCGCCGACCGTGATCAGGATCCTCGAGCGGGTGGCGCGGGAAAACCCTGACACGCTCTCGACCCCTGCGCCCATCGTGGTGTTCGAGGACTTTGGCGCATCGAGCCTCGACTTCTCGCTCAGGACCTACATCCGCGACGTTGGCAGCAGTCTCCGGGTGCGGACGGCCTTGAGGCTCGCGATCCACAAGGCATTCCGCGAGGAGGGGATCGAAATCCCCTTCCCGCAACAGGACGTGCATCTGCGCGATGTGCCCGAAGGGTTCGGCGGGGCGAAGGCTGACGAGCCGAAGCCCGATCAGCCGCCTGAGCTTTCCGAGTAGGAGGCGGCGACCCGGTCGCGTGCTTCCTTCAGCATGCGTTCGATGTCCTTGCGACCGTAGACCATTCCGCCTGCGATGACGTAGTCGGGCTCCTTCAGGATCGAGAGGTCCTTGGTGGGGTCGCCCTTGACGATGATCAGGTCGGCCCTCGTGCCCGGCTTGACCCGGCCGAAGGTGTCGTCCTTGCCGAGGAAATCGGCAGCGCCCGCGGTGGCGATCTTCAGGACCTCCGCACGCGGAATGCCTGCATCGGCGAAGGCCTGGAGCTCGTCATGGATCGAGAAGCCTTGCACGACGAAGGGGTTCGGCGTGTCGGTGCCGATAAGGAGCCCTGCGTCAGCGTCATAGAGCGCCTTGATGAAGCGAAGCTGCTTCTGCCGCGCCTCGGAGACGAGGCTTTGCGAAAGGCTCGGGAGCGCGCGGCTGGCCGAGTCCGACCACCAGCTCTTGATGCCTTTGGGAACGTATTTGCCCTGCTCGGAAGCGAAATATCCGTCCGCATCCAGCATATATCGGTAGCGGCCGAGGACCACCGCGAGGGTGGCTGAGCTCGTCACGCCGTTCTCGGCAAAGGATTGCGCCAGCGGTGCCATCTTCGCGTCATCGGCCGCACCCCAACGGAAGAGGCGACCCTTGTTCGCTTCGAGGTCGAAACCATCAGGGAGGAGCGAGACGTTCACCCCGTCGAGATGCTCGATGCTGTCGACCTGAAGGGCGACGACGTCCTCGAGGGTCAGCGAGCCCGGGACGTGGGTGTAGACCTGCATCTCCTGCGCTTTGGCTTCGGCGACGCCTGCGCGGTAGCTCTCGGCGGAGAGGGTTTCGTAGAGCTTCACAGCTTCGTAGCCGGAAGCCTTCTGGGCACGGACGGCACCGCGCATCTCGTCCGGGTTGAGGACCGAAAGTGAGCCCTCGCCCCAGATGGGATCAGGCCCATCGGTGAGGGGGCCAGGTGAGAAGATCCGTGGACCGATATAGTCGCCATCCTCTGCGCCGCGGTCGAGGCTGATCGTCTGGTTGGTGCCCCAGAGGTTCCTGACGGTCGTGACACCATTGGCGATGAAGAGGGGGCCTTCATTCTCGGAATAGTGGTGGACGTGCATGTCGGCGAGACCGGGCATGACGGTCAGGCCCTTGGCCTTCAGGCGCTCTGCGCCCTTCGGGATTTCGATGTCCCGGCCCACGGCGACGATCTTGCCGTCGTCGATGAGGATGGTGCCGCCCTCGATAATGCTGCCTGCCATCGTCAGGATGCGCCCGCCCGTAATGGCGAGATCGGCCTCGGTGACGGCTGGGGTAGGATCGGTGAGGGCCGTCTGGACAGGCTTGGCCTCAGGCTCTTCGAGGTCCTCGACGGCATCCTCGAGGTCGGAGAGGTCGCCTACGTCCTCGGCCTCTTCAGTCTTGTCTTTTTTGGGCTTTTTCGTTCCGTCGCGCTTGAGGTGCTCAGGCACCGGCTCGGCCGAGGGGCCAATGTGCCACGTTACGTCACTGCATGCGCTGAGCACCAATGCGCTCGCGGTCAGGCCAAGAAGGATTTCCTTCCTCATCGCCAGTTCTCCCATACCCGCCTCTATGGTCCCACGCAGCGGGTGCGCGGGCAAGGGGTGCAGGGTTAACGGCCTAGAGGGTCAGGCTGCGTTTGCCGGTGGAGTAGACGTAATTGATGACCTCGGCGACGGCCTTGAAGAACTGCGGCGGGATCGGCTGGCCTTCTTCGATGCCTGCATGGAGGGCGCGGGCGAGGGGCGGGTTCTCGACCACGGGGACATTATGCTCCCGGGCCTTGTCGCGCATCTTGAGGGCGATGAGGTTGCGGCCCTTGGCGATACAGATCGGGGCGTCGCTCTCCTCAGGCACATAGCGCAGGGCGACCGCGTAGTGGGTCGGGTTCATGACGAGGACCGTGGCGTTCGGGACCTGGTTCATGGAGTCCTGGCGCGCCTTGTTGCGGCGGATCTCGCTCATGCGCTGCTTGACCTGCGGGTCGCCTTCGGTCTGCTTGAACTCGTCCTTGACCTCCTGCTTGGTCATGCGTTGCTTCTTCTTGTACTCCATGTTCTTCCAGATGACGTCGATGGCAGCGATCAGCACCATGACGATCAGGACGGCGGAGAGAAGCTTGATGACCATGCCCTGCATGCGGCGGGGGATCTCGTTGAGGTCGTAGGTCGCCATCGCGGTGAAGTTCTCAAGCTCGTTCACGGTGAAGAGCGCGACGACGCCGGTGACGACGGCCACTTTCGCGAGGTTCTTGCCAAGCTCGACGAGGCTGTCCTGGCTGAAGATCCGCTTGAGGCCCTTCATTGGGTTGAGGCGCTCGGCCTTGGGCTTGATGCGGTCGGTAGCGAAGACGAGAGCGTTCTGGCCGAAGGCTGCGAGGAGCGCGGCTCCCGCAAAGGCGAGGAACAGCGGCGACATGGCCGCGAAGATCTTGAAGAAGAGATCGCCGAGCGCAGCCGTCACGTCATAGGTGTTGTCCTGCACGCGAATGTCGTGAACGGACGTCACGAATGGTCTGGAGGCGGAGGAAATTTGCCTGACCAGCGGCGGGCCCGCAAAGGCGATCAAGAGGATCGAGGCGACCATCGACCCAAGGACAGCGACTTCTTTCGATACGGGAACGTCGCCTTTCTTTCGGGCGTCGGCCAGTTTCTTTGGGGAGGGTTCTTCTGTCTTCTGACTTTCGTCCGGCTGCTCGCTCATGGCGCCCCCTTATGAGAACGGCGCCAGGAGCCAGCTTGAAAAAGCGGCCCTGAAAGCGGCGAGGATCGGGCCGATCGCGAAGGCGAGGACATACATGCCCCCTAAGATCGAGATCGGCATGGCGACAAAGTAAAGCGGCAGCGACTGGAGCATGCGGTTGGTGAGACCGACGCCTAAGTTGAAGATGACGGACAGGAGGATGAAAGGCGCCGCCATCTGGATCCCGAGGGCGAAGACGCCCGCGAAGACCTTGACCAGCGCATCGGCCGCGTCCGCCATGTTCGGGAAGCCGCCGAGCGGGATGACATTGTAGCTGAACGCCATCGCGTCGATCATCAGATAGTGGAGCCCACTGACGAAGGTGAAGAGGATCGCTCCGACCACGAACCACGCGCCGAGGATCGAGCTGGCTTCCATGAGTTGCGCGCCTGATGCGAAGATGTTCGAGAGGGAGGTGAGCTGGGAAGTCAGCTGGCCTGCGATCTGGGGCGCTGCGAGGAAGAGGCGCATGGCCGTGCCGAAGATGAGGCCTGAGGCGATCTCGGAGGTCATGGCCATGATGACGTCATCGAACCCGGCCATCTCGGGCAGGCGCCAGCGGACGGCAACGGAAACGATGAGGGAGAAGCCGAAGGCGATGCCGAGGCGGACGTTCATCGGCACGTAGCTCTCGCCAACGCCAGGCATCAGCATACAGATCGTCCCGACCCGCGCGAAGGTGAGCAGGAGCACTGTCAATTGGTCTGCCGCACCGCCGAGCGGGATCTCAACCATGGCTGCTGGTCGCTCTCTTCTCCAAATCGAGGAGGGGGCCGCATGCCCTGATCAGCCGCGCCCTGTCCTGGGGAGTGAGATAATCAACCGCGGTCATCAAATTCTTAAGGCGCCTCTTCGTGCAGTGGTTGTCCGTCCACTGCTCCCGCATAGCGTGCGGCATGGGTCCGTCGGTCTTCACGCAATGGTGGATGACGTGATCGACCAAGGCGACTGATCGTGCGTAGACCTCGTTTCCGTAAGAGACGATTTCCGCGTCGCTGGGCAGGGCGAAGCGGTCGACCATGATGATCGGGCCGTCATCGACCTTGGCGGTCATCTCATGGACCGTGACGCCGAACTCCTTCGCCTCGTTGAATATGGCGAAGCTGAGGCCGTGAGCGCCCGGGAACTCCGGCGGTCCGGGATGGACATTAATGGGGCGCGGGCGAAGCCTCTCCAGGATCGTTTTGGGAACGATCTGGTCGGTGAGGAAGCTGATGACCCGGGTCCTGTGCCCGCCTGAGCGCGTGACGAAGTCGAGCGCCGCCACCGTCGAGCACCAGACGGTTTCGAGGTTCGGATCGAGCCTTGCGACATGTCCTCGGAAGGCCTCTCCCTCGGCTTCGCCGCAGAGGAAGATCAGCCTGCGTTCGAAGCTCATCCAATCTGGTCCACGGTTTTGATGGCGACGGAGCTGTGAAGCTCATTGTGCGAAATGATCGGCACGTGCGGTGCTGCGCGCTCGAGCAGTGAACGGACGAACGGTCTTGCATCGGCGGAGGTGAGGATGACGGGCATGGCCTCGGCGTCCTTGTACTTCGCAAGAAGCGTCCGGGCGGCCGTGATGAACTCCTGAACCTGCGCAGGCTGCATGGCGAAGATGCGCTCGCCGCCCTCGCCCTGCTGGAGGCTTTCGATGAAGGCGCGTTCCCAGCGGCCCGAAAGGGCGATGACGGCGACGAAGCCATCGTCGCCCTGAACGCTCGTCGAGATCTGCTTGGCGAGGCGCTGGCGCACGGCCTCGCCGATGGTCGCCGGGTTGCGGGTCCAGCCGGTGGCTTCGGCCACGGCTTCGAGGATCGCTGGCAGGTTCCTGATCGAGACACGCTCGGCGAGGAGGGTCTGGAGGACCCGCTGGAGTGCGATCTGGCTCAGCTGCGCCGGGACGATGTCCGAGAGGAGCTTGCGATATTCCGGGTCCAGTGTTTCGATGAGCTTCTGCATCGCCGAATAGGTGAGAAGGCTCGGCAGGTGGTCCTTGATCGTCTCCGAGAGGTGGGTGATCAGCACACTGTCAGCAGAGACCACCGTGTAGCCCTTGCCTTCAGCTTCTTCGGCAGAAGCCTCGCCAACCCAGCGGGCGGGCATGTCGAAGCTCGGGTCGCGGGTCGGCTCGCCGGGCATGTCCACATCGCCGCCCGCGGGGTCGATGGCCATGACACAGCCGGGGCGCACGATGCCTTTCGAGACTTCCACGTCCTGTACGGAAATTCTGTACTCGTCAGGCGGGACGTAGAGATTGTCCTTGATCCTGACCGGGGGTAGCAGGAAGCCGAACTCTGAGGCAAAGCGGCGGCGCAGGCTCTTGACCTTGTTGGGCAATCCGCGCTCGGGGTTCGAGATCATGGTGAGGAGGCGGCTGCCAACTTCGAGCTGCAGGTCCTCGATCTTGAGGCTCTCCTCCGCCGGGATCTCCTTCGGCGCGACGGTGGTTTCCTGCTGGGCCGCGACGAGGGCTGCGGCCTCTTTCTTCCGGTTGGGCAAGACCACCCCGGCTATCGCGATGAAGGCGGCTATCCCGAAGAACGGAAGGAAAGGCAGGCCCGGGACGAGGCCCATGACGGCCATCATGCCGGAGACCATCAGGAGCGCCTTGGGATACTCGCCCAGCTGCGCCATCACCGCCTTGTCGGTGGAGCCGACGTTCCGGCCCTTGGTGACGAGGAGGCCGGCGGCGAGAGAGATGACGAGGGCCGGGATCTGCGAGGCGAGGCCGTCGCCGATCGTCAGTGTGGTGTAGGAACTCGCCGCATCGCCCATCGTGATGCCCATCTGGGCCGTGCCCACGATGATGCCGCCGATGATGTTGATGAAGACGATGATCATGCCCGCAATGGCGTCACCGCGGACGAACTTCGAAGCACCGTCCATGGCGCCGAAGAAGGCGCTTTCGTCTTCGAGTTCCTTGCGCCGGTTGCGCGCCTCGACATCGTCGATGAGGCCTGCGGAAAGGTCGGCGTCGATGGCCATCTGCTTGCCGGGGATCGCATCGAGGGTGAAGCGCGCGCCGACCTCTGCGATCCTTGTCGCACCCTTGGTGATGACGACGAAGTTGATGATCACGAGGATCGCGAAGACGATCAGGCCGATGACGTAATTGCCGCCGATCATCAGCTGGCTGAAGCCGTAGATGACGCCGCCGGCCGCATCGGTGCCCTGGTGCCCGTTGGAGAGAATGAGCCGCGTCGAGGCGATGTTGAGGGCCAGCCTCAAGATCGTCGCGATCAGCAGGACCGTCGGAAAGGAGCTGAAATCAAGCGGCTTCTCGATCCACAGGGCGACCATCAGGATCAGGATCGAGAAGGCGAGGGAGAAGGTGAGCCCCATATCGAGGGCCCAGGCTGGCAACGGCGCGAAGAGCACCACCAGGATGCCGATCACCCCGAGCGCGAAGACCACGTCACGGTTATTGTCATTGCCGATCAGGCGAAGCGCTGCGTCCACGTTCTCGTCCAGCTCTCTGTCGCTCCGCGGACGGTTCTGCCGCGCGGAGAGGGATTCCCTCAGGGCCGGTTGTGGGGGCGTTATGGTTTAGAAGGGGTGAATGGCTCGACTGGTGCCAAGCCGAGAAGCTGCTTCTGATAATGTGGGCACTGCGTTGCTTGTTTGACGAATTCGCTCCCCAACTCTTCTCTTGAGGGTGGAACGAAGGGGAGAATGAAATGCGCAACATCATCACTGCGGCTCTGGCCGTCCTGTTGCTGACAGCGGGGTCAGCGCTGGGGCAGGAGCTCAAGTCTTTCGGATACGGAACGATGTGGAACTCGCCATTGACGGCGTCCCGCCCCACCGTTGTCGTGTTCATCAACACCATCGAGGCCCAGGCTCCGCGTGTTACCGCCCAGACCAGGGTCTTCACCTCGATCCCGGCTATGATTTGGGGGCCGGGAGCGAACAACGCGAACGCTTATTACAACCATGCCTCGGCAGGGAGGTTCCAGTGGACGAGGGCGCAGAACGGCGTCTACGGACCCTACCAGTCCCAGAACGGGCACTGTCTCAGGCGCGCGAATGGAGCGACCTTCAGCGCGGGACGGACGATCCTCCGGCATGAAGCCGTCCGCTTCCTGATGTCCGACCCCAACATGAACATGCGGCAGTTCGATACGAACGGAAACGGCATCGTCAGCCACCGCGAACTTGCGATCCATATCGTCTATAACTGCCCGCCCAGCACGTCCGCCAACCCCCACACTCCGACCTCAGGGGAAGTGCGGGAGGTCGATGTCACGGTCAGGGGGCTGAGGTTCGCGGGAAAGGTCTCGAGCAGCAAAACGACGGTGTCCATCCCGACCTTGCACCATGAGCTGGCGCATCTCCTGGGCACCTATGATCTTTATACCGACCGGATGGATTGCGATTGCCGCAGCGTCTCGCTGATGCATGTCAGGAACCACCAGATGCTGAGCGATCTGGACGGTCCTCACAAATTCGCCCTCGGATGGACGAGGACTTCAGTCATCGACATTGCAAAGCTCAGCCGCAGGTCGATCAACGAAGCGCTTGGCCGCAATGTCCACTACCTGATCTACGACTCTCGCCGATCGCAGAAGGAATATTTCTATACGGAGTTCCGCCGGTCGAACGATCCCTTTGAAGCAGGGCTGTTCCAGAGCGGGCTCGCGGTCTGGCGGGTCACGCAAAGGGCGGACGGCAAGATTGACCGGATTCGTCTCCTGAGCCCGAATATCCTCGCTCTATCAAGGGTCTCGCGCGCTGCGGATCTTGGGAACAGGGTCGACAGGCTCCTCTTTGAGGAGGCGGACGGAAGCTTCACGCCCGTGTGGGAGAACGGCGAACCCGCAGACTTCGCCTTTCGCGTGACTGACCCCGCAGCGAACGGTGCACGCCGGTACTTCGCCGAACGCGACATCTTCACGGCCGCAGCAACGCTACCGTCAACGAAGAAGGGCTATTTCTTCCAGCAAGAGGATTACTTCAGGTTCGACTATGCGCGTGACCGGTTCGACCGGAAGCGACGCGCAGGGGAAGACGGGAAGAACTGGTCCGCATACGCACAGCATGCAGATGGCGCTTTCGCGCGTGCCGCTAACGGAGAAACCCAGGTCTACTTCCTCCGCGGCTCGCGCTATTATCGCTATAGCTTGGACCGTGATCAGGTGGATCAGATCGGCAATATCTCCACCCTGTTCAGAGGTGTGCCGAACAATATCGATGCAGCGATCCACCACCCAACCAACGGGAAGACGTACTTCTTCAAGGGCAATCAGTACTATCGATATGATTGGGATGACCGCCGGGTCGATGCCACGCGGACGATCTCCGATATCGGCTGGAAGGGCGTTCCGTCAGACCTGAACGCGGCGCTCATGCATCCCAACGGCAAGGCTTACTTCTTCAAGCTGGACCGCGGGCGAATGGCCTATCATCGCTATGACTTTGGCCAGCAGGGGGTCGACCGGACCGGCATCATGGGCACCGACGGCTGGCTCGGAAAGAGCAGCCTCTAGAGCCCCGGCGTGGGTCGGCGGCGCGCCTCTTCGCGGGCCGCCGAGGAGCGTCCTAGTGCTTCCGGCAGCCCGGTGAGCAGACCACTTTCAGCTCGATGGATGCGTCGAGGATGGGGCGGTCTGGCAGGAGGCTTTCGACCCAGCCTGCGTCCACCTTCTGGAACTCGACCGAGCCGCAGGTCTGGCAGAGGAGGAAGGCGCCGCTGGCGTCTTCGGCTTCTGGCGGTATGGCGTAAAAGGCGTTGAGGGACTCTATCTTCCTGACCTTCCCCTTCTCCGCGAGGCGGGAGAGGGCTCGGTAGACGGTCATCGGTGCGTTGATGCCTTCATGGCGCAGGCTTTCGAGGAGGTCGAAGGCCTTCATGGGGCGCCCGAAGCCCCTGAGGCTGTCGAGGACCATTCGGTCGTTGCGGGTAAGCTTGGCACGCTCGGGAAGAGCGCGCGGACTGTCCGCGATGGCGGTGAGTGACATGATGATGTTCCCTGATCGAATGTCTTCCGAAAAATGATGGAGAGCAGTCGATCAGGCAGGCGGGCCCCGGCAGGTCAGCCCGTCAGGCAGGCTCGCTTCCGTGCACGGCTGGACGGACCAGGCGAGCTCGGCGGGGAGAAGGGAGGTGGCTGGCTTCGTGGCCCCGCTCTCAGGCGGGACATCGAGCGGATCATCGGAGCTTGCCGAGCAGAGAAGGCAGGCGCCGAGATGGACCGCGTGGTTGTCGGCGTCATGGTCGTGCTCGGCGGCAACAAAGAACGCCAAAATGAAGGCCAGCACCGCTCCTGCGCAGAGCGCGCGGAGGGGACCTGAGGGGTCCCGCAGATACTGGCTAACGTTAACCATGAAAATCCCATACACGTTCTTGGGGCGCTTGACGAGCAATACCCGCCCTGCCCCTCGTCGAATGTGGTGTTGTGCCGCTTAGTCCTGCACCGCCTCCCACTTGGGAAGCTCTCCCTCGAGGAAGGCGCGCATGTCCTTCATCAGGGCCTCGCGGGCGGGTTCGTGGACATACATCATGTGGCCGGCCTCGTAGTAGGTCATGCTGACCCGCTTGGCCGGAATGCCGTGCCTCGCAAAGGTCATTTCGGCGTCGAAAAAGGGCGTGACGAGGTCGTAGATGCCGTTGGCGACCCAGACGTCGAGGTCCTTGTTGACCCGCATGGCGTCCGAGAGCTTGCGGGCGACATTGACGTAGCTCGGCTCCCACCAGCTGCCTTCGGCGTTCGGGCGATAGATCCAGTTCCGCGACGCGTCGGAGCTCGAGAAATTGTAGGGGCGCTCCATCTCGACGTCGAGCTCGCCGGTGATGTGGGCCATGAAGCTTGAGGCGTAGGCTGCGCCAATGGAGGCCGATGCGGGGTCCACGGAGGGGCGCTCGGCCACGTCATCGGCTTCATCGACCATGTAGCGGCTGTCGAGGCTGCCGATCGCAACGCCTTTGTCGCGCAGGATTTCCTTGCGGTAGCGGTCCTTCAGCACCCGGAGGTCCGAGCGGAGGATGTAGTCGGTGGAGAGGCCCGTCAGATCGCTGAAGGTCTCGGCCACTTCGCGGCGTTCGGAGGCGGAGAGCATCTGCCCGCGAAGGAGTGCTGTCGCGTAGGCTCCGCCAGCGAACGCCCGCGCTTCGTCCATCCAGTCCTCAAGGCTTTCGCCCTCGCCGACCACGCCGTGATAATGCGAGGTGGCGGCCATGGTCGGCAGGTAGGTGACGTAGGAATAGAAATTGTCGTGCACGGAGGTCGAGCCCTCATAGTCGAGGGCGTTCGAGATGAGCGCGAGACCGTTGAGGGCCATGTTGTGCTGGCTCGATGTGGTCAGGTGATGGGCGATCTGCACCGCGCGCATGGTGCCGAAGCTCTCGCCGACGATGTATTTGGGTGCGTTCCAGCGACCTTGCTCCCTGATCCACTGGCGCATGAACTCAGAAATGGATTCGGTGTCGCCTGACTGGCTCCAATAGTCCTTGGGGTCGCCCTCGCCGACGGTGCGGCTCCAGCCGGTGCCGATGGGGTCGATGAAGACGAGGTCCGTGAGGTCGAGGGGGCTCTCGGGGTTCGCCACCATCTCGTAGGGCGCGGCGCCATCATCTTCGTCCGCATCCGAGGCCACGACCACCCGCTGGGGTCCGAGCATGCCCATGTGCAGCCAGACCGATGCTGACCCGGGGCCGCCGTTGAAGACGAAGGTCACGGGGCGGTCGGGGCCTGCGTCTTTCTTGACGTAGGAGAAGGAGAAGAAGCTCGCGACGGCATCGCCAGCTTCGTTTTTCAGGTGGGTCTCGCCAGCCTTGGCAATGTAGGAGACAGTTTCGCCTCCGAACCGGCCTCGGTGTTCACTGGTGAATGACACAGGAGGCGCCACAGGCAGCGCGGCGACCTCGCTCTCAGCGGCATGGTCGTCTGCGAAGGCGCTGGTCAGCGCTGCGCTTGCGGCGAACCCCAAAATGGCGAGTGATTTCACGGCGACGCTCTCCTCATTCCCGTTCCTTGGGGAGGAGCGTGCGGCAGCAAAGGCGCTGGGTCCAGTGGCTGGGCGCGAGGGTCAGCCCTTGAGAATCGTTCCCAAGGCGTGACTCAGGCTTCCATCATCCACAGGCTTGGTCAGGATCGGGATGTCCCGCAGCTCCGGAGGCACATCGATGCGTGAGCCGTAGCCGGTGACGAAGATGAAGGGGATCTGCAGCTCGATCAGTCGCTCGGCGATTTCGAAGGAGACCGTGCCGCGCAGGTTCATGTCGAGCACGGCGAAGTCGAACTTGTGCATCTTCAGCTCACGGAGAGCCGTCTCCACGGTCGCGGCCGTCTCGATATGCTCTGCGCCAAGGCGGGAGATGCTGTCGACCATATCCATGGCGAGGACCAGATTGTCCTCCACGAGAAGCGCGGTCTGGTCCGACGCAACGCGCTTGATCTCACCGACCTTGCCCGTGAGCTCGACCTTGGTGTCTTCCTCGAGGTCAACAAGGCAGTCCGTGGGGAGAGTAAATCGGAACTCGAGGCCCTGGGGTTTGTATTCAAGATCAACGGTGCCGTCAAACTCGTAAGGGATGGCGCGTTCAATCAGTGTGCGCCCGAAGCCGTGACGCTTTGGCGGCTCAACCGGAGGCCCGCCGACTTCGCGCCAGCGGAAGTTGATGCCTCTTTCCTCGAGCTCCCAGCGGACCTGAATGATGCCGTCGCCGTTGGAGAGGGCGCCATACTTCGCAGCATTGGTGACAATCTCGTGGAAGACGAGGGCGATCATCGGTGCGACGTCCGGGCGAAGACCGACGACGGGTCCCGACATCAGGACCTGGGAAAGGTCCGGCTTGGTGTAGGGAACAAGTTCCGTATCGAGAATGCCCTTGAGGCCGACGCCTTGCTTCGATCCGGAGACCGCGAGGTCGTGCGCAGCGGCGAGGGCTGCGATGCGTTGCTCGAGCGCAAGAGCATAGCTTTCCAGCGACGCCGAGCTCTCCTTGGCTTGCCGCGAAAGCGACCGGATCAGTGCAAGGATGTTCTTTACACGGTGGTTGAGCTCGGCGATCATCAGGTCCTGCTGACGCTGATGAGTCACAAGGTCCTTGTGACGCGAGAGCTGCTGGCGTTCGCCCTTCGCCGTGATCTGCGTGAGCATGATCTGGATTTCGCGGGCACTCGTCAGATCGAAGAGCTGCCACGGTTCGGACCGACCGCACTGCTCGTCCTGATACGCATCAAAGGAACCACGGGGCGAGATTCGCGGGCCGAAGGGGCTGTCCTCGACCTTTTTCTCGGGCTTTCCGCCCCATAGGACTTTCTTGATTTTCTCATCACGGAAGAACATGAGCTGGAGTGGATAGGCGGCCGTTGCCCGCACGATCAGACATCCGGCAGTGTCGCCGAGGTCGTGACCGTTGTGCCAGCCATCAGCCTGCAGAGAGTCTGTCCCCTTGAGCAAATCTTCGTCATGGGGGTTAAAACCACCGACTGCGCGGATGGCTTCTGAACTCGGTACAGAAGCATCTGTCTGCAGCTTGTCGTCACGCAAGATGGCCATACCATCACAATTAATAAGCTTACGGAAGACTTTTGAAATGCTCGGAAAGGCCTTCAGAAGGTCCGTCGTCGCATCGGTCTCGGCGATGATCTGCTGGCGGGCGGCGGCGGCTCTTGCGCGCGCCGCGACTTGCTCGCTTTCTGTCTTCTCCTTCACGAGAAGCGACATGATCTGTCCGAAGAGCTCGCATGCAATCCTGACATCCGAGGTGATGACCCGCGGGCTCATATGGTGGCAGGCGAACATGCCCCAGAGCTTGCCGTCGACAACAAGGCCAATCGTCAGCGTACCGCCGACACCCATGTTCTTGAGGTACTGAACGTGGATGGGTGAGACGCCCCTTGTGTGTGCAAGCGACATGTCGAGCGGATCGAGATCGGCGGTCCGGGCCAGCACGGTGACGGGCTCCTGATAGACGTCGCTGGTGATCCGGACGGGGTTCTTGACCTGAAGTGCCCTTGCCTGCGCAGGAACATCCCATGCGGGATAGCGCAGTCCGAGATAGCTCGGGACATCAGGCGCGCGCGCTTCAGCGACGACCTCGCCACTGCCATCATCATCATAGCGATAGGCCTTCACCCGATCGTAGCCCGAGAGGGACCGCAGTCCGACAACGGCGGCTTTGAGCATGCGGTCGACGGTCTGCTCGGCGCCGGCACGCGCGATGAACAGGCGGGCCTGTTCGAGGGCGGACCGGTTGGTGTGAAGCGGTTGAGCTTCGCCGCGCTCGAACTCAACAATGGCGCGTTCGCCGGGGGACCGATGGGCGTAGACCTCGATCTTGTTGCCGCGGAGCTCATACTGACCGACCCGCTCGCGCTGGGCGGCGGATGTGGAGAAGGAGAGGACGTTGCGAATGTCGTGGAGGACATCGTCGGGAAGAACTGACGACCATTCGTTGCCGAGCACTGACTTGGCCTCGATGCCAAGGAACTCGGCCAGGTTCTCACTGGCGAAGTCGACGGTATCGAGGGAAAGTGGTCCTGCGATCAGGGCCGCGAAGGGCTGGACCGTTCCTGGGATGTGGATCGGTTCCTTGTCGCAATTCTCAACCGACAGCTCTTCGACTGTCATTTCACCGTCTGCCATCGGTGCTCCCCATGAGGTTCCAAAGGGAAACTAGATCGGCAAGGCATGGAGGCGAGTGGCCTGCGACACACAGGCCTGAAAAACAGCAGTTTTTACTTAGGTTAAGGCTGATCCGATCAGCCGCCTGCCTGGCTCCTGATGATCTTGTCGCCAATCAGGGCGGCGTACATCGAGATGCGCTGGAAGGTCAGCGGCAGGCAGAAGACGATGGTGATGAAGATCGCCGCGAACTTCGGAACGAAGGTCAGGGTCATCTCCTGCACCTGGGTCAGGGCCTGGAAGAGGGCGACGCCGAGGCCTGTGATCGTGCCTGCGATCAGCGGCGGGCCGCAGATGATCATGGCGGTGAGGAAGCCCTCACGGATGATTTGAATGACGTCGGCCTCGGTCATGGTCTGCCCCTTGGCGCGGACGCCTTAGATCGGCATCCGCATGATTTCCTGATAGGCCTCGATCATCTTGTTCCTGATCGCCAGGGATGTCTCGACGGCCAGCTCAGCCTGCACGGTCGACTGAACGACATCCTGCAGCGAGGCTTTTCCGTGCATGGCGTTCATGGTCATCGCCTCGGAAGCCTGCACGGTCTCGATCTGCTGCACGGCGGTCGATTTCAGCGCTTCGGTGAAACTCATCGCCGGAACGTTCTTAACAGACTGTGAACTCTGAACGGCGGAGGCGCCGCCCATCTGGGTCCCGCTGATGGCTGCAATCGCTTCGATCATGGGGTTAGTCCTTAATTGTCGAGGAGGGCGAGGGTGGCCATAGCCATGCCGCGCGCCTGTTCGATGACGTTGAGGTTGGCGTCATAGGAGCGGGTCGCCTCGCGCATGTCGGTCATTTCGATCAGCGTGTTGACGTTCGGAACCTTGACGTAGCCCTTCTGGTCCGCAGCCGGATGGCTTGGATCGTAGGAGAGGGTGAACTCGCCGGGATCGACGCCGATCTTCTTGACCGTGACCGTGTCAGCGCCGAGGGCGCGGTCGAACTCAGGTTGGAAGACGATAGTCTTGCGGCGGTAGGGATCTGCGCCAGGGGCCGAGCCGAGCGAGTTGGCGTTGGCGATGTTCTCGGAGACCATCCGGACACGAAGCGACTGCGCTTCGAGGCCGGAGCCTGCGATCTTCATGGCTGCTGAAATGGCGTCCATTGGTCAGTGCTTCCCTTAGGTGCGCGTGTTGAGGACGGCTTTCATCATGCCGACGTGCTTTTTCATGAGTTGGGTAGAGAGCTGATAGTCCCGCGCGTTGTCCGCTGCGTTGATCATCTGCTCTTCGAGGGTGACCTGGTTGCCCGAAGGAGCCGTCTCCCAACCGCCGACCGCATTGTCCTCGCGGAAGGTCGTGTTGCCCAGCTCTGCAATCATGTGCCGACCGTGGGTGGCCAGCATCCCTGCGGGCTTCACGGTGCGGAGGGCTTCGGTGAAATTCTTGAGGTCCTGCGCCTTGTAGCCGGGCGTATCGGCGTTCGCGACGTTCTGCGCCAGCAGCGTATGCCGTGTCGTCAGGTAGTCCATCTTGTTCGTCATGGTCGTGAACAGGCTGATGCCGTCGATCATGGTGGGAGTTCTCCTCACGGGGTTCGTCCCTCAGATGACCAGCACGAGCTTAAACCTGCATAAAAGATTAGGGGGTCAGAAAGGCTCTGCTTTCGAGAAGGAGAGCCTGATGAGCGAGAGAAACGCCGCTTCCCGTGCCCTTGATGAGGCCGCATCGCGCCTGCGCGGACTACCGGGTCCTGTGTGGGAGGGTGAGATTGCATCGGCCCTCGGAATGATCCTGAAGGTTCGGGGGCTGTCGGGGGTTCTCTCCGCAGGCGACCTCTGCACTGTCGAGCGGCGGGACATGAAGCCGATCCAGTGCCAGGTGGTGGGGGTCGAGCAGGACCAGTCGCTCCTCATGAGCTTCGAGGATACCGAAGGGGTCGCCTCGGGTGCTCGCGTCACTTTCCCTGAAAAACGTTTCCGTATCCGCGTGTCCGATGGCTGGCTCGGCCGGGTGATCGGTCCGATGGCCCAGCCCATCGATGGCAAAGGTCCGCTGCCTGAAGGTCCGTTTGCGACGCCTTTGAAGGGCACCCCGCCGCCAGCTTTTGCAAGGCGCAGGGTTGGCGCGATGCTCGATACGGGCGTCCGGGCCATTGATGCTTTCACGCCGATCTGCCGTGGGCAGAGGATGGGCATCTTCGCAGGCTCGGGCGTTGGTAAGTCGACGCTTCTTTCGATGCTGGCGCGGTCGAGCGCAGCGGACGTCAACGTCATCGGCCTGATCGGCGAGCGGGGGCGCGAGGTGCAGGAGTTCCTGCAGCGCGACCTTGGTGAGGAGGGCCTGAAGCGCACCATCGTCGTCGTGGCGACTTCGGACGAAAGCCCGCTGGCGCGGCGGCAGGCGGCTTACCTCACCATGGCCGTGGCTGAGGACCAGCGCAAACGTGGACGCCATGTCTTCTGCATGATGGATTCGGTGACGCGCTTTGCTCACGCCCTGCGCGAAATCGGCCTTGCCGTAGGCGAGCCCCCCTCGGCGCGGGGTTTCCCGCCTTCGGTGTTCGGAGAGCTGGCACATCTGCTGGAACGCTCCGGGCCCGGAATGGATGAGCAGGGGGACATCACCCTCTGCGCGACGGTGCTTGTCGACGGCGACGACCATGAAGACCCGATCGCTGACGCAACGCGCGGTATTCTCGACGGTCACTTGGTCCTGTCACGCAACATCGCAACCCGCGGGCGTTTTCCGGCGATTGACGTGCCGGGTTCGGTGTCGCGCCTCGCGCCAGACTGTTATGTCGGTGAGAACGATGCTCTCGCAGCCGCTGAAGCACGGCGGCTTCTCTCCGTCTACGAAGAAAAGCGCGACATCATCTCGATTGGTCTCTACAAAAAAGGTTCCGACCCCGAGGCCGACAAGGCGATTGCGAAGGTCCCCGGTCTCGAGACCTTCTGCCACCAGGACCGCAATGAAAGCATGCGCGCGTCCGAGGGCATGAAGTTCCTGAAGAGCCACCTCGATATCGAAGAAGCTCCTCAGGCTGGCGATGCGGCGCAGGAGAGCGTCGCCACGGAACCTGAAAACCTGCCCGCCATGGTGAGCCCAGGCGAGCAGGCATTGGCTTCTTAGAACCGGAAGGCTGCGTTCAGCTCCACAACGTGGTCCGCACCCTGAAGGGTTTGTACCCCTGCCGCGCGGGCCGCGAAGCTCATCCGGTCTGACTTCGAGAACTGAAGGCTGGCGGAGCCGAAAAGGCCCTCCTGCCCCACACCGCGCATCGGGTCCTGGCGGGAGATCGCGTCGGGCATGGAACCGAAGAGCAGCGCGTCACCGACGACACCGGCATAGCCGAGGGTGCGGTCGCTACCGGCAACCGGGCCAGTCTGGAAGGTAAGCTGACCATAGCCGAACGCCCGGGGCAGGGCGCGTGAGGCCTTGAGGCCAAGATAGGCACTATACCCGGTGATGCTCTGATCACGGACGGACCTGTCAAGAAGGCCCCGGCTTCCCTCTTCTTCGAAGGCATCGAGATCAAGAACGGCTGCCGCTGCCCTTGCCACCGCGCCTAGCCGCCATGCGCCGAGCTCCTTTCCGTAGTCAGCTTCTGCTGTGACCTCGCGGAGCGCCGAGCGGCTATCCGAGTTCACGAAGGGCTGGTAGCGGAAGAAGGTCTGACGCCTCGTCTGCTGCTCATTGATCGTCGACGAAGCCTTGAGCGTGTAGGTCATCGGCCCACGGAACATGGCGCCATAGACGGTGACCGCGCGGGTCTCGTCGTAGCTGAGCGCACCGAAGTTCTGGCGGTCGAAGCTGCCCCTCGTCATGTTTGCTCCGATGGCCACATCGCTTGGCAGGAGATAGTCCGCACCCATGGTGAAGGTCGTCTCACCCGGCGTCAGGCCCAGCGTTCCCGACAAGAACTCCGTCTGCGGAGCGAGGTCGCGGCCTGCGGCAGCCAGCTCGCTCCACGAGCCTTCGGCAAAGCTGTAGACCGAGAAGCGTTGCTCGCCGAGGACCTGGCCGGGGATGGTCTGCATGCCGAGATTGCCCTCCGCGATGCCGGAAAAGTTCGGCGTACTGAAGGGATCGGTAAGTATGGCCGAGCCCGTCAGGCCCAGCTTGAGCGCCTGTACACGGTTGGCGACAACACGGGACGATGTCGATGTCGTCTGCTTCGAGGTCGACGTCCGGGCCAGGGGCTCAGCGAACCCGTAGAGCTTGGCCTGGAAGGTCGCGATGGCGAGGTCCGCCACGATGTAGTGAGCTGGCGCCGTGGGGTGGATATCGTCGTAGAAGAGATACCCCCTCGGACAGGCCGAAAGGACGAGGCCATCGCCGAGGCAGTTGCCCGTCGTCCCCGCCCCCGGCTGGACGTTGGTGAAGCCGTAGACGGCGCCGCCATTGAGGAGCGCATCCTCCCGGACGAGCTCGAACAACCTTGCCGCGGGTACGACGGCAAGGATCGATCCGGGGTTAGCGGCTTCGTATAGAAGCGCCCGGTCGCGAAGGAGGACATTGTGGCTCTGGGACAGGGCGTTGAGCTGCGCCTGGCCGCTGGTCCCGAAGTTCGCAGGCGTGTCGCCGACATTGGGAACGTCGAGGAGGAAGAAGCTCCTGATCCCGCCATCGTCGATATAGTCGATCGCCTGAAAGATGTTGTTCACAACACGGACGACGTCGGTCTCGCCAGCGAAATAGTCGTTCCCGCCCGCTGAGATCGTCGCATAATCGAGGGAGCTTGACCGGAATGTCCGTCCAAAGAAGCTCTGGTCACGGAAGTGCTTGGCCTGATCGACCACGCGGAAAGCTGCGATGTTCGACAGGAAACCGAGCCCTGACAGAAGCCCTGTATTGACGCTCGAGCTGAGCTTGCCGGACACCGCGCCGCCATGGGCGAAGTTGTAGGGCCGGGAAGTGCGGGTGAAGTAAGGACCGATGAGCCCGGGGTTCTTGCGCTGTAGCTCACCCGTAGAGGAATAGGATATATAGTCAGTCCACAGATAGCCGTTCGAGAAGCGGCCATCGAAATAGTCGCCGCCTGCCACGAGGCCGAGAGAGAAGTCGTTGGCATTGCCTGTATCGGACAGGCTATCGCCAAAGCTATAGACCTGCTGGGCGGACGCCGTGCCCAGTAGGCCCGTCGCCGCTCCTGCCATGAGCAGCCCGCGAAGGGTTTTCTTTTGAAGTTTCAACGCTGTTTCCTCCATTTTTATGGTTGAGGAAACGATGGGTCATCCTGACAGAGGAGCAATCTTTTCGTGCGGTGGTTGTTTGCGCAGCCGAAACGAACGCGGCAAGCGTTCAGCTTCCGGCCCTAGCCGAAGACTGTGCTGCGCTGCCACGAAAACGTTATAGACTTCAAGAACTTGCCCCGAAGTGATCTGGTCACGGCAAATTTCCGGCCGCTTAGAAGAACGTCGCGCCGAGGGTGCCTGGGTCGATCGAGACCACGCCGTTTCCGCCGCCGCCTGCGTCAGGGAAGATCCCGTAGAGGCTGAGCGTGTTGGAGGCGAAGCCCGGGGCGCCGTTCTTGATATCGTAGAGCAGGGTGAACCGCTGGATGAACTTCTGGCGCTCTTGAGGATTGTTGAGGTCCTCAAGCTTGAGGCGCTTCTCGAAGATCTCGGCCAGCTTGTCCGGGTTCGTCTTCTGCATCTCATCGGGCAGGTCGAGGGCCGTGAAGACGACCTCGCGCAGGGCCCGGTCACCCAGGATCTGGAACCAGCTGTTGAGATTGTTCGCCTTGCGATCGAAATAGGCGGCGAGGCGGACGCCAATATTGTCCTCACCCGCACCATCTTCGACCTTTACCCGTTTGAACTTCTCGATAACGTCATCGACGAAGTTGGGATTTCGGGTCTTGAGGTCGCCATCTTCGGCGAGCCTGAAGGCTGCTGCGAAGTCGCGGAATTTCTTGTCGACCAGCTTGTTCGCGAGGCCGTTCTCGTCATCGACGCCTTCATCGAGCACCTTCTTGACGAGGGCGCGGCTGTCGACCTGGCTTTCGAGGTCGAATGCCGTGAGTGCGAAACGATAGAGGCGTTCGTCCGCAAGGAGATCTTCAGCAGTCGCCACTTTTGAGATGTTCTCGCGGAAGTACTGAATCTCGCGCTCATTGAACCTCTGGAGGGGCACCTGACGACCGGTCTCTCGGCTGGCTTTGGCCTCGGCGGAGAGGGTCTCGCGGTTGTAGCGCTCAACGACACTGTCGAGGAAGCTCGGGTTACGGACGTTGCCGTCACCGATTTCTGCAAAGGCAAAGGCGCGGGCGAAGCTGCCCCAGCGGCTATCGACCAGCGTGTTGGCTGGCGAGTCGACGGCGCGGATGCCTGCGGAAGGATTGTAGAAGCCCGCATCGAGCGCCTTGCCGATCAGCTCCGAATTGCCCTCTTCGCCGTCGAGCTTGAAGGCGGTCAGGACAAAGCCAAGAAGGCGCTCGTTCCGGACGAGGTCTTCGCCGGAATTCACCAGCTTGATGTTGTCGCGGAAATAGTCGAGCTCGGCCTGGGCTTCGGTGATGCCGAGCTGGGTGTTGAGCGCGAACTTGCCGACCACGTTCTGGATGGCTGCGTCTTTTTCGAAGTCGAAGACGAGGCTGTCGGAGAACCAGAAAGCGTTGGCAAGGGTGTCGATGTCGTTCTTCGGACCGCCAGCCAGCTTGGCTTCATCCGCAAACGGATCGAAGATACCGCCATCGAGGACAGCGATGATCTGCTCGGTGCTCTCCACCTGGTCAGAAAGACCAAAGGCGGTGAGCGCGTAGTTCAGGAGGCGCTCATCCTTGACGAGCTCGGCGCCGGTCGAAACCTTGCCGATGTTCTTCTTGAAGTAGACCGCTTCCTCCGTGAGGTCGCGACGGCCCTCGGCCTCGGTGAAGTCCACGGGGCCGAGTGGGCGTCCGTAGTTTCTCTCGAAGGTCAGATATCCAAGATAGGTCGAGGTCATCGCTCTTGCTCCGGCGGAAGATGTGCCTACGGACTAGCCGTGGGCGCGCTCCATGGATTTGCTTGTCATGCGCTCCTGCACGGCCGCGTGGAACGCCTGGTTCTCGGCTTCGAGTTCGGAAGGAACTTCGGTTGCTTCCTCAGCCTCCTGACCAAGCTCGAGAAGCGGGTGAAGCTTCACCAGGGCTTTGTAGAAGTCGCGAAGGTGGACCATGTCCATCGCCTGGAGGAGGTCAGCGCGTTCGTCGTCATCCTCCATGTGCGTGAAGACAAAGGCGCCAAGCTTGGAGGCGTGGCGGAGCATTTTGTCGTCGCAGCCGGAGATCAGCAGCATCTGGATGGTGAAGTAGAGCCGGCGGATCGGCGTCTTCGCATCTTCTGGCTGCAGGACATATTTGCCGCGCAGGACCTGACCGAAGCTGGACACGGTGATCGTGTTCCTACGGTCGCCATTGGTCAGCACACAACCATTGACGATGATGCGCTCATTGGGGCGCAGTCTCAATCGAAGTCCCATGGTCAGCCTGCTTCCTGAAGGACGCTGGCGTCCGCGCCTTGGCCGGTGAGACCCTTGATGATGTTGCGGTTGATTTCGAGCAGCGGCTCGATCGTCTTGTCGCCTGAAATGACTTCTGGCGTATGCCGATCAACGAATAGCGCGAGCGAGATGATGCCGGCTTTCAGTTGGTCGGGGAGGGGGTTATCCTTGAAAGCGCAATCGAACATCAGCTCACCCCAGAGCTTCTGATTGCGGTTGAGTGCGTCGAGCGCCGGACCTGAAAGAGGTCTCGTATCTTCTTTCGAAGCGCGTTCGAGTTCGCCCGTGATCTGAAGGAAAACTTTGCGTTCGATCTCGCGAGGCTCCTCCGTCTCGGTGATCGTTTTCCTGTAGGCTTCTCGCGCCCGTGCCCTGCCGTACATAGACAATTCTCGTCCTTACTATTCTTGGTTTGATACCTAAGAAGGGTGGGACCCGGAGCTTTTGCTCCGGGTCCCGGTAGTCTGTATTCCGATTAACGGAAGAGGCTCAGGAGCGACTGCGGACGCTGGTTCGCAATCGAGAGAGCCTGGGTAGCGAGCTGCTCCTGGACCTGGAAGGACTGGAGGCGGCTCGACTCTTCCGTGAGGTCGGCTTCGATCAGGGCAGCAACGCCGAGCTCGAGCGAGTCGGTCAGGTCGCTCAGGAAGTCCTGACGCGAGCTGAGGGTCGACTCGAAGACACCGATGACGGTCTGCGAGATGTTGACGCGCGAGATGAGCGAGTCAGCAACAACGAAGCCAGCCTGGACGTTGCCCGAGGTCGGGTCAGCGACTTCGATCTGACGTGCAACGGCGCGGAAGCCCGAGTCGTTGGCGAAAGCGCGGAGGTTCTCGTCGGAGAACACAGCGCGTTCGAGGACGTCCTGCACCGAAGCGAAGGCCGTGTCAGCACCAGCTGCTTTCGAAGCAACATAGTCGGACGCAGCATCGGTTGCGCCAGGCTGGATGTTGGTCGTCGGAGCAGCAGCGATGTCAGCGATCTGGATCACGTCACGGCTGACGTCGTCGCCGATTTTGCCGAGGTTCGTTGCCGTCACGCCAACCGAAGCGAGGAACGCGATGTCATCGTCGGTGCCGTAGAAGGTGAATTCACCAGCAGCTTCTGCACCTGCGCCGCCTTCGACCGTCAGGATCGAGTCGGTGCCAGCAGTGGCGCTGTCGAGGTTCACCGAGCCGTCGCCATTGGCGTCGAGACGGTCAGCAAAGCCGGAGTTGAACGCACGGTAGAGAGCGTCGAACTGAGCTTCAGCCTGAACCTGGGTGTAGACAGCGGTTTCGACACCAGCGAGCTCGAGGCTGTCGAGGTTCTGGCCTTGCAGGGTGAAGGTCGAGAGCTCGAACGAACCGTTGTCGCGGGTGATGGTCGTGGTGATCGTGGTGGTGTCGTTGCCAGCCAGCAGGTTCACACCGTTGAACGACGTAGCGTCGATCTGACCTTCGATCTGCTCAACGACCTGGCCGATGGCGAACTGAACTTCCTTCAGCGCGGTACCGGTTTGAGCCGTGGTCAGAGCCGACTGGATCTGGTTGATGTCTTCGGTGATGCCGTTGAGACCAGCCGTTGCGGTCTTGGCGGTGTTGACGCCAACCGTCAGGTTGTCCTTCAGGCCGTCGAGAACAGCAACGTCGCCCTTGACGGTCTGCGAGACCAGGAAGAACGCCGGGTTTTCTTTCGGGCTACGGACTTTAAGACCGGTCGAAATACGGTCCTGAGTCTCCTGCAGGTTCGACTGAACGTTGCGGAGAGTACGAAGCGCGGTTTGCGCAGACGCGTTAGTAAGCAGAGATGCCATGATTATGGGCTCCTTGGGTTCTCAAGTTTTCAGGAGCGCCTTCTGACGCCGGGCGAAGCGGTCCCTCACGAACCGAGTGCTGGAGCCAAGCTAGGGAAATGAGATTAAGCGTGGGTGAAACCTGATCCCTGAATTCTTGGTACGTATTAGTATCAACGCTCTGTAAAGACTGGTGTCTGGAGTCTTGATCAGTGTTCATACTCTCTTCACCATGATCTTCAGGCTGAGAATAAAGAAACCGCGCCAAGCTTGGCTTGGCGCGGCGCACTGTTCCGTATCGGGACTGTCCCGGATCTAGAGTTTGACCTTGTTCCCCGAGAGCGGGAGGTGATGAAGGGACTTCTTTTCTCCGTCTTTGGAGTAGACCCCGTCGCCTTTTTCTTCCTCGAGCTTCCGAATCGCAGCGGTTCGAACGTGCGTAACGGCATCTTTTACAGCGCCGATGGAGCGCATGTTGGCCTCAACCGTGCCGTTGAAGCTTTCGAGCTTTGCCTGCAGCGATTCGGGATCGAGACCCTCGACGGCCTGGAGGTTGCGCTGGGAGTTCTCAAGGCGCTCGGCCTGGCGGATGAGCTGGCCCTTTTCGCGCTGGATCGCTGCGAAGCCTTCGAAATCGCCCTCACGGATGAGACGCGTTTCCTCGGCAAGGACGTGGGCGAGCTTGGACATCACGGTGAGGATGACCGGCTCTTTCTTCGGACGGGCAGGGGCTTCGGCCTGCTGCTCGTCAGTCTGCGGCGCATCCTCGTCGCGGCGGAATTCGGGGAAGAGGCTGTCGCGGGCCTCTTCATCAAGACGCGTCATCATCTTGCTCATTCTGGGACCTCGGAAGTCTTGTTGATTTCGGCCATCACCATATCGGCGATGCCGATGCCGCCGCGCTGGGCAAACGAATCAGCGATGTGCTGGACGAGAAAGCCCTGCCACATCTTCTCTCCCTGGCCACCGCCAAAAAGACCATCGGTCTTCATGCCGCTGAACATGGAGGAGACGAACTGGTTGAGAAAAACAGCTTCGAACCCTTCGGCGGCCTTGCGGGCCTCGTCGGGTTTCGCCGCTGCTAGCTTACGCGCTGCGCCGGCGATATCGAGCTCAGGCTTGATGTCTGCACCAGCGGGGAGCGCGGAGATTTCAGAGATCACTGGACGACAAGCTCCGCCTGAAGAGCACCTGACGATTTGATCGTCTGGAGGATCGAGATCATGTCCCGGGGCGTCACGCCCATGGCGTTGAGGCCATCGACGAGTTCTTGCAGGGTGACGTTCGGTTCGATGACGCGGAAGCCATTGCCAAGGTCTTCTTCCACTTGAATATCCGTCCGCGGAACGACCACCGTCTCACCGACCCGGCTGAAGGGCGAGGGCTGGGACGGGATTGGACGCTCGGAGATGCGGATCGTGATATTGCCGTGGGCAATCGCGACCGGCGAGACACGGACATTGTTGCCGATGACGATCGTGCCCGAGCTTTCGTCGACAACGACACGGGCGACTTCGTCCGTCTCAATATCAACGCTTTCGAGATCTGCGAGCATGGTCGTCACTTCGCCGCGATAGTCCGAAGGCACCTGAACTTCGACCGTAGCCAGATCAATCGCGCGGGCGAAACGGCCTGACAGGCGGTTGTCGATGGCGCTGGCGATGCGGTTGGCTGTCGTGAAGTCGGGGTTCTTGAGGATCAGGCGGACGGTGTCGAGGTCATTGATCGGGAACGCCAATTCACGTTCGACCGTGGCGCCCTCAGGGACGCGGCCCTGGGTTGGGACGCCGCGGCTGATCGAGCCTGCTGCGCCCTGTGCCTGGAAGCCGCCAATGATGAGCTGGCCTTGCGCGACCGCATAAACATTGCCGTCGGCTGCCGTCAGCGGGGTCACGAGAAGCGTGCCGCCTTGAAGGCTGCGGGCATCGCCAAGGGCGGAGACGGTAACGTCAATCTTGTCGCCCGCGCGAGAGAAGCCGGGGAGGGCTGCGGTCACCATGACAGCGGCAACGTTCCGTGTCTGGAGGATCTGGTCGGCATCGAGGGCCACGCCGAAGCGCTCCAACATCGAGCGAACCGACTGCTCTGTAAAAAGAGCGTTCTGGGCACGGTCACCGGAACCTGGAAGGCCGACCACGAGGCCATAACCGATGAGCTGGTTCTCGCGCACCCCTTCAATCTTGGTGATATCCTTGAGCCGTGACGACGCTGCGGCCGGCTGGGCCAGGAGCGACGTGATGCAAAGGAAGATGGCCACGGCGGCAAGCGCGTGGCTGAGGGCGGTTCTCCGCCGACGGAGGAGTGTCTCCGCCGCACTGACATGCAAGGTCATCATGCCGCCGATCATACCCAGCGAGATAAAACGGGCTTTAAGGATCCCAAATCTTCAGACTCTGTTAGTCTTCCCTAACCGTTTCATTTCCAAAGAATTTCTGAATCCCTTGGTGACTCTTTTTCTACTTTCTCCCGTCATGGTGAACGTCGATCCCGTACCGGCAGAAGCCAAGGGCGAGGATCGCCGCCCCAGGGCAAAACGGGCGGACAACATAGTGGTGAGAGAGCATGCGGATTATCCTGTTGGAACCCAACCCGATTATCGCCGAGGCACTGGTCTCGCGATGCAAGTCTTCCAAGATCGATGTGGACGTCCTGTCTTCGGCTGAAGAGCTCGAAGTCGTGGCCGGGAAGGATCTTACTCATTATGGCGGCATCCTTGTCGGCTCGGTCGAGGACCCTTGCGAGCTGATCGAAGAGCTGCACAAGGATGCAGGCGGTACGCCGATCATTCTTCTCTCGGACGTCAAGAACCCGCAGCTCGCGATCAGAGCGTTCAGCGCGGGTGCCGACGACTTCGTCGTCAAACCTTTCAATGCCGAAGAGCTGAAAGCCCGGATCCTGGCGCGTGGCCGCCGGACGCTGGGCAAGGCGTCGACCGCCTTCAAGCTCGGCAAGCTCACCATTTTCTATGATGGCCGTGACCCCGAAGTCGCTGGCCAGCGTATCAAGCTCTCCCACCGGGAGCATGCGATCTTCACCTACCTCGCCAAAAATGTTGGCCGGGTTGTCTCGAAGGAAAGCGTCTACTCGGCCGTTTACGGATCGATGGACTGCGAGCCTTTCGACAAGGTGATCGACGTTTACATCTGCAAGCTGCGCAAGAAGCTCTCGGACGCGACCGAAGGTCAGCAGTTCATCGAGACGGTCTACTGCCGCGGCTACAAGATGGACAAGCCGGAGAACACCGTCGTCCAACGCCTCGGCGGAGGTGGCCGCAAAGCCCTGCCGAAGCCGGAGAAGAAAAGCTCCGCAGCTTAAGAGCTACTGGCGGGAAGCCGCTCAAGCTCAGCTCACCAAGCTTTTGTAGCGTAGTCTTATCAAACCCGCCGTCGCCCTGACGGCGGGTTTTTTGATTCGGTGCTGCGCGCTTCGTTTCTCGATGGATCCTGAATCGAGTTCAGGATGACGATAATGGAGAGGGGGTCTCTTTCGCCTCGGCCATGCCCTCACCCGAAGCCTTTCTGGCGAAAGTCTTCGACCTCTCCCCGAGGGAGAGGTGACGCCGGAGCTCGCAAGTACCGCCTCCCTCTCCCCCCGGGAGAGGGACCGAGGGTGAGGGGTTCGGTGCGAAGCGCCAGAGCACTGGCCTAGAAGAAACCCACAGAACGAGGCTCCGCCCCCTGCCCATAACAAAAACCCGCCCCGGCTTCTTCAGCCAGGGCGGGATCCGCATGCGCAAGTTTGGGGGTGGTGGTGGGGGTGGTCTCTCGCGCGATACTCGCGGATATCTACCGGACGTAGTTGAAGAGCCTGAGCTGCAGAACTCTTCCGGTCACGGCGTAACTCGCTTCCAGTTGGTTTTCGATGTCGAGGAGACGGGTTGTCACCTCGGCACGGTCGACGCCTTCGAGGGCGACGATCTGGTTGTTGAGAAGGGCGTTCTGGGCACGGACGGCTTCTTCGGCAGCGTCCACGACGTTGAACCTGAGGCCGAGGTCAGCACGGCTGCGCTGGATGGCGGCGAGGCCCGAGGTGATACGGTCCAGCGCACCTTGGCGGCCGAAATCGTCGCCAGTCATCAGCTGGCGGTAGGCATCGTCATCGTCGATTGACTCAAGGTCCACCGAAGCGAGGATATAGGCGCCCTGGAACACATCGCGTAGACCATTGATCAGCTCGTCATTCAGCTGGGTCTCGATCGTGTTGTTCGGCAGACGGATTTCCAGGAGGCTGCCGTCGATCTCACCATTATAGATGGTGTTCTCGAAGCTGTAGGCTTGGGCCGCCGGGTCAGCACTCGCAGCGTTGGTGCCGTAGAAGACATCTTCGAACCGCTGGAGAAGCTCATCTGCTTCAGCAACTGTGGTCACGGTCGTGAGGTCGGTCGCGGCGAAGCCTGCAACGCCGGTCGTGCCGGTGGTGATGTTGTTCGCGATATCAAGCGGGGTCACACCGCCGGCGCCATTCTTTTCGATCGGCTGGAGGGCCTGCTGGTCAACGCGGGCACCGCCGAAGAGATAGCGGCCGCCGACCTGCACGTTCAGTGCTGTGACGATCCGGTCGAGAAGGCTCTCGGCGACAAGCTTTACCGAACCTGCCGAGTCCAGCGGTTCTGCTGCGTTGAGGGCCGCGACCTTCGTCAGGTCTTCAACCGCTGCTTCGGCCTCGGCAAGGGCGCCGTCCATCAGGTCGGAGCGCTGCTTGAAGATGCTGATCGAGCGCAGGTAGGCGTTGTTCTCAGTGAACTGATTGCGCACGCCCTGCAGGTTGATGAGTTCGGAGCCGATGGTCTTGGCCACGTCTTCCTTCTTTCCGGTCGCAAGTTCGTTGGTCGCGGTGGCGATTTCGCCCTCGAGACGGCGGAGTTGCGCATTACGGAGCGCGGTCTGGCCGAAGGTGGAGATCGGTTTCATCATCAGGGTCCGCCTTATGCAATCCGTGCCAGGAGTTCGTCGAACATCCGGGCAATGATGTTGATGACCTGCGCGTTCGCAGCGTAGGCCTGTTCAAGTTCAAGGAGCTTCTCGCTCTCTTCGTCGATGTTCACGCCGTTCTCGTTGTAGCGGCGGTTCTCGAGCGTATCGAAGATCGTCCGTGTCCGGTCTGCTAGGTTCTCAAGGTTCGCGCGGTCCGTCTGGATGCCGGAGGCGAGGTCCGCTGCGAAGTTCTGGAGCGTGACGTTGGACGTCAGGCCGCCATTCGGGACGAGGGGACGGGTCGAGCTCAGGCCATCGAGGAAGTCAGCAAGCTGATCCTTGAAGCCTGCAAGCTGGGCCGAGGCGGGGTTGGTGTAGGCTGCCGTCGCCGTGGCAACGCCTGCGCCGCCGGAGAAATCGACCTCTGCCGCGTCATCGCGGAAGGTAGCCACGACGCCGGTCCTGATCCGCGACAGGTCGCCGCCTGCTTCGGGATCGACGAGGTCATTGACCGCGATCCGCCCTGCAAGGCCGATAATGTCGACATCGGTCGCCGCCGGATCAACACCTGCGCCAAGGTCGGTGAAGAGGCCTGGCACGTCGACCACTGCTTCTGGTCCGCCCGTGAAGGCGCCGTAGCGGAGGGCCGCGACCTGCGCGTCGGCCTGCTGGAAGAGAACGATCGTCTCTTTGGCGAGGGCATCGATTTGCGACTGGTACTGAATAAGGTCGACGTCACGGGCGAGGAAGTTGCCTGCGATGGCGCCCGAGCGAAGAGCCTGCGGCCCGCCAAGGGGGCCTGGCTCAATGTTGAAGCCGTCGACCTGAAGGCCGGAAAGGCCCGACGGAATGCTGTCGATCCGCGTCGAGGCATCGATGACCGTGGTGCGGGTGAAGGTCAGCTCGCGCGGTTCACCATCAAGGAGGGTCACGCCTTCGGTCGTGGTGATGACAACTTCGCCCTGGTCGCGGGTGAAGGTCCGGATACCGATCTGTTCCGCGACAACGTCGATGAGGCGATCGCGCTCGTCGAGAATACCGGAAATGTCGATCGAAGGATCAGCCATGCCCTCGGCAACCTTGCGGTTGAGGTCAGCTATGCCTTCAAGGGCCGTGTTGACGGAGTTGACGCCTTCTTCGATGCGGCGGTCAGCAGCCTCACGGCCGGTTTGAACAGCGCCTTGCGCCGTACCAAGACGTTCGGTCAGCTCGCGCGCTGCGAAAAAGACCTGACGCTGAAGATCCGTACGCTCCGGAGCATCGTAAAGCTCCTGGAACGCCGTCTCCAGCTTCGTCACTGCGAAAGCGACAGAGCGCTCGTCTTCTGGGTTGCCCGAGGCGGTTGCCAGCGGGCTGAGGGCAGCTGCGCGGACATCGAAGGTGCCGAGCTTTGCAGCTTCGAGACGAACATCCCGGAGGAGGATCGAGTCGACAGGGCTCCTGACCACATCGGCCGACACGCCGGTACCGATACCGGCGGTGTTGTTGGCCGAGATGCGTGCTTCCTTCGCAACATAGCCAGGCGTCCGCGCATTGGCGATGTTGTCCGAAGCGCCCGCGACCTGCCTCTGGGTCGAGGCGAGGCCGGACTTGGCGTTGAAGAGTGCTGTGGTCAGTGACATGGTTTATCCAAGCCCCAAGGTGCGTTTATCGGCCGAGACGGGTGACTTCTTCGAGCATCTCGTCAGCAGTCTGAACGATGGTTGCGTTCGAAGAGTAGGCCCGCTGGGTTTCGATCAGCGTGGTGAGTTCTTCGGCCACATCAACGTTGGCGCCTTCAAGCGCGCCCGAGGAGATGGTGCCGGTGTTGTTGGTCCCGGCGGTGGCCACGCGAAGGTCGCCTGAGTCAGCCGAGAGGGTGAAGGCGTTGCCGTCGACCGGGTCGAGGCCTTCAGGGTTGATCACGTCAACCAGCGGGATCTGGTAGACAGGGCGGATCTCGCCATTGTCGAAGATCGCAACGAGCGTGCCGTCTTCCTGAATGTCGATCTGCTGCAGCTCACCAAGAGCCGAGCCGTCAACGTTGGTCTGCGGGGTGAAGTCGCCGCCGAACTGGGTGACGCCGTTGAGCTGGTTCTCCGCACCGAAGCCAAGCTCGATGGTCTGGCCAGCTGCGCCGGGGAGGACGATCTCGAAGGTGCCGTCAGCTTCGCTATAGTTCTGGACCGTGTAGCCAGCTGCTGCTGCAACAGGAGCGGCTGCCGGATAGTCCGGGGTTCCCGCAACTGCGCCGGCGCCACCGCCGGTGAAGTCGATGCCTGCGAGGGTCGTGACGAGGGTGCCGCCGACTGGGCCGTCATAGATCTCGACGTCCCAGACGTTCGAGCCTGCGCCGCCATTCGGGACCCAGTTGAAGGTCAGGGTCTGGGTTGCGCCAAATTCGTCAAAGTACTGAACACCGGCCTGGAAGGGGCCTGCGCTGCCAGCCGGCACGTTGCCATTGTAGAGGACCTGCGTCGTCGGACGAGCTGCACCCTGGATCGCGTTGATGTTGACGGTTTCCATCGAGTCGAAGGTGGTCAGGCTCGGTGCGCCGTTGGTGTAAGTGCCATCGGGGTTCAGAGGGAAGCCCTGAAGGAAGAAGCCGCCTGAGTTCTGGAGGTTGCCGAACTGGTCAGGACGGAAGCTGCCCGCCCGGGTGAGGGCGGCGCCGGAGCCGTCGACCTGGTTGGCGACAGCGAAGAAGCCGCGGCCTGCGATGGCGAGGTCGGTGACGGAGTCCGAAGCGAGGATGGTGCCGGCTTTCGACACTTCCGTACGGATCTGGGTGGTCACACCGCCCGCCGTGTACGAACTGTCAGAGCCCGTATTGATGACGAGGGTCGAAAACTGAGCCGTCGAGCGCTTGTAGCCGACCGTCGACGAGTTCGCGATGTTATCTGAAATCGTCGCGAGTTTCGTTGCTTGGGCCCTCAGGCCATTGACGCCGGTTTGAAGCGCACTGCCAATCGACATTGATCCGTCCTCGGTAAACTTGCCGGAGCTTTATGCTCCCATCAGTTCTGACCTAGGACAGCCCGTTTAAACCGGGATAAAATCGAGAATTGTGCCGATCTGGGACAGCAGCTTTTTACTGACCGAAGAGGAGGTCGCCCGACTGCGCAACGTTAGCGTGCACACTGACGGTGATCCGGCGGTTGCGCGGGTCTTCAGGACGAGCAGGGACGAAGAGTTCGCGCGAGCCGCGGCCTTCGACAGCCTCGATGCGGTCACCCTGGAGGCCTGCGCCTTCCATCGTCCGGCGGGCAGCATTGGCGCGCTCGGAAGAGAGCTCCCAGTTGCCGCGTTGGGACTGGTTGAAGCCCGAAGCATCCGTATGCCCAGCAATGCGAACCACGTTCGGCACGGCGCGCAGGGTTTCCCCAAGGGCCTTGAAGAGCTGCTCAGCCTGAGGCGTCAGGTTCGACTGGCCGACATTGAACATGGCGAAGGCACGGTCGTCATGGATCTGGATGTAGATCGCATCATCGCGCCGCTCGATATAGACGACGTCGTTGAGGCCCAGGGGGTCAACCCGTTGTTCGAGCGCGACTTTCAGCTTCTGCTCGAGGGCAGCAAGGCCGTCCTCGGCACCAGAATCGCCAGAGCCGACCGAGGTATCCTCGAGGGTCGAGGGACCCGTTTCGGTCATCGTCTCGAGAGCGGCGCCCATGGGGAGCTGCTCCTGGCTCTCAGCCTTATCGTTCGTCTGTACACCGCTCTCGTCATTGGCCTTGCCAGAGAGGACGCCGTCGGTCCCCGACTTGTCACGGCTGATCGAGATCGGGTTGAAATAGTCAGCCAGGAGATCGCGCTCCGCATCCGAAGCGGTGTTGGCAAGCCAGAGGATCAGGAAGAAGGCCATCATCGCGGTCGTAAAGTCCGCGTAGACCATTTTCCAAATGCCGGAATTGGCGCCGTCGTCGTTCGCAGCTTTTGCCATGGCTCGCCTCCTGGTCTCTTGTCTTAGACCGCGTCAGCGGCAGCCGAACGGATGGCCTCGGAGGTCGCTTTCTCGACAGCGTCGAAGGAAGGCTGGACCTCGTCGAACAGCACCTTGCGCGAGTATTCGATGGCGATCTGCGGCGGATAGCCATGCAGGAAGGCCACGAGACCCGACTTGATGCAGCTGTAATAGTTGACCATTTCGTCGCGGCGGGTCGCCATCAGCGAAGCCAGCGGCATAACGAGGGAGTAGGAGAGAAGAACGCCAAGGAACGTGCCGCAAAGCGCGCCGCCGATCATCTTCCCGAGGATCTCGGTTGCCTGGTTCACGTAAGCCATCGCCTTGATGATACCGAGAACGGCCGCGACGATACCGAAGGCAGGAAGCGCTTCACCCACTGCGTTGAGGGCCTGCACCGGGCGCGAGAGGTCCTTGGTGATCGTATGGATCTCTTCGTCCATCAGGCCTTCGAGTTCCTTCGGGTCCTCAGCACCAAGAGAGATGAGGCGAAGATAGTCGCAGATGAAGGCCACCGAACGCTTGCGCTGAAGGGCGCGTGGGTACTTCTGGAAGAGCGCACTCTCATAGGGGTGCTCAATATCGTTCTCGAGGCTCATCACGCCTTTGGCCTTCCCCTCACGGAAGATCGTGAAGAGGAGGGAGAGAAGCTCGATATAGTCCTCGTCCTTCAGACCTTCGCCCTTGATCGAGCTGGCAAGCGTCGAACCGGTCGAGAAAATGATGTGCTTGGGGTTCGAGATCACGAAGGCACCGATAGCCGAGCCCACAATGATAACGATTTCATAGGGCTGCCACAGGACGCCGAGCTTGCCGCCCACGCCAAGGTACCCGCCGATCACCGAGATGGTGATGATAATCAGTCCAACGCCAAACTTCATCGTGAGCTCTCATCGTTCGTTTCGGCGCCTTCAACGGATGTCTCCGGAGCCTCTTCAGACAGGTCTTGCCCTATTTGGGTTAAAGTGGCTCGTAAGCCTGCAACTTCTGCGCTAGGGTCGAGAAGAGGACGCAGATCATTTGCGTAGTAAACGGAAGGTTTCGGTGCTGACGACAATGCCTTCAATCGAGGATCGGTCACGCCATCATTGATATCGCGGTCCAGACGCTCGCCCCGGGCAAGGTAGGACGCAGTCGGATCTTTCCATGTCGGCGCGGTATCGGAGTAAGCGCGGGCAGCCTCATAAAGACCATAGGCTTCAGCCTTCCACGACCTATCAAGGATAATAGCCAGCACTTCGCGGCGGATGCCGGGGCCGAGGAGGCTCTTGAGGTCCTCGACCTCGGCCGCCTTGGCTTCGAGCTTCGCGAAAGTCTCGACATCATTGCCGATCAGGGATTGCCTTGGAATTTCAGCGAGGAAGCTGCGCGCTGCTGGCCGCTCCTCGAAATCGATCATCAGCTGCGCGCCAAGAAGAAGGGCTTCGGTGCCGCCAGCTTCGCGGATCTCCGTAGGGCTAGCGCCCTCCATCAGCGTTGCGGCGCGGGCCATGAGGCCGGCCTGTACGAGGATCTCGGAGAGCTTGAGATCGCCCATCCAGAACTCCGTCGGCTTGGCGACCATGGGGCGCACCAGCTCGTAGACGTCCATCAGGTCGCCGATCGTCGCGGGGTCCAGCCTGCGGACAAAGAGGTCTTCGGAGATCGCGCGGATGCGACGCTCCGCCTCAAGACGAATCTCTTCGGGGGCGTTCGAGCCGGCAACGCTGGCCAGAAGCCGAAGCGATTGGGGAAGCTGCTGGTCAAAATAGTAAGCGCGGGCGAGGGCCAGGGTGATGCCTGCGCCAAGATTTTCTCCGCGCCAGATGGTCACGAGCTCGCGGAGCACGGCCACGGCTTCATCGGTCTGAATATAGCCCGTCCGCCACATCAGCGCGATCTTGCGCAGCTCGGCTTCAGCGGAGAGCCGGTCAGCGCCAAGCTCGCTGGCTTCTTCATAAAGAGCGACGGCTTCGTCGGTGGAGCCGAAGCGTTCAATGACCCGGGCCTGGATCATGGCGGCTTCTGCGATTTCATGGTCGCCTTCGGCGATCGTGCGGAGTGCCGTCGCGAGGGTCAGGGCAGCGCGGCTGTCGCCTTCGGCAAGCAAGGCATCGGCGAGCTTCGCGCCATAGGCTGAGCGGGCCCAGTTGGGCAGAGCCACGAAAATGGTCACCGCAGCGGCGCGGGAACGCCTGTCGGAAGCCTCAAGGCCCGTCTCGCCGCGAGAGATCAGCATCCACATGACGGCTTCATCCATGCCCTTCGCGATCTCGTCTTCGAAGAACGCGTTGGCTTCAGGCGAGTTCTCGACCATCAGCTCAAGGAGCATGCGGAGGCGCTGGCGATCTTCGTCCATGCGCCCACCGATCCGGGGGAGGGCCTCTTCAAAGAACCCGGCGCCTGCGAGACAGGACAGGTCATCCTGGCCGGCGCGCTTGATCCGTTTGATGAAGAGATCGCCCTCTTCATAGCCGCACTGCCAGTTGACGCCGTAGGCACTTCTTTGGGCGTGCGCGCCAAGCGGCATCATGCCGATCAGCATCGCGATGGCGAAAGCCGGAATTCTCGTCAGCTTGAGCATCAGGGTTCCTCGAAATCCTGATTTAAACTGGCCCGGCTAGTTTAAACCTGCGTTTCAGGCCGAACCCGCCGTTTTCCTTCGCTTGCGAGGGGCGTGAGGGGGCGAGGCAATCAAGAGGATAAAGACCCTTGGATACCTCACTCTACGTGAATCTGTCGTATCAGAGCTCGCTGACCCGTCGGCTTGAGCTTATCGCGAACAACATTGCGAACGTAAACACGACAGCCTTCAAGGCAGAACGCGTCATGTTCGATGACGTGAACACCGGCGGCCGGGGCAAGGAGAACATCTCCTTCGTCATCGACCGTGCTTCTTATACGGACTTTCAGTCAGGCTCGATCAACCGAACGGGCAACCAGCTCGACGTGGCTGTAGTCGGCGAGGGCTGGCTCTCGGTCGAAACCGATCAGGGCACGAAGTATACCCGCGACGGCCGGATGGTCATCAATGCCGACCAGATCCTGACCAATGTCGACGGCGCGCCCGTCCTGGACAGCGGCGGCGGGCAGATCCGCGTTCCGGAGCAGGCGCGCGATGTGACCATCTCCAAGTCCGGCACCGTCTCGGTCAGCCTTGCCGGTGAGCCGCTCCCTATCGAGATCGCGCGCATTGGCATCTTCGACTTCGAGAACCCCGAACAGCTGATCCGCGAGGAATCAGGCCGCTTCACAGGTGAAGATGCCAATGTCTTCGTCTCCGAAGAGGCTGGCCTGCAGCAGTTCTCCCTTGAAGGCTCGAACATCAACCCGATCAAGGAAATCATTAAACTGATGGAATTGTCGCGGGCTTATTCATCGGTCGCGGAGTCGTCCAACGACATCCACAAGACCAAAAAAGATTCCATCGCTCGTCTGTCGAAGAACCAGTAACGACTGCACACTGAGGAGTAACCCATGCGCATTCTCGAAATCGCCGCCACCGGCATGATGGCCCAGCAGACGAATGTCGAAGTCATCTCGAACAACATCGCGAACATCAACACGACCGCCTTCAAACGTGGCCGCGCCGAGTTCTCGGACCTCATCTATCAAAGCCAGCAGCGTCAGGGCACTTTCTCCTCCGACGCCGGAACGATTGTCCCGGTCGGCGTGCAGGTTGGCCTCGGCGTGAAGCCGGCAGCCGTTGCGCGGATCACCGAGCAGGGTTCGCTCCAGCAGACCGGCAACAAGCTCGACGTCGCCATCCAAGGCCGCGGCTTCTTCGTCGTCCGCATGCCCGACGGTACCAATGGCTACACCCGCACGGGCACGTTCCAGCTGTCACCGGACGGCGCCATCGTGACGCCGGAAGGCTTTGAGCTTGATCCGGGCGTGACGCTTCCTGAGAACGTCTCGGACATCGAGATCAACCGCTCGGGCGAAGTCTTTGCCTTTACTCCGGACAATGAGGAACCTGTCCTCTCCGGCCGCCTCAACCTCGCGACCTTCATCAACGAAGCGGGCCTCGAGGCACGCGGCGACAACATGTTCACCGAGACGCTGGCATCGGGCCAGCCGTTCATCGGCCTGCCTGATGAAGAGGGCGTCGGCTCCCTCCGTCAGGGCTATGTCGAGAACTCGAACGTCAACGTCGTCGAGGAAGTGACCGACCTCATCAGCGCCCAGCGCGCCTATGAGATGAACGCCAAGGTGATCGAGACCGCCGACCAGATGTCGCAGCGCGTCGCGAACATGCGGTAGACTGATGATCAGGCTCTTCCTTGTCATCTTCGCCGCCTTCGGGTCGGCCTTCGCACAAGCTCCGCTGACGGAGCGTGTGGGCGATGCCATCCGCTCGGCCGCGCTTCTCCCCGACGCAGCCGACGTCCGGCTTCTCTCCATGACCCCCGTCCGCGGCGCCGTGGAGCAGGTGGAGATCACCAATTTCGACCGCCGCTCTGGCCGCTTCGAAGCCGTCATCGCCAATGGTCCGCGCAAGGCACAGATTTCAGGCCGCGCCGCTGTCACCCTTCCGGTGGTTGTGGCCGCGAGAAACCTTGGCCGCGATCATACGCTCGCCGCAGGTGACCTCGAGGTCCGGCACGTGCCGATCCAGCAGGTCCCATCGACCGCCTACAACGAGCCGCAGGAAGCTTTCGGCATGGCCGTTCGCAGGTCCCTCGCCGCGGGCCGTCCGGTCCGCCAGGAGGACCTCGGCCAGCCGCTCATCATTCGGAAGAACGAAGTCATCGAAATCACCTACGAGACTGCAGGCATGGTTCTTTCTGCCCGCGGCCGCTCCCTCGACGAGGGCGCGCGCGGTGATTTCATCAGGGTCGTGACCGAAGGTCAGGGCCGTACCGTCAGTGCCGAGATCGTCGCCCCCGGGCGCGTTGTCGTGCGTTAAACCTAGGAGAGACCCATGCGGAAGAATCCCATCACTCTCAGCCTTCTCGGCGCCCTTGTGCTTTCCGCCTGTGCCAGCGTGAACAACCCGCTGACCGGCCCGCACCTGTCCGATGTCGCTAACCCTGCCCAGCAGCAGGAAGCCCGCGTCGTCAGGATGCCGATGCCCATCGACCACACCCCGATGAGCTCGCCCAATTCACTTTGGGAAGCCAACAAGCGCAGCTTCTTCCGTGACCAGCGCGCCAATAATGTCGGCGATATACTCACGGTACTGATCGACATCCGTGACGAGGCCCGCCTCCGCAATACGACAAGCCGTGGCCGCGACACCGCGAACGAGCTTCAGGTCGGCCAGCTCTTCGGCATCGTCGACTATCTCCAGGACAATCTGCCTGACCGCTGGGAGCCGAACGCGAACCTCGAAGGCTCGACGGACACCCGCGGCACTGGCGAGATCAACCGGAACGAGGAGATCTCGCTCAGGATCGCAGCCGTGGTCACCGACCGGCTTCCCAACGGCAACTTCGTGATCGCGGGCCGTCAGGAAGTCCAGGTCAACAAGGAACTTCGTGAGCTGAGGATCGCAGGTGTCATCCGTCCCGAGGATATCACCGCGGACAACGCCATTCCCTACTTCAAGATCGCAGAAGCGCGCATCGCCTATGGCGGCCGCGGCACGATCTCCACGGTGCAGCAGCCTCCCTACGGCCAGCGCCTCTACGAATTCGTCGTCCCGTTCTAAGAACCTGAAGAGCGCATCATGCCCAAGCCTCTCCTTCTCCTGATCACCCTCTTCGTCTGCGCAGGCGGCGGTTTCGCCCTTGGCGAAATCAGCAAGATGTCTGCATCACAGCGTGACAAGGGGACCACGGAGGAAGCGCAGAACGTCGTCTTCGCGGCAGGCCAGTTCGTGGTGCCTCTTTTCGAAGGCGGCAAGGTGCCGTTCTTCCTCCTTGCAGAGATCAATATCGGAGTGGAAACCTATGACGAGGTCTCCCTCCTCTCGAACAACCGCCCCCACGTCCGCGCGACGGTTCTTGAGACCCTCTTCGAGCTGGAACGCCGGGGTGATATCAAGCCTGGCACCGTGAAGCCTGAGGTCATCAAGAAGGCGATCAAGGAAGACCTCGAAGCGACCTTCGATCTTGAGGGCGTCTCGGATGTCCTCGTGAACCGCCTGCTGATTCAGGAAACCGGTGGCCGCCGCCAGACGGGTTGATCCCTACCAGTAGCGCCTGAAGGCGAGGCCGATCTCCGTCGCGCCTTCGTGGCGCACCGTCAGGCCGAAGTCCGATTGCACACCTTTCCGCAGACGGATCTCTCCCTCAACATAGGGCTCGTTGGCATCGGTATCGATGATGCCCTGTTGGAAGCCTGCTTCCAGCCAGATCCCGCCATGCTTGCCGCGGAACACGGTCCCTAGGGCGGCCGTCGCGCTGAAGCTATCGGTGATCTGATCGCCCCCTTCGAGCCTCCCACCGGCAAGCCCATAGACCGCGAGCCCCGGCATCAGCTCGACCGCTTCCCCGAAGCTCGCTTCAG
Organism: Parvularcula mediterranea; assembly: GCF_013085255.1. Taxonomy (GTDB): domain Bacteria; phylum Pseudomonadota; class Alphaproteobacteria; order Caulobacterales; family Parvularculaceae; genus Parvularcula; species Parvularcula mediterranea. Next base: position 1,059,324 of record NZ_JABFCX010000003.1, read on the forward strand.
CATAGCCAAGAAGGCAGCTGTCGCACGTCAGATCCAGCGTCTCGACGCCAATCTGGGTACGGAACGCAAGCCCCGGCCTGTTCGGTGCGCCATCACCTGCGAGACCCAGTGAGGCGACACGTACGATCTCAAGCTGGCGGAGGTGCAGATTATCTTCGCGCAGGACGAGGCGGAGGTCAGCCATGCTGAGCTCCGCATAGGCCGCGGTCCCTTCGGTCGCCGAGAGGAAGTCGAAATAGGCAGGCCTTGCCCGTAGCTCGATCCCCTCTCCGAGTTCGTCGTTGGAGAGCACAGTCACTGACAGCATCGAGGGGGGCTGGCCCTCATGGGGCGGCACGGGCTGTGGGATGTCATCGCCAGCATCGGGCGGCAATTGGAAACGCGCCGCGAGAACTTCGGCCTTGCGCGCCTCCACGGTAGGGGCGGCCTCCTGAAAGGCGTAATAGTCCACGAGGACATTGAGAGGTGCTGCGGAAAGCTCCGCACCCTGTTCTTCCGCGACATCGCGCAGCGGTTTATCAGGCGCGCTGGTCGCGGCGTCCACCAGCCTTCGGTCTCGCCGGCCAAGGAGCCTGTAGCCGTCGCGGTAGGCTGTCTCACGAGACGGAAGCCGCCCCGCTGCGCTGATCGCCGGGCCAGCATCAGGATCCTCCGCGCCCAGAGCGTGGAATACATCAACCGGCGCAGCCCAGAACTTGTTGTGGGGGACCAAGTCGCGGTCGATGACCAGCTCAAGGAGCTCAGCAATCCGGTAGCCGCAGTTCTGAAGCAGGAAATAGTAGCGGTTCTCGGTCCGCAGAAGCTCCCAAATATGGGCGGAGAGGAGCCGGACTTCGCCGTCAGAGAGGTCGAGCCGGTACTGCCAGATATCCCTGAGCTGCTCTTCCCGGAAACGCTCATTGTGGTGATAGAAATCGAGGGTCGAGTAGGTCGACTGGTATCGCCCCGTGAGCCCCCGATAGATGTAGGGGATCATCCCGTCTTCTTCGGACTGACGGGCGCCGTAATTGATGGCGTTGTCGAGGACGTCCTGCACGTCGACATTCCCCTCGCCGGTATGAAGCCGGAGGAGGAGATGGCCGAAGGCTGACCCTGGGTTCGCGAAATAGCCAGCCACGAAGAGGACGCTGACCCCATCAAGCGATCCGTTCCCGGACCATGCGCGAAGCTCCGGACAGACAGCAAAGGGATCGGGCAGGCCGAGCTGCATCTCTCGGTCGAGAAAGAGCGCGCGGCCCGGATAGCGGCAGAGAGCGTGCCCATCTGGTTCAGGCCCCAACGGCCCGACAAGCCCGGCGAGCGTTGCATCGAGCTCGGCCTCGGGGGCGCGGCGGCCATCCTCGGCGAGGAAGAAGTCCTCGGTGATGATGTTGCTGACGTAGCGCGCGGGGAGGCGCTTCTTCTCCCAGCGTCCGAGCTTCAGCCATTGCTGATGCTGCCACAGCTCCGTGCTCGCCCAGGCGGCCGGGGACGATGCGAAGAGCATCGCGATGACAAGAAGAACCCTACCCATGCCATCGAAACTGACGGGCTGCCCGCTGGCGATCAAGAAAAAAGGGGCGCCGGAGCGCCCCTTCGATCCATTCGAAGATGGAGAGCCTTAGGCGGAAATCGCCTCAGCTGCGAAGTACAGCTTCTGGGCTTTTTCGTCGGCGCTCAGCGCGGCAAATTCCGGCTTGGCGACTTCTTCAGCCATACGCGCACGCAGCGTGGCGACGAAGACGGCTTCGTCTTCAGCTTCGAAGATCGCAGCAAGAGCGGTGAGGTTTTCACCCTGGCCCTTGGCAAGCTCGGTCTCGAGCGTCGGGTAGGTGCGCTTGATGAAAGCAGCGCCCGTGACGTTGTCGAGGCCGTTGCAGGTCTCAGGCGACGAAGCGGCCGAGGTCACGGCGGTGGTGCCGAGGTCCCAGATGATGTTCGAGATGGCTGCTGCGACTTCCAGGTTGGCGTCGGGGAAGATCATGGCGCCAATGCCGCAGTCGAGCCAAGGGTTCGGTTCGGCGCGGGTCGAAGTTTGAGCTTGAGCCGAAGCCGTCGCGACCATCGCAACAGCGGAAAGGGCGGCAACAGTTTTCATCGCCATAGGGGTGTCTCCTGATCAGTGTCTGCCCGAAATGCCGAGACACGAGACCATCCCGTGCCGCATGCATGACGCGAAGATAAGGAGCGTCGCGGCGCAGTTCATCTGCTTTTTGCTCTTGATCTTGGAAAAAATTGCGCACGCGCAATGTCAAAGAGGCGAAAGCTTCAGGTGAGGCTTTCGCTGATCAGAAGGCCAGCTGCTCGTCCGGCCTGCCGCGCTCGGCCATCAGCTCCATGATCTCATTGGCCTTGTTGGTCTGCATGCGGCTCAGAATATCGGCAGCGTTGCGCTCGCCGACCTGGTCTAGGACTTCGACCACGAACTTCGGCTCGTTCTGCTGGAGGAGGCGGGCTGCGTTCTTCGCTGTCATGTTGCCGACGACGGCGACGACCTGCTCGAGGTTTTCGTCCTGCTCGACTTCCAACTCGTCGATCAGCGCTGCGACTTCCGCGCGCAAATCTTCGAGGCGTTCGATTTCTTCAAGGGCCCGGCGGTTGGCGAGGGCGATCTCGGCCTTCTGATTCTCAAGCCTGTCCCATTCGACGGAGAGCTTTTCGCGCTCAGCGCTGATGGTGGCGAGAACTTCCGTCACCGCTGCCATGGAAGAGACACGCGCTGCGGGCAACGGAAGCTCGTCCTGGGCCAGCATGTCCTGGATCTTTTCCTGGGACTGGGCGAGGCCACGGCGGATGACAGGGGTTTCGTCCTGACCCGAACGGTATTCGGGGGAGAGAACATTGTCCGCCCAAGGGCGGTCGTGGCTGCCGAATTCGCGAACCTCTTCGGACTTGTTCGCTTCGCGGGCGGAGATTTCGTCATCATCCGCCATCGGCGCTGCAATAATAAGTGCTGGGACCGCGAGCGACGCTGTCGAAACGCCGGCCATGAGAAGAATACGGATCATAGACCCCCCAGACCGAAGCGGTCCTCTTCTTCCTCGGTGTCGAGATTGATCTCTTCAATCTGCGCAGCGATCTTCCCGCCCTTACGTCCCATCGGCCCACGGAAGAACTCAAGGTCCTCCATCATGAAGCGGACTTCTGTTTCGGCAGGCGTCTCGAAGGTCAGGGTCTGGCCCGGTTTCCAGGCGAGAATTTCCTGAAGCGTCGCCAGCTGGCTGTGCAGCACTGCGTCGAAGGAAAGCTCGGTCTTGTTGAGCGCGTCCTCGAAGTGGCGGTTCCAGCTGCGGTCGCCGCCGAACTGGTCGCCCACGAACATCTGGCTCAGATGCTCCTTCACCGGCTCCAGCGAGGAGTAGGGGAAGAGAACCTGAAGCTCGCCGCGGGCGCGGGCGATGTCGAGGCGGAAGGTCGAGCGAACACAAGCCGACGTGGTGCGTGTGATGGCCGCGAATTGCGGGTTCATCTCGAGGCGCTCGACACGGAATTCGACCTCAGCGATCTGCTCGAAAGCCTCGGCAAGGCGTTCCGCGATCAGCTTGAAGATCCGTGTCGTCAGCTGCAGCTCGATCGAGGTCGGCCGTCTTTGCGCTGCACGCTGACGGGTCTCCGGGTTCGGCTGACCGCCGAGCAGGATCTCCACCAGAGTGAACACGAGGCTTCCGTCGATCATCAGGAGGAAGCTCTGGTCCCAGGCCACGGCGCGCACGATGGCGATCACCGGGGCTTCGGGGGGCTCCTTCATGAAGTCCTGAAAGCGGTTGTAGGAGATGTCTTCCAGCTGAACCGCCACTTCCTGCGACGTCAGATGGAGGAAACTCTCCGTCAGCATCTGGACAGTCCGGTCAAAGACGATGTCCAGCATTGGTAGGCGTTCGTGAGTCACCCCGCTATTCGCGAGGCGCTCCATCACCAGCCTGGGGCTCCCTGAGCCTTTTGTCATTCGACCCTCGTCATCGGTCCATCCGGATGCGAAAAGCTTTGTCATCACTCGACCAGAAGTTCGCCGATGAGGATGTCGTCAACGGCATCCCGGCCGAGAATACGTCTAGCTCTAAATAGGCAAGCGTTACGTAAATTATAAAGCCCCATCGCTCCCTGCAATTCTCGTGAAGAAAGTTCACGAATGTACGTCTGGAGTGCGAATTCGAGCTCCGGGAGGCGCTTCCTGACCTCGGAGGCACGGTTGATCGGCGTTTTGACGGTAAATTTTGCCATCACGTATTTCGCGCCTTCCTGGCGGTCGAGCTGGTAGATGGCTTTTTCGATCTCGATCCATTCATGGGTCGGTTTGATCGATGCGTCGAGGTCGTTTTTCTCCTGACTTTCAAGGAGTTCAACGATTCCCTCTTGTCCGAGCGAGAGATACCCGCCGCCGACAAAGCCGCCGATCGCGCATAGAAATGCGAGTAACCCGAATGCCACGGGCCCCAACGAAGTGACTCGTTTCTTACTTTTTGCGGGCAATCCCGGCGTCTTGTTCAGGTTCTCTTCAGTTTCTTCCACGAATCCTTCTCCTCGGAAGGGTCGGCCTTCGGGCCACGTCATCTGAGGTACAGGGACCTCTTTGACGTCAGTTTAAAACGCTGAACCTACGCAAATCCCTGCGGCTAGGCAGAATGTCAGTGAGCGTGGAAAGCATACTTCAAAGATTCAAAGATCTGGGTGCGAACCGGCTAATGATCGCCGGCGCCCTTGGTGCATTGGTGATCGCAGCCCTTGTCGCGATCATCTTTGCCTTCTCGAAACCTCAGATGACGGTCCTTTTCTCGGGCCTCACCGATGCCGACGCCGGCGCGGTGGTGACCGAGCTCGAAAGCATGGACGTCCCTGTGAAAGTCTCCGGCGACGGACGCACGATTTACGCCCCTTCCGGTCGTGTGCCCCGGCTTCGGATGCTTCTTGCAGAGCAGGGGATCCCTGCGGGCGGTGCTGTCGGGTACGAATTGTTCGATGACAAATCGTCGCTGGGCCTCACGTCCTTTATGCAGGACATGACCCGTCTGCGCGCCCTCGAAGGCGAGCTGAGCCGCACGATCCAGACCCTTGATTCGGTCGAATCGAGCCGCGTCCACCTTGTTATGGCCCGCCGTGATCCCTTCTCTCGCGAAAAAGCAGAGCCTACCGCTTCCGTGGTCGTCCGTATGCGCGGTGCGCGCAGCCTCGACGGTGACCAGGCAGCCGCCATCCGTCACCTCGTCGCTTCGGCCGTCCCGCAGCTCAGCCCGTCCCGCGTGTCCGTCCTTGATGCCCGCATGGGCGCCGTCTTCGCAGAAGAGAACGGCCCGATGGCCGGTGCGGCGTCGGTCAATGGTCTGCAGACGGAGATCGAGACCCGCCTTGCGCGCGCAGCTGAAAGCGTCCTCGTCCCGACCCTGGGCGCAGGCCGCGTCGCCGTTCAGGTGAATGCCGACCTCCGCACAGAGAGAGAAGTGCGCCGCACGGAGAAGTTTGATCCCAAGGACACGGCCCTCCGCTCGCGCCAGATTATCGACGAAACCGAAGCTGCCCGTGAAAACGCCACCGAGCAGCCTGTCACCGTTGAGCAAAACCTGCCTGAGTCCCAGGTTGGCAATGTCGGTGATGGCCAGAACCTCTCCGAAATCGAACGCTCTGAAAGCGTCGTGAACTACGAGATCAGTTCCGAGCGCTCCGAAATGGTCATCGAGCCCGGCGATATTGAGCGCCTCTCGGTCTCGGTCATCGTCGACAATAAGCGCGTGACGGGTCCTGAAGGTCAGATTACCTACGAACCGCGCACGGAAGAAGAGCTTGCCAAGCTAGCGAGCCTCGTCCGTTCGGCTGTCGGCTTCAATGAGGGCCGCGGCGACTCGATCACCGTCGAGAACATGCCCTTCGTCGACCTCGAGGACACGATGCCGCGCTTTGCGCCGTCGACCATCACCGAAGTCGTCTACCGCAACTTCGATGCGATAACCCAGGCTGTCGCGCTTCTCCTTATTGGCGTCGCCATCATCTTCGGCATCATCCGTCCGGTGATGAGCCGGGTCATCCCGACCGGCGGCTTCGGCAAGGATGCAGAGCCCATCGCAATGGGCGAGCTCAGCCTCGACGATCTTGGCTTTGCTGGCGAAGACGAGGACGGCAACCCGATCCCTGGCGGCCTCATCGGCGCAGGCGGCACGGCTGCCATCTCCGCGCCCAAGCAATCCATGGCCGAGAACCTCGACCAGATGCTCGAGCTGCGCGATGTCGATGGCAAGGTCCGCGCGTCCTCGATCCGCAAGCTTGGCCGTATCGCTGAGCAGTATCCTGAAGAAGTCGTCGCGATCCTCCGTACCTGGATCTACGAGCAGGAAGGCAAGGCGCCGTCGAGCACGAGTAACGCAGCATGACGGTCAGGGCCTTTGCTCCCTTCCGGGACTTCTCCGAACCCGAACTTCCCGATCCCTTCGAAGAAGAGATCGAGGAAGACGACCGCCTGAGCCCCGACGAAGTCGCTGCGCTGATTAAAAGTGCGCGCGCGGACGGCAAGCGCCAGGGCTATGAAGAAGGTATCGCTGAGGGCCAGGAACAGGAACGCACCTCCGTCGCTGCCCAGCTCGAAGAGAAGGTCGATGCGCTGAGGGCGGAGCTTTCCGCGATCCACGGGCGCGAGGACGAGCTCTTCGCCGATCTCGAAACCCGCACCGCGCGGCTGATGCTCGCCCTTGTCCACCAGCTCGCGCGCAGGTTGTCAGAAGCTGAGGCAAAACGGCTCGCCGAGAACGTCACCGTGCGCGCTGTCGAGGCTGTCAGAGGCAAGCACCGGGTCACGATCCGTGCGGATGAGGCATTCCTAGAGCCTTTGAGGGCTGTTCTTCGTCTGCCAACGGATGAAGAGGCCGCTGCCCACCGGGTCGTCTTCGAGACGGCTGAGGAAGGCGCGGAAACTCCACTCGAAGTTGCATGGCTAACCGGAAAAGTAACCTTCGATCCTTACGCTTTTACGGGCGCGATCGACGAAGTGTTCACTGAAACCCTTGAGCATTTGATGGGCGGCACCGCAGAGCTGCCGCGCGAAGGAGAAGCACAATGAGCGACACGCCAGAGGACAATCCCGAAGAATTCGGCCTGCCCGCAGACGATGGCATGCCGCAGGCTGACGACCTGCCCGGTGACGACGGCTTTGAAGCCGGCGCGCAAGGGGCAAGCGAAGCGGAAATCGCCGCAACCCTCGACGCCATGATCGGCGGCGCGGGCGCAGATGAAGGCGGCCCATCCCCATCGGCAGGCATTGGCGCCTATACGAACATGTCCGCCCTCGGACAGGTCCCGGTCGAAGTGCAGGTCGTTCTCGGCCGTGCGAAGCTTCCGATCGGCAACATCCTCAAGCTTGGCCGCGGCGCCGTGGTCGAAATCGACCGCCGCGTGGGTGAGCAGGTGGAGATTCACATCAACCACCGTCCGGTCGCCCGCGGCGAGATCGTCATTGTCGACGATGACCGTCTTGGCGTCACCCTGACGGAAATCATCACCAACGCGTCCAACCTTCACTAAGGGCGCGCCGGGCCAGGGCAGGCTCGGTCATTATAAAGAGAGAGCATGACGAGGCTGGCGATAAACGCGGCCATCATTGTCGGTCTATTCCTGGCGCTGATGATCGCGCCCGAGGCGAACGCCCAGGCGGTCACCCTCGATATCGGCGATGACGGGGCATCCTACACCGGAAGGCTGATTCAGCTCTTCCTGGCGGTGACGGTGCTCACGCTCGCGCCGGGCATCCTCGTCATGACGACCTCCTTCATCAGGATCGTCGTCGTCTTCTCGCTCCTTCGCTCCGCTATGGGTCTCCAGCAGGCACCGCCGAACGTGGTGCTGATCTCGCTGGCGCTGTTCCTCACCGGATTCATCATGGCACCGACGTTCCAGGAAAGCTGGAACAATGGCATCGCACCGATGATCGAGGACCAGATCGACACCGGCAGCGGCATCCGCCAGGCGACCCTGCCGCTCCAGCGCTTCATGGCCGCCCAGACCGAGCCCGATGATCTCGAATTCTTCCTCAGCCTCGCTGAACGTCAGCAGGCCGATATTCCGGAAGATGATCTCCCCGCGACCATGATGTCGGAAGCGGAGATCGAACAGCTTCTCTACCCGGACCGCGTCGCCGATCCGGACCTGCCGCCGATGACGACACTCATCCCGGCCTTCATGATTTCCGAGCTGACCCGCGCTTTCGAGATCGGGTTCCTGCTCATGATGCCCTTCCTGGTGATCGACCTCGCCGTCGCCGCGATCCTTATGTCCATGGGCATGATGATGCTGCCGCCGCAGACCGTATCGCTCTCCATGAAGATTATCTTCTTCGTCCTTATCGACGGCTGGCGCCTCCTTTCGGAGAGCCTCGTCATGTCGTTCTTCTAGGGGTTTTCAGCCATGCCCACCGTCAAGATCCGTAACGAATGCGACGCCCTGACGGGTCCTGAAAAGGTCGCGGTCATGCTGCTCACCTTGGGTGAAGAGCAGGCAGGCCCGCTCCTCGAGCGGATGGACGATTCAGAAGTTCGTATCATCACCCGTTCGATGGCGACCCTCGGCTCGATCACCGGCGAGGTCCTCGAAGAGCTGATCACGCGGTTTACGTCGCAGTTCAGTCAAGGCGGCTCCGTCATTGGCTCGGCCGATTCGACCGAACGTATGCTGAGGAGCTTCCTCCCGGCAGACCGCGTTGTCGACATCATGAATTACATCCGCGGTCCCGCAGGTTCGACGACCTGGGAAAAGATCGGGATGGTCGACAACAACATGCTCGCCAAATACCTCAATGGCGAGCATCCCCAGACGATCGCCGTGGTCCTCTCCAAGATCGACCCGGACCAGGCCGCGCACGTTCTCAACAACCTGCCCGAAAAGGCCGTACCCGACGTTCTCCAGCGCATGATCTCGATGAACTCGGTGCCGAAGGAAGTTCTCGCGGACATCGAAGAGATGCTCCAGCGCGACCTGATGCTGAACTTCCAGTCGAGCCAGGAAACCAACAACCTCAACCACATGGCGGAGATCTTCAACCGCACCGAGTCGGAGAAATCCGACCAGCTCCTCGAAGGTCTCAAGGACGCTCACGAGGAAGAGGTCTGGCAGATCAAGCAGCTCATGTTCACCTTTGACGACCTCATGGAGCTCGATCCGCACAGCCTGCGGACGGTCATCAGGTCCTGCGAAAGCGACACACTCACCTACGCGCTCAAGGGCTGCGACGGCGAGACCCGCAACAAGATCGTCGGCAACCTCTCCGAACGCGCCCGAGCGATCCTCATCGACAATATGGACACCCTCGGCCCCGTGCTCATGCGCGACGTGGAAGCGGCGAAGGCCACCATGGTCAGGAAGGCCAAGGAGCTTGCCGAAGCCGGCGTCATCGTCATCGAACGCGGCGCCGAAAGCCAGATGGTGTACTGATCTTCACCAGCCGTCTTCCTGGAAGGCGCGCAGCGGCTATCCGGGACCTATGGCCCGTAGGACCAACGGGCGCGGCGGCTGGTCAGTCTGGTCCATGGATCCCGGCTCGATCGCCCTTCGGGCTTTGGCCGGGAAGACGGGTTTGAAGTGAAACGCCCCGACAAAATCCTCGACGTCTTCAAGACGCGTTCCGACGAAGCGGCCAAGATCGTCGGTGAGCTGCGCGAGCGGCGGACACTGACCCTGAATGCGCAGGTCCAGGTCCTTCAGTCGATCGAGACCGCCTATAACGACGCCCGCCGGGACCGTTCCTCGGTGGGAGCTGCGGGGGGCTATGCCCGCCGCGCCCTCAAGAAAGCCTCCGACCTCAGGACCGAAGCCGAGCGAATCGCCGAGGCGGAGCTCATCGCCCAGGACCAGCTGCGCGGATGCTTCGCCGACCAGAAGCGGTTCGAGCTCTTCCAATCGCAGCGTCAGATTAAAGAACGCGCGGTAGCGAGGAAGCGCGAAGAGAACCGCCTCCTGGAGGAGATCGATCAGCTCCAGGCAGCGAAAGACCGCGAGGAACGTGGATGAGCATCGAGCCGCTGGCAGCCCTCAAGGACAGTGACACCTCCAAAGGGTCCGTCACCAAGGCGATCCGTCAGGCCGCGCGTCAGACGGGCCTCGACTTCGACCTCATGCTGGGCGTCGCCAAACGCGAAAGCTCGCTCCGGGCCGATGCGAAAGCAGCGACATCCTCCGCCTCCGGCCTGTTCCAGTTCATCGACCAGACATGGCTCGGCGCCGTCAAAGAGCATGGCGACCAGCTTGGCCTCTCCGAATTTGCGAACGACATTCAGCGCGGGGAGAAGGGCTTCACCGTCGACGATCCTGCGCGCCGCGAAGAGATCCTGAACCTCCGCTTCAAGCCCGCCGTGGCCGCCAAGGTCGCAGGCAAGACCCTCGCTGCAGCCAAGGACCGCCTGTCCAACGCGCTCGGTCGCGAGGCGTCGGGCAGTGAAGTCTACATGGCTCACTTCCTTGGCGAACGCGGAGCCCTCCGTATGCTGCAGGCTGGCGAGACCGCCACGGCAGCGACCGTTGATCCGCGTGCCGCAAAAGCGAACCAGCCCCTTTTCTATGAAGGTGGCCGCGCGCTTTCTGTCTCCGAATTCCGGGACAAGATCGCCCTCCACCTAGGCAAGGAGCCTGCGCCCCAGCTGGCCGAGACCCCTGCGGTCCGCGTTCCCTACAAGCCAACAGCTACACCGCGCCCCGCTCCGCGGGTTGAGACCTACGCCCAGCCAACCGCGCGTTCGGTCACCGACTTCTCCAAGACCATGCCGCCTCAGCTCTACGCGGCGATTGTCGAAATGCAGTCCGACTTCATCCTCGGTGGCAAGGACGACAGCTAGACCGGCACCGCCGTCTCGAACTTGATCCGTCCCGTGACGACATTGGTTGTCGACCGCGCCAGCGCGTCGTTCGACAGGAGATGCTCCTCGACAAAGAGGTCATAAGCTTCAAGGCTCGGGAAATGCCCGACCAGGATGAAGTCGACATCCCCCGTCACCGAATAGCACTGCACGATCTGGGGTAGGCTGAGCATCTGTTGCTTGAAGGCACGGTAGGTGTCGTGGCTCTCCTTATCAAAACGCACCTGCACGATCACCGTCACGCCGAGGGCTGAGGGATCGAGAAGGCTGACATCCCGCTCGATTACCCCGCTTTCCCGCAGCACTTTGAGCCGCCGCCTGACGGCGCTGGGGGACAAGCTGACCTTCTCCGCCAGCGCGTCATGGGTCAGGCGGGCATCTCTCTGGACGAGGCGCAGCAAGGCTTTGTCGAAGTCATCCATTCCGCAGCATCCTATTTCCGCCACCAACATCCCCACAGTAGGCGGAATACGCCAGTAGGCCAGCGGAAAACGCAGTCTGCCGTGCGCGCAGCCAGCTATCTACTCAACATGACCAAACCGATTGCCCTCGCGGCCAGTGCCGCCATCGCCCTCTCCATCGCCCATTCCGAGCCCGTCCGTTTCTATCCAGACGATCTCGGTCAGGATGGTCGCATCACCTTAAGCCCCGGCTTCTCTCGAGACGGAACAACCCTCGTCCTCGCCCAGTCCGAATGCGAACGCATTGGTCCGTGCCCACAGTACCTCAAGCGCTCGACATGGAACGGCGAGCGCTGGTCGAGGCCAGAACGTATTCCTCTCCCCGATGATGGCCGCGCGGACTATCCCGTCTTCGCCCCTGACGGGAGGTCCATCATCTTCGCATGGGGCGGGCCTCAGCCCAGCGGTGCGTATGAGAACTTCGATCTCTTCAGCTTAGGTCTCGAAGAAGGCGCGGAGCCGGAACTTCTCGACTACGAAAACCTCAACCGCCTCCGCTCAGGCCGCACCGCAACCCTCCGCTACGTAAACAATGAAGCCCCGGGCGCGCTGACCGAGGAAGGCGATCTCTACTTCTTCAGTGAACGGCTCGACGAAGGACCCGGTGAGCGGGACATCTTCGTTGCGCCTTCTGACGGCGAAGGCGGCTTTCTCCGCGCGCGCGCCCTCGGTGCACCGATCAACACGGATAAGCGCGAGGACACCCCGTGGGTCACGCCTGACGGTAACCTCATGCTCTTCACCGCCTCGAGCCGGGGAGGGGAGGGCAATGCCGACCTCTTCGTCAGTACACGAAGCGGCGGGGAATGGTCCGACCCCGAACCCCTCGGCCCTGAAGCCAACGGCCCCTACGCCGACTTCGCAGGCCGCCTGACCCCCGACGGGCAAACCCTCGTTTTCTCCTCCGCAAGACCGGTGAAGGGGCGGCGCGGCAGCGTCATCCAAGTCTGGAGCGTGCCGGTTGCCGAGGTCCCTGTCCTCGCCACGGCCCTGAAAGAGTCAAAGAATTGAGACACATGCGCGGCACGTTTGGACGCTGCGCCGCGTAGGTGTAACTCCGGGGGAAACAACAAAATCTCCCCGGAGGAACAATCCCATGGACGGATCGGCAGGCCGCGATATCCGCGCAGATTACGAGGAGACCGTCGCCCGTCTCCGCAAGACCTTCCACAGCGGCAAGACAAGGTCCTTCGCCTGGCGCCGCCAGCAGCTCGAAGCCCTCGGCAACGCCGTCGCGACGAACGAAGCTCGCATCAAGGAAGCGCTGAAGGCAGACCTCGGCAAACCCGACCTCGAGGCCGCCGTGGCGGAGGTCGACTACCTCACCAAGGAGTGCGCCCTCGCCGCGAGGAAGTGCGAGAGCTGGTCGAAGCCCCGCGGGGTCGGAACGCCCCTGTCCCTCATGCCCTCGCGCTCGCAGATGGTGCCCGAGCCCTTGGGCGTGGCGCTCATCATCGGCGCATGGAATTATCCGCTCCAGGAGGTCTTCGGCCCCCTTGCAGGTGCAATCGCGGCGGGGAACTGCGCCGTCCTCAAGCCCTCCGAGCTTGCTCCGCATGCGTCAGAGCTCCTGAGGGAGATCGCGGCGCAGGTCCTCGACAGCGATGCCTTCGCCACGGTCCTCGGCGGGGCGGAGGAGACCTCGGCGCTCCTCGAACAGCGCTTCGACAAGATCTTCTACACCGGCGGCGCGCGCGTAGGCCGCATCGTCATGGAGGCCGCCTCCAAGCACCTGACGCCCGTCACCCTTGAGCTTGGCGGCAAGAGCCCTGCGGTCGTTGCGGCGGACGCAGACCTTGAAGTCACCGCGCGCCGGATCGCCTGGGCAGCCTTCATGAATGGCGGCCAGCTCTGCGTCCGGCCGGACCACTGCCTGATCGAAGAGTCCGTCTACGAACCGTTCCTCGAAACCCTCGAGAAGACTGTCCGCGAATTCTACGGCGAGGACATGAAGGCCTCCCCGGACTTTGCGCGCATCGTCAACGAACGCCACTTCGACCGGCTCGTGGGCCTGATCGGCGACAGCAAGGTCCTCATCGGCGGCGAGCATGACCGCTCGGAGAAATTCCTTGCACCGACGGTCCTGCGCGATGTGAGCCCCGACGCGCCCTCCATGCAGGAGGAAATCTTCGGCCCGATTCTTCCCTGTCTCAAGGTCGCTTCCATCGACGAGGCCATCAGCTTCATCAACAAGCGCGACAAACCTCTCGCGCTCTACGCCTTCACCAAATCCTCCGACGTCTCCGACCGGATCCTGAACGAGACCAGCTCCGGTACACTGATGATCAATGACGCCGTGATGTTCCAGGCCAACCACCACCTGCCCTTCGGCGGGGTGGGGGAGAGCGGCATGGGCGCCTTCCACGGCCAGCACACGTTCGACTGCTTCAGCCACCTGAAAGCCGTGATGAAGCGGCCCTTCTTCGGCGATGTCTCCTTGCGCTATCCGCCCTATTCAGAGCGTGCGGCAAAGCTTCTTCGGAAACTCATGTGACGGCGCGCAGGCGAGGCGCTAAGGGCGAGCCATGACCAAGGATATCTACAAAGGCCGCGCGGAACTGGGGCAGGAGTCGACCCTCCCCCAGCATCCCGATGAGGCCAGGCTTGACCCCGTGCCGAACCCGCACCCCGACACCCTCTACCTCGCACGCTTCGTCGCGCCGGAGTTCACCTCGATCTGCCCGGTGACGGGCCAGCCGGACTTCGCCCATCTCGTCATCGACTATGCACCGGACCAGCATCTGGTGGAGTCGAAAAGCTTCAAGCTCCTCCTCGGCGCCTACCGCAACCACGGCGCCTTCCACGAGGACTGCACCATCGACATCGGCAAGCGGATCATCGAGGCGACGAAGCCGAAATGGCTCCGCATCTGCGGCTACTGGTATCCAAGAGGCGGCATTCCCATCGACGTCTTCTGGCAGACAGGCCCCGCCCCTGAGGGCCTCTACGTCCCCGACCCGGGCGTCGCGCCTTACAGGGGGAGGGGATGATCATGCGTAGTCTGATCGCTCTCGCTGCGGCTCTGCTAGCTGCGTCCGGGGTGGCATCAGCCTGTTCATGCCCAGGCTTCGATTCCCTCGCTGAGCACTGGGAACGCGTGGACGTCGTCTTCGAAGGCAAGGCGATGCGTTCAATCACGGTCGAGCGCCACGCCGCTCCCCTCCTGATGACGACATTTAGACTCGGACATGCGTGGAAGGGTGAACTCCCCGAGATAGTAAGTGTGAAGCACCGCGACGGTAGAACGTGTTGTCTGTGCGGAATGAACTACGAGGTCGGTGAAACGGTCCTGGTCTTCGCTATCGAGCATGATGACGGCTCACTCTCCACAAGCTCCTGCTCTGCGCCACGGGGAACGATGGAGCAGTATCTCGTGGCACTCGGTCGCCGCGATATCGACCCAGATCCAGATGCGCTCGGACCCGATGGGGCGGCGCATCAGGAGGACGTTCATAAGAAATCCTGCGACAAGGGAGAAGATGATGCGTAGGCTGATCGCTCTCGCTGCGGCTCTGGTGGCCGCGTCCGGGGTAGCATCAGCCTGCTCATGTCTCCCGCAGACCCACGCCGAAAAGCTCGAGGCGATGGACGCCATCTTCGTCGGGCGCGTGATGAATACCTCCAAGCCCAAGACCTTTGAAGGCAAGGCCATCACGGACTTCCACGTGCTCGACGCGATCAAGGGTGACCTCGGCCGCATCGTGACCATCCGGCATGATATCTACGGCCCCGCCTGCGGCGTCCGGTTCGCGAAAGGCACCGAACTCACCGTCTATGCCTACGGCGAGGGTGATGACCTCAGGACCAACTCCTGCGCGATGATGGTGGTGGGTGAGCGGCTTGAGGAGCCCAGGGATTGAAGGTCTTTCTGGCGATAGCGACTGTTGTTTTGGTGATCGTTGGATCGGCACTGTCAGAGTCGAACCGGGGTTTCGATCGTCCTGCATCCCACTGAGACTCTGCCGATCTCATCTTCAGCGGCAAGGCCATCCGTACAGAGATGGTTAATCGAGACGCCGAGCATCAGTACTTGACGCTTGAGACTCTGTTCGAAGTCTACGACGTCCATAAGGGCACGGATGCGACGGAGCTCAGCATACGGGAGGGGCGGCGTATCCGCTTCAACGGAGCGACCTCCGATCCCAGCAGTTTCGAGAAAGGGGAAGCGTACCTTGTTTTTGCTTGGGAAAGCGGCGAGTTGTTCTACGGTCGTCCCGCCGAGATCCCCCTCAGCCGCTACCAGCTCGATTTCATCGCCCGGGACCTTGGCAAGCGTTCTGTAGGCTGGGGCCACTAGGCCCCAAAAGCGCCCCTTGTAACCTCTCCCGCAACCTCGCGAACAGATGATAGTCCGCTTGAGACGGGAGCGCCTCCCCGTTCTTCGGCAGCCATGGACCACAATTGATGCCTCCACTCGGCCGGGGTACCCCGCTCCGGCCGAAAAGGCTCCCGCGTGTCCTCTCGTGGTCTCTCTCGGACAGCTCGCGGGGGCGGGCCTTGGCCCTCCGGGGGTTCCGGTTTCTCTTCGCCCGAGACGAGCCGGACCCTTGGGGGCCGAGGCTTCCCTACGGGGCCCCGTAGGTCTCCCGCATCTGGGCGAGGCTATCGGTCAGGATCTCTTCGAGCACACCCAGATCGATATTCGCGAGCCGCGTTACGTAAAGACAGCTTACGGAGTGCTTGTGCTTACCAAGCCGTTCCAACTGCTCCTTATACCGAGAAAACCCGTTCATCACATAGATCGACATCTGCGCCTTTCGCGGCGCAAACCCTGTCAGCATCCAGCGCGCAGGCTTGCCGGTTGTATTCGTGTACTCATAGGCCCCGAAGCCCACGATGGAGTCGCCCCACATCTTCGGCGGGCAGCCCGACACCCGCTCCATCAGGGAGAGGAGCACGCGGCTGTCGTCCAGCCGCTTCGGGACGCTCTCGAGATAGGCAAGAACGTCCCCGTCATTTTCCTGGGTCTTGAGGTCCGACAAGTCAGTCCTCGAGGATGAAGGTGACCTTCAGGGTGACCCGGTATTCTTCGATCTCGCCCTTCTTCACGACCACCTTCTGGTCCTGGACCCAGGCGCCTTCGATGTTCTTGAGGGTCTTGTTGGCCCGCTTGATGCCCTTCTGGACGGCGTGGTCGAAGCTCTGCTTCGAGGCCGAAATGATCTCGGTAACGCGTGCGACTGCCATTGTTCTCTCCTCCTGGTTTATGGTGGCTTGAGTGGACGCCCCGGGCGGACCTATCGTCAAGGGAAGGACTGCAATCCGCCACTTAAGGGAGAAACCCGATGTTCGAACTCGCCCTCGCTGAAGAGGCCCCGCGCCCGGTCGGAGCTATCATGGAAGCGGCGGGCGAGGATGCCTGGCGCACGATCCCGGCGGAAAACCTCCTCCTGATCGAGACCCCTGAGGGCCGGATCACCATCTATCTCTCCGAAGCACTGGCGCAGGACCATGTGGCCCAGGCCCGGACCCTCGCCAAGGAAGGCTTCTACGAGGGGCTCAGCTTCTACCGGGTCATTGACGGCTTCGTGGCGCAGGGCGGCGACCATGCGGAGACCCGCGAGCTCGGCTCGGCAAAATCACCGCTGAAGGCTGAGTTCGAGGAAGCCATGCCGAGAAATATGCTCGTGACCAAATTTCCGTATAGCGACGGCTTTGCTCCAGTCGTTGGGTATAGCGATGGCCTCCCCGTGGGTATCGACGGGAAGACTAAGACCGCCTGGCACCTCCACTGCACCGGCGCCTTCGCCTATGCCCGCAACAACGAGAAAGATACGGCGTCCACGGAGTTCTACATCACGCTCCAGCCCCAGCGTTATCTCGACCGCAATCTCACCGTCCTCGGCCGGGTCATCGATGGGATGAGCGTCGCACAGGCCGCCCCGCGCGGCGTGGTCGACGGTGATCCTGAGACAGATGATTTCTCCGAACGACTGCGCATCGACGCCATGCACATCGCAGCTGACCTGCCTGAGGACGAGCGCCCCAGCTGGCAGCACATGCGCACCAACGGCGAACTATTCGCCGAACTCACCGCAGCGCGCGCCGCGAGGCCGTCAGAGTTCTTCTACTTCCGCCCCGACTATATCGACATCTGCTCGATGACCGTGCCGGTGAGGCCAGCGCCTTAGTCCCTGATCGGATAATACTTCGCCTCGAAGGCGAACGGCTTCTCATCAGCCGACGGCACCAGCCAGACCTTCGGTCCGCCAGCAGCGTCCGCCACATCAATGATCGTTTCCACCGTGTGCACCGTATCGCGGTGAGGGCTATCCCATTCGGGTGCGAGCGAGAGGGCCTTGCGCTTCGCCGCGCCCTTGTCCGCGGCGACGACGAAGGCTTCTGAGTGCAGCTCGCCAAAGAACCCGTCGCGATAGCCGCCCAGGTGACAGAACCAGAGCTGCGCATCGACCGCTCCCTCAGGCCGCTCGTCGCTCACCACCACATCATGCCCATCGGCCCACTCAAGCGCCCCCCAGGCATCAAGATGAACCCGGCCACCGCCCCACCACTGGGCTTTCAGCGCCTCGAACGTATCCTCGATCGTCCGCCCGATGACGAAACGGATGTCATGGACCTCCGTGTGCGCACGCTCCGGATATCCCCCGACCATGGCGACAAATAGCTTCTGCATAGGCCCTCCTTTGTTGACCTCTGGCGCGGGAGAGGGAACGGAGCAAGCCATGACCAAGAAGCACGGCCCCTGGACCATCGACAGCGTCCGCACCGCCTATGAGAACCCGTGGATCACCATCCGCCACCACGAGGTGACGCGGCCTGATGGTAAGCCGGGTGTCTATGGCCTCGTGAACTTCGCCAACCGCGCCATCGGCATCCTGCCCCTTTTCGCCGATGGCACCGTGCCGATGGTGGGCCAGTTCCGCTTCCCTCTCGGCCGGGACACGTGGGAGATTCCCGAGGGCGGCGGGCCCAAGGCCGAAGACCCGCTCCTCTCCGCCCAGCGCGAGCTCAAGGAAGAGACAGGCTGCACCGCTGGCGGGTGGCATGAGTACGGCCAGTCGGACCTTTCCAACTCCGTCACCGACGAGCGGGCCCACTACTTCCTCGCCTGGGACCTGACCCAGGGCGAAGCGGCCCCTGAGCCCGACGAAGTCTTTCAATACAAAAGAGTAACCTTGGCCGAGCTTCTCGCGGATATCCACGCGGGACGGGTGGATGATGCCCTGACCCAGCTCTGCGTCCTGACCGCGATCACGAAAGCGCGGGCAGGGGAGTTGCCTGATGTGCCCTCGCGCATCATCTTGGATCAGGTCGGCTGAAGCCGGCGAGGAGACGAACATGCCCCAAAGCGCTCACCGCGAGGCCCCGAACCTTCAGACGGTCGACAATGTCTGGTCGCGCATGCGCGTCGAGGCCGCGACGGACGCTGCGCAGGAGCCGATCCTTGCGAGCTTCCTGTCCGCGACGATCCTCAACCACCGGGATTTCAAATCCGCCCTCAGCTACCGGCTGGCCCAGAAGCTGTCGGACAGCGAGATGAACGCCATGCAGTGGCGCGAGGTTGCCACCGATGCCTTCGAGGACAGCCCCGGCATCGTGACGGCGGCGCTTGCGGATATTCAGGCCTATGTGGACCGCGACCCGGCCACCAAATCGACGGCCCAGCCCTTCCTGCACTTCAAAGGCTATCAGGCGATCCAGTCCTACCGGATCGGCCACTGGCTCTGGAAGCAGGGGCGCGAGGCGTTGGCTCTCTATCTTCAGTCCCGCATGTCGGAGCTCTACCAGGTGGACATCCACCCGGCGTCGAAGCTCGGCCGCGGTCTCTTCTTCGACCACGCCACCGCCATCGTCATCGGCGAGACGGCGAGCGTGGGCGACAATTGCTCGCTCCTCCACGAGGTGACCCTGGGCGGCACCGGCAAGGAGAAGCATGAGCGCCATCCAAAGGTCGGCAAGGGCGTGCTGATCGGCGCAGGCGCCAAGATCCTCGGCAATATCGAGGTGGGCGATGGCGCTAAGATCGCATCGGGCTCTGTCGTGCTCGAGCCTGTGAAGGCCTTCTGCACCGTGGCGGGCGTGCCCGCCCAACCCGTCGGCGAATGCGCCGAGGCGGCAGGCGAGGCGATGGATCACAGCCTGACGAAGGACGACTGATGCGCGGCATCCTCCTCTCGGCAGCAGTACTGACCCTTATCACGGCGTGCACGGACGACACGATCATCCAGGCTGCTCCGCCGAACCGCCAGATCAATGTCACGGGCGAAGCCACCGTCTCCGCCGTTCCCGACATCGCGATGCTCAGCTTCACAGTCCGCGCGCAGGGCGCTTCGGCTGCGGAAGCCTTTGCTCAGTCTGCGGAAGGCATGGAATCGGTCCTCGGCGCAGTAGGTCAAGCAGGCGTTGCAGAGCGTGACCGGCAGACAGGCGAGATCCGCCTCAATCCGGTCTTCGATTATGACGAGCGCGGCCGCCAGAACCGCAACAAGATCGTCGGCTACGAAGCGTTCAACACCCTGACCGTCCGCCTGCGTGACATCGGCAAGGCTGGCGGCGTGATCGACGCCGCGGTCAGGGCCGGTGCCAACGGCCTCGACAGCTTCCGCCTCGGCATCGACGACACGACCGGCCTCCGCGACGAGGCCCGCATCGCCGCTGTTAGGGATGCCCGCCGCAAGGCCGAAGCAATGGCTGAAGCCGCAGGCGCGCGCTTGGGCGATGTGATCACACTCTCCGTCAGCGGAGGAAGCCGCTCGCCTCAGCCCATGATGATGCGCTCCATGGCCATGGAGGCCGACATGCCCGGCCCGCCCATCGAAGCCGGTGAGCAGGACCTCCGCGTCACGGTCAACGCGACCTTCGCGCTAAAATAGGCGCTACTTCTTCTTCGCCGCCATGCGTGCGGCGATCACCTGCTGCATCTCTTCGGATGTCAGGCGCTCCGCAAAGACGCGCAGCTCATGCTCTGTCCACGGAATGACCGTGTCGAGGTCTTCCTGCATGAGCTTCTTCGTGTCCCGCACCGACTGCGGCGGCAGCTCGCAAAGCTGCTCCGCCATGTGCTTCGCGCGGGCATAGGCCTCGCCGTCTTCGCAGGTGTCGGTGATCATGCCCCATTCGCGAGCTGTCATGGCGCCAATGACCTCAGAAGCGATCAGCATCCGCGCCGCACGCTGCCGACCAAACCTCCGGGTCAGGAGGATCGAGGCGCCTGCCTCCGGAACAGCACCGAGCTGGGTGAAGGGCATGTGAAACTTCGCGCTCTCGCCAGCGAAGATAAAGTCCGTGTGTAGCATCATCGTCGCGCCGATGCCGACGCACCAGCCCTCGACAGCGGCCACCACCGGCGTCGTCGACTTGAGCCCCGCTTCGATCAGGTCCAGCACCGAAGGCCTGTGGTTGGGATCAGCCTTCATTCCGACGACAGCGGCAAAAGACGAAAGATCGTTGCCGCTGGTAAAGCTGTCCCCTTCGCCCGACAGCATCAGCACACGGATGTCCTCGCTCTCGTCAGCTTCACGGAAAGCGTCCGCGAGCTTCGCGTACATCTCTTCGGTCATGGCGTTCTTCTTGTCCGCGCGGTTCATCCTGGCGTGCAGGATCGCTCCATCGCGCTCGACGATCACATGGTCGGTCATCGACAGCTCCTCCGTTTCCCGGCAATGAACCCGTGCAGCGGGAAGGGCGCAAGTGATGAAAGTCGTGATCGCGGAAACCGGCGTTCCGCCGAAGGAGCTCCCCGGCAGCTGGCCAAGCTACCCCGAGATGTTCCGCCGGATGTTCGAGGATATCGGCGCCGGGTTCACCTACGAGACCTACGACACCGATCACGTCGCTGTGCCTGAGCCTCAAGAGGGCGCAGCGCTCCTTGTCACCGGCTCACCCCGCGGCGTCTACGAGGATCATGCCTTTATCCCCCGGCTCGAGGAGAGCGTGCGCAAGTGGGCAGGGGCAGGCCGCCCTGTCGTCGGCATCTGCTTTGGTCACCAGCTTGTCGCCAGGGCTTTTGGCGCGAAGGTCGAGAAGTCAGAGCGCGGCTGGGGTGTGGGCGTCCATACCTATGAGGTCGTGGGCGACGCTCCTTGGGGCGAGGGTCCCCGCCGCTTCGCCTGCGCCGTCAGCCATCAGGACCAGGTCATGGGTCTCGCGGGCGGGCTCACCCGGATCGCAGGCTCGGCCTTCACCCCATATGGTTGTCTTGGCCATGAGGAGCTGCCGGTCCTGACCTTCCAGCCGCACCCGGAGTTCAGGCACGATTTCGCGTCCGCACTCATGGCGCTGCGCTCAGACCGGATCCCGGAGGAGAGGACCAGCCTTGCTCAGGCCAGCCTGAGGAACGAAAGCGACCGCATGGCGATCGCTTTGTGGATAAAAAACTTCATGGAAGCGCGGAACTGACTGACCGGATTTCCGGGTTTCCGCGAATCAGGCGTCGCTACTGCAGGTTGCAGTCCTTGCACATGCCGCGGATCTCGACCCGGATCAAGTCGGCCTGAAAGTCATATCCGTCGGTCGCGTCATGGGCGAGCTGATGCAGGGGCTCTGGCGCCTGCTCGATTTCCTCGACCTTGTCGCACTTACGGCAGATGAGGAACGTCTCAACCTCATGGGGCTTGCCGTGGCTGCACACCATGAAGGCACCGAGCCCGTCGAGCTTGTGCACAAGTCCCTGTTTCTGCAGGCGATCAAGCGCCCTATAAACGGTCATTGGAGCGCCGATGCCTTGGGCTTTCAGGCGCTCAAGCAGGTCATAGGCTTTGAGCGGGGACGCCGCCTCTTCAAGCGCTGTGAGCACGAGCCGGTCGTTCTTGGTCAGGCGGACGCGTCTGCCGTCGCCGCCAAACCCGTGATGCGTTGCCAGATTAGCCATGACCCGTGCCCTCTATAGACGCCCGGGAGATCCCCGAACGAATCGCCCTCTTCTTAGGAAAAGGTTGAACGAAAATATGGTGCCGCACAAGGTTAAGGCAGCGAGCACACCTTCAGGGAATATCCATGACATCGAAGATTCTCGTGACCGGCGGCGCCGGTTACATTGGCAGCCACACATCTTATGCGTGTCTGGACGAGGGGTTCGAGGTCGTCATTCTCGACGATCTTTCGACCGGCGTCGCCCATGCCATCTCTCCTGAAGCCCGCTTTATCGAAGGGGACGTGGCCGATCGCGAGCTGCTGGCGCGCATCTTCAAGGAAGAAAAGCCAGACGCGGTCCTCCACTTTGCCGGAAGGATCGTAGTGCCCGAGTCGGTTGAGAACCCGATCAAGTACTATCAGGAGAACACCTGCACCTCCCTCGGCCTGCTTCACGAAATGGTGAAGGCCGATATTGGTACCATTCTCTTCAGCTCGACGGCCGCGGTCTACGATCCTGACAATGGCGGCGACGCCCTCCCTGAGGATGCGCTCAAGGTGCCGCTCTCTCCCTACGGGCAATCGAAGCTGATGACCGAAGCGATGATCCGCGACATCGGCGTGGCCCACGGCCTTGGCGCAGGCATCCTGCGCTACTTCAACGTCGCGGGGGCGGACCCCAAGGGACGTGTTGGCCAGTCAACGCCCAACGCCACCCACCTTCTGAAGATCGCCAGTCAGGTCGCCACCGGTAAGCGTGAGTTCATGGAAGTCTATGGCGAGGATTACGAGACCCGGGACGGCACGTGCGTGCGCGATTACATCCACGTCTCCGACCTCGCCTCGGCCCATGTCGAGACCCTCAAGCATGTTCTCTCCGTGGGCGGACAGATCACGATGAACTGCGGCTATGGCCGCGGTGCGACGGTGAAAGAAGTCATCGCTGCCGCAGAGCGCGTGACCGGAAGCCCGATTGATGCCCGGCCCGCAGATCGAAGGGCAGGGGACGCGCCGAGCCTCGTCGCGGACGTCAGCCGTATTCGCGAAACCCTGCCCAGCTGGCAGCCCAAGCACGAAACGCTCGAGGAGATGGCCGAGACGGCCATTGCGTGGGAAGAAAAGCTGAAAACGCTCAACAGCGCCTGATCAGCCCTCGGACGGATCGGGCCGCTCGGTCGCAAAGCCGACGCGCGCCGCAGGCTTCTCGAGATCAGCGAGAGCCGTGTCATACTCTTCCCGGGTGATCACGTCCCTGTCGACGAGCCAGGCAAGGTTCGCCTTCCAATGCTCGTCGCTGTCCTCAGGGTGCCGAACAAAGTGCTTCCTGCGGACAACCTCGTTCCGCCGCGCTTCGAGGGTCCTGATGATCTCGTCGGCCTTCTCGTCATCCAGGAAGGTGAAGCGGATCAGCGGCCCGTGGAAGACGTGCAGCGTCAGGATTTTTCTCCGTAGCCAGAGGATCCTGCCTGCGCCGATTGCCAGCATGATCAGCGCGACGATCAGGTTCGACTGACCATTGTCCGCGCGCACCTCGTCGCCGCTGAAGATCGCGAACACGCTCCCCACAGCGAAGACCGCGCCCATGATCGCCACCAGCCATGAGACCCAGGCGACAGGTGCAGGGTCGGTGAGGAGCGACTTGTCGAAGGGAATGTCCGCATACTCGATGCGCAGGTCACTCGCCTCGCCCTCGATCTTGCTCTTGTAGCGAAAGCTCGCTTCACCCAGCTCGATCTCGACACGGTTGCCCTTTTTGGCCTGCTCGAAGCGCATGGTCAGAAGCCCACCTGCCGGTCAGCGCAGGCAGCCTCGACCTCGGCCATCGCGGTTTCGTATTCCTCGCGCGTGATCACCCCACGGTCGACGAGCCAGCTCAAGCGGCTGCGGTTTTCTTCTTCGCCCAGCTCCGGCTCCACCTTGAAGAGGTCCCGGCGCAGCTCGGCGTCCCTTCGTTCGGAGAGCGCTTTGTGGATCGCAGGGAAGTCGTCATCGTCGAGGAGCGCGAACTGAAAATGGTCGTTCGCGAAGACCTTGAACTTGCCGCCGCGACGCCTCAGCCAGACGAGCCTCGCGCCGCCAGCCACGGCGATCAGCGTACCAACCGTCAGCATCGCAATTCGGTCCCCAACAGTATCCTCGATCGGTGTCACGCCTGACAGCTCAAGCGCCGCAATCAGTGCCCACGCTCCGCCGAGGATGAGGCCGATCCAGCTTAGCCAAGCGGGACCCTTCACCATGGCTTCGTCATGGAAGTCGAAGGGCACCTGCCCATAATTGATCCGGCGGTCCGCCATCTGCTTGTCGATGACAGAGCGCAGGCGAAAGGAGGTCTCGCCCAACTCGATCTCGACACTGTTCCCGCGGGAGTTCTGTTTCAGCGTTTCCATGGGCGCTTATCCGGGCTTGACTCTAATTGTTTGGGTCCGCCTCTTCGTAGACGAAAGACCAATTGTCCCAAAGGTCTACCGTCCGAAGCTCGCCCTTCCGCTTCAGAGTGCCTATCCCCTCGAGAGTTTCAAGTGGATAGTCAAATGATGCGCACTCAGATCTTTTGATATAGCCCGCAAACGGAACATCAGGCCCATAGTCTATGACAAGCAACCGGTGCCGTTCATCACAGTCGGTCAGCACATCGTAGAAGCGCCACACGCCCCAGGTCCCAAACGTGTTCATGGGCAGGTTGTAGGTGGTGTAGGAGTAGCCCTGCCCATCAACCTGGAAGATCCCAAATCCGACGGACTTCGTGTAATCCTCAGGGAACTGAACATCTTCTTCCGGGGGAGCAGATTCGCCGCTGTCAAAACGCTCGAAGAAGGTCTCAAAGCCGCCTTTCCTGATCGCAAAATCCGCCCGTAGGGAGACGGCCTCGAATGCGCCAGTGTAGATCAGGATTGCGGCCAGCAAAGGCCCTAACGGCGCGAGCCTCGTCTTGAGCCGCTTTCCGCTCAAGACGGCAAGGGCACTCAGCATAAGGAACAACGCAATCGCAAGGAGGCCCCACGGCATCAGCGGCAGGTCAGGATTCTCGTCGAACAGCTGGTAGGCGTAAACCGGATACGGGTCCTCACCGAAAAGTTGGTGGAAGAGACCATCCTCAAACTCAAATTCCGGGATCAGCCTCACCCAGAACCACAAGAAACCACCGATGAGGCCCAGCCACCCGCCAAGCCTCAAGAGCCAACCCGCAGTGCCCCCGAGCTTGAACATTGTCGCTAGCCAGCCAGCGTGAACGGCTCGAGGCCGGAGAGCTTCATCGCGTGGTCACCCTCGGGCAGCTTGCGCGGCGCTACGCCTTGCACGGCATCAGCGAAGGCACGGATATGGGCAGGCGTCGTGCCGCAGCATCCCCCGATGATATTCAGCATACCGCTCTCCGCCCATTCGCGGATATGGGTTGTCATGCTCTCCGGGGTCTCGTCGTAGCCGCCAAACGCATTGGGAAGCCCTGCGTTCGGGTAGGCATGGACGAAGCCCTCCACGATATCCGACAGCTCGAGAACGTAAGGCCGCATCAGGTCCGGCCCCAGAGCGCAGTTGAGCCCCGTGGACAGGGGCTTCGCGTGGCGGACCGAGTGATAAAAGGCCGTGGCCGTCTGCCCACTGAGGGTTCTGCCAGACTGGTCCGTGATGGTCGCTGACAGCATGAGCGGCACGTCCTTGCCGACACTATCGAGATACTCGCCAATGCCGAAGATCGCCGCCTTGGCGTTCAGCGTATCAAAGATCGTCTCGATAAGGAGGATATCGCTGCCGCCTTCGACAAGCCCTTCGGCGGCTTCGCGATAGGCTTCGGCCAGCTCATCAAAGGTGACGTTCCGTGCGCCCGGGTCATCGACGTCAGGGCTGATCGACGCCGTCCTGTTGGTCGGCCCAATGGCACCAGCCACGAAACGCGGGCGCCCGTCTTTCTTCTCCGCGGCATCGGCTGCCTCGCGGGCCAGACGCGCACCTTCGACGTTCATCTCGCGCGCCAGGCCCTCCATGCCGTAGTCGGCCTGGGCAATCGTCGTGGAGCTGAACGTGTTCGTCTCGACGATGTCCGCACCCGCTTCGAGATAGGCATCATGCATCCCGCGGATCACGTCAGGGCGGGTCAGGTTCAGGAGGTCATTGTTCCCCTGAACGTCTTGGCCCCAATCCTTGAACCGCTCGCCGCGAAAGTCGGCTTCTTCCAGCTTATGCTCCTGGATCAGCGTCCCGGCGCCACCGTCAAGAACGAGAATGCGCTCACGCAATGCGCTGACAAGATCATCCGTACGGCTCATGATTTTTTCCTTCCGGGCAGGGTGAACCCGCGCCTGACTTTCGGCACGGGCGGATGGCCGAAGTTCTCGCCATCCTCCCAGGCCTTCACATTGTTTCCATGGGTAGGAAATCCGCCCTGATCCTTCAGCATCTTCGCAAGAGACATCAGGTTCCACGCCATGAATGTCGTGGTGCGGCGGGTAAAATCATTGTCGAGACCGACTCCGTCGTCGCCATAGCTCTTGCCCGGTCCGACCTCGCCGATCCAGCCACTTTCCGCCTGCGGAGGGATGGCATAGCCGATATGCTGCAGGGCCCAGAGGAGGCTCATCGACGCGTGCTTCACCCCGTCTTCATTGCCGGTGACCATGCAGCTGCCGACCTTGCCGTAGAAAACGTACTGGCCACGATCGTTTCGTTGCCCCGAGTGGGCGTAGAGGCGTTCGATGACGATCCGGCAGACCGAGCTCTCCTCGCCCAGCCAGAGGGGTGTCCCGAGCACCAGGATGTCTGCAGCCTGGATCTTCGGCCAGTAAAGCTCAGGCCAGGCATCCTCGTCCCAGCCCTCGCTCCTCATATCTGGGCTGACGCCAATGGCGATCGCGTCGTCGACAGGACGGAGGATTTCGGTCTCGACACCTTCCCCCTCCATTATCGCCATGGCATTCCGCATCAGGCGCTCTGTGTGCGATTCTCCCGGGGACCGTTTCAAGGTCGTGTTGAGGAACAGGGCCTTGAGCCCTGAGAAATCCGCCATCGCTCTCACGCCTTTCGCAAAGATCACCTTCTTTGAGGCATGTCCTGCTTGCCGTTCCATGGCGTTCACCGCAAGTTCACGGCTCCGTGAAAGGTTGGGCAGGCTATGGACGGATCTTCTTTCTCGCGCCTCTTTGGCGATATTCGCTTTTCACTGGCGAGCGTTCTCGCAGTGTGGATGTCGCTGAGTGTTCCGCTTGTGCTGATCGCAGGCGGTGTCGTCTTTATCGGCGGCGGATATGCGGAGGTCCTTGCGGTCGCTCTCGCAGCAGCGCTTTTCTCGGCAGCCGACATTTTCGGCCTCCTCCTGCAGGTCTCCGAAGAGGCCGAAGAGAAGGAAGAGCTGATCGACGAGATGCTCGCCCTGCCGATCCCGCGCATGGCCCGGATACTCTCCGGCCGCTACCTCTAGGCTTCCGGGTCGATCCTCTTGAGGAGCGCGAGCAGCGCGTCGTGCACCTTGTCTTGGGTCGGCTGGTCCTCGAGATAGAGGCAGTGCGTCGCTTCCTCGAGGCGCACCACTTGGCAGGTCGCCATCGTCCCTGTGCAGAGCTTCTCCGCAGGGCCGTTCCTGACGATCGTGTCTTTGCCAGCTGTCAGAAGCGCAACGGGCTTGGAATAGTCCCTGAGCTTCCGCGACCGCAGCATCTTCTCCCCTGACACCACCATGCCGAGGCCCCATTCATTGGTCGCCCCGCCCACCCGAAGCTCGGGGTTCAGCGTCTGGAGCGCCGTGTTCTTGAGGTTGCGCTCAGGCCGGTTGCCGCAATTCTCCCACTCATACTCTTTATGGGCGTCAGGGTTCCACTGCCCTCCGCCCGACAGATAGCGGGTCGCGTGGCCGGAGCGGATCTGGTCGCCGACCAGGAACTTCACCAGCCATTTGGGCCCTGCAAGGTTAGGCTCCACCGCCGGGACCAGCGGGAAGAGGCCATCCGCTTCCTCAGCGCCTCCGTCCGAGGCTGCGCGCAGCACCGCGTGACCGCCAAAGCTGTCGCCAGCCACGATCAGCGGACCGTCTGATTGGCGCACGTTTGCAAGGTGCTCCGTCGCTTGGTCAACCGCTCCTCCGTAGAAGGAGAAATCGCCCGTATAGGTCTTCTGGTAGTCGTCCGAGCGGCGCATCGAGCCGCCTTGTCCGGGCAGGTCGAGGCTCGCGACCTCGAATCCGAGCTCGTACCAGCGCGACAGGAAGTCTGAGGCCAGCTCGGGGCTCGAGGTATAGCCGGGAACGAACATGACCGTCGCGCGGGGGTTCTCCGGCGTGGCCAGCCCTACACGAAGGAACCCGTCCTCCGCGTAAGGAATAATGTCGAAGGACCAGCCTTCAGGAAGAGGTGTCTGGTCTTCCAGATAGGCGCGGGCTTCCGCCCGCTCCTCGTCGGTGATCTCGCGGGTCTGGTAGGGGGCCTCCGCGCCGCCGCAGGCTGCAATGGCGAGAAGGGCGGTCAGGCTCGCGAAACGCTTCACCTCTTACTCCGCAGCCGCTTCGGCAGCAGGCGTCACCGAGATCAACTCGATGTCGAAGACCAGCGCCTGGTTCGGGCCGATCACGTCGCCATTGCCGCGTGCGCCGTAGCTCAGCTCAGCGGGCATGTAGAAGCGGTAGGTGTCGCCCGGCTGCATGAGCTGCAGGCCCTGGTTCCAGCCCTCGATGACCCGGCCAAGCTCAAAGCTCGTCGGCTCGCCGCGGGAGTAGGAGCTGTCGAATTCCGTGCCGTCGGGCAGGGTGCCGCGATAGTGGACGGTGACCGTGTCGCCCATCGCGGGCGCGCCTTCGCTGCCGCCATCGGTGACAACTTCATAGACGAGGCCGGTCGGGGTGACTTCGGTCTCCGCGCGGGCGGCCTGGCTCAGGACAAAACGTCGCGACTTGGCACCGTTCACGGCCGCGAGGGCTGCGAACTGCTGTTGGGCGAGGGTCTGGAGACGCTGGGCCTCGGTGGTGAACTCCTCGATCTGAGCTTCGGTCTCTGATGCGAGACGGTCGAGCGCTGCGTCATCGTCAGCCGGATAGACGTCCAGCAGCTCGATATCGAAGATGGTCACCTCGTTCGGGCCAACCGGGCCGCCGGGCATGCCATTGGCGCCAAAGGCGAGCTCAGGCGGAAGGCCAGCACGGACCTTGCCGCCAACCTTCATGGCCTGAAGCGCTTCGGCCCAGCCGGGGAGCGTCTGCGCAGGGACCAGGATGACAGGCGATTCGTTCGACCAGCTCGATTCGAACGGCTCGTCGGAGCCTGCGACTGAAGCGGTGAAATGGATGCGGGCGAGGTCGTTCTCGCGCGGCGAAAGGCCGGTGCCTTCTTCGAGGGTCAGGATCACAAGGCCGCTCTCAGCCGTCGTTGCGCCTTCCTGGGCGGCGAGGGCCGTGAGGAATTCCTCGCCTGTGCCTTCCGGAACGGGCGTGTTCGCGAAGACCGCAGGGACCTCCATGCCGCCGCCGGTGCTGCTCGACGCAGCAGGAGCAGACGCACCAGCCGAAGAGCCAGTCTCGCCGGTGTCACCGCCGCCGCAGGCTGCCAGCGCGAGGGCAGACACGGCTGCACTGAGGAAAACAAACTGTTTCATAAATGTTCCTTTTGGGGTCTCGTCAGACGAATTCCGAAGCGCCTGCCTAAGGCCCGAACCCAGAAATGTCACGGGTTTGGCGAGAGGCTCCTTGGGTGCCTGCGGATTCAGTTAACGGGTGGTTAACGGCTGCCGAAATTGTCTCGTTGTGGAAGCCGCGCGAATCATCTTGAAAACTAGTTGTAGCCTTTCTGGCGGCTTCGACCCCAAGATATGGTGTCCGCCAAGGGCCAGCCACAAACCCGGTAATTCGAGAGGGAACGCCATGAGTCTGACGGAAAACGCCGCTGCCGAGCTCGCATCTGCGCAGGAAGCTGCCCAGGCCCAGCCGAAACCGGAGCTCCGCGTCGTTCCCCAGATCGTCACCGATCCGTCGCGTGACGCGCTCCTCACCGCCTTCGGCAAGAAGACGATGGACGACCGCTATCTCCTCGAAGGCGAAAGCTATCAGGACATGTTCGCCCGTGTCGCCAATGCCTATGCCGACGATCACGAGCATGCCCAGCGCATCTATGACTATGTCTCGCGCCTGTGGTTCATGCCGGCGACGCCTGTCCTCTCCAATGGCGGCGCCAAGCGTGGTCTTCCGATCTCCTGCTTCCTGAACAATGTCGATGACAGCCTCGAAGGCATTGTCGGCACCTGGAACGAGAATGTCTGGCTGGCATCCAACGGCGGCGGCATCGGCACCTATTGGGGCAATGTCCGCTCGATCGGTGAGACCGTGAAGGGCTCGGGCCAGACCTCCGGCATCATCCCCTTCATCCGCGTGATGGACAGCCTCACCCTCGCGATCAGCCAGGGCTCGCTTCGCCGCGGCTCGGCGGCGTGCTACCTCGACGTCCACCACCCGGAGATCGAGGAGTTCCTGGAGATCCGTAAGCCGTCCGGCGATTTCAACCGCCGCAGCCTGAACCTGCACCACGGCATCAACATCACCGACGACTTCATGGACGCTGTCCGCGAGGGCCGTTCCTTCGCGCTCAAGTCGCCCAAGACCGGCGAAGTCATGAAGAAGGTCGATGCCCGTGAGCTGTGGCAGAAGATCCTCGAGATCCGCCTTCAGACCGGTGAGCCCTACCTCATCTTCTCGGACACGGTGAACAACTCCATGCCGAAGCACCAGAAAGACCTCGGTCTCAAGGTGTCGACCTCGAACCTCTGTGCAGAGATCATGCTGCACACGGGCGAGGACCATCTGGGCAATGACCGCACGGCGGTCTGCTGCCTCTCCTCGCTCAACGCCGAGACCTATGACGAGTGGAAGGACGACGAGCTGTTCATCGAGGACGTCATGCGCTTCCTCGACAATGTGCTCGAGGACTTCATCCAGCGCGCACCGGACGACATGGCCAAGGCCAAATACTCCGCACAAAGAGAGCGCTCGGTGGGCCTCGGCCTCATGGGCTTCCACTCGATGCTCCAGAACAAGGGCATCCCGTTCGAAAGCGGCATGGCCAAGTCATGGAACATGCGCCTCTTCAAGCATATCCGTCAGCATGCGGACCGTGCCTCGGTCACGCTGGCCAAGGAAAAGGGCGCCTGCCTCGACGCAGAAGAGCGGGGCATCATGCAGCGTTTCAGCCACAAGCTGGCGATTGCTCCGACTGCGTCCATTTCGATCATCTGCGGCGGTACGTCGGCCTGCGTTGAGCCGATCCCGACCAACTACTACACCCACAAGACCCTCTCGGGCTCCTTCGCGGTGAAGAACCAGGCCCTCGAGAAACTGCTCGAGGAAAAGGGTCTCAACGACGACGACATTTGGGCCGGCATCCTCGAGCATGGCGGCTCGGTCCAGCATATCGACGCGCTGACCCAGGACGAGAAGGATGTCTTCAAGACCGCCTTCGAGCTCGACCAGCGCTGGGTCATCGAACTCGCCGCCGACCGCGCGCCGTTCATCTGCCAGTCCCAGTCGATCAACATCTTCCTCCCCGGCGACGTGGATAAGTGGGACCTCCACATGCTCCACTGGACCGCCTGGGAAAAAGGCGTGAAGTCCCTCTACTACTGCCGAAGCCAAAGCGTTCAGCGCACGGCCTATGCGGGTGGCAAGGAGAAGGAAGCGGCGTCTACGGACGGTTTCGTGATCGAGAAGACGGACTATGATGAGTGTCTTGCTTGTCAGTGAGGCGGACAGAAAAGCTTCAAAAAGGCGGCCAATCGGCCGCCTTTTTTGTGCGAATTCCCGCTCGCAGTGCGGTCGAAATTCGGCACTCAACCGGAGCGAGCTAAGCCGTTCACGATCGCGAGACTTAAGCGGAAATACCTCATAACTCACTTGAGGAAGCCCGAATTTCGATCTGTATCACCGAGGAAAGACACATCCAATTCGGGGGCACACTATGGCTATATACGAACTGAAATTTTCAGGTTCCTCTGCTTTCGAGGGACAAGAAATACTGAATGTTTACCCACGGGGCACCAGCGTTGTCGGAACCGTGCAGATCACGACGGATGCGACAGTCGAGAGTTCCTTCACGAGCGTAGACCGGCTGTCGGGTGAGGTCTTTAGAAGCTTTGAGACATACTCAGGGTTTCTAGTAGACGGCACCGTTGCTGTGGGTGAGGACATCTATGATGTCACGCTCGGCGGGCTGAGCATTGAGATCGATACGAACTACTTCAACCAAAATGTTCCTGATACGCTCAGCTTCGATTTCACTTTCGATGCGTTCAAGAACGGTATCGGCGCGCGCTGGAGCGTTAAGTTCGAAATGCCAACGACGCTCAGCGAGGTGAACCTCGAAGACGCTTTGGCTGAAGGCGATCTAGGTCCATTGCTCCCTGGTGGCTCGCCTTCTTTAAACGGCCTCTACGCAGGGGCGCAGGGCCCCAACCTGTTCACTGAGAATACCTCTTTCTCGCTGGACCGATTAAATGAGATGCCGCCTGCGAGCGAAGTGCCGCTGCCTGGGGCGGCTTTCCTCATCTTTCCAGCGCTGGTCGTAGCGTTCGCACGCAGCCGCTTGAAGGCCTGAGAAGCTTTCAAAGGCAAAACTCTTCGCGCCGTAGGGCGGAACGCGGTAGCGATCCGCCGTGGCTGGGCGCAACTCTTCCGTCGGCGGATCGTCTTCGACGTTCCGCCCTACGAGTGCTGAGCATGCCGCGCCGCCCATCCCCGAAAACGCTTTCGCGCAGTGAGTATCCTACGCCCGCCGTCGCCGTCTTCCCGGACGACGCGGAGCGGCGAGCCGGGATCCATGGACTGACGGTTCCTCCCCTTACGGACAATTGGTCCGTGGATCCCGGATAAGCCTGCGGCTTTCCGGGAGAGCGGTCAGGGGAGACGAGAAAACCTGAGACCTGTCATCCCGGATGCCGAGAGGCAGTCCAGGACCCATACGCCGCACTTCTGCACGACGCTGGGAAGCAGCGGCGGGGAGGGCGAGCTACCTTCGGCAAACCCCCAGCTTACCGATTATGGGTTCCGGACAGACCCTCCGGGCCTTCCGGAATGACAAGGGAGAGAGCCCTTCGGCATGCCCGGAGAGAGTTGCTCTCGACGCCCTCAGGCTGTCGTCACGAAAGAATTGACCGTCAGGCGGCCGGTCTTGATGTCCGTCGTGAAGGCGCGGTCGTTGGAGATATCGCCGGAGTGGAGCGTCATGCTGCGGTAGATGATCGCGCGGTTGAACTTCGCCTTGTACGAAGCAATCCTCTCAAATTGCTCCGTGTCTCCATTGAGGTAGCCGGGCGCAGGTTCGCCGAAAGCCTCGGTCTCGCGGTCGATTTCCTTGAGGAGGGGGAGGCTCCGCTCCTGGGGCACGGTTTCGAACCCTGTCGCCCGGTGCCTGTAAAAGGATGTGCCGCCATCTTCCTCATCACACAGATAATGGAGGATCGCCAGCATGTTCGGGTCGGAGGTATCGTAGTGCGCCCGCCGCTGCTCAGGCTTCAGCGCTGCAGGCGGCGTGGTGACATAGGAGAGGTAGCACTGCTTCACCGCGGGATTGCTCTTTATGCCGAAGACCTCCCTCGTTGCGTACTTCAGGGCCTCAGACGCACCCCGCAGGTACCCCGGATCGAACTGCGCTCTCACCCCGGGAAAGAACGCGCCGCTCTCTCCGAACGTGGCCTTGCTGGCAAACTCCATGATCTGATCAGCATAGGGAACAAAGTCGTCGATCACGACAACGGGCTGCTGCTCCCGGCCATGCCGGTGCACAATGATCCCGTCCGGCGGCTGCTGCATGGTCCGAAGCCTTCGTCACCCTGTTGCGCGCCAGAGTGCATGATCTGCCTTTGATGAGCAAACCCTCCGCCCCAGCCCGCTTGCACGGAAGCATGGGAGGAAGCCATAAGCGCCGGAGACACCAGAAGGAGCGCGCGCCCATGCCCAATTTCCTCCTCATCGGCAGGGACCACAAGGGAAAGCCTGAACGCCGGGCTGGCGCGCGTGAGGCGCATCTTGCGCTGGCGGAGAGGCTTTATGCCGAGGGCACGCTCCTCCACGCCGGGGCGCTCCTCGACGAGGAGGGAGGCATGGCCGGGTCGGTGGTCCTCTACCGCGCCGAAAGCCGCGAGACCCTGGACGCGCTCCTCAAGGACGAGCCCTACATTAAGGCCAATGTCTGGGCCGAGGTGGAGATCACCGAATACCGCGCCGCGCCGTTCCTGACCGATTGATCGAGCGCAAAGCTGCGCTTTGCCTCAGGCGATAGCCTCCTCCATAAAGGAGGCCCCATGTCCCAAGGCGAGCTCACGACCTTCCTCGGCTGGTTCACGCTCCTGAACTATGGCGCGATAGCCTTTTCGTTCCTGATGCTGACGATCCTGCGCGGCCCCATCATGGCCATCCACTCAAAGGCAACAGGCGTTCCGGAGGCGGAGCTTCCCGTCCTCTACTTCCAATTCTACGCTCTCTACAAAGTCATCATCATGATCTTTGGCCTCATCCCCTGGATCATCCTGCGCTACATCATGTGAACGCGGACTGCGCACAGCACTTTCCGAGGAGGCAGGGCGCTGGCACTCTTTTCTCAGAACAAAGAGAGGGATGACCCCAGATGCTCCTGACACTGCTTGCCAGCCTCGCGCTCCATGACCCTAAGATCGTGGCTCCCGGTGAGGGAGAGCCCGTGGCGGTGCCCTTCCACCCGGTCTTTCAGCTCATCGGCAAGGGCGAGACCGAGAGCAACGCGACCTTCTATGAGTTCCGCGTCCCGCCCAAAACCGCAGGCGCTCCGCCCCACACCCACACCAAGGAGGACGAGTTCTTCTACGTTCTCTCTGGGGGGGTCTCGCTGATGAACGGCGACGAGATCACCGTCGCAGGCCCCGGCACCCTGGCAGCGCTCACCCGTGGTCACCTCCATGCCTTCTGGAACGCGGGCGATGAAGAGGTCGTGATGCTGATGGCCACTGTCGGCGGTGAGTTCGAGGAGTTCTTCGATGCCGTGGCGATGCGCCTGCGCGAAGAAAAGCCTGCCTCGCCTGAAGCTGCGGGCGCCCTCGTTGGTCAGATCGCGGCGTCCAAGGGCATCACCATCGACATGTCCAAAGTCCCCGCTGAAGCCCGCCAACTCTACGGCATGGAGTGAGCTGACCCCATCGTGAAGCTCCGGCGCTTGGCGGGGTGGGGGCAGTGCACCATGTGTCCGGCATGGGAATGACACGCCGCCTCGACGCCCTCAGCTATCTCGGCAAACGCCTCACCCGCATCTGGCAGGAGGAGGAGGCCGAGGCTGGTGAGCGGATGGAGAAGGTGGAGAAGAACCTCTTCGGCACCATCAAGCGCCTCGGCAAGCGCCTGGCACGGTCGCTCCTCGAGGACGTGCTCACGGCCTATTGCGTGATGCGCGATCCCGACACCCCGTGGCAGGCCAAGGCCATCCTCGCCGGCGCGCTCGTCTACTTCATCCAGCCTTTTGACGTGATCCCTGACGTCATGCCCATGGGGCTCGTCGACGATGCGGCCATCCTCGCAGCAGCGCTGGAGCGGGTCGGCCGGTACACCGATGATCGGCACAGGGACGAAGCTCGGGCCATACTGGACAAGCTGTTCGGCGAGAAAGAGGCGATTGTCCCCGCCTCCTGATCCTGTGCTAGGCTGAGGGTCTCAGCCCATGGAGATGGGGTTCACCCGCTCTTCAAAGCGCTTGCGGTCCTGAAGCCAGACCCACCAGGTGTAGAAGGCGAGCCCTAGGAACCCAACAAGGTTGAGGGCCGCCACGACCCAACCGGGTACCGCGCCGATATGCAGGCTTTCAAAGCCTGCCGCGCCGCCAGCAGCGCCAAGGCATTTCCCGTAAAGCGCCATCGTCTGCACCGTGAAGATCCACATGTAATTCCGCCGCAGGCGACGCCCCAGCGCCCGGCTGAAGGCGATATGGTGCTCTGGGCGCTGATAATCTTCAGCCAGACGATCAAGCCAGACCGGGTCCTCGACCTTCTCCCGCCGCAACATCGGCGCGTAGAAATAGATCTCCAGCCACCTAGCTCGCGCGCGCCAGACGTTGAAGTACCTGTACCGCCGGGCCTCCAGATAGAGGAACACACCGATCAGGAACGCTACGAGGAAAAGGGGCAGGGCCGAGCTGTCCGCCGTCTGGTAGGAGATCGTCAGCGCAAGGCCGAGGCTCACCACAGACCAATTGGTCGTGGCATCGAGCCGGGTCCGCCAGATCGTCGAGCGATAGACCTCGCCCCGGTAAAGGTGAGCGAGCGCACCGAGCTCCGAGCCCGTGAAGGCTTCGCAGTCTGGGTCGAGGGGCGGTTTACCGCCGTCCATCAGGGCACCTCCGGGGCTCGCCCGGATGCCTTACGCCAAATTGGTTTTCAATTTGAAGAGCGAGCCTCAGATCACTCGGCAGCGTCGTCGTCTTCCGCGTCGCAGGCGTTGTCATCGCCTTCCTCGGCGTCCTCGTCGCAAGGCTCTTCATCCTCGGCAGGTTCCACATAGGTGCCGAGCACCAGGTCGCCGTCCTTAGCCTCAGGGCGGAGGGGCCGCTTGCGCTCTGCAAGCCCCGGATCACCGGTCCGCAGTTCACCATCGACGAAATAGGTGTTCCCGCTGACCGGATCCATGAACCAGTAGCGGCCCGACTGGGGTTCGTAGCGGACCTCCACGTCCACCGCCTCACCGAGGACGTAGCACTCGGCCGTGTCGTCGATGCAGCCGGTGAAGCTGGCTGGAACGTCGGTGCGCAGTGAGGCGAGCACATAGGGGCGCTCTTCGCCGCCGGGGCCGGTGTGGCCGCCGCCAATGCTGAGGCTTGGAACGTTGAGCCCTGCTTCGGTCGCAGGCGCTTCATCGACCGCTGAACAGGCTGCTCCAGCGAGGATCGCTGCGCCGAAAATTGCTTTGATAGCGAACCGCATGCCGCCCCCGATTGGTCTTTCGCTAACCATAGCGCGGGCCGAGCCGCGCGGCGAGGGGGCTCTTCAAAACTTCAACGAGCCGTCATTCAGGCGATGATGTCGGGGAAGAGCTGGTCGCGCAGTTCCTGGATCTGGTCCTTGAGGATCAGCTTGCGCTTCTTCATCCGGCCGATGGTCAGGCGGTCATAGGGCATCCGCTCTTCCATGGTCAGGATCGCCTGGTCGAGGTCCCGGTGCTCTTCTTCGAGCTGGCGGATCTTCAGCTCGAGCGCCTCGTCATTGGCACCGTCAGGCTTGGGGGCAACGTCGTTCGCGCCGCCATCGCCATCGATCACCGTAAAGGGAGGCTTTCCGTCACCGCTCATCAACCGTGCTCCGTCGCAATCTCGCAGGCTTTCCGGAAGAGGCCGGCGGGGCTCTTCGGGCCCTCCTCATCCGCGATCATGGTCGGCATGTCTATGGCAGCCTTTGCAAGGGTGAAGAAACGCTGCGCCCGGGGGCCAAAATCCTGCAGCGTCTCGTCCGGTTCGCTCGCTTCCTGGGTCAGGGCGTCGAGACGGTGGAGAATCATCTCCTCGGTTTTCAGCTCCAGCCCGAGGGCTTCCTTGCGGAGCGCCGCAAGCGTGTCGGGGCAGAAGCCGGGCCTTGGCACGGAGAGGTAGCGACGCACGCTGCGCATCGGCTTGGTCGTGTGAAGGACCATCTCCTCCACCGCATCCAGCATCGCGCCAACATCCTCATCGCTCGGCGTGAAGCCATGCTTGGCGGCCCAGAGGCACCAGAGGCAGGCGTTCACATCGACATGGAAGCGGTCCTGAAGCGCCAGCAGGGTCTCCTGCATTCCGGGCGCCCCGTAAATCTTGAAGGCATAGTCGCGGAGGCTCTCCATCAGCGCCGGCCTTTCTCCAGGTCTTCGCCCCAGCGCTTCACGCCAGGGGCTTCAATCCCGAACTGATCGAGCACGCGGCCCACGGACTGATCGACCATCTCTTCGATGGATTGCGGCTCCGCATAAAAGGCGGGAAGGGGCGGCGCGATGATCGCGCCCATCTCCGCAAGGCTCGTCATGGTCCGCAGGTGCCCGAGGTGGAAGGGCGTCTCCCGCACCATCAGGGAGAGGGTTCGTCGCTCCTTGAGGCACACATCCGCTGCACGGGTGAGGAGGGTGGAGGTCACCCCCGTCGCGATCTCCGACATGGTCTTCACCGAGCAGGGGACGACCACCATGCCGAGGGTCTTGAAGCTGCCCGACGCAATCGGCGCGCCCACATCATTGATGCCGTAGGTCACGTCCGCGCCCTCGAAGCGCGCGCCTTCGCCCATCTCATAGGCGATGGTCATCTTGGCCGCCCGGCTGACGACCACGTGGGTCTCACAGCCAGCCGCTTTCGCAGCTTTCAGGAGCCTGTCGGCATAGACCGTCCCGGACGCTCCCGAGACACCGACGATCAGACGCTTGCTCATGGGGTGAGCCTTTCATGGTCAATGACAGAACGATAATAGTGCGCGGGACAGGAATTCATCAGCCGGATCATGCGTATCGCAGGCGTTAAAGAGCCAAATATACCGTTAACCACGATCAACTTTTCTGAAACAGCGGTTGAGACTTCGTGACTCCTGACAACCACAGTGCTTCAATTTCTGTGCCCGCCAATTCGGGCGGGCCGCTGATGAAGGAGATCTTGATGTCCATCCAAGCACGCTTAGACACCCTCACCGAAAAGCACCAAGCCCTCGAGGCCGCGCTGAGTGAGGAACGAAGTCACGCGGCATTTGACGAACAGAAGATCAGCGACCTCAAACGGCAAAAGCTCGCCATCAAGGACCAGATGGCCATGCTCTCCACACAAACCCTTGGGCCCGACCAGAGACCAAGCTAAGGCCAAACGCGGCGCACCCCGGCCCCGCTCGGGGTGACGCCGTTTCTTTCAAGCTGACCAGCGGGGATTACCAGCCTTGGCATCACGTACCGTTATCGTCACCGGCGTCGCAGGCAGCCTCGGCCGCGCCGTGGCGCACCGCTTCTCCAAAAGCTCCGACAAGCTGATCCTCACCGACCGGGACCGCGAACGCGGCGAGGCGGTGAAGGAAGAGATCATCGCCAAGGGTGGGCAGGCGACCTTCATCGCCGCCGACCTCGACCAGGCGCTCGACGTCCACAATGTCATCGCCGAGGCGCTCGACAGCTATGGCTCGGTCGACATCCTCGCTCACACGTCGAGCTATTTTTACTCCGCACCCTTCCTTGAGACCTCCGAAGCGCATTTCGACGAGGTGATGGATCGCAATGTTCGCGCAGCTTTCCTTATCAACCGCGCCGTGGCTCGCCAGATCATTCGGCAGGCGGAAGATATCGAGGAAGACGGCGTCGACACGGCCCACGGCTCGGCCATCGTCAATGTCGTCTCCAATGACGCCGTGACCGCCAACGCAGAAGATGCGATCTTCGCCGCCAGCCAGGGCGCCATCGTGCAGCTGACGAAAGCCGTCGCCATGACCCTCTCCCCCTACGGAGCAAGGGCCAACGCGGTTGGTATTTCAGGGGTGAAAGGCACCCTCGACGAAACTCAGGTGGTGACCGCCGAGCAGCGCAAGCTCTCCGCCGAAGCCACCCCGATGGGCAGGCGCGGCGAGCCCAAGGAAGTCGCAGGAGCCATCCACTTCCTCGCCGCCGAAGAAGCCAGCTTCATCACCGGCCAGGTCCTGTTCGTGGACGGAGGAAGACTCGCCATCTCGAAAAGCGCGGGCCAGGAATGAAGCTCAGGGTAGAGAACGGAGAGGTCAGCCTAAGCAGCCTCTACAAGTTTCTCGTCGTCGGATGGCTCATTGGAGTCGGCTCGTTCACGGTGCTTGGAACTATCTTCGCTCTTCCAATCCTCTACGCAGCCGACGCTCCAATGGTGATCAATGGCGAGATGATCGCACCAGAAGACAAAGGCGCTAGGCCTTACTACCTCTTCCCGTTCGTTGCTGTTTTTGCTGCTGTCTTCAACGCCGTCTGGTTCAGCGGCTTCATGGTTCTGGGCCTCTGGCTCTACCGCAAGTTCTCCGGACCTTTCACCATCACTGAGATATCTTCGTCAGCCAACGGAGAAAACCGCTCTCCATCTGGGTGAGCCCCTTGCGAGAGCGGCCCTTCAGGCAGTCACCACCGCTCTCCGCCAGCGAGCCATCCTTCACCGCATCGACAATCGCAGGATGCACATAGCTCGTCCGCGCAATGGCCTTCGTGTTGCCGAGCCGCGAGGCTGCCGCTTCGAGAACGTCATCAACCTTCGCGCCTCCGGACAGGCCCGCTTCGAACGCAGCCACCGACCCGTGCCAGGTGCGAAAGCTCTTCGCGGACCCCGTCTCGCCAAAGAACTGCGACAGATCCTCATTCACATCGTCCGCACAAAGACTGCGGGCCTCGCCGTCATCATCGAAATGCGCCAGCGTCTCACCGGGCAGCCCTGCCAGCTTCTCCAGCATCGCGAAGAGCTTTCGGTCGTCGATCAGGACCTCGCGGTCCTTCCCGCCCTTCGCGGTGAATGACAGAACATGCCGCTCCGTATCAAGATGATCAGCCCGCAAGGTCGTCAGGCCAAAACTGCCATTTTCCTCCGTATAGGCCTCATGCCCAACCCTCAGCGCATGCTGGTCGAGGAGGGCAAACATCGCCGCCAAGACCCGCTCCCGCGTCGGCTTCCGTCCCCGTCGTCGCTCTTCATTGGCAAGCCGCGCCGTGCCCAGCCGCGCGCCGAACTCCGCGAGCAGGTCATATTTCTGCCTGTCGCGATAAGCCCGCCACGCCTCATGGTAGAGATAGGCCTTCCGCCCCCGCTCGTCCCGGCCCGTCGCCTGCAGGTGCCCCTTCGGATGCGAGCAGATCCACACATCCTCATAGGCAGGCGGGATCGCCAGCCCCAGGCAACGCTCCCGCACCTCAGGATCACGGACGAGGCTCCCGCCCGGATCGTAGAACGACCAGCCACGCCCACGCTTCCTCCGCGCGAAACCCGGCTCGGCATCGCTTGAGTAGATGAGCCCTGCGGCGCGGGCGTCCTGTTCGCTGTCAGTCCTCATGGAAGGACCAAACCCCGCAAAAAAGCGCCGGGTTCCCTCGGGCGGAACGTCCTGCGCCCATCAGCCGTTAGTCACCCATGACACCGTCACGCCCACACAAGACCGCCCGGCAGCAGTCCCGCGCTTGCGCCTGCGGCCTTGCGGCCCGATAAGTTCCCTCAAGAGTTCCCGGGAGGACCAAGATGCCCCGTTTTATCAAGCGCAGCGCCCTCGCAGCAGCCGCCCTTCTCGCAGGCGTCGCGGCCTGTACCTACAATGAGGAGCTTGGCCGCTCCCAGCTCCTGATCTCCGGCGAAAGCTCGATGGCCCAGGCGGCCCAGGCCAGCTGGAACCAGATCAAGCAGCAGCAGCGTGTCTCCAACGATCCCCGCTACACAAGCCGCGTCAACCGCGTCGCGCCGAAGCTGATCCAGGCCGCTGGCGACAATCCCGCCAAGTGGGAAGTGCTCGTCTTCGAAGACCAGAGCCTCAACGCCTTCGCGCTCCCCGGCGGCAAGATCGGCATTCACACCGGCATCCTCGACCTGATGCAGAATGACGCGCAGCTCGCCGCCGTCGTCGGTCACGAGATCGCTCACGTGAAGTATCGCCACTCCGGTGAGCGCTACAGCCAGAATATCGTCGCCTCGGGCCTCATCGGCGTCGCCTCGGTCGCCGCTGGCATGGGCTGTGACGGCACCGCCGCTGAGCGCCGCTCCTGTGAGCAGCGCGCAGGCGTAGCCGTTCAGGCCCTCGGCCTTGGCGCTATCTACGGCGCGATCCTGCCCTACAGCCGCAAGCACGAGCTCGAAGCCGACACGGGCGGCGTTCGCTACATGGCGCGCGCAGGCTATGACAGCTGCGAGGCGATCCGCTTCTGGCAGCGTATGCAGGCTGCCTCGGCAGGCCAGGCCCGCCCGCCGGAATTCGCCTCCACCCACCCCGCATCCCAGACCCGGATCGACAATCTCCGCCAGGTCGTGAGGAAGCAGGGACGCTCCTGCTAACAGGGGTCTAAACGACGTCAAAAAGGGGGTGACGCGCCCGTTTCCCGGCGCTATGCCCCCGCTCTCCCGCGGAGCTTCCGCGAGAGCCATGTGCCGCCTTAGCTCAGTTGGTTAGAGCGCTTGATTGTGGATCAAGAGGTCGCTGGTTCGATTCCAGCAGGCGGTACCAATAAAATCAACGGCTTAGATAGCTTTCTTTCAAGATGGACATTTAGCTGGCAACCATATGGCAACCATTTCCAGCGAAGCCATGGGTAACCATTGGTATCGTCGAAGCGGTCAATCAACGGCCCTGCCTTCAGGGTTGGTTGCCAGTCATTGGCATTCAGACGTGCTCTGTCTCCGGCATTGATCGACATACTTCGCCAAATCGCTTCGGCGGTAGCCGACGGTCCTTCGGCCGAGTTTCACGAAGGTCGGCCCATCTCCAGAACAGCGCATCTTCGCGAGGGTCGAAACCGAGCGGTTCAAAAGCAAGGCGGCCTGCTTGGGGGTCAGAAGGTCACAATTTTGATCCATACTCTGCTGCGGAGTGACGGCGCTCAGGAACTCGTTCAAGGCCTTCAGAACGAGCTCATCAGGCGAGACGTCGGTCAAAACCGCCGCCTTTTGGATCGCGGTCCGATAACGGTGTGGAAGATGAGCTGCGTAGCGCGTTTCCGATTGAGGGGATTTGATCGTCATGTGTGCGTCGTGATCGCGACGACGAAAGCCTCTGTGCTTTTGTCAGGACTAGAGGTGCTCGGCTAGGGCTACGTCGGTATCCGGTTCCTTTCAGAAATGTTCTGTAAACCAAGCAATTTGGTCAAAATGCAACTATTTCGGCTTGTTCTCTCCGGCGAGGGGAAAACCATGTCCGCACCAGACCAAGCCGGCGACGGCAGTAGCGAGCAGAGCGATGACGTCGCGCGCTCTAACCTCCCGTTTTCTCTGCGTCCGAAACCGGAAGCGATTTCGGACTACGACGAACTCGATGCGCCAATCGTCCGTATCGCAAGTAAGCGGGGGCACTGCCGCCTTGTCGGGAAGGCTTTTAACCATTCCACCCTGTTCTGGGATGTGGTCAGCATCGCCGGGGAGGGACTGGTCACGCGCCGCATCGCCAAAGCCAAGGCTCATATCGTACGATGCGCGGAGTGCCCTGCCGAAGTTTAATCTGCGCGTGGATCTGACAACAGAAGCCGCATCATCCCAGCCATCAGGTCTTCCGGATCGAGATGCTTGATCTGCTCGGCGATCAGTTTCCTGAGGGCGGCGTCCGAGGTGATGAGGGCGTCGCTTTTGACCAGAGCCTTGAGAAGCGAGGTGTCGACCGCGTCAGGCGATGACGAAGTCGACGTGGTCTGGCCTGGTAGGCCAGTGACAAACCGCTCAAGCGGGAATTCCAGAAGCGCCGCCATCTTGACTAGAAGGCATAGCCCCGGGCACCGCTCGCCGGCTTCGAAGCGCTGTATCGTCGAGCCGCTTTTGAGACCGACCTCGCTCGCGACATAAGACTGGGTCAGGCCCTTCTTCTGTCTGGCGAAGAGCAATTCATTGCCCAAGGACTGGGCCAGTTGCGGCTCTTCGAAACTA
Source organism: Parvularcula mediterranea (assembly GCF_013085255.1). Classification (GTDB taxonomy): domain Bacteria; phylum Pseudomonadota; class Alphaproteobacteria; order Caulobacterales; family Parvularculaceae; genus Parvularcula; species Parvularcula mediterranea. The sequence continues at coordinate 1,102,923 of NZ_JABFCX010000003.1, forward strand.
TCCTTGCAAAACTCCATCTCACTCTCTCCCACAAGCCCTGTGGTGAAGTGATTGCATCACAACATTTATTGCAGTGCAACAAAAATCATTGGTGACAGATTGTTAGCGGCAAAGTTGCTTAACGGCTGGGGTTCGCCTGATACTATAATTAGGTGTTCTGCACGGAGCGCAGCGTCTCGTCCGGCGCTTCGGCGAGGGATACGATGGCAAGGTGGGCAATCGTGCGAAGGGGAAGCTCCGGCGCGCTGAGGGCGATGAGTTCTCCGCGCAAACGCTTAAGGGCCAAGGCATGGCGCCCCCTCAGCGCCAAGTAAGTCGCGTCCGGAGCCTTCGCTCTTCGGCTGAGGTCTCGGAGCCCGCCGCGCCCCAAGAGGTCCAGCACGGCAGGAGCCGTCGCGGCACTGACGGCGAGGGAGCCGATCTCGGTCACACTGCCGGTGGAAATACCCATGGCGCAGGCGCGGATACGCAGCTCACGGAGTTTCTTTTGAAACTCCGGATCCCCGCTCAACCTGATCTGGTGGACGTCGACCATCGAAGCCCCGGCGCTGCTGTTCTGTGGGGAGCCCTAGATCAGAACCGCTTGCATGATCCTTAAAATTGCTACGGTCTAGCTTACCAAAAGTTGATATTGCCAACCCGGCAGCACCGATGCCGTGGCGGCAATCGGCTTGCCAGGCTGGCGAGGCCGCAATGCCGACACGGGCAGTTCTTCGACCATCGGTGGACATCGCCTCGCGGTAAGCACGTCCACGGAGAAACCCGTGCTCTGACGGCAAGATCATTGCCGATCTGGCACCATTACAAGCGCTACCCACGGATTGATCCACTTGGGCTTTTCCGGCTTCGTGGCGAGGTCATCGATTGGCGGTGACGTCAGCAAACGGAGCTTCTATGCAGCTTTCTCTTTCCTCTTCTCGCGCTGAGCGATCTCTTCAGGGGATCGTTGGCGTGAGCCTTGCCCTCGCGGGTGTCGCCGTGATGGCGGGCTCGGCCATGGCCGGTACCGATGCCACGTTCGACACGGCCGTGACCACGGTGGCGGGCTATATCAATGGCTCTGCGGGTAAACTTGCGGCACTCGTGTCGCTCGCTTACGGGGTCGTCCGTATGGCGACGAGCGGCTGGTCCCTCGGCCATGTCGGCGTGCCGATGGCCGTCGGCGTCGCCGCCGGGATCGGCGGTCCCATCGTCCAGTCGTCGGTTTCGGCGATCATCTAACAAGTTCCAACTCTAACAAGGGAGCGTGATCGAGCACGCGGTTGAAAGCAGACGGCTCCGGCCCTCGGCAGGGGGAGCAGTTTTCATGGGTTCAATCGTCCGTGTCAGGTCACAGAAAAGACAAGATGGCCACGGCTGATCGCTACCGCATACCTGCGACCCTGGATGATCCTGAGAAGCTTGCCTTCTGGACGCTCGACGAGTTCGTCCTCTTGGTCGGCGGTTTCATGCTCGGCATCGTCCTTGGACGGTTCGTGGAAGGCATCCTGGCGGGCTTCGCCGGCGTCTTTCTGATCAAGCGCTTCAAGCGCGGTGAAAGCCTCCAAGTCTTACGCTTCGCGGCCTATTGGTACCTGCCTTCCGGCCTCTTCTCCTTCGAGCGAACGCTCCCCTCCCACAAACGCGAACTGGCGGGGTAAGGAACATGGAAGCGCAGGTTGCCTACACAAGGCTGAGGTCAACCATCCGCCAGCGGAACATGCTGGCCATCGCCGGGCTTATCTTATGCCTTGGGACGGTGCTTCAGTCCTATATGCTGATGACCAGGCAGGAGAGGGTGATCCTGACCCCGACCCTACGCTCCGACGCAGCGATGACCGCCGATGCGCCGAGCGCTGAATATCTCGAGCAGACCACCCGCGATGTCGCGAGCCTCTTCCTCAACCGCCATCCTCACAATCTCAGCTATTTTCGCGACAACATCCTGCGCCTCGCGCATCCCACCTCTCACGGCGAGATCGAAGCGGCGCTGATCGCCACCGAGCGCAGGCTGCTCGCGACCAAATCCTCCACCGTCTTCTACCCATCGGAGATCTTTGTGGACCCGGTGGGCCTCCACTCCGAAATCCGCGGTGAGCTGCACACCTATCTGGGTCCTGACCGGGTCAAATCCAAACGCGCCATCTACGCCGCGGACTGGCGCTACGGCTCCATGCGCCTCTGGCTAGAAGACTTCTATCCGATCACGGCCGATGAAGCCGAGGCAAGCACAGCGCCGCTTCTCCAAAGAGGTGAGGTGCCCCAATGACCTCGAACGCATTGTTGGCCATCGCAGCCTCGGCCGCTGCCATTATCGCGACCTGCCAGGCGCAGCAGATCATCGAGGTGAGCGATGGCGGCGTCGTTTCTGGCGCGCTCAGCAGTGAAGGCGTCACCCGCATCAGCTTCCTTCGCGACGGTGCGGCCTCGGTGCAAATGCAGAGCGGCGGTACGGGTCAGGGCTTCAGCGTTGCCCACGAGGCCGCCACCGGAGACCTCTACCTCACCCTCGACGGTCAGGGACCGCAAAAGCGGTTCGGCGCTGCCAGCTTCTTCGTCACCACCGGCAAGGGTCACACCTACCAGGTGGAGCTTGAAGCCAAAGCGATCCCCTCGACCCAAGTCATGATCCGCAATCCCGAGATGGGCAGGGCGGCTTCTCAACGCCCGATCAAGCTCGGTGCCCGCGATGACGAGATCATCGCCCTCACCAAGGCGATCTGGGCCGGTACGCTGATCGATGGCTACGAGGTGAAGAGACAGCCTTCTCGCGAGCGCGCTGCCGGTTCCGTCCGTGTCCGGCACCAAGTGACGTACGAAGGCGAGCGCTGGACCGGGCATCTTCTCTCCGTGAGGAACCCGGCGCCCGGTTCGGTGCGCTTCGACGAAGCGTCTTTCCTAGCGCCCGGAACCGTCGCCGTTACCATCCGCGGGCCGCGGGAGCTTGAACGCCGCGGTCGGTCCTCGGTGATCGTCATCGAACGGAGCCGGTCATGAGCGCCGCCAACAAAGAGCGCCTGACCAGGCAGCGGCTGCTCCTCGGCGGTGCGGCAACCCTCGCTATGACCGCGGCGGGCTTCTGGATCTTCTCGAGCGATGGCGGGGACAATCAGTCCCGTGCGGATGATCTTCGCCGCCGCCGCGCCATGACGGATGTCATCAACCCGCATGGGCTTGGTGATGACTTTCTTTCCGAGACCGGCACGAGGCTGGCTTCGGTGGAAGACTCGGTGGCTGGCCTCGAAGAGCAGGTGCGTCGGCTGACGGCCAATCTCGAAGCCAAAGAGCTTGAGCTTGCCGGAACACGGGCCGAGCTCGACAAGACCCGCAACGATGCGATCGCGATGGTCGAAGACCTGGCCGCTCGCGTTGCCGATGCGCCGCCATCTCCGAACCCCGCAGAACGATCGCCGGAAGCCCTTAGCCCTGTCGGCGGCGATCCGTTCCTGCGGCAGGGCGCCGTGCCGGGGAGCTTCGGCTCACCCGGTGCGGTGCCCGGTCCTTTGAGGCCGCTGACACCGAAAGAGGTGACGATCCTCACCTTTGACGGCGGAGGCGACGGAGAACCTGAAATCCCTCAGTCTGCGGTGTTCCACCCGGAGGACGGCTCGTACGTTCCGCCCAATGCCCATGCGACGGCCCATGTCCTGGTCGGCGTCGATATGTCGACGGGGGTGAGGCTGTCTGCCGATCCCAAGCCGGTCCTCTTGCGCGTCACCGGGCCTGCCTATTCAGTCGCGGGCGAAGGTGATCGTCAGCTGACGGATCTCACCGGATGCCTGGTCAATGGCGCGGCCCATGCTGAGCTTGCTTCCGAGCGGGTCTATGTCCAGCTCCAGAAGATCACCTGCGAGAGGCCGGGCGGCGAAGTCGCTGAGACGCAAGTCCAGGGTTATGTTGCGCAGCTCGGCAAGGTGGGCGTCAGGGGCCGGGTGGTGAGCCGGGAAGGCGACATCGTCGAGAAGGCGCTCATCGCTGGCGTGATCGGCGGGTTCGGACGCGGAGTCTCGCGGAACACGGATTTGGCCCTTGGGGGCGGGGCTCTCGGCGCGGGGAACACCATCCTTTCGGACCGCGAACTCTCCGCCGGTGAGATCGCCGCGGGCGGGTTCGGTGAAGGCCTCTCCACGGCCGCGGACACGGTCTCCGACTATCTCATCGACCGGGCCGAGCAGTACCAGCCCGTCATCGAGATGCCCACAGGCATCGATGTCGAGATCGTCTTCCTTTCAGGCTTCTTGGCTCGGGGGACCCAGTGATGACCGGTCTGAGCCAGACTTTCCTTCGCCGTGCTGGCTCGCCGGTCGCAGCCCAGACCGCTGGGCTCCCCCCTTCGCAGGACGCGGCGCCGACGCCCTCCCATGAGGCGGCGTCACTGCCCCGAACGCGCCGTCTCGCGCGCCGCGTCCTGCGATCCCTGGCCCTGAAGACTCTTCCCATCCTGATTGGGCGTTTCGGCCATGAGGTGCCCCGCGCGCCCGCCGATGTGCACCGCGCCTTCCACCGCGGTGCGTCCCTCGTTTGTTTCACAGCCCAGTCACGGAGGATCCTATGGACCATCTGACATCATGGCTCAGCCGTCAGCCTAAAGACGGTCTTGTCGCTCTCGGGATCGGGGTCAGCCTCACCGCCCTCATCGTTCTTACGTCAGCGAGGGCCGAAGGTGCCGCAGCATCAGACGGCGAACAGGTGAGAGAACGTGCCGAGGCACGTTTCGAAGGGAGTGCTCTCGATCGCGTGGATTGCGAGGGCTATGGCCCTCTCTGTCAGATCGTCTCAGGACAGACGGTTCTCTATGTCGATGAGGAGGTGCGCTACGCCTTCATCGGTCGGCTCTATGATCTCGACGAAGAGAAGGACCTGACGGCAGAAACCCTCGCCCTCCTCATACCCGAAGAAGCGCCGCTCCTTCGCAAGGCGGGTACGGAAGGCGATGCACCGTTCCGCTTCGATGATCTTCCGATGGATGCGGCCATCACCCGGAATGAGGGCGGCCGCCGCAAAGTTGCTGTCTTTTCCGACCTTCACTGCGGATACTGCCAGCGGCTCTCCGCGGCCCTCAGCGAGGCGCCCGATATCGAGGCGCGCGAGTTCCTCATCGCTTTTTCGGGTTCCGAAGAAGCGAGCCGCAAGATCGGCTGCGCCAGGGACCCCGAAGCTGCGATCAAGGACTACTACCGGACCCGGACGCTCCCCAAGGGTGACTGTGACCGCGACATTGTCAGCCCGGCCAGGGACGCTGCCACAGCGTTCGGGATCAACAGCACACCGACCTTTGTCCGCCCCGACGGGGCGATCATGAGCGGGTTCCGGGATCTCGCAAGCCTCCGCGCCTGGATCGATGAGGAACAGGTGAGCCAAGGCGAGGCCGACCGATGATCCGCCTTCTTTCCCTCGGTGCCGCTTTCGCGCTTGCGTCCTGCGCAAGCCCCGTGAAGCTTCAGAACGTGGCGGGGACCTGGTCGTGCCCTCGGGTGGACGGTGTCTGCGCCACCACCGAGGCGCTCGACCGGCAGCTCACCGACGCCGCTCCAGCTCCAGTGATGACCGCTCAGTCTACAGAACTGGTCAATATGGCAAGTCCCGACGCTGGAACCATGGGCCGAAGCTATGATCAGGTCGCCCGGATCGTCTTCGCGCCCCTGGTCGATGATCAGGGCCATTATCACGAGGCACGCGTCGTTCATGCGGTCATGGCGCGGGGCTCTTGGCTTCCTGCCCCCGCAAGAACCCCTGACACCGGGGAGGGCGAGGAATGATCAGCTCCTTTGCCAGCTTCACAGAGCGCGTGGGCGCGGCCCTGACCGGCGAAGGCTCGCTCTATGACCGCGTCCAGCGGGAGACGAGCCTCGACCGCCTGAGCGAGCTTCTTCCCTACCGTCTTTACACCGATGAAGAAGACCTCTTCCTCAACGCCCGGTCGGCTGGCTTCGTGCTCGAGATCGTGCCGCTCCTTGGTGCCGACGATACGGTGATCGGCGTCTTGTCGGAGCTTCTCTCCGACGGCATCGCCGATGGCGCCTCGCTTCAGATCATCTCATGGGCCAGTCCTCGCATCGGTCAGGTCCTCGACCATTGGGCCGCGGCGCGGGGCGGAGAAAACGATGTCTTCGACAAGCTCGCCCTTCACCGGGCCAGGCACCTGAAACGCGGTGCGTTCGAGGGCCTCTCGGCGCATGCGCCCTTCTTTACGAGGCGTTTTCGCGTGTTCCTCGCCCTGGGTCTCCCCGGCGATGCTGACCCGGAGACCCGCGGGCAACTGACGGCACTCAGGAGCGACATCACCCAAGGCCTCAAATCCCTCGGCGTGGCGGCGCGCAATGTGGGCCCTCAAGGGCTGATCAGCTTCCTGAGCAATGTCCTTAATCCGCGCGTGAGCGCGTCGGAAGATCGGGCCCGCTACGACGAAGCCGAGCTCATCGACCGGCAGATCGTCAGCCCTGATACCGCGTCGACGGTGGAGCGGGACCGGATCCTGTTCGAGACCATCGCTCCGAGCGAGAACGGCACCGATCCGCTCGGCTATGAGACCCATCGCTTCGAGGCTCGGTGCTTCTCCTCAAGGCGGCTTCCGGAACGCTTCCATCAAGGCGAGATGGCGGGCGCCATCGGTCATCTGGTCAATGACCAGCTGCGGCTCCCTTGTCCGACACTGGCATCGCTCTGCCTTCAGTTCGGGTCCAAGGAAGGAGCCGGCGATCTCGCAGGTGCCAAGTTTGCAAGGGCCGAACAGCAGGCGGGAACGAATTTCGCCCGTTTCATGCCCGAGCTCACCCAGAAGGCGGAGGACTGGAAATGGGTCCGCGAGCGCGTCCGCGAAGGCGCGCGGCTCGTCCGCGGCGGTTATTTCGTCACCGCGATCACCCGTGAGACCGAAGCCGAAAGCGCGGAACGGGCGATCAGGTCGATCTATCGCGGCATGGGATGGGAGCTCGCCAAGGATCGCTTCGTCAGCACCCAGACCCTGGCGGCCTGTCTTCCTCTGACCCTTGCTGACGGGCTCGGTTCCGATCTTCAGAAACTCGGCCGGTTGCGCTTCCTCGTTACCGACACATGCGTCCAGATTGCGCCCCTCCAGGGGGAGTATCTCGGTGTGTCGCGGCCAGATCTTTTGCTCCTCGGGCGAAGGGGCCAGCCTTTCTATTGGTCGCCCTTCGGCAATGAAGGGGAGGGCAACCACAATGTGGCGATCATCGGATCGTCCGGGTCCGGTAAGTCCGTCCTCATGCAGGAACTGGTCACGGGCCTCAGGGGCGGGGGTGCTGCGGTGACCGTGATCGATGACGGCGAGAGCTTCAAGCATATGTGCGAAGCCCTCGGCGGGCGGCATGTGAAGTTCACGCTTGATGCCGCGATCGGGCTCAACCCGTTCTCCCTCCTCGATGAGAGAATGGCTTCAAAGGACCGGGACTACCAGGCTGAAAGCCTGACCCTCGTCAGGGCGATGATCGAGCAGATGGCCAAGGGGGAGGATCGCGCGACCGCCGAGGAGCGCGGCCTGATTGACGGCGCGGTCGCCGCAGTCTGGAAGGAGAAGGGCATCAAGGCCGGCGTCGATGACGTGGCCGCGGGCCTCAAAGCCGAGGACGTCCTCGGCGCGTCCCTCGCCAATGCCCTGAAGCCCTACACGAGCGCCGGTCTTTATGGTCCGTTCTTCAACGGGAAGGCCACCCTCGCCATCGATCATCCGCTCACGGTCTTCGAGATGAAGGAGCTGGACGGTAAGCCCGAACTCAGGGCCGTGGTCATGCTCGCTCTCATGTTCCTCCTTGGGCAGATGATGACCAGGGATCGGCGCCAGAAGAAGGCCCTCGTCATCGACGAAGCCTGGGCGCTCCTCGGCAAAGGCGCGGCAGGGGACTTTATTGCGGGCTTTGCGCGGCGCTGCCGGAAGTATGGCGGCGCCATCATCACCGGCACCCAAGGCATCGATGACTACTATCGGACCGAAGGCGCCCAGGCCGCTTTCGAGAACGCCGATTGGGCCATCATTCTCAAACTCAAACCCGAAGCTGTCGCCCAAGTGAAGAAAAGCGAGCGGCTGAGTATCGATGAGACCTCCGCTGACCTTATCCGCTCCCTGACGGTCTCGGCCGGCGAATATTCCGAGATGCTGATCATGGGGCCCCACGGCAGGCATGTGGGCCGCCTGGTCCTCGATCCCTTCTCGGGTACGCTCTTCTCGTCGGACGCCAGGGTCTTTGCGGAGATCGAAGCCTTGACGACGAACGATGTACCGATCGCCGATGCCGTGGAGCGGATCGCCTTTCGAAACAAGGGAGGTCCTTCTCATGGTGCACACTGATGGTTTCAAGAGATCGCGGCAGGTTGCTGGGCTCTTCTTGGGCGAAGCGGCCCTTTCTGCCATCATGGCCGCTGGGATTGGGGTTCTGTCTCTTCTGATCCTGACAGGGTTCAGCGGAGAGAAGCTCATCCTCTTCCTCCACAATTTCACGAGCCGGGCAGTCGCCGCGGATAGCGAGCGCATGGCCAGCTTCGGGCACGGCCTCCTCGCCATTTGGGGCCTTCTCGCTTGTCTCACCGCTGCTGTTCGCTTCCTGGACAGGCGCTTCTTTGGGAGGCCTTCATGACCACGGCTCCTATGATTGTCCGGCGGGCGGCTGATCCCGTGACCAAACTCCTCGCCGGAGCGGCTCTCCTCTTGAGCACCTTGGCCTTCACCGGCGACGCAAGGCGCCCCGAATCGCCGCTTTTCGTCTCGGTCTCGATCAAGACGCTGATCGAAGAGCATATGGTCTCGATGATCGGGAGAGACATCACCCAAGGTGAGGCCCGTCAGTTGACGGAGGACTATATTGCCTCGCTAGAGGCAGCGATCGCGTCACTCGCAGAAGATGACGGCGTGATTGTCTTGGCCGGAGAGGCTGTCCTCGGCGGCGGTGCGCCCGATTTCACGGGCGACATCAGGGCTGAGGCTCTGACGCAAGCCCTAAGGCGCGCCGAAGCCCGGGGCCTTGAGTTTCCCGAACCCGGCGATGCTTCGGCCATAAGCCGCGAACTCGATCGGCTCTCGGCCGCAACGGCAGACCTTGGCCAGCAGATGCGGGGTCAGCCATGACCTCAATGAGCAGGCTTTCCCTTCGCCGCACCTGGCTGCGCCTCGGCGCGGCGGCAGGCATCATCGGGCTCGCGGGGTTCACGTCCTGGGCGGGCGGCCATCAGCACGCCTACTATCTTTCGATCAACTGGACGGACTCGCTGCCGAACTGGGCCTTCCTCGTCGTGCGCGGAACGGAACCTCGGCGCGGTGACCTCATCGAGTTCATCCCGCCCGAAAACGCCTTCTACCAGGACGTCGCGTTCGTGAAGCGCGTGGTCGCGGTTCCCGGTGATAAGGTCGCATGCCACGGTCGTCAGTTCCTGATCGACGGCATGGTTGTGGCGACCGCCAAGCAGACGAGCCAAAGCGGCGTGCCTCTCGAGCGCGGCCCCTGCGGGGTGGTGCCAGACGGGCATGTCTTCGTCCTGACGCCGCACCCTGACGGTTTTGATTCTCGGTACAAGGAGATTGGCTATGTGGCGCTTAATCGCGTGCGCGGTGTCGCTCACCCTATCCTGTGAAGTGGCGGCTCAGGATCTCGGTGTCCGGGGACCGCTTTTCGAGATTGAGGAGCCGAGCCTCTTCGAGGTGATCGCCGAGAAGTACCGCGCGCTGGAGGCATCAGGCGAAGCTGCGAGGATGCAGGAGCAGCTTCGCGAGCGAACGCTGGCCAAGGTTCATCGGCCGCAGCCTGTCGAAGAGATCGGGCGTACGGAGGAACCGCGGTCCTGGCGCTTTGATCCGTCGATCACCCTGGCCCGGGATATCGTGCTCCCCGATGGCCGGACCCTTGGAGGGCGAGGGGAGAGGATCAATCCTCTCGATCACACGCCGATGGTGCAAAGCCTTCTGTTCTTCGACGGTGACGATGGGGACCAGCGGGCTTGGGCGCGCGATCTTACCTTGGGCGACCCGCTCATCAATCCCATCCTCGTCAAGGGACCCGTCATCGATCTCAGCCGCGAGTGGAAGCGCCAGCTGTTCTTCGACCAGGGCGGCATGCTGACCACGAGGTTCGGGATCACGCAGGTCCCCGCCCGGGTAACCCGCGATGGCGATCACCTCCTGATCGAGGAGGTCTTGCCATGAAGCGTCTTCTTCTGAGCATCCTCGCGCTCGCCCTTGCCGCGTCGCCGGCGCGGGGAGAGGCACCTCAATGCGGGGGCACCTTAGTCAATCCGGTCACGGATATCTGCTGGTCGTGCCTTTTCCCGATCTCCCTCGGCGCCGTGCCGATCTGGCCATCGGATCGGCCTGACACCCGCAATCCTGCCAGTCCCGTTTGCACCTGTCCCATCAGTGTACCGCCTTTCTTTCGTATCGGCCTCAGCATCGGCTATTGGGAACCGGTCCGGCTCATCGACGTCACCAAGAAGCCCTACTGCTTCGTCAATCTCGGCGGCACGCGGATCGATCTTGGTCTCGGCATCGGCACCAAAGGGCAGGGGCAGTCCGACAATGACGACGATACGGGCTCCTGGCACGTCCATCACTACATGTACCCGCTCATCTACTGGCTCGAGATCCTGACGGATTTTGCCTGCATGCAGACGAGTGATTTCGACCTCCTCTATCTGACCGAGATCGATCCCCTCTGGAACAGTGACGAGCTGACCTTTCTTCTCAATCCCGAAGTGGTCCTCTTCGCCAACATTCCGGCCATCGCGGCCTGCGCGGCGGACTGTACCGCGGCATCCGCGAACCTGCCCATTGATGAGCTTTTCTGGTGTGCGGGATGCCATGGCGGCATGTATCCCATGAACGGCAACAACTCCGCCGAGTATGGCCATGTGCAAGGCGCCTCGCTGGCGGCCGAGCGGTTCCTCTACAAGCTCCACCGGCAGGGCCTTGCCTGGCAGCATTCAGGCAACGGTCATGTCTGCAGCAATCTTCCCGCGCCGCTTCTCAAGAAGTCCGAGCACCGACTGCAGCTCGTGAACCCCGTGCCGAATGTTTCGGGTCGCTGGGCCTGCCCGACCATCGGCGCATCGAATGTCCTCTACGAGGTCGGCAAGACCATCCCCGTGATCGGCGAGGATTACGGCTTCCTCCTCTGGAAGAAGGAGAATTGCTGTGTCTTTTGAGAGGGGAATGATGGCGGCGCTTTTCGCCCTCGCAGCAGGGCCCGCTGGCGCACAGGACCTCGATAGGGCGGCTATCGACCAGGCGGTCGAGGACGCGCTTCCCGAGGTCACAAGCTTCGCTGCCGAGGTTGCGGAGCAGGCCGAGGCCTATGCGGCAGAAGCGCGGATGCTGAAGGATGACGTCTTCGGCCGCGGCGCACTCACTCCGGAGCTCGGGATCGCAGGCCTTGCGCCTTTCGATCTTCCAGAACTCAGGGGAGGTGCGGAGCAAGGTGAGAAAGCCCAGGTCTACATCTTCGCCAGCCTCGGTATGCCAGACGCCAGTCTGAAGGCCTTGATCCGCGATGCCGCGAGGGCGGGTGTGCCGGTGCTCCTTCGAGGTTTCAAAGGCGGTTCTCTTGCTGAGACGGCGAAGTCGCTCCGGGCGCTCCTCGGAGAAGAGGGCGGCAGTGAGCCCCTCGGCGGTGTCCTGATCGATCCGCGCGCCTTCTCCGTTTTCGGGATCGACCGGGTCCCGGTCTTCGTCGCTGCCGCAGAGGCGCTTCCCCAATGCCGCGGCCTTGATTGCTCCGTAGGCGCACCGGCCCATGACCGTGTGGCGGGAAACATGTCCCTTAAAGCAGCTCTTCGAGTCCTTGGCGCCGAGGGCGCGTCCGCAACGCAGGCTTCAGGGTCTGCCCTGGCCCGGTTGGAGGAGGGGCCATGATCGAGCGTTGCCTCTGCCCTGAGGGCCTGCTGCTTATCGGGCTCTTTCTCGGCGGTCTCGCCCTTTGGCGCGCCAGCCATCCTCATCTCCTCGTGCAGGCTGCGATCTCCCAGTTCCTGATGGCGGCATCGCTGGCGGCCTTTGTTTGGCTCGTCCCGGCCGCGGCACAGCCCATGGACCGGGAGGAGGCAGAGATCGAGGCGGAAGACCTCGCCGAAGGTCTGGAAGACGTGCTCGAAGCAGAAACCACCGGAACAGTAGATGGCGACCGGGTTCCGGGGTTCACCACCGACGATCCTCCGGAGACGGCCTATCACGGCGATCCCTCCAGTCTCGAAAGCGATGGCTTCGCCGCCTCGCTGCTTCACGACGGAGCCCAGAGTATCCACTCCTCCATGACCTCAAGGCCCACCGTCACGCCCGAGGAACTCGCCACATGGACGGCGAACGGCCTCGGCATCGAAGCGGATGCCACGTCCATCGTCTCTGAATATGGCGGCACCTATGGCGACTGCACCGTCACCGTGGAGGGCGGCTCGGAGGTCACCTACAGCTACAGCTGCAATGAAGGCGAGACGCTGATCGACTATCAGACCAGCTGCGACGCGGCGTTGGCGGTCAGCATTCTGGTTTCTTACGTGCACGAATGTTCCTGGACCTATCTCGACGGTGACCTGAGCTGGGAGCCGGGTACGCACTGCATCGACATCGCGGCGGAGGTGAGCTGCGGACCGCTGACCCCGGCGGGAGGCGGGTCGTGTTCACCCCCACGGGACGGCGAAAGGCCCACATGCACGGAGCGCCGCTTCCGCGCCACCTGCGACGTCCCCGAGATCGCCGGTGTACCGGCCGTTCAGACCATGAAGGGCGATCCTGAGGACAGCTGGGATGCAAGCAGCTGCGCGTCGCACGAAGCGGACCCGAACTGCGTGCTCCTCTCCGAAGTCTGCACCGCCCCAGACGAAACCCGCCCCATCGACGGGGTGCCCGTGACAAGGGCTTGCTGGAACTGGGAGCGGACTTATCAGTGCCAAGGGCTTGGCGGCATGACATCGGATTGCGACGTGCCGCCAGAGTGCACGCTTCAACGTTCGGAGTGCCTGTCCACCGACCCGGGCACCGGCGACTGCCGGACCTTCGAGTACACCTATCAGTGCACGGTGCCAGGATCGGAGCCTGCAGCGACCGGATATTGCGACGAGGACGTCTATTGCATCGCTGGGGATTGCAACAGTGTGACGAGGCCCCAGAACGACGAGTTCCCCGATGCGGTCTCTGCGCTCGGTGCCCTCGGATCTCTCGCGGACGATGTGGACCCCGATACCCTCGAGATCTTCCCCGGCGTCCCGGACAAATGCGACCAGATCGTCGGCGGGCTGAAAAATTGTTGCTCCAACGACGGTCTTCTCACCGACCTGGGGCTTGCGTGCTCGGCTGAAGAACGTGCGCTAGCGGATCAACAAAAGGCCGGGGTCTGCCATTATGTGGGGACCTATTGCCGGACCAAGACCCTGTTCGGGATCTGCCTCAAGAAACGGAAGACCTTTTGCTGTTTCCAAGGGGTTCTCGCCCGGCTGATCCATGAGCAGGGGCGACCCCAGGTCGGATGGGGCTGGGGCAGCACGAAGACCCCGGACTGCTCGGGCTTCACCGTCGCTCTCTTCCAAGCAGTCGATCTCAGCCAGATGGATTTTTCGGAATTCTACGACGATGTCCTCGCCGACTTTGCCTTGCCCGACAGCGACGCAGCAGCTGACGCCATCACCACACGGATCATTGACGCTTATGCCTGTCCTCCCAATTGCTAGCGCTGCGCTCCTCGGCCTCGCGAGCGCGATGGCAGGCGAGGCGTCACCGCGCCAGGACCCCTTCTATTGCGCCGAGCGATCACTGGGGCGCTATTTCTACTGCGCACTGCCCCGCGAAGAGCGAAAGCCGAAGACCGAAACCGACAAACGCGTCGAGACAGGTCTCTCTGCCACAGCCGAGGTCGAAACGATTCGGGATGAGCTCGAGGAACTGCGCGCCGAAGCGGTGCTCCGTCCGACCCCGGAGAGTGTGGCGTCCTACATCCGCTTCCAGCGTGAGCAGCTCGACCGGGCCAGCACCTTTTCGGATATGTGGCGGCGTGCGCTCTGGATGGATCCGAGCCTCGACTACAATCTTGAACGACCGGCCTCGGGGTTTGCCAAACGCGCGTGGCTCGATGACCGGAAGGACGAGCGGCAACAAGCGCTCGCGGGTCTTAAGGACCGCTACGGTCTCTTCTATTTCTACGCAGCCAGCTGTTCGGCATGCCAGACTTTCTCGCCGGTGCTTCGCGGACTGGCGGATGCCCATGATCTCACCGTCAAAGCGGTGAGCACCGATGGTGGTCCGAGTGCGGCCTTCCCCGCTTGGGTGCGCGACAGCGGCCAGAAAGAGCGTCTCGGCTTCGCCGATGCGCCGGTGCCTGCCGTCATTCTCTTCGATAGCGAGACCAAGGAGGTCACTCCGGTGGCGTTCGGCGTCACGAGCCAAGCGGAACTCGAAGAGCGCCTCTTCATCCTCACCCAAAAAGAGCCGGGAGCTGATTATTGATGAGCGTTTACGCCCAAAAACATGCTGACCGAAGCGAGCCCACCCGAATGGAGCAGCTCGGGCTGTCGCTGGTGGTCGAGCCCGGACGGTGGAGCGACGGCAATTCCCTTGAGAGGCGGGAGCGCCTGACAGCCCGCGTCGAGGCCTGGCTCGAAGGCTGCGAGTCCGGACAGCGCGAGGCGGGTCTTGCGCTCAGAAACAGTCTGAAGGCGGAGGGCTTCAGACTGATCGATGGATGGGGCGAACCGGTGTTCGAAGAGGAATGACCCCATGCATCTAACCCTGAAATCCGCCGTGGCGGCCTTGGCACTCGCAACGGCAAGTGCCGGGACGGCATCCGCTCAAGTCAGTGACCACATGGACGATTTCTGGGACGATCTCGCGGTCGCAGCCAACGTGACCGGGCCCTCGGCCTTCGAAGGTCAGCGCGCGGGGTACTACACCCTCGGTAATGTCTATGTCCGTACGCCCCAGCGAAGCCTCAACCCGGTGAATGTGCAGCTTCCGGGCTACCGGGCAGGCTGCGGCGGGATCGATATCTATGGCGGCGGGTTCTCCTACGTGAACTCGGCCCAGCTCGTGGCCTTCATGAAATCCGTGGCGAACAACGCCTCGAGCTTCGCCTTTCAGGTGGCCCTCGAGACCATCAGCCCGGTGATCGCCGAGAAAGTGGGTGAGCTTCAATCCGTCGCCCAGCGGATCAACCAGTTCGCCATGAACTCCTGCGAGAGCGGACAATTGGCGGTGGCCGCCGTCTGGCCGAAATCCGATCAGGCGAGCCGGGTGATCTGCGAAGCCTCCGCCGCCCGCCGCGGCATCTATCCCGACTGGGTGGCGGCCCGCCATGGCTGCGGCTCGGAAGGGGGCAGGACCAGCGTCCTCGCCGGTGCCAGCGCTGAAGAGACCGCAAGCCTCCCCCAGAACATCAACATTGCCTGGGATGCCTTGAAGAAGCACCCCGTCATCTCCGGCGATCGCGAGCTGATGCAGTTCCTGATGACGCTCTCCGGCACCGAAATCCTGCGTGCGGGCGCCGATGATGATGCCGCCCAGAGCTACCAGTTCCTGCCCTCCAAGATGCTGGACCCCGGGGTCATCACGGTGTTTCTCGATGGCGGCTCGGTGGACATCTATGCATGCGAGGATGACGGCACCGCCGATCGGTGCCTCGCGCCAACGACGGGCGGCGCGGTGACCATCGACGCCGCTGATGGCCTCAGGGCCCGGGTCAGCCAGATGCTCGCCGACATCATGGCAAAGGTCCGGACCCGGACGGCCCTCAATGCCGAGGAGCGGGAGTTCCTGAACGTCACCTCGCTGCCCGTCTACAAGATGATCAACGTCCACGCCGCCTATGAGGGCGTTTTCGCCGATCAGACGATCCAGGCTTACGCCGAGATCATCGCTGTCGATCTCCTCTACGGGCTCTTCGATGACTTCGCCGAGCTTCTGTCCGAGGCCGGATCAACCGCGACCTCGGGCGATCGCGACGCAGTGGCCAACTGGCGGGTGCAGCTTCTGAAGCAGCGGGAGTTCCTGGTGCAATACCAGATCGAGAACAACGCCCGGACTGAAGTGATCGAGCAGGTGATCGCGCGGACCCAAGGGATCGAGCGGCAGCTCGCAGGCCAGCTCTCGAAGGATCTCGCCGATGCCTATCAGTTCTCTCGCAACGCAGCCTACTGAGGAGCGAGGCCGGTGGAAGTCATCACCTATGGCGGCGGCGCCTTTATCCGTGACATGTTCAATGCGGTGGCGGCGATCGTCGGGCTCGGTAGCTTCGGCTCGATCCTGAGGCTTTCGCTCCTTACCGGGCTCCTCTTCGTTCTTTTCCAGACCGCGTTCTCGATGAACTTCATGACCACCGTCAGGTGGTTCGTCGGCTCGCTGATCATCTATCTCTGTCTTCTGGTGCCCAAGGTGGAGGTCCAGGTGGTCGACCGCTTCGACCCCGGCCTGCCCGGCGCCAATGTCGAGAACGTGCCCCTGGGTCTTGCCCTCATCGCCAGCCTCACCACCACCGTCGGTGCCGAGATCACCGAGCAGACCGAGACGGCCTTCGGGCTCCCTGATGACCTTCAGTACCAGGACAACGGGTTCATCTATGGCTCGAAGATCTTCAAGGACGCGATGAGCTTCCAGGTGACCGATGCCACCTTCGGCCAGAACCTCTCGGGCTTCATCCGGACTTGCGTTTTCTACGATCTCCTCGAGCATCGCTATTCGGTGACCGAGCTTCGGGAAACGAACGACCTCTGGGAACTTGTCACCGAGACCTATCCTCCGAACCCGGCGCGGTTCTACGAATATGTCACGGGGCCGGGCACCACCGAGGTCCGCGATTGCGAAACCGCAGCGACGGATCTCGGCGCCCTCTGGGAAGCCGAAGCGGACCGGATCGCGACGATCTACGGCAAGCAGATCGCCCCGGAAATGACCGAAGCGGCGGCCCAGGCGCTGGTCCTAGGCTCCCTCACCGATGCCCATGACTTTTTCTTGGGCTCGGCGCGGGACGCCGGTGAGCAGATCAAGCAGGCAACCCTTGGCAATTTGATCGACAAGGCGGTGCGCGACCAAGGCGCCGAATTGGGGGCCGATGCGCTTCTCGATGCCTATAGCCAGGCGCGGACCGAAGCGGAACAGGGGAGGGCGATCAGGGAAGGGGCCCGGCTTGCTGAGCGCTGGGTGCCTCTCTTCAGGACCGTGGCAGAGACGCTCTTCTACGGCCTCTTCCCGATCCTCTTTCCGCTGTTCCTCCTGCCCGAGGTCGGCTTCCGCATGCTGAGGGGCTATGTCAGCGGCTTCGTCGTGCTGATGGCCTGGGGGCCGCTCTATGTCATCCTTCACCGGATCATGATGGGCACCGCCAGCGCGCGCTCACTGGGCGCGGCGTACACGCCAAGTTCCGGCGAGGAGATCACCCTCGTCACCCAAAGCGGGATCGAAGCGGTTCATGCCGACATTGCCATGATCGCGGGGTACATGACGCTGATGATCCCCTTCGTCGCCGGCGCGCTTGGCCGCGGGGCAGGGGCAGCCTTCTCCGGGCTTTCGCAGACGCTTCTCCATCCTGCACAAACCGCAGCCCAAGGCGCCGCCCGCGAGGTCTCAACCGGAAACCTGAGCCTCGGAAACACCCAATTCGACACCCACCGGTTCTCGAGCGTCGATGGCAACCGGCGGTCCACGTCCGGCTTCGTCGATACAGGAGAGATGAGCTGGAACACCTCCGAGGGCGGACGGATGCGGCGCACCGGGTCGGGCGCCTCGGTCTATGATGGCCGGAGTGCGATTTCCGCCGGGGGCACCCGTGTGGACTATTCAGGCGGGCTCGCCACGGCCCTCCAGTCCGAGGCAAGCGTTTCCCTCGAAGAGCGCGATGCAGCGGCGCAGCGTTCCTCGACGGCAGTCTCAGCGCTCGCCCACCAGATCGGCGATGTGGGTTGGCAGGTGAGCAACGGCCGGTCCTTCGAAGACGCCACCGGCTTCAGCCTCGATACGCGCGGTACCAAGAGCTTCAACGAGCTTGTGTCGAACGCCAGCCGGTTTGCGGAGCGGTTCACTGAAGGCAAGGACCAGGAGTTCGCCTTCCAAGCCTATATGCAGGCTTCGGCCTCGAAGCGTTTCGGCGTGCCCCTAGTGGGCGGGCTCAAGGCCGAAGCCGGTGCCCGCGGGTCGGCTGGGTGGTCGGCGCGCCGGGGTGAGATCTACGAAGCGGCCATGGATGCATCGCGTACGGATACGTCGGCCAAGGCCTATGACGATATCCTCCAAACCTTCGACCGCGACAGCACCTCGGAGACCTCGAGCCAGTCGTCGAACTGGCGGGAGGCCTTTGCTGCCAACCTGCAGGAGTTGAACAGCGCGTCCCAGGACCAGGAGCACTACACGGCGCGTTCCGAAGCGGCGCGGGAGCTCGCGAGCCGCGTCGAGCGGGAAGCGGCAGGGTTCACCGCGAATTGGGACAATGCCTTCCTCGAGCATATGGCGGAGCAGGACCGGGGCGATGGCCATGCCGTCGGCATGGAGGAAGCCAGCCGTCGCTGGAC
Source organism: Parvularcula mediterranea (assembly GCF_013085255.1). Classification (GTDB taxonomy): domain Bacteria; phylum Pseudomonadota; class Alphaproteobacteria; order Caulobacterales; family Parvularculaceae; genus Parvularcula; species Parvularcula mediterranea. The sequence continues at coordinate 1,121,382 of NZ_JABFCX010000003.1, forward strand.
CTCGGGCGATCTTGATGACCGGATGTGGGTGGAGCGTGAGGCGCGAGAGTTCATCGATACGCAGGCTGATCAGCTGCTGGAGCTTCCGGAAGTCAATGGCTATGCTGGCCCTGCGAGCCTGCCCGATGCTGTCCCTTCCTCGTTCGATGACGTGCGGGCGGTAGGTGCCGATAACATGAGTGAAGCTGAGAGAAGGCGCGCTAATCCGCCTGGCGCAGAGCTATCCTCTCCTGAGTTTGACGGGCGCCGCGCCGACGCCACGGCTCGAGGAACGGCCGCTTCCGCTGATTTCAATCGCACGATGGTTGAGCGTTCGTCCGATGACGGAGAGAGGACGGGACAGCTCCGCAGGTTCACGGTTCAGTCGCGGGTTCAGGATGGGCGTGACGGCGAATGGGATGCGTTTGCGCGAAGCGAGCCTGACGATATGCCGGAGGAGTATTCGGACATTTGGAGGAAGTCGAAACGGCTGCCGGGTCTAGGAGGCGCCCCGATAGATGGCGATAGTCAGCAAGCGGATGAGAATAGGATGCCGAGAGAGCAACGGATGAGTAGCTCCGATCATTACGAGACTGGAGCTTTGCTTCTCGGGGAGGATTAAGCTGCTGGATCATCGAGCGACGATGTATCGATCCGCAAGTTTGAGTTCGGCTTCATGGGCTCGCTTCACTGCAATATGAAACGCCCCGAAAAAGAAAGCTCCGACCGCCAGCGGCAAAGTCGATCCTAACCAGAGAAGCCAGTTCGCGCTTTCGCCAGGCCCCTGAACCAGCAAAACGATTCCGCCAACCGTTGCGGATAGCGATGCCGCTACAAAGCCCCACTTGAGAACCCAGAAGAACCACACCCATAAGATGCCATACTTCGCGTACTTCGCATTCCACGCGTAGCCGGCGTGGAGCGAGGTCTGGATCTGATCGCGAAGGACGGAATCGAAGCCGTCGGGGCTTGCGCCTAGCCGCTGCAGCCGTTCGGCTTCCTCATCGCTCTCGTGCTCTTGGGTCATAATCTTGCCTACCACATCAGGCGATGAAAACAAAACCGGAACGCCTTTCTAAAGGCTGATCTCCGCGCCAGCGTCAGGTTCGTCACGATCGGCTGCCGGTGGTTCTGTTGTGCTCATGCTCGGTGCGGCTTCACCATCGTTACTGGCCTCGGCTGGGTCCGCAGGCCCTGGCTCCTGGTCAAGCCCGGTCAGCTCTTCCATTCTGGCACTTGCTTCGATGGCGGACGTCTTGAGACCCGTGTTGCGATGGAGGGCATCAAGCGTTCGTTGCTTGTCGTCGACGATAACCGACACGGTGTCGGCGGAGCGCGAGATCCCGACATAAAAGGCGGTCTGGCTCGTGAGCTGGCGCTCTGAACTATCGATCACGGTGATGACGTCTTTTGCGGTCTGCCCCTGGGAGGCGTGGGAAGTGACAGCGTAAGCATGGGTCAGCGCCTCGAGCGCCGGGTCCGATCGCTCAAAAACACGCGGCTCGCCATTGGTCTGTAGGGTGATGGTCTTATCGTCGAAGCTGAGCACGGATGCTCGGTCCAACGCGGCGATCCCGCTCGATGGATCACTCCGGGCAAACATCAAACGATCGCCCTCGCGTATGTCGAGCTTTGCCCTTTGGAACACCGAATAGGGAAGGGCGTCTTCTTTTCCGGTGAGCTTGCTGAGGGGGAGCGTCTGCTGGCGCCCCCGGCTATTGACAAGCGTCACCGTGCCTCGTTGCTCGTCGACGGAAACAACCCTCCGCTGGTGCCCGGGTTTGACGTTGAGCTGGTCAACCCGCCGGTGAAACTTCAGCATGTCGCCCGGATCGTAGCTCCTTGCGCTTTCCGCTTCCGCCCGCGTCATGTCCTTCTGAAGCGCAACGCCGACACTGGTGGCTTCAGAGCCAAGCCGTCCATCTTCGATCATCGCGTCCCGGATCTCAGCGTTGATCGCACCCCTCAACCGGTGCCCCGGCGCCACGATGAGAGCGGCGTCCTGCCTTTCTTTCGGCAAGGCTTTCCACGCTGACGCCGCCGCCTCCGCCAGAGCGCCGGGGGCCTCGGCGATGTTGCCCTCGATCCGCTTCATGGCCCTTGCCACGTGGCCCTCAGCAGCAGCTTCGACGGCGCGCCTTTGGTTTTGGTGCTGAGCGTCCCGGGGGAGGCGAACGACATCCTTCATTACGGTCGTGGTCATTCCGTTCCTCTGGGCCTGATCGAAGGGCCGCCCGGCTTCGATGGCGCCGTGCTGCCTCCGGTCGCCGAGGAGGACGAGGCGAGAAGGCTCCAGGGCCAGGATGCGCTCGAGAACCAGGTTCATCGACTTGGTCGAGAGGAACGAGCTTTCGTCCACCAGGACGATCCTTCCCGCAAGCGACCCTGGGCCCCGCCCCTGTTTGAGGTCCGTCAGAAAGCGCGCAACGGTCCGGGTTTCGATCCCTCCGCCTTCGGAGAGGCTGCGCGCTGCCGAGTGGGTGGGTGCGAGACCGAGCATGCCTGGCCCCTCGCGTCCCGAAGCGTTGCCCAGGTCGCGGGCCAGCTCCGACGCGTGGCGCATCATGGTCGTCTTGCCTGTCCCCGCATAGCCCTGGACGCCCACCAAGCGATCGGTGCCGCCAAGGATGGTGGTGATGGCCGATTTCTGACCGGGCGTCAGGGACGTTCGGCTGAGAGCGCTTTCCAGCTCCGAGTGACCGACGAGCGGATCGGTCTTTCCCGCTCCCCGGACGAGCGCATCGGTACGCTGTTCCTGGGCGAAACTCCTCGCGGTGGTGGCCTCGGCGTCAGGGTCAGCGGCGTTCACCCGCACGAGCTTGCGTTCCCGCAAGGCCATCAGTTGACGGTCGATATCCTTGAGCGTCAGGCCATCGGCGCCGTGTTCCAGCGCTGCGCGCCGTACATGCTGCGCTGAGAAAGCGGCTTCGCGTTCCTCCAAATGCCGGATACCGAAACTCACCGCCGCACGTGCAGCCTCGCTTCGTTCGCTGGTGAACCCGCGGCTGCGGTAGGGATCGTCAGCTTGTGAACTCAGCGATCGGCTTGGCTTGAAAAAGCGGTGCCGGAGCTCGGCGAACGCAGCGGCCAGAGGACCCCGCGGGGCTTCTTCGCTGAGCGGCCTCTCGATGTCGCCGGTTCGCTGCCGGTGCACGGCCGCTTCCGCAACGCGATGAAGCTGGTCCGTCCACGGCCCGCCGCGCTCTTGCCACGCAACCGTTCGCTCATCCTGCGACATCGTCGTCTTCGATGGGCGGGACTTGAGAGCGACGGCTTCCCGTGTCTTCGGAGTGTCGTGGTCGAGCTCTTTCGATATGCTCCTGATACGTTCTGCGCCGCGCGAGAATTCAGAACGGGCTTCGGCTGGCACCCCTTCAATCGAATAGGCCCCCGATCTGCCGTTCTCGAGTTTGACCTTGTAGCCGAGCTCTCGGAGTTGCTCCCGCATCGCGGCATCGTAAGCGAGACCGGCAAGCTTGGCGTGACGGAACATCGGGTCATTGTGGAGGGCCCGCCAGCGGCCATCCTCCGTTTGGGTCATGTTGGCGATGACGGCATGGGTGTGAAGCTGCGGGTCCTTATCTCGCGAGATATCGTGCTCGAACTTCGCGACAACGAGGTTGCCGGTCCTGAGGGGGACGGGGGCTTTGCCGTCCTCACGCACGCGGGCGGCGGCGAGGTTTCGTTCGGTCCATGTGAGGGTCTGGTCCACCGCTGTCCGGTGCGCCCCGAGGATACGCTTGTCGCCGCCGAGATAGAGCAGAAGCGAAACGTCCTTGGGCGGAGAAAACGTCAGATCGATGCCCGGGCGGTGGGTGCGAGCCTCGGCCGCCTCGGCAGTTTCGTTCTCCCGCTGGCCCACCCGTTTGCCGTCGAGGGTTTCGCCGCGGAGGATCCGCTCGAAGGTCTTGGTATCAACAGGGCCGCTGAGTCCAAGCGCACTGGCCCCGCGCCCGAACCAGGCTGAGGGCTCAGCGTCATCCTTGTCCCGCGCATAGTAGTTGTCGCGGCCATAGTAGGATGCCCCGGCGGACGCTGAGCTGATCCCTGAAATCGATGCGACGATGACCAATTTGGATGGAGCGCCGGTGAAGCGGGGACACTGTAGGCGGTCCCAAGGCATTGTGAGCGGGCTACGTCCGGCGCTGCAGCATCAACGGCGGCCGCCCCGGCCTTGCTATGCAGAAAAGCAAGAAAACAGCCATTCCTTGTTTTTTGACAGGCCGCGTGCTATCTCCTTCCCACAAGGAGACTGCCATGGAACTGGTCCGCGAAGCACCGAGCCGCGTTAATGACGATCCCACCGGCATCGGTGACGAAGGCGGTGCTGCGATGGCGCGTGCATCAGTGAACCTCTTCCGCAAATGGGGGCTCACCGACGCCGAGGCGTGCACGCTGCTTGGCGGTATCTCGCCCAGCAAATATGCCAAATGGAAACGCGGGGAGATCGGCCGTCTGGGCGTCGATCTCAAGACCCGGCTGTCGCTACTCATGGGCATCCACAAGGCGCTGCGCATTTTGTTCACCGAGAACGACCGCGCCTATGGCTGGGCTAGCACACCCAACACCGACTTCGAGGAGCAGCGTCCACTGGACATCATGCTGCGGGGCAGCCTGATGGACCTTTACGCCGTCCGCCAATATCTCGACGCCGCCCGCGGTTGGTGATGTCCGAGGGCAGCGCGGGGGGGCGAGCAGATCCACCAGTCCGCCGGGTTCGGTGGAAGGACGCCCGGCGGATCATCTCGACGCGGCACCCGCCGGTCGATCTCTTCGAAGACATCGCTGACCCGTCGGACTGGGACCTCATCGCCGCAGAGGAGGCGAAGACCAACCCCCGGCTCATGGAGCAGATCGGACGATTGGCCCTAGTTCCTCCGGCGCGCTGGGTCAGTGGTCCGGGGGCATCGTACCTGATGGCGCCGTTCGTCCATATCAGCTCTGCCTATGCCGGACGGTTCGATGACGGAACATTCGGTGCTTTATACGTCGCCAAGTCGATCGAGACAGCCATCGCCGAAACGAGCCATCATCGCGCACGGTTCTATTGCGCCTCCAAGCAAAGGCCGGGATGGTTCTCCCAATTCAGGGAGCTGATCATTCCGATCAATCACAGGTTCCACGACCTCAGGGGCGAAAGTGGCTTTGCCGATGCGCTGAGTCCCGACGATTACACCGTTTCGCAGGCCTTGGCCCGGCGACTCAGAAGCGGAGGATCGGACGGCATCGTGTTCCCGAGCGTCCGCGACGCTGACGGTGAGTGCGTCGCCGCTTTCTGGCCCGACGTGGTCGGCCTGCCGATGCAAGGCCGTGCCCTTGCCTATCATTTTGACGGATCGATCATCGATCTCGTCCGCGATGAGACCAGCCGAGAGGTGTGGCGCTTGAACTCGAATGGGTAAGCTGGATCGAGCTAATGATCGACGAAGGGGACCCCACGGCTTCGAAGCGTCCGTCTTTCGCCAGAACGGGTAGGCGTCATCTGTTCTGACAGGAGGGCACGCAGAATTCGGGCGACTTTTCCTTTTATGACTTTGTCTCAAAGTATCCAATTGCGGACATGACAAGTAAGTCTCGCCACCAGCTGTGCGGGCTTTTACTGGCGGCAACGCAGACGATTAGGTGTCAGATTTCATTCTTCAGCAAAGACGTAACCATTCGTTCGTCCGTGCACCACTTCTCAAGAAGGCGAGGCGCCACCTGCACCGTCTCAGGGCAGGCCGCTCGTTGTTTAAGACAAGTGTTGGATTTCGCAGCCGGAGATGTCTGAAGTAACCGGGAGGCTAATCAGTCTGCAAAGCATCTAAACAATCAGAAGTCCGATAGATGTTGCGATGAAGAGAAGTCCCATCACGAGTTGAGCGATGTAAGCGCTGCTTCCGGTTGCGAGGAGTTTTGCCAGCCTACAGCCGACGAGCGTCCATAGCACGCTGGTCAAAGCTCCGATAACGGAAAATACTGTGACCATAACCGTCAATCGAAGGACCACTGACGGTGCAAGGGCGCTGAAAGCGGCAGCGCACGAAGCAGTCATGGCAAGAGCCTTCGGATTCGCCCATTGAAACAGTGCCGCTTCAATAGCTCGGAAAGGGCGCGCCGAAGTGACACTTGGGATGTGCCGAGTGACTGCACTGTGATCCTTAGCAGAAAGGCACAAGCTTAAGCCTAGCCAGAACAGCCAGCCTGCACCGATAACTTGCACGCCGATCGTGATGGCGGGCAGACCTTCAAGGACCAGCCCGAGACCGGCAATCATCGCTGACAGCAGCACCGCAAAACCGAGAACAACGCCGGTGATGTGCGGCAGGGTCTTTCGAAAGCCGAATACGCTCCCCGATGCCATCATCATCAGATTGTTCGGCCCCGGAGTAATTGAAGCTGTGAATGCGAATGCGATAAACGTCAGCAGCAGTTCGATCGACATCATAAATCTGCACCGGCCGATCGGCACGCGGGAACTGCGCTGACCATAGCCTGAAGTGATTGCTCAACGTCGCATTCGGTTGTCGCGGCCGACGACACGCTGATCCGCATCGCGTATCGCCCCTTCCATGTTGTTGGCCCTAGCCAAGTTACGCCGCTCTTTTGAATACTCTCCAAAGCAAGCTTTGTTTCTGCGTCGCTCGGAAGGGCGAAAACAACCTGGTTCAATGTCACGTCGTTCAGGATCTCATATCCCGCTCGCGAGAGACCTTGTGCGAAGCGCTCTGCGTGACGGCAGGAGCGGTTGATGAGGTCTTCAACCCCTTCACGCCCCAGCGTTGCCAGAGCTGCGTACCACTCCACCCCACGTGAGCGCCGGCTGAGTTCTGGCGTGAACCATTGCGGCTCCCGCACACCACCATCACGGATGAGATAGGTCGCGTTGACCCCATAAACGTCATGCACAGCCTCAGCATCGCGGCAGGCATAGATCGCATTGTCTTGCGGCAAGTTCAGCCACTTGTGGCCGTCAACACACCAGCTGTCCGCCAGTTCGACGCCATTGGTCATGGCCTTGGTTTGACGCGACCCACGCGCCCAAAGACCGAAGGCCCCGTCGATGTGGACCCACGCTCCGGCGCACTTCGCAAGGTCACAAACCTCTGAGAAAGGGTCCATGCTGCCGGAATTTATATTGCCTGCCTGGAGCAACACGATGGTGTGGTCGTCGAGTTCGGGCATCTGATTAGGGTCAAGGCGACCTTCGTGGTCTGTCGGCACATACTCAACTTGATCGAGCCCAATGCCCGCATAGCCAAGGGCACGGAAGTTCGTTGGGTGGCATTCCGTAGACGTAACAATTCTGAGCGGAGGACTACCGGCCAAGCCTTGGCGTTTCATATTCCAACCGAGCCTTTTCAAGACCGCGGATCTTGCTGCGGCAATAGCTGAAAACGTCCCCATCGTTGAGCCGGTTACAAAACCCACAACACTGGTGCGAGGCAGGTCCAGGAGCTCAAGCAACCAACGGCTGACCACGGTTTCCATCTCTGCTGCGGGTGGAGACAGGTTCCATGTGCCAGCGTTCTGATCCCAGGCCGCAGCGAGTTGAGCGGCCGCGATGGTGACAGGAAGCGCGCCACCCACAACATAGCCAAAGAAGCGCCCCCCTGTCGTCGCGACCGTGGCTGGGCTGCCCAGTCGATCGATGCGATCGAAGACTTCAAGTGGATCGCAGCTCCCCTCCGGAAGCTCGCTGTGAATGTCTTGGAGCGCTGACAATGCTTCAGGCGATGGTGCGACTGAACGTGCCTTGATATCCCTTGTGTAGGCGACGCTTGCTCGATGGGCGGCCTCCAACAATGAGGTGGTTTGGTTCTGCGTCGTCATTGGCCTAGAACCACTTCGGCAGCGTCGCGTTGCTCCTCAGCCGAACGCGTTAGTGTCGATTCGACCTCGCCCGTATGTGCGGTTGAAGACTGTTCGATCAGTACAATGAAGCATTCTTCTTCAGCTTGCGGGCAATGCTCCACACCGCGCGGCACCACATGCAAGTCGCCCGACTTCAGAACCACCGCTTCGCGGTCCCGGTAACAAATCTTCAGTTCACCTCGGAGGACTAGGAAAGCCTCGTCCTCCTCCTCGTGATGGTGCCAAACGAAGTTGCCCTCCACCCGGGCCACTTTGACCGAAGTGGCGTTTACATCCGCCACAACCATGGGAGACCATGTGTCCGGGCACAGTTCAGCTGCGGAAAGCAGATTAAGGGCTGACATTTCTTGCTCCTTCAGCGCGCAAAAGGATTGAGGTTTGATCCCAGGAAAGGGCGTGACAAACCATATACCTTGCTATATACCTTGTTATATGAAAGAGCAAGACGTATTGAAGGACCTTGGTCACTTGGCTCTTGCGAGCCGTTTGAAGCGGCTCGCAGAGGCATTGCTTGCTGATGCTTCCAAGATTCATTCAGAGAGCGGTGAGGTCCTTCAGCCGGGACAATTTCCGCTGATCGCCGCACTGGACAGATACGGGCCCATGTCAGTGAATGACTTGGCCGATACCTTAGGGGTCAGTCAGCCAGCGACAACACGTGCGGCATCTGAAGCCGTGAAAATAGGATTGGTCGCCTCTGGCCAGGCAGAAAACGACAAACGAGTTCGTGAACTATCACTTACGGACGAGGGGCGCGATTGTGTTGATCGGTTGAAGCGATCGATGTGGCCCCGGGTCGAGGCGGCAGCGCGCGACCTGACCCAAGGTCTATCAGGCGATATCCTTGAGAATGTGACTGAGATCGAGCGCCGACTGAAAGACCAGTCTATGTTGGAACGAGTCCGAGGCAACACGCTGAGAATTCTTCACTATACAGACGATATTGCTCATCATTTCCACGATATCAACATGGAGTGGCTCAGCGCGATGTTCACAATCGAACAACGCGACGAGGATTTATTAAAGCGCCCACGGAAAAATATTATCGATAAGGGTGGGCTGATCTTCTTCGTTCAAGATGGGGAAGCGGGGATCGTGGGAACCTGCGCACTTGAGCGCCAAGCCGACGGGTTCACCGAACTCACCAAAATGGGTGTTCGGTCTTCCGCCCGGCGCAATGGCGCGGGCGAGTTCTTGCTTCGCTTCGTGCTGGAACACACTCGGCAACTGGGCTGGCGAGACAAGCTCTTCCTGCTGAGCAATGAGCGAAACACGGCCGCCCTCAAGCTCTATGAGAAACTTGGTTTCGAACAGGATGGCGAGATCATGGAGCGGTTTGGTGGCCGCTACGATCGGTGTGACGTGGCGATGCGTTTTCGCGAATGATCGCCATTATCCAGCGTACGCAACATTAAAAAACCAAACCAGCAGTGCAGTAAAAAGATTATCATGTCAAAAGACCAAAAAGCAAGAGCACGTTCTAAGTTCGGCCCACGGGGCTCCAGCTGTCTAACTTCATTCTTAACAGCAACAGCTTTGGTGGGATGTGCCGCTGCACCAAACCTATCAACCGTTCGACAGATTCCTGACTTGATGACTGCGTTTGAGGTCGACGGATTGGCCGTCACGGCTGTCGCAGGAGACGATGTGCTCGTTTCCGAGGGGTTTGGAGTGAAGGCGAATGGTGACGCCTACACTCCCACCACGAAGTGCGGACTGTATTCAGCAACAAAAGTGTTGGCTTCTCTAACTTACGCGAAGCTATCCGGTGAAGGGGTCGTCAATCTCGAAACAGGGCTTGGTGAGTACTTGGTAGATGCGCCTTCCGACTGGCAGGCGATTCCCTTTTTCAGGTTGTTGAATCATAGCTCGGGCATCACGATGGCCGTGAACAAACCAGAATTCGGCACCATTGCTTCAGAGCCGTCATCCACGAACGAAGACATCTATCGCCTGATTAGAGGTGCTCCACTGGATTTCAACCCGGGCGAATTCTCCCGTTACCGACAATCAGGCTATGCTGTTGGTGAGGTCATCCTGGCTCGCAAGTTAGGTTTGACATTTGATGCCCTTGTTGACCGATACATCACGGTACCTGCGGGCATGACCAACACATCCCACCCCTCTGTGACCGACGAAACTCAGCCGTCGCTCATCCTGAGCGCGGGCGGCTATCAAACGACGGCAGAAGATATGTCGCGCTTGTTCTTGGGCCTCAACACGGGGGTCATTATCGATCCAGAAGACTGGAAAGAACTCTTACTCGACGAAAGGTATCTCTTCGACGATTACAGCCTCGGAAGTGTAATAGATAGTAGGAACAGTATACTGACGGTCGGTCATAGTGGTGGTGGCGCAAGGGCAAACATCCGGTATGCGCCTGATCAAAAAGTGGGTGTCATGGTCTGTACGGATGATACCTTCAACAACTGGCTCGCCATCACGCTGGCCAACATGCTGATTGACGAGATTACGTCTGGCGAGCCCCCCAAAACCCCGCTTCTGGTTGCGCTCGCTGGCTACTCTACGATGAGCGGTGAAGATGTGGTAGAAGCCTACCGAGCAGCTGCACGCCAGGGCGAGCGATACGATCTTTCAAACAGTGAGGGATTGCTCAATGCGATCGGCTACGACTTTCTGGCGCAGGAGAAGGTTGAAGACGCCATCGAGGTGTTTTCGCTGAACACTGAGCTGTTTCCCCTTTCAGCGAATACCCATGACAGCTTGGGCGAAGCCCTGCTGGCCGCTGATCGGCCAGAGGACGCATTGGCCGAGTTCAAGCGTGTTCTGGAGCTTGATCCCAAAAACTCTCATGCACGCGAAATGATTGAAAGAATCAAAGCCATTCTGCCATCGCGGCAAGAGGGATAACGCATACCAAATGACGGTGGGCTCGAAAACATCACTACTCGGAGTTCTCTGGGGGCAAGCGGCGCTCGCAATCCTGCTGTGCCGTGAGCAGCCCCAATGAAGACGTTTATTGTCGACGCGTTTACGGCCGATCCGTTTTGCGGGAATCCAGCGGGTGTCTGCTTTATCGACGATGCATTCGAACCTGGTAAATTCCTGCCGATCGCTCGTGAACTGGGGTTCTCAGAAACAGCATTTCTTCAAGCGACCGACAGCCCTGACACCTGGTTGATCCGCTTTTTCTCGCCGGTCATGGAGATACCGCTCTGCGGGCACGCAACAATCGCAGCCGCTGCGGTTCTATTTGAGGAAGCTGGGCTGCCCGCTTTGAGCTTCGTCAACACTGATGGTTTGCGCATCCCTATCCGACGATTAGGGAACGAAATCGGGATGGATTTTCCTGTCTACAAAACAGTGTCAGCGCACGTTCCAGAAAGTCTGTTGGAGGCGCTCGGTCTGGAAACTGTACGGAGCGTGCGCTTCAACGCTGAGACGAAAATTCTGATGCTGGAAATTGAGAAAACGGAGGTTCTAGGCAAGCTGCAACCTGATTATTCTGCACTCAGAGCATCGCACAACTCGATCAATGGGGTGTTGGTGACCGCAGCGTCGAATGAGGACCTGTATGATTACCATTGCCGCTATTTCTGGCCTTGGAGCGGCACCAACGAAGATCCCGCAACAGGAGGCATTCAAACTTTCTTGGCGCCATTTTGGGCAAAGAAGCTTGGAAAGCGTGAGCTGAGATCTTTCCAATCATCCTGGCGAACCGGTACGATGGCACTAAGCGTTCAAGAAGACTCAGTCCTCATCCGAAGCAACGCCCGCATAGTTTTAGCGGGTGAAACGCGAATATGAGACCCTTTTCGCATCGGTCATGTTGACGGTAAAAAAAAACGGAGTACCAAACTTCTCCGTGGTGTTCGCTTGCGTTGATCCAAAGAGCTCAAAGCCGAGGATTTGGAGTTAGCGAACTCGCCGACATCCCTGTACTTTGGATGTGGTCGCGCTCGTTGATCACCGAAAACACTTGCTCCTTCAAGAATTAGGTAGCGGGATCAGTAACGTAAGGCGGTAAACTGATGATGCTCGCTCCCTTTTCGGCGATGTTGCTCTTTTGCTGCTGTGTCCTTGCAGCATACCTCGTTCTCGCCCGTTCCGAAGCCCGGACCTCGAACCTGCTGTTCGCGGCCTTTCTGGTTTTGACCGCGTTTGAGACCTCTGGCTGGTACGCCCAAAGCTTTTGGGCAGAGCATCTGTTCGCTAATCGGTTCCGCTTCACGAGCGCCTTCTTGCAAATGCCGATGTTCTTTGGCTTCGTCGCCGCGGCGTGCTTCCGGAGTAGGCGCGTCCGTCTTGCGGATTGGCCGCACCTGTTGCCGTGGATGGTTGCGTCCGTTCTAGCGATCGCCTTGAGTTCAGGGGCTTGGGCACAGATAGTCGGCGTGCTGACGGCTTTCCTTCATCTGCAGTTTTTCGCCTATGCCGCCGCTTGCGTTTTGGTTTTGACGACCTTCCGTCAGCGTTACTTGGCTGAGTTTTCCGATGCGGGATCGCAGACATTTCTTTGGCTCAGCCGCCTCGTCGCGGTGAGCGTCCTCGCTCACCTACTGGTGGTGACAAAGAACGCTGCTATGATAGCAGGCGTGGGCCCCAACGCCCTGAGCATTCTGCAGCAGCTTGTCGCTCTCGTCGCGTTGCTTGTCGTCAGCGCGATCCTAATGGTTGCCCTTTTCCAGCCCGATACCTTTCGCGGTGTTGATCGCCGTTCGGTCCCGGTGGGCACCGGCGGCAAGGCAGCGCCGAGACAGTCCTTCGTGGGTGATCTTGAGAGGGTCCGTTCGGTGATGCGCGAGCGAGAGCTCTTCCTGAAGCCAGACCTTCGCGTCGACGAACTGGCGCTGGAAGCTAACCTCACACCCCGGGAGTTGTCAGCTCTTCTCAACCTCGAAGCTGGGGTGCATTTCTTCGACTTCGTCAACCAATACCGGATTGAACAGGCGAAGATTTTGCTTGTCGCAGCGCCCGAGAAAACCGTGGCTGAGATCATGCTGGCGGCGGGGTTTGTATCGAAGTCGTCGTTCAACACGGCGTTCCGAAAGCTCGCGAAAACGACACCCTCAGCTTTTCGCCTAGCCAATAAAGTTAAGGCAGAACAATATTTTGCGGAAAGTCGAACCTCCGAAATCGGGAAGCCGAACGACACGTCCCGCGCTGTTCCCTAGCTTCGACGGATAGCTACGGATCAACTCTCGATGATACTTCTCCGTAAGACGCCTTGCGCACTTCTGGTCGCTCTTTTCCTCCTCACGGCCTGTGCGTCGGACGGTGGGACAACGTCCGCAAAATACGATTTCTCAGACAACCTCGCTACTTGGGAGAGAGAGGGAGCGCCGGGGTTAGCGCTCGCGGTGATGATAGAGGGGAAGGTTGTCTACGCGGGCGCTACGGGCTTAGCGGATGTCGGCCACGACGTGACCATCACTCCGACAACAGTGTTCCACGGAGCATCGCTGACGAAGCAGGTCACGGCTCTTGCGATCGCAGAACTCGCATCTGAGGGCAAGATTGACATCGAGGAGGATATTCGGACCTACTTGCCGGAACTGGCGTATCGCGGCCCTGAGATCACGGTGCAACATTTGCTCGACCACATGTCGGGCCTCCGCGAAGCGTCCAGCCTGTCTGCCATGGCCGGGTGGCGACGCGGCGATGTCTTCAGCGAGGACCAGCGCCAACGCTTGTTAGAGAATCAAGTGTCCCTCAACTTCGCGCCTGGCGCTCGGGTTGAGTACAGCAATTCCGGCTATGCTCTTCTCGGTGAGATCATCGAGCGAACCACCGGCGTGTCCTACCGTGAGCATTTGCAGGGAGCGTACTTCGATCCACTTGGCATGACACAAACGATCATGCGTACGGATCTTTCTGAGATCATTCCGCACAGGGCGATGTCTTACCAGCCTACCGGCGATGGTTTCTTGCGGGATGACCTGCGATACGAGCTGGTTGCATCTACCGGGATCCAGACCACAGTGCTGGATCTCCTCATCTGGGCGCGTGCACTTAACGAGCAGACCGTGGGTAGCGTGGACGCGTGGCGTATTTTTGAAGAACGGACATTCGCCCTGTCCGGTGACGCGGCCACGCTCGGGCGCGGACAAGAGAAGCGCTCCTACCGCAGCCTTGAAACTTGGTCCCATGGCGGGACCGATGCAGGTTACCGTTCCTTTCTGATCCGTGTGCCAGGTCGAAACTTCGCCGTTGCAGTGATGAGCAACCGCTTCGACGTTGATACAGCAAAGTTAGCCTATGGCATTATTGACGATATCTTCTTCGGCAGTCCTCGGGAGCCCGCTGAATTTCAGCCTGCCTCATCTGCTGATCTTCAGGCGTATGCAGGAGACTATGAATTGTTCCCTGGTGTGATCTTCTCGATCACGACCGACGGAAAGGCGCTGTATTTCGCCCCTTATGGCTCTACGGAAGGGGCCCCAATTCCCCAAATTGGTCCGCGGAGGTTTCTCGTGGGAGGAACAACCGATTTATCCATAGCTTTTGATCGGCCCGTGGGCGGCAAGTCACCGGGATTTGCTTGGACCCTCGGACTGCACGGCAGTATCCCCGGTATGCGTCTGAACATTGAGCCGGTCGATCCCGATGCCATCGATACATCAGCCTATCTCGGGCGATACTATAGCGAAGAGCTTGATGTTTTCTTTGACGTGAGTACAGAGGACGGAGCACTTGTTTTGCGCCATCCTCGCGTTGGAAGCTCTTCATTACTACCGTTTACAGAGGATGTATTCTTCGGTGACGGACCGGTCCAGGAGGTTCGCTTTGTTCGTGGACCAGCCTCTCGCGTGAGTGGTGCTCTCTTCTCAAACTCACTCGCGGATGATGTATGGTTCCAGTTGCAACCTTCGGCCCGATGATGAGTGTCGGCGGGGGCTACGATATGTCGAACGTGCTGAGCAGTATTCAGCAAGCAGCATCGCCACCTTGTCCTATCCGCGTGGTGCTAGGTCATGTCCGCAAATGCGCCTTCCGAGACTTGGTCTGGCGAAAGCTCACTCTCCGCAAGAAGCGAATGGTGCTCCTTGCAGCGTGAGTGTCTGAGTTGAGGCGAGTTTAAGCCTCTGACCGACGGACGAACAGTCACCGTTCCACTAGGGGAGACGAACTCCAAAAACCCATCTTGACACCGCTTAGTTTGCTCCTATCTTAACGTTGCTTAGATAGGAGCGCGATTCCATGCCTAGCGCGGCGAAAAACAAGGCCAATGGCTATCATCATGGGGATCTGAGGGCCGCCTTGATCGATGCTGCGATGGTCATCGTGGAAAAGGATGGAGCGAGCGCACTTTCACTGCGCGGTGTTGCAAAAGCAATCGAAGTGTCTCCCGCAGCGCCTTATCATCACTTCAAAGACAAGCAGAAATTGATGGCCGCTATCGTGGAGGCAGGCCTCAAGAAGTTTAATCAGGCATTGGAAACGGCGGCGAACGAGGCAGACTGTCCCCACAAACAGTTGCGTGACCTTGGGGCTGCTTATGTCGTTTTTGCAGCCGAGAATCCTAAGCTGTTTGAGCTGATCCAGACGCCAGACTTTGCAGGAAGCACTGCGCCCGAAGGGCTGGTCGCTGAGCGCAGCAAGAACTTCAATATACTGTTCGAAACGATCCGTGTGTGCATGCCGTCTGCATCCGAGCGCCAGCTCCGGACCGCCTGCGCCGCCGCTTGGGGACTGGTTCACGGCATCGCCGTGCTGGCCATTGATCAAAGGTTGAACGCAGTTCTGCCGCACGAAGACCTGGGTCGTACGACGACAGAACTTATTGAACAGATCAATTTTGCCAAAGCTATCGGGAGTGGCTTTCAATGACGACACCTCTAATCATCATTACAATTCTATTCGGGCCGACGTTGGTCGGGGCAGCGATCGGCGCAATGGTGCAACGGCCTCATCTGTACCGACTAGGCGCCATCATCGGACTATCCGCAGCGTTCATTTTTTTCGCCGTCGGGCACTTTGTCATGACGGAAGGAATGATCGAAATGCTGCCACCGTTCGTCCCTCACCGTTTACTGCTTGTCTACGCAACGGGGGTCTTGGAAGCGACGCTCGGTTTAGCGCTTCTGGTACCGGCATGGAGAAAGCGCGGTGCACAGCTTTGTATCCTCGTTTTGATCCTGTTTTTCCCAGCAAATGTGTATGCCGCGCTGAACGAAACGGGTTTGGGCGGGCACCAGTGGGGTCCGTCCTATTTGTTGATCAGAACACCCCTGCAAGTCCTGCTGATTGGCTGGGCGTACTGGTTTGGTGTCCGCGAGACCACATCTGTTCGGCCTCACCAACGATCCGTAGACGGAACCAATTGATTGTGCGTAGCACTCAGAATTCCGCCAACCCTGAAGGGTAGGTTTTTGAGCCTAAGATAGTCACTGCGAGGATGTCACTATGAATGTTGTCGACGTACTAGGAATGCTTGCGGGCAATCCAGAGGAAACGTTTCTTGAGTTTTCTGCATTCAATGGTCGAAGCTTTGGTACATGTAGCTTCACTGGGGTATCCCCGGGTTGGGAGATGCATCCAGATACTGACGAATTCTTTTATGTCATTGAGGGGGCTGTCGAGATTACCCTCCTCGAGAAAACAGCGCAGCGCTATGTTGCGCCGGCCGGTTCTTCCTTCGTTGTCCCCCGGGGTATCTGGCATAAACCTGGCGCACCGAATGGCGCAAAGTTCATCTACTTCACGCCTGGACAGTCGCTTTATTCAGAACAGGAAGATCCCCGCGTCGAACGTCATGCGTCGGCGCTTGGCCCAGAAGGTCAGGCTGCGCGATGATTGTCTTCGGCACACTGATATTCTTCAGCGGCAAGATGGGTGCTGGCAAAAGCAAAATGTCCGCCGAAATTGCCCGCGAACGAGGCGCTGTCCTCATCTCAGAAGATGAATGGTTGGCCAATTTGTTCCCGGGCGAGATCAAAGATTTTAGCGACTATGCTCGTTACTCGTCGCGACTAAAGCCTTTGCTGAAGGTCCATGTGGAACAGATTTTGATTTCAGGTACCAGCGTAGTTTTGGATTTTCCGGGTAACACGAAAAAGCAAAGGGCGTGGTTCAAGGAGATCTACGGGCCACGTGGTATCCCGCATCAACTTTACTATCTCCAAGTTGACGACGATGTTTGCTTGAGACGGCTGCAAGAACGTAGAAAGGAGCAGCCTGAACGGGCAAATTTCGACACGGAAGAGGTCTTCAGAGAAGTAACGCGATACTTCGAGCCGTCAGAAGAATCAGAAGAATTCAACGTAACGGTCGTCTAAAGCGGGCATGTTTAGGAACACCGCTGTGCAGACTAGTCTTCGGCATCATTTGTTTTTGATTTCCGCTTCTTCCGAGACGTCAGCATTTCTGTCGCAACCGCGGCGATGGCCACGACGAACCACTGCAGCGACCACCGTTCAACGTTGCCCTCCTCCGCAAACCACCCAACTGCGCGTGCAACAGCAAAAGCAAGTTGGCTGGTCACCATCACACTGGCCACGATAAAGGCCAAGCGGATGCGCTGTCCTGGTTTTTCCCCTGACCGCGCTTGGGGTTTCGCAGCGAGAACTGCAACGGCTGCAGCCAGGATGAACAGCCCTGCCAGAAGAGCTTTCCAGCTCTGAGCAGGGTCTACGATGGATAGCACAACGGCGCAGAACGCTACCGATGTGACCCCAGCAACAACTACCGGAGAGAGCAAATTGGCGATTGGCTTCAGAGAAAACGCCATGCGGAACCCTAGCGCAATTCATCATCGTGAACCATCTGCGCCGAAACAGACGGACCCATTTTGGTCAATTCAGCAACAGGAGCAGTGACAATGATCCAGCAAAAACCAAGACCGCGGTTGATCGGCGTACTGTATCTAACACTCGCGATTCTGGCGGGCTGGTCGTACTTTGCAGTGGTCACCCCCGCTGCAGCAGGACTTCAGGCGGACATTTCCGTGTCGACACTTCGACTTGGCCTGCTCGCCATGGTTGTTGTGCAGATCATCGATTTGCTTATCGCGTTTCTCTTGTACCAGCTGATGCTTCCCGCTGGGCGCTTGTTAGCCGGCGGCATGATGGGACTACGGCTCCTCTACGTTATTGCCCATATCGTACCTCTGGTGGGCCTCTTCAGCGCTTTGTTTCCTACTGTGGAGCTAGCAAGCCTACAGGAGCGCTTCGCAGCCTACGATGCTGGTTTCACGCTTTCGCTCGGAATTTTTGGCTTGCATCTGATCGTGCTGGGTGTGTTGATCTTTCGATCCACCTTCCTCCCGAGCTTGCTCGGCCTCGGCTTGATCGCAGCGGGCCTCGCCTACGGTGCGGACACGCTCGCTCTTACGCTGTATGCAGACTATACTGTCCATGCAGCGACTATCCAACTTTTCGTGGGAAGCATCGCAGCATTAGGGGAAATCACGTTCCTGTTGTGGATCCTATTCGCCGGGGTGAAGACATTTGCGTGGCGTGCCCAGTTGCAGGATGCCTAGCGCAGTTCCTGCGCTAGCTAGGCCTGGGCACTGACAAGTCGAACAGCGTCCGTTTTGGGGCGTTCAGGGCCGCTGAGCTGATGTCGGGTTCTGCGCGTTTCTTCCCGTTCGTCTTAGATCTCAATATCCCAGCCGGGGAACCGAAGCGCCAGCGCATCTGACTCTTTCCGGTCCACTTCGTCGGCTGGCTGGTTTGGCGTTGTTGCAGTTCGGGTCTCGACAGGATCGAGATCGGTCAAATCCCTGCTTTCTTCCTCGCGACGATGGGAACGCCGTTTGCCAGGCGATTGGACCGCTGATCGCTGCACAAGGAGCTGATCCTCCGTCCTCGGTACGAAGGGTGCCGCTGCGTCCTCTCGCACCACCAGGGGCACGCCCACCTTCGCCAGCGGGAACCCCTCGGGCAGTTTGAGGAAGCCCTCCAAACTTCGAAGGTTCAGGATTTCTTCGGGAATGACGAGATGCTCGGTCTTCTCCTGGCGGGCGACCATCACCCCGTCGCGGATCGTGTTGGCGCCGAAGGAGACGTTTTCGTTGGACTGGGACCGTTCCTGACGACCGAGGAAATCCGCGTACCATTTGGCTGTATCCGCGTCCGACGCTGCGAGGATCAGCTTCGTCCGGCAGACCGAGGACAGAGATTGTGCCCCGTCGATGCCGTAGATCTGGCGGAGCTGGGATTGCGCCTGCAGGCCAAGAACGAAGGCGGCGCCGAACTGCCTGCCGCGGGCGAGGCCGTCCATGATCGAGGGGAGGGATTGAAGGGCTGCCACCTCGTCGAGGATGAACCAGATCCGCCGGAAGGGATCGCGCGGACGGGACATCAGCGCCCTGACGGCTGTGTCCATCCAGACGGTCAGGAGCGGTTTCAGAGTCTCGTGCATGTCGGCGCGGGAGGAAAGGAAGAGGGTGCTGCCCGCTTCGTCTTTTTCGATCCAGCGGGTCACCGAGAACGTCTCTCCTTCGGTTGGCAGGAGCCGCAAACCGTCGAGGTAAGTGCTGAGCATCATCCGCACGGAGTTCGTCATCTTGGGGCTGTCCGGCGAGATGATCGGGGCGGCGGGTGTTCCTTCGAAGAAGGCGCCGAGCTCGTCCAAACTGGCGGTAAGAAGCGTACGAACCAGCTCCTCGTTGGTCGCCTTGCCGTCCCCGACCAGAAGCTGCGCCGCTGTCGAGAAGACGAGCCGCGCGCTGTCCGCCCAGACGGGATCACCATGCATGCCGCGAGGGATCATAGCGGCGGCGATGGCGTCGAACTGGGCCTTGCTTTGAGCTTCCTCGAAGACCGACCAGGAAGGGGAGCGCGCGTCGAGGGGGTTGAGGATATGGTCCGTGCCCTCCCGGTAGAAGGGACCGATGAAGCCGCCAGTGAGGTCGAAGACGATGGCCCGGTCACCGGCCTCCCTGATCTGTTCGAGGAGGGCGGAGATGGCTTGGGTCTTGCCCGAACCGATGGTCCCGGAGATCGACGTGTGCTGGACCTCCGAGCCGAGGGGGTAGGGAATGCCCGCGAGCCTGTAGGTGGGTGCAGAGCGAAGGGCCTTCACCTCCCGTCGCCGGGCGTTGTTATGAGCCTTCACCTCGGCTTCTAGGGATCTGGCGTCGGTCATCGACGCACCCCGTTTGATATTGGTGCGGGTCAGCGTCCCGCCGCGTCGGACGAACAGTCCAACGAGCAACAGGAAGCCCAAGCCTCCGGCCGACCCGCCGATCATCAGCCATCGGAGGGTGGTCTTTCGGAAGCTCAATTCGTGCTCGGAGACGGCGCTGTTGGTGAGGATCACCGAGAGCGGAAAGGGGCGATGCTCGCCCGAGGCGGTGAGCATGTTGAGCTCGGTATGGAGCGGCGCGCGGAGGAGCCGATACCCGTGGGCTTCGTACCTCTTCATGGCGTAGTGGCGTTCCTCGGGCGAGGTGTTCGCCATGGTGCCGAGATAGGCGATGACCAACATCAGGCTGATCATCGCGCCGGCGAGGAAGCGGATCACCTGGCCGAACATGCGAAGGGTGTGCAGGGTAACCTGCCCGCCGCGCAGGAAGGTCTTGAGAGGTCCGTTCGTGTTCTCCGCCATCAGCTGATCCTCCCGTCACGGAGGATCGAGGCTTCTTGCCGGAGCCGCGTCTTGACGATCTCGATGGCGTCATCGAGTTCGCCGGAACGGTCGGACCGTCGGAACAGCTGCTCCATGCCCGCCCGGATCACCAGGAGGTCATCGGCGAGCTTCTCGGGGGGTAGGGGATCTTTCGAGAGGGCCAGCTGAACGAGCTTCTTCGCCATCTGGTTGGGAGCGATGCCGTGGGCTTTGGCGGCCTCTTCGAGGGCAAAGCAGTCCCTTTTGGGGAGCCGGAACTGGAAGCGTGTGCACTCGGTCATCGGGTCACCGCCTTTCCGAAACGCACCAGGGAGGGGGAGCACCGCAAACAACCCAAAGGATGGTCCCTGCATTCACGGCGCGGATCGGCGACAGTCCGTATCCGGCGGAAGCCGCGCATACTCTCCGCCAGCGGACCATGCGGATACAGTGCGCCGAAGCGGCTCGGTTTGACGGACTTGGCTTCCAACCCAGACGCTGACTGGCTTTGCCGCCCCAAGGCACCCTGTGCGTTGTGTGTGATCAGGCCAGGGCGGCCCCCTGGCCGTTCTCCGCCCCTACGCCCGATTGTCTTTCCGGACGAACCGGCACCTTGACAAAGGCGTGCTCGTCGCCGTTCCGGATCGGCGGGTTTCGGTCGTCCTTGTAGCCCGCGACGGGAGGTGTCCGACCCCTCAGAGTGGGACCTATCGACCAAAAAGGATTTAGCCGTGCCCGCCAAGAAGAACCCGATCGCCGAACTCGAAGCGCACCGCGCGAAGCAGGAAAGTCTCGCAATGAAAGCCAAGCAGCTCGAAGCGGATGCTGCCCAGCACCTCGGAAAGCTGGTCATGGGATCGAAGCTCCACACTTGGGAGCTCCAAACGTTGGTGGAGGTGCTGGCGAAGCTTTCGGAGTTCGGTCCCGAAGACAGCTTGCGGCGTCTGTCGCGAGGCCAGTGTAAGGCGTCAGCACCGGATCGTGGCGGCGATGCGAAGCCGGACAACGCCGAAGGGCCTTCGGGCCCCGAACAGACAGGCGCCAAAAGCCAGGTTTGAAGGAACAGGCAGCGAGCGGGGCCGCCATACGTCGGTAGAAAGTCCATGGGTTTGATCTCCTGAGGAGCGGAGATCGATCACCGGGCGAAAGCGGAAGCGAGATAGAACGGTTGTGCCGCGAGGTAAAGTCTCCGACGACGACGGTGGCGGCAGCGACCCCTAATCGACGACGATAGGTTGGTTGTGCACCGGAAGGTCGCCAAGAAAGGTAAGATGAAGCGGATCGCCGCTGAAGATAGGACGGCTCGGCGCGCTGGGGCGCTGTACGTGAATATGCAAATGGGGCTCGTACGACTATCCCGAGTTTCCGGCTTCGCCGAGGAGATCGCTTTCCTCCACTATCGCGCCTTCACTCGCGATGACGCTTCCGCGTCGCATGTGGGCGAGGATCACGATCGCTTCGGCGCATTTCAAGACGACGTGGTTTCCCTCGAGCGCGGTTTCGTCGAGAAAGGGAACGCGCATGTCGGGCATGTCATTTCTGACTTGCAGCACTTCTTCCGAGCATGGTGCGTGAACCGAAGCCCCGAAAATCTCATACGCAGTTGGACGAAACGGTCTCCAGCCCCTGGCGCTCGCGCCCCATCTGTTCAGCTTAACGAGATCAACCCCGAAGGATTGTCCGTGATAGTCGCGCTGACGATCGGTCGATGGTTGCCAGGTCAAGAAATGGCTGTTGACAGTCGATGTCGATCCCCCATTGGCGACCAGATACGTGCCTGCCCTGAGCGGGAAGACGAGGTCGACGGCAGTTCTCGTGGAAGGGAGATTCCTCCCAGAAAAAGCGGCCTCGTTCAGCATCGCTGCCCAGAGCCCCAACGCGCCGAGAAGGATTGAAGTCACGGTTCTCAGGATCCGAAATCGATGCGGGTCTTCTCCGTCCGGGCCCTGTCGGTACCGCGCAACCACGATGCCCAACAAGACGAGAAGGTAAAGATAGGGGGTCCACGACGGAGGGACGATCCACATACTTGTCAGCGTCAGCGCAAGAAGAGCGGACGCAACCGCCGCGGCCTGCACGAAAAATGCAAACCCCCGCCCAAGCGGCGTATACGCGAGCTAGAGAAGAAGACCTGCGGGGAGGAGAACCTGAATGGCGACCGCTATCATTTTGTCCCCCGGATCGAAGTCTCACCAAGCCGTATATCGCTCACTTCTGCACGGAAGAACGCAAAATATTCCGGGGTGCCGATCAGATTGCCCCCTTCGACCCGGGTTGGGAGGCGGTAGCCGTCAAAGCTGCGATACTCGGACAGAAAACCGCCAAAGGGCTGCTCGCGGAACTCGCCTTCGGTATTGGCATCACTCCAGCGTTTGATGAGGACCTTAGTGGGGGCACCCTCCGGATCGACGGTGATCTCGACGGCCTGTTGGAAACTGCCATAGGTAACGATCGCTCGGGCTCGATCACGATCGACCGCCTCCCACCGGACGCCGGGCCCGGGAAGAAGGCTCGCGGGGCTCCAGAATGCGGTCTCGGCGATCACCCTTCCGAAGCTTGAGCGGTGGTGGTCGGGGCCGCTGGCGCGTACCACAGGCACAGTGTTCAGAAGCCAGAAGCGGGTCCAGGAGGTCGAAGGCGTCGCTCCATCGGAGCCGCTAAGCTTTCCGAACCTGACGCGCCAGACGAGCCCGAAGGGAGGGGCGAGAATCTGCTTCGCCTCCATGGGCATCGGGTTCGGGGCCTCTCTCGACCCGTTGTCCAGCGTGCCGACCATATCGATTTCGGCAACCGTATGCAGCGGTGTCCCCGGCGCGATAGTGAAGGCGAAATAACGCCTCGCCGGTTCGGGTAGGTCCTCGACCATCGCAAGATCAAAGAGCCGGAGTTCTTTCGCCTCGCGGCTAGCAAGGCTCTGCCACGCCGACAGGTCAGACCGGTGGTCGAGCGCACGCCAGGCTCGAAGTCCGGAAAAGGTCGCCGCCACGACGAGGAGAAGAAGCCAGATCATTTTCATCGCGTCTGAGTTTTGCACCTCGGCTTGCCGCGTGTGTTCGATCTGGATCAAGGCCGTCTTCCGCGGTTGTTCCTAACCCCGCCCAGAGCAAAGGGGGCTATGGCCCGGGAGCGGCATTCCATGCTGATGGCGAGCGCACCGGATGAGCAAAACCGGGCGCAGACCGTTTTGGTCGTGCCCTTTTTCCTTCTGACTTTTGGGCTGGCGTGGTCGGTCTTCGCGCCTTTTCTTCTATGGCCGGAGTGGGCGGAGGAGCGATTGGGGGCTCTTCATGGGCGCCACCCGCTTTTCTTCCTCGCCGTCTACGCTCCGGCCCTCGTTGCGATCAGCCTCGTGTGGCGAAGCGCAGGCTCCCGAGGTCTTCGCCATTATTTTGGCCGCCTCCTTCTCTTTCGAGCTTCTTTGGCTTGGTACGCCTTTCTCGTTTTCGGGTTTCCGCTGGTCTTCTTCGCCGGTGCCCTGATCAAGGGCGAAGCGGGCTCGGCGCCCCTCCTGAAGGAGCCATGGATGACCCTTTTCCCGCTCGCCCTGATCATGCTCGTCCTCGGGCCGGTCGAAGAGATCGGATGGCGCGGCTTCGCCCTTCCCCTCCTGCAGCGGTTCCTCCTGCCTTTCTGGTCAGGGCTCGTCCTTGGAGTGATCTGGGCGGTCTGGCATCTGCCCGCCTTCGTCCTCGGCACGACGCCGCAAGCCGCCTGGGAGTTCCTGCCGTTCTTCATCGGATCGGTCAGTTGTAGCATCATTCTAACAGCCCTTTTCAACCATGCCCGGGGCAGCCTGGCGCTGTCGATGCTGTTCCACTTCCAGATGAACAACCCGCTGTGGCCGGACGCGCAGCCCTACGACATGTATCTCTTTGCTGCCGCCTCGTGCCTCGTCGTCTGGATGAACCGAGCCGGGCTCTTCTCATCGCGAGAAGCTGTGACCGATCTCTTCGGCGACGAAGCGGAGACGGCAAGATGACAAGTTTCGCCAAAAGCTTCGCCGCGGCGGTCGTGGCGCTCGCCCCTTCCGCTCTGGCCTCATCCGAGGCCTTCGTTGATGATCTCAAGCGGTCACTGACGGTCGAGGCCGAGGAAATCGCCGACGCGTTCGGCTTTCCCGGCATCACGGTCTCGGTCGCCGACGGGAACGGCGTTGTCTCGGTGGCGGTGGGCTCTGCCAACCTCGAAACTGGCGAGGAGATGACCCCGCGCACCACCATGCCGGCGGCGAGTGTGGGGAAGACCTTCGTCGCTGCCGTGGTTCTCGACTTCGTCGCTGAAGCTCAGTTGAGCCTCGATAGTCCGGTTGCCCCCTTGTTTGCGGATGATGCGTGGTTTGCCCGGCTCCCCAATGCCGAAACGATGACGGTCCGGCATCTACTGGGCCACCGCTCGGGGCTGCCTGATCACGTCAAACTCTCTGCCTTTCCAGAGATGCTCCGCCGCTCGGACCGCGAAACTGACCCGGTCGAGCTGATCTCTCTTCTTGGAGGTCTTGATCCGTTGTTTCCGGCGGGGGAAGAATGGTCCTACTCGGACACCGGCTATCTCATCTTGGGCCTGATCATCGAGCGAGTCACAGGCGAGCCCTTCGAAGACGCCGTCCGTATACGTTTTATTGAGCCCCTTGCCCTTGGGCTTACCGGCCCTTCGAACAGGCGGCAGCTTCCTGGCCTTGCCCGCGGCTACGCTTCCGAGGCCGGGGGTCTTGGTTTGCCCGTCCGATCAACCGACGGTGAAGGTCGCCTCGTCTGGAATCCAGCCATCGAAGGAGCCGGCGGCGGATTCTACTCGACGTCCAGCGACCTCGCTACTTGGGGCCGCGCTTTTCTTTCCGGACGGTTGACGAAAGAAGAGCTGTTCAAGGTCGCCGCAGAAGGGGTTCCCACAGCACCGGAACGAAGAGCGTCGCGCTACGGGCTCGGTATCGCAGTACGATCCGGTCCCGTCATGGGCGAGGCCTACGGTCATCGCGGCTGGATACCAGGCTACTCGACCAGCCTTCAATACTATCGCGCCCACGACGCTGCGATTGCTCTTCAGATCAACACTGACATCGGGATCATTGATAGCGACCGGCCCATTCTCATGGAGATCGAAGACCGGATCGCGAGTGCCTATTGCAGGGCAATACGGGATGAGCAGCAGTAGTATCAAGGAGGTCAGATGATGAACAGTATAAAGACAGAAAATAAGCATAGCGCCTATCCGGAAAGAGTTGCTGCCCTGTTTGCGCTGCTCCTTGCGGCCGCTTGCGCTGGTCAAGACTCGCCCGCTCTAGGGCTGACGGTCATAGAAGGCGTCTCAGTGATCGACGTGGAGACGGGGCGCGTCATACCGGATCAGAGCGTCGTCATCCGCGGCGACAGGATTGTCGAGGTGGCAAGCCAGCGGCGTGTCGTCCTTGCCAGGTCGAGCCGGGTGATATCGGGGGAAGGCCTCTTCCTCATGCCGGGTCTTTGGGATGCCCATGTCCATGTCTTCTCTGCGGAGGGTGAGCCGGATGTCGCGCTACCGCTCTACATTTTGCACGGCGTTACCAGCATCAGAGACATGGGTGCGCTCGTTCCGCTCCGAGAGCAGTTGACCATCAGCGAAGCGATCGCCGCTGGTAATCGCGTCGGGCCTCGTATCGTACCCGCGGGGGCGATGATCGACGGTCCGCCTGGGTCCTGGCCGGGGCAGATGGTGGCCGCCTCGCCTGAGGAAGGACGCCTTCGCGTGAGAGAGGCGGCCAATCTCGGATGGACGTCGGTCAAAGCCTACTCCCTCCTCGATAGGGCGACCTATCTTGCGATTGCCGATGAAGCGACGAAACTCGGCCTCCCTCTCTACGGCCATGTGCCGGAAGCAGTGCGACTCGATGAGGCGGTAGCTGCCGGTCAGGACGTCGTCGAGCATGTCGGCAGAGTAACGAAGGCCTGCTCGAGGGATGAAGCTGAGATGGTCGTAGGTGCCCAAGCTGCGCTGTCGCAGGACGAACCTTTCGACGCACTGATGGCGGAGATGGCGGCTCACACGATGAGAACCTTCAAGACATGGGATGAGAAACTTTGCCGACGGACGGTCGATCGGCTAGCCGCCGTGGGAATCGCGGTCGCGCCGACTCTCATGGTTGCGGATTTCTACCTCGGTGACGATCCCCAGGCCGATGATCCCCGGATGCTCACCGTTCCCGCAAACATCCGGGAAGGTTGGGGGGAGCCGGATTTTCGCCGGGCGGCGATGACCGACGACATGCTCGCCATCGCCCCCGAGGCCGTCCGGCAGGATCGCCGGACGTTCAAACTGGCGCACGAAGCCGGTGTCACCATATTGGCATCATCGGACGCAGCCTTCCTCAATCCATTTCTCTTCCATGGCTTCACACTGATCGAAGAGGTGGAACGCTATGTGGATATCGGTTTGAGCCCGGGTGATGCACTTGCGACTGCAACCATCAACCCCGCGCGGCTGTTTGGCAATGACGGGGAAACCGGACGCGTTGAAGAAGGTCGGCGGGCGGATCTGATCCTTCTCCGCCGCAGCCCTCTGGAAGATATCCGCGCCCTTAGAGAAATCGAAACCGTGGTCGCCGCCGGCCGCGTATTCGACCGGAACGATCTCGATGCTTTAGAGGCAGATCTTCGTCGCCGCGCGGAGGAGGCGGTGCCCGATTGATCCAAACTCGTGGGAGATCAAGTCGTGCGGTCGATCCGCATCCTTTCGTCCCCTTCGAGCAGTACCTTCTCCGACGTGATGCATCGGAGAAGGTGAGCTGTTTTAAAGCATTGTTGCTCTTAGCCTCCGTCCGTCCTCTTTGGCGCGGCGCTCCAGGACCGCACAGGCTTGCCGAAGTTTTCCTTCATCCTCGGTGATCGCCTCGCCGATCCGCGCGGCCTCGGCGTAGACCCCGATGGTGGCTTTCGCCGTGAAGTGGATGTCCCGCTCAACACCGAGACCGAAGGGGCCTTTGACAGCGCGCAGTTCGTCGAGGCTGACATAGCCGAGCTCCGGGAAGCCCAAGCCGAGGTCGCAGAGCCCGAAGGCTAGGGCCTCGTCCTCGGTGAGACCCATTAGGAGCCAGGTGCCGGGCCCCCAGGGACGGAAGAGCTTGACGAGAGGTGGGTGGTCCTTGGTCTCGTCTTCGAAGGCGGCTTTGAGGGCGGTGCGGTGGTCGCTGGTGAGTAGTTTCATGACGGTTCTCCTTGTTCGGAAAAGAGAACGCCCGCCCCGGTAAGAGGCGGGCGCGGGCCTCAGCCTTCGGGGTTCCAGATGATGGCGTAGACGGAGCTGTCGTCCTGTCCTGCCGCAGGGCCGAGATTGGCGTAGAGGCGCTTGGGTCCAAGCTCCGGGGCCGCGAAGGTCAGCGAGACGTAGGGCCGGCCTGAGTTCTTGCCGGTCCTCTTCCAGCCTGCCCCGATCTCGGTGCGCTCGTCGGTGAAGATGCGGAAGTCGGGCTGCTTGTCGTCCGCCTTCTCGCCGTTGGGCACCAGCTCGATGCCGCAGGCGATGGTGAGGGTCTTGAGCGAGCCCTTGTAGCTGTCCCGCTCGGGGTTGTGGGTGACGTAGCCGATGGCTGCCATGGTGGTGGTCTCCTTTTGTCCGTGGTCAGCGGGGACCATCCCTGCCGACCGAGGCCCCAAAAGGGGCGGGCGGCAGGTGGACGAACCTGGAAGGCCGCAGCGCCAGCGGAGGACCGAACGAGACCTAAAAACTGCTTCGCGATGGAATGGCCCAGCCGCAGGCAGGCCACCGGAGTTTTTCGGTGGAGGGCGGTTTCGTGCGGCTGCCGTTCGCCCCAGGGCCTGGTTGTCAGTCGGCAGGGATGGTTTTCCGTGTACCACTTGAGTGACGGAAGGAGACTGCCGCCATGGCAGCGGGTGAGATGTTGTCGATCCCTTAGGCGGGACATGCGGGCGCGGCGTTTCGGACCCTCGCCGTGACTGCTACGCGGGGTGCTGGCTGGCGATGCGGAGGCGGTGCTGCTTGGCCCGTAAAGTTCTGCTTCCAGAGCACGGCAGTCCGTTTACAGAAGATCTAGGACCGGCTCGACAGGCGGCTCGTCTCGCTGAACTTCGCCGCTGCGGTCGGTCCCAGCCTGCTCCAATCTTGACTCGGTAGGACCCACCATGATTCCTTAAGCGGCTTCTGGTAGCGAAGCCGCAGCGATGGCCACGCCCCTCCTTCGCGCGGGTGTACCTTCCCCAGCCCATGAGCGAACCGGGTGTGCTCCAGCGGGCACCCCGTCACTCTGGTCAGCGGACTTGGTTCAGGCAGCGATCCCTCATAGACCAAGGGCCAACGCTTGACGGAGCCCAGCCCATGACCCCGATCGATCTGCTCGTCCCGACCTACACCCAGATGCTGACGGCCCTCGCGGGCTGACTCGACAAGGCGGACGACAAGGATAAAGCTGTCAGCGCTTGTCTCGCGCCGGATATGTTTCCGCTGGCGACGCAGGTCCGGTTTTCGTGCCTTCAGGCTTACGAAGGCGTCCCCTATCTCCGCTGCGAAGAGTTTCCGCAAGTTTGGCACGATCTTCTCGAAGAAGGGCGCCATGGGCGAGAGAGGCCCGGCACCTTCGCGGAGGCGAAGACACGGATCGCGGATGCGGTGATGTTTCTCGGCGGGCTTGGACCGGACGCGCTCAATGACGGCGAGACCGGGCCCGTCGAACTCAAACTTCCCGATGGGCGCGTCTTCGATATGACGGGAGCGGAATATATTCGCGACTGGGCCCTGCCGCAGTTCTATTTTCACGTGATGACGGCCTATGCGATCCTCCGGCAAGAAGGTGTGCCGCTCGGCAAAGCCGACTATGTGCAGCACGCTTTTGCCTATCTGCGGAGCTGAGCCGAAAGGGTGAGGGCTCCGCCTGCGGTAAAGCCCTCGATCTCTAAGCCGCTTTAAGA
This sequence comes from Parvularcula mediterranea, assembly GCF_013085255.1. Taxonomy (GTDB): domain Bacteria; phylum Pseudomonadota; class Alphaproteobacteria; order Caulobacterales; family Parvularculaceae; genus Parvularcula; species Parvularcula mediterranea. Next base: position 1,150,622 of record NZ_JABFCX010000003.1, read on the forward strand.
GCAGCCTCGTGTTGTTGGTCCGTAAGCGTTTCTTCAGAGGCAGTGGCTTCGGCAAAACGGACGCTCTCCGGCAGCCATCCGGACGACTTGGCGCGCCTGACCGCCATCGGAACCAGATCGGCTTTCTTGCAGCTCTCCAGCCCGGTCTCCCGGCTGCCCATCTCTCGTAGTGCATCGGCGAGGGCAGGGCGGCTGAGCTTTTGGAAGTAGGCCTCGTCCGGGGTCCAATGCTGACGTAGGTCCGAGCCGAAGCGCTCGGCGATCAGGGCTGCCGTCCGACGCGCTCCGTGGTCCGGCTGATCGCTTCGGGCTTCGGTAAAGTCGAGGGAGGGGGCGAGGCAGAAGGCGCGCAGCTCCCGGCGCTCGTCCTCGGTCAGGCCTTGGACCATGGCGACGGTCTCGGCGAGGCTGTCACCCAAACGTTCGGCGAAGTGCTCCTGCCGCTCGGCGAGGGCGTGACTAACCGGCAGCTCCGAGCCCTCGGACGGATGAAAGCCGCTGATGGCGAGCTTGACGCCCTGCAGGCTCCAATGGCTGAAGGCGCTTCGAGCGAGGACGGCGGTCAGGAGAATACCCGCTTCGGCAGGGTTCGCGGCCACGTCGCGGGCGAGGGCTTGGGTGACGATCTCCGTACACCGCTTATGTACGCTATGGGGCACGCTGGGTTTGTCGGGCTTTGTCTCCGCCTTCTTTTCCTCACGGCGGACCAGCCCCCGCACGATCTTCGGCTCGCCCTTGTGGTCGAGATGCACCACCACGCCGCCCCTGGCTCGGTCGTCGTCGGTGAAGCCCGTATGTGCCCTGTCGATCTCGTCCATGCGCGCCTCGATGGCTTCGACCTCTTCCCACTCTTCGGAACTGAGGTCGTGTTCTTCAGGCTCGGTACCCTCCGGCCCGTCCAGCAGAGCTTTCAGACGCGCGACCAGTCGGCCCTGCTCCTCCTTCGCCTCGCCGGTCACTTCGTGCTTCTGGGGATGGACCCGGTAGCAGGTCTGGTGAAGTGCCGGGTCGAACGCCACCATGGCCAGGACCCAGGACCAGCCTTCGCCGCGCACCTCCTCGGCGATCTCCTGCAGCTTCTTCTCCGCAAGGCGGGTCAGAAGCCCGTTATCGGCCAAGGTATCGCCGTCTTCGCCGAACAGGTCCCGACGGACCTTGCCGCCCGCTGCCTCATAAGCCTCCAGCCCGACGAAGCGGGCCCGCTTGTCGGTGGCCGGGGTTTCGCCTTCGGTCAGGTGCCGCCGGATAGCGTGGGCGCTGATGTCGAAGCCGTGGGGCTCCAGCAACGCGACCTGCCGGTCGTGGTCGTCGGTGAGGGCGAAGGCTTGGGCCTGCTCGATGGTGATCGCGTCCCGGGCGAAGGCGTCGAAGATAGGCGGCGCGAGCCGCGCCAGCTTCAACCGCTTCTCCACCTCGCGCTCGGCGACAGAATAGGTCCTGGCGATCTCGGGCACGGTCTTCCCGTCCTCCAAGAGCCGCGCGAACTGCCGGTACTCCTCGGCGGGGTGGAAGCCGCGATGGCTGAGGCCCGCCGAAAGCGACGCCTGCCGCGCCTGTTCCTTGCTGCCGAGCCGCACGGGGACACCGTCCGTACACCCTGACGGAAGCCGGTGCTCTTTCGCGAGCTGCTTCAGGGCCAGAAGGCGGCGGCGTCCGTCATAGACAGCAACTTGCGTCTTGCCCTTAGCGTAGCCGCAGAGCGGCTGCTGCAGGCCTTCCTCGGCGATGAGGTTCGCGAGCTGCGCGATGCCCTGATCGGGCTCCGCCTCGGCGCGTGCGTTCTCTTCCGCGATGACGAGGCTCTTGAGCGGGTGGGTAATGAAGTCGGTCATGGTGGGTCTCCTTGTTCCTGACGCTTTGAATGAGCGGACGCGGCGCCCTATGGAGCGAGGCCGGACGGCGGGGCACCGCGCCCTCATCTGAAGCGCGCCGTCCGGTGTCTCAGGGATCACTACGGCTCCGGCTTCGCTCGGCCCTCCGCCTGCACAAGATCGATCAGGTCGATCTGCGCTCTGCCAACGCTGTCGAAGAGCCCGATATCGCAGGGGCGCTGCTGGCAGTCGGGGTGCCGCTTGGGACGCAAAGGCTCGCTGGCGCGAACCTTCAGCCGGTCGCGCAAGCCGACAGGTCGGACGCCTGAGATGAGCCGCTGCTCCCCCGCCTCGGTGGTCTCGATGGTGCCGGTCATCGGAAGAACCGACCCAGCGGATAGCGGGACCGAAGCTCGGCCTTGGCAGTGTCGCGGTTCGCCGCTCGAAAGTAGCCCTCGGGTTCATCGCTCTCGCTGTCCGGTCCCTCCGCCGCATAGCGGTAGAGCGGCGCGCCGATCCCCCAATAGGTCCCGCTGCGGTCATAGCCGTCACAATTGATCGGGACCCGGCCAAGGGAGAAGCGCCACGGCACCGCAGCCGAACCCTCGCGGCTCGGCCGGCCAAGGCGCGCGCCGACCTTGCCGGTCACGCTGCCACCTCTGCCACTTGCTGGCCCGCATCGGCCCCGGGCGTCTGACCCGTAAGAATGAAGTCCGCGGCTCTGGAGGCCTGTGACGCCGCCCTGAAGATCGCCCGCTTGTCCTCCTTCAGAACCTTGAGCCAGCTGCCGAGATAGTCGGCATGCCGCACGGTGGGGACGATGCCGAGCTGGGCGCAGGTGAAGGCGCTAGCCATCTCCGCCACCAGTTCCTCGCGGGCATAGTCTTTGGTGCCGAAGGATGTGGTGAGGTTGCGGTCCAGCCGCGAGGCGTGGCCGGTCCAGTGGCCAAGCTCGTGAAAGCAGGTTCAGTAATAATTGATCTGTTCCCGGAAGGCCGGTTGCGGCGGGACCTGGATGAAGTCCGGGCCGGGGGCGTAATAAGCGCGCTCACCGCCGATGCGGAAGTCTGCGCCGGTCCCAGCGATGACGGCTTCCGCCCTCGGGATCGTCTGCCGTTCGGGCAGCGGCGCGCCGCCGGTCAGAAGGTTCTCCGGCAGGCCCTCGCACTGGCTGACGTGGAACAATGTGTAGCGCTTGAGGAACGCCACCTCGCGCGCCGCTTCGCCGCTCTCGCGGGCCTTCTCCTTCTCGCTCTCCGGCGTGAAGCGGTCCGCATAGACCACGGTGCTTCCGCGCTCGCCCTTCCGCACGGCACCGCCCAATGCCAGCGCTTGCTTGAAGGTGAGAAAGTCGAGGGAAGGAAAACCCCGCTCGAAGGCCGTACCCCATAAGAGCAGGATGTTCATCCCGGAATAGCTCTTGGCGGTCGAGGCGTTGCGGGGCAGCCCCACGGTTGGCCCTACCTTCTTACCGTCCCAAGGCTGCACCCAAGGGACGGTGCCCGCCTCCAGCTGGGCGATGATCCGGTCGGTGACCTCCTGATAAAGGTCCCGCCGCTTCGCGCCTCCGGCCTTCGCCCTAGCGCCACTCTTCGGGGTTCTCGCACCCATGCTCTCGCTCCTCTCCGCTCGCATCCTTTCCCCCGCGAGGCGGGGGACCGGTAAGCGCCGGAAACCGGAGGCGAGGAGACGGTCAGCAAGTGAGGCGAAAAGACCCGTAGACGGACAGGAACGATGGACCTGTTTCGTAGGAGAACTCAGATCACTCAGACGTCTCAATCCCGAAACAGGTTGCGGACCGGCCGCCTCCGGTAGCCGGATCGAGCGTCCGGTCCCCCGACCTCGTAGGGAAAGGCACCATCAGAAGTCGCGCCGTGCCGCGGCGCGTCCCTCGCCGGGCGGCGCCCGGCCAAGCGTCAGGGATCGACGCCGGATGGCGAAGACGGCCTGTCGACGGAGGCGACGGGTTGGCTTCGTTCACGAGAGCCCGGTCCGGAGGAGGCGCTCGTTTCGAAAGGTTGATCTCCATCAAGGTGCCCTGTGGATACGATCTGCCATCCTTTCTTGGTGCACTTCGCGGTAGAAACGCTGGACGTTCCCTATGCCGGTGACGAACGATGACATCGCGGATCGGTTTCATGTCTTTTCCGAGCTGCTCGCGCTGACCGGCGGTGATCCTTTCGCCATCCGGGCCTATGAGCAGACAGCTCGCTTCATTAGAACACTGACGGTTTCTCTCGAGGGCGCCTTGATGGATGGTGAGGATCTCACGGCGTTGCCGACCATTGGTGACGACATCGCGTGCAAGATTGCAGAAGTCGTTCAGACCGGCACTTTTCATGCCCTGGACCAGCTCGAACAAAAAATGCCTCCGGATACCGCAGCCCTCCTGCTGATTCCGGGGATTGGCCCGAAACGGCTGCGCACCCTGCGAAAGGAGCTCGGTATCGTTTCACAGGAAGAGTTGCGCGCTGCCCTCGATGATGGCCGGGTGCGGCAGTTAAAGGGCTTCGGCCCCGTCTTCGAGGAGCGGGCGCGAGCAGCCCTCGACGCATCTTGATGCAGGCTTTCGCATCGACATCGGACTTACGACGGTGATCGATGAAGCGGCCCGGTTCTGGCGTTGAAACCCGAGCCCCTGCTTTGGTTGCGGTAGGTCAAGGCCGGTGGACAGAGCGTTCTTCAGATTGGTCGCGATGCAACGAGGTACTCTCCCATGCGCCACCGGTCTCAAGCTCTCTTATGCAGTGCCGCCCTGTTCTTCACCACGGCTCTGGCAAGCGATGACGGCGACATTGTCCTGCGGGCTCGCCTCGTCGAAGTGGCGCCTACGGAGGACCGCTTCGATTTCGCCCTCGAAGGCGGCGCTCCGGGCTTCGATGTCGAGAACTACCTCACCATGGAGGTGGACGTCTCGATGTTCCTGACCAAGAGGATTGCCTATGAGTTCGCGGTCCTTGCCACCACCCACGACTTCATCGGCACCGGCGCGTTCTCCGGTGAGGGTGAGGTCGCCGAGGCGTGGATGTTGATCCCCACCGCCACGCTTCAGTACCATTTCCGTCCGCGAAAACGCTGGAATCCCTATCTCGGGGCGGGCTTCCACCGGACGGTTTTCTTCGGTGAGCAGGTCTCCCGGCCGTTGGAGGCCCGCTTTGGCGAGGCTGAACTCTCGGTCGAGGGAACGACCGGCTACGTCCTGCAGGCGGGGTTCGACCGCAGTTTGTCGGACGGCTGGGCGTTCAATGTCGATATACGGTATCTGGATCTGAAGACCGACGCGGTCTTCGAGACCGAGGCGGGCGACGATATCGTCGGCATTAACCTCGATCCGGTCCTCGTCGGTTTCGGTATCGGGAAGCGCTTCTGAAACGGAAGAGGCGACCCGATAGACATGGCAGCTCCAAATACGGATGTCAGCCGCGAACGATCATCACGTCACAGGCGGCCCTCTCGATGAAGGTCGAAACACAGCTGCCGAGGATTGCGGAGGCGAAGCCCGAGCGGCCGTGACCGCCGAGGACGAGAAGGTCCGGCGTCTCGTCTTCGAGATGCCGAGCGATGACGTCGCGGGGGGTGCCGTCTTCGATATGGGCAGAGAAACGGTCCACGTAGCCCTCCTGCGCCACCGACAGCATAGCCTGGCGCTCGATGAGGTTGCTCATCTCCTCCTCCGCAAGCTGAAGGCCTTCCGCCCTGGCGATGTCCGCCTGGACCCGCCGTAGAACGGGGTCATAGGCATGCACGAAGGACCAGTTCGCGCCGGGTGCCCAGAGAAGGGCGCTGTCGACCACGGCGGCCGCGCAGTTTCCAAAGTCGACCCCTGCGAGGACACCCTCATAGGGAAAGCGGCTATCCCCATCGACCGTCAGCACCGGCAGCCGGGTCAGGCGGAGGAGCTTTTCGACCATCGTTTTGCCGAAGCTCTTCTTGCCGGTGGGTTTGTTCAGCACCACCATTGCGATGTCCTGGACCCTGGCCGTGTCCAGCAGCATGGCCGCGGTGCCGAAGCCCTCGTCACTGAATTGGGGTGCCAGTCGGCGAACGCCGAAGCTGGCCTCGACACCGTCCGGCAGGATCTCTCCCGCTGCTTTTCGCAAAGCGTCTTCCGCCGCGGCGAGAACCGCCTTCGTGGTCTCCTCGTCCATGATCGTTTCGATGCGGAGGGGTAGGCTGAAAGCCTTGGCGATCTGACCAGCCCTTTCGAGGGCCGTCAGGTCGCCTTCGGGTCTGACCGCAGTCAGGATCGTGCCGCTCCGGCGGCTGTCCGGTGTCTGTTTGTTCATTGCGCCTCGATCGGGAGAGTAAAAAGTCCGCGGCGCTCCGTTCCAGGGCAGTAAGGGGCGGAGAGCGCCGCGGCAGTCGCTAGTGACCGATACGGATCTTCTGCGTTTTCTCTTTCGCCGTCTCGGTTTTCGGGAGGACAAGGGTCAGGACTCCGTTCGCGAACTTAGCATCGACCTTGGACCCATCGACATCGTCGGGGAGGATAACCTCACGCCTGACCCGTCCGAAGGAGCGTTCGATCTGATGAAAACCGTCGCGCTCCACCTCTTCTTCGCGTGAGCGCTCGGCGGAAATTGAGAGGCGATTGCCATTCAGTTCGACATCGATGTCTTTCTCGTCCGCACCTGGCAGATCGATAGATACAGAGAACGCGCCGTTCTTCTCGGTGAAGTCGACGGCGCCGAAGCCCGGATCGCCGAAGCCCAGAAAGGGATCGGACAGCCCGGCCCGCCGACCGAAAAAGCTGTCGATAAGCCGCGACATGTCGTGGCCAAGATCGTCGTGATCCTGGGACGGGACGGTTTGCTGTGGACGGTGGTGGCGCCGCCAGGGAATGAGACCTTCTCCGCGCATGGGGAGTACCTCCTGAAGTTGACGGGTCTGTTGTAGGGACCTGACTGGGTGCTCGCCATTGCGATAGGTCAAACCTCGTGTCGGGGGTCGTAGGGGACGTCGCCCTCTTCCCCGTTTTCAGCCGAAAGAGCCTCGCGTATCCGGTCTGCGACCTCGTCCAAGGAACCCGTAGCCTCGATCACAGTCCAAGCCATGCTCGGCGGATCACCTCGCTGCGTGATCATGACTGCGGCATCGGCGTCCGAGGCATCGCCTTGCCGCCGCTTCAGTCTCTCCGACAACACATTGTCCGGCGCGGTAAGCCAGACCTTGGAGGTCGCAAGGTCCTCGAGACGAGGCGCTTCGGACGATCCCGCCAGCGCGATGTCGAGGATAAGCGGTACCCGACCTGAGATCGAAGCGGAGATCTCCTCGAACCGCTGGTAGACTTCATCGCGGGCCCAGGGCGTATAGGCGGCGTCGCAAAGGGTGTCCTCGGGCCACGTATTGTTCATGCGTTTACGGAGCACATCGCTGCGCAGATGGACGGCGCCCGGGGGCGGTAAAAAATCCGTAGCGAGTTTTGCGGCGAGGCTTGATTTCCCGGTGCCCGACCGGCCGGACAGAAGGAGGGTCACGGGCTCGACCGGCGCGAGAAAGCCCGCGGCGCTGACAAGATAGGCCTCAGCCTCCGCGCGTCGGTCTGACATCGCTTCGGCGAGGGCCCTGATGCCGAGGCGCAGGGAGGCGTAGAGGGAGAGGAGCGGGGCGGCTTCATAAGCGGCGGAGAGTCCCAGATAGCGGTTCATGACCGCGTTGGCGGCGCAAGCATGGCTGTGATGCCAGAGATCGGCGACCAAAAAGGCCAGGTCGTAGAGCGGATCGATGCGGACGAGATCGCGGTCGAACTCCAGGGCATCGTAGGCGATGACACGCCCATCGATGATGCAGAGGTTCTTGAGGTGAAGGTCGCCGTGGGTGCTGTCCAGAACCGAGGCGTTCCGCCCGTCGAGATCCTCGCCGCAGGCTGCAAAGCGCCCCGCGAGATCAGCGAACCAGCGACTGGCCCGCTCCTCTGTCTCAGCGGACAGGTCCTGTTCGAGGAGCGTCGCAGCCACGTTTTTGAGGGTAAGACGCACTTTCGAGCGCCAATCTAGCCCCTCTGCTTTCGGCGTCCCTTCGTGTCGGCGATAGAGGTGGTCGACGAAGTCGCGCAGCATCTCTCCGCTGATCCGTCCTGCCTCCATGGCCCGGTCACCGCGGTCTTGCGGCCCAAACCGGTGCATACGGACGAGCCAGTCGACCGGTACGCCCTCGCCGTCAATGGCGTGCTCGCCGTCCTTTCGGGTGAGGGGTACGATATCGCGGTAAAGCTCGCCCCCACTCTCGCGGTTGACCTCCAGTTCCTTAGCGCAGGCGGCGTGACGTTTGCCGATGGTGCTGAAGTCGGCGAAGGGCAGGTGGACGGACTTTTTTAGTTTGTAGACCGTGTCGTCCGTTAGGAAGATATGGGAAAGGTGCGTCTCCTCGTGCTCTGCTGAGGGGAGGAGACCCGCCAGAGCCGACGCGCTGTCTCTGGGAACAGGGCTCGAGGCCGAGAGGCGCGCGGCACCGTTGAGGTAGTGAACGGGCATGGGACCCCCTCAGTGCACCAAAAGCACGGGAAGCGGCGGGTCGACCAGCATGCGGTGGGTCACGCCGCCGAACATCGCTTCCCGCCACCGAGGTTTGGAATAGGCACCGATGACGAGGAGGTCGTAGCTGCCGTCGGCAGCGGTCTGAACCAGCTGCTCGTCCGGTTCTTTCTTATCGTCGCGATCCTCCGCGGTAGCCTTGATACCCTTCCGGCCAAGAACTGCGGCCATCTCTTCGGCCGATGGTCTGCCGTCCTTGGTCAGCCCCGCCGAAAGAAGGTGGACGGACTTCGCCGCGTGAAGGAGCGGCATTGCGGCCGCCACGGCCCGTTTGGCCTCGACCGAACCGTTCCAGCCGACGAGGATTCTCTGAGCTTCCTTGAAACCCGCTCCCACGGGAACGTTCAGAAGCGGTACGCCAGAGCTCGTCACTAGGTCCTCCCAGACGACGGGGGCGAGGGGAGCCGGTTCGGTTGCCGATCGGCAGAGGACGGACACATCCGAAGACCGCGCGAAGAGGCCGAAATCCTCGAAGGGGTTGGCCCCCTCGACCCGCCAGGATGCCGTCACGGCGTTCTTGTTCGGGAGGCGCTCGGTATCGATCACTTCGATGCCGCGTTCACTGCAGAAGCTGTAGAAGGCGGCTTCGAGCTTCTCCTTACGGGCTCTGACGTCCGCCTCGAGGGCCTTGAGCGTACCGACCTGCCAGTAGCCAAAGGCGATGTCGTTGGGCGGATAATGTTGCTGCAGATGGCAGGCAGACAAATGCCCTTTCTGGTGCCTGACGAGCTCCAGGGCGGTAGTGAGCCCAGCTTCAAAGCTCGGCTCGTCGATGGCGGGGACGAAAGCGAAGTCGAGGGCCATAGGTAGTCTCCTGGGCGGCATCCATTGGGGTTTTAAGACCCGAGCCCGAGGGCCCGCTCTGACCTAAGTCAGATGGTGACCGCCGACCGATGAACCGGTCCCAGGAGCCCGAAGCCTGCCCTTGCGATCGCACCGACGCCGAGGAGCGCGAGGACCATCCAGAGGAGGGGACCGACGAAGGGAACGAGACTGATGAGCAGCGCTGCGAGATACCCAAGAGCCGTCCAAGAGGCCCGGCCACCGGGGCCGAGCTCAGGCCTCGTCGCTCCCTTCAATGACCGCAAAAGCGAGCCGGTCGTGAAGGCCATTGCGGCCAGGCCAAACGGCAACAGGAGCAGGAGAAGCAGCAACAGAACGCCGCCTAGAAGAAACCCAACAACGGACATACCTAGTGCCACGATGGCGGCCGGGCCGAGGAGAGAGACGAGGACGCCAACACCGAGGCTGGCCAGCGGCTTTCGATGTGCTTGGTCGTGGGTCCTTGTCACGAGTTCCGGGAAGACCACCGCCACGACGACGGCGAGGAGTCCAGCACCGAGGGCGGTTGCCGCGAAGGCGAGGAAACCGGAGAGAACGGTCTTGGCCGGGGACGCCCTCCATCCATTCCTCTCCTCCGGCCACGGCAAAGCTTCGGTTTCTCCTTCGACGACGGCGGAGAGGTCGATCTGTGCGTCCTTGGCGCGGTAGCGGAGGTTACCGGCGATCCTGGTCTGAGGGCCAACGACAAGACGCTCGGCCGTCAGGTCGGCATCTCCGGCAATCGTTCCGTTTACAGTGAGATCGCCTCCGGCAGCCCGGATGCTGCCCCCGACTGGGGCGTTGATCGTGACCTCGCCGCCTGCTGCGTGGAGGGTACCGCCGATATCGAGCTCCGCGCCCAGACGGAGTTCACCCCCTGCCACCGTGACATCGTCCATCACGCGCCCGCTTGGGATCGACACTTTGCCTCCGGCAAGGAACGCGTCGCCGACGAGGATCTCGCTCAGGTCAAGCGCACCCCCTGCTAGGATGAGCGTTTCGGCCGAAAGGCCCTCGCTCAGGACCTGCCCACCTGCCGCCACGACGTCGTCACTCGACACCGGGTTCAGGGTGATCTCGCCGCCAGCGAAGAAGGCGATGTCGTCGAGGGCTTCCTCGACCCTGATCTCCTCACCCGCCCGGCTTTCGACCTGGGCTCTGACGGCGGCGGTCGCGAACAGGAGGAGCAGGACGAGGAAGACCAGAAAGACGAGCTGTCCGGCCAGGCGACTATCGATGGACATGAATTGGGTCTCCGCGGCTTTCGCCCCACTCTCAACCGTACCCACCACTCCGGGCTTTGACCGACATCAAGGCCGCGCCATCGCCTTCTCGCGAGAATGAGGGCGAAGGAGGCCGTCATGACGCACGACACCACGGACCGTTCATCTCGACCAGCTCCGCCGAGGACCCCGGGCAGCAAGCTGCCGCTCTTCTCTTTGATGGCTCTGCCCGCCATCGTCGCGGAAGGGCTCGCTGGTCTGCTCCAGGGTCTTCTTTTCCGCCCGATGCGAGCGAACCATGAAGAGGGCAACGCGGAGGATGCCGAAACCATCGCGCCGAGCCCTGCCTTCGGCGGCTGCGATCTCCTTGAGCGCTACGACTACGTCCCGGGCCGCCCCTTCGCCTATCCGTTGGCTGACGAGGGAGTGCTGCCCCGTGACCACGGCTGACATCAAGCGCGTTCTCGCCGCGACCGATCTTCTGGACGCATCACGTCATGTCGTTCGGCGATCCGCGCAGCTGGCGCGGTCTTTGAACGCTGACCTCAGCGTCCTTCACGTCCTGTCTGGGAACGGAGTTAAAGGCGAGAGGGGAGCTGAGGAGCAGCGCACATGTCAGGCGCTCACGCGTCAGGCAGATGCGATCGCCGACGTCGACCTGCGCCCGGATGTTAAGACGCGGCACGGCGTTCCGGGAGCGATCATAGAGGTGGAAGGCGAACGGGCCGAAGCCGACCTGTTCGTTCTCGGCTTTCACCGAGAAGTGTCCTCCGCGCCCAAGCGGCTTGGCTCTACCATGAGCCATCTTCTTCTTCATACGGACGCTGACGTCCTTCTCGTGAGAAGCAAGGAGAGTGGACCCTACCGATCTATCGTGATTGCCTGGGACGGCAGCAAGGATCTCCAATCCGCGATCGAGCGGACGAGGGTCTATGCTCCCGCGGCTGATATCGCGGTCTTTCTCAGCGTAAGCCTCAGCCGCGAGCTGGCCGCCGGTGAGGACAAGCTTCGCCGTGCATTGACTGCTGCGGGTCTCTCTCCCGCCGACTTTTCAGTTCACGTGTCGGCAGACGGGCTTCTTACCGGTCTGCGGGAAGCTTTGAGGGAAGAGAATGCCGACCTTCTGGTCCTTCCGACGAGAGGTAGTCAGGGCGGGGATCTCGGCTACGTCGCCTCGGAAATCCTGTCCCAGCGTTTCTGCGACACGCTTTGTCTTCACCGGCGGGTTTGATCCATCTCAGAACGTGTTTTCTGCGGCGCCATTAGGATTGCCATACCCCCAACCATGGAGCCCCGCATGCCTAGCGCACGAGACCAATCGAAAAACCCCACGCGCCCGTCTCAGGAAGCTGAAAAAGCCACTCGAACCGAGGCTGATCAAACCAATAATATCGATGACGCAAACGACCCGAGCACCGACCCTCAGGACCATCCTATGGCGTCGATCTTCGACCCCTTCCTGAAACAGACAGAGTTCTACTGGTCCAGTACACGGAATATCACCGCGATGACGGAGATGCTTTCCGCTTCAATCCATGGCGCGATGAAACTGTCGGGGGAAGCAACGCGCTTCTTCAGTGAACGCATGCGCGAGGACATGGATACTGCAAAGCATCTTTCCACCTGTCGCACCGGCGAGGATGTCTTCCGTACCGGGTCGGCGTTTTTCGACAATGCGGTTCGTGCTTACGCTGATGAAACAGCGAAGATGGTCCACCTCGCTGCAGATGCAACCGCTGCGACCTGCAGACCGATGGAAGACCGCACCAAAGAAGCGCTTCATAGCGTCGCTGGTATCCCCAAGCACAATGGCATGTTCGCCTGAATCGGACGCAGTTTAGTCCCGCGACGCGAGAATGCTTTCCGCGTCGCGGCGGATGACCGCTTCCTCGTCGGCGGGGATGACGAGTACCTGGCAGTTGCTGTCGTCGAACTCCAAACGCTGTCGTCCCTGATCGTTCCGCGTGCGGTCGATATGGACTCCTAAGTATCCGAGACCAGCCGCGACCCGCTCGCGGATTTGGGCCGCATTCTCACCGACACCGCCGGTGAAGACCAAAACATCCATACCGTTCAGGGCTGCCGCCATCTCACCGATCCCAAGACTGATGCGGTGAACGAAATGCGCAAGCGCCTGAGCCGGGCCCGGTTCTTCCTCGCGTTTCAGTATCTCACGGATATCGCCCGTACCGATGCGCGCCATCCCTCGGAGGCCAGCCTCCCTGTAGAGGACCTGCTCGACCTCGTCAGGATCGAGGCCTTCCTGCCGAATGAGGAACAGGAGCGCGCCCGGATCGAGGCTGCCGCACCTCGTGGCCATGGGCAGCCCGTCGAGCGCACTGAAACCCATGCTGGTGGCCACGCTCTGCCGTCCACGGATCGCACAGAGACTGGCGCCGCTACCGAGATGAGCAGCAACGATGCGCGGCTGATCGAGATCCGGAAGGAGGCGCGCCACTTCGCTCGCGACATGATCGTAGGAGAGGCCGTGGAAGCCGTATCGGAGGATGCCGCGCCGTGTGTAATCCTCTGGCAGAGCATAGAGCTGGACGTGGTGTTCCTGGCTTCGGTGAAAGCTCGTATCGAAACTCGCCATTTGGGGAACGCCGGGTAGGTGGCGCTCAACGGCCTCTATCGCTTCGAGCGCCGCAGGCTGGTGAAGCGGCGCGAGAGGAACGAGCTGCGTGATCCGCTTCAAGACCTTCGTGGTGACGAGCGCTGGTCCTTCGAAGAAGGGACCGCCATGGACGACCCGGTGACCGACAATGTCGGGCGTTGTGCCAGAGGCGCGCTCCTCGATGAGGCCGAGCACGGCCAAGACAGCCTCATCTGCTGATAATGGCCCGTCGAGGCGCTCGTGCATGGCATCCGACCTGCCGGAACGCGCTTCGAGTTCCGGAGCCGAGGGCAGGCCGCTGATCTGACCGCGGAGAACGGTCTTGTGCCCATCAGTCAGGGCGAACTTCACACTGGACGAGCCCGTATTGAGAACGAGGACCCGGCTTACCATTCCTGCCTCAGCAGAAGGCTTGCCAAAGCGCAGCTGGCTCGGCGCGGCAGCTCGCCTTCCGCCCGGCTTGTCAGAATGATCGGTACGCGGGCGCCAAGCACGATCCCGGCGGCAACGGCGCCGCCCAAATAGTCGAGCTGTTTGGCCATGATGTTGCCCGCTTCAAGATCGGGAACAAGCAGGATGTCAGCGACGCCGGCCACCTCGGATTTGAGACCCTTGAGGGCGGCAGCGGCAGGAGACACTGCGTTATCGAAGGCCAGAGGCCCGTCCGCAATGACTCCTTCGATTTGTCCACGCTCCACCATCTTGCAGAGCGCCGCCGCATCCACCGTCGATGGGATGTCTCCCGTTACCGTCTCGACAGCCGAGAGGATTGCCGCCTTCGGCGTCTCGATCCCCAGCGCTGCGGCGAGGGTGCCGGCGTTGCGGAGGATGTCGGCTTTCTGCGCCAGGTTCGGAGCGATGTTCACTGCGGCGTCGGTGATGAGGAGAAGCTTCGGGTAGCTCGGCGCATCCATGACGAAGACGTGGCTGAGCCGCCGCTCAGTCCTGAGGCCGTGGACACGGTCAACGATAGGCTCCAGCATTTCGTCGGTATGCAGTGCCCCTTTCATGATCGCCTGAACTTCACCGGCGCCCGCAATCTTTGCCGCCTTAATCCCGGCCGCGTGGCTGTGGGGGACATCTTCGATGAAGAGCCCGTCGAGGGAGAGATCGCCAGCTGAAGCCGCGCTTTCGATTCGGGCGCGAGGACCGATCAGGATCGGCTCAATGAGCCCGTCCCGGCGGGCGGCAAGGGCACCCCTCAGAGAGACTTCATCGACGGGGTGAACCACCGCGACCTTGATTGGGCCCTCCTTTGCAACCTCGCCGATGAGGGCTTCGAGGCGCTCCCCACGTTCGGGCAGGAGGAGGGGCGGCACGTCCGGCGCTTCGATTTCTCGCGCCTCCTCGGGGGCAAGAACGACGGCTTCGCCTTCCAGCACAAGCTCGTCGTCCTGGTTGATCGCCCTGCACCCAAGCCGGACCTGCCGCCTGTCCTCCTTTGCAGTGAGGGTCACCGCGACGGTCAGGGTGTCGCCGACGCGGACGGGAGCGAGGAAAGAGAAGGATTGCGAGAGATAAATCGTGCCCGGACCGGGAAGCTTCGTGCCCAGAACGGTGGAGACGAGGGCGCCGGTCCAGAGCCCATGGCCGATGACACCGCGGAAGATAGACCCGGCCGCGTAGTCTCGGTCGAGATGGGCAGGGTTGATGTCGCCGGAGGCCCCCGCAAAGGCGAGGATGTCCCGTTGGGTCAGGGTGCGGACGAGCGAGGCGGTGTCGCCGACCGACAAGGCTTCGTAGGGTTTGCTAACAAGGGTCGCCATCGTCCCATCCCATGACGTGAAGGCCGCCATCAACGAAATGAACGTTTCCGGTCGTCGCCGAAGCACCGGGGCCGGCGAGGAAGGCGGCGAAACTGCCGACATCTTCCGGGCTAGCGAGCCTTCTCAAGGGAGCCACCTGCCGCGCGCGCTCCATGGTGCGGTCGAAATCCTCGAGGCCGGAGGCCGCGCGGGTGTCCATCGGTCCCGGAGACAGGGCATGAACCCTGATCCCGCGCGGGCCGAGTTCGTACGCCAGCGTACGGACGGTCGCCTCAAGAGCGGCCTTGACCGGTGCCATCACGTTGTAATCGGGAAGGACACGTTGCCCGCCAAGATAGCTGACGGTCGTGATGCTACCGTTCTTGGGCATGATCGCGGCCGAGCGGCGCGCGAGATCGACCAGGGAGTAGCAGGTTATCTCCATCGCTTCGAGGAAACCCTCCTGCGAGCATTCGTGAAGAGGTTCGAGAAGATCGGTAAGCGGACAATAAGCAATTGAGTGGAGGACGTGGTCGACATGCCCCCATGTCCGGCCAATCTCTTCGAAAACGCCGTCGGCCGTGACTGGCACGCGGGCGTCGTAGGGGCAGAGAAAGGCCGCATCCACCGCATCCGCCACCGTCTTGACATGGAACCGCGCTTTATCGTTGAGGTAGGTCAGGCCCACCTCAGCTCCGGCCCGAACGTAAGCCTGCGCACAGCCAGCTGCGATCGAGTGCTGGTTGGCAACCCCGGTCACGAGGATCTTAGCACCCGAAAGGGGCAGTTGCTCCGTAAGGTTGTCATTAAAGCTGGAAGACATAGCTACCGGGCGCCTTTTCAGTTTGTGTGAGGTCATTGCCTGCGATCTCCACCAGTCGGGGCTGGCGGCCCAATACAGGGTCGCCGCTCCGCTTCTCGAGCCAGGCGGTCCAGGCGAGCCACCAAGAGCCGTCTTGTTCTTCTGTCTCGGCTTCCCAGGCTTCGGGTGTTTGAAACTTGGCATCATGGGGTGTGGTGCGGATGCGAAAGGTCCGACCAGCGTGACCTGGCTTGCTGACAATACCGGCATTATGGCCGCCGCTTGTCAGAACGAACGTCACGTCGGTATCGGACAGGATGTGGATCTTGTAGACCGATGGCCAGGGGGCGACATGGTCCTTCGTGGTGGAGACCGCGAAGATTGGCGCGTCGATGTCTGATAGCGAGATACTTTGACCAAGGGCATCGAAACGACCATGGGCAAGCTCGTTGTCGAGATAGAGACGGCGAAGGTACTCCGCATGCATCCTCGCTGGCATCCTCGTACCATCGGCGTTCCAAGCCATGAGATCGTTTGGCGGGCGGCGCTCCCCCAGCCAGTAGTGCCGCATACCACGCGACCAGATGAGATCGTTGGAGCGCAACATCTGAAACGCGCCGCCCATCTGCTGTTTGTCGAGGTAGCCTTGCTCCTCCATCAGGTCTTCGAGGAATGTGAGCTGGCTGTCGCTGATAAAGAGAGAGAGCTCGCCCGCCCCCTCGAAATCGACCTGCGCTGCGAGGAGAGTAAGGGATGCGAGCCCGGTTTTCTCCCTCTTCGATAGGTAGCCTGCCGCGACCGCTGCAAGCGTGCCGCCGAGGCAGTAGCCCGCGAGATGAACATCCGCCTCCGGAACGGCCTCGTTTACAGCCCGCAGAGCTGCCAGGGCTCCGTCTTCGAGGTAGCTATCAAAGCCGATATCGCGCTCACCTGCTCCCGGATTGCGCCAGGACACCATGAAGACGGTAAAGCCCTGACCGGTGAGGTAGCGGACGAGGGAGTTCTCCGCGGACAGGTCGAGGATGTAGTACTTCATGATCCAGGCGGGCAGGATCAGGATCGGCTCGAGCCGCACCTCCTCGGTCGTGGGTGCATACTGGATGAGCTCGATCAGGTGGTTGCGGTAGACGACCTCGCCAGGCGTCGCGGCCAGGTTCTCGCCTACCGTAAAAGCCTCGTGCCCGGCCGGGCGACGTCCGGAGAGCTGCCGGAAAGTGTCGTCCCAAAAATAGAGTACCCCACGAAGCAGGTTCTCGCCCCGCTCCTCCATGGTCCGCTGAAGGACTTCCGGATTGAGGAAAAAGGCGTTGCTCGGCGACATCGTATCGAGCGCCTGACGGGTGAGAAAGTCGGCTAGCGCCTCGTGCTGGGGCCTGACGCCCGGCACGCCGGTGATGACGTTGTGCCAGAACTGCTGGGTCAGGAGGAAATGCTGATGGATGACGTTGAAAGGCCAGGTCTGCCAGCTCTCGTCCCTGAAACGCCTGTCCTGAGCCAAAGGCTCGATACAGAGTCCGTCTGTCGCATTCGAAGCCGTCAGTTGCTGCGCGTAGGCCGTCAGACGCCTGACCTTATCAGCCGCTTTGAACGCGACCTGCATCTGCTTGCCCGGCGAGAAGAGAAGATGCGTACCCCAGTCGAGATAGCTGCCCATCACCGAGATCGGGGAGAAGCCCCCCATGAGCTTGCCGACCATGGCGTGGGCATGGTGGTCGAGCTTTGCCGGCAGCTCGTGTCTGAACGCCTCGAACATGTCCCCGGTGAACGGCACTTCCAACCAACGAGGGGATGCAGGGCTTGGCTTAGCCGACCCGGCGTTGGCCGTGGGGCCTGAGAAGTCGGGGGAAAGGCTGCCATCCATCAGTCGCTGATCCTCCCAAGTCATGTGCGGGTTCTGCACCAGGCGGGACAGGCAGGGTTTGACCTAGCGCAAGGCCGCCCTGGTCCTTGCAGCTCACGTTCCCGACAGGCTTGGGAGATCGAAGATGAAGCGTGCGCTCGTTTTTGTTGTGGTACTTCTCGGTGCTCTGTCCGCCTTTTTCGTGCTTCGTGCGGCCAGAGAGATACCAGAACCGGAGAGGCGGATTTCTGCCGAGGCGAATGGCGACTCGCTCATGGGCCGGAAGCTTTTCGTCACCAAGAGCTGTGTCACCTGCCACCAGGTGAGGGGCGTCGGCGGCAGGGCGGGACCACCCCTCGATGTGATCGTGGGGGGCGAGAGTCCCACGTCCGCGGATTTTCTCGCCGGGATGTGGCGTGGTGCACCGATCATGGTGGAGCTGCAGCGCCTGGAGATCGGCTACCAGATTGATCTCGAAGGCGACGAGCTTCTCCATCTCGCCGCTTTCGCCTCCGACCCGCAGGCACAGGATACGTTCACCATCGACGACGTGCCGCTTCAGATGCAGGAACTGTTCCTAGACGAGGCTTACGTTCTCGAAGAGGACCTGGACGACTTTTACGACCGCTACCGGGGGGAGGAGTGGTACGACTTTTCCGATGGTCCGCCCCATGACTGATACGAAAACCGTCACCCTCTTTCTCGGACATCCCGATCCTGGCCCCAGTTATTGCCGGGCACTGGCGGAACGCTACAAAGAGCACGCTGAGGGGGCAGGTCACCGTATCATCTTCTTCGATGCGGCCGCGGAAGAGGTTCCGTTCCTCCGCTCCCAGAGAGAATTCGAGGAAGGCGAGGTGCCAGAACCTGCCTTACGCCTTCAGAAGGCGATCAAGGCGTCGAACCATCTGGTCCTGATCTTTCCGATGTGGATGGGCACCCTTCCAGCTCTCACCAAGGGTGTCATTGAGCAGACCTTCAGAGAGGGCTTCGCTCTCGACACGACTGATCCGAAGACCCTTCCTAAACAGCTTCTGCGAGGCAAATCTGCGCGCATCATCATGACCATGGGGATGCCAGCGTTTCTTTACCGGCACTATTTTCGTGCTCATGGGCTGAAGAATCTCGAACGGAACCTCCTCAAGTTCGCGGGCTTCGGTCCAGTCCGAACCAGCCTGATCGGCGGTGTGCAGGGAGGCTCCGATAGCTATCGAGAGAAATGGCTGGAGCGGGCCGGTCGTCTCGGCGCGATGGCCATCTGAGACCCGGTTTGATGGGGATCAAAGATCACCCTAGATTCGCGCGGCAAGGCGGAGAGAAGCTTGTAAAGACCGCCCATGCCCTTCGTGAAAGCACGCAAAAAAGTCGAGCGGAGCCCAACGGCCTCGGTCTCTGCCGCGCATGTCTTCGAAACCCGGGGGCTGACCAAGACCTACGGTTCGGGCCCCTCGGCGGTTCACGCCTTGAGAGGTGTCGATCTCGAGATCAAGCGGGGCGAACTGATCGTTCTCCTCGGACCATCGGGGAGCGGGAAGTCGACCCTTCTGAACATTCTCGGAGGGATCGACAGGGGGAGTGAGGGAGAGGCCTTCTACGAGGGCAGCTGCCTCACGAGCATGACAGACCGTCAGCTTACGAACTACCGGCGTCACCATGTCGGTTTTATCTTTCAGTTCTACAACCTGATGCCGAGCCTCACGGCGGAGGAGAACGTCTCCCTCGTCGCCGAAGTCGCGGACGATCCCCTCGAACCCCGTGAGGCCCTTTCCATGGTGGGCCTCGGAGAGCGGGCGGGGCATTTTCCCTCGGAACTCTCAGGCGGTGAGCAGCAACGGGTCGCGATCGCCCGGGCCATTGCCAAGAATCCCAACGTCCTGTTCTGCGACGAGCCTACGGGGGCGCTGGACAGCAAGACCGGCATCACCGTTCTGAAGGTCTTAGCCGACCTCAACGAGCGGCTCGGCACCACCGTCCTCATCGTCACCCACGCGGCGGCGACGGCGGCAATGGCAGATCGGGTGATGCACTTCAGCGACGGGGCCATCAGGGAGATCGTCCGCAACGTGACCAAGGCCGACCCCGAAAGCATCGTGTGGTGATGCTATGAGAACGATCGACCGAAAGCTCGTTCGCGACCTCTGGGCGATCAAAGGTCAGTCCTTGGCCATCATTCTCGTTCAGGCGGCCGGCATCTCACTTCTGGTCATGAGCCTCGGGATGATCGCCTCCTTGAGCCAGACCATGGAGGCTTATTACGATCGCTACCGCTTCGGTGATGTCTTTGCTTCCGCCACCCGCGCTCCCATCCTGACGCTGCTTGAGATCAGGGCCATCGACGGCGTGGCCGCCGCGGAAGGGCGCGTCGTTGGTGGCGGCCTCGTCGATATCCCAACCATTGATGCACCGGTTTCGGCGAGTTTCGTCTCCCTTGGCGAGGACCCCCGCTCGGAGCTTAACGGCGTGCATATCGTGCAAGGACGACGCCCCAATCCAGTGCGGACTGATGAAGTTTTGGTTCTCAATGCCTTCGCGGAAGCCGTCGGGCTAGAACTCGGGGACACCGTTTCCGTCGTCGCTTACGGCAAGAAACGCCAGTTTCGCATGGTCGGCACTGCCCTTTCGCCCGAGTTCATCTACGCGATCGCTCCCGGCGCGCCAACGGTGGACGACGATCGATTCACTATCATCTGGGCACCGAAGGAGGCTCTCGAAGCCGCCTTCGACATGGATGGGGCCTTCAACGACCTCGTGGTTCGACTTGATCGCGGGGCGGGAGAGGCCGAGGTCACCGCCCGTATCGACCGTGTTCTCTCCCCCTTTGGCGGACGGGACGCCTTTGGTCGCAACGACCAGATTTCCAACAAGTTCCTGACTGAGGAACTGAAGCAGCTGCGGGTCATGACGTTTCTGATGACGCCGATCTTCATGGGCGTCACGATCTTCCTTCTGAACGTCGTCATCGGGCGGCTCGTCCAGACCGAGCGCGAGCAGATCGGCCTCCTCAAGGCGTTTGGCTACACGGATGGAGAGGTCGGTCTGCACTACGCCAAGTTTGCACTCATTCTAGCCTTTCTCGGTGCCCTCGTCGGGTGGGGCGGCGGTCTCTATCTCGGCCGTGTCATTACTAGGGTTTACCAGAGCTACTACAGCTTCCCGTTCCTCATATTCGAAACGGACTTCCGTACCGCAGCCTATGCTTTCGGTCTCAGCCTCCTTGGCGCAGGGGTCGGAGCCTTTGGCGCCGTACGTTCTGCCATCGGGCTTCAGCCTGCGGTCGCGATGCGTCCTCCCGCACCCGAAAGGTTCGCCAAGGCTGGCGGCATTTTCGGAGCTGTCTCGAAACGGCTCGACGGGCTTACGAGGATGGTTCTGAGGCAGATGACCAGGCGCCCGGTCAGGGCCGGAACGCTGATCCTTGGCATCGGCGCGGCCATGGGCTTGTCGGTAATGATGGAGTTCAACAGGGCCGCAATCGGGCAGATCCTCGATGTGTCTTTCCACGTGGTCGACCGAAGCGACCTTACCGTCAGGTTTAGGGAGCCTCTCCACGAGCGGGTCACGCTGGAGCTCGGGCGCTTGGGCGGTGTGCGCCACGTCGAGGCCTTCCGCTCCGTCGCCGTTTCTTTTCGTCATGGAACGGAAGAGTACCTTGGCGGCATCACTGGCGTGGATGGCCAGCCGAGGCTTAACCGCATTGTGGACGAGAGCCTGAGGGACGTTGTCGTGCCGGAGGAGGGGCTTCTGATTTCCTCGTCCCTCTCGCGGCTTCTCGGCGCTGAGGTTGGCGATGTCATGACCGTCGAGGTGCGGGAGGGGCGCCAGCCTTCGCTCGAAATCGAAATCGTCGGCATTATGGACGCGATGATCGGGACACCGGCCTACATGTCTCGCTCGGCGATCAACCGGCTGCTGCTCGAGCCGGGACGTGTTTCTGGAGCCTATCTCGCGTCCGACAGCAGCGCCCTGGCAGCGCTGCAACGGCAGATGAAGGAGATACCGCAGCTCTCCAACGTCAGTGCGCGAAGCGATGTACTGACGAATTTCGAGGAGCTGCTGGAGGAGGGGCCGGGGACGTTCCGAACCATCATGACTCTCTTCGCGGGGCTCATCGCGGTGGGTGTCGTCTATAACGGCGCGAGGATTACCTTCGGTGAGCGGCGCTACGATCTCGCAAGCCTCCGTGTGCTGGGCTTCACGAGAGCGGAGGCGAGCTACGTCGTCACGGGCGAGATCATGATCCTCGTCATCCTCGCCCTTCCCGTGGGCGCGCTGATCGGGACGCTCATCTGGAGCTACATCTCGGTCGCCATGAGCAACGAGCTCTATCAGGTGCCCACGGTCTGGAACCCCGCCGGCTTCGGCGCTGCCGCGATCATCGTTCTTCTGTCCGGTGCCGTTTCCGTCTTGATGATTCGCCGCGACATCGGCCGACTCGATATGGTGTCCGCCTTGAAAGCGAGGGATTGATCCCATGAACCGCTCCCGCTTGGTGTCTCTCGCTGTGGTCGGTGCGGTCGTGGCTCTCTTTCTGCTGTGGGCGTTCTGGCCGCGGCCGATCTTCGTCGATACCGCCATTGCCCAACGCGGCACAATTCTGGTTACGGTCGATGAGGAGGCCGAGGCGTGCGTGCGCGAGATCTATGAGGTCAGTGCGCCGTTTTCTGGCAGGCTCCTGCGGGTCGATGTCGAGCCGGGTGATCCGGTGATCGCTGGTGAGACGGTTCTGGCACGGATGATGCCGACCAATCCCGACGCCCTCGATATCAGGACGGAGGAGCAGGCCTTGGCCGCGGTCGATGCGGCGCAGGCCGCACTCGCCCTGGGTGAGGCCGACAAGGCGCGGGCGGAGGCTGACCTCGCCCTGGCACGCTCCACCCTCGAGCGGTACGAAGGGCTGGTTCGGGTCGATGCCGCGTCCCGCGCCGACCATGACCGGGCCCAGCGCGATGTCCGCTTCTCGGCGGCGCAGCTGCGTTCGGCGGAAGCGGCGATCAGCATGCGGACGGCGGAACTTCGCCAGGCCCGTGCTCTTCTCATGTCGATGGAGGCAGCCGAGGAGGCCGCGATGACCGGCAATCCTCACCCCGTCCAAAGTACCCCGGTCATCGCTGCAGCGAGCGGCGTCGTTCTTCAGGTGCACCGCGAAAGCGAGACCACCCTTCAGGCCGGATCGCCTATCCTCTCGGTGGGCGATCCTCATAACGATCTCGAAGTGGTGGCCGAGCTTCTCTCCCCCGAGGCCGTCAGGATCGAGCCTGGCGATCCCGTTTTAATCGAGCGCTGGGGCGGCGACCGTGTGCTGAACGGCAGGGTCCGCCGTGTCGATCCATGGGCGTTTACGAAGATCTCTGCCCTCGGCATCGAAGAGCAGCGGGCCAACGTGTTGATTGAACTGACGGATCCGGAAGAAGGGCGGGTCGGTCTTGGGCATGGCTACAGGGTGTATGTTCGGATCGTGGCTGACCAGCGTGACGATGTCCTGATCGTCCCTACCACAAGTCTCTTCGCCCATGAAGGCGGTGACGCTGTCTACGTTCTCCGCGAGGGACGGGCGGTCCTGACGCGGGTGACGAAGGGTCTGACCAACGGCCTTGAAGCCGAAGTCGCGGGCGAGGGTCTCGAAGGCGCCGAGGTGGTGCTCTATCCCGATCCGGATCTTCAAAACGGCGACCGCATCAGGCCGCGCGGGGCGCCCTCCTGACATGTAAAAGAACAGTCGTCGGCACCCTCCTCAAGTTACTGTGCAAGCTCGGACTTAAACGTTCGGCGCCAAACATGCCTATGCTATGGCCGCTGTCATGGAGCTGGACAGCGACGACACCGAATTGCGCGAGCAGCTTGGCGCGCTCATCAAGACCGCGGTGGATGCGATCGTCTCGATCGACAGCCACGGAACGGTCAGGCTCTGCAACCCCGCTGTCGAACGGCTCTTCGGTTGGCCGGCGCAGGATCTTGTCGGCAAGAATGTCAGCGTCCTCATGCCGGAGGCCGATGCGCATCGCCATGACGGCTATCTCGCCCGCTACATGGACGGGGGAGATGCGCGCATCATCGGCAAGGGCCGGAAGGTTCGCGGGAAACGCTACGACGGCAGCGAATTTCCCCTGCATCTGAGCGTCGGCGAGTGCACGGTCTCTGGCGAACGTTACTTCGTAGGTATCTTGAGGGATCTGACCGCGGAGACCCATGAACAGGCCCGTCTTCAGCAGCTCGAAGATCAGCTCGCCCTGATGGGGCGGCGGAGCGCAGTCTCAGAAATGGGGGCGTCGCTTGCGCACGAACTCAACCAGCCGTTGACAGCCATCGACCTTTTTCTGACGGCGGCGAAGCGGGCATTTCCAAAACATCCAGACCAAGCGCTCGCTCTTTTCGAAGATGCCCGTACCGAAGCGCAACGGGCGGGGGCAATTGTCAAGCGCATACGGAAGATGGTCGAAGGAGCGGAGCACAAGCGAGAACTCTTCGCGCTTAAGCCTGTGATCGAGGATGCGATCGAGCTCTGCCGTATCGCCGATACGGCGAACCCCGCCACATTCGAGATCGTTGGTGCGGACAGCGTCGAGGTGTTCGGTGACGAGGTTCAGATCCGCCAGGTTCTGGTAAACCTTATCAAAAACGCCCTTGAAGCCACCCAGCATCAGAACCGCCGGGACGTGCAGATTGCTGTCGCCCGACAGCGCTCCATTACTGTGGACGTTGCCGATAACGGCCCCGGCGTCGATCAGACCATCGCCGCGAAGCTGTTCGAACCCTTTCATTCGACGAAGAGCGGCGGACTGGGAATTGATCTTTCCATCTGCCGCAGCATTGCAGAAAGCCACGGCGGTGAGCTGCTCCTGGTTTCTCAAGCTGGTTTGTCGCCTGGCGCCTGTTTCCGTCTGAGGCTTCCCGATGCCGACGAAGAGATACGGGAGAATGATCGATGACAAGGATTGCGATCGTCGATGACGATGACGGCATGCGCCGCGCTCTTGTTGCGCTTTTGGGGGTCGGTAGCTGCCAAATTTCGGCCTATGCAACAGGGGAGGCGTTTCTCGACGCCGTTCCTGAGAAGGCCTTTGACCTTGCGGTCCTTGATCTTCGCCTTCCTGGTCTGACAGGTTTGAAAATCCTTGAGCGCCTTAAGCCCTTTGCATTCCCTGTGGTGATGATCAGTGCCAACGGTGATATCCGTACGGCGGTCGACGCGATCAAGCTTGGGGCTGTGGACTTCATCGAGAAGCCTTTCGTGCCGGAGGAGCTGGAGGGGCTGATCGAAAGGGTGCTGCGGGAACGTGGTAGAAACACTGAGCCAGCCTGTCCTGATGTCGAACCTGAGCAGACCCACTTTTCGGTACTGACGCCGCGTGAAAAAGAAGTGGCCTTCGCCCTTCATGAGGGCCTGACGAACAAAGAAGTGGCAAGGCGCCTCGGGTGCAGCCCGCGAACGATCGAAGTCCACCGTGCGCGGGTCTTCAGCAAGCTCGGCGTCTCGAACATTGCAGGTCTTGTCAGGATGGTGTCGGGCTTCAGCCACTGACTGCGAATCTTTGTTTGAGGTCAAAGTGTGGTGGCCATCGGGGCCTCACCTTGGCGCCATGAACGGGCCTACAAGCGAGCCGCTCGAGCATGAGCACACGACCGCCGCGATCCGGAAGAGGATCGGTAACGCCGGACGCGGCGGATTGCTTCGGGACTGGGTGCTCGGCGGGATCGACGGGGCGGTGACAACCTTTGCTATTGTCGCCGGGGTGGCGGGGGCGGGTCTTGCACCTTCGGTGGTGCTGATCTTGGGCTGTGCCAACCTGATTGCCGACGGCTTTTCGATGGCCGCCGGGAACTACAGCGGGGTCAAAGCCGAGAACGACGAGCGCTCGAGGCTCCGAGCGATGGAGCTTCGGCACATTCGCCAGGTCCCCGAAGGTGAGAGGGCGGAAGTCCGCGAGATTTTCCGGCGCAAGGGGTTCGAGGGCCCTGACCTTGACCGAGCGGTCGAAGTCATCTCGTCGGACAATGACCGATGGGCGGCGTTCATGCTGACCGAAGAGCTAGGGCTCAGCCCGGTCGCCCGCTCGGCTCCGACCGCGGCGCTCGCGACCTTCACAGCCTTTCTAATCTGCGGGGCCGTTCCACTTCTCCCTTTCGCTCTGGGCTTCTCTCGTAGCTTCACCGTCGCGGCCTTTGCCACGGCGGCGGTTTTCTTTCTCATCGGCGCTGCCAAGGCGCGCTGGTCGCTGAGAGCTTGGTGGGTGTCCGGGCTCGAAACCCTCGCGATCGGCTCTCTCGCGGCGGGGGCAGCGTTCCTCGTCGGCGATGTTCTCGAAAAGCTCGTCCGTTGAGACGTCTGACCTGGCGCAAAGAGTCTGGAGGGTCGTCAGTCTAGGAAAGGAGCGTCATCCAATCAGAGGACCACCATGGCCGAGTTCGAGCGCCCCATCCGAACCACCCTCACGGACGGAACCCCCGTGATGATCCGTCAGATCCATCCCGAGGACAAACACTATCTGAATGAGGGGTTGGAGGAGCTGTCGCTCGAAGCGCAGCACTACCGCTTCTTCGCGCCAAAGAAGGCCTTCTCGGAGCGCGAGCTCGAAGCTTTCACCGAGATCGATCACCACACGCACGATGCCTGGGGCGCGTTCGATGAGAGCGGCGACGGTCCCAAGCCCATCGGGATCGCTCGCTACATTCAGCAGGAAGAGAGCCCCACCGCCGCGGATTTCGCTGTCACGGTGCTCGACAGTCACCAGGGGCGCGGTCTCGGCACCTTGCTTTTGGGTGTCATCGCGAGCCGGGCGACAGACAATGGCATCGCCCATTTCCGGTCTGTGGATATGTCGGACAACAGAAAACTGTTTGACCTATTAGACGACTTCGAAGTGGAGCGGGATACCCGCGGTCCCGAAGTCGGGATCGACCTCAAGCTCCACGACGATCCTGCGGCCTATCCGAAGACACCCGGCGGGGAGGTCTTCCGGCGCGCCCATGAACTCTACTGTCAAGCTTGCGGGGCCCGATGAAGCTAGCCCTTCGGAATCATTGTCCCTCCACCCGTGTTTTCGTTGTCGAAGACGACGATGCCGTTCGCGAAGGGATGCGGACCCTTCTGGAAGGGGAGGGCTATCAGGTGAGCTGCTATGCAACCGCTCTCGATTTCCTCTCCGACGCGGCACCGACCGACAACGATGTCGTGGTGCTGGATATCGGCCTGCCCGATCTTCTTGGGGACGCCGTCGTAGCGTTTCTCAAAAAATCCGGCTTCCAACCGCGGATCATCGTTGTATCTGGTCTGAAGCTGGGACCCTTCGAAGCTGCTGTCCGTTGCATTGCGCCAGAGGCCGCTTACCGCAAACCGCTCAACCTGCGTGCGCTCTTGCGGCAGCTTGGTACAGTGCAACCCTACGGGGCGCCACGTACGTAATAGAAACCCCCTACGCGCACGACCGGATACCGCGCGGTGTGCGAAAGTGGGACATTGATCGGGCAACAGCACCAGGGAGAGTGCGATGACCGGTTCCAAACTGATTCACGTTCAGAGAGGCAACGAGATCTACGCTGCGGGGGAAGAGGCGGCAGCTCTCTACAAGGTTTGCTCGGGCGCGGTGATCTTGTTCATGATCCTCGAGGACGGGCGCCGTCAGATCATCGACCTGGCAGGCCCCGGCGATCTTTTACACTTCGATCTCGACGGCGAGCTTGACCATTTCGCGGAGGCTCTGACCGAGACGGAGCTGGCGGTGTTCGACGGCGCCTCCGCCCTCGGTGACCCTGACTTCCTGCCCTTTTTCCTCGAGCAGACCCGTGCACGCCTGGCTATGGACCGGCGTCACATCACGATGCTCGGCCGTAAGACGGCCCAGGAGCGGCTCGCGGACTTTCTCGAATGCGTCTCGGAGTGTTTGGGTAGCGCACCGGGCGAGATCGACCTGCCCATGACGCGCCAGCAGATCGCCGATTATCTCGGCCTGACGCTCGAGACCGTGTCCCGCATCTTCGCCCGCTGGGTGCGCGAAGGACGCCTCGTTCAGGTTGCGCCAGGTCAATACGAATTGCCCGGCTACGGACTAAATAGAGTTGGGGCGGCGATAAAGGTCAGCGCGCTGCTGGCCGCATAATGGCAAACGCCAATTGGGAGAGAAACAATGAGCCTTGATGATGCGCGTCTAAAAAATCTCAGCCGACTGAACGGTCCTCTCGACGTGAGCTCGACCCTCAAGGAACTCGAAGCGGAGATGAGCAGCGGGGCCCGTTTTCCCTTCGGCCCGCTCGGTGAATTCACTCTCGCTTTGCGGAGCTACGCAAAGGAGACGATGACGGCGAAGGACCGCGCGCTTTTCCGTCTCATGACGACCCTTGGCAGCGGCTGCGAAGGGTGCGTCGCGGATGCCCTTGTCAACGCCATCGGCCGGGGTGCTTCTCGGCTTGAGATCAAGCGCGCGCTGACCCGCGGCGTCATGATGGCGGAGCGCCCGGCGATGATCTTTGCCGGTGAGGCTTTGGCTCATTTCGATATGATCAAGCGGACGGATGCTGAAACTGCGTATAAAGAAGAAATGCAGGAGCAAGCTCCTCTGAAAAAAGGAAACCTGCTGGAGTATCGTCGGATCCACCGGGTGCCGGGAGCCGCCGCCTGACCATGCTTGACCTCTCGGAGCCCGACAGAAATGACCACACGGGTTCCGGGGCCGTCGGGGATAAGGCTGCCACCACGGCCTTTCACGCTCGGTCCGGGCCGGAATGCCTCGGGGCACTTTCTTCGTCCGATGACGGACTGACACCCGAAGAGGCGACCCGGCGCCTCGCTGAATACGGCCCTAATCGACCGCCACAACACAAGCGCACGCCTGTCCTGCTGCGCTTCCTCGCGCATTTCAACAATGTCCTCATGTACGTCCTGATGGCGTCAGCGGTCACGACGGCCGTTCTAGGACATAGCACCGACGCCGCGGTGATTGCCGCTGTTGTTCTTGCCAATGCGATCATCGGTTTCATCCAAGAGGGGCGCGCCGAAAAGGCCATGGCGTCGATCGGCAAAATGTTGGCGCCTCACGCTGCTGTCATCCGTGGTGGCGAGCGTCTGACTCTCGACAGCGCGGAGATTGTGCCAGGCGACATCGTCCTCCTCGATGCTGGCGACCGGGTGCCCGCGGATATCAGACTTCTTGAGGCTCACGGCGTTCAGGCCCAGGAAGCCGTCCTCACCGGCGAGTCGGTCCCTGTGGAAAAGGGCGAGGAGGCGAGCGCTGAAAATGCGGCCCTCGCCGAGCGGTACGGCGTCGCTTTCGGCGGAACACTGGTGACCTCAGGTCAGGCGAAGGGGGTGGTCTTCGCCACCGGTCACAGGACCGAGATCGGCAAGATCAGCCGGATGATGCATGACGTGGAGACTATGACCACGCCGCTGATCCGGCAGATGAACGGGTTCTCGACCTGGCTAACGATCCTCGCCCTACTGTTGGCAGCGCTGCTGGTCGTTTTCGGCGTCATGGTGCGGGGCGAGCCCTTCATCGAGATGTTCATGGCTGCGGTCAGCATCGCCGTCGCGGCCATTCCCGAAGGCTTGCCCGCGATCCTGACCATCACCATGGCCGTGGGTGTTCAGGCCATGGCGAAGCGGAATGCCATCGTTCGGCGGCTTCCGGCCATTGAGACCCTGGGCTCGGTTTCGGTGATCTGTACGGACAAGACCGGGACACTTACACGCAACGAGATGGTCGTTCGGTCGGTTGTCGCGCGGGCGGGGAGCTGGGAGGTGGAGGGCGAGGGTTACGCCCCCGAAGGCGAAATCAGGGCCGAGGGTACGGGATCGATCGAAGTCCTCCACGCAATCGCTGCGGTTTCGGAACGCTGCAACGATGCATGCCTCGCCGAAGAAGGCGGTGGGTGGTCCGTAGGCGGTGACCCGATGGAGGGGGCACTCCTTGCATTCGCCAGGAAGGCGAACCCGGACGAAGCTCCCAAAACCGAGCGGAAGGGCCTTATCCCCTTTGATGCTCGCCACCGGTTTATGGCCACACTCGACCGAGCCGGCGATGATTCTGTCGTCTCCGTGAAAGGGGCGCCCGAGGCCATCGGCGCGTTCTGCCGTACACAGATAGGTGCGGAGGGAGCGGAAGAGCCCTTTGACGAAACCTTCTGGAAAGATGAGATCGACCGGCTGAGCGCGAGCGGCCAGCGTGTCCTCGGCTTCGCAAGTCGCCAAGCGGCGGCAGAGGAAGGCGACCTCACGCCTGACACGCTCGGGCACGAACTCGTCTTTCTGGGAATTGTCGGCTTGATCGACCCGCCGCGTCCCGAGGCCATCGAGGCGGTCGCCGCCTGCATCGAGGCGGGGATCGATGTCAAAATGATCACTGGTGACCACCGAGGGACAGCGGCAGCGATCGGTCGTCAGATCGGCCTTGCGTCTGTGGACCGTGTTTTGACGGGTCAGGATCTCGATGAGCTCGATGACGCCGCTCTCAGTCACGCCGCGTTCGAGACTGATATCTTCGCCAGGACCAGCCCTGAGCACAAACTGCGGCTCGTCAGGGCATTGAAGGCTCAGGGGTTGACCGTCGCAATGACCGGCGACGGGGTCAATGACGCGCCTGCCGTGAAGCTGGCAGATGCGGGTATCGCTATGGGCATCAAGGGTAGCGAAGCGACGATCGAGGTCGCGGACATTGTCCTTGCCGACGACAACTTCGCTTCAATCGCCGCGGCGGTAAGGGAAGGGCGCACGGTCTACGACAACATCAAGAAAGTCCTCGCCTGGCTCTTGCCCACCGACGCTGCGGAGGTCGCGATCGTTTCACTCGCAGTCCTTCTCGGTACGGCGCTTCCGATAACGCCGCTTCAGATCTTGTGGGTGAACCTTGTCACCGCCGTCACCCTCGGGATCGCTCTTGCCTTTGAGCCAACGGAAGAGAACACGATGCACCGTCCGCCCCGGCCCGCTGATCAGCCGATCTTCGATGGGAGACTCGCCTGGCATGTTGTGGTGGTGACAGTTGTCTTCGTGGCGGGCATCTACGGCATCTTCACCTACGGCCTCCGGCTCGGCTACGATCTGCCCGTCGCAAGGACCATGGCGCTCAACGCTCTGGTGGCCTTCGAGATCGCAGCGCTCTTTTATGTGCGGAATATCTATGGAACCAGCTTCACCTGGAAGGCCGTTCGCGGAACGAGGGTCATCTGGCTAACTGTATTCCTCACTGCCGCCGGTCAGCTGGCGGTCACCTACATTCCTTCTCTTCAGAGCATCTTCGGTACCGCAGCAGTTCCTGTGCGAGAAGGCTTGATCATTCTCGGCTTGGGCGTGATCGTCTTGATTCTTCTCGAAACGGAAAAGCAGTTGCGGTTCGCCGTAACGGGGGCAGGGCAGCGCCGCAGCCAGGAACAGAACAGAGGTGCAAGACCGACTACTGCGCCCCAGCGGCCGCTTGATCGAGGTCAGAGACGCCTTCTCCTTCCGCCGAAATGATCCCTCTTAGAGAGGAAAATCCCATGACACAGACAATGAAGGCCGCCGTAGTCACCGAGTTCGGAAAGCCTCTTGCGATTAGAGAGGTCAACCGACCGAAGACACGGTCGGGTCGCGTACTCGTCGAAATGAGGGCCTCCGGCGTGTGCCATACGGATCTTCATGCGGCCCATGGAGACTGGCCCGTGAAACCCGAGCCGCCCTTCATTCCAGGTCATGAGGGCGTGGGGGTGGTGGCCGAAGTGGGTGAGGGTGTTCGCGGCATCCGCGAAGGAGACCGTGTCGGGGTACCTTGGCTTCATTCAGCCTGCGGGCACTGCCGCCACTGCGTCGGCGGATGGGAGACGCTTTGCGGAGAACAAGAGAACACCGGCTACTCCGTCAACGGTGGCTTTGCCGAGTATGTGGATGCCGACCCGGCCTATCTCGGCCACCTGCCAGACAAGCTTGGCTTCGTCCCCGCAGCGCCCATTCTCTGCGCTGGCGTTACGGTCTATAAGGGTCTCAAGGAAACCGAGGTAAAGCCCGGCGAAACAGTAGCGATTGTCGGCGTTGGTGGTCTCGGCCATCTAGCCGTTCAGTACGCGAAGGCGATGGGTATGGACGTCGTCGCGGTTGATATTTCGGAGGACAAGCTTCGACTTGCCCGCGAATGCGGTGCCAATACGACGATCAACGCGATTGAAGTGGATCCCGGAACGGAGCTCCAAAAAGGCGGCGGCGTAGAGGGGGTGCTCGTCACGGCCGTTTCGACCTCGTCTTTTGCGCAAGGAGTCGAGATGCTGGCGCGCGGAGGAACGATGGCGCTGGTCGGCTTGCCACCTGGCGGCTTCGAGCTTCCGATCTTCGATGTTGTTCTCTCGCGAAAAACGATTCGCGGCTCGATCGTCGGTACACGCAACGACCTTCGCGAGGCACTGGAGTTCGCGGGCGACGGAGCCGTGACTGTCCACCAAACGACCGAGCGGCTCGAAGCGATCAACGATATCTTCGATCGCATGGAGCGAGGCCGGATCGACGGGCGCGTCGTCTTAGATTTCGAGTGAGAACGGTCGTGACGTATCACCTCGCAGATCGGTCCAACGCTTCGCAGCCGAGCGCGCGCCGGTGGCCGGTGTCCATCCAAATCATTCACTGGGTCATGGCGGCAATGATCGCTTATCTCATTCTGACGAGCCATTTCGAAGATATGGAAAGCGTTGAGAGAGCCGAGAGGATTAAAGTTCATGCCGCCTTGGGTGCAGGCCTCTTCTGCCTCGGAGCCGTGAGGCTTTGGCTGGTCCGCAAGCTTCCCGTACCCGACAAGATCGCCGGTCCGCTCTGGCAAGAGCGGCTGGCGGCTGGCGTGAAGCGTGCGTTCTACGTCCTCTTCTTTTTGGTTCCCGTTCTCGGCCTGATCCTCGCCGGGCTGGTCGCCTATGATGTTGATCTCGCGGGAGCGATCCGGGTCTCGGGCTGGCTCCGTGACGACCCCTCGGCGGCAGCGCTGATGAACTCCGTTCACGGCTTCTCCGTCGATATTCTGACGGGGCTCATCGTTCTTCATATGGTTGGTACCCTTTACCACCAGTTCGTACGGCGAGATGGCCTGGTGGCGCGGATGCTTCCTTCATGGCCTTCGAGGGCGCGAGCGGGCAGCTCACCGTCATGACCTCCGTCATCGTTTCTGCCTTCGACGACCGCGGCATGAAGGCCGCGCTGAGGGCAGCCGTGCCGTATTTCGGCGAAACCGGGGAGGCGATCGGTCTCTAAGTTCCAGATATGCAGCAGCGGGCCCTGCTGACAGACCCGCATACCGCGCGCCGGATCTAATAGAGCTTTGAGGCAGAAAGCCATCGCCTCGCCCAGAGGCGGCGGCTGGCCTTTTGCGAACTTGCGGCATAGCTGGGTCTGCCACCGCAAAAGATACGTTGGATCGAGCATCCGCCATCTGAGCAAGGGTGCTACGCGGCCGCCTCCCGTCTCGGTCAACTGATCGCGCTGCCGCTCCCAAAGCATACGGATCACCGGAACAGTCTACCCATCAACGAGGAAATCCTGATCGGTGCGGGGGGTTCAATCCTCCTGACGCCTGCACCGTTTTCCGCCGTCGAGCTCGACCTTTAGGTATTGGCTGGAATGGCAGCACTGCAGCGGCCCGCGCCCTGTCGGTCCTCAGACCGTCCCTTTTTGGATGGCGTGCGGGTGAGGGTGATGATTATCGGTTCGGTTTGCGTCGGGGCTCCGGATGCTGCGGAGGTCGCTGGCGGTCTGCGAACGCCTGGCTATGCAGCTGAGGCTCTGGTCATGCGCGCCGCTGATCACAACCGGCAGGTTGTCGACCTGATGAAGGACGGGTGCCGAAATGTCGAAGCTACCGGCCTCGTCATTAGTACCTATTCGCGCTCCCGTCTGAAGGAGCGTGTGTTCGGCGGCGTCAAACGCTGGCTCCTCCGGGAGGCGCTGCCTCCAACGGTTATGGTCCACTGACGCGCCCGCATCCTTTGTGATCTATCGCAAAGAAGTGCAGCTGTCCTGACGGCTACCTCGGCGTTAAATCGCAAGGAGCCTCTCCATGACCATCGGCACTGTTCTTGTTCCGGCTTTCGATGACAAAGGCATCCGCCACGCCGTGCGTGCGGCGATGCCCTTCGTCCAGAAACTCCGAGCCAGCCTCAACGTCCTTCACGTGAGAGAGCGTTATCCGGCGGCGCATGTGGCCGAGTATTATTGGCATACAGAGGTCTTAAAGGAGTTTGCGGAGAAGGTCGCGCAGCGTGCGCAAGAGCTGAGAGTGGCGGCGGAGGAAGCTGCCGGGCGTAGCGATTTTACTTGGTTGCAGCCTGAGGGCGTTGAGGAGGCGGATTTCGGTCCCGCCTCGCGCATGGCCGATCTCATTGTGGCGCCGCCGCCGAACGTTTGCGGACGCCCAGATGCTCAAAGCCTCGTCGAGCAGTTGATGATCGGCTCCGGCCGCCCGGTACTGCTGACGCCGGAGGATGCGGAGCCCCGAGTTCCCAGTTCCTATCTCGTCGGATGGAACGGAAGTATCGAAGCAACGCGGGCCCTCGCCGCGGCGCGTCCGCTCCTTGAGACTGCCAAGCGTGTCACGGTGGTTTCAGTCGGGGAGATCGACCGGCCCGCGCCCGACGCTAGCGTCATCGCGGAGGCATTGAACAACGCTGGGATCAAGGCCGAAGGCAGAACCGTTGGCAAGATCGGTACCGTGACGGAAACACTGAAAGGCGAGGCTTCAGAAGCCGGCGCGGACGTGCTCCTGCTTGGCGCATACTCTCATTCAAGACTGAGGGAGCGTGTCCTGGGCGGCGTTACGAGAAAGACGATCAGGCAGCCCTTCATGCCGACGCTCCTCGTTCACTGAACGGTGCTGAGCACTTCGGCGAACAACAGCCGAGAGGGCTGAAAGCCTCAGAGATCAGGAAATAGAACGATCACAGGGTAAGCGATGAGCTACTATTTTTCTAAGACAGCGGCGATGTCATTCGAGGATGCGCTGACCAGGCTCGAGCAGCTGCTCGGTGAAGAAGGCTTCGGCATCTTGACGCGGATCGACGTGCAGGACGTTTTCCGAGCGAAGCTCGATGTACCATTTCGGCGGTATCTGATCTTGGGCGCCTGCAATCCGGACTTCGCGTTTGAAGCCCTCAAGGCGGAAGACAAGGTCGGAACCATGCTGCCGTGCAACGTCGTCGTTCAGGAGACGGGATCCGGGAGGGTTGAGGTTGCCGCGATCGATCCGGTCGCTTCCATGAGCGCTATCGATAATGGCTCGCTCAGGGTAGTATCTCAGGAGGTCCGGACGAGGCTGCAGCGTGTCATCGATAGCTGTTGAGGAAGGTCTACCTGAGAAGCCGCTGTGAATGCGGCTTACCGGAGGTTTTTGGCATTCTGGCCTCGAAACCTAGGTTGCGCAAAAGCTGGGTAGCTCGCATTCGGTTGTCAGGCCCCGACTAGCCAATGGTTGCGCAAATTTTCGCATCCTTGCATAAGTACGCTTTGGTGCGTACTCATGCGTACCATGTCCGATTTCAATGCCGATCCCTGGCACTTCCATCGACGCGAGCTGGCTGAGCGCACGGTCCTCGCTCTTACCAAGGGTCCGACGAAGGCCCTGACCCTTTTCGCTCCCCGGCGGAAGGGCAAGACGGAGTTCCTGCGCAAAGACCTGACCCCCGCTGCCGAGAAAGAGGGGCACGTGGTCGTCTACATCAGCTTCTGGGACCCGCTGGAGCCTCTTGCGCTGCTCGTCGACGCCCTCGAGCAGGCGGTCGCGAGAAAGACGATCACAGGAAAGGCGGGAGCTGCGGTTCGGCGGATCACCCCGAAGCTGAAGCTGTCCGCCAAACTGCCGGGTACCGGCGCGGGCGGGGAGATCGACCTGTCGCAGATTCCGCCGGAGACGAGAACCAGCCTCGTCGCCCATGTCGACACGCTTCTTGGTCGCCTCGAGAAGCCGAAGCGTAAGACGATCCTGCTGCTCGACGAAGTCCAGGAACTGGCGCGGCGGGAGCGCGACGAAGGGCTCGTGGCCGCGCTCCGCACGTCGCTTGATGTCCGTAGCGACGGCCTCAGCACGGTCTTCACCGGCAGCTCCCGCGAAGGTCTGCGTACGATGTTCTCAGCGTCCAAGGCGCCGTTCTTTCATTTTGGGAGCCAGTTCGATCTGGAGCCTCTGGGCGACGAGTTCGTCGATCACCTGATCGCTCGGGTCCTCGAGCTGAACGGCACGGCCTTGGACCGGGAGGTGGCGATCGAAGCCTACCGGTCCCTCGGCCGATCCCCCTACCATTTTCGAGCTCTGATAGAGGACATTGTTCTCAGGCCCGACCTGTCGATCGAAGATGCTCTGGTGGCGTACCGGCGGCGGCTCGCAGCGAAGCAGGGCTACGATACGTTCTGGCTCGGACTTAAGCCGCTTCACCGAGCCCTGCTCGGAGCCCTCGCAACCGAGTACCCACCCTTTGGTGCAGAGGCATCCGCCATGATCGAGAGCGAGACCGGCAAAGAGCCGGCAAAATCGACCGTGCAGCGCGCGCTCGCATCTCTAGCCGATCAGGGCATCATTGATCGCTGGGACGGCGACTGGCGTTTTGCCGACGATGAGCTCCGGATCTGGCTCTCCGCAGAGAGGGTATGACGGGACTCAGCGCGAAAAATGACGTCAGATTTTGCTACAGATAATTTTCGCTTTTTGCTATGTTTCTAACTAGAGGTAATAGTGCAAGCCATTGAACGATATGCCTATATTAGGTTTAGTTGAAGCGCATCGCCGCCGCTAGCTCGCATGATCTGTTTCCCCTCCGAAGAAGCGGTTTAAAACTGTCTCCGTCCGGTCTTTGACTTCACGCGTTGGATCATTCGCAAGGTGCGCGTACCTCGCTGTCGTTTGAACTTGCTTGTGCCCGAGAAGGGCACCGATCATTGGAAGCGAGGCGCCCTGGTTTGCCGCCACGGAGGCGAAACTGTGCCTAAGGTCGTGAAGGCGAACGTCATCGAGGCCAGCCGCATCTCGAATAGCGCGCCACGGTTTCTGAATGTTGACCAGCCGAGAGCCGACGCGCTGACCACAGAAGACATACGGGTTGCCTTCCTTGCGAGGAAGTCGAAGGAGTAGGGCGACTTCTGTATCGGAAAGAAGTACCGGCTTCGCCCCAGTCTTCGAGTCGCGAAGCAACAGCAGCTTACGCTCAAAATCGACGTCTCTCCACTGAAGGTCGAGAACCTCACCGAGACGAGCGCCGGTCAGCGCGAGTAGGCGAATGGCATTCACGACATACGTGCTTGCCGTCTTGCCATCGGCAGCGTCCAAGGCCTGCCCAAGTCGGTGCATCTCGTCGGTCGACAGATACCGATCTCGCTTTGTCTCACGATAGAATTTTACCTCGCGGCAAGGATTGGTATTTCGTTCGCGTACCCCCCAATCCTCTGCCTTCGTGCACATGTGAGAGACAAGGGCCACCACACGGTTGGCAAGCGTCGGTTTCGCTTTGAGAGACCGGTGGAGGCGCCGCACGTCTTCACCGTCGAGGTCGGTGATAAGAATTCGTCCGAGTTTGGGACGGACATGGTTTTTGAGATTGTATCGGTCGCTCGAGGCCGAAGAGGGCTTTTTGTAAAGCTCGATCCAGTCTCGATCATAGCGGTCGGCGAACTCGCTGACGGTAAGGCCTTCTCGACGTTCGGCCTTCTTAGCTGCAGGATCTCCGCCTGCTCGGATCTCGAAGAATAATTCGGCGGCGCGTTTGCGTGCCGCATCCGGGGTCCAAGGCTTGCCGTGCTCTCCGATCGTGAGCCATCTTTGCCTGTCACCGGCCCGATACTTCAGAACGTAGAAGGCTGCCCCACTCTTGCGGCGACGGCAGCCGAAACCCTTCAACTCTGAGTCCCATGCTGTGCTGCCGACCGGGACCGCATCGACAATGCGCTTCGTCAAACGGCTCATAATCAACGGTCCCGAAATTGAGGTTGCTCTCGACGTGAGGGTACGAAGCTGGCAACCACATGGCAACCAAATTAGCGGAATTCATAGCTATCAGTAGGCATCAAAAACGAAGCAAAAATCTCAAAAAACAGCTGATTTGCAATAGCTTAACTACATAGCATAAAGCTTCAAAAATGCGCCAAAAATTGATTGTGGATCAAGAGGTCGTAGGTTCGATTCCCACAGGCGGTACCATTTTCCCTTTTGAAAACATGCCTCTGCGTTGCGCTATCGGCCTCGCTGGAGTTCCTGTGCCCTGTCTCCTATAGGTCGAACAAAGACCGAGGGAGACACCATGACTACAATTACCGAGCTGCGCGTCAGGCGCGGCGACCTCGCCAACTCCGAAATCGCAGAATACCAGCATCAGGGCCTCGAAGACGGCGAAGCGCTCCTCGAAGTTGAGCGCTTCGGCCTCACCGCCAACAACGTCACCTACGGCATTGTCGGCGAGCAGATCGGCTACTGGCAGTTCTTCCCGACCCCGGACGCGCCGGAGACAGGCATCATCCCCGTCTGGGGCTTCGGCAAGGTGGTGGCGTCCAAAAGCGCTGACCTCGCCGAGGGCGAAGAGCTCTACGGATACTTCCCGATGGGCAGCCATATGGTGATCAAGCCCAAGCGCCGGGGCGCCAACGTCATGGACACCTCGCCCCACCGCGCCCAGCTGCCACCAGCCTACAATGCTTACCGCCTGACCGCAGAAGAAAACGATGCCGTCCGTGAGCGGAAGGATGCACGCGCCGTCCTCTTCCCGCTTTTTGCGACCTCCTACATCATCGCCGACTGGCTCGAAGATAATGACTTCTTCGGTGCCGAGCAGGTGGTGGTGACCAGCGCCTCCTCCAAGACAAGCTTCGGAACAGGTCACACGATCAAGCGGCTCGGCAAGGGCCTGCCCGTCATCGGCCTCACCTCGCCCCACCGCAAGGAATTCGTCCGTGAGCTGAAGGCCTTCGACGAAGTCCTCGGCTATGACGAGGTCGCCGAGATCGCCGACAAACCCACAGCGTTCGTCGACATGTCCGGCAACGCCGAGGTCATCACGGGCGTCCACAAGCACCTGGGCGACAACGTCAAGAACTCCGCCATCGTCGGCGCGACCCACTGGCAGGCCCCGCGCCAGCGCGAGCCGCTCCCCGGCGCCAAGCCGACCATGTTCTTCGCCCCGGCCCAGATCCAGAAGCGCGACACCGAACGCGGCGCGGGTGCTCTCATGGGCGATGCGCTCGGCGCATGGGTCGCGATCTCCGACGGCCTCGGCGACCGGCTGGTCTATGAGCACCTGAAGGGCCCGAAGGACGTCCAGCAGGTCTGGACCGACACGGTGAAAGGCGAAGTCGACCCGAGCCGCGGCATCGTCTGCTCCTTCTGAAACCCTTGACCCTCGGCGGGTGAGCCGCTTCACCCGCTGAAGGCACCACGGGAGAGGTCACTATGGCGAAGATTACGCCGGTCATCATGGCTGGGGGCAGCGGCACGCGCCTCTGGCCCTTGTCGCGCAAGAGCCAGCCGAAGCAGTTCCAGCCCATCGTCAGTGAAGAGACGATGCTGGCCGAGACGCTCGCCAGGGTCACGGGTGATGAGTACACCGCACCGGCGGTCATCGGCTCAGTCCCCCACCGCGCGATGATCGAAGAGGCGCTGCCCGCAGGCGCGCCGGTGGTTCTCGAACCCTTCGGCAAGAACACCGCGCCGGCCGCCATCTGCGCCGCGCTGCTCGTGGCGGAACGCGACGCAGAGGGTCTCGTCCTTCTTCTGCCTGCAGATCATCACATCGCTGACATTCCTGCCTTCACCGAGGCCGTCTCCCGCGGCGTCGAGGCGGCGGAGAAGGGCTATCTCGTCACCCTGGGCATCACGCCCGAGGGCCCAGAGACGGGCTATGGCTACATCAAGGGCGGCGAAAAGCTCACGGGCGGAACCTTCAAGGTCGAGCGGTTCGTCGAAAAACCAGACCGTCCGACAGCGGAAGGTTACCTCGCCGAAGGCGGCTACTCCTGGAACGCGGGCATCTTTCTCTACCGCGCGTCGGACCTGCTAGCAGAGGCCGAAAAGCTCGTTCCTGACATGCTGGCTAAGACCCGCGCAGCCTACGATGCAGGCCCCCGCGACGGCGCGACGCTCACCCTGCCCGAAGACCTCTTCGCAGAGGTCCCGAGCGACTCGATCGACTACGCGATCATGGAAGCCACCGACAAGGCTGCGGTCGTCAGTCCCGTGACGATCGGCTGGAACGATATCGGCTCATGGTCCGCGGTCAAGGACTTCGCCGACCCGATGGTCAGTGAGGGGAGCATCGCTATTGACTGCGAGAACACGCTGATCCGCGCTTCGGGCGATGCGCCCATGGTCGCCGCGGTAGGTCTCAAGGACATGGTCGTCGTCTCGACCCCCGACGCCGTCCTCATCCTACCTTCGGAGCGCAGCCAGGACGTCAAATCCATCGTGGAAGCCCTCAAGGCAGCAAAGCGCGGCGAGCTGCTCTAGCCCGCTGCCATCAGCGTCTTGAGGAGCGCCTCGGTGGCATCGTCCGCGGGGATGAATTGCTCAATCACCAGCTGCTCCACCATCGCGTCCTGCGGCGTGCCGAAGGAGAGGAGCACGGTGATCCAGCTTGTCTCCTGCCCAAGGAAATTGATCCGTATGGGAAGAACCGGCATCGACCCCGATGCCGGTTCGCTGCTGCCGATGACTGGGTCGGCCTCCGCCTCTGCGATCACGTCATGGAGGGGCGAGGAGGGGCCTTGTCCTGCCGCATCGTTCCTGAGCCGCGCAAGGAACGCGCGGGCCGTTTCGGGATAGTCGAGGATCATGTCCCTGTGCGGACCTTTTCTCAGGAACAGCCTCGCGACGTCCGTCCCTTCGTCTGCCTGAGGCGCGAGGGTCTTCAGCACCCCCCAGCCGAGCTGGTTCGCACGCAGCACTTCATACCGGCCATTGATCGCGTAGGAGGGAACGTTCCCCCCACTGAGGATACGGTCCACCACCGGGACAAGCGGCTCGGGGATCGCTTCGCCCCCATCATGCCAGCGCTGGGCAAAGCCCGCCGCGCCTAAGAGCCCGTTCCGCTCTCTCAAAGGCAAGTCCAGCGCCCGGGAAAGCCGCAGCACCATCGCCTCGGACGGCCACGAAACCCCGCGTTCAAGGCAGGACAAATGCCGCGCCGAGACCGAGGCGAGGCCAGCCAGCGCCTCCTGGCTCAACCGTCGCGTCTGCCGCCAGCGTTTCAGCTCCTGTCCAAACATGGGCTGAGACTACCAGAGGGCGCATCATCGGCGCCATGACCTCGTACATCATGGCCGCGATGACGTCGCCGTGGCTTTCTCAGGCCCACGTCAAACGATGGGAGCCATCATGGACTTAACAGCAATCATCCCGTTCGCAGGCCTCGCGGCCTTTTTGGTCATCGTCTTCGCGTCCGTCCTCGGTGACGGAAAGCCGACGGCCATGTCGTGGATCCTGCCAACCCTGATCCTCGCGATCTTCACCATCTTCTCCGTAATCGTCGTTGTTCAGGACGGCCCGCTCGGTTTCTGGGAAGAGCATGTGCTCGGCCTCTGGGGGAACCAGATCTGGCTCGACCTCCTGATCGCGCTGGGCATGACCCTGATTCTGCTCGCGCCGCGGGCGAGAGCGGTGGGCATGCGCCCCGTGCTCTACGCGCTTCTCACCTGCTGCACAGGCTCGATCGGCACCCTCGCGCTCTTCGGAAGGTTGCGTTATCTCGAATACAAGTCTGCAGGCTGATTATTTCAGCGAAGCGAGAAGGTCGCCGGGCTTCTGGCCCCAGACGGCCTTCACCGTGTTGTCCCTGCCGCAAAGACCGCGATAGACGCCGTAGCGGCGGGGGTTCTTCATGTAATAGTCCTGGTGATAGTCCTCGGCAGGCCAGAACTGCGGCTTGGCAAGGATGGGCGTGACGATCTTGCGGCCGATCTCCGTCTCGCCCTTGGCGATGATCACCTCGAGATATTCCTGCTCACGCTCGGTGCCGTAGTAGACCGCCGTTGTATAACCAAAACCCCGGTCACAGAACTGCCCGCCATTATCCGTCACGTCGATCGTCCGGATAAAGACAGTCATGATCTCCTCGAAGCTGATCTCCTCAGGATCATACTGAACGAGTGCGACCTCGCGGTGGCCGTTCTTGGAATAGTTCTGATAGGTCGGGTTCGGAACATCTCCGCCGGCATAGCCGGAGATCACGTCCTTCACGCCCGCCAGCTTCTCAAGGTCCGCCTCGACACACCAGAAGCAGCCCCCCGCCACCATGAGCTCGGCGAGCTCGTCTGGCGTCTCGACCTCCTGGGTCCGAGCCTCGTTCATGCCGCAGGCGGCAAGGAGGCTGAAAAGGGTAGCGATGATCGTGGTGCGCATAAGGCGGCTTTCTGGTCCTGAGGGGAAGCTATGCCTCCCTGTTCGCAGTCAGGTGAGACTACGTTACAGGTGAGAATAACTGAAAGCGCAAAAAGGTTCCCTGCGGCAAGGCAGCCGAGGGCCTTAGAACCTCCTGGAGATGCTGAGCGCGCCGAACTTCTGGCTGTCCTGCTGGGCTTCGAACTCGCGGGTCCTCAGGACGTAGGTGAAGGTCACCTGCGCGCTGCCCATCTGCAGCGCGACCCCGCCCTGCGTATCCCCGACGATCACCCGGCGCTCAACGCTAGGCCCGCTGTCCCGGAAGAGGGAGTTGTCGAGGAAGATGTTGTGCGCCACCGCCTCGACCTGCCCGCCGGCAAAGATGTACCAGCTCCGCCGGTCCTTCGGCGTGAAGAAGCCTGAGCCTGCCGTCGAAGGCCGCACCCTGGGAGGGCCAAAGCCATTGGTCAGGTTCTCGCCGATGCGAATGTTCCCGCCGACCCGGCCGGCGGTCTTCACCGTTCCGGCGCTGAAGCCCATGTTCCAGACGCAGTCCCAGCCCATGCCGA
This sequence comes from Parvularcula mediterranea, assembly GCF_013085255.1. GTDB lineage: Bacteria > Pseudomonadota > Alphaproteobacteria > Caulobacterales > Parvularculaceae > Parvularcula > Parvularcula mediterranea. The sequence continues at coordinate 1,192,868 of NZ_JABFCX010000003.1, forward strand.
GGATCCCCAGCCCCGAATGCGCAATCCTGCGTTGCTGGTCGTAGGTCACGTTCAGGCCGACAGCCGTGTCGATCTGGTTGTCCCAGCCGTTCGACTTCTCCCGCCCCGTGATCGAGTGGGTGAAGTCCTGGGTCTCCTCGCCCAGCGCCTGGGGTCCCACGACGCCCATCTGCACCGAGATCTGGTCGACCCGCCCCGGCTGCTCCACCAGCGAGGTGTACTCCCCATAGAGGTAGGCGCCGTAAGGGTGCTGGTCCGGCAGCAGTGCCGAGGCCTCAAGGTCCCGCGGGGTGTAGATCTCCTGCGCAATCGAAAACCCGCGCCGCCAGCGCATCTTCGAAGGATCACCGTTCAGGCCCAGCACCCGCTGCGCCACGAACCGTCCCGTGCGCCCCAGCCGCTCATTGCCGCTCAAATATCCGAGCCGCAGCCCGCTCGTATAATTGTCGTCCTCGCCGAAATAGCCGTCATTCTCGATCGCCACCGTCCACGTCGCCCGGCCATCGGGTGCCACCACGTCCTGGGCCGAAGCCGTGCCGAGAGCGAGGGCGGCAACGCCCCCTGCCAAAATCGCTTTCACGCTGAAAAGCCTTTCAGATCTGAGATCCCCGCCGGGGAGCATAGCGCAAATGTCCCACCTGCCCATGACCGAAAAAAGGCAAACACGTCAGAAGGGAACCCTCCCTGCGACACGATACCCCTTCATCTTGTGGACAAACAGCGTTTCTCTTCTCCCCGGCCACAAGATATCGTGGCACCCGAGGAATCAAACTAGGGGAAGAATCCCCGACCGTCCGCTCTAGGAGAAGCACCATGTTCGACGCCCTTGATAACGGCAAGCTGCCCGGCCTGATGACCCCGTCCAAGGGCTACAAGCCGCACCGCTACCCCTGGGCGTTCGACTATTGGAAGAAGCAGCAGCAGGTCCACTGGATGCCGGAGGAAGTGCCCCTCGGTGAGGACTGCAAGGACTGGGCGCGCGCCCTCTCGGACGGTGAGCGGAACCTCCTCACACAGATCTTCCGCTTCTTCACCCAGTCCGATGTCGAGGTGAACGACAACTACATGGAGCGCTACGCCCGGGTCTTCAAACCGGTCGAAGTGAAGATGATGCTGTCGGCCTTCTCCAACATGGAGACGATCCACGTCGCCGCCTACGCGCTCCTGCTCGAGACGATCGGTATGCCGGAGTCCGAGTTCTCCGCCTTCCTCGACTACAAGGAAATGTCGGACAAGCACGACTATATGGGCCAGTTCGGCGTCGAGACCGAGGCCGACATCGCCCGCACCGTCGCCATGTTCGGTGCGTTCACGGAGGGTCTCCAGCTCTTCGCATCCTTCGCTATGCTGATGAATTTCCCGCGCCAGAACAAGATGAAGGGCATGGGCCAGATCGTCACCTGGTCGATCCGTGACGAGAGCCTCCACTGCGAGGGCATGATCAAGCTCTTCCACACCTTCGCCCAGGAAACGAACTGCCTGACCAAGGGCGTGGCCGACGACATCGTCGACTGCTGCAAGACCGTGGTGGGTCTTGAGGACCGCTTCATCGACCTCGCCTTCGAGGCCGGCGACATCCCCGGCATGACCCCGGACGACATCAAGTCCTACATCCGCCACATCGCCGACTGGCGCCTCCAGCAACTCGGCCTCCCGGAAGTGTACGGAGTTTCCAAGCACCCCCTCCCTTGGCTGAGAGAAATGCTCAACGGCGTCGAACACGCCAACTTCTTCGAAGCCCGGGCCACGGAGTATTCGAAGGGCGCGACGCAGGGTGCCTGGCACGGCGCAGAAGGTGTGTGGGCGCAGTTTGAGAAGATTAAGGGATGAGCACATTTTGGGAAGTGCGGGAAGCGATCGCCGAATGTATTTCCCAGTTTCGCTTTGTTGAGGCTGAATTGAGCGCGAAGACCCGATCGCGCTTATTCGGGGCTCTCGATGCCTTGCGGGATGCGAATTCAGCGGTCCGAGCCTACCCAGATGCGATAACAAACGCCCCCAGTTCGGGGGTCCTGGCATGCTATGGGTTCTTGCAAGCTCTCTATGTCATGCAGGATGCGGTCAAGTGCCTGTCTGAGTCGCTCGGCGTGAAGTTCGACCCACACGCCAATCCAGACACAGCAATCCTTCGGTCCGCTCGAAACGTAAGCGTTGGGCATCCTGCGCTGTCCTTTCGCCATGTAGATGGTCGAAAACACGACGCCTCGGGTATTATTCTGCATGACTCAATTACTGAGGAAGGCTTTGCCGTATACGTCTATTCACAGGTAGATGGAGGGCAGTTCGATGTTTCTTATGAGACCTCAATCGATAATTCGGAACGTGTACTCGGCTATCAACTTTTAAGGCTCTATCGTGAGTTGATAAGACGAGAAAAATCACACGCAAACAGGCTTATTGCGCTCGACCTCCGGGGGAAGTTCGAGAAGGGAGCGGGCTACCTGTGCGAGAAGCTTTTCTGCGATTTGCGCGATGGGTCGAGAACTGTCCAGGCGCGCTTGCACCTCAAAATGATCCGCGAACAGATTGGTGGGATGGTCGAGCTTTCCGGGAAAGCGTTAAAAGGGGCACTTCAGAGAACCGAAGCGATCTCAGTGATCAAGGCGACTCGCCAAATCGAGAAAATGCTGATGACGCCCGAGTGCCAAGAAATCTTCTGGGTGGCATGCGTCGGTCTGCGGCAAGAGTTCAAGGCGTTGGTCGAGCACTGTGTTTGTATAGATCGCTCCGCACGTAATTTTTTGTCTTCTGATTGGGCTAGAAACAGAGCCAAACGGCGCGCATTTAAAGAGCTTCAAACGAGACCAGTGGTGGAGATCGTTACCGGCGTTCTCCGCTCAGATTATCATCGAGCGTAGGGTGCATGAAGCCAAGGGCGGAATGCACCGCATTTACTCCCAAAAGGTGCATTTCGGCTTCGCCTCCATGCACCCTACGGTGAGAGCCTCGGGACCCAAAACGCCCGCACGCAGTGTGTTATCCCCGCACCCGCAAACCACCCCCATACTCACCTCATGCCGCGCCGTATCCAACGCTCGCTATCGCCCCTTGAGACCATCCGGCTACGGATTGAGAGGGAGAAACTCCTCCTCCTGCGGATCAAGCGTCAGAAGGAAGAGCGGCAGGAGCGTCGCCGCTCGCGCCCTGATGCTTTCGACCGCATGAGCGACAGTCTCGGCCGCGCCATCAGAAAATCCTAGAAAACTAATCCCCGCACCTCCCCCTGGTCCTAAGCTAGCCATCTCTCCCGCATAGCGGGCGCGCCGACGTCAACGGCCCGGTGGGAGAGCGGTGCTCCGCGTAAGGGTGGCCCTGACAAGCCATCCTTCGTGGACGAGAGTTTGAAGTGCTTAGCCGCCGGTCTCAAAAGCCCGCGGACATGGCCTCTCGCATAAAGCGCCGGGAGCGGACGGTTCGTCTGCGTACAATCTACTCTATGCGCGCAAACGAGCCGTTCGCTCCGCCCCCGCATATCATGAGATAACCGCCCAAGGGCGGCTTTTCGCGCTGGCTAGGGCCTAGCTTGCACCGCCTAGCATCCGGCCGACCCTGCGGCGGATGTTGGGGTCCGAGGCGATCAGCGTACCGTATCGCGACAGGAACTTGAGCGAGTTCCCGGCCGTCACGCCCACGCCCCTGAACGAGAACGGGTGCCGCGTCGCATCAAAGCCAAGGGCCTTCCGCTCACGGAACAGAACCTGGTCCGAAAGCCAAAGCTCAAACGGCTCCACCGAGCCCTTGGGCTTCTTCTCGCCGCTGCCATAGGACGTGTTGCGCCCAAGGCTCTCAAGCTCCAACCCTTCGTCCACAGACGTTCCGGCAAAAGTGTTCAGCCGAGCTATCTCCACCGAGGGCTGACGAACAATGTCATCGTACCGCAGAAGCAACGTCTGCTCCGGCATCTCCTCCGCCATCACCTCATAGGCACGGGCAGCCTTCCGCCAAGCAAAACTCTGCGCAGCAGGATGGTACCGCGCCCGCTCCGTATCATGCGGATAGAACTTGTACGAACGAAGCATCGACTTCGGATCACGAAGGTTGAAGATAAACTTCGCCTTCGGCCATTCCTTCAGCACACGTTCCTTATGCAGGTAATCCTGAGGAGTGTTCCAACCCCAAGTCGATTTCCCACAAGCTTTCGCAGCAGCAGAGATCACATCGTCGATCATCTCGGCCCAGTGCCCACGACGGATCGAAGGTCCATCGATCACCGACAGCGCACGCTCAAGCTGCTCAGGCGTCATCCGCGCCGTCCACTCGATGCGCTCAGGCAGGCCAACACCGGACTGCCGCTCGATCTTACCCCGCAGGTGCAGCCGCACAGCCTCGGCCTGCTCGTCATTCGCGAACCGGTCCCAGCTGCCCTGCTCATCAATGAGCTGCAGGATGTAGAGATCATTGAGGCAATAGGTGTCAGGACACTGATTGACGATAGCGTTCAGCAACGTCGATCCACTACGCGGCAGGCCGACGAGAAGAACGGGTTCCGAAGACAGCATCAAAAGCTCCACGCGAAGACAGGACGGCCTAACATATTGCACCGCCACAAACCGTTAAAGAGTGGGTGAGGCCCTATTCGAAGCAGGGCGCCAGATAGTCGGCAAAACGCTCAGGATTGAGCCGCTGGTTCATGGTCATCAGCGCGCCGCGCTCGGCCAGCCGCGTGGTGATGCAGCTCTGCCGGTCAGGGTCGGTGGCGAGCGCTTCGACCCCGGCTTCTGAGAGCTCGAGCCGTTCGGCGACCTGCTGGAGCTCTTCGGAGAGCGCAGGGACCTCGCGGACGAGCGGGCCGGCTTCAGCGATCCTCGGGCCAACGGTGGCGAGGCTCGCCTCGCGGCGCAGGCGGTCGGCAACGGCCGCTTCGAGGGCGTCTTCGCGCTCTTCGAGGAGGACGGACAAGGCCTCTTCATCGGCCGCCTCCACGCCTTGAAGTGTCTCGGCGGCGATGGCCCGTACGGCTTCTTCGGTGACGGGAGGAGCGGCTTCCAAGGCTTCGAGCCTTGCGGAGAGGGCAGCCACTTCGGATCTCAGGCGCCGTTGTTGCTCCTCCGCGGCGGCGAGCATGGCTGAGGCCGCTTCGAGCTCTGCCGTGATGGCTTCGGTTTGTGCCGGATTAACCGGTGATGGAGTGACCGCTTGGGGCTCTGTCACGACCTGCGCAGCGGCAGGCGCTGGCACGGTCACGCGGGGGTAGGCGAGGAGATAGGCCACGGGGATGACGGCGAGGAGCGCAGCCAGCCACTGGGTCCGCTCCTGGAGATAGCGACCGAAGGATGCCTTGAGGGTGAACCCGATGCCGAGGAGCAAGGCGATATTGAGGAGGCCACCAGCAGGGCCAAGGCCCACGCCGCAGCGTCCACCCTGGCAATAGGCGCGGAGCCCCGTGTCCAGAACGAAGAACAGGAGAACGACCACAGCCAGCCAGATCAGCGGCTCGCCAAGACGGGCTGCGAAAGCTGACTTCAACCAACGGCCCTTCTCGGCGAGACTGTTGGTCTCAACCTCAGGTTCTTGGGCGAAGGGCAGGTCAACGCCGGACATTCAGGGACTCCAAGTGCTCCGTCCCATATGGCCTGCAAAAGGCCTGCCGCCCAACCTACTCTGGCAGTCGGCGCAGCACGGCCTCGATCAGCTCGCCTTCCTGGCCGGGGATCTCGAAGACTTCCTCACCGAGGCAGTCACCGCCCGGGAACGTGCCGCCAAGCTCGCCAGCGTCGCAGATTTCGCCGTCAGCATCCATGTCGGTGGTAAACCGCAGCCTGTAGAAACCGTCAGACAGGCCTTCCAGGGTGAACTCTGAGCCAGCCCCGCCAGGTGTCAGCTCCTGGATCTGGATGAAAGTGCCGGGCTCGAACTGACGCTCAAGGAGGATCCGAGCAGGAGCGGTCTCGGCGAGGAGGCTTGGCTCAGGAATGTCGAAGCTGAGCGGGATGAGCTTGCTTGAGCCGTTCGACGCGGTGACGGTGATCTCGCCGAAATACTCACCGGGCTCGAACGCGTTCCGGTCGATGTTCAGCTCGTAGGTACCAAAGCCCTGGGCATCGATGGTCTCGGCCACAGGATCAGGCACGACAACGTCGCTACCCTCAACCGAGACGACGAGGCTGTCGATGGTAAAGGCCGGATCGCCTGCGCGGGTGATCTCGATGGTCTCGGTCTCGCGAATGTTGCCGAGATCGATCACCGGCGGGTTGAGCCTGAAGTCCGGTGGCAGGTCGAGGGCATCGGCCCTCAGCTGGAGGGCGATGTCGACCATCTTGCGGAAGTCGAGGAGACCAAAGCCCGTTTCGTCATCGCGGCCCGGGTCGGCGATATCCTCCGTGAGGAGACCTTCTTCAACGACGCGGTGCGCCTGTTCGGTGGTCAGCTCGGGGTAGATCGACTTCATGATGGCAAAGCCGGAGGCAGCCATCGGGGCTGCCATCGACGTACCCTGATAAAGAGCGTAGCGCGCAACGAAGCGGGTACCGTCATTGCTGAGCCTGCCGACGCCGCCAATGACGGAGTCCGCGAGGCCGTCGCCATTATTGTCCGTACTCGACTCACCACCAGGTGCAGCGATTTCGACCTGCGGGTAGAACGAGGAATAGTTGGCGCGGTCATTGTCGATGGTGGTTGCCGCGACCGAGAAGACTTCCGGGTAGGAGGCCGGATAGTTTGGTCCGTTCTCCGACGGATCATCGCCTGAGTTGCCTGCTGACGCGACGATGATAACGCCTGCAGCGGCGGCTTCTTCCACGGCAGCGCGGGTGGCGCTGTCCGGGCTGCTGCCGCCGAAGCTCATATTGATGACGTCAGCGCGGCGCGCGGGCAGTTCGCCTGAATTGTTGGTGAGACCTGCCGCGTACCGGATAGCAGCGGGAACGTCGCCGACGATCAGGCGGCAGCGGTCGCCCTGGTTGTAGCCGAGCTTCAGCATCATAAGATCCGCGAACGGAAGACCACCGACCATGTCGCGGCCGTTGATCGGGTCACCTTCACGCGGAGCGGTGGCGATGGTCGCCACGTGGGTGCCGTGGAAGTCGAAGCAGTCGCCAGGATTCTCCTCGTCGGTGACGACGTCTTCCTCAGCCTCCGCATCAAAGCCATCACCGTCGATGAAGGATGGGACGAAGTCCCGGGCGTCGACCATGACTGGAGCGATCTTGGGGTGTGCGGAGAGAACGCCGCTGTCGAGGATGGCGACCAGCGGACGGTCAGGATCGGCGATGTTCGCTTCGAGGTCTTCAAGGGCCTCCTGCCAGTGAACGGCGCCGAGGTTCCACTGGAGGTTCGGGTCCGGTGGCGGATCGACGGCGTGCATCCGCGGGTAGGCATAGGCCTCGAAGAACGCGCCGCCGCGCTCGGCATTGGCGACCTTCATGCGGTGAAGAAGCGCGAGCTTTGCCGCGTATTCAGGGTCGCGTGCTGCCTCTGGCAGGATGCCGAAGGCTTCCTCGGCGAAGCTGAGCGAAAGCGGACCGCTCTCGGGCGGAAGGAGCGAGCCAACGGGCAGGTGCACCTGGCGGGCGCGTTCTTCGCCAGCCTCAGGACGCACGAGCGCCCGGCGGCCTTCAACCTCGGCGATCTCGACTGGGAGAGGGCCAAGCTGCGGCTGGGCGAGGATCAGGCGCTCAGGTGCCATGTCCTTGAGGTGCATCGTCCCGATCGGCTGCGGTGTCGTCGAGGAGGGCGGTGTGATCTGGAGGATGTAGTTCGAGCCGCCTGCGAACGCGTCGGCCACGACGAAGTAGGTGCCGTCCTCTGGCACGACGATCTGCTCGATCTTCGCGGAGAAGGCGAAGGAGAAGGTCACAAGCGTACCGCTCTCGTCATAGAGATAGAGGTCCAGATCGAGCTGGTCAGGAATGTTCGGATCGAAGTCCGCGATCGTCAGCGAGATGCGCTGCCCGGTCTGCAGCTCGGCGCGGTAGTAATCCTGCTGGTCGGACCCGGCGAAACACGGGGTCGAGCCGCTCGTCCTGCCTGAACAGAAGACCCAACCCCTGACTTCCGCATCATTGTTGATCGGCTGGGCTGAGGATGTGTCGTCGTTCGAAGATGCGCCTGCGGGAGCATCGTTGAGATCGCTGTCCACCACGAGGATCGCGTCGGCGAGAAGCTGGCCGTTGATCGTGCCCTGGGTTGGCCCGGGCGGAGGCGGGGGAGGTGGTGGAGGCGGCGGTGCGGCAGCCGAAACCGTCACGTCTTGTGTCGCTGAGCCGGTTTCCCCTTCGGCGTCGCTGACGATCAGCGTGACCGTGTACGTGCCGTCAGCGGCATAGGTGTGGGCCGGATTGGGATCTGTGACGATGGTTCCGTCACCGAAGTTCCACTCTTGCCCCGTGACGGCATTGTCGTCGGTCGAGGTGTTGGTGAAGTCGCAGACCAGCTCTGTGCAGCTGAAGGTGAAGGACGCGACCGGTGCCTCGTTGGCCGGAGGGGGAGGCGGCGGTGGAGGGGGAGGCGGTGCAGGTGTTGGCGTCGGGGCGGGAGGCGTGTCGTTACCACCGCCACCCTGGGTGCAGGCACTAACCAGGGTCAGCGCCGCGACCGCGGTGAGAAGTGTTCTGGCCAAAGTCATCGCGTACCACCCTAGAATTCGCGCCGCCTGCCCCAGCGACGTAGTCTGTTAACTTCTATCGTGCCTGACCGGGCGCAGAGGTCAATCGGTCAATCAGCGCTGTCATCCTCTCCTCAACATCGCCGTCCATCTTCAGTTCGTCGCCCCACTCCCTGTTGGTTTCACCTTCCCACTTGTCCGTGGCGTCGAGGCCTATCTTGGAACCAAGGCCAGAAACGGGCGAAGCGAAGTCGAGATAGTCGATCGGCGTGTTCTCGAGCGTCGTGATGTCGCGCACCGGGTCCATCTTGGTGGAGATGGCCCACCAGACATCTTCCCAGTTCCTCGCGTCGATGTCGTCATCCACGACGATCACCCACTTGGTGTACATGAACTGCCGCAGATAGCTCCACGCGCCGAGCATCACGCGCTTGGCATGGCCTGCGTAGGCTTTTTTCATGGAGATGACGGCGATGCGGTAGCTGCAGCCCTCGGGCGGCAGCCAGAAGTCGGTGATCTCCGGGAATTGCTGGCGGAGGAGGGGGATGAAGACCTCGTTCAGCGCCTCGCCAAGGACCGAGGGCTCATCCGGCGGCCTGCCGGTGAAGGTCGAGAGGTAGATCGGGTCCTTCCGCATGGTGATCGCGGTGATGGTGAAGACCGGGAAGGGCTCGACGGAATTGTAGTAGCCCGTGTGGTCGCCATAGGGACCTTCGTCGGCATACTCCTCAAGGCTGACGTGGCCCTCGAGGACGATCTCTGCCTCTGCCGGGACCTTCAGCGGGACGGTCTTGCAGTCGACGAGCTCGGCCTTCTTGCCCCTCAGGAGCCCTGCGAACTGGTACTCCGACAGGGTGTCGGGCACTGGCGTCACGGCGGCGAGGATCGTGCCCGGGTCTGCGCCGAGGACGGCGGCTGCGGGCAGCGGCTCGGACTTTTCCTTGGACCAGCGGTGATGGTGCTGGGCCCCGCCCCGGTGTTTCAGCCAGCGCATGATGGTCTTGTTCTTCGACAGGCGCTGCATCCGGTAGATGCCGAGGTTGAAGGCGTCCTCGCGCTTGTCCGACGGGCCCTTGGTGACGATCAGCGGCCAGGTGATGAGCGGCGCGGGCTCGCCGGGCCAGCAGGTCTGGATCGGGATGCGGTTGAGGTCGATGTCGTCGCCGGTGAGCACGACTTCCTGGCAGGGTGCCTTCTTGGTGGAGGAGGGCCGCATCGCGAGGACCTGCTTCGCCAGCGGCAGGAGCTCCATCGCGTCCTTGAGGCCCTGTGGCGGTTCGGGCTGCCGGAGGAAGGCGAGGGTCTCGCCTACCTCACGTAGCTCCTCACCAGTGCGTCGCTCCTTGCCGCCGAAGGTGACGGCCATCGCGACCCGCTTCACCGTGCCGAAGAGATTGACCAGCACTGGCATCTCGGATTTTTCGCCGCGCTCGTTAATCACGTTGTCGAAGAGAATCGCAGGGCCGCCGCGGTGCAGCATTTCCCTGTGGAACGCCGTCATTTCGAGGTCGGTGGAGATGGGCTCTGAGACGCGAAGAAGCTCGCCTTCAGCCTCGAGCTTCGCGATGAAGTCACGCAGGGAACGGTATGCCATTTTGGCCCCTTGCCGCAGCTTCGATCCGACGTCACGCTCCGTTAAGCCGCAGGCGAAAATCTCGTAACGTGGTTTCACCCGGTGCAGAGGGTGCACAAATTACAATTGAAGCTGACCGTGTCCTTTGTTACACGGTCGCAACATGGAGGATCGATGGGCCCGCTAACAGCAAGTCTCCTGACATTCGTGCACAAACTGACTGGTAGTGTGCTGGTCGTGTTCGGGCTCGTGCTGTTCCCGCTGCCTATTCCGGTCGGCCTGCTGATGATCGCCTTCGGGCTGTTGCTGCTGGCTCCTTATTTCAAGCCGATCCAGAACGCCGTTCGCGCCCTGCGCCGACGCTCTCCCGCCGTGGACAATGGCCTCCGCAAGGTGAAGCGCCGTTGCCCGCCTGTGATTCGCACGGCGATTGAAAAAACTGCGCCCTAAGCGCCCTTCTCCTGAAACAGTGATGGTCCCGATGGTGTTGCCGCCCATGTGGAAGCGATGCCTGATGTCTCCTGCAAGATTGCCGTTATCGGTGCCGGTACCGCCGGGCTCGCTGCGTTCCGTTCAGCGCGGGAGCTGACTGACGACGTCCTCCTGATCGAAAGCGGTCCCCTCGGCACGACCTGCGCCCGGGAAGGCTGCATGCCATCCAAGGCGCTGATCGCTTCGGCCAAGGTCGCTGCCACCGCACGTGGCGGCGAGAGCTTCGGTGTGAAGACGAGCGTTAAAGTCGACGGGCCTGCGGTAATGAAGCGCGTGCGCCGGCTGCGGGATCACTTCGTTGACGGGGTGATCGAGGGCTATCGGGCAATCCCCGAAGCCCAACGCCTGCGCGGGCGCGCGAAGTTTCTCGCACCCGGGATCCTCGACGTCGGTGGGCGGAGGGTCGAGGCCGAGCGGATCGTCATTGCGACAGGGTCCGAGGCCGTGATCCCCGGCGATATTGCTGAAGCCACCGGCGGCCGGTTCATGACGGTCGGGGATATCTTCGAGCTTCACGGCCTTCCCGAGCGGCTCCTGATTCTCGGATCGGGCGTCATTGGCTGCGAAATTGCCGATTCGATGGCGAGCCTGGGGGTGGAGGTATCGTGCCTTTCGAAGGGAGGTGATATTTCTTTCCTATCGGACCCCCTTGTGAAAAGCGCAGCCGAGACGATTCTGAAGGGCCATTTCCGCCTCCTCCCGGATGCAGAATTCGAGCTTCTCGGGTGGGAGGGGGACGTCTTTTCGGTCAAGCTTGCTGAGGGTGATGGTCCGCAGACAGAAGGCTTCGATGCCGTACTCGTGGCCACGGGACGCAAGCCGTCACTCAACGACCTCAATCTCGAAAAGGCGGGCTTGGAACTCGATGATCAGGGCACGCCTCAATTCGATGAGCTGACCCGCCTCTGCCGTGGCAGTGAAGACAAGCCAGTCTTCATCGCTGGCGATGCCGATGCGGAGACGATGGTCCTCCCCCGCGCCAACTGGACCGGGGAGGCGGCGGGCCGAAACGCAGCGAATTGGCCATCTGTAGGGAAGGCGGACGCGCCGCCGACCATGGGCATCTGCTTCACCGAGCCTTCGATGGCGCAGGTCGGCAAGCGATTCTCCGAGGTCGAGGACCGCGATGATCTCCTCATCGGCTGCGCTGATTTCTCGGACCAGGGGCGCGCCATCTGCGAGGGACGCAATGAGGGCATCCTGCGCATTTACGGCTCGGCGAAGGACCAGAAGATCCTCGGCGCCGAGATGATCGGGCCTGACGCTGAGCACCACGCTCACATCCTCGCGCTGATGCTCCGGCAGGAGATAACCATCTCCGAAGCGCAGGAGATGCCGGCCTATCATCCGGTGACGGAAGAGGGTCTGAGGACAGCTTTGCGAAACCTATCCGATTGAAATCCCGCGCGGGCCGGAGCGCTGGCTGCGACACGACCTTGCTTGAGGAGTTCCCCCGAATAGGTCATCCCGAGGCGCCGCCTCCGCGGCGAACAATGAGACTCGAGCAAGGAGCCGACATGACGATCACCGAACAGGAACTCGCCGACGCCCGCAAAGCCTGGGGCGACGCCCTCGTGGCTATCGCCAAAGCCTATGAATCAGGCGGCATCGACGAAGCCCGGCCGCTGGCAGACAGCGTGCTGGACGCCGCCTACGGCTACAATATGGGCGACGTTCTGTTCAAACCGACCCTTGCCAGCGGTGAGAAGACCTTCCGCCCGACCAAGAAGGGCGCGCTCTCCTATTTCGTCGGCCATGATGACGACTTCCCGCTCGATGGCGGCTTCGGCATCAAAGGCTGGCGCACCTGTACCTCGGAGACGGCTGCGCACTTCATCGAAGGCGACGTCGCCATGTGGATGGGCTGGGTCACCATGACCGACAAGGACGGCAACGTCACCAAGGTCGACAAGAGCTGGGGCTACAAGAAGGACGCCGAGGGCACCCTCCGCATCGTCCTCCACCACTCGTCGCTCCCTTACCAGCCATAAGCTGAGCAGGCTGGGCCGTCCGGATACGGGCGGCCACTCCCGCGCCGCGGATAGGGCGGCGCGGGGCTGAGCACTCCCCAAAAACTCTCAGGGTAGGGAACACATGTTCGACTTCAAACACATCAAGGGTGACATTTACGGCGGCGTGACCGCCGGTATCGTCGCCCTCCCGCTAGCGCTCGCCTTTGGCGAAGCGTCAGGCGCGGGACCGATCGCAGGCCTCTGGGGCGCGATCATCACCGGCTTCTTCGCCGCGGCCTTCGGCGGCACCAACACCCAGATCACAGGTCCTACGGGTCCGATGGTCGTCGTCTTCGCAGGCCTCGTGGCCGAGATCACGGCCGAGCGGAACGCCGACTTCGCCGAGGTCTCGGGCATCATCTTCGCCGCGGTGATCCTGGCGGGTATCCTCCAGATCCTGTTCGGTATCTTCAAGGTGGGCCAGTACATACGCCTCGTGCCCTATCCGGTGATCTCCGGCTTCATGTCAGGGATCGGGGTGATCATCATTCTCTTGCAGGCCTCAAGGCTCTTCGGCGGCGCGCCGGAGCGTGGCGGCACACTGGGCGGCATCGAGGCGATCCCGGGCGCCATCATGAACCTCAACCCGATCGCCACGGTGATCGGCTTTGTCTCGTTGGGGATCGTGTTCTTCTGGCCCAAGTCGATCGGCAAGTTCGTGCCCGGCGCCCTTGCAGCGCTCATCATCGGCACGCTGCTCGCGCTGCCGTTCGGTGCGGATCAGGTGCCGAAGCTCGTCTCCGATATCCCGGTCTTTGAGACCTTCGGTGACCGCTTCCCGGCCTTTGTCATCCCGAACCTCGATCCGAAGCTTGGCTTCCTGATCCTCGAATCGGCGATCATCCTCGCTCTTCTCGGGGCCATCGACAGCCTGCTGACGAGCCTCGTGGCCGACAACGCTACCCGGACGCGTCACGATTCGAACAAGGAGCTGATCGGCCAGGGCATCGGTAACTCGATCGCTGGTTTCTTCGGTGCGATCCCTGGCGCGGGTGCCACGATGCGGACGATGGTCAACATCAAGACCGGCGGCATGACCAAGCTGTCGGGCATGATTGCAGGCTCGCTCCTGTTCCTGATCGTGGTCGCGCTGACCCCGCTGGCGGCTGAGATCCCGCACGCGGTGCTGGCCGGTATCCTCGTGAAGGTCGGCTGGGACATCATCGATTTCGCTTACATCACCCGCTCGCACAAAGGGCCGCGTTGGGACCTGATCCTGATGGCGCTGGTGCTGCTGGTGACGGTGTTCTTCGATCTGATTGCAGCGGTTGGCCTCGGCGTCTTCCTTGCCGCCCTCGGCTTTGCCCAGTCGGTGGCCAAGGAGCAGCTCGAAGCCATCGGCGAAGAGCGCTTCGTGAGCTTCACCGATGAGGAGAAGGCGATCTACGACAAGGCCGACGGCCGGATCCGTATGTTCGAGTTCACCGGCCCGCTGAGCTTCGGCGCAGCGGCGGATATCGCCCACCGAGTGCGCCAGAACGTGAAGGGTCGCGAGGTCCTGATCCTCGACTTCACCCAGATGCCGACCATCGACGTATCGGCGGTCTATGCGCTGCAATCGATCATCGAGGACGCGAAGCGGGAGAACCGCCACGTGATCCTTTGCAACGTCAATGCTGAGGTCCGGAAGATGCTCGATGGCCTCGCCATCCTGTCGCTTGCGGGTCAGACCGATGTCGACATCACGCGCCTGCAGGCCCTGCAACGCGCTGAGACCTACCTCGCCGGTGCCTCGTCGGGCACGGCAGAAGGCACGGTTCCTGAGGGCGCTCCCGCCTAAGGGGCTTCGGCCATCAAAGTCTGGGAAGGGCGGCTCTTCGGGGTCGCCCTTTTTCGTCGCCGGTCTTTACCCGTCCCTCATCACAGCTCGTGCAAAGAGGCGAATGCCACGTTGCCTTCACGCGCTCCCGTCGCTATCAGGCGGCGAAATCCAAAGAGTATCCCATGGCTGCCGACGTCAAACACGATTACCACCTCGTCAATCCTTCCCCGTGGCCTCTGGTCACCTCGATCGCTGCGATGCTGATGATGCTCGGCGCGGTCGGCTGGGGACACACGACCGCTGAAGGCGAAGCGGGCCTGTTCTTCATCTCAGGCCCTTGGCTCTTCATTCTCGGCCTTGCCTCGACCCTGTTCTGCATGGCTGGCTGGTGGCGCGATGTCGTTCGCGAATCGCTGACCGGTGAGAACACGTCGACCGTGGTCCGTATCGGCCTGCGCTACGGCATGGTCCTCTTCATCCTCTCGGAAGTCATGTTCTTCGTGGCCTGGTTCTGGGCTTTCTTCGCAGGCGCTCTCTTCCCCGAAGCGGGTGAAGCGGTGCTTCTCGCTGACGGCACGCAGATGCTGAACCTCGAGGGGCTGCCTGCCTATCTTCAGAACGACGCTAAGTTCCACGCCCTCAACGGTGAGTGGCCGCCGCGCGGTGTCGAGCCGCTGAGCCCATGGCAACTTCCGCTGGTCAACACGATCATCCTCCTTCTCTCCGGTACCACCGTGACCTGGGCCCACCACGCCCTCCAGGTCGGCGACCGCGACGGCTTCAAGTGGGGCATGTACGCGACGGTCTTTCTCGGCGCGATCTTCTCCTTCTTCCAAGGCGTTGAGTATTACGAGGCGATCGCTGGCGATCTCTTCAAGTTCTCTGGCTCCACGATCTACGGCTCGAGCTTCTTCATGGCGACGGGCTTCCACGGCTTCCATGTCCTGGTGGGCACGATCTTCCTCGCCGTCTGCATGGTGCGCGGCCTCTCTGGCCAATTCACCCGCAAGCGCCACTTCGGCTTCGAAGCGGCGGCCTGGTACTGGCACTTTGTGGACGTCGTCTGGCTCTTCCTCTTCGCCGCGATCTACGTCCTCGGGAACCAGGGCCTGCTGAGCTAAGGCTTGGCAGATTACCCCACCACCGCTGATCCGGGCAGCGCCGCCATGGGTGGCCGCTGCCCGCGTTGCGGTCAGGGGAAGCTCTTTTCCGGCTATCTCACTGTCGCGAAGACCTGCGGCTCTTGCGGTCTCGATCTCGAGTTTGCCGATTCGGGCGATGGCCCGGCCTTCTTCGTTATGTCGATCGTTGGCTTTCTCGCCGTGGTGGTTGTCGTCATCCTGCTCGCAGGGTTTGAGATGCCCGCGGGTGCAGCTCTGCTGATCGGCTTTGCCTTCACCATCGGCGCGACCCTCCTGATCCTCCGGCCTGCCAAGGGCCTCCTGATCGGCCTTCAGTACAAGAACAAAGCCGCCGAAGGGCGCCTGTCGTGAAGATTGCCGTGCGTCCCGGCCTGTGGATCGCTTCGGCAGTGGCCGTCGCCATCCTCCTCACCCTCGGCACGTGGCAGGTGAAGCGCCTCCAGTGGAAAACCGAGCTCATCGGGACGGTCGAGGCGCGGGTCGAGGCTGCGCCAATCCCGCTACCTGAGGTCCTCGGGCGCGAGGATGCGGAGATCGCCTACCAACCGGTCAGAGCGGTTGGCGGCTTCCCAAGCGCTAAGACCGCCCACGTACCCGGTACCTATGATGGTATGCCCGGCGCTTACGCCTTCCAGGCTATGCGGCTCGACGAGCCTGAAGGCGCAGTGCTCGTCATCAATCGCGGTTTCGTGCCGAACGATCAGAGGGCGGAGTTCTATCCCCTTCCCGATGCCGAGGCGATGACGGGTCTCATCAGACCCTACCGCGAGACGGGCGGCTTGGCGGGCGCTTTCGCTCCGCCGGACAGGCCCGAAGACGGGGTCTTCCATGCCCGCGATCCGCAGCGGCTTGCCGCCTATCTTGCGCCCGGAGAGACTGGCGAGGTCCTGCCCTTCATCCTCGACAGCACCTTGCCGACGGAGCTTCCAAGGGGCGGGACGACCCGTGTGACGTTCACGAACAATCATCTGGGCTACGCGATCACCTGGTATGGCCTCGCCGCAGGGCTCTTCGCCGTCACGCTGCTGACGTCGCGGAAGCGCTGATGGGTGGCGCCTTCGATTTCCTGAAGAAGGGCCGCGTCCTCGTTCTCATCGCAGCGCTCACCGCAGTGGCCGCGCTTCTCTTCCCCGGCCCCTTCACCGCAGGGGCGCAGTGGGCTGCGCGGGTTTTCCTCGAGACGCTCGATGGCTGGACCTTGTTCCTCGCCTCCTTCTGCCTCGTCGTCTGCATCATCCTGACCGTCCATCCCAAGGGGCGGGTGAAGATCGGCGGGGAGGAGGCCGAGCCTGAGTTCAGGGCCATCACGTGGGTGGCGATGATGTTCGCCGCCGGGATGGGCGCGGGGCTCGTCTTCTGGGGCGCAGCAGAGCCCCTCATCATTTTCCTCGATCCGCCCCCGGGAGACGGTGTTCTTCCGGGGACGGAGGAGGCGCGTGGCCGTGCGCTGGCCCTGACGCAGTTTCACTGGTCGCTTCATGCGTGGGCAATCTACGCCGTGGCGGCGGTGGCCATCGGCCTGTCGCAGGATGTGACGAAGTCGATCCTTCCGAGCCGGCCTTTCAAGTTCCTGCCGCGACCGGCGCGGCGGGCCATCGATATTGTCGCGCTGGTGGCGCTCCTTTTCGGGCTGGTCGCTTCGCTGGGGCAGGGGGTGTTCCAGATCAATGCGGGCCTCGCGCTCCTTACTGGGGGAGCGATCCCGGAGGGGGCGAGCGCGCAGGCGATCTTCCTCTTCATGCTGACGGTGGCTTATCTCGGGTCTGCATGGCTTGGGCTTCGCGAGGGCATCGCGGTCCTTTCCAATATCAACATGATGCTGGCTGGCCTGCTCCTCGTCTTCATTTTCGTGGCAGGGCCGACAGGCGAGATCTTCGCGACAAGCCTTGAGACGGCGGGTGCCTATCTCTCTCAATTCGTGGAGCTTTCCACGACGCTGAGGGATGACGGTCCTGGGCGCGAATGGACCCGGGCCTGGTCGCTCGTCTACTTCCTCTGGTGGGTGGCCTGGACGCCGTTCGTCGGAGTGTTCCTTGCCCGGATCAGCCGTGGCCGGACGGTGAGGAGCTTTGTCTTCGCCGCTGTGATCGTGCCGTCGCTCATGACGCTGGTCTGGTTCTCCGTGGTCGGAGGGACAGCGCTGTCGCTGCAGGCTGGCGGTGTGGATCTTGGCGTTACGGACTTCGGGACAGCGCCGCAGGCGGCCTACGTTCTCTTGGAGAATTTGCCGCTGACGGCCTTGATGCAGCTCGTGACGATTATCCTTGTGGTGATCTTCCTGATCACCAGCGCGGACAGCGGCGCCTACGTCATGGCTATGTTTTCGGAGGAAGAGCCTGACCCGAGCCGCGGCGGCAGGATGTTCTGGGGGCTGATGCTCGCGGTCCTGACGGGCGCTGCGGTCCTGTCCGACAAGGGGCAGGATGCAACGCGGGCGTTAGCGGTGGCGGGAGCGGTCCCGCTCACCTTCCTTCTGGCAGCGCAAGGGGTGGCCGCGCTCCTGACGCTGAGGAAAAAGGGGTCTGGACGCTAGTCCTTGCCCTTCTCATCGGCGTCGAGGCCGAGGCGTTTCGCCATTTCCTTGTCGAGCGCCCGGCCGGCGTCCTCGTAGTAGCGGCGCTCGGCTTCTTCCATGTCGCGCGTGCCTGCCTCGATCAGGGCTTCGCCGCGTTCGATCTTCTTGCGCGCGTCGCGGATATCGTCCTCGGCGTCCTTGGCCTCTTCCGCGTGCTCCTTGGCGTAGCCCTGGAGGCGCTTCAGGCGGTCGGCCTTGTCTTCGATCTCGCTGGTGCCAGCGGTGAGGGCGAGGCCTGAGATCTCGACGCGGAGGTCGTCGATCTCTTTCTCGGTGGCTTCAAGGGAAGCGAGGCGGCGCTCACGGCGCTTCCTGTTCTTCTCGAGCTTCTCCTCGCCTTTGGAGATCATCTCCTTGCCGCGCTCGACATCTTTGCGGCCGTCGGTCCAGTCCTCTTCGATTTCCTGCAGCTGCTCAGCGAAAGTCAGCTCTTCCTTCTGGAAGGGCAGGGAGGAGCACGCGGAGAGCGCGAGGGCGCCTGCTGCGGTGAGGAGAAGGGTGCGGATGGGCATAAAAAAGTCCCCAAGACTGCTAGGTCTTGGGGACATATCTGCTGGAACAAAGGTTCCTAGGCTGCGTCAGTTCAACTTCCCGCGAATGTCGCCAATGGCGCGGTCGAGGAGGGCCTTCTGGGCCGATCCGTCGGTCCGGGCCTTGATGATCTCGCGCGCCGCGTCGACGGCGAGGTCAGCGGTCTGGGCGCGGACATCGGCGAGGGCCTGAGCCTCCGCGCGGGCGATCCGGTCGTGGGCAGCCTGGGTGCGCCGTGCGACCTGCTCTTCGAGCTTCGCCTTGGCGTCCTTCTGCATCGTCTTGGCGTCGGCCTTGGCCTGGGCGATGATGCCCTCGGCTTCGGTCTCGGCCTCACGCTGGCGCTTCTGGTAGTCCGCGAGGAGCTTCTGGGCTTCCTCACGTAAGGAGCGCGCTTCGTCGAGCTGGTCCTGAATGGTCTTGGCGCGACCATCGAGGAACGTGCCGAGCTTCTTGAAGACGCCCTGCCAGACAAAGAGGCCGATGACTGCGATGAAGCCGATCAGGACCCAAAGGTTGGTGTCCTCAAGGATGCTTTTGTCGCCGTCATAGGCTTCGCCGTAGGTCGCTTCCTTGGCGCCGAGGTCCTCGGAGAGCTGCGCCTCGGTCTCGTCGATCAGGTCGGTGTCCTGGCCTTCGATGAAGAACATCATGAGCGGGCTCCTTCCGCCGACTTGAGCGCAGCATCGACGGCGTCGTCGCTGGGCTGCTCGTCGATCAGGGCCATGACCACCGCGCGGGTGGTTTCGCGGGCCGCTTCACGGACAGCGCTTGCCGCCTGAGCCGAGGTTTCCTCGATCCGGGCTTCGGCCGCCGCGATCTCGGCTTCGAGCTTCTGATCGGTGTCCGCCTGCATGGCGCGGATCTCCGCATCGATCTCGTCGCGGGTTTCCTGAGCGATCTTCGAGGCACGGGCCTTGGCGTCGCTGAGGGCGCGCTTGTACTCAGCCTCGGCTTCTTCAGCCTGCCGTTTGAACTCGGCAGCCTTGTCGAAGTCGTCGGCCACGCGCTGACGACGCTCCTCGATCATCCCGCCGAGACGCGGAAGGAAGATCCGCGACATCAGGAGATAGAGAACGAGGAAAGCGATCAGCAGCCAGAAGACCTGGCTTGCGTAGGTTTCGGTGTTGAGCTGGGGCAGTCCGCCCTCAGCCTCGCCCTCAGCGGGCGCGGCGGCGAGAGCGGTGCCGACCAGCAGGGGCGCCGCAAGGACGCCCGCGAGGTGCCGCCGCATCATCAGGTTCTTACGAGAACAGGATGAGGAAGGCGATGACGAGGGCGAAGAGGCCCGTTGCTTCCGTCAGCGCGAAGGCGATGAAGAAGTTGCCGGTGAGGCCCGAGGTGGCCGACGGGTTGCGGAAAGCGCCCGAGAGGAACTGACCGAACATAATGCCGAGGCCGAGGCCGACGCCCAGGAGGGGGAGAACCGCGAGGCCTGCGCCGATGTACTTTGCTGCTTCCGCGTCCATGGTGATACTCCTTGTGATGATCGTTTGGTTTGCGGGTTAGTGAAACTCAGTGGCTCGGATGGAGCGCGTCCTGCAGGTAGATGCAGGTGAGGATGGCGAACACGAAGGCCTGGAGGAAAGCCACCAGGAATTCGAGCAGGAAGACGAGAACGATGCCGAAGAGCGGCACGATCGAGATGACCGAGAGGACGCCGCCTGCGGTCAGGAGCGTACCCACGAAGCCTGCGAAGACTTTAAGGACGACGTGACCTGCCAGCATGTTGGCAAAGAGACGGACGGCGAGGCTGACCGGGCGCGACAGGAACGAGATGATCTCGATCGGCACGATCAGCGGCATCAGCCAGAGCGGAACACCCGACGGCGCGAAGAGCTTCAGGAAGCCAAAGCCGTGCTTGATGAGGCCGTAGACCACCACGAGGCCCACCGAGAGGATCGCCAGGACGAAGGTCACGATGATGTGGCTAGTCACGGTGAAGGTGTGGAACGAGGCTGGCGAGCCCGGGATCGAGGGCAGGAGGCCGAGGAGGTTACACAGGAAGATGAAGGTGAAGAGCGTGAAGACGAAGGGGAAGAACTGGCGTCCCTCATCACCCATCGTGTCGCGGACCATGCCTGCGATGAATTCGTAGGCGACTTCGCCCATCGACTGCGTGCCGCCGGGGATCAGCTGGAGCCTGCGAGTCGCGAGGGTGAAGAAGAGGAGCGAGGTACCCACCACGATCGCCATCCAGAGCGATGCGTTGGTGAAGGAAAGGTCGATCGCGCCATTGAACGACAGCGGGAAGATCGGGACGATCTCGAACTGCTCCATCGGGCCCGCAGCGAAGGGGCGCAGCATGTCAGGCAGGAACCGCTCAACCAGTCCGAGGTTCATGTCTCTTCTTCCTCATCAGCCGCCCCAATCTTGAGGCTGCGATACACAGTGCGGAGACCGGCGGCGAAACCGAACGGCATCCCAATCAACAATCCAACCAGCGCCGAGCCCAAGAAGCTCCCGATGGTGTAGCCGAGCCCGCAACCGACGAGCACCGACACGAAAAACTCAATCGCGACCCTCAGGCCATCTCCGGCAGCCGCGCCGATCGCCTTGCGGTCCTCATCCTTGGACCCCTTCTCCTCCCCCCGAGCCTTGGCGAGCCTGTCGCCAAAGTCGTCGAGGTCGGAGCGCTTGTGATCGTCGTCGCTCATGAAGTCGGCAGCACCTGATTTTGCGCGCCGCGAAAGATTTCGCCGCGCCCTCTATATCTGCCCTTCGCCCGGGTCAACGCCAGCAAACGCCTTACAAAGAGAAAGCTTGGCCGCATGGGGCCAATGGCCCTAGGTGAACCCCATGAACAGTCTTGATCTGAGTGGCGGCGGGGAAGCGAAACTGCGCTATCTCGACGCCGATTTTGAGGTCCTGAGGGCCGGCGGTTTTGTCCGCTGCGCCGTGACGGGCGAAGCGATTCCCTTGCGCGACCTGCGCTACTGGAGCGTCGACAGGCAGGAGCCCTATGTCGACGCCGCAACCGCCAACAGGGTGCGCGACGAAGCCCTGAAGAACGGCGAGGGCTTTTAGATGACTTATCGTTACGCCGCGCTTCTGGCTGCGACAGTTCTGTCGTCCTGCTCGACGGCGAGCACCCAGCCGCCGCCCTCGCTTAAGCCAACTGTCGCGGAGGAAGCTCCGCGGCCCGAGCCTGAGAACGTGACCGAGCGAAAGAGACTGCGGCTGCAACAGTATAAGGGACGGATCGTTCAGGCTGGACTCAGCTTTTGGAAAACCGAGCCCGGTGCGGAGGTCTTCCTCGACGGCAAGATGGTGCAGGTCGACAAGGACGGGCACTTTGCCTTGGGCTTCGGTCGCGACCGCACGGAGAATGCCGAGCTCGAGGTCATCTTTACCGATGGCAGCTCGGAGAAGCGGACGCTGTCCATCGGTGACCGTGAATTTCCCATCAGCCGTGTCGACGGCCTGCCGCCAAGCAAGGTGACGCCTTACACGGAGGAGCAGCTGAGCAAGATCGCGGCAGACCGTGAGATCAAGAACGCTGCACGGGCCAATCCTTCGCGCACGCCCTATTGGCGGGCTGGTTTCGACTGGCCGCTGAGGGGCCGGATCTCCACCAAGATGGGGGCCCAGCGAATCCTGAACGGCGAGCCGAGGCGTCCGCATTCAGGCACCGACATCGCGCGCTTCCCCGGTGTCTCCTATGACGAGTTCGTCGGCACGCCGGTGAAGGCGCCTTCGACGGGTAAGGTGACGTTGGCCGAGCCTGACCTCTACTTTGAGGGCGGAACAATCTTTATCGACCACGGCCAGGGGCTCGAGACGGTGTTCATGCATCTGAGCTCTGTGGACGTGAAGCCGGGGCAGATCGTCGCCAAGGGCGAAGTGGTTGGCGGCGTCGGGTCGACGGGCCGCTCGACCGGGCCGCACCTTCACTGGACGCTCAATTGGAATGGCACGCCGATGGACCCGGAGCTTCTCGTGCCGCCGATGATCGCGCCGCAGAACTGATCAGCGGAGCGCGATCGGGGCAGCTAGCTCCTCGTCCGTCGGGACCGGGACGACAGGACAGGGGGTCGCGTTCTTGAGCTCGACTTCCTGCCCCGGATAGGGCGGGCCATCGAGATAGTTGGCGTTCGCCCAGTTGGCCGCGGCGTAGAGGCCGAAGACCGCAATCGTGTAGAGAAGCGCCGTGCCGGTGTGCTTGGCGAGGAACGTCGAGACGACCCGGTTCCGGAATCCTTGCATGATCAGCGAGCCGATATAGCCGATGATCGCGAGGGGGAAGAAGATCGACGCGCCGCCGCGCTTGATCTCGCTGATGCGGTTCGACCGCTCGTCCACGGACATGGTGCCCGCCCAGATGGCCCCGGCACTCGCGCCATAGATGGCGAAGAGGTGAATCCACCAGCAGGGCAGCGTGAACCATTCGCTGAGGAATGAGGTAATCGGCCCGTCGATAGTCCGCGAGAGAAGGACGATCGGCACGACATAGATCTTGCCGAGCTGGTAGAGCTCAGGCTTCCACGCGGTGTCGGCGATCTCCCAGGCATCCAAGAGCGCAGTCACGGCGAAGACGTTCACCACGAGGGTGAGTGCGATCACCAGGACCGACATCGCGCGCCAGAACATCCAATACCCCTGCCTTGAACCCTTAACGAAGTGTTATACGGCAGCGGTTCGGGGTCAAGCGCGGGGTTTGCGCGTTCAGCGCACCAACAGTGGCGCGGAGAGCTTCTCGCTCACCGAATAAGCGGCGAGGGCTTCGCTTCTGAAGTCAGCTTCCGCCTGAGCGCTGCAGGTGAAGTGCAGCCGGGTCATGCGCCTATAGCCGGTGTTGAAGTTGGCGATCATCTGCTCGCGCGTGTCCCGGGGCGGCTTCTCGCCGTCGATGATCTCCTTCATCCTGTCGCGAAAGATCGAGACTCGGCCATAGCCGGGGCAGAGCTGGTTCAGCCTGTGAAGACCGCCGAGGGCCCCTGCGAGGGTGATGAGATCCTCCTGCCGTTCCTCGAACACCGCCTTGGCATCGGGTGCAGTGGACGGCGGCGGGTCGGCCTGGAGCGCGAGGAGCAGGGCTGCGAGGGCAAGCATCGCCTCAGTCCCTAGCAAACTTCAGCGCACCCTGCACGGCCCGGCGGGTCTCGTCCCAAGCAACGCGGGAGAGGGCCTCGGGGATGGGCAGGAACTCGGCATCCATCGCGTCGTCGCCGGGGGTCACCTCGCCGGACACATAGCGGCAGGCATAGTCGACCATGACGAAGTGCTTGTCGCCGCCGATATCGGGGAGAGCTTCGAAGACGCCGATCAGGCCGATGGGCTCGCAGATGACGCCAGTCTCTTCGAGGATTTCGCGCTTGAGGGCATCGATGTGCGGCTCGCCATATTCGACCTTGCCGCCCGGGATCGACCAGTGCTTGCGCAGGGGAGGACGTCCCCGCTTGATCAGCAGGACCTCGTCGCCCTTGAGGACGACGCCGCCAACCGCAACGATGGGCTTCTGGTCAGGCAAGGCTCACTCCCATGAACGCGCGCTACGCTCTCAAAGACACGCCGGTTGATATTGGGCAGCATTTCGACGTGCCCATCACCGACAACTTCCCGGCGAGGTACAACATCGCGCCGAGCCAGCCCGTGTCTGTCATCATCGGTGAGGGAGGCAAGCGGAAATACGAGATCGTCCGCTGGGGCTTCGTTCCCGCCTGGGACAAGGAAGGGAAGTGGATGAAGAAGCCGATGATCAACATCCGCTCCGAAACCGCCCACGAAAAGCCGATGTTCCGCCATGCCTGGCGGCGGCGGCACTGCCTCTTTCCCCTGAACGGCTTCTATGAATGGCGGACCGAGCGCGGGGTGAAGCAGCCTTATCTGATCACCACGGGGGCGGACATGCCGCTCTTTGCGCTGGCGGGCCTCTATGAGGACTGGCTGGGCGCGGACGGGTCGGAGATCAGGACCGCCGCCTTCCTGACGCGCGCGAGCGAAGGGCCGGTGGCGAAGATCCACGGGCGGACCCCTGTGGTGGTGCGGCCTGAGGACTATCCCCTCTGGCTCGATGTCGATGAGACCGACGACACGCCCGCATGGGACATCGTTCGTGCGCCCCAGGCCGATTACGTGTTCTGGCCGGTGGACCGGAAGGTCGGAAGCTGGAAGTCTGAGGGCGAATACCTTGTCAGACCGATCGAAGAAGGAGAGCTGCGTTCGGAGGAGGCACCGCCTCCGCTCAGGACCAGGCTGCTTTGAACAATGAGGGAGAACCCGATGAA
The DNA here is from genome assembly GCF_013085255.1 of Parvularcula mediterranea. Lineage (GTDB taxonomy): Bacteria > Pseudomonadota > Alphaproteobacteria > Caulobacterales > Parvularculaceae > Parvularcula > Parvularcula mediterranea. Next base: position 1,217,724 of record NZ_JABFCX010000003.1, read on the forward strand.
ACACCTGCTGAGACCGTTCCTGGTCATTCTCTTTGCGTGGCCCACGGCTGCCAGTGCCGCCGACCTTCTCAAGGAGAAGGAGGTGCAGCAATTTCTCACCGTCGCAGAAGCCATCGAAGACTTTGACGAGCGCTATCCCGAAGTCGAGCTGGACGTGATGGGCGAGAGCGAGGGCAAGAACCCCGCGCAGGCTGTCGGCGATATGATCGACGAGAACGGCCGCTTCAAAATGTTCGCCAACATGGTCGACATGCTCGCCAAGCACCCCGAGGCGCGGCGTGACATGGAGGCTGAGGTGAAGAAGGCTGGCTTCTCGTCCATGCCGGAGTTCGCGTCGGTGGGTGACCGGCTGATGCTGGCCATGGCCCGGGTGGAGATTTCCGACCGGGACCTCCGTGAGATGGAGCAGGCCGTGCAGATGGTCGGCGCGGGAGGCCTCGACATGCTGCCGCCGCAAGCCCGTCAGATGATCGAGCCGATGCTGAAGATCGCCAAGGCCATGGAAAATGTGCCCGAAAGCGATGTGGCGCTGGCCAAGAAGTACAAGCCGCGCTTCGACGCTCTGGGCAGCTAAGGCGAGCGCGACCGCCTTTTCTTACATTTTCGTCGCAAAAACCGCAGGCGGGCCCTTCATGGGCCCGTTTTGCGTTCCTACCTGAGTGTGGTCGGCAAGGGACAGCCGGCAGGGCGCGGCGTGGCCGCAGTTTTTATGCGGGGATCGGGACCCGTGTGATGGCTTTGGGAGGAAGAACCTGTGCCGATTATCCGTCTACTGCTTGCATTTCTGCTCGTAGCGCCTGCGAGCGCTCTCGCAGCATCGCCTCTGACCTCTGACGAGGTCGACCGCTTCATGACCGCCGTTGAGACGTTGGCTGAGGATGAAGGCCCGTTCGAAGATCTCGATATCGACGTCGACCTCGATATCAGCTCGCCCGGCGAGGCCCTTGACCTCCTCATCGACCGCGATGGCGAGATCGTCCTCTTCAGCCGGATCGTTGAGGGCATCGAAGATGACCCTGAGCTGCGCGGCACCTTCCGCGAAGTGATCCGTGAAAACGGCTTCCGCAATTCCCGTCAGTTTGCTGACGTTGGCAACCGCCTGATCCTTGCGATCATCCGCCTCGATATGGACGATGATGACCTCGCCGAGATGCAGCGCCTTGATGAGCTGACGGGCCTCGAGAAAGCCTTCATTCCGGGCCCGATCGAGAAGGTCCTCGCCCGCGTGGCCCTCCTCGGTGAAGCACTGGAAGACGTGCCTGCCAGCGACGTCCGCCTTGCAGAAGATGCTGAGCGCCGCCTCGACGCGATCAACTGATCCAAGAGCGGGGCTCCCTTGAGGGCCCCGCAACCCTAGCTGTTGCCGAGGAATTCTGCCTGCAGGTCGCAGCTGCTCTCGCGTCCGAGCTGGTCCCAGTGGCTGTCGATCCAGCTCGACGCAGCCTCCCGGCCGATAGCCTTCAGCTCACGGAGGAAGGTGAGGTCGGTCTGGTACTTCGTCGGCAGGGCGAAGTCGTCGAGGAACGTGTCTGCGCGGATCGCGTGGTATTTGATGTCCGAGAGCTGGTCCCGGTATTCGTCCTTGATCCAACCCTCACGCAGGAGCTTCTGCACGAAGTTGATGGCCCGCATTTCCTTGAGGAGCGAGGCATTGAACGTCACTTCGTTGAGGCGGTTCTCGATCTCCGGGACAGTGGTGGGGACGTCGTTCCTGACCATCGGATTGATGTGGACGAGGAGCAGGTCCTCGACCTCCGTCTCGTAGAAGAGCGGCCAGAGCGAGGGGTTGCCGATATAGCCGCCATCCCAATAGGCCTCGCCGTCGATCTCCACCGCCTGGAAAAGGTGAGGCAGGCAGGCCGAGGCCATGCAGGCGTCGATGGAGATCTCCTCGCGCCTAAAGACCTTAACCTTCCCTGTGCGAACATTCGTTGCACTGACGAAGAGCTTGATCTTGTTGCATTCCCGCAGGCGGTCGAAGTCGACAATGTCGTCGACGAGCTCGCGGAGCGGGTTCCAGTTGAGGGGATTGAGCTGGTAGGGCGAGAAGGCGCTCGTCACAGCGCCCATCGCCTGGGCCGTCCAGGCGGTCTGCAGCTCCTGAAAGAAGGGGAGCGGGGACGTCATCGGCAGCTCGAAGGGATTCTTCAGCCTGCTGACGCCTTCCCAGAACTCATCCAGTTTCTCGCGCGCGCCTTCGTCATCGCCAAGGTGCATGCCGTAGGCGAGCACGGTGGCGATCATCGCGCCTGCCGAGGTGGCCGTGATGGCGTTGAGCTTGATCTTCTTGCTCTCAAGGAGCTTGTCGCAGACCCCCCAGGCGAAGGCGCCATGCGCGCCGCCGCCCTGAAGTGCGAGGTTCAGTGATTTCCGCTTTTCCGCCATCAGACCGATTTAGTGCGCAGTCCAGCCAGCGTCGACCGCGTAAGGATAGCCGGTCGAGCCCGAGCCTGCATTCGAGCAGAGGTAGCAAAGAAGCGCTGTGAGGTTCTCGTAGGTCACGAACTCCTTGGTCGCGTGGGCGTCGCTCAAGAGCTTGGCCTTCACCTCTTCCTCGGTCATGCCGCGGGCTTTCGCATTGTCCGCCATCTGAGCTTCGAGGAGCGGGGTCTTGACGAAACCAGGGCAGATGGCGTTGCAGGTGACGCCGTCCTCGCCAGCCTCGAGGGCGACGGTCTTGGTGAGGCCAACGACACCGTGCTTGGCCGCGACATAAGCCGACTTGAAGGGCGAGGCGACAAGTCCGTGTGCTGACGCCACATTGACGATCCGGCCAAAGCCGCGGCTCTTCATGCCCGGAAGCGCAGCCTTGATCGTGTGATAGTTCGAGTTGAGGCAGATCGCGATGATCCGGTCCCAAGTTGCGTCATCATACTCGTCGATCGGGCCGACCTTCTGAATGCCGGCATTGTTGACGAGAATGTCGATCCGGCCGTGGGCAGCCTCTGCGCTTGAGATCAGGCTACGGATCTCTTCAGGCTTGGTCATGTCCGCGCCGTCATAGCGGACATCGACGCCGTACTCGCCAGCGATGCGGGCGCGGTTCTCTTCGATCTCGTCCTTGTCGCCAAACCCGTTGAGCGTGATGTCGACCCCCATCTTCGCCAGCGCTTCAGCAAAGGCGAGGCCGATGCCGGAGGTCGAGCCGGTGATGACGGCCTTGCGGCCCTTGAGATCGTCGAACATGGGGGGTGGTCCTTCTTGAGAGTTCCCGCCGCCACTAGGCGAAAGAGCGCCCCTCGCCAAGCGAAGTCAGCCGCTCGACCTTTCCCCGATCAGTCAAAATGCGGCGAGCATCGATCCGCAACCTTAACGCGAGTTTGGCAAGGCTATGTTGAGCCAGTAATCCTTGGGGGGACCTAAGTGTCTCACAGTTTTCTCTCTCTTTCCGCCGCCGCGCCGCTTCTCGTGTCGGTTGCAGCTGCCCAGCAGACGGTGACCTTCACCGCCAATGTCGGAGGCACCTGCACCGTGATCGCGGATACTGACGGGACGCTGGGTCCATCCGCGGACCTGACCATCCTGTCGAGCACCGAAGCGGGCGGTACGAGAGGCCGGGCAACGGTCACGACCACCGGTTCGGGCTTCAACGTGACGGTCGCGCCTCCGGCGAACTTCACCACCGGGCCGGTCGACGCCGATACCAATACCTCCTTTGCGACCAGCTATGATGCGTCGGGCGTCACCGTTGCGGTTGGGGTGCCAGGGCCGACGCCATCGCCTCTTGGTCTGGGCCTCACATTTCTTGATGTGGATGCCACGGCGACCAAGTCTGCAGGGACGTTCTCCGCGGGCAACTATACCCTCGATACGATCGTCACATGCGCGCCCTAGTCCCGTTTGTCCTGAGCGCCCTCCTCGCAGGGCCCGCCGCAGGGCAGACCCTGCGGCCGATGGAGGGGCGCGTGGTCACCTTCGCCGAGCGCGCCGCGGTGCGGGCCTTCGTTACGAACCCCTACGCCATGCCGAGGCGGTTCACGGTGAACGCGTTCGACGCAAGCTGGCAGCCTATCAAGGAGGCGCGCTTCCCCCGTTCGGATTTCATCCTCGGAGCAGGGGGTGAGCGGAGCATTCTGGCTATCATTCCGTCACCTGATGAAGAGGGCGAGCCGATCTATATTTGTGCAACTGCCGAGCCACTCAAGGCGCGCGGCGCAGCCGTAAAGGGAAGAGTATGCGGACGTTTTCGTATTCTACGCCGATCGCTCTAGCGGTCCTGCTGGTTGGAAGCGCAGCGGCGCAAGACCAGTCACCACCGACGCCGATTGTCATTCCCTCGCAAAGCTCCCTGTTCAATCAAAACACGATCAACCTGCCCCAAGCGCCCATTGTCACGGGTCAGGACGTCGTCCGCGGCGCGGATGGTACGACCTGTCAGTCAGCCGTGGCGAATGGCGGCCCGTTCTTCGATGTCGGTGTTCTTCAGTCCGAAGACGTCTATGCGCGACAGACCGCAGCTGTTTACGGCCGGGTGGTCTTCCCGATCGGCAAGCGGGCCAAGCGGATTGACTGCACACGTATGTATGAGCTCGAAATAGCGCGTATGCGGATGGAACTTGAGGTCCTGCGCATGGGCGTATCGCTTGAAAGCTTCCCTGTGGGCACCGGCCTGACGCCTGCTGCGACGTTCGATGCGCGGGTCACGGTGGAGGACGTTGAAGAGGCGCCCAACGGCTGATCACCCTTGATCCTCGGCGGGCGCGGCATAGGCCTCTTCGAGGATCGCCTCTGTTCCCGCGTGTCCTTCGCGCCTTGCATCGTCGAGGGGAGAGTTGCCCCAGCGGTCGAGGGGGCGGATGTCCTTGCAGATGGTGAGGAGGTAGCGGACCGCCTTCTCCTCTCCCTCTGATGCTGCGAGATGGAGGGCTGTCCTGCCATCATAGTCAGCGGTGCACGGATCGATGTGTGAAGCGATCAGCCGCCTGATCTCACCGATGTCACCCCTGGCTGCTGCTGAGCAGAGGTAGGCGGCGGCTTCTGCATCGCGCTCGACCCTTGGCCTGCGCGGATCTACGAGGTCCTGATCGTCGACGATGCCGGCATAGGTGTGGAAAGCGAAAGTCTCCACGAGCCTGCGCGAGAACTCAACGCCGCGTACGGAGTTTCCGAGGACGTCGAGCTTTGGACTGTAGAGCGCAATGCCGCAGACGCCTGGGACCACCATGAAAAGCGCTCCGGACACGCCTGACTTTGCCGGGATGCCAACGGAGAACGCGTACTCCCCTGAGAAATCATACATGCCGCAGCTGTACATCAGAGAGAGGACGTCCTTGACGGTTTCCGCCCTGAAGACGTGGTCGCTCGTCGTCGGGCACACCCCGCCATTGGCGTAGGTCGCGGCGAGGTTCGCCATCTGCCTGACGTCCGTGGTGATCGAGCATTGCTGGAAGTAGAAGTCGAGGGTCTGGAGAAGATCTGTACCGGGAGGAAATGCGCCGTGCTCGCGCATGAAATAGGCGAGAGCGAAGTTCCGGTCGGCGGTTTCTTTCTCGGAGAGGAAGACGGCATTGTCGAAGCCGCAGCGCCTGCCGCCTGAAAGCCTCTTCCAGACATCCATGACGCTGCTGAAGCGCTCCGCAAGCGGACGGCCCGGATTGATCAGCGAGGCGGTCATGATCGCCCCGGCATTGATCATCGGATTGTGAGGCAGGTCGTTCTGGTTGAGGGTCAGCTCATTGAAGCCCCGGCCCGATGGCTCGCGGCCCACATGGCGATGGACCGCGTCCCGGCCGAGGGCATCGAGCGCGATGGCGTAGCTGACCGGCTTGCAGGTCGACTGGACGCAGAAGCTCTCATGGTCATCGCCGAGCGAGAACTGCTGGCCGTCCACCGTGCAGACCGCGACGGCGAAAAGGTCGGGATCGACGCTGGCGAGCTGGGGGATGTAGTTGGCGACCTGGCCGCTCTCGACCTTGGAGACTTCTTCGAAGATGTCGCCGATACGCCGCTGGAAGCTTGTGAAGTTCGGGATGATGAAGTCCCCGGCGACGCCTCTTGCGATGAGGGAGGCATTCTCCGGCGCCACGATCTCGCGGAAACCTTCGCGGTCGAGCTTCTGGCCCTTCGCGTGGCGCTTGAGGTTGCGCACGGTCTCGCGAATGCGGCGGTCCTGAAGGTCCAGACCGCAGGCAGCCAGCGCCGCGTAGACATCTTCCACGAGGATCGTATCCGACCCGTCAGGCAGGAGGGCGTCGAAGACCTTCTCAATGACAGGCCCCTGGCTTTGCTCGTGCAGAGCCACGATATCGGCGCCCATGCTTCCTCCTTGTTGATCAACGCTCGGGGGTTATCGAACACCTCAGCGCCGTCAACCCTCCTCATGTCGAGGGTTGCAGCGCTTTCGCAGTGCAATATAACGCACCATCAGAGGGGCACGGTGTTCAGGGGGAACGCGTGCCCGAAAGGGCCTGTCTCAGGCCAGCAAGAGGTTATCTATGCGCATCGACAAGGTGCCGGTGGGGGAAAACCCGCCCGAAGACATCAACGTTATCATCGAGGTCCCGCTCGGCAACGAGCCTATCAAATACGAATTCGACAAGCCGTCCGGCGCGATTTTCGTCGACCGCTTCCTTTACACCTCCATGCGGTATCCGTGTAACTACGGCTTCGTTCCGCACACGCTGTCCGGCGATGGTGACCCGGTGGACGTCATGTGCCTTGGCAACCGTCCTCTGGTCCCGGGCTGTGTCCTCCGTGCACGCCCGATTGGTGTACTGATCATGGAAGACGAGGCGGGCATCGACGAGAAGATCCTCGCCGCGCCGCATCCGAAGCTCACGCGCTTCTACGACAACATCAAAACCTATGAAGACGTGCAGCCGATCCTGCTTGAGCGGATCTGGCACTTCTTTGACCGTTACAAGGACCTCGAGCCCAACAAGTGGGTGAAGGTGATCGAGTGGAAGGGCAAGGAAGAAGCCGAGCGCCTGATCCAGGAAGGCGTCGCCAACTATAAACCGGAAGCTGAGTAAGGCTTTCTCGCATGGCGGAGCTCGTCAAGACCCGCCATGCCCGCCTCGCTGTCGAGCGGCGAGGGATCGGCCGCACTGAATTGAGGGCGGCCGTTTTTTATCCGGACACGGTCGAAAAGGGTAAGGGCTACAAGATGGAAAAGCGAAGCGCCGCTGGCGTTGTCGCGATCATCTATCCGACCCGCCGGAAGCTGCTTCTCATCACCGCCTATCGGGAGGGGGAGAAGGATTGCGCAGAACGCTCGACCAAGGGTGCTCCTGGGGGCTAGGCTGACCCGGCGTCACTGCCGGACCTTCAGCCATGATCCTTATCCGCCTTGCCCTGTCCCTGATGGTGCTGCTCTCCGCATTGGGTATCGCGCACCCCTCCGAGCCCATGCGGATCGGCATTGCCCGGCTGACCCACACCCATGTCCACTGGCTGTTCGAGAGCGAAAAGCGCGGTGAGGTGGAGATCGTGGGCATCTATGAGCCCGACGAAGCGCTCGCGGCGCGCTACCTTGCTCAGTACGGGAAGGATCATGCGCTGCTGTTTGACGACCTTGGCGCGATGCTCGATGAGGTGGAGCCTGAAGGCCTGGCCGCGTTCGGAAGCATTGTGGAGCATCTCGGCGTGGTCGAGGCCGCAGCGCCGCGGGGCATCCATGTGATGGTCGAGAAACCGCTTGCCTTCTCGGTTGAGGATGCCGAGCGCATGGCGGAGCTGGCCACGGGCGCGGGTATTCATCTTCTTACGAACTATGAGACCACTTGGTACGCCTCGCACCATGAGGCCAAGGCGCTTCTTGGGGAAGGCAAGGCTGGAGAGGTGCGGAGGGTTGAGTTTCGCCACGGCCATAAGGGGCCTGCTCTCATCGGTGTCGATGACGAATTCCTCAGCTGGCTGACGGATCCGGACCAGAATGGCGGCGGCGCTCTGATTGACTTTGGTTGCTACGGCGCGAACCTGATGACATGGCTGATGGACGGGCGGAAGCCGATTTCCGTGACGGCGCAGGTCGCGCAGCTCCAGCCTGAACTCTATCCGGACGTGGACGATGATGCTGTCATCACCCTCGACTATGGCGACGCGGTCGCAGTCATTCAGGCGAGCTGGAACTGGACGTTCTCCGTCAAGGACATGACCGTCTACGGCACCGAGGGGGTCATGTTCGCAGACCGCGACAGGTTGGATCTCAAGGACGAGGAGGGCGGAGTATTCTCACCGCTCCCGGTCACGCCGCGCGAGGCACCCCATGACGACCCCTTCGCTCTCTTCCGGGCTGTCGTTCGGGGCGAGGTGACCTTGGACCCCACCGACCCCAGCGCGCTGGAGAACAATCTGACCGTCGTGGAGATCCTCGACGCAGCGTGGCTCAGCGCCAGGAACCTTGATCCGGTCAGCCTGCCGAATAACCGTCATTGATTGCTCTCAGGCGGCGCTGACTGTCGGGATGGCTTTGGTTCCCCGGTGAGAACGGACCGAAGCTGCAATTGATCCCGCTTTGGGCGTCTCGCCATGAATAGCCCATTCGCCTCATGGCGACACCCGAAACGAAGTCCGCGCCCAGCTCTTTGGACCAGGGATGCTTGAATTGCGCCGTCCACTGCGTATCGAGGTTCGCATGGTGTCCGACTTCGTGGGCGAGGACGGTGACCGCCGCTGCGCTATGGCAACGAGCGAGCCCGTTCAGGAACCCTGCATTGTAGAGGACGACGGGCCTGCCGCCGATGACCGTAGCCGCTGCGTTTGGGACGCCGCCTTGATAGATCTCAAGCGGCGCTCTGTAGCCGAGCGCGCGCATGATGCTTTGCAGTTCGACGATGGCCCTGCGGGTAGCTGGCAAGAGACCTTGCCCCGTCGTTCCGCCTGCGTAGGAACACATGAGCCTGTAGCGCTGGGCAGAGGCTGTGCCGCCTCCGCAGCAGAGTGCAGCGGCCGACGCGCCTGCAATGAACCCTCTCCTGTCCATGACAGTCCTCCCTTTTAAGAGGTAGTGTACTGAATGAGGGCAGAGGCGGAAGCCTGAAAGGCAGTGATGGCGATCGCGCTGACAAATCAAGAACTCAGATGTGCACTGACCGCGCTGCTCAGTCGAACACCACCGTGCGGCCTGCGCTCATGAAGACGCGGCCCTCGGCGTGGGCCCTGACCGCGCGGGCGAGGACGCGGGCTTCGATGTCTCGGCCAAGCTCGATGAGGCGGTCGGGCGTGGCGCGGTGGTCGACGCTGACGGCCTCCTGGGCGATGATCGGGCCTTCGTCGAGGTCTGCCGTGACGTAGTGCGCGGTGGCGCCTATGAGCTTTACGCCGCGACTATAGGCCTGGTGATAGGGCCGGGCGCCTTTGAAGCTTGGCAGGGCGGAGTGGTGGATATTGATGCACCGTCCCTCGAGCTTTCGGCAAAGATCGTCCGTGAGCACCTGCATGTAGCGGGCTAGGACCACGAAATCAGCACCGCTGTCTTCGATCCGTACCAGGAGTTTCTCTTCGGCTTCGGCCTTTGTCTCCTTGGCCACCGGGATATGATGGAAGGGCAGGTCGTGCCGGTCGGCATGCCAGCGGGCGTCGTCATGGTTTGAGACGATGCCGACGACTTCCGCACCCAGACGGTCGTGGCGATGGCGGAAGAGAAGGTCCGAAAGGCAATGGTCCATCTTCGAGGCCATAAGGAGGACCCGCGGCCGATAGTCAGCGGGGCGGATCGAGAACTGCATCTTCCGCCACTCGGCAAAGCCAGCGAAACGCTTCTCGAAGGCCGCCATGTCCATCCCCTCGGGACAAGTCATCCTTACCCAGATGAAAAACTTACCCGAGACGGGGTCGCCGAAATCATGGCTCTCGGCGATCGAGATGCTATGTTCCGCGAGCAGGCCCGTGACGCCGGCGAGGATGCCGACCTCGTCCTTGGCTTCGGTTCTCAGAATGTAGCTGCCGGGCTCGGCCATTGGGCACCTTCAAGAAAAATGGCGGCTCCCATGGAACCGCCATTGAGAGAGGCGATCAAGCCTCGATTGAAGCTGGCCTTACCCGGCCTTGTTCACCCGCATGTACCACTCGACGAGGCGGCGGACCTGACGGCTGGTGTAGCCGCGCTCGGTCATGCGGCTGACGAAGTCGTCGTGCTTCTTCGCGGTCTCGGAGTCCTTCTTCGAGTCGAAGGAGATGACCGGGAGGAGGTCTTCGACCTGCGTGAACATCCGCTTTTCGATCACCGAACGGAGCTTTTCGTAGCTCGTCCAGCTGGGGTTCTTGCCGCCATGGGATGCGCGGGACCGCAGGGCGAACTTGACGACCTCGTTGCGGAAGTCCTTCGGGTTCGCGATGCCCGCAGGCTTCTCGATCTTGGAAAGCTCCTGATCGAGCGTGTTCCTGTCAAGGAGCTGGCCGGTGTCGGGGTCCTTGAAGTCCTGGTCCTCGATCCACGCATCGGCATAGGAGATATAGCGGTCGAACAGGTTCTGTCCGTACTCGCCATAGCTTTCGAGATAGGCTTTCTGGATTTCCTTGCCGATGAAGTCAGCATAGCGGGGCGCGAGCTCGGCCTTGATGAACTCGAGATACTGCTTCTCGACCTCGTCAGGGAACTGCTCCCGCTTGATCGAGTTTTCGAGGACGTACATCAGGTGGACGGGGTCGGCGGAGACCTCTTCCGTATCGAAATTGAAGGTCTCGGAGAGGACCTTGAAGGCGAAGCGGGTGGAGATCCCGTCCATGCCCTCATCGACGCCGGCAGCGTCCCTGTATTCCTGATGGCTCTTCGCCTTCGGGTCGGTGTCCTTCAGCTTCTCGCCGTCATAGACCCGCATCTTGGAGTAGAGGTTCGAGTTCTCATGCTCCTTGAGGCGCGTGAGGACTGAGAACCTGGCCAGCATGGGCAGGGTCTCTGGTGCACACGGAGCGTTCTTGAGTTCCGAGGACTTCAGCAGCTTCTCGTAGATCGCCGTTTCCTCGGTGGGGCGCAGCGCATACGGAACTTTCACCACCGAGATCCGGTCGAGGAAGGCTTCATTGTTCTTGTTGTTGCGGAAAGCCTGCCATTCGGACTCGTTCGAGTGGGCGAGGATCACGCCCTGGAAGGGGATCGGGCCAAGCGCTTCTGTGCCGACATAATTGCCTTCCTGCGTGGCCGTCAGGAGCGGGTGGAGGACCTTGATCGGCGCCTTGAACATCTCGACAAATTCGAGAAGCCCCTGGTTCGACATGCAGAGACCGCCTGAGTAGCTGTAGGCATCCGTGTCGTCCTGGGAGTAGTGCTCGAGCTTGCGGATATCGACCTTACCGACCAGCGCGGAGATGTCCTGGTTGTTCTCGTCACCGGGCTCTGTCTTCGAGACGGCGATCTGGCGGAGCTTCGAGGGGTAGACCTTCACCACGGTGAACTTCGAGATGTCGCCGCCAAACTCGTCGAGGCGCTTCACGGCCCAGGGGCTCATGATGCCGGTCAGGCGGCGTTTCTCGATACCGTATTTTTCCTCGAGGAGGCCTTTGAGGTCTTCGGTCTGGAAGAGGCCGAGGGGGCTTTCGAACACAGGGGAAAGCTCGTCGCCAGCCTTGAGGACGTAGATCGGGTACTCCTCCATCAGGTCCTTGAGGCGCTCAGCGAGAGAGGACTTACCGCCGCCGACGGGGCCGAGGAGGTAGATGACCTGGCGCTTCTCTTCGAGGCCCTGCGCTGCGTGACGGAAGTATCCGACGATCCGCTCGATCGTGTCTTCCATGCCGTAGAAGCCTTCGAAGGCCTTATAGCGCTTGATGGTGCGGTTGAAGAAAATCCGGCTGAGGCGCGGATCCTTCGAAGTGTCGATGAACTCTGGCTCGCCGATGGCCTTGACCATCCGCTCGGCCGGGGAGGCGTACATCATGACATCGTCGCGGCAGGCGAGCAGGTAATCGCGAAGCGACATCTCCTCATGCTTGGTCCGCTCATAGCCCTCTGCGAAGGCGTCGAAGACATCCAGTCCGTCAGTCATGCTCATCACTGCCACCCGTTTCTGCCGGGCCCCTGATGCCCAGCGGTTCTCTGGCGGGAGCGCCGGTACCCGCCCATGCTCACTGCCGGATCGCTCTCAAGCCACGTGCGATCGGCGCAACCATCAGGGTAAATGCAAAGCGTAAATGGAATACGATGCAGAACCCTACAAACGCGCCTCCGAGCGCACGATTTCGCTCAAAAGAACCGATACAACATATAGGATGGTGCGCTGAGCCCTGCATCTCCCGCAAGGTCCTTATTCTGAACAATTGCGCAAATTGATCGCGGCGTGACGGCGCAGCCACATCATTTGTGAACGGATGGAAAGGTTCCTTCTCCTATCTCACGGCGCGCGGCGCCTCCGATGGGGCGGGCTGTCCGCCCGGCGCCCGGTCGGACGCTTGGCCGCGCCGCTGAGATGTTGGGATAGATGCGCAGCAGGCGAGGTGCCGCCTCCCTCTCCCATCGGGAGAGGGATCGAGGGTGAGGGACTTTGGCGCTCGGCCTAGAATGCCCTCACCCGAAAGCGTAGATTTCGACCTCTTCCTCAGGGAGAGGTGACGCTAGCACCGACCTTGTTCGAGTGCTGCCGACGTCAGGCCCAGTACGGAGGAGGAAGCTCTCCACGCATCGATGCTTCGGCTGTCTCGCGGAGGGTTGCCAGCGCGTCCTCCATCACCCCGTGGTCCACGAACTCTTCCTGCCAGACGGCATAAGCGGGGTAGGGGAAGGCTGGTGCGTCCTCGATCCCCGTCAGCAGGCCCTCTTCGAGGTGCGGCTCGACGATCCGCCGCGGCAAGTACGCAGCACCCTTCTGATTGATGACGAGGTTCACGCCGATCGCGCCGAGGTCAATCGCTAAGCCCGGATTGTGAAGCTCAGGGAACTGCGCGGCATGCCATTCGCCAAAGCCTGTGCCCCATTCGCAGTAGATGTAGCTCTCCGTAAGCGGACGGTCTGGCGCTGCTGTCACGAGGATCAGCTGGTCCTCGATCAGCTCCTCCACCGCCATGCCGGGACGGTGCTCGGGCCGGTAGAGGATGGCGAGGTCCAGCGTGCCCTCGGACATCTCGCGCATCAGGCGTTGGGGCATCCCGGACATGCAGCGCAGGGCGACGCGCGGGCGGCGCTCCTGAAACACAGGGACCCAGCGGGTGAGGAGACGGTTCCAGAGGGAGACCTGCCCGCCAACTGCGAGGGTATCATCGAAGGCCTCGGGCACAGCGACCTGGTGGCGCGCCTCCTCCCAGACCCGGACGAAGGATCTCGCGAAGCGGTAGAACTGGTGCCCGGCCGGGGTGAGGGCGGTGCCGGCCTTGGACCTTGTGAAGAGCGGTTTGCCGAGCTGCTCTTCCAGCGCCTTGATTCGTGCCGAAACCGTCGACTGGGTGACGAAGAGGCGCTTCGAGGCGGCGACGAAATTGCCGCCTTCAACAATGGCTAGGAAGGTCCGTGCCTGCGTGACGTCCATAATTCGGAGTTTCCGATTACATACCGCAATTCTATTCGTTTGCACGAATTGATGCGGTGGTCCATCTCTCCATCATCGCCGGTGACACTCCCACCAACCCACCGGCCAGGAGACAACGACATGACCAAAGTTTCGAAAGCTGCCCTCGCTGCGATCCTCCTCGGCTCGCTCTCGCTCACCGCGTGTGCCACCGGCCAGAAGGACTTCGCCGAAGAAGTCACCGACGTCGCCAAGGACTGGCGCAAGGGCGAGAAGAAAGTCGCTGAAGGCGAAGAGATGATCCGCGAGGCGAAGGCCGAAATCCGCAAGGGCGAGAAGCAGATCAGCGAAGGCGAAGCTGCTGCGAAAAAAGCGACCGTGAAAGTCGCCAACGCTCAGGAGCGCTACGACTTCGCCATGACCATGTTCGGCACCAGCGCGACCGCTGACGAAGCGGTCAAGGAAGCCAAAGAGATCAAGTCGCTCGAAAAGGCCCTCAAAGAGGCCCAGGAAGACCTGACCCTCGCCAAGCTGAAACAGCGCAAAGGCCGCGACAATATCGCTGACGGCAACAAGAAACTCGCCAAAGGTGAGAAAATGGTCGCCGATGGCCGCCGCGAGATGGAGCAGGTCCAGAAGACCTACCGCCAGATCGCAGCATCGGCCCGCTAACAAGAAAAAGGCTCCGTAGACCGATGGTCTACGGAGCCTTCACCCGAGGGAGAACCCTGTCGGGAAACTGAAGCGCCGCGGGAGGTGGGTCCCGCGGCGCTTCTTTTTTCTGCTTACGGAGCAGTCATCGTGACTGTGAGGTTCACACCCGATGCAGGGGCGGGAGCTGCGCCAGCGATCTGGTCGACCGTGAAGGTCAGGCTGGTGCGCTGGTTCGTGCGGTAGGACGCCGACTGGACCGAGCAGCTGCCCGAACCGTCCGTGGTGCACGTACCGGAGTTGCCGTCGTTCCAGCTGTAGGCAACCGTGACGCCAGACGCGCTGGTGGTCAGGTTGGCCGTTGCGCGCCAGCGGCGCTTGCCAGAGGTCGCCGAGGAGCCTGAAAGCGCCGTCAGCTCGACATCACCCGGGGGCGGAGGCGGCGGCGGGGGAGGCGTGCCGTCACAGCTTGAAGGCACAGCGAACGATTCGTTGATCGTCTGCCTACGTCCCTTCGTCTGGATCGATGCGCCATTGCCCATGCCGAAGGCCGCGAAGCTCTCCCAGACAAGGCAGTCACGATCAGCTGGAGCTGAATCGAGGATGCCGTTCCGCATGTCGAGGAAGTCCGGACCCGGAGCGGTGAAGTTCATACCGTCCACGATGTCGCCCATCAGCACGTCGCGATTGTGGCCTGCGCCCGCATAGCGCTTCTTCAGGTCCCACAGGGTCGCCGCATAAATCTCGCCATCGGAGTGGACCGACGAGCCGGAGAAGTTCGCGAACGTCAGCGGGTAGCCTTCGTAGCGGTAGCGGCGGATGCCGCGGTTCGTGTCGGTGGTGGCGTACTCACCAACACGGTCATCATCGGTCATGATGATGGCGAGGGCGTCGGACATGCCTTCACCGATGGCGCCAGGGAACGCACCCGACATGGAGCCGATCATCCGCCAGGTCAGGCCGTGGCCATACTCGTGCCAGACGATGTCGCCATCGAGGTCACCGTCGAGACCGTTGGCGGTCGTGTTCCACAGATACATCTGCATCCGCGGGTTCGAGCCGTCCGAAGGCGTTGCGAAGTTGGCGTTGTTGACGCCGCCGCCGTCCTGAGCCTGCGCTTCCACAGAGTCAGAGCCTGCGCCGCCACGTCCGAAATTGTCTTCCTGGAAGTTGCGGGTCGCTTCGGTGAAGCCGTACCCATACAGAGCATCGTGGATGACGTTGTTCAGGTAGAAGAGGTTCTGGACCGCGACTTCCTTATTGATGGTCGTCGAGGGCGACTGGTTCAGCTGGGCAACCGTGGTGAAGTTGCCGTCCGACACGACGCGCGACGGGCTGTCAGGCGTGTTCGAATTGTTCGTGTCGAGATAGGCGCGAACATTGTTGCCAGAAATCAGGGTCGCGTACTGCGTGCCCGTTCCGAGCCAGCCATTCGGGCTTGCCGTGGTGCTGGCCGGGCCCTGAACGACGGCCTGGTTAGAGACGTCCGGGTGGATCTCATAGACATTGTAGCTGTCTTCAGCCGTGCGGACTTCTGACGAGACCACCTTGCCGCGGCCATTGATAACGGTCTCCACGAGGAGGTTGTCAGCTTCGGACCAGGTGGTGACGAGGTAGCCCGGCTCCATGCGGCCGTTCTTGCGTGCCACGAAGACTTCTTCAGCCGTCGGATCGACGTGGAAGAAGCTTCCCTTGTCGAAGGAGGTGGTGAGGCCAACCTTGCGGCCATTGCCGGAAAGCTGCGGCGCGCCATCATGGTGGAGGCCAGCTGCGATGCCGATGGCTTCGCCTGCGGAGAGGCTGTTGCCGCCCTCGATCTGGCGGCCGTTGGCGAGGCGGCGGGAGACGGTCAGCAGGTTGCCGTCAGCGTCAGCCGAAGCCTTGACGACCGAACCGACGACGCGGCGGCCGTTCACTTGCTGCGCAAACTCAAAGTGGGTGCGGCCGTTGCGGCCCTTCCACTGGCGCTTCTCGACCAGCGTGCCGATGGCGTCATCGGTGAGGCCCTGGCTGCGCAGGTAGTTCTTCACGCGGCCTGGAGCGTCCGCGCCTTGTGCACGCACACCGCGCTCGGTGCTGACTTTGGTGTCGACGAGCAGGCTATCCTCCTGCGCCGACGCGGTACCCGCAGATACCGCGAAGATGGCGAGCGCCGATGCCCCGGCGCCAAGCCACTGTTTTACCCCGATCATAACCTGTCCCTTGGTTGTGTCGTTTACAGAATGTCGCACCCTGCTCCGCAGAATCAGGCGCAGGCAAGCAGTTTTTCGGACGATCGCGCTCAGAGACGTCAAATATGTGACGTGATCATCTCACGTGATTGTCTCAAAGCTAGCGGCGAACAAGGGGCTCAGGCCGAGAGCTCACTGTGGAAAACTTCCCACGATTTTTGCGGTGCGACTCCGCCGATGGACCCCGCCCCACGCCTATGGTTAACTTCTCAGGCGGGGATGGGAGGCACGAGGGCAGGTGCGATCACTCAAGCTCGGACTGAATGAGCGTGCTCGCCTGCACCGGACGGTTGAGGCTGTTTATGCTCGCCTCATCGCCAAGTCGGGCAGGTTCCAGCCGATCATCAATGGCTATGAGAACGGCGCGGTCTCGATCTTCACCCTCGGGTTGATCGCGATCGGCCTCGCCGGCGGCGCGGCTGCGGGGTATTTCCGGGGAGAGCAGCTGGCGGAGCTGACGGGCCTTCAGTTCCTGACGGGACCGCTCGGCCCGGTGAGCCTTGGCGCAATTGGCGCGGTGCTCGTCTACTTCTTCTTCGACCGGCTGGGCCGGCTCCTGTCGAAGTTCCCGCTCTTCCAGCAGATGGCGGAGATCTACGTCTTCAATACCAAGTGGCTGAAGCCGAAGACGCGGATGCAGATGACGAACGCTGCGCTGACCTGGCTGCAGCGCCAGCCGGAAATGGTATTCGAGGCGACCGGCTATCTCTACGGCTCCGAGGACGGCTACGATGTCCTGCCGAAGAAGCTGCAGGCTGCGGCCGACGAGATGCGCGAGGGCGATGCTCCGGTCGTCTGTATGCGGGAGGTTTTCGAGCGTAAGCTGAAATCCGAGTACCTCTTCAAGGGCCTCCAGTCATCCCGCGACCCCGCCGCCTATCAGGACCGCTATTTCATTCAGTCCCGGGCCGCCCGGAACGGTATCCGCGCGTCGCTCCTGTTCAACGCTCTCGGCTGTGAGCTGCGGGACGAAATCCCGACGGGGGACCAGTGGCGGAGAGCGAAGCATACGGATCATCAGGCGCAGCTGACCACCATTCGCGACAATCATGACGTGACGCTGCGCTTCAGGACGGGCGCGCCACACTATCGCTGGCCCGATGAGCGCCAGGAGAAGTCTCAGGGCGAGACTGCTCCCTTCCTTCTGTATACGGCTATCGAGAACCCGGTGCATATCTCGCTGTTCGTGACGACCGTGGCGCAGATCATCGAAAAGCTGCCCGAGGCTATCCGCTGGCAGTTCGACGAGGAGGAGCTGTCCGACGATGACGTCGAGGCCGAGGTCACGGCCGTCCTGAAACTACTGTCTGAGACAGACATCGAGATGTTCGGCAAGTGGGACGAAAAAACGCTTCGTCAGCGGTCGGAGGTTGCCCTCATTCCGCAACCGGTCCTCAAGAACCTCTCCGGTGATCCTGCGAACCCCGATTGGGGCCTGAGGTGGGATCCCAACCGCTTGGATTGGTCACAATTTCTCGGAACGGACGGTGCCATTCGGCGGGCCTTTGCTGGCCTGATTAAGGCGATCGACCTTGCCAATAGCGAGGCGGAGGAAGTGACCCTGACCCGCGGCGATGCGCTCCTCGTCGACAATCTCCGGGCCATGGTCAGGCGGCGAGAGCTTGGGCCAGAAGGTGCTCCGTACGAAAACAGTCTCTTCGATTACCCGGAGGCGTGGTGGCTCAATGTCTATTACGGCTTCAGAAAATCGGCGAAACCTGACTTCCTCGGTATCTAGCCTTTGAGCTTCGGCTCCTGCTGGGTGATGCAGTGCATGCCGCCGCCATTCCAGTTGGCGGCCATCGGGTCGATGCCGATGATCTTCCTTCCCGGGAAGCGCTCCTTGAGGATCTCCGCCGCCTGTTCGTCAGTTTTACGGAGGTGGTCGGCCCTGCCTTCCTTGCCGTACTTGGCCGTCAGGACGACGTCATTGGTGACGAGGAAGTTGAGGTAGCTCATCGCGGGCAGCCAGTGGATCTCATCGCCTGGCTTGAAATCTCTGTAGACGGAATGCATCGGCGCGCCGAAGGCGCCAACCCGGAAGTCTTCCTCGGTCAGGGTCCGCGTTTCCATCATCGTGGTCACGTCTGGCATCGGCATGGGGATGACTTCGAACGGGCGGCCCCAGGGATCGGTGGCGAGCTCGAGCTGCCGCCGATTTTCTTCCAAGATTTCGTGATCGAGGCGGTAGAGCGCGTTCATCTCGCGCTCCTCCTCACTCACCTGCGCGACGAGGACCGTGTTCTCGTCCGTGAACCGAACATACTCGTCGACATGGCCATTGGCGCCCCAGCCGAAGAAGTTGGCCACCTTGGGCCCTGCGAACACTCGGTCTGAAACAGGCGCGCGGTTGAGCCAGATAACCTTCTTCTTGCCGTAGAGCCGTTTGAAGGCATCCTCGATCTCGGCCAGCGTGAAGCCCGGGTTCCGGTGCAGCGCGGCATCCATGTAGGAGACCATGCAGCTCGAATTGACGTCGATGCCGCCGCCCTCAGCCACCACTTCGGAGCGGCGTTTCTTGTAGCCGAACTGTGCCGCGACCTCCTGGTCAAGGTTCTTGCGCTCCATGCTCATCGGCCCGGTGTGGGGCCAAGGGAACCCGTAATTGCCCCATTTGAAGTCCGCAAGCTGAAGAGTTTTTCCGTCGCTGACGAAGAGGGGGCCTGAGTCCCGGGTCCAGACATCGACCGTGGGCTGCTTGACGAAGATCACGGCCTCGGCCGGGATTCTCCGCTTATCCATCAGCTTACGGATGTGCGCCGCGACATCGTCGCCCGTGACGAGCATCTTGACCGGCACATGGGGTGCAAGGGCCTCGATCATCTCAAGGCGGAGGGTTGTGTGCGCATCGGAGGCCGTAACGCTGTCGGTCCAGCCCATCCAGATGGCTTCATGCTCGTGCCATTCAGGCGGGAAGGTGTGCGCTGCCTCCGCCTGTGCGCGAGCGCTGATCGGCACAAAAGCTGCGGCGCTGAGGCCTGTCAAAAGCTGGCGACGGTCCATCTGTCTTCCCCACGATTTCCCCTCAGAAGCGTGGGCGAGAGGAGAAGAGGCGTCAATCCCGCCGTCAGGCTGGGGGCTGGTCCTTGCCGTCGTCGCCGAACTCGGTGGGTTTGTCCTCGTCGAGAAGATCCTCTTCGCCAGAGGCGGCGCGGTCTTCCTCGACCTTCTCTTCGATGGTCTTGTCCGCCGAGGTGTCTTCTTCGTCCGGAGCGCGTGGGCTCTTCTTCTTCGGCGGCGGTGCCTCGAAGGGCTGGTCGGTTTCAAAGACAGTGGCCTTCAGGGCTTCGGGCAGCTGATCGATCCGCAGGCGGTAGATCGGCTCGGGCAGGGTGAAGCCCTCGGCCTCCAGCGTATCCTTCACCGCGCGGATGGCGGCGGATTTGGCCTTCAGGAAATCCGTCTCGGACTGGTCGATCCAGACGGCAAAGGAGAGAAGGATATTGCTATCGCCAACCTCTTCGATCCATGCAGAGGGACACGGATCATTGAGAGCGAAGCCAAGCGCCTTCATCTTCGCAATGCCCCGGTCCATCGCCGCGCGGGGATCATCCTCAGCGTCGATGCCGAGCTGGAACGTGATCCTGCGCTCAGGGTTCCGGGTGTAGTTCGTAATGATGGCCTTGAAGACCTGGGCATTGGGTATGCGCACGGAAACGCCGTCTGGTGTCATCAGGATCGTCGCGCGACTCGTCAGTCTCACGACGCTGCCCTGACGCCCGTCAATGTCCACGAAGTCCTTCGGCCTGAAGGGTTGGCGTATGCTGAGCATCACCGAAGCGATGAAGTTCTCGATCGTATCCCTGATCGCAAAGCCCACGGCGATGCCGACCACGCCAGCAGCGCCGAGGACCGCGGAGAGGACGCCCATCGCGTCGATGATGTTGAGGCCGACGACGATGCCGAGGAGCAAGAAGACAATCGGGATTGTCCGCTCAAGGAGTTCCTTGATAAGGTTCGAACCCCGTGAGAGCTTGCCGAGGATCCAGCTCCTCCGCGACAGGAACCGGCCCAGCATCCAGAAGAGGAGGACCGCCACCAGCGCAACGCCGAGCAGCGGCAGGATGTCCAGAACCTGATTGACCAGGGCCTCAGTCCGCTCGGCGGCGGGGGAGAGGGTCTCCTCCACCGCGTCGAGCGTATCTGCGACGGCCTGCGTGGTCATGCGTTCCGCGCGAGGGCCTTATCGATCAACGCCGCGGTGTCAGCCGCGCCGTAGATCTTGACGAAAGGCCCCATACGCGGGCCTTCCGACTGGCCGAAGACGACCTCGTAGAGGCCTTTGAACCACTCGCGGATATTGGCGTAGTCCTGGGCCTTGCCGGCGTCGAAGACAGCCGTCTGGTAGGCGTCTTCTTCTTCGCCTTCGCCGAGGTCCTTGAGCCGTGCCGAGAGCATTTCGAGGGCTGCCTTTTCCTGATCCGTCGGTGCACGGAAGTCTTTCTTCGGCAACACGAAGTCCTGGAAATAGTTCACGGCGTAGCCGAGCATCGGCTCCATCGCCTGCATCTCCTGGTCCGAGGCATCCGGGCGATATTTCTGCACAAAGCCGCGCAGCACCTCAGGGTCCGACGTGCCCGAGGCATCGACGATGTTGAGGAGGAGGCCGAAGCTGACCGGCGGCGTCGTGGCTGGCACGCCACCCTGATGGATGAAGAAGGCCGGGTTCTCGACGCGCTTCTGGTCCTCCTGATCGGCGTACTTGCCAACATGGGTCCAGTATTCGTCAGCCTGCTTCGGAATGACGTCAAAATAGAGCTTCTTCGCCTTCTTCGGAGCCGTGAAGTTGAACAGCTGCAGCGTCTCCGGCGCGGCGTAGCGCAGCCACTCGTCGATCGTCAGGCCGTTGCCTTTGGTCTTCGAGATCTTCTTGCCTTCCTCGTCGAGGAAGAGCTGGTAGTTGAAGCCTGCAGGCGCTTCGTTGCCCAGTGTACGGACGATCTTGGAGGAAAGGCGCGTGGACTCGGTGAGGTCCTCGCCTGCCATTTCGTAGTCGACGTCGAGGGCGTACCAGCGGCCCGCCCAGTCGGCTTTCCATTGCAGCTTGCAAGCACCACCTTTGACGGACTGCTCACGCCTCGTGCCGTCTTCGTCCTCGTAGACGATCGTGCCCGAAGCTGCGTCACGCTCAAGGAGCGGGACATACAGCACACGTCCTGTTTCAGGGCTGATCGGCAAGATCGGAGAGTAGGTCTGGCGGCGCTCCTCACCCAGGGTCGGCAGGATGATGTCCATGACCTCGTCATAAACCTCCAGCATACGGAGGAGTGACTTATCCAGCGTCCCGGCTTCGTAGGCCGAGGTTGCGGAGACGAACTCATAGTCAAAGCCGAACCGGTCGAGGAAGGCGCGCAGCTTGGCGTTGTTGGACGCGGCGAAGCTCTCATGCTCGCCCGCAGGATCGGGCACGCGGGAGAGGGGCTTCTGGAGATGGTCTTCGAGAATCTCCGCGTTCGGGACAGGCGGAATCTTCCGCATACCGTCCATGTCATCGGACACGCAGACGATGCGGGTGTCATACTGGGGGCAGAGCTGGGTGAAGGCATGGCGCACCATGGACGTCCGCGCGACCTCACCGAAGGTGCCGATGTGCGGCGGGCCCGAGGGGCCGTAGCCGGTCTCGAAGGTCACGAGGCCGTCTTTCTTGCCCATCTTCTCAAGACGTTTCTTCAGCGACTTGGCCTCTTGGAAGGGCCAGGCTTTTGCGTTCTCGAGGATGGCGGGGTCGAAAGTTTGGTTGCTCATAGGCTGGGATATAACGGGTTCCCGCGCGAGGGATAGGGGGCCACTGCCGCGGGGGTCTATTCGAGGCCCTTCGGCGTGCGCATGAGCTGGCGGCCTGCGAAGGCGACGGGCAGCACGATGAACATGGCGAGGATGCGCTCGAACCCGCCGTCCCACGCTGTCGGAAGGAGATAGAAAATGGGCGCAGTCAGGATCCAAAGGACGCCGAGGATCCGACTGATCCGTTTGAGCTTGCCTTCCATCTGCTCGGCTGCCGTGGGCCCTGCGAGGAAGAGAAAGCCAACGAGGCCATAGGCTGCCGCGACGAACCAGCGGTGAAGGACGAGCCCTCCGACATCGCCGTCGCCATACTCATTATATAGGGCGATAGCCGCCACATCGGCTGCGAGGGCGAAGAATGCAGCGCGCACCGCCGTCGGGAGCTTGCCCGGCTGGCCCCTCAAAACGAGGCCAATGCCGAGCGCGACGATCCCGAGGGCGAAAAGCGTGATGCCGGTGTCCTGGAGCTCGGCATAGGGCCCCGCGCCAAGCTCGCTGATCGTGTCGGCGACGGGATTGTAGTCCTCGACAAGGAACCACATCACCATATCGCAGAGGATGGTGGCGGCGCAGCCAAACAGGGCGGCACCGCCCAGGACAACATAGGGGGTCCAGCCAAAGCTGTCGCGCAAGCCCTTGTCGATGCTCTGGTCGCTCATCCCCCACGAATGGCTCAGGGACGATGATCGTTCCTCAGGCGGCGACCGCTTCGGGCAGCTTCTGGTTCTTCCGCTGCTGCACCACCCGCTTGAACTCTGCGTGGTAGGTGGGGTCTTCGGTGCCCATCCAGCGGTCCCACCAGGTGAAGTAGAGGCCGAAATTATAGCCTGCCCTCGCATGGTGGAGGTCGTGGTGCACCGTGGTCGTGAAGAAGTCGAACATCGGCTTGCCGTCACGCCGGGCGGGCATCAGCTCAAAGCCTGAATGGGCGAGGGTGTTCTTCACCAGCTGGATGACGATGAACATGCCCGTCGATCCGTGGGCGTTGGGCACGAGGATCTCGAAGCCGACCACGAAGATCACCATCAGCGCCGCCTCGCGCAGGTCGAAGCTGTAGGCCGTGAAGGGCGAGGGGTTCATGCTCTTGTGGTGGCGCCGGTGGTAGAGGCGGAAACGCTTCGGCGAATGCATCCACCGGTGGACCCAGTAGAAGTAGGCATCGTGGCAGAGGATCGTCACGGCGATCGAACCCCAGAACCACCAAGGCCCTGTCATCTGCGCGTTGACGTCGGCCCACGGGAGCCATTGGGCCTCATAGAGGACCCAGATCAGCGAGGAGAAGACAGAGAAGATCGCGATGGAGCGGAGGGAGTGCAGAAGCTCGCTCACCATCTGCTCGCGGGGCGGCCATTCGCTGCGCACTTTCCTGAACCAGATGAAGCGCGACAGCATCACCCAGAGGACGAACCAGACGCCGATGGCGAGGACGAGATAGCGCTCCAGATCCGTGACGAGGTTGCCGCCGATCCGCTCAAGCCATGCGATGAAGAGGTCCATCCTGTGCTCCCTGAATGTCGTCTAGCAGAACTGGAGGCTGCGCGGGTGAACGTCGCACCGGTTTTCGGAAAGAGTCGCACCTCTTCTGAAATCGATCAGCTTTCCGACATTGGGCTCTGGCTATTGGCCTTGCGGTAAGCGGTGGGCGTCATGCCGGTCGCGTCCTTGAACGCCCTGCCGAAGGGGCCGAGCGATCCGAAGCCGACAGCGTAGGCAATCGAGGCAACGGTCTCGCCTTTATGATCAGGGGAGGAGAGGCGGCGCTTGGCCTCCTCGAGGCGGTGGCGGTTGATGAAAGCGGCGAAGTTCCGGTGGCCGAGCTGCTGGTTGATGACCGGGCGCAGGCGGTGCTCGGGCACGCCGAGTTTCTCCGCGAGGCCGCCAACGGTGAGGCCCTCTTCCAGCCAGGCTTTCTCATGGGTCATGGCGTTGTCGAGCTTGGCGAGGAGCTGCGCATCATCGCCTTCGGGCTGCGCGGGCCTCGGCTTTTCCTTCTCAGGCGGTGCGAAGAGTGCCCGTTGGGGAACGGTGAAAAGGAGCGCGCCGAGGAAGCACATCACCGCGTTGCCGATCTCGTCGAGAAGAATGAGCTCGCGGGGCAGGAGGCCCAGCCCTGACAGGGTCCCAAGGGTCGGGGCGAGCGCAGTCCAAAGGCCGATCAGCGCTACGAAAGGCCGCCTGATCCTCCGCCGGACCGGATCGAGGTCGTCGGCCTCGCTCCTCAAGACGAGGATCAGCACGCCGATCCCGAAAACGGCGATCAGTGTTCTCTGCACGAGCAGCGCCGGGTCATGGACCTCCGGAATGACATGCGCCGCGGCGTTGACCGCGAGCAACACGGCCATGGGCGTCCAGAGCCGCTGGGGGCTCGTCCTGAAGCCGAAGAGCTGCAGCGCGAAGGCCCAGAGCGCCCCGGTCATCACCGCCGCGGCGAAGCCTGCGAGGTGATAAGCGTAGCTTTCTGTGAGGTCCTCGGTCACGACGATGGCCGTCGCGACACAGAAAATCAGCCCGGCGATCATTGTCCCCCGCGACGCGCCGCTCCTCAGGAGCGTGAGCGCAACAAGAGCAATCGACCCGAAGGCGATCCCTGCAAGAAAACCAACTGTGGGTGAGGCCTCAGGCATAGGAGGTGACTAGCAGCGCCCGGCTCCGGCGGACCAGATGCGCAGCGCCTGCGAACGTCGCCATTTTCGAAAACGGCGAGCCGGGACGTTACGGTGGCGCTGAAGCCGGACTGCACGCTAAGGTACAGAGGGCAGAGTAAAGGGCGGCAGACCATGCTGAGCGAACGCGCGATCCAGATGATCGTTTTCGAGACCGGAGCACTGGCCGTCTGGGTTGGGCTCGGTGTGCTTCTCATGCGTGGGCGGGTGCGCTGGGCATGGCTCGGAGGTGCGTTGGCCCTCGCTCTCATCGGCAAGGTGCTGGTCTTCCTAGGCGCGGACGGAGCCTTCGGTGACTGGATCGGTGGCCGGTACAATTGGGAAGGCAAGATCGTCACGGCCGGCTTCTGGCTCGTCGCCACACTTGCCATTTTCTGGGGGCGGCTCGGAAAGGTTGGCCTGACGCTCTCGCAGAACGGACCGGCGCCAAAGCTTGGGATCGGTCTGGCCGTGGCAACCGCCATCGCGACGGGTCTCTTCATGGCGCTCTATTTCCCCGGCACAAAAACAGAGCCAGCCGTCGACATGGCGTATCAGGCGGCCATGCCTTCGATCGAAGAAGAGCTCTGGTTCAGGGGGCTGCTGCTCGGCATGCTGATCATGGGGTTCACCCGCAAGGGCATGGAGAGGGCCGGGACCTTTGCCGTGCTCGTCGCAGCGCTGATCACGGCGCTGCACTTCTGGTCGGTGCACTCGATCTTCACCGACGGGTCGTGGGGATTTGAATTCAGGCCGTTCTGGAACGTCCCGACGCTGTTCTATGGCCTTTTGTGGGTCGGGGTCCGGCTTGGGACAGGGAGCCTGTTGCTCCCCATCCTCCTTCACACCTGGGCGAACACCGCAGACTATTTTCTGTAGGCGGAACGAAGGCCCCGCAGGGCCTTCTCTCCTTTAGGCGTTCATGTAGCGCTTGGCTTCGTAGCGGGCGATGGCCCGGTTGTGCACTTCGTCCGGGCCGTCCGCGAGGCGGAGCGTCCGCATGTGCGCGTAGATTTCCGCGAGGTGGAAATCGTCCGACACACCTGCGCCGCCATGGGCCTGGATGGCATCGTCGATGATGTCGAGGGCGACGCGCGGGGCGGCGACCTTGATCATCGCGATTTCGCCCTTGGCGGCTTTGTTGCCCACCGTGTCCATCATGTAGGCAGCCTTGAGGCAGAGAAGGCGGACCATCTCGATATTGGTCCGGGCCTCGCCAATCCTCTGTTCCCAGATGGAATGCTTGATGATCTGCTTGCCGAAGGCTTCACGCTCGATAAGGCGCTTGGTCATGGCTTCGAGGGCGCGTTCGGCTGCACCGATCGTCCGCATGCAGTGGTGGATGCGGCCAGGGCCAAGCCGGCCTTGGGCGATTTCGAACCCGCGGCCTTCGCCGAGGAGGATGTTCGAAGCCGGAACACGGACATTGTCGAGGACGACTTCCATGTGGCCGTGCGGTGCGTCGTCATAGCCGAAGACTGGCAGGTGACGCTCGACCGTGATGCCTGGCGTGTTGGCTGGCACGAGGATCATCGACTGCTGCTTGTGGGTGTCAGCGCCGAAGTCGGTCTTGCCCATGACGATATAGATCGCACACCGAGGATCGCCTGCGCCTGAGCTCCACCATTTGCGGCCGTTGATGACATACTCGTCGCCATCGCGCTCGATCCGGCACTCGATGTTGGTGGCGTCAGAGGAGGCGACACGCGGCTCGGTCATCAGGAAGGCCGAGCGGATCTTGCCCTCGAGGAGGGGCATCAGCCACTCTTCCTTCTGCTCCTTGGTGCCGTACTTGAAGATCGTCTCCATGTTGCCGGTGTCGGGTGCCGCGCAGTTGAAGACTTCAGGCGCGATGTGGCACTTGCCGGTAATCTCAGCAATCGGAGCATATTCGAGGTTGGTCAGGCCTGCGCCGTGCTCTTTGTCGGGCAGGAACATGTTCCAGAGGCCTGCGTCCTTGGCCTTGTCCTTCAGCTCTTCGATGACGGGCGGGATCTGCCAGGGGTCGCCCTTGGCACGAAACTCAGCATGCTGTTTTTTGTAGGTCTCGTAGCCATCCCAGATATGGGCGGACATGAAGTCCTCGACCCGGCGGATCATGTCCTTGGTCTTGTCGGAGTGGTCAAAATGCATGGGCGGCCTCCCTTGGCGCGCTGGTTCTCATTGTTGAGGAGACTGTGCCCGCCTGCCGCCTTCGGGTCAAAGGTCTCGGTGACCTCCCGCAGGCGTGATCGTGCCGCTCGGTCCTGCAGCTTGTTCGCATGCGAAGGAGGCCCACCTGCCTCGCCCTGAACAATGACACCCCAAGGAGGTGCCCGATGGCTGACGCGAAATTCCCCGAGCTTTTCGAGGAGGTCCAGCTCGGCGATCTCAAGCTCAGGAACCGGTTCATGATGGCGCCGCTGACCCGCTCACGGTCGCAGCAGCCGGGCAACGTCCCCCACGGTCTCAACGCTCTTTATTATGCCCAGCGCTCGGCGGCAGGGGTGATCGTCTCCGAAGCGACGCAAATCTCTCAGCAGGCGCAAGGCTACGCCTGGACCCCGGGTATCCATACCGATGAGCAGATCGAAGGCTGGAGGCTCGTCACGGACGCGGTCCACAATGAGGGCGGGACGATCGTCAACCAGCTCTGGCACGTCGGCGCGATCAGCCACCCTGTCTTCCAGCCTGATGGCCAGCAGCCTGTCTCCTCCAGCGTCTGGACGCCTGAAGGTGACGCCTTCGTGGGTGACAAGCATGAGGACGGCCCGCAGGTGCCCTTTGAGCAGGCACAGGCCCTGACGGAGGACGGCATCGCGGCGATCATCGAGGATTACCGGACGGCGGCGCGCAACGCGAAGGCGGCTGGCTTTGACGGGATCGAGTTCCACGCGGCGAATGGCTATCTCATCGACCAGTTCATCCGGTCTTCGGTGAACAAGCGCGACGACAAATATGGCGGCAAGCTCGAAAACCGGCTGCGGCTTCTGGACGAAGTCCTCTCGGCGCTGACCGAAGAACTGCCCGCTGGCCGGATCGGTGTACGCCTGTCGCCCAAAGGCGGCGCGGGCGGGAGCTCCGACGATGATCCGAAGACCACCTACACCGAAGCTGCACGGGTCCTGTCAGGCCGGGGGCTCGCCTATCTCCACGTGGTCAGGCCCAACAGCCACGGCGGCGGCGGTGACCAGGACGAGGCCAATGCGCTTCTCCGATCGATGCGCGACGCCTTTGACGGCCCGTTCGTGCCCAATGGCGGCTTCACGCCTGAAGAGGGTGCTGAATGGATAGGGCGCGGTGACGCGGAGGCGATCAGCTTCGGCAGGCCGTGGCTCGCCAACCCAGACTACACCCGCCGTGCGGTGAAGGACGGTCCCTACAACGAGCCGAACGAGGCCACGTTCTATGGCGGTGGCGCCGAGGGCTACACCGACTATCCGACCCTCAGGCAGACGAACCCCGATTACTGAGGAACTCCTGTGACTTTTCTGGCGCTCCCCGCGAATGGGGGCGCCAGAGGAGATCAACATGACCAATTCTTACAGAAGCCGCGCTGGCCTCGCAGCCACCGCTGGCCTCGCCATCCCCGTCATCACCACCGCAGCCTACATGACCTTCCTTGGCGGCCCGGACGAGCGCGGCCCCGCCGTCTACTTCACCGAGCGGATGGATGACATTATCACCGTCTGGCTGACCGAGACCGTGGGCTTCGCCATCGGGATCATCGCAGCATTAGGTCTGGCAGCGCAGGCAGGCGCGGAACGGGCTTCGTGGAATGCCATCGCGTTGGGGAGCCTTGGTGGGCTCCTGTCGACAGCCATCGGCATCGCAGCGTTCCCCGGCTTCGCGACCAATGGTGAGCAGTTCCTGCCGCTCTTCATGGCCGTCCTGAACCTGTCGTTCTTCTTCTTCTTCCTCGGCAAGGCCGCAACGGCGCTTGGTGTGCTGGGCCTTGGCATCGAACTCGTCCGCAGGGGCGGCGGCATTGGCAAGGTCGTCGGCCTGCTGGCTGTCCTTGCAGGCCTCGTCGGCGGAGCGATCAACATCGTCGCGATGGGCTCGGGTCTCGACCTCGTCATGCCCGCTGGGCTCACCGGCGTGATCGCCACAGTGGTCGGTGCGGTCGCCGCGTTCCTGATTACCCGTCAGGCTCCTCAGGGGGCGGAGTAAAGAAAAGCCGCCGGGGCAGGCGCTCCGGCGGCTCTCTAGACTTCTCAGCGAAGTGGCTACTCGACGATCTGGGTCGTCACTTCGTAGTTGTCCTTCATGCAAGGGTAGCCCTTGGCAGGGGTCGGTGCGGCGATGGCCAGCATGACCGCTTTTTCCACCGGCGCGCTGACGTTGGGATACTCGGCGAGGACCTCCTTGGAGGCTCCTGCCCAGTCGTCTGCGGCGAGCTTCACGCCGCTGCCGTTCCAGATGCCAGGATCGGCCATTGGCACGAGGTTCACCGTCCCCGCCTTCACCTGAAAGACCGGCGCAGGGCTCACGCACGCGAAGCGCAAGTTCGAGTAGTAGTCGATGAAGCTGTGGCTCGGTAGGATGTAGGATCCCGCTGGCACCCTCTGAACGACGAGGCTGTCGCCCGACACGTCGACATACTCTGAGTAGTTGCCGTCCGCCTTCTGTGTGTCCGGGTCCACCGAGACGAGGTGCACGTGGCCCGTCGCATTCGGCAGGATCACCAGCGCATCCGGCGATGAGGCGCTATACGGAGTGTCCTTCGGCAGGCCTGAAGCACAGGCGGTCAGCGTGAGGGCGGCCAAGCCCAGTGCGAGATGTTTGATCGTCATGAGGTGCCCTTTCCTCGCCGCGTCTTGATGCGCGGTGTTTCTTCCCGGGGGTCAGGAAACCCCAAGCCTCTCGGCGTGGCAAGCGTCAGCGGCGGGCTCGGAAGAAGCTCCTGAGCATCTCAGCGCTCTCGTCCGCGAACATGCCGCCAGTCACGTCCGGTCGGTGGTGGAACGTCGCCTGCTCGAAGAGCTTCGGGCCGTGCTCCACCGCGCCGCCCTTCGGGTCGGAGGCTCCGTAGACGAGGCGGGCGATCCGGGCGTGGCTGATCGCGCCTGCGCACATGGCGCAGGGCTCGAGGGTGACGACGAGGGTGCAGCCGGGGAGGCGGTAGTTGCCGAGCGCTTCGGCAGCCTTCCGCATGGCGACGATCTCGGCATGGGCGGTCGGATCGTGCGCTCCGATCGGGCCGTTTGCGCCTTCCGCGATGACGTCGCCTTCGGGGCCAAGCACCACGGCGCCTACAGGGACCTCGCCCGCCTCGGCGGCGCGCGCGGCAGCCTCGAGCGCTAGTCTCATCGCTTCTTCAACGGTCATGGCGCGGGCCCTAGCCTCAGCGCATCTTGGAGAGAAGGTTCACCGGGGTGAGGCCGAAGCTTTTCTTCGGCGTGTTGTAGTCGCCGGTCAGGACTTCGTAGTGGAGATGCACGGGGATTCGGTAGCTCGCCGTGTTGCCCATGATGCCGAGGTGGCTGCCAAGCTTCACCTGACGGCCTTCCTTCGCTGCGCTCGTTGCGGAAGCGAGGTGGGCGTAGCGGGTGTAGACGCCCCTGCCGTGGTCGATCAGCACGAAGGTGCCGTAGTCATCGCGGTAGCCTGCCTCGACCACTGTCCCTCCGGCTGCTGCAACCACGGGCCCCGCCGGCTGGCTCTGGAAATCCATGCCCTTGTGAAGCCTGCCGTTGCGATTGCCGTAGTTGGAGCTGAGACAACTGCCCGGTGCCGGGTTCACGAGAAGCCGGACACCATTCACCGTCGCGAACGTCTTGTAGCCCCGAACATTGCCCTCGCCATCGACGGAGGGGGCATTGCTGACCTTCTGCCGGGGACAGAGGCTCAGCGAAGCCTCGGGCCTGAACCCGACCGCCGCGCCAGCTGGAGCGGAGGTTGTTCCCGATGAGGACGGCCCTGACGACGCACAGGATGCGGCCATCGTGACAGCCAGAAACAGTGCGGGAGCTCTCAGACAGAAACGGACCATGCCGGAAGCGCACCATAATGGTTAACCGATAGCAACCTGACAGCGCGGCTCAGGCACCGTTTCGCCAGGGATTTCCGCGGGGAATCGGCCCGAAACCGTCAAATTCGCGAAGGCGCGCCGTTCTGGAGAACAAGCGTGTCCGGGCATGCATTCGACTTATTGACGCGCGCCGCACATCCCTTAGATACGCCATTAGCAGCCGCGGCGCGTGAGTGCTAAAACCGGCTGCCAACGTTTAGAAACCTGAGAACTCTGGAGAGCAACATGGCTTTCAGACCGCTTCATGACCGTGTCCTCGTTCGTCGTGTCGAAGAAGACGAGAAGACCGCGGGCGGCATCATCATCCCCGATAGCGCCAAGGAAAAACCGCAACAGGGCGAAGTCGTCTCTGTCGGCTCCGGCGCACGCTCCGAGAACGGCGACATCACCCCGCTCGACGTCTCGGCTGGCGACAAGATCCTGTTCGGCAAATGGTCCGGCACGGAAGTCAAAGTCGACGGTGAGGACCTCCTCATCATGAAGGAAAGCGACATCCTCGGCATCCTCGGCTGAGCCCTCGCACCTTCCCAACACCCTTAGAATACTAGGAGAATCAACATGGCAGCTAAAGAAGTCCGCTTCGAAGCCGATGCCCGCGAGAAGATGCTCAAAGGCGTCGATATCCTCGCCAACGCCGTCAAAGTGACCCTCGGCCCGAAAGGCCGCAACGTCGTCATCGAGAAATCCTTCGGCGCTCCGCGCGTCACCAAGGACGGTGTCTCGGTCGCCAAAGAGATCGAGCTCGAAGACAAGTTCGAGAACATGGGCGCCCAGATGGTCAAGGAAGTCGCTTCCAAGACCAACGACATCGCAGGTGACGGTACGACCACCGCGACCGTGCTCGCCCAAGCCATCGTCAAGGAAGGCGCCAAGTCCGTCGCCGCCGGCATGAACCCGATGGACCTCAAGCGCGGCATCGACACCGCCGTCCTGCGCGTCCTCGACACCATCAAGTCGAACGCCACCCCGGTGGAAGGCTCGCAAGGCATCACCCAGGTCGGCACCATCTCGGCCAACGGCGAAGCCTCGATCGGCGAAATGATCGCCCACGCGATGGATAAAGTCGGCAACGAAGGTGTCATCACGGTCGAAGAGTCGAAGACGGCTGAAACCGAACTCGACGTCGTCGAAGGCATGCAGTTCGACCGCGGCTACCTCTCGCCGTACTTCGTCACCAATGCCGAGAAGATGGCCGTTGAGCTCGAAGACCCGTTCATCCTGCTCCATGAGAAGAAACTCTCGAACCTGCAGGCCATGCTGCCGCTCCTCGAGTCGGTTGTTCAGTCCTCGCGTCCGCTGCTCATCATTGCAGAAGACGTTGAAGGCGAAGCGCTCGCGACTCTCGTCGTCAACAAGCTCCGCGGCGGCCTGAAAGTCGCTGCCGTGAAGGCTCCGGGCTTCGGCGACCGCCGTAAAGCCATGCTCGAAGACATCGCGATCCTCACCGGTGGCCAGGTCGTCTCCGAAGACCTCGGCATCAAGCTCGAGAATGTCGGCCTCGACATGCTCGGCACGGCGAAGCGCGTCGTCATCAACAAAGACGACACGACCATCGTCGACGGCGTTGGCGAGAAGTCGGACATCGAAGCACGGACCGCACAGATCCGCGCCCAGATCGAAGAGACCTCGTCGGACTATGACCGCGAGAAGCTGCAAGAGCGTCTCGCGAAACTCGCTGGCGGTGTTGCTGTCATCAAGGTCGGCGGCGCTACCGAAGTCGAAGTCAAAGAGCGTAAGGACCGCGTCGATGACGCCCTGAACGCAACCCGCGCTGCCGTCGAAGAAGGCATCGTCCCGGGTGGCGGCACGGCTCTTCTCTACGCATCGAAGTCGCTCGACGGCCTCACCGGTGAGAACGCTGATCAGGATGCAGGCATCCAGATCATCCGTCGCGCCCTTCAGGCTCCGCTGCGCCAGATCGTCGAGAACGCTGGCAATGAAGGTTCGATCGTCGTCGGCAAGCTCCTCGAGCAAGGCGACGTGAAGTTCGGCTTCAACGCACAGACCGAAGAGTATGGCGACCTCCTCGACATGGGCATCGTGGACCCGGCGAAAGTCGTCCGCACCGCCCTTCAGGACGCAGCCTCGGTTGCTGGTCTCCTCATCACGACGGAAGCCATGATCGCCGACGCGCCGAAGAAAGACGGCGGCGCTGCTCCGGCCATGCCCGACATGGGCGGCATGGGCGGCATGATGTAAGCCGAGCCCTACGGCTAGAATTAGGAAAGGGCGGCCTTCGGGCCGCCCTTTTTCTTTGGCAGGTGCACGTCCAAAATGCTGCGCCTGCGAAGAGAAATGGGGTGCAGTTCCGCTCAGGAGAGGTTTGGTGATGTATTCACTGTTCTTCTCTCACGCTATCCTTGTGGATAACGGAATCTGAACAGGATTGTGAGAAGAAAACATATCGGCACTCAAGCCCAATAGATGTGCCGTTCTTGTGCCGTTCCGCAGTCTTCGCGCTGAAAGACTTGGAATTTTCCTCTTCACAGGCTCTCGAGCTTCGTTGTAGCTTTTCGCTTCCGGGCCAGACCCGGGCGTTCTCACCATGAAGGGGAGATAGCGATGCTGAAAACGTGGCTGAAAAGGCGTCAGAACGGCGCCGACAGTGCTTCCGAGCCGGAGGCGCGCGATTACGATATCACCAGTGCCCGGCTTCCGGGCCGTTCGATCATCACCTTCGAGAAGCGTGGCGGACAGGCCGCGGCCCTCGAAGTGACCGAGCGCGGAGCGGAGATCCTTCAGGGTCTCGCAGCGGGCGCCGTGCTTTCAGAGCTCGACGAGGTGCGCGCTGCACCGGCGGGCATGAGCATGCCTCTGGTCCGTGACGAGGGTGCATCGCGGAAGGAGGCCGAGGCCTTCATCCATTCCCTCGACCTTCTCGACATGACCGAGAAGAAAGAGCTTCTGGGCGCATTGCCGCGCTGAGCTCTCTCGCTTTTGGCTGACGGGGGCGCTTTAAGCCCCCGATGCCTGAGCTTCCTGAAGTCGAAACCGTCCGCCGTGGGCTTGAGCCTGCGATGAAGGGCGCGCGGATCGTCGATGTCGACCAGCGGCGGCCTGACCTGCGTTTCCCTTTTCCCGAGCGGTTCCGCGAGAGGCTTGAGGGCGCGACCGTGATGAGCGTGGGCCGGCGAGCGAAGTTCCTCGTGATGCCCCTCGACACAGGCGAAACGCTACTCGGCCATCTCGGCATGACGGGCCGGTTCACGGTGAAACATGCGCGCCAGACCTTGGAGCCCGGCGCATTCTACGCGCCTGACCCGCCCCGGGGGCACGAGCACCTGGCGCTGACCCTCCGCCAGCCCGGCGGGGACGAGGTGTCGGTGACCTACGCGGATCCACGCCGCTTCGGGTTCTTCGAGCTGGAGAAGACAGCGACCCTCGACAGCCTGCCCCGGATGGCGAAACTCGGTCCTGAGCCACTCGGGGAGAGCTTCACGCCAGAGGCGCTGATCGACAAGGTGAGGGGACGCGCCATGCCTCTAAAGTCTGCGCTCCTCGACCAGAGCATCGTGGCCGGGCTCGGCAATATCTATGTCTGCGAGGCGCTGTTCCGGGCGGGGCTCAGCCCCAAACGCAAGGCGGGCACGCTTGGTCCGAAGCGAGCGGAGCGCCTGGTCGCGGAGATCAAGGACGTGCTCGCGGAGGCGATCGAAGCGGGCGGCTCGACGCTCAGGGACTATGCCTCGGCGGATGGCAAGGAGGGCGCATTCCAGCAGCGGTTCTTCGTTTATGACCGGGAGGGCTCGGACTGTCCGACTTGCGGGAAAGACGTGGTCCGGTACGTCCAGTCCGGACGGTCGACCTTTGCCTGTACGCAGTGTCAGAGATGAGCGGAAAAAAGGCGCGAAAACACGTTGACGCGGCTAGGCCCGATAGGTATTCGTCCGCTTCGGATTTTTGAACAAGAGGTTTCTCGAGCGAATGGCCAACACCACGTCGGCACAGAAAATGGTCCGCAAGATCGAGCGCCGTACCGCGGTCAACAAGTCGCGTCGGAGCCGTGTGCGTACCTACATCAAGAAGCTGGACACCGCCGTCGAGGCTGGCGACCAGTCGGCAGCGCAAGCCGCTCTCCGCACCGCAGAGTCGGAGATCATGCGCGCCGTTTCCAAAGGTGTGATGCACAAGAACACTGCTTCTCGTAAGGTCTCGCGCCTGAGCAAGCGCGTGAAGGCTCTCAGCGCCTAAGCGAAATTGCTCCCTTTACGGAGCAAACAATGAATTTGAGAAGGGTCGATCACCATCGGTGGCCGACCCTTTTTATTGTCCGCATGCTGAGCGAAATCGTCGTGTGGAAAACTTTGTTATCGTTATCTTGCAACGAAGATCGCCGCTTCGCCTGATTCTCCGGGATGATTTCGGAAGTGGCTGTTACTGAATCAAGCTGGCCAAACTTGCGTCATCTGCTTGTCATCTTCGCACGGAACGGTAGCTTGTTCGGAAGGCAGGCACGGGCAGGTGCCTCAATCGCACCGGGAGGAAAAAATGATCGATAAACGCACCCCCACTCCAACTGATAGATTGTTTTTTAACCTTTCTTCCGGGTGCGTCCTTTTCGACATTTCCAGACTGGATCCTTCTTTTTCCTGTGGACAGTAAGCGCCCTCGGCGCATAGGTAGTTGAGGTCGACGGGCGTCGGCAGCTTCTCAAAACTAGACCCCTCCGCGGCCGCGCAAACGGCCGAACACCTTTCTATTGTGAAGGCAACGATGCAGAACGCTCAGCGCACGCACAAATTCTCTGAATTCAAATCGCACCTGAAGGAGCAGTTCGGCCCCGCGGTGTACGACAGCTATTTCCAGCGCATGTCCCTTGCCGAGCACGGGGACGATCATGTAACCTTTTGCGTACCGACCCGGTTTTCGGCTTCGCTGATCTCCCAGCGCTATGCCGTGCGTATGCGTGAGATGTGGTCGGAGCGCGTCCAACCCGTCAGCAGGCTGAGCGTTAAGGGCGCGCAGGAACTTGGTTCGGCAATGCGCGGCGCAGCTATGGTGCAAGAAACGGTCCCTCAGGCAGTAAACGCCGCTCCCGCGGCTCCTGCTCCTGTGGCTGTCCCGAAGGCGGCACCCAAGCCTGAGCGTCCGAGCTTTGATGCTGAAGGCGCGAGTACCTTTGCTCTTGGCATGACGCTGGAACGTTTCTGTACGAACGAAACGAACAGCCTTGCGTTCCGTGCGGCCATGAAGCTGCTGGATACGCCAAACCCAATGGTGACGACGGTCCACGGGCCTGCAGGCCGGGGCAAGACGCACCTTCTGAACGCTGTCGGCCAGGAGTGGCTGCGCCGTCATCCTGGCGACAACGTCCTCTACCTCACCTATGACGCCCTCATGGCGGATATGTGTGAGGCCTTCATCTCGAAGAGCTACCGCGAGCTGCGCACGTTCCTTCAAAACACGGACGTTCTTCTTGTCGATGACATCCAGCTCCTGCGGGGTCGCAAACGGACCCAGGAAGAGCTTGACTGCCTGATCGACAAGCTGCGCGCCGCTGGAAAGCGCGTCATGGTCGCTTCGTCCATGCCGCCTGCACAGCTGGCCGAGACAGGTATCTCGCAACGGCTTGCCAGCCGCCTTGCTGGTGGTCTCAGCGTTTCGGTCGGCAAGCCTGACCTTGCGCTCCGTACAAAGATTGCCCGTCAGTTCTCGGCTGAGGCTGAAGAGAGCGCTGGCGCGCCGATCCCGCAGCGCCACCTCGAATTCATCGCCCGCCGCTGCGAAGACTCGGTGCGTGAGCTTGAAGGTGCGCTTGGCCTGATCCAGGTAGCCAATGAGGCGAAGGCCGAGCTTGGCCAGGAACTCGACGACGACAGCATGCGCAAGCTCCTTTCGGAGCATATGAGCAAGCAGAAGCCTGCTGTGACTGCAGAAGCGATCTTCGACTACACGATCGAGACCTTCGGCCTCTCCAAGGACGACCTTCTCAGCCGCTCGCGCAAGCAGCCGATCGTCCGTGCACGTCACGCCTTCTGCTTTGCTGTCCGTAAGCTGACGGATACGCCTCTGACAGCCATTGGTTCCATGATCGGGCGTGATCACACAACAGTCATGCATTCGATCAAGACCGCCGAAATCCTCGCCAGCACGGACCCGAAGTTCGGAAGCCGGATTTCCGAGATCTTCGACGAATTCGACCGCGATTGAGGACATCTTTCGCGGCTGATGCTCTAGCGCCAGCGCTCATCCTATGCTGATGTCAGGCCCCCCGTTTGAGTCGGGGGAGCCGGCCATAAGAAGGAGTGGCGCCACGTGAAAGTCACCATCGAGCGCGGAACGCTGTTGCGGGCCCTGTCGCACGTTCAGTCTGTTGTTGAGCGCCGGAACACGATCCCGATTCTCTCGAATGTCCTCCTGCGTGCTGAGGGCGGAACACTTTCGCTCACGGCAACGGACCTCGACATAGAGATCGTCGAAGAGGTCCCCGCCGATGCCGAGCAGCCCGGCGCGGTCACGGCGGCCGCGGTCACTCTCTTCGACATCGTCAAGAAACTCCCTGACGGCACGCAGGTGTCGCTGGAGAAGACCGGTGGCGGTCGGCTCCAGCTGACGGCAGGCACGTCGGACTTCTCTCTGGCCGTTCTGCCCGAAGACGATTTCCCATCCCTCCCGCAAGCCGATAACGGCCAGCGCTTCTCGGTTCCCACCGGCGATCTCGCGCGGCTGATCGACAAGGCCCGCTTCGCGATGAGCCAGGAGGAGACGCGGTACTACCTCAACGGCATCTACCTCCACGCCTTCGAAGATGGCGGCGAGAAGAGCCTGCGCGCCGTGGCCACCGATGGTCACCGCCTCGCGCGGATCGATGCCGACCTTCCTCCCGGTGCTGAAGGCCTTGAAGGGATCATCATCCCGCGAAAGGCCGTGCTCGAGCTGCGTCGCCTGCTCGATGATGCCGGCGAAGAGGTCGAGATGCTGGTCGCTGCTGGCCGCGTGCGGTTCGCCTTTGACGACATAGCTTTGACGACGAAGCTTATCGATGGGACGTTCCCGGACTATGCGCGGGTTATTCCGCAGGGGAACGACAAGATCATGCGCGTCGCGCCCGGTGAGTTCGCCAAGTCCGTGGACCGTGTCTCCACCGTCTCGGCCGACAAGACGCGCTCGGTGAAGCTGGCGCTCGAAGGCGATATGCTGCGCCTCAACGTCAATAGCCCTGAGACCGGGACAGCGACCGAGGATCTCGGTGTCGACTATCCCGGTGAGGCGATCGAGATCGGCTTCAACGCCAGGTACCTCCTCGATATCACCTCCCAGATCGACGGCGAAACCATGAGCTTCGCGCTCGCGGATACGGCGTCCCCGACGGTGGTCAGTGATGCGGATGACGAGCGTGCGCTCTACGTCCTGATGCCGCTCCGCGTCTGACGGTCAGTATGCGGCGCATCACCGGGCTGACGCTCAGGGACATCCGTTCCTACGAGGCCTTCGATGCGAAGCTCTCCGGGCGCTCGGTGGTGATCACCGGCGCCAATGGTGCAGGCAAGACGAACCTTCTTGAGACCCTGACGCTCTTCGGTGCGGGCAGGGGCCTTCGCGGCGCGAAGCTCTCCGATGTCGTGCGGCAGGGCGCGACCTCGCCTCCGGGTGCCGCGATCACTCTGTCTGCGGAGGATGAAGACCCGCTCCGCCTCATCGTGCAGATCACCCCGCCGCGCCACGACAAGCGCGAGGTCAAGATCGACGGCGAGCCGGTGAAGCAGGCTTCGGCGCTAGCGGAGATCATCCGCTTTCTGTGGCTGATCCCTGCCATGGACCGGCTCTTCATGGATGCGCCCTCCGAGCGGCGGCGGTTCCTCGACAGGATCGCTGCCGCCGGGGACAGCAGCCACGCGGGCGTTGCCGCACGCTACGAAAAGGCGATGCGCCAACGGGCGGCTCTTCTGGATCAGGGCGGTGATCCCTCGCTCCTCACGCTGTTCGAGCAGGAGATGGCCGAGGCCGGCGTCGTTCTCGCAGAGAACAGGCAACAGACGGCACAGAGCCTCGCCGAAGGCTACGAAGCCCTGCGCGAGGAAGCCTTTCCGCGGGCAGGCGTGCTGATCGAGGGCGATCTCGAACGGATGCTGCAGAGCGAGGGCCGGGCGAGGGCGCAGGATGTCTTTCAGGAGCGCCTCGCTCGCAACCGGCGGGTGGACCGGGACGCCAAGCGCACCCTCTTCGGTCCTCATCGTTCAGACCTCCACGTGACCCATCTTGGCAAGGACATGCCCGCAAAGTTCTGCTCCACCGGCGAGCAGAAGGCGCTCCTGATCGGCCTGATCCTCGCGCGTGCCGAAGCCGCCAAAACGAAGCCTGGAAGCCTTGTCCTGCTCCTCGACGAGATCGTCGCGCATCTCGACGAGACGCGGCGGAAAGCGCTTGCGGAGACCCTCGACAGGCTGGGGCTTCAGGCTTTCCTGACGGGCACCGATCCAGACGCTTTCGCACCCTTTTTGGACCGGATGGACCACCTCCGGCCCGATGCATCTGGCGAACCCGTAACCTTCTGAAATGGAACGGAAAATGAGCCTCGTTTCACGGCTCTTTGGGCTTGGGTTCAGGGGCGAAAATGCCTATGTTTCAAGGGAATCAGACGATCCCAATTGCAAGGTGTATGCGCATGGCCTCCGAGGCTGCCGATAACAACGAAAACAACATGGCTGGCGACGAATACGGCGCGGATTCCATCAAGGTTCTCAAAGGTCTGGATGCGGTCCGTAAGCGTCCTGGCATGTATATCGGCGACACCGATGATGGCTCGGGCCTGCACCACATGGTCTACGAGGTCGTGGACAATGCGATCGACGAGGCGCTGGCGGGCCACTGCGACACGATCCACGTTATTCTGAACGATGATGGCTCGGTGACAGTGCGCGACAATGGCCGCGGCATCCCGACCGCGATGCACCCTGAGGAAGGGGTCTCGGCGGCGCAGGTCATCATGACCCAGCTCCACGCGGGCGGTAAGTTCGACCAGAACAGCTACAAG
The DNA here is from genome assembly GCF_013085255.1 of Parvularcula mediterranea. GTDB lineage: Bacteria > Pseudomonadota > Alphaproteobacteria > Caulobacterales > Parvularculaceae > Parvularcula > Parvularcula mediterranea. The sequence goes on from NZ_JABFCX010000003.1 coordinate 1,257,395, forward strand.
GTCTCCGGCGGCCTCCACGGGGTCGGCGTCTCGGTGGTGAACGCGCTCTCGAAGAAGCTGACCCTCAAGATCTGGCGCGGCGGCAAGGCCCACGAGATGACCTTCACCCATGGTGACGCCGACGAGGACCTAAAGGTTACGGGCGACACGGATCAATCGGGTACGGAGGTCACCTTCCTCCCGAGCGAAGAGACGTTCACGCAAGTTGAGTTCGACTTCGAGACGCTGGAGCGTCGCCTGCGCGAGCTCGCGTTCCTGAACTCCGGTGTGAAGATTGTCCTCGCGGACCGGCGCCACGCCGAGCCGAAGGAACTTGAGCTTCACTATGATGGTGGGCTGATTGAGTTCGTTCGCCACATCGACGCTTCGAAACAGGCGCTCGTCAGTGAGCCGATCACCATGATGGCGGAGAAGGACGGCATCACAGTTGAAGTCGCCATGTGGTGGAACGACAGCTACCACGAAAAAGTTCTGACGTTCACGAACAATATCCCCCAGCGCGATGGCGGCACGCACCTTGCTGGTTTCCGCGCGGCGCTCACCCGAGTCGTGAACGGCTACGCGTCGAGCTCGGGCCTTCTGAAGAAGGAAAAGGTTTCGCTCTCAGGGGACGACGCGCGCGAAGGCTTGACGGCGATCGTGTCGGTTAAGGTTCCTGATCCGAAGTTCAGCTCACAGACGAAGGACAAGCTGGTCTCGTCGGAAGTCCGACCGGTGGTCGAGAACATTGTGGGCCAAGAGCTCGGCACCTGGTTCGAGGAGCATCCGGCCGAGGCCAAGAAGCTCGTCAGCAAGGTGATCGAAGCCGCCGCTGCGCGCGAGGCTGCGCGTAAGGCGCGGGAGCTGACCCGGCGCAAGGGCGCGCTCGATGTCTCCTCGCTGCCCGGCAAGCTGGCGGACTGCCAGGAAAGGGACCCGGCCAAGTCAGAGCTCTTCATCGTCGAGGGTGACTCGGCAGGCGGCTCCGCGAAACAGGCGCGGAACCGGGAGAACCAGGCGATCCTGCCCCTCAAGGGCAAGATCCTGAATGTCGAACGGGCACGGTTCGACAAGATGCTGTCGAGCCAGGAAGTCGGCACACTGATCACTGCGCTCGGAACGGGCATCGGGCGCGACGATTTCAACATCGACAAGCTGCGCTACCACAAGATCGTCATCATGACCGACGCCGACGTCGACGGTGCGCACATCAGGACCCTGCTCCTGACCTTCTTCTTCCGTCAGATGCCGGAAGTCATTCGCCGCGGGCACCTCTATATTGCCCAGCCGCCGCTCTACCGGGCGGAGAAGGGTAAATCGGCTCAATACCTCCTCGATGAGAAGGCGCTGTCCGATTATCTTTATGCGGAGGGTATCGACAACACGGTGCTCGTGACCCATGAGGGTGAGCAGCGTATCGGCCGTGACCTTCAGGACTTGATCGAGAAGAGCCGTGCCGTGGCCCAGCGGGTCGAGAGCTTCCCGGCCTGGATCAGGCGCGACGTCCTCGTGCTCGCAGCGCTTGAAGGTGTTCTGGGTGCTGACGAGCCTTCTGAAGCTGCCCTGACGGCCCTCGCCGAGCGCCTCGACGGTATCTCGGAAGAGTATGAGCGCGGCTGGTCTGCGCGCCTTGAAGAGGGCGGCGATGTCGTCCTTGCCCGTGACGTACGCGGTGTGCGCGAGGCTTACGTCCTCTCCGAAGAGCTTCGGGTCGGCGCCGATGCGCGCAGGCTTGCTGCGGATGCGGAGGAAATTCGCGACGCCTTTGTCGGACCCGCCACGATCAAGCGCGGTGAAAAGGAAGAGATCGTCTACGGACCGCTCGATTTCCTTGAAGCCCTGCGCGCGTTCGGAGGGAAGGGCATCACGCTCCAGCGCTATAAGGGTCTGGGCGAAATGAACCCGGAGCAGCTCTGGGAGACGACCCTCGACTCCAATGCGCGGCAACTCCTCCAGGTGCAGATCGAAGAGGCCGACCGGGCCGATGAGACCTTCACCAAGCTGATGGGCGACGTGGTCGAGCCGCGGAAGCACTTCATCCAGAGCCGTGCGCTTGAGGCGGAGCTTGATCTCTAGCCTGACGCGACGTCGCGGCGCGGTCGGAATTCGTGCCGCCGCGCCTACATCTGCCTGATGGCGAGGACTGTCCCCACCGAAGACGCGCAGCTGCCGGAGCGGTTCGAGCAATGGTTTGCATCGCGCGGATGGCAGCCTCGCGAGCACCAGCTCGATGTTCTGCGCGCGATGGAGGCGGGTGAGAGCAGCCTGCTGATCGCCCCGACCGGGGGCGGGAAGACGCTTGCGGGGTTCCTTCCGAGTCTGGTCGAGCTGTCCGAAGTTCCGAAAAACGAACGGTCGCTCCACACCCTCTACATCTCTCCGCTGAAAGCGCTGGCTGTCGATATTGCGCGCAACCTTGAGGCTCCGATTGCGGAGATGGGGCTTCCCGTCGTGGTCGAGAGCCGGACGGGCGACACGAAGCAATCCGTGCGCCAGCGGCAGAGGACGGCGCCGCCGGATATCCTGCTGACGACGCCGGAGCAGCTGTCCCTGCTGCTCGCCCATCCGAGTGCGGATAGTCTTTTCTCAGGTCTCAGAACCGTCGTGCTCGATGAGCTCCACGCCCTGCGGAAGTCGAAGCGCGGGGACCTTCTCTCGCTCGATCTTGCGCGGATCAGGATGCTGGCGCCGCAGGTCAGGACGATCGGCCTCTCCGCGACGGTTGATGACCCGGTGCCGCTGCAGCGCTTCCTCGTGGACCAGGACGGGACGGATGAAGCGCTCAGCCAGCTGATCATCGGAAAGGGCGAGGCGAAGGCAAGTGTCACTGTCCTGACGCCCGAGGACGATATTCCATGGTCGGGGCACTCCGGGCGGCATAGCTTCGAGAAGATCTACGAGCTGATCGGTCAGCATACGACGACTCTCATTTTCACCAACACCAGGAGCCAGGCAGAGGTCTGCTTTCAGGAGCTTTGGCGGATGAATGAGGAGAACCTGCCCATCGGTCTCCACCACGGCTCCCTTGAACGCGAGCAGCGGGAGCGGGTGGAAGCAGCGATGGTGGCGGGTACACTGAAGGCTGTGGTGTGCACCGCGACCCTCGATATGGGGATCGACTGGGGAGCCGTCGACCTCTGCATCTGCCTCGGCGCACCCAAGGGCGCGGCACGGCTGGTCCAGCGGATCGGGCGGTCGAATCACCGGATGGATGAGCCCTCGCGGGCGATCCTCGTGCCTGCAAACAGGTTCGAGGTGCTCGAATGTGTGGCGGCAAAACAGGCTGTGGATCAAGGGCTTCTGGATGGTGAGCCTTACAAGGAAGGCGCTCTCGACGTGCTCTGCCAGCACATTTGGGGCATGGCGGCGGCGGAGCCCTTTCACCCCGACAACCTCTACCGCGAGGTGATTTCGGCTGCTTCGTACAGGAACCTGACCCGTGAGACCTTTGACGAGGCGCTGGAGTTCGTGGCGACCGGCGGTTACGCGATGCGGGCGTATGACAGGTTCCGGCGGATCGTGAAGATGCCGGACGGCCGTATGCGGATCAAGGATGCACGCACGGCGCAGCTCTACCGGATGAACGCCGGCACGATCATCGACCTGCCGAGCTATAATGTCCGTCTGGGGAGGATGTCCCGCACCGATGGCAGGCCGAAGGCGCCGCGGGGAGGGCGTAAGCTCGGCACGATCGAAGAATGGTTCCTGAGCCAGATTACGCCCGGCGACACGTTCATCTTCGCCGGGGAAGTCCTGCGCTATGAGGGCGTCCAGGACATGGATGTCTACGTGACCAAGGCGACGGGCGAAGATGTGAAGATCCCGAGCTGGCAGGGCTCCAAGTTCCCCCTGTCGAGCTTCCTTGCCAACTCCGTCCGCACGATGGTCAGTGAGCCGAAGACCTGGAAGGCCCTACCGGAGCCTGTTTCGGAGTGGCTCTCCCTTCAGGAGCTGAAATCCTATCTTCCGCAGCCGGATGAGCTACTGATCGAGACCTTCGCAAGGGGCGGAAAGCACTATCTCGTCTGCTATCCCTTTGACGGGCGTATTGCGCACCAATCGCTCGGGACCCTCGTCACCCGGAGGCTTGAGCGGATGGGTCTGCAGCCGCTCGGTTTCTGCCCGACCGAGTATGCTCTGTCCGTCTGGATGCGGAACGATCCCTCGGACCTCGATATGAACGAGGTGTTTGAGCCTGACCTTTTGGGCGAGGATCTGGATCTCTGGCTTGCGGATGCGCAGCTTATGAAGCGCACCTTCAGGAACGTTGCCATGATTGCGGGCATGATCGAGCGCAATCATCCGGGTCAGGAGAAAAACGGGCGCCAGGTCAGCTTCTCCGCGGGGCTGATTTATGACGTCCTGCGGGAGCACCAGCCTGACCATATCCTCCTCAAGGCGGCATGGAATGATGCCTCGTCCGGGTTCCTCGATATTGGCAGGCTCTCCGATCTCCTCGCGCGGATCAGCGGCAATCTCGTGCACAAGCGGCTGGAGCGGGTCTCGCCGCTGGCTGTGCCCGTCATGATGGAAGCGGGTCGCGAGACCATTGCCGGGGCGGCGAACGAGGCGATCCTCGAGGATCTGGAACGGGACCTTCTCGAAGAGATGGAGAGAGGCTAGGCTACCTTGAGAAGAGGGAACCGCCATGATTGCCGCCATCGCATCGATGCTGATGCTTGCCCAAGCTGAGACATTTGCTCCGCAGCCATTCCTTGAGAAGGTGCTTGAAGAGGAGAAAGCGCCTGGAGGTGTGCTGATTATCGTTCCCCATGCAGGGGAGATCGGCGTCACGTTCGCTGGCGAGCGGAGGATCGGGAGAGGGGACGCGCCTGAGCCGTCCGACTACTGGCATATCGGCTCCAACGCCAAGGCGATGACCGCGGCCCTCGCGCTGGCCATGGTTGAGAAGGATATGATCAGCCTTGAGAGTACTGTCAGCGAGGTTCTTGGCGATGCCTTCAAGATTCATTCTGGCTGGTCGGATGTCACGCTCGAAATGCTGCTGACCCATCGCAGTGGCTCGGCGCAGAACCCGAGCCGGCTGACCATGGTGCGCTACATCATCTTCCCGGCGAAGACCGAAAAGGCGACGGTGAAGGCGCGGCAGGGTGAGCTCAAAAAACTGCTCAAGAGCCCACCGGACAATGATCCGGGTGCCGCGTTCTCCTACTCAAACCTTGGCTACACGCTGGCAGGGCACATGCTCGGCACGGCAGCCGGGACCAGCTATGAAGAGGCGCTGCGCACCCATCTTCTGGGACCACTCGGCATGGAGATGCTCGTCGGTGCGCCGGAAGGCGGTGCGGGGATGATCTCGGGGCACAATGGCGATCCGCTCGAGGCCGGTCCGCCAGCTGCCGACAATCCTGCGTTGATGGCGCCTGCTGGGACGCTCAGCTTTACGGCTGCCGATTACGCAGAGTTTCTCCGTGACCAGCTCCGCGGCGCGCGGGGAGAAGAGGCGCTGCTTTCGCCTGAGAGCTACCGCCGTCAGCACACGCCCGTCTATAAGGAGGACGGCTATGCCCTCGGCTGGGGTGTCCGGCCTGATGGCAGCCTCGGCCATTCGGGCAGCAACACCTTCTGGATGGCCACCGCGCTCATCGATCCCGAGAGCGGCTACGCCGTCGCGCTCCTGACCAATAGCGGTGAAGCCGATGGCCTCGGTGAGCATCTCCGCGAGGTTCTCGGAGCGCTGGAGCCTAAGGCGAGCCTTAATGAAGATCCGGTAGAACCGACCCCCTGATGCGGGAGCGCAACGCTTCACAAGTCCCTTCATGAAGAGGAAGTGACTTGAGAGGCGAAAACTTGAAGGGCAATTCGCGTTGGTCCAGAGTTTGCAGTGCACACTGTGAACGAGATCGCACGTTTTTGGGGGAGGCCTTATGCGCTTCGCAACTCTTATCGTCGCTGCACTGGCGCTGGCCGCCTGCGCCAGCTCCATCAAGCCGGTGCCGGAAACCGGTGCTTTCGGCGTCAAATATGTCGAGATCGATGGCGACTACTTCGTGAAGGTTGAAAAGGTCGGCGTCAGCCAGGCCGTCACCGTCATGGACTCGAACCATTCAGACCGTGGCCAGTGGAAGCGCCGTGACTGGGAGGCCTATGCCGATACGCTCTTCCCGGCCGACGAGCTGAGCTTCGAAGCCCTGCGCCAGCTGCGCGGCTCAAACCTCGTGCCTGGTGGCCTTGTCTCGCCGACGCCGAAGACTATTCCGCCCTGCGACACGACCAACGACCCCACCTATGCCAAGCAGCAGACCCGCACCGTGCGCCTTGCGAAGAAGCGCCAGCGGCTCGCAGGCGACGTGACGATGGTCACGACGTGCCTCCTGCACAAAGGCCTTTCTCCGGGGCAGTATGAGGGCATCCACAAGCGCCCGAACCCCTACCGCTTTCCGACGCGCTACGAGACGATCATCGACCTCGATCGTGACGATAAGGCAGAACAGCGCAACGTCCGTATCCGGAACGTCAAGAAGGCCATGGTGGTCGAGTTCCTGAAGAGGGAAACCTCAATCCCGAAAAAGGTTCGCCAGCAGCTCGAGCTCGCCCTCGACCGGATGTAGGCGGCAACCATCGAACACAAGAAAGGCCCGGGCGGGAACGTCCGGGCCTTTTTCGTTGTGGTCAGTCCGCCGTCGCCTGCTTCCAGGCCTCACGCTCCGTACACCGCTTGAAGTAAGCCTTCACGCTGTCAGGCGCGTGGTCGAAGATCTTCGCGAACTTGGCGAGAAGCAGCATGTACGCCACCGAGATATCAGCTGCGGAAAAGCCCGTGGGCAGAAGATAGTCATTCGCTTCGAGTGGGCCCGCGAGTACGTCGAAGCAGCGCTTGCTTTCGATTTCTCCGTACTTCGCCATGGCGGGGATGCGGCGCTCCTCCGGAAGGAGAGTCTTATGGCCAAGCGCGAGGGTGACATACATGCCCATGCCTGCCTCGCCGAAATGCAGCCACTGGAGGTAGGGTCCGTAGAGCGGGTCATCAGCCTGCGGAGCGAACTTCTCGCCGCCGGGCTTGGTGAGCAGGTACTGCATGATGGCGGTCGACTCAAAGAGGATCAGGCCATTTTCCTGCATGGCGGGGATCTTCCCGGCCGGGTTGATCGCGCGATATTCGTCCGAGGACAGATATTCTGGCTTATTCGGGACCTGAACGATCTCGTGGTCGAGACCCATCTCAAGGCATAACCACCTTGCCCGGACCGAGCGGGCGAAGGGGGCATGGAAGATCTTGATCGTCATGGCGTTTCTCTCCGTTTGGTAAAGCTTACCAAGGTTTGAGCTTTTTCTGCCCGTTCTGGCCAGTCTGTCGCAGGTTTCGGCCTCGCCGGGCCCGGGGGCGAGCCCTACTTTCCGATTGTCGATAAACGACTGGGAGACCCCACCATGAAGACCCTCAAAGCCCTTCTTCTCGCAGCTGGCGCACTGTCGCTGGCCCCTGCCGCCATTGCCCCGGCCGCGGCGCTCGACCATCACGGCAAGAAGAAAATGGCGAAAGCCGAGAAGACGATCGTCGGCGTTGCCGCTGGCGTAGAAGACTTCGCCACGCTGGTCGCCGCCGTGAAGGCCGCCGATCTCGTGGACACACTGAACAGCGACGGTCCGTTCACGGTCTTTGCCCCGACCAATGCCGGGTTCGAAAGCCTGCCCGAAGGCACGGTCGAAACGCTCCTCAAGCCCGAGAACAAGAGCGCGCTTCAGATGGTCCTCACCTACCACGTCGTGGCAGGCAAGGTGAAAGCCAAGGACCTCGTCAAGCTGATCCGCGAGAATGACGGCGAAGCTGTCGTGACCACGGTCGAAGGCACTGAGCTGACCGCGCGCATCAAGGATGGCGGCGTCGTGCTCGAAGACGCAGCAGGCGGCATGATCAATGTCGTGAAGACGGACATCGCCGCATCGAACGGCGTGATCCACGTCATTGACGGCGTGCTCTTGCCCGCTGGCAATGACGGCCACGATTCGTAGGCGGAATATCCGTAGGCAGCGCTAGGCTTCCCCTAGGGTCTAGCGCTCCCGGCCAGTCGCCTCCCGGACAATGGCATCAAGATTGCCCCTGATCCTGGTGAGGCGCTGGCTTTCTTCTGACAGGGCCGGATAGGCCCTTGTCATGGCAAGGATCGACGTCGTCGCGACGGAGACCTGGCCGTCCTTATCCTGATAAACCGCTGCGCGAAGCGGAAGCTCCGCTGCCATCAGCGGATCGCGCTGCATCAGCGGCGTACCGAAGGCCGGTGAGCCAAAGATGACGACCGTGGCTTCGGGAAGCTCGAGCCCAGCCTGCGCAGCTCCGGCCGCATGGTCGATCACCGCGAAGACCGTGAGGTCTCTCTGGTCGAGCGCCTCGTAAAGCCTGCGCATGGTCTCATCATGGTCAAAGCGGCTCGGCTCGGTGACGTAGCGGGGGGCGAGGGCCTGAGGCTCAACCGCGACATCGCCCGGACGCGGGCCCGGTGCATCACCCGAACAGGCTGCAAGAAGAGCGACCCCGAGGGCGGCTGCGATAGCTTTCTTCATGGCGTTCATCCCTGCGCATCCAGACTTGCGGAGACGGAACTAGTCTTCCCCGCGATGGCAAGCAATTGGTCCTTGGCTTCCATGGTCGCAAGGTAGCCGCGCTCGGCAATCTCATCGTGGCGGTCAAAGGCAGCGGGCGAGATGTCGTCGAGCCTTGGCGTGATCCTGACATCGGCAACGTCGATCTGAGCCCTCGCCGCCGCGAGGTGGGCCTGGACGATGTCCATGGTTGCGGCCGCCGTTTCCAGAAGCTGCGGTTTCGCAAGCGCTTTCGCCCGGGCCATGGAGATTTCCCTGCTGAGGAAGTTCTGGGTGTCCCTGATGAAGGTCGTCACGGGCTCCGGGAGAAAGCCGCTTTCTTCAGGCTCGGGCTCCTCCACCATGACCACTTCGCGGGTCTGGGGCCTGTCGAAGCGCTTCAGCGTGATCGCCGAGGCGTTGAGGTCGACTGCGATGACCCGAGTGGCGCCAAGCGACCGCGCGAGGCTGACCGGCACGGGGTTCGAGGCCGCGCCGTCGATCATCCATCGCTCCGCGCCGCGGAACATCACGGGCGCTGCTTGCATCACCAGCGGAATTGCGCTCGACGCGCGGGCGGCATCGAGGACCGAGCCCTTGGTCAGCCAGACCTCGGTGCCGGTCGCGAGATCCGTGGCGACTGCGCCCCAGGGCTTTTCGAGCTCTTCAATGTCCTTGTCGGCGTAGCGGAAGACCTGAAATGCCCGGGCAGGATCAACGAAGCCGCCTGCGCCGATGGAAATGGCGAACTGGCCGAGCGCACCGATGGGATCGAGCTCCTTCGCCCAGCTGGAGAATTCTTCCCAAATTCCTAACCGTCGCGCGGCACTGACGAGGGCTCCGGCGGAACACCCGGCGTCGACGTTAACGTCTATGCCGAGCTCATCGAGGGCTTTCAGCACCCCAACATGCGCCCAACCCCTTGCCGCGCCTGAGCCCCAGGCCACTCCAATGACAGGCGGATGATTTAACATGCTGACCCCTCGGGCGAACCACCGGATAAGACTTTCGCAAGGTCCGTTAACGATGGAGTAACGCTGTCTTGCGAACGAGAATAGGTCGATGTGCCGACCACGCACTTCGCTTGTACCCCATTTACCCTCAATGGGGCCGCGGGCGAGGCGCAATTCCCCGGCACGAGTGAGGGCAGCATGGCAGAAGCCGCGAACCGTTCACCTTTCAGGCTCCCCCGCGGAGTGAAGAAAGCCACCCTGAAGCCAGGCAAGGCCGGCTCAGGCAAGCAGGCGAAGCCGATGCAGTTCGCGCCCTCGGACGAGCACGCCGAGGCCGAGAAAGACTTCGACCAGTATCTCCAGGAGGCGATGACGAAGAAGGACGCGCCTTCTTCGCAGCTCTCCAAGGAAGAGACCGAGAGCGCCGCCGTCATGGCGCAGCGCCTTGCAGACCGCTACGCCGAGGACGGTGAGGGGATCACCGGCCGCGACCTTGCGATGCTCGCCAAAGCCGGCGCCGCCGTGACGGCCCCCGCTGAGGATGACGATGATCTCGCAGAGCCCCTCGACATGCAGAAGCTGATCCAGGCGCGTGAGAAGATGGCGGACCTGCCTCCGGCACGTCCTGAGAACGCAGGGCCGATCGACGAGCTGCCCACGAAACCGGAACTGAAACCCATGCCGCAAGAGAAGGCGAGCGCGGAGGAGACCCTCCAGCCGCTGCCAGAGGACGAGAAGCCTCAGAAGATAAAGCTCTCGCCGATGCCGTCCGAGGACGAGCTGCTTGAGGCGCTCAAGGGCTTCCCCAAGGGCGACGATGAGGGCGATGCGTTTGCGAAGAAGCTGGCTGAGCTCGCCGTCGAGGACGATCTGCCGACGGAAGAGTTTGGCGACGACGAGCCAGGCGGTGTGGGCGGCGGTCCGCGCCTTTCCTTCGCGGCTGACCCTCGCCTGCCAGGCGCAGAGCCTGAGCCGAAGTTCCGGGGGCTCGCCGAGAAGCTGACGCCGGTCGGTATCTGGCTGAGCTTTGCGACCATGGTTGGCGCTGTGGGTTATGCGGCCTCGCGGGGCGGCGTAGATCTCCTGACCGCCAGCCTCTTTGGCGCGGGCATCCTGATCTTCGTCACGGTGCTGACCCTTGGCGCGATGATGCAGGCCTATTCACCGATCCTGCTGACGAGCTTCCTCTTCAAGCGCCCCGGCCGGAAGAAGGATGAGGCGCTGGCGCTGGCTGGCGGCGATCTTCTTGGTGCTCTGGGCCTTGCTGAAGGCATCATCGACGCGGACGCCGATGCACGGCTCGTCACGACCCGCGATGGTGTCGTGGTCTATGCCAATGACGCCTATCTTCAGATTGCTGAGGAAGCGGGCATTGTCGGTGCGACCGGCCTGCCTCCGCGGATCGACCGCCTCTTCGGCCAGTCCGGCACCGAGAGCTCGAAGATGTTCCGCCTCGCCAAGGCCTGCCGCTCTGGCCTGGCCGCCGAAGAAGTCCTGACACAGACGATGGGCCGTTCGGTCCATGAGGCGCAGGGCGACCTGCCTGTCCGCCGGTTCACCGTGCAGACCCGCCCGATGCGTCCGACCGAAGACGGCCACATCTATTCCGCGTGGAGGCTTCAGGAGCAGGAAGTCGACCGCAAGCAAGATAGCCTCAAGGCCGCATTCTTCACCTATCCGCGGCCTGTCATTGCGGTTGAGCGCTCCGGCTCGATCGCTTGGATCAACACCGCAGCAGCCGAGCTCTTCGGCACGAAGCCGGGTCAGCCGCTGTCGCTCGGTGACCTCGTGCTCGGCGAATCGAACCCGGTGGTCCGTCACCTCTGGGAGCCTGAGGCAGAAGAGTACGAGGCTCGTATCCGCCAGCGCGGAGCGGCTGCGAACCAGTCCAAGGACGTGGTCCTGACGCCGTTCACCCGCGGCGGTCCCGGTGAAGGCTTCATCTGCGTTGAGGTCGCCGACAAGGCTGCTGCCAAGGCTGATCCTGAAGGCGTCACCGCAGGCGCGGACCTTACCGACGCACCATTCGGCATCGCTGTCCTCGAAGGTGATCCGTCAGCTGACGGCAAGGTCACCTACGCCAACGAACTCTTCCGCGGTTTCTTCCCGCAGGCCGATGAGGGCGCGAAGTTCACGAGCGTTCTTTCATCCGAGGCTGTCAGTGAGCTGATGGCTGCGCTCAAGTCGCGCCCGAACACCAAGCCGCTGACCAAGCCCATCGAAGTGCGGGTCGGGGAGGGCGCGCAGGCGCATACCTTCCGGCTCTTCGCGCGGCCCGTACGCCGCCGCCGCGGCGCGTACGGTCCCCGCCAGACCGTTCTTTATGCGGTGGACATCACCTACCAGCGCCGCATGGAGGAGGAGACGATCCAGGGCCAGAAGCTCCAGCAGATCGGCCAGATCGCAGGCTCCGTTGCCCATGACTTCAACAACCTCTTGCTGGTGGTGAAGGGCTCGACCGAGCTTCTTATGCGCAACCACCCGGTTGGCGATCCGAGCTACCGCGACCTTGCGATGATCTACGAGACCTCGCAGCGGGCGCAGGACCTGACGCGGAACCTCTTGGCCTTCTCGCGGAAGCAGACCCTGACGCCTGAGATCTGTTCGATTACGGAGCTCCTCAACGACTTCACCCCGGCGCTGAAGCGCTGTGTGTCGGAGAAGGTGCAGCTGAATGTGGTGCACGGACGAAACCTGCCTGAGGTCAAATGCGACAAGGGCCAGGTGGACCTTGCCATTATGAACCTCGCGGTAAACGCTCGCGATGCCATGACCGCGTCCAAGGGCTCAGGTACACTGACCATCGAGACCCGCCAGGTTCCTGCCGAAGAGATCAGCGAGTATGGCTACGAGGTCCTCGAAGAGGTCGACCATGTCCTGATCGAAGTCGCGGATACCGGCGGCGGTGTCCCCGAGGAGCATGTCGAGAAGATCTTCGAACCGTTCTTCACCACCAAAGGTGAAGGGCAGGGCACGGGCCTTGGCCTTTCCACCGTGGCCGGAGCCATCGGCCAGATGGGCGGCCGCATCTTCCTCTTCAACCGCAAGGGCGATGGCGCGACCTTCCGCATTTTCCTGCCTGCCGTCACCGCCGAGGAAGCCGCTGTCGCCAAGGAGCGCCGCCAGAACGTCAAGAAGGCCGAGGAGGCGAAAGACGTCACTGGCAAGGGCCGCATCCTCGTTGTCGAGGATGAAGACGGTGTACGGAGCATCGTTGTCCGCGCCCTCGGCATGTGCGGCTACGAGATCCACGAAGCCACCGATGGCGAAGAGGCGCTCGAGATGATCGAGGAAGACGAAGGCAGCTTCGACCTCGTCCTCACCGACATCATGATGCCTGAGATGGACGGGCCGACGCTGATCCAAGAAGCGGGCGACAAGCTCAAGGGCGCGAAGGTGGTCTTCATGTCAGGCTACGCCGAGGCAGCGATGCGCGAGAAGCTGAACGAGATCGATGGGGCCAAGTACCTCCAGAAGCCGTTCACCCTCAATTCGGTTGCTGCCGTGGTGAAGGAGGCGCTGGCCCGTTAACGCCAGCCATCTTAAGACAGAAAAAAGCCCCGGTCCGAAATGGCCGGGGCTTTTTCGTTTGTGCGGTTCGGGGGTCTAGCTCGCCAGATCGACCTGGACGATCTGGTCATCCTCTTCACACGGAGCGTCCCATGTCAGATGACGCTCCTCAAGAACGACAAGGTTGTTGAGGTTGATGACGTCCCCTGTGGTCTTGAACCCAAGAAGCTCTGCCACCTGATCTTCATCATGGCGTGCGATCATCAGGGTCTGCGCTGCGTCGAAGTTGGTGAGGCCGCGGGCGACCTCCGTGCCCTCCTCGTCGTAGACGTGGAGAACGTCGCCCTTGGCGAACTCACCCGCGACGGTGACGAGGTCAGCGGTCCTGACGCCGCAGCTGTTCTCACGTATCTTGTCCGCCGCTTCCTTGGTCACGGTCAGCGAACCAGCCATGGTCAGCCGGTCCGTCATCCAGAGGCGGAAGGCCGATTGCGGATCACCATTGGCGATGCACTTGGTTGCGCGGCGCTCGCCCGACAGGATGGTCGAGATGGGCGCCTCGAGGATGCCCTCGCCAATCCACGTGGTAACGCCCGCATTCTGCGCCATGTTGGCCGCCTGCATCTTCGTCAGCATACCGCCTGAACCGAGGGAAGAGACACCGGTCGTGGCTTCGATATAGCCCGACACATCCTCGACCTCCGGCACGAAGGATGCCTCAGGGTCCGATGGCGCCTTGTCGTAAAGGCCATCGATCGAGGTGAGCATGACAAAGTCCTGGGCCTGGATCATCTGGGCGATGCGGGCTGCCAGGCGGTCATTGTCACCAACGCGGATTTCCTCCGTCGTCACCGTATCGTTCTCGTTGATGATCGGCAGGATGTCGTTGTCGATCAAACGCTCGATCGTGTTCTTGGTGTTGAGGTAGCGCCTGCGGTTTTCCATGTCATCCGACGTCAAGAGAACCTGCGCGATATCGACACCGAATTCTAGGGCGACCTGCTTGTAAGCGTGGAGGAGAAGCGGCTGACCGCACGCGGCGGCGCCCTGCTTGTCCTGGAGGGAGGCCTTGCCCGGCTCGACATTCATCATCGACAGGCCAACGGCCGCGGCGCCTGACGAGGTGAGGACCACGTCGGCGCCCTCGCGGCGCAGCTTGGCGATGTCGGCCATGAGGCCGTGGAGAAAGGCGTAGCGGATGGTCAGGTCGTCTTCGTTGACAAGGAGGCTGGACCCGACCTTCACGACGATGCGGGGTTTAAGAGAATACAAAAGAAAAAACTGCCCGATTTGCTGGAGAGCGCGGCCTACCAAAAAAAGATCACAATACAAGTCATCGGGAACCATCTCGCGAAAAAGTGCTAGGCTCACATCCATGTGAGCGCAGATTTATTGCTTATTATAGGCGAGGTTGAGGCATCCTCGCGCGGGTTGCGCAGAGTTCCAGCTTGCGTTACCCGCAGCCCTCGACGCCGGGAAACTATCCCGGCGAATGCTTTTTATCGGCTTCGAGCCGGGACTATGAATGGAGATTTTTATGCTGGATGCTGCCGAGACCGGTGTGCGCGCTGAGGTTCGTGAGCTCTGCCTGAGAGCACGCGACGGCGCGCGCGGCCTCGCCAAGGCCAGCGAAGAGGCCAAGGATCTTGCCCTGCGCGAAGCGGCGAAAGCGCTGCGCGCGCGGACAGAAGAGCTGGTTGCCTCGAACGCCAAGGATGTTGAAGGCGTGAAGGCCGCGGGTAAGCCTGACTCCTTTATCGACCGCTTGATGCTCGACGCTGAGCGCATTGACGGCATCGCCGCGGCGCTTGAGCAGATCGCGGACCTGCCCCATCCCGTGGGCCGCAAGCTTGCAACTTTTGAGCGCCCGAACGGCCTTGTCATCGACCGGGTCGCGGTTCCGATCGGCGTCATCGGCATGATCTACGAAAGCCGCCCGAACGTCGGCGCCGATGCTGGTGGCCTTTGCCTCAAGTCAGGCAACGCCGTGATCCTCCGCGGTGGTTCGGAGAGCACCCATTCGACGGAGATCATCGTCTCCTGCATGCAGGAAGGCCTCAAGAAGGCTGGCCTGCCGATCGAGGCCGTGCAGAAAGTTCCGACTACGGACCGCGCTGCGGTTGCCGCGCTCCTTCAGGCCGTCGGCCTTGTGGACCTCGTCATCCCGCGCGGCGGCAAGGGGCTCGTCAGCCTCGTGCGTGACCAGGCGCGGGTGCCGACGCTCCTTCACCTCGACGGCAACTGCCACACCTACATCCATGAGAAGGCTGACGCCGAGAAGGCGGCGGCCATTGTCGCCAATGCCAAGCTCCGCCGGACGGGCATTTGCGGGGCGACCGAGAGCCTCGTGATCGACCAAGCAGCGCTTCCGATGCTGCCGAAGATCGTCGATGCGCTCGAAGGCTGTGAGCTGCGCGGCGACGCGGAAGCACGTGCCGCAGACAGCCGGATCGGCGAAGCGACGGAAGATGATTGGGGCACGGAATATCTCGATAGTGTCCTCTCCATCAAGACCGTCGACGGCCTTGATGAAGCCATCCGCCACGTCAGTGGCTACTCCTCGCACCACACCGACGCGATCGTCACGGAAGACCAGGCAGCAGCCGAGCGCTTCCTCACCGAGATCGACAGCGCGGTCGTCATGCACAATGCCTCGACGCAATTCTCCGACGGCGGCGAGTTCGGCATGGGCGCCGAGATCGGCATCGCCACGGGCAAGATCCACGCCCGCGGCCCGGTCGGCCTCGAGCAGCTGACGACCTTCAAATACACCGTTCGCGGTGAAGGCCAGACGCGGACCTAGCCTTTCGCTGTCATTCCGGGGCGCCCACTGGTCGAGCCCGGAACCCATACGCCGCAGACTATGGGTCCCGGACCGGCCAAAGGCCGTCCGGGATGACAGTACGGAGGGATTGCGGCACACCAAACAAAACACAGGGCAGGCAGAGCCATGAACACCTACGCACTCGTTTCCCTCGCGGGCTATTTCGTCCTGATGCTCGGCATCGGGCTTTACGCTTACCGGGAGAGCACGGACGACAGTGCCGGTTACCTCCTTGGCGGACGGAAGCTGGGTCCAGCGGTGGGTGCGCTCTCCGCAGGCGCGTCGGATATGTCAGGCTGGATGCTGCTCGGGCTACCGGGTGCAGTCTTCGTTGCGGGTCTTTCCGAGGCATGGATCGCCGTTGGCCTCGTCATCGGCGCTTTTTTCAACTACCTGCTCGTTGCTCCAAGGCTTCGTCTTTATACGGAGATGGCCGACGATGCGATCACCATCCCCGACTATTTCGAGAAGCGTTTCGACGACAAGAGCCGCGCGCTGCGCGTACTTTCGTCCGTGGTCATCATCATCTTCTTCACGGTCTACACCTCGTCAGGTGTCGTGGCAGGCGGGAAGCTGTTCGAGGCAAGCTTCGGCCTCGACTATACCCTTGGCCTGTTCCTGACGGCGAGTGTCGTGGTCGCCTACACGCTGTTCGGCGGATTCCTCGCAGTCTCGCTCACGGATTTCGTGCAGGGCTGCATCATGTTCATCGCGCTCATCCTCGTGCCGATCGTGACGATCATGGTGCTCGGCGGCTTTGGTGAGACGACCTCGATCCTGAGCGCGGAGAACCCGGCTCTTCTCTCCATGATGGAAGCTGCTACGTCCGACGGCGCGGCGCGCGGCGTTGGTTTCATTGCGCTGATCTCGCTTCTCTCTTGGGGCCTTGGTTACTTCGGCCAGCCGCACATCATCGTCCGTTTCATGGCCATCCGTTCCCTGAAGGATGTCACCGTCGCACGGCATATCGGCATGAGCTGGATGATCGTCACCGTCCTCGGCGCCATCGGCGTAGGTCTCGCAGGCCGCGCCTACATGATCACCAATGAGGTGGAGATCGCCGAGTATCTCGCAGGGAAGGGCGGCATCGATGCCTTCGACGCGGAGACGATCTTCATCGTCCTGAGCCAGGTCCTCTTCCATCCGCTCATCGCAGGCTTCCTTCTCGCGGCAATCCTTGCGGCGATCATGTCGACCATCTCGAGCCAGCTTCTCGTCTCGTCGAGCTCGCTGACCGAGGATTTCTACAAAATCTTCCTGCGCAAGTCGGCGTCGGACAAGGAGCTCGTCATGGTGGGCAGGATCTCCGTCCTCGCCGTCTCGCTGGTCGCTATCGGCCTCGCGCTCGACCGGTCGTCGAACATCCTGACGCTCGTCTCGAACGCATGGTTCGGGTTCGGTTCAGCCTTCGGGCCGGTGATCCTCTTCAGCCTCTTCTGGAAGAAGATGACCCGCACCGGCGCACTTCTCGGCATGCTCACCGGCGCAGCCGTGGTGCTCCTCTGGGTCTATGGCCCTGAAGGCGCGCACCAGCAGGTCGCCGCCATCATCCCTGGCTTCGCCCTCGCCACGGCAGGCATCGTGCTTGGCAGTCTCCTGCCTTCCGCGCGGACGGCAAGTCTCGCCGCGCGGCATGAGGAGATGGAGGCGGCGCTCCAAAAGGGCTGACCTTCGGGACCTTCGGCGGGCAACTGCAATTTATGCCCGCAGAACTGCCGACGGTGCGAGCCTTGAGGGCGTCTCCGACCTATCATCCCATCCCAGCCGTCATGGCGGCAGAAGGGATCGGTGGGCGTGGACGAAGACCCTGGACCAGACATTCCGGTATCGGCGCTCGATGCGCTGCGCCTCTCTGCGCTGGACGCGGGCCTGTCGGTTGATCGGCTAGCCGGTGATCTGGGGCTCGATGTCTCTCCTGAACGCAGCGAGACAGGCGTTCCCCTGACGGGCTTCCTTCGGCTGCAGCGGCGAATCTTCCGGCTCATGGGTCCCGACGGCTCTGTCCTGCCCCAGCAAAGCATCGCCAGCGCGATCGACATCGTGAAGGCGCGGCTACCGGAAACCGGGACGCTGCAGGATGCACTGGAAATCGTTGCGGACGCCATCAATCTCGTCTCGGGCGATAAGCGCGTCGCCGTCGTCCAGACCCGGGATGCCCTCCGGCTTGAAGCGTCTCTTCTCTCCATCGGATCTGCGCCCAGCGATCCGGGGGAGGTGCTTTTCTCCAATGAGACCAATCTCCTGCTGCTCCATGCGCTGATCCAGGTGACTACTCAGGGCACAGCCGAGCGGGCGTGGCGGGGCGTTGAGCTGCAACGAACCTCGGGCCCTTCGACCGTGCCGTTCGAACGGCACGTGCCTGTCGCCTATGGTTCATCGCTGGCGGCGCTGCTCTATGATCCGGTGTTTGCCAAGCAGGAGAGCCAGTTCGCGCCTGTCCCTGCCGTGACCCTCGACCGGCTCACCGAAGAACAGCTCTCGATCCTAAGGTCCGAGACCAAGACCGCCGACTTCTCCAATAAGGTCCGCATGCTGATCGAGCGCGGTGCCGAGGACCAGTCAACGATCGCAAGGCGCCTTGGGATGTCCGTCGCGACCTTGCGGCGACGCTTGACCGAGGAGGGCGCAAGCTTCCGGCAGATCCGTTCGGACGCTCTTTCGGTTCTGGCCGACCAGTTCCTCGGCTCGGAGATGCCTTTGGCGCAAGTCGCCAATCGCCTGGGCTTTTCTGATACGCGCAGTTTTTCAAGGGCTTACAAGTCCTGGTCAGGCGTCACGCCGAACGCCCGGCGCAAGGCTTTGAGGGCCTGAGGGAACTCACCCGCGATATTCTGCGTTGCTGAGGCATGATCAAACAGTGCCTCTCGGGCCTTGCCGCCTCGCTGCTCATCTCCGTTGCCCACGCTCAGGTCGAGGAGGGCGGCGCTTCGCCAAGCACTCTGCCGGGTCTCGACGGATCGCAGGGGCTAGCGGCCTATTATGATGACGGCGGCCAGCGGCTGTTCACCGGGTCGCGCCGTGCCAACAGGCGTCTTGGACAGCTGATCGATGTCCTCCGCGAGATCGACGCAGCGGGCTACAATGCCGAGGCCTATGGCCTGTCGAAGCTCGAAGGGATGCGAAGGCAGGGCGGCGATGAACTTGAACGCACCGCCGCTCTTGCATTCTCCAGCCTTGCGCTCGACCTGCGCGAAGGACGGACCGATCCACTGATCACGTATACGGAGGAGCAGGTTGCGGAGAAGCAGCTCCGCCGAGCTGACATCCTAGAAGCGGCATCAACGACGAGGTCGATCAAGCGCTATCTCAGCGACTTGAGGACGGACAATCCGATCCAGGAAGCGCTGATCAGCTACCTCCCGGAGTATCGTCAGTATGCTAAGGACAATGCCTGGTCCTCGATCTCCCTTTCGGAGAACGTCCTTGAACAGGGTGCGACCGGCGAAGATGTCGCCGCGGTTGAGGAACGCCTCGCGGCGGAGGGATTCTACAGGGTCCCGCGCCGCGCTAAGGACGAACCTGCACTCTACACGGAAGATCTTGCGGAGGCCGTCAGCGCTTTTCAGACGAGCCGGGGCATCGTTGAAGATGGTGTCGTGGGCCCAGAAACCCTGCGCCGGATGAATGAGACGCCGCAGGAACTCGTGCGGTCGATCGAGCTCAATCTCGAACGTGCGCGCTGGCTCCCCGGGGAGTTTGCCGACCGGTTCCTGATGGTCAACATCGCCGATTTTACTGTTGGTGCTTGGAAGAACGAAAAGCAGGAATTCACGATACGGACGGTTGTTGGCACGCTCTACAATCAGACCCCGGTCTTCGCCGATGAGATGGAATATGTCGTGGCGAACCCCTACTGGAACATCCCCGCAAGCATTCTCGTTGAGGAAATCGCACCTCAACAGGCGAAGAACCCGGGCTATCTTGCCTCCAAGAACATGGAAGTCGTCGAAGGCTGGGGCAATGATGCTCCCGTGATCGACCCCGGCAGCATCGACTGGTCAAACGTCACCGGCGGTGAGGGCTGGCGCGTGCGCCAGCGAGGTGGGCCTACCAACGCCCTTGGCCTGATCAAGTTCATGTTCCCTAATCAGTATGCAGTCTATCTTCACGACTCGCCTGCCGAGAGCCTCTTCGACCGGACGGACCGCGCCTTCTCGCACGGTTGTATCCGCGTCGAGGACCCGCAGAAGCTTGCCGAATGGGTTCTTCAGGGAACGGAATGGTCAGGCCGCGAGGCTGAGCTGATCAATGGCGGCGAACGCCGTCAGATTGCGCTGGCCGAGAAGATCCCGACCTATATCGGCTACTTCACCGTCTGGCCCGACGAGGACGGCAGCCCGCTCTTCCTTGACGATCTCTACGACCGGGACGATGCCCTCGACCAAGCGCTGCGGGAGCAGGAGCGAAGCGACGAGCAACGTTTCGCCAGCCTCGTCCGCTAGGCGGTTACTTGGGTCGGTTCTCCCGGCAAAGCGACGGGCCTCAGCCGGTAGCGTTGAGGTCGGTGCTAACAGCTCTGGGCGCATACCTCGCCGTGGCAGCGAAGCAAACAACTGCAGCGCAATTCAGGCACCGTCGGCAAATGCTGTTGAGGAAATGGTGGAGCTAAGCGGAGTCGAACCGCTGACCTCTTCAATGCCATTGAAGCGCTCTACCAACTGAGCTATAGCCCCGGACCCTTTCGGGCGGAGCAGGGTGAATAACGGACGCCTGCGGTCCGCGCAAGAGGCTGGTTTCACCTTTTTTCCTCACCCCGTGCGTGGCTGCAAGACGGCAGCCGTCAGCGTTGCGACACCCGCTTAAATCCCGCTTCAGAGCTGGCGAGGCGATTAATGATCGCCCCGCCACCGCAGCTAGGCTTGCGCCTGTTCTGGCTCTTCGACGGCGATGAAGCCGCCTGACTGGCGCTTCCAGAGGGAGGCATACAGGCCGTCCTTCCGCAAAAGCTCTTCATGCGAACCTTCTTCGATCACGACCCCCTGATCGAGCACCACGAGCCTGTCCATCGCGGCAATGGTGGAGAGCCGGTGCGCGATGGCGATGACGGTCTTCTCGCCCATCAGCTCATCGAGCCGCTCCTGGATGGCAGCCTCGACTTCACTGTCGAGCGCGGAGGTCGCTTCGTCGAGGACAAGGATCGGAGCATCCTTCAGGACGACACGCGCGATGGCGATCCGTTGGCGCTGGCCGCCGGAGAGCTTGACGCCGCGCTCGCCCACATGGGCATCGAGACCCTTTCGCCCTTTCTTGTCCTCGAGCTCCTGAATGAATTCCCACGCTTCGGCCTTTTTCGCCGCGGCGATGATGTCCTCTTCCGTTGCGCCGGGTCGTCCGTAGGCGATGTTCTCGCGGATCGAGCGGTGCATCAGGGACGTGTCCTGCGTCACCACCCCGATATTGCCGCGCAAGGAATCCTGCGTGATGCCGGAGATGTCCTGCCCATCGATCAGCACACGGCCGCCTTCGACATCGTGGAGCCTGAGGAGCAGGTTGACGATGGTCGATTTGCCTGCACCTGAACGCCCGACAAGGCCGACCTTCTCCCCCGGCCTCACATGGAGATCAAGGTCCTGAAGGACGGTCTTATTGTCCTTGCCGTAGTTGAAGTTGACGGCGTTGAAAGCGATTTCACCGCGCGCGACTTGCAGCTGCTCTTCCGAGCGGTCGACCACGGTCAGCGGCTTGGAAAGGGTCTCCATCCCATCCTGCGTGGTGCCGATGTTCTCGAACAGGTTGGCCACCTCCCACAGGAAGTAGTGGCTGATCCCTTGGAGCCTGAGCGCCAGGGTTGCCGCGAACGCCACCGCACCCACGGTGATGATGTTGCCAGACCACAGCCAAAGACCGAGGCAGAGAATGCTCGCAATCATCAACCCATTCATGACGTGAAGCGTCATGGACAGGCCGGTCGCAAGGCGCATCTGCGGGTAAACGGAACCGAGCATCGTCCGCATACCCTCCTTCGCATACTCGTCCTCCGCCGGGCCTGTGGAGAACAGCTTGACGGTGCCGATGTTCGTGTAGGCATCAACGATCCGCCCCGTGAGCATCGACCGGTCGTCCGACTGCTTCTTCGAAATCGCCGCCATTTTCGGCAGGAAGAACATCCCTGCGCCGATGTAGGCTGCGAGCCAGAAGATGAGCGGAAGCGTGAGCCGCCAGTCATTGGCGAAGAACAGCGCAAAGGCCGAACCAAAATAGACCGTGCCCCAGACGACAAGGTTCGAAAGCTTGGCCGCGGTCTCCCGTGCGCCAAGCGCAGCCTGCATCAGCTTGGTTGCAATGCGGCCTGCGAAATCGTCGGCAAAGAACGAGGAGGACTGACGAAGCATGTAGCGATGGGCGCGCCAGCGGATCGACATGGGCATGTTGCCCATGATCCCCTGGAGGAACGCCAGCTCGTCGATCAGCGTGAACAGCGGCCACGCCACCGCGATCATCAGTGCGGCGAAGATGAGCTCGCCCATGTGCTCGGACAGGAAGTTCTCAGGCCCCGACTCCGCAGCGAGGTCCACGAGGTGACCGATGCGCTCGAAGGCGAAGACCTCGATGAACGCAATGACGATCGAGGTCAGGATCGTGACGAGGAACAGCCACTTGAACGGCTTGGTATAGTGCCAGATGAAGGCCCACAGTTTCGTTGGCGGACGCTCGGGCTTTTCATCAGCAAGCGGATCGATGAAGTTTTCAAAAGTTCGGAACAGCATATTGGCCTCAAGCTGCCCCGGGGTGGGTTCAAGGCAGCCGGACCGGATAGTGGAGACGAGGAAAAGCTCCAAGGCTTTTTCTCAGTCTGCGTGCTAATTACTCAGATGTGTGGCCTTGAGCGCACACGGGCGAGGCTTCGGGCATAAAGCGCGAAGGTCTCTTTAGCGCCTTCGAGGATCGCTTCTTCTTCCTTCTCAGGGACTTGGCTTGCGAGGAGCGGGCGCATCTCCCGCCAATAGGCCGCGAGCCTCTCGTCATTGATGAAGCGGTGGGCGAGGGCGACCTTGGCCTCGGGCGCTTCGGCCCAGCGTCTGCGAAGGACTTCCGTGCCGAGGGCGGAGCCCGCGATGACGTAGGCAGCGCCCATGAGGTGATGGCCGAACCTTTCTCCTGACGGCTGTTCGGCGCAGTCCCCCATCGCCTCGAGATCGGCTTCGATCAGCCGAAGGCGGGCCGGGAGCGCAGGCAGCTCAAGCGCACCCTCCAGCGCTGCTTCCATGACGGAAAGCGCCGCGTGATGGGCCTTCAGGAAGGCGGCGAAATCCTCAGCATCGGCAAGGTCGAGTTCGGAAAATGCAGCGTCGACGCGCTCATGCTCCTCACGCGTTCCCGCGCGGAGCAGGTCCCTGAGCGTCTTCGTCCTATCTGCCATTTCTGGAACTTAGTCCCAAGCGCTTGACCGTAAAGGGAGCTTCGCATCCGGGGGCTGCGCTGGCCGATGGGCATCGAGCGGGGAGGCGCTACATCCACCTTCGGGAGGCGTCATGGTCTATATACTACTCAATTTCGGAGCCATCCTTGCGGCAACCGTCGCCGGTTATGCGTTCGGCGCAGGCTATTACATGGCGCTGGCGAAGCCGTGGATGGCGGCGACAGGTATCAACGAGCGGGACATCAAGGAGCGGTCAGGCCTCGCTGCGGCGCTACCCTATCTCGTTGCCTTCATCGCCGAGTTCTGGATCGCGGCGATCATCGTCGGAGCCCTGATCCTTGCGCCTGAGGAGGCCGGGGAATGGACGATGGCCCTTGGGACGGCCTTTATCCTCTGGATTGGCTTCGTGTTCCCAACCATGGCCGTCAATGACCGCTATTCCCTGAGGCCTTGGTCACAGACCCTGATCAATGGCGGGCACTGGCTGGGGGTCTTCGTCATTCAGGTGGTGGTGATGCAGCTTATGGGACTTACGCCGCCGCCCTCCGCAATGTGAGCGTGCGCTTCCGCATGGTAACTTGGCCCGTGTCCCTATCTGGCGGCATGGGTCCTGCATCCATCGCCGGAGGCGAGCCTCGCTCCGGTTCGCCTGGGGAGCGATCATGACCGAGATGCGAAGCCAACGGGATATGCGGGCGCTGATGCGGCCCTATTGGCGCGCCGCTGCGCTGTTCTCGCTTGCCGTGAACATCCTGTTTCTCGTTTCACCGATCTACATGCTGCAGGTCTATGACCGGGTCCTGACCACCGGGTCGATGCCTACGCTGATCCTCCTCAGCGGTATCGCCGTCTTCCTCCTCGTCATTTATCTCTTCGCCGAAGCTGGCCGGAAGCGGGTCTTCTCGCGCGCTGCCGAAGCCTTGGGTACCTCGCTCGCTGGCCCGACCCTGCGGCGGGGTCTGTCCGATCCAGCGGCGGGCCGTACACAGACGCTTTCCGCGGCCGCGCAGCTGAACACGGTTCAGGGTGCGCTGCAGCAGGGGCTTCCGGGTACGATCCTTGATCTTCCGTTCTCGCCCTTTTTCCTCCTTGTGCTGTTCATCGTCCACCCTGTGCTGGGCGCGGTGGGCCTTGGCGGTGCGCTTCTCCTCGTGGGACTGGCACTCCTCAACCAGCGCATGACCGAAAGGCCTCTCGCGGAAGCGGGACAGGCGGAGAGCGCAGCGCAGACGGAACTTGCGCAGCTTGTCCGCCAACAGGGCGCCATCCTCGGCATGGGTATGCTCGACCGCGCGCTAGGCCGGTGGCTGGCCATCCGTGCGCAGGCGAGCGACGCGAGCCTCGAGGCTGGTCTTCCAAGCACGTTCCTTGGCGCAGCCACGCGGTCCTTCCGTCTTGTCCTCCAGGTCGCTGTCCTCGGCACCGGCGCGTTCCTCGCCGTCAGGGGCGAGGTCTCTGCTGGCGCCATCATCGCAGCCTCGATCCTTTTCGGGCGCGCAGTGGCTCCGATCGATCAGGCCGTGAACGGATGGAAACAGCTCTCCAGCACCATCGAGGCGTGGCGCGGTCTCGGCGCATGGCTCGGCGAGGGGCATGCGGAGCAAACACCGCCGACGCCGCTCCCCCGGCCAGAGCCCGTTCTTGAGTTCGAAGAGCTGCAGGTCACGATCCCCGGCGCAGATAAGCCTCTGCTGGCACCGATCGATCACAGCTTCGAAGCTGGCCGCATCGTCGCGCTGCTCGGCAGCTCTGGCTCGGGCAAAACCTCACTCCTGCAGACCGTGGCCGGCGCATGGCCGCCGCTCGATGGTGCGGCGAGGCTTGGCAAGCGGGACATGGCGCGGTGGGATAGCTCCGACCGCGGACGGTATATCGGCTACCTGCCTCAGCATGTGGAGCTTCTGCGCGGGAGCATCTTCGAGAACATCGCGCGGTTCGAGGATACGGCCCCAGAGAGGGTCTTTGCCGCAGCCCGCCTCGCCCATTGCCACGACCTCATCCTGTCCTTCCCCGAAGGCTACGACACCAAGATCGGCGAGGGCGGACACTTCCTTTCCGCCGGGGAGCGGCAGGCGGTGGGTCTCGCGAGGGCATTCTTTGGCAATCCGGCTTTGATCGTTCTCGACGAGCCGACAGCACACCTTGATGCGGACCTTGTGCGGGGCCTCCTCACGACGATAGCCGAGCTGTCCAGGAAGCGTCCAGAAGATCGCCAGCAGACGATCATCATGGCGACCCACGACATACGCCTCATCGGGGCCGCCGACGATGTGATGGTTATTCGCGAGCGGACCACGCAGGTCATTCCGAGGTCAGACTATCTTGACCGTGTGTCAGAGCTGCGGAGGGGCAAGCCTTCCAGCGAAGGAACGTCGACACCTTTGACCGTGAGTCTCAAGCGCAGGGAGCCTGACAATGGCTGACAGGGCTTCGATCTTCCGTGACAAGAGCATCCTTCTCTGCGCTGTCGTCTGCGCGCTCGGGCTTGGCGGCTTCCTCCTTTGGGCAGGAACCGCGCCGCTCGAAGAAGGGGTGACTGCGTCGGGCCAGCTGGTCGTGCGCGGGGACCGCAAGGAAATTGCTCACTTCGAAGGGGGCATCGTTCGCGAGATCCACGTCGCCGAAGGCCAGCAGGTTGATGAGGGCGAGCTCCTTATCACCCTCGAACCCGTCCAGAGCGAAGCGCAGCGCGATGATCTCGCCCAGCAGCTCTTTGCCGCTGAAGCAGGCCGGACGAGGCTTGAAGCCCTACGTGATGATCTGGGTGCACCTCAATTTCCCGACGACGGTCTCGCCCTCAGCGATGATGTCCGTCAGGGGATCATCGATCAGGAGGCTCGCGTTTTCGCCGAAGAGCGTGAAGCCTTCACCGCCGAGCGCCGGGTGCTCGCCACCCGCCGGGACGCAGCTACGGGCAGGGCCCGGGACCTCGCTGCCCAGATCACGGCGACCCGCGCCAATCTCGACGTCGCGAGGGACGAGCTTTCCCGCAGGCAGGAAGCCCTCGCGGAACAGCTCGACACCGTCGCCAACGTCCAGCGCGCCGAGCGGGATGTGCTGGCCCTCGAGGCAGAGCTCGCTGGCCTCGTCAGCAGGCGTAATGATGCGATCAGCGCTGCGGAAGAAGCGGGTACGCAGGAGGCTGAGCTTGTCAGCCGCTTCCGCCGGGATATCGAAACGGGGATCTCTGAAGCCTCGCGAAACGTCCTCTCCCTGACCCAGCAGCTTGAAGCCAGCGATGACCGCCTCTCGCGCACGCTCCTCCGGGCGCCGCTGGACGGCATCGTCCTTGGCCTCGAAGCGAACACCGTCGGCGGCATCGTCAGGCCGGGTGAGCCGGTGATGGAGATCGTGCCCGAGGAGAGCCGTCTCATTGCGCTCATCCGTATACCACCCACCGACCGTGAGGCTGTCCAGCCGGGGCAAGCGGTCGTCGCGCAACTTTCGGCCTACAAGCAGTACAGTGTGCCCCGCATCTCGGGCGAAGTCCTCTCCGTGAGCGCAGACCTTCGGGAGGAACCCTCAACCGGGGCGCAGTTCTACGAAGCCCGGGTGCTGCTGGATCCAGAAACCCTTACAGGGCTTACGTCGGTGGAGCTTGTTCCGGGCCTGCCCGTCGAAGCGTTCATCGCGTCAGGGCGGGCACGGACGTTCCTCGACTATATGCTGGAGCCCATTGCTTCAACGGTGCGAAGGGGGCTCAGCCTCCAGTGATCCGCGCGTGCCTCCTCATCATGCTGAGTATCAGTCCGGCCCTCGCGCAGGACCGGTGCCTGCGTTTGCCCGAAGCGGTGGACGCAGCCCTCGACTGGGCGCCTCAGGTGGCAGTGGCCGGGTCGGAACGCGAGGTTGCGCGCAGCAGGGTGCTGGCTGCACGCTCCCGAAACCTACCGCAATTCAACCTCTTCGCCCAGGCTGGCATAGGCGAGGCGCAGCCCATCGACACGGTCCGCGATGACCAGGTCGGTATCCGCGGCAATTGGGAGCTCTACTCCTTTGGCCAGCGTCAGGCGGCGATCGAGGAGGCCCGCCAGACCCTCCGCGCCGCGCAAGCAGGTGAGCTTGAGGCCCAGAACGATCTCGCGGAGCAGGTGATCCTCCTCTACTACGAAGCTCTGCGTACGGCACGTATCGCAAGCCTCCAGCGCGCTCAGACCGAGGGCTATGCCCGCGAAGCTGAAACGATCACCAAGCGGCTCGACCGGGGGCTCGTGACCCGCTCGGACGCCCGCCAGATCGAGGCGCGCTATGCTTCATCACTGGCCGAGCAGGAGCTGGCAGATCTCCGCCGCGACCAGACTCAGGCCGAGCTCTCCGTAGTGACCGATGTCGAGGTGACTTGTGTCGAGGAAAACTCTGCGCTCGCTCTTGGTCAATCGCTGGCGGACGTGCTCGGACGGTTGAACCCGACCGAGGCGCTCCTTCTTGCCGAAGACAGCGCCTATGCGATGCTCCGTGCACGGGCGCGAGTGCGTTCCGCTCAGGCGCGACTGCGGGGTGCAAACAGGGCAGGGCTCCCGACCCTGTCGCTGACGGCCTTCGTGCTCGGCGAGTATGATGACAGCGACTTGTTGATCGATGACCGCTGGTCGCAGGAAGACCGTGTCGGTTTCTCGGTGAGGCAGGACATCTTCACCGGCGGTCGGCTGCGGGCGGAGCGCTCAGAAAGCAGGGCCCGCCTTAGAGGCGCTGCCGCAGATCTCGCTATAGAGAGGCAACGGCTGGAGATGGAAGTCAGGCGGTCCGTGCTCGGCGTCCAGCGTCAAGGCGCGGTGGCCACTCGGCGCGAGGCTGCAAGCCTTGCCGCCTTTGACCGGCTCGAAGCGACATCGCTGGAACTTGAGCGGGGTACAAAGACGATCACTGACTTCGTCCTTGCCAATGACGACTACTACCGCACCGCAATCGACGAAGTAGCGGCGTCGTGGGCGAGGGACCAGGAGCTTGTGCGCCTTGCGTCCCTCACGGGTCTTCTTCTCGAGATCGATTATCGCGAGGTGCGGGAGCCTGCCGAAGAGGTCAGGCTCCCTGAATAGGGATCAGCGCGGGCCGATCATCTTCTCGGGACGGACGATTTCGTCATAGTCCTCTTCCGACACGAAGCCGAGGCCGACAGCCTCTTCGCGCAGGGTGGTGCCGTTCTTGTGCGCCGTCTTCGCAATGGTCGTCGCATTGTCGTAGCCGATGGTCGGCGCGAGCGCGGTGACGAGCATCAGCGAACGTTCCATCAAGGCCTTGATCTGGTCCTGATTGGCCTTGATGCCAACAACACACTTGTCGGTGAAGCTGATCGCAGCATCGCTCAGCAGACTGACGGACTGGAGCAGGTTATAGACGATGACCGGCTTGAAGACATTGAGCTCGAAATGGCCCTGGCTACCTGCGAAGCTGACGGTTGTGTTGTTGCCCATCACTTGCGCGCAGACCATGGTCATGGCCTCGCACTGGGTCGGGTTGACCTTGCCCGGCATGATCGACGAACCCGGCTCGTTCTCAGGAAGCTGCAGCTCGCCGAGGCCCGAGCGGGGCCCGGAGCCCAGGAACCGGATGTCGTTGGCGATCTTGAACAGCGACACGGCGACATTGTTGAGGGCACCATGCGCGCCGACCATCGCGTCCTTCGTGGCCAGAGCCTGGAATTTGTTCGGTGCGGTGACGAAAGGCAGCTTGGTGAAGTTCGCGACCTCTTCGGCGAAGCTTTCGCCGAAGCCCGGCTTTGTGTTGAGGCCCGTGCCGACGGCCGTGCCGCCTTGCGCAAGCTCGTAAAGGTTCGGGAGCTTCTCTTCGAGGCCCGCGATGCCGTAGTCCAGCATTGCAACGTAGCCGGAGAATTCCTGGCCGAGGGTCAGGGGCGTTGCGTCCTGCGTGTGCGTCCGGCCGATCTTGATGATGTCCTTGAACTCTTCCGCTTTGTCGTTGAGCGCATTGCGGAGTTTGTTCAGTGCAGGGATCAGGCGGTGATGGATCTCCTCCGCCGACGCAATGTGCATGGCGGTGGGGAAGGTGTCGTTTGAGCTTTGCGCCTTGTTGACGTGATCGTTCGGATGGACAGGATCCTTCGAGCCGATCTCGCCGCCGAGGATTTCGATGGCGCGGTTGGCGATCACCTCATTGGTGTTCATGTTCGACTGGGTGCCCGAGCCCGTCTGCCAGACCGAAAGCGGGAAGTGGCCGTTGAGCTTGCCTTCGGCGACTTCCGTGGCGGCATTGACGATGGCTTCGCCGATCTTAGCATCGAGATTGTCGAGCTTCATGTTGGCGCGCGCTGCCGAGCGCTTGACGATACCAAGTGCACGGATCATCGCAGGCGGCATGGTCTCGATGCCGATGTCGAAATTGATGAGCGAGCGCGCCGACTGGGCGCCGTAATATTTGTCGGTGGGGACTTCGAGGGGGCCGAAGCTGTCGGTCTCGGTGCGGGTCTCAGCCATCGCGGGATCTCCTAAGAATCTTTCCCGCGAGGTAGGCCAGTGCTGGCCGAAGGGCAACGCTCGCCTTTCGTCTAGGGACCTGAGCTCAAGGCCGGGGGCTGAGAAGCACGCCCTCCCTGACCAGCCCGTCCTGCTGCGCCGCATCGTGGGAGGGCAGGATGACGAGCTCCGGTTCTGCCTTCTGGAGCTCATGCAGCGCCCGAACCTGTGCCTGCACCAACGCACGGTCTTCTGGCGGATCGAAGAAGAAGGTCTGCATGATCCGGGGGCGGGTCTTGGCGTTCTCGATATTGTCCATCACCCACGCGATGTCGCCGATCAGGAGGTATTCCCTGCCGTTCTGGAGCTGGACGAAGATCGTGAGGCTGCCCTCGGTATGCCCCGGGGTCTCGAGGACAGCGACGCCTGGTGCGATGGCGCGGGGGTCGCGGAAGCGCTCAGAGATCAACCGATCGAGCGGCGGGCGGAGTTCTCCGTCTTGAGAAAAGGCAGGCAGTTCCTCGATCTGCGGCGGGGTCAGGCGCAAGGCGGGGCCGAGATTTTCGGGCCTCGGGTGCCGAGGGACCAGCGAGAGATGGTCGAGGTGCTCATGGGTAACGAGGATCGCGTCCGCATTGTCCATCTCTGCGACCAGCTCCTGGTAGAGCTCCGGGAAGAACGTGCCCTTGAGCTCCTCCTCGACGATTTGCCGATCACCAGGCGCATCGACGACGATCTGCGTGCCGCCACCAAAGTCGATCACGTAAGCGGTGAAGGCCATCTCCACCGGCGCGAAATCGAGGCCCTTTCCGACCGCGAAGCCGGGGGCATTCGCCCTGCCGATATCGATGGCGGTGATGGCCTCTGGCCGATCGAGCTCAGGAGCTGAAGCAGCGGCACGCAGCTCCTCCAGGCGGAAGTCGTAGCTGGTCCCGGCTGGCGTACCGTTCTCGACCGCCCACCAGTAAAGGCCGCCAAGGACCCCAAGGCCAAGGATCAGGAAAGCGAGAAAGCGACGCATCGACGGGCTCCGATTGGTGTTATCTCATCCTAGAGCGAGCCCATCAGGGCGCAATCGACGGAGACACACGGCATGGGATCGGGCGCTGGCAAGGTGAAGCTCCACACGGACGGCGACGTTGCGGTGGTGATCATCGACGCCGCAACGACCCAGACGCGCCCCCTCAAGAAGTTCGTCTCCGCCTTCATCAAGCGAGAGGCCGCCTCGGTCAGGCCCTGGTTCGGGCCGTTCGAGGTGCGGATCTGGACCTCCGTGATGAGCGAGAAGCCCGGCGCCCACGACGTGGACAATGTCGCGAAGGCCATCCTCGACGCTCTGGACGGCGTCTTCTGGCGCGATGACCGGCAAGTGGTGCGGCTTATCTCGGAGCGCTTCACAGGCGACGCCAACCGCATCGCGGTGAAGATCACGCCCCTGAAAAAGGAGATCGAGCCGATTGAGCTCGACAAGACGCTCTTGGACGAAGCCTAGAAAGGCAGCAGCTTGCCGCCGCCCTCGTCGGGCATGGCGTTGTGGAGCTTGCGCCTGAGCGAAAATGTCCCGCGGATGAAGACGTAGAAGCCCGCTGCCCTGACGAGGAAGCCCGCGAGGACGTCCTGCCAGTGCATAGCTTGTCCGCGCAGAGCGATCTCGACGCCCTTGTGACCGTCGCCTTCGCGCAGCATCTGCACATACGGCCAGGCCTGGTCGATGATCAGGAGGATCACCGTGACCTTCCAGGCGGGGAATTTGTTGGTGACGAACAGCGCGCCGATGAGGAGCAGGATGATGGCTCTCGTGGCGTCGCTTCCGGAAAAACCGAGCGAGAAGACGTAGAGAAGCTGCTCCATGCTGCCTCTCTTCGGGAAAGATGGTTAGCCCGGGGTAAAGGCTCGGCTCAGCCGTCGGTGCGCAAGTCCTCGACGAACGCCTTCACCGCAGTGTCGATGCGGCGCCATTCGGGGAGGTAGGCTTCCTTGAAGATGTACCGGACCCAGACATCCTGGCTGATATCGTAGGTGCGGAAGCAGTCTGGCGGGATCAGGCTGTCGTCGGGGCTGTCATAGCAAAAGAGCACCGCTTCTTCACCGTCTTCGGTGGTGCCCACATACATGACCCGGTCTTCGTAGCCTGCGCCGGGGGCGAGGCTGGAGGCTTTGCCGAATTCGTACTTGGTGAGGCCATGCTCGTGGGGGACGCCGCCCGCTTCGGTGACGTGCTTTTTGTAGAGGATCTCGAGGCGCTGTTTCTCGTCGAAGGGCGTGTTGTTCTCTTCGATCAGGACGTCGATGCGCCGTGAATTGTCGCGGTTCTCGACGAAGTCGTTCCTGCGCGATGGCGTGTAGCCATCCATCCGCGGCCACGCGGCGTAGAGGGAGAGGGAATCCCGCGCGCCGGGGCGGCGGTCCTTGGGGAAGACCGTGTGGTTGGCAGGCACGTCGAAGGTGATGCCGCCGACCGAGAGGAGGGCTGTTTCCTCCGAAACGCTGGGCCGCGGCACGTCGCCAGCGAGCTCATCGGGGCTGGGGCCGAAATAGTAGGCGAGGACGAAACCTGAGAGCACGAGGGTCGCAAGGAAAATCAGGAGCGGATAGCGCCAGCCCGATTCCTCTTTGACGACCTCGCCCCCGATCGTCTGTTGCTGCTGCTGCCTGCGACGCGCCATGGTTTATCCGATGCTCTTCGTTGGGAGATCAAAACCCTGTCTTGGTCGCGCGATCAAGTATCGCGTTCCCGGCACCCTGTTAGAAATACTGATGCGAGGCCTCTGAATTTTTCTAAACCGGGGCTCTCGCAAGGGCCTTTGGCTTGGCGTAGCGGGGATCCATCAAGCCAAGGGAACCAACATGACCGACCTCACCCTCGTCATTGGCAACAAGAACCTCTCCTCATGGTCCCTGCGGCCGTGGATCCTGATGAAGCAGATGGGCATTCCGTTCACTGAGGTGAAAATTCGGCTCGATCATCCCTCGACCCGTGAGGAGATCGCCAAGCATTCGCCGTCTGGCCTCGTCCCCGTGCTGAAGGTCGGAAGCGAGACCGTCTGGGACAGCCTCGCGATTGCTGAGACGCTGGCCGACTTCTATCCGGACAAGCCCTTCTGGCCGAGCGAAGAGATGGCCAAGGCGCGGGCGCGGTGCCTCTCCGCCGAGATGCACTCGGGCTTCGCCCAGCTGCGCGGCACCTGGCCGATGGACATCGTCAATGAGGCGAAGAAGGTCTCCGTCGCCCCGGGCGTCCAGAAGGACCTCAAGCGCATCCACCAGCTCTGGTCAGAGGCGCGCCGCGATTATGGCGGGGACGGACCTTTCCTGTTCGGCGAGTTTTCCGTCGCCGATGCCATGTACGCTCCGGTCGTCAGCCGACTGAGAACCTTCGGCCCAGTCGACCTCTTCGAGGACATGACCGGCTATCTCGAGACGATGTGGGAACTCCCGGCCATGAAAGAGTGGCGGGAAGGGGCTGCGGAAGAAGCCGCCGCGGGCTGGTACAAGTTCTAGTCTGACTTCCGGCGTTTGCGCGCGGCTCGGGAGCCGCCTCCGAAGATGACCCCAGCCAGCAGGCCAAGCGCCAGATTGTCGAAGACGACCCAGACGAAAACGAAAGCGATCAGGAACGCGCCGAGATCGAGCCCGATCCCGGCGCCGCCTTCCTTGTCTGGCTGAGGCTCTTTGTCCGTACCCATCAAGCGGTCAGATCTTATCGACCATCTTCGCGACGAGCGGGTGCCTGACGACGTGCTGGGTCTTGAAGCGGGTGACGCCAATCTCGTCGACCTCGTCGAGCTTGTCCACGATCTCCGAGAACCCTGACACACCGGGCAGGAGGTCCGTCTGGTCAGGGTCACCCGTGATGACCATGGTCGAGTGCCAGCCGAGGCGGGTGAGCAGCATCTTGAGTTGCGCGTAGGTGCAGTTCTGGGCCTCGTCGATGACCACGAAGGCGTTGTTCAGTGTGCGGCCCCGCATGAAGGCGATGGGCGCCACTTCGATGACACCTTCGGTCATCAGCTGGCGGACCTTCTTGGCACTGAGCCTGTCGGTGAGGACATCGTAGAGGGGGCGGAGGTAAGGAGAAAGTTTCTCCTCCATGTCACCGGGCAGATAGCCGAGGCTCTCGCCAGCTTCGACGGCAGGGCGGGAGAGGACAATCCGCCCGATCTTCCCAGCTTCCAGCGCCTCAACGGCCTTGGCAACCGCGATATACGTCTTGCCTGTGCCCGCCGGGCCGCAGGCAAAGACGACGTTGTGATCGTCAATCTGCTGGAAAAGCTCAGCCTGCGTCTCGTTCTGTGGTCTGATTTTCTTCTTATAGCTTTGGTCACGCGGCCCATCAGGCACGTCGCCCATCGGTGACCATCCGTCCTCGAACAGGACCCTCACATTATCCGGCATGGCGCGGCGATCTTCCTGGCGTTGAGTACCCGACCTCTTGATCGATTTCTTCGCTGAACGACGTGCCATGACGCATCTCCTTTACGGTGCGGCTACGGATAATATTGGTGGTGGAGGATGGGACATGGCAGCGGCCTCTGCGCTTGGTGCCTTTTGGCTGGAGAAGTATCGCCTGCCTGAACCCATGAGAAGATGATGACTGATTCGCAGTCGATCGAGGGAAATTTTCCTGTGAACTTTTTTTGGCAATGCAGGTTTGCTGTTCTCACAACTTGAGAAAAAGCAGCGCGCTGACAAACTCAGCCGCATGACGAACACCGCTGACAGCTACACCCGCGTTGCAAAAGCCCTTCACTGGCTGATCGCGCTGATGATCATCGTGCAGATCCCTGCGGGTATCATCATGCACAATCTCGCGTTCAGCGAGACCAAGTTCCTGATGTACCAATTGCACAAGAGCTTCGGCCTGATTGTCCTCGGCCTGTCGCTGTTCCGCCTCTATTGGCGCCTGACCCACCCCGTGCCACCGCTGCCCGATGGCATGAAGGGATGGGAGAGGGCGGCTGCGCGGTTCACCCACGTGGCCTTTTACGTGGTGATCATCGGCATTCCGCTCACGGGCTGGCTGATGGTGTCGGCTTCGACGACCGGTATCGACACCAAGCTCTTCTTCGTGATCCATGTGCCCCATTGGCCACTTCCGGTCAGCGAAGCCCTCGAAGGATTTCTCGCGGAAACGCACGAATACATGGCGAAAGCGACCATTGCGCTGATTGCGGTCCATATAGGTGCAGCATTGAAGCACCACTTCGTGGCGCGCGACGCGACGCTCACAAGGATGCTCCCCGGCGGCTTCGTGAAGCGGGCCTCGGCGGCACCGGAAGAAAAGGAAGACCCGGCATGACCAAGAACCTCCTGGCCCTAGCAGGGCTCCTCCTGATCGCAGCCTGCGGCGGCGGCGAGCCTGCCAAGACGCCGAACGTCGAGCAGGGCGAGGTCGACCTGACCGTCCGTGAGATGGCTGGCCCCTCCACCTGGGAGATTGACCGCGAAGCGAGCACGATCCGCTTCCGCGCGACCCAGAATAATAAGGAGTTCATCGGCACCTTCGGCGCATGGAATGCTGGGATCCTGATGAATCCTGAAAGCCCTGCGGAAGAAGGGGAGATCGAGGCGATCATCGACCTCGCATCCGCTGACGCCGGGACGAACGATCGGAACAATGCGCTTCCCGAAGAAGGGTGGTTCAACACCGCGCTTCACCCGACCGCGATCTACCGCTCGAACGACATCACCGACACGGGCGAGGGAAGCTACAACGCCGAAGGCACCCTCACGATCAAGGGGATCACCCGCGATGTCTCGATGCCCTTCGCGCTGGAGATCGCCGAGGATGGCCGCGCGATTGCCGATGGCTCGGTGCTTCTCGACCGGTCCGAGTTCGGCGTGGGCTCGGGCGAGTTCGCGGACGGCAAATGGGTCGGCCTAGAAGTCGAAGTGCTCCTGCACATCGAAGCGGTTCCTGCAGGCTAAGCCTCAGCCGAAGACGCCAGCGCCTTTTGCGGCTTCGAAGCAGTGGAGTCGCGAGGTCTCAACCGCTGCCTGACGGTGGAAGACGATGGCCTGATAGCCCTCGTCCTTCACCATCGCGAGGAAATGGTCCTTCGACGGATAGCCAGCGACGAAGCCTAGATCCCATGTCTCGTCGCTCGGTCCGATGAGGGGAAAGCGCGGGGTGCCGCGCCAGACGATCTTGCCGCCATTTTTCTGGAAGAAGGGAGCCGAGGCCTCGCCATAGGCCGCATACGCTTCGGCACCCTTGGCCTTGCGACCGTCGGCATAGGCGGCGCTGGCGCGCAGTTTGATAAGGTTCAGCATGTGAACCGGCCCCTCGATCTCCATCTTCGCAAACTGGCGGAACGCCTCGCGGTCAGGGTCGATGAAGCCGGTCATTTGGGGATCAGTCCTCGAACAGACGGCCCTCAGGGGGCTCCTCGAGGCGGCGGTCGAGATAGGCCGCCGAGGCTTCCATCAGCGCTTCCTGGTGCTGGCTGAAGAAGTGGTCAGCGCCCGGGATGACTTCAAACTCGATCTTCCGGCCCTTCTGGGTGCGGGTCTTCTCCATCGTCTCCTTCGTGAGGGACGGCGGGCAGATCTTGTCGCTCTCGCCGTGGAGGACGAGGCCCGAGGAGGGGCAGGGGGCGAGGAAACTGAAATCATAGAGGTTGGCGGCTGCCGAAATCGACAGGAAGCCGACAATCTCAGGCCTGCGCATCAGGAGCTGCATCCCGACATAGGAGCCGAACGAGAACCCGGCGACCCATGCGAATGGCGCGGTGGGGTTCAGCTGCTGGAGGTAGTCGAGCGCCGTTGCGGCATCGGACAGCTCGCCCTGGCCCTGATCATACTCGCCCTCGGACTTGCCGACGCCGCGGAAGTTGAAGCGCATGACCCCAAAGCCCCTGCGGGCGAACATGTGGTACATCTCGTAGGTGATCTTGTCGTTCATCGTCCCGCCGAACTGGGGGTGGGGATGAAGGATCAGCGCTACGGGTGCGTTGTCTTCGCGGGCCTTGCGATAGTGGCCTTCGAGCCGGCCTTCTGGGCCGGGAAAAATGACTTCAGCCATGGAAACTCAATCACGTGACGCGCGTCAGAACGGCGCGCGGAATCAAAGTTGACCTGAGAGGTCGGAAATCCTACTTCCCCGGTCAGGAACAGGGCGAATAGCACAGTCGGCCCTGCTGTCCACATTTGCAGCGCACAATAGAGAGGATGCGGCGTGAAGCTTGCGGCGAAAGCAAGAATGGCAGTGACCGGGATGGCGGACCTTGTCGCCTTCGGGTCCGGCGCGCCTGTGCCGCTCTCCGCCATTGCCGAGCGCCAGCGGCTGTCGCTTGCCTTCCTCGAGCAGATTTTCGCCAAGCTCCGCAGGGCAGGCCTCGTCGAGAGCCGCAGGGGCGCACAGGGCGGCTACATCCTGACCCGCGACCCCTCGGACGTGACCCTCGCAGAGGTTGTCGCCGCCGTGGAAGAAGAGGTGCGCTCGACCGCCTGCCAGCCGGGCGCGAATGCAGGCTGCACCGGCACCTCGGCGCGCTGCCTGACCCATAAGCTCTGGGCGGACCTTGACCGGCATATTGACAGCTGGCTGACCGAAACGACCCTCGCCGACGTCCGCGCACAGAAGGCCGAGGAGGTCGTCAGCGCATGACCCGCCTCTATCTCGACCATAACGCGACCTCGCCGCTTAGGCCCCAGTGCCGAGATGCGATGCTTGATGCGATGAGCGCCCCGCGCAACGCTTCCTCCGTGCACGCCGAAGGCCGCGCCGCGAAGCAGCTCGTGGAGCGCGCGCGGAAGAGCCTCAGCGATGCGATCTCCTGCCCGCCGACAAGCGTGGTTTTCACCTCCGGCGGGACCGAGAGCGATCACACCGGCATTCTCGGCTTCACCCGAGGCGGGCCGAAGGTGGAGCGCATCTTTCTTTCCGCGACGGAGCACCCGGCTGTCCCCGCAGCGGCGGCGAAGTCCGGCCTACCCGTCGAGATCGTCCCCGTGCTGAGCGACGGCACCCTCGACCTCTGCTGGCTCGATCAGCGCTTGTCGAATTACGATCCGCAGACGGAGGGCGCGTTCCTCCTCTGCGTCATGCTCGCGAACAACGAGACCGGCGTCATCCACCCGGTGAAGGAAGCCGCCGCCATCGCCCGCAAGGCTGGCGGCTACACCATGGTCGATGCGGTGCAGGCCCTCTTCAAAGTGCCGCTCGATTTCTCGACCTTGGGCGCGGATATGCTCTGCCTTTCGGCTCACAAGGCTGGCGGCCCCGTGGGCGTCGGCGCGCTGGTCGTCACGCCTGGCCTTGGCTTCGAGCCGCTCCTCGGCGGCGGCGGGCAAGAAGAGAACCGCAGGGCAGGGACCCACAACATCCCCGCCATCGTTGGCTTCGGCGCTCTTGCTGAAGTGGCGAAGCCGTCTGAATACGAAGCGCTTGCCGCCATCCGTGACCAGATCGAAGCTGGCCTCCCTGATGGCGCCACCGTGCACGGAGCATCGGCGGCGCGCCTTCCCAACACCACCTGCCTCACCGCGCCGGGATTCAAATCCGAAACCCAAGTGATGAGCATGGACCTCGGCGGCATCGCCGTCAGCGCGGGATCGGCCTGCAGCTCGGGCAAGATGAAGAAATCCTCCGTCCTCGGTGCGATGGGCGTGCCGGAAGACGAAACCGCGACATCCCTTCGCATCTCCCTAGGCTGGGACACTCCGCCCGATGCAGCGGAGCGCGTCCTCGCTACATGGATCCCTGAATACAAACGCATCTCTTCGAGAGCAGCATAATGTCAGAAACGCAGTATAAAGACGGCATCGACGCCGAAACCGTGGAACGGGTCCAGGAGCTGGACACGTATAAGTACGGCTTCACGACGGACATCGAGAGCGTGAAAGCGCCCAAGGGCCTCAACGAAGACACGGTCCGCTTCATCAGCGCCAAGAAGGAAGAGCCCGAATGGCTCCTCGAATGGCGGCTGGAGGCGTTCAAGCGCTGGCAGCAGATGGAAGAGCCCACATGGGCGAACGTTGCCTACCCGGCGATCGATTATCAGGATCACTACTACTACGCCGAACCCAAGGCTGGGGCGAAGTACGAGTCGATTGACGACGTGCCGGAAGAAATCCTCGCCGACTTCAAAAAGCTCGGCATCCCCCTGCGCGAGGCTGAAGTCCTGCTGGGCGTCGAAGGCGCTGCGGAGAGCGCTGCAGCTGCGCGGAACACGCCGAAGGTCGCCGTGGATGCGGTCTTCGACTCCGTCAGTGTCGCGACGACTTTCCAGAAAGAGCTCCAGAAGGCCGGCGTGATCTTCATGTCGATCTCCGAAGCGGTGCGCGAGCATCCTGAGCTTGTGCGGAAGTATCTCGGTACCGTCGTGCCGACCACAGACAATTACTTCGCAACGCTCAACTCGGCGGTCTTCTCCGACGGCACCTTCGTCTATGTGCCGAAGGGCGTCCGCTGCCCCATGGAGCTCAGCACCTACTTTCGCATCAACGAAGCGAACACCGGCCAGTTTGAGCGTACGCTGATCGTCGCCGACGAGGGCGCCTATGTCAGCTACCTCGAAGGCTGCACCGCGCCGATGCGGGACGAGAACCAGCTCCACGCTGCTGTGGTCGAGCTCGTCACCCTCGACGATGCCGAGATCAAATACTCCACTGTCCAGAACTGGTACCCCGGCGACAAGGACGGCAAGGGCGGCATCTACAACTTCGTGACCAAGCGCGCGGACTGCCGCGGTGCACGGAGCAAGGTGTCCTGGACGCAAGTCGAGACCGGCTCGGCCGTCACCTGGAAGTACCCGTCCTGTATCTTACGCGGTGACGACAGCCAGGGCGAGTTCTACTCGATCGCCATCACCAACAATCATCAGCAGGCGGACACAGGCACCAAGATGGTGCACCTGGGCAAGAATACGCGTTCGCGGATCATCTCCAAGGGCATCAGCGCAGGCAAGTCGGACCAGACCTACCGTGGTCTCGTCTCGATCCACGGCAAGGCCGATGGCGCGCGGAACTTCACCCAGTGCGACAGCCTCCTCATCGGCGGCGACTGCGGCGCGCACACTGTTCCGTATGTGGAGGATAAGTCGAACTCCGCCATCCTCGAGCACGAGGCCACCACCTCGAAACTCTCCGAGGAACAGCTCTTCTACGCGCAGAGCAGGGGCCTCGACGAAGAGCAGGCCGTCGCCCTCCTGGTCAACGGCTTCGTCAAGGACGTGCTTCAGGAACTGCCCATGGAATTCGCCGTCGAAGCGCAAAAGCTGATCGAGGTGAGCCTTGAGGGGAGTGTGGGGTGATGGTTCAGGCCGGGGATCTCTTCATTGTGGACCGGGGAGGTGATGGCGTGGAGGCATTTGCCCAGAACGATCATCTGATTGAGCTCGTGACGGTCGAGGATGATGGAGCTACATGGCGCACAAAGATTAAATCAGGACCTTGGATTGGTCAGACCGCCATTCTCACTTCGCGGTATCGAGGCGAAACTCCCGGGTCTTGTGAAACGCAGCCTATGGGTACCGTCGTTTATTTCACCGTCGAAACTGACAACCCCGATCATGCCGCTGCCGAAGGACCGAAGGGATATTCGGCGCTCCGGCCGGTGAAAGAGTAAGATTATGCTGAACATCAATAACCTCACCGTCACCCTTGGCGGCAATAAGATCCTCAACGGTCTCGATCTGTCCGTACCCGCCGGGGAGGTGCATGCGATCATGGGCCCCAATGGCGCGGGCAAATCGACGCTGAGCTACACCGTGGCCGGGCGCGAGGATTATGCGCCTACGGATGGTGACATCCTGCTCGAGGGCGAAAGCATCCTCGACATGTCCCCGGATGAGCGGGCCGCGAAGGGAGTTTTCCTTTCCTTTCAGTCCCCGCCCGCGATCCCGGGCGTGGCGACCATGAACTTCATCCGTACCGCCCTCAATGCCCAACGCCGGGCACGAGGCGAGGACGAGATGACCTCGGCGGAGTTCCTCAAGGTCTTCCGCGAGCACGCGAAAACCGTTGGCCTCAGCCCTGAGAAGCTCAAACGTCCGTTCAATGACGGCTATTCCGGCGGCGAGAAAAAGCGCATGGAAATGCTGCAGATGGCCCTTTTCGAGCCGCGCTTCTGCATCATG
This sequence comes from Parvularcula mediterranea, assembly GCF_013085255.1. GTDB lineage: Bacteria > Pseudomonadota > Alphaproteobacteria > Caulobacterales > Parvularculaceae > Parvularcula > Parvularcula mediterranea. The sequence continues at coordinate 1,298,053 of NZ_JABFCX010000003.1, forward strand.
GACGAGACGGACTCGGGCCTCGACATCGACGCCCTCCGCATGGTGGGCGAGGTGGTGAACAGCCTCCGCGGCCCCGATCGCGGATTCCTCGTCATCACCCACTACCAGCGCCTCCTCGACTATGTGAAGCCCGACCGCATCCACGTCCTCGCCGGCGGCCGAATCGTCCACTCCGGCGGCCCGGAGCTGGCCCGCGAGCTCGAAGAATCCGGCTACGAACAATTCGCGTCGGAGGCTGCGTAGTGGCCGGAAGCCCGATCCCTCTTACGGCCTTCGAAGATCGCCTCCTCGCGGAAGTTCCGGATACGGACCTCGCAGAGCTTCTGCGCTCGCGCGGTCTTCCCGGGCGGCGGACGGAGACCTGGAAATGGTCCGATCTGCGCGGAGCGCTTCGCGATGTGCGTGAGCGTTCGCGTGTCTACGCTTCGCAGGCCGAGGCCCCGATCTCCCTCGGTGGCGCAACCGTCCTGACGCTGAAGAATGGCATTCCGCAGGCGCCTCACGGCGTTGAGCCGAAGCCTGTCGTCAAAGGCGGCGAGAAGGTGGGCAGCACCTATGTGGTCGAAGACGGCCTCGTGGTCAGCTTCTACGATCACGGCCGCGATGCCGAGGACGAGACCCTGCCAGGCGAAGAGCTCTCTGCCCTTGCCGCGCTCCGTCCCCTGATGAGCGTCAGCGTCTTGCCCGGTTTCACGCACAAAATCGTCCTCCGCCGTCTCTCCGACGGCGAAGGCACCCACGGCGACAATGTCTTCGTCACGGTGGGCGAGGGGGCGCGCGCCACGCTCATCGAGACCCATGAGATTACCGGCAGCCCCTTCGTCAACAGCCGGACGGAGCTGGAGCTTGACGCGAAGTCCGTGTGCGAACGCTATATCGTCCAGCCCGCCGCGCCTGGGGCCGTGTTGGTCCATTCCTCCGTCCTCCGCCTCGATGAGGCCAAGGATGAGGAAACGGTGAAGCTCAAGCAGATGACACTCGCGCTTGGCGCGCAACTCGCGCGGCATGAGACGCGGCTGACCCATCTTGGTGAGAGCGAGGCGAAGATCGACGCGCTCTACCGTCTTTCCGATAGTCTGCACACCGATATCACGAGCCACATCACCTTCGAAGGCGAGGACGGGGTCACCGACCAGCTTGTCAAAGGCATCGGCGATGGCCGCTCGCGCGGGGTCTTCCAGGGCAAGTTCCTGGTCCAGCGCGGTGCCCAGCGCACCGACGCCCAGATGGCGCACCACGCGCTCCTCCTCTCGAAAGGCGCACAGATCAACGCCAAGCCTGAGCTTGAGATCTATGCAGACGATGTCGAATGCGCCCACGGCAACACCGCCGGTGCTCTCGATACGGACGCTCTCTTCTACATGCGCCAGCGCGGCGTGCCTGAAGACGAAGCCCACAGCCTCCTCATCGACGCCTTCGGCGGCGAGGTGCTGGACCGGGTGGAAGATGAGACTGTGCGTGAGCAGCTGGCGGCTCTGTTTGGGGGTGCGGCATGACCTTCAACGTCGCTGACATCCGTGCGCAGTTTCCGATCCTCTCGCGGGAGGTTCATGGCAAACCGCTCGTCTACCTCGACAATGCTGCGTCGGTGCAGAAGCCGCAGGCGGTGATTGACCAGCTGACGGCGTCGATGACCGGTCAGTATGCGAACGTTCACCGTGGCCTGCATACGCTGTCCAACGAGACGACGGGCGCATTCGAGGAAGCGCGCAGCACGGTTGCGCAGTTCCTGAACGCTGCGTCCATGGATGAGATCATCTTCACCATGGGCGGTACCGATGCCGTCAACCTCGTAGCCAATGTTCTGGGTCAGGAGGAAATCGGCGAAGGTGACGAGATCATCCTCTCGGTGATGGAGCACCACTCTAACATCGTGCCGTGGCATTTCCTGCGCGAGCGCAAGGGCGCAGTGCTGAAATGGCTCGATGTCGATGCCGATGGCAATGTCGATCTCGACGCCTACGAGGCCATGTTCACTGAACGGACGAAGATGGTCGCGGTCACGCACCAGTCGAACGTTTTCGGCACCGTGACGCCGGTGAAGGAGATGGCGCGCATCGCCCATGAACATGGCGCGATGATCCTCTCTGATGGTTGCCAGAAGGCCGTGCACGGACCGGTGGATGTGCAGGACCTCGGCGTCGATTTCTACGTCTTCACGGGGCATAAGACCTATGGCCCGTCGGGCATCGGTGTCCTTTACGGCAAGAAGAGCGTGCTCGACCGCCTGCCGCCTTACCGCGGTGGTGGTGAGATGATTGACATCGTCGAGCAGGACCGCGTGACCTATAACGAGCCGCCGCACCGGTTCGAAGCTGGCACGCCGCCTATTCTCGAGGCGATCGCTCTCGGCACGGCGCTTCGCTGGATGATGGCGCAGGATTTGGATGGTCTCGTCGCCCACGAAAGGGCGCTCACGGATCATGCGATGGAGGCCCTGCGCGCGACGAACTTCATCGAGCTTTATGGTGCGCACCCTGATAAAGGTCCGGTGATTGCCTTCAATCTCAAGGGGATCCATCCCCACGACGTCTCGACCATCCTTGATCGCCAGGGCGTCGCGGTGAGGGCAGGGCACCATTGCTGCCAACCCCTGATGAAGAAGCTCGGCACCTCCGCCACCGCGCGCGCCAGCTTCGCCGCCTACAACACCCACGAGGAAATCGACGCCCTCGTTGAAGCCTGCCGCAAGGCGCATGACCTTTTGAGCTAAGAGATGGAACTGCTTATCACGATAATCGGTGTGCCGCTCTCCGTAGTTCTGTGGGCCTACATATTTGCGTCCGGAGTTCGCTATGTGGGGCCGCCTTGGGGGCCGTCCGGAGACTTCTGGTTCAACGATAACATTGCCGCTTTCCTGACGGCTTCAGTTGGCCTTCTGAGCTTGGCTCTTCTGCGACTGAGGGGAGAGGATCTTCCTCTTTGGTTTTCCGTCATCGGATTTCTCTTCTCTGCAGCAAGCGGGCCGCTATTCCTCCGATGGTTTAGGCTATTTTTCTGGCTGATCGAACGCCTACATCCGAGACTCTCTTTCTGGAAACGATGACATGACCGAACATCAGACCAAAGACGAAACCTTTGACGCCGACACCGGCGCTCGGGACATGATCGACCTTTCCGCCCCTCCGGCGGAGGAGAAGGCAAAGGCGCCCGAGAATACGCGCGTGCTGAAAGACCTCACCGAGGTCGAGGTCGCTGACGTCACCCAAGAAGTCATCGCCGCTCTCAAGACGGTGTACGACCCCGAGATCCCGGTTGATATCTATGAATTGGGCCTCATCTATAAGGTGGACTTCGACCCTGCGAACGACGAGCGCGGGGCGAAGATCACCGTGGACATGACCCTCACCGCTCCGGGCTGCCCGGTGGCGGGCGAGATGCCGGGCTGGGTCGAGGATGCGATCCTGAAAGTGGACGGCATCGAGGAAGTCAGCGTTAACATGACGTTTGAGCCTCCATGGTCTGCTGACCGGATGAGCGAAGAGGCCAAGCTCGAGCTGGGATGGATGTAATGGCAAGACGACCGAGACCCCAGGCGATCACCCTGACCGACCGTGCCGCGGCGCGGATGCAGGCGATCATGGAACGGGCCGATGAGGATTTCATCGGCGTGCGGATCGGTGTGAAAAATGGCGGCTGCGCAGGGATGGAATACACCCTCGACTACGCCACCGAGAAGGCTCCGCTTGACGAAGAGGTCGAGGATCGCGGCGTGCGCATCCTGATCGACCCCAAGGCGATCCTGTTCCTTCTGGGTACGGAGGTCGACTACGTGACCGAGAAGCTCTCCAGCCGGTTCGTCTTCAACAACCCGAACCAGACCGACGCCTGCGGCTGCGGCGAGAGCGTCACGATCGTCCCGGCCACCGCCTGATCCGCTGCTGCCACGGGTTGCGGGCAGGGGCCCCTCGCCACATGATCCTGCGTAAGTCGTACGAGGTTCAAAAGGCTCCTGGCATTGGCGGATATCTTCATCTCCTATGCGCGGCCCGACCAGGAGAAGGTCGGAGCACTCGCGGCTGCGCTTGAAGAGCGCGGGTTTTCGGTCTGGCTCGACCGGATGATCGGGCCCGGGTCGGAGTATTCCCGCGACATTGAGCACGAGCTTGAGCGGGCAGGCGTGGTGCTGGTCTGCTGGTCCGAGGCGTCTGCGGAGTCCCGCTGGGTTCGCGACGAGGCTTCTGCCGGGGCCGAGGCTGGCAAGCTGATCGCTGTCTCGCTGGACCAGTCCCTGCCGCCCATGGGCTTCCGGCAGTTCCAGACCGCTGATCTTTCGGGATGGCCGGAGCGCGGATCGGAGGGGTTCCAGCAGCTCACGGAAACGCTGGCCGCGCGAACCAACCAGGCCCCTCAGGTGACCGCTCCGCCGTCGCCTACGCCTGAGAAGCCGCGCAGCCAAAAGCCTCTCTTTCTGGCCGCAGGCCTAGGCGCCGTCGCACTTCTCGCGGGCTGGCTCTTCTTCTTGGCCCCCTTCAGTGGCGAACGGTCAGGGATGGATGAGCCCTTGGTGGAAGCACCCCAGCGGATCGAGCAGCCAGCTATCGCCGTTCTTCCGTTCATGGCGCTTTCGACAGACGCCAACGATGACTTTTTCGGCAAGGGCCTCGCGGAGGAGCTGCTGAACGCGCTTGCCCGAATCGACAACCTCGACGTCGTGGCAAGAACGTCAGCGTTCAGCTTTCAGGGCTCTGACGCGCCCATCGACGAGATCGCCGATCGTCTAGGTGTCAATTACATCGTGGACGGATCAGTGCGTAGGTCAGGCGACGAGCTCCGCATCACGGCGCAGCTGGTTCGCGCGTCGGATGGGTTTCAGCTCTGGACGGAGACCTATGAGCGCCGCGCTGCCGATGTCTTCAGCATTGAGGATGACATTGTTCGCAAGGTCGCGGGCGCTCTTCAGGTGCGGCTCGGCGTGGGGGAGTATAGCGGTCTTCCAACGGGTGAAGCTGTCGATCCGAAGGCATACGAGAACTACCTCCGTGGGCTGACGATCTATCAGGACCGGATGCGCGAGGACGGCGCGCGTGGCCGGGCACAGGAGGCGATCAAGGCGGCGCTCGACATTGATCCCGACTTCGGCCCCGCTTGGGCCGTGCTGGCGCAGATCGGCGTTGGCGGATCGGGGAGCCCCTTGTCGCGGGACCATGATGCGTGGGTGAGGCAGACCGACGAGGCGTTCGAGCGCGCGTTGGCGCTGCTTCCAAATGACGGCGACGTCCATGCGCTTCATGCGGGATGGCTGGCGCGGGAGAAGCTGGACCTCATCGGGGCGCAAGCTGCCCTCGACCGCGCGCAGCAGCTTTCTGCGAACAGCGCCACGACCCTCGCAGCGTCCAGCCTCGTGCTCCGTCTCGTCGGGGACTTAGAGGGTGCATCGGAGGCCTTCGATCGCGCTGCCCGCCTCGACAGTCTGAACATCAATTTTGGCCTGTCCCGCGCCTTCTTCCTTGCGCAGATCGGCAACCACGAAGAGGCGTTCCCGATCCTCGAGCAATGCTTCGAGGAGACGTGCATGAGGGAGGGGTTCCTCGCCTTCGTGATGGCCTACGCAGCGCATACGGAAGATCAGGAGCTGATCGACCGATGGTGGCCACGTTACCAGGCCTTCGAAGCGGTGCTCCCCCAGGTCCCGCCATCACTGAAACCGCGGATCACCGAGATCTTACCGACGCTCATGTCTCTTCTCGTTGGGAGGCCTACGGACGAAGCGGAGATCACTCAGCTTATCGAGCTGTTCGAGACAGATCCCATTCTGGAGTATGCTGGCCTCTGGGGGCCACTGCTGGCGGACATCCTGCCGGAGGATATCTACTTCGGAACGCTGGAGCGGATGCATGAGGAAGACCTGCTCTTCTCTCACATCCATGCCCTCGACCCATTCTACGGCGTTAATCCGTATCCAGAATGGGTGCGCAGGCATCCGCGTTACCATGCCATCTGGGAGACCCCCGGCATGAAGGCGCTGGCCGAGGCCCGCCGCAGCAATGGCTGGGAGGCGGGTCTGCCGCTTCCCATCGAGCCATAAAAAAAGCCCCGCCGGAGCGGGGCTTTTCGTCAGCGCTTGAGCGCTAATTCTTAGACGTCGCCGCCGCAGTCTGCGACTGCTGCGAGCGCTTCTTCGGAGAGGCCCGAAGCGTCGCCCGGCTCAGCTGCGAGGAGCTCTTCACCGATCGAAGGGGTCTCTTCGACTTTTTCGGCGAGGCAGGTGCAGTCGATGTTCGAGCCCGACTCGTCAACGTAAGCGGTGCAGGCGGCTTCGAATTCGCTGGCTGCGAAGAACGAGACGGCGGAGATGAGGGTCGAAAGGATCATGGTATTTCACTCCCTAAAGGTGTTCGGGCGCCCTTTGAGAGGCGCCGCATTGGCTATGCCTCCTATTAACCATGATGATCGGTGAAGGCCACAGGATTTTGCGCGACAGACCCCATTGAGGGCCAATTGCGCGAACATGTCCTCTTCGAGGAGCGGATAGCTCCACAGGTCGACCGCTGAAGCGCTCACTGGACGCACGGGCGAGGGGCGGGCAGAGTCCGGCGATGCAACGCTCTATCCTCACTAGCACCCTTGCCTTGACTGCGCTCGGCATAGCATCCGCAGAAGTGGTCACCGCTTCAGATACCGGCTTCAAGCTCAAGCACGAGGCGGTCTCGCCTCTTGCGCCGGATGCGCTGTGGGAGCGTTTGATGGAGCCTTCGGAATGGTGGGACGGCGCGCACTCCTATTCGGGCGATGCTGCGAACCTGTCGATGGAGGACAGCGCCGGGTCCTACTGGCGCGAGGACTGGGAGGGCGGCTCCGTCATCCACGGACAGATCCTGACGGTGATGAAGGGCAAGCAGCTCGTTCTCTCCGCCCCCTTTGGACCGCTTCACGCGACGGGTGCCGAGTGCATCTGGACGATCATCCTCGCGCCCGCTGAGGGTGGGGGCACGAAGATCAGCTCGACCCATACGGTGGCTGGCTCCGAAGGCACAGGCCTTCAAGAGCTCGCAGGCCCCGTCGACTTCGTCATGGGCAACGGGATCATGCGGCTGGCAGAAGCGCCCTAACGAGCGAACCAGACGCGCCTGATCTTGCCGTCCTCGATCTGGTAGGTCGCAGTCGCCTGTGCACGGATCGTCCGTCCGTTGAGGCCACGGCAGATCTCCTGGTCGATCACGAAGCTTCCCTCGACCACCCGGTTGGTGACCTGGCAGCGGATCTTCTCCTCGTCGGCGAGGCTGAAGAGCCGTCCGTAGACCTCGCGCAGCTCGTTCTTGCCGGAAACTTCCGCGTTCGACGTATTGGGGAGGTAGTAGATCTGGATGTCCTTGGCGAACGCGCCTGCGAAGGCTTCAAGGTCCTGCCGGTTATAGGCATCGAGCTGGCTTTGGACGATAGCTTCGGGTGTCTGGGGGATGAGGTTCCGGCGAGGGATCGCGCGGCCACGCAGCCAGACCGTGTCGATAGTCTGGACGTTGGACATGGCCTCTAGTGGGCTCTGGCGCAGGACGAGGAAGTCCGCCGACATGCCTTCCGCGATCGTCCCGAAACGCGGGGCCGGCGTCACCACGAAAGAGCCATTGCGCGTCGCCATGGTGATGATATCGAGGCGCGGGATGCCTGCTTCCTCAAGGATGATCAGCTCCCTGAAAATCGACCCGCCATGCAGCGTGCCGACATTACCCGCGTCGGTGCCGACGGCAACGCGGGCGCCGCCTTCATGGACGGCCTTCGCGTTCGTCTTGGCAAGCTCGATCCTTTGGAGGGTCCTGATCCGGTTATCCCTGCGCATGGCCGCTGGCATGGCATAGAGCGACGCGAGGACATCCGGGTCTGCGAGCCTCCGCTCTTCGGCGAGAAGGGTTGGCTGGCCGAACATGGCGTCGGTATAGCCCTCAAACACCACGATCGCCGGGATGTAGATGACGCCATTGTCCCTCAAGAGGCTGATGAACTCAGCATCCACCGGCTGGTCGTCGATGGAGTGAACGAGAATATCCGCCCCGCCGCGTACCGCAGCCTTCGCATTGGGAAGGCTCGTCGCGTGAACCGCGATGCGGATGTCGGTGCCTTCCAGCACATCAGCCACCGCCTTCGTCATGACACGGATCTTCTCCGTGCCCGCAGCATCGGAACCAATGCCCCAGATCTTGATGGCGTCGGGTTCCGAAGGGATCAGCGAGCGGGCAAGGTTGGCCGCTTCCTCAGGCGTCGCAGCGGAGATGATCGGCTGGTCGCCGTTCACGATCATCCGCTCCTGCCGCGGCGTCGGCTCGGTCGCGATCAGTGGGCCTGCCACCGCCACCCTAGGGGCGCGAGATGCCCTCGAGGCTGCGCGCACCTCGAAGTTCCAGTTCGGCCCGCCTGCGTCGAAGACCGACGTGACCCCAGCGGCGAGATAGCGCTGGAAGTTGGCGTCCAAGGCTGCCCTGACCGCTTGGTTCTCCTGCTCATAGGGGCGGATGTCGCGCAGGTCGAAAACATCGGGCCGGGTGTAGATGCCGCCCGACTGGAAGAAGTGGACGTGGGCGTCGACCATGCCGGGCATGATGAACTTGCCCGTCGCGTCAGTGATCTCCGCGTCGCCCGGGATCATCACCTCGCCCCGCGCGCCGAAGCCGATGATGCGGTTCTCCTGCACGAGGATGACCGCGTCTTGCACGGGATCGGAGCCATCGCCCGGGATCACCGTCGCGCCGATAACCGCCCTCACCGTAGGCGCAGGCTCTGGCTCAGGGGCCGGTTCGGCCCGGGGCGTAGGCATTTCGACAGGGTCGGTCGGCTGGGGCTGAAGCGCAGGGTCCGGCTGAGGGGCCTCCTGAGCCATGGCAGAGCCTAAAAGGGCTGCCAGAAGGAAGGGGACGCGCATCGAAGCTCTCCGGTACAATCAGTGGCTGTAACATTGGCCTCATCAAGGTGAGCATCAAGTTAGCGCTGCAGCGGAAGGGAGCGATTGCACCGCCGCGAAACCGCGCCTATCCCCGCCTGATGACCGCTTCTGTCAACGATATCCGCCGCCAGTTCCTGAGCTTCTTTGAGGGCCGTGGGCACAAGGCCATCCCGTCCGCGCCGCTCCTGCCGCAATCGGACCCGACCCTCCTGTTCGTCAATGCGGGCATGGTGCCGTTCAAGAACATCTTCACCGGCAAGGAGACCCCGCCCGCACCCCGCGCGACCTCCTCGCAGAAATGCATCCGGGCAGGGGGCAAGCATAACGACCTCGACAATGTGGGGTATACGGCGCGCCACCACACCTTCTTCGAGATGCTCGGCAACTTCTCCTTCGGCGACTATTTCAAGGAAGAGGCGATCACGAACGCCTGGGAGCTCTGCACCAAGGAGTTCGGCATTGATGCGTCGAAGCTTCTGGTCACGGTCTACCACACCGATGATGAGGCCTTCGACCTTTGGAAGAAGATCGCAGGGCTTCCCGACGAGAAGATCATCCGCATCCCGACGTCGGACAATTTCTGGTCGATGGGCGACACGGGGCCTTGCGGTCCTTGCTCGGAAATCTTTTACGACCACGGCGAGGACATCCCTGGCGGGCCTCCTGGATCGCCTGACGAAGACGGCGACCGGTTCATCGAGATCTGGAACCTCGTCTTCATGCAGTTCGATCAGCAGGCTGACGGAGAGAAGCTTCCGCTACCCAAGCCCTCGATCGACACCGGCATGGGAATGGAACGGATCGCGGCTGTCCTTCAGGGCGTTCACTCAAACTACGAGATTGATCTCTTCCGGAAGCTCATCGGCGCGTCCGTCGAGCTGACCGGCAAGCCTGAGGAGGGCGCAGACGCTGCCGCCCACCGGGTCATCGCGGACCATCTCCGCTCGTCGAGCTTCCTGATTGCCGATGGCGTGACCCCGTCGAACGAGGGCAGGGGCTATGTCCTCCGCCGGATCATGCGCCGTGCCATGCGCTACGCTGCGACCCTTGGCGCCAAGGATTCGCTGATGCATCAGCTCGTCCCGACGCTGGTCGCGGACATGGGTGAGGCGTACCCGGAGCTTCGGCGTGCCGAGGGCCTGATCACCGATACCCTCCGCCTCGAAGAGGAGAAGTTCGCAGGCCTTCTCGACCGCGGTCTCAAGCTTCTCTCCGAAGAAACGGGCAAGCTCCCCGAAGGCGGCACGCTCCCGGGCGAAGCGGCCTTCAAGCTCTACGATACCTATGGTTTCCCGGTGGACCTCACCGAGGACGCCCTGCGCCGCGACGGCTATGCTCTCGATACGGATGGCTTCGACAAGGCCATGGCCGAGCAGAAGGAACGTGCGCGGGCTGCGTCCAACTTCTCTGGTCAGGCGGGCGACGATAAGGTCTGGTACGAGATTGCCGACCAGCACGGCGCGACGGAGTTCCTCGGCTACACCCACCTCTCCGCATCCGGACAGGTCCAGGCCATCGTCAAGGGCGGTGAGCGCGTGAGCGAGGCGAGCGCGGGCGACGAAATCATGTTGGTCGCCAACCAGACGCCCTTCTACGGCGAAAGCGGCGGTCAGAGCGGCGACGCAGGCTCGGCAGAAACGGAAGCTGGCGCGAAGCTGACGATCACCGACACCAAGAAGAAAAACGGCCAGCACATCCACATCGCGAAGCTCGATGCTGGTACACTGAAGGAGGGCGAGGAGATCGCCCTCTCCGTCGGCGGTGTCCGGCGCGAGGAGATCAAGTCCAACCACTCGGCGACGCACCTCGTGCACCAGGCGCTCAGGAACGTGCTTGGTGATCACGTGACCCAAAAGGGCAGCTTCGTCGGCCCTGACCGGCTGCGTTTCGACTTCAGCCACAACCAGGGCATGACCCGCGAGGAGGTCGACGCCGTCGAGGCCGAGGTCAACGAAGTCATCCGTCAGAACGCGGAAGGCCGCATCAAGCTGATGCCCTACGATCAGGCCATCGAGGAGGGCGCCATGGCGCTCTTCGGTGAGAAGTACGAGGACGAAGTCCGTGTGCTGAGCCTTGGTGACAAGCTCGACGGCGAGGGCGCCTATTCGGTGGAGCTCTGCGGGGGCACCCACGTCGAACGCTCAGGCGACATCGCGCTCTTCGTCATCGTCTCCGAAGGCGCAGTCGCCTCTGGCATCCGCCGGATCGAAGCCGTCACCGGCGAAGGTGCGCGCGCCTATCTGAAAGAGCAGGCAGGCGCAGCCATGCGCGCCGCTTCGCTGCTCAAGACCAGCCCCGAAGAACTCGCGACCCGGATCGAGGCGCTTCAGGAAGACAAGAAGAAGCTCGAGAAGGAGCTCGTCGCAGCCCGCAAGAAAGCGGCGACTGGCGGCGGTGCTCCGCAGGCGGAGGAGATTGGCGGCGTCCACTTCACCGGCGCTGTGCTCGAGGGCATCCCTGCCAAGGAACTGCGCGGCCTCATCGCCGATGCGCTCAAGAAGAACGACGCCTCCGTTGCAGCCTTCATCGCGGTGAACGACGGCAAGGCATCCGCCTCCGTAGGCGTCTCACCAACCCTCACCGGCGATCATCCGGCTCCGGAGCTTGTCAAGCTCATGGTCGAGGCCCTCGGCGGCAAGGGCGGTGGCGGCAAGCCTGATCTCGCTCACGGCGGTGGCCCCGACGGCGACAAGGCGCAGGACGCACTCGCCGCGATCAAGGTCCGCCTCGCAGGCTAAGGCGCGGGCTCGATCACGCGATCAAGAAAAAGCTGACCGGACTCGCTGATGATCCGGTCGAACTCGGCCGCGTTGAAGCTGACGTGACCGACATTGCCGATCTTGATCAGGGTCCGGAAGTTCTCCGTGCTGTTCCGCATATCGTAGCCCTCGATCATCGAGCAGCCCCCGACGACGACAAGCCCCGTATTGTGGGCACCCTCGGCTGAGGTGCCGCAAGGGACGATCGGGTCGAATTCGTCGTGGGCGATGTAGATCGGCTTGGAATCGGCATCAATCCAGTCCGCATCGAGGATCGCCCCCGATAGCGAAATCACGCCCTGGATCTCTGACGAGACTGAGCCGCCAAGATCGTTGGTCTCGCCCTCATAGCCGCCATTCGCCGCAAGGTAGTCGCGACCGGCTTGAGAGGGAAACGTCTCGTCATCTTCAAAGGTCGCCATGGTCGCTGCGACCACGGCACCCGCCGACACGCCGAAGACAAAGACTTTCTCTCCGTCCACACCGTAAATCTCTTGCGTGATGAAGTCCTGCTGGAGGAACCGGACCGCGGCGAGGACATCGTGGAATGCCTCAATGGCGCCGATGGTCAGCTCATCTTCCGTCTGCGGAGCGCGCTCCAGAAGGCGGTAGTCAACGGTCACTGCTGTGTAGCCGCGTCGCGCGAAGCTCTCAGCCGCCTCTTCCAGCTCTTGCCGGTTGCCGCCCGTAAAGCCTCCTCCATGCACGAGGATCATGGTCGGACGCAGAACTTCTGCATCGCCAGATGGCCCGAAGACATCCATGAAGAGCGGCACCGAACTTGATCCGCGCTTACCCTCTCCATACTGAACGTTGCGGGTCACGAAGGTATCCGTAAAAACCTCATCGACGTAGCGCACAGGATCGCCGTCATCGATGTTCTGCACCCGGACCCTGAGGCTGAAGAAACGGATCGCGCCGAGGGCGTCCCTGACCTCGAGTTCCACCAGATACTCATTATCCGCGTTCTCATCGCGCGGGCTTTCAAAGTCAGGCGCGTCGATAAAGCTGAGCTCGCCGTCGCCCGTAATCTCGAAGAAGCTTGAGTCAGTCCCTTGGTCCGAGACGGCCCAGCTGAACGGCGTATCTCCCTCGGGATCGGTGGCCGACGCCTGATAGAAGCCGCCCGCAACGTTCTCATCGACGTTGACGATGTCTGCCGAGGTCACTGTGGGAGCGATGTTGTTTCCGCCGCGGAGCGGCTCTGGCTCGTCACTGCCGCCACCGCCTGAACATGCGGCGAAAAGGAACGCTGATGCGAGGAGAGCCCCGCTCCTGAACTGTCTCATGAAAGAAATCCCTGCGATTAGAGAAGGCTACAGCGAATTCTCTCCATGACAAGAGAGGCTCGGGAGGTCCTGTTGACCCATGCCCAGCGACAAAGAGCGCGTGGCCAGCCCATGAAAAGCAGCCTTTCGTCCCTCAAACTGTGCCCGATCCACCAGCGGCCTAGGTTCTAAGTCATGTCCCGCGTGCATCGCATCCATTCCCGGATCTTCATGGCGGCAGCCGTGGCCCTGCTGCTCGTGGGCCTGCTGTCGCGGATCGACACGCAGAGCGCGACGACGATCGCAGTCATCGCTGGCGCTGTCCTGTTGCTGGGCCTGCCGCACGGAGCGCTCGATCTCTACATCGCGCGCAGGATCGAACTCTGGAACGACACCCGCAGTTTCATTGGCTTTCATGGCCTTTATTTGCTGGTGGCGGCCGCGACGGTCGCGGCGTGCATATTGCTGCCGGTGGTGGCGCTCAGCGCATTTCTGCTCATTTCCATCTGGCACTTTGGTGATGACTGGGCGCCCTTGCCCAAGGTCCTCAGGCTCGCTGGGGCGAGTGCCATCGTGATCTTCCCCGTTCTGGGCGACCCGGAAGGGGTCGCGGCCATTTTCCGGGCCATCACGGCGACGGACGCGCCGCTTCCGAGCGAGGTGCCTTATCCTCTGATCCTGATCTCGTTTTGGGTGATCGCAGGAGCGGTTGCTGCCGCGTGGGTCCATTCTCCGTACGCGGCCATCGAAATCGCGCTCGTTGCGCTCATGGCCTACGTGCTCCCGGCGCTCGTTTTCTTCGCCAGCTACTTCGTCCTCCTGCACAGTCCGCGACACATTCTCCGTCATGGGGAGATCGCCGCTGACTTGCGAAAGGGTCTGGTGGTCGTGGGTTATACGCTCGTCGCGACACTGACAGTCGTTGCGCTGATCGTTGTTCTCCCTGTGCGCGAGCTTGCCCTTTCTGAAAACGTTCTACGTGGTCTGTTTATCGGCCTTGCGGCACTGACAATGCCGCACACGCTTCTGTTGGAGTACCGTAGTGCAGCGCAGCAAAAGAACGCCACCGCGACTGTATAACTCCACTGACAACTTGCCACATGTGGCGGTTTCTCTCTGGGGCGTCTTGCCACCATTGAAAAACTGTCAACCTGTTTCAAGCCGACTAGATAACGACCACTAGGAGGAAAATCGTATGGAATTGACCAACGACCTAATCAGTGCAGGCCAGTATTCGCTGGTCTACAACGCGTTCTCGTTCACTTTTGCCACGATGGCAGCTGCAACGCTGTTCCTTTGGCTTGGACGAAGTCAAGTTGCTCCGCCCTACAAAACGGCTCTCCTGATTTCGGGCCTTGTGACGGCGATTGCTGCTTACCACTACCTCCGTATCTTTGAGAGCTGGGACAAGGCGTACACCTATGTCGATGGCAATCTCGAAGCGACGGGCCTCGCCTTCAACGATGCCTACCGGTACGTCGACTGGCTCCTCACCGTTCCGCTGCTGCTGATCGAGCTGATCCTCGTCATGCGCCTTTCGCAGTCGGAAACGGCATCCAAGTCCTGGAAGCTCGGCATCGCCGCAGCGCTCATGATCATCCTCGGCTACCCGGGTGAGATCGCAGACGACAATGGCACCCGCGCGCTCTGGGGCTTCATCAGCTCGATCCCGTTTGCCTACATCGTCTACGAACTGTTCAGCGGCCTTGGCGACTCGATCAAGCGTCAGCCGGAGAATGTCCGTGGCCTGATCAGCAAGGCACGCCTGATCACCTTCGCGTCCTGGGGCTTCTACCCGATCGTCTACATGGCACCGTTCGTCGGCTTCGACGGCGCCGCCGCGGAGACCATCGTCCAGGTTGGCTACACGATCGCAGACATCGTCGCGAAGGCCGGTATCGGTGTCTTCATCTACGTGATCGCGGTCCGCAAATCGCGCGCCGAGTATCCGGAACTCTACGCAGAGAAGCCGGCGGCAGCACCTGCCGAGTAAGCAAGGTCGGGGTTGGCCAGCCTGTCTGGGCCAGCTAACCCCCGCCACATGACAAACGACGTTCTCTTCGAGACGCGGGGCGGTTGGGGTGTCATCACCCTCAGCCGCCCCAAAGCGCTCAACGCCCTCACCGCCGACATGTGCACCGCGATGGACAGCCAGCTCAGGAGCTGGGCTGACGATGACGCGGTCAAGGCGATCCTCATCGAAGGGGAGGGGGAGAAGGCTTTCTGCGCAGGCGGCGACATTCGCTGGCTGGCTGAGACGGCCAAGGAAAACCCGGTGGAGGCCGCGACCTTCTTCCGGACCGAGTATCGCCTCAACAATTTTATCGCGCACTACAAGAAGCCCTATATCGCGCTGATCGATGGCATCTGCATGGGTGGCGGCGTTGGTGTCTCGGCGATGGCTGACCGGCGGGTCGTTACCGAGAGGACCCTCTGGGCCATGCCTGAATGCGGTATCGGCCTTATGCCCGACGTGGGTGCCAGCCATTTCCTCCGTCAGCTGAATGGTGGCCTTGGCCTCTACCTCGCGCTCACCGGTGCCAGGCTCCGAGGCAGCGACTGCGTGACCACCGGCATCGGGACACACATGGTCCCGTCAGAGAAGATCAGCGACCTGCGCGATGCACTTCTGTCAGCGGATCTTTCAGGCGACATTCTCGCCGCCGTTGATGGTGCGCTTCAGGGCGTCTCGAGCCCTGAGCCGGGCCCGATCGCTGGCTCGCTCCGCGACATCGACAAGCATTTCCTCAAGGTCGACAGCTTTGATCAGCTGTTTTCAAGCTTGAAAGACGCAGGCGCTTTCGGCGACGCATGCCTCGACGCCATGAAGCCCGGCAGCCCGACCAGCCAGGCCCTGACCTTCCGCCTCCTGAACGACGCGCCCGAGGGTTTCTCGGCCTGTATCTCACGTGAGTTCTGCGTCGCGGCGCACCTGATGGAAGGCCCGGACTTCCTCGAAGGTGTCCGTGCACAGATCATCGACAAGGACCGGAACCCGAAGTGGCAGCCCGCAAGCCTTGAAGAGGTCACCGACGAGATGGTCGACCGCTATTTCACCGAACCTGAAGGCGGGCCGCTGGAACTGGACTGAGCTTCGCGCTCAGTCCTCCTTCGTCACGCCGCGGACGATCAGCCACAGCACCACCATGAAGGCGCCAAGGAGCGTGATCTCCAACGCCGAGAGGTCGATCCGCGTCAGGCCGAACTTGTTCGCGAGGTAGAGCGAAAGCGCATCGGCGATCGCCGCGAGCATGATCAGGCGAGCCGCATACCGCCTGCCGCGAAGCACACCGAGCAGCGCTCCGATCAACGCAATGGTCGAGAACAGAAGCAGGAAGATCGGCCCCGGGCCTGAGTCGAGATAAGCGAGGAGCTTGGGATCGGCGCCGGACACCAGGCTGTAGAGATACTCGTCGAAGAACGAGCTGATCCAGACCACCGGGACGATGCCGTGAAACGGCAAGGCTGCCAGGATCAAGAGCGCTGTGAAAATCCGACCAAACCAAGTGAACATAACCATCCCCGAATGAACTGCGGTGTGCCTTAGCCGCAAACTAGCGCGGGGGCATAGAAAATCCCGCCAGCCCGAGCCCTGAGGCTCCTGGCTGGCGGGAACTCTTGGCGAACAGACGGGAACATTCTAGAACCAGCGGAAAAAGATCGGGGAAACAACAGACATGCTGCGCCGTTTGAGGGTGGCTTTTCTCGTCGCGGCGGTCCTTCTGGGGAGCGCTGAGGCGCAGATCATCAGGCCGAAACCCCTCCTTGAGGAGACAAGCAGGCAACCTGCGCCGTTCGAGACACCGGACGGCCAGACCCTGACGATTGATCAGGTGACGCTGCGGGTTCCGGCCATCCGGGCGAAGCGCAACAGCGACCTCCTCGCCGTCAGGTTCCTCCGTTTTCCTGCCGTCGCTCCCGAAGGCTATCCGCCGCTCCTCTACCTCGCCGATGGTCCGGCGTCCGAGCTTGCTGTGCGGGACTGGTCGCTTCTCGGTGCGCTGCGCCAGACGCGTGACGTCATCCTGATCGACCCACGCGGGACAGGCCTCTCCGACCAGCCGCCTGCTTGCGAGAGCAGCTACGGTTTCGCCTCGGGCGCCGAGACGCGCCGCGATGCCATGGTCGCGACCTATCGCCGGGCCTTTCGTCAGTGCAGGTCCTATTGGGAGGCAGCTGGTGTTGACCTCAAGGCCTATAGCCCCGTCGAAGCTGCAGACGATCTCGCGGCAATCGCGAACATCCTCGGAGGCCGCGTCGCGGTCCTCGCCAGCGGCAGGGGCACCCATCTGGCGCTCGCCATGCAGAAGCGCCACCCGAAGAAGGTCAATCGCCTCGTCCTCTCCAGCACGGAGGGGCTTGGCCAGACGCTCCGATATCCTCAGCAAACGGACAAAGCGGTCGAGCGGATTGATAGCTTCCTCGGAGAGCGCGGCGCTCGAGGCTCTTCCCTCTCAGAGAGGCTGGTGCGGCTGATCGAAGAGCTCGATGCATCGCCCCAGCGTATAGTTCTGGCAGGCGAGGGGAGAGACCTGGCGCTCTCAGGCTTCCTCCTGCAAATCGTCGCTGCACAGATGGTCGCTGATCCTGCCGAAGCCGGTCGGCTCGAAGCCGCTATCGCGTCCGCTGAGGACGGAGACTTCCAACCGCTCGCAAGCCTCGCCAGTCCCCACGCCCCCGCGCGGATCACGCTGGAAGCGCCGATGCTTGGCAGCAGGCTCGCCTCCGGTGCGGATACGGTCCGCCGTGCCCGCCTAAGGGTTCAGGCAAGGAGCGCTGTCCTTGGTGAAGGCCTGAACTTCCCCATCCAGCACCTCGCGGAGGATGCCCGGCATCTCGAGCTTCGAGGTCGGTACCGTGACCGCCCGGGCGGCCGCACGCCGACGCTCGTTTTGATGGGTGAGCTTGACGGCTGGAGCTATCCTGAAGAAGCGCGCAAGGCGACGCGCAGCCTACGGAAGAACAGGACGCTTCTCCTCGTGGAAGGCGCAGGAAGCGATCTCCTCTCCTCCAGCCCCGATGCCGAAGCGGCTGCCTTGGCCTTCCTTTCAGGTGACGAGCCTGAAAGCGGCACCATCGCCGCAGCGCCGTTGACTTTCGAGGCATCTCGGCGAGACTGAGACCTCCGGATAAGCAAGGAGGAGACCTTGATGCTGTCCATCCTCGCAACCCTCGCTCTCACCCTGTCGCATGCAGCGCAATCCCCTGAAGGCGCACTGGTTTTCAGCGCGGAAGACTTCGAGACCACGGTCTATTTCGACTATGGCCGCAACGACCTTGGCTCCGCCGGTATCCTGCTCGTGCAGCAGCAGGCCGAGCGGGCCCTCGCCGCTGGGTTCGCCAAAGCAAAGGTCATCGGTCACACCGACCGCGCCGGCTCCGCTGAGCAGAACCTCAAGGACGGAATGGAGCGCGCAGAAGCCGTCGCAGCCGTCCTCGTCTCCCAAGGCTACGCTGAAGACGACGTCGAGGTGGAAAGCGCAGGCGAAAGCCAGCCCGCTCGCCGCCACGCCGACGAGCGCCGTGAGCCCCTCAACCGCCGCGCTGTGATCATCTTCTCCGAATGACCAGGCCGCGATTTCACCTTGCCTTCCCGGTCGATGACCTTGCAGCCGCGCGGGATTTCTACGCAGGGGTCCTTGGCTGTGCCGAAGGACGCGAGATGGAAGGTCACTGGATCGACTTCGATCTCAAGGGCCACCAGATCGTCGCGCACTTCTCTCCCGAGGAATGCAGCGCCGCGAAGACCGGTGACGTCGACGGAAAGTCGGTCCCCGTCAGGCATTTCGGCCTGATCCTCGAATGGGATGACTGGAACGCGCTGAAGGACCGACTGCAATCGGCGGATGCCGACTTCATCATCGAGCCCTATGTTCGTTTCGAGGGAAAACCCGGGGAGCAGGCGACCATGTTCGTCCGTGACCCCGCCGGAAACGCGCTCGAGTTCAAGGCCTTTCGCGACGACCGGATGGTCTTCGACAAGGGGTTGAGGGAGACTGGCTGATGAAGATCACCCGCGAGGATGAAGGCGGCCGGGGCCGCTACGTGACCAATGTCGAAGGCCACGAGGCGGAGCTCACTTTCCACAAGGAAGGGCGCACCCTGACGATTGATCATGTCGGTGTCCCGGGAGCTCTCGAAGGCCGGGGGATCGGAACCCAGCTTGTCGCCCACGCCGTACAGGAAGCTCGCGCCCGGAATGAAAAGCTCGTGCCCCTCTGCCCGTTCGCCGCAGCGAAGATCGGCAAGCGCCCCGAATGGAAGGACGTCCTCGCCTGATGGATATTCAGCACCAGGAAGATGATAGCAAAGGCCGCTACTGGGTCGTGGTCGATGGCCATGAAGCCGAGATGACCTATTCCCGCGCGGGCGAGAAGATGATCATCATCGACCACACCAGCGTGCCCGATGGCTTGCGCGGCAAGGGCGTCGGCGTGGCCCTCGTCCAGCGCGGTGTCGAGGATGCCCGCAAAGCAGGCCGCCAGATCGTCCCCCTCTGCCCCTATGCAAAAGCGCAGATCCAGAAACGCCCGGAGTGGCAGGACGTCCTTTAGCGATTTGATCGCAAGACTGGTTTTCGGCATCGAGCCCAATGCCTATCTCCCGTGATAGCCTCAGGAGTTCGCCACTCATGCGTACCGTTCTTGCTTCCGCTCTCTTCGCCGTCCTCGCAGCCTGCGCCTCGACGCCGGCCGATCCAACGACGGAGGAGCTGAGGCTCGCAGAAGCGGACGTCTACTTCACGGCACTGACGAGCCTCGACCAGTTCAATGGCACTGTTGTGCTCCTGAGAAGGGGCGAGACCATCCACCTCGCCGCCCACGAAATGTCAGGCGACCTCCCGCCGACTATGGCGGTCGACCTCTCCAGCCAGTTCGACCTCCGCTCCGTCTCGAAACTCCTCGCCAAGGTCGCGGTTGTTCAGCTCACGGCTGATGGAGTCCTGACGCCAGAGACGCGCGTTTCGGAGTTCTATCCCGACTTCCCCAATGGTGACCGCATCACCGTGCGTCACCTCATGGACAATGCCTCGGGCCTTCCGCGAGAGCTCACCAATCCGCCCACGGACCAGATGAGCCTCTCCCGGGATGAGATCATCGCGCTCGCAGCAACCGAAGCGCTTGCGTTCGAGCCGGGCACGGACACCCGCTACTCCAATGTCGGCTATCATCTCCTGTACTCTATCATCGGCGAAGCGAGCGGGCTCGGATTTGAACGCTATGTCGAGGAGCGAATCTTCGCACCCGCCGGTATGGAGCGAAGCGGCGCGCATTTCTTCGGTGGGCGGAAGAACCTCGATACCTACGCCTACGGACACACCGTCGATGATGACGGCATCGAGCCTATTCTGGAGTTCCAGCCCGACGAGCAGCGGCCGGCCAAGCTCTACAGCACCGCTGAAGACCTTGGCAGGCTCATCCGGTTCCTCTCCAGCGAGCCCTACGCCTCTGTGCTCGAGAAGGACGGCGTGATCGCCCACGCAGGGGGAACGGACGGCAAGCGGGCCTACGTGGAGGCTGGCGTGGCGGCCGGCTACGGCTTTGCCTTCCTCACCAATTACGATGCCATCCCCTTCGCCCAACTGGTCGCTGACACCCGTGCGATGCTCAAGGGCGAGCCCTACGAGATCCCGGCGCCGGTCATGCGCACAGCGACTGACCTGCCCGAAGAGATCATGCGCCGCTATGTCGGGACCTATCGGTTCGAGGAGATCGAGAACCTCGAACTTGAGATCAGGTTCGAGCAGGGCGGCCTCGCCCTTTACCAGAACGGCGAGCTAGGCGGCCGCCTCAAGGCAGAGAGTGAGTTCGTTTTCTTCGAGGCCCCTCAGTCGAAGGA
Organism: Parvularcula mediterranea; assembly: GCF_013085255.1. Lineage (GTDB taxonomy): Bacteria > Pseudomonadota > Alphaproteobacteria > Caulobacterales > Parvularculaceae > Parvularcula > Parvularcula mediterranea. Next base: position 1,318,794 of record NZ_JABFCX010000003.1, read on the forward strand.
GAGCATCACTTTCCGTCCGCGTACCGATGGCCGCTACGACATGCTCCTCGACTGGCAGGGCGTCACCTGGGAAGGCACCCCGCTCTAGGTGTAGCGGGGCCGGGAAGGTGCAGGCATGCGCTTCTTGCCCTTCTCGTCCCGTCTGTGGTTGCGCGTCGGTGACATAGAGCCCTGCCCCCTGCGAGGATCAGGCTCGACGTGGGTCTGTAGCATCTCGCCGAGCTCATCTGCTCCGCCCACATGCTTTCCATCGATCCAGATCTGAGGCGTTGTCACCGGGGTGAACTCCCCGATCTCTGGCTTCACCCTGACCAGCATCTCGTACATCGCCGCTGGGTTCTCCACGACATCGAGATACTCGTAGTCCACGCCTGCTTCGTCGAGGAGCTCTTTGGCCTTCACGCAGTAGGGGCAGTTCGGCTTGCCGAAGACCTTGTTGCCCTCAACCGGATGCGACTTGGCATAGGCCCGCACGACCATTTCAGTCAGCACCCCTCGGTTCAAGGCATCACCTTGAGCAATAACCTTGTTCCCTACAAGGATGATCGGCGCATGCCACCCGCCCGAAGCAATCGGCTCCCACCAATAGGAAAGCCAAGGCTTGCACTCGAACTCCACAGGCACATGGGCCAGCTCATTGGCAAGAGTGGCCTCGATGACATCCTCAGTCAGCGCGCACTCACCGCAAGGCAGCGTGATCGTAAAGGGTCCCCACGAACCCTCCCACTTATACATCCGCAGGCGGACGGGTTTCGGAGTTCTCTTCGCCATGGTGCCCCTTCGCATTCGACGCGAGGGTATTCGTCCGGGAGCGCTCCAGAGTTACGCGCCGCTGTCCGGTCGCCTTGCCTCCAGAGCAGCAATGCTTCAACGTTCAGGCCACGATTGAAGGGCATCCTGATGATATTTCGAGCAATTCTCGCGAGCTGCTACCTCGCGCTTTCTCCCGTGGCCATTGCCCACGCCCAGCCCTCGGACGGGAGCCTTCAGGAGCTGAGCTACATCAATGCGGCGACTGAACGGGCCATCTCCGGATACACGGAGGTCATTTCTGGCGAAGCGCTCAACCCGATCCTCATGCAAATGGAGGCGGATCCGTCGACATCAGCCGCCCTCGCGCCTCAAGCCGATGCCGCGCTTGCGAACCTGCGCAGGCAGCTGGCAGCAGCAGACGAGGCCTTTGATCTCCTCCCTGAAACTATTCCTGATCTCGGAGACGACAAGATCGAGGCAGCGCTCGCAGAGACCCGGCCCTTCCTCCTCGACTTCAGGGCATCAGCAGTGCGCCAGCTCGACCTGTTCGAACGGCAACTCGCTGCGCTGAAGGCCGGTGATCTCGAGACCTATTCCGCTCTCGCCTTCCAAGAAGTCGACAGCACGATCGCGACACTGAAAGCTGAGAACGCTTTCATCGTCATCAACATCGCGGCGCAGGACGATAGCCTGCCGGTCGGGAAGCACCTCGAGAGCATCGGCGCATCCAACGATGTGATCATCGCCATGCTCGAGCTGCTCGGAGGCTTCGAGACCAGCACGCAGGAAGAAGACCTGGCGTGGGCTGATGAAGCCGCGGAGGCTTTCCGTCGCTATCAGGTGGCGCTCAAGCAAGCAGAGAACCGCACGCGGTCCTTCTGCAGGCAGAGGGTCGAGCGTAAGGCCCGCGAGGCATTCGATGCTGCCTGCGGTAGCCTTTCAGACTTCAACGAGGTCAGCCGCGAGATGGAGCCCCATCTTAAGGGTTACGCCGACCTTGCGCGGAGTATTGCCTCGGAGGGCTTTGACAACGAGACGATAGCGACGCTCGAAGAACTGGGCGTAGCGATCGACACGCTTGGCGTGCGCCGCTTCGAAATCCAGAACGAGCGTGCGGAGAACTTCGTCAAGCTGATGCAGGTCATCAACTGATCGTCAGTAGACCTTCATGATCTCGCTGAGGGGCTTCTTCTTGAGCGCGTGCTCAGGAACCGTTGCCCCCTCGGCAGGTTTGCCGACGACGATGATCATCATGGCCTTCTCGGTAGCCGGGCGGTCCAAAGCCTCGTTGAGGAACTTCATCGGGTTCGGCGTATGGGTCAGGGTCGCAAGGCCCGCCTGATGGAGCGCACACAAAAGGAAGCCGCAGGCGAGCCCGACGCTCTCGGTGACATAATAGTTCTTCCGGTCGTCACCCGCCTCCACGCCGCCGCGCTTCTGGGAGAAGCAGACGATCAGGTAGGGCGCCGTCTCCAAGAAAGGCTTCTCCGCATCGGTCCCGATGGGTGCCAGCGCGTCGAGCCATTCCTCGCCCGCCTTGCCGCCATAGAAGGCGCGCTCTTCTTCCTCCGCCGCTTCGCGGATGGCGCGCTTGACCTCCCGGCTCTCCACGACAGCGAAGAACCAGGGCTGATGGTTCGCCCCGTTGGGGGCACGGCCAGCCGTCTCGATCGCTTTCTCAATCAGCGCCCGGTCGACGGGCTCTTCGGAGAAATCCCTGATCGTGTGCCGCGTCGCCATCACATCGAAAAAGCGCTGCGCTTCGGCCAGGGCGTCCTCGCCGGAAAGCTGGGGGGCAGGGGAAAGCTCGGAAAGCGGGACATGCTTGGCGTCGGTCATGACATCTTTCTGCACAGCCCGGCCTGAGGCTGCAAATTCCTTCTCGTGTTAACCGCTCGCTAACCAGAGTGATCGATCCTTTAACCAAGGTTGCCACCACGTTTAGGGATTCCGCTCTTATGCCGCTCAATCTTTCCGTCCCCACTTCTGCGGAACTGAAGCCGAAGATCGTCGTGATCGGCGTCGGTGGTGCAGGCGGCAACGCCGTCAACAATATGATCGTCAGTGACTTGGACGGCGTGAACTTCGTCTGCGCCAACACGGACGCCCAGGCGGTCAGCCTCTCGAAGGCAGAGAACAAGATCCAGCTCGGGACCGGCGTGACCCAAGGGCTCGGCGCTGGCTCTCGGCCCCAGATCGGTGAAGCCGCGGCCGAGGAAAGCCTCGATGACGTGATGGCCGCCCTCGAAGGCGCCAACATGCTCTTCATCACCGCAGGCATGGGCGGCGGCACCGGAACGGGCGCAGCGCCCGTCATCGCCAAGGCAGCCCGTGACCTCGGCATCCTGACCGTCGGCGTCGTGACGAAGCCTTTCGCTTTTGAAGGCGCGCGCCGTATGCGGATTGCTGAAGAGGGCATTGAAGAGCTCTCGCGCCACGTCGACACGCTCCTCATCATCCCGAACCAGAACCTCTTCCGCCTCGCAGACGAGAACACGACCTTCGCCGACGCCTTCGCCATGGCTGACGAGGTCCTCCACGCAGGCGTCAAGGGCATCACCGACCTGATGATCGTCCCTGGCCACATCAACCTAGACTTCGCGGACGTCCGTACCGTGATGAGCGAGATGGGTAAGGCCATGATGGGCACCGGTGAGAGCACCGGCGAGAACCGCGCCTCGGTGGCTGCGGCTGCTGCGATCTCCAACCCGCTCCTCGATGAGATGTCGCTCAAGGGCGCCAAGGGTGTGCTGATCAACATCACCGGCGGTCTCGACATGAAGCTCTTCGAAGTCGACGAAGCGGCCAACGCCATCCGCAACGAGGTTGATCCCGAAGCCAACATCATCGTCGGCTCGACCTTCGACCAGGATCTCGAGGGCACCATCCGCGTCTCGGTCGTCGCCACCGGCATCGACGGTGCTGTCAGCACCACGGTCACGCAGGTCCGTCCGGCGCCCCAGGCCGTCCCGGCACCGCAACCGGTCCAGATGAGCCAGGAGCTTCCTCCGATCGTCCCGGCACATCCGCAGCCCGCACCGGCCGCCGCATCTGATGAGGCCAACCCGGTCGGCGAGGTCCACCGCCGCATCCGAGAGATCCTGACCGAGGACGCAGACCCGGCCCGCGAAACCCTTCGCCAGCCCGCCGCCCGCCAGAACCCCTTCCGCGGCAAGCAGCCCTCGACGCTCGAGACCGCCATGGGCATCCTGCGCGAGACCTTCAAAGGCAAGCCGGAAGAGATCCAACCCCGCCGCGTCCCGTCAGCAAAACCGCTGACCGACGACGATGACGAGGTCGAAGTCCCAGCCTTCCTCCGGCGCAATTGATCCCACTTCGCGAAGGGGCAGGCTAAGACAAAACCCGCTGGGTTCGTCCCGGCGGGTTTTGCCTATTTCGGGGCTTGGTCACCGAGGAGGGCGGCGAGCCGTTCTGTCAGCAGCTCCATATCGTCCGTGTAGGCTGCAACGCGGTCCTCTGGCAGGAGCGCGAGGATGACACCGGCGTTCATCAGGTCCTGGCGCCTGATGGCTTCGGCGGTTTCGCGTCCCTCATCGGTCAGGGTCATGACCCTCGCACGGCCATCGTCCGGGTCCGGTGCTTTTTCGATCAGCCCACGTTTCTCAAGAGCCGCCGCAGCGCTGAACAGCGTTGTCTTCGGTATGCCAAAGAAGTCGGCGAGATCACTGACGCGGCCCACCTCATGTTGCAGCAGGTGGCGCAGGAGCTGGAAGTTCAGCGGGTTGAAGGGAAGCCGGCCCTCCGCTGGCTGACCTGCACGGCCGGCCACGAGAAACGTCCGGATCAGCATGCTCATGGAGTCAGCGATGCGCTCTTTGTCGCGGGAGTCGATCATGGCCGTTGCCTCCGTCGCTCCAATATACTACGAATATCGTAGCAAAAAGGATGCCTGCTCATGCGTGTCATTGCCTCGCTTCTCGCCCTTACCCTTGCCGCGTGTGGCAGCGTCGCGCCACCCGATGCGCCGCCGCAGCCCACCCCGCCCCCTGCGGTTGCAACCGAAGGGCTGATCCCCGTGGTCGTTACCGCCAAGCTGCCGTTCAGTCTCGAAGAGGCCAGGGCCTTCGCGGAGGCCAACTCCATCACCGATTTCATGGAGCCGTCCGGCGACATCGCGAAGCCTGTGGGCTTTGCTTATCTTGAAGGGGAGTGGCCGAACCCCGGCGCGGTCAGGCGCGTCGAGCTGTCCGACGGTCATTATGTGATCGAGCGGATCACGGGGAATGAGCCGGAGCTCTTCACCTACCAGATCTGGGTCTTCACGAACGAGCTGCGGCGAGGTCTTGAACAGGTGGTCGGTATACAGCGCTTCACCGAAACCGCCGAAGGGACTACGGACTTTCACTGGACCTACGGCCTCAAGCCGAAAGGTCCGTTGACGGCATTCTTTGTGAGGCGGCAGGTTCCCGACGTGCAGACCTATCTCCAGACAGCCGTCGATGGCTGGGCTGAGGAAGCCGAGCGCCAGGCTGCAGGAGAGTAGGGGGTATCAAGGATCACTCCCCCAAACCTGGGGGAGTGATTATGATTTCGCTTAAAGCGCGTCAGCGTAAACTGGCTGAATATCGACGGGGATGTCGGTCATCGAGGCGATGATCCGCTCCGCGTCAGCATCGAGTTTGCCGTAGCCGTCGAGGAAGTCTCCGGCTGCGTCATAGTCGCCATCGCCCTGCAGCATGACAACCTTGGCCGTCAGGTCACGGATGGCTTCTGCGAGCTTTGCGAAGTCGACATCATACTTGCCGCTTTCCGGGTCGACGGTCGCTGCGCCCACTTCCATGTAGTAGCTGTACTGGAACGCCGCGCCTTTGCCGTGGGCTTCGCCGATGCCGAAGCGCATGGAGCGAAAGAGGCCTGCGAAGTAGGTCGCGAGGAAGTTCTCCTTCTCCGCCGCGGGCAGCTCGCCAAGGTCCATCATGTAGAGGATGTTGTAGGCGCCCATGACGTCCGCCTTGCCTTCCTCCATCGGTGAGTAACGCTCTTGCAGCTGAGCATTCACCGTGGTGGTCTCGCCATCCACGACAATGGTGCCCGGCCCAAGCGAGTGGCTGAGTTCGTGGAACAGTGTGTTCACGCCCATATATTCCTGCATCAGAAGGTCAGCCTGCTGATCGACGAGCATCTTCGATGCCATCGGCGCCAGGATGCGGTCGAACTTTGCACCCATCACGTTGTTAAGGAGCACCTTTTTCGCACCCTTGGCCTCACGCACCCGCTCGTCATTGGGCAGGTTGAAGGCGATGGTCTGGACGCCCGGCACATTGTCGCCGCCGCCATGGACCTGATCGACAACTGCGATCGGGCTCTCAAAGCCGCGCTGGAAATTCTTGTAGCTGTCCGCGACCGGAAGGTTCTCCTCCATGTCGCGCAGCATGCCCTTGTACTTGTCGAGGGCCGCAGACTCTTCAGGGTTCTTTACCGTGATGAAGGCTTCGAAAGCCGTCTTCACACCGTAGAGCTCGTCGTCATAGACCTCATAGGGGCCAATCGCGACTTCGATCGGGCCATCGAGATCCATCCAAGCCATCTCGCTCTCGAAGTAATCATCGCTCAGGAAACTGTCAGCACGCAGAGTGAGGAACCGTTTCAGGCTTTCATTCGTCGTGATCTCCGCAGCCTGGCGCATTAGCTCCGCTGCAGGGATGAGGAACTCGGCATAATGCTCCGAGTAGGGAATAGCCTTGAGGCCGCCATCACCCGTCCGGCGGATCACGGTGTAGCCAGAGCGGAACGCCTCTTCATCGCCCGGGTTCTCCGCGATCCAGGCTTCGAACTCGTCCTTGGTGATGTCGGCAGGGTAGAAGCCTGCACCGACCGGACGCTCGGCATCACCAACGAACGGTTCGTTGTGATCGAGCGTGTCCCACGGGCCGAAGTGCAGGTCGAAGAGGTCAAGCACCAGCTCCTTGTCCTCGATATCCGAGCCCGCAATCGCCTCACGCCAGCCGGGGTTCTTCTCCGAAAGCTGGCGCAGGTAGATCGCGCTCATCAGGTTCCCCGCCTCGTTGAGGAGGTTCACCACCTGGCGCTCTTCGTCGGTGAGGAAGGAGGTGTCCGGCGTCATCTCGATGCGCGCGAACTGGCTGCGCAGCATCTCCAGCTTCTCGGTGGAGGCAACCTCCAGGCTGGCTTTCTCCGCCTCGGTCGCAGCAGGCGTCTCCGCCGTGGGTGCTCCGGTATCGCCGCAAGCCACGAGGCCAAAGCCAAGAAGGGCCGCCGCGAGGGCGCGCTTGGAAATCATCATCACTGGTACTCCCTGTCCCCGGCGGACCTGCCATCCGCCGCATTGTTCTTGAATATCGTGAGGGCTTTAGCGGGGAAGGGGCCGTCCCGCCACCTCACCAGCCAAATGCGAGGCAGCCTGACCCTTCCATCCCCATGCCACCCGGCCTAAGCCCCCGGGATGACATCCAATCCCAAAGAGCGGGCTGCGCTCGCTGCCCTCGACCTCGTCGAAGACGGCATGAAGCTCGGCCTCGGCACAGGCTCCACCGCGAAGTTTTTCATCGAGCACCTCGGGCAAAGGGTTCGCCAGGGCCTCGACGTCGAAGGGGTCCCCACTTCGAAAGCCAGTGAAGAGCTTGCGCGCGCCAATGGCATTCCGCTGTTCGAGCTTGCCGAGACGACAGTTCTGGACCTCGACATTGACGGCTCCGACGAGATCACCCCTGATGGCTCCATGATCAAAGGGGGCGGCGGTGCCATGCTGCGCGAGAAGATCGTCGCGCGGGCCTCGAAGCGCTTCGTGATGATCGCCGATGTTTCCAAGCGTGTTCAGACCCTCGGCGCGTTCCCGCTGCCGATCGAGGTCATCCCCTTCGGCCAGGCCGCCACCATCGGCGAGGTCCGGCGTGAGCTAGAGCGCCTTGGCTACGAGGGAACCGACATCAGCCTCCGCTCAGCCGAGGCAGGCGGGTTCTTCGAGACCGACAGCGGCAACCTCGTGGCTGACCTCAAGCTCGGCCGTATCGAGGACCCCAAGGCCCTCGACGAAGCCCTGACCATGATCCCAGGGGTCGTCACCACCGGCCTGTTCCTGGGCTGCGACGTCCACCAGATCCTCGCCACCGAGGATGGTCTCCTTAATGGCTGACGAACAGACGCCCTACGAGAACCTCAGGACCGCCATCAGCGCTTATGGCGAAGCGGCTATGGAGAACTTCCTTCGCTGCCGGGCTTTCGGTCATGCCGTGGCCGTCGGGCTGAACGGCTATCTGAAAGCGCCTCAGGCATGCGTCTCCCTGGTGCCGCCAGACGGCCCGTTCAACCCGGCGGAGACCTATGGCGACAAGGCGTTCAGCTATGATCCTGCGCGCCCCATCCGGCTTGAGCCCATCGCGTTCGGCATATCCGTCACCGTGCCTAATGAGGAGGATTCAGGCTCCCTCTGGATCAGGAGCGCCGTGATGGTCGAGGTGAAAGACGAGCGCTTCGAGGTGATGGTCGCGAACCAGCCCATCGTCCGTGTGCCGCTTGAGTTCACCGGCAACCTCGAGCCTGTCTATGAGACCCTGATGGCCGAGTTCCTGCGCATGTTCCGCAAGGAGCTCGCCGACTTTGGCGATCCCAAGTACCAAAACCGCATCGGCTTCGTGCCGCTCCTCCCCGAAGAATCCGAGTAACCAAGGGGCCTCCGTCCCCGAAGGAGCCGAGATGGCTTACGATTACGACCTTTTCGTCATTGGCGCAGGTTCCGGCGGGGTCCGAGCCGCGCGTCTCACCGCCCAGGCAGGCTTCAAGGTGGCCTGCGCCGAAGAGAGCATGCCCGGCGGCACCTGCGTCGTCCGCGGCTGCGTTCCGAAGAAGTTTTTCGTCTTCGCGTCCGAGTACGGACACATGATGGAAGACGCCAAAGGCTATGGCTGGTCCTTCCCCGAGGCACCGAAACACGACTGGCCGACCTTGCGCGACAATGTGCAGGCCGAGGTCCAGCGGCTCTCCGGCATCTACTCCAACATCCTCGAAAAAAACGGCGTCGATCACATCAAGAGCCGCGTTGTCCTCGTCGATCCGCACACGGTGCACATCGTCGATGAGGACCGTCAGGTCACGGCGGACAAGATCCTGATCGCGGTCGGTGGCCGCCCTATCATCGACGAAAGTATTCCGGGTGCAGAGCTTGGCATCGTTTCGGACGATGCGTTCTTGCTGCCCGAGCTGCCCAAGCGCGCCGTGGTTGCTGGCGGCGGCTACATCGCGGTCGAGTTCGCTTACATCATGGCGGGTCTCGGCGTGGACGTGACGCTCGTCTATCGCGGGGAGCGCGTCCTGCGCGGCTTCGATCCTGACCTTGCGGCTTACGTCGAAAGCAATTTCGAGCGCGCGGGCATCCGCTATATCAACAACACCGTCTTCACGAAGATCGAGGAGCAGGGTGGCGCAAAGCACGTCCACCTTATGAATGGCGAGACGCTGGAGACGGATCTCGTCTTCTGGGCCATCGGCCGTCGTCCGAACACGAACGGATTAGGCGTTGACCGGGCCGGGATCGAGACGGACCGCGCAGGGGCCATCGTCGTCAATGATGACAGCCAGACCAACCAGCCTTCGGTCTTCGCCGTGGGCGACGTCACCAACCGCGTGAACCTGACCCCGGTCGCGATCCGCGAGGCTGCCGCCTTCGTCGAAACGCAGTTCAAGGACAATCCGCGCCGGATGGATTATGCGGACATCCCGAAGGCCGTCTTCTCCCAGCCGCCCGTCGCCTCCGTCGGCATGACCTCCGCAGAGGCCAAGGCCGCAGGTTATGGCGTCGACGTCTACATGACGAACTTCCGTGCCATGAAGAACGTGCTCGCTGACAATCCCGAGCGGGTGATCATGAAGCTCGTCGTCTGCCAGAAGACCGACAAGGTCCTCGGCTGCCACATCGCAGGGACTGAGGCAGGCGAGATGGTTCAGGTCGCCGCCATCGCCGTGAAGGCAGGCCTCACGAAGGCCCAGTTCGACGCCACCTGCGCTCTGCACCCTACGGTCGCGGAGGAACTCGTGACGTTAACCAACGTCGTGGAAGAATAAGGCCGGAGCTTTCGAGAAAAGACCGAAGCGATGAAGAACCTGATCCTGACCGTGCTCCTCCTCCTGCCGCTGGCTGCCTGTTCCGAGGGCACAGTGGTGTTCCTCGAGAACGACACGCGCTGCGCCATCGACGATATCCGCGGCTATCTCGTCAGCGATGGCGGAGAGGAACAGCTCGTCTTCGCGATCAACCGCGCCGACCCAAGAGCACAGCGTCAGGTTTACTTCCAAGGCCCCAAGGACGCGACGCTCCTGATCAGAGCTCAACTGCCGGAAGGCTTCGAGGTCAGCTATGATCTGGCAGGCCGGGGGGCTCAGCCCGTGCTCCCGCTTTCCGACGCAGGAACCTTCGACTGTAGACTCCGCTCGGCGGAGGAGTTCTAGCCATGCGCGTGATCATCTGCGGCGCGGGCCGCGTCGGCGTCGGGATTGCCCAGCGCTTGGCGGAAGAAGACGCCAACGTCACGGTCATTGACCAGTCAGCGAGCCTCATCCGTTCGATCACGGAGCGCCTCGACGTACGCGGCGTTGTCGGTTCTGGTTCCTACCCTGACGTTCTTGTCGAGGCAGGTGCGCGCGAAGCCGACATGATGATCGCCGTGACGCACTCGGACGAAGTGAACATCGTCGCCTGCCAGATCGCGCACTCGGTCTTCAAGATCCCTACCAAGATCGCCCGTATCCGCGCCAAGAGCTACCTCCAGACGCGGTATGCTGATGTTTTCAGCCGGGACAACATCCCGATCGACGTCATCATCTCGCCAGAGCGCGAGGTCGCCGCCTCGGTCATCCAGCGCCTGACGACGCCCGCAGCCTTCGACGTGAAGTCCTTCGCCGACGACAAGGTCTGGGCCGTGGGCCTCAGGCTCCGCGAAGACAGCCCGATCCTCGCAACGCCCCTGACGCAGGTGCGCGAGCTCTTCCCCGACCTGAAAATCACCGTCCTCGGCGTCAACCGCCGGGGCAGCTTCTTCCGCGCAGGCCCCGACGACCAGCTCGAAGAGAATGACGAAGTCTTCTTCACCGCCGCGAAGGACCATGTCGAACGCGCCATCGCCATCATGGCCGAGGGCTATACCCAGGCCCGCCGCGTCGTGATCGTCGGCGGCGGCAATATCGGCCTCGACGTCGCCCGAGCCCTCGAAGAGCAGGGCAAGATGAAGATCCGCATCATCGAGCGCGACGAGAAACGCGCCGCCTTCATCGCCGAGCGCCTGCGCAAGACCATCGTCCTCCACGGCTCAGGCCTCGACCGCAACGTCCTCGCCGAGGCCGGGATCACCGAAGCCGAAGCCCTCGTCTCCCTCACTGACAGCGACCAGGCGAACCTCCTCGCAGGCGTCATCGGCAAGAGGGAAGGGGCCCGCCGGGCGCTCATCCTGACCAACGAGCCGTCCTACGGCACCCTGGCGCAGTCCGTGGGCATTGACCGCTTCATCGACCCCCGCGCGACGACCATCTCCACGATCCTACAGCATGTCCGCCGTGGCCGGATCAAATCTGTCTACTCGATCCTCGACGGTCAGGCAGAGCTCGTCGACGCCATCGCGCTGGAGACCTCGAGCCTCGTCGGCACGCCGCTCGGCCGGGCAGACATCCCTGGCGGCATCATCGTCGGCGCCATTGTCAGGGGCCCCGACGTCATCCTCCCAACGGCAGAAACCGTGGTGCAGGCAGGGGACAGGGTTGTCCTCCTCGCCATGCGTGACGCTGTCCGTGATGTCGAAAAGATGTTCCGCGTCGGGATCAGCTACTTCTAGCTCCGCGTCGCCTATTCATCTGTAAGCAGAATGAGCGAGACCCCGCCGGATTCTGGCGCCAGCTTCATTTCGAAACCGTCGCCCGATATCCGCGGGTCTCGCAGGCGGTATGGCCGCCAACCTAGTCCCCCGCGCGCGGTTTATCCCACCGTCATCGCTAGGGACACCATCATCCTAAAGGTTAACGGCGTCAATGTCATCGACAAACGAATCGCAGTTGGCGGGTCAGACAGGCTCCGTGATCGACTTTGACAGTGGACTGAAGAGCTTGGGGCCGTCTTCTGTCACTGCAAAACAATCCTCGAGGCGCACGCCGAACTCACCGAAGGTGTAGAGCCCCGGCTCGTTCGAGAAGCACATGCCCGGCGCAAGCTCCATTGTCTCGCTCTCGACGAGGTTGATGGGCTCGTGTCCCTCCATGCCGATCCCGTGGCCAAGCCGGTGCGAGAGGCCCGGGGTCTGGTAGCGAGGGCCCCAGCCGAGGCTCTCATAGTAGCTACGAACCGCCCGGTCGACGGAGCCAGCCTCACGCCCGACCAGAGCGTTCTCGAGCGCAATCTCCTGACCCCGCTTCACCGTCTCCCAGACCTCACGCTGTTTCTTCGTCGGCTCGCCGAGCACGAAGGTCCGCGAGACGTCGCTCTCATAATCATGCACCGCGCAGCCGCAATCCATCAGCACGATGCCCCCTTCCTTCACCGTCTGCGGAGCATCAGTGCCGTGGGGATAGGCGCTCGCATCGTTGAGGAGCACCATCGAGAACTGAACGTTGCCGCCATGGTGCCGCGTCCGCTGGCTCATCAGGGCACTGACGTCCTGCTGGCGCATGCCCGGCTCGATAGCAGCATGGACGTCGCGATAGGCGGCGAGTGTCACGTCGGTGGCGACCTGCATCAGGGCCAGTTCGGCGGGAGACTTGAACATCCGGCACGCGCGGACATAGGGCGCACCGGGAACGACTTTGGCGGAAGGAATAGCCGTGCGGATACCATCCGCGATGAAGAAGCGCACGCTCTCCTCGATGCCGATCTCGCCATCGCCGACCTTCCAGTCGTCAGCATAGGAACGGACTACGGCGAAGGGGTCCTCGTTCTCGTTCCACGTCCTGACCGAAGCCGGCACGCCGATCGTCTCCTGCACCGAAGGCTCCTCGAAGAAGGGTGTCACCACCCCGACCTCGCCCTCGGCAGGAATAAGCAGAAGCGTCGGCCGCTCGGACCGCCACCATCTGAGCCCCGAAAAATAGATCATCGAAGCACCGGGTTCGATCACCAGCATACGGACATTGGAAGCACGCATCAGGCCCTGCACCTTGGCGAGGCGCGCCATCCGCTCGGCCCGCGTGATGGGCTTGGCGCTCGCCGCGATGTTTTGCGCGGCGGAGGGCATGAGCGGCGCGGCGGCTCCTGCGACAGCTAGGGCGCCAGCGGATTTCAGAAGCGTGCGTTTGTCGATCATCGGGCTCTCCTTCGTCGCGCGGGACCGTGGCAGGGGCAGGCGCGAGAAGCAATCGGCGCCGTAATCCGCCGCGCAAGCACCGGACTCCAGCCATTTCCGCCGCAAAGCTGCGGATCAAGCGCGCCGGGCAGGCGGTCGGCGTGCTATCTTCAGGGGATGAGTTCGTTTCTCACCGCGTTCACCGCCGCCATCGCCGCTTTTGCGCCCGCCACCCTCACCGAAGAGAAGGCGCGGGCCGACCTTGAGGCCGCAGCCCAATTGATCCGTACCGAGCACGCGGCTCCGTTTGCTCACTTGCCCGAGGAAGACTGGCAGGCAATTGTCGATCGTCAGCTTGCGGCTCTTTCAGGGGAGGTCACGGTCCTTGATCTCCACCGGAACCTGACGCGAATGGCCGGAGCGCTCGCCTGTGCCCACAGCTTCGTCAATCTTCCTGAGGACTTCGATGCGCCATTCAAAAAGGATGCGCAGGGCTTCCCCGAGCCCGTCAGGATCATCGGTGGACGCCTGTTCTTCGCGGGCGGAAAGCTTGCGGGCCAAGAGGTTCTGTCGATCAATGGCACGCCCGCACCCCTCGTTCTCGATGCTGTCCGAAACGGCGTTGTGATTGATGGCTTCGGCGAAGACCGGAAAGAAGGGGAAACAGCTCGCCGCTTCGCCTATTTCTACGCGACACAGATTGATCCTTCCCCTGAGGAATTCATCGTCTCTGTCGAAGGTCAGCGGCGGCCCCGGCGGCTCGAGCCGACCGAGGGCCTTTCTTCGCCCCAGGGCGATCCCGATGATCCCTTCCTTGAGGTTTCAGCCTCGGATGGCGCATTAGAGGTTCGCATCGGTGGGTTCTACGACCGGGACAGCGACGGTCAGTTCACCGACCTTCTCGACACGGTCAGGGCGAGCCTGGCCAATGACCCGGCCCAGCCCGTTATCGTCGATCTGAGGGGGAACCCCGGCGGCATCGACGCGTTTGGCGTGGCCACCATTGGGCTCTTCGCCGACGAGCCCTTCACGGTCTATGACGAAGTCACCGCCAATCCCGGCTTTGACCGCGAGGGCTACACGCTGGAAGAGCGCGCTGATGGTACACTGACGGTCATCGGTCTCGACGGGACCGAGGAAACAGCGCCTGCCTCTACGGAGCACACAGGCCCGCTCATCATCATCGTGGACAGCCGCACCGGCTCGACGGCCGCAGATGTGGCGAGCCATCTCGATGCCTTTGAGGATGCCATCATTGTCGGGGAGGAGACGACCGGCGCCTACAACGCCAATTCGAGCGGCTACCTCGATCTCCATGTCCTGCCCAATTCTGGCGCAAGGCTGTATCTGCCGCGCTTCCGCTACATCACGAGCGCCGCCGATGACCGCTTCATCCATCGCGGGATCATCCCGGACGTCCCCGTGAAGACCTTGCCCGAGGACCTCCGCAGTGGACGGGACCGGGCCCACGAAGTCGCGCGGGACATTGCGGCGGGCAGCCAGCGATAGCGCCGGCTACAGAACGGCACGACATCGCAACCAAACCCCGCTAGGGGGCCACGCGATGTCGCTCGTACCCGTCCTTCGTTTCCTCGCTTTTGCGCTCTTCGCGGTCGCGCTCGCAGGCCTTGGTCCTTTGCTGCTGGCCACGGGGTTCGATGAGGATCCTGCGCCGTTTGCGGCGGCGGTCTTTATCGCGACCTTCCTCGGCGGCTGCTTCTATGCGTTGAGCCGCACCATGACCCTGACGCCGCCGGTGCGTTCGGGATTCCGCGAGTTGATCCTCGCCCTCTCGATCTTCTGGCTGGCCGTCCCGTTTGCCGCCTGCCTGCCCTTCCTCGCCCAGGGCTTCAGCTTCTGGAGCGCTTGGTTCGAGGCCGTCTCCGCCGTGACCACCACCGGCGCGTGGCTCTCCGAGCCTGCGGCAAGGGTCAGCCTCTCAGGGATGCTCTACCGCGCCAGCCTCGAATGGCTTGGCGGCATCGTCAGCCTTGCCACCGCAGCTGCGGTCTTCGTCCGGCCTGAGTTCATCGGCGTCATGCCGCCGGTCCCGCCTTTCGCGCGGGGCAAGCGCGACAGCTATCTCCGCGCCTTCTCCAGCGCCTTTAACGCCTTCCTCCCGGTCTACGCAGGCGTCACCGCGATGAGCTTCGCAGCCTTCCTCTTCACCGGTGTCCCCGTCGAGGACGCTGCAGCCCTCGCGCTCTCCCTCATCGCGTCGGGCGGCTTCGCCCCAACGCCGGGCGGCATCGAAGCCTACGGCACCGGCACGGTCTTCGTCGCAGGCGTCACGCTCTTCGTCTCGGCGGTGAACTTCGTCGTCATTGCAAGGCTCGCGCTGAGGGGAGGGGATCGCCTGCGCTCAGGCCCCGATCCTGAGACCCGCGCGCTGCTTCTCCTCATCATCCCCGTCGCGACCCTCTTCTGGTTCACCCTCGAAGGCTGGGCGTTCGAGAATTACCCCGCCCAGATCTTCAACGCGATCAGCCTCCTCTCCACCAACGGCGCTCTCATCGGAGAGATCCCCCAGCTCACCCCGCTCCTCGTCACCGCCGTCATCGGCGGCGCAGCCGTCTCTACGGCAGGCGGCATCAAGCTCCTCCGCTGGCTCATCACGTTCGAGCGGCTAGGCCACGAGCTCTGGCAGCTCGTGCACCCCGGCGGCGTCCTCAACACGAGGCGCCCGCCGCTCTTTGAGTTCGGCGTATGGATCCACACCATCGCCTTCACGATCGTCCTCAGCTCCCTGACCCTCACGGTGGCGTTCTTCGGCTACGAGTTGGAGCTGGCCGTCGGCGTAGCGGTGGCTGTCGTCACGAATGCAGGCCCCCTGATCGAGGCCGTCCCCGGCAGCACCACGGACTACATTCAGTTCGCGGAGCCCCTCAGGATCGTCCTCGCCCTCGGCATGATCGCAGGCCGGCTCGAGCTCATCCTCCTGCTCCTCGTTTTCGACCCGGACTTCTGGCGCGCCTGAGCAGAGCACCCTGCGACCCCCTGTCGCGCTCAGTAAATCAGCGCTCTGCTGATCGTTTTCACCTGAGCCCCCCTTGCCAGCTAAGGGGGCAGCCTCTTACATCGCTGCAGCGCAGCATTTTGCGCGACGATAATGAGAGAGCAGAGCCGTGGACAAGCCGAGACCGCTCCAAGACATATTCTTGAATGAAATTCGGCGCCAGAAGGTGCCCGTGACCTGTTTCCTCGTGAACGGCGTGAAGCTTCAGGGCATCGTGACCTGGTTCGACAGCTTCTGCATCCTGCTGCGCCGTGACGACCAGACCCAGCTCGTCTATAAGCATGCGATCTCGACCATCATGCCCCAGGGTCCCGTGGACCTGCATGAGGACGTCACCGCAAGCTAAGGACCGGACCGTCGCGTAAAGAGCCGTTCGAAACCGCCAGGCC
This sequence comes from Parvularcula mediterranea, assembly GCF_013085255.1. Classification (GTDB taxonomy): domain Bacteria; phylum Pseudomonadota; class Alphaproteobacteria; order Caulobacterales; family Parvularculaceae; genus Parvularcula; species Parvularcula mediterranea. The sequence goes on from NZ_JABFCX010000003.1 coordinate 1,335,188, forward strand.
CGCCGAGAAGGCGTATGTCATCCATTGTGAGCTGTCCGGCACCGGGCGCTCCCTCCGTTCCGCCGAAGGCGCGCTGGAGGAGGCTGCGAGTCTCACCCAGGCCATCGGCATCGAGGCCGTGCGCGCCGAGAGCGTGAACCTGCAGGAAGCCCGCCCAGCCACCTTCCTGGGTCAGGGCAAGGTCGACGAGATCGGCGCATGGCTCGAAGCGAACGAGGACGTCGAACTCGTCATCGTCAACGCCCAGCTCTCGCCGGTCCAGCACCGCAACCTTGAGCGCGCGTGGAAGCGCAAGGTCCTCGACCGGACGCAGCTCATCCTCGAAATCTTCGGCGAGCGCGCCCAGACCAAAGAGGGCACGCTCCAGGTCGCCCTCGCGCACCTCACGTTCCAGCGCTCGCGCCTCGTCCGCTCCTGGACCCACCTTGAGAGGCAGCGCGGCGGCGCGGGCTTCCTCGGCGGCCCCGGCGAGCGTCAGATCGAGAGTGACCGCCGCATCCTCGCGGAAAAGATCGACCGCCTGAAGGCCGAGCTTGAACAGGTGCGCCGCACACGGAACCTCCAGCGCCGGAAGCGCAAACGCGCGCCGAGCCCTGTGATCGCCCTTGTCGGCTACACCAACGCGGGCAAGTCGACCCTCTTTAAACGGATCACCGGGGAGGAGACCTTCGCCAAGGACCTCCTCTTTGCGACCCTCGACCCGCTGATGCGCAAGATCGAGCTGCCGTCAGGGACCGACGCCGTCCTCTCCGACACGGTGGGCTTCATCTCCGACCTGCCCACGGGCCTCGTCGCCGCCTTCAGGGCGACGCTGGAAGAGGTGCTGGAAGCCGACATCGTCGTCCACGTGCGCGACATCAGCCACGAAGAAACCGACGCCCAGCGCCAAGACGTCATCGACGTCCTCGCCGAGCTGGGCCTCACCGAAGACACCGACGCGGTCTTCATCGAGGCCTGGAACAAAATAGACGCTCTCCCCCCGTCTTCCCGGAATGGCGAAGCCATATCCGGGACCCATGAACCAACATCAGCATACCCCGAGACCACGGCAACAAATCCGCCCACGGACAACCCCTCCGCTACAAACGCGGAGGAAGGAGCCGAAGAAGCAGAGCCGTCTTCCCGGAATGGCGAAGCCATATCCGGGATCCATGGACCAACAGCCGAAGAACTCAAAACCCTCGCCCGTGATCGCGCGGACTCAGCCGAAGGCACACCCAAGGACCCCCTCACCGTCGCCCTCTCGGCCCAGACGGGGGAGGGGGTCGAAGACCTCCTCCGGCTCATCGACGCAGAGCTGACGGCCCTGAGGACAGAAGTCACCTTCGCCCTCAAGGCCGAAGACGGCCAGGCCGCCGCCTGGCTTTACCGCCACGGAGACGTCCTCACCGACGAAACCCAAGAAGGCGGCACACGAACCATCAGCGTACGCTTAGAGCACAGAGATGTAGGCCGCTTCGAGAAAGAGCATGGCGGCGTGCCCGTGACGGACGACGAAGCACGGGCGGCAACGGCGTAAGGCAGGGCGAAGCGATCCGCCGTAGGGTGCATGTAGGCAAAGCTGAAATGCACCTCACTTGAGTCAGTTAATGCGGGTGAGAAATGTCACTACGAAATAAAATCATAGCACTCATACTGTTTTTCATCTGTTGTTTGATATTCGTAGGTCTTGGTGCCCTATACCTGATAAATCAGAGCGATATCTGGCTATGGTCTGCTTTTGCAGTGATGGCTTTCGGAATTTTTGTCACAATCCATATGGTTCTCAATGATTGAAACTATGTCTGCAAGTCCAATTCGAGGTAAAACAAGCAACCTAGGTCGCCTATCTAAATACCAACGAGGTTGGATAGGACCCCTCTAACCACTTGAGCAACAGGCTAGGGCGGAACGCGAAGCCAGCCGCCGATAGATGAAAGACGAATGCAGTGAAGCTCCGCAGAATCGGCTTGTACATGCTCCCCGTCATAACGCTTCTGGCGGTGGCGACGTTCCTTGTACCAGAGGGCGCAATATCCGTCGTGTACTTCCTAATGACGAGCGCGTTCATCATCGCCTGCGTCGGAGCCAACTTCTTCGCCTTCGGACCAGTCTGGGAGCGCTTCAAGGGTTCCGAAGCCAGCTTCGCCAAACAGCTCTGGATCATGTCCCCCAGGGTTCTGCTCGTCATTCCCTACATCATGGTCCCCATGGCGGCGGCCGGGCTCGTGGCCTTCATCCGTTGGGGGTGAGGCCGGTTTGCCCTACCGCCACGGAGACGTCCTCTCCGACCAAACCGAAGAAAGCGGCACACGAACCATCAGCGTACGCCTCGAACACAGGAACATAGGCCGCTTCGAAAAAGAGTATGGCGGCGTGCCGGTGACGGACGACGAAGCGCGGGCAGCATCGGCGTAGGGCGGCTTGCGAAGCCAGCCGCCGGAGCGCGCTGCGGGAGCTGACCGACGCCCTTTTTCTGCGTCTCTACGATCTGCTCGGATAGCTTGCGAATCTATGTTCGTAGGTGGTTACTGCAAAGCTATGGAAATCAAAGATATCCCGCTCGCTGCGCTAAGGGTAAACCGCGCTAACGATCGACACGGCCCCGTTGCGGATGAGCCAACCGCGATAGAATGGCTTCTCGAAAACTTCGCGAGCGCAATGAGGAAGCTTGCGAAAGATATCAGCGAGCAGGGGGCCGTCTACGAGCCTCCTCTGGTGATGGAGGAAGACGGCGTTTACGTTGTCTACGATGGCAACAGGCGAACCACGACGCTCAAGCTACTTGTTTCACCACAGTTAGCACCCACTAGGCAGTGGGCTGACTTCTATGAAAAGGTCCGCCAGACCTTTGCGGGCGAGCTCCCGCGATCTCTTTCATGTTGGGTGGAGACAGATAAGGCACGCTTGGATGAGATTCTTTACCGACGCCACAATGGGAGTCAGGGTGGTGTCGGCCAAGCCGCTTGGGATGACCGAGCGAAGTCGAACTTTCAGCACCGGACAGGCAAGAAATCTTCTGTAGACGTTGCTGAGCAGATAGAACGCCTTTTGGCTGATGCAGGGCGTCTTCCCGACGTCACGGCGATCCCACGCTCAAATCTGCGAAGGCTGCTTTCTGCAGAAGTTTATCGGCGTCGGGTTGGCGTCACAGTGAAGGATCGTAAGCTTGTGTTCTGCAGAGCACCAGAAAAAGCACTAGCCGCGTTGGAGAGGATTGCTTCTGATTTAATCAGCAAAAAGATCACTCTTGACGATATCTGGGATGCAGATGCGAAGACAAAATACCTGGACAGTTTGGACAGCCAGGGCGTTCTTCCGACTGCAGAAGACATTCTTCCTGAAGTTTCTACTCTTGTAGCATCGAACTCAAAGCAAGCTGGTGGTGGATCGGAGGCAAAAGGCTCTGATGGTTCTACGAACGCCGAAAATGAAGGGAATTCCGAGCCTGAGAACGACCAAGGGGGAGGCGTTAAGATCAAGCCATCAAGCCCTCGTCACGAGAGATGGACTTTGATCCGAGCGGTTGATCTTGGAATCGAAGAAACTACCTCCAATCGAAGGGCGCTCGATATCATCAATGAACTCCAGCATAACCTCTTTTTTGGCCAGCACGACAACGCGATAGCTGTACTTTTCCGAGTACTGATAGAAATTTCGACTGATACATACGCGAAGGAGGTTGGTCTTGACCTTCGATGGAACGACAAGCTTTCCAATCGCTATAGCAAGGTGCTGACAGAACTTCGGGAACGAAGAGCGCTGGAACGGAAGTATGCTGAGTTTATTAAAAAGTTTGAAGGCTCCGAGCCCTTGCTCTCAGCGCATACATTTAACGCCTATGTTCATGATGAAAAAGTCTTCCCGTCGCCTGATCATCTGAAGACGATGTGGGATACGCTTCAGACCTATGTCGTGGCATGCTTGTCATATCGGGCGCCGTAGGAACCTTATCCCCACCCCCCAAAACCACCCTATAATCCCATCATCGCGGCAGGAGCGGGATCGGCTGGTACCGTCGCCTTTCGGCCTGTCGTTTCGTGGAGGCCCACATTTTTGTGGCGCTACCGCTCACTCGCGTTCGCTATATGAGCGCGCCGCGCAGGAGCGCGGGTGCTTCGCTCGAGCTAAGCACCTCTCTCCGCTGCGTGCCGCCGCGTCAGCGGCCAGTGCGCTCAAGTAGCGAGCGACAGCGAGCGGTAGTGCCAAGAAAAAGACTGGGGCTTTGGAGGCGTGAGCTCGGGATGGGCCGTCTCCGAGGTAGTGGCTGAAGCGAACTTGCGCGCGAGGAGGGTGTGGGAGCCCTTGTGCCGCCGCTCCAAAACAAAGAACCCATCCGTCGCGGCGACCCGCGCGCAAGGTTCCCGTCTCTCCTGACAAGCCGGACCCCCGGGCCGGCCCTTCAGCCTGCCACAAAAAAAGCCGCCCCGAAGGACGGCTCTTGCTGGTGAGGGGGAGGGCCTTAGCGCTGGGGCTCGTCCTCTTCCTGGCCTTGCGTCTCACCACTCGCCCCCAGATCATCGGGGAGGGTGAAGGCGTCCGGAGCTTCCGCCTCAGGCGCTTCGTCCTCGCCCGGGCCAAGAATGTCGGTGAAGTCCTGCTCACCCAGCTCGCCCTGCTCCTCGATCGGCAGGAAATTGACCTCGTTCTCGCCGCGGTCCACGACCAGCGAGAAGACCAGCGAGTTGGCAAAGAACAGCGCCGCCAGCACCGACGTCGCGCGGGTCAGCGCCGTCGCCGTACCGCGGGCCGACATCATGCCGCCTCCGCCGCCACCGCCGCCCATGCCGAGGCCACCTGCGCCGTCGGAGCGCTGGAGGAGGACCACGCCGATCAGGGCGAGGACGATCATGGCTTGGATGGTCAGAATGATAGCGGTCATGACGCTTCCTGCTTGGACTGGCTGACAGCCGACCGCTGCGGGAAGACCGCAGTGATGGCTCGAAGCGCGCTCTCTAGAGGCGAGCGTGCTGCCATTTCAAGCCGCTGATCGACCCTTTCGACGGCGTCCAGACATCTTTCCGGATGAGAATGGTGCAATGCGTGCCCGCCGCCATCGACGATATCGAGGCCACAGTTCGGAATCTCGCTCGCCAGCTTCCGCCCATGGATCGGCAAAAGCACCGTCAGATCATGGGTCCCCGCCACGATCTCCACCGGCACGTCGATCTCCGGGTAGCGCTTTTGAAGGGGCACCAGCTGCTCATAGAGGCGGCAGATATCCTCGGCGTTCCAGCGGAACTCCTCGGCCCTGAACCCCAGCGCCGTGCGGGTCCGGTCGAAATAATAGGAGGCCGCCTTGCAGCCCTTGAGAGCTTGCGCCACCCCGCGCTTGACGCCGTACCGGGCGTAAAGAGCGATGAAGGTGCGCCTGAACAGCCAGCCATAACGTGGGTTCAGCGCCACGCGGATGTACCACCTCACCCCGTAGGGCCAAGGGTGGCTGACCGGAGCAACGAGGACCACGCCTGCCACATCCTCAGGGTAGGCGAGGGCCCAGACAAGGGCGGTGGCTGCGCCGTAGCTTTGACCGACAACCACGTAGCGCTCGCCCCCTTCCTTACGGACCGCTTCGCGCATGCCAGCCACCTGTACCTCGATGCGGTGGCCATGCTCGGGCCGTTCGGAGAAGCCGTGGCCTGGGCGGTCGGGAATGAAGACCTGCCGGTTCTTCGACAGCTCGGGCGCGAGGTCGAGGTCCATGTCGAGGCCGTTGGTGAAGCTGCCGTGGAGCATGACCACCGGGAGTTTGTCTCCCTGATCCTCGCCCCGCGCGATCATATGCAGCCGGCCCTGCTCGGTCTCGTAGATGCTCCCCGCCGGCGGCTTCTCCTTCGCCACGCGCCGGTCGTTCCAGTAGGAATAGAGGACCACGGCGACGAGCAGTGAGAATGCCGTCAGGACGAAGAGCTGCGGGGTCATCAGGCCGCCCGGGCGATCCCGAGGAAGTCCTCGGCCTTGAGGCTGGCGCCGCCGACAAGCGCGCCGCCCACATGAGGCACCGACAGGATCTCGGCTGCATTCGAGGGCTTCACCGAGCCGCCATAAAGGAGGGGGGTCTTCTCACCGAGATAGTCGCGCATGGACTGATGCATGGCAGCGATGTCGTCCGTTGAGGGCACTTTGCCAGTGCCGATCGCCCAGATGGGCTCATACGCCACGATAACCCGGTCGGCGATGCCGTGGACAAGTTCGAGCTGGCCTTTGACGAAGCTCTCGGCCTTGGCGGCTTCGCGGGTCTCCAGGCTTTCGCCGACGCAGAAGACCGGGACGAGGCCAGCGCGCAGGATCGCCTCGACCTTGCCCGCAAGAACGTCATCGTCGTCGCGGAGTTCGTCACGGCATTCAGAATGGCCCACGATGCAGTAGGTGGCGCCTGCGTCCGCAATCATCTCTGCCGAGACGCGGCCAGTGTGGGCGCCGCTTTCCTTGGCGTGGCAGTCCTGCCCACCGAGGAGGACATTGCTCCCTGCAAGGGCCTCGCTCATCGCCATGATCAGGGTCGCCGGCGGGCAAATCACGAGCTGATCGCCCGGCTTTGCGCCTTCCGCCACTTTTTTCGCCTCAGCCAGCCCAGCCTTGAGGCCGTTCATCTTCCAATTTCCGATGATGAGCGCCATAAGTCCTCTCCAAAGTCCTGGCCGCCGTTTGCGCGAAGCTGCTTCGCTTGCAAACCCTGCCCGGTCATCACAAACGCCTCGTTACGACGACGAAGAGACGCCGATCTATTATGCTGAAAAGTTTCCGTAACCTCCTCGAAGGCCCGGGCCGCTGGATTTTCCTCATCCTGCTTTGCGCAGCGTTCGGCGTCTTCGGCGTCCCTGCGCTTGAGAATTTCGGCGGCAGCTCGGCTGTGACCGTTGGCAAGCAGGAGGTCTCGGCCAGGGATCTCGAGCTTGAAGTCAGGAATCAGGTTGCCCGGATTCAGCAGCAGAACCCTTCGGTGACCCGCGATCAGCTGATGAGTGCAGGCATCGGCCAGCAGGCTCTCGACACGCTGATCGTTCGGGCGCTCCTCGAAGAGGAGGCCCGCAAGCTTGGCATCGGTGCTCCGGACGAAGTTGTTCAGGCTTACATCCGCCAGCTTGACGGTCTCACGGACCCCGAGACGGGCCGGTTCCAGCAGGAGCGCCTTGCGCTGTTCCTGCAGCAGGAGCGGATGACACCCGGCATGTTCGGCGACATGATGCGCAGCGAGATCATCCGGAACCAGCTGATCGGCGCACTCGGCGCGAACGCTCCGGCGCCGGAGGAGCTGACGCGCTACTACATCCTTCGCCGGCTGGAGAGCCGTGAGGTGCGTTACGCGCTTCTGCCCTCCGAAGGTGCCGCGGCCGAGCCGACCGATGAAGAGATCGAGGCGGCTTACCAGGCCTCGCTCGACCAGTACCAGACGCCGGAGTACCGGACGCTCACGGTGCTGACGATTACCGAGGACGACGTCGCAAGCGAGGTCACCGTCAGCGAAGACGACCTGCAGCAGCTCTACAATGCCCGTGTTGGCGCGGAGGCAGCAGCAGAGACCCGCAGCATCCGCCAGATCCTCGTGCCCGCTGCGTCGGCTGACGAAGCTGCAGCGCTCGCAGCGGACGGTGCTGACCTCGCTGCTATCGCCGAGGCGACCTCGGCTCGGATTACGACGTTGAACGACCAGCTGCGCAGCACCTTCGTCAACGAAGATCTCGCCGAAGCCGTCTTCGCCGCCGAAGAGGGTGCGCTTGTCGGCCCGATTTCCACAGACTTCGGGACCGTGTTTGCCGAAGTCGCAAGCATCAGCGCTTCGCAGGGCCGCAGCTTTGAAGAGATGCGCGAAGAGCTCGAAGCTGAGCTACGGTCTGAGATCTCGCAGGACAGCCTGATAGAGCTGGTCGAAGAGTTCGAAGGCCAGCGTGACTTAGGCGTCGGGATCGAGGCCGCTGCGGAGACCGTCGGCCTTGAGGCGCGTACGGAAGGTCCGCTGGACCGCGAGCTGATCACCCGCTTTGGCGCCATCGCCAACGTGCCCGCTGCGCTTGGGCAGGAAGCTTTCCTTCTCGCTGAGGGTGAGGAGAGCCGTTCGGTGCGCCTCGAAGATGGTTATGGCTTCGTCACGGTCGAGCAAATCACGCCGCCTGCACCTCGTCCGCTGACGGAGGTTCGCTCGGAAGTCGTCGCAGCCCTCAAGGCTGAGCGCCGAGAGAATGCCGCGAACGAGCTCAAGGCTCGCTTTCAGGCGCTTCTTGCTCAGGACAAAGACTTTGCTGCTGCAGCGACGGAGCTCGGCGGAACGGTGGAGACCGTGACGTTCGGCCCAGGATCGCAGCCTGAGGGCTTGCCCGCAGGACTTGCTCCGCAAGCCGCCAACGCATCCGTCTCAGAGCTCTTCTCCTTTGGTGCAGCTGACAACCAGGTGGTCGTCGGCGAAGTCACCGGCGTCAGCTTTGAGCAGCTCGATGCCCTCGAGGCCGTTCTTCCTCAATTCGCTGTCCAGATCGGTCAGTCGATCTCCGGCGAGCTGAGCCAGGCCTACCTGGAGGCCCTGCAGGAGAGCACGAACGTCAAGCAGAACGCCCGTCAGATCGCCCGCGGCCTCGGCCAGGATACCCAGTGACGGACGCTGGCTACCGGAGCCTCGCGCCTTCGTTCGAGGCATTCCGGGAGGTCCATGACCGGGGTGAGCGGCAGCTCGTCTACCGGCGGTTCCTCGGCGATCTCGAAACGCCGCTTTCGGCGTATCTGAAGCTGACGGGCGACCGTCCGGGTTCGTTTCTCCTTGAGTCCGTCGAAGGTGGGGAGCAGCTTGGCCGCTACTCTACCATTGGCATGGCGCCTGATCTGTTCTGGCAGTGCAAGGACAATCGCTGGCAGCTTCTTGGTGAGAATGGCGAGGAGCTTGCGAGCGGAGAGGATGCGCTTACCTCGATCCGTCAGCTGACGGAAGCCGAGCGGATCGAGATGTCGCAAGACGTCGAGGAAGACCTGCCGCCGATGGCGTCGGGGCTCTTCGGGTTCTTTGCCTACGACTTTATCCGCTATTTCGAGCGGCTGCCTGAAAGGCCGGAGGATCATCTCGGCCTGCCAGATGCCTATTTTGTAAGGCCCACAGTGGTCGCAACCTTCGACAGTGTGCGGAGGGAAGTGGTCCTTGTAACCGCTGTCCGGCCTGAGGATGGGGTCTCGGCTGAGGATGCCTACGCCAAGGCAGACGATCGCCTCGAAGCGCTTCTCGGCCAGCTGCGCCAGCCGCTCGATGTGCCGAAAGCCGTGCCGACGGATGCGCCGCAGTTCGCGTCGAACATGACCCCTGAGGCCTATCTGGACTGCGTTCATCAGGCCAAGGAATACATTGCTGCAGGCGATATCTTCCAGGTGGTCCTGTCACAGCGTTACTCGGCCGACTTTGGCGGCTCGCCGCTCGACGCCTATCGGCACCTCCGGCGGATCAATCCTTCGCCGTTCCTCTTCTACCTCAATTTCGAGCCTGCGACGTTCCTCGGCGCGAGCCCCGAAATTCTTGTCCGTGTGCGGAACGGCGAGGTGACGATCAGGCCTATCGCCGGCACCCGTCCTCGCGGCAAGACGCCTGAGGAGGACAAGGCGCTGGAGGCCGAGCTTCTCGCCGATGAGAAGGAGCGGGCAGAGCATTTGATGCTGCTCGACCTTGGCCGAAACGATGTCGGGCGCAGCGCGAAGCTCGGCACGGTCACGCCCACGGACACGTTCTTCATCGAGCGTTTCAGCCATGTGATGCACATCACGTCGAATGTCACAGGTGAGCTGAAGGATGACCTCACGCCTCTCGACGCCATGCTCAACGGCTTCCCCGCGGGCACGCTGACCGGCGCGCCCAAGATCCGCGCTATGGAGATCATCGACGAACTCGAGGTCTCGGCGCGCGGGGTCTATGGCGGGGCCATCGGTTATTTCGGTGCGGACGGTGAGTTCGACAGCTGCATCGGCCTGCGCATGGCGGTGGTGAAGGACGGCAAGGTCCACGTCCAGGCTGGCGCGGGCGTTGTCCATGACAGTGATCCGCAGGCGGAGCTTGATGAGTGCGGCGCGAAGAGCCGGGCGATCAAGCTGGCTTTTGAGCTCTGTGCAGAAGGCGCGCTTTAGCTGCCGTCGTCGGCCGCACCGGCGCTGGCAAGAGCGCTGACCAGCACGAAGCGGTAGGCCTCCCCTTTTGCCTCTGCCCAAGCGTTCAGGGCACTGATCGTCGAAGGGTAGGGGTGGCCGATCCCCACCGCATAGCCTCGCACCTCCGCGGTCTGCTCCAGCATCCCGAGCTGCCGCTCCACATGCTCCGCGCCCCTGCGGCCGAAGTCGCCGTCGAGGAAGAGGTCGGCCTCCACGACCCGCGCACCCAGCCGCTTGCCCTCCCGGTAAGCCACGCTGCGCGGGCTGGTCTTGGAATCGAGAAAGTAGAGCCCCCGGGTACGCGTCTCGGCCATGACGACACGCATCGCGGCGGTACTCTCGGTGGCGAGGCTGCCCGTATGGTTGTTCACCCCTGAATAGCCTTCGAGCTTGCCAAGGTTCCGGACCGTAAGCCGCCGGGTCTCCGAACCCGGCCGCGCAGGCACCATGTCAGGCCCGGCATCCTCGCGCCGCCGCTTAGGCTCCATCGGAAGGTGCAGGATCGCCTCATGCCGCGGATCGAGCGCGTCCAGCATCCCCTGCGCCTCCGCCCCATAGGGAAGGAAGGCCACCGTCGCAGGAAAGGGCAGGCGGTTCACCGCGCGAAAGCGCTCCCAGTCGAGGCCGACATCGTCAATCACGATGGCGATCAGCGGCCGTTCATCCACCTTCTCCGGCAGGCGCAGGGGCACGCCCTCGCGCAGATCCTCCGCCTTGCCGGGCGCGGCGAGGAGGAGAATTGCGCTGAGCGCTGCGAGTGCTAAGCCTCGGTTTTTCGACTTGCGTGCCGCCATGATCCTGATCGTCGATAACTACGACAGCTTCACCTACAACCTTGTCCAGCTTCTCGCCCCGTTCGGTGATGTGGCCAAGGTCGTACGTAATGATGCTATGTCCGCCGAAGAAGCGATGGCGCTCAGGCCTTCGGCGGTGATCCTCTCACCCGGCCCCTGCACGCCCGATGATGCAGGCATCTGCCTCGATATGGTGCGGCTGGCGAGTGAACAGAATGTACCGCTTTTCGGGGTCTGCCTCGGCCACCAGTCCATCGCCCAGCACTTCGGAGCGAAGATCGTGCGCGCTGGCAAGCCGATGCACGGCAAGGTGAGCCAGGTGAAGGCCAAGGCGGATCCTCTCTTCACCGGGATCGGTGAGACCTTTGAGACCACCCGCTATCACTCCCTCACCGTTGAGCCTTCCTCCGTACCCAGCACAATCGACGTACTGGCGCATGCCGAGGACGATGGCGAGATCATGGCGCTGAAAGTGATCGGCAAAGAGATCTACGGTGTCCAGTTCCACCCAGAGAGTTGGCACACGCCCGATGGCGTGACCATGCTCTCCAACTTCCTGGCGCTTGCCGGGGTGAAGGCCGCAGCATGAGCTTTCTCGACATTCTCCGCCGCGTTGCCGATGGCGAGACACTTGGCGCCCGCGACATGGAAGCGGCGCTGAGCCACATCTTTGAAGGCGAAGTGCCGGAAGAGCAGGCGGCGGCGTTCCTCACGGGCCTGCGGGTGCGCGGCGAGACGACCGAGGAGCTTCTTTCCGCTATCCGCTTCCTGAAGCTCCGTGCAGTGAATATTTCCTCGCCCGAAGGCGCGGTGGATTGCTGTGGCACTGGCGGCGACGGGATCAGCACGGTGAATATCTCGACCGCCGTGGCCATTGTTGCTGCGGGGGCAGGGGTGACCCTTGCCAAGCATGGCAGCCGGGCCGTGACTTCGAAGTCGGGCTCGTCGGAGGTGCTGAGCCAGCTGGGCGTTGACCTGACCGAGACGATCGAGACGCAGGAAAAGCGGCTGGCCGAGGACGGCCTCGCTTTCCTCTTTGCGCCGAACCATCACCCGATCCTCGCCAAAGTTGCGCCGCTCCGGAAGGTTCTGGGCCTCAGGACGATGTTCAACATCTTGGGTCCAATGATGAACCCGGCGGGGGCGCGCCGTCAGCTGCTCGGTGTTTTCGATGCAGCGCTGGCTCCACGCTTCGCGGAAGTTCTGCGTGCAGAAGGCTCGAAGCATGCTTGGGTCGTCCACGGCGCGGGCGGGATGGATGAGCTGTCCCTCGCCGGCGGCAATGAAGTCACCGAGCTCAAGGACAATGAAGTCCGCAGCTTTGTCGTCACGCCGGAAGATGCTGGTCTCAAGCGCCGGGCCAATGAGGATCTCGTCGGCGACACGCCTGAGGAGAACGCCAAGGCCTTGCGTGCGGTCCTTGAAGGCGAAGAGGGGGCTTATCGCGACGCTGTGCTCTTTAATACGGCGGCCTCTCTGATCGTTGCGGGCAAGACGGATGATCTGACCGAGGGCGCAAAGCTTGCTGCTGAGGCTATCGACAGCGGCGCCGCCAAGGAAAAACTCCGCCTGCTGACCACGGAGAAAGCATGAGCACCGTCCTCGACAAGATCATCGCCTATAAAAAGGACGAGGTCGCTGCCGCTAAGGAGCGCGCGCACCTCTCCACCGTCGAGGAGCGGGCGCGGGGCTACACCCCGCGCGGCTTCGCGGCTGCCCTTGAAGCCAAGGCCGCAGCTGGCGTGGGGATCATCGCTGAGGTGAAGCGCGCGAGCCCTTCGAAGGGCCTCATCCGCGAGGACTTCCGCCCGGCGGAGCTGGCTGCATCCCTCGAACGCGGAGGGGCTGCGTGTCTCTCGGTGCTGACGGACAGGCCGAGTTTCCAAGGGCATATCGACTTCCTGACCCAGGCGCGGTCCGCGACGACGATCCCGCTGCTGCGCAAGGATTTCATGGTCGACCCCTATCAGGTGCCCGAAGCCCGTGCGGCGGGTGGCGACGCCATTCTTCTCATTCTTGCGGCGCTCGATGACGGCCTTGCGCGCGAGCTTCGCGATGAGGCGAAGCGTTGGGACCTCGATGTTCTCGCGGAAGTCCATGACGAGGAAGAGCTGGAGCGCGCCATGCGGCTCGAGCCCGAGCTTCTCGGCGTAAACAATCGCGACCTACGGACCTTCGAGACCGACATCCAAACGACACCGCGGCTCGCAGCAAAGGCAGGCGGAACGGCGATCGTCAGCGAATCAGGCGTCGACGGGGCGGACGCCATGCGCACGCTCTCGGCGGCAGGCATCAGGCGGTTCCTCATCGGCGAGCACCTCATGCGTGCAAGCGATCCGGGTGTTGCGCTGGAAGAACTCGTCAAAGCTGTTGACGGGTAAGAGGAACAACCTTAGAACGGTCGCGATTTGTTCTATGAGGGTTCCATGCTCACCGCCAAACAGCGTACGCTTCTGATGTTCATCCATGAGCGGTTGGAGGAGACGGGTGTCTCCCCATCGTTCGAAGAGATGAAGGAGGCGCTGGAGCTCAAGTCGAAGTCCGGCATCCACCGTCTCATCACTGCTCTTGAAGAGCGCGGGTTCCTGCGTCGGCTCCCCCACAAGGCTCGGGCGCTCGAGATCCTGCGTTTGCCTGAAGATGCCGCTCCGCCGAGGCGTGAGCCCTTCAAGCCTGCGGTGATCGAGAACCCTCGCTACGCTGAGGAACCTTCGGGCATGGAAGAGGAGGGCGTTCCCGTCCTCGGCCGCATCGCCGCCGGTACGCCGATTGCCGCCATCCAGCATGAACAGGCGCGGGTGCAGGTGCCTGCATCCATGCTGCGCGGCGGCGAATATTTCGCCCTCGAAGTGCATGGCGACTCGATGATCGACGCCGGCATCCTCGACGGAGACACGGTGGTGATCCAGCGTTGTGACGATGCTGCGAATGGCGAGATCGTCGTGGCCCTCGTTGAGGATGAAGAAGCGACGCTCAAGCGCCTGCGGAAGCGCGGCAATTCGATTGCTCTCGAGGCGGAGAACCCAGCCTACGAGACGCGGATTTTTGGCCCGAACCAGGTAAAGGTTCAGGGTCGGCTTGCAGGATTGCTTCGCGAGTATTGATCTCAAGGCGGGCAGCGCCCCGCCACGGTTTGATTGACGGGACCGCGCAATCTCGATGCATTTCCGACTTTTTTGCAGTGCCTCGGCCAAGACTGATGCTCAGCGTTGCCAGTCTGCTTTCGGTTCGTCCTCACGCTGAAGTCTTGCCTCTGTCAGGAAGATGAGCGCGACGCCATTCTGGAAGTAGTCCGACTGCGCCTCGATCCTCTGAACCTGCGCGTCGAAGAGAGCATTGGTCGCGTCGAGTAGGTCCCGGTGGGAGGCGGCGCCGAAGCGGTATTCTTCCTCTCGAAGGCTCCGCTGCTCCGTCAGGGCGTCGATGGCGACATCGAGTGTATCAAGCACATCGTTGCGGCTTGAGACGATGGTCCAGGCTGCAGTGATTTCTTCAGTAAGCTGTGTTTTCCTCAGGTCCGCTTCGGCCTCGAAGCGTCTGGCCCTAGCCGCAGCGGCGTTGCGCTGTGCCCGGATGCGTCCTCCGGGAAAAAGATCTGTACGGAGGGTCAAACCAACCCGGTCCACTTGATCACCAGAAGTCTGGTTCGGGAAGTCGTCGAACTCATAGGCTGCGAATGCGGAGACGGAGAGTTCTGGAAACCTCTCCCGGCCAATGCGCTTTCTGGCCATACGCTGCGCTTTTGCGCGGGTTTGTAGCTCTGCGATGTCTGGCGACAGCAGGAGTGCATCGGCCACGGTCTGCTCCAGCGTTCGCATGTTCTGGGTTGCGAGGAAGGTCCGGATGCCTCCCTCCGACGCGCAGGTATTGAGGGGGCCTGCGAGCCTTGCCACGCGGGCAGCAGCGAAGATTTCTTCGTTCCGTAACCGGACGAGGCGCAGCTTTTCCAGGGAGACGTTGGCCTCAACTTCCGTCAGAAAGACGGACGTTGCCATCTGTGCCTGATGGAGGTCGCGGACGAAGCTGAGGTCCTCTTCGAAAGCGGCCAGCCGCGCTTCGCCGATCGCGACGAGGCTCCGCACACGCCACAACTCAACAACAGCGCCGGCGGTCTCAAGTGCCACTTCCTGATCCGTACCGGCGAGACCGAAGCGTGCGGCTTGCCGCTCGAGCCGGGCTTCATTCATGGCGAGGCCAGCGGCCCCGAAACTGAAGAGGTGCTGGCTCGCCTGGATGCCGACCCGGTTGTCGATCTGGTTGTCGGCCAGACGGCCGTCGCCATAGCCAACACGGCTCACGGACTGAAGCTGTGGCAGATAGCGTGAGCGGGTCTGCGCGATTTCCGCCTGAGCTGCATCAACGTCAGCGGCCGCAATGTTCGTGCGCGGATCGTTGGCGCGCGCATTCTCGATAACCTCCGCGAGGGGCCTGCAGGAATTGGGGTCACCCGGATCCACCTGCGCCGAGGCAACGCCAGAAAGGATCGTGAACGGAACAAAATACGCAAACGCACGACGCATGAGTTACAGCCCCCGCCGGAATGTCGTTGTGATCGGCTCAAGAAGGTAGTCGAGAAACGTCCGGTCAAAGCCGCTATCGATGAACGCTTCCACGGGCATGCCCGGAATGAACTGGAGGTCGCCTTCGGAGATATCGCCCTCGGGTTCGAGATGTAGCGTCGCTTCGTAATAGGTTGCGCCGGTCACCTGGTCGGTCTTGAGGTCAGCGCTGACCTTTACGACACGGCCCGTCATCGAGGGCGCTTTCCATGATTTGTAGGCGGACAGTCTTGAGACGGCGACCATCCCCTCTTGCACGCTGTCGCGGTCTGAGGGATTGATCTGTACCTTCGCGACGAGGCTGGCCTCATCGGGGACGATTTCCATGATCGGCTCGCCTGCGGAGACGACGCCTCCGAGGGTCGTGAAAGCGAGGTTCATCACCGCACCGGATTGGGGCGCAACGACCTGCGTGCGGTTCAGGATGTCGTCGGCAGCGGCGAAGCGCTCCTCTGCGACGAAAGCCTGACGCCGGAGTTCTGCCCTCTCCGTACTGAGCTTTTCGAGAAAGGCTGCGCGGGTCTGCCGGATCTTCTGTTCGATCTCCACGACGGCCGAGGCACTCTCGGCGCGATCGGCCTGGAGGCGTGAGACATCGCCTTCGAGGTTGGCGTTCTCCCGCTCGAGCCTGCTGACCTCGTCGACCTGCACAAGCTTTCTCGTCAGAAGGTCACGCTTGAGGGCGAGCTCCTCGTTCGACGCACGCAGGGCGCGGCGGGTGCTGGCGAGCTGGCGGTCGCGGGCACCGCGGCTTGAAAGGAGCGTCTCGCGCTGGGCTTCAAGGACGCCGATTTCGGTGAGGTGGGTCTCGCGTTGCTGCTCGAACAGCTCCTGCTGGCGTGCGCGGATCTCATCGGCCGTGCCCGGATTGATGGCGAGGTAGGACGGCTCGGTGAACGCAACGGCTTCGATCCCGCGGGTGAGGCTATCGAGACGGTCCAGTCCCGCGAGGAGGCCGAAAAGCTCCTGGGCCACTTCATCCCGGCTTGCTTCCGCCGCAATCCGGTCAAACTCGACAAGGACGTCGCCCGCAGCGACGAGATCGCCTTCCCGGACGTTCACGGCACGGACGATGCCGCCCTCGAGATGTTGGACGACCTTGCGGTTGTCCTCGACGACGAGGCTGCCGAAGGTGGAGACGCCTTCTGACAACGGAGCGAGCCCTGCCCAGAGGAGAAAGCCGCCAAGCCCTACGAGGCAGACAGTACCGGCCCTGCGGATGGTCTGGTCGGTGGAGTTGAGAAGATCAGCTGGCACGGGCTGCGGCTCCCTTTTTCAGGGCTTCGAAATAGTCTTCCTTATGCTGAACGGCGATGCGGCCCTGGTGGATCGTCATGACGAGGTTGCAGGCATTCATGACGCGGGCGTCGTGGGTCGCGATGAGGCCGATCCCGCCGTTGGCGCCATGCTCGCTCAGCATATTGACGAAGCTCCCCAGCAACCGCGCATCAAGCGCTGATGTCGGCTCGTCGAGAAGGAGGAGCACCGGATCACCGAAGAGCGCACGCGCGATCCCAACGGCCTGCCGCTGTCCACCCGAAAGGCTTGTGCCTTCAGGCCCGATCATCGTGTCGTAGGATTGGGCGAGCGAGGCTAGGACATGCTCCGCTCCCGTCCTTTCCACTGCTGCGACCACGTCCTCGTCTCGGTCGGGCCGGAAGCGTGATATGTTCTCGCGAACGGTGCCGCCGAGAAGGCTCACCTCTTGCGGCATGTAGCCGATATACTGGCCGCGATCGTCCGCGGGCCAGCTGTGAAGATCGACGTCGCCCAATCTAGCGATACCGTCTGCAGGCCGATGAATACCGGCCGCGGTCTTGAGGAACGTCGACTTACCACTGCCGCTCTCCCCCACCACTGCAACGAGGTCACCAGGGGAGAGGTTGAGGTTGAACTTCGGGATCAGGATCTCGCCAGGCTTCATCGAATTGACGGCGAAGTTTTCAAAGCGAAGATTTGCGTCGGGGCGCGGAAGCTCGGTTTCCACGCGTGGCTTCAACGCATCGGGAACGGCCGCAGCCAGAGTTTCAACCTCGCCCCGCATACGGACGAGATTCTTCCACTGCCCAACGATCTGGTCGATGGGCGCAAGGCCCCGGCCCATGATGATCGAACCTGCGATGATCGCACCAGGGGAAATCTGCTGCTGGAGAACGAGGTAGGCGCCGGTGCCAAGGGACGCGACCTGAAGGATCTGGCGCAGGCTACGGCTGAGCGAAGCGAGAAAGCCCCCGACATTGGATGATTCGAGAGAAGTCTCGACGCTGGCGGAGCGGGCTTCGGCGACCCTCCCGCTCATGGCGCGGACCATTCCGAGGCCCGCGATGGCTGGGGCGGAGGCAAGGCTCTGCCTGACGATGGCGCCCCCGATGGCCTCCTGCTTCGCTGCTGTCTGAACGGCACCCTTGGTCGCGAACTCGGCCATCACGGCGATACCGATGAGCAGGACTGCGCCGCCCAAGCCAATGCAGCCGAGGATGGGATGGACGAGGAAAAGGAGAAGGAAGAAAAGCGGCGAGAACGGAAGATCAAACAGCGGGGCCGGCCCGCCGCTCATGAGGAAGCTCTGGATCTTGGACAGCGAGAGGTTGGCGTTCTGCCTCGACGGCGCGCCAATGCGAAGGGCCTGCGCATGGAGGGGTGCTTCGAGCTTTTCTCCAAGCATACCGCCCAGGAGAGCAAAGCTCCGCTTACGTCCGCCATCAGCAGCTGCGTAGATGGCGAGAAGGAAGCAAGCGATGATGCTCAGTAGAAGGAGCGTATCATAGGACCCTGACGTCAGAACCCTGTCATAGACTTGCAGCATGTAGAGCGGTGAGACCAGCATCAGCAGGTTGACGCCCACCGAAAATCCGAAGGCGGTCAGGATACGTCGCTTGAATGGTCCTTCGAGAAGGACCCCTTTCAGCGACGGGACCTCTTCGACTGCCACGACAGCCGAGGAAGGGCGCTCCTCAGTCTTCTTGTCCCTCATGATGTTCCCTCGACGGATTTCATAACAAAACCCGTAAAATTTCCCTCTGAGCGAAAAGGTAACATCAAGAATTGCTCGTTCCTAGCGCCAAAAGGACAGGAACTGCAGTGACCGGAAACCCTTGTGCTTCGCGCTATACAAGGCAGGAGGCGTGCATGCGTTTCCGACTTCAGTGTTCACTGCAACTCATCATTGAGCCGCCTGCGACATTGTGGGACGTTAACCATAACCGCCGCTTTTCGGCGGGCCAGGGAGAGAAGAGGGGTCTTCATCATGGATCGTTACGGCGATGGCTTCCGCGTGTTCGCGGGAGATAGCGAAAGTGTGTCTGAAGCAGGGGATGCTTTGGACCGGTTGAAGCCTTCGGGTCTCGGTAGCGGTCAGGAGAGGAAGAAGAAGGGCAAGGGCGCCTTCACGGCCTCTGCGTCGGTGACGGCGCTTCTCGCGACCAAGGCCTTCGCTGCTCAGGAGGGCGGCAGGGTTGTCAGCTTCGTCGACGAATCCGAAATGGTCGGTATCGAGAGCTTTGACCTTCGTGAAGACGGTCTCCTCGAGGTGCGCCATGAAGATGGCCGCCTGACCCTGTTTGACGACAGCGCTTTCGAGATCGGCGAGGACGGGGCTCTCTTCGTTGCTCAGCCTGCGGCGGAATCGGCCGCGCTTCTGGCCGGCACGACCCCCCGGGAAGACGCTCTCTATGTCGAAGGTCCGAACGCCGAGGAGATGTCGGAGGAGGCCCCTGCCTTCGCTACCGAAGGCGCATCGACCTTCAGCTGGACCCCATTCCTGATCGCGGCTGGCTTTGCTGGTCTGGCGATCATCGTTGGCCTCGCGACGGGCGATGATGACGACGAGGAAGATGGCGATGGCGGCATGATGCCTCCTCCGCCGCCCCCGTCTCCTGCGAACAACGCGCCGGAGTTCACCTCTGATGCCGCCGTGAGTGTCGCCGAGGGCGGCACGGTCGCGGTTACGGCCGAGGCCACCGATGCCGATGGCGACGGGCTGACGTACTCGATCTCAGGCACGGACGCTGCGCTGTTCTCGATTGACGCGGCCTCAGGCGAGCTGACTTTCAACGGCCGGACAGACTTCGAAGCGCCTGCCGATGATGGCGGGGACAATGTCTATGACCTGACGGTCTCGGTGACCGATGGGGAAGATACCACGGAGCAGGCGGTCACCATCACGGTGACTGATGCTGCAAGCTTCACGGTCGACGGAACGGATGGCGACGATGCGCTCGACCTCTCCGGTCAGGACGAGGACATCACCGTCAATGCAGGCGATGGCGCGGACAGCGTCGCGACGGACGAAGGCGCTGACTCGCTGAACCTCGGCGGAGGCGCTGACGTGGCCTTTGCCGGTCAAGGGGCGGACTCCGTCTCTGGCGGCGAGGGTGACGATGTTGTCGTTGCCGTCGGCACGACGGGTGCTGACGAGTATGCCGAGAGCGATATCACCGATGCAGGCGGGCAGGGCGTCGATATCTCTGGCGTTCTGACCCTCGACCGCCTCAACGGCCAGGCCACGAGCGATGTCGTATCTGGCGAAGTAATTGACGGCGGCGAAGGCATGGACAGCCTCGTCACTTATGGCGACATCGACCTGTCCCAGGCTGACCTCATCTCGATCGAGAGGCTGATCCTGAACTCCGACGTCACGGCCTCCGCTGAGGACTTTGGCGATGGCGGGGTCGAGGAAGTGGTCGGCGACGGAACGGCGATCCTGAGGCTTGTCGGTACGGGAACGATCGACCTTGCAGAGCTTGATCTCTCGGGCGTAACCTTCATCGACCTTGGCGAGAACGTCACCCTGTCGGCGGCCAATGCCCAGGCCCTGGCGGACGCTGGCATCACGGCCATCGGCGGCGCAGGTAGCGTCGCGTTCGGCGCTGTCGCGGGTACGGAGCTTGCGGGCCTCGTCTTCGGATCGGGACTCGGAGTCTCATCAAACGGCGCGGATATCGACCCCGAAGACTTTGGCGGCACCACGACCGAAGGCGCCATCGGCGGCGTTGTGCTCAGCGGTAGGAGCAGTGTGTCCGTTGCCGAGAACGGCACGGCGGTCGAGACCTTCTCCGCTCTCTCCGCAGACGGAGAGGATGTGGTCTTCTCGGTCAGCGGTACGGATGCAGGCCTCTTCGTTGTTGATCCTGCGACAGGCGTCCTGACCTTCGCCGATGCCCCGGACTTCGAGGCGCCGGGCGACGATGGCGGAGACAATGTCTACAACCTGACGGTCACGGCCACTGCAGGAGAAACGTCGGTCAGCCAGGACATCGTGGTAACGGTGACCGGGCTCAACGACAATGCGCCAGTGTTCACGAGCGCGACGGGCGTCTCTGTCGCAGAGAATACGACGGACACGGGCTATCAAGCGATCGCCAGCGATGCCGATGGGGATGATGTCAGCTATTCGATCACCGGCGGAGCTGACGGCGACCTGTTCTCGGTCGATGCCAACGGGTTCCTGACCTTCAATGCTGCCCCTGACTTCGAGGCTCCGGGCGACGCGGATTCCAACAATGCCTACCTCGTGGAGGTCACGGCTTCTGACGGAACGAACAGCTCGGCGCAGCTCCTGACGGTCACGGTGACCGATGTGGTCGAAGGTGGCCCGGACCTGACCGCGCCGAAGGTCCAGTCGAGCCCGACGGGTACGCTGACGACTGCGCCAACCTCGATCCGCATCGGCTTCGATGAGCCCGTGGGCCCGAGCGCCGCTGTCAGGAGCGCCTATCAGGTCTTCGACGGCGAGGATAATCCTGTCGAGATCTCTTCCATCGTCCGGGTGAATGCGAGCACCATCCGCCTCAACCTGCCTGCAGCGCTGGAGGATGGTGAGTACACGGTCCGGATCGCCGATAGCGTGGAGGACCTTGCAGGGAACAATCTCGCTACGGACACAAGCTTCGACTTCACCGTTGCTGCACCGACGCGGATCGTGGCCGTGCGCCCGACCGATGGTGATGACCTCGTCAACCTTGAGAGCAAGGTCACCGTTGAGTTCGACCGGCCGATTGATCCGGATACGGTGTCGATGGATACCGTCAAGGTCATGGCCAATGGCGTCCAGCAGCAAGGCCAGCTCTTCGTCTCACCGAACAAGCAGATCATCACCTTCGTCCCCGATCAGCTGATGCCCTCGGGCACCAAGATCCGCGTCATGGTTGATGGCGATGAGGTGATGGGCGCCAATGGCTCCAACGTCGATGCCGACGGCGATGGCGCGTCTGGCGGTATGCTGCAGTCGGAGTTCTCGACGGTCACCCTGACCCGGGTTGAGAACACCAACATCGAAGGCTTCATCTTCGACTCGAACAACCGCGCGCCGGATGGCTCGGACCTTCCGCTGGAGGGTGTGATCGTCTCGGTGGTTGGCCTTCCGGGCGTCACGACGACTACGGATGAAAACGGCCGGTTCTTCCTCGAGGACCTGCCGGTTCCGGACGCCTATCTGCACTTCGACGCGACCCCGGTGACGGCCGAGACAGGCTTCTCCTACGGAACGATTGTCAAGCCTGTGCACACGATCGCAGGCCAGACCGTCGGCATGACGACGCCTGATGGCACGCCGTTCAACATCTACTTCGCTGCCTTCCCGGAGACCGACGCGACCCCGATCGCAGAGGACGGCGCGACGGAAGCCGGGCTCGGTGACTTCGGTAAGGCGCAGCTGGCGGAGATCCTGCCCGACGTCGATCCGGCGGAGTTCGAGAAGCTGAAGGTGGTGATCCCTGAGGGGAGCCTCATCGACGATGAAGGCAACCCCGCCGAAAGCGTCACGGTCCTTGCCTTCTCGCCCGACCGTATCCCGGCACCGACCCCTCCGGGCTTTGACCCTGACTATGTCTTCACGGTCTCGGCTGGGGAAGCGATCAACGTCTCAGGCAAGGCCCAGATCGAGCTACCCAACCTCAACGGAGACGCTCCGGGTACGCAGCTTCCGATCATGAGCTTCGATCACGACGCAGGCGAATGGGTCCAGACGGGTACAGGCATTGTCTCCGATGACGGAGAAACCATCATCTCCGAAGGCGACACGGGCGTGAACACGCTGGGGTGGAAGTTTGTCGGCGATCAGCCGACCAGCCCGGCGACCGGCCCTGAAGAGCCCGAGAACGAAGATGCTCCAGAGGACGAACCTCCCTGCGAGGACGAAGTCGGACTTACCGATCTGGATACAATCACATCGATCGCTAAGCAGGTCCTTAGCCTAGCGGCGGACCTTTCCCCGGCGGGCACTGCGAAAACACTGTTCCGCGCTGGAGAATTGATCGCGGAACTGACGAAAATAGCTCTCGATGGTGCGAAAGCGCTGCGTGACCTTCAGAAGGCCATCGATTCTGGGGAGTCCGCGGAGGTCGTCCTAAGGTCCTTCTCTGTCATAAAAGATCAGTTCAAGGATATCTACGCAAATCTATACAATGCTGCGAAGGACTTTCTTGAGAAGAACAGCGTCTTCAGCGCTGCCTGTACGCTGGTCGAGCTTAGCGGCACTCTGAAGAGTATCTGCGATAGCGTCGAAGAGAGCGAGTGCCAGGAGCTTGGTTTCTGGGCAGGTCTCGGATGCGATGCGGCCGACCTTGGAAACAGGGTCGGTTCGAAGGTGAAGCAACTTTTTGAGCTTGCGTCCGGCAAGCTTGAGGCTAACGGATTGAAAGCATTCTGTTTTGCTTTCGACGCGTTCGAGGACATCCTCAAAGACTCCTATGACCTGTCCCAACTCAATGTCGATGACCTCGCCATTAAAGGACCGACCCTCTCCATACTGAATGAGAGCGGTGTGCCTAGTGATGATGTTCGCGACGCGCTTTCAAGCGATATTGACCAGCTTCTGTCCGACCTTTCGGTGCTTAACGAACCTCTGCCTGATCTGGCCTCGGAGCTCGAAGAGATCGAAGCTGCAGCAATTGAAGCAGGAGAGTCGGTCACCGAGATCGTATCCGCCGTCGGGGATATATCTGCGGCGGTCTATGAATACGAACCGGGAACTTACTACGCAATAAGCTATGATGGCATCGTCCGTCGCGGGCTTCTCTCGGAGAGCGGTATCCGGATCGATGGGTTTCCGCCTGATACTCCGTACGTGATCGAATTTTACGACCATGAGAGGGGTCTCTACGGTGTCAGCGAGGGAACCTCTAATCTCGCTGGGCTCGAAACCGTTTTAGCGTCTCCAATGTATGAGCGAGTCAAAAACTTCGTTGATACGGATGGTGATGGTATCATCGATATCGCAGAAGGCATTATCGGTACGAATGCTGATGATGCCGACACGGATGGTGACGGCATCAAGGATGGCGCCGAGCTGGACCAGGGCCTCAACCCGCTTGATGGACTCGGTTTCCCGACCGGCCTGATCAGTCAGGTCGCGCTGCAGGGCGAGGCTCTCGACGTGGAGGTCATCGGCTCGGTCGAGGACACTTCCCAGCAGACCGCCTATGTCGCGACCGGTAGTCACGGCCTTGCGGTGATCGACGCTTCCGACTTCCAGGCGCCGATCCTTCTCGGTGAGATCGACCTTCCGGGTACGAACGTACAGGCCACAGCCGATGATGCGCGCGGCCTCGCCTTCGTTGCCGCCGGCTCCGTCGGCCTGCACATCGTCGACGTGTCCGATCCTCTGGAGCCAACGCTCGTCAGGACCGTGACCGAAGCGGGTTCGGTCAACGCCGTTATCTCGCTCAACGGGCTTGTGATCGCTGCGGGTGACAATCTGTCTGTCATCGGAGCAGTGACCGGCGAGGTCTTCGGCGAGGTCGATGTTGCTGGCGAGATCAGCTCGATCGCCTTTGACGGCGAGAACCTTTTCGCTGTCGTCGATAATCAGCGCCTCGTCTCCTACGATTTCGACGGTGAAGTCTTCACCGAGATCGACAGCATTTCGATCCCGACACCTCCCGTCAGGCGTCAGCCTTTCGAAGACTTCCAGGTCTTCGTGTCAGACGGCGTTGCGTTCGTCTCGAACGGCATCGCCACCAGCCAGATCGCAGGCACCAGGCCGCTAGAACGCGGTGGTCTGATCACCTTCGACGTCAGTGACGCAAGCGACCTGCAACTGATCTCCAACATCGATACAGGGAATGCCGCGGCAGGTAACCTCGAAACCGTCGTGAACGGATCAGGTCTCGCAGCCGTTGCTGCGGGCCAGTTTGGTCTTCAGGTGCTCGACGTCTCCGACCCCGGTGAGACATTCGACGTCGTCACGACGTTTGACACCGACGGTAGGGCCGAGGGCGTCGCACTCGCAGGTGGTCTCGCATTCGTCGCCGATGGAAGTGGTGGCCTCAAGGTCATCAACTTCATCCCCTTCGATACAGCCGGCGAAGCGCCGACCATTTCGATCGACTCCGATGTGATCGATGCCGATCCGGACACTGACGGACTGCAAGTCGAGGAAGGCACACGCCTTAATCTCGATGCGGACATTTCAGACGATGTTCAGGTCCGCTCGGTTGAGCTGATCGTCAATGGCGAGGTCGTGTCGAATGACCTCTCCGCGCCGTTCGATCTCTTCTTCAACATCCCGTCGCTAGCCAGCGGCGCGGAGACCGTCACCGTCCAGGTGCGCGCGACCGATACGGGCGGCAACAGCTCGCTCTCCGAAGAGCTGACGTTCGACATTATCGAGGACATCACGCCGCCTGAAATCGTCCGGGTCACGCCTGTAGATGGCTCGCTCGCGCTGACCGGGCAAAGCGTTGTGCAGGTGCTCTTCTCTGAGCCCGTCGACCCGGACACGGTCGATATCGGCGACCTTACGCTGACCGAAGCTGGTGCCCCTGACACGGTCCTTGAGGCGGACGACATCATCCTCTCGGCGGAGGGCCGCATTGCGCGGTACGTGTTCCTCGACCTTCCTGTCGGGGAGTATACGGTAGACGCCGATCTATCCGGCGCGACCGATTTTGCAGGCAATGCCATTGGCGGCGATGCGCTGACCCAGAGCTTTGAAGTCGCCGACGCCACGGCAGTCTTCTCGAACTCCGCTGGCGGAAGCTGGTTCACCGCGTCGAACTGGCAGTCCGGAACTCTCCCGACAGAGGATGACGGCGTCCTGATCGTTGTCGATGACGGCGCGTCCGTTCAGTTCAACTCCTTCACGTTCAACCCTGTCGAGGTTGACCGCATCCGGCTTGGCGGAACGCTGGAGCTTGATTTCGGCTCGCTCGACGCGAACGAGATCGACGCATCTGACGGTCAGTTCGTGCAGGACGGCGGCGTCCTCCTCAACACGACGATCACAGCGAGTGACGATGCAACGGGCGACCGGGCCGATTTCCGTGGGTTCGGGACCATAGATAACGTCGTGATCGACGCTCAAGCTCGGGTCACTGGCAACGTCACGGCGCAGACCGCACTGCGGATTGACGACGTCCTCGCTGTTGGTGGCGATGGGACATCGGGCAGCGAGTCGCTGAACATTCGCGCTGACATCGGAACGGTTGCCGGTTCCGGGACACTGCAGCTTGATGAAGGCGGTTTCGTCACGGCACTGAGTACCCTCAACATTGCGGAGACACTTGTCTTCAATGAAGACCTGACGATCCGAGGTTTCGGTACGCTAGGGACCAATGGCTTCGGTGACCGTGTGCAGATTGATGGCCAGGTCATCGCCGAAGGCGGAACGCTGCGCATCAACAACATCAACAACAACGGTGAAGCGCTCGACTTCACCGAAGGTGTTGATGGTGAAATCATCCTCGGGGGTTTTGTCGAGGATGTGGTGCTGTCGCCCGTCGCGGGGACTTCGGTCGAAGTGACGAGCGCAACCATCCGTGACGTGACGATCGGCGGTGCTGGATCCGTAGACTTCTCGAGCGGCAATGCCGCGGGGATCGACATCAATGAAGGCGCGGAAGGCCGCCTCACGAACGGCCGTGACCTGACGGTTGAGGGCTTGGTTGTTGATGGTGAGTTTGTTGTTGCTGGGTCTAATTCGACGTCTGTTTTGGGTCTGCGTGGTACGCAGGAGCTTTCGGGTTCTGGCCGGGTTCTTTTGTCTGGTGAGAACGCTGTTGGCGGTGTTGCCCGGAACGTTCTTCAGCTGACCTCGACGTCGAATGCGCGTGAGGAGCTGACCATTGGCTCGGATATTGTTGTCGAGGGCTGGGGGTCTGTGTCGGCCAACGGCAATGACGACACGATCCGGTTCGAGGGTTTGGCCAAGGGCTCTTCGGAAGGCCCGCTGACGCTGTTCGATATCGACAACACCCAAGGGGACGGCTCGGCGGGTGCCTTGCGTGTGGACAGCTCCGAAGGGGTTGTTGCGGTTGGCCAGAGCGCCCGGATCATCGGTGCGGACTTTGTGGGTGAAGCGGGTACGGACGGTATCCTCGAGTTCTTCGCCAGCGCGGTCCTCGAAGAGGTCTCGCTGTCGATGGACAGCCTTCTGGACGGCACCACCCAATCGAGGACGGTGTTCGTCCAGGAAGGGCTGGCGCTTGATGGCAGCCTCGAGATCAGGGGCACCCAGTCGCGGACCACGGAGTTCCGCTTCCAGGGCGAGCAGGAGATCTCAGGCACAGGCGAGATCGTCCTGACCGATGGCGGCGTGGGGGATGCTGATCCCCTGAGCTACCTTGCGATCCAGGGGGTGACCGGTGCGTCGGAGATCCTGACCATCGGCGAGGACATCACGGTGAGGGGCGAGGGGTGGATCTTCTCGCGCTCGACGAACGACCTCTTCGCCATTGATGGCAGGGTCGTGGCCGAAGGCGGCAGGCTGCGCATCGAGGACACGGCCTCGGTGAACGGCGAGGTGGGCGCGCTTGCGGGCGGTCTCCTCGAGATGCGCCAGGCTGATCTTCTCACGGAGCAATCAAAGCTGGTGATCGGCCTTGATGGTGCAGGGGATGACGCTGCGGCGGGCCTTGTGACCATCCGTCAGGCGATCACCCTTGAGGGTATCTTAAAGCTCGAAGTGGGCGACGGGTTCGCAGCCGAGCTTGGCGACAGCTTTGTCATCGCAAGGGAGGACTTCAACGTCACCAATGGCGAGGCGTTCGCAGGAGCCTTTGACGGCTTTGAAGGCTTCGACCTTGAGGGCGACCTTGCCTTCCGGCTCGTGAGGAGCACGGATCCTGAGAACAGCTCGATCCAGACGCTGGTCCTCGAAGTGGTGGAAGACGCCACGGCCGAGGCTGGCGGCTTCATCGGAGCGGGCTCTGTCTTCACCCCGCCGGACCTGCCTGCAGAGGGCACGCGGGTGGAGATCACCCTTGATGAGATCGGCGGCCGGGTGGCTGACAGCGAGATCACGGGGACGACCACGGATGGTCTTTCGAGGGTCGAGGTGACCAACACGCTGGCGGTGCTCGAGAACGTGGCCTTGGGCGTCGACCTTGGGGTGGATGCTGCGAACGGCACCCGGCGTGTGGACATCGAGCAGGGGCTGACCTTTGCGAACGGTGCCCAGATCATCCTCGAGGACAGCGAGAACGGTGTGGCGGAAGCGCGCTTCTTCGGTACCCAGACGGTGGACGGCGAAGGCGGCATCTTCATGAGCCGGGTCAATGCCAACGTCCTTGGCATCGAGTCGGAGATCGAGTTCGTCAACACGCTGTCAGGCGCAAGGGAGCTTCTGACCTTCGGTGAGGATGTGACCATCTCTGGCGATGGCCGTGTCTTTGCCAATGGCTTCGAAGACCGGATCCGGATCCTCGGCGAGGTTGTGGGTACGCCTGAGAACCTTCTCGAGATCGAGGATCTCGACAATGGCGGTGCGACCTTGATGGTCGATGCCTCGGCTGGCCGTGTGGCTGTGGACGATGTGGTGGAGAACACCCGCTTCGAGGGGACAGGGGAGCTTGAGCTCTTCGATGGCAGCTACCGGAACGTCAGCTTCGGCATGGATGCCCGCTTCGGCGGTGTGGCCTCAGGTGGCCAGACCCTGACGGTGGAGGAGGGCCTTGAGGTCGACAGTCTCCTCACCGTGGAGGCTCCGACCGGGGGCACCCGGTTCCTGACCGCGCTTGGCGAGCAGAGCCTTGTGGGGACGGGCGAGATCGTCCTCTCCGGCGATGAGACGTCGGAAGGCCAGGCGCAGAACTATCTCGACTTCAACGGCACGCTGGTGCGGGCGGAGACCTTGGTGATCGGTCCTGACCTGACGGTGAGGGGCGAGGGCCATATCCGTGCGATCGATGCCGATGACCTGGTGGATATCCAGGGTACGCTGATCGTCGAGGGCCTCTTCGAGGTCGAGGACCTGGCGGACTTTGGCGGCACCCTGGAGATCGCAAGGACGGGCACCCTCGAGGTCGAGGACCGGTTCAACGAGCTTCGTGAGCTGACCCTGACGGGGGATGCCCAAGTGACGATCGCGCTCGGCGGCTCAGGGCTTGATGCCCGTGCCGGCCAGATCGTGATCTTCGGCGAGGCCGCCCTTGCAGGCACCCTGACCCTCGACGTCGAGGCAGGCTTCACAGGCGAGATCGGCGACGAGTTCGTCATCGCCTCGGCAAGGGACGGCTTCGCCTCCGTCTTCGACGCCATCGAAGGCTTCGACATAGACGGAGACGACAAAGCCCTAGCCCTCGTCCAGGACGATACAACACTGTCGGTGAGGATCGTCAGCCAGGATGAGGCAGGCTCGTTCTTCCTCAGGAGCCAACTGCCGCCGGACCCGGTCCTGCCGGAGCTTTCGGGCACCTTTACCGGCGTCATCGACGATGCGCTGGCAGGTGGCCCGCTGGCGCAGGTGGACGACAGCGGCGCGACCTTCAACAGTGTCGATCTGCAAACGGATGTTCTCATCCAGACCGATGATGACGGCTTCTTCCGGCAAGGGTTTCTTCAGGTCAGCGACGGCCTGACCCTCACGGGTGCCGACATCACGCTGGAGTCAACGCCTAGCGACCGTGCCTATCTTCTCTTCAATGGTCCGCAAACGGTTTCTGGTACTGGGGAGATCGTGCTCTCCGAGACGAATGGTACGCCATTCCGTCCAGTGACGAACTGGGTCGGCTTCTCCGGCTCTGACTTCAATGCGCCCGAAACGCTGACGTTCGATGTGGTCGTCCGCGGCGCGGGTTCGATCTTCACGAACAGCGCGCAGGACCGCTTCCAGTTCCTCGATGAAGTGATTGCGGAAGGCGGTAGGCTGACGATCTCCTACATCAACAATGGTGGAGAGACGCTGGTCGTCAGCGAGCAACTAGGTGGTGAGCTGATCATCCAGTCGGCAATTGAAGACACTGTTCTGTCACCGACAGCCGGAACCGTCGTCGAGATTGCTTCGGCGACCATCCGCGATCTTGAAGTGGCTGGTGAAGGTGCCGTCGATATCCGATCGAGCAGCGCCGAAGGCATTCTTGTCACGGGCAACGCCATCCTCACGAACGGCCGTGACCTGACGGTTGAGGGCTTGGTTGTTGATGGTGAGTTTGTTGTTGCTGGGTCTAATTCGACGTCTGTTTTGGGTCTGCGTGGTACGCAGGAGCTTTCGGGTTCTGGCCGGGTTCTTTTGTCTGGTGAGAACGCTGTTGGCGGTGTTGCCCGGAACGTTCTTCAGCTGACCTCGACGTCGAATGCGCGTGAGGAGCTGACCATTGGCTCGGATATTGTTGTCGAGGGCTGGGGGTCTGTGTCGGCCAACGGCAATGACGACACGATCCGGTTCGAGGGTTTGGCCAAGGGCTCTTCGGAAGGCCCGCTGACGCTGTTCGATATCGACAACACCCAAGGGGACGGCTCGGCGGGTGCCTTGCGTGTGGACAGCTCCGAAGGGGTTGTTGCGGTTGGCCAGAGCGCCCGGATCATCGGTGCGGACTTTGTGGGTGAAGCGGGTACGGACGGTATCCTCGAGTTCTTCGCCAGCGCGGTCCTCGAAGAGGTCTCGCTGTCGATGGACAGCCTTCTGGACGGCACCACCCAATCGAGGACGGTGTTCGTCCAGGAAGGGCTGGCGCTTGATGGCAGCCTCGAGATCAGGGGCACCCAGTCGCGGACCACGGAGTTCCGCTTCCAGGGCGAGCAGGAGATCTCAGGCACAGGCGAGATCGTCCTGACCGATGGCGGCGTGGGGGATGCTGATCCCCTGAGCTACCTTGCGATCCAGGGGGTGACCGGTGCGTCGGAGATCCTGACCATCGGCGAGGACATCACGGTGAGGGGCGAGGGGTGGATCTTCTCGCGCTCGACGAACGACCTCTTCGCCATTGATGGCAGGGTCGTGGCCGAAGGCGGCAGGCTGCGCATCGAGGACACGGCCTCGGTGAACGGCGAGGTGGGCGCGCTTGCGGGCGGTCTCCTCGAGATGCGCCAGGCTGATCTTCTCACGGAGCAATCAAAGCTGGTGATCGGCCTTGATGGTGCAGGGGATGACGCTGCGGCGGGCCTTGTGACCATCCGTCAGGCGATCACCCTTGAGGGTATCTTAAAGCTCGAAGTGGGCGACGGGTTCGCAGCCGAGCTTGGCGACAGCTTTGTCATCGCAAGGGAGGACTTCAACGTCACCAATGGCGAGGCGTTCGCAGGAGCCTTTGACGGCTTTGAAGGCTTCGACCTTGAGGGCGACCTTGCCTTCCGGCTCGTGAGGAGCACGGATCCTGAGAACAGCTCGATCCAGACGCTGGTCCTCGAAGTGGTGGAAGACGCCACGGCCGAGGCTGGCGGCTTCATCGGAGCGGGCTCTGTCTTCACCCCGCCGGACCTGCCTGCAGAGGGCACGCGGGTGGAGATCACCCTTGATGAGATCGGCGGCCGGGTGGCTGACAGCGAGATCACGGGGACGACCACGGATGGTCTTTCGAGGGTCGAGGTGACCAACACGCTGGCGGTGCTCGAGAACGTGGCCTTGGGCGTCGACCTTGGGGTGGATGCTGCGAACGGCACCCGGCGTGTGGACATCGAGCAGGGGCTGACCTTTGCGAACGGTGCCCAGATCATCCTCGAGGACAGCGAGAACGGTGTGGCGGAAGCGCGCTTCTTCGGTACCCAGACGGTGGACGGCGAAGGCGGCATCTTCATGAGCCGGGTCAATGCCAACGTCCTTGGCATCGAGTCGGAGATCGAGTTCGTCAACACGCTGTCAGGCGCAAGGGAGCTTCTGACCTTCGGTGAGGATGTGACCATCTCTGGCGATGGCCGTGTCTTTGCCAATGGCTTCGAAGACCGGATCCGGATCCTCGGCGAGGTTGTGGGTACGCCTGAGAACCTTCTCGAGATCGAGGATCTCGACAATGGCGGTGCGACCTTGATGGTCGATGCCTCGGCTGGCCGTGTGGCTGTGGACGATGTGGTGGAGAACACCCGCTTCGAGGGGACAGGGGAGCTTGAGCTCTTCGATGGCAGCTACCGGAACGTCAGCTTCGGCATGGATGCCCGCTTCGGCGGTGTGGCCTCAGGTGGCCAGACCCTGACGGTGGAGGAGGGCCTTGAGGTCGACAGTCTCCTCACCGTGGAGGCTCCGACCGGGGGCACCCGGTTCCTGACCGCGCTTGGCGAGCAGAGCCTTGTGGGGACGGGCGAGATCGTCCTCTCCGGCGATGAGACGTCGGAAGGCCAGGCGCAGAACTATCTCGACTTCAACGGCACGCTGGTGCGGGCGGAGACCTTGGTGATCGGTCCTGACCTGACGGTGAGGGGCGAGGGCCATATCCGTGCGATCGATGCCGATGACCTG
>NZ_JABFCX010000001.1 GCF_013085255.1 Parvularcula mediterranea
CTTCCAAGGCATGGTCGCGGCTCTCCATCTGGCAGGGGCCTGCGAACAGCATGAAAGGCTTGTCGTTGCCGATCGTTACATCGCCTGCGGGAGCGGAGATGGTGACGGTGCTGTTGATCTGGTTCATAAGCTTGGGTTCTCGTGACGTCTTAACGCTGGGGCGCGCTTGCCAAGCGCCTAGCTCGACGGTTTTCGCGCCAAGATCAAGGACACGCAAAATTCTGCCATGACCACTGACATTCTCTCCATCGCCTCGGAAGTCCTCACCATCGAGGAAAAGGGCCTCGCCACCTTACGCGAGGGTATCAATGAGCCTACAAGTCAGCTCTCCCAAGCATTTCGCCGGACCCTGAGCCTCATCGAGCAGGTGAAGGGCCGGGTCATCGTCTCAGGCATGGGCAAATCGGGCCATATCGGCCGCAAGATCGCAGCGACCTTCGCCAGCACCGGCCAGCCCGCGAGCTTCGTTCACCCCGGCGAAGCCTCCCACGGCGACCTTGGCATGATCTCCGAGCATGATTTGGTGATCGCGATTTCGAACTCCGGCGAGACGTCGGAGCTGTCGGACCTGCTTCTTTACTGCCAGCGCTTCGACATCCCGCTCGTGGCTATCACCGGCGGGGCGGACAGTGCCCTTGCAAAAGCTGCTGACGAGGTCCTTTTGCTTCCGAAAGCAAAGGAAGCCTGCGTTGAGACCAACGCGCCGACGACCTCCACCACCATGACCCTGGCCCTAGGCGATGTCCTAGCGGTGGCGATGCTCAGGAGCCGCGGTTTCGGGCGTGACGACTTCAAGATCTTCCACCCCGGCGGCAAGCTCGGCGCGGCCCTCAAGAAGGTCGAGGACATGGTCACCGACCATCGCCGGCTTCCTATCGTGAGCTCCGGCGTTCCGGTGTCAGACGCTCTTGAGGTGCTGACCGACGCAGGCTTCGGCACCGTGGGCGTGGTCGATGCCGAGGGGCATCTCTGTGGGATCATCACCGATGGTGACCTTCGCCGTCACATGGGCATCGACCCGGAGAAGGCGCCGGTCGATGACATCATGACCCGCCAGCCCAAGGTGGTGACGCGGAAGACCCTCGCGGCCGAGGCCCTCAACATCATGACGGCTGGCAAGATCACCAGCCTCTTCATGGTCGAGGACGACAAGCCCGTGGGTCTCCTCCACATCCATGACTGCCTGAGCCTCGGCGTCATCTAAGGGAGCCGCCTTTTCGTGGCCTCCGTCTCGGTCATCATCGTCAACTACAATGCGGGGGACAGGCTCCTCCGCTGCCTCGCGGCGGTCATGGCCCAGACGGCCCCGCCGCTTGAAGTCCTGCTCGTGGATAATGGCTCGGAGGACGGCTCATTCGAGAAGGCGCTCGAGGCTTTCCCGACAGTGCGGGGCCTGCCGATGGGGAAGAACTTAGGCTTTGCTGCGGCGAACAATCGCGCTTCCGAGGAAGCGAAAGGCGACTGGCTCGCCCTTCTCAACCCCGACGCCTACCCCGAGCCAAGTTGGCTGGAGGAGCTCCTTTCGGCAACGGAACGATGGTCTGAAGCGCAGGCTTTCGGATCGCTCCAACTCAACTCGGAAGATCTGAGCATCATCGACGGCGCTGGTGACAATCTCCATGCACTTGGCGTCCCCTATCGAGGCCACCTCGATTGGCCCGCTTCGAAGGCTCCAGCAGAGGGCGAAGTCTTCGCGCCCTGCGCTGCTGCGGCTTTGTACGCGAAGGCGGAGTTTCTGCAGCTTGGCGGATTTGACGAGCGTTTCTTTTGCTACTGCGAGGATGTCGATCTCGGCGCGCGTCTTCGCCATCGCGACGGGCTTTCGGTTCAGGTCCCTACAGCCGTCGTCCGCCATGAAGGCTCTGCGATCACCGGGCGGCAATCGGCATTCACGGTCTTCCACGGCCATCGCAACAGGATATGGCTGACCGCCAAGTCGCTTCCGCCGCTTCTGTTTTGGGGTCTCCTGCCAGCGCAGCTTCTCGTCCACCTCCTCTTCATCTGTAAGTTCGCGCCGACTCCCATTGGGCGGGATTATCGGCGCGCCATCGCCGCTGGTCTCAAAGAAATCCCGCGACTGAGACGCGAACGAAGGGGACGCCCCAGCCTTTCGAGCGCAGCATTCGCAAAACTACTCGTCTGGTCGCCCATCGCCCTTATGCAAAGGAAAGCCAAGATTGTCGGGGGTCCTGACAATCGCCGCTGAGTATCCCAGCTGCCTAGAGGCCCGCTGAAGAGCATCGTGATGCAAGGTCTGAAGCCGGTTCGCTGCTAATCGTCCCGTCGGTCTTACCTCAAGGCGGTCGTCGACTTCGATGATCTCGGCGCGGGAGAGGTAGGAGAGGGCTGCCCCCTCCCCTGCGCTCTCCGCAAAAGCTGTTTGAAGACGCGCGACCAGTGGATCTGATGATTGCATAATGGGCACTGGCGCTGACGCAATCTCCGCCGCCAGACCTTCGAGGTCGACGTCCTGCGCGCTGGTGGCGAACCAGGCGAACCAGGCGGCTGGGTCTCTGACCCTTTTGCTTTTGCCGGCGATCGCGAGGGCCAGGAGCGAGGAACTGCCGTGGCGTCTTTCGGCCCAGTCCCAGAGACGCCGTGCTTTCTTCTCTCCGAGGATGGATGCTGCGGCTTTCAGTGGGTCTTGCGTGATTCCTGGGAGGATGCGTTCGGCGGCCTCTTCTTCCGGTGAGGGTGAGGTGGATTTCCCTGTTGCCGAAGGCTCTGGCGTGCGTTCGGAGATTTGAGTTGGAAGGTTTCCTATGGGGCGCTCAGCTGTGGGCGCCTTGGTGCTCTTGTTTGAGCGGTGGTCATACCGCTCGGAATGCAGGTCATCCCGGCGGGAGCGCTCGTCGTTTTCGGTATGGCCAATCCCAGCGAGGAGTTTGTCGACCCGCAGGAGAAAGGGCTTGAGGTCAAGCGCGCCGCCTTTGAGCGGCCTGTTCATTCGGTCATACTTTCTGAGTATGAAGCCCTTCTCCTCGAGCGAGCCCTTGAGGCGGCGGAGGGTGCTCTCCCCCATCCCGAGAAGGCCGCAGAGGCGGGCTGAACCCGGCCAGACGGAAGTTTCGCCATAAGCTGTCGCTTGGACGTCGAGGTGGGCGAGGAGCGCCATCATCAGGCAGCGCTCCTGGGGTGTGAGCTCCTCGGCCGTGCCCAAGGCGAGAGCCTTGTCGATCTTGAGGCGGTTGAGGTCGGGCGCGGGGTTAGCGTTTTCGCAAGCCCTCGCGGTTTCCTCATAGCCTTCGGCCCTCAGCGCCAATCCTGGCTTGGGGCACAATGCTGCTGTCATCGCGCGTACCTTCTGCCGCGCGGCAGGCAAAGAAATAGCGTGGCGCGAATCGCGCTTTTGGCTTGCTCATGTTGGCGGAGAGGGTTACGCAAGAGGTGTTCAAGCTTATGCGTGGAGCCTCGGCTTCCGCTTCGAAGAGCCCGGCCTCTGGCCGGGTTTTTCTTTGTCTTCCGCTCAGTCCTTTCGTGTTGGTCCCCTGCCCTACCCAGACGGGAGGAGGCGGGGATAAGTTTGTGGCGGCGATTCTGGCGGGGAGTCGATGACCGGTTCCGCCAGAGGCCAATGTTGCACATTTGAGGCTGTGCTGCCGGAAAGTGCGACTTTCGCGGTAAACGGAAGGTTAACCCCTACTCGCGGAGACCGAGTCTCGTTATCACGCGATAAGCAAGGAGGCTCCATGGCGGATTTCAGCGCGGCGACCCAGCGGATTGCTCGGCTTCAGGAGAGGTCCGTGGGCCTCCTCGATGCCATGCGGGCCCAGCTCCTGGATGCTTCCGAAGAGAAGGTCCTGCCGCTCAGGTTCAGTATACGCCAGGCGGCCAAGATGGTGGGTAAGTCGGATATGACCATCCGCCGGGCCGAGCAGGACGGCACCCTCCCCTCCCCTGAAAAACGAGAGAGCGGTCACCGGGTTGGCTTCAGCCTGTCGGACATCAACCGGATGCGCGATGTCTTCGGGACGCGGCCCGGCCGGGCGGAGAGTGATCCGCCGCTGATCCTCGGCGTCCAGAACTTCAAGGGCGGTGTCGGCAAGTCGACCATTGCCACCCATACGGCCCAGTATTTCGCGCTCCAGGGCTATCGGGTTCTGCTGGTGGATGCTGACCCTCAGGCGAGCTCGACGGGGCTCTTTGGCTACAATCCTGAGACCGACATCGCCGAGGAGGACACGCTTCTGAGCTTCCTTGAGCCGGGCGGGCGCGAGGATCTCCACTACGCGGTGCGCAAGACCTATTGGTCGGGGCTCGACCTGATCCCTGCGTGCCTTGGGCTCTATAATGCGGAGTATCACCTGGCGTCGACGGGGGCTGGCGCTGACCGGTTTGAGCGACTGCGCACGGGGCTCAGGGAGCTATCCGAGGGCTATGACATTGTCGTTCTCGACCCGCCCCCTGCCCTTGGGATGATTTCTCTTAACGCGCTGAGGGCCGCAAATGCGCTCCTGATCCCGACGCCGCCAAGCTCCATCGACTATGCGTCGACCGTGAGTTTCCTGCGGATGCTGTCGTCTGTTCTTGAGACGATGGAGAGCCACGGGGCGCAGATGGACTACCGTTTCGTGCAGCTGCTGGCGACGAAGGTGGACGAGAACAAGTCCGCGCATCAGGAGATGCGGGATGCCATGCGGGAGATCTTCGCAGGCGATATCCTGACAACCGCGCTGCTTGATAGCTCTGAGTTCGACAATGCGTCGATCGAGATGCGCACGGTTTATGAGTATGACGGGCCTTCGAACAGGACCTACCGGCGGTGCCGGGCGAACCTTGATCGGGTGATGAGTGATCTTGAGCTCGCGGTTCGTGCCACTTGGCCCAGTCATGCGAAGCAGCTTAGGGGGGAGGGCGTCGCGTGATGTTCAACGCGTTGAACGCTCCCTTCTCAGACAGCTCCCTTTGGAACCGCTACGCCTGTGAACGGTTCCTGCGCGCACACTTTCACCCTATGCTTGGCGTGTTCAACGCGTTGAACAACACCCCTGGAGGCCGCTGAATGGCTCGAAAACGCATCCTTGCTGACGCTGTCAGCGCAGCCCAGCAGAAGTCCGAAGCCAAGGACGTTTCAGCGTCGAAAGCTGCGCCTCAGATCAATCCCTTCGCCCAGAGGGAGGGCGCGCTCAGCGATATCGCCCAGGGACGCGTCAGGGATGTGCGCCTCCGCATGGTGGATCCCAAGGCCTGCAGGATGTGGGAGAAGCATAACCGCATCTACGACCTCCTGAACTCCGAGAACTGCGCGGACCTGATCGCGTCGATCAGGGCGCAAGGGAAGCAGGAGATCCCGGCTGTCGTCAGGCGCCTGAAGGACGACCCGGAGGGCTTCGAATATGAGGTCATCTCCGGCGCGCGGCGGCATTTTGCTGTCAGCCATCTGCGAGAGGAAGAAAACCGGCGGGAGATCTTCTACCTCATCGAGATCAAAGACCTCGAGGACGAGGAGGCCTTCCGCTTTGCCGACCTCGAGAACCGGGGCCGGCAGGACATCTCCGACTATGAGCGGGGGCGTGAGTACATGAAGGCGTTGGCCGACTATTATGAGGGCAACATGACCCGCATGGCCCAGCGGATGGAGGTCTCGAAGAGCCTCCTGTCGAGCTATATCTCCATCGCCAAGCTGCCGCGGGAGGTGCTCGACGCCTATGGTGACCCGCGGGAGATTGCCGTGCGTCATGGCCAGCAGCTCTCGCCGCTGCTCAAGGGCGAAAGCCGAGAGCGGGTGCTGGAACGGGCGAAGGAGATCGCCAAGGCTCAGGACAAGGCGCGGGACATTGGCGGCACGCTACTGATGGGCGGGGCGGAAGTTTTCAAGCTGCTCAAGACCACAGGCAAGCCTCCGGCAGCGAAGAAGCCGAAGGAAGTGTCCGAGGGGGCAGGGGGACTGCCCTTCCTGACGGCGCGGATTGAGCAGGACAGCCTGAAGCTCGATATCGACCTGGCCGCCAAGCCGAAGCCTGAAGAGCTCGCCTCCGCGGTGGTGCGGGCCTACGAGAAGCTGACATCGCGCAGGTAATCACAGCTCCTTGACTAGGAATGCTTCGCGACTCGTGGAACGAAAAGGATGGGTGGCCCGTCTGTTCTCGCGAGAGGTTCGAGATGAAAAAGCCCGTGAGTTTCCTAGTCGCCATTCTGCTCGTTGTTGCCGGAGGCGTTGCCATCGCCGGTGACGCCATTGCGGCTGACCGCAAGGCACCGGTTGCAGCGACTGACTAGGCGTCTTCCGCCTTCATTTGCTCCATGAAAAGCGCGATGACCTCTTCGCCGGTGAGGCGGGGGGCGTCGCCTTTGAAATCGTAATAGCCCGGCTTCTGGTCGATGAAGATGTGGGACTTGATGCCATTCATCGCCTCAGGGGCATCAAGGCTGCCGGCGGTGACTGTGGGGTGAGAGCCGTCGATCATCTTCCAGAAGAGGGCTGTGCCGCATTTGCTGCAGGAGCCGCGCTCGGCGTGATCGGAGCTGCGGTACCAGAGGACTGGGCCGTCTGTTTTCAGGGTCTTGCAGTCGACGCCGTGGAAGGGGCCTCCCATCCAGCGCAAACAGTCCGTACAATGACAAATTCCGATGGCGTCATGCTCGCTCGTCGCCTCGTAGGTGACGGCGCCGCAGAGGCAGCGGCCAGTAACGTGGTGGTCACTCATCAGCGGCGGGTTCTTCTGCCGGGCGCGCAGGGGTCTCTGGCACGTCGTCATCTGAAAGCTCGAAGGCGAGGATCGTCCGGATGCCGCGGCGGGCGGCGAGCTGGCCGTCGACCATCTTGGCTGGATAGCGCCACTGCCTGACCGCTGCGAGAACGTAAGGGGCCAGACATGGGTCGGTGGTCCGGACGATGAAGGCATTGGTCACGAAGCCGTCGGGCGAGGTCTTCATCTCTGCCTCCACGAGCGCCTCGTAGGGCAGCTCCACATCTTGGAAGCAGACTTCGAAGCCTTGGGGTGAGACCCTGACGAAGGGCTCTGCCGAGCGGTCGACGATGATGGGCGGCTCAGGCGGCGTGGTCGCGCAGGCGGCGAGGATGAAGGCGGCAGCAATGGCAAGGCGCATGGATCAGTCCGTTCGGACAAAGGTGAGGATAGTTCCCTCGTCGTAGCGCCATTGAGGCTCGCCGCGCACCTTTTTCGGGCAGTAGCGCCATGCCCGGACGGTTTCTTCGATCACGGGCGCGAAGCAGGCAGGGGTGCCTGGTGCCAGCTGGATGTTGGCGGCGATGCCGTGGGGCTCGACGTCATAGGTCACTGGGATCGAGATGCGGTTCGGCGGATTGGGGATCCGGCAGACTGCGGCGCGGCGCACGGGCTCTGTCGATGCGGGGCCTTCCTGGCTGGCGCCGGGGCCATCGCAGGGGAGGCGGTGTCCTGCCTCGACACCGACTGAGCGGTAGGTGGCAACGGTGAGCTGGGCCTGCCTCTCAGGCAGCGGTGCTGCTGATGCCTGACCGATGGGGGAGGGCGGTTGGCTGACCGAGCGGAGAAGCATGATGACGACCACCCCGGCGAGGATCACCAGGGCAAAGCCGAAAACGGGAACGTCATCGCGAAACATGCCCGGGAGTATAGCACTCGGGGCCGAGGCGGGGAAATCACGGGGTGCAGAGGAGAGGGCGTTCGGCTGCTCCTGCCCTCACCCGAAGCCTTGCCAAGGCAAGCCTCACCTCTCCCGGAGGGAGAGGTGAGGCTTGTTCGTTTCGATTGCGAGAGGAGGCTTTGGCCGCCTACTCCTCGAGCTGGAAGACGAGGGTGTAGCGCATGCCATATTGCCAGACGGGTTCGCCCTGATCGAGCTTGGCCTGGAAGCGCCAGCGCTGGATGGCTCTTTTGGCCGGACGCTCGAAGCAGCTGTCGGTGGAGGAGATGACCTCGATGTTGGCTGGCTCACCCTGGGGTGAGATGTCGAAGCCGACGACGACGCGGTGCTCGGTGTCGCCGCGGTCGAAGCAGTTTTCGAAGCCCTGCGGGTTAGTGGTGACGATGGGGATCGCCTCGCGGTTCACCGGGAGGCCGGTGGGGTCGAGGGTGCTGTCGACCTCGGTGTCGACGGTGATGGTTTCGTCCGTCGTGGTGACGGGGTCAACGCGGCGGTCGTCAGTGACCGGCGGTGGGGGAGGGGTGATGTTGTCTGGCTTCACCGGCTTCGTCCGGTCGATCTCGGTGTCAGGCTGCACCTCCGGCATGTTGATTGGTGGAAGCTTATCGAGGGGAGGGGGAAGTTCCTCCACCTTGATGAGGTCGGCCATGAAGAGAAAGATTGCCATGACCACCGCCCCTGCGAGGGGTAGTCCGAGAAGTGCCCGCCAGCCCATGATTGAGCTCCCAATGATTACAAGAGGGAACGCTCAGGTCTGAAGGCGGGATTGTCAATCTTGCGGTGCGGTTGGGGTGGAAAGAAGCGGGCCACTACCGTGGCCTTCTTCGCCTTCAAAACCTCCCCCGGAGGTTTTGATCTGCCTGCGGCAGACCGGCTCCGAAGCCCTCTCCCCTGGGGAGAGGGAGGCGCAAGCTTCGCCGCTGTTCCTTCATCCCAAGGGTACCGCTCGAAGGCGCCCGACTGGGCGTCCGGGCCGGTCAGGCCCGCCCCGCCGGAGGGCCTTCGGCCCGTGATGCAGATGGACTCTCTCTCCCTCCCAGTCCAAGCTTTCTTCAGGGCTAGGGCAGGGAGGCCGTCATGCGGCTACTCAAGATACCGTCACTTCTGGGGCTGATCATCCTGATCATCGCGGGCGCAGCCGGAGGATTTCTCTGGTGGTTCGGCGGGCGGGACCTGCCCGAAGGGATCGACCGCTGGATCGTCGATGATGACGGCCGGAAGACGAGCTTTGCCGGGCGCTATGAGGGGTTCACCTCAGACACGCTGGCGACGGGGATTATCTCGGGCTCACGCAAGCTGCAGGAGGGGAGACGGGTCGCCGTTCTCGCCAAGGACCTCGGCTATATCTCCTATGAGTTTGAGAACAATGTGCCGAGCAAGGCGACGATCTATGTCGTGCCGCGCTACTACATCACCGACTTTGCCTCGATCCCGTGGCCTGCGTCCTACCTTATTTCTCCGTTCGGGGATCATGCCGAGGCAGCCGTGATCCATGACTGGCTCTATGCTGTGGGCTCGGGGGTCGATCCTTCGGACTCTGACTATAAGGGCAAGGTGCGAAGGGCGCGGCTCGATGCGGACCTCACATTCTACCGCGCAATGCGGGAGTCGGGTGTGCCGTTATGGCGTAGGCGGATCATGTTCGGGGCTGTGCGCCTTGGCGGCGGGGCTTCCTTTGGCGCTGACCAGGAATGGTATGGCGCGGATTGCGACATGGTCGACGACAAGGGTGCGTGCCTGCCTTCGCGTTTTTACGAGCCGTTCATCGGCGTTGCGTTCCCGGATGGATGTCTTCTCGAGCGGGATCCGAAGCTGTTCCGGCCCGCGGGCAGGGTTTCGAAGCGTGGTGTGCGGATCAATGTCGAGGATGAGGCGGCTGGTGTCTTCGCGGCGATGGATATCCTCGACTACGTCGACTACCTCTGGAGAAAGCCCCTGTCAGAAGACAAGTGCTTCGCGTTCTTCTCCAAGGAGATGAACACCGACCGCGATTTCGTGGCCGTGAAGGACCCGAAGATCGTGATCATTGATGGCCCCGAAGAGGTCGTCCTTGCGCAGAAGGTTCTCAGCAATATCGTCCCGCCGGTTCGCGAGGTGATCGAGCTTCCTGATGAGCTGCGCCGGAAGATCGAGCCTCTCATGCAGCGGCGCCTCGGGTACACGGAGATTCTGACCGAGCCGGAGCCCAACGATCTTGCGCGGCGTCTTGAAGAGAAGAGCCAGCTTGCCAGCACGATGTACTCGACGGAAACGGCGAAGCTGAACGGTGTCTACCGGGTCTATGACGGCCTTGAGCGCCGGGCCGAAGAAATCCTCCGTCTTGTGCCCGGAACGGGGCTGACCCCGGGGAACCTGACGGCCAAGGGCCGGGACGAGCTCTTCATGGCGACGAGCATCTACGCCGATCAGGCCTACCGTACAAAGACGAACATCGCCGAAGTCGATGACAGGTACTTCGACGATCCCGTCACCCTGCGCCTCTATCGCGACACGCTGAACGGCGAAGACGAGGAGCTTTTCGGGCGGATCGAAGCCATCCTGCCGCCGCGCCGGTGGGAGTAGGCCGGAGCGCTCGCCCCGTGACATCGGGGGGCAGGGGGCCTAGGCCCCTTGCCCATGACTGACAGACGCAAGCCCGCGACGATCCTCGGCACAAGGAGCGTTGCCGAAGACAAGGCCCACGGCATGGTCGCCCCGGCGATCGGCCTCTCGACGACGTTCAAGTGGGACGACCACCGCGGCAAGCCGCCCTATGACTATGCCCGGCGCGCAACGCCCAACCGCGACCAGCTAACGGGCGCGCTGGCTGAGCTCGAAGGCGCTGCAGGCGGTGCCGTGACGGCGAGCGGCATGGCGGCGATCGACGTCTGCCTGAATTTCGTGAGCCCGGGCGATATCGTCGTCGCGCCCCACGACTGTTATGGCGGGACGCACCGGCTCCTGACCCATAAAGCGCGGCGGGGCCTCTTCGAGGTGCATTTCTGTGACCTGACGAACCCGGAGGAGGCCGAGGCGGCCTTCGCGCGGAAGCCGAAGCTTGCCTATCTCGAGACGCCGTCGAACCCTCTCATGCGGATCACCGACCTTGCCCGCTGCGCCGAGCTGGCGAAGGCGCCAGGGTGCCTGACGGTGGCGGACAACACGTTCCTTTCGCCGCTTCTTCAGAACCCGCTGGACCTTGGCTGTGACATGGTCGTCCACTCGACGACCAAGTTCCTGTCGGGCCACAGCGATGTCGTCGGCGGGGCCGTTTTGGCTGCGAAACAGGAGTTGGCCGAGGAGCTGGCCTGGTGGGCGAATGCCACGGGCGTGACCGGGCCGGCGTTCGACAGCTGGCTGACCCTGCGCGGGATGCGGAGCCTCGAAGTGCGCCAGCTGCGGCAGCAGGAAACGGCCGGGCGGCTTGCCGAGCGGCTGTCGGGCGATCCGCGGGTGGCGCGGGTCTTCTATCCGGGGCTGAAAAGTCATGCGGGCCATGACCTCGCCATGCGCCAGCAGAAGGGGCCAGGGTCGATGCTGTCCTTTGAGCTGGCGTCGGGTGTGTCGCTCGAGCGGTTCCTGGGGTCGCTGGAGATCGCGGTGCTGGCCGAGAGCCTCGGCGGGTTCGAGACGCTGCTCTGCGTGCCTGACACCATGACCCATGCGGGGATGGAGGAGGCGGCGCGGCGCGAGGCGGGAATCTCCGAGGGGCTTGTCAGGGTTTCGGTGGGCCTCGAAGCCGCTGAAGACCTCGAGCAAGACTTCCTCGCGGCCCTCGAGGCGGGGAACTGTGCCGATTAAGCAACATGGGCCGTCACAAAGTCGCGCAAACGGCGCAACAAACGGCAGAATATTGCTTAAACCCCTTGCCCGATAGCAATCCTCGCTTCATCTCTTTCGTGCATATGCGAAGAGATGGTGTGGATCGTGGCAAAAGCAGTGCGACTGGCGAAGAAGGGGTGGGCCCACGGGCGCACTGGCTTCGCAGCACGTGCGCGTGCCCCGTTCCTCAGCGCCCATTCGCGGTCTAAGGCGGCGCCCTTCGGAAGGAAGGTGAAGCCATGACCGACAAGCTGCGCGTATTCACGAAAGACGACGTCGACCCGGCGGCCCTGAAGGGCAAGACGGTCGCGATTATCGGCTACGGCGCGCAAGGCCGCGCCCAGGGGCTGAACCTCAAGGATAGCGGAATCGAGCTGATCATCGGCGCACGCAGCGGGGGAGGCAGCGAACAGCG
The DNA here is from genome assembly GCF_013085255.1 of Parvularcula mediterranea. Classification (GTDB taxonomy): domain Bacteria; phylum Pseudomonadota; class Alphaproteobacteria; order Caulobacterales; family Parvularculaceae; genus Parvularcula; species Parvularcula mediterranea. The sequence goes on from NZ_JABFCX010000001.1 coordinate 11,807, forward strand.
CGCCCTCGAAGACGGCCAGCTGGTGATGCCTGTCGAAGAGGCCGCGCGCGAGGCCGACCTCATCGCGATGCTGGCGCCGGACATGGTGCATGGTGAGATTTACGAAGGTCAGCTCAAGGAGCATATGCTCCCGGGCCAGACGCTTCTGTTCGGGCACGGATTTTCTGTTCTTTATGGCCGGGTGAAGCCTGCCGCCGACCTCGATGTCGTCATGGTGGCGCCCAAGGGCATCGGCCAGCTTGTGCGCCGTGAGTTCGAGAAGGGCAGGGGCGTTCCCGGCCTCTTCGCGATCCATCAGGATGCTTCTGGCGATGCGGCGAAGAAGGCGCTGGCCTATGCTGACGGTATCGGCTGCACGGCGTCGGCGATCTTTGAATCGACCTTCAAGGCCGAAGCTGAAACGGACATGTTCGGTGAGCAGGCGGTGCTCTGCGGCGGCGTGACGGCCCTGTTCCTCAGGGCTTACGAGACGCTGGTCGAGGCAGGCTATCCGCGCGAGCTGGCGTATACGGAATGCTTCCATGAACTGAAGCTGGTCGTCGACATCCTGCACGAGGGCGGCCTCGACAAGATGTATGGCTCGATCAGCGAGACGGCGGCCTTTGGCGACCTCGTCAATGGCGAGCGGATCATCGGCCCGGAAGTCAAAGAGCGGATGAAAGACGTCCTCGCTGACATCCAGTCCGGGCAGTTCGCCCACGAATGGATCCTCGAGAACCAGGCCGGCAAGGCTCGCTTCGAGGCCATGAAGCAGAAACGACGCGACCACGATATCGAAGAGATCGGCAGCCATCTGAGGAGCTACATGCCGTGGCTCGAGGGTGGCGGGAACAATTCAGGAGACTGACCAATGATGCGCACCGAGACGAGCCATTCGAAAAGCAGGACCGCACCCCGTCTGACGGGAATGCCGACAGCCACCCGTCCGGTCGCAAAACCCAAGCCCCCTGTTCGCAAGATCAAGGGCCAGGAGTTTGGCAGCTTCCTCGGCGCATGCCCGTAAGCTGATCCCATTGCAGTGAGTGCGAGGCCGGGGGCTGGACCTTGGCGCGTGTCCGGGCGAAAGGGCCCTCTTTGACACGCCTGCCGAAAGGAGCCGCCAATGGCCTCGTTCATGGACAGCCTCGAAGCCGCGCCGCCAGATCCGCTCCTGGGTCTGATGCTGGCCGCGCGGGAGGACCAGCGCCCGGATAAAGTCGACCTCGGCGTCGGCATCTACAAAAATGACGCAGGCGCGACGCCCGTGCTCGCTTCGGTCAAGGAGGCGGAGCGCCGCCTGATCGAGACCGAGGGTTCGAAGGCCTATGAGGGGCCGCAGGGCAATGCAGCCTACGGCCAGCTGATCGGCGAGATGATCGTCGGTGAGCTGACGGATCGCCACGCGATGTTCGCAACGCCGGGTGGTTGCGGAGCGCTGTTCATCGGTTTCCAGCTTGCCAAGATGATGTCGCCGGGTGCGCGGATGTTCCTGTCCGATCCTAGCTGGCCCAACCATAATGGCGTGGCCGCTGCGCTCGATATCCCGACGGTCTCGTTCCCCTATCGCGCAACGACGGACGGCTCCCCTGATTTCGGCGCAATGGTTGGCGGACTTGATGGCGCGAAGGCCGGGGACATTCTTCTGCTGCAGGGCTATTGCCACAACCCGACGGGCACGGACCTTTCGCCTGCGCAATGGGAGGAGCTGTCGCGGATCATTCTTGAGAAGGGCCTGATCCCGTTCATCGACGTTGCTTATCAGGGTTTCGCCGTTGGGCTTGAGGAAGATATTCTTCCCATACGGAAGTTTCTTGCCGCCGTGCCAGAAGCGATCCTCTCTTACTCCTGTTCGAAGAACTTCGGCCTTTACCGTGAGCGGACGGGTGCGCTTCTCATCCAGGCGCCAAGTGCGGGTGCGCTGGATAGTGCGCGGTCGCGAACGGCTGCTGCGGTCAGGGCGTCCTACTCCATGCCGCCGTCCCACGGCCCGGCGATCGTTGCGACGATACTCGCTGACGATGGCCTACGCAGTCAGTGGACGGAGGAGCTTGGCGAGATGCGCCAGCGGCTCGGTGACCTCCGCCGCGGCTTTGCCTCTGAGCTTGTGCGCGCCACGAACAATGGCGGACTCGAGGTGATCGAACGCCAGAACGGTATGTTCTCGATCCTACCGCTGACGGCTGATCGCGCTGTGGACCTTCGCAAGGAGCAGGGGATCTACCTGCCAGGCAGTGGGCGGATCAACGTCGCTGGGCTTCCAAGCGACAGGCTGCCGGAGATCGCCCAGAAGATTGCGCCCTACCTCAATCAGGCAGGCTGATCTTCCCCATCGTCACAGGCGGCGCACCTTTGATCCGCCCCCTGATGGTATCAGCATCGCCGGCGATCAGCTCGTTGGCGAGGACGGCGAATAGGATGGCCTCCTTGGCATCGGGATCGATGCCGAGGTCACCGGTGCTGCCGATCTTGCGCCCTGGCAGCAGCTCGCCAAGGTTTCGGCGGAGCTCAGGATTTCTTGCGCCGCCGCCACTGAGATAGACTTTCGTACGCTCAGGCAGTTTCCCAATGGCATCGGCGATGCCGCGTGCCGACAGGCGGTTGAGGGTCGCCATCTGGTCAGCGAGGGACAGCTTTGTGCCGTTTGCCTTGGCGATGTTATCGAACCAGTCAGGCGAGAAAAGCTCCGGACCCGTTGTTTTCGGCAGGGGCACTCTGAAGAACGGTTCTTCGAGGAGGGCGTCGAGCAAGTCGGTAGAGATCTCTCCCGACTTGGCGATCGCCGCGTCCCGATCATACTGAAGCGAGGGGTCGGAGCGCCTCGCGAGGGCATCCATGATCGTGTTGCCTGGGCCGACATCGGAGCTCATGGCCTCGCCGTTTCCATCCGAAGGCGGAAGATAGGTTATGTTGGCGATGCCGCCTATGTTGACGAGCGCCCGACCCTGATCGGGCGATGACAGCAGGAGGAGATCGCCGTAAGCTGCGAGTGGCGCGCCTTCTCCGCCTGCGGCGACGTGCTTCTGGCGAAAATCCGAGACAGTGGTAATCCCTGTACGGATGGCTAGGTGATCGCCTTCGCCTAGCTGGAGCGTGGCGTTCGGCCAGTCCTCGCGACCGTGAAGCGAGCGGGGTGCGTGGTAGACGGTCTGGCCGTGGCTGGCGATCAAGTCGACTGATTGGGGAGAGATGCGATGCTTCTCTAGGAATGCGTTGATGAGCCACGCATGCTCATCGGCGATCACGGCGTGGAGGATTGTGAGTGTACTGAGCGAGACTTCTTCTTTGGCGAACACCTCGCGGATGTCCTGAAGAAAAGCGCTTCGGAACGGGAGGGTTTCAAAAGCCTCGAGCGTCAGGTCGGTGGAGTAGCCTGATCCCGTGATCTTGCAGAGCGCGAGGTCGAGGCCGTCGAGCGAGGTGCCGCTCATCAAGCCGAGGATTCGTCGCTCAGAAGCTTGCGATAGGGTGGCTAGCCTCTCGACTGCGGCCTTGCTCACTTTTGAGCCTCGTAGAGGCCAAGCTCCCTGAGGCGGCCCTCCGCCGACGGACGATCAAACGGCTTCGGCGTTTTGTTGGCTGCGTTGCGTGCTCTGAGTGCCCGTTCGAGGGTGTCGCCTCGGAGTTCGATCGCTGCAGCGGCAACCTCATCCATGTCCGCCTGTTCGCCATTGCAATGGCAGATGATCTCGCACCCTGCATCAAGAGCACGCCTGCTTCGCTCTTCGATGGAGCCGTCGAGGGCGTTCATGTTGATGTCGTCGGTGAGGATAAGGCCGTTGTAGCCCCACTCTTCACGGATCAGCCCACGGATGATTCTGCTCGATTGTGTCGCTGGAGCCTTGGGGTCGAGGTTGTCGTAGATGACGTGGGCGGTCATTAGCATCGGCTCTTTGAGAAGGGCGCGAAACGGCGCGAAGTCCTCTTGCTCAAGATCGGTCTGCGCAGCATCAACTGTGGGCAGGTTGTGGTGGCTGTCCGCCATCGCCCGGCCGTGACCCGGCGCGTGCTTGATGCAGGGCGCGACACCTCCGTCGCGGAAGGCTACGGATATGGCGCGGCCAAGGGTTGCGACAGTTTCTGGGTCCGAACCTAAGGCACGCTCGCGCAGGAACTCATGCGCCGTAGGCTGAACAACGTCGAGCATCGGTGCGCAATTGGCATTGACGCCGAGCTCCTTCAGCTCCTCAGCCATGAGGCGGGCGTTGAGCCAGCTGGCCTCGGCGGCGAGCTCAAGGCTCGTATCCGCCAGTTCCATGAAGCGCCGGGGAGCGGGGGGGTGGCGGAAATGCGGGCCCTTGAACCTTGCGACTGAGCCGCCCTCCTGATCGACGAACACGGGCGCATCGGGATCGCCGCTTGCCTCGCGGAGCGCAGCCGTTAGTTCTTTCACCTGAGCAGGTGTCTCGATATTCCGCCCAAAGACGATATAGCCGAATGGGCGCTGCTCCTTGAAGAAGGAAGCCTCCCAGTCCGTCAGCTCAAGGCCCGAACAACCATAGATTGCTGACGTAAGTCGCTGCATGCTATACTTTCTTTTTGTGCTGAGGAGAGCATCAACTCTTCAACAGAACCTTCCGCAATCCGCCCTCTTTTGAAACCAATTGAGTTAACGGACAACCAATCGAATTTTATCCATCTCTTCCGCCAGCAGGACGGAAACGATCGAAAGGTCGTGGTCAAGGAGGACCAGATCGGCCCGCCGCCCGGGAGCAAGCAGGCCCCGCTGGTGGTCGATGCCCAGAAGGCGGGCAGGCTCGGTACTGGCCATGCGCACGGCATCGTGAAGGGAAAGGCCGAGGCGTTGGCAGCCATGCCGTACCGCGTCGATCATGGTCAGCGCGGAGCCAGCGAGGGTCCCTGCATCGTCTGTCAGCTTTCCGGCATCCTCGCGGATGGTCTTCTCGCCCAAGGAGAAGCTCTTGCTGTCCGAGCCCACGGTGGACATCGCGTCGGTCACGAAATAGCAGCAGCCATCGCTCTTTGCACGGATGGCCAAGCGAAGCATCGCATCGCTCACATGATGGCCGTCGGCGATCAGCCCGCACCAGGCACCGCTTTCGAGCGCCGCTGCGATGGGTCCAGGTTGGCGAGACACCATCTGGGGCATGGCGTTGAAGAGGTGGGTGAAGCTCGTCACGCCAGAAGAAATTGCGGCACGGGTGGTCTCGTAGTCGGCCACCGTGTGGCCCGCAGAGACAATGGCGCCGTTTCGGGTCAGGGCAGCGATGGCCCCAGGCGTCGTGCATTCAGGGGCCAGAGTAACCATCAGCGACCCTCCCTTGGGAGCGGTGAGGCCTGACGCAAAATCCTCTGTTAGCGGAAGGAAATGACGGTCGTCATGGATCCCGCGCTTCTCCGGCGCAAGGAACGGACCTTCTAGGTGCAGGCCGATGATGCCGGGCATCCCTTCTCCGAGCGCCTCGTCGATAGCGCCACGTGCCGCCTCGATCTTTGCCGTGGTGTCGGAGATCAGCGTGGGGAGGAGCGATGTGGTTCCATAGGGGCGATGCGCCTCGGCGATGGCGACAGCACTGTCCTTGGTCGGAGCATCATTGAAGAGAACGCCGCCTCCGCCATTCACCTGTAGGTCGATAAAACCGGGGGCAATCGTCAGCCCCCCAAGGTCGACAGTCTCGATGTCGCTGGGGACATCGCGTAACTCCGCAATCGCATCAATCACACCTCCCGAGAGGATGAGAGCGTGATCCTTGAGGCTCCCGTCGCGAAGGAGAATGTCTGCACCGATCAGGGCGAGGCGGGATTGGGTCATGCCCCGCTTTTAGCGCGTCCTGCGGCATCTGTCTTCCGCTCGCGGATGTCGAGGTTGGAGACGATCGATTCCTTGAGGTCGTCAGGCTTGATCGGCTTGGACAGGTAATCATCCGCACCCGCCTCATAGAGCTCCTCGCGAGCTTCGGCAAAAGCGTCCGCGGTGACGGCGATGATCGGTATGCGAGCGGGCGCGCCTTCGATGGCCCTGATCCGCTTGATGGCTTCCACCCCGTCCATGACCGGCATCTGCTTGTCCATCAGCACGACGTCGAAGCCGCCATCCATGACCGCGTTCACGGCCTCCAGGCCATTCTCTACGATCGTCAGCCCACCAACCTTACCCTTGAGGATAGCCTGGATGACCATGGCGTTGACCGCGTTGTCCTCTGCCGCGAGGACGCGGATACCCTTGAGGCTTTCGTCGATGTCGCTGCGGATCGTGCGCGCGGGTTCTGCTGCGGGTTTGTTCGGTTTCGAGGCGGTCAGGACAGGAAGCGTGACGGTGAAGGTCGAGCCTTTGCCGATTTCGCTTTGAAGCTGGATGGTGCCGCCGAGGAGTTCGACAATCTGTCTACAGATGGCAAGGCCTAGGCCTGTTCCTGCGAAGCTCCGCGTACCACCGGAATCAACCTGCCTGAAGCTGTCGAAGATAACCTTGCGGTTCTCCTCCGCAATGCCGATGCCGCTGTCGTGGACCGAGATGCGGAGAGGCGTGTTGAGGCCGCCCGTGGCGCGCAGTTCGATCGAACCTGACTGGGTGAACTTGATCGCGTTGGAGACGAGGTTCGAAAGCACCTGACGCAGTAGCTTGTCGTCGGTACGGAAGTCCTTGGTGTTGACGTCAATGTCGACGTCGAAGTCGAGATCCTTCTCTTCTGCCTTCGGCTTCCAGAGGTTGATAACATCCGTAAGCGTTGTTTCGATCTTGACGTTGCTGAGATGCGCGCGAACCCGCTTGCCCTCGAAGCGGGCCACGTCGAGAACGTCGCTGACGATCTCATGGAGGTGCTCTGCAGATTTGAGCGCCGTGGCGAGCTTGTCTTCGGCTTCGTCTGGCAGGGAAGTCGTGTCGAGCACCGAGGCCGTGAGGTTGATGACCGCATTGAGAGGTGTACGGACTTCGTGGCTGGTCGTGGCGAGGAATTCCGTCTTCGCGGAGTTCGCTTTTTCGAGCTCGACGTTGGAGATGCGGAGCTTCTGGTTGACGTTCTCGAGCTCCTTGTTGAGGCGCTCGGTGATCCGGCGGACGCGCCCTGACTGGAGGGTGTTCCAGACGAGGAAGCAGCTGAAGCCGAGAGCGAGGAGGATGATTGCCCCGGTAATCAGTTGTTCCTGGCGGCGGCGGGCCTTGATGAGGGCAACATCGGCCTCGAGCGTTTCGCTCCGTAGGCGTTCGATCTCGAGTTCCTTGTTCGAGAGCTCAAACTCTGCGTTGAGAATGGCGAGGTTGGCGGAAGCGGCGATGTTGCGCTGGATCGCTTCGAGGCGTTGGAAGACTTCGAGGTGTGCAAGAGCGGACTCTGCACGACCCGCTCGTCTGTAGACCTCGTAAGCGAGTTCATGAGCTTCCCGCGCGTCTTCGGGGGAGGAGGCAAAGTCCATTCCTTCGAACGCTTCGTCGAGGACCTTCGTTGCTGCTTGCGGTCGACCGGATGAAAGAAGCAGCTTGGCGCGCACCGCTGATGCGATCAGGGGGAGAGAGGTGACGACGCCATCCGCCTGCAGACGTTCCATATTGTTGACGGCGTTCGCGGCCCCGTCTTCGTTTCCTGCATGAAGCTCGAAGGCCGCAATGCTTCCGTACAGCCGGAGCTCTAGCGCTGGAACGGCCTGAATGACATCCGTATTGAGAGCTTCTGTATAAAGACGGCGGGCGTCTTCCCACCGTTCCAGAAAGCGGTAGGCATTGGCACGGTTGTTGAGGCCAGCGACCCGCAGCATGGGGTCATCGGGGTAGATGGCAGCGCTTCGCTCGATGTACTCGATGGCACGGTCATATTGGTGGGCGTTCGTATAGAGGGTGCCGAGTGCCTGGAGGGCGATCGCCATGTAGCGGCGATTGTCTGTCGTCGAGAAGGTGTTGAAGGCTTCCTGAAAGTGCTTGAGCGCGAGGCCATCTTCACCGCGGGCGCGAGCGACCCGTCCGCTGGAAATCAGGATCTTGCCGAAGATGTCGGTGGGCTCGCTTGGCGCAGTGTCCAGCGTTCTTTCGATATGAGCGGCAGCCTCGTCCAGCCTGCCCAGCCGGAACAGGGCTTCGGCTTCGAGCCAGGCCGCGCGGAGGAGGAGGTCGGCGCTTGGCTGCGGGCCGCGGTTTTCGGCAGCGACGGCACGGCGAACGAGGGTGAGGCCGCTCTCCGTGTCGGAGACGAGGATGGATTGGGCCTGGTCGAGGAGGGCTTCGGGGCCAGTGCCTGCCTGGTTCGCGGATGCGGTTAAGGGGGCGCAGAGGCTGACGATCGTCAGCAAAAGACACAGCAAGATGTGCCTAGGACCTCGCATCCGGTTCCTCCACGTGCGCGTCGGGTTTGAACGCATCGTGGTTAAGAATGTCTTCGGGTCTGCCGGAAATTCCGAGAGAGTCGCTCTTCAACCCGTGAGTCTTCGCGAGCCTGACTGTCAGCTGAGTCTAAGCCTCACCTCTGGGCAGCCAGATGGCTGCTCAGAGGAGGGAGAGATCAGAAACCGATCGTGAAGCGAAGGCCGGTCGAAACGGCGCTTTCTTCAGGTGTCAGGAGAGGTTGGCTATCCCACTGGCTGAACACCGAGAGGCTGGCGCGGTCGCTAAGAACCGGGCGGCCGTAAAGGACTTCCGCTACGTAGCGGCGTTCCGCATTCCCAAGGCCAATGACGCTCGGCAGGAAGCCAAGCTCGCCGGTGGCGCGATCCACAACACCGTAGGAGCGCGTTTCGAGGGCGCCTGATTCGATGTTCAGGGGCTGTGCGAAGGAGAAGCGGATGTGGTCCGTCTTGCCGAGGAAACCGCTCTTGGTCAGCGCTGCTTGGTAGGCTGTTGTCGTGACGCCGTCCTGTCCGATGGCGAGGATGCCGTCATCGTTGGCGGAGCCTGTGGTCCGGCCAGCCGTCGCGCTGAGCGCGAGGGTGAGGCCGCGGCCGAGGGCGCTTTCCATGCTGACGGTCATTGAGCGGCTTTCGGCGGTTTCGCCGAAGCTCAGCGCACCAACCGATTGGCCGCCGAGGAAGCCTTCTTCCTCATTGAGGGCGGTCAGGCCGAAGGAGAGGCTGGTGCCTTCCATGAGCTGGTAAGCGACCGCGGCGTTGGCGGCCGTTGCGCGGTAGCCTTCTGTGCCGGCGATGCGCTCATCGAGGACGCCTGAGAAGGGGTTCACCACGAGGTCGGCATCGTCCCGGGCGCTGATGCCGCCGGAGAGGGTGAAGCGCTCGGACAGCTCAAACGCCGCGCGGACGTAGCCGCCGCCGGAGGCGAGGCCGAGCATCGGGTTCACGCCGCCGGTGAGGACGTCGTGGTCCGACGTCATGGCGAAGCTGGAGCCGGAGAAGGCGAGAGCGCCGTCGCCGTGGCCGAAGGCGAGGGTCATGCCTGCGCGGTCGGCGGTGAGCTTGCCGTGGGTTTCAAAGGCGACGCCGCCTTCGGGGACGATCAGGCCGTGGGCCGGTTCGCGGGCCTCGAGCGTGAGGCTCCAGCCGAAATCTTCGCCGCCCATGACGAGGCTGTCCTTGGGCGAGGCGTCGGTGAAGTGACCGGTGCCGGAGAAGCTGAGGCCAGCGACGGACTGGGTCTGGCCGGTGGTGGCGCCGACGCGGTTGCCGAAGTACTGCTCGACAGCGGTCTCGCGGGTGACGGCTGGGTCGAAGGCTTCGGCTTCGAGGACACCCACCGGGATTTCGAAGTCGCGGAAGGTGGAGCCGATCGATTCAAACGCAGTGACCGTCGCACGGCGGTTCACGCGGGCCATCAGTTCAGGCGAGAGGCCTGCGTCGAGGATGGAGACCTCGCCGCCACGGGTGCGGAAGGTGAGCGCGTTGACGTCAATAGGCCGTTGCGATGCCGAAACGTTGAGGCGGCCCCAGCCGTATACTGCGTCGACACCCGGATCGCCGAGGTCGTCGGCAGTGCGGAAGAGGATCTCAGCGGTCTCTTCTGGGTTGTCGGAGAGCCATTCCCAGCGGCTTTGCAGGAGGGCCGCGGCGCCGGAAACGAGGGGGGCTGCAAAGCTGGTGCCCGAAGCGCGGCTGACGCCGTCTTCGGTGGCGACGAGGATCTGCTGGCCCGGAGCGACGAGGAAGCGCTCCATCATCGGGGTGCAGGTGCCGCGGCTGATGAAGCATGCATCGCCCGGGGTGTTGGAGAAGTTGGCGATCTCGCCCGAAGGGTCGAGGGCGCCGACGAGGATCAGGCGATCGACTGCACCGCGGGTCCCGCCCATGCGGACATCGTCGCTCTGGACGAGGCCGTCATTGCCGGCGGCCATGACGAAGAGCGCGTCCTTGGTGGAGCGCTTGACCTGGCCGTCGCGGAAGACGTCTTTCCAACCGTCAGCGAAAACAGCGCCGCTTTCGCCGAGGGAGAGGTTGATGATGCTCGCGCCGGAGCGGCCGAGGGCGGAAATCGCGTCCATGACGGCGAACTCGTCAGCGGCGCCAGCCGCGTCGAATGGGTTGGCGACGAGGACGGAGGCCTCGGGCGCGACGCCCATGACGCCGTCGCCATCGAGGGCACCAGCGGCAGCGCCGGTGACGGCGAGACCGTGGGCCTGGTCGTCGAAGACCTGTCCGTGGATCAGCTCAGCGCTGGAAACCGCGCCGTTGCCTGCGAAGGCCTGGTCGACGAAGCCGATGGTGACGCCTTCGCCATAGCCAGCGATCTCGGAGAGGCGCGGCGACCAGTTCACGGCGCTCATCCAATAGTCGGGATGGTCGACACCGAGGAAGGTGTAGAGCTGGTCGTTGAGGTCGATGAGGAAGGCTGTACGTTCCGCCTCGTTCATGGCGAGGAAGCCAGAGAAGCCGTCGCCGGAGAGGCCGTGCTTCTCAAGGAAGCCCGCAAGGAAACCGTCCGTGAAGCCAGCGCCCGTTTCGGCTTCGATAAGAGCGCCGTAGCGGTCTTCAGCCGCGGCGTAGAGGCTCGAATATTCGGTGTACGCACCGTTGAGGGCGGTAGCGGTCTCACCGATGGAGCGCAGCTGGGCCGAGAGGCCCTCAATGCCGCCGAGGGAGCCGACGAGGGCTTCGATTTCGGCGAACTTCAGCGGGTCGATGTGCAGCGACAACTCCGCAAGATCCATGTCGCCAAGCTGGGCGGCCAGAGCGTCGAGCTCATCGGCGAGGCCAACAAGGCTCATCAGCGGGTCGATGTGCAGCGACAGGCGCTCGAACGACATCGACTCGGTCAGGCCAAGCTCGACCAACGCCGAGAGGACCAGCGGATCGATGTGCAGGCTGAGGGGATCGATGTGGAGCGACAGCGGGTCGATGTGGAGAGAGAGCGCGTCGATGTGCAGGCTGAGCGCCTGAAGCTGCACGGCGAGGGGGTCGATGTGCAGGGACAGGGGATCAATGTGCAGGCTGAGCGGGTCGATATGGAGGCTCAGCGGATCGATATGCAGCGACAACGGGTCGATATGCAGGCTGAGGGGATCAATGTGCAGCGACAGAGGGTCGATGTGCAGGCTCAACGGATCAATGTGGAGCGAGAGCGGATCGATATGGAGGCTCAACGGATCGATGTGCAGAGACAGCGGATCGATATGAAGGCTGAGCGGATCAATGTGCAGCGAGAGTGGGTCGATGTGCAGGCTGAGCGGGTCGATGTGGAGGCTCAGAGGGTCGATGTGAAGCGACAGGGGATCGAACGTGCCCCAGAAGAAATCGGCCTGACCGGTCAGCATCTCTTCGCTGCCTGACAGGGAATCCCACTGCATCGCCATGAAGCCCAGCGCCAGCGGGTCGATGTGCAGGCTGAGCGGATCAATATGCAGGGACAGCGGATCGATGTGCAGGCTCAACGGATCGATGTGGAGCGACAGCGGATCAATATGGAGGCTGAGGGGATCGATGTGCAGTGAGAGCGGGTCGATGTGGAGGCTCAGCGGATCGATATGCAGGCTGTTGGCGTCGAAGAAGCTCGTGCCAAGCGCGCGCTGTAGCGGGTCGATGTGCAAGCTCAACGGATCGATATGAAGCGAGAGCGGATCAATGTGCAGGCTGAGCGGATCGATATGAAGGCTCAGCGGGTCAATGTGGAGGCTCAGAGGATCGATGTGGAGCGAGCGTGTCGACATCGACATGGTGCTCGCAGAAGCAACTGAACCGGCCGCAAGGGCAGCAATACCTGCCGTCAAAAATAGCTTTTTCATTACACGTCTCCACGCACGTGCACCCGAATATGGGCACACCTATCCCGTGCGTTAGCGATTAGTTAGGACACATTATCAACTTTTCCGCAACCATAACGTACAGTTACAGGACGGAAACGTGATCGATCGCGAGCGATTTGGTGACTTGGTAACGCTCGGAAAACACTGAATTTCGGGTGGAGTCGTCTCAAATTTTAGACAAAGGTTTAGGGATCACCCTGTGTAACAGTTCCTATAAGGGTTACCACCTGTGGCTGTGGTTCCTCAGGGTGGGTTCACGGGGCCTACCAGATCGTGCATAGGGCGGCCCTTGAAGATTGCTGCGGCGCGGCGAAATGAGCCACGCCGACGAAGGAGAAGACGTGATGCGTCTGTCGATGCTCAAGGCGAAGCTGCACCAGGCGACGCTGACCATGACCGACCTGCACTATGAGGGCTCGATCGCCATCGACGAGGACCTGCTGGAGGCTTCGGGCATCCTGGCGAACGAGAAAGTCGATGTCTGGAACATCACCAATGGCGCGCGTCTGACGACCTATGCGCTGCCTGCCGAGCGCGGCAGCCGGGAGATCATGCTGAACGGCGCGGCGGCCCGCCATGCCCACCAGGGCGACCGGGTGATCATCACGGCGTTCTGCGAGGTCGAGGCTGACGAGGCGAAGACCCACAAGCCGACCGTGGTCCTGATGAACGAGGACAATTCGATCAAGAAAGTCTTCGAGGGCTGACGCCTCAGGCGGCGGCGAGCCGCTGTCTTGCCCTGACGGCTGCGACGGTCACGCCCAAGGCATAGATGTCGTAGACGGTGTGGGCGGTGATCGGGACCAGGAGGTTGCCGGTCCACACCATGAGCCCCGCAAAATAGACCCCCATGACCCCTGTGATCAGGATGTAGATCCCGTTCGCGCCATGCACGATGCCGAACAGGATCGAGGGCAGGACGAGCCCCGCGAGAAGGCCCAGATGCTCGGTGGCGAGGGACTGGAGCGCACCCCTGAAGAGGATCTCCTCGCTGATCCCGGCGCCAAGGCTGATCAGGGCCACCGAGACCCAGCCGACATCGAATCCGCGCTCTGTGAAGAGGGTAACCTGCCTGTCGCGGAAGGCGCGGACACGCTCGGCCCGGGACGTCATGATGAAATGCAGGAAGGCGATGAGCGGCAGGGCAGCTGCGACGCCCATGACCGGGGCGAGGGGGTCAAAGCGCAGGAGCTCGGGGATCGGCACGGCGATCTCGTGCGCGGCCAGCCAGCCGATCGTGCCCATGGCGACGAAGCCGACCATGGAGCCGAGGACGATCGAGACAGGCGAGGGCTTCCCGGCCTCTTCCTCATCCTTCTTCACGAAGGAGAGGTAGGCGAGGCTGACGAGGAACGCGCCCAGCGCGATTACCCCTGCGGTGGTGAGCATGGGCCGGAGGAGGTCCGTGCTGACCTCACCCTTGGCGAGGAGGAAGCCGATGGCGCCTGCGAGGCCGACGAAGATGCCGAGGGCGAGACTTTGGACGAGGCGCTGGAACATGGGTCGCGGGCTTTGGAATGCGGCTGATTTGAACAGGGTCACACGGACCGAAGCTCAAGATCAAGGCGAGGTTCCGGGCGCAGGCCCTTAGCCCCGAACCGCCTTGGCATCATTGCTCCGACGCAACATGATTGCTCTTTCGCCGCACCCCTCTCGCGCCCTAGAATAGGGGCGTGACAGACAGTGACGAAGCCATTGCGCGCAACCATGCGCAGCGCCTGCGGGACCTCGCAGGAGAGCTTCGCGATTCAGGCGCGGCCTTCTCACAAGAGACCCTGCAGCAGGCATCGGAAACGGCCGCGAAGGCCCTCGAAAGCCTCGCTGAAGCCTTCGAGGAAGCGGCTGGCGAGTAGGCTCTAGGCTTTCGCCGTTGCCTTTTTGCGCGGCCTGCGACCGCGACCGCCGCGTGCGGGTTTCTGGCCCTGTTTCTGAGCCTGTCCCTGAGGCTTGCCGCGTCCGCCCTGACGGCGCGGGTTCTGGCGTTGGCCGCCACCGCCCTGTTTGGGGGGAGGCAGGTCCTCGAGGTCGTCCTCGTAGCCTTCGCCGACGGGCAGGACGGGGATATCCTGCCGGATCAGCTTCTCGATGCCGCGCAGGTAGCTCTTCTCATCGCCGGAGACGAGGCTGATGGCGTTGCCGTCGCGGTCGGCCCGGCCGGTGCGGCCGATCCTGTGGACATACTGCTCAGGCACGTTGGGCAGCTCGAAATTGATGACATGGCCGAGGCCCGAGATGTCGATGCCGCGGGCTGCGATATCCGTCGCCACGAGGACGTTGAGCTTCTTCTCCCGGAAAGCACCGAGGGCGCGCTGGCGCTGGCCCTGGGTCTTGTTGCCGTGGAGGGCAGCGGCGTCGATGTCTTCCTTGGCGAGGTGGCGGACGAGCTTGTCGGCGCCGTGCTTGGTCCTCGTGAAGACGATGACCTGGCCGACTTCCTTGCGGCGCAGGATATCAGCCACGAAACGGGGCTTGTCGCCGCGCTTCACGAAATAGGCCGACTGCTCGACCTTTTCTGCGGTGGAGGACTGGGGCGCGACGGAGACTTCCTTGGGATCGGTGAGGAAGCCGCCGGCCAGGTCGCGGATAGTCTTGGGCATGGTGGCCGAGAAGAGCATCGTCTGGCGCTGGGGCGGGACGAGCTTGGCGATCCGGCGCAACGAATGGATGAAGCCGAGGTCGAGCATCTGGTCCGCCTCGTCGAGGACGAGGTGACTCACATGGTCGAGGGTCAGGAACTTCTGGGCGATCAGGTCTTCGAGGCGGCCCGGCGTGGCGACGAGGATGTCGACGCCTCTTGCGAGCGCGGTCCGCTGCGGATTGATCTTCACGCCGCCAAAGGCGACCACGACCGACAGGCTGGACTTGCCTGCGTAGGTCTTGAAGCTGTCGGCAATCTGGGCCGCGAGCTCACGCGTCGGCGCGAGGACGAGGGCCCGGCAGGACCGTTTCTCTGGCCGAACGTTCTCCTTCAGGAGCTTGGTGATGATCGGCGCAGCAAACCCAAGCGTCTTGCCGGTGCCCGTCTGGGCGATGCCGAGAATGTCGTGGCCTTCAAGCGAGAGCGGGAAGGTCTGTTCCTGAATGGGGGTGGGCTTGGAATAGCCCTCGGCCTTCAGCACCTCGACGATCGAGGGTGCGAGACCGAAACTGTCAAAAGAATTCATGCAAACTTTCGTGGCGCCCCGCGTCCGGCGAAGCGCTTGTCCGAGATGGCCGCGTGATGGGCCGCAATCGGGTGTTTTTTTGGGGAGGGACCGGCAAGGGCCGGGTTCACGCGCCTCCGCCGCGATGGCTCATGGGCCACGCGATCCTGTGTGCGGTGCACCTAAAAAGGGGCGGGGTCAAGGCGAGAGTTGGAAGGGGCGCTGTGCCCCCTCAGTCAGCTTTGCTGACAGCTCCCCCACGGGGGAGCGGGGCGCCGCACTTCCCCCGCGGGGGAGGTGCCCGGAGGGCGGAGGGGGCTCGCCTGCCATCTCCTGCCTTGGCGAGCGTG
This sequence comes from Parvularcula mediterranea, assembly GCF_013085255.1. GTDB lineage: Bacteria > Pseudomonadota > Alphaproteobacteria > Caulobacterales > Parvularculaceae > Parvularcula > Parvularcula mediterranea. Next base: position 27,410 of record NZ_JABFCX010000001.1, read on the forward strand.
GTTAATTCAGGCAGGAACCCGCGCCATGACGAAGACGAACCTGCGAGGCTTGCTCCTCGCCGCCTCCGCCCTTCTCGTTCCCGCTGCGGCCCATGCGCAGACGGAGCTTCCGCTTTCCCGCCTTTTCGAGAGCCCTGGCCTGTCGGGGACCAGCCCGCGGTCGGTGAGCTATTCGCCTGACGGCTCGATGCTGACCTTCCTCAAGGCTCGGGAGGATGACCAGTCGCGGCTCGACCTCTGGGCCTATGACGTGGAGAGCGGCGAAGCGGCGATGCTCGTCGATTCAAAGACGCTGGAGCCCGACGATTTCGAGCTGTCCGAAGAGGAGAAGGCGCTTCGTGAGAGAAAGCGCATCGCAAGCTCCAAAGGTATTGTTCAGTACCAGTGGGATTCCAAGGGCGAGCAGATCCTCGTGCCCCTTGCCGGTGATCTCTTCCTCGTGTCGGTCGCGGACAAGGATGTCCGTCAGCTGACGGATACCGAAGGGTTTGAATATGACGCGAAGGTTTCGCCCGATGGAGGGTTCGTGTCCTTCCTGCGCGACGGTTCGCTCTATTCGATCGACCTCGAGAACGGCCGTGAGCGGAGGATTTCGCCTGAGGGCAAGGATGCTGTCTCTTACGGCACGGCGGAGTTTGTCGCCCAGGAAGAGATGAGCCGCTACACCGGCAACTGGTGGAGCCCTGACGACCAGCGTATCGTCTATACGCGTACGGACGAAACGGGTGTCGATATCATCCCGCGGTTCGACATCGCGGCGAACGACGTCACGGTGATCGAGCAGCGTTATCCGCGTGCAGGCCGTCCGAATGCGGTCGTCGATCTCTACGTCAAGGATATGGACCGTCGCCGTCCGGTGAAGGTGGAGTGGGGCGCTTCGCCTGACACCTACCTTGCTCGGGTCAACTGGGCCGATGCAGATACGCTCTTCATACAGACGGTGAACCGCGACCAGACCGAGCTGACGCTTTCGCAGGTCGACCTCAAGTCGGGCGCGGTGGAAGAAGTCTATACGGAGGAACAGCCTGCGTGGATCAACCTTTCCTATGACTTCCGCGCGCTGGAGGATGGCTTCCTCTGGACCACCGAGGAGACGGGCTTCCGGCACATCTATCACTGGGACGGCGAGGGCAAGAAGACCCAAGTGACCCTTGGCGACTGGCAGGTGATCGGGATCGAGGCTGTCGATAAGGAGGCCGGGGAAGTATACTTCACCGCGCATCTCGACACGCCGCTGGAGCGCCACCTTTACAAGGTGAGCTATACCGATCCCGGCGAGCCCCAGCGCCTGACCCAGCTTGGCCGCAGCTGGCGCATCTCGATGGCGCCCGATGCGAAGAGCTTCGTGGGCACCTCGTCAAACCCCAACACGCCGCCCCAGACCGGGCTTTACGAGGCTGGCGGTGAGCTGATCACCTGGGTCGAGGAGAACGCCCTCAACCGGATGCATCCCTACTACCCTTATCTCGGGGCACACTCGGCGCCGGAGTTCGGTACGCTGACGGCCGAGGACGGGCAGGTGATGCACTATAAGGTCATCAAGCCCCATGATTTCGATCCGAACAAAACGTACCCGGCGATCCTCTCCGTCTACGGAGGGCCGGGTGTCCAGCGGGTGACCAACAGCTGGGGCCGCACCTCGGAACAGTACCTGCAGCAGCAGGGCTATGTCGTCTTCCAGATGGACAACCGCGGCTCCGATGGCCGGGGCAAGAAATTCGAGGACGTCCTTCACCGCGACATGGCGACGGCCGAGACCACAGACCAGCTGCAGGCTGCGAAGTGGCTGGCGAGCCAGGACTTTGTCGATGCGGACCGCATCGGGGTCATGGGGTGGAGCTATGGCGGTTACATGACCCTTCACCTCGCGCTGCGTGCGCCTGAAGGGACGTTTGCCGCGGCCGTTTCAGGAGCGCCTGTGACCGACTGGTCGCTCTATGATACGTTCTACACGGAGCGTTATATGGATACCCCGCAGGGCAATGAGGCGGGCTATGAGAGCTCTTCGGTGTTCCCGTATCTTTCGGATTTCGAGACGCCGCTGATGATCATTCACGGCATGGCGGACGATAACGTCACCTTCGACAACTCGACCCGCGTCTTCGCCGAGCTGCAGGCGATGGGTAAGCATTTCGAGATGATGACCTATCCCGGCCAGCGCCACGGCATCGGTGCGGGCAAGGTCGGCGAGCACCGGTGGATCACGACGCTCAACTTCTTCGAGCGCCACCTGAAACCGGGTGAGTAAGAGAAACTGATGCCGCAGGGTCAAACTGCGGCACATTCTCTCATCTCTGTGATCGTGAATGAGAACTTTCTGCGGTCACGCTTACGGGTTCACTGGACTCAAACGTCCTAGTGGTTAGTGTCCGCGCAAACAAAACGGGGGTCGCTCACGTGCGCCTTGCATCACTTCTTTCTCTTCTCCTTCTGATTGTTCCGGGCGCGTATGCCCAGAAAAACGGGCCGACCTTCACCGGCACGGGCTCGGGCGCGAGGGCTTTCCAGCAGCTCGATGACCAACTGCCGACGCCGAACGTCTATCGCGCGGCTACCGGTGAGCCTGGCCCTGCCTACTGGCAGCAGAAGGTCGATTACGACATCGAGGTGGAGCTGATCGAAGCGGACCGCCGCATCGAAGCCTCCGAAGATATTACCTACACGAACAATTCACCCCATGAGCTGCGCTACCTCTGGGTGTCGCTGGACCAGAACAGGTTTGCCGATGGCTCGCTGGCGAGGACGTCCGAGCGGCTTGCAGATGCTGGCCGCCGTCCGGGGTCGAACACCGCGCCGCAGCTCTCCTTCGGCGCGCTCGCGCGGATTGAAGGGTTCGAGCAAGACGATTACGGCTTCAAGATCGAGGGGGTCACAGCCTCGAACGGCAACGAGCTGCGCCACACCATCGTCGACACGATGATGCGCGTCGATCTTGCCCGCCCCCTGCGCCCAGGTGGCCGGGTCGAGTTCACGATCGACTGGTCCTTCACCATCATCAATGAGAGCGTCATTGGCGGTCGCGCAGGCTGGGAAGCGTTCCCGGTCGATGCCGAAGAGCCGACCAACGACGCCATCTTCTCCCTCGCCCAGTGGTTCCCGCGCCTTGCGGCGTTCACGGACTATGAGGGCTGGCACAACAAGGCCTTCCTCGGCCGTGGCGAGTTCACGCTCGAGTTTGGTGACTATGAGGTCGCGATTACGGTGCCTGCTGACCATATCGTCAGCTCCACCGGCGTCCTCCAGAACCCGAACCAAGTCCTGACCGCTGAGCAGCGCAGCCGTCTCGAAGAGGCCCGCGACGCAGACAAGCCGGTCTTCATCGTCACCCCTGAAGAGGCGATGGAGAACGAAAAGGAAGGCACGGACCGCATGAAGACCTGGCGGTTCAAGGCGGACAATGTCCGTGACTTCGCCTGGTCCTCCTCGCGCAAGTATATCTGGGACGCGATGGGCTATCGTCAGGATGATGACGATATGCCGTTCGTCATGGCGATGAGCTTCTACCCTAACGAGGCGATGCCGGTCTGGCACCAGTACTCGACTGAAGCCGTGATCCACACGATGGACGTCTACAACAAGTTCTCGTTCAACTATCCGTACCCCACGGCCCAGTCGGTCAACGTCTGGGAACGCGGCGGCATGGAGTATCCGATGATCACCTTCAACGGGTATCGTCCGAACGCGAACGATGCCCCTGACGGAGAGGTCACCTATTCCCGCGGTGTGAAGTACGGCCTGATCGGCGTGATCATCCACGAGATTGGCCACATCTACTTCCCGATGACGGTGAACTCGGACGAGCGTCAGTGGACGTGGATGGACGAGGGCATCAACACCTTCCTCGAATATGTCGCGGAGTATGAGTGGGAGGAGAACTTCCCGATCCTCGGCGGCAAGGTGAACCCGAACGACGCGATCACCCGCTACATGACGAGCTCCAACCAGGTGCCGATCATGACCCAGTCGGACTCGATCGTGCAATTTGGCCCCAATGCCTACTCGAAGCCCGCTTCGGCGCTGATGATCCTTAGGGAGACGGTGCTCGGGCGTGAGCTCTTTGACGAGGCGTTCCGTGAGTATTCGCGCCGCTGGAAGTTCAAGCGTCCTCAGCCTGCGGACTTCTTCCGCACGATGGAGGAAGTGTCGGGCAAGGACCTCGACTGGTTCTGGCGCGGCTGGTGGTACACGACCGATCACGTCGACATCGCCGTGACGGGTCTTCAGACCATGAAGATCTCCTCGCAGGACCCCGATGCCGAAGTGGACTTCAAGCGTGACGCCCAGGAAGAGGCCGAGCCGGAGCCGCTGGTCCAGCGCCGCAACCGCGCAGAGGGCCTGACGACGCGTCTCCAACGCCGTGAAGACGAGCTGACGGACTTCTACAACGAAAACGACAGCTTCGAGGTCAACAACAAGCAGCGCAACGCGTTCCAGTCGTTCCTCAAGGGCCTCAATCCGCAGGAGCGTGCGCTCTACGACCGGATGATGGAGCGCGATCCCTTCATCCATGTCATCGACTTCGAAAATGTCGGCGGCCTCGTCATGCCGATTCCGCTGGTCCTGACCTATGCGGACGGTTCGACGGAAGAGATGCAGCTCCCGGCGGAAGTCTGGCGCTATGATGCGGAGCGTTTCTCGAAGCTCATGGTAACCGATAAGGAAATCGTCAGCGTCCAGATCGATCCCTATAATGAGATCGCCGATGCCGATGGCAGCAACAACGACTTCCCGTCCAAGGTTCAGAAGAGCCGCTTCGAGCTTTACAAGTCGAACCGCTCACGGACGAACCAGATGGCCGACAGCCTCGTGAAGCTGAAGTCTGACGAGGAAGAAGACCTCGAGCCGACCGAGCTTGACGGCGACGCCAAGGGCGAGACGGCGGAGGACGAAGGTCCTTCCGTGCCGCTCGAGCCGGCTGGCGGCGAAGCCTCCGAAGGTGACGATGACGGGCGCTAAGCCCTTCATCGCAGCGGCCCTGTCCCTTGCGCTTGCCTGCGCGGGGACGGCGGCGGCGCATAGGACCCCTGACGCCTACATCACCGCTGAGCGGGTCGAGATTGGCGGCGAGGCCGTCACTGCTCTGACGATCAGGCTTGATGCGGAGGATGCGCTCAGGATCGCGTCAGGTTCGGAAGCTCTTGATGCTGATCTTTCGAAGGACGAGGTGAAGGCGCGGCTTGCGACCCACCTTGGCCTACGGCTCGATATCGGCGAGGCGGAGCTTTCCTATTTCGGCGGAGAGGTCGAGGGCGATGCGGTCTTTGTCTACCTGACGGGACCGGCTGCGCTCGAGATCAGGGGCGCCCGGGTCCTTTCATCCGTCTACCGCGAATGGACCAATGTCGTGGAAGACAAGCGCTCCGACGGCCCGACGCGCATGTTCACTCAGAACGGCGAGCTGGCCCCCGGTGAACAGCTGATCCACCAACGGCACAAGCATTAGCGTCTAGAGGCGCTTCTCCTCGATCCAGGCATCGACGAGAGCGCTGTAGGTCTCCTCGGCGTCGAAGGATTGCCTGAGGCCGACATCTTCTTCTGGCAGCATACGGACGATGTAGCGGGCGCTGGTGATCCGGCCCATCGCCTCGGTGTCGCGCTCGCGCTCCATCAGCAGGGCTTCGTAGGTACCGATCCAGGTCCGGCCGAGGGGCGCATAATCCGGGCTCGGCAGGGACAGGCGCTGGCCATAATCGACTTTCACGATGGCGAAGGCCTCACCGCCCCGGCGCAGGGTTTCGCCTGCGGCGCGCGCGAGCATGGCCCGCTCCATGTCCTTCGTGCCCATGGCGAGGGGCTTCTGGGAGCTGATCTCCAGCCGGTTGTTGCCGAGATAGGTGACCTCGGTCACCCGGTCGATCTGGGACCAGGCCCGGTCGTCGGACGAAACCGCGGTGGCACAGGCGGCGAGAAGCGCCAGGATGATGAAGCCGAGATGCAAGCGCATGGCTGTCTCCCAAAAAGAAATACAACCCGGAGATGCAAGGAAGATGCCGGGCTGCGCCTTTGAGGAGAAACCTAGTGCTCAGGCGCTGTCGAGCGAGGCCCCGAGCGCTGCGTGAAGGTTCACATGAGCTTGCGCGAGCGCCGCTTCGCTGTCGGTGAAGCGCTCGCGGCCCGCGATCAGCTGGCGCTGGGCGTCGAGGACATCGATCAGAGTGGCGAGACCTTCTTTGTAGAGGGCCTGGAGCTGGTCGAAGGCCCGGGTCGAGGCGGTGACGGCTTCGGCGAGGTCAGCGCGGCGGGCTTCGGCAGCTTCGATGCCTGCGAGGGCGTTCTCGACATCGGCGAGGGCGGAGAGGAGGGCGAGGCGGTAGTTTGCCAGCGCTTCGTCACGGGCAGCGCGCGCGGCGCGGACTTCGGCCTGGCGGCGGCCGAAATCGAGGAGCGGTACGTCGAGAACCGCGGTGGCGCGGCTGACGGCCTGTCCTGCGAAGTCTGACCCGTCGATCTGGGTGGAGAGGGTTCCTGTGAGCCGCAACTGGGGAAGGAGGTCGGCGATTTCTGCACCGATCAAGGCTGTCGCCTGGGCGAGGTCGGCTTCCGCCGCGGCCACGTCTGGCCGGGCGCGGAGGAGGTCGGCGGGGAGGCCGGCGCCAACCTCGCTTTGGAAGCTCGGGACCGCGGCGTCTTCGAACGCGGGAATGCTGTTTGTGCCCGGTGCTTCTGCGAGGAGAAGGCTGATCCGGTAGTCAGCTTGCTGACGGGATGCGTTGAGCGGCCCCTGCTGGGCGCGGGTCTGGGCGAGGTCCGAGGCGGCGCGCTGGACGTCGAGGTCGGCGGCGAGGCCTGCTTCAGCGCGGAGGCGGACAATGCGCAGGGTCTGCTGCTGGAGGTCGAGGCTTTCCGCGAGGAGCGCGAGGCGGGCGTCTGTGCGTCGGAGCTCGACATAAGAAGAGGCGAGGCTGGCCGCGGTGATCCGGCGAGTGTCGTCGAGGAGGAGGCGTGAGGCGAGGGTGCTCGCGCGCGCCGCCTCCAACTCACGGCGGCGGCCACCGAGGATGTCCGGGACGAACACGCCGGAGAGGCCTGCAGAGCTTTGCGGCAATTGTCCGTCTGCGGTGGAGCCATCAACGAAGCCGTCAACGATGGGGAGGAGGTCCGAGCGCTCTGCTGTGACGAAGGCGCCAGCGCGGCGGAGGCGGGCCTCGGCGGCTGCGACGGACAAGTTTTCGGACAGCGCGCGACCTGCGAGATCGTTGAGGACGGGGTCTTCAAAGCCTTCCCACCAAGGGCCAGCTTTCACGGGCTCGGCCTCGCCGGTTGTGAAGGAGGCGGGGAGATCAAGATCCGGACGCTGATAATCAGGCCCTACGGCGCAGGCGCCGAGGAGGAAGACAAAGGCGAGAGCTCTCACAGGGCGCCTGCCTCCTGGAGTTCGCGCTCCAGTGCATCCTCATCGGCCGAGCGCGAGGCACCGAACCTCGCGATACCGAGATAGATCACCGGGGTGAGGAAGAGGGTGAAGATGCCCGCGATGCCGAGGCCACCGAAGACGACCCAGCCGATCGACTGGCGCGCTTCGGCCCCTGCGCCCGAGGAAAGGATGAGGGGGAGGGCGCCGAGCACCGTGGAGATCAGTGTCATGACGATCGGACGGAGGCGGGTGGATGCAGCCTCTGCCGTTGCTTCCCGTACGGAGCGCCCTGCGGAGCGAAGCTGGTCTGCAAACTCCACCATCAGGATGCCGTTCTTGGCCATCAGCCCTATCAGCATGACGAGGCCGATCTGGCTGTAGAGGTTGAGGGACGTGCCGGTCAGCGACAGCGAGAGGATGGCCGCCGCCAAGGCGAAGGGTACGGAGAGAATGACCACCACGGCGGAGGTCAGGCTTTCGAACTGAGCGACCAGCACGAGGAAGACGATCACGAAGGCGAAGGCATAGGTGAGGAGGATGTCGCGCGAGCTTTCATCGAGGCTCGCGGCCTCGCCCTGGAGGAGGATATCGATATCGTCCGTGATCGTGCTTTCTGCGAGGCGGCCGAGCTCGGCAATGGCTTCATCGATCGTGTAGCCCTCTGCGATGTCGGCTTCGAACTCGATGGCCCGGCGCTGCTCCGTGCGATCAAGCTCCGCCGCGACGCCTTCCTCGACGATCTGGGTGAGGGAAGAGAGGGGGACGAGGCTGCCGCCTTCCGTCCTTATGAAGAGGTTCTGGAGGTCCGAAGGGTCAGCGACGCTTCCGACCTGGGCGCGGAGGACGATCGGGATCGCCTGGTCATTGACATTGAGGTCGATGATCTCTTCGCCGCCGACCATGGTGCGTAAGGTGACGGACAGCTCGTCGAGGCTGACCTGGAGGTCTGCCGCACGCTGACGGTCGACCTTGACGGCGACCTGCGGCTGGGTCGGCTGGTAGCTGATCTCGGGGTTGAGGAGAATCTGGCTGTCGGCCTCCACGGCGTCCGAAAGGGCGCGTGCCGAGAGGAAGATGCGCTGGTAGTCGCCGCCCGTGAGCGCGACTTGAAGGCCCTGACGGGAGCCGCCCCAGCCGACCTGCAGGCTGCCCCTGCCAAAAGGAGAGGCCCTGACGCCGGGGATCTGGCTGAGTTCGGGGCGGACGGCATTGATGACGTCCTGCTGGGAAAGCTCGCGCTCGGACCAGTCGGCCATGGGGATCGTCAGATAGCTGATGTTCGGATCGTAGCGGCCAACGATGGTGTAGAGTCCCTTGAGGGTGCCGTCGTCGATATAGGGCTGGAAGGCCTCCTCGATCTGGTCGGTCTGGCGGTCCATGTAGTCGAGGCCGACGCCGTCGGGGCCACGGGCGAAGACGAACATCTGGCTGCGGTCTTCAGGGGGCGTCAGCTCGCTTGGCAGGACGGTGTAGACGAAGGCTGCGCCTGCCGCTGCTGCAAGGCTGAGGCCCACGGGGACTATGGGTCTGTCGAGGCAGAACTTGAGCGCGCGGTCATAACCTCCTTGGACGGAGGAGCCGAACTTCGCGACGGAAGGCCAGAGGCTGTCGCGGCCCGTGCCCATGCGCGAGGCGAGGGCCGGGACGAGGGTGAGAGCGACGAAGCTCGAGATGATGACGGCGAGGGCGAGGGTGAAGCCGAACTCACGGAAGAGGCGGCCTGACTCCGACGGCAGAAAACTGATCGGCACAAAGACGGAGACGAGGACGGCTGTCGTGGCGACAACGGCAAAGAAGACCTGGCCCGTGCCAAGGACGGCTGCGGCGCGGCGCTCTGCCCCTTCGGAGCGGCGGCGCTGGATGTTTTCGAGGACCACGATGGCGTCATCGACGATGAGGCCCGTGGCGAGGACCAGCGCTAGGAGGGTGATGATGTTGACCGAAAAGCCGAGGAGATAGATCCCTGCCAGCGTGCCCACCAGCGCCACCGGGATGGCGAGGGAGGGGATGAGCGTCGCGCGGCCTGAGCCGAAGAAGGCAAAGATCGTCGCCATGACGACGCCGATGGTGATGAGAAGCGAAGTGATCACTTCGCGGACGGACGCCCTAATGAAGACAGCATCATCCGTGTTCACCACGATCTCGACATTGTCGAAGCGGCGGTTGAGGCGCTCGACCACACGGCCCACAGCGTCGGAGATGTCGATGGTGTTCGACTGGGCCTGCCTGACAACGGAAAGGCCGATCACCCGCTGGCCATTGAGGCGCACGAAGGCGGTGGCATCGGCTGGCGAGAAGAAGGCCTCGGCGACATCGCCCACGGTGACCTGATCGCGCAGGACGATGGCCTTGATCCGCTCCGGCGTCGCGGCGGTGGCTTCTGCACGGACGAGGAAGGCCTGGTCTTCGGAGAGGAAGCTGCCGACCGGCACGTCGAAGGGCGCGGACTGAAGCGCGTTCGCGACATCGCCCACGGTCAGGCCGTAGCGGCTGAGGCGCAGGGGATCGATCACCACACGGAGCTGTTTCTCCCGAGCGCCGAACTGGCCGACAGACGCAACGCCATCGATGGCGAGGAACTCAGGCACGATGTCATTGTCGATGATCCGCGTCAGTTCCTCTTCGTTGAGGGTGGGCGCGAGGACAGCCATCTGGACGATGGGGTCGGCGTCGTCGTCGGCCTTGGTAACGCCGAGCTCCTCCACACGGGCGGGGAGCTGGCGCTGGACCTGGGCCACGGCCTCCCGGATGTCGTTGGCGGCAACGTCGAGGTTGGTGCCCGGACGGAACTCCACCCGGATGCGGGCATTGTTTTCCTCCGAGGACGAACGGATGGTCTTGACGCCCTGCACCCTTGCTGCGGCACCTTCGAGGATCGAGGTGACCTCGGCGTCCATCGTTTCTGGCGCGGCACCGGGGAGCACGGCCCGGACGGTGACGATGGGGCGGTCGACGTCGGGAAGCTCGCGGACCTCGACACCGAAGACAGCCGCGAGGCCTGCGATCACGATCAGCAGGTTGAGGACGGAGGCGAGGAGCGGCCGCTTGACAGCGAGGGAAGGAAGGCCGCCCATCATTCGTTGAGGGTCCCTGCGCCGCCGCCCGACGTGCTCGAAGGCCGGGGCCTGCGCTGGCCTTCATAGGTAACGATTGTCCCCGGGCGGACTTTCTGGACGCCTTCGGCGACGATGATAGAGCCTTCGCGCAGGGGCGCTTCGATCAGCACACGCCCCTCTTCGCGGGAGACGATCCTGACCGGCGTGCGTTCAGCTTTGCCATCACGGACGGCCCAGAGATAGGCACCGTCGGAGCCCCAGACGATGGCGGCTTCGGGGACGAGCGGATAGGTTCTTCCGGGAACGGAGAAGCGGACTTCAAAACTCATCCCCGGGCGCAGCGTGTCCTCGCGATTGTCGAGCTCGGCGCGCGCGCGGAAGGCGCGGCTGTCCGGGTTCACCCGGCTATCGAGGGAGACGACGCGCGCATCCCTTGGGGTGTCCCCTTCGGAAAAGGCCGTGGCCTCGACGATGTCGCCGATCGAGAGCTGACCGAAAACGTCCTCGGGCACGGTGAAGTCGATGAAGAGCGAGCGTCGGTCATCGAGGGCCGCCACGACGGTATCCTGCCCCACGCGGCTGCCTGGGTCGACGTCGGAGAGGCCCACATAGCCGGCGAAGGGCGCGGTGACGGTGCGCTCAGCAAGGCGCAGGCGGGCCTGCTCCCGGTTGATCTTGGCCGCTTCGAGCTGGGTCCGCGCCTCATCGATGGCGCTGTCCGAGACGGCGCCGGTGTTCTCGATCCGCCGGTAACGGGCGAGGAGCTGCTCAGCCTCCCGCACCGCAACGTCGGCGAGGCGGAGGGCAAGGCGTTCGTCATCGGCCTCCAGACGGATCAGCGGTGCGCCAGCTTCGACGAAGTCTCCAGGCTGGAAGACCACTTCGTCGACAATGCCCGCCGTCTCAGGGGTTACGGCAGCGGCGGTCTTGGCGCGTGCGGTGCCCACCGCCTGAACATCGCGGGCATCCATGGCCATTTCGACTTCGAAAGGAACAATCGGCGTCGGCGCTTCACTGAAGCCGCCGCGCGACTCCTCAGCCTCGCCGCAAGCAGCGATCAAGAAGAGGAGGGCCATCGTCAAAAGTCTAGGCAAGTCGGTTTCCAGTCAGGTGAGGCGGGAACTGTCACTAAGAGAAGGTTTGGCCGCGGCGCTAGGTTCGCCTGTGAAAAGCAGTCTTGCCGGGGCCAAGTTCACATTCTCGTGGGCGTGAAGCTACTCTTGCCCGAGCAAAGAATTAGCTCGATTGCGCGGAAAAACTGGCGCGGCGCGGTGTCGCGCATCATATGGAGTGCCTGCAACCAGTGTTCCCTTGCGTATGAAACGACCCTTGGAAGATGCGCTGCTCGACGCGCCCGGGCTCTCCAATATCGAGACGCGGCAGGATGCCGAGGAGCGGCTCGAGACCTTGTTCCTGAACGCGCAGGGGCAATCCAACGCCTACGCTGCCGAGCGCATGCAGGAGGTCTATGAAGTCGTCGAGCGCGCCGTGGCGCTGGGCTCGGCCTTCCCAGTGACCGAACCTGAAGAGCATCAGTCGGCCGCCGGATGGTTTATGCAGCTGCCTTCGCTCTTCGCCCGGTACGGGTCGGGGCTTCTCCTTGCGGGGGCCGCTCCGCTGGTCGCTGACGACAGCATGATCCTCGCTGTGGTGTGCGGCGTCGGGGCGGCGGTGACGTTGATCTCCCGGCACCGGCAGGACAGGCCGAAGCGGCCCCTCCTTCCGGCCAAGGCGGCTGGGGCGAAGTTCGAGAGCCTCGTCTCGGCAGCGGACCGGACCTTGAGCTCCATGACGGCGCCAAGGGCGCTGCCTCCCGCCGAAGCGCCGAGCACGCAGATGGCCGAGGATGAGATGCTCGGTTTCCTGCAGGATGCGGTGATGGCTTCGGGCTCTGAAGAGGCCGACGAGCTCGCAGCCAATGCGCGACGCCTGATCGAGAGGGCTGGCTATCGCGTGGTGCGCGAGGGCGGCGAGGAGCTGTTCGAGATCATGGTGGACCCGGAGCTTTCAGGGTCGATGATCCTCAAGCCTGCTCTCGTCCACAAGAAAGACAGTACAAAAATTATCTACGGCGTACGCGTTCGGGGACAGGCCGCATGAGTAACCACTTTCTAGGCTTCGACCTCGGCCATGCCGATACCGCCATCGCGCTCGTCAGCGGTGAGACCCGTGAGCGCTTTGCTGCGCCTGCCAACCTTGAGATCCAGGGTCAGAGCATTCAGCCCACAGCGCTGATCCGTGTGTCCCGCGATGGCAAGGAAGAGCTGGTCATTGGTGGCCGCGCCATTCGCGAGGCCTCGAAAGCGGAAAACGGTCAGAAGGCTGAGCTTCGGGCCGCTTTCAAGTCGCGGCCGAAATATCTTGGCGAGGCGTCGCGGGACATCAGCGATTTCTTTCGCGTGGCGCTCGAAGAGACGCGCTTCTCGCCGATCCCGCCTGAGGGTTGGGCCGGGACAGCGATTGCCGTTGGTTGCCCCTCCAGCTGGTCAGCGGAAGAAGACGTCAAGCAGTACCAGGAGCTTCTCCGCGAGGGCCTTGCCGGAACGGAGATCGAGGGCGCCGAGGTATCGGTGGTGCCCGAAAGCCGGGCGGCGCTCCTGCAAGCCATCGACAACCCCAACTCTCCGCTCACGGTCGAAGCGCGGAGCGAGAATATCCTGGTGATCGACATCGGCTCCTCGACCCTCGATTTCTCGTTGATTGCGCCAGAGCGGAAGGCTTCTCCGCTTTTGGATGCTGGCCTTGATCTGGGTGCGTCGTTCTTTGAGCGGCGCATTCTCGAAGCTAACCTCGAACGCGAACCCAAGGCGCAGCGGTTCCTTGAGCACAACCCTCACTACCGTGACCTCTGGCTCTTCTATGCGCGTCGGACCAAGGAAGAGTACTTCGTTGCTGCGCCTACGGATGATCGTGAGGACGTGTCGGGCGCGCCGCTTCAGGCCTATTTCACGGGCGGCAAGCGGCGGAGCCTTGAGATCTTGACCAGCGGCGAGGGCCTGAAGGAGGCGCGGGGTGCGCCCTATGACCGGGAGCTTCATCCTTCGAAGGAGCTGGCGCTCGATCCGCTGATGCTCAAGGGCAAGAGCTGGGAGGAGGTTTATGAAATCTCCCTCCGTGCCCTGAAGGATGCGATTGAGCGGCGGGGTACGGGCTATGGCCGCGTCCTTCTTGCCGGTGGCGCTTCAAGGATGCCGTTCACGACGACGATCGCGGAAGAGGTCTTTGGCCGCGACGGGCGGGTGCTTCAGGACCCAGAACCTTCCCACATGGTGAGCCGTGGCCTTGCGCGCTGGGGGCGTAAGCGCGAGAATGTTGAGCGCTTTGCCGTTGAGGCGCGGAGGCTACTGAAGGAAAAGCTTCCTGCACTGATCGACCAGGAGTTTGCGAGCCTCAAGGCGGCGATGGCGCGCGGTCTTGCCGATGTGATCTTCGACGAGTTCGTCGTTCCCGTCCTCGACAAGTGGAAAGCTGGCGGTTTTCGCACGGGCCATGATGTCCGGCGGGAGATCGAGCAGCAATATGATGCGTGGCTGAGGTCGGGCGAGGGCTCAGCCTTCTTTGTTCGGACGATCAACATGTGGTGGCGGGACGAGGTCAAGCATGAGCTCGACCGCGAGCTTGACCGTCTGCATGCGGCCTATGATATTTCGCAAGACATCCAGCTGCATTTCGACCGTGCCATCGAGCCTGAGATCTTCGAGTTCTCGGCGCGCGAGATCGAACTGCCGTTCGAGACCGTGATCCAGGCGACGATCATCACTCTTGCCTATGTCGTGACCCTGTCCGTCGATATGGCGATGGGCGGTATCCCGTTCTTCACCGGCGGGCTCACGGCCGCGGTGGCGCTTGGCGGACGGTTCACCCGGAACTGGATCTCGGGCCTCGATGTCCCTGCGTTCGCGCGGAAGCTGCCTGACAGGCTGCCCGGCAAGGACAAGCTCTTCAGTGGCCAGATTAAGTCACGCGTCGAGAAACAGCTGCAGGGCTCCTTCGACAAGGCTCGCGCCAGCATCCTGCGCCAGGTTGAGGCTGCGGTGTCGGCTTCCATCGAGCGTCAGACGAAGCGCGCGCGAACGCTGCTCATGGGTTCGGAGGATGAGCAGGGCCGGTGACCTGCAATCCTTTGGGCGTGATCTCAGCCGCGACGCCGTAGGTCTCAGCGATGGCGGACGGGGTCAGCACGTCCGCTGTTGCGCCGTGTGCGGTAAGTGATCCTTGGTTCAAGAGAACGACATCATCGGCATACCGATGAGCGAGCGCGAGATCATGGAGAACAGTGACCACTGTCTTTCCCTGCGCTGCCTGAGCGCGGAGCAGCGCCATGAGGGCATGCTGGTGGCGGGGATCGAGGGAGGCCGCTGGCTCATCGGCGATGAGGATCGGAGCCTCGGTGGCGAGGAGCCGGGCGATGTGAAGCCGCGCCAGCTCGCCGCCTGAGAGCGTATCGGTGCGGCGCTGGGAGAACTCCTCTAGTTCTGTGTCCTTGAGCGCCTGTTCGACGGCCCTTTGGTCGGCTGTTCGCAGCTGGCCTGGGCCTGCACCGTAGGCGAACCGGCCTAGAGCCACGGCGTCGATGACGGTGAGGGGCCAGGCCATGCTTGGCTTCTGGGGGAGGTAGGCAACCCTCCGTGCCCGTTCGACCTGGGAGAGGTTCTGCAGTTCCTCCCCGTGGACGAGCGTCGCGCAGGCCTCGCCGTCCTGCCCTAGCGCGTGCTGGAGAAGGCTCGACTTGCCAGCGCCGTTGGGGCCGAGGATTGCTGTGAGCTTTCCCTCTTTAAAGGATATCGTCGGTGTGGAGAGGATTGTTCTCCCCTCTCGTGCCGCAGTGATGGGAGGGATGACGAAACTCACGAGATCCCCCGTCTCTGGAGCGCGATGAGGATGAAAACGGGCGCGCCTATGAGCGCCGCGACCACGCCCAGCCTCAGTTCCGCGCCGAAGGGGAGGATCCGGAGGAGAAGGTCCGCGCCGATGATCAGGATGCCACCTGTCATCGCCGCCGGGAGGAGGCTCGCGCCTGGTCTATGGCCCGTCAGGGGGCGGATGATGTGAGGTGCGACGATGCCGATGAAACCGATGCCGCCTGCGACGGAGACGGCTGCGCCGGTGAGGAGACCTGCGCCGATGACCGTGACCGCCTGCTGGCTTTTGAGGTCGAGGCCTGCGCCAGCTGCCAGTTCCTCACCAAAGGTCAGGAGGTCGAACCCGCGCCGCGCGGAGAGGAGGATGGATGCGCCAGCGGCCATCATTGGCCCGGCGATCCAGAGGTCCTGCCAGCTCCGGTTGGCGACGGTGCCGAAGCTCCAATTTATGATCTCTGCAAGGGTGAAGGGCGTCGGCGCGAGGGACAGGATCAGGCTCATCAGGGCACCGATGATCGATGAAAGACCGATGCCGAAAAGGATCAGAGTACTGACCGAGCGGACGCGGATTGCAACAGCCGCGACGAGGGCTGTGGTCCCGAGGGCGCCCGCGATGGCGGCAACGGGGACTGAGAAGATTGGAACGGCTGCTCCGAATGCCAGGGTGAGCGTCGCGCCGAGGATGGCGCCCGACGTGATTCCGAGGACGCCGGGCTCCGCCAAGGGGTTGCGCAGGAGGCCCTGAAGCGCTGCGCCCGCCATGGCGAGGCTGCCGCCGACGAGGAACGCCGCGATGGTGCGGGGTAGGCGGATGGCCTGAATAACGAGCTGGTCCGCCTCGCTGCCGCTGCCGAAAAGAGCCGCTACGGCTCTCAGTGGGCTGATCGGTGTGGGTCCTAGAAAGAGGCTCAAGAGGAGGAGCGCGACCGACGCGGCCGTTAAAGAGAAGAGCAGTCGCCGTTCCGTCATGGTGCTGCTCTCAGCTGTTTGGCGGCTTCTGCGAGAGGCCATGCGCCGCAGGAAAGGAGGGCGCCGGAAAGGTCTGTGCGCGGCGTGTCTTCGAGGAGGCCGGCTGCGAGGGTGTGGCGCATGGGTCCCCACCATCCGGCAAAGTCGGCTTCACTGTCGAAGAAGCCGGTCACGATATGATCCGGGGTCTGATAGGCGAGGTTCTCAAGCGGGAGGGTCCGCCAGCCGGGCCGCTGCTCAAAATTCTCGAAGCCGCCGCGCGAGAGGAGCTCATCCATCAGCGTCCCGGGACCTGACGTGGCGCCGGAGGGGGTGAGGTAGAGGGCTTTTCCCTTCCGCGGAGCGGGAGGCGTCTGAAGTGCTGAAGCCAGCTGCTCCGCTCGGGGTTCGGCGTTCAGTTCACTCCCTACACGGAGGACCGTATCTGCGATGGCGTCGAAACTGCCAGCATAGCCGATGTTGACGACTGGGATTCCTGCGCGCTCGAGGAAGCCCAAAAGCTGAGTATCGCCGCCATAGCTGCGGATGACGAGGTCTGGTCGTGCGAGGAGGATTTCTTCTGCCTCTGCCCTGATCGTCCTTATACCGCGTGCCTCCTCCTGGAGGTACTGGAAGTCACCCTCGGCATCAGGCGAAAGCGCGAGGATTCGCTCTTTGGGTAGGAGGCCGAGGGCGTAGAGGTCTGCGCAATAGTCGAGGCTGATGACGCGCGAGGCATCGCCTTCCTGGCTCGTGGACGGAGCGCCTGGGCTGCAAGCTGCAACGAGGAAGAGGGCGAGGAGGAAGCGCATCAGTAGCGGACCCTGATCCCGGCTGTGCCAGACCGTCCGGGGGTGCCGTAGCCGAAGACCTCCTGGTAGTCCGTGTCCGTCAGGTTCTCGCCTCGTGCATAGAGCTCCACGACATCCGACAGCTCGTAGCGGAGGGAGATGTCAAGGCGCGTCCATGCGTCCACGGTGCCGAAATTGTCCGTCTCCTCACCATTGTAGCGCGCCGACACGGTGCCGGAGAAGGGTCCCTTTGGATCAGCGATAAGCAGAAAGGTGCCCGTATGTTCAGGCACCCGGGCGAGGCGGTTGCCGTCGCCGTCCTCGGCCTGAAGGTAGGTGTAGGACGCCTCGGAGCGAAGCCAGGGCAGGATGTCGACGCCCGCATGGACTTCGGCGCCCTCGCTCGTCGCCTCCGCCACATTGATGTAGGCGCCACCGGCGAAGGAGAAATCGATGAGGTCATCGGTATCAAGACGGAAGAGTGCGAGATCGATGTCGAACGGCCCTCTCACAAAACGTCCGCCCACTTCGTAGCCTTGGGAGCGTTCGGGTTCGAGGCTGGCATTGGGTCCGGCGGCGCCGCAGCAGAAGAAGGTCTGCTGGAAGAGGCTCGGCGCCCTGAAGCCCTGACCCCAGTTGGCGCGCAAGGTGAGCCCGGGGGCGGCCTCGTAGGCGAGAGCGACGCGGCCCGTGGTCTCGCCGCCGAACTCCTCATGCTCGTCGCGGCGAAGGCCAGCGGTGAAGGTCAATGCATCCGATACGGAGTATTCTGCCAAGGAGAAAAGGCTGAGGATGGCGGTGTCGTCTCCGCCCGCTTCCCGGAGGTCGGCTTCTGCGCCGCCTGCGAGGCGGAGGCGTTTGGAGGGGGCGCCCGTGGCCTGATAGCGGAGGCTGGTGCGCTGGCCTTCGGCTCCGAAGGCTGGGTTTCCGCCTGCAAAGCTGTCCCGGTCGATGGTGCTGTGCCCTGCAAGGAGGGTTTGGGTGACGCCTCGGACCTCGGGGAAGGCGAGGGAGAGGCTGGTGGTCAACTCCTCCGTAAGGGTCTCTTCATCGCCGTCCGCCACGCCGCCGGGTGCTGAGAAGCTGAAGCTGTCCGTATCGGTTTCGGCTTCCTGATAGAAGACGGAGAGCGCTGCCGTCACGCCGAGGACTTTGGTGTCCCCGGAGAGCCCAATGGTGGAGGAGCGAAAGCCATCGTCCTCCGTGTTGCCTGCATCTTCGTCCGCTTTGGAAATGCCATCCGAGGTCACGCCGGTGATGGCGAGCCGGACGCCGCCTTTGTCGCTCCGGGCAGAGCCGCTAATCCCGCCGCGCACGGTCTCGAAGGAGCCTGCTTCGGCAAAGCCCGTAAGCGATGTGCCTTCGGGTTTGCGGGTGGTGATGGAGACGATGCCGCCGATGGCCTCTGAACCCCAGAGGACGGAGCCGGGTCCGCGAATGATCTCTATACGTTCGATCGCTGATGCATCGACCCGTGAGAAGTCGAAGCCTCCTCCGGGTGCGGAAGTATCCCCCACAGGGATGCCGTCGATCAGGACGAGGGTCTGGTCTGACCCTGCGCCCCTGACCCTGACGGTCGCAGCACCGCCGAGGGCGCCGGAGCGGTTGACGGTGACGCCGGGGGTCTGGGCGATGGCATCGAGCGCGAAGGGGTAACCTTGGCGGGCCAGATCCTCGGCAGTGAGAATCGTCACCGACGTGCCGGAGGAGGCGACGGTCTGGCCAAGGCGTGAGCCGTAGACGACGATCTCGTCAGGCTCTTCAGCGAGCGCGGGGTTGGTGAGCGTGGCCGCCACGAAGAGGGCGGCATGAAGACTTCGCATGACTTCTCCTTCACCCGGACAGGAGCCGGGCGCGGTAATGACGTGTCCGGACCATCCAGACACTGAGCACATTGCCGCTACAAAGGAGAAAGCTCTCCCGCTCCCCAAGGCCTCTTCCCGGACCCAGAAGCGAACGACGCGATGGCAGGTCTCCTGGCTCTCCGGTCTCAGCGTCTGGCCGCCTTCCCGGGATTGCTCCCAGTGGCATCGTGACCATCCGCTCGCGGATGACAGTTGCGGGTACAGCGCCGGATTTGAACCGGCTTCCCTCTTCGCCGGCCGTTAGGGCCGGAACCATCTGCGGGGTGTTTTTCCTGCAGTGCGGCATCCTGTCAATTGGGCAGAGCCGCGCTATGTCCCCTCGATGCCAACGCTCAAGAATGACCAGCTCTCCGTAACGATCCTGCCCTACGGGGCGCGTATCCAGTCGATCAGGCTGGCTGGCGGATGGGAGGCGGTGCTGGGCCTTGAGGACGAGGCGGCCTACCATGACGAGCCGATGTTCCACGGCGCTGCGCTCGGGCGCTATGCGAACCGGATCAGGGGCGGATTCACCCTCGACGGCGAGCGGTTCGAGCTTCCCCAGAACAATGGCCCGAACTGTCTCCACGGCGGGCCGGGTGGCTTTCACGCTCAGGAATGGGCCGTTGAGGACCACAGCGACGAATGCGCCATCCTCTCCCTCTCGAGCCCAGACGGTGATCAGGGCTTCCCCGGCCAACTCGACGTCAGGCTTGAAGCGCGGATCGACGGCGCGCGCCTGCGCCTGGGGTTCGAGGCAACGACCGACCGGCCGACGCCCGTCAATCTCAGCTACCATCCCTACTTCCGCCTCGGTGGTGACACCATCCGGGACCATGTCCTGAAGGTCGAGGCGATGGGCGTCCTCCACGTCGATGAAGACCTCGTGCCGACGGGCGAGATCATGCCCCTCGTCGGCGGTGCTCTCGACCTGCGTGAGGGCGGCGAGCTTGGCCGGCACATTGATGCGCTGAACGGGAGCGGCGGGTTCGACCATTGCTTCACCTGGGCCGAGGGGGTGACGGCGGAGTTGAGCCACCCCGGCAGCGGGCGGCGGATGAAGGTCACTTCGAACGCGCCCATGATGCAGGTCTATACCGGGCAGGGGCTTGCCGAGCCCCACCAGCCCTATGCCGGCGTTGCGCTGGAGCCGCAGAGCGCGCCCGATGCGCCGAACCGACCCCGGCTCGGCAACACGATCCTGAGACCCGGCGAGACCTATCGCCGGTGGATCGCCTATGAGTTCCTCCAAGACTGACGGCTGGCATTGCGCGGCGAGCGGCGCGGCTTAGGTTCCTTCTGACGCCGAAGAGAGCCCGACCATGGAAAGCCTCGCCCAGGACCTCCGCGAGATGCAGCGCACGCCGCTGGCCGACGACCATGTCGCCCTTCTGAGAGAGCTCGGCGAAGAGCGGACCTATCCTGCGGGCGCGTCCGTCGTCGAGGTTGGCGAGCGGATGGATGAGTTCATTTACTGTGAGGACGGACGGATCGAGCTGGTCGATCCCCGCACAGGCGAGCGCGCCGTTGAGGCGACGATAGGGCCGACGCAGTATCTGGGCGAGATTTCCTTCCTCAACGGCGGTGTCTGGCACATGCCGATGCGGGCCGTGGAAGATACGCGGTGTACGGTTGTTAAGCGAGATGCCATGCTCGACCTGATGGCCCGCGTGCCGGAGATGAGCGACATCATTGTCAATGTGTTCGCTGCCCGGCGCAGGCGCACCTTCGAAGAGCAGAACTCTGCCATCACGATCATCGGGTCGGAGCAGGATGGCGCGCTGCGCAGGATCGAGAGCTTTGCTTCGCGCAACAAGATTCCGATCAAGCGCTGCACTCTTGGTACGGAGGAAGCGGATACGGCACTGGAACGTGCCGGCCTGCCGAAAGACAGGCCTGCCGTGATCCTTGGTCGCGATAAGGTCATCGAGAACCCTTCGCCGCAAGGGCTGGCGCGGTTCGTCGGCCTCGACCTGCCGCTTGCTGGCGAGGATGATTTCGACGTGGTGATCGTTGGTGGCGGGCCTTCGGGGATTGCTGCGGCCGTTTATGCGGGTGCGGAGGGTCTTTCTGCCCTCCTGATCGAGGACCAGGTGATCGGCGGGCAGGCAGGGACGTCGAGCCGGATCGAGAACTATATGGGCTTCCCGACCGGTATCTCCGGCGCTGACCTCTGCTTCCGTGGAGAGATGCAGGCCATGCGTCTTGGGACGAGGTTCGTCATGCCGCGCCGGGTCGCGCGGCTTTCTCCGCTTACGGATGGCCGCAAGGGTTTCTGCATTGGCCTTGAAGATGGCGAAGAGGTGAAGGCGAAGGCTGTCATTATCGCGACCGGGGTCCAGTACCGCCGCCTGCCGCTCGAAGGGCTCGAGGACCTTGAAGGCGAAGGGGTCTATTACGCTGCCACCGACATGGAGGCGCGCTACTGCCACGGCTCCGAGGCGGTGATCATCGGCGGCGGCAACTCCGCAGGACAGGCGGCCATGTACCTATCGCGCTCGGCGAGCCATGTCCATGTGCTAGTCCGCGGCAAAGAACTCGCTTCATCCATGTCGGCATACCTCTCCAGCAGGCTGGAGCAGGACCCCAAGATCACTGTTCATTTCCAGACAGAGTGTACGGACCTTCACGGTACGGACAAGCTGGAGGCTGTGACGATCCACAAGAAAGACAAGGGCGAGGATGTCAGGATCGAAACACCTGCGCTCTTCGTCATGGTGGGCGCTGCGCCCAAGGTCGACTGGCTCGGCGCCTGCGTAGAGCTCGACGACAAGGGCTTCGTCGTGACCGGCAAGTTCGAGCATTGCCCGAGCTTCTACGCCACCTCCGCCCCCGGAGTGTACGCCGTGGGCGACGTCCGGTCAGGCTCGGTGAAAAGGGTCGCCTCGGCGGTGGGCGAAGGCTCGGTGGTGATTAGCCATGTCTGGAACCATGTGAATGGCTAGATGAAGGTAATCGCGAAGTCTTCTTTATGCAGAGTAATAACTGAACGACTTCATCGGACTTTCGCTAGCCGGTCCCATAGATCAGTTGTTCCGGAGTCCGCTGTCATAGCTTCCACCATCTCAACGAACTCGGGATTGAAGTAGGCCGCACAAATCTCCCACAAGTCTCTGGCCCGCTCGGTGCCGAGTACGAAGTAGATCACGTCCCGATATGTCTCCCAAGAGCCCTGGTCCATGGCTCCGCTCTTATACTGCAACCACTCATACTCCCTCGCTCGCATCTGACCGATCATCCAAAAAAAGAGCTGCGTTTTCTCGGAGAAGGTCGGCGTTTCCTCTTGCGAGAAAATTCGACCGAGTTCGGGGTACTCGACAAACTTGTAGACACCAGTTTGGTCATTCTCCAACTGCGTTTGACGAGTGTCAGACCGGAGTTGAGCCGTACCCTGCTTAATTTGAATGGTTAGGTAGATCAGGGTAACAGCAACGATCGCTACACCGATTATCTGCGCAACCTGAGCTATTTGATCGAGCGTCACTCTAATATCCCCCTAACTCCGCAATATGGGACGGGTTTTTCGGCAGGCTTGCTAACTTGCTTACGGTAGATCCGCAAACGGACATTCGGACGCAAGCGCTGTGCCGGGAGCTGCATCGGAATTGAAGGCGTCGGCCGTCATCAGCCATCGTCCATCGGGCTGGCGTCGGCGCGTCTCGAGGAACTTGCCGACGTCGACGCCCCATCCGCCTTCGCCATCGGGGATGAAGACGCAGGACCTGCCGCGGAGGTAGGCGAGATCGCCGCTGACGGCGACGTCCTGAACGTCAAAGGCGATGCGGAAGCCCGTCTCGTTCTCGCGCTCCCATTCCGCAATGGCGGCAGCGCCGACAACTGCCGAACCATTCGGAGGCATCATCACCGCGTCATCTGTGAAGTGTCCTCCGAGTTTGTCCCAGTCATTGGCGTTGTAGTCAGCGACCCATGCCGACGATGCTTCGCGGAGTGCCGCGATGTCTTCACCTGCAGACGGAGCACTGTCCCCACATGCGCTGACGAAGAGTGTTGCGACCGCTAGGGTCGGGAGCCTTCTTAGGGATGTCATGGCGTCCAAACCTGCGCCGCTGTCTCTTAAGCGATAGGCCTGAACGATGCTCACGACAAACCTGCAGCGCAGCAGTTTGCGACAATACATATTGGGCGCTTAAGTGCCGGCGGGATTGCGGGGGCCTGAGCCTGCGCCTATCGATGCCCCATGAGAGACCAGCTCTTCCTCCTGCCCGCAGGGTTCTTTGACAATGGCCGCCGCGAGTTCTGCCCGGAATGCGCCGAGGTCTACGGCCTGCTCGCGCTGTTCCCGACGATCAGGGACAGCGTGGAGATCGTGCTTCAGCCGGTGGAGCACCCTCGACCCGGACTGACGGCGCTCCTCGGCGATGGCCAGTGGAATTGCCCGACGCTGGTGCTGCAGGGCGATGCGCCGGTGTTCGAGGGCGCGCCCTTCGAGACGAGCAACGGCCACCGCTATCTTGGCAGCGCCACGGCGATCGCCCGCTACTACGCCGAGCGGTACGGCACCCCCTATCCGCGCGGTTCCTGAGCAGACGGGCTTGTTTTGCGGGCCTCTGCCCATACTTCAAAGCCCGTGAGCGCAGCCGACCAGACCATAGACGCCATCGCAAAGGCCGATGACCCGGACCGGGCCGCATCTCTCCTGCGCGCAGAGCCCGAGGCGCTTCCTGCCCTCCAAAAAGCGGCACGCGCGGCGGGAGCCGTGAAGGTGCTCCATGAGCTCTCCGTGCTTGAAGCCGCCAAGGCCACGGGCACGACGGACACGCCGAAGATCGAGATCCGCCTGCAGGGGCACTCGGTGCTGGCGGGGCGGGACCATGCCTATCTGATGATCATCGTCGACGATCACCCTGCCTTCGCCGAGGACCAGCGGTTCCAGAGCGTCCTTGAGGATGGCCGCCGCTATGCCACGATCGGCGCCGGGCCGCGCAACATGATGCCGTTCTTCTCGGACCTCGTTTCAGGAGTGAACCGCAAGGCGGACCTCAGCGATCTTCTCACCGATACGTTCGATGTCGACGTGCAGCATCCTGAGGTCAACGCAGGGCGCGTGACGGAGCGGGCCATTGTCGATGCGCTGTTCGAAGCGGACGCGCGGTACAGCGACGGTCTGGCCTACGACATCCTGCCCTTCAACTGGTCCGACGGGTACAATTCGAACTCCTACGTCGCCGGGCTCCTCCAGGCGACCGGATGGGAGGTCGACAGGCCCGGCAGGGTTCCTGGCTGGCATAAGCCGGTGCCCAAGGAGAAGTTCGGGAAGTAATTGGCGGCTTGCGCATCGCTGCGGGTGGTGCGACGTTCGCGCAAGACATCCTTCGGCCCGAGCCGAGGAGAGAGGGAGCGGCCATGCAGCATGGCCAGGTCAAACCGGCCCCTGAGACCGCCCGTGACCCGCGGGCCCATCTGCTCGCGCGATACAGGACTGTCAGGGAGCGGACAGAAGCGCTCGCGAAACACCTGACGCCGGAAGACATGCTCCTGCAGGCGATGCCCGATGCCAGTCCTACGCGGTGGCACCTTGCGCATACGAGTTGGTTCTTCGAGGAATTCGTGCTGCAGCGGTTCGAGGGCAGCTTCGCGCCCTATGATCCGCACTATGCCTATCTCTTTAACAGCTACTATAATTCCGTGGGCGAACAGTGGCCTCGGGATAGGCGCGGCCTCCTCTCCCGGCCTTCGGCAGCGGATGTCTTCGCGTACCGTGCTGCTATTGATGAGCGTGTTGAAGGGCTGCTTTCGGACCTGTCAGAGGGTGGCTTTGCCGAGGCAGCAGAGATCATCACGCTAGGCCTCCATCATGAAGAGCAGCATCAGGAACTTCTTTGTACGGATATCAAGGCGGCCTTTGCCCTGAACCCCCTTGCCCCGGCAGCCTTTGCGATGCCCGAGGCGCTCGAGGAGGAGCCCGAAGACCAGGGGCCTGCTGCCAACGACCGCTGGGTCTCGTTCGAAGGCGGCATCCACGCGATCGGCCACGAGGGCGAGGACTTTGCCTTCGACAATGAAACCAAGCGCCACAAGGTCTATCTGGACGATTTCTCCCTGCACGGAACGCCTGTCACCAACGGTCAGTTCCTCGCCTTCATCGAAGATGGCGGCTACCGGGCTGCAAGTCTCTGGCTTGCAGAAGGTTGGGACTGGCGCGCGCGGGAGGCGGTTGTGCACCCGGTCTACTGGCGGAAGGTGGACGGTGCGTGGTTCGAGTTCACGCTCCACGGCCTGATCCCGCTAAGGCCCGACCGCATCCTCTCTCATGTCTCCGCCTACGAAGCATTTGCCTTCGCCGAATGGGCGGGCGCGCGCCTGCCCCGTGAGGCGGAGGTCGAGGTCGCGCTATCGAAGTCAGACCCGGCGGCTGGACAGTTCCTCGACCCTGCCGGATTTGTCCATCCGCATCTCGTAGGCCGCGACAATGGCCTAGGCTCAGCCTTCGGTACGGTCTGGGACTGGACGCAAAGCGCTTACTCCGCCTACCCCGGTTTCCGGCCTGCAGCAGGAGCCATCGGCGAGTATAATGGCAAGTTCATGTCCTCGCAGCTCGTCCTGAAGGGCGGAAGCTGCGCAACCCCGCCCGGCCATATCCGGGCGACCTACAGGAACTTCTTCCCGCCTGACGCCAGGTGGCAGTTCACCGGCATCAGGCTGGCAAGAGACGTCTAGTCGGCTTTCAGAAGCCCTTCATTCAGCATGGGGAGGATAACGGAGAAGTCCTTGTCCCCGTGCGCCTTGGCGGCCTCCTCGTAGAGGTGCTTTGCATGCTGACCAAGGGGGACCGTACTGCCTGACGTGCCCGCCGCTTCGATGGCGAGCCCGAGGTCCTTGAGCATCATCGGCACGGCGAAGCCGGGGTTGTAGTCGCGGTTCGACGGCGCTGCCGGAACGGGCCCCGGTGCCGGGCAATAGCTGGTCATCGACCAGGACTGCCCCGAGGCGTTGGACGAGATGTCATAGAAGGTTTGCGCATCAAGACCCAGCTTCTCGGCAAGATGAAACGCCTCGCAGGTGCCGATCATCGAGATAGCGAGCAGCATGTTGTTGGCGATCTTCGCCGCCTGGCCATTGCCATTGCCGCCAGCGTGGAAGACCTTCTTCCCCATCGCCTCGAGATAGGGCTTCGCCATCTCGAAATGCTCAGGTGCTCCGCCGACCATGAACGTCAGTGTACCCGCTTCCGCCGCTGCCGTACCGCCGGACACCGGCGCATCGACGGCCGGGTAGCCGCGCTCCGTCGCCCCCTGCCCCAAGGCGCGCGCCGTCTCTACGTCGATGGTCGAGCAATCGATCATCAGCGTACCCTTGCGCATGGATTGGGGCGAGTCTTCCATATAGACCTGCGCAACGTGCTTGCCGGCGGGCAGCATCGTGACCATCGCGTCGAGCCCTGAACCATCGAAGCTCCTGAGGTCTTCGACGGCGTGGGCACCCTTGGCGACCGCAGCGGCTACCGCGTCCTTGCTCAGGTCGAAGGCGTGGACCTCGAACCCGGCCTTCACGAGGTTCGCGCACATGCCCGAGCCCATGTTGCCGAGGCCGACGAAGAGAACTGTCTGTGCCATGATGATTACCGCCTGTTGTCGCTGAGAAGCTTACGCGAGATGATGACCCGCATCACTTCATTGGTGCCTTCGAGGATCTGGTGAACGCGCAGGTCACGGACGATCCGCTCGACCTCGTACTCTGCGAGATAGCCGTAGCCGCCGTGGATCTGGAGCGCGTCATTGGCCACCTTGGAGCCCATGTCGGTCACGAAGCGCTTGGCCATGGCGCAGGCCGAGCTGGCGCCGGGGTCCCCTGCGTCGAGCTTGCGTGCGGCGGAGTAAAGGAGCTGGCGCGCCGCTTCGATCTCAGTCGCCATGTCCGCGAGTTTGAACTGGGTCGCCTGGAAGTCAGTGATCCGTGCACCGAACTGCTCACGGTCCTGGCCATAGGCAATCGCGCGGTCGGTGGCCTCTTGCGCGCCGCCAAGGCTGGCCGCGGCGATATTCAGCCTGCCGCCGTCGAGACCTTTCATGGCGAAGGTAAAGCCGTCACCCTCCTCGCCCAGACGGTTGGCGACCGGGATACGGCAGTCATCGAACATGACCATCCGCGTCGGCTGGGCTGACCAGCCCATCTTCTTCTCGTTCTTGCCAAAGCTCAGGCCTGGCGTGTCTTTCTCGACGAGGAAGCAGCTGACCCCTTTCGGCCCTACGTCACCCGTCCGTGCCATGACGATATAGACGTCCGAGAAACCTGCGCCCGAGATGAACACCTTGGAGCCGTTGAGGACATATTCGTCCCCGTCTTTCTTTGCGGAAGTCTTGAGGCTCGCGGCATCGGACCCTGACCCGGGCTCGGTCAGGCAATAGCTGCCGATCAGCTCGCAGGAGGTCATCCGCGTGCCGAAGGTCTGGCGCAGATGCTCCGAGCCGAAACTGTCCACCATCCAGGCGCACATATTATGGATCGACAGGAACGTCGCGTGGCTGACGCAGCCCTTCGAGAGCTCCTCGAAAATCAGCACCGCATCGAGGCGCGACAGGGCCGATCCGCCAATGTCCTCGCGCACATAAATGCCGCCGAACCCGAGCTCTCCCAGCTCGCGCAGTACCTCGCGGCTGAGGGACTTCTCCTCCTCCCAGCACGCCGCGTTGGGGCGCAGCCGATCCGCCGTGAAACCTGCCGCCGTTTCGACGATCATCTGCTGTTCGTCGGTGAGCATAACCATTCCGTTCTCTTCGTTTTGCGGCGCGAAAAGCCGCTGTTTTCTGTGGTTTCCCTTAGGCGAAAGGGCCTCTCGGAGCAAAGAGCAGCCTGCCTTCCAGGGGCGCTGAGGAACGCGGGCGCGTGCCGCATGGCGCTCCACAACATAGTGCTTAGATAAAGGTCATGGACAAACTGACGGTCTTCTATGATGGCGCCTGCCCCCTCTGCGTGCGGGAGATCGCGCTTCTTGAGAAGCTCGATAGGCGGGACCGCATTGCGTTCGAAAACGTCGCCGATCCCGATCAGCCGGTGAGCTGCCCGATCAGCCGCGATGCATTGCTCGCGCGGTTCCACGCGAGGTTGCCCAGCGGCGAGGTCGTCGACGGAGCGCGCGCTTTCACAGAAGCCTACGCGCGTGTCCCGGGTCTCGGATTCATGGGCCCCGTTGGCCGCTTCGCACCGAGCCGCGCGGTCCTCAACGTCTTCTACGCCGGCTTCCTCAAGGTCCGGCCGTTCCTCCAGCGCCTCGCCGGAGCCCCTGCCCCCGGGCGGTGACGCAGGCGCCGATCTGTGGAACAAGGCGAGAAAAGCCTTTGCCCACGGAAGGAAGCCATGTCCGACGCCATTCTCGCTATTGATCAGGGTACCACGTCTTCACGCGCCATCGTCTTCTCTCCCAAGGGTGAAATCCTCGCGACCGCGCAGCAGGAATTCGAGCAGCTCTACCCCGGCGAAGGCATGGTCGAGCATGACCCCCAAGCGATTTGGTCAAGCGTGCTGGCGACGGCACAGGCGGCTTATCGCGAGGCGGTGAGCGCCGGGCACAAGATCCTCGGTATAGGGATTACCAATCAGCGCGAGACGATTATCGTCTGGGACCGGAAGACCGGGAAGCCGATCCATAACGCCATCGTCTGGCAGGACCGCAGAACGGCGCAGTTCTGCCGCGCGCTCTCCGAGGCCGGACATGAGGCATTGGTGCAGGACCGGGCGGGTCTGCTCCTGGATCCCTATTTCTCCGCATCGAAACTGAACTGGATCCTCTCCAATGTCGACGGCGCGAGGGCGCGTGCCGAGGCTGGCGAGCTGGCGGCTGGTACGGTGGACAGCTGGCTCCTCTGGAACCTCACGGGCGGCGAGGTGCATGCAACGGACGCGACCAATGCCTGCCGGACGAGCCTCTTCGGTCTCGATGCCCAGGACTGGGATCAGGACCTCCTCAAGCTGTTCGATGTTCCTCGCGGGGTGCTGCCGGACGTCAAGGACAGCGCCGACGATTTTGGCATGACGCAGGCGGAGCATTTCGGTGAGGCGCTGCCTATCCTCTCCGTGGTCGGTGACCAGCAGGGCGCGACGGTGGGCCAGGCCTGCTTCGAACCTGGCGAGATGAAGTCGACCTACGGCACGGGTTGCTTCGTGCTGGTCAATACGGGTGACGAGATCAAGAAGTCCGAGAACAGACTTTTGACGACCGTTGCCTACCGGGTGGGCGGCAAGCCGACCTTCGCCATGGAAGGCTCGATCTTCATCGCTGGCGCTGCCGTCCAGTGGCTGCGGGACGAGATGCGGCTTCTCAAGAACGCTGCGGAGACGGCGGAGCGGGCCGCGAGGGCGCAGGCCGATGCGGACGTGGTCATGGTGCCCGCCTTCGCAGGGATGGGCGCACCGCACTGGTCCCCTGATGCGCGCGCGGCAGTCTTCGGCATGACGAGAGCGACGGGTCCGGACGAAATGGCGCGTGCTGCGCTTGAGGGCGTGGTCTATCAGACGCAGGACCTGATCGAAGCGATGAAGAATGACGGCCTCGACTGTCAGGCGATCAGTGTCGATGGCGGCATGGCGGCGAATGATTGGTTCGCTCAGAGACTTTCTGATATCCTCAGCCTGCCGATTGATAGGCCAAAGGTGCTGGAGACGACGGCCCTTGGCGCGGCCTATCTCGCTTTTCTTCAGGCTGGGGTCTTCAGTTCTCTGAACGATGTGCGCCAGAACGCCGAGCGGGACCGGCGTTTCGAGCCTCAGATGCCACAAGAGGAGCGCGCGCGGCGGCTCAAGCGCTGGAAGGCTTGTGTGCAGGCTGTGTTGAGCGTCGCTGAAGCGGGTTAGCGGACGTCGGGGTACTTGTCGCCGAGGCGCTTCCTTGCGCCGAAGCCCCAGCGGATGCCGACATTGGCATAGACGAGATTGGCCTTGAGCCCGCCCCAGGCGGCAACCCGGCGATCATCCGTCCGCACCAGACGGTCGATGAGCCGTACACGGCCGAGCGCCGTCATCTTCACGCAGAGGTCGGCCTCCTCCATTACCATCATCTCAGGATCACAGCCGCCAACCGCCTCAAAGTCTGTCTTGCGGAAGAACATGGCATGGTCGCCGAAGAGCAGCCTGCATCCTCTGAAGAAAAGGTGGGGGCGGAACAAAAGCGGCGCGTACCAGGTCTTGGCCCAGTTATGGAGCGACGTGATCCACCGGGTCTGACGATCGCCTTCGAGAATCGCGGTGAAACCTGCGAGCACGGTCCTCGGCTCTTCCATCACCTCACGGACGACCTTGCAGGCATCCTCGGGAAGCATGGTGTCCGCATGGAGGACCATGACGAGCGGACCTTGCGCTTCGGCAACGCCTCGGTTGATCTGGCGCGCGCGGCCCTTAGGGTCCTGCTCGATGACCTTGAAGCCCGCCTCGGAGGCGATCTCACGGGTCCGGTCGGTGCTGCCGCCATCGACCAGGATCACTTCGTCAGGCTGCGGATCGAGCGCGGCGATGTTACGGATGGTGCGCGGCAGCGCTTTTTCTTCATCGAGCGCCGGGATGACGATGGTCAGCGCGCTCACTGGGTAAGGTCCGGCCAGCGCTCGAGGTCTTCGGGACGGTCGACATCGTGGAGGGTTTCGAGGACTTCCGGCTCGATCCCCTTCGCCTTCATGCGCTCCACCGTCTCGCCGTAAACGCGCTCAGTACCCCACGGCATGTCGGTGAAGAGCCAGTCGGCCTTCTCCGGAATCGCGAGGGTCCAGTAACCGCCATCATGGGCCGGGCCGATGGCGTAGCGGCCTTCGGCTGAGGCCATCCCCGCCTTGCGGAGGCTTGAGGGCGAAAGGTCCGGGCAATCCGTACCGAGAAAGATGACGGGTGCGGGGTCGCTGGCGAGGGCGAGACGCTCGCCGAGATCGCCGGCCGGCTGCTCCTGGAAATCAAGAGGCCCCAGCCACTCCGTGAACGCATCTTCGTCTGCGCCCGTGCCCCACAGGGTGAAGGGCAGGCCGCTTTCCCGTACGCGGGCCACCGTCAGCTCGGCCAGCTTCCGGTGCATCTCCGCTGCGCCTTCTGGTCCCAGCGCGGGGATGAGCCGGGTCTTGCACTGCCCCGCCACGGGAAAGCGCGCGAGGATGACGATGCGGGCGGTCATGCTGCGCCGCGTTTCTTTCTCGGCTTGATGAAGCCCGCTTCGATGCAGTAGGCGGTGATCCGCTCCCACCATGCCTCGTCGCAGGGCGGACAAGCCTCGCCAGAAAACGCGCGGTACTGACTGTCGTCATACTGAGGGTTGCGGGTGAAATAGCGGGCATAGACTTCAGCGCCGCGCTGGAAGAACCGGCGCTCCGATGGCCTGAGCGATGCCATGTCGAAGCTCTCGGGGTCCACCCAGTCGGGCGAGGACAGCCCCTCGAACTTGGCGAGCGTCTCGGGGAACGCGCGCAAGGGCGTCGGCCTGCCCGAGACGAGGTGGAAGACCTTGCCCTCCGCCTCATCGAACCGCTCCACCATCGCGATGATCCCCCGGCAGACATGGTCGATCGGCACGAGGTCGAGGGTCGCGTGGGGCGCGGCGGGCATCGTCCTGACCCAGCCTTCCGCAAAGACTTTCAGGATCGGGTAGATCGTATCGAAGCTCCGGGTGCGTCCTTCTTGGTGATCGCCAAGGACGATGCCGGGCCGCGCGATGGCGAAGCGCACGTCGCTGTCACGAACGAGGCGTTCGGCGCGGAGCTTGGTTGACTCATAGCCGTTGGTGAAGCCCTGGCCTTCGTCGAACTCTGTCTCGAGGAGCGTGCCTTCGCGGTCGCCAGCGATATAGGCGGTGGAGATGTGGACGAGCTTTGCGCCGGCAAGCTTCGTCAGCGCAAGGACATTCTTCGTGCCCTCAACATTGACCGCGCGGTGGAGGTCATTCTCATCGACGAAATCGGTGACTGCGGCGCAATGGACGATCGTGTCCGCTTCTTCCGCCAGCGCCTGCCACTCAGCCTCGGAGAGCCCAAAGCTTTCCTTGGTGATGTCGCCCTGAACCGCCCGCAGGACGGGCACGGTGCGCCCATCATTCCTCAGGATATCGGGGTTGCGGTTAACGAGGCCGATGACCTCGTAACCCTTATCCGTCAGCCTGCCGCATATTTCCCCGCCGAGAAGCCCGGCGGAGCCCGTGACGAGGACCCTGCCAGAGGCCATTAGCAGCAGGCGCCCGAAGTCGCCTCGGCGTCAGGCTTCACGGCGCTGCCATAGGGCATCTCGATACCGCAGCCCTTGAAGATGCCGTAATGGGTGGAGAAATCACCAATGAACTCGAAATGCTCCGCAAACCGCGTATCCTTCAGCATGAGGAACGTGTTGCCGCAGACCGGGAAGACGCGGCCCTTCTGGATCAGGTGGTGATTGTCGAGAGCGAAGGCGTCCTCCATCCCCGGGATCGTGCCCCGGTAGATGACAGCCTGTCCGTAGTCCTCGCAACGTGGCTCGAGCCCCGCCAGCTTGAACAAGCGGTAGGTCGCGGAGAAGAAGTTGTAGCCCTGCACCTTGGCGAGCTGCTGCGGATCGCCAATGACCAGCGGGCGGTCGTGGACAAGACGCGGATCGGCAAAGCCGCACTCCCGTGTGATGCGGTCGAAATCGCCCCAGTACAGCGCACCGGAGATGCATTCGCCATGCAGGACAGGATCGCGCTGCAGCTCCTCAGGCACGCGGCGGTCGCCATAGACGTCGGAGAAGTAGATCTCGCCACCCTCTTTCAGGAGGCGATGGGCCTGCTCGAACACGGCGCGCTTGTCCTGCACGAGGTTGATGACGCAGTTCGAGACGATGATATCGAAGCTGCCGGGCTCAAGGTCCAGCTCATCGAGCTTTTCGATATCGCCTTCCATGAACTCGACATTGGCAAAGCCAAAGCGCTCCGCATGCCAATCTTTATGGCGGTTCGCGACTTCGAGCTGCTCAGGCGTCGCGTCAACGCCGACGATGCGGCCCTTGGGGCCGACAAGCTGCGAAAGGACATAGGCGTCTTGGCCAGAGCCAGAGCCGAGGTCGAGGATGGCGGCCCCTTCGAGGCATTCGGGAGCGACAAGCCCACAGCCGTAATAACGGCCCGTGACCTCGTCATGGACGTTCGAGAGCGCCTGACGGATCTCAAGCGGCGGGGCTTCGGTGGTGCAGCAGGCATCGGTGCGCAGATCCTCCGAACCCTGAAGGACCTTGCCATAGTAAAGCTGCGAATTCTCGATATTCATCTGATGGTTCCCGGTACCGTCGATCGCCGTTTCGGCATCTCCTGAAGCAATGTGACGCCGATGTCACGTTGATTGACAGCTTCGCTCCGGAGTGGCCAAAAGTTACCGTCTAGGTCGTAACTCCCGCGCGAGAAGGCGCGAACAGGTTTCCATGGTGCAGTTCCCCGATCCCGCCCAGTCGCCCTTCAAGCGCGACGGCGATAGCCTCGGCGAAGGCAAGTTTGCCGATCCCGTCAGGACCGGCGACGGCTCGCGCCGCGCTTTCGTTCCTCTATCGGGCCTCGACACGCTGTGGTTCAACACAGGCACCCTCTGCAACCTCGCCTGCGCGACCTGCTATATCGAGAGCTCTCCGACCAACGACGCCCTCGTCTACATCACCAAGGCGGAAGTCGAGGCCTATCTCGATGAGATCGAGCGGGAAGAGATCGGCACGCGGCAGATCGGCTTCACCGGCGGTGAGCCCTTCATGAACCGCGACATGGTGCCGATCATGGAGATGTGCCTCGAGCGCGGCTTCGAAGTGCTGGTCCTCTCCAACGCCATGCGCCCGATGCGGCGTTTCGAAGAGCAGCTGAAGGCCATCGCCGACAGGCATTCAGGCAAGCTCCTGATGCGCGTCAGCCTCGATCACCACACCAAGGAGGCCCACGAGGCCGAGCGCGGTCAGGATACCTGGGATAAGGCGATCGATGGGCTTCTCTGGCTCCATGACAATGGCTTCCGCGTCGCGGTCGCTGGTCGCCAGCTCCCCACCGAAACGATGGAGGAAGCGCGCGACGGCTATGACCGGCTCCTGAAGGCCATCGGCATTGTCCTCGACCTCTCCGACCCCGAACGCCTCGTCGTCTTCCCAGAGATGGACGAAAGCCTCGACACGCCGGAGATCACCGAGGAATGCTGGGGTATCCTCAGCATGCAGAAGACCGCCGTCATGTGCTCGACCAGCCGCATGGTGGTCAAGCGCAAGGGCGAAGCGACCCCGCGCGTCGCGGCCTGCACCCTCCTGCCCTACGACCCCCAGTTCGACATGGGCGAGACCCTCACCGAGGCGTCCCAGGCGGTAAAGCTCAACCACCCCCATTGCTCAAGGTTCTGCGTCCTCGGAGGCGCGAGCTGTTCCGCCTAGTTCGCGTAAGCCGGGAATAGGAAAAGGATAAGCAGTCCGGCGGTTGCTCTCGGCCGCTGAGGGGTCATATCGTTTCTCAGTATCACAATAAGAAACGAGGACCCCCGGTGACGAAAACCCTGACGAGCTCTGCTCTTGCGCTCAGCCTCCTGGCGAGCACGGCTTCCGCCGAGACCCTTCTGCTGGGCGATCCCGCGATCAGCGAAGACCGCATTGCCTTCACCTATGCTGGCGACATCTGGACCGCCGCTAAAGATGGCAGCGATGCCCGCCGCCTGACTTCGGCCATGGGCGATGAGAAGGCGCCGCACTTCTCCCCCGACGGCTCGAAGGTGGCCTTCACGGCGAACTACAACGGCAACTGGGACGTCTTCGTGGTCGATGCCGATGGCGGCGTGCCGAAGCAGCTGACCTGGCACCCCGGCGGCGATGACGTCCGTGGCTGGTCCGCCGATGGCGAGATGATCGCCTTTGCCTCGTCCCGCGAGACCAACCACGGCCGCTCGGACCAGCTCTTCCACGTGAGCCCCGATGGCGGGATGCCCGAGAAGATGATGGACGCCCGCTACTACATGGGCGACTGGCACGAGGACGGCGAAACCCTCGCCTATATCGACTATGGCCCGGCCAACAATGCGCTCTTCGGCGGCTCGTCAGGCTGGTTCGGCTACCGCGGCGGCACGACGCCTTCGATCATGGTCATGGACACCGAAGCCGGTGAGCTGACCCGCATCCCCGGTGACCGGGTTTCCGACATCTTCCCGATGTTCGACGGCGACGATGTGGTCTTCCTCTCCGATCGTGGAGAGAATGAGCGCTTCAACGTCTACCGCTGGTCCGCCGAAAGCGAGGAAATCGAGCAGCTCACGGATGAAGATGAATGGGATGCTATCGCAGCTGACCTTCACGGCGCGGACCTGATCTATGAGTCCGGTGGCCGCCTCAAGATGCTGGATCTCGACACAGGCGAGGTCGCAGCGCTCGAAATTACGCTCAATGCTGATCTTCCCGAGCTGCAGCCGGGCTTCAAGAACGCATCGCGCAACATCGATAGCATTGGCCTCTCCCAGACCGGCAAGCGCGCGGTCATCACGGCCCGGGGCGATGTCTTCACCATCCCCACCGACGAAGGTTCGCCGAGAAACCTGACGCCAGAAGGCGGCGACCGTGCCTATACTGGCACCTGGTCCCCCGATGGCCAGCAGGTCGCCTACATCCACGATGACGGCGAGACGCAGATGCTCGTGATCCGCAGCCAGCTCTATGATGGCGAAGCGGAGAGCCCGGGCCTCAAGGACGGCATCGCCTTCATCCGCAAGCTGATCGATGGCGACCCCGCGGAAGAGAAGAGCTTCGATCTTGGCGAAGGCTTCAACTCCATCCTCGCCTTCACGCCTGAAGGTGACAAGATCGTCTATCAAGACGAAAAGCTCCGTCTCAGGATGATCGATCTCGATAGCGGCGACATCTCGACCCTTGCGACCCATGAGCGGCGCGCAGGCCACTCGGTCTCGATATCGCCCGATGGCCGCTGGCTCGCTGCCGCGATCGAGAAGGCGAACTTCATGCAGGACATCGAGCTCATTGATCTGAGCACGAATGGTCGTCGCCGGGTGACCCTGTCCGACGGCATGGCCGACGCAGGCTCTCCGGCGTTCAGCCCCGACGGCAAGTATCTCTACTTCACGGCCTCGACCAACTCTGGCCCCACGCAGGTCGGCCTCGACCTGTCGAGCCAGGAGAAGCCCTACCGCGCAGGCATCTACGTCGCCGTTCTCTCCGACGAGGGCATGTCCCCTGTCATGGACGGCAAGGGCGACGAGCCTGCCAAGGCGGAGAAGAAAGACGAGGACGCTGAAAGCAGCGACGAGAAGAAGGACGACAAGAAGACCGATCTCGATACGGATGATCTTATCAACCGCATCGTCGCCCTCCCCGTCCCCGAAGCCTCCTATTACGGCCTCGAAGTCACCGACGCCGGCGATCTCCTCTACCTGATGGGCGAGCAGCCGGGCATTGCGACCAATCCTCCGGGCACACCCTTCGGCCAGAACTTCAAGCTGATGCGCTGGTCCATGAAGGACAAGAAGGCCAGCGAAGTCGCGAGCGGCGTGACGGGCTTTACCCTGTCGGGCGATGGCAAGCAGATGCTCGCCGTGAAGCCGGGCGGCGCCCTCTTCTTCGGCGCATCGGGCGGCTCGGACATCAAGCCTCTCGACCAGTCGGGCCTCCGCGTGATGGTCGACCCGAAGGAAGAGTGGGCGCAGATCTTCTCCGACGTCGTGCGGATGGAGGCGGCCTATTTCTACGACCCCGACATGCACGGGCTCGACTGGGAAGCGACCGCTGAGAAGTATCGCCCGCTCCTCGAACATGTCGGCAGGCGCGCGGACCTCAACACGGTCCTCTCCCTGATGATTGCGGAGATGCAGGCCGGTCATAACCGCGTCGGCGGCGGCGACATTCCGCGTCCTGACAGCTCAGGCGTCGGACTTCTCGGTGCTGACCTTTCGGTCAGGAACGGTGCCGTCCGTATCGAGAAAATCTACACGGGCGAGCTCTGGAACCCCTTCGTCATGGGTCCGCTCTCCGAGCCGGGTCTCGATGTCGAAGAGGGTGACTACATCCTCACCGTCAACGGCATGCCGATCGGTGACGAGGGCAACCTCTTCCAGCACCTCCAGGGGCTCACAGGCCAGCAGGTGACGCTCGGTGTTGCAGACAGCGCCGATGGCCGGGGCTTGCGTGCCGTGACCGTCAAGCCAGGCGGCAGCGAGTTCGCCATGCGCCTCTGGAACTGGGTCGAGGAGAACCGCAAGCGGGTGGACGAGGCGACCGACGGCCGTGTCGGTTACGTCTATCTTCCGAATACGGCGGGTGCGGGCTACACCTTCTTCAACCGCATGTTCTTCCCGCAAGCCGACCGCGACGGCATGATCATCGACGAACGCTCGAACGGCGGTGGTCAGGCTGCGAACTATGTGACGGACGTCCTCGGCCGCTCCTACCTCTCAGGATGGAAAGACCGGTACGGGAAGACCTTCAACACGCCAGGCGGTGCCCATTACGGGCCGAAGGTCATGCTGATCGACCAGGACGCAGGCTCGGGCGGTGACTTCCTGCCTTACGCTTTCCGTGAGGAAGAGCTCGGTACACTGATGGGCACGAGAACCTGGGGCGGCCTGATCGGCATCTCCGCGAACCCCTCGCTCATCGACGGCGGCTTCCTGACGGTGCCGTTCTTCCGCTTCTATGACACGGACTACGAATGGTCGGTGGAGAATGAAGGCGTCGCGCCCGACATCGAGGTGAAGCTCAACCCGATCGCCACCAACGAGGGGACCGACAGCCAGCTCGAAGCGGCGATCGAGAAAGTGCTCGAAGACCTCGAAGGCTGGGATGATCCGGTCCCGGACGAGGCCCCGGCTTATCCGACGGAGCTTGGTCAGTAAGAGCTTCGGGAGGAAGGGCACGACCCCCTCCTCCCCGCTCTCCCGGAAGCGCTGTAAGCGCTATCCGGGACCTATGGACTGACGTTCGAACCGCCGAAACGGCTAAGATGCCTGGTCCATGGATCCCGGATATTCGCGGTGCGAATTCCGGGAAGACGGCAGAACCAAAGCAACAAAAAAGGGCGGCCTGAGCCGCCCTTTTCCTTGATCTGAAGCCCGGCCTCAGCCGCGCTGGTCGATCGGCACGAACTCGCGCTGAGTCTCACCGGTATAGGCGCTCAGCGGACGGATCAGCTTGTTGTTCTCAAGCTGCTCGATCACGTGAGCCGTCCAGCCGGTGATGCGGCTCATGACAAAGAGCGGCGTGAACATCGGGATCGGGAAGCCCATAAGGTAGTAGGCAGGGCCCGCCGGGAAGTCGAGGTTCGGATAGATGCCCTTCGCCTCGACCATGGTGTCGTCGAGGATGCGGCTCATCTCCCAGTATTTCTTCGCTTCGTCCGTGTCCGTGACTTCGACCATCTTCTTGAAATAGTCCGTCATCGTCGGAACGCGGCTGTCGCCCGAGCGATAGACCCGGTGGCCAAAGCCCATGATCTTCTTCTTGGTCGCCAGCGCGTCGAGCATCCACTCTTTGGCGTTCGAAGGTTCACCAACCTCTTTCAGCATGTGCATCACGGCTTCATTAGCACCGCCATGGAGCGGGCCCTTGAGCGCGCCGATGCCGCCGACGGCCGCGGAGTACATATCGGAAGTGGTCGAAGCGATCACGCGCGCAGCAAACGTCGAGGCGTTGAACGAATGCTCAGCGTAAAGAACCATCGAAACGTCGAAGCACTTCACGACTTCAGGCGCAGGCACTTCGCCAAAGCACATGTTGAAGAAGTTTTCCGACCAGGTCAGCGACGGGTCCGGATCAATCGGCCCCTTGCCTTCACGGTGGCGGAACTCAGCGGCCACCATCTCAGGCAGGCGCGCATACATGCGGACGGCGAGGTCATAGAGGCCCTGGCGGTCGAAGCCTTCAGCCGTCATACCGGAGCCAACATTGGCCTGCTCATCTTCCTGACCAGCAAAGCTCAGCGAGGTGCGGACCATGTCCATCGGGTGCGCGTTCTTGTTGTAGCGCTTGATCATGTCATGGGTCGCGTTCGAAATTCCGCGCTCGGAGCGTTCCTTCTCACGGAAGGCCTCGAGCTGCGCCGTCGTCGGCAGCTCGCCGTTCCAGATGAGGTAGGCGGTCTCTTCAAAGCTGCCGTTCACCGCAAGATCCTGCACGGCATAGCCGCGATAGGTCAGCGAGTTCGTCTCAGGCACCACTTTCGAAACGGCGGTGTCATCGGCCAGAACTCCGGCGAGACCGTATTTCACATCTTCAGACATCGGACTTTTCCTTTTCAATCAGACGACGGCCTTCTGGACCGCTGTAGGCGCGCGAAACCCTAGCCACGCGCAGTTCATAGTGCTCGTAGAAGCGATCAATTCCCTCAGCCTGCGCGTCTTTATGCTCGGCGTGGCGTTTCCAGGTTCTGATCGCCTCTTCGTCTTGCCAGTAGGATACCGTGATCCCGAACCCGTCCGGCGACCTCGCGCTTTCGGCGCCCAGATAGCCTTCCATGGTCTTGGCCAAGGCAACCATCCGCTCCGCAGTCTCCGCATACCCCGCACCGTCTGCCAATCGGCTTGAGAAGACGACAGCATAGTAGGGGGGCGTGAGACCGCGCGCGAACATGGCGCTATTCCATCGGCGTATCGCCGACCTCGAAGTTGAAGATC
This sequence comes from Parvularcula mediterranea, assembly GCF_013085255.1. Lineage (GTDB taxonomy): Bacteria > Pseudomonadota > Alphaproteobacteria > Caulobacterales > Parvularculaceae > Parvularcula > Parvularcula mediterranea. Next base: position 66,823 of record NZ_JABFCX010000001.1, read on the forward strand.
GCCTGGTCGTAGGTCGAATATTCTTCGTACCGAAGATAATCGTAAAGCGTCTTACGGTGCTGCATCCGGTCGAGGATCGCGTTTTGGTCGCCCGCTTCGAGGAGGTGGTCGAGACCCCGCTCGACCTCGCCCATGGCCAGACGGAACGTCGTCACCGGATAGATGACGATGTTGAAGCCGAGATCCTCAAGCTCCTTTTTCGTCAGGAGGCGGCTTTTCCCAAACTCGGTCATGTTGGCGAGGATCGGCACGTCGATGGCCTCGCGGACGGCTTCGAATTCCTTCTCGGACTTCATCGCCTCGGGGAAGATCATGTCCGCGCCCGCATCGACATAGGCCTTCATGCGGTCGATAGAGGCTTCAAGGCCTTCGATGGCGCGCGCGTCGCTCCGTGCAATGACAGTGAAGTTCTTGTCGCGCTTCGCATCGACGGCCGCGCGGACGCGCTGGACCATCACCTCGGTGGGGACGATTTCCTTCCCGTCGAGGTGGCCGCAGCGCTTGGGCATCACCTGGTCTTCGATGTGGCAGCCTGACAGGCCTTTTTCTTCCAGCATACGGATGGTCCGTGCCGCACTCATCGGCTCACCGAAGCCTGTGTCGATGTCGATGAAGGCCGGCAGGTCGGTGACGCGCGCGATCTGCTCACCACGGTCGGCAAACTCGCTCAGCGTCGCAATGCCGATATCGGGCAGGCAAAGATCAGCGGTCAGCATCGCGCCGCCGATATAGACGGCGTCATAGCCCTTGCGCTCGATCATCTGCGCGACGAAGGGCGAGAAGGCGCCGGGCACCTGGTGCAGCTTGCCGTCATTCAGGATATCGCGGAACGCCTGGCGCTTTTCCGCAGCTGTCTTCTTGGTGAAGAGCATGGTTGTCCTTTCCTCTAGCGGGACGCCTTTTCGGCGTTTCTGTTGCATCTTGGGCGCCTCTTAGGCCCCTCTTCCCCCCGCGTCACCCCGTCCTGAACTCCGCGCAGTTTCAAGGCGTTAGCGAAGGCGAAACCGGAGGAGGCTGCAAAGGTGAGCAAGGACAGAGAAACCGTCTGGGACGAGTGGCGCGACCTCGTGAACATGGCGCCCAAGGAGCTCGAGGAGTGGCTCGGAACCGAGGAGTCTAAATCCGTCGGCGACTCAGGCAGCGGCGAGAGCACCGGGCACAAATCCGGCCGCCGCATCGTCACGATCAAGCGCACCAATAAGGACGACCTGACCGATGACCAGTGGGACCACATGGGCAAGGTTGTGGGCTACATCAAACGCCACAAGGCGCAGGGGCCCGAGAGCGACATCGAAAACTCCGACTGGCGCTACAGCCTGATGAACTGGGGTCACGATCCCTGTAAGGACGATTGATTCTACTGGCTCGCATCGGGGATGGATGCTCCGTCTCCGACCTTGTCCTTGGGGATGACGGAAATCGTTCCATCGCTCTCCAGCACCATAGCCGCCACCTCGTCGCGCGAGCCGAGTGAGCTGTCCCTCAGGGCGCTGTCGAGCTCGGACGAAGCGACGCGTTCATTCTTCATCGCTTCCTCGAGTTCCTTGCCGTCGTGGAAAAGGAGCCGAGGCTCCGCCTTCAGAAGCTTATCGAAGCCGTCCCAGCGGCTGGCGAGCCAGGTGAAGCCGAACTGCAGCACCACCAGCGTGCCAATCGCCGCAAGCCCCTGAAGCAGCGGCGTCCCCTTGGACAGCATCATCGCCGCGAGGATCGACCCGAACGCCACGGTCACGACAAAGTCGAACATGTTCAGCTTGGAAAGCGTCCGCTTCCCCGAAGCCCTGAACATGACGATGATGCCGATATAGCCTAGTACGCCGATCATCACGGTGCGGAAGATAGGCTCCCAGCCTGTGAAGATGGCATCTGTTGGCATTCCCGCCCTCTCACTGTTGAGCTAGAACGCAAACAGGCGGGAACGTCGAACGTTCCCGCCTGTCTTTGATCAGGTCTATGCTTTTGAGGCTTAGAAGATGCCCTTCAGTCCGTTCTCCTCAAGATAACCCTGAGGCGCGACCGGGTTGAGGGTCAGGACTTCTTCCGCCGAGAGGTTCGGGAGGCGCTGGACGAGGTCGAGGAAACGATCGCTTTCCGACTTGTCGAGGATATCCTCTGTGAGCGTCACGAACTTCTTGATGTACTGCTCACGCTCGAACGGACGTGCGCCGTCGGGGTGCGCGTTGGCGAGGGCCTTCTCGTCCTCGAGGACCGTGCCGTCATTCATCGTCACCACGACCTTGGCGCCGAAAGCTTTCTCTTTCGGGTCCTGCGAGTGGTAGCGGCGCGTCCACTCAGGATCTTCCGTCGTGGAGATCTTGTGCCAGAGCTGGACCGTGTCGCGGCGCTGGGCGCGTTCCGGGGCATACGAACGAACATGGTGCCACTCGCCATCCTGAAGCGCGACGGCGAAGATGTACATGATCGAGTGATCGAGGGTCTCGCGCGATGCGTGCGGATCCATCTTTTGCGGATCGCCAGAACCCGTACCGATCACATAGTGTGTGTGGTGCGACGTGTGCAGTACGATCGACTTGACGTTATCGAAGCCGCCAGCGTCCTTGATCTTCGGACCCATGTCGAAGGCGAGGTCGATGAGTGCCTGGGACTGGTACTCGGCGGAGTGTTCCTTCGTGTACGTATCCATGATGGCGCGCTTGGCTTCGCCCTTGCCGGGCAGCGGCACGACATAGGTCGGCTCGTAAGGGCTCTTGCCCTGGTCACGGGCCGTGCGGCCGTTGAGGATGAAGCTGAGAACTGAGTCCTCGCCCTCATAGATCGGGGACGGAGCACCCTCGCCGCGCATGCAGCGGTCAACAGCTTCGATGGCTTGCTTACCGGCATAGGCAGGGGCGAAGGCTTTCCACGAGGAGATCTCGCCCTTGCGCGACTGACGTGTGCTGATCGTCGTGTGGAGGCCCTGCTGGATCGACTGGAAGATCACTTCCTTGTCGAGGCCGAGGAGCGTACCGACGCCTGCCGAAGCCGACGGGCCGATATGGGCGATGTGGTCGATCTTGTGCTCGTGGAGGCAAATGCCTTTGACGAGGTTCACCTGGATCTCATAGCCCGTAGCGATGCCGCGCAGGAGCTCATCGCCCGATTTGCCCGTCTGCTGAGCAACGGCGAGGATCGGCGGGATGTTGTCGCCCGGGTGCGAGTAATCCGCAGCGAGGAACGTGTCGTGGAAGTCGAGCTCACGCACCGCCGTGCCGTTGGCCCATGCCGCCCACTCGGCGCAGACGCGCGTATCCGTAGGCAGACCAAAGAGCGTCGCGCCGCCATTGCGAAGGTGCGCTTTCGCCTGGGCGCGTGCTGTCTTGATCGGACCACGGTTGAGCGAGGCGATGGCCACCGAAGCATTATCGATGATCCGGTTGATGATCATGCCCGTGACATCATCGTCGATGCCCACCGGGTCGGCGGCCACTTCGGCCATTTTCCAGGCAAGCTGGTCTTCGCGCGGCAGTTTATCCTTGGACGGATGGGCGCGGACGTCGTGCATTTCCATGTTCGTTCTCTTTCGTGCGTGTAGTGATTATTGCATCGTCGGGATGATGAAGCTCTGGTCGCCGATATCGCCATCAGGCCAGCGCTGGGTGACGGTCTTGATCTTGGTCCAGAAGCGAACGCCCTCCGGGCCGTGCTGGTTCACATCGCCAAAGGCCGAACGCTTCCAGCCGCCAAAGGTGTGGTAGCTCACGGGCACCGGGATCGGTACGTTGATGCCGACCATGCCGACATTGACCTTCGAGGCGAACTCGCGCGCGGCCATGCCGGAGCGGGTGAAGATCGCGACACCGTTCCCGTACTGATGCTCCGAAGGCAGACGGGCTGCTTCCTCGAGGCTTTCGGCGCGGACGACCTGCAGGACCGGGCCGAAGATCTCGTCCTGGTAGGACTTCATCGAAGGCTTGACGTTATCGAAGAGCGACGGACCGATGAAATAGCCATCCTCATGCCCCTGAAGCTGGAAGCCTCGCCCATCGAGCTTGAGGTCAGCGCCCTCATCGACGCCCATCTGAATGTAGCTTTCGATCCGTTCACGGTGCGCTTTCGAGACGACCGGACCATAATGCGCATCCATGTCGGTGGAGACACCGACGCGCAAGGACTGCGCCGCATCCATCATCGCTTCGACAAAGGTGTCGGCCGTCTTCTGGCCCACAGGCACAGCGACGGGGAGTGCCATGCAGCGCTCGCCAGCAGAGCCGTAGGCCGCGCCGACAATGTCTTTCACGACCTGATCCATGTCGGCGTCGGGCATGATGATGCCGTGGTTCTTCGCGCCGCCCATGGCCTGAACGCGCTTCCCGTGCTTGCCGCCCTCCGTGTAGACATATTGCGCAATGTCCGAGGAGCCGACAAAGCTGACGCCCTTGATGTCAGGGTGCTGAAGGATCGCGTCGACCGCTTCCTTGTCGCCATTGACCATGTTGAGGACACCGGCAGGCGCGCCCGCTTCCATCATCAGCTCACAGAGCCGCAAGGGCACCGAAGGATCGCGCTCGGAAGGCTTGAGGACGAAGGTGTTGCCGCATGCAATCGACACCGCAAACATCCAGCAGGGGATCATCGCTGGGAAGTTGAAGGGCGTAATCCCTGCCGTCACGCCGAGGGGCTGGCGCATCGAATAGACGTCGATACCGGGGCCTGCGCCTTCCGTGTACTCACCTTTCAGGAGATGCGGCACGCCGCAGGCAAACTCCACGACGTCGAGACCGCGTTGCACATCGCCTTTTGAATCGGAGATCACCTTCCCGTGCTCGGAGGAGAGGAGCTCGGCCAGCTCGTCCATATTCTCCTCAACGAGGCGCTTGAAGTTGAACATGACCCGCGCCCGGCGCTGGGGGTTCGTGGCCGACCATTCAGGTAGCGCAGCCTTCGCAGCGGCCACGGCCTTCTCCACTTCGCCCCTTGTGGCGAGGGCGACCTTGCCTTGCACCTGCCCAGAATTGGGGTCGAAAATATCGCCGAAGCGGCCCGATGTGCCCGAAACGCGCTCGCCATTGATGAAATGTGTGACTTCCCGCATGGGCGTCCTCCGAATGCTCAAATGCGAGGGTCTATGCGGGTTTGGCCGCCGCCCTCGTTTGCGCTGCACCTGCCAAATGGCAGCCCTTTAGGCAAGCTCAGCGGGCGGGAGTGGGAGAAAGCTCTCGCGGCGTGAGGACACCGGCATAGCGCGCGCAGAGACCGCGGAAGTCGGCCTCTGCTTCCTCCTCGGTGCGCTCGAAGAACTGCACCCGGTGGCCGGGGCCGATCTGGCCGAGGCGATGCATGTCCGCCGCAATGACCGACAGGACGCGGGGGTAGCCGCCGGTCGTCTGGGCGTCCGGGCCAAGGATAATCGGCAGGCCTGATGGCGGCAGTTGCACCGTACCGGGATGAACGGGCGCGCTAGCGATTTCGCTCCTGTCGAGGGCCAGCGCCTCAGCCTCGAGCGGCACGCCCATCCGGCTGAGCTGCCGCGAGGCCGTGAACGGTTTGCTGAACAAGCCTCGTTGGGCCGCGCGCGGGAGCGCACTGAACTCCGGCGAGCGGGTCACACGGATGATATGGCTCTGCGCGAAACGCGGCAGGAGGTCCGATGGAAGGTCCCGTGTCGTGCTCTGATTTGACCCGACCTCAAGAACGTCGCCTTCCCGCAGCGCCCTCCCCGCGAACCCGCCGAGCGATGCTGGCAGGTAGGTGGACGCTGAAGCCATGACCTCAGCCGCCTCAAAGCCTCCCGCCACAGCGAGATAAACCCGGAACCCGGCAGAAACGGAACCGATGCTCAGCTTACTGTTTTTCTTGAGGAGGAGCGCTTGACCGAGCCCAGCTGGCTGACCATCGACGGCCAACTCCGCTTGCCCTCCGGTCACAGCGAGCGCCACATCCTGCTGGGCTTCGAACGCCGCGCCACCCATCGGGATTTCAAGAACAGGATTACCGAATCCATTCCCGCACAGATGATTTGCCAGCGTAGCGCTCAGCTGGTCTGCAGGCCCTGACCACGGCACGCCCACATGCCGGAAGCCGATGCGCGGATAGGCCTGAAGAATGCTCTGTGGCCCCGGTTTCAAAACGCGCAGGCTCATAGGGGTTTGAACCTCACACGCATTCCAGCCTTCAGCGTAAAAGGCTCCTCCGCTTGCGGATCGAAGAGCGTAAGCTCTGTTCGGCCGATGATGTTCCATCCTCCCGGCCCCGGCAAGGAATAGATCCCGCTCAGCGCTCCGCCAATCCCTACCGATCCCGCAGCCACCCGAGGCCGAGGCTGCGCCCGCCGGGGTGTCGCCAGCGCCTCGTTGAGGCCCTCAAGATAGGCGAAGCCGGGAAGGAAACCCACGACGGAAACAGTGTAGACGGAGCTTGTGTGCATCGCGATGATATCAGCCTCGGCCACGCCAGCCCGCTCCGCAACCACCGCAAGGTCAGGCCCCGCCTCTCCGCCGTAGCGGACCGGAATGATGATGTCGCCGCCAGCTTGGGGTGCCTCACTCGGAGAGAAAGAAGCGAGCTGCTGGGCCAACAGCTCCTCGGCCTGCGCTAGGCTCAATCCTGCGGGATCGAACAGCACCGCGACGCTCTCAAGGCCCGCCACCACATCCAGCCACGGGTCCCTGCGAAGATGCTCCGCCAGCGCGCGTGCGGTTTGAGCTCCGTCAACAGAAACCGTCAGTGCACGGTCCGATAGTCGTTCAAGCGCCAATTCAGGCATACGGCGAGCCAATCGCGAACCCGGCACGCGTCAACGCCTCATGGATAGCGCGCGCTGCCTCTGCAGCACCTGGCGTGTCGCCATGAAGGCAGAGGGTTTGCGCGGAGATCACGAGCCCGCCCCCGCTTGCTGTCTTGACGGCATCACCGCGCGCCAGAGCAACGGCCTGCTCGATCCGCGCGTCGGCATCGTCGAGAACCGAGCCAGCTTCTGCTCGCGGCTGAAGGAAGCCTTCATCTGTGTACCGTCTATCAACGAAGCCTTCGCGGATGAAGGCGAGCCCTCTGACCTTCGCGGCCTCCTTCATCGCCGAACCAGCGAGCCCGACAAGCGCCAAGCCCTCCGGCACTGCTGCCACCACAGCGTCGGCAATCGTCCGGTCCTTCGCCGCATCATTGTAGAGCGCGCCATGAGGCTTCACGTGGGTCAGCGCTACGCCTTCTTCCTTCGCAAGCGCAAGCAACAAATCGATCTGCTCACGAAGCGTCCGGGTAAGCTCCTCCGCCTCCATCGCCATGCTCTTCCGGCCGAAATGCTCGTGATCAGGATAGGATGGGTGTGCGCCCGCACTGACACCGTGTGCCTTCGCCAGCCGCAGGGCCGCGCGCATGGAGGCCTCATCACCGGCATGGCCACCGCAAGCAATGTTGCAGCTCGAAAGGTAGGGCATCATCGCGGCGTCAGACGGCATGCCCTCGCCAAGGTCCGCATTGAGATCAATCTTCATGGCCAGACGCCCAGCGCCCTCGCCACACCGCGTAAGCCGAGAAAGAGCGTGAGGAGGAAGACGGCGCCGCCAAGAGCATTGGGAACTGCGCCATTCGTATACGCACCAAGAATGGCCTTCCTGTTCATTAGGACAAGGAGAAACCCTGCCACCAGCGGCAGCAGCACCCCATTCGCAGCCTGTGCCAGGACGATGATCGCCTCGGGCCGCGCGCCGAGCATCGCCACCCCCGTCCCAAACGCCAGCACGCTGAGCGCTGCAGGCCGGAACAGCGCCTCACGCCCTGTGAGCTCTGCGGCGACGTAGCCCGCAGCCATGGGCGCTGTGATCGCTGAGCTGAGCCCAGCAGCCAGAAGCCCCGCGCCGATCAAAAATCGGCTTCCCGCCCCGAACGCAGGCTCCAGCGCAACGACGAGACCGGACGCACCGCCTTCTCCTCCGCCTACGGACGCCACCAGCAGGATCGAAGCGGAAACGACACCGCCCAAGAGGATCGCCAGCACCGTGTCGGCGCGCGCATCTTTCACGGCTGTCTCGCCCTGCCAACGCCGCTTGGCCGCGCTCGCATGGAGGAAGAGGTTGTAAGGCACGATCGTCGTCCCGATGAGCGCCATCAGTATCAGGAGGCTGCCCTCAGGCATTCTTGGCACCAAGCCTGCCGCAATGTCCCCGATCCCGGGCCTGACGATGCCGAGCGCCAGGAGAAAAGCGAGGCTCATCAGGATCACAATACCGATCAGCACACGTTCAATATGGCGGTAGGCTCCAAGAAGAAGCAGCGCCCCTGCGACAATCGCCATTGCAGCAATACCAATCCGCCGCGCATCAAAACCCAGCGCCTCCATCCCAAGAGCCGCGCCCGCCAGATTGCCCCCTTGGTAGGCAGCGTTGCCGATGAGGATCGCCGCACCGACCAACGCAAAGGCCGCCGCACGTGAAACTTTCCCCGTCACCCCCTCACGGATCGCCTCGCCAAGGCCACGCCGAGCACCCACACCAAGCCTTGCCGCCATTTCCTGCAGCACGATCGTCGCGCCAATCGCAAAGATCAGCACCCAGAGGAGTGACGTCCCAAACTCCTGCCCAGCGAGAACGCAGGTCGTCACCGTGCCCGGCCCGATAAAGGCCGCAGCAACAAGGGCGCCTGGTCCGATCTTCAGCTTCATAGGGTCCGCCTGCTGCAACGCTCGGGCGAGCCTAGGGCCCACCGCGCGCGGCCGCAACGGCGTCAGTCGGTGAGCAGCTTGCCCTTGCGCGCTTCAAGCACCTCGCGCCCCGCGACCTTGCCGATCACCTTGCCCTCCCAGGCCCAGCGCTGGTCATGCCGGGCGAAGAGCACGCCGTCCGTCTCGGCCAGAACTTCGGAAGGCTCACCGCCAAGGGGCGGCACAATCTCAGCCAGGACATCACCCGTCCGAACCGTATCACCGAGCCGCGCCTTGTAGACGATCAGACCCTCCGCAGGCGAACGAAGCTGCTGCATGGCCCGCAAGGGGTGCGCATCACAGAGCAGCCGCGGTACGGCTCCCTCTTCACCTGCCACCAGCCCACGGCGGGTCAGGAACCTTAAAAGCGCCGAGGCATCACGCCGCGCATCCTCCGCAGACACACTATTGTTGGACCTCAGCTCCACCGTCGCCGAAAGGCAAGCCTGCAGGATCGGCTTGTCCGGGAACGCCGCCCCTAGCTTCACCCAAGCATGGCCGTTGGACTCATCAAAAGGCTCACCGCCGCTCTCATCGGAAAGGAGCACAGCACGCGCATCAAGCTCCGCCGCCAGATCCTTAGCGTCGGGCCAGTTCACCGTGCCAGTATAGAGGTGAAGCTGTGCCTCATTATCAGCATGCACATCAAGCACGATGTCGGAGTCGCAGCTTTCAAGAAACAGCGCCTTCTGCATCGTCTCATAGGCGTCGGCAGGCTCGATCGCGGCAACCTTCTTCCGCATCGCCTTCCTGATGATCCGGACATTCTCATCCGCGTCATCGCCGAGCTTGCCGGAGACCTTCTCCTGCACCAGCGCACAAAGATCAGGGTACCCACGGTTAAAGTTACGGTCCGTCGCCTCGTCCACCCGGCCCACAAGATAGCCGCCCTTTGTCTGGCTGAGGCCAATCGGATTGCAGACAGGCACCAGGACGATCTCGCCGAGGATCTCGCCCCTCGCCGCCTTCTCCTCCAGCGCCTCGCGCAGGCGCCGCAACACCAGCATCCCCGGCAGCTCATCAGCATGGAGCCCCGCCTGGATGTAGGCCTTGGGACGCGCACCGGGCTCGCCAAACCGCCACATCTCGATAGGCGGGTAGCTCTTTCCTCCAGAGGAAGGCAGCTCATGGGTCTCGCGGTTCACAGGGGATGGAGTGCTCATCGCGTGTTCCTTCGTGGCTGGCGCTGGCATGGGCACACCGGGAGCTAGCGCGCAAGTGCTTCGGAAACGTGACAGGCCGGCGCTTGACCGATAGGGCTTCGCATCCGCAGCATATTCTTGCGCGAGGGCCTCGGATCACGCACGAGCCCTGCGCCGCCTGCTGCAGGTGAGAGCGTAGCCGTCTTTGAGGGAAAGAAGAGCATGAAAGTCATCCGCACCAGGGTTTATGTGGGCCCGAACGTCTATGAGACCGAGCCGGTCGTGCGCATGGCCATGGATTTCTCGGCCCGACGCGATCTCAAGCTCTCCTCCTACCCCAAGAGCGCGGCCGAAGAGCTTCTCGATCTCCTACCCGAGCTCAACAACCGGACCTCTGCCGATGGCCGCAATGTCGGCGAGCTCCTCCTCTCCGGTGACTGTCATCTCGGAGATGTGATGGCGTGGACGGCCCTCGGCCTCCAGCGTCAGGCAGGCGCCAAGGCGGAGATCGCCCGCTACCTCCCCGGCGAGAAGGATGACGAAGGCGATGTCCTGTTCGGCTACCTCTCCCGCTCCACCGGTGTCGAGGCAGGTGAGCTCGCCCGTCAGATCATCCTTGAGCTGATCGATCCCATCCCCGGCAAGCCCTTCCCGATCAAGGACGAGATCGCCGACTATAAGGACTTTGCCAGCCGCCGGGTCCTTGGCCCCTCGGGTCAGGCCCTCGTCGAAGCCGCCGACGCGCGCGGCATCCCGTGGCTCCGCCTCAACGATCAGAGCCTGATCCAGCTCGGCCACGGCAAGTACCAGAAGCGCATCGAAGCGGCCCTCACCTCCGAGACGAGCTGCATCTCCGTCGATATCGCCAAGGACAAGGAAGTCTCGATCCAGCTCCTCCGCGATCTCGGCCTTCCGGTGCCTGAACAGGAATATGCCCGCAGCGCCAAAGCTGCCGTGGATCTCGCCCACGATATCGGCTTCCCGGTGGTCGTGAAGCCTGTCGACGGCAATCATGGACGCGGCGTCGGTATCAATCTGCGTACTGATGACGAAGTGCGCGAGGCGTTTGACATCGCAGCTGGCCAAGGCTCGGGCGTGATCGTTGAGAGCATGATCGAAGGCGAGGACCACCGCATCCTCGTCATCGACGGCAAGCTCGTCGCAGCAGCAAAGCGCATGCCTGCCCACGTTGTCGGCGATGGCCGCTCCACGATCAGTGAGCTGATCACAGAGGTCAACAAGGACCCCCGCCGCGGCGCAGGCCACGAAAACATGCTCACCCGCCTCGAGCTCGGCAAGCGCGAGATCGAAGTAATGGGCGAAGCGGGCCATAGTCCCGACAGCGTTCCCGGCGAGGGCGAGATCGTCTTCCTCAGGAAGACCGCGAACCTCTCCACTGGCGGCACGGCGATTGACGTCACCGATACGATCCACCCGGACAATCAGCGCATGGCCGAGCGCGCCATCAAGGCCGTCGGCCTCGACATTGGCGGCGTCGACTTCCTGACCACCGACATCACCCGCAGCTACCGCGAGACCGGCGGCGCGATCTGCGAGATCAATGCAGGGCCCGGCATCCGCATGCACATCGCCCCCTCCGAGGGCGAGCCCCGCGACGTGGGCGGCGCGGTCATGGACATGCTGTTTCCCGGCGATGCGCCAAGCGCCATTCCGATCGCTGCCCTCACGGGCACCAATGGCAAGACGACCACGGCCCGCATGCTCTCCCACGTCCTCAAAATGGCAGGCTCCGTTGTCGGCCAGACCTCGACGGACGCGGTGATGATCGACGGCAATGTTTCCATGAAAGGCGACATGACCGGACCCGTCAGTGCACGCATGGTCCTGCGCGACCCTGACGTCGACATGGCGGTGATGGAAACAGCGCGCGGCGGCATCGTCCGCGCAGGGCTCGGCTACCGCTACTGCGACGTCGGCGCGGTCCTGAACGTCAGCTCGGACCATTTGGGCCTTGGCGGCGTCGATACGCTCGACGACCTTGCGAGGGTCAAGCGCCTCGTGGTGGAGGTCGCGAGGGACACAGCCGTTCTGAACGCAGACAATATCTACACGCTGCAGATGGCCGCCCATACCCCGGCCAAGAATATCTGCTACGTCACCATGAATCCGAACAACAAGATCGTCCGTGAGCATATCAAGCTCGGCAAGCGGGCCTTCGTCCTGGAAGAGGGTGCGAACGGCCAGCAGATCATGCTTTATGACCGCGAGGTCGCAACGCCGCTCATCTGGACCCATCTCATCCCCGCGACCCTCGAAGGCAAGGCCCGGCACAATGTCGAGAACGCGATGTTCGCCGCCGCCATGGCCTACGCGCTGGGGCTCAGCCTCGACCAGATCCGATCAGGCCTCAGGACCTTCAACAACAGCTTCTACCAGTCGCCGGGCCGCATGAACGTCTTTGACGAGCACGGCTTCCGGGTCATCCTCGACTATGGCCACAACGAAGCCGCCATCTCTTCGATGGTCGATCTTGTCAGCCAGCTCGACACACGCGGCAAGCGCATCGTCTGCGCCACCTGCCCGGGCGACCGCCGTGACGAGGACATCCGCGCCATCGGCGAGGCCATCGCGGGCAAGTTCGACACCTACCTCCTGCACACCGACGACGACCTGAGGGGCCGCGAAAAGGGCGCCATTCAGGAAATCATGGCTGAGGAGCTGCGCAAGCACGGCGTCTCCCCTGACGCGATCCACATCATGGACTCAGAGGAGCAGTCGGTCTCCGAAGGCCTCCAGCGGGCCGAGCGTGACGACCTCGTCCTGATGTTCTGCGGCGGCATTACCCGCGCCTGGAAGCAGATCACCAAGTTCGAGAGCCCCCACCGCCACACCGAAGAGGGTGACACGGTTGCGCAAAAAAACCTCGCCGCGGAAATAGACGTGCCCGACGGTTACACCATAGTCTCGGACGAAAGGGGCGTCAGGCTCGCGCCCCTCTCCTGACCAAAGAACCGAGCCAAGGTGAAACTGCATGCCCCTCCGATCGTTCGCGAAGCCGTCCAAGAAGGCGGCCAATCTCAAATACGCGATCATCGGCGGGCGGCTCGAGGACGATAACCGCAGGGTCTACCGCGAGATGCGGCGGCTCTGCGGTGGCCGTATCCTGATCTTCCCCACCGCTTCCTCGGAACCTGTCGAGGTCGGCGAGGAGACCCTCGAGGTCTTCCAGAGCCACGGCTTTCAGGCCGAGGTGATGATGGTCACCGAGGACAATGGCCCGATGACGGTCCACGACCCGGCCCTCATCGCCAAGGTCGAGGAGTACGGCTCGGTCTACTTCACCGGCGGGGACCAGTCCAAGCTCCTCGCGGCCCTCAAGCCCGGCGGCATCGACAGCCCGCTCCTGAAAGCCATCCGCAAGGCCCATTCCGAGGGCGGCCTCCTCGCAGGCTCCTCCGCAGGCGCTGCCATGATGTCCGATCCGATGATCGTCGGCGGCACATCCTACGAGGCGATGTTCCACGGGTACACGGACAATGAGGAAGAGCCCGGCCTTCTTCTTGGCAGGGGCATGGGCTTCTTCCCCCACGGCCTCGTGGACCAGCACGTCATCAAGCGCGGCCGCCTCGCCCGCATGGTCGTCGCCATGGCCCATGCCAAGGTGAAGCGCGCCTTCGGCGTCGACGAGAACACGGCGATGGTCATCGACGGCCAGCGCGGTCAGGTCGTCGGCGAGTATGGCGTCTTCTTCCTCGACACCCGCGATGCCAAGCTCGACCCCGAGAGCAAGGTCTATGACGACGTGAAGCTCTCCTACGTCGACGACGGAGACAGCTTCACCCTCCCCGGCTTCGTCGTCCAGCCGTCGGAAGCCAAGCGCCGTGTACGGAAGACTGAGATCGCCTACCGCGCACCCGCAAGATCCCAGCGCAACGCCTTCGGCGCCTACGCCATCTACGACCTGATTGCCCGCATCGTCCTCGGCGATCAGACCACCTACGCCTCGGACACGCTCTCCGTCATCGACCCCAAGACCAAGGCGATGGCCAGCGCCACCATCCGGCGCAAGAAAGGCGTCAGCCGCTGCCTCATCGCAGACCTCGATGACGGCATCCGCATGACGGCCTTGAACCTCAGGCTCTGGCTCGACCTCAAGCCGGCAACGGATGAGCTGATGGAAAGCCGTGAGAAGCGCGGCATACGAACCTTTGGCATGGACCTTAACGAGCGGTCGCGGATCATCCTCCTGGGCTCCTCTCCTCTTTATACAGAGAAACGAGACCAGCAGGAGATCATCAGCCTGATCGGGCAAGGCCCTGTCGGCATCTTCGCAGCCGCATCCGCCGAAGCCCGCCGCACGGCGCAGGACCATGTCGACTTCTTCCGCGACCACGGTGTCGAAGCCGTCGACCTCGGCATCACCATCGACAATGTCGACTACGCCGAGAAGAACCCGTCCCTCCTCCACCAGATCGAGGACTCCAAGGCCCTCTTCCTCTGCGGCGGCAACCAGATCCGCCTCGTGGAGACCCTCCTTCACCGCGGCGAGGAGAGCGCGGTTCTCCGCTCCATCGCACGCGCCTACGCCAATGGCGCCACCATCGTCGCCTCGTCGGGTGCCGTCTCTGCCCTCAGCAGGCTGATGATCGCGGGCGGATCCTCTTATGAGGCGATGCGCTACGGCGTAGCCTCGGACCTCGGCCATGAGGGCCTCGTCATCCAGGAAGGCGTTGGCCTTCTGGCCGCTGGCGTTGCTGACCAGAACATCATCTCCGGCCGTAGGCTCGGTCGCCTCATCATTGCCTGTGCGGAGGAAAACGAGCCCTTCGGCATCGGCGTCTGCGACGAAAGCGCTGTCATCGCACAAAAGTCAGGCTACGAACTGACTGCCTCTGGCCGCTACGGCTTCGTCCTCGTCGATACCCGCGCCTCGGCCTTCCACAACGGCCAGGACGGCTTCGTCGCCAAAGACGTCCGCATCCAGATGTTCGGCCCGGGCGATAAGGTGAACCTCACCTCCGAACACGTCGAACGCCTCAGCTCCGAACGCGCCTCGGCAGAGGTCTTCGACCGCCTCCTAGACCAGATCCGCCGCGAAGGCATCGACCTCGGCCACATGGAAAAAATGGGCGCAGAACCCTCCAAACGCCACGCCATCCGCATGCGCCTCAACAGGGACACCCCGCTGTCGGCCACCCTCGACCTCGAATGCTCGAGGGAAGAGCACGATGCCTAGCCATCTAGTCGTATTATTACTCAAGAAAGTCATAAGCTTACCCTGAATGTTCTTGAGCGGGATGATGTCTTGCTGCAGTTCCTGCTGCAGGCGCCTGTTTCGCCTGTGTGAACTCTTCTTCTTTTCGTGTATGTAACCATTCATTAACCTCTAGGCAGGGCAGGTTGCAGGCACGGAAGATCAGGGACTGGGCGTTGGCATTCGGCGTCGTGGGGCTCGCCATGAGCTTAGCGGCGCTCGACTTCTTCGGCATGAGCGCCGCCAGTGAGCGTCAGAGCGACTCGAACTTTCAGTCGATCGACGATGCGCTGACCTTTTGGCGCGACCCGGCGGATCAAGCGGTGACGGACTCTGTTCTCATCGTCGAGTTCACCAATCGCGCGCCGGTTGGTCCGGATGACGCGCTCCTCGAGCCTCAAGCGCACACCTTTCAAACGGCGGGTTGGCCGCTTCCGATCACGACGTTCGATGAACTGTTGAAGACGGCGATGGCCGACGGGGCTAGATCGCTTTTCCTCGACGTTATTCTCGGCGTTCCGCGCAAGTCGGAAGAGGCCGATTTCTGCCTCTTTGCCCACCGGTTGGCCGAGGCGGGAAACATCGACGTTGAGTTCAACGGACTCCTGCTGAAGACGCTGTATCGCACGCCGCGAGTCGGTGGCGGGGCTTTCAACCCCAGCTGCCTCACGGTCGGCGAAGAGTTTGATCTGGCTCAGTACGTGATCACGCCAGACTCCCGGCAGGGCCAGACCATGTCCAAGGTCGAGGAAATCATGGACTATGGAGGTCTACCGGTCTTCATCGGCGCCTCCGTTTCTTATCTCAGCTTCGAACGCACACTCAAAGACATAGGCGAGGATACGAGCATTCTCAGCGAACAGCGACGGATCTCGACCCTCCAGCAACAGATCCTGGACCAGGTGGCAGTCCTTGTTTCCGTGGACACCTACCGTCAGCCTGAGAATGGTTATGTTCTCTTCCCCCAGAATGCCTATGTGAGCCCTGCACTCGCGATGGCCTATGCTCAGTGTCAGGACGATGATTGGTCAGGACCCTGCCATGCTGCCGAACCGCTCTCGAAAAACGGAGGCTCACGGACCCCGCCTCACTACATAGGTTGGGACGGTCAGGCCGCAAAAGCAGCAGGCATCGGCGATTGCGTGGCTGGGCCGCTGCGGCTTCATAAGGCGTTGGCGACCCTGCTTTACGGAATGATCCCCAACACAGAAGCCGGCAATCGCGTCCGTGAGACAACGTGTCGGCGTTTTGAAACCGTCTCGCTTGCCTGCGTGATGGACGGCTCCTGTAGGTCGCCTGGTCAGCTCACGGATCGTCACCTCTTTTTCGGCACCAGTCTCAACGTTCTTGGTGACCAATTCACCGTGCCGGTTCGCGGTGTTGTGCCGGGCGTTGATATTCACGCCACCTCTTTTGACGGCCTACTCAGAAAGATCAGCCCAAAGAGTGTACCGGGGAAAGACGGGAGCAACTTGAGGTTTTTCGGGGCAATTCTCCTCACCTTTGTCCTGTCTTACCTGCTCCGCAAGCTTCGCCGGCGTGCCCAGGGGGACGAACCCCGCGGCCTCGACCCAATCCCAGCGTTCGCTTGGCTGTTCTCCTCCATCCCGGTGATCACCGCCTGCAAGCTCGGGATCGTGCTGGCGACGTTCACGGGTGCGCTCGGAGTCGGCGTCGGTTTCTCCGCCCTCGCTAGCCTTCCTTCGTCTATCGAATACATCGACGTCGCAAGGATATTGCCCGAGCTTCTTGCTGCAGCTTTCCTCCTTATACTAACCTTCCTATTGGCCGCTGCAGCTCAGCGTCTCCATAGCGAAGCCAAACCAATCAGCACGCCCGCCCTGACACGTCGAGGCATGGAGCCATCTCGCATCCTGCGCATCCTCGTCCAGGCGTCTGTTCTGACCTCGCTGATCGCCATGCTCCTTGTTCCGCTCTTCGCCGGGTCAGAGAACCTGGGGCAGAATCCTTTCGGTGCTCCGATTTATTCTGTAGGCGTATCGCTCACGCTAGGTGCGCTCGCCATCCTCTTCCTCATCGGGCAAGAGCTTTGGGGGAACATCAGCATCAGGAAGCGAGAACTTTCCTGGGTGACGCAGGGAGAGCCGAAAGATGCCGACCGGTTCTTCGATTTCCTTGATGAAGTCAGGATGAACATCGCTGAGCGCCTCCACTATAATGGCGTTCATCTCTTCGCGCTTGCCGCGCTCATTGCCCTGACCTTCACGATCGCCAAACTTGTTGCGGACTGGCGAGGGTTGCCGCCATCGAACATGTTCGGGTTCTTCTTTTGTATCGTCGCGGTCTATTGGATCACTTTCAGGGAACGCGTTCAGCCAGACTTCCGCCTCGGTTCGTCTGCACTCCGCAGGCAGAACACGCCCGCTCCGGTGAATGATCCGGGCACCGCTCAGCTTCCAAACTCAATTCCGCTCAAGGAGACAGGCACATGATTACGTCCTTTCTGGTTGCCACCACACTGGCCCTCACATCGGATGC
This sequence comes from Parvularcula mediterranea, assembly GCF_013085255.1. Classification (GTDB taxonomy): domain Bacteria; phylum Pseudomonadota; class Alphaproteobacteria; order Caulobacterales; family Parvularculaceae; genus Parvularcula; species Parvularcula mediterranea. The sequence continues at coordinate 84,314 of NZ_JABFCX010000001.1, forward strand.
CTCCACTGAAGTTGTGATCAACTACGTCAACAGAAAAGGCAAAGTGAGCTGCTTGACGGAAGCGGGCACTCCGCTGGCCGGCATGACTGACCTCGGCCGCACTGATATGAAGAAGCTGTGTACTGCTGATTGTGCGACGAGCGCGCAGAAGGAAGCCAAGCCCTTCTACTTCCCAATCAAAGAGAAGGCCGGCGCCACAGACAGCTTTCCGAAGGGCATGGCACGGATAAAAATCAAAGACAGTGCTTGCTGGCTAGACCTCTCTCAAGTGCGTATAATGAAGATCAACGAGGGGCTGAAAGGCCGCGACATCGCCTGCGCAGCAGGCAGCACCGCTGCCTCCTTCGGCAGCCACAAGTGCGAAGGTTAATCCAATGATCCGCTCACTCATCTTCAGTGTCGCTACCGCAACAGCGTTCGCCCTACTGCCGTCGTCGGCGAGTGCGGCATCCTCCGCCGCCCTTGAGAAGGAACAGATGACCTGCCCGCTTGAGCGGGTGCAGAGCCTCAGCACGGCGATGGGCCGGCAGGCTGGCAGGGTCCGTGGCATCGGCCGACGTCTGCGCAGGGGCGAAAGCGACGATCAACTGATCGATCAGCCGCCGGCGCCCATGCAGTCATACGTCAACGTTGAGAGGATCAGAGCGGACCGGGCCAAACAGTCTCTCGATCGGATCATGGACAAACTCATGGCCGCAGCAGGGGACCGTGCACCGGCGACAAGGCCTGCCATCACGCTGTCAGCAGACCCCGTCTATCGCGGTGACGTCTTCTTTGACGAGAAGATGGTGATCTCTCACGAGCTCTTTCGTATGGCCGACGGCGATGACGAAATCGCTTTCATCCTCGCCCATGAGCTAGCGCATATCATCAACGGCGACACGCGGAATGCAGCGTCGATGAACCGTTCCCTTGAACGTGTTCAGGCGATGCAACGAGGCATCGAATTCGCTGCGGACCTCGCCAGCCTCAAAGCTGAGCCTGCTCAACAACAGGGCCTGACGCCGATCGAAGAGACCGAAATTGAGGAGCATAATCGAAAGATCCGTGAGCTGACGGACAGGTTTGTACTGCTCTCCCAGAAAGTCGTCACACCGATCTGGAAGGCAGAACAGGAAGATGCTGCTGACCTCCTCGCAGCTGAGCTGATGCTGAAAGCGGGCTACTCCATCGTCGGCGCGGACCTCGCCATGGAACATATGCGCGAGAGCAAGCTCGAGGTATGCCAGGTCCTTGAAACCTTCAGGAAGAGCGTCGACGAGTACTCCTCCGTTGCCCAGTCCTTCGACTGGAACACGGTGCTTGAAGGCGGGGACTACATCTCGATCGGCGCATCCTTCGCCCAAATCAATAAGCGCGCCGAGAAGAAGTTTCGCGACGCACTCATTGCCGCTGCGCTTCCATCTACCCATCGTCCGTATGATGAACGTGTGGAGCGGATCAGGGGATGGCTCAATGACGAGGCGAACGAAGACTACCTCTTCATGTCCGAAGACAATGCCCGGGTGATACGGGAGCTCAACGGCTACCGCGGAACACCCGCGTTCAATCGAACGCAAGGCTCGATTGATGCCGCTATCGAGGTCAACGCATTCCTCGACAAGGGCGACCTCGTATCCGCAGATCAGAAGATGCGCCTCGTGGACACGTCTTCCTCACACGGACGAATCCTGAAGCGACGCTTACGCAACGAGCAGGGAAAGCCTGCCGATGCCGCAGAGAACCTTCGCCTGGCCCTTGTCAGCGCGTCCGTGGAACCTGCGCTGATCGTCTACACAATGCGCGCGGAGGACTTGCTGACATCAGGAGAGGTAGGATCCATCGACGCGCTGGCTGGGCTTGCAGCTCGTCAGTTCAATGATGATGCCTACTTCCTTCCGGACCGGATCAACGCCGCAGCCAAACTTGGCGCCACGGAGACAGTCACGACACTCCTAGAGGAATGCCAATCGCATCAGCGTGCGCAACTGATCAAGACATGTTTCGCCGCAACGGTCGCAGAACGTCAGGACTACCGGAAAGCAACGGAAGAGCTTTACAAGCTAGCGGGTTGTGACGGTAACTCATGCAGTACGAAGCGCGTGGGCAACTGGCTCAACAAAAAGACAAAGCAACTCGGCTCAGGTCTTGTCGACGCAATCAAGCAGTAGGCGGAGCGTCTAGAACTCCTCATCGGTGAACGCGAAGGGCGTGCCCGGTCTTCTGAACGTGTCATCCGCCACCGGACGACCGATAGGCGGCTCAGCCCTCGCGATGCAGCCCGTGCGGTGGCAGAGCCTGCAGGAGACGCCGATGGGCGTGGGCTCGCTGGCGGAGAGGCTGGGATCATCCGCATAGAGAAGCTTTCCTGCGTGCTCCTCGGCGCAGGCAAGCGCGATCGCCCGCTCGACCCTGGGCGCCTCGAACGCACCCCCGCCCGCAGTCACGGTCCGTGAGATCGAGAAGAACCGCTCGCCGCCCGGCAGCTCCACCCACTCGGGGATGATCTTGCGCGGCGCCTTGAATGCATGGTGTACGGACCAGATCGGGCAGGATCCGCCATGCCGCGCGAAAGGAAACCCAGCACCGTCGAGCCGTTTGGAGATGTTCCCCGCCGCGTCCACCCTGATGAAGAAGAACGGCACACCCTCCTGCCCCGGCTTCTGGAGGGTCGTGAGCCTATGCGCTGTCTGCTCGAAGCTCGCACCGAAGCGTCGCCCGAGCGCCTCAAGGTCATAGCGAAGCTCGCCAGCCGCCGTCCTAAAGGACGCATACGGCATGATGATCGCACCGGCCGCATAGTTGGCCAACGCACGCTTCGCGAGCCTCCGCCCGTTCTCGCTCTGGAAGCTTCCCTCCTCGAGAGCAGCATCGATCGCTCCGCCCACGGCAAGATAGGCAAGCTGCAGCGCGACCTGAAAGCGCCGGGCTGCGCTGTCGAGGGTCTCATCCATCACGAGCTCGCGCCGGTGATAGTCGAGCCGCCGCACCGCGCCGGAGATCACCTTCCGCGGCAGGCTCCTGATGGTGAAGCCGTGCTTCTCCTCAAAGTACCGGGCAACGCCTCCTGCCTTGCCCACATCCTCAGCAATCCGCTCGGCCTGGCTATCGATGACGGGGAAGAAGTTCTTCCGGGCAAGGAGGAAACGCCGCGCCTCGGCCACAGGATCAGGGCCAAGAGGGCTCTGCCGTGCACGATCCGCAAGGGCCCCTTCGTTCTCGCGATAGGCCGTATGGAGACGAAGAATAGCGTCCGCCACACCGGGATAACCCGACGCAATGTCCGCAAGATCGCCGGGGGCGATGTCGATATCGTTGAAAATCGGATCGCGAAAGACGTCACCCAACCGGTCCGACTGATCCGAGGCATTGTCCCCGGCGAACCGCGCGACATCGAGCGCATAGGTCGTCGCGAGCCGGACCAGCATCTCCGCCGTCACCGGCCGCTGGTTCCGCTCCATCAGCGCGATGTAGCTGGCCGAGACCTCGAGATCCTCGGCCATCTGGACCTGGGTCATGCCCAGCTCACGCCGCAGCCTGCGCAGCCGCGGTCCGATATAGGTGCCTCTCTGGCGGTCGGTTCGTTGGGGCATGTCAGAACTTTACAGCTTTACACTCAATTTCTGTAAAGCCGTACCATCTTACCGATCTATTATTCAATCTCGTTGATGGGCCCGTTACCTCGCTCTCGTAGATTTCTAGCCAGCCTTGGCACCCTGGGAGAACGGGATATGACCTACCAATCTGATATCAATGAAGTTTCGCAGCTGATCAAAAGCTATGACGGCAAGTGGGACGGCATCTCTGCCGAGAGCGTCGCCCGCATGCGCGCCCAGAACCGCTTCCACACGGGCCTCGATATCGCCCGCTACACCGCCAAGATCATGCGCGAGGACATGGCCGCCTACGACGCGGACCCCGGCAATTACACCCAGTCGCTTGGTTGCTGGCATGGCTTCATCGGCCAGCAAAAGATGATCTCGATCAAAAAGCATTTCGGCTCGACCAAGGGTCGCTACCTCTACCTCTCCGGCTGGATGGTCGCGGCGCTCCGTTCGGAGTTCGGCCCGCTTCCTGACCAGTCGATGCACGAGAAAACCTCCGTGCCCGCACTGATCGAAGAGCTCTACACCTTCCTCAAGCAGGCCGATGCCCGTGAGCTCGGCGGCATGTTCCGCGAGATCGACGCTGCCCGTGAGGCCGGTGACAAGGCCAAGGAGAAGGAACTCCTCGACGCGGTCGAGAACTACGAGACCCACGTCGTGCCGATCATCGCCGACATCGACGCAGGTTTCGGCAACGCAGAGGCCACCTACCTCCTCGCTAAGAAGATGATCGAAGCAGGCGCCTGCGCCCTCCAGATCGAGAACCAGGTCTCGGACGAGAAGCAGTGCGGCCACCAGGACGGCAAGGTCACTGTTCCGCATGAGGACTTCCTCGCCAAGGTCCGCGCCTGCCGCTACGCCTTCCTCGAAATGGGCGTCGATGACGGCATCGTCGTGACGCGTACGGACAGCCTTGGCGCTGGCCTGACCAAGCAGATTGCCTACTCCGCCAAAGAAGGCGACCTTGGTGATCAGTACAACGCCTTCCTCGACTGCGAAGAAGTCACCGCCGACCAGCTCGACCCGTCGGACGTCGTGATCAAGCGTGACGGCAAGCTGATGCGCCCCAAGCGCCTCCCCTCGAACCTCTTCCAGTTCAAGCCGGGCACGGGTGCTGACCGCTGCGTCCTCGACTGCATCACCTCGCTCCAGCACGGCGCGGACCTTCTCTGGATCGAGACCGAAAAGCCCCACGTCGAGCAGATCGCCTCGATGGTCGACCGCATCCGCGAAGTCATCCCGAACGCCAAGCTCGTCTACAACAACTCGCCGAGCTTCAACTGGACGCTGAACTTCCGTCAGCAGGTCTTCGATGCCTGGCAAGAGGCTGGCAAGGACGTCTCCTCCTACGACCGCGCCAAGCTGATGAGCGTCGAGTATGACGAGACCGACCTCGCCAAAGAGGCCGACGAGAAGATCCGCACCTTCCAGCGCGACGGCTCGAAGCGTGCAGGCATCTTCCACCACCTCATCACGCTGCCGACCTATCATACGGCTGCTCTGTCAACGGACAATCTTGCCAAGCGCTACTTCGGCGAAGAAGCCATGCTCGGCTACGTCAAGAACGTTCAGCGTGAAGAGATTCGCCAGCAGATCGCCTGCGTCAAGCACCAGAACATGGCCGGCTCCGACATGGGCGACGACCACAAGGAATACTTCGCCGGCGACGCAGCCCTCAAGGCCGGCGGCAAAGACAACACGATGAACCAGTTCTCGTGATCTAGGGAGAAGGGCAAAGCCCGGAAGAGAAGGCCCCGCTGGCAACAGCGGGGCCTTCTTCTATGGGGTGGGTGGACGTTTTTAATCCTTCGTTAGCCCACGAGGGAGGGGGCGCACGGCACTGGCTTCCAAACAGGGTTTTATAAGGTTCGTAAACGGAACTTAATGGCCCCATCGCTCTATTCCAGCGATGTCTCGATAAACGCCCCTCATGGTGTCCACAGCTGAAGAAGAGAAACAAGGTCAGCCAGCGTGTGCGGAACGATCCGCACACCAAGAACGGGCATTCGGAAGAACAGTGCATTACCGGCGTGTAGGGGTACAACACGTATCCGCCGTAGACCTCACGACCGCTGGCATGCGGCACCCATCGGATACCGATAACCGAACTGCACGACGATCCCGGACGAGCCCTCAATACCGCGCCAACACTGGAACAGAGCCCCCCAAAGCACCCTGTGGGTCGTGTGCAATCAGTCCAGGGCTGACAGACTGGCCGTCTGGGGCTAGAACAAGACGTGGTCCTTTAGGGGGCTAGCGGTAGGCAGACCTTACCGTTGAGGCAGCTTACCTCAGTCCCATGCAAGACACCTACTTCGCCTTCACTCGTCGAAATAGGAAGGAGGGGCAATGAGAACGCTCTGTGCTGGTTTTTCCGGTTCGTCTGAGTGATCAGGAAAGTAGAAGCTGATTCCCAATCCGGTATCTTCAACTGTATCATCGGTCGATGATGGCGATCCACCTAGCGAACGGATTGTATTCTCGGCTTCGACGTAGGAGAGACCACAGAGCGACCTTCCGCCTGAGGCTAAGCTTCCTGTTTCGTCGAACTCTAATGCCTCAACTATACCGTTCTCGTTATAGTTGACGAATAGGCCCAGCGTGTCGAACCGATCCAAGGGATGCTTCGATAGAAAGTTACGTTTAAAGGACCTTGGCGACGATTGGATCACACCACGAACCTCGGCAACGGTCATCCCGAAAGAGATCGGCAACGCTCCAACACCTGGTCTGAAATCGAACGAAGCCGTCATTGGTCTAAGGTATCCGTGTAGTCTCGCATCTCTTGAATCGCGTCGTCGTATTTATCTCCGAACTTGCTCTGAATATCATCAATATCCATCTGCTGTGCACCTTTGAAGTCGCCAGCCTCAATCATGTCGGATTGCTGATGGCGGTATGCTTTAGCGTCGCGCGAGTTGCCCCAGCTAGCAGTCTGGCGGTGGTCCCCTATTTCCATTTGGACTGCCGGGCCATCACCTTTTGAGAGCGGAGAAGCAGAGGCTGCGGGGCAGTGATGACACTGCCACCCTTTTTCCGGACCCAGTCAACTTCTTGTACGCGCCGCCAGCAAACTTCGCGCCCGCCTTCGCGTCTCGGGCACTGACCGGTGAGAAAACCTCAGTGGCGAGAGAAGCTACTGCTAGGGCCCGAGCCGAAACAGTCGTTCCACTGCGTATCGTTTTCAGGTCAGCTGCTGCCCCCGCGAAGGTAGCGCCAATGTCACCTCCCTTGATAGCAACCTTCAGAACTTTTGAAGCCAAGCCCCAGGCTCTTCCATCCGGGTCTAGTTTATTCACCGGATCGTTTGCGGCATAAGCATACCGGCCAAACATGTCCGTCCTAGCCGGAGAGAACTGCACCGGGTCCGTGGAGAGGAACCTTCCGATCACGGGGTCATAGTACCGCGCCTGCATAGAGGTGAGGCCCGTGGAGGTGTCCTTGACGTGCCCAGTGAAACCCGGCTGGTCCGTGAGCTTCGTCAGGTCACCGCTCTCGACCCACTCCTCACCGAAGGGCGAGGCGACTCTATAGCAAGGATGCGCGCCCATCGTCCCGGGACGCCACGCAACCGCTCTTCAGTGTGCCGATCAGCAGATGAATAGAAGGCATCAGCACAAGAAAACGGACCGCCAAACCTCGGCAGAGCGCACTCGTGAGTAACATGGCAAATGGTGCCTGGGGCGGATTCAAAATCGATGGCTAACTCGCTGATCTGCAATGCGTTAAGTGTCCAGGAGAAAATGCACACCCTCATTTGCACCCCCACCTTCCGCGAGTAGGAGGACACTTACCCGGCGCGACGCGCCCTCGGTGTAGCACAGTCTAGGACGACTCAGCCGCGGAGGACTCCGTCCATTAGCAGGAGACTAGCAATCAGCGTAAGGATCTTCGCCAGCAGATCGCCTGCGTCAAGCACCAGAACATGGCCGGCTCTGACACGGGCGACGACCACAAGGAGTACTTCGCCGGCGACGCAGCCCTCAAGGCTGGCGGCAAAGACAACACGATGAACCAGTTCTCGTGATCTAGGGAGAAGGGCAAAGCCCGGAAGAGAAGGCCCCGCTGGAAACAGCGGGGCCTTTTTCTATGGGGTGGGCGGATTACTTCGCTGTGCAGAGCGGGGACCAAGAATATCTCGCGATCAGGGTCCGCACGGAGGTCTAATCAGCTTTAAGCAACAGGCGAATAGCGTCGCATCGGCGCGTTCTTCCGACAGCTCCAAGCACCCCTCGCCAGATGACCCAGCAATTGGAAGGCACTCCTAAAAAAACGTACGTCAGGTGCGATAAGGATAAAGGGTCAGGTTGTCCTCTCTGCACATCCGAGGCCAGGCTTTGAACAGACTTACTTCATTTGATGGAAAACAGTTGAGCTATCCCAGGGTCGAAGCGGGAAAAGACTTGTCGCACTTCCCTGCTGACCATTAGAGGGGCAATGTCAACTGTTCCTTTCCTGAGGCCGAGGTCGCCTAAAGCAGTCGCTAGTCTTTGGTCTTTAGAGGAAACTCGCCTCAAAAACATAATCATCACAGCCGTATCCGCGGGTGAAAATAACGCCTCCCGCATCGCGGATACCGTGGACGGCAAAAGTCCGAAGATGCGAGAAAAGTCTTTGTTCTTAGAGTATGCAAAAATCCGCGATAAACGAATAATGATACCTGCCTTCGAGCTAAGTTTTATACCCACATTATCAGCTTCGTAATTCTCTGTTCGCTTTAACAGATCGCGGAAATCTCGATATTCAGCTATTTCTTCAGCAAAGGTTATAGCATCTAAATATTCGTCGCGTAATTCAGACATACAGTTCAAGATTCTTCCGTCTATCGGTTTCAGTCTGGGTCAGGACCAGGCGCACCTTCATCTAATTCTCCTAAAGCTTGGCCAAGAGCACCAGCAACAGTGTTATTTTTGGGGTCTCCTTGGGTGGACAGCTTGTCACTAGCCTCCTGTCGGTTTCGCTCTCCATCGATATCAGGTTGTTCAGTGCCCGTTCCAAGGGGACCGACTTTTCCGTTTTCATCCCTGACTCCGACAATGTTGCCGTCTTCGTCAATGACTACCGAGCCTTCGCCACCGATTCCGACGATATCTCCGTTCTCCCCTATGGAGACCTCGCCTTCACCAAGGGGAGGATAGTTGTCATTGGCGGCATCACGAATCGCAGAGATCGCATTCGAGATGCCTCTCGCCGCATCATCGCAAAAAGCCACACACGCCACCACCGCAGCACCAACGGCTGCGCATGCAGCCGCTTGCGGCCCAGCACATGCCGCCAGCGCAATCGGATTGCGCCCATCCGGATCGAACAAGTTCACCGGATCATTAGCGGCGTACGCATACCGGCTAAACATGTACGTCCTAGCCGGAGAGAACTGCACCGGGTCCGTGGAGAGGAACCTTCCGATCACGGGGTCATGGTACCGCGCCTGCATAGAGGTGAGGCCCGTGGAGGTGTCCTTGACGTGCCCCGTAAAGCCCGGCTGGTCCGTGAGCTTCGTCAGGTCACCGCTCTCGACCCACTCCTCACCGAAGGGCGAGGCGACTCTATAGCAAGGATGCGCGCCCATCGTCCCGGGACGCCACGCAACCGCTCTTCAGTGTGCCGATCAGCAGATGAATAGAAGGCATCAGCACAAGAAAACGGACCGCCAAACCTCGGCAGAGCGCATTCGTGAACAACATGGCAAATGGTGCCCTGGGGCGGATTCGAACCACCGACACGCGGATTTTCAATCCGCTGCTCTACCAACTGAGCTACCAGGGCAGGAAAGGAGCGTCTAACGCCTCGGATTTGTGCTGTCCAGCGAAGAATCGGTCGTTAACTCAACCATTCTCCCCAAAGCCGAAGGCGAGGCGCAGATTCTCCATCGCCTGGGTCGCTGCACCCTTGCGGAGGTTGTCGAGCGCCGAGGAAAAGGTGAGCTGTCGCCCGCCATGAGAAAGCGCAAAGCCGCCAATCAGGCAGCCATCCTGCCCCGCCGCATCCTTGAGATCGGGCAGGTCCGAACCCACCGACACAAGCGGCGCATCGCGATAGAACCCCTCGAACCGCTTCCGCATCGCCTCCCCCGTGGCAGGCGCAGAGAGCCGCGCCATAACCGTCACCATGAGGCCCCGGAAGAAGCCACCAACATGGGGCGCGAACACCACTTCGAGGCCCGTCGCCCCGGCGATCTCCCCCTCATGCCCATGCCCACCGAAGCCGTAGGGGATAATGTTCGCCTCCAGCCGTTCAGGATCATTACGCGGACCGGGGGTCGTCCCCGCACCCGAAAAGCCCGAAACACCGAAGACCTGCACGGGTCCTTCCGTCAGCCCACGGAGCGGCAGGAGCGCAAGGTTGGCTGCCGTGGCGTAGCAGCCGGGATTGGCAATCCTACGGGCATTGCGGATGGTCGTCTCATTGAGCTCAGGAGCGCCGTAAACCCACCCCTCTTGATGCCGATAGTCCGCACTAAGATCGACGATGCAGCATTCAGGGTTCCGCCGCCCGATGGCATCGACGTAGGGCTTAGCCAACCCATTCGGAAGCCCCAGGATCACCGCATCAGCCTCTCGCGCGGCGGCCTCTTCAGGACCGAGCTCCTCTGCCTCAAGCGCGCCAAACCGGGTGAGGCCAGCAAGCTGGGGCATGGCTGAAAGCCTCTTCCCTGCCATCGCACGCGAACTCGCAAACACGAGCTCGACGTCGCTGTCTTCATCAAGGGCAGCGATCAGCTCCCGCCCAACATAGCCTCTTGCGCCGATAAGACCGACACGGATCATAAGTCACCTACGAAATCACCAGGCCGTATGAAGAGCTCATCAGCAAGCTGATGGATCTCCCCCTCAAGCCCATCACCGGTCCAGAACACAAGCCAGGGGCCGCGCCGCACGAAACCATCCGCGACGCTACTATAGAAGCCGTTGAACAGGTTCCCCGAGCGTGAACGCCAGACAAGCCGAGGCGCTTCCGCCTGCAGCTTCTCCCAAAGCGACTTCGCCAGCCCTTCGCCTTGTGCAGATGACGCGACAGCGAACTTGTCGAGAACGGGCACGGAGGACCCTCGCGTGACGATAGCGCAGGCCCGCTTATGCTCCGACATGAGGGAGAAGAGCGGGTCGAGCGCTTCCCAATATTCCTCTTTAAGCTGACGACCAAAAGCGCTCTCGATGAGCTTGGTGAAAGCATCGCGCGAGGCATGAGAGTACCGGGCAATCGCCTCGCCACGGCGGATCAACGTCCCGGATCCCTTATGGGTGAACAGCTCCCGCACTAGACCCTGAGCACTGACGATCGATACGGAGGACGCAAGCGGCAGCCTCTCTAAGAGGTCGCGAACCTCCTCCATCTTATGCCGCATGCCGCCTTCCAGCCAGGGAGACGAGAACAGCTCCTCGCCCTCCTCTGCGAGGTTGATCGAGTTGATGATCGATCCGTCCTCACCCAAAACTCCACCCGTCCCTGTCACGAAGACGATCTTCTGGGGACGGAGGGCCTCGGCAGCCGCATTGGCGAGTCCGTCGGCGTTGAGGTTCAGGAGCCTTCCCCGATCATCCGCGTGGACACAGGGGAGGAGTGGGATCGAACCGGTGGACAGGATCTGCGTCAGGAGCTCCGCATCGATGGAGGTCACCTCCCCGACCGCGCCATAGCGCTCTGTGTCGATGGCCCGTGCCTTGACGGCCGCGCCCTGCACCGTGACCGACGCTGCACCGCGACGCCTCAGGGCGTCGGAAAGCGCTATCGCCATTCGGCTCGTCCGTGCGCCGACGATTGACATGGCTTCCTCAGGCGTCACGCGCAGGCCATCACGTCGCTCGTGGGGGATACCTGCAGCCTCGAGATCCTTGTCGAGCTGCGGCCCAGCGCCGAAGATCACCAGCGGCGGCAACTCGAGGAACTGCAACAACGCCAGCGCATCGGCGAGAGGATCAAGATCGCGCTCCATCACTGCGCCGCCAACCTTGATCACAGCGAAGCATCCCTCAGCCTGCCGACTGAATTGCTTGAGATAGGCGCGCACCTCGCGCCCCTCCTCAAGCCCAGCGAGAAGGAGGCTCGCCCGTTCCCTGAAGCTCATCTCACCCATGACTGATAATCCGTTCGTAGAGAGACGATACCGTCAGTAGCTGCTCATAGGTAACGAACTCATCGGGTGCGTGGGCTTGCTTGATGGACCCAGCGCCGAGAACGATCGCAGGAGTGCCCGCCTCAGAGAAGAGAGAGGCCTCGGTCCAGAAATCCACCGGCTCACCCGTTGCGAGGCCCCATTCCTCCGCAAGCTGCAGGGCATGTTCTTGAGCCTTCGCGGAATGGCCGTCCGCATCAGAAGGCAGAGCCGGCCCCACGAAGCGAGGAGCCAGATCGGCATCCGGCACGATCCCGGCGAGGCTCTCCAGCAGCTCAGAATGATCCGTGCCGGGAAGGCTCCTGAACCCAAAGAGAAGCACGGCCTCAGCAGCGATCATATTGGGCTTTTGCCCCCCTTCAATCCTACCGAAGTTGAGCCGGTTCTCCTCCGCCCAAGGCTGCTCAAGCGCAGTCGAGATAAGCCGTGCAGCATCATGGACGGCGCTCCTGCCGCCAGCGACCGAGGCATGACCGCTTTGTCCACGGAAGGACATGCGCGCGGAAACCAGCCCCCGGTTACTGAGCCTCGCAAGGCCGTCCGTCGGCTCCGCCACGATAGCGCAGCGATGCTCCCTCTCTCGCTCGAGATAGCTCCGGATGCAGCGGCTCTGACCTGCCTCTTCATCCGTTGTCAGAAGAAGATGCATCGGCGCATCCGTCCGCGCCGCCAGCGCGAAGAGAATGGCCGCCGCCCCTTTGGTATCGCAAGTGCCAAGCCCAAACGCCCGGTCATCACCGCGCGTCAGGGTGTGCGGATGATGGCTCCACCCCGGAGCGACCGGAACGGTATCCATGTGGACGTTGAAGACAAGATCCGTCTGTCCTCGGATGGCCTCGATGATGAGACAACCCTCACCGAGATCCTCGACGAAGATGTCAAAACCGGGAAGGCTTTGCCTGATCGAGGCCAGCAAGGGATGCTCCCCGTCAATCGCGCGGGGAGGGTTTTGGGTATCAGCAGCAATCAGCGGAGCGAGATAGCCGAGGATCGCTTCAAGTTCCTCAGCCATCGGACGACCCTGCCCTTGCATGTAGCACAGTCGCCTGCCCGAACAGCTCCGTGAACCCTTGAGCCGCACCCCCGGACCATGCCGCCTTCTGGGCATAGACCGCACCCTTCAGCTCAGGAATGTTGTCCGTCCGCACGGCCACAGCCTGCGCCGCACCTGCGCGAAGCTCGACGTCCACTTCACCCGTCGTGCGCGCCCGCGATGAGGCCAGGTAAGCCTCAAGGTCATCGCGCAATGCGTCTGCGGTGAAGCCGTCATAGATCAGGTCGCACCACGCCTCGCCAACCTTTCGGCGGAACCCGTTCTGCGCACGGGAGCTCACAGCCTCGCAAAGCGACGTATGCGCCTCTTCAAGGACCGCCAGGGCAGGCGCCTCGAAGACAATCCTGCCTTTAAGGCCGACAAGCGTATCGCCCGTGTAGATGTCATAGCCTATGCCATAACGCCCCGCCTTCTCATTCAGCAGGCGCATGATCTCCGGTCCGGACGTCGAGACGGCTTCACCGTCCGACAAGAGCGCCACCGGGACGCCCTTCTCGAACCGAACGGTCAGCTTCTCCTTCTCCCCCGGCGCAAGCTCATCGGCGCCCCCGGTGAAGACCCGGGCCTCTTCTGAAGGCACCTCCCACCGGTCAATCGCCCCGCCGGAAAGCGTCGCACCCAGAAGGTTCTCATTCACCGAGAACAGGCTAGCGCGCTCGGGCACATCAAACCCGCGGGAGCGCAGATACTCCTCCTCATAGGCGCGGACATTCTCCTTGTCCTGAATGTCCCGGATCGGCGCGAGGATGGGGCGTTCGGAGAAGGCACGCAGCTCGGTCTCAAACCGCACTTGGTCATTGCCCATCCCCGTGCAACCATGGGCAATAACATCAGCGCCGACGCGGTCTGCCAGCGCCACGCCGCGCTTGGCGATGATTGAACGGTCCGCACAAAGAACAGGATAGCGTCCCTGACGCCGCGCACCGCCTGCCAGAAACGGCACCACGATGACTGACCACAGCTCCTCCGAGGCATCCTCAGTGATATGATCGTCGGCACCTAGCTCCTCAGCGCGCGCGGCGATCTTCGCCTCGGCCTCAGGGTCCGCGGCACCCGAATGGACGTAGTAGGTGGTGACCCGATAGCCCTCATCACGGAGCTTCAGGACGCAATAGGACGTATCAAGACCACCTGAAAAGGCGAGAACACAATGCTTCATGATCCGATCAGTGCAGAGAGCACCGCCTTCTGGACATGGAGGCGGTTTTCCGCCTCATCGATGATGAGAGAGTTCGGCCCGTCGACAACCGCATCAGTCGCCTTGACATTCCGGCGCATGGGCAGGCAGTGGCTGAAGGTAGCGATATTGGTCAGCGCCATCTTGTCTTCATCCACGATAAATCGTCGCAAATCGTCCGACGTCAGACGTTCTTCCATCGGAAGGCCAATCTGGTCGAGCCGCCCCCAGCTTTTCGCATAGACAGCGTCCGCACCGCGATAGGCGTCCTCGATATCATGGCTCACGCGAACGCTCGCGCCCTCGGCGGCCGCAAGCCCGCGACCCGCTTCCATAAACTTCTCATCGAGCATATACTCAGCTGACGGACAGAGAAGCGTCACATTCATCCCCATCTTCGTCGCCGCCAGCAGCGCCGAATTGGCCACGGCCGTATTCAAAGGCTTGGGATGATAGGTCCAGGTCAGCGTCAGGTTCTTGCCTGCAAGATCGCCATGCCGCGCCTGAAGCGCCATCAACATGGCAAGCTCCTGACACGGATGAACGATCGTCTCCATATTAATGATCGGCACGGTCGCGTGCTTCACGAAGCCTGCGAGGATCGGATCCTCCCGCTCGCGGCTCCAGTCCTCGAACTTCGGAAAGGCGCGGATGGCGATGAGGTCCACATAGGTCGAGAGGACCCGCGCAGCTTCGGCCACATGCTCCTCCGCCTCGCCGTCCATGATTGCGCCGGGCTCGACCTCCAAGGGCCACGTCCCCGCCGCATCGAGCACCACGGACGTGCCGCCAAGATCGGCGATCCCTACCTGGAAGCTCGTCCGTGTCCTGAGCGACGGATTGAAAAACAGGAGCGCGCAACGCTTTCCTCGGAGACGGCCGGACTGCGGCGCAGCCTTCAGGGCGCGCGCATCCTCAAGAAGCGCTTCGATCTCCTGTTTGGTCCAGTCTTCGGTCGTCAGAAAGTGCCGCACGGCAAAGGGTCCTCCTTAATTTAGAGAAGGAACCTTTGCTCATTGCTGCGCATGCGAAAAGGGGGCGGTGCGAAGTTTCACCGCGCCGCCCCCTGAGAATATCTGACCTGACGGAGAGGCTTACTCGCCTGCCGCCTGGGCCTCCCAGAAGGCACCGATCTTCTTGGGAAGATCAGGGGTCGGAAGACCTTCGCGCTCCATCGCCCAGAAGACGAAATTGTCCGAAGCCGTCTCTTCGGGGTGGATGATGTAGCCCGTATTCCCGCCAAGCGTCTGAAGAAACTCAGGAACATCCTGCGGAGGGATCAGGCCCTCCGGCCCCTCAACCACCGTCGAACAGGTGCCGTTCTCCACCGAAACCGGCAGCAGCCCAAGGCCGAAATAGTTGCCGAGCACCCCTTCGCCATCATAGTCGCGGGTGGCATAAAGATAGGGCAGCACCCCATCCGCGCCGACGATATCCACCGGCACATAATGGTCATAGACCGGCGCATCGGGGTTCGAGAGCCGCACAGCACGCAGGCCCTCAGGCTCCTCCACCTCGCAAGGCCGGTAACCGATGAGGCCATAATAGGCGTCGTGGACATCCGTGTTCGCGCGGCTCAGCACATGGTGCAGCTCATGCAGGTAGAGGGACTGAAGCCCATCACCAGACGGGATCGTTCCGCCAGCGAAAATGATGGCGTTGGCCCGGGTATGGGGCAAACCGCCCTCCACGACCGAGCCCGTCTTCACCAAAAGCACCGGGTCAGGCAGCAGCCCGTCGAGCAGGTCCAGCACATCCTGATGCGCCGCCACCGCCTCGCGCAGGGCGTCCTTCTCCTCGTCCGTCCACTCCTGGACGTCCTCTTCGTAGAGCGGCGCGTAGCCTTGGAAGGTCGTCACGCTCGCATCCTGCGCCCGGATCCCCGCCTCACGCGCCTGCACCTCGGCGGTGTACTCATCCTCCGCCGTCAGAACCGCAGCGCCCTCAGCCGGGCTCGCGAAGACAACCCGCAAGCCATCGTCCGACGTGCCCGCGAGCATCGCGTTCAACTCATCGCCCCTGAGCTCGCTGACTTTGTAGCGAACTTCCGAAAGCTGAACTTGCTCCTGAGGCTCCTCCGCCTCCGGAAGGAGCTGGTCACAAGCCACAAGCAGCAGCGGCGAAAGAAGAGCGAGGCGTTTCATCGAGTGTCCCTTCGGGGCGATACCGAAGAACCCTACCCGACCCGGCGCAGAGGTCCAGCACCCTCCCTCTGGACGCCCCCGCCCCATGCGCCCTAACCATCTGGCATCAGTGGGGATCACCATGACCGACGACACCAGGAACCCGCTTTGGGGCGGGCGTTTTGCGGGCGGGCCTGCCGAGGCGTTCCAGCGCTTTGGCCATTCGCTCGATGCCGACATCAAGCTCTGGCGCGAGGATATTCAGGGCTCCAAGGCGCACGCTCGAATGCTTGCTGCGCAGGGGATCATTTCGGAAGCGGAACGCGACGCCCTCCTCTCCGGTCTCGATCAGGTTGCCTCCGAAATCGAGGCAGGCACCTTCGGGTGGTCCGAAGCCCTCGAAGACGTCCACATGAATGTCGAGGCGCGCCTGCGCGAGATCGCGCCTAAGGCTGCGGGCAAGCTCCACACCGGGCGGTCGCGCAATGACCAGGTGGCGACAGACCTGAGGCTCTGGGTCCGCGCGTCCCTCGACCGCTGCGCCGAAGCTGTCAGGGAGTGTCAGCGCGCCTTCCTTCATCAGGCGGAGAGCGGCCACGACGCCCTGATGCCCGGCTTCACCCACCTCCAGATCGCCCAGCCAGTGACCTATGCCCACCACTGCCTCGCCTATGTCGAGATGCTGGAGCGCGACCGGAAGCGCCTCCTCTCGGCGCGCGAACACCTCAACGAGAGCCCCCTCGGCGCAGCGGCCCTTGGCGGCACGCCCCACCCCATCGACCGGGACATGACGGCGAAGGAGCTCGGCTTCGATCGTCCGATGGCGAACAGTCTCGATGCGGCGTCCGCCCGGGACTTCTGCCTCGAGGCCGTCGGCGCGGCCTCCATCTGCGGCGTCACCCTTTCGCGGTATGCGGAGGAAGTCGTGCTCTTCTCTTCCGCGCCCTTCTCCTATTGGCAGTGTTCGGAGAGTTTCTCCACCGGCTCCTCGATCATGCCGCAAAAGAGGAACCCCGACGCCGCCGAGCTGATCCGCGCCAAGGTCGGACGGCTCACCGGCGCCTTCAACGCCCTGACGCTCCAGACCAAGGGCCTCGCCCTCGCCTACGCCAAGGACATGCAGGAGACTAAACCCGTCACGATGGAGGCGCTGGACCAGCTCGAAGCCACCCTCCTCATCACCGCCGGAATGGTCCGTGAGATGACAATCAACAGGGCCCGCATGGCCGAGGATGCGAACGCAGGCTACGCCACCGCCACCGACCTCGCCGACAGCCTCGCCAAGGACGGCATCCCCTTCAGGGACGCCCACCACATTGTCGGCGCCCTCGTGGCCTTGTGCGAGGAAAAAGGCTGTACCCTGTCAGAAGCCCCGGAAGCGGAGGCGCAAGCCATCTCCCCCCTCCTCACCAGGGACCGCCTCGCTGGCCTCACCCCTGAGGCTTCGGTCCAAGGCAAGCTCTCCTACGGAGGCCCAGCCTTTACCCGTCAGCAGGCGGATCGTTGGACAAAGGCGCTAGGCTGACCCATGCGCCGAGGCCCGGAGATCACCGAAGAGCAGGACGAAATCCTCGACTGGCTCGACGACGGCTTCAGCCGGACGGAGAATGTGACTCTCACCTTCCGGCTGGCTGACTACAGCTTCGCTCAGGCCGTGACCGCCACCCATGACGGCTTCCTCGTAACGCCGCCATTCCCAGATGGGATGCCGGATTTCGGCTATTTCGTCAGTGTACATGAGCTGCGAGAAGAGCTGTGCCGCAGCACCGTCCGTGAGGTAGAGGATGGGCCGCAAGACAGCCACAGTGACGCGCAAAACCGGTTTGAGATCGCATATGCCGTGGGCGGTCAACTTATCCCATGGGCCATCGCAGCAGGTCTCGCTTTTCTCATCACGCGCTGGCTAGAGCGACAAGACTTCCCGCTCCCTGAGTGGATTGCAGAGGACCTGTTCGTCTGGGTTATGCTGCCGATGCTCCTAGCCCTCTTTGGCCTTGCGCAGCTCATTGCTAAGCCAATCAGAGAAGCCCTCACGAATAAAAAGATCGCGCGTGATGACCTTGAGTTCCGCACAAAGAGCATACTCTCCCAAGGACGAACCCGCTCCTTCACCGCGAGGCAGTACGATACCATCGCGGACGCCGTTTTCGATCGTAATTTTCGCGTCAGTCACGCTCTGGAGCGCTTAGACTCGCCCCGGAAGCCGACCAGCTCAGGTGGTTTGCTTCCCTCGAGGAAAAAGGGATATCCGCGGGTCTTCGGTCCGTTCTCTCATACACTCCGCGCCGTCATGGCACCGAACGCGCCGTCCCTGCTGGCACCGCGAGAGAAGTTTGAGGGTGGCGGCCTGATGGCGCAGCTGCTCTGGTTAGGGGCCCTCGCTGCTTTGTTGCTACTCTTTCCAATGGAGACCGCGGACGAGGAAGAGTCTCTCGGAGAAAACCTCCGTTACATCGCTCTCGTCGTCGGATCCTGCATTCCGCCCATGCTGATAGCCGGCCCTGGCCTTCTCGCGAGGCGTGCCATCCAGCGTCGCCGCAAAGCAAAAATCGCCGCCCGCCACGCCCGCCTCGTCGCGGCCGCCAACCTCGTCCTTAACGGCGAAAGCCCCGTCGGCCATCGCTTCGGACCGTCGCTGCGCTGGCTCGAGCGGATGCGCGCCTTCGTCTGAGGTCAGAGGATCGCGGCCATCGCTTTCAAAAGCTCGCCGCGGGGCACCGGCTTTTTGCAAACCGGTACGTCGGGATAATCGGCTTGCAGCTCGGCCCTCGTCCCGTGGCCGGTCTGGAACAGGAACGGGATTCCCCGGCGCTTGAGAATGTCCGCAGCCGGAAAGACGTCGAGCCCGGCAAGGTCGATATCCACGACCGCCCCGTCAATGCCCTCGCCGCCTGCATGCTCTACAGCCTCGTCGAGGGTCGCGATCGGCCCGATCACATTGGCGCCGGCATCGGCGAAAGAATCACAGATAGCGATAGCAACGAAGGCTTCGTCTTCGATCACGAGGATCGTCTTTCCCGCCAGCTTCTTCTCAGCGTCCTCAGTTGAGATCGCTGGGCCGGTTTCCTGCGGGTTTGAGTCCCTTGCCAAGGCTTGCGCTCCTTGTCCGTGTACCGCCCACTTTCTCATCGAGCGAGAAGGTCAGTACCGTTTCCATCCCCTGCGCGGACCAGGTCCGCGTCAGCTCCCCATCGAGCTGTCTTGCCGATTGCTGGATCAACGGCAGGCCGAGACCGGGAGGCGCGCTGGGCGCAGCATCACCGCTTCTCGTGAACCGCTCAGTCCAGACAATGTTGATATCATTCGTGCCCTGACCAAGATCGCCAGCCATCCAGCTGACCGACAAATGGCCATCGGGCTCTGACCATGCTCCGTACTTCACAGCGTTGGTCGCAAGTTCGTGGAAGATCATGCCGACAGGCGTCACGGCCCGGCGCGGAAGCTTCGCTTCGAGACCACGCAGGGTCAACTGATCCTTACGCTGCTCATAGGGTGCGAGCACCGCCTCCATCACTTGCCTGAAGGAAACGGCACGAATGTCTTCTTCCTCGATCGAGATCATGTGCGCGGCAGCCAGAGCCGCAATCCGCGCCTGGATCTTGTCCGTCACGACCGCAGGGTCGCTCTCGCCACGGCCGCTGACAGAGACCAGCCCCTGCACAATGGCAAAGAGGTTCTTCACCCGGTGATTGAGCTCACGGTTGAGGAGCCTCAGGCGCTCGTTCGCCTTGTGCTCTGCCGTGATGTCCCGGTTGATCTCAAGAATAAGGACGTCGTCTGAGGAAATCTGAATAGGCGACAGCCGGGCCGATGTATGGATCGTCGATCCGTCGGCGCGACGCCGCTCCACCTCACCTGACCATTGCTCGCCAGCATCGAGCGCTTCAGCCACTTCATCCCAGCCATTGGGGTAGCGCGCGCTCGTCAGCTTGTTGGGATCCGCCCCGGCCGCTGTCTGGCTTGAGACGCCAAAGAGGCTCACCGCACCGCGGTTCCAACGGCGGATGCCTCGCTTCAGAGACCAGGCAAAGACCGCATCGCCAGAGAGCTCGATAAGCTCCGAAAGCTGACGGTCAAGCTCATGGGCCCGTGTGTCGTGGACGATCGTATGGGCACCGAGCATCCTGACAGGCTTACCGCCCTCGCGGATCGCCATGCCCCGTGCGCGCACCGTCACGGTATTGTTCTGTGCACCCTTAAAGCGGATGATCTGGTCAAAGGCGTGGCCAGCGTTTTCGCAATGCCGGCGCATGTTCTCGAAGACCATCTCACGGTCGGCCTCGAGGATCAGGCTGCGCCAGTCCTGGGGCCGCTGGTCCGCTGGCACCTGCGCATAGCCGAGCGCGCGCCAGAACCCCGGCGACACCCACTCGCGCCCCGGCTTCTCCAGATCCATGAACCACAGCCCGTCAAACGCAGCCTTGTCGAGGAACGGCAGGGCACCCGGCTGCGAAAGCAGCTTGGCGAACTCCTCCTCGAGATAGTCCTGCGACAGCGCCATGAGCCTTGAGATCCCCCTCCCGGTCAGGGTGATCCTGTAGCGCAACTGGCGTGCCACACGCTTCACGATTTGGTGTATGAGGGGTTAACCGCCCTCTGCAGGCCGTTGTTTCACCACCCGTTCTTGACAGCCGATCCGACTTTCAGAACCAATTCATAGCCTTGCCGGTCTCGATTAACCATGGAACTTTCCCGTGAGGTTGCGGCCGCACTGCAATGCGACCATGGGTAGTCGCCGCGCGTGGCCCCCGGCGTAATGAAAGGTGGCGCTTCGTGAAGCTCCCCCTTCTGGACTTCACGGCCGCCCGGGCCTAGCGCCAAGCTCCTAGTTTCGGAGTGTTCCATGGGTATCGCCTTCATCGACCTTCAGGCGCAGCGCGCGCGAATTTCGGATAAAGTCGACGCCGCCATTGCGCGCGTTCTTGAGCATGGCCGCTTCATCATGGGGCCTGAAGTCACCGAGTTCGAAGAGAAGATGTCGGCCTTCTCCGGCGCCAGGCTCTCCTGCGGCTGCGGCAATGGCACCGATGCCCTGGCCCTGCCGCTGATGGCCTGGGGCCTCAGGCCCGGCGATGCCGTCTTCTGCCCCAGCTTCACCTTCACCGCGACGGCGGAAGTCGTCCCGTGGCTCGGCGCCAGCCCGGTCTTCGTCGACATCGAGCCTGACACCTACAACATGGACCCCGTCTCGCTTGAGGCCGCCATTGAAGACACGATCAAGAACGGCGAGCTGCGCCCCAAAGCCGTGATCGCTGTCGACCTTTTCGGTCAGCCTGCGAACTATCCCGCGATCAAGGCCCTCTGCGACAAGCATGGCCTGAAGCTCATCTCGGATAGCGCCCAAGGCTTCGGTTGCACCATCGACGGCAAGCACCCGATCGAGTGGGCCGATGTCGTCACCACCAGCTTCTTCCCTGCCAAACCGCTCGGCTGCTACGGCGATGGCGGCGCGATCCAGACCAATGACCAGGAGATGTGGGACCTCCTCGACAGTCTCCGCGTCCACGGCAAGGCCAGCCAGGCCGACATGGATGCCGCCAACTATTCAGGCCACGAAGCAAAGTACCTGAACCCACGGATCGGCATGAACTCCCGCCTCGACACGATGCAGGCCGCCATCCTCCTCGAAAAGCTCGCCATCTTCGCCGATGAGATCGCGCTGAGAGAGAAAGTCGCGAGGAGCTACAACAGCGCCCTCGAAGGCTCGGTCGCCCAAGTCCCGTTCGTGAAGGAAGGCTACCAATCAGTCTGGGCTCAATACACGATCGAAGTCGAGAACCGTGCCGAAGTGCAAAAGAAACTCGGCGCCCAAGGCATCCCGACGGCCGTCTACTATCCGATCCCCATGCACGAACAGGCCCCCTACCGCCGCTTCCCCACCGCCCCCGACGGCCTTCCGGTCACGGAAGAAAAGAAGCACACAGTCATGAGCCTCCCCATGCACCCCTACCTCGACGAGGAAACCCAAGGCGTGATCGTCGAAGGCGTGAAGGCTGCGGTTTAGAGCCGACCGACCGCTTCAAGCAGAGTCTTTGCGACGTCTGCTCCGGATGGAGGAGGCGCGAGACCCTCCGGAAATTCGCGCGTTCCGTTTGCCCATCCAATGAGCGCTTGCGCTGGATCAGCATCAAGGCCCTCGCGCGCGGTCCAACCACTTCCGCCGAGGGTCGCGATAGGCCTGCCGGCAGCCCGGTACTCGCTGAGCTTCCCCGGCGGCATGATTGCGCCGTCAGCAGCGACCAAGAGCAGCGCTGACGCCTGCTGTTGCTCTGCCCAACTCTCAACGAGGCTCACCGGAGGTTTGATCGTCAAGCCTTCAACTCGTGAGGCTCGTTCGCGCTCTTCGGACGTAAGGGCGCCCTGAAACAAAAAGTGCACATGGGGCGCAGAGGCCCGGACCTCTGCAACAAGGTCGAGCGCCGGGCCTATGTCCCGCTCGGCGTGGGACGTTGTGAAGCCGCCGGTATGAAGCACGCGGAACACCCGCCCCGAAGGAACCGGCGTCGCTTTCAGTAAAGCGGGGCCTGGCTGGGGCAGATGCAGCGTGGGAACCGTCGGCGCGTAGACCCGCATCTCACGCTGCATGGACCTCTCTGCGGCGGTAATGAGAGAGGCGCGCTGCAGAAGGCGACGCGCAAGAAAACCCTCGACATGACGACGCAAGGAGAAGGTGCGCTCTTCCATCAGCGGCGCAAGCAACCAATGATCACGCACATCCGCAACCCAGGGCACGTCAAGGGCGCCCGCGAGCCACGCTCCACCAAGATGAATGCTTTCGGGAGGGCTCGTCGTCAGGACAACATCTGGGCGATAGCTGCGTGCGTGCTCTTTAATTCTGCGTGCGTTCCTGACAACCCAAGGAAGCTCCGGGTCCGGAACAAGAAGCGCAAGACGCATCCTAGCGCGCAGCGACGGGGCTGCATGTCCTGTTTCCGACGCGGCGGTAGGTTTCAGGACGGGATGCCCCAATGCCAGACCTGGCTCCCCTTCCGGCAAAGCAGGCGCAACAATCCGCACATCCGCGCCGGCCGCGCGCAGGCCCTGTGCCAACAGGAAAGGGCGCCTCGCTCCTCCCGAAAGCAGCGGAGGATAATGCCGCGTAAAGATCAAAATGCGCATGTTTGCCATCGCTAGACCAAGCCGGTCTTACGTGAGATGAGTGACGATGGCCACTGAGCAAGACCGGACAGAACCTGAGGCCGCGAGCACATATGCTCTGCGCTCCGCCCTGCGGGATGCTCGACAGTTGGAGCGGCAAGCAGTCAAAGAAGCATCTACGCTCCGCGGGAGTCTCCGCTACAGACTGGGTAGCGTGCTGATAGAGACCCTGGCGCGCCCACGTCGCTGGCTTACCCTTCCACAGGAGCTCCTTGCCATCGGTAGGCTGATAGCCGCCCGAAGATTCGAAGAAGCGATTTACGTTGGGCTTCCCATCGATCCCGGCAGCGGATCTGCCCACCCGCAAACCCCGATCTCTATCACTCGAAAAGCCGCGAGAATTGCCGAGGCCGGTAAGGTCCCGCCCACCGATGGCATGGCCACGGATCAGCAACGAAGGCTCGAAGACGCAGCACGTCTAGCAATAGCGAAATCCCGCGATCTGCCGGAGGCGCGACGGCAACAATCTGTTGGAATGCGGCCCGCATTGGTCGTCGATACCCACATCGGTGTCGTCCGCTCAGGCTATACCAGGCGAACTCAGGCCCTTCGGCAGGCGCTTGGAGACCTTGGTACAACGACTGCTGAGATCAGTCGTGATGGTGTTCTGGACAGAGAAGTACTGAGGATCGACGGGAGCATCGCGGAATGCCGTGACGTGACCTCTTCCAACAATTTATCCGCGTTCACCGCAAATCTTGCTGATGAGATCGAGCAGGCGGCGATCGAGATGCAGGCTAGCCTTCTCCACGCAGCTTCGAATCACGCCCTGGGCTTTGCCACCCTTTCCGCCGCGAGAAGGTTAGGAATACCCTTCGTCTACGAACTAAGGGGGTTATGGCATGAAACACGAGCCGCCCTCAGGCCTTCCTACCGCGGCACGCTTGGCTTCACTGCCCAGGAGAACGCCGAGCTCGAAGTGGCTGCGGCGGCAGATGCAGTTCTCGCCAACGGAGACGGCCTCGCCGCGTGGCTTTCCGAGAGGAACTGCGACCCGGACCAGGTATCCATTGTCCATAACGGCATCGATCCTACCCTGTTCGAGGACCTTGAGAATGCGCAGGCCGTCCGACAGAAGTTCGCCCTCGGTCCTGAGCCTATTGTTGCGTTCGCGGGAAGCCTCACGGCGTACGAGGGCCTCGAAGACGTCGTTCGTGCGATGGCGAAATTGCAGTCAAAGTCACAGCTGGTCTTGGCCGGAGATGGGCCTGCCGGGGACGCTGCTGAACGGTTGGCTCGCGAGAGCGGCGTCAAACTCCACCGCACAGGGATGCTTCCTCAAGCTGAAGCCTTCGCCATCCTGGCCGCCGCGGACATCGTTCCGATAATTCGTCCGGACACCCCGCTTACACGGTATGTAGCACCGTTGAAGCCTGTCGAGGCGATGGCAGCCGGTGCCGCGCTGATCGTCTCCGATCTCCCGGCTCTCTCTTCGCACACAGACGAAGGCCGCGGCGTGACCGTCCCCCCCTCTGATTCGGAAGCGCTAGCACAGGCGATGGATGTCCTGCTTTCGGACAAAGACAGGCGTCTGCGCATCGCTCAGCGCGGTCAGGCGTGGGCACACGAGCATCGAACGTGGAAGCAATCGGCTCTCACTATTCAATCCGTCTACGATACCATCTTGTAGCGAGGCCAAACGTCAAGCCTTTACGATCTTGTCGCCATACTCGTCCGCATACGTGTGAAGCGCATTCCTGGTATCCACGACCAGCGGCACGGCGGAGAGCAGCGGCTTGTAGTCGATCCCATCATGGTCTGTAGCAATCAGAGCGACATCAAATTGCTTCAGTTTGTCCTCCGTCCACGAAGCGCTCTCCATTCCAGCGATCTCCGCATGCTTTCGGGTCAGCGGAACGACCGGAATGAACGGGTCATAGTAAGTCACATCAGCGCCGCGCTCGATGAGCAGATCGATCAGCTCCAATGATGGGCTCTCCCGCGTATCATCGACGTTCTTTTTGTAAGCAAGGCCGATCACAAGCACCTTCGACGAGCGGATCGCTTTTGCGAGATGATCATTCATGGCACGCCCGAGCCGTTCGATGACGTGCTCCGGCATCCGCGTATTGATCTCACCGGCGAGCTCGATGAACCTTGTCGAATGTCCGAATTCCCGTGCTTTCCAGGTCAGGTAGAATGGATCGATTGGAATGCAGTGGCCGCCAAGCCCGGGGCCTGGATAGAACGGCATGAAGCCGAAGGGCTTCGTCTTAGCCGCGTCAATGACTTCCCAAACATCGATCCCCATATCCTGAAACACGACCTTGAGTTCGTTCACCAGCGCGATGTTCACGGAACGGAAGATATTCTCGGTGAGCTTCACGGCCTCCGCGGTGGCCGCTGAGCTGACCGGCACCACCTCGGAGATGATGCCCGAGTAAAGCGCCACCGCCATCTTGCGCTCAGCTTCCGAAGGCGCACCAACCACTTTCGGGATGGTCGTCGTCTCAAAATGCTGGTTGCCTGGGTCCTCACGCTCAGGAGAGTAGGCCATCGCGAAATCAACGCCAGCCTTGAGACCGCTCCGCTCCAGAATGGGGGCCATGACCTCCTCGGTCGTCCCGGGGTAGGTCGTGCTTTCCAGAACCACGAGCTGACCGGGGCGAAGATGCTCGGCAATCGTCTCACAGGTGCGCGTCACGAAGCTAAGATCCGGCTCCCGATAGAGATTCAACGGGGTCGGTACACAGATTAAGACAGCGTCGACCTCAGAAAGGCGCGCAAAATCCGTCGTAGCTTCCATGAACCCGGTGTCACGGATCGCCTCCATACGCTCAGCACCGATATGCTTGAAGTAAGGACGCCCTTCGCGGATCGCGTCGCACTTCGCCTCATCCACATCAAAACCCAGCACACGATGTCCGTTGCGAACAAAACCCTCCGACAACGGAAGACCAACATATCCAAGACCGATCACGCCGACAGTCAGATCTTTGGCTTCCGCCCGGGTGACAAAATCATCCGCAATGCGCTCTAGGGACATTCTAAACTCACGGTAGTTTGGGCGCCAAAAGCGCGTTGAATCTTCTGTCGCCATTGCAGCGCAACCACGCGTT
Organism: Parvularcula mediterranea; assembly: GCF_013085255.1. Lineage (GTDB taxonomy): Bacteria > Pseudomonadota > Alphaproteobacteria > Caulobacterales > Parvularculaceae > Parvularcula > Parvularcula mediterranea. The sequence continues at coordinate 110,582 of NZ_JABFCX010000001.1, forward strand.
TGTCCACCCGCGAGCACTTTGCTCTTCAACAAACTTGCCCACCAGAGCGACGCTGGGCTGAATCAGAGGTCAGGCCCCTATCCTCCTGATACGATAAAGCTTTAGATACCTCGCACGCCGACAGACTCAGCCCAGAAGCAGTCCTTCATAAGTGCATTCTCTGGGTCCGCGTCTCCCTGTTAGAAGAAGCCGATTCCCTGCAACCGAGCCAGTGAGCTCGATGGGTTTGACCACACCTCCTCTGCGGTATTGGCCTCGAAGTTCCGCGGCATCTCCGCGAACGGTGAGGGTCCATTGGTCAAAATTACCCTCGTCCTGCGCCACAGCACCGCTTTCATACTCACCGACGTTTTCAGGACCGAGAACCGTTGGTTGGTTGTAAGTCACAGCAGGCGACGTCGGTGACAAAGCTGGGCAGATCATTTCGCCGTCAACGACAACCATCTGCTGATCCGACATGGCGCTGTAGTCGACCAGCGTGTTCTGTGAATTCGCAACGAGGTCGAAAGGGCCCACAAGCCTACTCTGCCATTCCTCACTCGCGACGAGCCTGGTCAGAAAGTGGGCCGACCCTGCGGGTGAGAGGTGATGAGTATCACGGTGCGTCAGGTATCCTTCGCTGGTTACGAATGAGCATACGCGTCCCGCGCACTGGGCATCGTGGACAGGAAGATAGCGGGCGATCAGTTGCCTAAGCTCCTCGTTGTAAGCCAGTTCCTTTTCCACGGCCTGAAGCCGAGGCTGGCAGACTTCAGAGAGTTGCTCATCGCTCAGGATGAAGGACGGAACTGATCGACAGCGCCCAAGCTCCGCTTCTGGGCGAATGAAGTCCTCAAGGAAAAACGGCTTCAAGCCGGAAGCTGCGAGCTGATCCAGGATGGGTTCGGTCAACTCTGCCATTGACCGAGGGGTCAACCTCTTCGCATTGGTCACAAGGACAGGATTACCGCGCGGCGCCTCATTTTCAGCCCACTGAATGAACGCACGATTACGCTCTACGCAAGCTTCTGACTTGTCCGCACGTGAATACTCCCAGACAAAATCGCTCAAGCCGCTTTGGGGCATGCACCCCGTCAGATATGCGACGGCAATGTTGGCCCTAGGAAAGGCCGTACTCAGACCAGCGACAAGATGGCGAGCGTGACTATCGCCCCACACGATGAGCGTTTGTTCAGCTTGCCGATCGACTTGGCAAGTGAAAAGCTCCTGCGGGAAACCTTCGATTGCAGCACCACAGAACGAGGACTCATACTGACGGAGAACCTCGTCAGAAAGGACCAGCCGGCTTGTCGGAATCCGAGAGATCTGTGAGGTCCCAAAAGCCATCACCACTACCAAGAGGACAGCGGCAGGCAGGGTGGCCCGTTGAAGAAAAGCCTGCCGATCAACCACCGGCCCGGTCAGGAACCCCGCATAGCGGAAAGGCTTCTCGACAGACAGATACAGGCCGTATCCGCAAACGATCGCTGCTCCGGCCAGCATCGCCTGCTCAATCGAGGACAGCTCCGGGCCCGTGGCCAATTTCCAAAAGACAACCAGGGGCCAATGTACAAGGTACACGGAGTAGCTGATCCTGCCGATAAATCTCAAAGCGGACGATGAGAGTATTCCGGCGACTGGGTTGGCAACGCTTCCGCCGACAATGAGGGCCGCGGTCCCCAACGCAGGCACCAGCGCATTTGCATACGGAAAAATAGTATCGGCATCGAACAGCACCGAAGCCCCGAAAATGACGCCCAGGCCAATCAACGAGATAACCGAGGCTGCATAACGGCCAAGACGAATGATGGAGCCGGTTCCCGCCGCAGCGATGAACCCGCCTATTGCGAATTCAAACACCCGAAAGGGAAAGAGATAGAAAGCAGACGCTTCGGCATCGCGAGCTTGAGAAAGCCAACCGGTGGCTGGCGTTATCGAGACGATCCAGTCCGTCTCGAAAAAGACCCAATTCAGGGCGAAGGAGAGTAATGCAAACGACGCGATAGCAGCCAGCGGTTTTCTTATCCACCTGAGAGACAGAACAACCATCAGTGGCCAGAAAAGGTAGAACTGCTCCTCAACACCAAGAGACCAGGTGTGCAGCAAAGGCTTAGTGAGCGCACCAGTGTCGAAATAGTCGACATTAATCCAGAAGAATACATTCGACACGCTCAAAACGGCCGATATCGCAGAACCAACTAGCTCGCTATAGGCGTCCTGAGAGAGGAGCAAAAAGCCCCCAAGCAGTGTTAAAAACGTTGCGGCGACCACAGCCGGGGTGAGGCGCCGAAGGCGCCGCCAATAGAAAGTGCGAAAATCTACCCTGCCGGTTTCACGGTGTTCACTGATCAGCAGGCGGGTAATCAGAAACCCGCTGATGACGAAGAAGACGTCGACACCGACGAACCCACCCTTGAGCAATGCAAGGTCTACGTGTGCGGCCACGACGAGGAGAACGGCGATCGCACGAAGCCCGTCAATATCTGCTCGATACTCTTTCATTTCACTCGCTCTCATGAGTGGATGTCGTCAAGCAAGACCGAAGCGGGGCCTGGCTATTTCTGTTCCGGCTCCTGTCGATGCCCGACCACCGCATCCATATCTACCGTCTCCGCCCATGTCACTCTCCGAGCAACGAAGTTTGCCGAGAGTGAGGCGGCCTCGAAAGGTTGATGGCCGAGCTTGAATTAGTCTAACCGCCTTCGGAAACCGAAGGGAAAAGCTCCTTCGCAAAGGAACTTGTCATGCCCACCCCGAACCCTCGATTCCGGAACGTCTTCGTTCTCTGCACTGGACGCAGCGGTTCCATGACCTTCGCCAGGGCATGTGAGCAGATTCAAAACTGGACGGTAGGTCACGAGACGAGATCACGGCAACTTGGCGTCGAGCGGCTGAACTATCCTGAGCATCATATTGAAGTCGACAATCGGCTTGCCTGGTTCCTGGGGCGCCTCGAAAAGAGTTACGGCGATGATGCTCTTTACGTTCATCTGACGAGGGCTCGGGAACTGGTGGCTCTCAGCTACGACGAACGCTGGGCCAACCTCGGGAATATTCCCTACACGTACGCTCAGGGTATTCTCATGCGCGGGATCTTGGGGAGCGACACGCCGACACTAGAAATCTGCCGGGACTACGTCGACACCGTCACCTCAAACATCACGGCTTTCCTCGCACGTCGCCCGAACACCATCACGCTCGACATCGGGGAGCCAAAAGGAGCCTTCGCAGACTTCTGGGGGCAGATCGGAGCGGACGGGGATCTTGACGCCGCGTTGGCGACCTTCGACCAACGGCATAATTCGAGCGCTGATGATGCCTCAACTCCCGACGAAGACGGGGAGAGCGAATCTTACGGTCAAACAGACTCGGAGCGTGTACGGAAGCTTTTTGAAAATCGTATCCTGAGGCAAGCTGATTCATTGCGCGATAGCTTGCGCGACGCAAACGCAGAGCTAGGTTCGGCAGTCGATCAGATTGAACGCTTGAACGGCTCTGTGGACGATCTCCGAACTGATCGTCAGCAACTCCTTGAAAAAGTCAAAGAGCGAAATGAAAAAATCCGAGCGCGTGATGAAGAGCTCAAGCAACTCCGCGGCGAGTTAAAAACGTCGCTGGCTGAGGGCGAAAGCAGGCGCATCGAATTGGAACGACGTCTCGAAGAGGAATCTGTAAGGCTCATTTCCGATCATGAAGCAGCCGTTGAATCTGCAAGAAGCGAGCTGGAATCGCGCCTCGAGCAGACTGTGGAGGAATACTCCGCTCAACTTGATGCTCATCAGGAGGCCCTGAAGGAGTATCAGGAATCAGAAGCTCAGCGAGAAGCAACGCGTGCAGAGGAAAAGGCGGATTGGACCGCGAAGCTTCAGAAGGCGGAGCTGACTATCCAACGACAGGCCCAAGCGATTGCGTCCGTGCGAAAAGACCTCATTCTGCAGGATGAAGACAGCCGCTCGTTGGCGCAAACTCTCAAAAGCGCCAATAAGTCAATCCGACAACTGAGGGAGAGCCAAGCCAGCCTCAACGCAGAGCTCCTAGAGATGAGGGCGAATTCCTACATCCAGCAGCGGACACTCGGCTTCCGGCTTGGTCGCGCCATAGCTGCTAACAGCTCAGTGACCCGTCTTCCTGTGCTTCCCTTCGCTTTAATCCGTGCACTGCAGGAATATCGCAAGGGGAAGCCGAAGCTTAAAGCTGCATTGGCAGCGCAGAGTGCCAACGACGCGAACGCCGCCGCCCACGGAACCTCGAGGAAAGGAAAGGCAAAGAAGCTCGAGCGAAGCGCCATCTTGTTCGAGGCGCGAAACATGATCGCAGATCAGGGGATCGACGCGGCGATCGAGTTCGCGGAAACTCATGCCAGCCCAATTCAGGTCCCGGCAATCAATCTGTTGCGAGCGACAAAATATCGTCACGATACAGAACAATGGGCATCATCCGTAAACGCATATCTTAGAAGCCGCGCAGCGTCAGACATCACCGTGTTGGACGGCGAGACGAGCCTTTTCTCGCGGATCCGCAGCCTGCACTCGCCAACGCCTGTTCACGACGGCCCTCTGGTTTCGGTCATTATGCCGGCCTTCAAGGCCGAGAAAACTATCGAGCATGCAGCGCGTTCAATTCTTAATCAGAGCTGGCGAAATCTGGAGCTGATCATCATCGATGATTGCAGCCCTGACGCAACTTGGGCGGCCATCGAGCGCCTAAAGGCGGAAGACCCCAGGGTCGTTGGCTTGCGAAATGAGCGCAACGTAGGGCCGTACGTATCTAAGAACATCGGCCTGACCCTCGCGCAAGGCGAGTTTGTCACTGGACAAGATGCTGACGACTGGTCGTTTCCGGAGCGGCTCGCAGACCAGATGGAATTCCTTCTCGCTGGCAACGATGCGACGGCGGTCCTGTCCTACATGATCAGGGTACTGGCAGACGGAAGCTTCGATCACCTTGGCAAGTATGGGTCATTCTCGAGGGACGGCGCCATGAGGATCGCCTCAATCTCATGCCTTCTGCCCAAAGCCCTGCTGCGAGATCGGCTCGGCTTCTGGGACAGCGTTCGCTTCGGTGCAGACAGCGAGATGATCACGCGCGTGGAGATGGTTCTAGGTCGCCAATTGGTGCGCCTACCAACGATCAGCATGATCTGCCTTGATGAGCCGACCAGCCTCACCAACCATGCTGACCACGGAGTGAGTAAGGTCACTGGCGTGTCAAACGTAAGACAGGATTATCGCAACAACTACACGGATTGGCACAAGGGACTGCCGACGAGCAGGCCGTTCATGCCATTTCCGCAAGAAGTGCGCCCATTCCCTGCACCTGATGCCATGCGGGTGACAAGAGATGACGTTGAGGTTAACTTGGAGGTTGCGTCAGACCTCCAAGATGGAGAACTGACAGCTAGGGGCTAGTCTTTGAACGCTGCGGACTCGCGACATCTGCCAGCGATCGCGCCCGGACACCCATGAGCCTATCCAGCGATGATCCCAAATCGAGAGCGCACGCGCCCCTGCGCTTGGCACGAGCTCCGAGGTCTTTAGCGAGAAATCCCGCGGCGAGCAGGACGAGCGTCCCTGGCTTGGCGACTGCCTCGACTTCTGCCGCAAGACCATCGAAGCTTTGAGGGAGGCTATCTGTCGAACCCACCGCAGATCTGACTCGGACGTGGGGCGGTATCAAAAGCGTGGACAGCTTCGTTGCAACAGGCCCCAGCGCCATTCTAATCTTTTCGTCTGTATAGGGCGAAACGACAACTACAGACTCTGCAGCGGATGCCACCTCAAGCATCTCTGACCGGCCGAGCAAGTGATTGAAGCGTTCATCCGTAAACGTTGCTTCATCGAGTGCGCCGCTTCGAGCCAGAGACAGTATGAACCCCATGACGCGCGCGAGGCCGCGCCCAGAGTGTCGATCAAAAACAGGGAAAGAGGGGGATCCATCGCGACAGAGCCTATATATATTCGGCACGCCGATGATATCAGCATCTAGAATAGAGCTTTGGAAACGGTGGATGAATGTGTCCCGTTGCGATTGATCAAGGGGTAGTCCCCACCAAGACATTTCTCTGTGGAGAAGGTCGGCTTCCAAATAGTTATCAATGCGTTTGTCGCTGCTCACGAAGGCGGGGTGTCCATCTAGCGGAGGGCAGCCGTATCCCTCGCCGTCCCCGAGTCGAAGCGCGAGAAAGGGAATGCTAGCACGGGCGGCCTCCTTCAGACGATCAATCAGTAGGACTGCTTGATCCTTATCCGTCCGCACAAGGAACTGTGTGTCAAACCCGGCATCGCAGAGGTCACGCCAGGCTTCCGCGAGTTGGAGCTGGTCGCGACTAGTGACGTGTTGGATGAAGCGCTCGTAGGGCGCCAGAGCGCTTGGGGGCTCACCTTTTGCAATTCTTGCCGCATGTGCCGTCTCCGTAACGCGGATGGCAAAGGTCTGGGAATGATCCTCGACAGCATCATCCGTAAAGCGATGAATAGCGTCCAGACATGTATCAGGACCTTCCTCGCGAAGAATGGCACCGCAATAGGCAGCTGCTATAGTCGCTGACGCAGCGCTATTGATCGCCCCCAGCGCGGGGAATTGCTCGAGGACTGACCGGGCCTTCTCCAACGAGTGCCACCTCAAAGCGCCATCGAGAGCTAAGGTCGCCATCTCCAACTGGCGCAGGTCAGCCAAGGGGCCCCGCATTTCGTTTGCGACATCGATTGCATCGTCGAGGTGATCGTCTTGAGGCTTCAGATGTGCGTTGAGACGAACTCGGTACTCCCGAGCCAGCACGGCATCGATCGCTTCGACCTCTGAAATCCATTCATGCAGCCCTGCACGATTCTCCCGCGCCCAAAGCGACCGCATTAGTTCCGCCGCACCGGGGCCGATCGGGAGCCCGTTTTTGGACAGCGCCTTCAGCCAGGCGAGCGCTGCGGCATGATAACCTCTCCGAATGAGATGGTGAGCCAACAGATATCCAGGCTCTCGAAAGAGGCGCTTCAATTTTGAAATCACTTAGTTCTTCTACCTACTCGAAGCTCTGTCTGTCCTTGCTCCCGTTGATCGGGAGTGGCACTGCGTTCCTATGACTGACCAATCCTCGACAAAGCGCATCATTCTTGTTGCAGGGGCCAGGCCCAACGTCATGAAGATCGCACCGCTTTACCGCGCCCTCCAGCAGACTTCGTGGTGCGACCCTGAAATCGTCTTCATCGAACAACACTACTCGCGCAACATGGGGAAAGACCTGTTTGCTCAGCTCGGGGTCGAGTCGACAGGCACCGTGATTGAGCTTCCGGACGGCGATTTCGGAACACGCTTCGGCGCGATGGTCGAAGGCTTTTTCCGCTACGCATCCACCGCAAGCCCAAGCTTGATATTGGTCCCGGGTGATGTTGATACTTCGCTTGCCGCGGCAATCGCGACAAAGCGTCTCCAAGTTCCCCTCGCCCACCTCGAGGCCGGATTGCGCAGCTTTGACCGGAGTATGCCAGAAGAGATCAACCGCCTCGCCATTGATTCAATTTCTGACCTTCTGCTGGCAACGTGCGAGGACAGCCTTCGCCACCTCGAAGCGGAGGGCGCTCCAGCGGAGCAGGTCGAGTTTGTTGGGAACATCATGATCGACAGCCTTGTCGCCACACTCGACAACGACATACAAAAAGGGATCCGGAAATCCTTAGCCATTCACGACGAATTCGCCCTCGTGACAATCCACAGGCCATCGAACACTGAAGATGATATTCGCTTGAATATGATCTGTGATGCGCTTGAGAAATTGGCGAAAAGGATGACAGTTCTATTTCCACTTCATCCAAGAACTGCGCAGGCGCTCAATCGAATCGGGAGGCTGGACGCACTCAAAGCGTCAGGCATTCGGCTTACAGAAAATCAGCCCTACGACGATTTCATCAACCTCATGTCGCTAGCCAGGCTTGTGATCACCGACTCGGGTGGCTTGCAAGAGGAGACATCCTACCTGAACATACCGTGTTTGACGGTGAGGGAGAACACAGAGCGACCGTGCACCATTTCCCACGGGACGAACCGGCTCGCAACACCGCAAACGCTCTCTGAACTTATCCAAGCGACACTCCAGCAGCCAAACGCGGTGAAGAGCGATCTACCGCTTTGGGATGGGCAAACTTCAGAACGTTGCGTTGATGCGTTGGGGCGATTTCTGAAGGTGACGATTTGATAGCCCTTTTTCGCAGTTTCATTGAGTCTGCGCTGGCTTCTCCGATATCAGCTTGGCAGCCTGGCGGCGGAGTTGGAAGAAGCTCGGAGCACGCCGTATCATTCTCTATGCGGACGAAAGGATCTTGATCATGGGCAGCGCCTCAGACCGACTCCCAAGAAAAGACCGCTCGGATATCCAACGGATGATTGCAGATATCGTCGATGGGGCTGGAAAACTGGAGATTTGGGGTACATTCGCCTGGGACGAGATTCAGAACCGTTATCGACGGTCTGTCTTTGGCCTGGCTTGGATCGGCCTTTCGTTCATACTCTTCGTAGCTGCGATCTCCATCTTCTTCGGAGCTTTCGCAGAGTTAGACTCAGGTGCATTCGTTAGTTACGTTGCCATCGGTTTTGCAGCTTACCAGTTTTTGATCGCAAATGTGGTTGATGGCTGCCACGTCTTTGCGCGAGCTGCTGGATGGGTCAAAAGCTCGAACCTTCCTTATTCAGTGTACGTATACAAAGGCGTCAGCAGGGCGCTTTTTCCTTTTTTTATCCACCTCTTCATCGCTTTGCTGATTCTGCCGTTTTTCGGATGGCGGCCAAATGGCAACGCGCTGTTTGCCATCCCTGCTCTTCTGCTCTTTACGCTGACGGCTGTACCGCTTCAGTTCCTTCTTGGCCTTCTGGCAGCGCGGTGGCGAGATGTCGGACACCTCGTACAAGCCATCTCGCGAATCTTCTTTTTTACATCGCCCGTGCTGTGGGTGTACGCTGAGACGACTGGCATCCGCCGAGATCTCGCGGACTTTAATCCGATGACTCATTTCATTGCGATCCTGCGCGACCCTCTGCTGGGAGTTAGCCCGTCAGCTTACCATTGGGGTTTAAGCCTAAGCTGGTTGGTCTGCATTTCGATCGTCGCGGTGCTGGTCGGCGGCGCCATGCGTCGTCGCTTACCGTTCTGGGTTTAGACTGTGCCGAGCATATCCCTCGAAGATGTCAGCCTGACTTATCCGTTGGCTCAACGAAGCGCAGGGGGGAGCTCGCCTGATGGTGGAACCGCAGATGCCCGTCTCGTCCGGGACAGGCTAGGTCGGCTGAAAGGTGTGGCGGCACTCTCCGACGTCAGTCTTGCTCTGAAGAGCGGTGATAGACTGGGCATCGTTGGCAACAACGGATCGGGGAAGACAACCCTTCTCCGGGTCATTGCAGGCCTGATCCCTCCAGATCGCGGGTCCGTTCGCTCTGAAGGCAGGATCAACAACCTCATCAACCTCAATCTCGGGGTGCAATCGCAGGCTACCGGACATCAGAATATCACGCTCAAGGGTCTCGCATGCGGCGCGAGCCGAAAACAGATCGAAGAGAAACGCGACGAGATTGCTGCATTCTCAGAACTTGAAGGCTTTTTAGATCTTCCTGTGGAGACCTACTCAGCAGGAATGCGTATGCGGCTGAGTTTTGCGATCGCCACGGCCTTCGACCCTGACATTCTTGCCCTCGACGAATGGCTGGGTACTGGCGATCAAACGTTCCGGAAGAAGACGACTAAACGCATGCGGAGCTTCGTCGACAGCGCATCAATCCTGGTTCTCGCATCGCACTCACCCGAACTGATCCGGCAGAACTGCAACAAGGCTCTTTGGCTCGAAAAAGGACGCATCCGTATGCTGAGCGACCCAGATGCAGTTCTCAACGCATATGCCGACGAAGACGACCCTCTGCGCTGAGATATCCCTCAGCTATTCCGAAAACCCGTAGAGGCTTCCCCGGCTTTTCGCGAGCGCGTCGAGGTCCTTCAGCTCACTGAGGAAGCGTTCAAGATGATGGAGGCGGATCATGTTCGGTCCGTCCGATGGGGCGTTGTCGGGGTCGGGATGCGTCTCTGCGAAGACGCCCGCCACGCCGACAGCGACGGCCGCCCGTGCAAGGGTTGGGACCATCTCGCGCTGGCCGCCTGAGCTTCCGCCCTGCCCGCCTGGTTGCTGGGCTGAGTGGGTCGCATCGAAGATCACGGGCGCGCCCGTCTCCTCGGCCA